>NZ_CP141117.1:0-3356760 GCF_035231185.1 Microbacterium plantarum | reverse complement strand
CGGTACGTCCGGGAGATCGTGCTGAGCCAAGAGTTCCCCCGCGGATGATCGATGCTTTTCCACACAGCTACGCGCCAAACTGGGGATAGCTGTGGATAACTGCCCGTGACACGCTAGTCATGCGGTGTCGGGAGCGCCAAATCCACTGTAGTTCCGGCCCGCGTGTCGCCGCCAGGGCCTGTGTACAGCGGTGGATAATTGCGGGTTCCCGTCGCTCCGGTTTGAGTTACCGGGCATCGCGACGTACCCTTAGTCGGTTGACTTATGCCCGCGAGGGCAGTCCTGTACCCCCGTGTCCCCGGTCTGAAGCGTTCCGGTGACCGCCGATCCGGAGTGATCCCTATGAGCAAGCGCACGTTCCAGCCCAACAACCGCCGCCGCGCCAAGAAGCACGGCTTCCGCGCCCGCATGCGCACCCGCGCCGGTCGCGCCATCCTGTCGGCTCGCCGCGGCAAGGGCCGCACCGAGCTGTCGGCCTGACACAGCCTCTTCTGTGCTGGCGCGCGGAAACCGGATCACGCGCGGGGCGGATTACAAGGCCGTCGTCCGCGGGGGTGCTCGCTGTGCCGGTGCGCACACCGTGACCTACGTGGTGTCCACCGGTGCGAGCAGAGCTCCCCGGTTCGGTTTCATCGTCAGTAAGCAAGTCGGATCAGCCGTCGTGCGCAATACAGTGCGCCGACGGCTGAAGGCCGTTTGCGCGCAAGCGCTTCCCGACGTCCGTGAGGGCGCCGACATCGTGATCCGAGCGCTCCCCTCAGCGGCGCGCTCGGATTTCGCTGATCTGAGAGACGAGGTGGAACGGTGTCTGCGACGGCGAGCGGCGGTATGAGCTGGTCGACGCTGCCCACCGCTTCCGTCGGTGAGGGACACCTGGCCGCGACATCCGTGCTCCGCGCGGCGCCGCTCGTTCCGCGCAATGCCGGGATCGCGCTGCTGCACGCCTACCGTTCCGTTGTCTCGCCGCTGTACGGCGACGTCTGCAAGTACTACCCGAGCTGTTCCGCGTACGCGGTGGGGGCCGTGCAGCAGCACGGGCTCGTGAAGGGCTCCGCCCTCGCCGCCGCTCGGCTCGCCCGATGCCACCCGTGGGCGCAGGGGGGCGTCGATGACGTCCCCGCCCATCGGGACTTCCGCCACACCCTGACCAGGCACGGCTTCGTCGTGCCGCCGAGAAAGGACTGATCCCGTGCTGGATCTCTTCCTCGCCACGCCGACTCCCGTCGTGCCGACCCCGACGACTCCTCCTCCCGGCGGTGCTGACTTCTTCAGCACGATCATGTGGCCGTTCAAGTTCCTGGTCGAGGCGATCCTGGTCTTCTGGCACTGGGTTCTCACCGCTGTCGGCATGCCGGCCGCCGCGGGCGCGACCTGGGTCATGTCGATCATCGGTCTGGTCATCGTCGTGCGTTCGGCCCTGATTCCGCTGTTCGTGCGGCAGATCAAGAGTCAGCGCAAGATGATGGAGCTCGCGCCCGAGATGCGCAAGATCCAGGAGAAGTACCGCGGTAAGCGCGATCAGCTGTCGCGCGAGGCCATGAGCCGCGAGACGATGGCTCTGTACAAGAAGCACGGCACGACGCCAGTGTCGAGCTGCCTTCCGCTGCTGGTGCAGATGCCCATCCTCCTCGGCATGTTCTACACGCTGAGTGACGTAAAGAAGCACGCCGAGTGGGGCGTGGGCGGTGTCGGCCTCCTCAACGTCGACCTCACGAAGCAGTTCTACGACGCGCAGCTGTTCGACGTGGCGCCGCTTCACACGAACATGATCGAGGCGATCAACCTCGGTCAGACGGCAACCGTCACCATCCTCGTGATCCTCGTCGTGCTGATGATCGCGTCGCAGTTCATCACCCAGCTGCAGATCATCTCGAAGAACCTGTCGCCCGAGGCGAAGACCGGCCAGGCGTACCAGATGCAGAAGATCATGCTCTACGTGCTGCCGCTGGCGTTCATCTTCTCCGGTGTCTTCTTCCCGCTCGGCGTCGTCATGTACTGGTTCACGTCGAACATCTGGACCATGGCGCAGCAGTTCATCGTCATCCGCAACCTGCCGACCCCCGGCTCGGAGGCGGCGAAGGCCCGCGAGGAGCGCCTCGCGCGCAAGGGCAAGGCGCTCGACGCCAAGGGTCGCGTCGTGTCCATGGAGAAGTACCAGGCCGAGCAGCAGCGACTCCTCGAAGAGGCTGAGCGTGCCCGCGCGGCTCAGCCGAAGCGCCAGCAGCCGATGAGCAAGCAGCGCGCGAAGAAGCAGTCGAACAAGGATGGCTCGCAGGGCTGACGCTGCCGGCATCCCTCATCGCACAGATCGAACCACGCGAGGAATCATGACGAACCCCACGGAGACCCCGGCGGCTGAGCGCGCTGACGCGACGGTCGAAGAGCTCGAGCACGAAGGCGACATCGCCGCCGATTACCTCGAGGGCCTGCTCGACATCGCCGACATCGACGGCGACCTCAACCTCGACGTGCGCGCCGGACGGGCATACGTATCGGTAGAGGCGGACGACCCGAGCGCGCTGCGTGTGCTGTCGGACCCCGACGTCGTGCAGGCGGTGCAGGAGCTGACGCGGATCGCTGTTCAGACGAAAACCGGACGCTTCTCGCGCCTCATCCTCGACATCGGGGGATCGCGCGACGCGCGCCGGCGCGAGCTCGAGCGTCTCGTTGACCGTGCCGTCGAGCGTCTCAACGACGGAGCATCGCAGGCATCCCTACCGGCGATGTCCAGCTATGAGCGCAAGCTGGTTCATGACATCGCGTCTGAGCGTGGTGTCGTCTCGGAGTCCTACGGCGAAGGCGCAGACCGCCACACCGTCATCCGACATGGCTGATGTTTCACGTGAAACACCCGTGACCGAGCCGGAGCCGACGAGTGCCGTCGAGGCGCTGTTCGGCGCTCGGGTGGACCTGGCCCGGCATTACACCTCTGCGTTGGCCGCGCACGGCGAGGAGCGCGGCCTGATCGGCCCGCTCGAGTTGCCGCGGCTGTGGACTCGACACGTTCTCAACTGCGCGGCCGCGGCTCCACTTTTCACGGGCCGTGTCGGAGATGTTGGATCCGGCGCGGGTCTGCCTGGGCTCGTGCTCGCGATCGCGCGACCGGACGTCGAATGGGTGCTCATCGAGACGATGGAACGACGAGTCACCTGGCTTACCGAGCAGGTAGCGGATCTCGGGCTCGACAACGTCGAGATCGTTCGATCCCGCGCCGAAGAATGGAACGGCGCTGGAACGCTGGATGGCGTCACAGCTCGCGCTGTCAGCGCCTTGCGGACACTCGTCCCGATCACGGCACCGCTGGTTCGGGATGGGGGAGGGCTCTTCCTGCTGAAGGGCGCGAATGCTGAAGCAGAGATCGCCGCTGCCGACAAGGTGATCCGCCGCTTCAAGCTGCGTGATGTGCGCGTGGAGATGGTGGGAGAGTCTGTCCTCGCTGAGCCCACGCGGGTCCTGCGCGCGACGGTGCGGTGATGTTTCACGTGAAACAGCGGATCCAGCACGTTGCCACCTCACGTTTCACGTGAAACATCGCGGGCGGCCGTTTCACGTGAAACGTCAGAGGCCGTCCGTAGAGTGAGACCACGAACCGAGGAGTTGAACGAATGGCAGAACCCGAATCGGGCCGCGCGTCCTTGACGTTCGATTCTCCCCTCGCACGCGAGCTGGCGGATCTGTCTTCGCGCCGCCGGGCCCTGGACGCCGTTTCGGTCGACTTTTCCGGGGATCCGCGAGTCATCACCGTCTCTAATCAGAAGGGTGGCGTCGGGAAGACCACCACCGCGGTGAACCTCGCTGCTGCATTGGCTTCGCTGGGCGCCCGCGTGCTGGTGATAGACCTCGACCCGCAAGGGAACGCCTCGACCGCCCTGGGCGTGCCGCACAGCGCTGACGTTCCCAGCGTGTACGACGTGCTGATCGACCAGTTCCCGCTCTCGGACATCGTGCAGGTGAGTCCCGAGTCCCCCAATCTTCTCTGCGCGCCCAGCACGATCCACCTCGCGGGCGCTGAGATCGAGCTGGTCTCGCAGGTCGCACGTGAGCACCGGCTGCGTACGGCGGTCGAGGACTACCTCGCTTCCACGGATGACCGCATCGACTTCGTCGTGATCGACTGCCCGCCGTCGCTCGGGCTCCTGACGATCAACGCTTTCACGGCCGCGCACGAGCTGCTGATCCCCATCCAGTGCGAGTACTACGCGCTGGAAGGTCTGAGCCAGCTCCTCGGCAGCGTCTCCATGATCCAGAAGCACCTGAACAGCCGTCTTCACCTGTCGACCATCCTGTTGACGATGTACGACGGACGTACCCGTCTGGCCCAGCAGGTGGCCGAGGAAGTGCGGTCGCACTTCCCGAATGAGGTCCTCCGCACGGTAATTCCGCGCTCGGTTCGCGTCTCGGAAGCACCGAGCTTCGGTCAAACGGTCATCGCCTACGATGGGCAATCGGCTGGCGCGGTGGCGTACCGCGAGGCAGCCGTCGAGATCGCGCAGCGTGCATCTGCGGCGGTACAAGGAAACAAGGGAGAAGCCTGATGGCCAAGCGCACCGGATTGGGCCGAGGAATCGGCGCACTCATCCCCACGTCCGAGGCAACCGAGGCCCGGCCCGTCGATGTCTTCTTCCCCGGGGGTAAGACGACGACAGCTGCCACGGAGGTGCCGGCGCCCGCAGAAGTGAAGGCAGAGGAGGGTCCCGAGCTCGTCTCGATTCCCGGAACCGCACTGATCCAGGTCGATCCGAACGAGATCGTGCCCAACCCGCGGCAGCCCCGTACCCACTTCGACAGCGAAGACCTCGCCGAACTGGTGCACAGCGTTCGCGAGTTCGGCGTGCTCCAGCCGGTCGTCGTCCGCACGAACGAGGACGGCAAGTACGAACTGATCATGGGTGAGCGCCGCACCCGCGCCGCTCGCGAGGCCGGTCTCACGGCGATCCCGGCCGTGTTGCGCGACACGTCGGACGAGAATCTCCTCCGCGACGCGCTCCTCGAGAACCTGCACCGCTCTCAGCTGAATCCGCTCGAGGAGGCGTCCGCCTATCAGCAGCTCCTCGAGGACTTCGGGATCACCCAGGAGGAGCTCGCGACTCGTATCGGACGTTCACGCCCGCAGATCAGCAACACCATCCGCCTTCTGCGCCTGCCGGTACCGGTCCAGCAGCGCGTTGCGGCCGGTGTGCTCAGCGCCGGCCACGCGCGCGCGATCCTCTCTGTCGACGGTGCGGACGGTATGCAGCGCCTCGCCGACAAGATCGTGAACGAAGATCTCTCGGTACGTGCTGCGGAAGCAGCGGCGAAGACGATCGAGGCGGCGGGGACTCGACGCCCCGCGCCGAAGGCCGGGGGAGTCCGCGCGCACCTGGACGAGGTCGCCGGGCGTCTCGGCGACCGCCTCGACACCAAGGTGAAGATCTCGCTCGGCGCGCGCAAGGGGCAGATCGTCGTGGACTTCGCGACCATTCAGGATCTGAACCGCATCCTCGCCGAGCTGGGCGAGGACGCGTACGGCGCACGCTGACCCCCATGTCGGTGGCGCGACGTAGGCTTGTTCGGTGACAGACGAGCGGAATCCCAGGCGTGCCAGCGTCGAGCTGCTGCGGGCTGAAGCAGCAGATGAACTTTCCGTCCTCGTCGAGGAGCGGCTCCGCGCTGGCGAAGACCCATGGGAGTTCATGGAGGAGCTGCCCTCCGTCGACGAGCTCGTCGTTCTCATGCTGCGCGCCGAGAACATCGCCGCTTACGGCGGGGGTCGCCCCAGCTCGTCCCGCAACTATCGCGTCCTTCGTCAGATCGCGATGGATCACCCCGAACTGACCCGAGCCGTATGGCGCCTGCTGGGCAGTGAGCCGCACCGTCGGTGGGACGCAGCGACGCGCGCCGACGCCTCCTGACGAACCGCGACAGCAGCGGACGGAAACGAAAAAGCCCCGGTCAGATCAGTGATCCGACCGGGGCTTCCGTGTGTCTGGGGTCAGCCGATGTAAGAGGCGAGGTCCTGCTCGAGTGCGAACTTCGGCTTCGCGCCGATGATCGTCTTCTCGACCTCGCCCTTGTTGAAGACCTTCATCGCGGGGATGGAGGTGATCTGGTACTGCATGGCGAGGTTGGGGTTCTCATCGACGTTCAGCTTGAGCACCGTGATCTTCTCGGGGTGCTCGGTCGCGATCTCGTCGAGGATGGGTCCGACCATGCGGCACGGACCGCACCAGGCGGCCCAGAAGTCGACGAGGACGGGTCCATCGGCGTCGAGGACGTCCTGCTGCCAGGTGCTCTCGGTCGTGGCCTTGGCGGTCATGGTGATCTCCTTCGAAAGGGTGTCGCCTACGTCAACGACGTGGGCGGGTGAATTGTTCCGCGGTGCGGCCGTCAGGCCGCGTCGCTCTCGTCGTTCGTCTCGGTCTCGGCGACGAGTGACTCGAGGCCCTCGTCGGGGCGACCGCGGAGCGGGGAGCTGTCGGCCGCGGGCTCGGACGCTTCGCCCAGGGCGGCGAGGTAGTGCTCGACATCGAGTGCAGCGACGGTTCCGCTGCCCGCGGCGGTGACCGCCTGGCGGTACGTCGGGTCGATGACGTCGCCGGCCGCGAAGACGCCGGGGACGGAGGTGCGCGAGGAGCGACCGTCGACCCAGACGGTGCCGTGCTCCGTGAGGTCGAGAGATCCGTGCACGAGGTGCGTGCGGGGGTCGTATCCGATCGCCACGAAGATGCCGTCGAGCGCGAGCTCACGCGTCGAGCCGTCGACCGTGTCGCGGAGGACGACGCCCGTGACGGCATCCTCGCCCAGGATGTCGGCGACCTCGCTGTTCCAGACGAACTCGATCTTGTCGTTGTTCATGGCGCGGTTCTGCATGATCTTCGAGGCGCGCAGCTCGTCGCGACGGTGGATCACGTAGACCTTCGACGCGAACTTCGTCAGGAAGGTCGCCTCCTCCATGGCCGAGTCGCCGCCGCCGACGACGGCGATCGTGCGCTCGCGGAAGAAGAAGCCGTCGCAGGTGGCGCAGTACGACACGCCACGGCCCGACAGGCGGCTCTCGCCCTCGATGCCGATCTTGCGCGGGGCCGACCCGGTCGCGAAGACCAGGCTGTCAGCCTCGTGGGTGGCGCCACTGCCGAGGGTGACCTTCTTGACCGGTCCGTCGATGTCGAGCTCGACGACATCGTCGTAGAGGACCTCGGTGCCGAACTTTTCGGCCTGCTCCTGCATCTTGGTCATGAGGTCGGGCCCCATGATGCCCTCGGGGAAGCCGGGGAAGTTCTCGACCTCGGTGGTGTTCATCAGCTCGCCGCCCGCTTCGACCGAGCTCGCGATCAGCAGCGGCTTCAGGTTCGCGCGCGCCGCGTAGATCGCGGCCGTGTAACCGGCGGGGCCGGATCCGATGATGATGACCTGTCGCACGTCGACATCCCTTTCTGGGGTCTGGAATCCGCGTCGCGGATACCCCGACACGTCCAACCCATGGTAGCCGCGAGGCATTCCCCGGCGGCCGTGGGGGAGGGGTGTCAGCGGCCGAGGATGCGGCGCACCGTGCGAACGGCCGTGGTCAGCTCCGGCGCGCGCAGAAGGGCGAGGAGGATGACGTAGACGACGAGGGTCGCCAGGCCGATGACGGCACCGCCGAACAGGGCTCCGAGGTAGCCGCCGGCGACCCAGCCCGCGCTGCCGCCGAGAAGAGCGAAGACGAGCCAGCCGACGGCGGCGGCAGGGATGCCGGCGACGACGAAGCGGACGACGGCGCGGACGGCTCCGCCGAGGCCGAGCGGACCGATCTTGCGCCGCAGCAGGATGACGGCGAGAGCGAGCTGGACGACGTTCGCGAGCGACTGCCCGAGGGCGATGCCGACAGCGAGGTGCTCGAGGGGGAGGATCGCGGCAGCGATGAGGGCGGTGACGACCACCAGCACCGCTTGGGCGAGAGTGAAGAAGAAGGGGGTGCGAGTGTCCTGGTGGGCGTAGAACGTCCGCTGCAGCACGAACTGGAACGACAGCGGCAGGAGAGCCACCAGGTACGCCGCGAGGACCCAGGCGAAGGCCTGGGCGGCATCCGGGGTCTTCGTGAAGACGCGGGAGATCGGAACGATCGCCGCCACGATCGCCGCGAGGGCTCCGACCATGAAGATCCCGATGGTGCGGGTCGCCGAATTCAGATCGGCCCGCAGTGCGTCGGGCCGGTTCGCGGAGACGTGTTCGCTGAGGCGCGTGAAGTACGGCGTGCCGATCGACAGCACGATCACCGAGAAGGGGAGCATGAAGACGAGCCAGGCGTATGACAGGACGGCGATCGACGGGCCGCTCGATGACGCCGAGCCGACGATGTTGGTCTGGATGAGCCCGGCGATCTGACCGACGACGACCATGAGGAACGTCCACCCGGCCAGTCGCCCGATGTGGCGGAGCCCGATGCCGCGCCAGTGGAAGTCGGGGCGGACGCGCAGCCCGGCACGGCGCCAGAAGAGCAGCAGGACGAGGGCCTGGAACACGATGCCGAGCGTCGCTGTGCCGCCCATGATCGCGACCATCGTCGGGGTCCAGCCCGCGGCATCCTCACGGACGCCGAACATCCAGATGAACACCAGGAAGCCGGCGATCGAGACGACGTTGTTGATGATCGGCGACCACGCGAACGGCCCGAAGACCCGGCGGGCGTTCAGGATCTCGCCGAGCAGCGCGTACAGGCCGTAGAAGAGCAGCTGGGGGAGGCACCAGTATGCGAAAGCCAGCGCCAGCGCCTGCGTCTCGGGCGCGAGTTTGTCGCCGTATGCGATCACGAGCAACGGGGCGGCGATGACGGCCAGCGCCGTCGTCACCGCCAGGGCGATCACCCCGAGGGTCAGCAGCTTGGACACGAAAGCGCTGCCGCCGTCGCGGTGCTTGGCCGCCTGGATGATCTGGGGGACGATCACGCCGGCCAGGAGGCCGGAGGAGATGATCGCGTAGATGTTGTTGGGCAGCTGCGTGGCGAGCGTGAAGGCGTCCGCCGCACCGGCGCCCACGGTCCCCAGAGCCGCGGCGAGCACGATGTTGCGCACGAGGCCCGTGACCCGGGAGACGAGTGTTCCCGCGGCGACGACCGCTCCTGCCCGGCCGATTCCGCTCACTCGGTGTTCTCCTGCTGTTCGGGGATGTCGTTCTGTCCGGAGGGGGTCTCGCTCCGCCGACGTCGGAGCTTCAGAATCGTCCGGATCACGCCGCCTGCGATGAGGACGACGACGATGATGACGATGGCGGTGATGCCGACCGACTCCCACTCGGCGCGCACGGTGAGGCCGATGCGCTCCGACGCGCCGATCGGCACGGCGGCCGTGCTCCGCAGCTGCAGGCTGAGGGTGGTCTCGCCGCTTCCGACGCGTGCCTCGACCGGCACGTCGACGCGGGTGTTCTGCTGCGCGCCCGCTTCGACGACCGTCGCCTTCTGCACGATCAGGCGGGGGTCGCCGGTCTCGGCGAAGAGCACGAGCGAGACCGGCCAGGGCAGGTCGTTACGCACGGTGACGGGGATCGGGGCACTCGTCGCGAGGAAGTTGATCGTGCCGGGGTTGGCGATGCCGACCGCGTCCAGCGTGCTCTCGGTGTTCTCCTCGTGCTGCGCCACGGCCGCTGCCCAGCCGATCGGCTCGGCCAGCCAGGCGTCGCCGATCAGCTGGAGGATGGCGGTGCGTTCCCGCGCCGTCAGTTGCGCGGGTTCGACCAAGGCCGTGGCGAAGGTCGCGAGCCGTTCCTCGTCGGCGAGGAAGCGCTGCAGGGCTGCGACGCGATCGTCATCGGCGGGGATATCGGCAACGGTGACCTGGGCACGGTCGGCGGCGCGGAGATCCTGGAGTGAGGTCGGCGTCGCTCCCGGGCTGCCGGTGACCGCCGTGATGGCCGCTCGGACGCTGGCGCGTGAGCTCGTCGCGGGACGGTCGATCGTCGCCACGATCGGACGGTCGCCGCTCAGGGCGACCTGCGCGTTCGCCGCAGCGAGCTCGGCGTTGCGAACCGGTGCGTCGTCGGATGCCGCGGCGACGCGCGCCAGCTCGGCCGACACCACCTGGTCGTACACGAGCAGGTCGGCGTCACCGATAGCGGCGCGAACCCCGCTATCGCCCCCGGAGACGGTGTCGGACGGCACGAGAGTCAGCGCGTCGGCATCCGCTCCGGCCTGAGCGTCGACGGTCGTGACGACGTTCGCGCCGGCTGTGCCGCTGGCGGGCCAGAAGACGTCGCGAACGGTGTTCGCCGCGGTTCCGACCGCGAGGAGCTGACGCGTGTCGGGCACGCTGGCGGGAGCGGTGGAACCCGCTGCGGCGCTGAAGTTCGCCGGGTCCGCGTACGGCTCGAGCGTCGTGGGTTCGAGCGGGGCTGTCAGGCCGGCGTGCACCTGGGTCGCGAGGTCGGCGTCGCCGAACTGCAGGGCGAAGCGCTCGTTGGGAAGCGCCATGAGGCTCGTGAGCCAGCCCACGGCATCTGCCGGCGCGCCCGAGCCCAGCACGCGGATCGACGCCACGATCGCGGGATCGATCGCGAGAACCGCAGTCGTCCCGGTGACGGCATCGAGAACCGCGCTGAGCGCCCCGTCTTCGGCGGTGAGCTCCGTGAGCTCGGTCGCCGTGAGCAGGCCTGTGGTGCGGGCCCCTGCGGTGATGGGGACGATGACGGTCGCCGTGCGTGCCGGGGCGTCGGGACGGGGCACGGTGATGACCGTGCGCGCCGAGCCGCCGGGGCCCGACACGGCGATCGGGTACACGCCGGGGGCGAGACCGACGAGGTTCTTCTCGGTCGCCGGGATCGATACGTCGGTGGCGCGCTCGTCACCCGCGGGGAGCTCGGCGACGTCGGCGCGCGCGACCTCTTCGAAGGCCGGCAGGGCTTCGTCAGCGTCAGCGGGGGGCCGCAGCCAGTCGACGACCGCCTGTGGGGAGGTCAGGGCCGAGCGTGACAAGGTCACCGACAGCGCGCCGGCGGGCAGCGCGCGCGGCGATCCGTTGCGCTGGTCGACCGAGATGACGGCGTCCGCGCCGGTTGCGACGATGCCGCCGCTCGCGGGAGCGGCGATGAGCGAGGCGATGCCGGGGGATCCGGGCGTCGCACTGGCCGTCGGGGTCGGCGCCGGGCTCGGCGGGGAATCGGCGAGAGCGGCTGCCGGAGAGGCGAGAGGGGCCAGCGCGATCGCGGCAGCGGCGAGCCAGCCGAGCACGCGGGCACCGCGACGGCCGCGACGGGCGCGTGTGGTGGCAGGGGAAATGTCGGTCATGGCGGCTCTCGACCCGCTGCGATACCCGACCGCAGGGTCGCACAGAGTCTAGGGCGGCCCTGCTGTGCGTCATCCGAGGCGGGCCGGGCCTGCGGCTTTTCGCGCGTCGCAGGGTTGAATGGTCGAGTGACCCTGTACCCCGAGGCCGGCCGCTGCGCGGCTCTCCGTACCGACCTGGATGCCGCGGGATACCGCGCCGACGCCGTGCGAGCCCTCTGGGGAGGGATGGTCGACACCGCGGTGGGTCACGGACTCGTCGAGCCCGCCCGTCGCGTGCTCACGGGGCGCTCCGATGCCCTGGCAGTGCTGGCGGGGCTGCTCTTCCTGGGCGGGCCGGCATCGCGCGCTGCGGTGGATGCCGCACTGCCGTCTCTGGGAGCCACCGGGCTCGCAGAGCTCGGACTCGCGCACCTCGAGGGTGATCTCGTGGTTCCCGACGCCCTGGTGCGCCCGCAGGACATCGCGGATGCCGCGGGCGAGGGCCACTGGTGGATCGCGAGCGATCTCGACGAGGCGGCAGTGGGCGGCCCGCTGCCCACGGGTCATGTTCTCGGCGTCGGCGGTGCGTCATTGACACTCGCGGGACTGCAGCTGACGTCACGGGTCGGGCGCGTGCTCGACATCGGCACGGGGTGCGGCATCCAGGCTCTTCGCGCGCGGCGCGCGGGTGACAGGGTCGTGGCCACGGACGTCTCTGAGCGCGCTCTCGCCTTCACGCGCTTGAACGCACTCCTCAACGACGTCGACGGGATCGAGACGCGGGCCGGCAGCCTGTTCGAGCCGGTCGCCGGCGAGCAGTTCGAGCGGGTCGTCTCCAATCCGCCGTTCGTGATCACGCCGCGCGTGGAGGGCGTCCCCGCGTACGAGTACCGCGATGGCGGGATGTCGGGCGACGACCTCGTGGCGGCTTTCGTGCGCGGCGTCGGTCCGGTGCTCGCTCCTGGCGGTGTCGCGCAGCTGCTCGGCAACTGGGAGTACCGCGCCGGCGAGGACGGCCTCGATCGCGTGCGCTCCTGGGTGTCGGAGTCGCCGGTGGCCCTGGATGCCTGGGTCGTCGAGCGTGAACAGCTCGACCCGCTCGCCTACGCCGAACTCTGGGTCCGCGACGGCGGCACCGCTCCGGGGTCACCGGCGTATGCGCCGCTCGTGCAGGCGTGGCTCGACGATTTCGCCGCGCGGGGGGTCATCGCCGTGGGGTTCGGCTACATCACGCTGCACCGCCCGACCGTCATCCCCACGCTCGCCCGATACGAGCGCATCGCAGGCAGCATCCCCGGCGCCCTCGGCCCGCATATCGGAGAGTCGCTCAGCGCGTGGCAGCGACTCTCGAGCATGACGGACGCCGATCTGGATGCGGCGGTGCTGCGGGTCGCGCCAGATGTGACCGAGGCCCGCCATCACGTTCCCGGAGCCGAGGACCCTCAGGTCATCGAACTGCGTCAGGGAGCGGGCTTCGGCCGGGTGCTCGACGTCGATCCCGCGCTCGCCGCCCTCGTCGGGGCCAGCGACGGTGATCTGCCGGTCGGTGTGCTCGTCGCGGCGATCGCCGACCTGCTCGACGTGGATGCCGTCGCCCTGCGTGCCGACCTGTTGCCGCGCGTCCGCGAGCTGCTGTTCACGGGTTTCCTGCGTTTCGCCGACTGATCGCGGACTCGGGAGCTGCAGGGGAGGGCCGGTAGGCTCGGAGGCATGCTGAACATGGCCGAGGGTGTCGCGCGCCTGGGTGCCCTGGCAGCGTCTCCCGTCGTCTCGGCGCTCGCCGACGCGTTCGAGCGCGCGGGCTTCGAGCTGGCCATCGTCGGGGGGCCCGTGCGTGATGCGCTGCTGGGACGCGCGACCAACGATCTCGACTTCACCACGAACGCCCGACCCGACGACATCCTTCGGGTCGTCGACCCTCTCGCCACCGCGACGTGGGACATCGGACGCGCCTTCGGCACGATCGGTGCGAAGGTGCGCGGTGAGCAGATCGAGATCACGACCTACCGCGCCGACAGCTACGACGGACTGACCCGGAAGCCCACGGTGGAGTTCGGCGACACCCTCGAGCAAGATCTCGCGCGCCGCGATTTCACCGTCAATGCGATGGCCCTGCGCGTTCCGGGACCATCCCTGGTCGACCCGACGGGCGGAGTCGAGGACCTCGTCGCGACGACGCTGCGCACGCCGAGTGATCCCGCGGTGAGCTTCGGCGACGACCCGCTCCGGATGCTGCGCGCCGCGCGCTTCGCCTCCCAGCTCGGCTTCTCGCTCGATCCCGCCACCGAGCAGGCGATGACCGAGCTGCGCGAGACGCTCTCGATCGTGAGCCCCGAGCGGGTGCAGGGCGAGTTGGTGAAGCTGCTCCGCACCGACGACCCCGCGCGCGGCATCCGACTGCTCGTCGACACCGGCCTCATGCAGCTCGTGCTGCCCGAAGTGCCGGCGCTGCGCCTCGAGATCGACGAGCACCATCACCACAAGGACGTCTACGAGCACTCGCTGACGGTGCTGCGCCAGACGATCGAACTCGAGCACGAACGGCATCCGGGCGCGGAGCCCGACGTGGTGCTGCGCCTCGCGGCGCTCCTCCACGACATCGGCAAGCCCGCGACGCGCAAGCTCGAGCCCGGTGGTGGAGTGAGCTTTCACCACCACGACCTCAAGGGCGCACGCATGGCACGCAAGCGCCTGCAGGCCCTCCGCTTCGACTCCGACACCATCTCGTCGGTGAGCCGTCTGGTCGAACTGCACCTGCGCTTCTTCGGGTACTCCGAGGGCGCGTGGACCGACTCGGCCGTGCGGCGGTACGTCCGTGACGCGGGCGACGAGCTGGAGCGACTCCACATCCTCACGCGCGCCGATGTCACGACGCGGAACAAGCGGAAGGCCGCCCGCCTGAAGTCGGCGTACGACGACATCGAGCGCCGCATCGACGAGCTGGCCGCGGCCGAGGAGCTCGGCGCCATGCGCCCCGAGCTCGACGGCAACCGCATCCAGGAGATCCTCGGGATCCGTCCGGGGCGTGAGGTGGGTGAGGCGTACCGGTTCCTCCTCGACATCCGCCTCGACGAGGGGATGATCGGCGAGGATGCCGCGGAGCAGCGTCTGCGCGAGTGGTGGGCCGCGCGCTCGGACGGCTGACGACCGCGGTCAGCCCTACCGCGACGGGTTCGTCCGGCTTAGGCTGAGGGCGCTCCTTCACCGCCGATCGGAGTCGTCCGTGTCCTCGTCGTGGTCCGCGAAATGGGATGTCGCTCCCGAGTCGTCCCGTCTGCTGATCGAACGCGCGCGGGACGAGCTGCTGGCCGGGGCTGACGCCGAGCGTCGACTGGACGACGTCCGGTCGCTCGTCCGCGAATCGTGGCGCCGTTCGATGGCGAACCTCGTCCGCGCCGAGGCACTGCCACCGCTCGAGTTCGACGAACGAGCGCTGGCCGCATACCGTAGCGCCCACCCGCTCGCCGGGGTCATGGACATGGTCCGTGCGCTGCTCGTGCCGAGCACTGATTCCGGAGTGGTCGTCGCCGTGGGGGATGCCGCCGGCCGTCTGCTGTGGGTCGAAGGCGACACCAGCGTGCGGACCCTCACCGGCGACATGGGCTTCGTGGCGGGCGCGAACTGGTCGGAATCCACCGTCGGCACCTCGGCGCCCGGGACGGCGCTTCAGCTCGACCGGTCGGTGCAGATCCGCGGGGCGGAGCACTTCAACCGCCTCGTGCAGCCCTGGTCATGCACGGCTGCACCGGTACACGACCCCGAGACCCGCCGACTTCTCGGCGTCATCGACGTGACCGGTCGGGCGGAGGCGGCCACGCCGCAGGCGCGACTCCTCGTCGACGCGACGGCGCGGGCGATCGAGAGTGAACTCCTGGTGGCGCGACTGCGTTCCCGGGCCGACCCGCCACGCGGCTTCGCCCGGCAGCGTCGACGGGATGCCGCAGCACCGACCGCCTCGACCCTGCGTGTGCTCGGTCGCGATCGCGCTCTCCTGGAGACCACTGATGCCTCCGGAGAGCGGATCGTCGAAGTGTCGGCTCGGCACGCCGACATCCTGCTGATGCTCGCCACCTACCGTCAGGGGCTTTCGGCGGAGCGACTCGCCGAGCTCGTCTACGGTCCCGACGCGACGGACACTCTTCGACCCGAGATGGTTCGGCTACGGCGGGTGCTCGAGCAGGCCGCCCCGCACCTCGTGCCGTTGTCGCGGCCCTACCGCCTTCCGGCCGAGCTCGAGACCGACGCGCAACAGGTGGCGTCCCTGCTCGACCGCGGCGCTCACCGCGTCGCCCTCGCGGCGTACGCGGGCCCGGTTCTGCCGGACTCGAGCGCTCCCGGGACGGAGGAGGTTCGTGATCGGCTTCGCGCCTCTCTGCGTGAGGCTCTCCTGGCGGAGGCATCGGTGGACGTGCTGCTGGAGTACGCCGACACAGACGATGGCGCGGACGACGTCGATGTCCTGCGTCTCTGCCTGCAGCTGCTTCCGGCACGGTCGCCGAAACGGGCGGGCATCGTCGCACGACTGACCTCCCTCGGCAACCCCGCGGACTGACCGTTTCGTCGTGGCGCAGCCGCTGGGAGGATGGCGGACGATGTTGCACGTGAAACATCGGAGGAGGCGACCGATGAGGACGACACGAATCTCATGGACGAGCATCGGATCCGTCGAGACGCTCGACCGGTGTACCGCGGAGTATTCCGATGACGGCATCCGCATCGTCGGAGAAGTCGATGGCGGAGACGGACCCTGTCGTTACGCGGTGCGAATCGACGAGCACGGCCTGTTCCATCACGCGGCGATCGAGTCGGGCGGGCGGACACTTCACGTCGAACTCATGGATGGCGTGTGGTCGGTCGACGGTGAGGAGCGCCCCGATCTCGCCGGTGCGACCGACATCGACATCACGGCCACGCCGGCCACCAACGCTCTTCCGATCCGACGGCTGGGGCTCGCCGTGGGCGGCCGAGCCGACGTCGAGGTTGCGTGGGTGCAGGTGCCGTCGCTGGATGTCGCTCTGGGGCGCCAGCGCTACACGCGCGTCGGGCCGCGCGTTTACTGCTTCGAGTCGCGGGATCGCGACTTCCGGCGAACGCTCACCGTCGATGATGACGGCTTCGTCCTGAGCTACCCGGGAGTCTTCGAGCGGGTGACGGGATCGTGACCGATCATGGCGATGAGGAGAAGACGATGACCGATGCGACCCCCGACGACGCCCCGACGCCGGCTCTCGTCTCGCTCGCCCGGGCATACGGCATAGCCACTGAATACTCATCCTTCTCGGGCGAGCATGTCGATGTGCCCGCCACCACCCTCCGTGCGGTGCTGGCGGCCATGGGTGTGGTCGCGGATGACGACGCGGCAGCCGAGCAGGCGCTCGCCGAGTCGATAGCCGAACCCTGGCGGCGGCTCGTACCCGCCTCGACCGTCGTGCGCCGGGGTGGTGGGACGATCGAGCTGCATGTCGCCGACGGCAATGACGTCGAGGTGGCCATCGTGCTGGAAGACGGCTCGGTGCGTCCCCTTTCGATACCCGCTCAGCAGCCGGTCGCGCGCACGGTCGACGGCCGGACGCGCTGGCGGGTGCGCGTGCCCGTGCCCGAGGATGTCCCGCTGGGATGGCACACGGTCCAGGTGCGCCAGTACGGCGGGGAAGGCGATGTGCACGACAGTGGGGCGCTGATCGTCACGCCGGAACGCCTCACACCGCCACCCGCCGAACCGGGCCAGCGCTCGTGGGGACTCATGGCGCAGCTGTACTCGGTGCGGTCGCGGCGATCGTGGGGGATGGGCGATTTCGCGGACCTCGCCGACCTCGCTGCGATCGCGGGGGAGTCGGGCGCCGACTATCTGCTGATCAACCCGGTGCACGCCGCGGAGGTCACGACGCCTGTCGAGCCGTCGCCCTACCTGCCGTCGTCGCGCCGATTCCTCGCGCCGCTGTACGTCCGCCCGGAGCTCATTCCGGAAGCGGCATACCTCTCCGAGTCCGGTCTCGATCGCTTCCACCGGCTGCAGCGGGACGCAGCCGCCACCAACACGGACGCGGAGCGCATCGATCGGGATGCGGTCTGGAGCGCGAAACGAGAGGCGCTCGCGCTCGTTCATGACGTCGAGCTCTCTCCCGCCCGACGCGCGCAGCGTGACGCCTTCGCGCGGCGGGAGGGGTCGGCACTCGCCGACTTCGCCCTGTGGTGCGCGCTGCGCGAGCACGAAACGGAAACGGGCGACCGGCTCCCGGACGGAATCGCAATCGATGACCCCGCGGTGGGTGCGCTGCGGGAACAGCTGGCTGAGCGCATCGCGTTCCACGTGTGGCTGCAGTGGATCGTCGACGAGCAGCTCGGCGACGCGGCTGCCGCCGCGGCTGCCGCCGGAATGCGGATCGGCATCATGCACGACCTTGCCGTCGGCGTCTCGACGACCGGGTCGGACGCGTGGTCGCTCCGTGATCTGTACGCGCCGGGCGTCGTGGTGGGCGCACCTCCCGACATGTACAACCAGCAGGGCCAGAACTGGAATCAGCCACCGTGGCTGCCGCGTGCCCTCGCCGAGCATGCCTACGCGCCGCTGCGTGACATGCTCCGGTCGCTGCTGCGGCACGCGGGCGCCCTGCGGATCGATCACATCCTCGGATTCTTCCGCTTGTGGTGGATTCCAGAGGGGCTCGGGCCGGGCGAAGGCACGTACGTTCGCTATGACCACGAGGCCATGATCGGCGTGCTGGCTCTCGAAGCCCAGCGAGCCCGTGCGGTGATCATCGGCGAAGACCTCGGCCTCGTGGAGCCGTGGGTGCGCGATTATCTCGCCGAGCGCGGCATCCTCGGCACCTCGGTCCTGTCGTTCGAGAGCGACGACGACGGGGGACCGCTGCCTCCCGAGCGTTACCGTACCGACCTGCTCGCGACCGTCAACACGCACGACCTGCCGCCGACGGCCGGCTACCTCGACGGCGAGCACGTCGCCCTGCGCGCCCGGCTCGGCCTGCTGACCAGGTCGGTCGACGACGAGCTCGCCGATTTCGAGCGCGAGCGCGACCGGATGCTGGCGGAGCTGCGCTCTCGCGGGCTGATCTCCGCCGGCGCGAGCCAGCAGGAGGTCGTCGAGGCTCTGCACGTCTTCCTCGCCGCATCGCCCTCGCGCTTGCTGGGCGTCTCGCTCGTCGATGCCGTCGGCGAGAAGCGTGTGCAGAATCAGCCCGGCACCGACGACGAGTACCCGAACTGGCAGGTTCCGCTGGCGGATGCCGACGGCAGAGCCGTGCTGCTCGATGATCTCGCCTCATCACCGAGATACCGCTCGCTGGTGGATGCTGTCGAGCGGGCCATGCGCGGCCGCCCGTAGAGGTCGCGCGCCGGGCTTGTCAACCCGGTACGTGTCGTACCCCGGGGAACCCGTACGGTCGGGGCGTCGGACGAGAGGAGACGCCATGGTCGACACCGCACCCCTGACGCGTGCGAAGTATCCGCGGTCGCTGATCGCGGGGCCCTACGGGCACCCATTCCACGCGATCGCGATCATCCTGCCGATCGGCGCCTGGGTGTCGGCATCCGTCTTCGACGTCATCGCCGTCATGAGTCCGGATGCCGCCGTCTTCGCCCTCGGCGCCCGCATCCTCATCGCGATCGGTCTTCTGGGCGCCGTCGTCGCGTCGGTGCTGGGGCTGATCGACTGGAGCAGCATCCCGAAGGGCACCCCTGCGCGGGCGACGGGGCTGACCCACATGATCCTCAACCTCATCGCGATGGCGGTGTTCGCAGGAAGCCTCGCGCTTCGCGTCGACGAGGAGACCGTGCCGACCCTGGCGATGATCGCGAGTTTCGGTGGACTCGCCCTTCTTTCGGTGTCGGGGTGGCTGGGCGGGAAGCTCGCCCACACCTACGGCGTCCGCGTCGCGACCGAGACGACCCAGGCCGAGGGCCTGGAACCGCTGCCCTGACCGAGGAGAGATCATGACCGACCTGGACACCCGTCCCGACAAGCGGCCCGCGAACCCCCTCGCCGGCCCCTACGGACACCCGTTCCACCCGATCGCCGTCACGATCCCGATCGGGGCGTGGATCGCGAGTTTCGTCTTCGACATCATCGGCCTGATCGTCGCCGACCCGACCCCGTACGCCGTGGGTTCGCGCGTCCTGATCGGGATCGGGCTGGTTGGCAGTGTCGTGGCTATCGTGCTGGGCATCTTCGACTACCTCCGCATCCCCGATCGGACGCGCTCGTCGAGCACCGCCACGATCCACATGGGGCTGAACTTCGTGGTGTGCGGCGCGTACCTGTTCCAGCTCTTCCTGCGGACGTCGACCGACGACATCCCCATCGCGGGCGTCATCTTCAGCGCCGTGAGCCTGCTGACCCTCAGCGCGTCGGGATGGCTCGGGGGCAAGCTCGCCTATCGCTACGGAGTCCGGGTGGCCCACGAATCGAAGCAGGCCGAGGGATTCGTCACGCGACGCAGCCGGCACTGAGCGCGATCGAAACGGGCGGCGACCTTCTGGAGAAGGCCGCCGCCCGTTGGCGTCGGTGGGCGCCGGTGTCAGGCGGCGCTTGCCCGGCGTGCGGGCCGAACCGACCACAGCGCGCCTCCCGCGACGAGCAGGAGCGCAGCCAGCAGTGCGCCACCGAGCGGCGCCTGAGCGCCGGTGACGGCGAGCTGCCCGGAGGCGACCACGGTGATCGCCGCGCTGCCGATCACCTGACCGTCGGCACCGAAGACCACGATCGTGTGGGCGCCCGTGGCCAGATCGGCGGGGATGCGGACGTCGAACGCGACGCGCCCGTTCGCATCGGCGGCCGGGATGCCCGACACCCGGATCGGGTCGCTCCGCAGCTCGGCGATGACCTGCTCGCGGGCCTCAAGACCGGTGACCGTCACCCGCACGGCCTGTCCGCGCTCGACCGTCGTGGCCGAGACCGACACGACCGGGGCCGCGGTGCCGGGCTCGGTCGGGTTCGGCTCGGTCGGGTTAGGCTCCGTCGGGTTGGGCTCGGTCGTACCGGGCACCTCGCGCGGGTCGACGCTCGCGAGCGTCGGCGTCACGGTCTGGAACAGCCCGTCCTCGCCGATCTCGAGGCGATCGATCGTCGTCTCGCGGTTGGTGCCGTTGCCGCCGGGGATGGCGAACCGGTGGTACGCGATGTACCACTCGTCCGTGCCGGGGACGTTGATGATCGAGCTGTGACCAGTGCCGAGGATCCCCTGCGACGGGTCCTTCTGCAACAGGAGGCCCCGGTAGGTCCACGGTCCGTCGATGCTGGTCGACGTCGCGTAACCGACGCGGTAGTTCTCCGAACCGGTGTCGTCGATCGAGTACGTCAGGTGGTACGTCCCGTCGCGGTAGTTCAGGAAGAGTCCCTCACGGAAGTCGACCAGTCCGTCGATCGGCGTGATCGTCCCGTTCTCGACGCTCAGCATGTCGTCGGACAGCTCGCCGTAGACGGGTCGTCCGTTGCCCCAGAAGAGGTACGACTTCCCGGTCTCGGGGTCGGTGAACGCCGCCGGGTCGATCGCCTGACCGCTGTTGACGGCCTCGTCGTTGGTGATCATCGGCTCCGCCTGTGCGGTGAACGGTCCTTCGGGACTGTCGGCGACGGCGACGCCGATCATCTTGCGGTTCGCGTTCGGCTCATGCCCGCTGAAGTAGAAGTAGTACTTCCCGCCCTTCTCGATGATCGTCGGAGCCCACGCGTTGCCGGTGGCCCACGGAACGTTCCCGTTCGCGCCGTCCAGCGTCAGGATGGGCTCGTCTGACCGCGTCCAGTCGATCAGGTTCTTCGACGTCCAGACGTAGAACGTGTTGCCGCCCCAGCCGGGGGTGCCGTCGGTGGTCGCGTAGATGTAATAGGTGTCACCGAACACGGCGATGTTCGGATCGGCGTACAGACCCGGCAGCACCGGACTCTTCATCTCCACAGCCTCGAGCGTCCAGACGGCGTCGGGCTGTCCGGGGGTCGTGAGCGTGACGGTGGCAGGCTTGCTCAGGTCGCGGACCGTGCCCGACGCGGGCGTGGCGGTGGTGCCGGATGCCGTCGTGAAGACCGGGCGCAACTGCGTCAGATCCGTGCCGCGCTTTACCGGGAACAGGACCGTGCCGGCGTCGGTGTCGACGATCGGCGCGACCTTGAGGGCACCGGCATCCTGCAGGCTCACGGCACCGAGCGCGCTGGAGTTGCCGGAGTTCTGCACAATCTCTTTGGGGGTCAACGCGCGGTTGTACAGCGCGAACTCGCGCATCTGACCGCGTAACAGGTTGTCGGCGTTGTAGACCGACTTGCCCAGGTAGTTCGCCAGCGTGCTGCCGCCGCCGATGTCACTGGGGCGCACCGTCACGTTCGTGTTCTCGGCGACCTGCTGACCGTCGAGGTACAGCCGTGCCGTGTTCCCGGTCAGGGTGTAGGTGAGGTGCACCCAGCGGTCGCGGGGAAGCGCCGCACCCGAGGTGACGTTCTGCTCGCCGCTCCAGTTGCCGGTGGTCAGTGCCGCGCGGTACTGGTCGCCGGTCGAGAACAGGTAGCCGTTGCCGGCACCGTCAGCGCCGGTGTTGCCGAAACCGTAGAGGAAGTACGGGGTGCGCTGGGCCGGGTCGATCCGCAGCTCGGCCTCGACCGTGATGTCGTCGACGCCGACGAGGACGTTGTCGGGCAGGTCGACGTAGTCGTCGGTGCCGTCGAAGGTGAGCGCGCCGTCGGTGAACGTCGCACCGCCGCGTACCTGGGCGTCACGCCCGGCGCCGGAACGGTCGTGAAGCACCGCGCCCGCGTCATCCGTGAAGTCGTAGCGCAGCAGCTCGCCCTTCTCGTTCGCCGCGAGGGGCTGCGGCAGGTTGGCGCGCAGCGCTTCGAGTTCGGCCGCGGTCACCGGCATCACTGTGCCATGGCGCGGGCTCGCGGGCAGGCGGTAGCTCGCGGGCACCTGCCAGTCCGGCGCGTCGAGGTCATCCGTTCCCAGGGGGATGTAGCCGCGTCCGCCGTATTCGTCGACGAAGAGGTAGTAGTTCGACCCGGAGGTGTCGCCGGGGTTCGCCGCGAAGATGGTGGGGCCTTCGACGGCGCCGAGTCCGGCATCGCGACCGATGCAGCTGTCGATCAGCTTCCAGGCGGGGTCGGCTGCGTTCCAGCTGGGATCGCTTCGGTCATCGACGGCGGTCAGGCTGGTCGAGGACTCCTGGATGATGTCGCGGCATCCGGTCGTGCTGGCTTCATCCTTCGTGAATCGGTAGTAGGTGCCGTTGTCCTTGAGGACCGTGGAGTCGATGCGCGATGCTCCGAAGTCCTGCCAGACCTTCGGCTCGCTGAACGTCGTGAAGTCGCGGGTCGTCGCGTACATCATGGTCTGGTAGAAGCTGCCCGTATGGTTCGGGTCGTCCTCGCCGAAGAGCGACGATGCCCAGAACACCACGTACTCGCCGAGTGCCTCGTCGTAATAGGCCTCGGGCGCCCATGTGTTGCCCGCGTTGTCGGGGGCGACGCGGACGTGGCGCTGCTCGCTCCAGGTGACGAGGTCATGCGACTCCCACACCTCGAGGTACTTCGAACCCTGCGTCTGTGCTCGACCCCAGTCGCCGTTGCGGCCGATGGAGAGGTCGGTGGCGATGAGGTAGAACGTGTCGCCCTCGGGCGAGCGGATGAGGAACGGGTCGCGCAGACCCCTCTCGCCTTCCGTGGAGGTGAGCGTCGGCTCGCCGCCGTTGAGCTCGGTCCACGACAGTGCGTCGTTGCCGTTGCTGGCGGCGAAGTAGATGTTCTCGCCCGCGACGGAGTTTCCCGTGAAGTAGGCGAACGTGTAGCCCTCGAAGGCTCCGATGTTCGCGGCCTTGCGCACTGCGGCCGGAAAGGAGCGGGTGAGCGTCGTCGCGCCCTTCGTGACGGATGCCGTGAGCGCGACGGTGGTGTCTTCCTCGGAACGCGTGACGATGCCGTCAGCGGTGATGACACTCGTGTCGGCCGACGACCAGGTCACGTCGAGTCCCTGCGAGGTCGTCGGCAGCGTGAGGTTGCCGCGCACGTCGTCGATGTTCGTGACGGTTAGCGCGTCGAGCGCCGCCTGCGCGGCCTGACCGTCGGGGGTGTCGACGAACGCGACCTGCCCGGAATGCTGGAGTGGGCCAACTGCCTGAGCTGCGGCGGGGACGATGAGCGGCGCGGCGACGAGTGCGGCGACGATCGGGACGGCGAGCGTCCAGGGATGGTGTCGGCGCCAGGGCGCCGGGCGAGCGGATGCGGGCACGGGGGAACCTCTCGTATGCGTCGTTGCATGGCCGTCAGCACTGACGACGCTCGAATGTTAGCGCTCACAATTCGCGTAGCGCTAGTGCGCGGCATCCTCCCCGCCGAGCCGTGCAACGCGTTGCAACGTAGCGGGGCGTAGCGTGCCCGGCACCACCGCAGCATCGGCGCTGCGGGGAGTCGAGGAGATGACATGACCATCGTCGAAGAGGGCGTCTCGAGCGTCTACGCCGCTCCCGGTCAGCGCGGAGCCGTTGCAGAGTACCGCGCCCGCTACGGGCACTACATCGGCGGCGAGTTCGTCGAACCCGTCAAGGGGCAGTACTTCGAGAACATCACGCCCGTCACCGGAAAGCCGTTCTGCGAGGTGGGTCGAGGCACCGTCGAAGACATCGACCGCGCCGTCGACGTCGCCTGGCAGGCGTTCGCGTCGTGGAAGAAGACCACGCCGGCCGAGCGCGCTGTGATCCTCAACAGAATCGCCGACCGCATGGAACAGCACCTCGAGAAGATCGCGGTGGCCGAGACGTGGGAGAACGGCAAGCCCGTGCGCGAGACGCTCGCCGCCGACATCCCGCTCGCGATCGACCACTTCCGCTACTTCGCCGGCGTCCTGCGCGCCCAGGAGGGCTCGCTCAGCCAGATCGACGAAGACACCGTCGCGTACCACTTCCACGAGCCGCTCGGTGTCGTCGGGCAGATCATCCCGTGGAACTTCCCGATCCTCATGGCGACGTGGAAGCTCGCGCCCGCGCTCGCCGCCGGCAACTGCGTCGTGCTGAAGCCCGCCGAGCAGACACCCGCGTCGATCCTGTTTCTGTTCGAGCTGATCGGCGACCTGCTGCCCGCCGGCGTCGTGAACATCGTCAACGGATTCGGTATCGAGGCGGGCGCGCCGCTCGCGCAGCACCGCCGCATCCGCAAGGTCGCGTTCACGGGCGAGACGACGACGGGGCGCCTGATCATGCAGTACGCCTCGCAGAACCTCATCCCCGTCACGCTCGAGCTGGGTGGCAAGAGCGCCAACGTGTTCTTCGAGGATGTCGCGCGCGAGCGCGACGACTACTACGACAAGGCCCTCGAGGGCTTCACGTTCTTCGCCCTCAACCAGGGCGAGGTGTGCACGTGCCCGTCGCGGGCGCTCATCCAGCGGTCGGTGTACGACTCGTTCCTCGGCGACGGCCTCGACCGCGTCGGCAAGATCGTCCAGGGCAACCCGCTCGATCCGGCGACGATGATCGGTGCGCAGGCATCCAACGACCAGCTCGAGAAGATCCTGTCGTACATCGACATCGGCAAGGCCGGGGGAGCGAAGCTGCTCGCCGGTGGCGAGCGGGTCGACCTCGGCGGCGAACTGAGCGGCGGGTACTACGTGGCCCCTACGGTCTTCGAGGGCACGAACGACATGCGCATCTTCCAGGAGGAGATCTTCGGGCCGGTCGTCTCGGTGACGAGCTTCGACGACTTCGACGACGCGATCGGCATCGCGAACGACACCCTGTACGGACTCGGCGCCGGCGTCTGGAGCCGCTCGGGTGACACCGCCTACCGGGCCGGCCGTGCGATCGAGGCCGGGCGCGTGTGGACGAACACGTATCACCAGTACCCCGCGCACGCCGCTTTCGGCGGATACAAGCAGTCGGGCATCGGTCGCGAGAACCACCTCAAGATGCTCGACCACTACCAGCAGACGAAGAACCTCCTCGTGTCGTACGCCGAAGGCGCGATGGGCTTCTTCTGAGCCGCATCCACTCATCACCATGTCGAACGACACGTACAGCAGGGTCGCGGTGACCGACGCCGCCGCGGCCCAGCTGCGCGACCTCACCGCCCAGCACGGGCCGTTGATGTTCCACCAGTCGGGCGGATGCTGCGACGGCTCCGCCCCCATGTGCTACCCGGTCGGGATGTTTCTGACCGGCCCCGCCGACGTGAAGCTCGGGGATCTCGACGTCGGCCTCGACGACGCGATCGAGGTGTTCATCTCGCTCGCGCAGTTCGAGTACTGGAAGTACACGCACATCACGATCGACGCCGTGCCGGGTCGCGGCGCCGGCTTCAGCGTCGAGGGACCGACCGGGATGCGGTTCATCATCCGGTCGCGCATGCTCGACGACGCCGAGCTGGCGGCGTTCGGGCTGGTGCCGGTCACCGCAGTTGATGACATCGTTGCGGCACCCCGGACTAGTCCCGCGCTCGGATCGCCGAGTCCAGATCAATCATGAGCTGCGAGATCCGGGAGGTGCCCGGAGACGCGACCGGATACCGACGAAGTATCTCGGGCAGGGGCGGATTCGCCCGATGGGCGAGAACGCGAACCGTGGCGCCGTCCGCAGTTCCTGTTCTCAGCTCGGTGACCAGCGCGACGCATGCGGCCGCGCGGAGGATGTGACCGACTTGCGAGGCCTTAGCGATCGGGTGAAGGTAGGCGGCCGCGGCAGCGTCGCCGCATGCGAGCGCCGCAAGTCGAGCGGTCTCCTCCGAGGCGTCCTTGGCTGCGCGATGCGAGGCGAACGCGGCCGTTCGTTGCAGGTTCGACCGTGGCGCGCCATCCGTGAACATGCGCGCCGCACGGATCGCTTCGCGCGGCCGTGAATCCTGGGGGTTGACCGCTTCGAACTCGGGAAGCAGATCCTGTGCGCAATCGGAGGCGAATCGGACGACCGCCCGTAGCTCACCCATCGTCAGTTCGAAGTCTCCCGCTCCCATGCGCCCATTGTTTCGCGTGGCCGTAGGTGCTCTCGACGACCAGGGATCGCTGAACCACGGAACCCGGGCGCTAGCATCCTCGGCATGAGCGATGACGTCGCGCCGGAGCCCGGCATCCGGGGACTCAGCGCCGAGCGCACGAAGGCGTTCGTCGATGCGGTCGTCGCGATCGCGATGACGTTGCTGATCCTGCCGCTCATGGAGAGCGTCGGCGAGAGCGCGGGGCACGACCACACGACGTGGGAGTGGCTCGTCGATCAGCGCGATCAGCTGCAGAGCTTCCTCATCAGCTTCGTGCTCATCGCGATGTTCTGGATGCTGCACCACCGGCTCTTCGTGTCGGTGCAGCGCATCACCCCGGGGCTCATGTGGATCACGGTCGCGTGGATGCTCACGATCGTCTGGATGCCGGTCGTCACCGCCCTCACCGGCCAGGTCGCCGACGACGCGCTGCAGAAGGTGCTCTACATCGGAACGCTCGTCGTCACGAGCGGGATGCTGCTCGTGACGCGGATCTACCTGGTGCGGCATCCGGACCTGCACAGCGCGTCACGGGATGATCTGCGCCTGGGGATGTCGATCGATCTCTCGATGATCCTGCTGTTCCTGGTGGCGCTGGCGATCGCGCTCGTCTTGCCGGCCGTCGGCTACCTCGGGCTGTTCATCATGTTCCTCACCGGCACGGTGCAGAAGCTGATGGCCCGCACTCTGCGCTGACCCAGCCTCCCGGTCGCGGCGCGAGGTGAACGGGCGAAGCGGAGAACTGGGGTTGACAGGGGCGGGGTCGGGGTGAGAACGTTTACAACGTCCAGCGTTGGAAACGTTTACAACCGCTCGAGGGAGAGCCATGGTCCGCGTCACGATCACGCAGGTCGCCGCCCGCGCCGGCGTCTCCGTCGCGAGCGCGTCTCGAGCGCTGAACGGACTCGTCGCGAGTCCGGAGACCGCGGCGAAGGTGCGCGATGCGGCGCGCGAGCTCGGCTACGTGGCCGATGCCACGGCGCAATCGCTCAAGCGGGGCCGCACGTTGCAGCTGGGCTTCGCCGTCGCCGACATCGGCAACCCGGTATACGTCGAGATGATGGCGGCGGTCGAACAGGTGGTCTCGGCATCCGGATACCGCCTGCTGCTGTCGTCGACCGGCACATCGTCGTCTTCCGTGGATGTCGTCCGCGACCTCGGTCGGGGCTATGTCGACGGGCTGATCCTGTCGCCGCTGCGCGTCACCGACGAGCTGCTCACCGCGCTCGCCGCGGCTCCGATCCCGTTCGTCGTCCTCGGTCGGCTGCCCGCTTCGGCCGACTTCGACACCGTGCGCGCCGACTCTCCGACGGCGATGCGGCTCGTCGTCGACCACCTCGTCGACGAGGGACGCCGCGACATCGCGTTCATCAACGGCCCGACCGACACCACCCCCGGTGTCATGCGACGCGACGGTTTCATCGCGGCGGTGGGCCAGTACGACGACCTGCGGACGCGGCACGTCGACGCCGCCGACTTCACGATCGCCGCGGGCTACGACGCGGCGCTCCCGCTTCTCGACCGGCCCGACCGGCCGGCGGCGGTGGTCGCGGCGAACGACCTGATCGGCGTCGGAGTCCTGCGTGCCGCCGAAGACCTCGGCCTGCGGGTCCCGGCCGACATCGCTGTGACCGGCCTCGACAACACCGAGCTCGCCGAGGTCGTCCGCCCCGGGCTCACGAGCGTCGACCTCGGAGCGAAGGAGCGCGGTCGCGCCGCCGCCGAGATGCTCCTCGCCCGGATCGCCGACGACACGCGGCCGGCCCGCACCGTCACGGTTCCTCCCGCGCTGGTCGTGCGCGGCTCGACGTCGGCATCCGTCCCCGCGGCCCTCCGCCGCCCCGAGCCCATCGACGAAGAGAAGGCACACGGATGACCACGCTCGCAGAGACGAAGACGTCCTCGCGCCCACCCCGCGTCCGGCAGATCGGGCCGCGCGCCCGCGCTCAGCGCAAAGAGGCGATCGCCCTCGTCGCCCCCGCGCTGCTGCCGATCATCATCTTCTCGGTCATCCCGCTCGTCAGCGGCGTGCTCCTCGGATTCACGGATGCCACCCTCGCGCGCAACGCGGAGATCTCGTTCATCGGGCTCGACAACTTCATCGAGCTCGCCGGTGATCGCCGGTTCTGGCAGTCGTTCGGGATCGGCATCGTCTGGGCGGGGTCGGTCGCCCTCCTCACCCTGGTGAGCGCGATGGGCCTTGCTCTGCTGCTCAACAGCAACCTGCGGCTGAAGGGCCTGACCCGCGTTCTCGCACTCATCCCCTGGGCGATGCCGCCGGTGGTCATCGCGATCGTCTGGCGCATGATCTACAACCCCAACTCGGGCCCGCTCAACGGCGTGCTCGGCTGGCTCGGCATCCCGGGTGTGAACTGGCTCGGCGACTTCTCGACCGCGCTGCCCGCCGTCATCGTCGTCGGCGTCTGGGCCGGTATTCCGCAGACGACCGTGCTGCTTCTCGCGGGCATGCAGTCGATCGCCCCCGAGCAGCACGAGGCCGCGGCCGTCGATGGCGCGGGAGCCGCCCGCCGGTTCTGGCACGTCACGCTGCCCGCCCTGCGGCCCGTGATCATCGCGGTCACCGCGCTCGACTTCATCTGGCAGTTCAACTCGTTCGGCCTCATCTACGTGCTGACCGAGGGCGGCCCGGGCGGCCGCACGATGATCCCGCCGCTGTTCACCTACCTCGAGGCGTTCCGCAACCGCGAGATCGGGTACGCGTCGGCGATGGGCAACGTCCTCGTCGTGGCGATCCTGGTGATCCTTTCGCTGTACCTGATCAACCAGTTCCGGCAGAACAAGGGGGCCCGCAAGTGACCACCAAGCGCCCCCTGTACGCGACCGTCCTGATGTACCTGGCGCTCGCGGGCTACCTGATCTTCCTGGGCTTTCCGCTGCTCTGGCTGCTGTCGGCGTCGTTCAAGTCGACCCGAGAGCTCAACTCGCTCGCTGTGAACCTCATCCCGCAGCAGTGGGACTTCGGCAACTACATCGCCGCACTCGAGCGGCAGAATCTGATCACCGCGGCCGGCAACTCGGTGCTCGTCTCGATCGTCACGATGATCGTCGCGGTGCTGCTGTCGATGCCGATGGCCTACGCCCTCGCCCGGCTGAAGGGCCGGCTGCGCGCGGCCGGCACGGTGTGGATCCTCGTCAGCCAGGTGTTCCCGACGATCCTCATCATCATCCCGCTGTTCCTCGTGCTGCGGAGCCTGCAGCTGAACGACACCCTGTTCGGCCTCATCCTCGTCTACGTCACCTTCACGATGCCGTTCACGCTCTGGATGCTGCAGGGGTACGTCGCGGCGATCCCGCCGGAGCTCGAGGAAGCCGCCGAGATGGACGGTGCCGGCCGGTTCACCATCCTCCGCACCGTGATCCTGCCGCTGCTGGTGCCGGGACTGGTCGCCACGGCGATGTTCACCTTCGTCTCGGCCTGGAACGAGTTCTTCCTCGCGCTCGTGCTCATCCAGAGCCCGGAGCTGTACACGCTGCCCATCGCGTTGCGCTCGTTCCTCGGTGCCGAGGGGCAGACCCAGCTGGGGCCGCTGGCCGCCGGCGCCATCCTCGCCACGATCCCGTCGCTCATCATCTTCGGGATCCTGCAGAAGAAGCTCACCGGCGGCATGCTCGCCGGTGCCGTCAAGGGCTGACCTCCCCGTGACGACGAAACCCGAAAACCAGAAAGGCCACACCATGAGAAGAATCCGCGGCATCGGCGCCGTCGCATTCGTGGGCATCGCAGCCATCACGCTCGCAGGATGCCAGCAGGGCAGCGCGAACAGCAGCGGGGGAGACGGCGACGTCGTGACCCTCCAGTTCCAGTCGCTGTCGGACCAGCCCGCGACCCAGGCAGCCATCAGCGAGATCGTCGACGCCTGGAACGCCGAGCACGACGACGTCCAGGTCAAGATCATCCAGGCCGGCTGGGATGGCACCTACGACAAGCTGATCACCCAGTTCTCGGGCGGCACCGCGCCCGACATCATCCACTTCGAGGCGAGCTCGATCGTGTCGTTCGCGGCAGACGGCTACCTCGCCGACCTGACCGACCTCATCGACCCCGAGCTGAAGTCGGACATCTCCGACGGCATCTGGGAGTCGGTGACCCACGACGGGCAGATCGTCGCGTACCCCTCGACCCTCCAGTCGTACATGGCGTTCGCGAACGCCGACCTGCTGGCCGAAGCGGGCGTCGAGGTGCCCACGGGCGACACGATGACGTGGGATCAGCTCCAGGAGATCGCGAGAGCGACGGCCACGGCAGACCACTACGGCCTCGGCTGGGGTCTCGGTTCGCCCACCGCGACGATGATGAGCCTGTCGATGGGCTTCGACGGCGGCTACTTCGACGGTGAGGGCGACGACGTGACGATCGAGGTGGGCGACGACGAGCTCGCCGTGCCCGAGCGCATCCACGAGATGGCCTACACCGACCGGTCGATCGACCCGACCTCGCTCACGCAGTCGGGCTCGGACGTGCTGCCGTCGTTCTACGGCGGCAAGGTCGCGCTGACGGTGCAGGGCTCGTTCCAGGCGACGAACATCGCCGCGGATGCTCCCGAGGGCCTCAACTGGGTCGCGCTTCCGCCGCTCGAAGGATCGGCTGGCGCCATTCAGGCCGCGAACCCGCAGACGTACTCGGTGAACATCGACTCGGAGCACGTGGAGGAGTCGGCGGAGTTCCTGAACTTCTTCATGGACGGCGAGAACCTCGCGAAGATCGCCTACGCCGACGCGCTCATCCCCTCGTCGGGTGCCGCCCGCACGCAGGTTGCCGAGCTCGCCGGCGACGACGCCGCGTGGAAGCAGGTGCTCGCGTCGGGCGAGGGCCTGGAAGGTCCGCCGTTCCTGAAGGTGTCGAAGTACACCGAGTGGAAGGACACGATCGCGACGCCGGCGTTCCAGCAGTACCTGGCGAACCAGATCGACCGCGACCAGCTCGCCGCGCAGCTCAGCGACGGCTGGGCCGACGTCGCCGGATGACGATCCGCGGGGGCGGGTCGATCCGATCCGCCCCCGCCTCACACGCTCGAACGAAGAGAGGGACGTAATGGACGTGTTGCACGATCGGGTGGCAGCAGTACTGGCGGGAGCCGCCGTGGGCGATGCGCTCGGCGGTGCGACGGAGGGCTGGACCCCTGAGCAGATCGAGGAGCGCCACGGCGGACGTGTCGAGGGGATCGTCGGTCCCTTCCTGCCCGACTGGCGCACGGCTCGCCCCATCGCGCCGTACCACAAGGGCGACGGTCACGTCACAGACGACACCCTCATGACCCACGCGCTCATCGAGGTGTACGCCAAGCAGCGCCGGCACCTCGACGCCTACGACGTCGCGAGCGATCTCGTGCCCCTCATGATGGGCGAGCGCCGGTGGATCCCCGAGCTCGAAGACGAAGCGCTCATCCTGCAGCGCGTCTTCCTCGCCGAGAAGTGGCTCGTCATGAAGCTGCACTACGGCCACGCCGACCCCCGTGAGGCGGGCGTCGGAAACGTCGTCAACTGCGGCGCGACGATGTACATGGCGCCCGTCGGCCTCGTGCACATCGGCGACCCGCGCGGCGCCTACGCCGAAGCAATCGACATCGCCGGCGCCCACCAGTGGTCGTACGGTCGCGAGGCCGCCGGCGTGTTCGCCGCCGCGGTCGCGGCATCCGCCACTCCCGGAGCGACGGTCGACGACGTTCGACGGGCGGTGCTGGATGTCGCGCACGACGGCACCGCCGCCGCCATCCGCGCCGTGTTCGAGGCCGTCGATGCCTTCCGTGCCGCTGGCGGGTCGGACGATCCGCGTGAGCTCGGTCGCGTCGTCCGCGACGCGGTGCGGCCCTTCGACACCGTGGGCGAGGCCTACCGGTCGCCTGCCATGGACGCGCGTCTTCCCTCGCGGACGAAGGCCATCGAAGAGCTTCCCGTCGCGCTCGGCTTCGTCGTCGCTCACGACGGCGACCTGCGTGCTGCCGTCCTGGACGCGGTGAACTACGGCCGCGACGCCGACTCGATCGCCACGATGGCGGGCGCGATCTGCGGTGGCCTCCGCGGCAGCGCCGCCGTTCCCGAGGAGTGGCTCCACGAGGTCGTGACCGCGAGCCGCCTCGACCTCGATGGCGTCGTCACGACGATGGTCGAGGTCGTGCGCGACGTCGCCCGAGCCGATGCCGAGCGCGCCGCCGCCCGCGCGGAATCGCTGTCGTCGCTGCTGTCGGTGGGGGCCGGGGCGTGAGACTGACCTGGGCTCAGCCCGAAGACCTCGTCCCCGCCGAGCTCGTCGCCCTGCGCGAGCAGGGGGCGCCCGACGACGAACTGTCGGCGATCGAACGGGTGTGGACGCAGGCAGGCGGAGCGACGGTCCTCGCGCCTTCCGGGGCCAGCGCGACGCCGGCTTCGCCCGAACTGCGCGCGGAGGCGCGTCGCGTGCTCGATGAGCTGCAGGGGCTGCAGCGCCCGAGCGCGGACGAGCCCGACGAGTGGGATGCGATCGCGGCGCTGCTTCCCGCGCAGCCCGAGCCGAGCGTCGGCGACGCAGCTTTCGACCGCGTGCACGGCGCGTGGCTGGGGCGGTCGGCCGGCTGCCTGCTCGGCAAGCCGGTCGAGAAGATCCCGCGCGAGGGCATCGAGCAGATCGCCCGTGCTACCGGAAACTGGCCGGTCAGCGGCTACTTCACCGCGCGCGGGCTGCCGGCAGACGTCGCCGAGCGCTGGCCCTGGAACCGTCGCTCGGCGCCGACCTCGCTCGTCGAGAACATCGCCGGGATGCCCGAGGACGACGACCTGAACTTCCCTATCCTCGCCCTCGACCTGCTCGAGCAGCACGGCTCCGCGCTGACGACCGACCACGTCGCCGAGGCGTGGCTCTCCGCCCTCCCGGCGGGGCGCGTCTTCACGGCGGAACGCGCCGCGTACCGCAACATCCTCGACGCACGCCCGGTGCCCGAGACCGCGACGCACCGCAATCCGTTCCGCGAGTGGATCGGCGCCCTCATCCGTGCCGACGTGCACGGGTGGGCGAACCCCGGCGATGTCCGGGCCGCGGCGCACTCGGCGTGGATCGACGCGCGGCTCAGCCACACCCGCAACGGCCTGTACGGCGCCATGTGGGCGGCCGCCCTCTGCGCGGCATCCCTCGTCGCCGACTCGATGGATGCCGTGCTGGATGCCGCCGACACCGTCGTGCCGCCCGTATCCCGCCTGGCCGCGGCCGTGCGGTTCGGCCGTGAGACCGGTCGGGCGCTTGCCGCGGGCGAGCTCACGACGGCGGGTGCGCTCGACGCCCTGCACGCTGAGTTCGCCGGGATGCACTGGGTGCACACGCTGAACAACGCCGCGCTCACCGCGTGCGCGCTGCAGGCCCACGGTCGCGACTTCGGCGCCGCCGTCGCGCTCGCCGTCGCCGGTGGCTGGGACACCGACTCGGTCGGTGCCACGGTCGGCTCGGTGGTCGGCGGCCTCGTCGGTGCCGACGGCATCGGGTCCGCGTGGACCGCGCCCCTGAACGACCGCATCGCGACCTCGATGCCCGGCGGTCCGCAGCGGTCGATCCGCGAGCTCGCCGAGCGGACGGTCGCCCTCGCGGAGGGAAGCTCGTGAGCGTCGTCGTCGTCGGCAGCATCAACCAGGACGTCGTCGCCCGGGTCGCCCGCATCCCCGCTCCCGGCGAGACGCTGCTCGCGTCGTCGCTCGTCCGCACCGGCGGGGGGAAGGGGGCCAATCAGGCCGTTGCCGCCCGGCGTGCCGGGGGAGCGGAGGTCGCCTTCGTGGGCGCGGTGGGAACGGATGCCGCGGGCGCGGCGTTGCGCGCGGCGCTCGAGGCCGACGGCATCGACGTCTCGGGTGTGGTGCAGGTCGACGAGGTGACCGGAACAGCGCTCATCTCGGTCGACGCGTCGGGTGAGAACGCGATCGTCGTCGCCGCCGGGGCCAATGCCGCGCGCGACTCCCTCACCGACGCGCAGCGGGCGGTGGTCGCATCGGCGTCGGTTCTGCTCACTCAGCTCGAGATCCCCGTGGCCCTGGTGCGGGACGCCGCCGCGGCCCGGGGTGAGGGCGCGTGGCACGTGCTGAACGCGGCGCCGTCCGCACCCTTCGCCTCCGCCCGCGACGCGCTGCTCGCGGCGACCGACGTGCTGATCGTGAACGAGCACGAGGCACTCGAAGCGGCGGGCGTCGAAGCCCTCGACGAGGCCGTCGCCGAGCTCGCCCGTACGGTGCGCGGACTCGTCGTCACACTCGGTTCTCGCGGATGCCTGGTCGTCTGCGGTGACGAGCGCACCGAGGTGCCCGCCCATGTCGTGACGCCGGTCGACACGACGGGCGCCGGCGATACCTTCTGCGGTGTGCTGGCCGCGGCGCTCGCCGCCTCCGGACGCCGCCCCGACGCCGTCGGTCTCGATCTGCTCGCGGATGCCGCGCGCGCCGGTGCTGCGGCATCCGCTCTTGCCGTCACGCGCCCCGGTGCGCAGGACGCGGTGCCCACGAGCGATGAGGTCGCCGCCTTCCGGAAGGAGAACCGACCGTGAGCGGTGGATTCGATCCCCTGGTCCCGCGCGAGATCGATCGCCCGACGCCGGTGCCGCTCGACGCCGACGTGCGCTCGGGCGACGCCGCGACGGTGCTCGATGACGCGAAGATCTTCGTCGCGCCGACGGATCCGGCCGACCTCGGTGCGTGGCGTGCCCAGCTGGCGGCGTGGCGCGAGGGCGCGCGCGAACGGCACGGCGTGCCGACCCGGTACGACCAGCCGGAGTCGGCGTGGGCGAGCCGATGTTTCACCGTCGCCCAGGTCTGGCTCTGGGACGAGCTGTTCTTCGACTTCGACGAGCAGCGCTTCACGCCGGAACGCTTCATCGCCGACGCGCAGCGACGGTTCGGCGGCGTCGACGGGCTCGTGCTGTGGCACGCCTACCCCGTCATCGGCATCGACGACCGCAACCAGTGGGACTTCTACGCGGTTCCGGGGCTCGTCGAAGCCGCCGAAGCGCTGAGTGCCGCCGGTGTCGCCGTGTTCGTCGACTACAACCCGTGGGATGTCGGCACGCGGCGCTCGGGAGACGACGCCGACGAGCTCGCCGCCACGGTGCGGCGCCTCGGTGCAGACGGCGTGTTCCTCGACACGCTGCGGAAGGCCGATCCCGATCTCGTCGCGGCCCTGGATGCCGCGCGCCCGGGCATCGGACTCGAGGGCGAGTCGAAGCTCGCGACCGAGCGCATCGCCGACCATACCCTGTCGTGGGCCCAGTGGTTCGCCGACTCGGAGGTGCCCGGCGTGCTGCGCGCCCGGTGGTTCGAGCGCCGACACATGCAGCACCACATCCGCCGGTGGCACCGCGACCACGCAGAAGAGCTGCGCTCGGCATGGCTCAACGGCGTCGGGGTGATGGTGTGGGAGGTCGTCTTCGGCGTCTGGGTCGGCTGGAACGACCGCGACGCCGCGACCCTGCGGCGGATGCTGCCCGTGCAGCGCGGCATGCACCGCTGGCTGGTCGAGGGGGAGTGGACGCCTCTCGCCGTGCACGACGCACCGGTCTTCGGGTCGGCGTTCGAACTCGACGGCGTGACCCTGCTGTGCCTCGTCAACACGTCGGGGTCCGATGTCGAGTTCGAGCTCGAGTCCGGCGGTCGGTACGTTCCGCTGCATGAGCCCGGCGATGAGGTGTCGTCGGTGACGGTGCCGGCCGGTGGGGTCGCCGCCGTCGTGCGGCTCACCGCGGATGCCGCGGGTACCCCTGTGCCGCCGGTCGTCGCCGAGGTGAAAGCCGCGCTGCGCGATGAGCCGCCGGTGGCGGACGTGTCGTTCCCGCACCGCCGAGCGCGGCGCCTCACCGCTCCGGCATGGACCGGGCCCGTGCGAGACGCTGCGGCGGATGAGGAGGAACCGACCGTCGCGGTGCCGCCCGGCACACATGCGCTGACCGTGCGCTTCCGCGCCCGCGAGACCGGGATGTACGAGGGCGCACCCTACGTCGACGAGTGGAAGCCGCTGCCGCCTCGCCTGCACGACCAGCGCACACTCGAACGCGTCGTCGAGGTGCGGCATCCGGTGCGCGTCGGCGCGGCCGAGGTGACCGAGGCCGAGTACGCGCGGTTCCTCGATGCGATCGGTGAAGACGCGGATGCCCGTGACCCCGAGCGCCCGGCGACCGATGTGACCTTCGCGCGGGCTCGGGAGTACGCCGCGTGGGTGGGCGGGCGGCTCCCCACCGAGGACGAGTGGCAGCTCGCGGCATCCCTTCCGTCGTTCCGTCGACGCGCGCCGGAGGTGTGGAACTGGACGGAGTCGGAGCACTCCGACGGCCGCACCCGGTTCGTGATGCTGAAGGGCGGCAGCGCCCACCGCAGCGAAGGCTCGGACTGGTACGTCGACGGCGGTGTGCAGGCGCCCGAGTTCGCGCTCAAGCTGCTGCTACCCGGCCTCGGCCAGGACGCGTCGCCGTCGATCGGATTCCGCGTCTGCTGGGAGGAGCGGCCGTGACCCCGCTCGACGGACTGCGCGTCATCGACGCCTCGACGCTGTTCGCCGGTCCCATGGCCGCGATGCACCTCGGCGACATGGGGGCCGAGGTCGTCAAGGTCGAGCACCCGACCCGGCCCGACCCCGCGCGCGGCCACGGTCCGAGCAAGGACGGGCAGAACCTGTGGTGGAAGACGCTCGGCCGAAACAAGCGGACCGTGGCGATCGACTTGCACACCGCCGACGGGCGCGAGGCGTTCCTGCGCCTCGCCCGCACCGCCGATGTCGTCGTCGAGAACTTCCGCCCCGGAACCCTCGAGCGCTGGGGACTCGGGTACGACGAGCTGTCTGCGGAGAACCCCGGTCTCGTTCTCGCCCGCGTGACCGGATTCGGTCAGATCGGTCCGTACCGCAGTCGCCCCGGCTTCGGCACGCTCGCCGAGGCGATGAGCGGTTTCGCTGCCGCGACGGGCGAGCCCGACGGTCCGCCGACCCTTCCCCCGTTCGGCCTCGCCGACGGCATCGCCTCGCTCGCCACCGCCTACGCGATCATGACTGCGCTGCATGCCCGCGAGCGGGACGGGCGCGGGCAGGTGGTTGATGTGGCGATCATCGAGCCGATCCTCGCGATGCTCGGCCCGCAGATCACGCGCTGGGATCAGCTCGCGACCGTGCAGCCCCGCACCGGCAATCGGTCGGCGAACAACGCGCCGCGCAACACCTATCGCACGGCCGACGGTTCGTGGGTCGCCGTGTCGACGAGCGCTCAGTCGATCGCCGAGCGGGTGATGGCCCTCGTCGGCCGCCCCGACCTCGCGGCCGAGCCGTGGTTCGCGAGCGGATCGAGCCGGGCGCAGCACGCCGATGAGCTCGACGAGGCCGTCGGCAGCTGGATCGCGCAGCGCACGCGCGATGAGGTGATCGAGGCGTTCGAAGCCGCGCAGGCCGCGGTCGCCCCGGTGTACGACCCCTCTGACATCGTCGCGGACCCGCAGTTCCAGGCGCTGGGCACGGTCCACCGCATCCACGACCCCGATCTCGGCGAGATGGCGATGCAGGGACCGCTGTTCCGGATGTCGCGCGACGAGTCGACGATCGCCTTCACCGGGCGGGCTCACGGCGCCGACACCGCAGAGGTGCTGGCCTCTCTCGGTTACGCCGACGACGACATCGCGCGCATGCGTGCGGAGGGATCGATCGCATGACCCGCCCGATCCTGGTCGCGCTGTACGCGCCCGCCGACCGCCCCGAGCGCTTCGAGAAGGCGCTGGATGCGGGAGCGGATGCCGTCATCGTCGACCTCGAGGACGCCGTGGCACTCTCGCGCAAGGCGCAGGCGCGGGCGGCGCTCGCCGAGTTCGCCGCGGTTCGGGCGTCGCGAGGGGCTGCCGCACCGGCGGTGCAGGTCCGGGTGAACGCGCGCGGGGCGGACGCGCACGACGAGGATGTCGCCGCTGTCGCGGATCTGCCCGCGGCCTTCGGCATCCGGCTGCCCAAGACCCAGTCGGCGGATGACGTCGCGGCGGTCCGCGCCGCCGCGCCCGGGCGCGAGGTGCATGCCCTGCTCGAGTCGGCGCTGGCGATCGAGCGCGCGTTCGAGATCGCGCAGGCCGGGGTCGCGTCGATCGCGGTGGGCGAGGCCGACCTGCGCGCGGAGATCGGCGTGCCCGCGGGGCGTGCCGGGGAACCCGGGCTCGCATGGTCGCGCGCGCGGCTCGTGAACGCGGCGGCTGCGGCCGGGCTGCCCCTTCCGCTCATGGCGGTCTGGGCCGATGTCGCCGACCTCGAGGGCCTGGAGCAGAGCTGCCGGGCCGGGCGCGCGCTCGGCTACGCAGGCCGCACCGCCATTCATCCGCGGCAGATCGAGGTGATCCGGCGGGCCTTCACCCCCGGCCCGGAAGAGGTCGAGCGAGCGCAGCGCATCGTCGAGCGGGTGCGCACCGCGGCGGCGGACGGGACGGGCGCGTTCGTGCTCGATGACGGCACCTTCATCGACATCGCGATGGTCAAGGCCGCCGAGCGCATCCTCGCCGCCGCGCCCTGACCCCCGGCATTCGCGGGGCCCGCTGCATCCGTCGCATGCGAGGTCCTGGTTGGGCCGGTTATCGAGCCGGGATTCCCGGCCGAAGTGGGACCTCGGTGGGGGATCAGCGGGTGATGAGGCGGTACGGCACCTGGTGGTGCACGCCGGTCTGCCTCGTCGCGTCGCTCAGGATGTCGAGGATCGACGCCGCCGCCTTCTCGACACCGTGGTCGACGGTCGAGAACGCGGGGATGTGGAAGCGTCCCTCTTCCATGTCGTCGAAGCCCATGACCTGCACGCGGTCCGGCACGGAGATGCCGTGCGTGCCGAGGGTGTACAGCGCGCCGAGGGCGAGGCTGTCGCTGAAGCAGAACAGGGCATCGAAGTCGGTTCCGCTCGCGATGAGACGCGCGACGGCGGTCGATCCTTCGGCGCGGTTGAACTGGTCGACCGAGGCGTAGAGCGCGGGGTCGTCGGCGATGCCCGCTGCGGTGAGCGCTCGCCGGTACCCCTCGAACCGCAGCCGCGAGGTGGCGGTAGGCCCGGATTCCTGAACCCCCACCGCAGCGATGCGCCGCCGACCCTGCTGGATGAGATGCGTGGTGGCGGCCGCAGCCGCTGAGATGTTGTCGATCCCGACGTGGTGCACGGACGGAGTGAGGAGCTCTTCGGCCTGCTCGCCGATCAGCACGAGCGGGGGGCCGTTCGGCCGGTCCCGTACGTCGTCGAGAGTAAGGGCGAGCGGGCTCATCACGATCCCGTCGAGCGCGGGGAAGCCCTCGCCGGCCATCATCGCCAGTTCCGCGGGACGGGCGCCGCCCGTCTGCGCAATGAGAACGGTCAGCGCGCGGGTCTGCGCGCTGGTGACGAACTGCGAGGCGAATTCGGCGAAGTAGGGCTCGCGCAGGTCGGGGAGCACGAGCGCGATCAGTCCGCTGCGACCGTTGCGCAGCTGTCGCGCGGCGAGATTGGGCCGGTACCCCAGCTCATCGATCGCCTCGAGGATGCGTCGCCGCATCTCGTCTCCGACCCATCCCGTCCCGTTCACGACGTTGGAGACGGATTTCGCGCTCACGCCGACGCGGGCGGCGACGTCGGCGAGTGTGACGCGGGTCATGGGTCTCCTGTCGAGCGGGTCTCGGGTTCGATGTTGACTCTAGTTCAGCGTGGAACTATCGTGTAGTTCAACGTGGAACGGAAAGCGGTTTCCGTGTTCGCCTGCGGGCGGGACAGACGACGAGGTCGGCATCGAAGCCGACAGAGGGAGCCATTGCAGTGGAGCAGGATGCCGGTCGAGAGCCCGACGCGATGCGTGCGAGCGCGCTGGAACCGGCGCGGCCGCGCCCGCAGCTCGTGCGGGACTCGTTCCTTCTCCTCGACGGCGAATGGGGGTTCGCCTACGACGACGACGATCGCGGTGTCGCCGCACGGTGGTTCGACGGTCGCGAGCTGGGCGGCAGCATCCTCGTGCCGTTCCCGCCGGAGTCGCCGGCCTCGGGCATCGGCGAGACGGGGTTCCACCCGATCGTCTGGTACCGCCGGACGCTGACCGACGCAGATCTCGCCGCCGCCGGACATGGGGCGGAGAAGCGCGCGATCGTGCGCTTCGGTGCCGTCGACTACCGGGCCACCGTCTGGGTGGACGGGCAGATGGTCGGCAGCCACGAGGGCGGCCACACCCCCTTCGCCGTCGACATCACCGACGCGCTCGACGGTGAAGCTCGCGAGCATGTCATCGTCGTGCGCGCCGAGGACGACCCGCACGACCTCGCGCAGCCTCGGGGGAAGCAGGACTGGGAGGAACAGCCTCACTCGATCTGGTACCACCGCACGACGGGGATCTGGCAGTCGGTGTGGCTCGAGTCCATCGCGCCGCAGCACATCACCGCGCTCAACTGGACCAGCGACCTCGCCGACGGCACGGTGACCCTCGAGCTCCGACTGAGCCGGCCCGGCCGCGCACGCGCGAGCATCCGGATCGCGCACGAGGGGCGGGAGCTCGCCGCTGCGACGATGCGCACGAGCGGCACGCGAGCGACGTTGACGATCGCCCTGGACGGACAGCGAAACGGTCAGAACTACGAACGTCTGCTCTGGAGCCCCGACCGGCCCACGCTGCTCGACGCCTGGATCGAACTGACGGATGACGATGGCCGAACGGATGCCGTTGCGAGCTACCTCGGTCTGCGCAGCGTCTCATGGAGCGACGGCGCGCTGCTGCTCAACGACCGGCCGGTGACGCTGCGGTCGGTTCTCAGCCAGGGGTACTGGCCCGAGTCCCACCTCGCGGCCCCCTCGCCCGACGCGCTGCGACGCGAGGCCGAATTGATCGCCGAACTCGGCTTCAACTCGGTGCGCGTGCACCAGAAAGTCGAGGACGACCGGTTCCTGTATTGGGCGGATCGGCTCGGGCTCCTGGTGTGGGGCGAGATGGCCGCGACGTACACCTTCGACGAGCGAGCCGTGCAGCGCACGGCCGCGGAGTGGACCGAAGCCGTGCTTCGCGACCGGGCGCATCCCAGCATCATCACGTGGGTGCCGCTCAACGAGAGCTGGGGCGTGCAGCACATCGCCTCGCGCTCGGATCAGCGGGCCTTCGCGGAAGCGCTGTTCCACCTGACCAAAGCCCTCGACCCCACCCGGCCGGTCATCTCCAACGACGGATGGGAGCTCGGCACCTCCGACCTGTGGACCCTGCACGACTACGAGGCCGACGGCGATGTCCTCGCCCGGCGCTACGACGTCGACGCGGTCGAGCTGCGCACGCTCGTCTCCGGAATCGGCCCCGCCGGTCGCCGCGTGCGTCTGCCCGGAACGGCGGACGACGGACAGCCGGTCATGCTCACCGAGTTCGGCGGCGTGAAGTGGGCGGCCGATGCGAGCCCCGACGACTCCTGGGGCTACTCCGAGGCGCGCGGCGCCGAGGAGTACGGCCGGATGGTCGCGGCGATCCTCCGGGCCGTGCAGTCGGGCACGAGAGGCTTCCGCGGGCGACCCGACGGGCTCGCCGGCTGGTGCTGGACGCAGCTCACCGACACCATGCAGGAGCGGAACGGCCTGCTCACCGAAGGCCGGGAACCCAAGCTGCCCATCGAGACCATCCGGTCTCTCGTCCGAGGAACCGGCACCGACTGAACCTCCGCCGGTTCTCGGCCGGCCACCGCCACCGCCATCGACACCGACACCCCGGGCTCATGCCCGCTCAATGAGGAGAAACCATGATGAAGAGACTGCCCGCATCGCTCGCCCTCGTCGGAGCCGCAGCACTTCTGCTCGCGGGTTGCGGCGCTGGAGGAGGATCCGATGCCGCTCCCGAGGAGATCACGTTCGACGAGGACACATCGGCCAAGATCAGCTTCTCGTGGTGGGGAAACGAAGACCGCGCCGCTCGCTTCGAAGAGGTCGTGGCGCTCTTCAATCAGCAGTACCCGAACGTCGAGGTGGTGCGGAATTTCAACGCCTGGGGCGACTACTGGACCGCCCGCAACACCGAAGCGGCGGGGAAGTCGCTTCCCGACGTGGTGATGATGGATGCCGGCTACCTCGGCGAATACGCCAGCAAGGGTCTGCTCGCCGATCTCTCGCCCTACCGCGACTCACTGCTGCCGCTCGACGGCGTCGACGACCAGGTGCTCGGATCTGGAACGGTCGATGACGAGCTCGTTGGCGTTCCGCTGGGCACGAACGCCTGGTCGATGATGTACAACAAGGACATCCTCGACTCGTTCGGTATCGACTATCCGACCGACGACATGACCTGGGACGAGTTCAACGACTTCGTCCTCGAGGTCAACGCGGCCGGGGCGTCATCCGAACCCCGGATCTACGGGGCGGAGGACTACACGGGCGGCCTTCCGAACTTCATCTACCACCTCATGCAGGACGGCAGTCCGGTCTTCGAGGAGAACGGTGCGCCCGCGTTCGACGAGAACGATGTGATCGAGTACCTCGACGGTGCCGCCGATCTCCGCGAGGACGGCGACTTCTACCCTGTCGAGCGCAGCGTCGCCCTTTCGCCCAGCGGGGGCTTCCTCGCCGGTGAGACGGCGATCTGGTTCAACTTCTCGACGACGGTGCTGCAGGGCATGACGGATGCCGGCACCGAGAACATCGGCATGGTGCAGCCGCCGCTCGAGAAGGGCCAGGACGAGCACGTGCTCGCACCCAAGCCGAGCATGCTCCTGAGCGTGGCGAAGAACTCCGACCAGCAGCAGGCCGCTGCCGCCTTCGTGAACTTCCTCACCACCTCGCCCGAGGTCGCGAAGATCTTCGGCACCTCGCTCGGCACCCCGCCCACGGAGGCCGGACGCGAAGCGATCGATCAGACCGCAGCCGACACCGTCAACCTCGACTACCTCGCGTCCATCGACGATGAGCTGACCGCGAGCTACCCGATCCTGCCCGCGGGCTACGGCACCATCGAGGCCAAATGGGGCGAGCTGCACGAGCAGCTGCGGTACGGCGATCTGACGACGAAGCAGTTCGCTCAGGAGTTGTTCTCCGAGATCTCCCTGGTGCTGGGCTCCTGATCGCTCCGCACGACCCTGCCGCACGGCCGAGCCGCCGGACCGCAGGAGAAAGGAACATCCCATGACTGCTCCTGCAGCCGTCGTCCCGGTTCGTGCGCGCTCGACCGTGCGGGCCCGGCGCGAGACGCGTGCCGGCTACCTCTTCCTGAGCCCGTGGCTCATCGGGTTCTTCGCCCTGACCGCAGGTCCGATGGTCGCTTCGCTGGTGCTGTCGTTCACCGACTACAACCTGTTCAACGATCCCGAGTTCATCGGCGTGGACAACTACACGCGCATGTTCGCCGACCCCAACTTCCTGCAGGCGGTCAAAGTCACCGGCATCTATGTCCTGGTCGGAACGCCGTTGAAGCTCGCTGCGGCGCTCGGGGTCGCGCTGCTGCTGAACGCGCCACGGCGGGGCCAAGGGTTCTACCGGTCCGCGTTCTACCTGCCCTCGTTGATCGGCGGCAGCGTCTCGATCGCGATCGTGTGGAAGGCGATGTTCATCGACGACGGCATCGTCGCGCAGATCGGCTCGTTCTTCGGGGGGCCGCCGGCCTCGGAGGGCGGATGGGTGGGAGACCCGGCGCGCACGCTGCCGCTGCTCATCCTGTTGACCGTGTGGCAGTTCGGAGCACCGATGGTGATCTTCCTCGCGGGACTGAAGCAGGTGCCGCCGGAGCTGTACGAGGCGGCATCCGTCGACGGCGCGGGTCCGGTGCGACGGTTCCTCTCGATCACGATCCCGATGCTGTCGCCGGTGCTGTTCTTCAACCTGCTGCTCGAGACGATCCACGCCTTTCAGGTGTTCAACTCGGCCTACATCATCTCCAACGGCAGCGGCGGACCCGCAGGTTCGACGCTTTTCTACACGCTCTACCTCTATCTGCGCGGATTCCGTGACTTCCAGATGGGTTACGCCTCGGCGATGGCCTGGGTGCTGGTGGTCGCCGTCGGCTTGGTCACGCTCATGCTGTTCCGCACATCGCGGGCGTGGGTTCACTATGCGGGGGACGAACGATGACCAACACGATCACTCAGACGGAGCTCATCACGACCGACCCGTCGTCGCGGCGACGCGGTCGCGGCGACGCGGGAGGGCGGCGTTGGGGCACGCGGGGGAGCGCGGTGGTCTTCCACCTGCTCGCGATCGCCGTGCTCGTCGTCATCCTCTACCCGGCGGCGTGGATGGTGATGTCGTCGTTCAAGCCGGGCAACGAGATCATCGGCTCGGTGAGTCTCGTGCCGGAGACCTTCTCGCTCGACAACTACGCCACGGCGTTCGCCGGGATCGGGGGAGTCTCGTTCTGGACGTTCGTCGTGAACTCGCTCATCCTCGCGGTCGCCTCGGTCGTCGGGGTGGTGCTCTCCTGTTCAGTCACGGCGTACGCGTTCGCCCGCATCCGTTTCCGCGGCAGCAAGGTGTTCTTCCTGTGCATGATCCCGACGATGCTCCTGCCGTTCCACGTCGTGATCATTCCGCAGTACATCGTGTTCAACCAGCTCGACATGATCAACACCTACTGGCCGCTGCTGCTGGGGAAGTTCCTCGCGGCCGACGCCTTCTTCGTGTTCCTCATGATCCAGTTCATCCGCGGTCTGCCCCGCGATCTGGACGAGGCCGCGCGCATTGACGGCGCCGGCCATGCGCGCACCTTCACCGCCGTCATCCTGCCCCTCATGCGACCCGCGCTCGTCACGAGCTCGATCTTCGCGTTCATCTGGTCGTGGAACGACTTCTTCGGGCCGCTGCTGTACCTGAAGGATCCGGGCATGTACACGATGCCGCTGGCTCTGCGCCTCTACGTCGACCAGACGTCGACCAGCGACTACGGCGCGCAGATGGCCATGGCGATCCTCGCCCTGGTGCCGGTGGTCCTCTTCTTCCTCGCCTTCCAGCGATACCTGGTGGCGGGCGTCGCGACGGAGGGGCTCAAGGGATGACCTCGGCGCGCAAGGCGGACGGATCGCCCGAGAGCCGCGCGGTCTTCGGCGGCTCGGGCGTCGCCGGGTTCGGCGAGATGTTCGTGGTCGGCATCGGGGTCGCTCTGCTTTCGCTGCCGCTCGTGACACTCGCCCCGGCGTTCGGTGCGGGGGTGCGGCACTTCCGCGCGCACCTCGACGACGAGCCCGACTCGATCGGTCTTCTCGCCACCCGGGGGCTCCAGGCGGTGCGTTCGGGCTGGTGGTTCGGCACGGCCAGCGTCGTGGTCATCGCGCTCCTCGTCCTGAACGCGATCGGGGCGGCCCAGGGGGTGCTTCCCGGCGGGGCGGTCTTCGCGATCATCAGCGGCGGCCTGGCGGTGGTCGTGGCCGTCGCGATGCTGCGGACCGCGGCGCTCTGGACGCCGGGCGCACGGTGGATCGACCTCTGGCGAGAGGGACGCGCGGTCGTGATCGACGACCCGATCGGAACGTCGCTGGTGCTGGTCGGGCTCGGGGTGAGCGCGACCGTCGTGTGGATGCTGCCGCCGCTCATCGTGATCGCGCCCGGGCTCGTCGTCGTGTCGCTCGTCGCTGCCGAACGCCGCCGCGCTGCGACATCATCGAGGAGGGCCGCGTAGGCGCGGCCCCGATCGGAGGAGAGCACGATGCAGTGGGATCTCGACGGCAAGGTCGTCGTCGTCACCGGAGCGGGCCGCGGCATCGGCCGCGCCATCGCCGAGACGTTCATGCGCGAGCGCGCCATCGTCGTCGCGACGGACATCGCCGAAGATGCGGTGGCTTGGGCCGACGACGCACGCCGCGATGCGGAACTCGATGGCGTCTCACTGGCGTGCGACGTGCGTTCGTCCGCTTCGGTGCAGCAGGCCGTGGATGCCGCGCTGAGCCGGTTCGGACGCATCGACGTGCTGGTCAACAACGCCGGCATCCTGGGCGACGGTCTCATCGAGGACGCCGATGCCGAGACCTGGAATCGCGTCTTCGACGTCAACGTCACCGGCACCTTCCGCACCTGCCAGGCGGTCATCCCCGCGATGAAGCGGCAGGGTGGAGGCCGCATCGTCAACGCGGCCTCGTTCGCGGCCATCATCCCCAGCGTCGGCGGGGCGGCCTATGCGGCATCCAAGGCCGCTGTCGTCCAGTTCACCAGAACACTCGCGGGAGAACTGGGTCCCTGGGGGATCACCGCGAACGCGTACGCTCCGGGGATGATCCCCACCGACATGAACGGCTTCGCCGACAAGCCGCACGATGAGCAGCGTCGCCTGCTCGACACGCTCACGCTACGGCGGTGGGGTGACCCGCGCGAAGTGGCGGACGCTGTCTGCTTCCTCGCGAGCGATGCCTCGCGCTACGTCACGGGCACCCTGCTCGATGTGAGCGGCGGCAAGTTCGCGACCCAGTTCCCGCAGCGGGCGTACGAGATGGCCGGCCGAGAATGACCGCGGCCGAGGCACGCGTCACGTGGATCACCGGCGCCGGCAGCGGAATGGGCCGGGCTGCCGCGCTGGCCCTGGCCCCCGACCGGCGTCTCGCGCTCAGCGGACGGCGTCAGGACGTGCTCGCGCAGACGGCGCGCGATGTGGCGGACGCGGGCGGAGAGGCCCTCGTGCTGCCGTTCGACGCCACTGACGCGGGGGCGGTGACGGAGGCTCGAGATGACCTTCTCGGCCGGTGGGGACGCATCGACGAGCTCGTCCTTGCCGCGGGCCTGAACTCGCCACGGCGGACGTGGGCGACGCAGTCGGTCGACGAGGTCGACCAGGTCATCGGTACGAACCTCCACGGGGTCATCCACGTGCTCGACGCAGCTTTGCCGGCGCTCCGTGCCTCCGGCTCGGCCTGTGTGGTCGTGGTGTCGTCGATCGCGGCCTGGCGCTTCTCGCCCCTCGCCGGTGTCGCGTACAGCGCCAGCAAGCGCGCGCTCGCGGCTGTCTGCGAGACCCTGAACGCGCAGGAGTCCGCCGCCGGCATCCGGGTGTGCCACCTGTGCCCGGGCGACGTCGACACGGAGTTCCTGAGCCTGCGTCCTGAGGTGCCCGACGACGAAGCCCGCAAGCGGATGCTGACTCCCGCCGACATCGGCCGCACGGTGCGCTTCGTGGTCGATGCGCCCCCGCACGTGCGCATCGACGAGCTGGTGATCAGTCCGGTCGCGCGCGGTTGAGGGTGCGCGGCTGAGCCGAGGTCCCAGTTCGGCCGGGTATCCAGGGCGGATTCCCGGCTGAAGTGGGACTTCGAGCGACTCGAGGCGCGAGACTGGGCCCATGTACTCGGAGGTGCGGTTGTCGGGCGCGGCGGCGCTGTGGTGTTCGGACCATAGCGCCGGGCATGCCGTCATCCCCGCGGACGGATGCGTCGACCTCATCCTCCGCGACGGCCGGGTCGACGTCGCGGGACCCTCGACACGCTGGCTCGAGACCGCGCCCGACGGCGCGGATGGGTCGACCGGTCTGCGGCTCGCGCCCGGCCGTGCCGCACACGTACTGCGAATCGACCTCGCCACGATCGCAGATCAGCTCGTTCCGCTCGACGATCTCGCCGCGGCCGGGCACGCACGCCGTCTGCGCGAGACGATGCTGCGAGTGGCGAGCCGGTCGGGGCGTCATGAGGCCGTATCGCGGATCGCCGCGCTCGGCGACGAGAGCGCACCCTGGATCGACGGCGCTCGCCGCTTCGCCTTCTATGCCGGCCCGGCCCGGGATGCCGCCGCGTCGCTCGGGATGTCGGAACGCACGTTCCGCCGGCGGATGCTTGCGACTTTCGGCTACGGCTACGCCACCCTGGTGCGCCTCGAGCGGGCCCGCCGCGCACAACGGATGCTGCGGTCCGGCTCTTCGATCGTGGATGCTGCAGCCGCGGCCGGCTTCGCCGACCAGCCGCACCTCTCACGCGAGTTCCAGCGCCTGGTCGGTCGCAGCCCCGCTCAGTTCGCGCTCAGCGCGGCGTAGAGGTCGACGGAGTTTCCGTCGGGATCGAGCAGGGTCGCGTAGCGCTGGCCCCAGACGGCATCCCACGGCGCCACGTGCCCAGCGAATCCAGAGGTGATCATCGTCGCGTACGCTGCGTCGACCTCGGCTGGCGTGCCCTTATCGAAGGCGAGCGCGATGCGGTGACCGCCCGACGCGGGCGTGTAGGCCGGATCGAACGAGCGGATCGTGTCGATGGTGTCCCACGCCAGCGCCGTTCCGTCGTCGAGCGTGGCGTCGACGTGAGGGCGGTCGTCCTGGCCCGCATCGATGTGAACGCCGAGGGCTCGATAGAAGGCCAGGGACGCCGCCATGTCCTTGGTCACGATTCCGATGAATCCGAGTGCGAGTGTCATGGGCCTCACCGTAGGGCCGGCCGGGCAGCCTCGTCGTGAACAAAACGGCCACCCTGTGCTCAGCCTGTTCGCGTCACGCCGGCCGGTCAGCGCATGGCGGCGAAGAGTCCGCCGATGAAGGCGATGACCGGACCGATGGCGCCGACCGTGACGATCAGCAGGACTACGACCACCGCCATCCACGGGACGCTCTTCTTCAAGCGCTGGCCGGGCGCGGCGACACCGGGCGGCGGGCGCAGCAGTCCCGGCGGCGGCGTGACGGGCAGCGCGGATGCGGCGCCGGCGGCCGCACCCGGTCCCGCCGTAGCCGGCCCCGCGGGACTCGGTTGCGCCGGTACGGCCGGCACCGCCCCCACACCGGACGCCGCGGGCGGCGCGAGCCGGTCGTCGCGCCAGCGCTCCCATTGCGCGAACTTGTCGATCATGGCGCCGACCGCACCGAACAGCCACGACCAGGTCGCGGGATCGAGCGTCGAGAAGTCGCGCTTTCCGTAGAAGAAGAGCCAGTCGTCGACGATCTCGACATCCAGTGCTGCGGCGTTGTCGACGAAGCGCGCCATGATGTCGGGCGTGAAGAGGTACAGCGCGTCGCGCTCGTATCCGCGCGGGCAGTAGAGGCGGAAGTACCGGTCGAAGTCGCCCTCGAGGGTCAGGTGCTGGTCGCGGTCGAACGCGACGGGGAGGTTCGAGCCGAACAGTCCGTTGTTGCCGAGGGCGTCGAGCACGATGTGCGGCAGGGGCGTCGACAGGTGCACCGCGACGTAGCCCCACGTGTGCGTCTGCTGGTTCTTGCCCGACCCGGTCGTGTAACGGTAGTTCGCGAACTCGACGAAGCGCGGCTGGTCGCCGCGGACGAGATTGGATGCCATCCGCCCCGACCCCTGCGAGAAGATCATCCCCGGCAGCGGGGGCTGGGGTCGCTGCGGCTCGAAGCTCATGCCGTTGGCCCGCGCGAACCGGTCGAGCCGGTACCAGACCGCGGCTTGCGCAGCGCGCTGCCGGCGGACGAAGAAAGGGATGAGCGCCGCGAGGGCGATGATGATGACGAGGGGGATGACGGGCGCCAGCGAGACCACCGCACCGAAACCCGACTGCGTCCCGACGGCGAACACCAGGCCGCCGATGATGGCGGACAGGACGCCGCCGAACACGAGCACCACGAAGACGATGACGACGATGGCGATGATCACACCGGCGGTGCCCGACCCGCCGGGGAGCCGGCCGCTGTCGGCGAGCTGCTTGCGGAACGCGCGCGCCGTCGCGGGCGACACCGGCTCGAGCAGGGGTCGGGGGTCGAACGGAACGCTCATCGATTGACCTCGTCTGCTCCCCACGACAGGGATGCGTCGGCCGGAAGGGGCAGGGCTTCGAGCTCCGGGGACCGGCAGATCGCGTTCACGAGCTCCCGCGAGCCCCCGACGATCGTCGAGTCGAAGTCGACTTCCGAGACCATGACCCAGGCGCGGTCCGCGGGCCAGAGCAGGCTCGGGCTCTGCGACGTCGGCACGGCTCCTATCGCCTCGGCGGCGAGGTCGCGCCACGGCATCCGCAGCTCCCAGTCGTCGTCGGCGAACTCGTCGACAGCGCCGCGGAACAGGACGAAAGCCCGCTCCGGCAGCCTCAGCCGTGGTCCTTCCGAGATCTCGCGCGACAGGATGCCCTCCTGCCACGTGGGCTTGCGGAAGACGCTGTTGAAGCGGTCGCCGATCGACGACCCGAGCATGCGGTTGTGGCGGGCGAGGGTCGCGTCGTCGGGGTCGCCGGGCTGGAAGACCGTGCGCGACGGCGCGCGTCCGAGGTGCCCGAGCAGGCCGCCCCGGCCTTCCCAGAGGCCCGCGGTCACGTCATCCGGTGTCGACGTGTGCCTGATCAGCTCACGCGCGAGAACCGCCATGCGGTGCGGGTCGAGCTCGCCTATTCCGGGTGCGGCGAACCAGCGGCCGTCGGGCGCGCTGCGCTGGTTCGAGCCGAACTCGGGCGAGCGCACGATCGAATCCCACTGCGCCAGCGGATGCAGCGTCGTCCCGAAGGCGGCGGCGGTCTCGGCCCACGTGGCGGGATCGGTCACGAGGTCTGCCGTCACCTGCTGCGACTGCTGCCACGGCATCTCGACCCACGCGTCGAACGGGGGGAGGCGTTCGCCGCTCTCGCGTGACTGGACGGATGCCGGATGCAGGATGCGCGCGTACGCCTCGAAGCCCCGCGGCACGACGTCGTGGAACGTCCCCCGCCACGGATCGTCGACGCGTTCGCGCAGCCATTCGCCGGTCGAGACGTCCGCGGTCCACTCCATGCGCCCACGCTACCGGTGACCGGTCGGCGGGATCACGCGCGATCAGGTAAGCTGTTGTGGTTGTCCGACCTCGGTCGGGCACGTGCTACACACCCTCCTGCTTCCGGGAAACGCCCGGGAGCCGTTCTAGTCCGAAGGAGGTGGGTCAGTGACGCACACGTACCAGTACGAGCTCATGGTGATTCTCCAGCCCGAGATCGATGAGCGTCAGGTTGCTCCCAACCTTGACAAGTTCCTCAAGGTCATCACGAATGACGGCGGAACCATCGAGAACATCGACATCTGGGGCCGTCGCCGCCTGGCGTACGAGATCCAGAAGAAGAACGAGGGCATCTACGCCGTCGTCAACTTCACCGCGACGAGCGAGACCACGCAGGAGCTCGACCGCCAGCTGAAGCTGAGCGAGTCGATCATGCGCACCAAGGTCCTGCGCGCCGAGGAGGCCATCGCACAGGTCGCCGCCGAGAAGGCGCGCTCCGAGGCGAAGGCCGCTCGCAAGGCTGCCGCCCCCGCTAAGGCTGCGAAGGCGTAAGGCTCATGGCCGGCGAGACCGTCATCACCGTCGTGGGCAACCTCACGGCAGACCCCGAGCTGCGTTACACGCAGAACGGCCTGCCGGTGGCGAACTTCACGATCGCCTCGACTCCTCGCACCTTCGACCGTCAGGCGAACGAGTGGAAGGACGGCGAAGCGCTGTTCCTCCGCGCGTCCGTGTGGCGTGACTTCGCCGAGCACGTGGCGGGTTCGCTGACCAAGGGCATGCGGGTCGTCGCGACCGGCCGCCTGCGTCAGCGCTCCTACCAGGACCGTGAGGGCCAGAACCGCACCGCGATCGAGCTGGAGGTCGACGAGATCGGCCCCTCGCTGCGCTACGCGACCGCACAGGTCACGCGCGCCGCATCCGGCTCCGGTGGTGGTGGCGGCGGAAGCTTCGGCGGCGGTCAGCAGTCGCGCCCGCAGCAGCAGGTGCAGGAGGAGCCGTGGGCGACCCCGGGTTCTTCGGCTCCCGACGCGTGGAGCGCACCGGGTACCAGCGGCGCCTCCTACGGCGACGACACCCCGTTCTGAATCGGATTCCGGGTGCTGCGTGCAGCGGCATCCGATCATCACTCTCGTAAGGAAAAACAATGGCTGGAAAGGCAACCGGCGACCGCCGCAAGCCGCGGAAGGGCGCGAAGAACGCGGCCCCCGCGAAGGCGATCCGCGTCGGCGTCATCGACTACAAGGACGTTTCGACGCTCCGCAAGTTCATCTCGGAGCGTGGGAAGATCCGCGCCCGTCGTATCACCGGTGTCTCGGTGCAGGAGCAGCGTCTGATCGCCAAGGCGATCAAGAACGCGCGCGAAATGGCGCTCCTGCCTTACGCCGGCGCTGGCCGGTAAGGAGCACCGACATGGCAAAGCTGATTCTCACGAACGAGGTCGCCGGGCTCGGAAGCGCCGGTGACGTCATCGAGGTCAAGAACGGGTACGCCCGCAACTACCTCATCCCCCAGGGCTTCGCTGTGGCCTGGACCCGCGGTGGCGAGAAGCAGGTGGCGTCGATTCGCGCCGCTCGCGACGCCCGCGCGATCCACGACCACGAAGAGGCCGTGGCTCTCAAGAACAACCTCGAGTCGAACAAGGTCAAGCTGTCGGTCAAGGCCGGCGCCGAAGGCCGTCTGTTCGGTGCGGTCAAGCCCGCCGACGTGGCTGACGCCGTCAAGACCGCTGGTCTGGGCGACCTCGACAAGCGCAAGATCCACATCACCTCGCCGATCAAGGCCGTGGGCGAGCACGAGGCGACCATTCGCCTGCGTGACGACCTCACCGCCGTGATCACCCTGCAGGTGGTCGCCGCCAAGTAATCCCTGGCGCACCGTACGGATGCCGCGGACCTTCGGGTTCGCGGCATCCGTCGTTTTCGGGCGCGTGCCGCGGGCCGGGATGCAAGGTTTCCGGGCCGACACCCCGCGAGCGGATGCCGAGCCCCGGGGTGTCGGTGCAGATCCCTTGCATCCCGGTGCGGTGGCGTGCGCGTCGGCGAGGTGCCCCGCGGGCAGGCCGGAGCGGATGCCGCAGGCCGAGGGCCCGCGGCATCCGCTTTGTCCGAGACTGACTCCTGTCGGGATCAGACCGTGGCGCGACGGCGCAGAGCGACGAGGACGAGCCCCATCAGCGTCAGCGCCAGGGCGCCGATGCCGAGAGCCACCGGGGTCTCACCGCCCGTCTTGGCGAGCATCAGCGGGCGAGCCGACGCTGCCGAAGCCGACGTGCCGACCACAGCGGTGTCCGTCATGCTCGACGTGGTCGGAACCGCGGGGGCTTCGCCGTTGCCATCCGTGCCGGGCGTGGTGCCGGGGTCGGTTCCCGGGTCGGTTCCGGGGTCGGTTCCCGGGTCGGTTCCGGGGTCCGTGCCGGGGTCGGTTCCGGGGTCCGTGCCGGGGTCGGTGCCCGGGTCAGTGCCGGGGTCGGTGCCGGGGTCGGTTCCCGGGCCGGCCGGGGTGACGACCTCGGTGGTCGAGTCGCCGATCACCGAGATCGCGTTTCCGGTCAGCGAGATCGGGGCAGTGATCGGGAGCACCAGCTGGGTGCCGCCGAGGATGCTGTCCGAGCCGCTGGTCGACGCGCTGGGCGTGGTGCCCGTCGTGCCGCCGTTGCTGCCGGTGGTGGCGTCTCCGATGACGGAGATGGCGGTGCCGGTCAGGTCGATCGGTGCCGTCACGGGTGCGACGACCTGGGTGCCGCCGAGGATTCCGTCGGTGCCGTCGGTGGTGGCCTCGGGCGTGGTGCCCGTGGTGCCGCCGCCGTTGCCAGCGGTGTTGCTGCCGGTGGTGGTGTCGGTGGTGGCGTCTCCGATGACGGAGATGGCGGTGCCGGTGAGGTCGATCGGTGCCGTCACGGGTGCGACGACCTGGGTGCCGCCGAGGATGCCGTCGGTGCCGTCGGTGGTTGCCTCGGGCGTGGTGCCCGTGGTGCCGCCGCCGTTGCCAGCGGTGTTGTTGCCGGTGGTGGTGTCGGTGGTGGCGTCTCCGATGACGGAGATGGCGGTGCCGGTGAGGTCGATCGGTGCCGTCACGGGTGCGAGCACCTGGGTGCCGCCGAGGATTCCGTCGGTGCCGTCCGTGGTTGCCTCGGGCGCGGTGCCCGTCGTGCCGCCGTTGCCGGCCGTGTTGCCGGTGGTGGTGTCGGTGGTGGCGTCCCCGATGACGGAGACGGCGGTGCCGCTGACCTCGATCGGTGCCGTCACCGGGGCCACGACCTGGGTGCCGCCGAGGACGCTGTCCGAGCCGCCGGTCGACGCGTCAGCCGTCGAACCGCCGTTGCCAGCGCCGTTGCCGCTGGTGGTGGTGTCGCTGGTGGCGTCTCCGATGACCGAGACGGCGGTGCCGCTGACCTCGATCGGCGCCGTCACCGGAGCGACGACCTGGGTGCCGGAGGCGACGCCATCCGACCCGTCCGTTTCGGCAGCGGGTGCGGGAGCGGGCTGCGCCGGAGCGGGAGCCGACTCGGCGGGTGCGCTGCCGCTGTCCGTCGACGACGTGCTGTCGCCGACGACGGCGACGGAGGTGCCCTCGACCGTCACGGGCACGGAAACGCTGATGAGCGCCTGCGACCCCGAGCCGACGCCGTCCGAGCCGCTCGTCGAGCCGCTGGGCGCCGGTGCCGATTCCGGTGCACTCGAGCCTGACGTCGAGCTGTCCGCATCACCGAGGACGGCGACCGATGTTCCGCTGACCGTGATCGGGGCGTCGACGGAGACGATTCCTTGGGTGCCCGAGAGCAGCCCGTCCTCTCCCGTGGTGTCGGCCGCGTGGGCGACCGATGCGCCGAGGATCGTGATCCCCCCGGCGACGAGCGTGCCCCAGATGGCACGCGAGACGATGGTGTTCATGATTGTTCTCTCCTTGAGAATGACGAATGGATGGCGCTGCGCGCCGATGGTCGTGCCGCTCGAGCGCGGCCGGCCGTTCGTCAGTCAGGAGAGACGTCGGTGGGGTAGACGGGCGAGATCGGGCCCGTCGAGTTCGTGAGGCGTCCGCGGCGTCCGGGGAGCAGGAACGCTGCTCCGGCGAATGCGAACAGGGCTGCGGCGATACCGCCTCCGGCAGCGGCGGCGCCGGCCGAGGCCGCGCCCGGAGCGCTGACGGCGAGGCCACCCGACGCCGGTGCGCCCAGAGCGAGCGCATGACCCGCGACGGCGGGTGCCGCGCTGGCCGCCGCGGCGAACAGTTCGGATGAGGGCGCGAGAACCTCGGCCGACGTCGCCAGGACGCCGAAAATGCCGAATGGGCCGTCGGTCGACGTGGACGTAGCCAGGTCGCGTGCCAGACCGAGGGCGACGGCGGAAAGCGCGTCCAGCGGCGAGCTGGTGGCGATTCCGGGCTCCGGCGTCTCGCCGGGAAGCAGGGGGACGAACGGCTGCGAGCCGCCGGGTACAACGGCATCCGTGATCGGGACGATGACGGGAGTCAGCGCGTCCGTGACGGGCGCGAGGGCATCGGTCACCGGAGCGAGCACCGCCACGACGGGTGCCAGGGCGCCGTCGAGGATGCCGAGCACGGGAGTCACGGGGGCGCCGACGGCATCGGTCACCGGAGACAGTGAGCCGACGATCGGTGCGACGACAGGCGCGAGGTTCTCCGTGACGGGCGCCGCGACATCCGAAACGGGCTCGACCACGTCTGCGACCGGCTGCACAGCCGGTGCGACGACGTTCTGCGCGACGGGCTCGACCACCTCGCGGACGACCGGTTCGACGACCGGCGCGACGGCGGGAGGGGCCGACTGCACGACGGGGGCGACAGCCTGCACGACGGGATCTGCGACGCGGGCCACAGGCTGGACGACAGTGTCGAGCACCGGAGCGACGACGTCTTCGACGGCACGGTCGACCGGGTCGGTGACGGCGGAGACGATGCCCTGCAGGGGCCCAGTCTCTTCGTCGGCCGCGTAGCTCGCGGGCGCGAGTGCGAGGGAGAGCGCCGTCCAGGCGAAGGCGAGACCGACGCCGGTGCCGAGGATCGGCACCCAGCGAGGCGCACGGCGGTGCTGGGCCATGACGAGCGATCACCTCCCCCGAGAGCGTCGACATCGTTCGCACGGGAGACCCCGTGCCGTCGGGTACTGCTTGGCGAAGAAAGATACTCCTGTCTCGGGCGACTGTCTAGGGTTCCGCTGAGTTCGTCATGAGCCCGTCCTGAGGATGCCGCGCCGGGGGCGCGGAGTCGACTTGACAAGGCGGGCGTTTTACACAAGTGAGTCCCCAGATGAACAACCTTCAAGTGAGACTTCAACCACGATCTTCATCCACAGGTTGGGGAAACTTAAACCCCTGATCAACGGCTAATTACTCGTAGACTTTCCACGTATCCCCGGGCGTTTTCCACAGGACTTCTTCACAACCGTCGCGGCGTTTCCCGCATCCTCTCCACAGAGTTATCCACAGGCCGGTTTGCGGGTGTCGGATGCCCTCCATACCGTGTACTCCGGCTCGGTCACAGGCCAGGATGCGGGGGTGCGGATGTCGATCGCGGACATCTCTGACGACAGGCTCGGCGGACGGCGCGAACCCGATCGCACCCCGCCGCACGACATGCTCGCCGAGCAGAGCACGCTCGGCGGAATGCTGCTGTCGAAGGATGCCGTCGCCGACGTCATCGAGACGCTCCGGGGCACCGACTTCTACGTGCCGAAGCACGAGCTCATCTACGAGGCGCTGCTCTCGCTGTACTCCCATGGTGAGCCGACCGATGTTGTGGCCGTCACCGACGAGCTCATCAAGAACGGCGAGCTGCAGCGCGCTGGCGGGGCCGACTATCTGCACACGCTGACCTCCATCGTCCCGACCGCGGCGAACGCCGGCTACTACGCGACGATCGTCAACGAGCGCGCCCTGCTGCGCCGCCTCGTCGAGGCCGGAACCCGCATCGTCCAGATGGGCTACAACGGCCAGGGCGACGCGGTCGACCTCGTCAACAACGCACAGGCCGAGATCTACTCGGTCACCGGTGCGGAGAAGGCCGAGGACTACGTCCCCCTCGAGGTCGCCGTCACCGCTGCCATCGACGACATCGAAGCCGCACGTGGTCGCGATGGCCAGATGACCGGCATCCCGACCGGCTTCTCCGGGCTCGACCAGCTGACCAACGGCCTGCATCCCGGTCAGATGATCGTCGTCGCGGCGCGTCCCGCCATGGGTAAGTCGACGCTCGCGCTCGACTTCGCCCGCGCCGCCGCGATCAAGAACAACTCGCCCACGATCTTCTTCTCGCTCGAGATGGGGCGCAGCGAGATCGCGATGCGCCTCATGAGCGCCGAGGGCGCCGTGCCGCTGCAGTCGATGCGCAAGGGAACCCTCGACTCACGCGACTGGACCACCGTCGCCGCGACGCGTGGCCGCATCAACGACGCTCCGCTCTACATCGACGACAGCCCCAATATGACGCTCGTCGAGATCCGCGCGAAGTGCCGCCGCCTCAAGCAGCGCGTGGGCCTCAAGATGGTCGTGATCGACTACCTGCAGCTGATGACCAGCGGTAAGCGCGTCGAGTCGCGTCAGCAGGAGGTCTCGGAGTTCTCGCGTGCGCTCAAGCTGCTCGCGAAGGAGCTGCAGGTTCCCGTCATCGCGCTGTCGCAGCTGAACCGTGGTGCCGAGCAGCGTGCCGACAAGAAGCCGGCGATCAGCGACCTGCGTGAGTCGGGCTCGATCGAGCAGGATGCCGACATCGTCATCCTGCTGCACCGCGAGGCGGCCTACGAGAAGGACAGCCCCCGTGCCGGCGAGGCCGACCTCATCGTCGCGAAGCACCGCAACGGTCCGACCGACACGGTGACGGTGGCGTTCCAGGGTCACTTCTCGCGGTTCACCGACATGGCCGTGGGGATGGACTGAACGGTCAGCCGACGACCGTTATAGTCCAGTGCGCGGAATCACGCGCATCCGCCCTCGGCCCGTTGGGAGCCTGATGCCGTTCCGCAGTAAAGAGACGCTCGAGCGCTGGCTCGGCGAGTTCCACGAGCAGCGGGGAGCGGGTGAGCTCATCCGCGTCCTCGTGCAGGACGGTTCGGAGGGATCGGACACGGGGCTCGTCGTCGTGCCCCTCGCGAACTCCTCCGTGTCGGTGTTCATGGAGCCCATCGAGATCGGCGATGCCCGCTGGCGGATCACCATCGAACCGCAGCCCGACTTCACCATTCTCAGCAGCTTCCAGATGCACTCGCTCGCGGCCGAGTTCACCGTCGCCGCCGAGCTCTGCACGTTCCTCGAGGCGAAGTCGATCGGTCACGACGAAGGCGACCTCGACGAGTCGTGACACCTCGCCATCATGGCGTCCGCTGGCGCGAGCGCAGCCGGCTGGTTCGGATGCTGCGCCTGTGGCGCACCCGCAATCCGATGACGTTCCGTGAGAAGGTGCGGTACAAGATGCTGCGCGACCGCCGCAGCCTCATCGTCACCTTCGCGGACAAGGCCGCTGTGCGCGACTACGTCGCCGCGGTCATCGGCGAGCAGTACCTGCCCCGCGCCTACGCGATCATCGAAGATCCGCAGAGCCTGCTGGACCTCGACTGGCCCGATGCCTACGTCGTGAAGCCGACGCACGGGAGCGGCGCTGCGATCGTCGTGTCCGCCGCCGCCTCCGCGGATGCCCGGCTTCCGGAAGCGCGCTGGGGCTGGGTCTATCGGCACGTGCGTCCGGAGTTCGCGAACCCGCACGACCTCGCGGCGATCGCCGCGGGCTGGCTCGCCAAGCTCTACGGTCAGGGCCCGAATCGCGAGTGGGTCTACGGACAGGTGCCGCGCCGAGTCATCGTCGAGGAGTTCCTGGTCGGTGCCGACGGCGGCATCCCGGACGACTACAAGTTCTTCGTCTTCCATGGGCGATGCCACTTCATCCAGGTCGACGGCGGACGCTTCGGCGGTCGCACGCAGGACTTCTTCCGACCCGACTGGAGCCGCATCCCGATGAGTGGCGGCCCGCCCTGGGCTGATCCCGAGCGCTCGCGGCCGGCGCATCTCGACGAGATGATCAGCATCGCCGAGCGGCTCGGCGAGGGCACCGACTTCGTGCGCGTCGATCTGTACGACGTCGACGGTCGCGTGGTCTTCGGCGAGCTCACGAGCTTCCCCGCCGGCGGCGACAGCCCGTTCGATCCGGAGTCGTACAACACCGAGTTCGGCCGCCCCTGGACAGTGCCGCGGCGCTACCGCTGACGTCGTGCCTCACCCGTGCGCCGGATGCTCGCGCGCGAGGGTTCCGCCGTACGGCGGAGGCGCGGCCCACTCAGCCCGCATAGCGTCGTATCCATGAGCACTGCCCTCGCCAACCAGCCCGCCGACCGTGCGACGCGAGAGGCGTCCCGCCTGCAAACGGCGAGGACCTGGCTGCCGGTCGGATCGGCCATCGCGCTGCTGGCTCTCATCGCCTGGGCCATCGTGGCCGGCATGAGCGGGTCGCCCGCCGGGATCATCGCGTCGACGTCGGGTGCCGTGGCCGTCACGGTCGCGTGGAGCACGGGCCTCGTCGGCATCACCGCGCGCCTGCGTCAACTCGACGAAGCGCGGGCTTCGTAGCCGACGAGTGAGAGGAGGCTGCGCAGCCCGGCCTCCGTTTCCGACGCTCGTGTGCGTCTGGGCACGGAGGTGAGGCTACCGCCTCGCCCGCGGTCGGCCGCGCGGTCGGGGTCTGGGCTCATCCGCGGGTCTGCTGTCAACCCGCTACGGGTTTCGGGATTCCGCGATCTAACGTTCGCGGAATGAGCAAGACCGATACCCCCGTGCCCACTCGCCTTCGGCGAGGAATCGGCGGACCGCTGCTGTTCGCTTTCATCCTCGGTGACGTTCTGGGTGCAGGTGTCTATGCACTGATGGGGGTGCTGGCCGAGCGTGTCGGCGGAATGCTGTGGGCGCCCCTCCTCGCCGCCCTCGTGCTCGCGCTGCTCACCGCCGGGTCGTACGCCGAGCTGGTGACGAAGTACCCGCGGGCCGGCGGCGCGGCCGTCTTCGCCGAGCGCGCGTTCAAGAACAGGCTCGTGTCGTTCCTCGTCGGCTTCTGCATGCTGGCCGCGGGTGTCGTGAGCGCGGCGGGGCTGTCGATCGCCTTCGCCGGTCAGTACTTGCAGACGTTCGTCGAGGTTCCCGTGGTGCCGGTCGCCATCGTGTTCCTCGCCGTGCTCGCGGCTCTCAATGCCCGCGGCATCCGGGAGTCGATGGGCGCGAACTTCGTCATGACCGCCATCGAGGTCTCCGGGCTGGTGATCGTCGTGGTCGTGGTCGGGTTCCTCCTCGCCGGCGGTGGCGGGGATGTCTCGCGCGTCACGCAGGTGCCCGAGGGCACCGGCGTCGCGTCGGCCGTGCTCGCCGGAGCGATCATCGCGTATTACTCCTTCGTGGGCTTCGAGACGTCGGCGAACATGATCGAAGAGGTCAAGGAACCCTCGAAGATGTACCCGCGAGCGCTGTTCGCCGCTCTCGGTGCAGCCGGGCTGGTCTACGTGCTGGTCGGCCTCGCGAGCAGCATCGCTCTGCCGCCCGAAGAATTGTCGAGCTCGAGCGGCCCCCTCCTCGCTGTCGTCGAAGCGAGCGGCGTCGCCATCCCCTCGTGGCTGTTCAGCCTCATCGCGCTCATCGCCGTCGCCAACGGTGCGCTGCTGACGATGATCATGGCGAGCCGTCTCACGTATGGCATGGCAGAGCAGGGGCTGCTGCCGCGCGCTCTGTCGCGGGTGCTGCCCGGGCGGCAGACGCCGTGGGTGGCGATCCTCGCCACGACGCTCGTCGCGATGCTGCTGACGCTCGTGGGCGACCTGGCGCTGCTCGCCGAGACGGTCGTCCTGCTGCTGCTCTTCGTCTTCCTGAGCGCGAACATCTCGGTGCTCGTCCTGCGCCGCGACCGCGTCGATCACGATCACTTCCGCGTCTGGACGTTCGTTCCCGTGCTCGGCGTCGCGTCCTGCCTGTTGCTGCTGAGCCAGCAGACCCTCCGGGTATGGATCTTCGGCGCCATCCTCATCGTGGTCGGCGTCGGGCTGTACTTCCTGGCCCGGTGGGCGCGTGGTCGCGGGGAGCTTCCGTCGTGACCGCAGCAGATCTCCTCGGCTGTAAGCCGGCTCAGGCCGGATGCCGCTTGAGCAGCTTCGCCGCGACGATCATCGCGCCGCCGAGCACGGCGGGGATGCCGCCGCCCGGGTGGACCGAGGCGCCGACCCGCCAGAGCCAGGGTGCGCGGAGGTCGTGCTGCGCGGGCTGGTGCAGCGGGCCGCTCATCCACAGCGGTCGCGATGCGCCGTAGAGGGCGCCGTGGGGCTCGCCGAACGAGCCGAAGTAGCGGGGGTCGAGCACGGTCGTCTCGGTCATCGCATCGGTGAGGAGTCCGTCGAGGCCCATGGCGCGCGAGATGCGCTCGATCTCGCGCGTCACGAACGGGTGGTCGAGCGAGTAGCCCTGGCCATCGGCGGGGCTGGTCAGCAGGACGGCGAGCGTGCTGCGGTCGTTCGGGTAGATCTCGCCGGCACGGTAGTGGTTGACGAACGCCATCGTGTCGGCGGGCTCGTCGCCCGCGGCGAGACTGCGGTGCAGGGCAGCGGGCTTCGTCGGCAGGATGACGCTGTGCGCGGCGATCCGCTCGGGGAGAGGCTTCTCGAGCACACCGTAGACCGCGACGGCCGAGCACGACAGCGACGGCGAACCGGGAATGAGGCGCCGCTGCCCCAGCAGCCCGTCGAGTCGTGACGCGTCGAGACCGCTGACGACGACATCCGCCTCGTGCACATCGCGCTCGGTCGTGACCCGCCCGCGTTCGATGCGCGTGACGCGCTCGCCGGTGCGGATCTCGACGCCCGCGGCATCCGCCAGCCGCTGCAGGGCGACGACGATCTCGAACACCCCGCCACGGGGCACCCAGACCCCGTCGGCGGCCATGACGGCGGGCATGCTCGCGTACAACGCCGGGGTGCGGGAGGGGGAGACGCCGGCGTTGAGGGTGTGGATCGCGATGATCTCGCGCAGTCCCTCGGGCATCCAGGTGAGGCTGTCGAGGTAGGCGCGGGTGCTGAGGCGTCGACCGTACACGGCGAGCAACCGCTGCAGCGCGGGCAGCGACGCGCGATCGAGCGGGTCGGCGACGAGCAGCGCGGCGACGTCGCCCGCGAGGGGTGCGTGCTCGTCGCTGAATCGCTTCCATGCCGGGTACCAGGGGTGCCCTTCCGGCACGGGCAGCGACACCTCTTCGCCCCGGTAGTAGTAGCGGCCGACCTCATCGAGACGGACGAGGTCGAGCCCACCGGCATCCGTGCCCGTTCGCGGCCCGGCGCCCAACCGGCGCAGCAGCTCATCCCAGACGGACGGGAAGGTGACGAGGGATGGTCCCGTGTCGATGCGCTCGCCGTCGAGCTCGATGCGCCGGCTCTTGCCGCCGACGGTCTCGGCCGCTTCGAGCAGCGTCACGCGGTGGCCGGCGTGGGCGAGCAGGGCGGATGCCGCGAGCCCGCCGAGGCCCGCGCCGACGACGACGATGCGGCTCATGGATAGATCCCCAGGAACATGGCGGCGAGCAGCAGCCCGCTCGCGACCGATCCCGCGATGTACGGGAAGGCGACGGACAGCGGATACAGCCTGCGGCCGGTCGCGGGTGTCGGGCGCAGCAGCATCCAGGCGACGAGGGTCCCGGCGAGGGCGAGGTTGACGAGCGCGACGGGCACGCTGACGAGCGCGAAGAGCGCGGTCGAGATGAGCCACCAGGCGCCACTCCACAGGGCGGTGCCGCGCGGGCCGAGCAGTACCGCGGTGGTGGTGATGCCCGCCTCGCGGTCTTCCTCGATGTCCTGCACGGCGTCGTAGGCGTGCTTCGCGACGCTCCAGGCGAGCAGCCCGACGACGGCGGGCCAGACCGGCGGTGCCTCGAGGGCGACCGGCAGGATCAGCAGCGGCAGGCCGTAGGCGGCGTTGCTCAGCGAATCGAGGAACGGTCGCGCCTTGAACCGCAGCGGTGGGGCGGAGTAGAAGACGAACACGCCCGCGTAGAGCAGGATCAGCCCGACGGCGGCGAGCGGAAGCGCGATGACGAAATAGATCAGGAACGGGATGTTGGTGACCGCCACCGCCCATGCGATGAGCTTCACCTCGCGCGGCTCGATGCGCGCGCCCTCGATCGAACCCTTGCGCGGGTTCAGCGCATCCGTGTCCTGGTCGAAGATGTCGTTCACGCCGTAGATCAGCAAGTTGAACGGCAGCGTCAGCCAGATCAGCAGCGGGATCGCGGCGACGTCGATGAGCTGACCGGTCAGCCACATGCCGAGCGCGCCGGTGCCGATCGTGTTGATCCACAGAACGGGCCGCGAGATGTGGACGAGGCGCGCAAGCGCCGATGTCGGACGGGTGATGGCGTCGCTCCTGGGTTCGGGTGTCGTCACTATCTCACCATCGGCCGAATGGTGGTGAATCCGCCGTCGACCGGGATCACCTGGCCGGTGATGCGAGATGCGTCGGACGAGAGCAGCCAATCCATGACCGCGGCGACCTCGTCGGCAGACTGCACGCCGCCGAGCGGGTACTGCTTCTCGGCGCTCTCGCGCAGCATGGGCGCCGAGAGCATGCCGGCGGTCAGAGGGGTGTCGGTTATACCGGGTGCGACGGCGTTCACGCGGATGCCGCGAGCGGCGTAGGTCGCGGCGGCGCTGCGGACCAGCGCCTCGACGCCGCCCTTCGCCGCGGCGATCACCTCGTGGTTGGCGACGCCGATGCGGGCGACGACCGAACTGGCGAACACCGCGGCGCCCGGCGCCTTGCCCGTCGCCCCGAGCCAGGCGTGCAGCATCCAGAGGCTGCTCTCGAGGTTGACGCGCAGCACGTCGCGGGCGTCCTCGGTCTTCGTCCGGTGCAGCGGCGTGATGAGGGTGCTGCCGACCGCGTGAGCCAGGAGCGCGGGTGCCCCGCCGAGCTCGTCGCGGCACTCCGCGAACGCCCGCGCGGCACCCTCGGGTGTCGTGACGTCGGTCTCGATGTGCGCGTCGGCGTCGACGTCTGCGAGGGAGGCGGTATCCCGGCCGACGGCGGCGACACGCAGGCCGCGGGCGCGCAGGCGTGCGACGAGCGCGCGGCCCACCCCGCCTCGGGCGCCGGTGACCAGCGCGATGTCGTTCTGTGCGGCGTTCCCGTCGGTCATCGGATTCCCCCCGGTGCGGTGACGTCGCCGCGCCGGATGGCGTCGGCGCGGTCGCGGATCTGATCGATCTCGTCGTCGCCCAGGCGGCCCAGGTTCTTCACCTGCAGCGCCATGCGGTGGTTCTCGGCGAGGGGCGCCTCGTGCCGGATGAGGTAGTCCCAGTAGAGAGTGGTGAAGGGGCAGGCATCCTCGCCGATCCGCTTCGCCGGGTCGAACGGGCACGTCTTGCAGTACGGGCTCATGCGATCGATGTACTTGCCGGTCGCGGCGTACGGCTTGCTGCCCATGAGCCCGCCGTCGGCGTACTGGCTCATCCCGAGCGTGTTCGGAAGCTCGGCCCACTCGACCGCGTCGACGTAGACGGCGAGGTACCAGGCGTGCACCTCGCGCGGGTCGACACCGAGCAGCATCGCGTAGAGCCCCGTGACCATGAGGCGCTGGATGTGGTGCGCGTACCCGTTCTCGAGTGTCGTGTCGATGGCATCCTTCAGGCACGCCATCGGCGTATCGCCCGTCCAGTACCAGTCGGGCAGCGGCTCGAACGCCTCGAACGCGTTCCGCTGGATGTAGCCGGGCATCTGCGTCCAGTAGATGCCGCGCACGTACTCGCGCCAGCCGAGGATCTGCCGGATGAACCCCTCGACCGCCGCAAGAGGCGCACGTTGCGACCGGTAGGCCTCCTCGGCGGCCGCGACGACCTCGCGAGGATGCAGCAGCTTCAGGTTCATCGACGATGACAGGTGCGCGTGCCACAGCCAGGGCTCGCCCGGCCACATCGCGTCCTGCGCATCGCCGAAGCCCGGCAGCCGCTCGTCGATGAAGAGGTCGAGCGCTTCGAGCGCCTGCGCGCGAGTGACCGGCCACGCGAACGTGTCGAGCGAACCGGGGTGCTCGGCGAACTCCGTGTCGACGAGCGCGATCACCTCGCGCGTGATCTCATCGGGCGCGAAGGTCGCGCGGGGCGGCACGAGACCGGGACCCTGCTTCGGGAACGCCTTGCGGTTGTCGGCGTCGTAGTTCCATTCGCCGCCGACGGGCTGCCCGCGCCCGGTCATGAGGATGCCGTGCCGCTTGCGCATCTCGCGGTAGAAGTACTCCATCCGCAGGGTCGCCCGGCCCTCGGCGTGCTCGGCGAACTCGGCGATGGTCGAGAAGAAGTGCCGGTCGATGCGGATGTCGAGCGGGATGCCGGCGGCATCCGCCGTCTGCTGCAGCGCTTCGCGCACGCGCCACTCGCCGGGCTCGGTCATCACGAGCGCCTCGGGCTTCAGCTTCTCCAGGTCGGCGGCGAGCTGGCCGGCGAATGTGCCCGAGTTCCCCCGTGCGTCGAGCTCCGCGTAGTGCAGGGTGTGCCCGGCGTCGCGCTGGTCCTCGGCGAAGTGGCGCATCGCGGCGAGGAACACCGCGGTGCGCGGCTTCGAGCTCCAGACGTGGGTGGACTCTTCGGCGACCTCCGCCATCCAGACGGCATCCTGCGCCGGGTCGAAGTCGTCGAAGGCGCTCGCGTCGGGGTCGAGCTGGTCGCCCAGGACGATCACGAGGTTTCGGAGCACGGTGTCAGCGTAGGAAGGGCCTCGGATGCGGCCTATCGGTTGTGCGTGAGGCGGGCCTGCGCTAGTCGTGTGCTTCGCCGAGCAGTCCGCCGAGGAACCGGGCGATCTCGCCCGGCCCGGATGCGTGAGCCGAGGCCTCGACGTCGGGGTTGTAGTTCGTGTTCGTGTTGAGGTCGTAGGTGACGAGTCGCCCCTCGATCGTCTCGACGAACTCGATTCCGGCGATGCGGATGTCGACGGCGCGGAGGAAGTCGCGGTGCTGCACGACCAGGGGATGGTCGGCGGTGATCTCGTCGCGCAGCGCGAAGGGCGGATAGGCCGGGGTGGCGCCCGTGCCCGCGGCGGGGTCGACGACGCACGCATCGGCGGGGCAGAGCTCGAAGCTGCCGGCGCTCGTGTCGACGCGCACGGCGTAGACGAACTCGCCGCCGACGTACTCGGCGCGGGTGACGAACGGCTCACGGGCGAACAGGAACTCCTGGATGAGTGTGATGCCGTCGGGGGATGCCTCGAACTCGGGGCCGTCGACCCAGGCGTCGAACTCGTCGTGGGAGTCCCAGCGGCGGACGCCGAGACCCTTGCCGCCCTGGTTGTGCTTGCTGATGAACGGCACCGGGAACTCGCGTGCGCGCTCCTTCAGGTCACCGGTGCCGAAGACGGCGACGGTGTGCGGGACGTCGATGCCGCTCGTCCGCAGGGCGGCATGCTGGGCGACCTTGCTGACCTCGAACTCGAGGACGTGGCTGCCGCCGATCACCGTGCGGCCCCACGACTCGAGCCAGCGGAGCACCGCGCGGCCGTACTCCTTCGACTGCGCGTGATCGCGCGTGTGCGCCGATGCCGACAGCCGCGACCAGAAGACCCCCTGCGGCGGCTCGGCGGACAGATCGATGGATCCGTCGGTGAGCAGCCACTGCTCTGCGGGGACGTCCTCGGCGGCGAACGCGGCCGCGAAGGGCGCCCACCACTCGGGGTTCTCGTGGATCACGTACACCTTCGGCGACAACGACATCCCGTCAGGCTAAGCCGATCGGGCTGGGTCACGGGCTGCGTGACCGACGATGACGCCCCCTGCTCGGGCATCTGTCAACGGCCCGCGCCGACGTCCGGAATGCGCGCAGACTGGGCGCGTGTCCCGATCGTCCAGCCGCGCAACCGCCCCCACCCCGCCGCCGAAGACGTGCGCGTCGTGCGGTCGCGAGATGCAGTGGCGCGCGAAGTGGGCGAAGAACTGGGACGAGGTCCGCTACTGCTCGGATGCGTGCCGCCGTCGCGGCATCCGAACCGTCGACGCGCAGCTGAGCGAGAAGATCCTCGAGCTGCTGAGCGCTCGCGCCGCGGGGGCGACGATCTGCCCCTCCGAGGCGGCGCGCGCCGTCGGCGGCGAGGAGTGGCGCGACCTGATGGAACCCGCGCGCCGTGCCGCGCGGCGGCTCGTCGCCGGCGGTGAGGTCGAGATCACGCAGCGCGGTGCCGTCGTCGACCCGTCGACGGCGAAGGGGCCGATCCGCATCCGCCGCGCCCGTCGGTAGCCGCGAGGAGCGACTCGCTCTAGCCTGTCGGCATGGCGGACGTCTTCGGCTGGGGCACCATCGTGTTCGTGCTCTCGTTGCCGTTGGTCTTCATCGGCTCCGCGTTCGCGACGCGCCGCCGAGACGAGGCGGATCGGCCGTCGTCAGGAGGTTTGCTCGGTTTCGACGAGCTGTTCCACCCCGCGGCGAACAACGCCCGGCTCACCTGGGAGGTCGAGCAGGAGCTGCCGGTTCCCGCGCCATCGCCGGACAAAGGGCCTGGCGTGATCGACGCCGGGCGCCGGATCGTCATGGAGGTCGACCCGCAGCAGTGACGCCGCCGCTCCGTTAGGCGCCCGCCCGCGCCGCCCACACGTCGAGCGCCCCGTCCCGGGCGGCTTCGGCCGCTCCGGCGACGGCCCCGACCACGACGACGTCGGCGCCGAGATCGGATGCCACGAGCTCGGGCGCCGGCAGGTCGAGGTCGGTGGGGAGGAACCGGCGCGCAGCGGTGACGACTTCCTCGACGCCCGCGGAGATGCCACCCGAGACGACGACGCGCTGTGGGTCGAACATGCTGCCGAGCACGCTGACGATGCGGGCGAGCGTCATTCCGACGCGTTCCGCGATGCGCAGGGCGTCGGCGTCACCGCGGGCGGCCAGCTCGAGCACGATGCGGGCATCGAGATCGGTGGATGCGAGGTCCGAGAGCGGACTCGCGGGCGAGAGCTCGCCGCCCGCGGCGGCTTCCCTCGCCCACTGGACGGCGCGAGTGCCGAGCCCCTCCGCGTTCCCGACCCCCTCGACGTGGTCGAAGGCGACCATCTCGCCCACCCCGCCGTGTCGTCCTCGCAGCAGGTTGCCGTCGACGACGACACCCGCCCCGAGGCGCGTTCCCGCGAGCAGGGCGATGAAGTCGCGGCATCCGGCCGCGGCGCCGACGGAGCCCTCGGCGACGGCGGCCAGCGAGGCGTCGTTGTCGACTCGCACGATCGGCGCCCACGACAGCTCGGCGACGAGGCCGGGGTTCATGCGTGCCCAGAACCCGCGGGGGTGCTCAGGCGAGCGCCCGTCGCCGTCGACGGGTGCCGGCACGCCGACGCACACGGCGAGCACTTCGCCACGCGTTCGCCCGGCGGCGTCGAGTGCCGCGTCGATGACGGCGATGATCCGCCGGGCGCGGGTCCTGGCATCGTCGCCGTCGAGCACGAGAGTCGCGCGCTGCGTGGCGAGGCTGCGCGAGCGGAGGTCTGTCACGGTCGCGGTGAGGTGTACGTGCCCGGCATCCACGCCGACCAGCACGGCAGCATCGTCGCGGAGCGCGAATCGGCGGGCAGGGCGTCCCTTGCGGTAGTCCCCCGCGATGCGTGCGTTGGGGAGCTCTCGCAGCAGCCCGAGCTCGACGAGCGCGTCGAGCGCGTCGATCGTCGTTGAGCGGGTCAGCCCGGTCGCGGCGATGACGTCGGTCGCGGTGAACTCCGCCGAGGTCCAGGCGAAGGCGAGGATCGCGTCGTGGCTCGCGGGGCGCGCGGCCACCGTCGTCATCGTCGTCGACATATGTGTGTTGACCTTTCTGATCCGGCCCTGCCATACTGCCGTTCAGCAATTGATTTGGCGAGTAAATTTACTCGGCGACGATTCGAGCCGCAATGAGGCGATCGGAGGACTCAGGTGACGGAGCCGGTGTGGAACAGGGCGAGGCGAGCGAGGCGCATCGTCGCGTCGACGGCGGTGGCCGCGCTCGCCGCGACGCTGCTCGTGGGGTGCTCGGCGGACGGGCGGGAGACGATCCGCTTCACCTTCAGCAAACGCGAGGCGCTGACGTTCATGCAGGACGTGGTCTCGCAGTACAACGCCTCGCAGGACCGCGTGCGCGTCGAGATGGACACGTCGGGTGTGGATGTCGTCTCCGCCAGCTTCGTCCGGGGCAATCCTCCCGACATCATGCTGGCCAACTACAACTACGAGGTCGCCCGATTCGTCCAGCGATGCGCGCTGACGGACCTCGCCGGCACCGACGCCGCCGCGAGCACCCGCGAGGACCTGCAGCCGCTCATGGACCAGTACGGCACGTGCCCCGGACGCACGAGCGCCCTGCCCTATTCGGTCATGGCGTCGTCGGTCATCTACAACACCGCGATCTTCGAGGAACTCGGCCTCGAGGTCCCGACGACGTGGAGCGAGCTCATCGCGGTGTGCGACGCGCTGGAGGCGGCCGGGGTCACCCCGTTCTACGCGACCTTCAAGGACGACTGGACCATCGGTCAGGGCTGGTACGACTACGCCGTGGGCGGCTCGGTCGACGTCCTCGACTTCTTCGACCGGCTCGCGACGGAGGGCGCGGATGTCGGCCCTGAGTCCTCGACGTCGTTCGAGAAGGACTTCGCCGAGCCCGCAGAACGGATGCTGCAGCTGGCCGGCGCCTACGTCAGCCGTGACGCTGCGAGCCGCGGCTATGGCGACGGCAACCTGGCCTTCGCGCAGGGCGAGGCGGCGATGTACCTGCAAGGCCCGTGGGCGTTCAGCGAGATCGCGAAGACCGCCCCCGACCTCGAGCTCGGTACCTTCCCTCTGCCGATGACCGACGACCCGGCCGACCGCGCGGTGCGCGTGAACATGGACCTTGCGGCGATGATCCCCGAGGGATCGCGCCACCAGGACGCCGCCCGCGACTTCCTCGAATACCTCTTCCGACCCGAGATCATCGAGGCCTACAACGCCTCGCAGCTCGGCTTCAGCCCGACGACGGATGCCGCACCGCCGGACGATCCGCGCATCGCGGGGATGCAGGAGTTCTACGACGCCGGGCGCGTCTACCAGGGTCCCTCGGTCCTGGTGCCGAAGACCATCCCTGTCTTCGGGTATGCGCAGGCGATGGTCTTCGGCGACAGCCCGGCATCCGTCCTCCGCACGATGGACACCGACTGGGCGCGACTGGCTTTCCGCCAGCCCGCGCTTACGAACGAGGCGGAGGGCGCGCGATGACCGCGACGACGAGTTCCACGACGACGATCCTCACCGGCGGCGACCGCCGCGCCCGCCGGAGCCACCGCCGGGTCGAGCCGATCTACTACCTGTTCCTGCTGCCCAGCCTGGTGCTGTTCACGCTCGCGATCACGGTGCCCGGCCTCATCGGCATCTTCTTCAGCTTCACCGATTCGATCGGTATCGGCGAGTGGCGCTTCATCGGGCTGACGAACTACATCGCGCTCTTCAGCGACCCGGCGATCCTGCAGAGCTATCTGTTCACCGCCGGCTTCGCGATCGCGACGGTCATCGTCGTGAACGTCGTCGCGTTCCTGCTGGCCGTCGGCCTGACCGCGCGCATCCGTTTCAAGACGGGCTTGCGCACCGTCTTCGTCATCCCGATGGTGATCTCGGGCATCATCATCGCCTACGTCTTCAACTTCCTCTTCTCGAACTCGCTTCCCGCCGCGGGCACGTCGTTGGGCCTTCCCTGGCTCGAGACGAGCCTCCTGGCAAACCCCGACCTCGCGTGGGTCGCGATCGTGATCGTGACAGCGTGGCAGGCGATCCCCGGCACGCTCCTCATCTACATCGCCGGGCTGCTGTCGGTTCCGGGCGACGTCTACGAGGCGGCAGACCTCGACGGCGCATCGAAGACGCAGCAGCTGCTGCGCATCACGGTGCCGCTCGTCGCGGGATACGTCGTCATCAACGTCATCCTCGGGTTCAAGGGCTTCCTCAACGCCTACGACATCATCGTGGGCCTGACCAACGGCGGGCCCGGAACGGCGACCCGCAGCGTCGCGATGACGATCATCGCGGGCTTCAACGGCGGCGACTACGCCTACCAGATGGCGAACGCGACCATCTTCTTCATCGTCGCCGTGCTCATCTCGCTGCTCCAGCTCTCGCTCACGCGCGGAAGGAACTCGTTCTGATGTCCACCTCTCAGCCCGCGCTCGCTTTCGAGCAGGCGGATGCCGTCACCGTCGACGCCCGCCGTCGCACCCGTCCGACCCGCGCGGCACGCACCGGGAAGGGCGAGCGCATCAACTGGTCGGCGACGGTCATCCTGATCCTGTGCGCCGTCACGGTGCTGCTGCCGCTGTACGTCACGATCTCGATGGCGTTCAAGACAACCGGTCAGGCCGTCGACGGCAACGCATTCTCGCTGCCGGCGCCCTTCAGCATTGACGGGTTCGTGCAGGCGTGGAACCTCACGAGATTCCCGGTCGGAGCGGCGATCTCTTTCTTCGTCACCGCAGGCACCGTCGTCGCGACCATCATCCTCGCCGCTTTCGCGTCGTACGCGATCGTCCGCAACTGGGACCGCCGGCTGTTCCGCTACTCGTTCTTCTACCTGCTGGCGGCGATGTTCATCCCGTTTCCCGTGGTGGCCCTGCCGCAGATCCAGCTGACCGGTCGACTCGGCCTCGACAACCCGGTCGGCGTGGTGCTGCTGGCGACGATGTTCCAGCTCAGCTTCAGCGTGCTGCTGTTCACCGCCTTCCTGCGCTCGATTCCGATCGAGCTGGAGGAGAGCGCGCGCATCGACGGCGCGTCGACGTGGCAGACCTTCTGGAAGCTGATCTTCCCGCTGCTCGCGCCGATGAGCGCGACGGTCGGCATCTTCGCCTTCCTCTACGCCTGGAACGACTTCATGCTGCCGTCGCTGATCATCTCGGACCCCGCCATGCAGACCCTGCCGGTGCGGCAGAACCTGTTCCAGACCCAGTTCAGCAACAACTACAACGTCTCCTTCGCCTCGTACCTCATGGCGATGGCGCCCGCGATCCTGGCCTACCTGTTCACGCAGCGCTGGGTCATGGAAGGCGTCACCCAGGGTGCGGTCAAGGGCTGACCACGCCGACCCCACGAAAGGACACATCTCCGTGACAACCTCGCTCGACCTCGCCGCCGCCTCCGACGCCGACAGCGTCCTCGGTGATGAGACCGCCCCGTGGTGGCGGCAGGGGGTGGTCTATCAGATCTATCCCCGGAGCTTCTCCGACGCCAACGGCGATGGGCTGGGCGACCTTCCGGGCATCACGGCTCGCGTCGACTACCTGGCGGAGCTCGGGGTGAATGCCGTCTGGCTCAGCCCGTTCTATCCCTCCGAGCTCGCCGACGGTGGCTACGACGTCGCGGACTACCGCAACGTCGACCCGCGTCTCGGAACGCTCGAGGACTTCGACGCGATGCTCGCGGCGCTGCACGAGCGCGGCATCCGTGTCGTCGTCGACATCGTGCCGAATCACACCTCGGACCAGCACGTCTGGTTCCAGGAAGCGCTCGCTGCAGGCCGGGGATCCGCCGAGCGTGAGCGCTACATCTTCCGAGAGGGCACGGGCCCGGAAGGTGCCGAGCCGCCGACCGACTGGCTGTCGGTGTTCGGCGGATCGGCCTGGGAACGCGTCTCGGACGGGCAGTGGTACCTCCACAACTTCGCCCGCGAGCAGCCCGATCTGAACTGGGACCACCCCGAGGTGCGGGCCGACTTCGTCCAAACGCTGCGATTCTGGTCCGACCGCGGAGTCGACGGGTTCCGCATCGACGTGGCGCACATGCTCACGAAAGACCTCACCGAACCGCTTCCCTCGCGTGCCGAGCTCGACCTCTTCCCGCGCGACGGCAACCACCCGCTGATCGACCGGGATGACGTCCACGAGGTGTACGCGGAGTGGCGCGCCGTCTTCGACTCGTACGACCCGCCCCGCACCGCGGTCGCGGAAGCGTGGGTCGACCCGGCGCGCATCCACCTGTACGCGCGCCCGGAGAGCCTCGGCCAGGCATTCAACTTCGACCTGCTCGAAGCGGATTTCGACGCCGCGGCCTTCCGCCGGATCATCACGGACAACCTCGCTCTCGCGCGTCAGTCGGGGTCGTCGAGCACGTGGGTGCTCTCGAACCACGACGTCGTCCGGCACGCCACGAGGTATGGGCTGAAGACGCCGACCGCGGAGACGACCATGCCCTCGCGGCATGGCGGGCAGTGGCTCATCGACGGCGGCGACGAGGCGGGCCTCGACCGCGATCGAGGCCTGCGCCGAGCCGCGGCCGCGACGATGTTCATCCTCGGCCTGCCGGGGTCGACCTACATCTATCAGGGCGAAGAGCTCGGACTGCACGAGGTCGCCGACATCGCGGCACCCGATCGCCAGGACCCCACCTTCTTCCGCACCGAGGGTGCCGAGATCGGACGCGACGGATGCCGTGTGCCGTTGCCCTGGACGAAGACCGACCCGTCGTTCGGGTTCGGGGACGGCGGCTCTCACCTACCGCAGCCCGCCTGGTTCGCCGAGCATGCCGTCGCGGCTCTCGACCGCGCACCCGCGTCGACGCTGAACCTCTACCGCGAGGCACTCCGACTGCGAGCCCTCTTCCAGGCCGGGGAGGAGCTGAGGTGGATCGAGACAGGTCGCTCCGACGTGCTGCATTTCGAGCGGCCCAACGGATGGCAGGTGGTGACGACATTCGGCGAGGAGCCCTACCCGGTGCCGGATGGGGAGATCGCGCTCGCGACGCAGCCGCTCGTCGACGGCCGGCTCGCCGGCGAGGCGACCGTCTGGCTCGCGCCGGCCGGAGTTGGCCAGACCCGCGTCTGACACCACCTATCTCAAATCGGTCACGCCCGATATCATCGCTTCGTGGTGATGAATGGATCTCTCGATGCTGGTGTCCCGGTGGAGCTGGACGCGCGCGCGACCGAGGTCTACGCACATCTCTTCCAGGCGCTCGCCGACCCGACCCGGCTCGCCGTGCTGCAGCATCTGTCGTACGGCGAGCACCGTGTTCGCGATCTCGTCGAGCATGTCGGGCTCGCGCAGTCGACCGTGAGCAAGCATGTCGCCTTCCTGCTCGAGTGCGGGCTCGTCTCGGTGCGACCCGACGGGCGATCGTCCTGGTACGCCCTCGCCGAGCCGGAGGCGACCGCGCGACTCATCAATGCGGCCGAGGCGTTGCTGGGCGCGACGGGGACGAGCGCGACGCTGTGCGGGCACCTCCGGCGGCCCCGCGCGATCGCCGGCGAGGCCGAGGCCAGCTGATGGGCGCCGGACACGACCATGGCCCCGTGAACGCGGCGCAGGCGGGACAGCCCGCCGACTTCCGGGTGAGGCTTTGGATCGCCTTCGGGATCACTGCGGCGATCGTCGTGACCCAGGCGGTGGGTTCGATCGTCACAGGCAGCCTCGCGCTGCTCACCGACACCGCCCATGCCCTCACCGATGCCTCGGGTCTGCTCGTCGCGCTCGTGGCCGCGAACCTCATGATGCGGCCGGCCAACGCCCGCCGGACGTGGGGCTTCCGCCGGATCGAGGTGATCGCCGCTTTCGCCCAGGCAGCGCTGCTGCTCGTGGTGGGCGTGTACGCCGCGATCGAGGGCATCCGTCGCCTGTTCGAGCCGCCCGAGGTTCCCGCCCTGGAGCTGCTGGTGTTCGGCGTCGTCGGCCTCGTCGCGAACATCGTCGCGATCGCGGTGCTGTCCTCGAGTCGCGGCGCGAACTTCAACATGCGCGCGGCGTTCCTCGAGGTGCTCAACGACGCGCTCGGGTCCGTCGGCGTCATCGTCGCGGCGATCGTCATCGCGACGACCGGATTCGCGCAGGCGGATGCTGTCGCCGGGCTGTTCATCGCCGCCCTCATCGTGCCCCGCGCCGTGAAGCTCATGCGCGAGACGGCGTCGGTGCTGATGGAGTTCACGCCGCAGGGGCTCGATCTCGACGACGTCCGCGCGCACATCCTGCGCCTGGACCACGTGACCGATGTGCATGATCTGCATGCGTCCACGGTCGCGTCGGGGCTTCCGACCATCACGGCGCACGTCGTCGTCGAGGACCGGTGCTTCACCGACGGCCATGCGGCCGAGGTGCTGCAGGAGGTGCGCTCGTGCGTCGCGGAGCACTTCGAGGTATCGGTGCTGCACTCGACGTTCCAGATCGAGAACGAGCGCATCCGCGACGAGGAGCCCGATTCGGTGCGGCACGACTGACGTCGGGCGTGGGGACCTCAGTCGTGCGCGTCCAGCACCGTCCGCGCCAGCCGGGTCGAGCCGGCGACGGCGGCCGGCATCGCGACGACGGCCCCGAGCGGAACGAGGAAGCACAGCTGCGTAGCCACGCCGAAGCCCAGGAACCGGGCGCGGTGCGTACGGCGGAGACGGCGCCGGTCGGCGGCCAGGATGCCGCGTGCGGACAGGGCGCGCGAGGTCAGCTCATCCGCGAGCAGCCAGCCGGTGAGCGACACCGCCGTGACCGACCCCAGCACGCCGCCGACGACGGGGATGAGGCCCACGAGGGCCGCGATGACCGCCGCGAGCAGACCGCGGGCGATGAGTCCGACCGCGTCGCCGACCGAGCGCCAGAATCCGCTCTCGCTGTCGGGAACGGGACCGCCGAGGTCGGCTTCGGCGGCTCGCCAGATGCGGTCGTAGAACGGCTCACCCACCATGAGGGCGAGCGCCGTGAACGACACCGCGACGAGCACGATCGCGCCGCCGAGCACCGCGGTGCCCGCGGCGACGCGCACGAGCGTCGCCCACAGCTCGGGCCATGCGTCGGCGAACGGGGTGAGGGCGTCGACGATCTGAGACAGAAAGGCGCCGAGCGCGATGAGGCCGCCGAGCAGCACGAGCCCGACGATCGCGGCGGGGATCAGGCCGAGCGCCATGACCCCCGGCCGGCGCGACCAGAAGCCGAAGCCGCGCGCGAGGTCGGCGGCGCCGCGGAGGAACGAGCGAGCGGGGGCATCGGACATGTCTCACATCCTGCCTGTATCGGGCGCCGCCCCGTGGCAGGTGCACAATCACAGATCACGCGCCGACGCCAGGGGTTGTCGGAATTCGGGGTGAGGCGCTGAAGTGATGCGATGACCAACGACACCAGTGCGCTGATCGCCGACGATCGGCCTGGACTGAAGCGGGCCATCGGAACCCCCCTCCTGTTCGCCTTCATCGTGGGCGACACCCTCGGCGCCGGCATCTACACGCTCGTCGGAACGATGGCGACGGACGTCGGCGGTGTGATCTGGCTGCCGCTGCTGATCGCGCTCGTCGTCGCGCTGCTCACCGCCGGCACCTACGCGGAGCTGATCACGAAATACCCGCACGCGGGCGGCGCCGCCCGTTACGTCGACAAGGCGTTCGGCATCCCGTTCCTGTCGTTCCTCGTGGGCTTCCTCATGATGGCGTCGGGCATCACGACGGCGGCGGCGCTCGCGAACGCGTTCGCGGGCGACTACTTCGCCGCGCTCTTCGACATCCCGCCGATCCCCGTGGCGATCGCCTTCATCGCGGTACTCACCCTCATCAACCTGCGGGGGGTGCGCGAGTCGCTCGCCACGAACTTCGTGGCGTCGATCATCGAGGTCTCGGGCCTGGTCATCGTCATCTTCGTCGCGGCGATGGTCTTCGCCGGGGGCGGTGGCGAGCCGGCGCGCATCTTCGAGTTCGCCCCGGATGTGCCTCCGCTGCAGGGGGCGTTCGCGGCATCCATCGTCGCCTTCTTCTCGTTCCTCGGCTTCGAGGCGGCGGCCAATATGGCGGAAGAGGTGAAGAACCCGTCGAAGTCGTACCCGCGAGCCCTCTTCGGCGCCATCATCACCGCGGCGGTCGTCTACCTGCTCATCGCGATCGGCGCCGTCATCGTCGTGCCGCCGGCCGAGCTCGCCGAGTCGACCGGCCCGTTGCTGGATGTCGTGACCGCGAGCGGCGTCGCCATCCCGCCGTGGCTGTTCAGCCTCATCGCCCTTGTGGCCATCGCCAACGGTGCCCTGCTGTTCATGGTCATGGCCAGCCGCGTGGGCTACGGTCTCGCCGAGTCGGGTCTGCTGCCGCACGCCTTCGGCCGTGTGCTGTCGAAGCGCCGCACGCCGTGGGTCTCGATCCTCGTCGTCGCCGGTGCCACGATGCTCCTCACGGTCCTCGGCGACATCGGAACGCTGGCCGAGACGACGGTGCTGCTGCTCCTGCTGGTCTTCCTGTCGGCGAACATCAGCGTCCTGGTGCTGAAGAAGGACAAGGTCGAGCACAAGCACTTCTCGGTGCCCCGGGTCGTGCCCGTGCTCGCGATCATCGCCAGCGTCGTGCTGCTCACCCAGCAGACGGGGCCGGTGTGGCTGGGCACCGCCGGTTACATCGTGGTCGGGACGATCCTGTTCTTCATCGCGCGGGCGGGGCGTCGCCGCTCGGACCGCAAGGCTCAGGCCGGGCCCTGATAGCCGAGGCCCGAGCTGATGCGGTCGGCGGTTTCGACGACCGTGCGGCCCAGCTCCGCGCCGCGGGCCTCGAGATCGATCGCCGTGAGCGGACCGGAGATGGATACGGCCGCGACGATCTTCCCGCTGCGGTCGAGGATCGGCGCGGCGGTCGAGGCCCGTCCGAGCACGAACTCCTCGACCTCGATCGCGTAGCCGCGTCTCGCGGTCAGCGCGACCTCGCGGTCGAGCGCTTCGTGCGTCGTGATGGTCGCCTCGGTGAAGCCGGGCAGCTCCGGCAGCAGTCGCAGGCGCTTCTCGCGATTCGTGCCGATGAGCGTGGCCTTGCCGATGCTGGTCGCATGCAGCGGCACGCGCTGCCCCATCAGCGTGTGCGACTTCGGTGACAGCGGCCCTTCGAAGTTGCAGAGGTAGACCAGCTCCGCGCCGCGGAGGAGGGCGATGTTGACGCCGAGACCGATCTCTCCGGCGAGGCTCTGCGCGATCTGACGGCCGACTCGGTGTACCCGGTTCTGATTGATCGCGATGCCCGCGAGGGTTATGAGCTCGGCGCCGAGGAAGTACAGCGACGTCTGCGGATCGCGCTCGACCAGCCCGCCGGCCTCGAGAGTCGCGAGCAGGCGGGACGCGGTCGACTGACCGATCCCGGCTTCGCGCGCGACATCGCTCACGCGCATGGGTTCACCCCCCGAGAAGGTCTCGAGAACCGTGATCGCCTTCTCGACGCTCTGATTGGCGCCCTTCTCCGCAGCCATGCTTCCTCGCTTTCGCCGCCGATGTCCGTCACCCCATTATGCACATAGTGCATGACAGTTGCGCACTATGCGCACGTCGTGCACTCTGAGTTCGGCGACGCGGATAGTCGCCACCCCCGGGAGTCGCAGACGACGGCCCGGACGACGAAACGAAGGACGACGATGACCTCTTCGAGCGTGACCGCTCACGAGAGCCCCGGGCGGGGCCGACTCGGCTCGCGGCTGAGCGAGCGCACCTTCCTGGTCTTTCTGCTGCTGCCCGGGTTCGTGCTGCTCTGCGCGATCGTGCTCTACCCGCTGCTGCGGTCGCTCGTCTCGGCGTTCTTCGACGAGAATCTGCTCTATCCGGGCATGGAGTTCGTCGGGCTCGAGAACCTGTCCGCCGTCCTCGCAGATGATTTCGGTCGGCTCGTCTGGCAGACCCTCATCTTCACCGTGGGAGCGACCATCGCGCCGTTCCTGATCGGGCTCGCGCTCGCGCTCGTGCTGAATCAGCGCTTCCCGGGCCAGCGCATCCTGCGGGGCGCCTTCCTCATCCCGTGGCTGATTCCCGGCGTCGTCGTCTCGTTCCTCTGGATGTGGATCTTCGACGCCAACTACGGTGTGCTCAACGGCATCCTCATGAGCCTCGGCGCCATCGACAGTCCGGTCGCCTGGCTCTTCCAGACCGACACTGCTCGCGGCGCGCTCATCATCGCGAAGACGTGGAACACCTTCCCCTGGGTGATGGTCATGCTGCTGGCCGCACTGCAGACGGTCCCCGGCGAACTGCACGAGGCGGCCTCGATGGACGGAGCCGGAGTCGTCCGCCGATTTTTCGCCGTGACGTGGCCGCACATCCGCGGCGTCGCCGCTCTGGTCGTGCTGCTCGAGTTCATCTGGAACTTCCAGCACTTCGACACGATCTTCGTGCTGACCGGCGGCGGTCCCGCGGGCACCACCAGCACTTTCGCCACCGAGGTGTACGACACCGCTTTCCGCGGTTACGACCTGGGTCACGCCGGCGCGCTCGGCATCGTCTGGATGGCGCTGCTGACGGTGCTCGTGGTGGTGTACGTCTGGCTCTCCGAGCGCGGCGAGAAGGAAGGCTCACGATGAGCACCATCACCCCCGTTCCCACGCCCGCACCCGCGGCATCTCACTCGGCCGCCCCGGCGCAGCCGGCTCCGACCCGCCGCCGACGCGGTCGCATCCGCTGGGGCATGTGGACCGCGCTCGCGGTGATCGTCCTCTTCGGCTTCGCCCCCGTGTACTGGCTCCTCGTGACTTCGCTCACCCCGAGCGACCGCGTGTTCGCCTTCCCGCCGTCCCTCTTCCCCACACAGGTGACGTTCGAGCACTACGCGACGGTCTTCGGCAACGAGCAGATCTTCGGCTACCTCCGCAACAGCGTGATCGTGTCGGTTGTGACCGCCGTGCTGTCGGTCGTGGTGTCGATGTACATGGGATACGCCTTTTCGAAGTATCGCTTCGCGGGCCGCAAGTCGCTGATGTACTTCGTGCTGTCGAGTCAGATGTTCCCGCAGGCGCTGCTGCTCGTCACGCTCTACCTCGTCTTCGCGCAGTTCGGTCTCCTGAACACCTACCTCGCGCTCATCCTGTCGTTCACGACCTTCACCCTGCCGCTGTGCGTCTGGATGCTGAAGGGCTTCTTCGACGCGCTTCCCGACGACCTCATCGAGGCGGCGCGCATCGACGGCGCCGGTCCGTGGCGCATCTTCCACTCGGTCGTGTTCCCGCTGGCGGCGCCGGGGTTGGTCGCGGCCGGCCTGTTCGCCTTCGTCCGCGGGTGGAACGACTTCATCTTCGCGCTCACCCTCGCCGGGCCCGATCGGCAGACGCTGCCGCCCGGCCTCGTGAACACCTTCATCTCCGAGGCCAGCACCTCGTGGCCCGCGCTCATGGCGGCATCCCTCGTGGTGTCGGTGCCCGTGTGCGTCGCGTTCATCCTGCTCCAGCGCTTCCTCGTCGGCGGCATCACCGCCGGCGCGGTCAAGGGCTGATCCACCCACCCGATTCGAAGGAGAATTCATGGTCCAGGACATCTCGCGGCGCACGCTGCTGCGGTACTCGGTGTTCGGCATCGGCGGCGCCGCCGTGCTCGGGCTCGCCGGCTGCGCCCCGGGAGATTCCGGTGCGCCTGCCGCGACACCCGGCGGCGGCACCGCCACCGACTTCACATTCTCGTCGTGGAGCCTGTCGGAGGAAGCGGCGAAGCCGGCGATCGAATCCGCCCTGTCGAGCTTCCGGCAGGCCGAGGGCATCGAGATCGACACGGTCGCCTATCCGTACAACGATTACCTCAATCAGCTGACGCTGCAGGTGCGAGGCGGTCAGTTCGCCGGTGCCGCGCAGCTCGACGTCGCCTGGCTGTCGGCGCTCGCCGCACTCGGGAAGCTCACCGACCTGTCCGCGTTCACGCAGGGCAAGGGGTACACCGACGCCGCACTGGGGGCGGGCAAGTCGGACGGCAAGCAGCTCGGACTGCCCTGGACGATCGGCGCCGTCGGCCTCATCGGCAACGCCGAGCTGTTCGACCGTGCCGGGGCGTCGCTCACCCCCGCCACGATCGAGGAGTTCGAGGAGGGCCTGCGTGCGCTCAAGGGGATCGGGGTGATCCCCTACGCGGCGAGCACGAAGGCCGCGCAGCTCAAGGACATCGTCGTGTGGATGCAGACCTTCGGATCGCCGATCGTCGACGGCGACGAGTCTGCGATCGGAGACGAGGCGTCGATCAAGGCCGTCGAGTGGTATAAGAAGCTCTACGACGAGGGGCTCATCGCCCCCGACGTCGACCGTGCCGCGGCGCGAACCCTCTTCGCCCAGGGATCTACCGCGATTTACGACGATGCCCCCGTGGGCAAATCCGCCGTGCTCTCGCAGTCGCCCGATGCTTCGCTCGGCGACAAGATGACCCCGATCGCGCGGCCGGTTCTCAAAGCCGGTCAGACCCCGCAGCATGTCCTCTGGGGACACCTGGTCGTCGTCGTCGACGGCGACGGGGCGCAGACCGCCGCCGACTTCGCGTCGTGGCTCACCAGCGACACCGCGCAGAGCGAGACGTACTTCACGGCGCTCGGTCTGCCGCCGACGACGGATGCCGCTCTTTCGTCGGACGCGGTCACCTCGAACGCGTTCGTCGAGGCGTTCACGTCATCGATCACCGCGACGGCGAAGCCCAGCCCGCTGTGGAAGTACCCGGCGTACGGACAGATGGAGACCGCGATCGCCGAACAGGTGCAGGCGGTCCTCATCGGCCAGGCCCAGCCTGGGGCGGCGATGAAGAGCGCGGGGGAGGCGATCTCCCGCCTGCTCTGAGCCCGTCCGTCCCACCGCTCGACCAGACCGTCGTCCGACCGGCGGGAGCCGTCTCGCTCCCGCCGGTGATCCCCCCTGCCCTGAAGGAACCATGCGCACTCAGAACATCGAATCCGACATCACCGTCGTCGGCGGCGGCCTCGCCGGCGTCTGCGCGGCGATCAGCGCCGCGCGGCTGGGGAAGCAGGTGGCGCTCATCGGCAACCGGCCGGTGCTGGGCGGCAACTCGTCGTCGGAGGTGCGGGTATGGGTCGTCGGCGCGACGTCGCACGGAATCCAGCGGTTCGCCCGCGAGAGCGGCGTGATCGGCGAGCTCTACGTCGAGAACCAGTACCGCAACCCGGAGGGGAACCCCATCATCTGGGACGAGGTCGTGCTCGACGCGGTGCGGGCCGAGCCCAACATCCGGTTGTTCCTCAACACGGATGTGCGCGAGATCGACACCGACGACGTCGACGGCGAGCGGGTCGTGACCGCCGTCCATGGGTGGACGATGGGCTCGGAGATCGCCACGACGTTCCGGAGCCCGTACGTCCTCGACTGCACCGGCGACGGTCTCATCGGGTACCTGGCCGGCGCCGACTTCCGGATCGGTCGCGAGGCCCGCGGCGAGTTCGGTGAGGCGTGGGCGCCCGAGACGGCCGATGACGAACTCCTCGGTTCGACGATCCTCTTCTACACGAAGGATGTGGGACGACCGGTCGACTTCGTCGCGCCGGACTCGGCGAAGGACATCACGGCCACCCCGATCCCGACGTCGCGGATCCTGCGGTCCGGCGACTCGGGCGCGCACTACTGGTGGATCGAGTGGGGCGGCCACCTCGACACCGTGCACGACAACGAGGCGATCCGCGACGAGCTGCGCTCCGTCATCTTCGGCATCTGGGACTACATCAAGAACTCGGGCCGCTTCGACGCCGACACCCTCGATCTCGAATGGGTCGGCACGATCCCGGGCAAGCGCGAGTACCGCCGATTCCTGGGGGACCATGTGCTGACCCAGAACGACATCCTCGATCAGGTCGACCACCACGACGCGGTCGCGTTCGGCGGCTGGTCGATCGACCTGCACCCGGTCGAGGGCATGTACGCCACCGAGGCCGGGGCGCACCAGCGGTACTCGAACGGCATCTACGGCATCCCGTTCCGCAGCTACTACTCGCGCAACGTCGCGAACTTGCTGGTGGCGGGGCGCGACATCTCGGCGAGCCATGTCGCGTTCGGCTCGACCCGTGTCATGGCCACATGCGGCGCGGGCGGCGAGGCGGCGGGAACCGGAGCCGCGCTCGCGCTCGACCTCGGGGTGCGTCCGCGCGCGCTGGCTGCCGACCACGCCGACGAGCTGCGTCAGGTGCTCCTGCGCCAGGATGCCTCGGTGTTCGGCGTGCGCAACACCGATCCGGCCGACCTGGCGCGGCAGGCCCGCGTATCGGCGTCATCGGTGGCGACCACGCTCGACCCCGTCGAACTCGTGCCGGATGCCGCTGTCGCCGAGCACCCGCTCGACTCCGACCTCGGCGTGCTCGTCCCGGTGGACCCGCAGCTCGACGGCGTCGACGTTCTGCTGAAGGTGGCCCGCGCTGCCACCCTCACCGCCGGGCTGTGGACCACCGGGCGGCGGCAGAACGCGGTTCCCATCGACGAACGGATGCGGGTCTCGGTCGACGTGAGGGCAGCCGCCGACCCGCAGTGGGTGCGGTTGCCGCTCGTGTGGACTCCGGATGAGCCCGAGAACGTCGTCGTGGTCCTGGGCGCCGATCCCGATGTGAGCGTCGTCCTCGCCGAGGCGCAGGTGCCGGGAGTGCTGACCCTGCCGCACCGACCTCAGGCCGACGGTGATCAGAACGTCGCCGTCGACGAGTCCGAGAGCGTCATCGCGTGGCCGGCGATCCCGATGCGAGGACGCACGCCGCGCGTGCGCCTGCATCCCCAGACGTCGGCCTTCGCGGCCCAGCAGGCGGTCGGCGGCTATCAGCGGTTCTTCGGCGGTCCGAACCTGTGGATGTCGCGTCCCGACGACGCGGCGCCGCACCTCGCCCTCGCCTGGGATGACGAGCAGTCGATCACGGCCGTGCGACTGGTGTTCGATGACGACACCGACGTCGAGCTCAACACGCTGCATCACCACCGCACGCCCGACCGCGTGTTCCCCGAGCTGGTTCGCGACTACGTCGTGGAGACCTGCGGCGCCGACGGCGTCTGGGTCGAACGGGTCAGCGTGACGGCGAACCGCCGACGACAGCGTGTTCACGACGTCGAGGTCGACGGGGTCAGGGGCCTGCGGGTGCGGGTGACGGCCACGAACGGTGCCGCGCAGGCGCGGATCGTGTCGCTGCGCGTGATGTGAACACCGAAGACCCCGACGAAAGGTACGACATGAAGAATCGATGGAGATTCTCGCTCGCTGTGATCGGAGTCGTCGCGCTCGCGATACCGGCTCTGCCCGCGGTCGCCGCTGCGGCCCCGTCCGCGACGATCGAGGACGGGTTCGACGAGCTGACTCCCGACTGGCTGCCCGCAGCCGGAACATGGGAGGCGGCGGACGGCGTCGCCAGAGTCGTGCAGCCGGGGGCGTCACGCGGGTCGATCCTGGCGCTGACCGGCCGCGGCCTCGACGGGGAGGCGACGGCGACGGTGACCTTCGCCTCTGCGGGCGGGGGAGCCAGCGCGTGGGCGGGCTTCACGGTGCGGCGCACCGGCACGGCCGATGACTACACGCAGTCCGGTTACACCGTTTTCGTCCGCAACAGCGGCGAGCTGGCGGTCATCCGCGCCGCCGGCGACGGGCAGGTCGCCGTGCTCGGCACAGCGCAGACCGATGCCCGCCCCGGGTCCGGCCCGGTCACGGTCACGGCGTCGCTCGACGGCGAGCGGATTCGGGTCGGCCTCGGCGACGTCGGCGAGGCGACGACGCTGATCGATGTCACGGACGCCGCCTTCTCGGGTAGCGGGTTCGCGCTCGCGGCGCATCGCGACGTCCGGATGTCGGTCGACTCCGTGCAGCTGTCGGGCGTCATCGACCGCGCTGAGCCAGTGCCGACCGACTGCGTCGGCTGGTCGGGTGCACCGGTGACGGATGCGGGTCGCGGCGAGGTGCTCGTCAGCGACGCACGCATCGAGGCGGTGTCGGCGCGCATCGCGGCGGGGGAGCAGCCGCAGACGTCTGCGTACGCGCGTCTGCTCACGGCCGCCGACGCGGGTCTCGAGCGAGCACCTGCTCCTCCGACGACCTTCTTCGTGCCGTTCTTCTACAACGATCCGACCGCGCACCGTGCGGCGCGGGACGGGCTGCAGAACGACGCGAACACCGCCTACGAGCTCGCATTGGCGTATCGCCTGTCGGGTGATGCCCGCTACGGCGCGCACGCCGCGCAGTTCATCGATTCCTGGACCACGACGGTCGAATGCGTTCGCACCCGTGAGGACTCCGCGCTCGCCTTCAGCTACCACTTCCCGGCCTTCGTTCACGCCGCGGAGCTGCTGCGCGGCACGTCGGTGTGGAGCGCGGCGTCCGAGGCCGTGTTCGCCGGCTTCCTGCGTGAGACGGCGACGCCGGTCGCGGCGTCGATCCTGCATCGGACGAACAACTGGGGCAGCTGGGCCCTCGAGACGACGACCGCCGTCGCGGCCTACCTTGACGACGAGGCGGAGCTCGCCGCTGCGAACGCGCGCGCCGTCGAGCTGCTCGAGCACCAGATCGACGAGAACGGGCACCTTCCGGAGGAGGTCGACCGGAACAACGGCGTCGGCGATTACGGCATCTGGTACACGCACTTCTCCCTGCTGCCGCTCTTCCTCGTCGCCGAGACGCTGTCGGCGCACGGTCTGGACGTGCTCGATCACGTCAATGCGAACGGGCGCGGGCTCGCGGATGCCGCGGACGCCGCGACGGGATGGGTCGCCGACCCGGCATCCTTCCCCTACTACACGGGCGACCCAGCGAAGCTCGCGAACGTGCGCACGATCGATTACCTGCGTGACGCGGGGTTCACGGCGCACAGCATGAGCTACTTCGAGCTCGCGCAGAACCACTTCCCGACCGACGAGCGCGCAGCGCTGCTGGCCGAGGAGGGGCCCATGACGACGATCCACTCGGCGCCGTACCTGAGCCTCACCCACGGTGGACTCGCCGACGTCACGGCGGCTCCCGGCGAGGGTGAGCCGGGCGCGGGTGAGCCGGGTGCGGGAGAACCAGGAGGGGGAACCCCCGGCGACACGGGTTCGCCGGGAGGCTCGTCGGGAGGGTCGTCGGGCACCGGTCCGGCCGGGGCGCCGGGCGGTAGCTCGGATGCCCGGGCGGTCGGCTCGCTCGCGGCATCCGGTGGTGAGGTCTCGCCCGCGCCGCTGGCGCTCGCGGCAGGGCTGAGCCTCGTCGGCCTGCTCCTCATCGTCGCCCGGGTGCGCCGGCGAGCGGTCACGACGCGGCGCTGAGCCAGGTCTGCCGCGGTCCCGCATGCAAGGGATCGCGGCAGACGCGCCGTGCCGGCGGCATCCTCGACGGCGTGTCGGATCGGATGCCGTGCATCCCGGTACCGGTCAGAGCGTGAGCAGCACCTTCGTCGCGCGGCGCTCGTCCATGGCCCGGTAGCCTTCGGCGGCGTCGTCGAGGGGCAGGGTCAGGTCGAACACGGCACCCGGGTCGATCGTCCCCGACATGATGAGGTCGATCAGTTCGGGCAGGTACTGCCGCACCGGGGCGGGGCCGCCGTGCAGGTGCACGCCCGATCCGAAGAGCTCGGCGCCGGGCAGCTCGACGTCGTGCGAGACGCCGACGTAGCCGACGTGGCCGCCGGCGCGGGTGGAGCGGATCGCCTGCATCATCGATTCCTGGGTTCCGACCGCCTCGATGACGGAGTGCGCGCCGAGGCCGTCGGTGAGCTCCTTGATTCGCGCGACGCCGTCGGCGCCCCGCTCTTCGACGATGTCGGTGGCGCCGAAGCGGCGGGCGAGGGCCTGGCGGTCGGCGTGACGCGACATCGCGATGATGCGCTCGGCCCCGAGCTGCTTGGCCGACAGGATGCCGAGAAGTCCGACGGCGCCATCGCCGACGACCGCGACGGTCTTGCCGGGGCCGGCCTCTGCGGCGACGGCGGCGAACCAGCCGGTGCCGAGCACGTCGGATGCCGCCAGGAGGCCGCGGATCTGGTCGTCGGTGGGCTCGCCCGGGACGACGACGAGGGTGCCGTCGGCGAGGGGCACGCGCAGGCGCTCGGCCTGCGAGCCGAGGCGGCCCATGGGAACGCGGTCGACGCAGTGCGACTGGTAGCCGTCGCGGCAGATCTCGCACGTGTTGTCCGAGGCGATGAACGAGCCGACGACGAAGTCGCCGACCGAGAGCCCGCTGACGTCGTCCCCGATCTGCTCGACGACGCCGACGTACTCGTGCCCCATCGGGATGGGACGCTCGATGGGGTCCTCGCCGCGATAGGGCCACAGGTCGGAGCCGCAGATGCAGGCCGCGGCCACCCGGATGACGGCATCCGTGGGCTTCTCGATCGTCGGGTCGTCGCGTTCCTCGACGCGGACGTCGCCGGGGGCGTGCATGATGACTCCGCGCATGGTGGCTGTCCTTCCGTAGCGGTTCTCCCATTCCACCTCATGCGACGGCTGCCGGGGTGCTTCTGGCCTCCGGTGCGGCATGCTGGCATGATGCGGGCGCTCGCGGTGATCGAACGGCACCAAGCGGCGATGTTCCTGGTGGCGCTGGTCGTGGGCGGGGTCGTGGGGCTCGCGATGCCGCGCTTCGCTGAGGCGATCGAACCGGCGCTCACCCCCGTGCTGGGCGTCCTGCTGTTCCTCACGTTCCTCTCGATCCCGCTCGTCGGGCTGCGGGAGGCCGTCCGTGACGCACGGTTCATCGGGGCCGTGATGGTCGCGAACTTCGTCGCGGTCCCGGTGGTCGTGTGGCTGCTGTCGCGGTTCGTCGCCCATGACGCGGCGCTTCTGCTGGGCGTGCTGCTGGTGCTGTTGACACCCTGCGTGGACTACGTCGTCGTCTTCGCGGGCCTCGCTGGAGGATCGCGTGAGCGGCTGCTGGCGGCGACGCCGCTGCTCATGATCACGCAGCTGCTGCTTCTGCCCGCGTACGTGTGGGCGATGGCCGGGGGCGAGGCTGTCGCAGTCATCGATCCGCGCCCGTTCGCCGAAGCGTTCGTTCTGCTCATCGTCGTTCCGCTTGCGCTCGCCGCCGTCGCGCAGGCGGCAACGCGCCGTTCGCCGCGCGTCGGGTCGGTGTCGTCCGGGCTGCTGCGTGCCATGGTGCCGGTGATGATGCTGACGCTATTCGTCGCGGTCGCCTCGCAGACGGCCGCGGTCGGGGATGCGATGGTGTCGCTGGCGCCCGTCGTGCCGATCTTCGTCGCGTTCGTGCCGTGCGCAGTGATGGTGGGGATTGTCGCGGGCCGTCTGGCCGGACTCGATGTCTCGCGCCGGCGGGCGGTGGTCTTCAGCACTGTGACGCGCAACTCTCTCGTCGTCCTGCCGCTCGCACTCGCCCTGCCTGCGTCATTCGCGTTGACTCCGCTCGTAGTGGTCACGCAGACGCTCGTCGAGCTCGTCGCGATGGTTGTGCTGGTCGCGGTCGTGCCCCGGCTCATGCGCGGCCGCGGCGCGCAACGGTCAGGGTCGGCGGGGTGAGACCCCGCCCGGAGCGGCGCCCGCCGCGGGGGTCGTCGTCGTGTCGACTCGAGCGGTGAGCGAGACGACGTATCCGGATGTCGTGTCGCCGGTGACGGTGGCCAGCTGGAGGGCGCCTGCATCGTCGCCGAACACGTTGTCGGAGGCGAGCGAGACCTGCGCAAGATTGCGCGCGGAACCGCTGTAGGCGGGGAGCGCGTAGACGGTGCTGCAGACGTCCCCGGGGAGGGCGACCTGTGACGTCGCGATGGCATTCGCGGCGTCGGTCATCGCCGCCGCGTCCGGGTAGACCTCGAAGTGGATGTGCGGCCACCGGCCCGTGTAGCAGGCGGGAATGATCGAGGTGAAGGTGACGACGCCGGACGCGTCGGAGACCTGCACCCCTCGCAGGTAGGTCTCGTTCTCGATCCCGTTCGAGTACATCGAGTACCCGCCGTCGGCGTCGCAATGCCACACGTAGACGGCGGCCCCGGCGAACGGCACATCACCTCGGGCGGTGTCGAGGATCGTGAGCCGGAGGGTCATCGGCACGCCGTCCGCGGTCGCGCCGCCCTCCAGGGACGATCGGATGTCGCTGCGGACGATGCCGGAGCGCTCGAGGACGTCAGGCCCGTTCGAGCCGTCGCCGGGGTAGGGGCCGGCGGTCTCGTCAGGGATCTCGCCGGCGGGCAGGCCCGAGTTCGCGACGGCTGTCGCGGACGGTGTTGCGGTGGGTGTCGCGGTCGGTGTCGCCGTGGGTGATGCGGCGGGCGAGGCCGTCGCCGTGGGAGTGCAGGCCGCGAGAGCCGCGGCGCCCAAGCCGAGGCCGGCGAGGCTCAGCATGGAACGCCGGGTCATCAGCGTGCGGATGTCGAACGGGGCGCCCTGATCGACGACCTCGTCGTCGGCGCGGTCGAGCAGGCGGCCCTCGTAGGCCGGTCCCGCAGGCGTGTGATCGGGTTCGGGGATGCGGCTCACGTCTGACTCCTCGGTCGGTTGTGCACCGAGCATCGCCCGCCAGCCCATCCGTATCGTTGGATAGACCTATGCGCCGGATATGAGACCCACGCGAGACGGCCGCGCTGTCAGAAGGGTGGTCTCTCCGGTGGTCCACCCGTGTCGATGGTGAAGCAGACGGCCGGTATGGGAACGTCTTCGCGATACACCCGGCCGAGGGGTGAGGTCCATTCGAGAACGCCTCCGCCGAGCTGTCGGACTTCCCATTTCGTGAATTGCTTCATGGAGTGGTGTCGCTGGCACAGATGGGCGAGATTGAAGATGTGGGTATGCCCACCCAGGGCGTAATCGATCGTGTGGTCGAGCTCGCAGCGGATCGCGGCCCGGCGGCATCCCGGGAACCGGCAGTGCTGATCCCGCGCCACCAGGAGCTTCTTCATCGAAGCCGCGGGCCGGTAGGTGTCGATCTCGACCGGGGTACGGGTGACCGGGTCGATGAACAACCGGTCCCACTCGCTGACCTGCCCGGCGAGCTCGCGCGCCGTATCAGCATCGATCAGCGCAGCGCCCACCGCTTCGGCGGGGTTCTCGTCCTTGCCTATCAACGTCTCCGCGGTGACGGCGACCTGAACGCGGGCGCGGATCGCGCCGAGCCCACCAGCTCGGTCGGTTCCGTAGGTCGGGTCGACCACGGGCGCCCCGCCGAGGACGAGGTCACCGAGGATGTCGGCCCGCAGCTGATCCATCGACCGTGTGTCTGCGGAATCACTCTCCGCCCGGGCGTCCTTCACCGACTGCCCCATCTGCGTCAGCCGGTCGAGCATCCCGGCGGCGATGACCGTCGGGAGGTTGGCGACGAGGTTCGACATCCCGTCCGTGCCGTGGAACACGCGCACGCACCGCTCCGCCGCCGCGGCCTTGTGCCGCTCGGTGAAGTTCTGCGTATGCAACCGGGCCGCCAACGCGTCCAGCGCACCGCGCACGCGGGAGGGCACATCCCGCTCGCACACCGCGATCGCGGCCTCCGCGAACGACCCCCGGACCTCCGCAGGCACTCCGGCACCGACCCGCACGACCACATCCACGTGTCCGCGTTCGATCCGCCGCTGCACCCACGCCTCGAACACCGCGGGGTAGTCGTCGATGACGGTCATCGCGTGGTCGATCTCGCCCTGCAGGCGCCGGTCCGTCAACCGCGCCATCCCCGCCGCTTCGGCTGCCACCGACCGCAGCTCCATGTCCGACGCCATGCCTCGCACGCTGTCACGGCGCGCCTCACGCAGAGCCGACCGCCCCAGCTCCGCCAACGCCCGCATCCGCGCGACATCCCCGACGTGAAAGAGGTCGAGGGCCTCAGCGAAACCCGCGAAAGCCGCGGCGTGCGACGATCCACCCGGTACGCCGCCGCGCCCGAATTCCCGATCGTCGTTCGATGTCATGTTCCCATAATGTCAGCATCCTCCGACATCCGCATCGGATATTTGTTCCACGGTGGATAAGTCGCTGAGCAAGCGAATTGTGCAGGGAACGCCCAACCTGCCGACGACAAAAACCACGAAAAGGCGGCATAAACGCGCTGACTCATCGTGCTGTCAAGAGGATGCGGCCGGGCAGACGCCGCGGGCACCATCGCACCATGAGCGACGACGACGACCAGACGCGGCACGACTTCCGCGACGCTGTGAACATGAGCCCCGCCGAGCTCGAGAAATGGCTCGAGACCGACGAGTCGAAGGAGGTCGGTCAGAAGGACGGCGGCGGTGAATCGACGGGCCACCAGTCGGGGCGGCGCATCGTCGACCTCCTGCGGACGAAGAAGGACGACCTCACCGAATCGGACCTGAAGCACATGCGCAAGGTCGTCGGCTACGTCAACCGGCACCTCGCACAGCGCCCCTCGGGCGACATCACCGAGACCGCCTGGCGCTACTCACTCATGAACTGGGGCCACGACCCCGCGAAGAAGTGACCGCCTCCGCCGAGCAGGCCTCCGCCGAGCAGGAGAATGGAACCGTGAGCATCCCCGCGTCCTCCGGTCTGACCGAGCTGCCCGAACCGCGATTCGTCCTCGTGGGCGAGGACGGCCACCGCATCGCCACCTACTCGTGGGGAGAGGACGACCTTCCGACGGTGGTCGTCGTGCACGGCTTCGCGTCGAACACGAAGGACAACTGGGTCTCGACCGGTTGGGTGCGCGACTTGCAGCGCGCCGGTTTCCGCGTCCTTGGCCTCGATCAGCGAGGACACGGTGCAAGCGACAAGCCGCATCGTGCCGCCGACTACGACCTGCACCAGCTCGCCTCCGACGTCGAGGCGGTGCTCGACACCTACCTCGTCGACACGGCGATGTACGTCGGATACTCCCTGGGAGCGCGCGTGGGCTGGGAGGTGCTGCAGGACTTCTCCGCGCGCATCACCCGCGGCGTGCTGGGCGGCGTGCCCGACGGCATCCCGCTCGCCCGCCTCGACATCGATCAGGTGCGAGCGCTCGTCGAGAACGGTACCGAGGTGACCGATCCGGTCACGCAGAACTACGTGCGGCTCACCGAGCGCGTTCCCGGCAACGACCTGCGCGCGCTGCTCGCGATCGCCGGCGGGATGCGCGCCTCGGGCACGGTGGACCCCGACCCCGCCAACGCGCCGGAGCAGCCCGTGCTGTTCGCCACAGGTTCTCGTGACGCGATCATCGAGGGATCGAAGGCCCTCGCCGCCGCCACCCCGCAGGGACGCTTCGTCGAGATCCCCGATCGGCATCACTTCAATGCGCCCGGCTCGCGGGTGTTCCGTCAGACCGCGATCGAGTTCCTCACCGGAGGATGACGCGGCGGCGGACGTCGCCTCACGACGACGCCCGTCGGTAGGCGTCGCCGAGCCAGCGGTCGTAGGCCAGCCACGGCTCGGATGCCGCTGCCCGCAGCGTCTCGATGTGCGCGGTCAACGGACCGGTGAGCGTGAACCACTCGCCGCCCTCTCGCAGTGCCGCGAACTCGCGGTGTCGCTGCTGTTCGAGGGGCCGACCGCCGCGCTCGAATGCGAGGAGCTCGTCATGTCGGATGGCGGCGAGCCGCTGCCGTGGCCGCTCGCTCGTACCGATCTTCACGCGGGCGCCGAATCGCAGGTAGTAGACGACGGCCACGACCGGGCGGGGCAGGTCGGCATCGAAAGCGTCGCCGAGTCGCCACCCGCAGCGCCCGCAGATCCAGTGGTCCGTCGCGGTGCTGATCTCGCCCACGCGCCCGCCGCAGACGCGGCACGGAAACGGCATCTCGGATATCGAGGAGGCGGGCACGACTCCAGGATCGCGCCCGCCTCCGACATCCACGCCCGTCAGACCGTGACGACGATCTTGCCGCGGGTGTGCCCCTCTTCCAGACGCGCGTACGCCGCCGCGGCGTCGTCGAGCGGGAAGGTCTCGGCGACCTCGACCCGCAGCGAGCCGTCGGCCGCAAGACGCGCGAGCTCGGCGAGCTGGGAGGCATCCGGGCGCACCCAGATGTAGTTGCCGCCGAACTCGGATGCCGCGCGCGGGTCGGCGATCGAGGTGACGACGCCGCCCTCGCGCAGCAGGTCGTTCGTGGAGTCGAGCGAGCTTCCGCCGGCGAAATCGAGCACGACGTCGACGCCCTCGGGAGCGATCTCGCGCACCCGGTCGGCGAGGCCGTCGCCGTAGACCACGGGCTCGGCGCCGAGCTCGCGGAGGTAGTCGTGGTTGCGCTCCGACGCGGTGCCGATCACGCGCGCGCCGCGCAGGCGCGCGAGCTGCACGCCGAACGAGCCCACGCCGCCGGCCGCGCCGTGGATGAGCACGGTCGACCCCTCGCCGACGGCCGACCGCTCGATCGCCTGCAGCGCGGTCAGGCCGGTGAGGGGGATCGCGGCGGCCGCGGTGAACTCGAGACCCTCCGGCTTGCGCGTGGCGGTGCGCACGGGAACAGCCATGTATTCGGCGACCGATCCGCCGCTCACGACATCGGCGCGCGCGTAGGCCAGCACCGGGTCGCCGACCTGGAACTCGGGAGTGTCCAGTCCCACCTTCTCCACGACGCCCGCGACATCCCAGCCCGGCACCGCCGGCAGCTGAACGTCGAGCAGGCCCTGGAGGTATCCCTCACGCACCTTGTAGTCGACGGGGTTCAGGCCCGCGGCCACCACGCGCACCACGAGGGTGTCGGGTCCGATGTGGGGCATCTCCCGATCGGTGATCTCGAAGCGGTCGTTGCCGCCGAACTCGTTGTACGTCAGTGCCTTCATGCGCAGGACAAACGCCGGGGCGGCCGGCAGGATTCCCGACGGGATGCCGCTGACGGGCGCTCTCTCGGGGCGGACGCGTAGAATCGGGGGCATCCCGTTCTGAAACGCGAGAGTCCGCCGTGTCTGCAGCATCCGCCGCCCGCACCTTCGAGGTGCGGCATGTCCAGCTCGCGCGCGCCCTTTTCGCGGCCGTCGCCGCCGTCATGATCACGTTCTCGCCCGATCACTCCGCCGCCGTGGGCATGTCGGTGTTCGGCGGGTTCGCCACCGCGACGGCGATCGTCTTCTTCGTCGGAGCGTGGCTGACGCGCCGCGCGGGCCGCCGTGCGCTGCCGATCGCCCTCGGGGCGGTCACCCTCGTCGCCGCGATCCTCGCCGGCATCCCGCCGTTGCGGACGACGACCGGCTTCTTCGTCATCGTCATCTCGTGGGCCGCGATCACGGGGGCCATAGAGCTGATCGGCGGCATCCGCGGTCGCCGCTCCGGAGCTCCGGCCGCGCGCGACGAGGTGCTCATCGGTGCGATCACCCTCCTGCTGGTGGTCGGCCTGCTGCTGGTCAACCCGGCCTACCGCCTCGATTACGTCATCGAGGAGGCCGGCGCCTTCACGCTCACCGGCATCACCATCGGCGTCGGGCTGTTCGGCGGCTACGCCGCGATCGTGGCGGTCTTCCTCGGAATCGCCGGCTTCTCGCCGCGGCGCGAGGAGCTCGCGCCCGCGGCATCCGTCCCGTCATCCCCCTCGTCCGATCCGGAGGTCGCATCGTGAGCGGCGAACACCCCACCCGCCGCGAGATCATGCGTCCGGTCCAGCTGCTGGGCCTCGCGTTCGTCGCGGCGATCTTCTCGGGTGTCATCACCCTCGTGTCGATGGGCGCGTTCCAGGCGCTCCCGCGCGAGTCCGTCGAGCGTGCCGTGGTCGTCGCCCTGATCGTGGCGGGGATCGCCTTCATCGCGACGCTCGTGATCATCGCGCTGCTGATGCTCGCCGTCGATCCTGCTCAGGTGAGCAAGCGCGTCGACCGCCCCGTGCTGTACCCCGACGAGTCGGAGACCCCCGACGACTCGGCGTCCGGCTCGTCGCCCCGGCGCTGATTCAGCCGCCGAGCGCGTACCGTTCACACGAAAACGCACCGCCCCCCCGAGCGTTCTCGGCGGGGCGGCGCGTTTTCGGCGTCAACCGAGGCGTGAGACCAGGTCGTCGGCGAGGCCGGCGTAGCCGGCGGGGGTCAGGGCGAGCAGGCGCTCCTTGGCGGCATCGCCGATGTCGAGGCCGCGCACGAACTCGGCGAGCTCCGGTCCGCCGACGCGGCGACCGCGGGTCAGGTCCTTGAGGAGCGCGTACGGGTCGGTGATCCGCGAGCGACCGGCGGCGATCTCGGCGCGGACGACGGTCTGGATCGCCTCGGCCAGCACCTCCCAGTTGGCGTCGAGATCGGCCAGCAGCACGTCGCGCGACAGCGAGATCTCGGTGAGCCCGCGCTGCAAGTTGTCGAGGGCGAGCAGCGAGTGGCCGAAGGCGACGCCGATGTTGCGCTGCGTCGTCGAGTCGGTCAGGTCGCGCTGCATCCGGCTCGTGACGAGCGTCTGCGCGAGCGTCGAGAACAGACCGCCGGAGATCTCGAGGTTCGCCTCGGCGTTCTCGAACCGGATGGGGTTGATCTTGTGCGGCATCGTCGACGACCCGGTCGCGCCGGCGACGGGGATCTGCGCGAAGAAGCCGAGCGAGATGTAGGTCCAGACGTCCGTGGCGAGGTTGTGCAGGATGCCGCCGGCGTGCCGCACCCGGTCGTAGAGCTCGACCTGCCAGTCGTGCGACTCGATCTGGGTGGTCAGGACGTTGAAGTCGATGCCCAGTCCCTCGATGAACGAGCGCGAGAGCTCGGGCCAGTCGACGTCGGGCTCGGCCGCGAGGTGCGCGGACCAGGTGCCGGTCGCGCCCGAGAACTTCGCGAGGTACTCGCCGCCCTCGATCTGCTTCGCGACGCGGGCGAGGCGCCACGCGAACACGGCGATCTCCTTGCCCATCGTCGAGGGGGTGGCGGGCTGGCCGTGCGTACGCGAGAGCATCGGGGCGTCGCGGTGCTCGCGGGCGAGGTCGCCCAGTGCGTCGATGACGGCATGCAGCTTCGGCAGCCAGACGTTCTCGACGGCGCGCTTGACGGTGAGGGCGTAGGAGGCCGAGTTGATGTCCTCGCTCGTGCACGCGAAGTGCGTCAGCTCGGCGATCGCGTCGAGGCCGAGGGTCGACAGCCGGTCGCGGACGAGGTACTCGACGGCCTTCACGTCATGGCGGGTGACGGCCTCCTTGGCGGCGAGCCAGTCGATCTCGGCCTGACCGAAGTCGCGGTAGAGCCCACGGAGCTGGGTTTTCTGCTCATCAGAGAGCGGTGAGCTGCCGAACAGGCTCCGGTCGGTGAGGGCGATGATCCACTCGACCTCCACCTCGACGCGGGCGCGGTTGAGACCGGCTTCCGAGAGGTAGTCGGCGAGGGATCCGACGGCGGCGGCATACCGGCCGTCGAGCGGGCTCAGGGGCTGCGGGGGCAGAGAGGTCACGAGGCTCCATTCAGTGTGAACGGGCGCTCAGGACGTGGTGCGGATCGCGGGTTCGAGCTGCCGGAAGAGCGCCCGGCTCGCGCTCTCGATCATAGCGAGCACCTCGTCGAACATTCCGGCGTCGCCGTAGTAGGGGTCGGGGACGTCCAGATCGCCTCCCGCTTGCGCGTCGAACGACATCAGCAACCCGAGCTTGTCGGTGTCGGCCGTCGTGCGCGCCCAGTTCGACAGCACGCGCTCGTGCGACCGGTCGAGCGCGACGATCAGGTCGGAGCGATCGAAATCCGTCAGCGTGAAGCGACGGGCCCGATGCCCCCGCCCGTCGTAGCCGCGGCGTTCGAGCGCCTCGAGCGTGCGTCCGTCGGCGGGCTCGCCGACGTGCCAGTCGCCCGTTCCCGAGCTCGCCGACACGACGCGGTCGCCGAGCCCGGACTGGTCGATGAACCAGCGGAAGACCACGTCGGCCATGGGGGAGCGGCAGATGTTCCCCGTGCAGACGAACATGACGCGGAAGGGCTCGGCGCGTCGGGTCACCGTCCCATTCTGGAGGATCGAGCCTTTCCTGCACAGACGTATCGGCGCACGCGCTCGTCCCCGGTGGCGTCGAATGAGGATGCCGCGTCCGCGCGGGCGGGCATCGTGGCGGGATGACCTCGCCTCTCGTCCTCTCCTCCGGTCTCGGACGCGAGTCCGCCGCAGCGCGGACCCTCGAGATGATCGCGTCGTTGCGGGCACGGCTTCCCGCTCTGCGCGACGAGCTCGACGTGATCCGTCGCGGCGCGGCGGATCTCGACCACGACACCGCCTGGCGCGCCCGCGCGGCCCGCGGCTACCGTGACCGCCTCGCCGACTGGCGCGCGCGAACGGATGACGCCTCCGCTCGAATCGAACGCCTCGACGACGAACTGCGCCACGTGCAGGCTCGCCTCGTGATGGGTGGCCCGTGAGCGATGACTCCCTCGACATCCGCGATGGCGGGGTCATCGCGGTCGACACGGAGCGGCTCCGGATGGCGGCCGCCGTGCTCGTGAGCCTGTCGACGGGCTGCGGTGGACTGGGCCGCGCCTTCGAGACCACGACACGCGAGCTCACCGCGCACGAGGCGACCGCGTGGCCCGCGGCGGCGCTCGGCGCCGACCTCGCACGACTCCTCGACGAGCTCTCGGCCGAGGCATCCGCCCTCGCCGGAAAACTGCGGGATGCCGCAGACGTCTATGACATCGTCGAGCTCGAGGCGGCGCGTCGGGCCGCTGCCGGCGGTGACCGGCGGGTGACGGATTCGCTCGACCGGCGCATCGATGAGGCGCGCGAGCGTTCGTCCGGGGCGGCCGCACGCGCCGACCTGCTGTTGACGACGTGGCCCCTGCTGCGGCACGGTGAGCTCCAACGCCAGATCGGCGGCGCTGTCGTGCCGCTCGGGCTGCTGGGCGGGGCCGCCGTCGCGGGTAGCGGCCTCGCGTTGACGGCGCTCGGCGCCCTGGGCCTGGGGCGTGCGACGCCCGACCGGGGCGGGAACGCGTCGCCGCCGGTCGTCGAGGTCACGCGATCAGCGGCGCCCGTGGCGGGGGCGGCTCCGACCACGCTCGCTGCTCTCGCTGCTCGCATCCCTCAGGAAGGCGACCAGATCCGTGTCGAGCGCTACGGAGGTGACGGAAGTGAGCGCCGCTTCGCCGTCTACGTCGCGGGGACCCGATCGCCGCTCGGGTTCGGCGGCCGCGAGCCCTTCGACATGTCATCGAACGTGCAGCTCTACGCGGGCCGCAGCTCGGCGTCGTATGAATCGGTCGTCAGCGCCCTCCGCGCAGCCGGCGCACGGCCGGGAGACGCCGTGCTCGCCGTCGGGTACTCGCAGGGCGGCGCGATCACGTCACGGCTCAGCGTCGGCGGACCTTTCCGCGTCGTCGGCAACGTGACCTTCGGCTCTCCCGTGCAGGCGGATCCCGGCGACGCCACGCTGCAGGTCACGGTGCGGCACACCGACGATCTCGTCCCGGCCCTGCAGTCGGGCGGCCACCCCGATCGTGCCGGCGCGGCGGGCAGCATCGTCGTCGAACGGGTCGCCGATCCGCCGCCCGGCATGGCGGACGTCGCGCTCGGCGCTCACTCGATCGACGCCTACGGCGACACCGCCGCCCTCGCCGACGCCTCGGGCGATCCCCGCGTCGATGACGTCCAGGAGCGCATCGCGGCCTTCGGGGGCGACGAGTCCGCCGAGGTCACGACCTACCGCGTGCGGAGGCCCGACTGATGGTGCGTGCGTGCGGGCGTCAGCGGCGGTCGCGGTCGCGACGAGGACGGAACAGGATGCCGGCGACCCAGTTGATCAGTGCGATGACGATGGCCGCGAGCACCGCGAGCCAGAAGCCGCCGATGCGCAGGCCCCAGTCCCAGCCCGAGGTGACCCAGCCGGTGAGCCACAGCAGGAAGCCGTTGATGATGAACGAGATCAAACCGAGGGTGAGGATGTACAGCGGGAACGCCAGCACCTTCAACACGGTGCCGACGATCGCGTTGACGAGTCCGAAGATGAGCGCGATCAGCAGCAGCGTGAGGACGAGCTGCAGGTCGCCGCCCGGCGGGAACGCCACGACCGACACCTCCAGCGCCGGGATCAGCGTCACGATCCAGACCGCGAAGGCGTTGACGATCAGGCGGATGATGAGGCTCATAGTGCCGACAGTCTCCCACGGGGCCTTCGATCCGTCATCCGGCGGAGGTGGCGGCATCCGTAGACTCGCATCGTGACCGACCTGCCCGTGCGCATCCGACCCGAGATCGCGGCGCTGCCCGCATACCGCCAGGGCCGTCAGGCCTCCGCCGACGCCTTCAAGCTGTCGAGCAACGAGAACCCGTTCGACCCGCTGCCCGGCGTCGTCGAGGCCGTGCGCGCGGCGACGACCTTCAACCGCTACCCCGACGCCTCGGCGGGTCGGTTGCGCGCGCGGCTCGCGGATCGCTACGCGGTCGCGCCCGACGGCGTGCACGTCGCCGCCGGTTCGGTGTCGATCCTCTACCAGCTCGCTTCGGCGACGAGCGGCCCGGGCGACGAGATCATGTTCGCCTGGCGATCGTTCGAGGCCTATCCCGGGCTCGCCGCCGTCGCCGGGGCAACCGCCGTCGCGGTGCCGCTGACCGCCGACGCCGGGCACGATCTCGACGCGATGGCGGATGCCGTCACCGACCGCACGCGGATGATCATCGTCTGCAGCCCCAACAACCCCACCGGTCCCGTCGTGAGCCAGGCGGCGTTCGATGCGTTCGTGGCGCGCGTCCGCTCCGACGTCCTCATCGTCCTCGACGAGGCCTACGCCGAATTCGTGACCGATCCGGATGCCGTGACCGGCGCTGCCGTGCTCGCCGCGGGCCACGCCAACGTGGTGGTCCTGCGCACGTTCTCGAAGGCATACGGTCTTGCCGGACTGCGCGTCGGGTACGCCATCGGCGACCACCGCATCCTCGATGCGGCGCGCAGCACCGGCATCCCGCTCTCGGTCACGGCCCAGGCTGAGGAAGCCGCGCTCGCGAGCCTCGACGCCGAGGACGAGCTGCTCGAGCGGGTGCGCCACATCGCCGTGCGACGCGATGCGCTCGCCGACCGGTTGCGCGAGGCGGGGTGGGACATCCCAGTCGCGCAGGGCAACTTCGTGTGGCTGCCCGCGGGCGAGCGAGCCCTCGAGATCGCCGAGGCTTTCGATGCGGCCGGACTGATCGTGCGAGCGTTCGCCGGCGACGGAGTGCGCATCTCGATCGGCGAGGAGGAGTCGATCGAGCGGATCGTCGCGGCCGCGGCATCCGTCGTCGGCTGATCAGCGCGGCGCGGCCGCGGCTCGCTAACGCCCGGTACGGCCGCCTCGGCTCAAGGCGCTGAGGTAGCGCGTTCGCACGATCACCTGCACGACGCGGACCGCCGGATAAGCGAGCCGCCAGAACCAGGTCGGCGCCGGCCGCGAGAGTGATCGCAGCGTGAAGAGCACCTCGTCGCCGCGCCGGGTGATGAGGAACGTCTCCTCGCCTTCGAGCGGGTGGCCGGGCAGCGCGAGGTAGACGTACCCGACTCGATCCGGCTCGTCGACGAATGCGACGACCTCGACCGGCTCGCGGAGTGTGAGAGGCCCGTATCCGACCTCGAGCCAGTGCCGCCCGCCGACCACGGCAGGAACGTCGGGCACCACCCGGAATCCGCTGCGGGTCTTGACGCGCCAAGCCAGGAGGTCGGCCCGGGCCTGCCGCCACGCGGCATCCCCCGATCCCACGCGCACGGTTCTCTCGAATCGACGGAAGCCTCGCGGGCCGGCGTTCCACTCATCGCGGTGCGACAGGCTCATGCGACCAGCATCCCACCCCACGCCCCCGGCGCCTGTGCGCGGATGCAAGACCCCGCCGGCGACACCCGGATCCGGATGCCGTGGCGGCGGGGTGTCGGTCAGGATCCCTTGCGACGGGGCACGCGCGCGACGCGGGTGCGCAGAGCCCCGGGTCAGCCGGACAGCGTCGTCGCGAGATGCTCGGCCCGCCGGGTGAGGAGCCGGCGCAGATAGGGCACCAGCACGAGGCGTTCGGCGAGTCGGCCGAGGACGGGCGACGCGAGGGTGACCCGGTCGGTCATGACCGTCATCCCGTCGCGCTCGACGTAGAGGTGCTCGTGCCGGAAGAGGCGGAACGGGCCGGCGATCTGCTCGTCGACGAAGCGGTGCGGACGGTCGAGCGCGGTGACCCGCGACGTCATCCGGAACGGGATGCCGAAGTGCCACGCGCGCCACGTCACCGTCTCGCCCAGGCCGATCAGGCCGCTCGTCACCCCATCGACCGCGCGCTCGCCGGTGCCGCGCATCGAGGCGACGTGGGCCCCGATGTCACGCGATGCGTCGAACAGCGCCTCCGCGGGCACCGCGGCGCGGGTCACGATCTCGAACGACGACGTCATCCGCCGATCCTCCCACCCGTGCCCGGATGCTCTGAATCTGGCGTGACACCCCGGTGCGGATGCCGCCGCCTCGAGGTGTCGTTCACGATCCCTTGCATCCCGGCACGGCAGTCGGACCGAGCGGAGACGGCGTCCGGGGTCAGTCGTCGAGCTCGGTGCGGAGGACCGAGCCGTCGGTGCCGACGGTGACGTCGACGACGCCGCGGTCGGCGGTGAGCACCGAGACGTCGAAGGGTGAGCGGGGGTCGTCGTCCGCGTCGACGTCGATGATGCGGCCGTCGGCCTCGCTCAGTGCCGCTTCGATCACGGTGCGCAGCGTCGCGACGTCGAGGACGTTCTCCGCCGCGGTGTCGTCGGCCTCGGCTGACTCGGTCGCCGTGACCGTCACGATGCCGTCGACGTCGACGCGGACGTCCGTTTCGGAGCCGTCTGCTGCGACGAGCTGCACGTCCCACGTGCCGTCGCGGTCCGCATCGAGTGACACGACGTCGCCGTCGGCGGCCGCGCGCGCCGCGTCGGCGATGGCGGTGAGCTCGTCCGCGGATGCCGCACCGTAGGCCTCGGTCGAGATGGACCCGGCCTCGCCGCCCGTCGGCGCGTCGTCGCGGTCACCGTCCGCGCGAGCGCCGGCGAGGCCGTCCGACGATGACAGGCTGGCCGCTCGGTCCTCGTCGTCATCGTCGTCGGCGATCGCCGCCCCCACGGCCGCACCGCCTCCGACGAGCAGCGCTGCCGCGACGACGGCTCCGCCGGCGAGCAGCGCTGTGCGGCGACCGCGCCGACGCGGCTCGGCAGGCACCGCGGCAGGCCCAGCGGCAGGCGCAGCGGAGGGCGCGTCAGCGGGCGCGGCGTCGGACGGCGAGAGGGGGAGGGTCGGTGCGTCGGCGGGGATCGGCTGGTCCTGGGGGGTGCGCTCGTTGTCGTTCATGCCTCGATGGTGTCGGCCGACCGCTGAAGCACGGCTGAAGCGACCTGAAGCCGCGTTCAGGGAACCTCGTGCTCCGCGCTCCGCGCTCCGCGCTCCTCGCTCCGCGCTCAGTCGCCCGCGCGCAGGATCACAGTGAACCGCGCGCCTCCGAGCGGTGATGCGGAGACCGTTACGGAACCGCCCGAGGCCTCCGCGATGCCGCGGACGATCGCGAGCCCGAGGCCGCTGCCGCCGGCATCCCGCGCGCGGGCCTCGTCCAGACGGACGAAGCGTTCGAACACCCGCTCGCGTTCCTCCGGCGCGATACCGGCGCCGTCGTCGTCGACGTGCAGCACGGCGTGACCGGCGTCGACATCGACGACCGTGGTCAGCGCGATCCGCGAGCGTGCGTGTCGCACGGCGTTGTCGGCGAGATTGCGCACCAGGCGCGCCAGCAGGCGGGGGTCGCCCATCGCGCGCGCTGCGCCGATCCCCGACGTGTCGACCGAGATCGCGTCCGCCCGGTCCCTCGCGGATGCCGCGCGGAGGCGCGCAGCCTCCGACAGGGCGAGGTCGTCGAGGTCGATGCCCTCGCGACGGGTCGGTGCGTGCTCGTCCAACCTCGCGAGCAGCAGCAGGCCGTCGACGAGATCCTGCATGCGGAGGCCTTCGGCCGAGACGACTTCCGCGAGATCGTCGAGTGACGTGGCCGCGGGGTGCGCTCGCGCGAGTTCGGCATGCTGGCGCATCGTCGCGAGTGGTGACCTGAGCTCGTGCGAGGCGTCGGAGACGAAGCGACGCTGCGCGGCAGCCGCGTCGTCGAGGCGCGCCAGCATCCGGTTCATCGTGCCCGCCAGGGCCGCGATCTCGTCGCCCGATGCCGGCTCGGCGATGCGCCGGTCGAGCCGGTCGGCGGTGATCTCGTCGACCTCGGCGCGGATGCGCGCGACGGGACGGAGCGCCCGACCGACGACCCACCACGTGACGCCGGCGACCAGGGCGATGACGAGGACGGTCGACGCCGCTAGCAGCGCGGCGACCGTCGCGAGGGTCTCGGCCGCGTCATCCGCGGGAACCGCCAACACGAGCCGGCGTCCGTCGTCGAGCTCCTCGGTCGCGATCAGCACCCGGTCGCCGTCGTACCTCGCTTCCTCCCCGTCGCGGTCTGCGGCGGGGAGCGGCCCGTCGTCGGCGTCGCTCGAGGCTACGACGACGCCCTCGGCATCCTGCAGCTGCACGATCTCGTCGTCGAGGGAGCGGACGGCTGCGGGTCCCTCGGCCTCGACACGTGCGGCAATCTCCTCGACGCGCACCTCCGCCGCACGATCCGCGGCGGCGTGGATGCTGGCGTTCAGCACGGCGTGGAAGGCGATCGAGCCGAGCACCATCACGAGCGCGACCGTCGCCGTCGCGAGCAGTGTGATGCGTCCCCGCAGTCCGCGAGGCCGGCGCCGCCCTGCGTCGGACACCGTCAGCCCCCGTCCGCCGCGAGTCGGTAGCCGGCGCCGCGGACGGTCTCGATCGCCTCGCGCCCGAACGGTCGGTCGAGTTTGCGCCGCAGGTGTGCGACGTAGACCTCGACGATGTTGGGGTCGCCCGCGAAGTCGTCATCCCACACACCCGCGATCAGGTCGCGCTTGGAGATCACCTGACCGCGGTGCCGGATGAGGTGATGCAGCACGGCGAACTCGCGAGAAGTCAACTCGACCTCCGTCTCTCCCCTCCAGACGCGGCGCGACGCGGGGTCGAGGCGCAGGTCGCCCGCCTCGAGTGCCACAGGCCGCGCTACCCCGCCCCGGCGGATGAGGGCACGCAGCCGGGCGACCAGCACGGGATACGAGAACGGCTTCGTGACGTAGTCGTCGGCGCCGGCCTCGAGCGCCTCGACCTGATCCCACTCGCCGTCCTTCGCGGTGAGCATGAGCACGGGCGTCCAGTTCTCCTCGGCCCGCAGCGTCTCGCACACCTTCCAACCGCTCATCCCCGGCATCATCAGGTCGAGGACGACCGCGTCGTACCGCGTCTCTCGCGCGCGCCAGAGTCCATCGACCCCGTTATGGGCGACGTCGACGGCGAAGCCCTCGGCCTCGAGACCCCGACGGATCCCGTCGGCGAGGCGGACTTCGTCATCGACCACCAGCACGCGCATCGCTCCCAGTGTGACGCGTCTCTGCTGAAGCGGGCCTGAAGCGAGCTCGAAGCGGGATCGAAGCGGGATGAAACGGTTTCGAAGCCGACCGGCAGCGCCGCGACGTCCCTGATGGGCCGCCCGGCTTGTGCCGCGCCCACCGCGAATCGCGGCATCCGTTGTCGACCGCATGCAGATGGGGCCATACCGGGGGCGTTAGCGTGGGAGGGTGACCGACGCAGAACTCGATCCCGCTCTCGTCCGCGTCCTCGCGGCCGACGGCTCACTCGACCCGTCGCCCGAAGCCGAACGCTACCTGCCGGTGATCGAGGCGCTCTCCGAGGCCGAGCTCGAGACGTTCTACCGCGACATGGTGACGGTGCGGGCCTTCGACCGCCAGGCGACGAACCTGCAGCGCCAGGGGCAGCTCGCCCTCTGGCCGCCGTCCTTCGGGCAGGAGGCCGCTCAGGTCGGCTCCGCGCGTGCGGCCCGACCCCAGGACCACCTCTTCCCGTCGTACCGCGAGCACGTCGTGTGCACGATCCGCGGCGTCGATCCGATCGACATCATCCGGCTCATGCGCGGCCTCACGCACGGCGGGTGGGACCCGACAGACCCCAAGAACGGCAACACCCACATCTACACGCTGGTGCTCGGCTCGCAGACGCTGCACGCATCCGGCTACGGCATGGGCATGGTCTTCGACGGACGCACCGGCACGGGCGACCCCGAGCGCGACGAAGCGGTCATCGTCTACTACGGCGACGGCGCGTCGAGCCAGGGCGACGTGCACGAGGCGATGGTCTTCGCCACGAGCTACAACACCCCGCAGGTCTTCTTCCTGCAGAACAACCACTGGGCGATCTCGGTGCCCGTCTCGACGCAGTCGAAGGTCCCGCTGGTGCGGCGCGGCGCCGGATACGGGATGCCGTCGATCCGCGTCGATGGCAACGACGTGCTCGCCAGCTACGCCGTCACCAAGCTCGCCCTCGACGAGGCCCGCTCCGGCGAGGGGCCGCGCGCGATCGAAGCGCTGACCTATCGCATGGGCGCGCACACGACGAGCGACGACCCGACGAAGTACCGCACGAGCGACGAAGAGGCCTTCTGGGCGCAGCGCGACCCCATCGCCCGCATGCGCGCCTATCTCGAGGGCCGCGGCGCGTCGGCATCCTTCTTCGACGACGTGGATGCCGCGGCCGCGGCCTACGCCGACGATGTCCGGGTCCGGACGAACCAGCTCACCGCTCCCGAGGCCGACAGCATGTTCGCGCACGTCTACAGCGAGCAGCATCCGCTCGTCGACCGGCAGCGGAAGTGGCTCGCCGACTACGAGGCATCCTTCGAGGAGGGACGCGCATGAGCGTCGAGACGCTGCCGTTCAGCAAGGCGCTCAATGCGGGCATGCGCGCCGCGATGCAGCAGGACGACCACGTCCTCATGATGGGCGAGGACATCGGCCGCCTCGGCGGCGTGTTCCGCGTCACGGAGGGGCTGCAGGCCGAGTTCGGCGACCGTCGCGTGCTCGACACGCCCCTCGCCGAGTCGGGCATCGTCGGCACCGCGATCGGCCTCGCGATGGCCGGCTTCCGCCCGGTGTGCGAGATCCAGTTCGACGGGTTCGTCTTCCCCGCGTTCGACCAGATCACGACGCAGCTCGCGAAGCTCACCAACCGGCACGACGGACGGATGTCGTTCCCCGTCGTCATCCGCATTCCCTACGGCGGTCACATCGGCGCCGTCGAGCACCATCAGGAGAGCCCGGAGGCGTACTTCACGCACACCGCGGGCCTGCGGGTCGTGTCGCCGTCGACGCCGAACGATGCCTACTGGATGATCCAGGACGCCATCGCCTCGAACGACCCGATCGTGTTCCTCGAGCCCAAGTCGCGCTACTGGTCCAAGGGCGAGGTCGACCTCATCGCACGCGCAGTGCCGCTGCACGCCTCGCGCGTGGTCCGGCGGGGCACCGACGTCACGCTCGTCGGGCACGGCGCGATGGTGAACGTGCTGCTGCAGGCCGCCGCGCTCGCCGAGGGCGAGGGCGTGTCGTGCGAGGTCGTCGACCTGCGGTCGCTGTCGCCGGTCGACTACGGCCCGATCGTCGAGTCGGTGCGCCGCACGGGGCGGATGGTCTACGGGCAGGAGGCCCCCGGCTTCACCTCGCTGGGGTCCGAGATCGCCGCGACCGTCACGGAGCAGGCGTTCTTCTCGCTCGAGGCTCCCGTGCTGCGGGTGTCGGGCTTCGACGTCCCGTTCCCGGCGGCGAAACTCGAGGGCGCCTACCTGCCCGATGCCGACCGCATCCTCGAGGCCGTCGACCGCGCCCTCGCCTACTGACCATCCGACGCGCCTGCGAGAGGATTCCCTCATGAGCACCCAGACCTTCCACCTGCCGGACGTCGGCGAAGGCCTCACCGAGGCCGAGATCGTGCAGTGGCGCGTGGCCCCGGGCGACGAGGTCGCGGTCAACGACGTCCTCGTCGAGATCGAGACCGCGAAGTCGCTCGTCGAGCTGCCGTCGCCGTTCTCGGGAACCGTCGGCGAGCTGCTCGTCGACGAGGGGACGACCGTCGAGGTCGGGGCCGCGATCATCACGATCGCCCCGGGGGGTGGGTCTGGAGGAGCGGATGCCGCGAGCAGCCCGGCCGTCCCTGCCGAGAAGCCTGCGGCAGCCGGCGACGCCTCGGAGGAGAACGGGTCGGTGCTCGTCGGATACGGCGGAGCCGGACAGGTGCAGTCGCGCCGCCGCAAGCCCGCCGAGCCCCCCGTGCGCGCGGCCGTGGGCGTCGTGGCGAAGCCCCCGATCCGCAAGCTGGCACGCGACCTCGGCGTCGATCTCGCCTCGGTCACGCCGTCGGGTGCCGCGGGCGAGGTGACGCGCGAGGACGTCGTGAACCACGCGTCGCAGGCATCCGTCTTCCGGAACCTCCAGACGCCCGCCCGACCCGAGGTGCGCGAGCAGACGATCCCCGTCCCGCCGGCCGTCATCTCGGCCGAGCCGGCCGACGACCGCGAGGAGACGATCCCCGTCAAGGGTGTCCGGAAGGTCACGGCCAAGCACATGGTCGACTCCGCGCACACCGCACCGCACGTGTCGGTGTGGACCGACGTCGACGCGACCCGCACGATGGAGGTCGTCAAGCGGATGAAGGCGTCGCCCGACTTCGCCGACATCAAGGTCTCGCCGCTGCTGATCATGGCGCGCGCGGTCGTGTGGGCGGTGCGCCGGACGCCGATGGTGAACGCCGCGTGGGTCGATACCGAGAACGGCGCCGAGATCCGGGTGCGCCACTACGTCAACCTCGGCATCGCCGCCGCGACCCCGCGCGGCCTTCTCGTGCCGAACATCAAGGACGCGCAGGACCTCAACATGCGCGGCCTGGCCCGCGCTCTCGAGAAGCTGACCCTCACTGCCCGCGAGGGCAAGACCGCGCCCGCCGAGCAGCAGGGCGGCACGATCACGATCACGAACATCGGCGTGTTCGGCATGGATGCCGGTACCCCGATCATCAACCCCGGCGAGTCGGGCATCGTCGCGATGGGAACCATCCGGCAGAAGCCGTGGGTCGTCGACGGCGAGGTGCGTCCCCGCTACGTGACGACCGTGTCGGGCTCGTTCGACCACCGCGTCGTGGACGGCGACGGCATGAGCCGGTTCATCGCCGACGTGGCATCCGTCCTGGAGGAGCCCGCGCTGCTGCTCGACTGAGCTGGATGCGCTCGAGAACGGTATGTTCTCGGCGGTGGGCGGGGGAGTAGCCTCGGCGCATGAGTGAGAAGGGGCCGGCGTCGTACTTCCCGAGCATCGAGAAGAACTACGGACTGCCGATTCAGCACTGGCTCGACATCGCGGCCGACCAGCTCTCGGCGGGGACGCCGCACATGCAGGTCGTCAAGTCGCTCAAGACCGAGCACGGACTCGGCCACGGACACGCGAACGCGGTCGTCGCGTACGCGAAGGCGAAGCTCGCCGGCTGAGCCGCGGCATCCCTCCTTCGGAGAATGTCGCGAAGCTCGGACTGCTCGCGCGTACGGATCCGAGGTACGCGCGATTCTCCGAGGCCCGCGAGCGCGAGCCGCGAGACTAGCCGGCGACCAGGTGCTCGATGAGGATCTGGGTGCCGATGCCGATGAGGACGATGCCGCCGATGATCTCGGCGGGCTTGCGCCACCGCGTGCCGATGCGGTGGCCGATCAGCACGGCGACGAACGACAGGGCGAACGTGACGAGGCCGATCGAGACGACCGCGATCCACAGCGGCACGTCGAGGAAGGCGAAGGACAGCCCGACGGCGAGGGCGTCGATGCTCGTCGCGAGAGCGAGCAGGATGATCTCGCGCGCCGACAGGCCGGATGCCGCGTCCGCGTCGTCATCGTCGGGGCGGAACGCCTCCCACAGCATCTTCGCGCCGATGGCGGCGAGCAGGACGAAGGCGATCCAGTGGTCGAACGGGGCGATGGCCTCCGCGAAGGTGCTGCCGAGCAGCCAGCCGATCAGCGGCATCACCGCCTGCGCGAGGCCGAAGGCGCCGGCGATGAGGAGTGCGCCGCGCACGACGTGAGCCCGCAGCTGCAGGCCTTTCCCGAGAGCCACGGCGAAGGCGTCGGCCGAGACGCCGACGGCCAGGATGAAGAGCGCCCAGGGCGACATGGCTCCTCCTCGAAGCGGGATGACGGGATGGCGGGCGATCGTCCCGGGCACCGTCGAACGGAGATCGGCCGCTCTCGAGCTTGCCAGCCGCAGGCCGTCGAAAATGACGAAAAGCCCTGATTGACAGCATTTCGGGCGAGCGAATCCTTCGGTCGCCCGAAATCACGCGCGCCTCCTCCGGCCGTCAGATCACCCGGTCGTTGCCTCCGTCGACGCTCAGGTGCGCGCCGGTCGTCGCCGGCAGCCGCTCGCAGAAGACGGCGACGGCCTCGGCCACCATGGCGCTCGTGACCTCGACGCGCAGGAGGTTCCGCGTGCGGTACTCCTCGACGGTCAGCCCGTAGCTGGCGGCGCGTTCCGCGAGCAGCTCGGGCGTCCAGATCGCCGTGTCGAAGACCGCATCCGGCTCGACCTGGTTCACGCGGATGCCGTCGGCGGCCCACTCGAGGGCGGCGACCCGGGCGAGCTGTGCCGCCGCCGTCTTGCTCGCCGAATACGAGGCGACGCCCGGCCCGGGCGCCGCGACGTTCTTCGTCGACACGAGGACGACTCGGCCGCCCCGCGGCGAAACCGCGAGGTGGGGATGGGCCGCCCGCATCAGGCGCAGCGGCGCGGTGGCGTTGACGCGCAGGGCGCGCTCCCACGTCGCGTCGTCGACGTCGGCGATGGCCTCACTGCGCGGGAAGATCCCCGCGGCGACGACGAGCATGTCGACACCGCCGTAGGTGCGGACCGCCTCGTCGAGGATGCGCTCGATGACCGCCGGGTCGGCGACGTCGCCGACGACACCGCGCCAGGCGTCACCGGCGAAGGTGCGCCGCACGCCCGGGTCGAGGTCGACCCCGACGACGGCGGCGCCGTCGGCGAGCAGTCGTTCGGCGGTGGCCCGGCCGATGCCCGAGGCGGCGCCCGTGACGATGGCGACCTCGCCCGCGAGCGGCGCACGCCGGCGGCCCGCGAGCTTGGCCTGCTCGAGCGACCAGTACTCGATGTCGAACGTCTGCGCCTCGTCCAGCGACCGGTAGCCGCCCATCGCGTCGGCCGCTTCGATGACGGCCATCGTGTGCTCCGCGATATCGGCCGCGATCCCGACATCCCGCACGGTGTCGCCCGCCGTCAGCATCCCGAGCCCCGGGTCGAGCACGACGCGGGGAGCGGGGTCGAGGGGAGTCACCGGCCCGTCCTGGCGGTGACGGTTGCGCTCGACGTAGGCCCGGTAGGCGCTCGCGTAGGCGGCGACATCGCGCCCGACGAGCGGATGACGCTTGGTGTAGATGACGTGCTCGGGGGTCGCGGTTCCACGAGTCGTCACTGCCTCGAGGTCGGGGCGCGCAGCGAACGCTGCGGCGCGCTGCGATCGGCTCTGCCGCAGCAGCATGGGCCGGCCGGCGGCCCGCGCGATATCGGCGCGCAGGCCCGCGATGGTCGTGAGGGCGCCCCGAAGCGGGATGCCGCCCTCGCCGGCATCCGGTTGCTCGGCATCCGCCCGGCCGGGGGCGACGATCCTCGAGAGCTCGACCGCCCGGGCGACGAGCCCCCGGTGGCGGGCGAGCACGGCGTCGGCGTCGTCGCCGAAGGTGAACAGGCCGTGGTTGCGCAGGACGAGCGCATCCGCGTCGCCCAGGTCGGTGTCGGCCACGAGGCGCGCCAGCGGGAACCCGGGCATGACGTAGGGCAGCACGGCGACCCGCGGGCCGAGCGCCGCGGCGATCTCGTCGTCGGGCACGTCGCGATCGGTCACGGCGACGATCGCGTCGGCGTGAGAGTGGAGCGCGACGCGACCGGGGAGGTGCGCGTGCAGCAACGCCTCGATCGAGGCCGTCGGAGCCGATGCGTCGAGGGAGGCCTGGCGCAGCTCGTTCACCATCGTCGGGTCGTCGAGGTGCGGCAGGCGCAGCAGGCGCTCGAGCCGGTCGCGACGCAGTGGCGCGAATCCCGCGGGCTCGATCGTGGCGAGGTCCCACCCGCTGCCCTTGACGAGGACGAGGTCGACGGGCTCGCCCGTGACGTCCTCGCCCCGCGCGGTGATCGACGTGTTCCCGCCGCCGTGGAGGACGAAGGAGGGATCGCCGCCGAGCGCCCGGCTGACGCGCACGATGTCGTCGAGCGCAGCCGACGCCTCCGCTGACGGGGTCATGCGTAGGCCTCCCAGACGCTCGTCATCGACGAGACGACGCGGTCGAAGCGGGCGGCCTGCTGCTGGTACGCCGTGCGGCAGATGCCCGGCTGAACGACCAGCGCGGGGTCGGGCTCGACGCCCCACGGGGTCATGTCGATCCCGACGCCCCGTGCCGCGAGCGAGGCCACGCCGCGGGCGCCCAGCTCGGTGCCGAGCTGCCGGCGCATCGCGTGCCCGATGACGTCGGCGAACATCTGGGCCCACTGCGGGTTCTTCGCCCCTCCGCCGGCGAGGGTCCACGGCGCGTCGGTGACGACAGCGCCCGTCGCGACGACCTTCTCGAGCTGCACGCGGTGGTACTGCGTGATGCCTTCGGCGACCGCGCGGGCGACGTGCGGGTAGCCGTGGCTGCCCTTGATCCCGACGAACGTTCCGGAGGCGCCAAGGTGCTCGGGTGCGCCGTGGATGAACGGCAGGAAGAGCAGCCCGTCCGCCAGCGGCGGTGCGCCGTGCGCGGCCTCGAGCAGATCGCGCGGTGTCAGCGGAAGAGTGGCGCGCGCGCCGAGCAGTCCCGACGCCCACTCGATGCTCGCCGCGGACGTCGGTGCGACCTCCATGGCCAGCATGAGGCGGGGATCGGGGAGCAGCGCGTTGATCGTGACGCGCGGGGGGACGGCATCCGTCGGCACCACCACCGCGTTGATCGCCCACGTGCCCACGATCACCGTGACATCGCCGAGGTCGGTGGAGCCTGCCCCGAGCGGGCTCGCGACGCAGTCCATGCACCCGGCGACGACGGGCGTGCCTTCGGCCAGGCCGGAGCGTGCGGCGGCGTCGGCGCTGATCGTCCCGACGACCTCGTCGCTCGCGTGCAGCGGCGGCAGGATGCGCTGGAGGTCGCGCGGCAGACCGAGCATGTCGAAGACCTCGGGCTCGTACTCCCGCTCGCGAAGGTTGACCAGGCCGCACCCCGACGAGTCCGACGTGTCGGCGCTCGCGACGCTGGTCAGGCACGCGGTGATCCAGTCTTTGCAGGTCAGCGCCCAGCGGGCCCGGCCGAGCGATTCCGGTTCGTTGTCGAGCAGCCACCGCAGCAGCACGCCCGGCTGCGCTGCCCACGGGAGCGATCCGGTGAGCAGCCGCATGCGCTCGACCGCCGCGGGGTCGAGCGCGGCGACGACGTGCTCGGCCCGGCTGTCGGTCGAGGCGATGGCGGGCCGCACCGGCCGCAGCTGCTCGTCGACGAGGTACAGGCCGTTGCCGTGACCCGTCGCGCCGACGGCCGAGACGGTCCATCCGTCGGCCGCGAGCCACGCGGTCAGGTCGCCCAGGACGTCGGCCACGACGTCCCACAGCGTGTCCATCGCGATCTCCTGCCGCTCGCGCGAGACCGCGACGCGGGGGTTCGGCGCCGAGACCGTGCGGATCTCCCGCCCGGCGTCGTCGAACGCCGCTGCTTTGGCAGACGTGAGGCCCACGTCGATGCCGATGACGCAGATCTTCATCGATCCTCGTTTCTCGCTCAGGCGGCCGTCGGCTGAGCTGATGCCGGGCGCAGGGTTCGGGGTGCGAAGCGCCGAGCGGCTTCACGGTATCGCGCCAGCTCGGCTTCCGCGCGCTCGGCGCTCCAGTCGCCGTGCGCGACGAGCACGTCCGCCGCACGGGGCGCGCAGCCGAGGCCGACGTCGCTGTTCAGCGCGATCGCGGTGCGGCGGATGAGGACGTCCTCGAGCGTGTGGGCGCCTTCCTCGCGGACGGCGTACACGACTTCCGCCGCGATCGCGCCGCTGTCGTCGTCGATGACCTCCGCCAGCGACGGATCGGATGCCGCGAGCATCTCGATCGGGCGGCTGAGGGTGCCGTACAGGTCGGCGAGACGGCGGGCGCTGCGCTCGGGGAGGGCGCTGCGGGCGACGGTGTCGGCGATGAAGCGTCCGTGATCGCCGGCCGGCGCGCCGGGGAACCGGGCGGTGCGGGTCGCGGAGCGCCGGTGACCGAGCCCGAGCGCGGTCTCGATCCGGCGCAGCGCCTGCTCGCCTAGGGCGCGGTGGGTCGTGTACTTCCCGCCGATGACGGTGAGGAGCCCCGCGGTCTCGCCCGTGTGCACGACGATCTCGCTGTCGCGGCTGACCGAGGCGGGGTCGCTGAGATCGGCGACGTAGGGGAGGGGACGCACCCCCGAGAACGACCAGAGCACGGCGTCGCGGCGCAGCCCGGCTGCGGGGATGAGGCCGTTGACGGCCCGGAGCAGATAGTCGACCTCGTCGTCGTCGACGACGATCTCGTCGATCGACCCGTCGTAGGGCAGGTCGGTGGTGCCGATCATGTACTTGCCGTCCCACCAGGGCAGCACGAACATGGGCCGACCGTCGTCGGGCGACTCGAAGAAGATGCACGTGTCGGGTGCGCCGGGGAACGCGTCGACGACGAGGTGGCTTCCCTTCGTCGGCCCGATGCGGCGGGGGTGCTCGCCCTGCAGGTCGAGCACCGCATCGACCCAGGGGCCGGCGCAGTTGACGACGACCGGGGCGCGGAGCGCCCGCTCGCGCCCGTCCTCGCGGTCGAGGTAGCGGACGCCCGCGATGCGTCCGTTCTCGCGGACCAGGTCGGTGACAGGGGTGTGGGTGAGCACCGTGGCGCCGTGGTTCGCCGCATCGATGGCGAGCTCGATGCCGAAGCGCTCGGTCACCGGAACGTGCGCGTCCTGGAAGAGCCCGCCCCACTTCACGCCGCCCGCGGCCACCGACGGCCACTCGCGAGACAGGCGGCCCGAGAAGACGATGCGGTTGCGGGGCAGCTTCTTGCCGAACGAGAGGATGTCGTGCAGCAGCAGGCCGCAGGAGAGTAGCCATCCCGGCCGCGAGGCGCCCCTCGAGAAGGGGATGAGCATGGGGTAGGGGCGCACGAGATGCGGGGCCGCGCGCAGCAGGATGTTGCGCTCACGGATCGACTCGAGCACGAGCGGGATCTCCACACGCTCGAGGTACTTCAGACCGCCGTGGATCAGGCGAGTCGAGATCGCCGACGTGCGCGCGGCGATGTCGTCCCGGTCGATGACGACGACGTGGAGGCCGCGGCTGGCAGCCTCACGGGCGATGGCGAGGCCGTTGATCCCGGCGCCGATGACGACGACGTCGGCCGAGGTCGGCTCGGCATGGGTACGAAGCGAGGGCATGCTGCATCCTTCTGGTCTCGGGGCGCCCGGGGGCGCCCCGAGAGGGTTCAGTGGGAGAGGGTCTGGAAGAGGTCGAAGGCGTCGTCCGCGCTGAGGCCGTCGTGGACGACCCCGCGGACGGCCGCGAGCATGGCGGCCGGGTGCTCCGACTGGAAGACGTTGCGTCCCATGTCGACGCCCGCCGCGCCTTCCGCCATGGCGCGTGACGCCACGCGCAGGGCTTCGCGCTCCTCGACCTTCTTGCCACCGGCGATGACGATCGGGACGGGGCATGCGCTCGTGATCGTCTCGAAGCCCTCCTCGACGTAGTAGGTCTTCACGAATGCGGCGCCGAGCTCGGCGCTGATGCGGGTGGCGAGCCGGAAGTAGCGGGCGTCGCGCACCATGTCGCGGCCGACCGCGGTGACGGCCAGGACCGGGATGCCGGTGGCCTGGCCCGCGTCGACGAGGGTGGTCATGTTGCGAACGGACTTCGTCTCGTTGTCGCCGCCGATGAAGACCTGCACCGCGAGGGCGGCGGCATCCAGTCGCACGGCGTCGTCGATCGAGACGGCGACCTCCTCGTTGGAGAGCTCCTTGAGCACGCTCGGTCCGCCCGAGGCGCGCAGGACGATGCCCTTCGCGGAGTGCGGCGGGATGGTCGTGCGCAGGGCGCCGCGCGTGCACATCAGTGCATCGGCCTGGGGGACCAGCGGGAGGATCGAGCGATCAAGCCGCTCGAGACCCGAGGTCGGCCCCTGGAAGTAGCCGTGATCGAACGCGAGCATCACGGTCTTGCCGTCGCGGGGGTCGAACACGCGCGACATCCGCGCGCGCATCCCCCAGTCCTGGCCTGCTTGGCCCTTGATGGGGTAGCCGGTGCCGGCCGCCGCGGGGCCGGAGTAGTCGGTTCCCTCACGCAGGTCGTCGAGGTCAGCCATGGATGTTCTCCTTGTTCTTCGGGGTGGGGTCGGTGTCGGCTCGTCGGGCCGAGGGAGCGGGGGCGGGGCGCTGCAGGCTCGCCCGGAGCCGGTGCAGAGAGCTGCGGCCGGTTCCGGTGGCGGCCGATGCGATCACGACGACGAGGACGACGAGCACACCCTTGAGGACGTTCTGGGCGCCGACCGACCACCCCACGAGGTTGAGCAGTCCCGACAGCAGCACGAAGAAGAGGGCGCCGGTCCAGGCGCCGGCCGGTACGGGGCGGCCGCCCGAGATGAGGGTGCCGCCGATCACGACGACGGCGATCGAGTCGAGCATGTACGAGCTGCCGAGCACGGTGCTGGGAGAGATGAAGGCGGCGAGCAGGCCGCCGACGAGTCCCGCGAGTCCCGCCGACACGAGGTAGGCGGTGACGGTCACGCCCGCCACCGGAAGGCCCGCCCGCTCGGCCGCGCGAGCGCTCTGACCGACGGCGATGACGGCCACGCCGACACGGGTCCGCGTGAGGGCGAGCCACACGATCACGGTCATGGCCGCGACGACGAGCGCGATGACGGGGATGCCGAACGCCTTGGCCGTGACGAAGGCTCGCAGGCCCGCGTCGGCGCCACCGCGCGCGGCATCCGCCAGCAGGAGCGTCGCGGAGGTGACGATGAGGCTCGTCGCCAGCGTCGCGATGATTGGCGGCACCCGCAGGAGGAGGATCGCGGCGACGCTGACCGCGCCGGCGGCGAGCCCGGAGCCGACGCCGGCCGCGAGCCCGATCACCGGCCCCGCCGTCGCGCCCACGCCGACCGAGACGTACGAGGCCATCGAGATGACGGTGCCGACCGAGACGTCGATGTTGCCGGGGCCGAGGGTGATGACGAGCATCTGCCCGAGGGCGACCAGCACGAGGAACGGAGCGAGCGAGAGCGCCTGGGCCATCGGGTCGAGGGGTGATCCGGGCCGCACGGCGATGATGACGGCCCACACGGCGAGTACGCCGAGGAGCGACCAGCCCCAGGCCGGCCAGGCGGGGCCGCGGCGGACGGCGGGGAGCGGGATGGAGGCGGAGGTCATCGCGCGATCCTCTCGGTGATCATGCGGCCCGCGAGCACGGCGATGACGATGACGCCTTGTGCGGCCGATTGCAGGGCGGACGGGAGGTTGATGAGGCTGAGCAGGACGGTGATGAGGCCGAGGGTGATCGCGCCGAGCGTCGTCCCGATCGGCAGCGCCCGGCCACCCGAGAACGTGCCGCCGCCGAGGATCACCGCGGCGATCGTCATGAGGGTGTACTCGCCGGCGGCGTTGATGTCGCCCGACCAGGTCTGCGAAGCGAGCAGCAGGCCCGAGACGACGAGCAGCGCGGCTGCGGCGACGTACGCGGTCGCGCGGGTCGCCACGAGCGAGGCGCCCGTCTTCTCGAGGGTCGCGGCCTGCGAGCCCAGCGCCCGCATGCGGGCGCCGGCGAGCGAGCGCCGTGTGATCCACCAGCCCAGCGCCGTCGCCGCGGCGATGAAGATGAGCGGTGCCGGGAACCACGTCGGCCGCCAGGTCGACAGCGCCGAGAGCCAGTCGGGGGTCTGTCCGCCGGGGGTCGGCCGGATCTGCAGGCCGATCCCCAGCCACACGAACGACATGCCCAGCGTCAGGATGATCGAGGGCACCCCGCGGCGCTGCACCACCCAGGCGAGCAGGGCGTAGACGGCGAGGACGCCGGCGATCATGGCGACCGCGAGGGCCGGGGTCTCCCGCAGCAGCGTCGCGGCGATCACCGTGATGAGCCCGACGAGGTAGCCGACGCTCAGGTCGATGTCACCGACGGCCATCATGATCATCTGCGCCTGGGCGGCCAGCACGAGCGGGACCGACGACATCAGCATGAGGGTGAGGCCGGGAACGCTCAGGATGCCGGGCTGCAGCACCGCGGTCAGCGCGAAGATGGCGATGAGCGCGACGAGGGCGAGGAGCGCGGGCGACCCGTTGACAGCAGAGGCGCGCAGGCGCTGCGGCGCGGTGGGCGGGGCGAGCACGTCGGTGGTCATCGGTCCTCCTGGACTGTCTCGGCGTCGACTCCGAAGGAGTCGGCGATGATGCGCTCGTCGGTGATGTCGTCGCCGGAGAGTTCGCTCACGACGCGTCCCGAGCGGAAGACGTAGACGCGGTCGCAGTGGGCCATCTCGCCGTTCTCGGTGGAGTACCAGACGATGGAGCGGCCGCGTGCCGCCTCGACGCGCATGAGGGCGTAGAGCTCGTTCTTCGTGGTGACGTCCACGCCGCGGAAGGGGTCGTCGAGCAGCACGAGGGGCGCATCGGTCGCGAACGCCCGCGCCACGATCACCTTCTGCTGGTTCCCGCCCGACAGCGACGTGATCGGGGCCCGAGCGCCGCCCTTGACGTTCAGCCGTTGCACCCATTCCTCGGCGAGCCGTCGCCGTCGCGACGGCGGAACGATTCCCGCCGTCGTGAGATGGCGCGTGGCGGAGACGGTGAGGTTGTCGGCGACATTCCAGAGCGAGAAGATCCCGCTGGTCTGCCGGTCGCCGGGAACGTAGGCGCGCCCCCGGACGACTCGGACGCCGCGCGCGTTCGACCAGAGCCGGCGCAGCAGCTCGTCCTGACCGTGTCCGGCGAGGCCCGCGAGGCCCACGATCTCACCCGGCGAGACCGAGAACGGCACGTCGCCCCCGTCGATCCGGGCGACGGTGCCGGGGGCGTCGATCTCCGGCGGAGCGCCCGCGGCGCTGACCCGGCGCACCGTCGCGGTGTCGGCGTGGACTTCGCCGCCCATGGCCGCGAGCAGCGCGTCCTCGTCGGTCTGACTCGCCGAGACCACCTCGACCACGCGCCCGTCCTTCATGACGGCGATCCGGTCGGCGTGGGCCAGCACCTCCTGCATCCGGTGGGAGATGAGGACCATTCCGACGCCCTCGGCGGCGAGGTCGCGAAGGGCGGCGTAGAGCTGGCGAGTCGCGTTGATGCTGAGCGATTCGGTCGGCTCGTCGAGGATGAGCAGCGACAGCGACGGCGTGCACAGGGCGCGCACGATCTCGACCATCTGCCGCTGCGCCATCGTGAGGTCGCCGGCCCGCCGCAGTACCGAGACGCCGTGTCCGGGGAAGACCTCGTCGAGTCTCCGTGACACGCGTCGCTCGGCGCGACGGTTCCAGCCCGCTCCGCGAGTGCTGGCGTCGGAGAGGGCGATGTTCTCCGCGACCGTGAGATCGGGGCAGAGGGCGAGCTCCTGGTAGATCATCCGGACACCGGGCTGCTCGGTGCCGGGCTTCGCGGTGGCGGCGCCGGTCTGCCAGCGGATGCTGCCGGCGTCGGGCTGCTCGCGACCGGCGAGCACCCGCATGAGGGTGCTCTTGCCGGCGCCGTTGTGGCCGACCAGGCCAAGGATCTCGCCCGCGGCGACCGAGATGTCGATCCCGGCCAGAGCCGTCGTGTTTCCGTACCGTTTGGCGACGGCCTCGGCCGTGACGAGCGCCACGTCCGAGGGGTTGGTCGCGGGGGTGTGCGACAGGGTTGTCATCGGGTCTCCTGGTTCGAGCTGGTCGGCCACGGTGTCACCGGGCGTCAGGGCAGCGCGGGCACGGCGACGTCGTCGCCGGCGAGCAGAGCCGCGATCGCGGCGTCGGTGGTCTCCTCGTCCCAGGCGTTCGCGGCGTATTCATCGGTGCCGAGGGCGTCGACCCAGTAGTCGAGGTTCTCCTGCGTGACCTGCACGAGCGGCAGGACCACCTCGTCCGGAACCTCGTCGCCGCGCAGCTTCGCGATGGCGGCGTAGAGGGCGGCGACGATCTGTCCGGGGTCGGTCAGCGCGGCGAACGAGCCGTTGTCGATGCCGCTCTCCTTCCAGAACGACAGCGACTTGCCGTCGGTGTCGAAGACGACGACCGGGATGTCGCGCCCGGCCGACTGGAACGCCTGCACGACGCCCATACCGCCGATGCATCCGGGGACCGCGGCGATCGTCGGCATGGAGCCGAGGATCGCGACGATCTCCTTCTGCGCCGTCGCCGCGTCGCAGAATCCGTTCACCTCGGCAGCGACCTTCACATCGGGGTAGTCGGCGAGGATCTCCTGCTGGCGGGCGTAGAACGCCTCGTCGGGCTGCGAACCGATGACTCCGCGGTTGAGAATGATGTCGCCCTTCCCGTCGATCGCGTCGAGTGCGGGCTGAAGCGAGTCGGCGCCCCACTGCCCGTAGTCGTTGCGCACGACGATGCCGCAGCTGGTGTCCATGTCGGCGTCGACGATCACGACCGTGATGCCGGCGGCGCAGGCCTCCTCGACGACGGGGACGAGCGCGCTCGAGGACGCCGGGATGACCATCAGCACATCGGGGTTCTGCAGCATGAGGCTGCGGATCTGAGATGCCTGCTCGGTCGCGCTGTTCTCCCCCGGAGCGTTGACGACGCTGTAGTCCGAGACGACACCGTTTTCCTTGAGCTTCGCGGCCTCCGTCTCGAATTTGTCGATCAGGGTCAGGCGCCAACCGTTGACGAACCCGTTCGACAGGGCGACCTTCAGGCCCTGGGGTTCACCCCCGGCAGCGGTGTTGTCGGTCGGGCTGCCGGCGCAGCCGGCGAGCACGAGAGCGGAGATCGCTGTCGCGGCCGCTGCGGCGAGCATGCGGCGGGTGGTCGAGAACGTCATCGTTGTGCCTCCTGGTGTCGCATCGTTGCGAGGTGCCGATGTCACGAGGGCGTGCGGGCTGCCAAACTCGTAACAACCAACCTGTCATGACAAGTTGGTGATGACTAAGATAGGGAGCGGGCCGCCGGGTGTCAACACGGCGCCGATACGCTCGCCGTGACGGCCCGATCGAGGAGGCTCCCATGACCGCAGCGACGACGCTCGACCGCTCGTCCGATCTCCCGCTGTGGCAGCAGCTGTCGCTCGCGCTGCGCGGGGAGATCGAGTCGGGGCGCCTCCGGCCGGACCAGGCGCTCCCCTCCGAGTCGGAGCTGATCGATCGGTTCGGGGTCTCGCGCACCGTCGTCCGCGAGGCACTGGCCGACATGGTGCGCGCCGGTCTGATCTACAAGGTGCGTGCCCGCGGGTCGTTCGTCTCGCCGCAGCGCCCGGATCTCAGGTTCGTGGGCTCGATGGCCGGCTCGTCGGACGACCTGGCCGGAACCGGCCGGGTGGTCACGACGCGCGTGCTCGACTTCGCCGTCGGAACCGCGGATGCCGCGGACGCCGAGGCTCTCCGCATCCCGGTCGGGGCGCCCGTGGTGCGGCTGCGTCGCCTGCGGCGGGTCGACGAGACGCCCTGGCTGCTCGTCGACACGGTGCTGCCCCACGACCGGTTCCCCACGCTCGCGCGCGCCAACCTCGAGAACCGGTCGCTCTACGAGCACCTCCGGCGCAACTTCGGGGTTCAGCCCAGCGGCGCCGATCGCTGGCTCAGCGCGGTCGTCCCCGGGCCGGCGGACGCCGAGCTCCTCGAGCTCGCCCCGGGGCAGCCGGTGCTGTCGATCGAGTCGATCGCGTGGGATGCCGAGGGGCAGCCGTTCGAGCGTTACCTGGCCCTTCACCGCAGTGACGAATCGCGCTTCTACGTGGGAATCCGTTGATCTCCCGCTCCGGCGGTCGAGAGAACGATTATCAGTAACGTACAATCGACGGCATGACCCGTCGACTCCTCCCTGCCGCCGCGCTCGTGGCAGCGGCATCCCTCGCTCTCGCCGGCTGCGCCGGCACCTCGTCGCCGGCCGCGAGCGGTTCGGACGACGGCAAGATCAGCGTCGTCGCCTCGACCAACGTGTACGGCTCACTGGCCGCCGAGGTGGGCGGCGACGCCGTCGAGGTGACCTCGATCGTGACCTCACTCGCGCAGGACCCGCACTCGTACGAGGCGTCGGCGCGCGACCAGCTGACGGTGTCGCAGGCCGACCTCATCATCGAGAACGGCGGGGGCTACGACTCGTTCCTCGACGGGCTCGTCGAGTCGAGCGGCAGCACGGCTCCGGTGCTCACGGCGGTCGAGTTCTCGCACGACTTCCCCGGCGCCGAGGGCCACGACGACCACGCCGACGAGCACGCCGCGGATGAGCACGCCGCGGACGAGAGCGCCGAGGCCGAGCACGACCACGAGCACGACCATGAGGGTCACGACCACATCGAGGGCTTCAACGAGCACGTCTGGTACGACCCGCACACGATCGCTCACCTCGTCGAAGACATCGCGCACGAGCTCGGTGAGCTCGACGCGGCCCAGGCCGACACGTTCGAGGCGAACGCGAAGGCGCTCATCGAGCGGATCGACGGCCTCGAGACATCCCTCGACACCATCTCGGCGGCGCACCAGGGCGAGAAGATCTTCGTGACCGAGCCGGTGCCGCTGTATCTCGCCGCTGCGGCGGGTCTGGAGAACGCGACTCCGGAGGCGTTCAGCGAAGCCGTCGAAGAGGGGCAGGACGTGCCTCCCGCGACCCTCCTCGAGGCGCAGCAGATCCTGCGTTCGGGCGAGGTGCGCATCGTGATCGTCAACGCGCAGACGGGCGGCGCTGAGACCACGGAGATCACGAAGGTCGCCGGAGAGCTGAACATCCCCGTGCTCGAGTTCACCGAGCTCATGCCCGACGGCGTCGACTACGTCGGCTGGATGCAGCAGAACATCGACGAGATCTCGGGCGCCCTCGCGGGCTGACCCGCCGCCGTCATCCCTCTCAGTCCGCCGTCGGGGCCCCGCCCTGGCGGCGGACGAGTGCGTTCAGGAGCGCCGCCTGGTCGTCTGCGGACGTGCGGGCGGCCGAGACGTTCTCGGTCTCGACGGCCGCCACGATCTCGGCGCGCTGGATGCGGGTCGACCGCGGCGCTTCGATGCCGAGCCGGATGCTGTCGCCCTTGACCTCGAGCACCGTGAGCTCGATGTCGTCGCCGATGAGCACCTTCTCACCGACTCGTCTCGTCAACACCAGCACTCGATCACCCTACTTTCCGGAAGCCGTGCCCGCCCCGCGCGCTCGACGCGAGTCTCACGCGGGCGTGATGGCATGCGCGTCGCCGATCGTGTCTCGGACGACGCCCACCGTGTCGATCGCCAGGCCCCCGGCCGTCGCCTCGGTGTACGACAGCACCGGCAGCCCGTCGGTCTGCGACGAGATGAGGCGCCGCACGGCGGAACGCAGCGACGGCGCACACACGAGCACGGGCTCGGGGCCCGGGCCGGCCGCTTCGAGGGCGGCGCGAGCCGAGGCCACGACCGCCTCGAGCCGGTGCGGGTCCAGGGCGATGTGCGGACCGTCCTCGCTCGGTCGCATCGCCTCGAGCATCGACTGCTCGAGCAGCGGGTCGATCATGACGATGCGTAGCCGCCCCTGTTCGGCGAAGCGCGTCGCCACGGCGGGACCGAGCGCGAGACGTGCCGCCTCGATCAGGGCGTCGGGGTCGGTCGTCGTCTTGGCGCGCAGCGCGAGCGCCTCGTAGATCCGTGTGAGGTCGTTGATCGGGATGCGCTCGGCGAGCAGGCCCTGCAGCACGCGCTGCACCTCCGCCAGCGAGAGCAGCGCCGGCGTGAGCTCCTCGACCGCTGCCGGGCTGGACTGGCGCAGCGTCTCGGTGAGCTGACGCACGTCCTCTCGGCTGAGCAGCCGGGCGGCGTGGGCCTGGATGACCGCGGACAGGTGGGTGATGATGACGCTCGCGCGGTCGACGACGGTCGCTCCGGCGAGCTCGGCGCTGTGCCGCATCTCGAGGGGAACCCACTTCCCGTCGATGCCGAACACGGGGTCGGGCGACGCCCGCCCGGGCAGGGTCTCGAGGCCCGAGCCGAGCGCGAGGAGCGAGGCGCGGGGCGCGACGCCGCGACCCGCCTCGATCCCCGCGACCCGGATGACGTAGGTCGAGGGCGGCAGCTCGATGCTGTCGCGCGTGCGCACGGGCGGAACGATGAGTCCGAGCTCGAGCGCGGTCTTGCGCCGCAGCGACCGCACGCGTCCGAGCAGGTCGTCGGGACCGCCGGTGACGAGGTCGACGATGTCTGGAGCGAGCAGGATCTCGAGCGCGTGGACCCGCATCCGCTCGGCCAGCTCCTCGGGGGTGTCGACGGCGCCGCGCGGGTCGACAGCGGGGGCGTCCTCGGCCGCCTGCGTCTGCTCGCGCCGGCCGACCCGCTGCGCGATGAGCAGCAGGGTCGCGCCGATGACGAGGAAGGGCAGCATCGGCATCCCGGGGATGAACGACATCACGATCGCCGCGCCACCCGCGATCGACAGGGCGTTGCGCGACTGCGTCAGCTGCGCCGCGGCGGCCGAGCCCATGTCGGACTCCGCCCCCGACCGGGTGACGATCATGCCCGTCGCGACCGCCATCAGCAGCGCGGGGATCTGCGTGACGAGGCCGTCGCCGATCGTCAGGAGGGCGTAGGTGTTGAGGGCCTCGCCCGCCTCCATGCCCTTCGAGAGCATGCCGATCGCGACGCCGCCGACGAGGTTGATGATGATGATGACGAGTCCGGCGATCGCGTCGCCCTTGACGAACTTCGAGGCGCCGTCCATCGCGCCGTAGAAGTCGGCCTCCGCCGCGATCTCGGCGCGCCGGCGCCGCGCTTCGGCGTCGCTGATGAGGCCGGCGTTGAGGTCGGCGTCGATCGCCATCTGCTTGCCGGGCATGGCGTCGAGGGTGAACCGGGCGCCCACCTCGGCGACGCGCTCGGCGCCCTTCGTCACGACGACGAACTGGATGACGATGAGGATCAGGAACACCACGATGCCGATGACGAGCGATCCGCCCACGGCGATCGCGGCGAACGCGTCGATGACCTGCCCCGCGTGCGCCTCGCCCAGCACGAGCTTCGTCGAGGCGACGTTCAGGCCGAGCCGGAACAGCGTCGCCACCAGCAGCAGCGAGGGGAAGACCGCGAAATCGAGCGGCCGCTTCACGAACATCGCCGTCAGCAGGATGAGCAGGGCGAACAGGATGTTGGTGATGATCAGGACGTCGAGGATCGGCGGCGGCACCGGCACGATCAGCAGCATGATGATGCCGACGACCCCGATCGGCACGAGCGACCTTCTCAGGATGTTCATCGGGGTGCCTTCCTCTCGGGAACGGTGTGGACGCCGCGCGCCGCGCCGCGGCGCTTGAGCCCGTCGACGAAGACGAGCACGCGGGCGACGGCGGTGTAGAGATCGCCGGGGATCTCCTGGCCGAGCTCGCACGCGCCGTGCAGGGCGCGTGCGAGCGGGATGTCGCGGACGAGCGGGACGCCGGCCTCGTGCGCCCGCTCGCGGATGCGCTCGGCGATGAGGCCCTGCCCCTTCGCGACGACGCGCGGCGCCGACTTGCCCGGCTCGTAGCGCAGGGCGACGGCGATGTGCGTGGGGTTCACGAGCACGACATCCGCATCTCCGACGGCGGCGATCATGCGGTTGCGGCTCATCGCCATCTGCCGGGCGCGGCGCTGGCTGCGGATGAGCGGGTCGCCCTCGGAGTTCTTGTGCTCGTCGCGCGCTTCCTTCTTGGTGACGCGGGTGTGCTTGCGGTTGCGCCGCATGACGACGAGGACGTCGATCGCGGCCAGCAGCACGCCGACGGCGACCGCGGTGATGAGCAGCGCGGTCACGACGTTCGAGGCGATCTCGAGCAGCCGGGTGATCGGGTGGGCACCGCTCATCGTCAGCACGGGCATGAGCCCGGCGACGACGAACCACAGGGCGAGGCCGATCGCGGCGGTCTTGAGCAGCGCTTTCGCGCCCTCCCACAGTGCCTGCACGCCGAACAGCCGTTTGACGCCGTTCAGCACGTTGAACTGCTCGAAGCGCGCCGGCACGCCGCGCAGATGGATGCCGCCCTGGGCGACCGACCCGACGATCGCGACGATCGCGACGGCGAGCAGCGCCGTGCCCAGGATGGCCGGGATGCTGCCGAGCGCCGACGACAGGACGGCGACGGCGTGCTCGGGGTCGGGGTGGCGGATGACGGCGGCGATCTCGACGAACTGCGCGGCCCCGGCATCCGCACCCGCTCCGATCATGGCGGGGAGGACCAGCGCGACCGTGCCGATCGCGAGCCAGGCGGACAGGTCCTGGCTGCGCGACAGCTTGCCCTTGCGGTGTGCCTCGCGCAGCTGCCGGCGGCTGGCCTGCTCGGTGCGTTCCCCGCTGTCGCTGCTCATGACGCGCCGCCGTTCATCGGGTTCCGCCGATCAGCAGCCCGGTCGCCTGGTCGGTGAGCGCCCCGACGACGGCGGGCAGGGCGAGGATGACGCTTCCCGCGAGGAGGAAGGTCAGGATGATCTTCAGGGGGAAGCCGAGCGCGAACGCGTTGAGGGCGGGGGCGACGCGGCTGACGAGCCCGAGCGCGATGTCGGCGAGGAAGAGGACGAGCAGCAGGGGACCGGCGATCTGCAGCGCGGCGACGAGCAGCTGCGACGCGGTGTCGACCAGCAACTCGGCCGGGCGGGCGAGGTCGAGGACCCCATCGACGGGGATCGCCGTGAAGCTCCGGGCGAGCCCCGCGAGGATGAGCTGGTAGCCGTTGCTCGCGAAGAGCAGGGCGAGGGCGATCATCTGGAACAGGCGCGTGAACTGGGCGCCGTTGACGTTCATCTGCGGATCGAAGGCCTGCGCGAGCTGAAAGCCGCCGAAGACGTCGATCAGCCCGCCGGCCGACTGCACGACGGCGAAGCACGTCATCACGAGGAATCCGAGCAGCGCCCCCGTGACGACCTGAGCGGTCAGGGCGAGGAAGAACGGGCCGGTGCCGAGGCTCTGGTAGCCCGGCGCCACCGTGCCGCTGAGAGCGAGGGCGACGCCGATCGCGACCATCGCCTTGATGCGCGCGGGGAAGGCGCCGTACGAGAAGGGTGGGGCGGTGAAGACGAAGGCGGTCGTGCGGACCGCGGCGAGTCCGGTGGCCTCGATCCAGGCGAAGTCGAGCAGCAGCTGCATCTCAACCGCCCGAGAGCAGGTGCGGGATGCGGTCGAACATGGTGTGGGTGAAGGCGATCGCCTCGGCGATCATCCAGTGCCCGCACACGACGAGTGCGATCGCGACGGCGACGGCCTTCGGCACGAACGAGAGCGTGACCTCCTGGATCTGCGTGATCGACTGCAGGAGCGAGATGGCGAAGCCGACCACGAGTGCCGTGATGAGCAGCGGAGCGGCGAGCTTCGCGGCGAGCACGACGCCCTCCATGCCGATGTCGAGGACGGCCTCAGGGTTCACGCGTACCCCCGGTCATCCGCCCGCTCCGTAGCTCTCCATCAGGGTGCGGAGGATGAGTCCCCACCCGTCGACGAGCACGAACAGCAGGATCTTGAAGGGAAGCGAGATCATCACCGGCGGGAGCATCATCATGCCCATCGACATCAGCGCTGCGGCGACGACGAGGTCGATGACGAGGAACGGCACGAAGATGACGAAGCCGATGATGAAGGCCGCGCGCAGCTCCGAGATCATGAACGCCGGGATGAGGGTGATCATCGGGACGCTCGCCGGGTCCTCGGGGTTCTCGGCGCCCGCGAACCGGGTCATGAGCGCGAGATCCTCCTCGCGCGTGAACGACAGCATCCAGGTGCGCAGTGGGTCGGCGCCGACGCCCACGGCATCGGTGAACGTGATCGAGCCGTCGACGTAGGGCTGGACGGCGACCGTGTTGATCTCGGTCAGCACCGGCCACATCACGAAGAGGGTGAGGAACAGGGCGAGGCCGGCGAGCACCTGGTTGGGCGGGATCGTGGGCAGCGAGAGGGCGTTCCGGGTCATCGCCAGCACCACGAAGATCTTCGTGAACGACGACATCATGAGCAGCAGTGCCGGGGCCACCGACAGCAGCGTGATGCCGATGAGGGTCAGGACCGACGACGAGGGTGTGCCGTCGATGCCGTTGATGTCGACGGAGATGCCGCCGTTCGGCGGGGGCGTCGAGGCGGCGACGAGCACGAGCGCGCCGAGCGCGCCGCCGGAGATCACGCGCCCAGGGCCCGGCGCAGCACCTGTGCGGCATCACGCGCGGTCATGGTCGCCGGGCGGGTGGTGCGGGCAGTGCGTTCGGCGCGGGCCTGCGCACGGAGCAGGGGCACGGGCGGTGCGAGGGGCGCGTCGTCCGCGACATCCCGCAGGACCGGGCGCGCCGTGTCGTCGCCGTGCGCGGCATCCGCTGTCGCGTGGGGCCCCGTCGTGGTGCCCGGCGTCGAGTCGATGCGGTCGAGCATCGACACCCCGCCCTCGGTGATGCCGAGCACGTAACGGGCCCCATCGATCTCGACCACGGCGACCTGGGCCTTCGGCCCGATGCCGCGCTTGGCGACGACGGTGATGTCGGCGACGGCATCCGTACGTGTCGACTTGAGGCCTCGCGGGCGGTTCGCGCGTGCTCCGTTAGCGCTGCCGCGAGAGAAGCGACGCTGCAGCACCCACACGATCGCGAGCACGACGCCGAGGGAGACGACGACGCGCAGCGCGAGCAGCAGATCGTCGATCTCAGGCCTCCGCGTTCTCGATGATGCGCGTGATGCGCACCGCGTAGTCCTGGTCGACGACGACGATCTCGCCATGGGCGATCAGCCGCCCGTTGAGCTTGACGTCGGCGGGGGCGCCGGCCGAGCGGTCGAGCTCGATGATGCGCCCGGGCTCGAGATCGAGCACGTCGCGGACGGTCATGCGGGTGCGACCGACCTCGACGGTCAGCTCCATCTCGACGCCGGCGATGCGCTGCAGGCGGCGCGGCGAGGCCGCGGCGGGGTGCGACACGCGCACGGCGAGGCGTCCGATCACGCGGGCATCCTCGTCGACGAGGTCGAACACCTGCGCGGCGGGGTGCGCGAAGAGCGCCGAGGCGTCTCCGATCGTCGCCTCGCCGAGCACGCTCGGGCCGAAGGCGGTCGCCGCGGCGTCGAGCGCGTCACGGAGTCGTTCGGGCAGCGGCAGGGCGGCGTCCGCGCCGAGGAGCGCCGACTCATCGAGGACCACGACCGCGAGCGCGGCGCTCGTGTCGCCGACCGACGAGACGATGACCGCGTCGCCGGTCTCGCCCGCGCTCGTCCCGGGGCGGGCGGTGATGCGCGAGGCGGTGGGCAGCCGGTCGGCGAACGCGGCTGCGGCTGCGGCCTCGTGGGTGGTGGTGCTGGTCATGGCGACTCCTCGGACAGTGCGGGGGAGAGATCGGATGCCGTCACGACGCACGCGAGCCGCGCGCCATGAGATCCCACGGCGGCGGAAGCGACGACCTGCTCGTCGACGGTGAGATCGAGGGGGCGGTCGGCGGCGTGCGCGAGCGAGATGACATCGCCGACGGCGAGGTCGAGCACCTCGGCGGGGCGGACGGCACGCGGCGCGAGCCGCAGCGTCACTTCGACGGGCGTCTGCTCGACGTGCCGGCGGACGAGGCCCGGGTCGTTCGTCGCCCGCGGCGCCGAGGCGCTGTCGGACAGGCGCTCGAGCAGCGTCGCGGCGGGGAGGGCGATCGTCGCGGTCTCGGTGCGGTCGGCCAGACGCATCGAGAAGCGGGCCACGACCACGAGGTCCTGACCGCCGACGACCTGAGCGAAGGCCGCGTTGTACTGCACCGCGCCGACGCTCAGCTCGCGAGGCAGGAGGGAGCCGAGGGCTGTGCGCAGGTGGCCGAGGGTCTCGTCCATCAGCGACCGGATGAGCGCCTGCTCGATCGCCGTGAGGGCGCGGGCCTCGGGGCGCTGCGAGCCGTCGCCGCCGAGCATCTTCACGATCCACGACAGGGCCGACGGCAGCGGGAACTCGATGACCGCACGATCGTCCGAGGTCGCATCCGAGCACAGCACGAGCGTCGTGGTCGGCGGGATCGTCGCGACGTACTCGTCGTAGGTCTCGAGGCTCACCCGTTCGAGGGCGATGTGCGCGCGCACGCGGGCCTTCGCGGCGAGGAGCATCGCCCACTGGCGCGCGAACGCGTCGAAGGCCCCCGCCAGAGCGCGCGTGTGCTCACGGGACAGTGCCGCGGGTCGCCCAAAGTCGTAGCGTTCCGGGGCCGCGGTCGCGGCATCCTCGGTTCGCACGCTCGGGGCGATCGGCACGGTCTGCACGCCACGGACTATCGGTCGCGTGTCGCCCGCGGTTAGGCCCGGGCCTCGCGGGTGGGTGTGAGCTCAGGTTGGGTTGGCAGTTTGTGCCCACTCAGGGCTGGGGATGGGGCGGGAACTGCCAGGTGGGTCCTGGCGGTGACGTGAGCTCAGGTTGGGTTGGCAGTTTGTGCCCACTCAGGGCTGGGGATGGGGCGAGTTCCGCCAGGTGAGACCCCGGGTGGGCGCGGGCTCAGGTTGGGTTGGCAGGTTGTGCCCACTCAGCGCACGGGATGGGGCGGGGGCTGCCAGGTGGGCCGAGCCCGGAGTCAGCCGTCGGCGGCGGCGAGAGCGGGGAGCTCGCCGCGCACCTGGGCGTCGGCGTCCGAGAGCACGACGATGTCGACGCGACGGTTCTGCGCGAGGGCCTCGGCGCTCGAGCCCTCCGCGAGCGGTCGCGACGACCCGAACCCGACGGAGCTGATGCGCTCCCTCGCGACCCCGCGTGCCTCGACGAGGTAGCCGAGCACACCGTTGGCCCGCGCGGTCGAGAGCTCCCAGTTGTCGGCGAACGGCGCGATGGCGGGGCGGGCGTCGGCGTGGCCCTCGACCGAGATGAGGTGCGCGTCGGCGGCGAGGACGGACCCGGCGGCGTCGAGCACGGCCCGGGCACGGTCGCTCAGGTCGGTGCTGTTGGTGTCGAAGAACGTCTCGGCGCTCACGAGACCGATGGTGAGGCCCCGGTCGTCGATCGTGAAGGTCGCGGCGTCACCGAGGCCCTGCTCGGCGAGAGCGCCCTCGAGGCGTGAGCGCAGGTCGTCGAGCGAGCTGTACTCCTGCTCGGCCGGGGTCGGGGCGGTCGGGGTCTCGACGAATCCCTCGCCCTCCTCCTCGACCAGCTCGGGCGGCACGACGACGCCCTCCGAGACGTCGCGGGTCTCGGAGATCTCCGAACCGAACCCGGTCGCGAGCGAAGCGCGCAGCTGCTCGAACTTCTCCTGGTCGACGTTGGACATCGCGAACATGACGATGAACATGCACATCATCACGGTGATCATGTCGAGGTACGACGCCATCCAGCGCTCGTCGGGGCCCTCGTGCGAGGACTCCATGACCCGGCGGCGACGAGGCGCGCTCATACTCCGGCGTCCGCGGGCTCGTCGGCCGACGCCTTCGCGCGGCCGCGCCCGGGCTTGGTCTCGGGGGCGAGCGCCCGCAGACGCTCGGCGACGAGCATCGGCGGGTTGCCCGCCTGGACGGCGAGCATCCCCTCGGTCACGAGCGTCATGCGGTCGACCTCGATCTCGGCGAGGCGCTGCAGCCGCGTGCCGATCGGCAGCCAGATGAAGTTCGCCGACAGGAGGCCCCACAGGGTCGCGACGAAGGCGGCGGCGATGAGGGGCCCGAGCTGGTCGGGCTTGTCGAGGTACTCGAGCACGTGGGTGAGCGAGACGACCGTGCCGACGATGCCGACCGTCGGGGCGTACCCGCCGAGGGCCGAGTAGAAGCGCGAGGCCGTGCGACGCTCGGCGGCGACGGTGGCGACGCGGTCTTCGAGGACGACGCGCAGGTCTTCGGCATCCGTTCCGTCGGCGATGCTCTGCAGGGCATGGCGAAGCAGCGGGTCCTTCTCGTCTGCCACGGCGCTCTCGAGCGCGAGCAGCCCCTCGGCGCGCGCCTTCTCGGCGTATCCCACGACGGTGTCGATGAGCGCCTCGGTGGATCCCTTGATGCCGACGAAGGCCCGCGGCAGCGCGCGCACGGCGCCCGCGGCATCCCGCAGCGTGCCGCCGGCGATGCCGATCGCGATCGTCGCGCCGAAGACCAGCACCATCGGCGCGGGCAGGAGCAGGGCGTTGAGGCTGGCCCCCTCCAGCTGGATCATCGCCCACAGGCCGCCGAAGGCCAGCAGGATGCCGATGAGGAGTGACGGATCCATCAGCGCTGACCCTCCGGCGCGGCGGCGGCCGTGGAGCCCGACTGGGATGCGGACTCGGATGCCGCCGCATGGCCGAGCGCCGTCGCCAGCACGCGGGCGCGGAACTCGACGATGCTCTGGATGACGGCATCCATCGTCTCGGCGACGACGAACGTCGCCCCGTCGACCAGTGTGAGCGTCGTGTCGGGGCTCGCCTGGATGCGTTCGACGAGGTCGGGGTTCACGGCGAACCGGTGACGGTTCAATCGTGTGAGAACGATCATGTCGCCCTTCTCGTCGGTCAGCGCGCGGGGGAAAGGGTCGTCGCGGGTACGGCGGCTCCGAGGAGACTGTCGGCAGCGGGGGGCGGTCGGTTAGCGTTGCGCTCGTGTCAGCGTCGTCATCGGAGCCGTCGTTCTTCCGACCCGTCGAGCCGCGGGAGATCCCCGGCGACGACCATCCGCCGCTCGACATGCCGGCGTGGATGGGGCCGCCCTGGCATGTCGCTCCGGCGATCGTGGCGCTCGACCGGGAGGTGGGTCGCTCGTCCGACACGGTCGTGTCGCTGGAGCTCGCGCGCGTGTACCGCGAGGGCGTCGTGCTGCGGTTGGCGGTGCGCGTGGCCGAGACCGGCCGGGTCGCGCGGCAACGGATCTGGGGATACCTCGATCGTGCGCACGGCCGGGGGCAGCTCGATGACCGGTTCGATCCGACGGGCCTGCGCTGGGGCGTCCGCTTCGCCGATGGGCGGACGATCACGACGCAGGACGATTCGCCGTGGGCACGGGGAGACGTGACCGACGCGCAGGTCGAGGGGCCGGTGATCGAGGGGCTCGGCCGCCCGCAGGGTTATGCCGACAGCTGGGCGCGCGAGTTCTGGGTCTGGCCGACACCCCCGGTGCCGAGGTTCGAGGTCGGCGTCGAATGGCCGGCCCGCGGCATCCCCGAGACGGTGACGGCGCTCGACGCCGCTGCGCTCCGCAAGGCCACAGCGCGAGCGCTCCCGCTGTGGCCCTGACCGGCCGCGCACAACTCCTCAGAAACCGTCGTGACCGGCGCCGCGCGCGGGCCGCGAGGCCGAACCAGCGGGGATTCTGAGGAGTTGCGGGCCGCGCCCGCGATCAGCGCTTGAGGTTGGTCAGCTCTTGCAGCACCTCGTCGCTCGTGGTGATGATGCGGGCGTTCGCCTGGAAGCCCCGCTGAGCGACGATCAGGTTCGTGAACTCCTGCGAGAGGTCGACGTTCGACATCTCCAGAGCCCCGCTGACGAGCCCGCCGCGGTCGTCGGTGCCCGCGGTGCCGACGGCGGCCGCGCCCGAGTTGGCGCCGGCGCGGTACTGCGACGACCCGGCCTTCTCGAGCCCCTCGGGGTTGTCGAACGATGCGAGGGCGATCTGCGCGAGCACCGATGTCGCTCCGTTGCTGAAGGCGCCGACGAGGCTGCCGTCGGCCGACAGCGTGTACGACACGAGGCTTCCGGGCGCGCGGCCGTCCTGACCGCCGAGCTTGACGGTGCTGAGGTCGGCGTAGCCGGTGATGGCCGAAAGGTCGACTGCGACACCGCCCGAGGCGATCGTCGCGGGCGTCGTCGTCAGGCGTCCGTCGGCGAAGGCGAGCTGCGTCGTCGTGGCGCCGTCGGTGACGTCCCAGCCGCCCGCGGTGCGGGTGAAGGTGAGTGCGAGCTGGCGGGACTCGCCCTGCGCGTCGTAGACGGTGACGTCGCGGACGAGCTTCTCGCCGACCGCGGCGCCCGAGGGCAGGTTGCCGGTCACCGCGGCGGACGTCGTCGCGCGCCCGGGCGAGGTCGCGCCCACCGGGAGCGCGATGTTGCCGACCGGCCCGCCCGTCGGCACGACACCGTCGACGGCGGTCCAGCCCTGCACGAGCGCGCCGTCCTTGGTGGTCAGGCGACCCGCGGAGTCGAAGCCGAACGAGCCGTTGCGCGTGTAGAGCGTCTCGGCGCCGTTGCGGACGACGAAGAAGCCGTCGCCCGCGATCATGAGGTCGGTGGGCACGCCGGTGGCCTGCTGCGATCCCTGCGTGAAGTTCGTGCGGACCGCCGCGACCTGGGTGCCCAGACCCACCTGCGCGGCGTTCGTGCCTCCGGCGTCCGCCTGAGCGGCGCGGGAGTTCTGGACGATCTGCGAGAGCGTGTCCTGGAACTGCACCGAGCCCGCCTTGAACCCGACGGTGTTGACGTTGGCGATGTTGTTGCCCGTGACGTCGAGCATGGTCTGGTGTGAGCGGAGACCGGAGATTCCGGCGTAGAGCGAACGAAGCATGGGGTGTCCTTCGGTGAGGGGCTGACGTGGTCGTGGGGTAGCCGGAGTGGCCGTGGCTCAGGATGCGGATGCCGCGGGCGGCGCCGTCGCGGCATCCGACACCGCGATGCCCGAGACGACGTCGAGGGGGACCGCGGTGCCGCCGATCGTCACGAGCGGCACGCCCTTCTCGAACGACACCTGGGTCACGCGACCGCTGCGGGTCGTGCCGTCGGCGTCGACGTACGAGGCCTGCTGGCCGACGAGCGCGGCGGCGGTCTGGCGCATCGTGAGGGCGAAGTGCTCCGACGAGGTGGTGGTGAGCGCGACGAGCTGCTCCATCATGGCGAGCTGCGTCGTCTGCGCCATCATCTCGTTGGTGTCGAGCGGCGAGCTCGGGTCCTGGTTCTTCATCTGCGCGACGAGCAGCTGCAGGAAGACCTCGGAATCGAGGGTCTGCTTCGGCGCGGGCGGCGGGGCGGCTGCCGTGGGCGTGGCACCCACGACGCCGACGGGCGGAATGCTGCTCATGGTGGTTCTCCGATTCAGGCGTAGAGGTCGATGCGACCGGCCTCGAGAGGCGCGGGATGGGCTGGGTCGTCCGTGCGGTCCGCGGGAGCGGCAGGCCACGCGGGCCCGTGACCGGGGCGCCCGCCGCGGCCCGGATCGTCGGCGGTCTGCTGCGGCGTCCGGCCGGATGCGCCGCCGTCCGATGGGTGGCCGCCCGACCCGCCTGCTCCGCCCGCCGCCGCATGCTGTGCCAGGGCCGGGAGCGACGACGACGCCCGTGACGGATCGTCGCCCGGGGTCAGGCTCACGGAGGAGAAGGGCGCGAGCGCGGCGAGCTCGCGGCGCAGGTCGCCGAGGACCGCCCGGATCGCGTCGTGCGCCGCCGCCGTGCCCGAGCTCAGCTCGACGGTGATGGAGGACCCGGAGATGTGCGCCGTGACGGTGATCGGTCCGAGGCTCTCGGGCGAGACCCGCAGCACCATGGTGTGGCGGCCGGGCTCGGCGGCGACGAGCGAGAGGACGGGGCCGCGCAGCTGAGGCGCGAGGGCCGGCGCGGATTGCGCATGAGCGCCTTGCGTGGGTGTGGGCGCAGGCGCGGACTGAGCCGGGCCGGGCTGAACGGACGCGGGCTGCGAACCGGGCGACGGCGTCACGGATGCCGTTGCGGACACGTCCGCGGATCCCGGCACGGGCTCCGGTGCGGTCCGCGCGGTCGGCGCGGCCACGGCGGGGATCGTGCTCGCTGCGTCCGGCGGTGACGCGCTCATCGCTGCGGGTGTCGCCCCGGCGGACGTCGTCTCTCGTGCTGGTGTTCTCTCGGGTGCCGTCGCCGTCGCCGTCGCAGTCGCGGCAGCCGTCACCGTCGCCGTCGCGGTTGCCGTCTCCGCCGTCGCTGCCGTCTCCGGCGCTGTCGGCGCCCCTGCCGCCGGCGCGCCCCTCGTTCCTACCAGCGCTCCTCCTGCCAGCGCTCCTCCGGCCAGCGGTGTCGCGCGATCGGCGGCGACCGGCACAGTCGCGGTCGACGTCAGCGTCTCGGTACCGAGTTCTCTGCTCGTCATCCCCGCAGCCGGACCCGCATCATCCGAGACCCCGGTGCCCGACATTCCGCTCGTGGGCCGGCCGCCTGTGCCCGTACTGATGACGGCGAGCAGCGCTGCCGCATCGCCCGTTGCCGCGTCCGCGTCGTCATCGAGTGCTGCAGCCTCCGCCGCGTCGGACGAGCCGGAGCCCGAACCCTGCTGTGCGCCCGTGTACGGGTCGATGCCGAATGCCCCGCCGCCCGCTCCGACGCCGGCCCCGGCAGCGTCCACTCCGCCCACGGGCACCACGACCGCGGCCTGCCCGGCGAGCACGAGCGCGAAGGCATCCGATGCCGTCGCGCCGTCGCCCCCGTCGTTCGAGGCTCCGCCGCCCCGCGGACGCACCGCAGCGCTCGTCGTTCCGAGTGCGAGACCCCACAGACTCATGACGCCCCCTCTGTCCGGTCCGGCGCGTCCGGTGCGCCCGACGTCCCGCTCGCCGAGCGCAGCGCGATCTCGTCGAGAACGGCCTGCTCGGCGGCATCCCGTCTCGCGCGTTCCCGTTCGTGGAAGGCATCGGCCAGCCGCTCGATGCCTCGCTCGGCCCGGCGGGCGTCGTCGAGGCCCGCGCGAGCCGCGTCGACTTCCGCGCGCTGCGCTCGCCGGAGCGTGTCGAGGTCGGTCAGCAGGCTGCGCGCGGCCACACGGCTGGCGGCGAGGGCCGCGAGCGTGCGGATGTCGCCGGGCGTCTCGGCCGACGTCGTCAGGGCCGCGCGCAGCTGCCGATCGCGCGCCTCGGTGCGCTGCTCCTCCATCGCGGCGCGCGAGAGGTGCGCTGCCGCGGCACGCTGCTGGATGCCGCGGATGCGCAGCAGCCCGGCCAGGGGGAAGCCCCGCTTCATGAGACGTCCCCGAACGATGCGACGAGCTCCCCGAGGCGGCGCCACGACTCGGCTGCGGGGGAGCGGTCGTCGAGGTCTTGCCGGAGGAAGGCGTCGATCGCCCGTGCCGAGGCGACCGCGGCGTCGACCCGCGGGTTCGCTCCCGCCTGGTAGGCGCCGACGCCGATGAGGTCCTGCGCCTCCTGGCGTGCCGCGAGCACCGAGCGCAGCGTCGTCGCGAGGCGTCGCTGATCACCGGTCGCGACCTTGCCCGCGAGCCGGGACACCGATCCGAGTACGTCGATCGCGGGGTGGTGCCCGGTGACGGCGAGCGTCCGGTCGAGTACGAGGTGTCCGTCGAGGATCGAGCGCACGGTGTCGGCGACGGGCTCGTTGTGGTCGTCTCCCTCGACGAGCACCGTGTAGATCCCCGTGATCGAGCCGTGCCGGTCGGTGCCGGCGCGCTCGAGCAGCCGCGCGAGCACGGGGAAGGTCGAGGGCGGGTAGCCGCGGGTCGCGGGCGGTTCGCCGGCGGCCAGTCCGATCTCGCGCTGCGCCATGGCAACGCGGGTCAGCGAGTCCATCATGAGCACGACGTGCTGACCGTCGTCGCGGAACGACTCGGCGATGCGCGTCGCGGTCGAGGCCGCCCGCAGGCGCGCCATGGCGGGCTGATCGGAAGTCGAGACGACGACGACCGAGCGTGCGAGCCCCTCCGGCCCGAGATCGTCCTCGAGGAACTCGCGCACCTCGCGGCCGCGCTCGCCGACGAGCGCGATGACGTTGGCCGAGGCCGACGACCCCCGCGCGATCATCGACAGCAGGGAGGACTTGCCGACGCCAGATCCGGCGAACAGCCCCACGCGCTGGCCGCGGCCGAGCGGCGTGAGGGTGTCGATCGCGCGCACGCCCGTGACGAGCGGCTCGGTGATGCGCTCGCGTCCCATCGCCGAGGGAGGCGCATGGTCGAGGTCGACGCGAGGCGCGACGAGAGGGCCGCGACCGTCGATGGGTCGGCCGAGCCCGTCGAGCACGCGCCCGAGCACGGCGGCGCCGACCGGCACGCGGGCGCGGCCGGAAAGAGCGCGGGCCGTGTCGCCGACGCGCAGTCCGTCGGTGACGCCGAGCGGCATGCAGCGCAGGATGCCGCGGTCCGCGGCGACGACTTCCGCGGGCATGCCGGCGGCCCCGCGATCGGCCGTCCCGCCGAGTTCGACCAGGTCGCCGACGGCCCCGTGCACGCCGCGGATGTCGACACCGAGCCCGACGATGCGCGAGACCGTGCCGGTCGGCAGCGGACGCGCCGCCTCGATGACCGCCGGCCAGCCCCCGCTCACGCGCTCTCCTCGAGAGCCCGGCGGGCCCGCGCGAACGCGGCGGCGATCCGCAGGTCGATCGCGCCATCGGCGAGACGGATCGTCGCGTCGCCGGGCGCGAGTCCCGGGTCGACCTCGACCTCGACCGATCGCGGCAGCGTGGCGGTCCCGCTCTCGGCGGCATTCGCGGCGCCGGTGAGGATCGCCGCGTCCGCGGGGGAGAGCCGGACCACGGGCGCCTCCGCAGCCTCGAGATCCGAAACGGCGTTCCCCACGCGTGCCGCGGTCGTGAGCGCCGCGCGCACGGGGTCGGACAGCTCGCGCTCGACGATAGCCTGCGCCAGCTCGATCGCCATCGCGTGAAGCTCGGCGACGACGGGCGCCGTCAGTTCGGTCGCGCGCGCGTCGAACCGGGCGGACGCGCGCTCGAGCGCCGCGATGGCGGCAGCCACGCGCGCCCGGGCGGCTGCGTCCGCCGCCTGCTCCTGTTCGGCACGTTCCGCTGCCTCGCGTTCGGCGTGGGCCGCGGCCTGCCGCATCCCCTCGGCGTACCCGGCGGCGTGACCGCGGGCGCGGGCCCGATCGCGTTCCTCGGTGAGAGCCGGGCCCGACAGTCGGGGGATCTCGAGGCGGGTGAAGGCGTCAGACGACATACTCCTCCTCGACCCGTTGCACTCGGATGTCGCCGGCGGCCTCGAGCTCGCGGATCGTCCGGACGATCGCCGCGCGCGCCTCCTCGACCTGCGAGACGCGCACGGTGCCGAGCAGACGCGACTCCTCCTGCAGCGCCTCGCGGTTGCGCTCGGTCATATTGCGGAGGATCACGTCGGCCACCGGGCCCGACGAGCCCTTCAGCGCCAGAGCGAGCACACGGACGTCGATGCCGCGCAGCACGCGCTGGGCGTCGCGATCGTCGAGCACGACGATGTCGGCGAAGGTGAACATGCGCGAGCGGATATCTTCGGCCAGGGCGCTGTCGCGCGCCTCGATGCTCGCGAGCAGGGCCTTCTCGACGGTCGCATCCGACCGGTTGATGATGTCGACGAGGGGCTGCACGCCGCCGAGGGTCTCGCGGGCGTCGCGAGTGGTCAGCGCCCCCGAGCGAGCGCGCAGCGCGGTGGCGACGACGGCGACGGCATCCTGTGTCGCGGTTCCCATCGTCGCGATCGCCTGCGCGACATCGGTGCGGGCGGGGTCGGCGATCTCGGCCAGGACGGCCGCGGCGCGCTCCACCGGCAGGTGCGCGATGACGAGCGCGACGGTCTGGGGCAGCTCGCCGTCGAGGATGCTCGCCACCTGGGCCGGCTCGACGGCGGTGAGGAACTCGAACGACGAGCTCGTCATCGACGACGACACCTTCGTCAGCACACCGGCGGCGCGCTCGGGGCCGAGCGAAGCCTCCAGCAGTCCCGTCGCGAGGTCTCGCCCGCCGCGGACGGGCGGCAGGTGTCCCCGCACGACCCGCTGGAAGTCGGTCAGGGCATCGCGCGTGGTCTCGAGGTCGAGGTCGCGCAGCCGGATGATCTCCGCCGCGATCGCCTCGGCCTCGTCGTCGGAGAGGTGCTTGAGGACTTCGACGGCCTGCGCCCGGTCGAGGTTCATGATGACGACGGCAGCCGTCTGGGTTCCGGTCAGCTCGCTCATGCGTCGGTCGAGTCCCGGACGAGCCGGCGCAGCAGGTCCGCGGTGCGGGCGGGATCGCGGCGGGCGAAGTCGCCGATCTCGGCGCGGCGGCGGTCGAGGGCGACCTGCACGGGCTCCGGGTCGGGCTCCGGCTCGGGGTCGATCGCCATCGCGGGCAGGGGGACGGTCGGAGCCTCGTCGAGGAGCGGCGTCGCGAGGCCCCGGGTGAGCGCGTCGAACCGGTCGAGCGGCTCGTCGACGGGGGTCAGCGTCATGACCGGCTCTTCCTCCGCCGCGGCGCGTCGGCGGCGGACGATCACGACGCCCGCGATCGTCGCTCCGATGAGGCCGAGCACGACCACGACGGCGATGATCGCGGTGCGGAGCGTCTCGGCGGCGCGCTCGGCCTCCTCCGCCTCGCGCGCGGCGTCGAGCGCCGCCTGGGCGGCCGCGGCGCCCTGATCGCTGAAGGCGACGAGCTCGACGGTCACCTGGTCGCCGCGGGCCCGGTCGATGCCGGCGGCCGAGGTGACGAGGGCTTCGAGCTGCGCGACGTCGACGACATCGGTGCCGTCGGCGTTGACCGCGACGGCGACGGTCTGCCGCGCGACGGCCCCCGCCGGCGTCGAGGTGCTCTCGACGGTCTTGTTCACGACGTTCGAGCGGTTCGTCTGGGTCGACTCGTAGGTGCCCGCACCGCCGACGCCGGTCGGAAGCTCGGTGCCCAGCACGCCGGTCTGTCCGCCGGTGCCCGTGTAGGTCTCGGTGCTCGACTCCTCGGTGGCCGGCAGGGCACCTTCGACCGGCGTGTAGGTCTCGTCGACGCGCTCGGTCGCGGCCTGCTGCATCTCGGCGGCGACCGACACGGTCGCGTTGCCGGCGCCGAGCACGGTGTCGAGCATCTGCTGGACGCTCGCCGTCATGCGGGTCTCGTACGCCCCCGCCTGCTGGTCGGCGTTGCGCGTGCCATCGCCGCCGATCGCCGACAGGGTGCGGCCTGCGGCATCCACGACCGCGACGTTCTCGGGCTTCATCCCGCTGACGGCCGCCGAGGTGAGGTGCACGATCGCCTCGACCTGCTCGGGCGGCAGCGCGACTCCGCGGGAGGTCTCGATGAAGACGGATGCCGTGGGCTCGACCTTCTGCGAGACGAACACGCTCTCCTCGGGCAGCGCGAGCTGCACCGAGGCCGTCGTCACGTTCTCGAGGGCGCCGATCGTGCGGGCGAGCTCGCCCTCGATCGCGCGCTTGTAGGTGACCGACTGCTGGAACTCCGAGCTGGTCACGCCCATCTTGTCGAAGAGCGAGTACCCCGACGACTCGGCGCTGGGAAGTCCGGCCGCGGCCGCGGCGAGGCGCTGCTCGTACACCGCGGTCTCGGGCACGAGCACGGTCGAGCCGCCGTCGGTCAGCTCGTAGGGGATCGAGCCCGAGCGCAGCTGCTCGACCACGGCGCTGGCGTCCGAGGCCGACAGACCCGAGAACAGCGGGGTGAGGGTCGGACGCGACATCCAGCTCGCCAGGGCGAACACGCCCATCGCGAGCACCGCGATGCCGATGATCGCGATCGTGCGCTGAGCCAGGGTGAACCCGGCGATGGTCGTGCGCAGGCGCGTCCAGAGCGACGTGACGGCGGCGGGCATCAGGCCTGCATCCGCATGATGTCGTTGAACGCCTCGATGCCCTTGTTGCGTACGGCGGCGACGAGCTCGAGGGTCACCGACGCGCGCGACGACGCGATCATCGCGGAGTGGATGTCGTCGAGGTCACCGGTGACGGCCGCGACGGCCAGCTCGTTCGACGTCGACTGCATCGCGCGGAGCTCGTCGACGGCGCCGGTGATGCTCGCGCCGAAGTCGGCGCCGTCGGTCTGCTGGGGCGGGCGGGTGCTCGACGTGAGGGCGGATGCGGCCGCGCCCAGGGCGTCGATGCCCGACAGCGGCGGCATCAGCGGCGTCCGATCTGGAGGGCGGCTTCGTAGGTGGTCTTCGCACGGTCGACGACCGCCGCGTTGGCCTGATAGCCGCGCTGCGCGAGGATCAGCTGGCTCATCTGCTCGCCGAGATCGATGTCGGGGTAGCGCACGTAGCCGTCGGCGTCGGCGAGCGGGTTGTTGGGCTCGTGCACGAGCCGGCCCTCCGTGCCGCCCCAGACGGCGCCCGCGACGCGCACGCCGCCGGGATCGCCGGCCGACTCGACCGCGATGTAGCGCTGGCGGAACGCGTCGTCGCCGGGCGCGACGGCGGTGTTGATGTTGGCGATGTTGTCGCTGAGCGCGTCGAGCCAGGTGCGGTGGGCCGTCAGGCCCGACCCGGCGATGCCGATGGCGTCGAAGGTCATGAGGTCCTCATCGCGGTCTGGAGCGAGCTGAAGGTGCCGCCCACGGCCTGCGCCGCGAACTGGTACCGCAGCACCGCCTCGATGTTGGCGAGCGTCTCGGTGTCGAGGTTGACGTTGTTGCCGTTGAGCCGGGTGGGGGCGGTCGACTCGCGGACGGTCGCCGTCACGGCGCCGTCGCCGCGCTCGACCGAGCGAGCCAGAGCGCTCTCGAAGCTGACGACCTTGGCCCGGTAGCCGGAGGTGTTGACGTTCGCGATGTTGTCCGCGATGGCGCGCTGGCGCTCGGCGAGGCCCGAGAGGGCGCTCGTGAGCGCGGTGGTGGTCACAGATTCGAGCACGAAGGCGTCTTCCGTCGAACGATGTGGCCGATCCCTGGCCGATGGATGAGCGATCCGTGCTCAGCATCCCCTATCGGCCGCCGCAGCGACGCCGTTAGACGGGCATCCGGCGATCCGCGCGCCCGGTCAGCCGTCGACGTCGAGGTAGACGGCGTCCGGCTGTGACTGCGGGATGCGATCGAGAGCGTCGAGGTGTCGGCGCAGGGCGTCCCGTTCGGCGCGCAACGCCCGCGCGCGATCGGCCTGCGCGCGCAGGATCGCCCGGGCCCGCTCTTCGAGGTGCGCCGGGATCGGGCCGAGATTCGCGGGCGCGTGCCACGGCTGAGCCGGGGAGGTGTCTGCAGCGAGCTCCGCCTCGAGCCCGTCGAGCAGGTCGGACCAGGTCACGCGGGCGCCGCTTCCGCCGCGCCGTGCCACGCCTCGCGCAGGGGAGCGATGAGATCGCGGCATTCGCGGGTGCGCTCGGGATCGCGGCCGATGTTGGCCCCGATGAGCGTGCGGGTGATGTAGTCGTAGACGGCCCGGAGCGCCGCCGATCCGCTCCAGCTGTCGTCGAGCGAGCCGGTCAGCTCGACGAGGATCCGCTGCGCGTGCTGCAGCTGATCGTTGGCCGTCTGCCAGTCTCCCGACCGCTGCGCCGCCTCTCCGCGTTCGACGTCGAGGAGCAGCCGGTCGAACAGGAGCGTGACGAGGCGCGACGGGCTCGCCGAGAGGATCGTCTCTTCGCGGTAGCGCTGCTGCGCGCGGAGCGCGGCGTTCACTTCTTCGCCGTTCCCGACAGGGCCGACAGCTGCGACTCGAGGTACGACGACTGGGTCTGCAGCCGCGAGAGCATCGTCTCCATTGCGGCGTACGTGCGTTCGAGGGTCTCGCGGCGCTGCTCGAGCCGCAGGTCCCAGCGCGACAGCTGCTCGCCGAGCATCTTCACCTCGGACTCCTGCCCCGTGATGCGGGCCGTGAGCAGGCCCTCGTACTTGTCGGAGTAGCGCTCGGCGACATCCTGAACCCGCGCCGCGACCCCCGCGAAGACCTGCTGCACGCCGGCAGGATCGTCGGCGAGGGCTTTCGTGAACGCCTCCTGGTCGAAGGTCAGCGCGCCCCACCGGTCGACGCTCAGGCCCATCGTCGAGGGGGCGACCCCGTCGAGCGGCAGCTGCACGGCGCCGGTGAGCGCCTGGTGGAGCGCGCGCACGGTGCTGTCACCCGTGAACACGCCGAGGGTCGTCTGCTGGCCCGGGGTCGTGGCGGCCGTGGCGGTGGACCCGCGGGCGATGCCAGCCAGCAGCGTGCCGATCTGGGTGACGAACGCCTTCGCGGCGGCCGCGCTGCCATCGGCGTCCGCGGCCACGGTGACCGAGACCGGCGTGGCCGCGGCCCGGGTCACCGTCACGTCGACGCCGGCGAACAGGGACCTGAAGGTGTTGCTCGCCGAGGTCACGGTCTGCTCGGCGGCGGTTCCCGCCCACAGACGCACCTGCGCATCCGCGCCCACCGTCACGATCGCCGATCCGGGTTCCGTGGCGAGGTCGCTCGCCGTGCCTGCCGCGACCGCTGCCGCGTCGCCGCGGAACACCTGGAACGTGTTCTCGGCGCCCGTCTCGGTCGCGGTGATCTGCAGGCGCCACAGGGCCTGGCCGTCAGCATCGACGCCCGCCGACACCGCCGACGCGGTGATGCCGGTGCCGGTCGCGCTCAGCGCGTGGGCGATGTCGGCTGCGGCGCCCGACGTCGGGCGGACCTCGACGGGCTTGCCGTCGGCGCCGAGCACCGTGAAGACGAGCGGATCGTCCGTTGCCGAGCCGAAGGCCCCCGTGACGACGCTGTGGGCGGTGGCGACGCGGTCGACGACGACGTCGGCGCGCAGGACGGGGGCCCCCGCGGATGCCGTCACCGTGAGGCTGTCGTCGGAGCTGGTCGCCGTCCGCTGCAGGAGCGCCGTCGGGCCGGCGGCATCCTTCGCCTTCGTCGCCAGGGACTGCAGCGACGCATTGAGTGACTGCAGCTGGGCGATGACGGCTTTGCGGTCGTCGGACTTGGCGCTGAGGATCGTCCGCGGCAGGCGCTCGACGTTCATGAGCGCGTCGATGATCGCCTTGGTGTCGAGTTTCGAGGCGAGGCCGTCGATCGAGATCGCCATGTGCCCGTCCTGTCGTTCGTCGGTGCGGCCGCGTGCGCGCCGTCCGTTGGCTCTATCGACCGTGCGGGCGGGATCGTTAGCCGGCGCGACGCGTCAGAGCGCGACGGATGCCGCCGGCGCCACGCCGCGGCCGCTGCGGGGCACCATCGCGGTGATGCGGGCGAAGTACGCCTCGCGCGTCTCGACCGAGACCCGTGAGATGGGTTCGGCCTGCTCCTCGGCCGCGAACCGCTCCAGGGCGTCGCGGAGCAGCCGGATGGCTTCGGCACGCTGCTGCGAGACGGCGGAGTGCGAGACGCCCAGCTCGGCCGCGATCTCCTTGACGGGGCGCTCGTCGATGTAGACAGCCTGAACGATGGTCCTCATGCGCTCGGGGAGAGCCGCCACGGCGCGCTCGAGCACGTCGCGCCGTTCGCGGAGCACGGCGGCCTCGTCGGGCAGGACCATCGGGCTCGGCACCTCGAGCGCCGTCGCGTCGTCGATGCTCGTGACCGTGCGCGCCGCGTCGTCGAGGGCTTCGACGACCGCGGCACGCGGCAGGCCCATCGTGGCCGCGATCTCGTCGACGCCGGCGACACGGCCGAGGCGAGCGGTCAGGGTGTCGCGGACGGCCGTGGTCTCCTTGATGCGCTTGCGGGTGCCGCGGGAGGCCCAGTCCATCGATCGCATCTCATCGGCGAACGCTCCGAGGATGCGGCGCCGTGCGTACGCGCCGAAGGGGACACCGAGGGCGGCGTCGAACGCGTCGGCGGCCGTCACGAGGGCGAGGGCGCCGACCGACGCCAGCTCCTCCAGCGGCACGTGCGTGGCCCGCGAGTGCAGATCCCGCGCCAGATAGCCCACGAGGGGCAGGTTCTCTTCGATGAGTCGATTGCGTTCCGCGTGACCGAGGATGTGCAAGGGGGGCCTCTTTCGTGGCGTGCACCCGCTTCCGCGGCCCGAATTCGCGGAAGCCGTCACGCCGGCTGAGGCCATCATAAGCAAAATGAGAAACATCTCATACGGAATCCTGAGCAGATGTAACGGGATCGACTCATCTGCCGATAGACGAGGATGATCGCTTCAGAACGGTTCGTCAGAAGAGCGAGTCGTTCGATGCGGTCCATGGGGGGCTGCTTAGGTAAGGGGGACACCTTGGGAGCTAACGAACTGTCGATGCAGCTGTGGCGCGAGCGCGAGCTGCTCGAGATGCTGATCTTCAAACTCGAGGAGCAGCGCCTGCTGCTCGAGGCCGGGAACACGCGCTGGATCCATCTCGCGTCACGCGAGATCGAGCGCGTCCTGGAGGAATTGCGCGAGTCGGGCCTCGGCCGTGACGTCGAGGTCGCGGCGGTCGCGCGCGAGTGGGGCGTGCCCGAGGCCGCCACGCTGTCGGAGCTGCTCGATTCGGCCCCGACCGGCACGTGGCGGGACGTCTTCGCCGAGCACCGCGCCGCACTCACCGAACGCATGGCCGAGGTCGCACAGCTGAAAGAGGCCAACGAGACGCACCTGCGCGCAGCCAGCCGCGCAGTGGATGAGACGCTCGCCGGACTCGAGTCCGGGACGGGCGAGTACACCACCGGCGGTGGGCGAGTCCGCGAGGACACCGCGCGCATCGTCGACCGGGAGATGTGAGGACGCAGATGTCGACATTCAGCGGGTTGGGGACCGCGGCGAGCGCGCTGGCCGCGGCGCGGCGCGGCATGGACCTCGCGGGGCAGAACGTCGCCAACCAGCTGACGCCCGGATACACGCGGCAGCGGCTGGAGACGTCGGCGGTCGCGCCGCCCGCGGGTGCGACGCGCTTCGGACCGGTCGCCGGTCAGGGCGTCTCCGTCGACGGGATCGCGCGGCTGGGGGATGCGGTGCTCGATGCGCGGGTCCGCGACACTCTCGCGGCATCCGGCTACTGGTCCGCCCGTGCTCAGGCCGCGGTGCGCGCCGAGGCCTCGCTCGCCGAGCCGGGCAAGAACGGCCTCGCCGACCAGCTCTCGCAGCTGTGGACCGCATGGCAGGACTTGTCGAACGCTCCCGACTCCACGGCGGCGGCCGCCGCCGTCGTGACCCGGGGTGAGACCCTCGTCGCACGGATCGCGGACGGATACCGCTCCGTCGCCGAGCAGTGGTCGTCGGCGCGCGACGCCGCCGAGCTGACGGTCGATCAGATCAACGGCGCCGCGGCCGAGATCGCCGAGCTCAACGCCGGGATCCGCGAGGTCGGCGTCGCGGGCGGCTCCGCGAATGAGCTCATCGACCGGCGGAACCTGCTCGCGCAAACGGTCTCGCGGCTCTCCGGCGCTGTCGGCACGGTGGAGTCCGACGGCACCCTCACCCTGAGGGTCGACGGGAACGCCCTCGTCTCGGGCACGCGAGCCCGTGAGCTCGAGGTCACCGGCCCCCGCTCCATCGGCGCGGACGAGCCGGTCGTGCTCTCCTGGCGGGAGCCCGGTGCGCCGCCCGTCGGGGTCTCGAGCGGCGAGCTGGCAGGCGCCCTGTCGGTGCTCGCGCCCGCCGACTCGGGGGGAGTGCTGGCCGGGCTGGCATCGTCGTACAACGATCTCGCGGCATCCCTCGCCGCCACCGTCAACGCTCAGCATCGGCTCGGGTCGACCGCGTCGGGCGCGCCGGGCGGCGACTTCTTCGCCGTCGCCGCGAACACGCCCGCTGCGCTCGCGCTCAGCGTCGTGCCCCGCGGCCGCGACGACCTGGCGATCGCCGCTCCCGGTGCCGGCGCTCTCGACGGCGGGAACGCCGACGCCCTCTCGGGCATCGGGAAACGGTCCGACGGACCCGACGCGCTGTGGAGCGATGTCGTGTCGCGCCTGGCCGTCGCCACCGCCGCCGAGTCGGGACGGGCCGCGCGCGCCGAGACGACGGCGGTCGCCGCGGCGGCCGCGCAGCAGTCGGTCGCCGGCGTCGACAACGACGAGGAGACCATGAGCCTGCTGACGTATCAGACCGCGTACCAGGCGGCCGCTCGTGTACTCACCGCCGTCGACGAAGCCCTCGACATCCTCATCAACCGCACCGGCCTCGTCGGCCGCTGACATCCGGAGCGCCATGATCAGCCGAGTCACATCGCAGACGCTCGCGCAGTCCGCCCTGCGGAACCTGCAGTCGGGCCTGAACGACCTGTCCCGCCTCCAGAACCAGGCGACCTCGCAGCGGGCGTTCGCCGCCCCGTCCGACGACCCCGCCGCCGCGTCGGCCGCTCTCGACCTCCACGCGGCCCAGCACCGGAACGCCCAGTACGCGCGCAACATCGGCGACGGCCTCACCTGGGTGACGACCGTCGACAACGCCATCTCGGCCTCGACGTCACTGCTCGGGCGTGCGCGCGACCTCACCCTGCGCGGCGCGAACTCGGGGGCACTCGACGCCAACGCGCGCGAGGCGATCGCGCTCGAGCTCGAGACCATCGCCGATGAGCTCTTCGCCCAGGCGAACACGACGCTGCTCGGACGCTCCGTCTTCGCCGGCACCACCGAGGGCAGCGCCTTCGCAGCCGACTTCACGTTCGCGGGCGTGCCGGGCAGCGAGGTGCGCCGACGCGTCGCCGACGGCGAGACGGTGCGCGTCGACGCGAGCGGCGCGGAGGTGTTCGGCTCGGGCGAGGACTCGGTCTTCGCCCTGATCGGATCGATCGTCGCCGATCTGCGCGGCGGAGCCGACATGCGCGGCCGCATCGACCAGATCGACGACCGCATGAACGCGATGCTGGGGGTGCAGGGCACGGTGGGGGCGAGGCAGAATCAGATCATGCGAGCCAAAGACGCGGCGGCCGACGCGACGGTGTCCCTCGAGGCGCAGCGCGCGGCGGTCGAGGACATAGACACCGTCGAGGTGCTCGTCGCCCTGAAGTCGCAGGAGCTCGTCTACCAGTCCGCACTCGCCGTCACCGCGCGGGTGATGCAGCCGACGCTGATGGACTTCCTCCGATGACCGCGCTCCAGTTCGTGACACCGCCCCCCGGGCTGTCGCCGCACACGTCGTTCTCCCTCGACGAGGTCGACAGCGCTGGAGGCCTCTACGCGCTGACGGCCGCCGACGACCCGGGGGTGCGGCTGTTCGCCGTCGATCCGGGGGCCGTCATCGACGACTACGCGCCGACGCTCTCCGACGCGAACGTCGCCGACCTGGGACTGTCCGAGCCGGCGGATGCCCGGGTGCTCGTGGTGGCGCGGATGACGGACGAGGGCATCGGCGTGAATCTCCTCGCCCCCGTCGTGATCAACCGGCGCACCGGCGTCGCGGCGCAGGTCATCCTCGAGGGGCAGGACCTGCCCGTTCGGGCCCTGCTGGCCTGACCCCGGCCCGGCCCGTCTCAGGCCGCGGCGCGCGCCGCGGCCGTCCGCGGAAGCGATGACGCCGACCCGGCGGCATCCGCATCGATCGCCGCGAGATAGCGCGGCTTGTGTCCCGTGCGGATCCCGGTCGCGCTCGGCTTGTTCTCGTAGACGCCCGCCGCCCAGTTGCCCTCGACGAGCACGGGGCCGGTCGGGGAGACCGCGATGTCCCAGCCGACGTAGCGCACCTGGGGCACGACGCGCGCGAGTCGGTCGACGAAATCGAGCACCTCGTCGAACATCGGCAGGCGGAAATCGGCGATGCGGATGCCGCTGTCGGGATGTGTCGGGTACACGCGGTCGTTCGAGTCGTAGCCGTCTCCCGTGGCGCGGCCGGTCTCGTCGAGCATTGCGTAGAAGCCGCCGAAGGCGTTCTGGTCGCTCACCGCGCCGCGGCCGAACTTCTGGGCCATGGCGAGCACGTGCGTCCGCTCGCCGTCGAAGTAGGTCGTCACGCGCGTCGTGTTGACGGTGCCGGGGCAGAGGGCCGCGAGCTCGTCGTGCTGGCGGATGACCTCTTCGACGAGTGTCTCGCCCCGCTCCAGCAGTCCGCGGTGGAACAGCGTCCAGTCGGTGACGTCGTGGGCGACGTAGCGATGCACGCCGAGGCCTGCGCGTCCCATCGGCTCCTTCGTGACGATCGTGCCGTGCCGCAGTGCGAAGGCGCGCACGTCGTCGACATTGTCGGCAGTCACGACCAGCCACTCGCGCTGCAGGTGCGGGGCGAAGGTGTCGTTGAAGGCGATCTTGTCGTGGAAGAGGTGCCGGTAGGCCGGATCGTCGAACCGCACTGCGAGGCGGTGCGAGACGGGGCTCGTCATGTAGGTCGCGCGCTCAGCACGGGTGAGCATGGCGAAGTCGTAGTCGATGTAGTCCTGGAACCCGACGCCCCGCGCCCCGGCCTGCCAGAGCATGTCGAGGACGACGCCGAGCGTGCTGCGGCCGTGCCGCTGTCCGGCCCGCCGCGCGCGGGCGACGAGGCTGCTCGGGTTGACGCGTCGAGCCCGCTCCCACAGGAAGGGGAGACCGGGCGTCAGGGTTCGGGGGGATGTCATCGGGTTCCTCGTGTGGTTCTCAGGCGCGTTCCCGCGGTGCGCCCGCGACGGCGATGGGTCCTGCGTCGGGCGGCGCAGGACCCACCGTCGCGAGGCTTACCGGAGCAGCTGGAGCACGCCCTGGTTGGCCTGGTTCGCCTGCGCGAGCATGGCGGTGCCCGCCTGCGACAGGATGTTCGCCGCGGTGTACTTGACCATCTCGGCCGCCATGTCGGTGTCGCGGATGCGGCTGTTGGCCGCCGACAGGTTCTCCGCCGACACGTTCAGGCTGTTGATGGCCGACTCGAAGCGGTTCTGCGCAGCACCCAGGCCCGACCGGGCGCTCGACACGCTCTTGATCTGCGTGTCGATCGTGTCGATGGCAGCAAGTGCGGTGGCAGCGCTCGTGATGCCAGTGGCCGCCGTCTCGTCGGCGAGGCTCTTGATCGTCGCCCCGAGGCCTGAAAAGTCCTGCAGGGTGACGTCGATCTGGTCTTCGGCTTGGACCGAGCCAGCACCCACCTGGAAGGTGAGGCTTGCGTTGTCGCCGTTCAACAGCTTGATGCCGTTGAAGTTGTTGCTCTCGGCGACACGCGTGAGCTCATCGCCCAGCGCGCTGATCTCGGTGCGAATCGCGTCGCGAGAAGCCGGGTTGTTCGAGTCGTTTCCGGCCTGAACAGCCAGGTCGCGCACGCGCTGGAGGATCGAGTGGACCTCCGTCAGGGCGCCTTCCGCGGTCTGGATGACCGAGATGCCGTCCTGAGCGTTGCGCGCGGCCACGTTGAGCCCGTTGACCTGAGACTTCAGGCCCTCCGAGATCGCGAGGCCGGCGGCGTCGTCCGCGGCGCGGTTGATGCGCAGACCGCTCGAGAGCTTCTCGAGCGACTTCGACACATCGTTCTGCGTGCTGGACAGGTTGCGGTAGGCGTTGAGCGCGCCCACGTTGGTGGCGATCTGCATTCCCATGGTTCATTCCTCCGTGATTGGGATGAGCGGGAGCCCGTCCTGGGCTCCCGGAGTCCGTCCGTGGACTCCTGGATGCCTCTATCGACCGCTCATCGTCATCGGTTAGGCGGGTACGCTGACCCGGTGAGCCTGCTCGATATCCGTGGTGCCGCGCTGCGGCGTTCGGGCCGCGAGCTGTGGAGCGGTCTCGACCTCACCGTCGAGCCGGGCGAGCTCATCGCGGTCCTCGGTCCGAGCGGTTCGGGCAAGACGACGCTGCTGCGCGCGATCCTCGGTCTCGAGCGTCTGAGCGAAGGGTCGATCACGGCGCTCGGCCGGCCCGTCAAGCACAAGGGCAACCGATCGATCGGCTACCTGCCGCAGGCGCGGCCCCTGCCGCGCGACACCGCGCTGCGCGCCCGCGACCTCGTCGCCCTCGGCGTCGACGGTCACCGCTTCGGTCTGCCGCTCCCGCGGAAGCGCGACCGCGAGCGCGTCGATCGCCTGCTCGACGGCGTCGGAGCGGCGTCCTTCGCCGATCGCCCCGTGGGGGTGCTGTCGGGCGGCGAGCAGCAGCGCCTGCGCGTCGGCCAGGCTCTCGCCGACGACCCGCAGCTCCTGCTGTGCGACGAGCCGCTGACGAGCCTCGACCTGGCGAACCAGCAGGCCGTCGTCGGGCTCATCGACCAGCATCGGCGCTCGGGCGCCGGGGTGCTGCTCGTGACCCACGACATCAACCCGGTGCTCGGCAAGGTCGACCGGATCCTCTACATCGCGAACGGCCGCTTCACGCTCGGCACCCCGAAGGAGGTGCTGACCTCGCCCGTGCTCACCGACCTGTACGGCGCGCCGGTCTTCGTGCTGCGGGCGGGCGACCGGCTGGTCGTCGTCGGGGCCCCCGACGCCGACGCGTCGCACCACCACCACGACCACGGAGACCACGCATGAACTGGGCCGACGTCTGGGACGCGATGTTCGGCGGCCTCCCCGTCTACGGCGACATCCTCGCGCTCGTGCAGAACTCGGTGTGGGCCGGAGCCGTCCTCGGGCTCGTCGGCGGGCTCATCGGGGTCTTCGTGCTGCAGCGCGACATGGCCTTCGCCGTCCACGGCATCAGCGAGCTCTCTTTCGCGGGAGCCGCCGCCGCGCTCCTCATCGGCGTCGATGTGGTGACGGGATCGATCGTCGGGTCGATGATCGCCGCCGCCCTCATCGGGTGGCTCGGGTCGCGCGCCCGCGATCGCAACTCGATCATCGGCGTGCTCATGCCGTTCGGTCTGGGGCTCGGCATCCTGTTCCTCTCGCTCTACGACGGCCGCAGCGCCAACCGGTTCAGCCTGCTGACCGGACAGATCGTGTCGGTGCAGTCCGGTCAGCTGGGGTGGCTCATCGGCATCGGCGCGTTCGTGCTCATAGCCCTGCTGCTGATCTGGCGTCCGCTGCGCTTCGACTCGCTCGACCCGCAGTCGGCCGCGGCGCGCGGTGTTCCGACGGTCGCCGTCTCGCTCGGGTTCATGCTGCTGCTCGGCCTCATCGTCGCCGTCGCGGTGCACATCATCGGCGCGCTCCTCGTGATGGCGCTGCTCGTCACGCCCGCCGCCGCGGCCGTGCGGGTCGCGACGGGGTCCCTCGCCGTTCCGCTGCTCGCCGCCCTGTTCGGCGTCGTCTCCGCCGTCGGCGGCATCCTGCTGGCGGTCGCGGGAACGCTGCCGGTCAGCCCCTACATCACGACCATCTCGTTCACGATCTACGTGGTGTGCCGCATCGTCGGCGCGCGCCGCGGGCGGGTGCTGCGCACCCAGCCGACCCTGAGGCGCGCCGAGTAGACTCGCCGCCATGGCTCAGCGGAACACCTGGCAGCGCGAGCGCGTGCGCACGGCGCTGTCCGACGCCCGCGGGTTCGTCTCGGCCCAGGATCTCCACGCGTCGCTGCGCGACGACAACACCGGCATCGGGTTGGCGACGGTCTACCGTGCCCTCGCGACCCTGGCCGCCTCGGGTGAGGCCGATCAGCTCCAGAGCCCCGATGGCGAGGCCATCTACCGCGCCTGCTCGAGCGACGGTCACCACCACCACCTCATCTGCCGGTCCTGCGGTCTGACCGTCGAGATCCAGGCGACGGATGTCGAGGAGTGGGCGCACCGCACCGCCGCCGCCAACGGTTTCACGCAGGCCGAGCACATCGTCGACATCTTCGGAGTCTGCGCCGCGTGCTCCGCGGCCCGAGCCGATGAGAAGCGTGGCGGGGCCTAAGACCGCACGGCTCGCGCCCTCTCCCGCGACGCGTTCCGCCGTCGCGCTCGGGATCGGTGCGGCCGTCGTCGTCGCCCTCGTCGCCCTGGCCGCGCTCACCCCCGGGCCCGCGCTGCCCACGCGTGCGCAAGACGGGGTCACCCTCGGGCTCAGCGTGCTCATCGAGTCGCTGCCGTTCGTCCTGCTCGGTGTCGCGCTATCGATCATCGTGCAGGTGTGGGTGCCGCCGGGAGTCATCGAGCGCTGGATGCCGCGCCGGGCGTGGGCTCGCCGCGCCGTGCTCTCGCTGCTGGGAATGCTCATCCCCGTCTGCGAGTGCGGCAACCTGCCATTCGCGCGCGGCCTCATGATCCGCGGTTTCTCGGTGCCCGAGACGATGACCTTCCTCATCGCGGCGCCGATCGTGAACCCCATCGTCATCATCACGACCCACCAGGCGTTCGGACTCGACGACGGCATCCTCATCGCCCGGCTTCTCGGCGGGTACGCCGTCGCGAACCTCATCGGGTGGCTGTACTCGCGGCATCCCGATCCCGACGGCCTGCTGACCGATCGGTTCCTCGCGGCCTGCGAGCTCGCGGCCGAGGACCCGGGCGGGAAGGGCCGCCGGAGCCTCGCCCAGTTCGTGGTGGAACTGCGGGCCGTGATGCCGGCGCTGATCCTCGGCTCGGCGATCGCGGGCGCCGTCCAGGTGCTGGTGCCGCGCGACACGCTGCTCGCGATCGGGTCGAACCCGGCCCTGTCGATCCTCGCGATGATCCTGCTCGCGATGATCGTGTCGATCTGCTCGAACGTCGACTCGTTCTTCGCCCTGTCGTTCGCCTCGACCTTCACGCCCGGCTCGATCGTGGCGTTCCTCCTCGTCGGCCCGCTCGTCGACGTGAAGATGCTCGCGCTGATGCGCACGACGTTCCGCTCGCGGGTGCTCGTCGCGCTCGTCGTGATCGTCGTCCTCTTCGCGATCGCCGTCGGAGGGATGGTGAACCTCCTTGCCTAAGTCATCGGCCCTACTGACCCGGCTCTTCGGCGTCGGGCTCGCCGCCGCGCTCGCCGCGATCACCGTCGCTCTCGCTGCCACGGGCCGTATCGGGCTCTACATCAACCCCGAGTCGGCCTGGTTCGCCGTCGGCATGTCGGTGCTCGGCCTCATCGGAGCCGTCGTGAGCTTCGCGCTGCCGCTCGGCGCCGAGGCCGATCACGGGCACGACCACGGCGAGCTGCACGGGCACGGACGCGAGCACTCGCACGAACACGAGCACTCGCACGAGCACGAACACATGCCGTCGGATGCGGTGCCGACCTCCCGTCGCGCCGCCCGCGCCGCGTCGCTCGCCGACGCCGCTGCTCTCGCCGGTGACACCAGTGCGCCCGGCGCCGCGGTCGCACCGGTGCGTCCGCGCCCCGACTGGCGGCTCGTGCTGGGGTCCGCGGCTGCGGGAACCGGTGGGCTGCTCGCGACCGGCATCGTCGCGGTCGTCCTCGTGACGCCGCCGGCGACCCTGTCGGCCGAGCTCGCGATATCGCGCGACACGGGGACGCCGCCGCTGTTCCAGGGCGCCGACACGGTCGCGCTCGCAACGACCGGTGACACCTCGTCGTTCGGCGTCGGCGAGTGGGCGAGCGTCTTCGCGACGGCGACGAACCCGGAGGCCTTCGAAGGCGACGAGATCAGCCTGACCGGCTTCGTGACTCCGTCGAGCGCGGGAGGCTTCGGGCTGACGCGGCTCGTGATCACCCACTGCGTCATCGACGCGCAGCCCGCCAGCATCCCCGTCGGCGAGACAGCCGACATCCCCGCGACGGGGGAGTGGGTCACCGTCACCGGCGTGATCCGCGACCGTGACGGCGCGCTCGTCGTCGAGGCCACGGGCGTGCAGTCCGTCGGCGAGCCCGAGGACCCCTATGAGTACTGATCGACGGGCCGGGGTCTCGCGCCGCGCGCGCACGCAGGAGCGCCGATCGCGGCGCTTCGTCGTCGCGATGGCGGCGGTGATCGGCGCGCTCGCGCTCGTCGGCGGAGCGAGCGGCGTGCTGACGACCGTTCAGGGGCCGCGGGCGACGGCGACGAGCGTCGACCCCCGGGCCGGGATCGAATCGGCGGGGTCGCGGCTGATCGTCACGACGACTCAGTCGCTCGAGGAGATCGATCCGGCGCAGGTGCACATCGAGCCGGCCGCGGACTTCACCGTCGACACATCGGGCCGGCAGATCGGCATCCGATTCACCCTGCCGCTGCGGGACGAGACCGACTACACCGTGCGGATCGACGGCGTGCAGGGCCTCGGCGGAGGGCCGGCGGCGACGATCGAGGAGTCGTTCTCGACGCCGGCGCTCGAGACCTACATCCTGCAGCGCGGCGGCGACGAAGACACCATCTTCCGCACCGGGATCGACGGTGAGAACGCGGTGCCGGTGTTCGCGGATCCGCATATCGAGGACTTCCGCGCCACGTCGACGCATCTCGCGATCGTGACCGCCGATGACGAGGGCGTCTCGACGCTGATCGTCACGGACCGCGACGGCGAGGGGGCGCGCGAGCTCGGCCTGCCGGGTCGCGGGTTCGTGACCAACCTGCAGACCGCCGACCGCGGCGACCTCATCGGTTATACCTACACCGACGCGGGCATCGGGTCGGCGGGCGGTCTCGAGAGCGCCCTGTTCACCGCGTCTCTCGCCGACGGTAGCGCCGACGATGAGCCCACGCAGCTGCAGTTCGCCGGCGGTGACGCGCGCGTCGACGACTGGCGCTTCGTGCCGGGGACGGATGCCGTGCTGCTGCTCGGCTTCGACGGGGCCCTGACGCTCGTTTCAGCTGCTGGAGGCGAGCCTGTCTCGCTCGGCAATGCGATCACGATCGACGGCATCGCCCGCGGCTCGACGGAAGCCATCGTGCAGCGGGCGACCGGCCTCGTCGCGATCGATCTCGCGACGGCGGAGGAGCGGCCGTTGAGCGCCGCGGATGCGGCAGCCGGCGAGACCCAGTCGGTCACGGCGTTGCCCGGCAACGCGGATGAGACGCTGCGCGTGCTCTCGCGGCTCGACGGGTTCACGGTGCTGTCGACGACGGCTGCCGTCGTCGGAGCCGACGGTGCGACCCGCGACGTGTTCACGGTCGCGCCGGATGACCTGCTGCTGCACACGTGCGTGTCGCCGAGCAGCCGGTACGCCGCGTTCCTCATCGCGCCCGACGCCGTCTCGAACTCGTATGACGCGTATGCGCTACCGCTGCCTGAACGCGTGCAGACCCACATCGTCGACCTCGGCACCGGCGAGGAGGTGTCGGCGCTCACCGGTTTCGACATCTCGTGGTGCCAGAGCGCGCCGCGGCCGTGAGCGCCGGGTTCCATCCCGCGGCCCGTGAGGAGCTCGCAGCGCTGCCCGTGCAGGTCGCGCCGCGCCTGCTCGGCGGGCTGCTCGAGGTCGCGGTCGACGGTGCGCGCGTCGTCGCGCGGCTGACGGAGGTCGAGGCGTATCACGGTCGCGATACGGGAGACCTGCCCGACCCCGGGTCGCACGCGCGCATGGGTCAGACCGCGCGCAACGCCACGATGTGGGGCGAACCCGGCCACCTGTACGTCTATCTCAGTCACGGCATCCATTCGTGCGTCAACGTCGTCTGCGGGCCGGCCGGGGTTGCCGGCGGTGTGCTGCTGCGCGCCGCGGAGATCGTGGAGGGCGCGGATGTCGCCCAGCTGCGGCGGGCTGCGGCTCGGACCCACCGGGATCTCGCTCGGGGGCCCGGGAGGCTCGGCGAGGCTGTCGGTCTGCGGCATCCTGCGCACGACGGCATCGACGCTGTTTCCGGGCTCGAGCGCGCCGGCGCCGTCGCCCGGCTGCTGCTTCGGGACGAGCCGGAGCGCGACGTTCTGACGGGCCCGCGCGTCGGGGTGGCCGGTGTCGCGGGAACGGAGGCGTTCCCGTGGCGATTCTGGATCGCGGGTGACCCGACGGTCTCACCGTTCCGCTGGGGGCGCGGCGCCGCCGAAGCAGCCGCAGAGGCCGGATCGTCCGCCCGCTGATCCCCGCGCTCTCGTGGCGCTTGCGGCGCTCGTGGCGCGCGTGGCTTTCGTGGCTCGCGTGGCTTTCGTGGCTCTCGTGGCGCGCTCGCGACTGATCGCGGACCACTGACGACCGCAGACGTAAGGGCAACGTGGGAACGCGGCTCGCGGTCGAGGCATGACCTCGAGGGGTGCGTCGCTGCAGCACGGGGTGAGGGGCGAACCCCGTCAGAACGGCGGCGCAGATCCCGGAGGCGTATCGAGGCGACCCGGTGATCGCGGTGGTGGGGAGGGCGCGCCGGGCGGTTGTTGATCGTCCCGTCCATCGGGTGGACTCGCCGCGGTGAAGGCGACCGTGAATGCGACGAGGGGTGGTGGTGCGTCTTCGCGATAGATCCGTCCGGTGGGTGAGGTCCAGATCAGCCTTCCGCCGGGGAGTTGTCGTACTCGCCATCGGGTGTGGTGTTTGACGTCGTGGTGTCTCTTGCAGAGGTTGGCGAGGTTGCACACGTGGGTGGCACCGCCGTCGGATGCGGCGATGGTGTGGTCGAGTTCGCAGCGGATGGCGGGTTGCCGGCATCCGGGGAACCGGCAGTGCCGGTCCCGGGCTCGCAGCAGCCTGACCATGGCGGCGGTGGGCCGGTAGCTGTCGCATTCGAGGACGGTTCCGGTGACCGGGTGGGTGAGAAGCCGGTCCCAGGAGGTCGCGTTGCCGGCGAGTTCGCGTGCGGTGTTCGCATCGATGGGGGAGCGCCCCGCCAGATCCGCGGGCCCCTCATCTTGACCCGTCAGCGTGAGTGCCGATACGGCGACTTGCACGTGTGCCCGGATCGCCCCGAGCGTTCCGCCGCCGTCACCGGTGCCAGTCGGGTCGAGCGCCGGCGATCCAGTCAGGAGGAGGTCGGAGAACACGTCGGCGCGGACCTGATCGATCGTGCGGGCATCGTCGACGAACGACGACCCGTCGCGAATCGTCGTGTCGGCGCCGGGCGCGCGCCGGTGGCGTCGGCTCGCGTGTCGGCTCGAGCGTCACGCAAGTCGGCTCGAGCGTCAGCGCCGCCACCCGCCCCGTCAGCCTGGGCCCGCGCATTGATGATCTCCCGCGCCTGCCGCGTGAGCCGGTCCACGATCCCGTCGGCGATCACGGTCGGCAAGGTCGCGATCAGGTCCGACATCCCATCCGCCCCGACCTGCACTCGCACGCACCGCCCCGCCGCGGCCTCCTCGTGCCGCTCGGTGAACGACCGCGGGTGCATCTGCTCCGCCAGCATCCGCAATGTCTCCAGCACCCGGTTGGGCCTCTCGCCCTCGCACCGCTCGATCGCGACCCGCTCGAACTCCGCCCGGCCCTCTGCGGGCACGAGGCATCCCGTCTCCTGAATCACCCGGACATGCCCGCGGACGATGCGCCCGGCTTCCCAGGCCGCCATCGTCACCGGGTAGTTCTCAACCAGATCGCGCGCCTCGTCGATCCGCCGTTGCAAAGTGCGGTCGGTCGTGACGAACACTCCGGCAAGTTCCGCGGCGATGCCCCGCAGCGCCATCTCGCGCGCCTTGACCTTCTCCGACGCACCCGCGGCCTGCCTCTCAGCCAGCACCCCGGCCGCGGCAAGCACCCGAACCTCACGGATCTGCGTCAACCGCCCAGCATCCGAAACGCTCTCGGCATCCGCGACGAGCTGAGCGAGGGCGTCGACATCGCTGTCGCTGCCCACCCCGCTGCCGAGCCCGCCATTCGAATGCATGTTCTAATGTTGCCACGGACCCCCGACATCGCGCCCCGACTTTCCACAGACGCGCGCGGGGCACCGAACCCGCCCGGTCAGCCCGACAATGCACCGTGCCCGAGCCCGCCACCGCGCCAAAACGTGCACCGCGCCAGAGTGCTCCACCGCGTCAGTCCCAGCGTTCGATGACGGCGAGATCTCCCGCCACCGCGCCCCCGCGACGCGCCTCTGCCAGGAGGGCGAGTGCTTCCGGGCTGTCGACGAAATGGAGCGTGCACGGACCGACGGTCCGCTGCCAATCCTCCGCGAAGGAGCGCAGACGCCCGCCGGCCATGCCGAACGACGCGGGCACGGCCAAGAACTGCGACCGGCCCTGCCCGCCACCCCCGCCGCGCGCACCGCTCCCGACACGGGCGCGCTTCAGCAGCCACCGTACGAGTGGCGACCGGCCGCCGGCATCCACCTGCAGCAGGAATCGCGGCGTGCGTATCGGCCCGAGCAGCTCCGACATCGCTTCGGCGAAGGCGTGCTGCTCCGCGAGGGTGGCATGTGTCAGGCGCAGTTCGAGGTGCTCGACGCTGCCCGCATCCGTCGGCCGCTCGACGATCACCTCCGGCGTCGCCCCGTCGCCGATGCGTCCCACGCGCTGCAATGCGGCCACGACGGTGCGCGCGATGCGTCGGTACAGCTCCGGCGCCTCTGCATGGGCTCGACGCGAGCGCCACCAGGTGCGGGCTACCGGCGCACCGCCGGCCACGGCGCCGGTCAGCGCCACCGCCCCGGCCGCGACCCCGGCCACGCCGACCGCGCCGACCACGCCGGCGACCATGAGCGCGAGCGCCGCCGCGGCGACGATGCCCGCCGTTGCCGTGCCGGCCCCGAGCACGGCATTTGCTCGGCGCCGCGTTCGGAAGGTGGGGTCGGCGGCGCGCCGGACGATCACGGTCTCCGTCGACTCCCGGTCCAGGTAGTCCGTTCCGATCTGCCATGACCCCCGCGAGAGTTCTCGCGGCTCGACGACCGTCAGGGAATCGAGCTCGTCCGCCGACGGGAGAGAATCCGGCGCGAGCAGGCGTCGCTGCTCGGCCGTCAGTGCGCCGGCGAGGCCGCGGACGATGCGGCGGGGATCGTCGCGGTGCACGCCCCACAGGCGCGCCTGCTTGCGCCGCAGTCGCGAGAGATCGGGGGCCGCGTCGATCGGCGACGACGGCGGAAGCAACGCGGTGACCGTCCAGATATGCGCGACTTTCTCGGGCCAGTCCGGGTCGAGGCGCAACGCGCGTCCGCGCAGCTGCTGCGTCGCGGGGGCTGTCGCCACCGATGACAGATCGATGAGCGTGTTCACCGCGGGACAGTCCCACCCCTCGCCGAAGAGGCCGCGGGTGCCGACGACGACGTCGAGCTGGCCGCGGCTCAGCAGGGTCGCGGCGGCACGGACGAAGCCCGCGGCACCGACGCCGGGAGCGGAGATCTCGGTCACCGCCGGATTCTCGGCGACGGCCGCGGTCGCCACCTCGACCCCCAGGGCCGCCGTCCACGCTTCAGCCAACGAACCGGCGTGGCGCGTCGCGATGCGCGTCGTCGATCCGGTGACCAGGGCACCGCGCAGGTCGGCGGTCGCGGCATCCGTCGCCAGGACGTCGAAGGTCCGCAACGCGCCCGCGCGGCTGACGAGTCCACCGTGGCGGTTGCCGTGCTCGCTGAAATCGGACACGACCAGTGCGCGCAAGCGCGTGCCCATCCGGTCGCGTTCGAGGCGGAGGATGTCGCACACCGCGCGGTCCTTCGACAGCGATGACGCCAGCATCGTGTCGATGGGGTCGCGCGTGCGGCGCAGGCCACGGTCGGTCAGCGAGAAGCCGAAGTCGGCGAGTGCCGACCGGATCCGATCCCACCGGTCTCGGGCGGCCGGGTCGGGCAGCACGCGGTCGAGCGCGAAACGGCCCAGCAGTCGCAGCGACTCCTCCGTCGTCGGCTTTCGTCGCGCTGCGGTCGGCAGGCGTGCGACGAGTGGATGGTCAGGATGGACGGTCGCGAGCATCGCCGCCGCAGCCTCGGCGCCCGCGAAATCGTCGGCGAAGGCTCGTGCGAGGCGGATGTCGGCGTCGTTCGGCGCCGCGCGTGCGGATGAGGCCGGCGGCGGGGGAGAGAGCGCCGGCCCCGGCGTCTCGGCGTCGCCTTCCGCATCCGCGCCGGCCTTGCGCTCGGCCGGAGGCTGGAGCATCCCGATGAGATGTGCGGCCCCGTCGCCGTGGGCGAAGGTCGAGCGGATGAGCACGGCGAGGCCGGTGGCGGCGCCCGACAGGAACGCGAGCTCGTCCGTCGTCGGCTCGACGAACCGCGCGTACTCGCGGTACGGGGCGAGATTGCCCTCGCGGACGACCGCAGGGATCGGCACCTCGTAGTCGACCTCGCCGAGGAGCGAGGTGTAGTTGTCGTACGCGTTGCCGTCGTCGGGCGAGGGGAGCGTCGCGGTCAGGCCGACCACGAGCGGAGACCTGCCCGCGTCGCGCAGCCGTGCCACCAGAGCCGCGACGACGAGCGCCCAGTGGTCGAGCAGGTGATGGCACTCGTCGAGGACGACGGTGTCGACGCCGTGGTCGACGAGGCTCTCGATCAGCGCGCGAGCATTGGGGTGCAGTGCGCGCGACAGGGCGCCCGGGTCCTCCTGGGCGATGCGGCGTCGCAGCGTGCGCGAGCGCCGGGCTATCCCGGCGGCGTACGCGCGGTGGTTGCCCGAGCGCAGAGCGTCGAGCCAGGCGGATGCCGCATCCGTCGACCGGCCGTCCGCCTCGAGTTCGCGCAGCCAGCGCTCGTGGGCGAGCGCTGCGAGGGGATTCTCGCCGTCGAGCACGCTCAGCGACTGGTATGTCAGCGCCGTCAGTTCGCCCGGGGCTTCGCTCGTGGTCGAGACGGCGCCGGCCTCGGGGGCCAGCCGCCGCGCCTCGGCGGCCCACTGGTCGCGAATGGTGATCGTCGGGGCGAGGACGAGGGTCCGCGTCCCGCGCCGCATCGCGAGCAGGAGCCCGAGCAGGGTCTTGCCCGAACCGGGCGGAGCGACGATGTGCAGCGGACCGGAGCCGGAGGGGTCGACCCGTTCGAGCACGTCGGCCTGATAGTGCCGCAACCGTCCGTCGAAGAGCCAGCGCCGAAGGGGAGCCTCGACCTCCGGCGACATAGCGGCAGTATGGCAGACCGTGCCGACGCGGCATCGGCGGGTCTCCTCCGGCCGCCCGCCCGGTCAAGGCGACACGCCGCCGCGTGCTAGACTGACTGTTTGTCTGCGCGCACTCCAGCACGCAGTACGTACCCACTCCCCATCACAGGCCCGAAACGGCCGGATGAGGCGCGGGTGCAGACAAGGGATCTTGGGTGGCACCGTCCGGTGTCACGGTACTAAGGAGAATCACTATGGCAGCAGTGTGCCAGGTGACCGGAGCAGTTCCCGGCTTCGGTCACAACATCTCGCACTCGCACCGCCGGACGAAGCGTCGCTTCGACCCGAACGTGCAGAAGAAGACCTACTACGTTCCTTCGCTCGGTCGCAAGATCACGCTGAACGTGTCGGCTAAGGGCATCAAGGTCATCGACGCCCGCGGCATCGAGTCGGTCGTCAAGGACCTCATCGCGAAGGGTGTGAAGCTCTAATGGCGAAGAAGGCTCAGGACGTACGTCCGATCATCAAGCTCCGTTCGACCGCCGGTACGGGGTACACCTACGTGACGCGTAAGAACCGTCGCAACAACCCCGACCGCATCGTGCTCAAGAAGTACGACCCGGTGATCCGCAAGCACGTCGAATTCCGAGAGGAGCGCTGATCTCATGGCTAAGAAGAGCAAGATCGCGCGCAACAACCAGCGTGAAGAGGTCGTCGCCCGCTACGCCGAGAAGCGTGCCGAGCTGAAGAAGACCCTCGTCGACCCGAACGCGACCGACGAGGCCCGCGAGGCTGCCCGCGTCGGCCTGCAGAAGCTCCCGCGCAACGCGTCGCCGGTCCGCATCCGCAAGCGTGACGCCATCGACGGTCGCCCCCGTGGCCACCTCTCGAAGTTCGGCATCTCGCGCGTTCGCTTCCGCGACATGGCGCACAAGGGCGAGCTGCCCGGTGTGACCAAGTCGAGCTGGTAAGCCAGCCCGCGTAAAGCACCTCGAGCTGGTAAGCCAACCCGCGTAGAGCACCGAAGCCCCCGTACCGATTCGTCGGGACGGGGGCTTCGTCGTTCCCGCGCGACGCCTCCTCGGGGAAGAGCCGTGCCGTCCACGGGAACGGGCGTCCGTGACAGCGGCTACGGTCGGAGGATGGACGTCAGCTCGATGATCATGGGTGGCGCGATCGCGTCGGTGATGTGGATCGTCTTCGTGCCGTGGTCGAAGCTCCGGCGGCTGCGCGAGCTCGACGAGCGCACCGGGCGAACGGACGGAGACTGACCATGCCGCTCGATCCGTTCTTCGCCGAGCGGCTGCGCACGCACCGGCGGTACCTCCTGCGTCAGGCCTGGCGGTCGGTCACGTCGGCGGTGGCCGAGCGGATGCCGCGGATGCCGCGGTCTCCCGCCGCCGAGGGCGTGCCGGGCACCGCGCCCGCGGCGACGTCCGCGGCGGCAGCATCCGCATCAGCGGCGCGCCCCGAGCCCGCGCCGACCCCCGCGCCGACCCCGGCTCCCGCCAAGCCCGCCGGCAAGCGCCCGCTCACCCTGCGCGAGCGTCACCGCAAGGCGGCGCTCGCCTGGGACCGCCAGGAGCTCCGCACGGTCGGTACACCGGGACCCGGGATCGCCACGTCCGAGCACGTCGTCCCCGTGGCCGGATACCCCGACGTGCGCGTCCGGGTCTACCGTCCGAGCACCGTGGCCGAGGGACAGCCTGCGCCGGCGTGCCTCGTCTTCGGCGGCGGGGCGTTCCGTATCGGCGGCATCGACTACCCGACGGCGGATGCCGCGTGCCGACGCCGTGCCGAGGCATCCGGGGTCGTGCTGATCGCGGTCGACTACTCGCTCGCGCCCGAGCATCGCTATCCGACCCAGATCGAGCAGGCGTACGCCGCGTGGGAGTGGCTGCACGACGAGGCGGCGACGCTCGGCATCGACCCGGACCGCGTCGGCATCTCGGGGTCGTCCGCGGGCGGGAACATCGCCGCCGTAGTGACGCTCATGAACCGCGACCGTGCGCGGCTGCCGGTCGCCGTGCAGATCCTCGAGGTGCCGGTGACCGACCTCACCGGGCGGTTCATCGATCTGCGCGCGACCTACGCGCTCGGCATCCCGGCCTTCATCGCGCTGCGCGAGCTCGTCTCGGTCGCCCGCACGTACCTCGGCGACCGCTCGCGCGCGCGCGAGTCGTACGCGTCGCCGATGCGCGCCGATTCGCTCGCCGACCTGCCGCCGGCGGTCATCCTCACGGCCGAGTACGACCCGTTGCGCGGCGACGGTGCGGCCTATGCCGCGAAGCTTCGCCGCGCCGGCGTGGCGGCGAGTGCGACCCGGTACCTGGGCGTCACGCACGACACCCCGATCTTCGTCGGAGCACTTCCCGCCGCGCGTCGCTGGGAGGCGGAGGTCGTCGCCGCCCTCCGGCGGATCTGACCCCCGCGAACGTCACATCCGTCCCACGCGCCCCGAAAACGGGCGACACGCCGGGTGAAAGCGGCCCCCGAAGCCGGTAAATCCGCGAAATTCCGCGGAATCCGCGTATATTCGGGACCGGTCGAACGACCAACCGTGGGACGCGAGTCCCCCGGGAACCACCCACGCTGTCGGCGGCGCGTCCGTCGTCCGCCGTCTGGAGGACAACCCTATGGCTGACAAGTCCATCACCAAGACCGAGCTCGTCGCGAGCATCGCCAGCGCCACCGGTCAGAGCCAGGCCGCCGTCTCGGGCGTGCTCGACTCGCTCTTCACGACCGTCTCCGAGGCCGTCGCCAAGGGCAGCAAGGTCTCGATCCCGGGCTGGATCGCCTTCGAGCAGGTCGACACCGCCGCTCGCACCGGCCGCAACCCGCAGACCGGCGAGGAGATCAAGATCGCCGCGGGCAAGCGCGTCAAGGTGACCGCCGGCTCGAAGCTGAAGGCCGCCGTCAAGTAATCGACGACGATTCACCGGAGGGGGATGCCGTACGGCGTCCCCCTCCGTCGTTCCCGCCCCGCCCGCCGGGGACCTCGCGCCTGCGAGGCTCAGACCTCCCGGCCGCCGTAGGCTGGTGGGGTGGAATCCCGAGCGCAGCGTCTCGCCGGACCGGCGATCCTCGCTGTGTCGGCTCTCATCGTCGTCCTCATCGGCCTCGCGGCCGGAGGCGGCGCCGCACCGCTGCAGCTGCTCGACCCGGGACCGGTCGTGCGCTGGGGCCTGCCGATCATCAAGCTCGTCGTCAATCTGGCGGCAGCCGGCATGGTCGGTTCCCTCGTCGTGGCGCTGTTCGCCCTGCGCGCAGGCGAGCGCCCGTTCGACACGGCCCTCGACACCGCGTCGATCTCGGCGGCGGTCTTCACCGTCGCGAGCGCCGGCACCGCGTTCTTCACCTTCCTGAACCTCCTGGGCGCAGCTCCGAGCGCGAGCGCGGAGTTCGGCCAGCAGCTCGGCCGGTTCCTCGTCGACACCGAGGCCGGCCGCGCCTGGCTGCTGACGACGATCGCGGGCGCGGTGCTGACGGTGCTGACGTTCGCCGTCCGCGGCTGGACCTCGACGCTGATCGTCGGCATCCTCGCCGCCGCATCCCTCATCCCGATGGCGACACAGGGGCATTCGGGCGAAGAGGCGAACCACAACATCGCGGTCACCGCGCTCGCCCTGCACATCGTCGCCGCCGCCGTCTGGCTCGGCGGTCTGCTGCTGCTCGTGATCATCCGGCCCGTCGTCGACCGTGCCGACATGGTCGCCGTCGTGTCCCGGTACTCCAGCATCGCTCTCGCGGCCTTCATCGTGGTCGCGGTCTCGGGAACGGTCCGCGCCGCCGTCGCGATCCTCTCGCCCGCCAACCTGTTCTCTCCCTACGGGGCGCTGCTGCTGCTCAAGGTCGTCGCGCTCATCGCCATGGGCGTGCTGGGCGCCTCGTACCGCGGGCGGCTCATCACCAAGCTCGCCTCGTCGGGCGCCGCCCGGGTGTTCTGGCTGCTCGTGACCGTCGAGATCGTCTTCATGGGCATCGCGAGCGGCGCGGCCGCGGCCCTCGCCCGCACCCCTCCGCCCGTCGACACGACCCTGCCCGAGCAGCAGACGCCCGCCCAGATCCTGACCGGCACCGTCCTGCCTCCCGAGCTGACGATCGACCGCTGGTTCACGATGTGGGATGTCGACCTGCTCTGGGTCTTCGCCGTCGGGTTCGGTCTCTTCTTCTACCTGGCCGGAGTGTGGCGCCTGCGCAAGCGCGGCGACCGCTGGCCGCTGTACCGCACCGTGCTGTGGGTGTTCGGATTGCTCCTGCTGGCATGGGTCACGAGCGGACCCATCAACGCCTACCAGGACTACCTGTTCAGCCTGCACATGATCGGGCACATGCTGCTCTCGATGGCCATCCCGCTGTGCCTCGTCGCGGGCGCTCCCGTGACCTTGGCCGCACGCGCGATCCGCAAGCGGGACGACGGGTCGCGCGGCGGTCGCGAGTGGATCCTCTGGGCCGTTCACACCCCGTTCTCGCGCGTCGTCACCCACCCCGCGTTCGCCGCGGTCATGTTCGTCGGCTCGCTCTGGGTCTTCTACTACACCGACCTGTTCCGCTGGACGCTGTACGACCACATCGGGCACGAGTGGATGGTCGCCCACTTCCTGATCTCGGGCTACCTGTTCGTGCTGTCGCTCATCGGCATCGACCCCGTGCCCTACCGTCTGCCCTACCCCTTCCGGCTCCTCACGCTCATCGCGGTCATGGCGACCCACGCCTTCTTCGGCATGGCGATCATGATGTCGTCCGGCCTGTTCGCCGCGGAGTGGTTCGGCTCGATGGGCCGCATGTGGGGGCCGACGCCGCTCGAGGACCAGTACATCGGCGGTGGTGTCGCCTGGTCGGTCGGTGAGATCCCGACGCTGATCCTCGCGATCACGGTCGCGATCCAGTGGAGCCGCTCGGACGACCGGATGCAGCGCCGCCGTGACCGGCAGGTCGAGCGAGCCGGCGACACCGAGCTCGACGAGTACAACGAGCGTCTCGCCGAGCTGGCCCGCCGAGACGCCGCGCGCAGCCGCTGACGCCGATCAGCCCTGGTCGGCCGACACCTGGATGGATGCCGTGCCGTCGGGGAGGATCGTGATCTTGCCGGTCAGGAAGAACTCGACGTCCTCCGAGACCTCGTTGAGTCGTCCGTCGTAGATGGAGCGGATGTCGACGTCGATGTGGGCGACCGCGCGGGTGCTCGGGATCGCCCACTGCGCGCCGTCGGGCACGACCTCGATCTCGGGATTCTGTGCGATCGACCACTGCGGGGCGCCCTCGACACGGTTGCGGACGAAGTAGCCGAACGGGCATCCCGTCGGCTGCAGCACCTGCTGGGTCGCGCAGGAGGCGAGGAACTCGTCGACGCGGTCTTGCACGACCTCGATGAACTCCGGCGTGGGCTCGGTCTGCAGATCGACCGGCACGGCTTTCTGCGGGGCATCCGAGAGCACGGCCACTCCGGGCGTCTGCGCCGTCGGGGTGTCGACCGAGATGGAGTAGGCGCCGGGAGAGAACACGAGCATCGACACGGGCACGAGCGGGTCGGCATCCACGCCCTCGGGCGCGACCTGCCGGGTATCGAGCTCGAAGCCGTTGACGGAGAACCGCGTGGCTCCTCGCACCGTGAGGTCGATCGCCGAGAGCGGGCTGTGCGCGAAGCGCCACGCCGGGGCGACGCCGATCCAGCCGTCCTGCTCGACGTCGAACTGGGTGCGGCCGCGATGACCGTTCGCGAGGTAGGTGACGGTGATCTCGGTCACGTCGCCGCGGACGCGCTCACCGATGACCGAGACCTCGGACAGCGGTGCGAGGGCAGCGCGGCGCAGCAGCACCTCGGATGTCGTCGACGGCAGCTCCGCCGCGGCGAGCTCGGCGGAGTCCATGGCGACGCCGGGCAGTCGCAGCGCATCGGCGGCGCTGCCGCTGCTCAGCAGCGACAGGTAGCGCTCGACGAAGGCCGCAGGGCTGTAGAGCGTGCGGTACACCGCGACACCGCCGACGCCGAGCGCGCCGAGGGCGAGCACCGAGAGGAGCCCGATCGCGGTGAGGTCGAAAGCAAGGCGTCGCCGGCCCCGTCGCCGGCCCTGTCCGGTTCGTCGCACGCTTTCGGGCGCGCTCGACTCATCGTCGCCGATCGCGGCGTCCGGAGTCGTCTGCGCCTCGTGCACAGCACAAGTCTAGGAAGGCTCACCTGTGGCTACCATGAATCGGTGACCTTGCCGCCTCTCTCCGCTGAGCAGGAGGCGCTGTTCCGACGCATCGAGACGACCCGAGACCACGTCTTCGTCACCGGACGCGCGGGCACCGGCAAGTCGACGCTGCTGCAGCACCTGGCGTGGAACACCGACAAGCAGATCGCGATCTGCGCGCCGACGGGGGTCGCCGCACTCAACGTCGAGGGTCAGACGATCCACTCCCTCTTCCGGTTGCCGATCGGTCTCGTCGCTGACAGCGAGCTGGAGCAGTCCGAGCCGACCCGCCGCATCCTGAACGCGATCGACACGCTCGTCATCGACGAGATCTCGATGGTCAACGCCGACGTGATGGATGCGATCGACCGGTCGCTCCGGCAGGCGCGCCGACGGCGCTCCGAGGCGTTCGGCGGTGTGCAGATCGTCATGTTCGGTGATCCGTATCAGCTGTCGCCGGTGCCGCCCCGCGGCGACGAGCTGAAATACATCCGCGACCACTACCGGTCGTTCTGGTTCTTCGACGCGCAGGTGTGGGCGGGGCCCAAGGCGGAGGCCGGCGCCATCCGCTCGGACGGACTGCTCGATCTCGGACGGGTCGGCGCCCCGCTGCACATCGCGGAGCTGGGGGAGATCCACCGTCAGGCCGACCCGGGCTTCAAGGAGATGCTGAACGCCGTGCGGTACGGCGTCGTCACGGCCGACATCGCCGCGGCGCTCAATGCGGCGGGAGCCCGCACGCCGCCGCCGCCCACCGGCGACGAGCCTCCCGTGATCACGCTCGCCACGCGCAACGACGCCGTCAACCGCATCAACCAGCGTCACCTCGACGCGCTCACCGGCCCGGTGCAGACGGCGAAGGCCGACGTGAGCGGCGACTTCGGCCGCGGCGAGACGTCGTACCCGGCCGACCCCGAGCTGCAGCTGAAGGTCGGTGCGCAGGTGATGTTCCTCCGCAACGACGTCGCGGGGTACGCCGGCGACGGCCCCCGCTGGGTGAACGGCTCGATCGGCACCGTCACCCGCATCGCGGGGTCGTCGGTGCGCGTCGAGCTCGACGGCGATGAGCACGACGTCGAGCCCGCGGTATGGGAGAGGTTCCGCTACGCCTACGATCCCGGCTCGCGCAAGCTGACGCGCGAGATCGTCGCGGAGTTCACGCAGTTCCCGCTGCGGCTGGCGTGGGCTGTGACGATCCACAAGTCTCAGGGCAAGACCTACGACCGCGCGATCGTCGACCTCGGATCGGGTGCCTTCGCGCCGGGGCAGACCTACGTGGCGCTCTCACGCCTCACCTCGCTCGACGGGCTCTACCTGTCGCGGCCGCTCCGGCCCAGCGACATCCTGGTCGATCACGACGTACGGCGGTTCATGGCCGCCGTCCGCGCGGCCGGCATGTGACCGGCAGGGTCACGCCATGACGGAGGCCCCGGATGCCGCTGCGGCCGCGTCCTTCGCCCGCGCGAGGTCGGTGAACAGGTCGGTGTTGAACTGGTAGGCGACGAGCACCTCGTCGATCACCCGCTGCTGCTCGGCCTCGTCCCACGGCGCGGCGTCGAGCTGCTCGCGATAGCGCTCTTTGAACGCGGCCGGATCGGCGATGTCGCCGAAGATGTAGAACCCGATGCCGTTGGTCTCGAACCCGAACTGGCGGGCCATGAGCTTGCCGATGAACAGCCCGCCCGACAGGTCGCCCAGGTACCGGGTGTAGTGATGCGCGACGAAGCCGCCGGCCCAGGTGGCCCCGACCTCGTCGATGCGGGCGACATACCGCTCGGTGGTCGGCAGCGGAGTGATCCGCTCGCGCCAGTCCGGGCCGATGAGGAACTCGAGGTCGGCCTCGAGGGCGGGAAGCCGGGTGAGCTTCTCGCTGATGAACGGAGCGGCGACCGGGTCGGCCGCCATGCGGGATGCCGCGCCCTCGAGCGCTGCGTAGATGAACCAGTGCTGCGCGACCAGGGCGACATAGTCGTCGCGCGTGCCCTTGCCGCGCATGAGGTCGGACATGAAGCCGGCGCCTTCGCTGCCGGAGTGCGCAGAGCTCGACCGCTCGCGCAGAGCGGTCGAGAACGGGATCGGTTCGAGCATGGCCCGACGATAGCACTTAGGTACAGCTAACCTGAAGGTTTTTCGTCGAGCTCTTAACGACTTCGTAACGCTCAGTCGTGCGGGCGCGGCTCCACACCGAGGCGCTCGCAGGCGGCGTCGTAGAGCGCGACGATCTCCCGGCGCACCTCGCGACGCTCCGTGATCGGGCCACCGGGCCAGGCCACTCGGAGCTCCCGGGTGCCGCCGTCGGCCCGAATCGCCTGCCAATCCCCGCCATCGCCGTCGAAGAACGTCATCGTCGCCGCCGCGGCATCCGGTTGGCCGAACGCGCGCACGATGAGGAGATTGTCGGCGCGGTGATCGTCGTTCATGTGACCGAGCACACCCGAGATGGCGTCGGCGTCGAAAGCGTGTGTCATGCGTCCACCCTAGGTTCGCAGGTTCCACAGGAGCGGTGTGCTTCACTGGAGGCATACATCTCGGGGGGTGGCTCAGGAATGCGTGCGACTCGACGCCGTCGAAGCGCAGGGATCGCCGTTGCGGTCGCGCTCGCGCTCGGTCTTTCGGCGTGCGCTCCGGCGAGCGTCAGCAGTGTCGAGATGCCCCCGCAGGTCGACGGCGAGATCGGTGGCGACACGCGGGCGCAGCTCACCGCCGCGGTCGAGCGCGCGATGGCGATGACCGGCTCGGCCGGCGCGATCGCCGGCGTCTGGGTGCCGTGGTCGGGCGAGTGGGTGGCTGGCTTCGGCACCAACCCCGACGGAACCGAGGTCACCGCAGACGACTCCTTCAAAGCCGGCCCGGTCACGCGCGCGATGACGTGCGACGTGCTCTACGGCATGGCCGCAGACGGCACCGTCGAGCTCGATGACCCCGTGACGGAGTGGATCGTCGGATTCCCCGCCACCCCGGTCGTGACCCTCGAGCAGCTCTGCGACAGCACATCGGGACTCGGGTCGTACCAGCCGCGTCTGCAGGCCCGGTGGGAAGCGAATCCCGCGCGTCCGTGGGCTCCGCATGAACTCCTCGCCTACGGGCTGGCCGCCTCGGGCCCGACGGGCGGCACGTCGTTCGCCAACTCGGACGCCGGATATGTCCTCCTCGGCATGGCTCTCGAGCGGGCCGCGAACAGCACCGCCGCGGAGCTGTTCCAGCGCTACGTCTTCGAGCCCCTCGGCATGGGCGGATCGTCGCTGCCGGATCGGCAGGCCGACGTCGGCCTGCACGGCACGCAGTCGGTGCTGACCCCCGAGGGTGCGCCCGATTGCGCGACGGCTGCCGACCTCACCGCGTGGTCTCCCTCGGCTGGATTCACGTCGTCGGGCGTCGTCACGACGGCCGCGGACCTGGGGCGGTACGCGCGCGCACTCGCAACCGGCCTGCGCTCGTTCGACGACGACCAGCGGTTCGGCTCGCCCATCCCGGTCGGAGAGGGCGTCCCGACCTGGTACACCGTCGACGGCGGCGCGTACCAGGCGGGCACCCTCATCGGCCAGTACGGCTCGATCCCCGGGTATCAGACCGCGGCTTTCGCCGACCGTGAGACGGGCCTGACCGTCGTCGCCGTGCTGAACAACTCCCGCGCCTCGGCCGAGGCGATCCGCGTGCTCGGATGGGAGCTCGCCGCGATCGCGTCGAAGGCGCCCGCCGCCTCGGGAGAGACCGCCCCACCGGCGGGTCTGCCTTGGACGCCCGAGCAGATGGACGGCGACCTCGCCTCGGTCGCGATCTGCCCGCTTCCCTGACCGCGGCCGCGCTGCCTCGCGAACGTCGGAGGATGTCGCCGGCGTCGGAGTGAAGCCGCGAAGGCATCCGATATCGCCGTGATTCTCCGAGTCTCGCGCGCCGCGACCGACGCCCGTCGTGTTTCGGGCGTGTGAAAAGACGGCCGGATCTCGTGACGATCGTGTCACACCGCCCTCCGCGACCCGCTCGACTCGGTAGAACGGATGCAGCGTGATCGTGCAATTGCACATTGCACCGTGATGTTGTTTTATGGACAGCACTCGACGCAATGGAGCAGAGAAAGGGAAGGTCCACCGATGACCACCACCAGGAGATTCGCCGGCATCCTCGCCGCGGGAACGGCCATGGCACTCGCCCTCACGGCGTGCGGCGCCGGCGGCGGCGGTTCGCCGCAGCAGACCGGCACCGACGGCACGCCGCAGGTCGGCGGAACCGTTCACATGCTCCAGAACGCCGACTTCTCGTACCTCGACCCGGCCCGCGGCTGGGACGGCGGCGTCAACGCGTTCTACCGTCTGCTCTACCGCGGCCTCACGATGCAGGCCGCCGGCGACTCGGATGACCCGAACGCCATCGTGCCCGACCTCGCGACAGGTCTCGGCGAGGTCTCCGACGACGGACTCACCTGGACCTACACGCTGAAGGACGACCTCTTCTTCGACAACGGCGACCCGATCACGTCCGCCGAGATGGAGTTCGGCATCTCTCGCGCGTGGGACCCGCAGATCGGCATCGGCTCGCCCTACCTGAAGTCCGTCATCGACGCGCCCGCGGACTACCAGGGCCCGTACGTCTCGGGCGACCTCCCGACGATCGAGACCCCGGATGAGAAGACGATCGTCTTCCACCTCAAGGCCCCGTTCCCCGAGTTCGACAACGTGCTCGCCCAGCCCAATGCCGTGCCCTTCCCGATCGGTTCCGGCGGCGGCGACGAGTTCATCAACGACGTCATCGCCTCGGGCCCCTACACGCTCGACGCTTACACCCCCGGCAGCACCATCAAGCTGGTGCGCAACGAGCACTGGGAGCCCGAGACCGACGACGTCCGCAAGGCGTACCCCGACCAGTGGCAGTTCGACATCGGCATCGACGGCGCGACGATCGACGAGCGCATGATCGCCGGTCAGGGCGCCGACCAGAACGCGATCGCGGGCAAGATCGCGGGCGCCACGCTGCCCCGCATCCAGACGCCGCAGCTGCAGGAGCGTGCCATCACCGCCCCCGCGTACTGCACGACCTACATGTCGCTCAACACGTCGAAGCCGCCGTTCGACGACGTCCGCGTGCGCCAGGCCGTGAACTGGGCGCTCGACCGTGCCAGCATCCAGAACGCCTCGGGCGGGAATCAGCTGGCGGATGTCGCGACGACGATCATTCCGCCCGCCGTCAGCGGTCACCTGGACTACGACCTGTACCCCTCCGACGACAACACCGGCGACGTCGACGAGGCCATGGCGCTGTTGGAGGAGGCCGGGCTCGGCGACGGGTTCGAGTTCACGCTCGACATCCGCTCGAACCCCGTCGCGCAGGCGCAGGCCGAGGCGGTGCAGCAGGGCCTCGAGCGCATCGGGGCGAACGTGAAGCTCAACGTCATCGACACCTCGATCTACTACGAGACGATCGCGACGCCGTCGCAGCAGAACAACGCTGCGATCACCGGGTGGTGCCCGGACTGGGCCTCGAGCGCCAGCACCTTCATCCCGCCGCTGTTCGACGGCGCGGGCATCACCGAGAAGGGCAACCAGAACCTCGCCCAGCTCAACGATGCGGCCGTCAACGACCGGATCGCCGAGATCCGCGCGATGACCGACGTGGACGCCGCCAACGAGGCGTGGGGCGAGCTCGACAAGCAGATCATGGAGCTCGCGCCGATCGCCCCGATGGTGTTCGAGAACGGCATCTTCCTGCCGGGGTCGAACATCGCCGGCTACATCCCCAACACCAACATGACCGACCTCACGATCGTCGGTCTGAAGGACCCCTCGAAGGGCTGACATGACCTTCAGTTCGGCCCCCCTCGAGGTCGAGGCCACGCCGGGCGGTGATCCCACTCTCGATGAGTCGGTGGAATCCCGTCCGGCGTCCGGCCGGAAACTCCTCCGAGGCTTCCTCACCGATGTGCCCGCGATGCTGTCGCTGGCCTACATCGTGCTCGTGCTGCTCATGGCGGTGTTCGCTCCCCTCATCGTCCAGATCAGCGGCTGGTCGCCCTACCAGTTCGACCAGAGCGCGATCGATCCCAACATGGGCGCGATCCCGATCGGGCCGCTCGGCGGCATCAGCGCCGAGCACTGGTTCGGCGTCGAGCCCGGCAACGGCCGCGACATCTTCGCCCGCATCGTCTACGGCGCCCAGGTCTCGATGACGGTCGCCCTCTCGGCGACGCTGCTGACGACGGTGCTCGGAGTCGTGTTCGGGATGCTGGCGGGTTACCTCGGCGGCTGGGTCGACACGGTCATCTCGCGGGTCATGGAGTTCCTCATGGCCTTCCCGGCGCTCATCTTCATGATCGCGATCCTCTCGGCGCTCCCCGCCGACAATCGCGTGCTGCTGCTCGTCGTCGTGATCTCGCTGTTCGGCTGGCCCTACCTCGCCCGCATCGTGCGCTCGCAGACGCTCTCGCTCAAGGAGCGCGAGTTCGTCGAGTCGGCTCGTGCGTCGGGTGCGTCGAGCGTGCAGATCATCTTCCGCGAGATCCTGCCGAACCTCTCGTCGACGATCATCGTCATGGCGACCCTCGCGGTGCCGGGCTACGTCGGCACCGAGGCGGGGCTCTCGTTCCTCGGCGTGGGCGTCGTGCCGCCGACCCCCAGCTGGGGTCAGATGATCGCTTCGGCGGCGCCCTGGTACGCCGTCGATCCCATGTACTTCCTCATCCCGGGCGCCTTCCTCTTCCTCCTGGTGCTCTCGTTCACGACCCTGGGCGACCGCATCCGCGCGCTCGTCGGCAGCGCGGAGGTGCGCGCGTGACCCGCTTCGTCCTCTCGCGCGCGACCGGCATGGTCGTGGTGCTGTTCCTCGTGACGCTGTTCACGTTCGTGATCTTCTTCGTGCTCTCGCCCGACCCGGCGGTGCAGATCTGCGGCAAGAACTGCACGCCCGAGCGCATCGACCAGATCCGGGCGAACCTCGGGCTCGACCAGCCCTTCCTCACGCAGTTCTTCACGTACCTCTCGGGCCTGTTCGTCGGCCGTGAGTACGAGATCGCGGGCGCGACGGTCGCGTGCGGCGCCCCGTGCCTCGGGTACTCGTTCCAGACCGGGCAGCTCGTGGGCGACATGATCGTGCAGCGCCTGCCGATCTCGGCGACGATCGCGATCGGGGCGGCGGTGCTCTGGCTCGTCGGCGGCGTCGTCGGGGGCGTCCTCAGCGCGGTGCGCGAGGGGAAGTTCACCGATCGGTTCATCGCCGGGCTGACGCTCGGGTCGATGTCGATCCCGAACTACGTGCTCGCTCTCGCGCTGCAGTTCGTCCTCGTCGTCTCGCTCGCCTGGCTGCCGTTTCCGCAGGCCGTTCCCGTCGCCGACGATCCGGTGCAGTGGTTCCTGAACTTCCTCATGCCGTGGATCGTGCTCGCGGTCGGATATGCCGCCGTCTACACGCGGCTCACGCGAGCGAACGTGATCGACACCCTGCAGGAGAACTTCGTGCGCACGGCGCACGCGAAGGGGCTGCGGCCGAGCCTGGTGTGGCGTCGCCACGCGCTGCGCCCGGCACTGACCCCCATCGTGACGATCTTCGGGATGGACGTCGCGGGCCTTCTCGGCGGTGCGGTGATCACCGAGACCGTGTTCGGCATCAACGGCGTGGGAAAGCTCACCGCCGACTCGATCTCGTCGAACGACCAGCCGGTCATCATGGCGGTGACGCTGCTCTCGGCGTTCTTCGTCATCGTCGGCAACCTCGTCGTCGACCTGCTCTACGCGGCGATCGATCCTCGCGTGCGAACGGCGGCGAAGGCATGAGCGACGAAAGGATGCCGATGACGGATGACCTCCTGCGCGTCGATGACCTGACGGTGCAGTTCCGCACCGCCGGCGGCACCGCCCGCGTCGTCGACGGCCTGAGCTTCGCGATCCCGCGCGGCGGGGCCGTCGGCATCGTCGGCGAGTCGGGCTCGGGCAAGTCGATGACGAGCCTCGCGATCATGGGGCTGCTCCCGAAGGGAGGCAGCGCTACGGGCTCGGTCACCTTCGACGGACGCGATCTGCTCACCCTTCCCGGCCGGGAGATGCGTCAGGTCCGCGGTGACCGGATCGCGATGATCTTCCAGGACCCCCTGTCGTCGCTGAACCCCTATTACACCGTCGGCACGCAGATCGCCGAGGCGTACCGCTCTCACCGGTCGGGCGTCTCGCGTCGCGAGGCCCGGCGGGTCGCGATCGAGGCGATGGAGCGGGTGCACATCCGGGATGCCGCGAAGCGTGTCGACCACTACCCGCACCAGTTCTCGGGCGGGATGCGGCAGCGCATCATGATCGCGATGGCTCTCAGCATGGAGCCCGAGCTGATCATCGCCGACGAGCCGACCACGGCCCTCGACGTGACGGTGCAGGCGCAGATCCTCGACCTGCTCGCGGAGATCCGTCGCGACACGGGCGCCGGTCTCATCCTCATCACCCACGACCTCGCGGTCGTCAGCGAGGTGACGGAGCAGATCGTCGTCATGCGAGCCGGTCGCATGGTCGAGAGGGGCAGCGTCGAAGAGGTCTTCAGCGACCCGCAGGAGGAGTACACGCGGCGACTGCTGGACGCCGTGCCGCGCATCGACGACGCGATCGGCGAGCTGCGCACGACCGACATCGCGATCGTGCCGGACAACGAGATCGAGGAGGAGACGGCATGACCGACCAGACCGCGCCGCTGTGCCGCGCGACGGGCCTCGTCAAGGAGTTCGCGAGCCCCGGCGCGACGATGTTCTCGCGCAGCAGTCGCTTCCGCGCTGTGGACGGCGTCGACCTCGACATCCGGCGGGGCGAGACCCTCGCGCTCGTCGGCGAGTCGGGCTCGGGCAAGTCGACCGCCGCGCGACTGATCGCCCGTCTCATGGACACCACGGCGGGGACGATCGAGTTCGAGGGACGGGATGTCACGCACCTGCAGGGGCGCGATCTCCTGGCGTTCCGCAGCGACGTGCAGGTGATCTTCCAGGACCCGTATTCGTCGCTCAACCCCAAGCACACCGTCGAGCGACTCGTGACGGCGCCGCTGCGGTATCAGAACCGGAAGATCCCGGGTGGGGCGCGCGCCTTCACACGGTCGCTCATGGACCGGGTGGGGCTCAATCCCGACCATTCCGACCGCTATCCGGCGCAGTTCTCGGGAGGTCAGGCGCAGCGCATCGGAATCGCCCGGGCGCTCGCGGTCGGCCCGAAGATGGTGATCTGCGATGAGGCCGTGTCGGCGCTCGACGTGTCGGTGCAGGCGCAGGTCATCAACCTGCTGACCGCGTTGCAGCGCGACGAGGGCTTCGCGTACCTCTTCATCGCGCACGACCTCGCCGTCGTGCGCCAGATCGCTACGCGCATCGCCGTGATGAGCCGCGGTTCCATCGTGGAGACGGGGGAGCGCGACCGCGTCTTCGAGAGCCCTCAGCACGAGTACACCCGTACGCTGCTCGCGGCGGTGCCCCGCATCAACCCCGAGTGGGACCGCCGCCGGCGCGCCGCCGAGAAGGCCCGCCGGGCCCGCGCGGCAGCCGCGGCATCCGATACCCAGACGGAGGCGTCATGACGAACGAGTACCACCTGCCCGGCATCCGCGTCGCGGAGCGTCGCATCGACGTCCCGCTCGACTGGAGCGGCGGCACAGCAGCGGCCGGCACGATCGAGCTGCTCGTCCGCGAGCTCGTCGATCCCGATCGCGCGCGCGACGACCTCCCGCTGCTCGCGTTCCTGCAGGGCGGGCCCGGCGGGGCGAACCCGCGGCCGCTGCGCCGAGACGGATGGATCGACGAGGCACTGCGGGACTATCGCGTGGTGCTCGTCGACCAGCGCGGAACCGGGGGCAGCACGCCCCTCGAAGCCGTCGACGTGGCGGGGCTCGACGCCGCGGCCGGCGCGGACCTCCTCGCCCTCCACCGGGCCGACTCGATCGTCCGCGACCTCGAGCACGTGCGCGAGACGCTCTTCGGCGGTCGGCGATGGGCCACTCTCGGACAGAGCTACGGCGGCTTCCTGACCCTCACCTATCTGTCGCTCGCGCCCCAGGCGCTGACGGCCTGTTACGTCTGCGGCGGCATCCCCGGCACCCCGCCGCGCGCGGCCGAGGTCTACGCGCGCACTTTCGACCGCGTCGCGGCGAAGACGGCTGAGCTGTACCGGCGATTCCCCGAGGACGCCACGGCGATCGCGCGCATCGCCGACCGGCTCGCCGAGGGCGACGTGAGGCTCCCGGACGGCGACGTGCTGACCGTGCGCCGCTTCCAGTCGCTCGGGATCGACCTCGGGATGAAGCCCGGCCACGAGCGCCTGCACTGGCTCGTCGAGAAGGCGTTCGCCCGGCCGGGGCGGCTGTCGGAGGCGTTCCTCGCCGACGTGCAGTCGCTCAGCTCCAGCGCCGGCAACCCGCTGTTCTGGACCCTGCAGGAATCGATTTACGGCGACCCGGCCAGCGGGCCGACCGCGTGGGCGGCGCAGGCCGAGCGCGACCGTCGTCCCGAGTTCGACGAGGACCGGCGGCCGCTGCTGTTCACGGGCGAGATGGCCTTCCCCTGGATGTTCGACGAGGTGCGTCTGCTGCGGGGATTCCGGGATGCTGTCCACGCGCTGGCCGGCCGTGCCTCCTGGACGCCGCTGTACGACCTCGACCGGCTCGCCGCGAACGACGTGCCGCTCGCGGCGGCGGTGTACTTCGACGACATGTACGTCGATGCCGGGCTGCAGCTCGACACGCTGTCGCGCATCGGCAACGCCCAGTCGTGGGTGACGAACGAGTTCGAGCACGACGGCATCGGCTCCGGTCGCACGTTCACGCGACTGCGCGAGCTGGTCCGAGACCGCGGAGGAGAGAAGCGATGACTGCTGCCGACACCACCCGTCCCCCCTACGCCGGCACACGATACCCGCGCCTCGCGCAGGTACCGGCGTTCACCGAGTTCGTCTCGCGCGACTGGGCCGACGTGCCGACCAGACCGCACCTGCCCGCGGGCGCCGCGGCCGCGGCATCCGCTCATCGCGATCGCCTCAGCGCCGCCCTTCCCGGGCACGTGATCGTCGCTGCGGCGGGGCACGCGCCTGTCCGCAACGACGACGCGCACTACGGCTTCCGCGCCGACAGCGGCTTCGTCTGGCTGACGGCGTGCCAGGTCGAGGGCGCCGTGATCGTGCTGTGGCCCGCCGCCGGCGGACACGACGCCGTGCTGTACCTGCCGCCGCCGTTCCGCCCCGGCGATGCCGGGTTCTTCTCGGATGCGAACCACGGCGAACTCTGGGTCGGCCCGTCTGCCGGTCTGCCGGAGTGGGCCGACGCGCTGGGGATGACCGTCGAGCCTCTCGCTGCGCTGGAGCGCCGCCACTCCGAGCTGCGGGGCGCCTCGGCCGCGCGTTCGGCCGCCGCGCTCGCCGCCGAGGTCGGCGCGGAGGTGTCGGCCGAGCTCGAACGTGCGCTCGCCCGCCTGCGCATGGTGAAGGACGAGTGGGAGATCGGGCAGCTCCGCGCGGCCGTCGACGCCACGGTCGCCGGGTTCGGTGCTGTCGTGGCCGAGGTGCCGCGAGCCATCGCCGACGGCCTCGGCGAGCGGTGGCTGCAGGGGACGTTCGACCGGCACGCCCGCACGTTCGGGAACGGGCCCGGCTACTCCACGATCGTCGGGTCGGGAGCGCACGCGCCGATCCTGCACTGGGTGCGATGCGACGGCGACGTCGTGCCGGATGCCGCGCTGCTGCTCGACATGGGCGTCGAGGCCCGGTCGCTCTACACCGCCGACGTGACCCGCACGGTTCCCGCGAGCGGTACGTTCTCGGAGACCCAGCGTGCGGTGCACGACCTGGTCGAGAAGGCGCACCGCGCGGGACTCGACCGCATCCGCCCGGGCGTGGCGTATCTCGATTTCCACTTCGCCGCGATGGAGGTCGTCGCGCAGGGCCTGCACGACTGGGGGCTGCTGCCGGTCTCGGTCGACGAGGCCCTGTCGCCCGAGGGCCAGCAGCACCGGCGATACCTCGCCTGCGGGATCGGCCATCACCTCGGTCTCGACGTGCACGACTGCAGTCAGGCGCACTACGAGGACTACATGGGCGCGGCGCTCGAGCCGGGCGTCGTCATGACCGTCGAGCCGGGCCTGTACTTCCACGCGCATGACCTCACGCTGCCGCCCGAGCTGCGCGGCATCGGCGTGCGCCTCGAAGACGACGTGCTCGTGACCGACTCGGGCTCGGAGGTGCTGTCGGTGGCGCTCCCGATCTCCGCCGCCGAGGTCGAGGCGTGGACGCGCGCGCAGTGGACGGGCGAGCGATGACGGATGCCGCACCCCGCGCGCTGCCGTTCCCCTACGGGGCGGTGCGACTGAAGCCGACGAGCGCGTTCGCGCCGGCCCGTGACCGCATGCTGCACCTCGCCCGGGTCTATCCGATCGACCGGCTCCTCGCGGTGTTCCGGGCAGGTGCCGGGCTCGACACCCGCGGCGCGGAGCCTCCGGGCGCGTGGGAAGGATTCGGTCACCCGGCGGAGGAGCCGTGGGGCGAGTACGACTATCCCGGTCGTGAGGCCGCGCAGACGGCGAACCTGCTGCGCGGCCATTACGCGGGCCATTTCCTCTCGATGCTCGCGCTGGCCGCCGCGGGCGAGGACGACGACGAGCTGCGCTCGCGGGTCGACGAGCTCGTGGGCGGTCTCGCCGAGGTGCAGCAGGCGCTCGCCGCCACCGGGCGATATTCGCACCCGGGGCTGCTCTTCGCCTCGGGGGAGTGGCAGTTCGCGCGGCTGGAGCACTTCGCCCCCTACGGCGAGATCTGGGCGCCGTACTACACGTGTCACAAGCTCATGGCGGGGCTGCTCGACGCGTACGAGCTCGCGGGCGACAAGCAGGCGCTCGAGGTCGTCACGGGCATGGCGCACTGGATCTCGGGGCGACTCGAGAAGCTCGATCACGACCACCGCCAGCGCATGTGGTCGCTCTACATCGCGGGCGAGTTCGGCGGCATGAACGAGACCCTCGCGCGGCTCAGCGCCATCGTCGACGAGCCGCGCTTCCTCGCGGCGGCGCGAGCGTTCGATCAGGGAGACCTGCTCGAGGCGGGGTCGTCGGGGCACGACATCCTCGACGGCATGCACGCCAACCAGCACCTGCCTCAGCTCGTCGGCTACGTGCGCGAGTACGAACTGACCGGCGAACGCCGGTATCTCGCTGCGGCGATCGGCGTCTTCGACCAGGTCGTGCCGGGGCGGATGTACGCGCACGGCGGCACCGGGGAGAACGAGCTCTGGGGTCCGCCGCGCACGGTCGCCGGCGACATCGGCCGGCGCAACGCCGAGACGTGCGCGACCTACAACCTCGTCAAGCTCGCCGAGACGCTGTTCACTCATACGCTCGCGCCGCGCTTCCTCGACTACGCCGAGCGGGCGCGGCAGAACCACATCCTCGGCTCGCGGCGCGCGGTCGACTCCGACGACAGCCCCGAGGTGACGTACATGTTCCCGGTGCACGCCGGGGCGCTGCCCGAGTACGACAACGTCGGCACGTGCTGCGGCGGAACCGGGCTCGAGAACCACGTGGGTCACCAGGCCGGTATCTTCTTCCGCGACACCGGCGCGGAGCCCGCGCTGTGGGTCGCCCGTTACACGCCCGCTGAGCTTCGCTGGGACGAGCGCGGCGTGAGCGTCGAGGTCGATCAGGAGCATCCCTTCGCCGATCGCGTGACCCTCCGGGTGCAGACGACGGCCGGCCGTCCGGTGCGGCTCGCGGTGCATCTTCGTGTCCCGGACTGGGTGGCTGGCGGGGCCGAGGTCGCCGTCGACGGACATCGGGTCGACGTCGATGCCGCGCCGGGCGGCTTCGTCACCATCGACCGGACCTGGCGGGGCGATGAGCTCATCGAGCTGACCCTGCCCGCCGCGCTTCGGTCCGAGCCGGCGATCGACGACCCGGCGCTGCGCAGCCTGAGGTACGGGCCGCATGCGCTAGTCGCCCGCGACGAGTCGACGACCCCGATCGAGCGAGCGTGGGATGCGCGTCGGATGCCGGGAGGCGCGATCCGAGCCGACCTCGACGATGTCTCCGCGGCGCTCGCCGCGACCGGCGCGGTATCGATCGCCGGGCTCCGCCACGAACCGGTCTGGAACGGCTCCGACGAGCGGTACCACCTGTACTCGCGAGCCGACGACCGCACGATCGGATTCGCCGGCGTCGAGACGGGGGTCCCTGCTCGGCGGCGCGCCGACGGGACCACACTGATCGACGCCCTGTGGGCCGAGCCCGCGCCGCAGGACGACGCCGAGCTGCTCGACCGCCTCGTCGCGGTGTGCCGCATCGGGATGGCGGACTCGCTCGTGAGTGCTTCCGAGGCGCGGGCCGTCATCGGCGCGGGGCTCGACGCCGGCCTCGGGATCGGCGGCGCGTCGGCCGGGACCGCGGATGCCGCGCGCCGCGCCCGGGACTTCGTCGGGGCGCTCACCACGACGCCGGATGCCGTCATGCCGCCGACCGTCGACATCGTGGTCTCACCCGCACCGGCGACCTCGGGCTGGTTCACCGCCCCGCCGACCGTCGAGGTGCGGGCCGCCGGCGTGACCAGCGACCGGTTGCGCCTCGAGCTGCGCATCGACGACGGCCCCTGGCGCGCGGTCGACGGTCCCGTCGTCGTCGATCGCGAGGGTGTGGTGCGCCTCGCGGCGCGCGCGGTCGATGCCGACGGGCGGTCGAGTGCCGTACGACGCGAACTCGCGATCGACACCGAGCCGCCGCGGAGCGAGGCTCGGGTGAAGCAGCTCGGCGCCGCCGTCGAGATCACCCTCATCGCGGCCGACGACGTCTCCGGCGTCGATGCCATCCGCTGGGAAGGCGAGGGCACCTTCTGGGCGACGTTCCAGGAGACCTTCGTGCGAGCGCTCACCGATCACGAGCAGGTGATCGAGTTCGCCGCGACCGACCGCGCCGGGAATGAGGAGGCCCGTCGCCGGATCACGCTTCCGCCCGCCTCGAAAATGGATACCATTGCAATTGCACTGACATCGGCGCCTGACATCGCCAGATCGGAGAACGACTCATGACCGACCGCAAGCCCTGGCACGGCGTCAACCTCGCGACCACGCTGCCGTTCCACGACGACCTGTCCGTCGACTACGACGCCTACGCCGAGCTCGTGCGCTTCACGACGCAGAACGGCGTGACCGGCATCATCCCCAACGGCTCGCTCGGCGAGTATCAGACGCTCACCGAGGAGGAGCGCAAGCGCGTCTTCCTCACCGCCGTCGAGGCCGCGCCCGACGCCGCCGTCATCCCGGGCGTCGGAGCCTACGGCGCGCTCGAGAGCGTGCGCTTCGCCGAGCACGCCGCCGAGAACGGCGCGCCGGCCGTCATGCTGCTGCCGCCCAACGCCTACCGGGCGAGCGACGACGAGGTCGTCGACCACTATCGCCGGGTCGCCGCGGTCGGCCTGCCGATCCTCGCGTACAACAACCCGATCGACACGAAGGTCGACCTGCGTCCCGACCTGCTCGCGCGGCTGTTCGCCGAGGGGCTCATCGTCTCGGTCAAGGAGTTCTCGGGCGACGTCCGTCACGCCTACGAGATCCGCGAGCTCGCGCCCGGCCTCGACATCTCGATCGGGTCGGATGACGTCGTGTTCGAGCTGGGCCTCAACGGCGCCGTGGGCTGGGTCGCCGGTTACCCCAACGCGATCCCCGCGTCGACGGTCGAGCTCTACACGCTCTCCACCTCCGACGATCCGCAGGACTGGGTGCGGGCGCGCGAGATCTACCGCGACCTGCACCCGCTGCTGCGCTGGGACTCGAAGACCTGGTTCGTCCAGGCGATCAAGCTCTCGCAGCAGGTCGCCGGCGTGCTGACGAGCACGACGACGCGTCCGCCGCGGCTGGCTCTGCCCGACGAGGTGGCCGCGCGTATCATCGCCGACACCGAGGCCGTGCTGAGCAAGGGCTACCGCTGACCCGCGGCATCCGCGCCCGCTGAACCCGCCGCCGACGATCGAAAGGCTCCTTCATGCGCACGAAGCGCGTCTTCCACGCCGTGGACTCCCATACCGAGGGGATGCCGACACGGGTGATCGTCGGCGGCGTCGGCACCCTGCCCGGCGCCACGATGGAGGAGCGGCGGCAGCGGTTCATGGCCGAGAACGACGGGCTGCGACGCCTGCTCATGAACGAGCCGCGGGGCCACAGCGCGATGAGCGGTGCGATCCTGCAGCCGCCCACCCGGCCGGATGCCGACTTCGGCGTGCTCTACATCGAGGTGTCGGGATGCCTGCCGATGTGCGGCCACGGCACGATCGGGGTCGCCACCGTGCTGGTGGAGACCGGCATGGTGCCCGTCGTCGAGCCCGTCACGACGATCCGGCTCGACACCCCCGCGGGACTCGTCGTCGCCGAGGTGGCGGTGTCGGACGGCCATGCCGAGCGGGTCACCATCCGCAACGTGCCCTCGTTCGCCGTCGGGCTCGGCCGCACGGTCGACGTCCCGGGGTTCGGTGCGGTGACCTATGACCTCGCGTTCGGCGGCAACTTCTACGCGATCGTGCGCCTCGACGACCTCGGTCTGCCGTTCGACCGGTCGCGCAAGGACGACCTGCTGCGCGCGGGGCTGGCGATCATGGCGGCGGTCGACGAGGCCGACAGCCCCGTTCATCCGGTCGACGGCACCATCCGCGGCTGCCATCACGTCTATCTCGAAGCGCCCGGATCGACCGCGCGGCACTCGCGGCACGCGATGGCCATCCACCCGGGCTGGTTCGACCGGTCGCCCTGCGGAACCGGCACCAGCGCGCGCATGGCGCAGCTCCACGCCCGCGGCGAGCTTCCGCTGCACACCGACTTCGTCAACGAGTCGTACATCGGCACCGCCTTCACGGGTCGCCTCGTCGAGCAGACCGAGGTCGCCGGCATCCCGGCGGTGATCCCGACGATCACCGGCCGCGCGTGGGTCACCGGCACGGCGCAGTACATGCTCGACCCGAGCGATCCGTTCCCCGAGGGGTTCGTCCTGTGAGCGCGGGATCGGTCGGCGTGCCCGTCGTCTCGGCGGCCGACATCGAGCGCGCGATGACGCCGGCCGCGGCCGTCGAGGCGATCGATGCGGCGCTGCGATCGGGGCTCGACGTCGAGGCCGACCACGAACGGATCTTCGCGCCGCTGACGGCGGGCGACTTCCTGCTGATGCCGTCGGAGTCACCGGATGCCGTCGGCATCAAGGTGGCGACGATCGCGCCCGGCAACACCCGGCTCGGGCTGCCGAAGATCAGTGCCTGGTACCTGGTGTTCGATCGCGAGACCTTGCAGCCTGCGGCGATCGTCGACGGCACGCGGCTGACGACGCTGCGGACGCCCGCGGTCACCGCCGTCGCCGTCCGCGACCTGCTCGCCGCCGACCCGCGCGGTGCCCGGCGGCGGATCGACCGTCTCGCGGTGCTGGGGTCGGGTCCCCAGGCGATCGAGCACGCGACGACGCTCGCGGCGATCCTGCCGGTCGGCGACGTGACGATCATCGGGCGGACGCCCGAACGGGTGGAGGATGCCGTCCTGACCCTTCGCGAGCGGGGTATCGATGCCCACGCCGGGACGCTCGCGGCTGCACGGGACGCGGATGTCGTCGTCACCGCGACCTCCTCGAGCACGCCGGTCGTCGATCTGGGAGACATCGCGCCGAGCGCCGTCGTCGCCGCCGTCGGGGCGCACGGGCTCGATCACCGTGAGCTCGGCGCCGACCTCGTGCGGGCCGCCGATGTCGTCGTCGAGGCCCGCGCCTCGGCCCGGCGCGAGAGCGGCAACCTCGCGGGCGCGGCTGGCGGCGCGCCGCTCGCCGAGCCCGCCAACCTCGCCGAGCTGGTCTCGGGCCGCGTCTCACGCCGGCCCGGAGCGCCCGCCGTGTACACCGGCGTCGGCATGGCCTGGGAAGACCTCGCCGTCGTGCAGGGGATCATGGAGGTCATGCGGCGGGGGTCCGCATCGGAGGAGACGACATGAGCACGCCCGAGTTCCGCAACGTGGTCCGGCTGGACAAGCAGCCCAGCATCCGCTCGACCGTCACGCGTGCGCTCCGCGCCGCTGTCATCAGCGGCGAGCTGCAGCCCGGCCGGGTGTACTCGGCGCCGAGCCTCGGTGAGCAGTTCGGCGTCTCGGCCACGCCCATCCGCGAGGCGATGCTTGACCTCGCCCGCGAGGGTCTCGTCGTCACGATCCCTAATCGCGGCTTCCAGATCACCGAAGTGTCCGAGCGCGACCTCCGCGAGGTGACCGAACTGCGCCTCATGCTCGAGCCGCCCGCCATGGAGCGCGCGACCCCGCTCATCCCGGCCTCGGCGCTGCCGGACCTCCGGCGCAAGGCCGCCGACATCGTCGCGGGCGCCCAGTCGGGCGACCTGGTGGAGTACCTCGCCGCCGACAGCGACTTCCACCTCGCGCTGCTGCAGTACGCCGGTAACGCCCGGCTCGTCGACCTCGTCGCGGGGCTCCGCTCGCAGACGCGCCTGTTCGGTCTGGCGAACCTGCACGAGCAGGGGCGGCTCGTCGCCTCGGCCCACGAGCACGACCTGATGCTCGACGCGATCGAGGCGGGCGATGCCGCGGGCGCTCGCGACCTCGTCCACCGCCACATCGAGCACGTGCTGACCGACTGGTCGGGCGAAGCCCCCGCACGCTCGGATGTCGCGGACGGCGGTGTCGGCACGTGACGGAACGCCCCGGGAATCCCGACGTCCTCGTCATCGGCGCGGGCATCGTCGGCGCGGCGGTCGCCCGTGCGGCGGCGGAGGCAGGGTTCTCGGTGACCGTCGTCGAGCGAGGAACGATCGCGGCCGGCACGACGAGCCGGTGCGAGGGCAACCTCCTCGTCTCGGACAAGGAGGTCGGACCCGAGCTCGAACTCGCTCTCCACTCGCAGCGCATCTGGCGCGGTGAGCTCGCCGAACACGCGGCGCGGTGGGAGTTCGAGGCCAAAGGCGGACTCGTCGTCGCGGCGAGCGAGGGCGGCAAGACGGCCCTCGACGCGCTCGCCGAACATCAGCGCTCGCTCGGCATCCGGGCCGAAGACGTCCCCGACATCGCGGCACTGCACGACATCGAGCCGTACCTGAACCCCGCGATGGCCGGTGGCGTCTACTACCCCGACGACGCCCAGGTGCAGCCCGTGCTCGCCGCGCATCATCTGCTGCGGCTCGCCCGCGACCGCGGCGCCCGATTGCTGACCGGCGTCACGGTCACCGGCATCCGCACCCGCGCCGGACGTGCGATCGGCATCGATTCCTCCGCGGGCGCGATGGACGCGGGCGTCGTCGTCAACTGCGCCGGGCCATGGGCGGGCGAGATCGCCACGCTCGCCGGGCTCGAGCTGCCCGTCCTGCCCCGGCGCGGCTTCGTGCTCGTGACCGAGCCCGTCCCGGTGACCGTGCGGCACAAGGTGTACGCGGCCGAGTACGTGCAGAACGTCGCGTCGTCGGATGCGGGGCTCCAGGTCTCTTCGGTCGTCGAGGGGACGCCGAGCGGCACGATCCTCATGGGGGCGAGCCGCGAACGCGTCGGCTTCGACACGTCGTTCTCGGCCGAAGCCGTCGGACGCGTCGCGCGCGCGGGCGCCGAGCTGTTCCCGGTGCTCGCCGACGTGCAGATCCTTCGCACCTACTCGGGTTTCCGGCCGTACTGCCCCGACCACCTGCCGGTCATCGGTCCCGACGCCCGGCTTCCGGGTCTCTGGCACGCCGCGGGGCACGAGGGCGCGGGCATCGGACTCTCCGTTGGCACGGCCGCCCTCATCGTGCAGGCGCTCCGCGGCGAGCCGACCGACCTGCCGCTCGACGCCTTCCGGCCCGAGCGCTTCGCGGAGCGGGTCGCGGCATGAGCGCGGACATCACGAGCGACGAGACCTTCCGCTTCGACGGGGCGCCGGTGCCGTTCCGCCCCGGCCAGACCGTGGGTGGCGCGCTCGCGGCATCCGGCGTCGTCTCGTGGCGGGCCACGCGGGGGAGCGGCGAGCCCCGCGGGCTCTTCTGCGGCATCGGCGTCTGCTACGACTGCCTGCTGAGCGTCGATGGACAGCGCTCGCAGCGCGCCTGCGTCACGCCCGCACGGGCCGGGCAGGACGTCCGCAGCGACAATCCGGACGCGCCCCTGCCGCTGCCCGCGCCGGAGGGGGCTGAGCCGTGAGCGTCGAGAATCGCGCCGACCTCGCCGTCGTCGGGGCCGGACCGGCGGGCCTGTCGGCGGCCGTCACTGCGGCCGAGGCCGGGTTGCGGGTCGTCCTCGTCGACGCGGGCACGCAAACGGGCGGCCAGTACTGGCGGCATCCCGACGAACGGCACCTCGGTGCTTTCGCCGATCCCGAGCACACGGGGCACCACCACTGGCAGCACTATCGCGGACTGCGCGATCGGCTGCGGCGTCAGATCGAGGCCGGAGGCGTCGTCCACCGCGCCGGCCGGCAGGTGTGGCGGATCGACCGCGAGGCGGCCGGCGGGTTCCTGCTGCGGACGACCGCCGTGACCGGGATGGATGCCGCGGCAGCGGTCGATCGCGCGATCCGCGCCGAGCGCGTGGTGCTCGCGCCCGGAGCCTACGACCGGCAGCTGCCCGTGCCGGGCTGGACGCTGCCCGGCGTCATGGCCGCCGGCGGCGTGCAGGCGATGCTGAAGGCGAACCAGGTCGCGGCCGGCCGTCGCGCCGTCGTCGCGGGAACCGGGCCGTTCCTCCTGTCGGTGGCGGCGGGACTCGCGCGAGCGGGCGTCGAGGTCGTGGCCGTCTGCGAGGCGAACGCGCTGTCGCGCTGGGCCGCGACGCCGCTGCGGGCGCTGCAGGAGCCGGGCAAGCTCATCGAAGGGGTCGGCTATGCGACGACCTTCGTCCGAGAACGCATCCCGCTCCGCACCCGCACGATCGTGACGTCCGTCGCGGGGGAGGGGCGAGTGACCGGCGCGACGATCGCCCGGGTGGATGCCGCCGGGCGCGTGCGTCCGGGGACGGAGCGCACCCTCGACATCGATCTCGTCGCCTTCGGCTGGGGCTTCACCCCGCAGATCGAGCTCGTGGTCGGTGCCGGGGCGGAGACCCGGATCGACGTCGACGGGTCGCTCGTCGCGGTCGTCGACGGCGACCAGCGCACGAGTGTTCCCGGTCTTTACGCAGCCGGCGAGGCGACCGGCATCGGCGGCGCCGTGCAGTCGTGCGCCGAGGGTGAGCTGGCAGCCCTCGCGGCGGCCGTCGACGCGGGTCTCGCGGTGCCGATGGCATCGGCCCGGCGTCTGCGGCGGCGGATCGCGCGCGGTCGGAGCTTCGCGGTCGGGATGCATCGGGCGAGCCCCGTGCCCGAGCAGTGGGCGACCTGGCTCCGCGACGACACCCTCGTCTGCCGGTGTGAGGAGGTGCCGGTCTCGGCCGTCCGCGACACGGTGACCGACCTCGCCGCCGACGACGCCCGGGATGTGCGCGTGACCGCGCGCCCCGGAATGGGGATGTGCCAGGGGCGCGTGTGCGGCTTCGCGCTCTCGTGCCTCGTCGGCCAGGAGACCGGACGTCCCCGGCGGGCCGCCGATGTCGAGCCCCTCGTGCGCCGGCCGATCGGTACGCCCCTCCGCGTCGCAGATCTCGCCGAGCTGGCCGAGCCCGCGGCGCAGGCCGAGCCCCCGGGTTCCGCCGACCTCGCGGGCTTCGCCGGTCCCGCCGGGTTCACCGCCGCCGCCGACCCCGCAGACGTCACCGACCCCGCAGACCTCCCCGACTCCGCAGACCTCTCTCCCCGGAAGGAACGCTCATGACCACCGCAGCATCCCCCGCCACGGCGACGCCCGTCGCCGACACCCCGATCGCCGAGGTCGACGCGTTCGTCGGGCTCGCCGCCGAGGCGTCATCGGCCTGGCGAGCGGCGTCGATCGCCGTCCGGGGCGAGGCGCTGCGCGCGGTGGCCGACGGGCTCGACGCGCGTGCCGACGACCTCGTGCTCCTCGCCGGCCGTGAGACGCATCTCGCCGAGGCGCGGCTGCGCGGCGAGCTGAAGCGCACGACGTTCCAGCTGCGCCTGTTCGCCGAGGTGCTCGCCGAGGGCTCCTGGCTCGATGCGCGCATCGACCACGCGGTCGCCGACTATCCGATGGGGGCACCGCGCCCCGACATCCGGCGTCAGCTCGAGGGCATCGGCACGGTGCTGGTGTTCGCGGCGAGCAACTTCCCCTTCGCGTTCTCCGTCGCCGGCGGCGACACCGCCAGCGCGCTCGCGGCGGGGAACGCCGTCGTGCTCAAGGCTCACCCGGGCCACCCGCACGTGTCGCAGCTGACCGGCGAGATCGTCACGGCGGCCCTCTCGGCGGCGGGCGCGCCCGCGGGTATCTTCACGGTCATCCACGGGACGGATGCCGGGGTGCACGCGCTGCGGCATCCCGAGGTCCGTGCCGCCGCCTTCACCGGGTCGATCGCCGGCGGCCGCGCGCTGTTCGACATCGCGATGTCGCGGCCCGAGCCGATCCCGTTCTACGGCGAGCTCGGCAGCGTGAACCCCGCGTTCGTCACGCGCGGTGCCGCCGAGTCGCGGCCGGCGGAGATCGCCGAGCAGTTCGTCGCCTCGGTCGTCGGCAGCGCGGGGCAGCTGTGTACGAAGCCCGGCCTGCTGCTCGTGCCCGCGGGGTCGGGAGTCGTCGACGCGCTCGCCTCGATCGTGCTGCCGGGGCCTGCGCCGCTGCTCAACGATTCGATCGCGTCGGGCTTCCGCCGGGCGTTCGACGGCGCCGCGCAGCACGACGGGGTCGACGTGCTCGTCGGGGCTCCCTCGTCGGACAGCGACACGCCGCCCGCGCCCGCCCTGCTGCGGACGACCGCCGCAGCGGTGATCGCCGACCCCGACGCCCTCGTGTCGGAGATGTTCGGGCCGGCGGCCCTCGTCGCCGAGTACGACGACGATGCCCAGCTCGTTGCGGTCGCGAAGCTGCTCGAGGGTCAGTTGACCGCGACGATCGTCGCCGAGGAGGGCGACGCGGTGGCGGCCGAGCTGCTGCCGGTGCTCGCGACGAAGGCCGGCCGCGTGCTGTGGAACCAGTGGCCGACCGGTGTCTCCGTGACGTGGGCGCAGCAGCACGGCGGCCCGTACCCCGCCACGACAGCGGTCGGGACGACGTCGGTCGGAACCGCCGCGATCACCCGCTTCCTGCGGCCGGTCGCGTATCAGAACGTGCCCGAGGCGCTGCTGCCCGCCGCCTTGCAGGAGGCCAACCCGCTCGGCATCCCCCGCCGCGTCGACGGCATCCTGCAGCCCTGAACCGCCCCTGCTCTTCCACGTCGAGTCGCCAGGGAATGCGGATGCTGGCATCCTCGCATCCGCACTCTTTGGCGACTCGACGGGGATGGGCCCGGGTCACCGGGTCAGGTGCTGGGTGCCGACGGCGGCGCGGGTGGCACTGAGGGCGGCGTCGAGGTCGGGGTAGCGCAGCTGGGCGACCCGGATGAAGACGAAGTCCGCGACGGCGAGCTGCGCCATCCGGCTCGCGAGCGCTGCAGCGCGCAGGGTCGCCTCTCGAGCGGGGGTGCGCAGGGTGGCGGATGCCGCAGCGGCGAGGGGCGAGTCGGTGTCGTTGGTGATCGCGACCGTGAACGCTCCGGCGTTCGAGGCGATCTCGACGGCGCGCAGTACATCGATCGTGCCGCCGCTGAACGAGAACGCGATCGCGGTGGTGCGTTCGTCGGCGAGCGCGGCGTGCACGAGCTGAACGTGCGTGTCGTGGGAGCTCAGGCACATGATGCCGATGCGCTGCAGCTTCTGCGCGAGGTCGGCCGCGGCGAGGCCCGACGCGCCGACGCCGAAGGTGACGACCCGCTCGCTGTCGGCGATCGCTCGGGCGATGCGTTCGAGGGCGTCGAGATCGAGCATCCGGCCGGTCTGCTCGATCGTCCGCGCCTCGTGGAACGCGACCTTCGCGACCATCTCGGCGGGGGAGTCCGACGGGTTCAGCTCGCCCTCAGCGATATTCGAGCGCTCGAGCTCGATCGCTCGCCGTGAGACCTCCTGGGCGAGCTCGACGCGGAACGAGGGGTACCCCGCGAATCCGAGGCTCTTCGCGAAGCGGACGACCGACGCCTGCGAGACCGACGCGCGCTCGGCGAGTGTCGTGACGGTCGCGGTCACGGCGAAAGCGGGGTCGTCGAGCACCGCGCGAGCCACCTGCACCTCGGCCGGGCGCAGACGGGGGATGATCGCGCGGGTCGCTTCGAGGACGTCGCCGTCCATGTGCCTCCTCGGGAAGTCGGTTCAGTCTTCCACAGATCTTGACAAAAGTTGCCGCCAAGAGCACTCTGTGTGAAACAAAGTGCCACGCGCCCATCGGCGTGCGCCGCACCCCGACGAGGAGCATCCGTGACCACCCCGCACCCGACCCCCGCCACCGAGACGCCCAACCCGCTGACGGGCGAGCTCGACGCGATGTCCGTCGATGAGATCCTCCGCGTCATGAACGACGAGGATGCCGGGGTGGCCGGGGCCGTCGCGGCCGCGATCCCCGCGATCGCCCGAGCCGTCGATCTCGCCGTCGCCGCGCTCTCGTCCGGCGGGCGCCTCGTCTACCAGGGGGCGGGCACGAGCGGCCGTCTCGGCGTCCTCGACGCGGCGGAGTGTCCGCCGACGTTCGGCACCGACCCCGCCCAGGTCGTCGGCCTGCTCGCCGGCGGTAACGAGGCGATGTTCCGCGCGATCGAAGGTGCGGAGGACTCCCGCGAGCTCGGCGCTGACGACCTGACCGGCATCGGACTCACCGAGCGCGACGTCGTCGTCGGCATCGCGGCATCCGGTCGCACGCCCTACGTCATCGGCGGACTCGACGAAGCCCGTCGAGTCGGCGCCGCGACCGTGGCGATCTCGTGCAGCCCGAACGCCGAGATCAGCGCCCACGCCGACGTCGCGATCGAGGTCGACAACGGTCCCGAGGTGCTCACCGGCTCGACCCGGCTCAAGGCGGGCACGAGTCAGAAGCTCGTCCTCAACATGATCTCGACGGCGACGATGGTGCGTCTCGGCAAGGTCTACGGCAACCTCATGGTCGACGTGCGCCCGAGCAACGAGAAGCTTGTCGCCCGCGCCGTCCGCATCGTCCAGGCCGCGACCGATTGCGATACCGCCACCGCCCGCCGCGCGCTCGACGAGGCCGATGGTCACGCCAAGACGGCGATCGTCGCGATCCTCTGCGACGTCGACGCGGCGACCGCCCGTGAGCGGCTCAGCGCGGGCGCGGGCTTCGTCCGCGAAGCCGTGCGCGACCGCGCCTGACGCGCCGCCCGCCCGTACCCCCGAACCCAGCACCCGACACCCGAACCCCGTCCGCCGGAAGGAATCACCGTGGATTACCCCGAACTCAGCGAGGAGATCCTGCCGCTCGTCGGCGGCTCGCAGAACATCGCCTCGTACACGAACTGCATGACGCGCCTGCGGCTCAATCTTCATGACCCGTCGAAGGCGGATGTCGCGGCGCTCCGGCGCCTCGACGGCGTCATGGGCGTCGTCGACGGCCCGCAGCTGCAGGTCGTCGTCGGTCCCGGTCACGCGCAGCGCCTGCGCGACGCCTTCGCCGAGGTCGTCGACGCTCCCGCCGAGGCTCCTGTCGACGATCCCGCGGACGAGGTCGCCGACATCGCGGTGGCCGCGGCGGGGAGCCGGGCCGCGGGCGCGCGAGCAGCCGGCGGCGGCGAGCCCGTCGACGCGGCGACCGACCTGCGCACGCTGCAGCAGCAGAACACGCAGAAGGTGAAGTCGCGGCACACCTCGCGGGTGCACGGGCTGTTCCGCCACATCGCGAACATCTTCGTGCCGATCATCCCCGGGTTCATCGCCTGCGGACTCGTCGTGGCGATCGGCAACATCTGGAAGCTCATCGACCCGAGCGTCACCGCCAACCCGTGGTTCCTGGTGTTCGCGGCCCTCGGCACGATCGTCGTCACCTCGCTCAACCTCATCGTGGGGCTCAACACGGCGAAGGAGTTCGGCGGCACCCCCGTGCTCGGCCTCATCGCCGGCGCCATCTCATACCTCCCCGCGCTCGCCGGCGTCGCCGCGACGACGGCCGCCGACGGCACGGTCACTCCGGCGCAGCCGCTCGTGCTCCCGCTGTTCGGCGAGCTCAAGCCCGCGCTCGGTGGCATCATCGGCGTCATGGTCACGGCGTGGCTGTTCACGGTCATCGAGAAGTGGATCCGCAAGCGCGTTCCCGCCTGGGCCGACCTCTTCGTCGTGCCGGTCGTGACGCTTCTCATCGGTGCCGTCATCTGCATCTTCGTGATCATGCCGATCTCGGGTCTGCTCATGCAGGGCATCAACTGGTTGCTCATCGACTTCGCCCTCGAGCGCGGCGGCGTCATCGGCGGATACCTGCTGTCGTCGCTTTTCCTCCCGCTCGTCATGCTCGGCATCCACCAGGGCCTGACGCCGATCCACGCGCAGCTCATCACCGACCACGGCTTCACGGAGTTGCTGCCGGTTCTGGCGATGGCGGGGGCGGGCGAGGTCGGCATGGCGATCGCGATCTTCCTGAAGACCAAGAGCACCCGGCTTAAGAACATCATCCGTGCGGCGCTGCCCATCGGCGTGCTCGGCGTCGGGGAACCGCTCATCTACGGCGTCTCGCTGCCCCTCTTCTACCCCCTCATCACGGCCTGCCTCGGCGGTGGCTTCGGCGGCGCGTTCGTGGCCTTCGGCATTCAGGCCAGCGGCGGGTTCGGCGCCGGTGCCCTCGGGCTCTCGGGCGTGCTCATGACCGCCGTCATCACCAACGGCGCGTGGCTCTGGTACGTCGGCGGCCTCGTGATCTCGTACATCATGGGCTTCGTGCTGACCTGGTTCTTCGGGTTCAAGGAGCACATGGTCGAGCGGCTCGGCTGAGACAGGAGCGCCCCGATGCTGTTCTCGATCTACCCCACGGATGCCGCCGAGACGCGGCGGACCGTCATCGATCAGGTGCTCGCGACGGCGCCGTCGTCCTCGCCGGCGCCCGGCGCGTCCGGCGGCTCCGGCGATGAGCGGATGCTGTTCACCTCGCTGCACATGGTCGACACCGGCGAGCTCGCCGCGTTCGGCGAGGTGCTGCGCGCGGCGCACGACGATGACGGCGTGACCTTCTGCGCCGACGTCTCGCCCGTCGCGCTCGAGTACGTCGTGGCCGGCGACGAGGGGTGGGGCTGGCTCGCGCGCCGCGGCATCACGATGCTGCGACTCGACTACGGCTTCGACGCCGATGAGATCGACCGGGTCGCCGAGGCGTCGGGATGCCGCATCGCCGTCAACGCCAGCACGGTCGACGTGGCGTTCCTCGACGAGCTGGCGGGGCTGCCCGTCGTGGGCTGGCACAACTTCTACCCGCGGCCCGAGACGGGCCTGACGGCGTCGTTCCTCGTGGCGCAGTCGCGGCTGTTCCTCGACCGGGGGATGCCGGTGCTCGCGTTCATCCCCGGCGAACGGGAGCTGCGTGCGCCGCTGCACCTCGGCCTGCCGACGCTCGAGGAGCAGCGGCACCACAACGCCTGGCGTTCGTACCTTCAGCTGCGGCGGCTCGTTCCCGAGGCGGTCGTCGTCTGCGCCGAGGGCGCTGTGGCCGATGACCACGCCGCCTGGATCGCGGAGTTCGAGGCGACCGGCACGGTCACGCTGCCGGTCGTGGGACTGGATGCCGCGGCATCCGTGCTGCTGGAGCGGCCCTGGCGGCTGCGGGTCGAGGAGGCGGCGGCATCCTTCCGGCTGGACGAGACGCGCGGCAGCATCCGCCCCTCCCGCATCCGCAACGCCGATGCGCGTGAGCGCGGCAGCCTGCAGGTCGACCTCGACGCCTACGGGCGGTATCGGGGCGAGGTGCACCTCATGCGGGCCGATCGCCCGCTCGATGCAGGCCAGGCGCGCATCGGCGAGGTCGCCGCGCCGTACCGCGGCATCGTCGACGACCTCCGCCCGGGGCAGACCGTCCGCCTGATCCCGCTGCCTGCCTGACCCCTGCGACGGGGGCGGGGAGAGGGACCGATTCTTGCTACGTACTACTAATACGTAGTATCAATCGCAGGAGGCCGTCCGTGGGGAAGGTCGGTAAAGTCACATGCCAAGAAAGGCAGTCATGGGGAAACGGCCCACGAGCCGCGACGTCGCCGCCCGCGCGGGGGTCTCGCAATCGACGGTCTCGCAGGTGTTCACGGGGCGCGCGGGTATCTCCGCGGCCACCCGGGAACGGGTCTTGGAGGCCGCGCGCGAGATCGATTACCGGCCGAACCTGGCCGCCCGCTCGATGCGCACGACGCGAACGGGCCGTCTCGCCGCAGTGCTGCCGATCACCGCGTTCCACTCGGCTCCGCTGATCGCCGGCACGATCGAACGGGCCCGTGCCGCCGGGTACGAGGTCGAGGTTCAGAGCATTCCCAACGCGCCGGACCAGCGTCGACCGCGACTGCTCGAGATGATCGATTCCCGTCAGTTCGAGGGCATCCTCTGTTACGCCCCCGTCCCCGGTGACGACCTCGCGCGGGTCGACCCGAACGTGCCGGTGCTGACGCTCGAGGAGTTCGACGACGACATGCGCGTCTCAGGCGAGATGCTCGACGTCCACCCACTCGAGAGCATGGTCGAGCGGCTCGCCGAGCTCGGGCACCGGAGGTTCCTGCACATCACCGGCGCGCGCAGCTACCCATCGGCGGATGCACGACGCCGTGCCTATGAAGCGACGGTCGCTCGCTTGGGCGTGCAGTCCGTCGGCGTCGTCGAGGGCGATTGGAGCGCGCAGTCGGGCCTCGACGCCATCCGTTCGCTCGATGGCGACTCACTGCCGCTCGCCGTCATCGCGGCGAACGACTTCATCGCGACGGGCGTCGTCCGGGGCGCGCTCGAGCGAGGCTGGACCGTGCCGGGGGATGTCAGCGTGACCGGGTGGGACGATTCGCCGACGAGTGCGTTCCAGGTGCCGTCGCTCACGAGCGTGTCGATGGACTACGTCGAGCTCGGCCGCCGCACCGCCGACCGGCTCATCGCCCTCATGCGGGGCGAGCAGGCGCCGTCTCCCACCGAGCCGCTGCAGCACGTGGTGTGGCGGGAGTCGACCGCCGCTCCCGCCTCCGCCTCCTGACGTCGAGTCGCCATGATCTGCGGGTCCCGGGCCCCGGCATCCGCGTTCCCTGGCGAGTCGACCGCCGGCTACTCCCGGCCGGTCGGGGTGGTATCCAGCTCCCAGGCGGTGACGGCCACGGTGGAGCCCTCGACGATGTCGAGGTCGATCGGCCACGAGCCGCGCGTCATGCCCGGGCTTGCAGCTGCGTAGACCCGCTTCGTGACGAGCGCTCCGTGGGTCGAGGCGGCGTCCCAGCCGAGGAACGCCACGGCGTACCCGCCCGCCGGCACCTCGATACGTTCCGGCCCCGGATCCTGCGCCATGAAGGAACTGCCGGGGGTGAGCTCGACCGTCAGCAGATGCTCGTTCTGATCGCCGAACGCGACGTCGGGGTATCCCTCGATCACGCACGATTCCTCTGAGAAGTTCATCAGCCGGATGGGCATCCCGCGGTGACCGGTGGCGGCATCCGGTTCGCCCTTCAGGACCATGGCCCGGTCTTCCGTGCACCATCGCGGATCGGTCGGCGCGGAGGTCCCGGATGTCTCGGGTACCGGCACCCCAGGCGCGGCGGGATCGGGCATCGCCCCGAACGTCACGGCGGCTTCCGCCTCTTGCTGAGCGGCGACTTCGTCGTTGACGGCGGCGGTTCGTGCAGCATCGCTTCCCGCGCCGAGGCCGGCCGCCGCAATGGTGGCGACCGCGGCGGCGGAGCCGATCCACAGCAGGGGCCGCGATCGCGGTGTTGCGACGTCTGCCGGCATGCGTGCGTCCGGCATGCGAGTGTCCCGAGTGCGGGCGACGAGGCCGGGCAGCCACCCGACCGCGAGCCCCCACAGAGCGCCGGATGCCGAGGCCGCGCCGAACTCGCCCACGACGAGCCCCCGCGGGCCGAACATCGCGAGCGAGCTCCACGCGGCACCGAGGTCGAGCGCGAGTCCGACCAGCGCCCCTGCCGCGACCGCCGCGAACCACGCCGCGAGGAGCAGGCTGCTGCGCGTGTGCATGAGGGTCGTGACCCAGAGGAACACGAGCCCGACGGCGACCGCGCCGATGGCGACGCTCAGGACCAGCCACGGACCGCTGTCGCCCCACATCAGACCCGCGGGCACGACGGGGGGCACGAGGTTCGCGAGTTGCGCGGCTCCGCTCGGGATTCGCGAGAAGCCCCAGCGGGTCAGCGCGACGGCCGCCCAGAGCGCCGCGGCGAGCCCGCCGGCGGCGACGAGTCGCCGGGTCATCGGCGGTCGTGCAGGTGGTCGCGGTGCTTGGCGGCCTGGCGTGCACGCGCCGGGCCACCGCGGAAACTGCCGCGGTCGCGCGTCTTGAACAGCTGCGCCAGCGACGACTCGATGAAGCTCGATGCTCCGCCGACGAACGCCATGACCCACATCCAGAACACCGCGCCCGGGCCGCCCACCGCGATGGCGGTGCCGACCCCGGCGATGTTCCCGACGCCCACGCGGGAGGCCGCGGAGATCGTGAAGGCCTGGAAGGCGGAGACCGACTGCGGCTTGCCGTCCGCAGTCTGCGGCGTCTTGTCGGTCAGCGTGCGGAACATCTCGGGGATCAGACGGAACTGCACGACGCCCGATCGGACGGTGAAGTAGAGCCCGAGGAGGACCACGACCGGGAGGACGATCCAGGTCCAGAGATGGTCGCCCCACGTGAGCAGCCAGTCGTTCACGGCATCCATGCCCGTCAGTATGGCGACTCCCGAGGCCTCGTGCGAGCCCGCCGCGGGCGGCGGATCGGCCCGAGTCGGGTCAGCCGCAGGCGACGACGTCCATGCCCGGGCCATCTGCCGGACGCGGCGCGAAGCCGTGGCGCTGGTAGAACCCCGCGCGGCCGCGCGCGGCGAAGAGCTGGATGTCGTCGACGCCGCGCCGCCGTGATTCGTCGACCAGCATGCGCAGGATCTCGCTCCCGATGCCGCCGCCCCTCGCCGATTCCGCGACGATCATCTCGGTGACGAACGCGTGCAGCGCACCGTCGCTGATGAGGCGCCCGATGCCGACGAGCCTGCCGTCGTCGTCACGCGCCGAGCACACGACCCAGCTGCCCGCGAGGGCCCGTTCGAAGGTCTCGGGTGACCACTCGGCCCAGCCCGTCTCGGCGTAGAGCGCGGCGAACTCGGCGGCCGTGGGCGGCGTGAGCGAGTAGTGGAGGGTCACGCTGCACCTCCGAGGAGCGTGTGCCGCCAGGTCGTCCCGTCGGGTTCGTAGACGACGCGGGTGTGGCGACGGTCGAGCGATCCCTGCCAGAACTCCACGCGGGTCGCCTCGATGCGCCAGAGCGCCCAGTCGCCTTCCGCGACGTCCCGGCGTGCCGCCTCCGACCGTGCCGCGAGGTCGGCTGCGGTGTCGTCCGCGCTCGCCTCACAGACCGACCCGCGCACGCGCACCGCCCGCATGACCGGCTGCCACCAGAACGCGAGGGCTGCTGCGGGCTGCGCTGCGAGCTGCCCGCCCTTCGCGGACGATCGTGTGCTCGCGAACGCCCAGCCGCGGTCGTCGACGTCTTTGACGATCAGCGTCCGGGCATCGGGGATGCCGTCGGCGTCGACCGTCGCGAGGGTCGCGGAGTGGGGCTCGGCGACACCCGCGGCCGCCGCCTGGTGGATCCACTCCTCGAACAGCGTCACCGGCGATGCGGGGAGCCGGTCGGTGTCGAACACCGGAGGTGCGCCCGTCAGCGAGGGCTGCGAGCGCAGCCACTCCCGCAACGCGCTCATGCCGCGAGCCACGCGACGTCGGCGAAGAGCTCGCGCAGGTCGGGATGCCGCCGGCGCGGCCAGGTGTCGAGGTCGATGGGGATGGCGTCGTCCATGACCTCATCCTCCCAAAGTGGCCTGTCGCGGCGCAGATGCGGGAGAGTAGGGGCATCATGACCGACGCCACGCCCTCCGTCCTCTTCGTCTGCGTGCACAACGCGGGACGCTCGCAGATGGCCGCGGGGTTCCTCCGCGACATCGCGGGTGATCGCATCGAGGTCCGCTCGGCCGGGTCCATGCCCGCCGATCGGATCAACCCGGTCGCGGTCGAGGCGATGGCCGAGCTCGGCATCGACATCACCGCCGAGCAGCCGAAGGTCCTCACGACAGAAGCCGTGCAGGCGTCCGACGTCGTCATCACGATGGGATGCGGGGATGCCTGCCCGTTCTTCCCCGGCAAGCGCTACGAGGACTGGAAGCTCGACGACCCCGCGGGGCAGGGGATCGATGCCGTCCGCCCGATCCGAGACGACATCCGCGAGCGCATCCGCCAGCTGGTCGACGAGCTCATCTGACGGCGCCCTCCCGCCGGAAACGACGATCGCCCGCCAGGGACGGATGTCCACAGCGGGCGATCGCGCCGGCCGCTTCGAGGGCGGTGGCGGAAAGCGTCAGCGCGCGGCGCCGGCGAGGGTGCCGGTCACCTGGCCCTGCGGGTCGCCGATGAGGCAGAGGATCTCGCGGTCGCCGGCGTCCCAGCTGCCCTGGGTGGGGACGTAGTAGTTGTACCCGAGGACCGACTCCTCGTACGAGATGCCGACGAACGGCGCGAACGCGTCGTAGCAGACCTGCTCGGCTTCGGTCTGCGCCGCCTCGATGCCGGGGAACTCGTCGGCCTCGATGTCCTGCGCGTGGTAGGCCTCGAGGTCGTGGGCCTCGCCGCAGGGGACGGTCGGGGTCTCGGTGACCTCGGTGTCGGCCGTGCCCGAGTCGAGCATGCAGTCGCCCACGCGGATCGCGAAGACATCGGTGCTCTCGTTCGACTCGGCGATCGCGCCCGACTCGTCGCGGACGGGGGCGGCGGCTCCGCCACCGGTGAAGGCGTTGAGCGTGGAGCAACCGGTCGCGAGCAGAGCGACGGTCAGTGCGGCGGCGGGCAGGACGAGGAGTCGACGAGTAGCGTTCACGTCGAACGACTCTAGCCAGTTTCGGATGTTTCTGGGAAACCCTGATGATTTTCCTGAGTGTTCATCCGGGGGATGCATGAAACGCTTCACGCCACGCCGGGCACATCGCGGAGGGCCGTGTAGACCGGGATGCCGCGCTCTCGGGCGATCGCGACATCCTGATCCGCGCCGCGCGACTCTCCGGGCAGGCGGAGAACCGCGTCGCAACGCTGCAGCAGGCGATGGGCGACCGGGTACATCACCTTCTCGGCGAGCGGGTCGGTGGGGCCCAAGGCTCCCGCGCTCGCGAGGACGGGCAGCGCGACCCACTCACCGATCATCGGGATGTGTCCGGCCTCGAAGAGCGGCCATGCCGCCTCTTCCAGGCGGTCGAGGTTGCGCCGCATCAGGGCGGGATCGCCGCCGGTGCCCGAGGCATAGGGTCCGGCGATGACGGCCGCATCGTCGCGAAGGAACTGGCAGCCGAACTAGGGGTGTCCGAAGACAGCATCCGCCGCGACCTTCGGGAGCTGGATGCTGCCGGCCTCGCCGTGCGCGTCTACGGGGGCGCAGTTCCGGCGTCGCCGGCCGTCGCCGACTACGCGTCTCGCCAGGCGGTCGCTACCGAGAGCAAGCAGCGCATCGCCCGCTTCGCTGCGAGCCTCATCGAACCGGGCAGCACCGTCATCGTCGACGGCGGCACGACCGCCCTCGCCACGGTGCGGGCGCTCGACCCGGCGCTGGCCTGCACCATCGTCACCCACAGTCCGACCGTGGCAGCGGCGCTCCTCGATCACGCAGCCGACGTCATCATCATCGGCGGGCGGCTCTTCAAGCACTCCGCGGTCGCGAGCGGCGCCGCGGCTGTCGAGGCCGCACGCATGGTGCGGGCCGACCGCTTCCTCCTCGGTGTTACCGGCATCCACGCCGACGCGGGCCTGACGACCGGCGACGCGGACGAAGCGGCGATGAAGCGCGTGCTCGCCGAACGCGCTGCCGAGACCTACGTCCTCGGCAGCGAGGAGAAGATCGGTGCGGTGTCGCCGTTCGCGGTGCTGCCGTTCGACGAGGTCACGGGGGTCATCGTCGATCTCGCGGCTCCGGCCACCAGCCTGGAGGCCCTCGACCGCCGCGGCGTTCCGTTGCTCCGCGCCGGGTGACACGCGCCGAGTGACGCCGTCGCGGCTGCTCGCTAGGCTGAGCCGCATGCAATGCCGGTGAACCGCTTCCGATCCCCATCCACGCGTCGAGGACGACGCGATCGAAAGGTTCACCCATGCACGCTTCTTCTTCTGCACGCGCTCTTCCACTGAGCGGTAAGACCGCCCTGGTCACGGGCGTCTCTCGCCGTCGGGGCATCGGCTTCGCCGTCGCCACGACTCTCGCCGGGCTCGGCGCGAACGTGATCGCGCACCATCACCGGCCTCACGACCTCGACCTGCCGTGGGGTGGCGACGACCTCGACGCCGTGCGCGCCGGCATCCGTTCCCACCTCGTGGGCGATGCTCGCTTCGCCGACGTCGCCGCGGATCTGAGCGTCGCGACGGCGGCGACCGACCTGATCGATGAGGCCGCCGCCGTGACGGGCGCGCTCGACATCCTCGTCTGCAACCACGCCAAGAGCGGCGACGACGGCAGCATCCTCGATATGACGCCGGAGCGTCTCGACGCGTTCTGGGACGTCAACGCCCGCGCCACCCTCCTCCTCACCGCGGCATTCGCGCGCCGCTTCGCGGAGACGCCCGCGACGCCGCGCCGGCCGGGTGACCGGATCACGGGCGCGAAGCCCTACGACGCGCCGCAGGGGCACGTCGTGTGGATGACGTCCGGACAGATCCACGGGCCGATGATCGGAGAGGTGGCGTACGCCACGAGCAAGGCAGCCCTCGCCGGCGTCACGAGAACGGTGGCCGCAGAGCTGCTCGAGCTCGGCATCATCCTGAACACCGTGAACCCCGGACCGGTGAATACCGGCTACCTCGATCCCGACACCACCGACCGCTCGCTCGGCGACTTCGACGCCTGGCTGAGCACGACGGCGTTCGGGCGCGTGGGCCGTCCGCAGGACCCCGCGGAGCTCATCGGGTGGCTGTGCAGCCCCGCAGGCGCGTGGATGGTCGGTCAGGTGCTCACGAGCGACGGCGGCTTCAGCCTGAGCTGACCGGCCACGGACGGCGGCGGTGTCCGCGGCCCCCTTTGTTGCTCCTCACGCGCCGGGATACCGTCGGCCTCGAGGGGACAGGCAACACGAAACGAGGGATTTCATGGCCGATTTGATCGTGATTGCATTCGACAGCGAAGCGGACGCCGAAGCCGCGTACAACGAAATCCAGGTGCTCCAGAATGACCTCGTGGTCGAGCTCGCCGGGCTGGCTCTGGTGAAGGTCGACGACGAGGGAAAGGCGAAGGTCGAATACCCCGGCGTCGTCGGCAAGGTTGGCGCGGGCGCGGCGGGCGGAGCGCTGTTCGGCCCTCTGATCGGCATCCTCTTCTTCGTCCCGATCGCGGGGCTCGTCTTCGGCGGGTTGTTCGGGGCCCTGTTCGCCGGCCTCGACAAGACGAACCTGGATGCCGAATTCCGCGACCGCGTGAAATCGGCGGTGTCCGCCGGAAAATCGGCGGTCGTGCTCTATGCCACCAAGATCACGACGGACAAGTTCGCATCGGCGCTCGCCGGTTACCACGGCACCGTCGTGCAGACCTCGCTCTCGGAGAAGGACGAGCGGGAGCTGATCCACGACCTCAGCGGCACGCGGCAACCGTGAGCAGAGGGCCGGGGTGCAGTTCGCCGCACCCCGGCCCTTTCGCTGCTCAGTCGGCGCGCACCAGCAGGTCGCCGATCTCGCAATCGAGCGCTCGGCAGATCGCCGACAGCGTCGAATAGCGGATGGCGCGGGCTCGGTCGTTCTTGAGCACCGAGAGGTTCACCACCGAGACTCCGACGATCTCGGAGAGGCGGGTCAGCGTCATCCCGCGCTCGGCGAGCAGCTCGTCGAGGCGGCAATGGACCCCGCTCGGTCCGTCATCGTCGGCCGCGCTCATACGAGTCCCTCGGTGTCGCGCTGCAGTCGTACGCCGCGGCGGAACGCGATCGCGATCAGGCCGACGGCCACGCCGATCGCCCAGGCCGGCGCGTAGGCCCAGAAGTCGAGGAAGTGCAGCGGCTCGACGTCATCGACCCCGAGAGCGGTGAGGATGCCGTTGCGCCCGATGTTCTCGAGGACCAGGATGACCAGCGCGCCCGAGACGATCGACCACCCGATGACGTCGAAGGCCCGTGCCGTGGCGGGAACGAAGAGCCGCCCGCGCAGGAAGCTCCGCGCGACGTACATCACCGCGGCGATCACGACGAGCGATGCGACGCCCCACGCGATGATCGAGCCGGCGAGCGCGACTGCCGTGCCGCCGTCGACCTCCGGTGCGATGACGAGCGCGTTCTCGACGATGCCGTCGACGTATCCCGCGCCCGACCCGACGGAGGCGGAGAACGGCTCGTCGTCGATGTCGATCCTCCAGGCGACGCCCGCTTCGCGGAAGACGTTCATAAAGCGCGCGATGACCGTGAGCACGACGGTGATCGCGGCGCCGAGGCCGAGCATCAGGACGGCGATGGCGTCGGCGGCATCCGAGCGGGGTCCGCGGGTGAGGGGCATCAGACCAGTCCTTCCGTGTCGCGCTCGAGACGTTCCATCCGTCGCAGCAGAAATCCCAGGCAGATCACGCTGACTCCCACGATGGGCAGCGCCATTCCCCAGGTCGAGGCGCTGAATCCCGGGAGGAGGAGGTCGTCGAAGGCCGGACCGAACTGGAACGCCGCCTCCATGGATGCGAAGCCGGCGAGCGACGTGCTCACGGCGGGGCCCAACAGCAGCGCGCACCCGGCGATCGTGCAGAAGCGGCGGAGGGCCGGGCGCAGTGGACGCTCGGCGCTGATCGAGAGGAGGAACCAGGAGAGCGCCGCCGCGACGAGGACCGCGGTGATCCCGAGGGCGATCGAACCCGCGGCGAAGAGGGCTCGCGTCGACGATGCGAGTTCGCTTGCCTGGAGTGTGGCGCTTGTGATGTTCGCCGTCGCGACGCCTCGGCCGGCGACCACCGGGAGCTCCTGCTGGGCGAGGAGGGTCAGCGTGACGTCGGGCGACCAGGCGTACGTCACGGCCGCACCGATCTGACCCGCCGCGAGTGCGACACCCATCAATCCGGCCAGCACCGCCATCGTCCGCGTCGCCCACCGATCGCCGCGCGGCATGTCGTACATCGACGTGGTCGGCGGCATGTTCCTCTTCCCGATGGTGCCTGCCATCAGACCAGTCCCTCCGTGTCGCGCTGCAGTCGTGAGCCGTATCGGAACACCGCGGCCAGCGCGGCGAGGCCGAGGCCGGCAGCGATCGGCCAGAACGGCAGAGTGACGTTGAGCGTCGCTTCCGGCCACCAGGCGAACGGATCGTCGACTCCGGGGATCTCGGTCCACCGCGCGCTTTCCCGGGCGAAGAGCTCCTGCGAGACCATGCTCCCGGCGATGTCCGAGAGCAGCTGTGCGGCCGTCCCGCCGGCAGCGACGATGACGGCGGTCGCCATCGTCATGCGAACGATGATCCGATCGAAGGTGCGCCCGGCGAGCAGCTGGAAGCAAGCCACGGCGATGAGCGCCGCGATCGCCGCGGGGATCAACGACCACAGCGCCTGCCCGGTCGTCCACAGCGCTCGCGCCAGCGGACTGACCCCCGCCACGTCCACCTCGGCGACCACGAAGCCGCCGCCGACGACCTCGGCCGTCGGACCGGTGTCGATCGTGACGCCCGGAAGCAGGTCCGGCCAGAACGGCGCGACCGGAACGCTCATGCGCGGGGCGTCCGCGGCGAGGTTCTGAATCACCGAGACGGCGGCGCCGAGCAGGCTGAATGCAGCCCAGGCGGCAGACAGCGAGAGCGCGAGGCTCACGACCGGCGACGCGTCCCCGCGACTGCGCGCGCGGCGCGTCGCTCTGATGAAGAGCACCGCGGCGACGACGAGCGCCACCGCAGCGATGATCACGATCTGACCGACCGCCCACGTGTTCGACATCGGCATCCTCTACTTATCGATAATCGTTGTTATCGACAAACGTTATGGTCTGGCCCTGCCGCGCGCAACCCCGCGTAACGCTATGCCGACGGCGAACACGGGCATACCCGTATCCGTGCCTGGTTACTCTCTTTCGTAAGCGCCCGGAGTCCCGGCGCTCAAAGGAGGCTGACGATGTTCGAGAGATTCACGGATCGTGCCCGTCGCGTGGTCGTGCTCGCCCAAGAAGAGGCGAAGATGCTCAACCACAACTACATCGGGACCGAGCACATCCTCCTGGGTCTGATCCACGAGGGTGAGGGCGTCGCGGCCAAGGCCCTCGAGAGCCTGGGCATCTCGCTCGACGCGGTGCGCGAGCAGGTGCAGGACATCATCGGTCAGGGGCAGCAGCAGCCGACCGGTCACATCCCGTTCACGCCGCGCGCGAAGAAGGTCCTCGAGCTGTCGCTGCGCGAAGCGCTGCAGCTCGGACACAACTACATCGGCACCGAGCACATCCTCCTCGGCCTCATCCGCGAGGGCGAGGGTGTGGCGGCTCAGGTGCTCGTCAAGCTCGGCGCCGACCTGAACAAGGTCCGCCAGCAGGTCATCCAGCTGCTCAGCGGCTACCAGGGCAAGGAGCCCGCCGGCGCGACCGTCGGCGCGGGCGAGCAGGCCCAGGCGCCGCAGGGCGGTTCGGCCGTGCTCGACCAGTTCGGGCGCAACCTCACGCAGGCCGCGCGCGACAACAAGCTCGACCCGGTGATCGGCCGCGAAAAGGAGATCGAGCGGGTCATGCAGATCCTCTCGCGTCGCTCCAAGAACAACCCGGTCCTGATCGGCGAGCCCGGCGTCGGCAAGACCGCCGTCGTCGAGGGTCTCGCCCAGGCGATCGTCAAGGGCGATGTGCCCGAGACGCTCAAGGACAAGCAGGTCTACTCGCTCGACCTCGGATCGCTCATCGCCGGTTCCCGCTACCGCGGTGACTTCGAGGAGCGCCTGAAGAAGGTCACGAAGGAGATCCGCACCCGCGGCGACATCATCGTCTTCATCGACGAGATCCACTCGCTCGTCGGTGCCGGTGCGGCCGAGGGCGCGATCGACGCCGCGTCGATCCTCAAGCCGCTGCTCGCCCGCGGCGAGCTCCAGACGATCGGTGCCACGACCCTCGACGAGTACCGCAAGCACTTCGAGAAGGATGCCGCCCTCGAGCGCCGGTTCCAGCCGATCCAGGTCGGCGAGCCCAGCATCCCTCACGCGATCAACATCCTGAAGGGTCTGCGCGACCGGTACGAGGCGCACCACAAGGTGCAGATCACCGACGGCGCGCTCGTCGCCGCGGCGAACCTCGCCGACCGGTACGTCAGCGACCGCTTCCTGCCCGACAAGGCCATCGACCTGATCGACGAGGCCGGCGCCCGCCTGCGCCTGTCGATCCTGTCGTCGCCGCCGGAGCTGCGCGAGTTCGACGAGAAGATCGCCAAGGTCCGCGAGGACAAGGAGCGCGCGAGCGAGGAGCAGGACTTCGAGAAGGCCGCGTCGCTCCGCGACGAGGAGAAGTCGCTGCTCGCCGAGCGCCTGCGTCTCGAGAAGCAGTGGCGCTCGGGTGACGTCGCGTCGCACGCGGTGGTCGACGAAGGCCTCATCGCCGAAGTGCTCGCCCAGGCCACCGGCATCCCGGTGTTCAAGCTCACCGAGGAGGAGACCAGCCGTCTCGTCTTCATGGAGAAGGCGCTGCACCAGCGCGTCGTCGGCCAGGAAGAAGCCATCGCGGCGCTCTCGCGCACGATCCGTCGTCAGCGCGCCGGTTTGAAGGACCCCAAGCGTCCCTCGGGCTCGTTCATCTTCGCCGGCCCCACCGGTGTCGGAAAGACCGAGCTGGCCAAGGCGCTCGCCGAGTTCCTGTTCGACGACGAGGGCGCGCTGATCTCCCTCGACATGTCGGAGTTCGGTGAGAAGCACACCGTCTCGCGTCTGTTCGGTGCCCCTCCCGGATTCGTCGGATTCGAAGAGGGCGGCCAGCTCACCGAGAAGGTGCGCCGCAAGCCGTTCTCGGTCGTGCTCTTCGACGAGATCGAGAAGGCCCACCCCGACATCTTCAACTCGCTGCTGCAGATCCTCGAAGAGGGTCGTCTGACCGACGGTCAGGGCCGCATCGTCGACTTCAAGAACACCGTGATCATCATGACGACGAACCTCGGTTCGTCGGCGATCGCCGGTGGTCCGGTCGGCTTCCAGGTCGAGGGCAACGCGCAGACGAGCTACGAGCGGATGAAGGGCAAGGTCGACGAGGAGCTCAAGCGGCACTTCAAGCCCGAGTTCCTCAACCGCGTCGACGACGTCATCGTCTTCCCGCAGCTGAACAAGGCCGAGCTTCGCCAGATCGTCGACCTGTTCACGAAGCGCCTGAGCGACCGGCTGCTCGACCGCGACATGACGGTCGAGCTGTCGGATGCCGCCAAGGACCGCCTCATCGAGATCGGGTTCGACCCGACGCTCGGCGCCCGGCCGCTGCGCCGTGCGATGCAGCGCGAGGTCGAGGACCAGCTCAGCGAGAAGATCCTGCACGGCGAGCTCAACGCGGGCGACCACGTGAAGGTCGACACCGAGGGCACGAAGTTCGTCTTCGAGACCGCTCCGCGTGAGGGCAAGGTCGCGGTCGGCGTCGGCGCTGCCGGCGAGATCGCCGCGACCCCCGACATCGCTGCGAGCGGCGACTGACTGGGATCGCGCGAGCGACGAGTCGTACGGAGGGGCGGATGCTGCGGCATCCGCCCCTCCGGCGTTTCCGGGGCCTGTCGGCGGGACACGCCGCACGACGCAGCCGGAGGGCTGTGGGCTGCTGCGGCGTGTGATCGGCGCGAAACACGACGGCTCTACGATCGGCGCGTGAGCAGCGAAGATGCGACGACGGCGCCCCGACCCGTCATCGGCTTGACGACCTATCTCGAGCGCGCGCAGCAGGGGGTGTGGGACGTGCGGGCGAGCTTCCTACCGCAGCAGTACTTCGACCGGGTCGCGTCCTCGGGCGGCGCGGCGGTGCTGCTGCCGCCGCAGCCCTCGCCGGGGCCCGCCGCCGACGTCGTGCTCGACCGGCTCGACGGGCTCGTGCTCACGGGCGGCCTCGACGTGCAGCCCGAGCTGTATGGGGCCGCGCGGCATCCTCTGACGGATCCGGCGCGGCCTGACCGCGACGACTGGGAGCTCGCTCTGCTGCGGGGTGCCCGCGAGCGCGGCATCCCGGTCCTCGGCATCTGCCGCGGATTGCAGCTCATCAACGTCGCCGCGGGGGGCACGCTCCATCAACACCTTCCGGACGTGCTGGGCACCGACCGGTACCAGCTCGGCGGCGGTGTCTTCGCGCGGAACGGGGTCTCGGTGTCGGCCGGCACGATGCTGTCGGAGCTCGTCGGCACGGGTTCGCTCACCGTGAGCAGCTACCACCACCAGGGCATCGACCGACTCGGCGACGACCTCGTGGTCTCGGCACGCAGCGGCGAGGGGCTGCCGCAGGCGATCGAGTCGCCGGGTTCGGACTTCCTCGTCGCCGTGCAGTGGCATCCCGAGGAGGAAGCCGCCGACCGACGGCTCTTCCTCGGCCTCGTCGCCGCCGCGACGGAGTACGCCGCACGCCGCTGATCCCGCCGGCATCCGTGGTCGGTCGGCGTCCGCCGGCGTGCCGGGATGCAAGCGATCGTGGCCGACACCCCGGAGATGGATGCCTCGACCCGGGGTGTCGCCGCTGATCCCTCGCATCCGCGCACGGCGCGCGCAGCTCACCCGGCGGGTCAGGGCTCGAGCGGGGCGACGTCGACCGAGACGCGGAGGGTCGAGGTCTTCGCCTCGGTGAAGATGATGCCCTTGACGGGCGAGACGTCGCCGTAGTCGCGGCCCCACGCGACCGTGACGTAACGGTCGTTGGCCCACTGGTCGTTCGTCGGATCGATCGCGAGCCACTGGTCGGTGCCCGGGAGCCAGACCGCGAGCCACGCGTGCGAGGCGTCGGCGCCGAAGACCCGCTCCTTGCCGGGCGGTGGCTGCGTCGCGAGGTAACCCGAGACGTAACGGGCCGCGACGCCGTGCGAGCGCAGGCACGCGAGGGCGACGTGGGCGAAGTCCTGGCAGACGCCGGCCCGCTTCTCGAGCGCATCGGCGACGGTGCTGGTGACGGTGGTCGCGGTGCTGTCGTAGTCGAAGTCGGTGTAGATGCGGTGCATCAGGTCGGTCGCGGCTTCGCCGATCGGGCGCCCCGGGGTGAGCGAGATCGCGCCGTAGGCGGCGGTGGCCTCCGACTGCGCGACCCGGGGCGAGGTCATCGCGAATTCCGCCGCGCGCCACGCTCCCTCCTGGTCGGGATGCCGCAGCGGCCGCGCCGTCTCCCAGGGAAGCGCGAGCGCAGCGGCGTCGTACTCGGGAGCGGTGACCGCGACCTCGCTCGACGCCTCGATCGACAGCGCCTCGTGCGCGTCGGTAACGTGGAAGTACGTCGACCAGTTGCCGAAGTAGTCGGAGTCGCGGCGCATGTCACCCGGGGCGGGGGAGACGACGACCTCCGCCTCGCGCACCCGCTGCCCGGGCAGCTCGCGAGGGATCAGGTGGAACTGCCCGACGCTGTCTTCGACGGGATCGCTGTAGGTGTAGGCGGTGCGATGCCAGACGCGGTACTGCTTCACGCGCGAGCCTCCATCAGTTCCTCGATGAGGGCGAGCGACGAGAGTGCCACCGGGGGCGGTCCGCTCTCGAAGTGCAGCTCGTCGATCGCGTCGCCCAGCTGTTCGAGCTGCGCCGTGAGGTCGTCGAGCAGCTCGGCGAGGGGCGAACGGATGCCGTCGACGGCATCCCCCAGTGCATCCGTGTCGATCGCACCGACGAGGTTCTCGAGGTCGTCGACCAGGCGCTCGGGGCGTGTCGACCCCGTCGACGCGGGGGCTGCGGCAAGGTGCGTGCGCAGCTCGGCGAGGCAGAACGCGAGCGAGCGAGGGTTGTCGGGGTCGCGCAGCAGCAGGTCGAGCACGTCGCCGAGGCGCACCGCGCCACGGAACCGGCGCCGGTGGGTGACGATGCTCTCCGACGCGGTGAGCAGCGCCTCGAGCACGGCCCGCTCGGTGCGAGCGTCGCGGCGGTCGACGACCACCCGCAAGATGTGGCACACCTGAAGCGCGCGCTCGAGGAAGCGTCCCGCCTCGATGAAGTGCCAGCCGGTGTCGCGCATCATGTTGGCGGTCACGCCCTGCAGCGACAGCACGACCGTGAGCATGCGTCCCGCCGACTCGGCCGTGCGGTGGGCGTGCGGCGACGCCCGCAGGGCGCGGGAGGCGCGTTCGATGCCGGCGAAGACGCGCCACGTGTCGCCGGACAGCTGGTCGCGGACACCGTCGAGCGCGTCGCGCAGTCGGCTGAGCGCGTGGGCGGTCGACCCGACCCGAGCCGCGTCGAGCAGCAGCGACCGGAAGTCGGCGTCAGCGGCATCCGGTCCGGGACCGGCGAGCCGGTGGATGGCGTCGCGCAGGACGCGGGCGCTCGTGTGGCTGGCGCGGCCGGCGCCGGCGAGGTCGAGCTGCTGCTGCGCCGTGAGCACGAGCCGCAGCAGGTCTTCGGCCCGTTCGGCGTATCGCCCCGACCAGAACATGTCGTCCAGGGCACGCGGTGCGATGCTCGGAGCACTGCGGCCGCCCGGGAGCGGACCGATCTCGACGAGGCCCTGGTCCGCGTCGCCCTCGGCGGCCTTCAGCACCCAGACGTCCTTCGTGGTCGGGGCTGCGTCGGGGCTCTCTCGCACCGTCGCGAGGCCGCCGAGAAGCGGGCGATAGGCCGAGCCGTGGCGCAGGGTGAACGCGCGGAAGATCAGAGCCCGGGCACGCGCGCCCTCGCCGGTCCAGACCGGGGCCTGCGAGAGGGGCAGCAGCTCCTGACCGACGTATCGGTGCGGGTTCGCCTCGATGCGGTCGGCGATGGCCGCGGCATCCAGCCCCGTGAGATCCCGGCGTGACCCGTCGAGCGTACGCACGAGCACGGAGTCATCGCCGGCGCGGACGCGTTCGAGCACGACGGCGCGCGCCGCCTCGTCGCCGCACCACCACGTCGGGACCGCCGAGAGGCGGAGCTGTTCCCCGAGCAGGGCTTCGCACGCGACCGGGAGGTAGGGCAGGAGCGCCGGGTTCTCGAGGACGCCCGCCCCGAGCCCGTTGACCAGTCGCACGGTTCCGCGGCGCACCGCCTCGGTGAGACCGGCGACACCCAGGCGCGATTCGGACCGCAGCTCGAGGGGGTCGCACCATTCCGCGTCGACGCGGCGCAGGATGACATCGACCTGCTCGGTCGGTTCGCGGCGGGGCCAGCCGGTGGGCTTCATCCACACCCGCCCCCCGCGCACGACGAGGTCGCTGCCCTGCACGAGCGACAGGCCCAGGCCCCGGGCGAGGAAGGCCTGGTCGAAGGCGGTCTCGGAGTGCGGCCCCGGCGTCAGGACGACCACGCGCGGCTCGGTGACGCCCTCGGGCGCCGACGCGGCGAGCGTCGCGTGCAGCGCCGAGAAGTAGGGCTCCATGCGGTGCGGATCGCTCTGCTGGTACAGGTCGGGCAGCACTTGCGAGATGACGCGGCGGTTCTCCATCGCGAACCCGAGCCCAGACGGGGCCTGCACGCGGTCGGCGAGCACCCGCCATTCGCCGTCGGCGTCGCGTCCGAGGTCGGTGCCCGACAGCAGCAGCGGATGCCGGTCGGCCGCGGTCGCTCGCGCGAGGGGGCGGAGGAATCCCGCGTGACCGAGCACCGCGGCGGCGGGGACGATCCCCGACGAGAGCAGGGTCTGCGGTCCGTAGAGGTCGGCGAGGACGGCGTTCAGCAGCTCGGCGCGCTGCGCGAGGCCCGTCTCGAGCGGGGCCCAGCTGGCCGCGTCGACGACGAGCGGAACGGGGTCGAGCTGCCAGGGCTGGGCGCCGCTGTCGGGCCGGACGTAGGTCACACCGTCGTCGGCGAGGAAGCGGGTGATCTCGCCCTCGACGCGCGAAAGTTCGGACGGCGTCAGGGCCAGCGCGAGGCCGGCGAGCGACTGCCACGCGGGGCGGAGGCCGCCGTCGGCATCGACCACCTCGTCGTACCGCGAGAGGTCGGCCGGGCCGTGGGGAAGCGACGACAGAGGCAGTGTCGGCTGGGACACTGCGGCGGCGTAATCACGGAGCACGCTCACGTCGGCACTCCAAGGCGGGAGGGATCTCGGGCTGAGGCAACCTTACCGGCGCGGACTATCGTTGAGGCGTGAGCTCAGACGACCCGGCCTTCGTCGTCCGCCCTGCGAAGGCGAGCGACGTCCGCGGCATCCGCGAGATGCTCGAGCCCTGGGTGCAGCGACGAATCCTGCTCGGCAAGGACCTCGTGGTGCTCTACGAGTCGGTGCAGGAGTTCGTCGTCGCCGAGGCCGACGGGCAGCTGGTCGGATGCGGCGCCCTCCACGTCATGTGGGAGGACCTCGGCGAGGTGCGCACCCTCATCGTCGTCGACGAGTGGCTGCACCGTGGGGTGGGCGGCGCCATCGTCGACCGGCTCGAGCAGGGCGCTCGCGAGCTCGGTCTCTCGCGCCTGTTCTGCCTCACCTTCGAGGTCGACTTCTTCGCGCGGCGCGGGTTCGAGGCGATCGGCGAGCAGATCGTCGACGCCGATGTGTACTCGCAGCTGCTGCGAAGCCCTGATGAGGGCATCGCCGAGTTCCTCGACCTCGCGCACGTCAAGCCGAACACCCTGGGCAACACCCGGATGCTCAAGCACCTGTAGGCGTGCCGCCGGGGCGGCGTCCGACCTGCGGCCTACCCTGGCTTCATGACCGACACGCCGCCCCGACGCCGTCATTCGCCCGCGGTCTACCGCCGGCGACGTCTCGTGCTGCTGCTCGTCGTGCTGGTGCTCATCGCCGCTGTCGTGCTCGCGTTCTGGCGACCGTGGGAGGGATCGGCAGCGGACAGCACTCCCGCTCCGGCTGCGTCGTCGGATGCCGGTGAGGCACCGGCGTCACCGCCCGCGGATCAGCCCACGCCCGCGGCATCCCCCAGTGCGCCGCAGCCGTCGTCGGACGCGACGCCGGCCGAGGTCGAGGCGTGCTCCGCTCGTTCGGTCCAGGTCTCGGCGGTCACCGACAAGGAGTCCTACGGAGCCGGCGAACTGCCGCAGCTGTCCATCTCGCTCACGAACTCCGGCTCGGCTCCCTGCCTGCTCAATGTGGGCACGGCGACGCAGAAGCTCACGGTCGCGAGCGGACCCGACGTCTGGTGGCGTTCGACGGACTGCCAGAGCGAGTCGAGCGATCAGGTCGTGCAGATCGACCCCGGCCAGACGGTGTCGAGCGTGACTCCGATCACCTGGGACCGCACCCGCTCGTCGGTCGACACGTGCGACGCGGAGCGCCCGGCAGCGCCCGCGGGCTACTTCAACCTGGCGGTCGAGATCGGTGGGCTCGCGGCGCAACAGGAACGACAGTTCGTGCTGCGCTGACGCGTTCACCGACGTGAGACTTTTCTCACCGGAGAGAGGGCGACAGGTGGCGAGCTCGGCCGTAACCTGGATGCAGTTCCCCGAGGACCCCCGCTGTCCCCAGCAGCGAGTAGTCGCGAAACCCCCCAGAATCGCGACGACGGATCCCCACCTCGGGTGAGCGATGGGCCCTCTCGATTTCCTCAGTCCCCAATGAAGAGTTCGAGAGGGCCCCTTCTCTCTCTCTAGGCTGAGGTGATGGCTGGAAAGAAGCGCGGCGCGAAGAAGCCGCTGCCCGAGTTCCGCAACCCGCAGCTCGCAGACGCCCTGCAGACGCAAGACATGGCTGCCCTCGCATTCGCGTTGCGGCACGGTCCGACGGTGGTGCCGCTCATGCGACCCGGGAACCGTGACGATCCGCGCGACGTCGGTGAGATCTGGACGTATCGCGATCCGAACACCGGCGATGTCGCGCTGCTGCTGTTCAGCGACGCGGCGCACAAGCCGGCGGCGCTTCCCGCCCACGTGGCGTTGCAGTCGCCCGGGGGCCTGCGCGCCTTCCTCGGCGTGCACGAGGCCGAGATCAGCACCGTGTTCTTCGACATCGCCGGCCCGCACCCGATGCAGGCTGCCCCCCAGGACGTGATCGCCGCCCTCGACGCCTAACCTCGGGCTCGTGGTTTGGGCTGGGGCTGGGGCTCCGAGTTCGGGTTGGCAGTTGGTGCCCCCTCGGCGCGTGGATAGGGGCGTGAACTGCCAGGTGAGTCGGGGGGCCGGTCAGAAGCCGGCGTCGACGGCGGATGCTGCGGGCTGGCGCACCTGTAGATCGCGCATGGCTCCGCCGATGGTGCGGGATGAGGCATCCACCACGGCGGTATAGCCCATGCGCTTCGCTTCGGACTGTCGCTGGCTCGACTGCGTGACCGGCCGGATCTCCCCGGCGAGGCTGAGCTCGCCGAAGGCCGCCACCTGTCGCGACACGGCCCTGCCGCCGACGGCGCCCGCGATGGCGATGGCGATGGCGAGGTCTGCGGCAGGCTCGACGAGGCGTACGCCTCCCACGGTGGAGACGTAGACGTCCTGGTCGCTCGTGACCGCGACGCCGCGCTTCTCGAGCACGGCGAGGATCATCGCGACGCGCGCGCTGTCCACTCCGCTGACGACACGTCGAGGGTTGGGTGCCCCGGTCTTGAGGGTCAGCGCCTGAACTTCGACCGGGAGTGCGCGACGCCCCTCGAGCGCGATCGTGACGCACGTGCCCGGCACGGGGTCGCCGTGCCCGAGGAACAGGGCGCTCGGGTCGGGCACCTCTGCGATGCCGTCGCCCGTCATGTCGAAGCATCCGACCTCGTCGGTCGGCCCGAAGCGGTTCTTCAGAGCCCGGACGAAGCGCAGCGAGGTCTGGCGGTCGCCCTCGAACTGGCAGACGACGTCGACGAGGTGCTCGAGCACCCGGGGGCCGGCGATGGACCCGTCCTTCGTGACGTGTCCGACGATGAGGACAGGGAGGTCACGCTCCTTAGCGACGCGGATGAGCGTCGACGCGACCTCTCGCACCTGGCTCGGCTGGCCCGCGACCCCGTCGGACAGCGACGACGACACCGTCTGCACCGAGTCGACGATGAGGAGGTCGGGGCGCACCTCGTCGACGTGACCCAGCACCGTGGCGAGGTCGGTCTCGCTCGCGAGGTAGAGGGCGTCGTGCAGCGCGCCGGTGCGCTCGGCCCGCAGGCGGACCTGGCCGAGCGATTCCTCCGCGCTGACGTACAGCACTCGCCGACCCGAGCGGGCGGACTGTGCGGCGACCTCGAGGAGCAGGGTCGACTTGCCGACGCCGGGCTCGCCCGACAGCAGGATCGCCGCGCCGGGGACGACGCCACCGCCGAGCACGCGGTCGAACTCGCCGACGCCGCTCGAACGTCGAGGCGCCTCGGTCGTGTCGATCTCGGTGATCGGACGAGCAGCGCGGGCAGCGCCGGGGCTCACCGCCGTCACGGTCGACGTGATGCCGGTCTGCGTCGCCGCCTCGACGACCGTGCCCCATTGCTGGCATTCACCGCAGCGGCCGACCCATTTGGCCGTCGTCCACCCGCATTCTGTGCACTTGAAGGCCGAGGTGGCGGCGGGACGTCGAGAGGCCATGCGTCCAGGGTAGGCGCGACCTCCGACATCCCTCGGTCACCGGCCCCCCGCGAGCCTCGTCCCGATACAACTGTCGGATCGGTGGTGCGGATGTCGTCTTCCCGGGGCTCCGGGACGACACCAGCACCACCGGTCCGACGGACGTATCGGCGTACCGACTGATCAGCCGCGCAGGGAGGTCGCGACCTCGCTGAGCGCCGCGGCCGAGTGCTGGAACAGCTCGAGCTCGCGCTCGGAGAACTCGATCTCCCGCACGGGGAACGCGCCCCGGCGGTTGACGACCGACGGCACGGACAGCGCCATGCCGTCGACTCCGTGGAAGTCGCGCAGCACCGTGGAGACGGGCAGCACGGCATCCTCGTCACGCAGGATCGCCTCGACGATGCGCGCGCTCGAGAGGCCGATGGCGTAGTTCGTCGCGCCCTTGCCCTGGATCACCTTGTAAGCGGCGTCGCGGACGTCGATGGCGATCTGGTCGAGCTCCTCCTTCGTGAACTTGGGCTGACCGTCGAGCGGCACCCAGTCGAGGATCGGCACCGTGCCGATGGTGGCGTGCGACCACAGCGGGAACTCGGTGTCGCCGTGCTCGCCGACGATGTACGCGTGCACGCTCGAGATCGAGACGCCGGCGCGACGCGCGATCTTCCAGCGCAGGCGCGAGGTGTCGAGCACGGTGCCCGAGGCGAAGATGCGCTCGGGCGGCAGGTCGGTGGCCTCGTGCGCCAGGACGGTGAGCACGTCGCAGGGGTTGGTCACGATGACGAAGGTCGCGTTGGGGGCGACGTCGAGCAGCTGCGGCATCATCGAGGCGATGATGCCCGCGTTCACGCCCGCCAGCTCGGTGCGCGTCTGCCCGGGCTTCTGCTTCGCTCCCGCGGTGATGACGACGACGTGCGAGCCCTCGGCGACCGAGATGTCGGAGCCGCCGATGATGTCGCTCGAACCCGTGAACTGTGCCCCGTGCGCGAGGTCGAGCACCTCTGCCTCGGTCTTCTCGGTCGCGATGTCGTAGAGGGCCACGTGACGGGCCGATCCCCGGATGAGGGCCGCGTAGGCCACGCTGGATCCGACGGCGCCCGCGCCGACGACGGTGAGTTTGGAGTTCTCGATCGCGCTCATGATCTCAGTCTGGCAGGGGCGAATGAGAGTCGCTACCGGCCCCCTCGCTGCCCCGCGTGCGGGTCGCTCGCGTTGAGTGCGCGCACGACGTCGGCGTAGTCGCCGCGTGCTTCGCCGTGGCGCAGGAACTCGACGCGCTCGACGAGCACCTCGCGCACGTCGGCATCCCGCTCGAGGATCGACATGACCTCGTCGACGAACTCGTCGAGCGGCTGCGCCTGCGGGTTCTCGGCGTGACCAGGCATGAGGTCGGTCTGCACGGCGGGCGGCACGAGCTCCACGATCGACACCGGCGATCCTGCGTACTGCAGTCGCAGTGATTCGCTCAGCATGTGGACGGCGGCCTTCGTCGCGTTGTAGCTGGGGGTGGCGGCGAGCGGAGCGAAGGCCAGGCCCGACGAGACGGTCATGATCGTGGCGGCGGGGCGTGTCAGCAGGTGCTCGATGAACGCGCCGATCAGCCGGATCGGTCCCAGCAGGTTCGTGGTGACGGTGCGTTCGGCGCTGTCGACGAAGCCCGCGGGAGAGGTCCAGTCCTCGGCGTTCATGATGCCCGCCATCGTGACGAGCACGTCGAGATCGGGATGCCGTTCCAGAACCTCGGCGGCGGCACGGCCGATGGATGCGGCATCCGATGTGTCGATCTCGACGCCGTCGAGGCCGGGGTAGGAAGAGCGCAGGTCGTCGATGAGCTCGCGACGGCGCCCGCCGACGATGACCGTGTTGCCGCGCTCGGCGAGGGCGATGGCGAGCGCCCGGCCGATGCCGCTCGTCGCGCCGGGGATGAAGATGGTGCGTCCGGTGATGTCCATGCCCCGACTCTCGTCGCGGCATCCTGATGCATCCAGGCACGCCCGAACGGGGGAGCGGCGGTCCCTGGCTCGGGCGGGTCGCCGCGTTCACAATGGATGCGTGGACCGTGCCGCTCTCGCCCGATTCCTCCGCGCGCGCCGCGAGCGACTGCGTCCGGAGGATGTCGGGCTGCCGTCCGGAGAGCGCCGCCGTGTGGCGGGGCTCCGACGCGAGGAGGTGGCGCAGCTCGCCCTGATGAGCGCCGACTACTACACGCGCCTCGAGCAGGAGCGCGGGCCGCAGCCGAGCCTGCAGATGCTCGCCTCGCTCACGCGGGCGCTGCGGCTTTCGCGTTCCGAGCGCGACCACCTGCACCGCCTCGCTGGGCACACGCCGTCCGAGCGTTCCGGAGCCGCCGATCACGTCGCGCCGGCGCTGCAGCGGGTGCTCGATCGGCTCGACGACATCCCGGCGCTCGTGATCACCGAGCTCGACGAGACTCTCGCGCAGAACGATCTCGCGCGTGCTCTGTTCGGCGCGCGGGAACGGCGCATCGGACCCGAACGCAGCGGTGCCTGGTGCTGGTTCGTGCATCCCGTCAGCGAGCGGGCGGTGTACCCGGCATCCGATCACGACCGGCAGAGCCGGGCGATCGTGGCGAACCTGCGCGCCGTCGCGGGCCGGGGTGGCGCAGGGTCGCGGGCCGCGCGTCTGGTCGATGACCTGCGCGAGCGGAGCGCCGAGTTCGCGCGGCTCTGGGACCTCGAGGAGGTCGCCGAGCGCTTCGCCGATCACAAGGTCGTCGTGCATCCGGCCGTCGGCGAGATCGAGGTCGACTGCCAGGTGCTGTTCACGGAGGACCGCTCGCAAGCCCTCCTCACCCTCACCCCGGAGCCCGGGTCGGAAGCGGCGGAGAAGCTGCGGATGCTGTCGGTGCTCGGGCCGCTCGCGGCGGAGCGCTCGCCGGCCTGAGCGTCAGTCAGCCGCGGACGGGGTTGCTGCAGCTGAGGGTGCGCTGTTCCGGATGCCGGTGAAGGCGATGAGCCCGCCCGCGGCCATGAGCGCGGCGGTGACGATCGCTGCTCGGTGGAATCCATCGAGGTCGAGCGCGCCGCCCACGATGGGTGCGAGGAAGGCGATGACCACGAGGCCCGCGACCCGCGCGACGGCGTTGTTGACCGCCGAGGCGATGCCCGAGCGCTCGGAGTCGATCGCGCCGAGGATCGTCGAGGTCAGCGGCGAGACGGTCACGCCGAGCCCGAGCCCGAACACGACGAGGCCGGGCAGCACCTGCCACCAGTAGTCGAAGCGCTCGCCGACGAGCAGCAGCATCAGTGCGCCGCCGGCCATGACGAGCGGGCCGACGGTCATGAACAGGCGTCCGCCGAGGCGTTCCGCGAGCGAGCCGGCCCACGGGCTCAGAACGATGAGCAGCACCGTCGTCGGCAGGCTCGCGAGGCCGGCCAGCGTCGCGCTGAGGCCGGCGCCCTCTTGCAGGTAAACGCCGACGACGAAGCCGTTGAGCGAAAGGGCGGCGTAGACGAACAGCGTCGCGAGGTTGCCGGTCCAGTAGTTGCGCGCCCGGAAGAGCCCGAGGGGCAGGATCGGATGCCGCGACGTGCGCTGCCGCAGCAGGAAGGCCGCGAACATCACGGCGCCGCCGGCCAGCGGCATCCAGATCGCGGGGGAGGCCCAGCCGAGGTTCGGCTGCTCGATCAGTGCGAAGACCATGCCGCCCAAGCCCGCCGTGCACAGGACCGCGCCGAACCAGTCGATGCCCGCATCGGCTCGGCGTTCGTCGTGCACGGGGAGTCGTGCGACGAGCCACAGCGTGACGGCCACCGGCAGGACGTTGATGAGGAACGCGTAGCGCCAGGACAGCAGGTCGACGAAGAGGCCGCCGAGCAGCGGCCCGACGAGCGAGGCACCGGTCGTGAAGGCCGTCCACAGGCCGATGGCGCGAGAGCGCTCGTGGCCCTGGAGGAGCGATGTGATGAGGGCGAGCGAGCTCGGCACGAGGAAGGCGCCCGCCGCGCCCTGGACGGCGCGCGCGGCGATCAGGAAGACCGGATCCTGCGCGAGTCCCACCGCGACCGAGGCGACACCGAAGCCGACCAGCCCGATGCGCAGCACGAGGAGGCGCCCGTAGGCGTCGCTCACGGAGCCCGCGAGCAGGATCAGCGACGACAGCGTCAGCAGGTACGCGTCGACCGCCCACTGCTGCGTCGCGAGACCGCCGCCGAGCTCGCGTTCGATCGCGGGGAGCGCGACGTTCACGATCGTGCTGTCGAGGAACGCGACGGATGACGCGAGCGACGCGATCGCGACGATGAGAGCTGTCTGCGGGGCCGATGATCGCGTCACAGACACACGCTACGCCCGGCCGGGGACGCCGTGGTTCGCAGCATCGCCTCGGATGTCGTAAGCTGGTCGGCGGTGACGTGTCCGAGCGGCCGAAGGTGCAACTCTCGAAAAGTTGTGTAGGGTAACCCCCTACCGTGGGTTCAAATCCCACCGTCACCGCCAGCGAAAACCCCCGGTTATCCGGGGGTTTTCTGCATGTTGCGGACGTGCGTGGTGCATTTTTGGTGCAAGTCTGGGTTCGTCGTTTCCACAGTGCAGACTGCCGACGGCTTACCTGACTGGCTTGTCACGGAAGCTGGTCGAGGGTCAGGTCGTCGGCGGTGCTAGACACCAAGGGTGGCTCAGGGGGGGGCGAGGCCCTCGACCCGCTGATCGTCTACCAGATCGGTTCCGCCGGCACGTACGGGCTGCTGCACGCGATCCTCCGTATCGCGCGAGACGGTGAGCGCATCGACGAATGGGAAGAGAAGGCAGCTCGATCGGCCCTCACGCGCGCTCTCGTGCAGTTCGAGGGCGGTCGTGCTCCCACGATGAGCGACCTCCTGCCGCTGCTGGGCGACGTCGACGCGGAGGAGCTGAACGGCAGCGAGTCGGCCCGTGACCGGCTGCACCAGGCGGGCCTCGGCGTCCGATTCACCCTCGAAGGGCTCTTGGAGGAGTACGGCGGCCTGCTCGACGGCGACACCAGCAAAGAGGTGGCGCTGACCGGCAAACTGACGAGCTTCGATATCTCTCAGCTCCCCGGGGAGGGCCCGTCCTCACACGTTGTCCGCGCGATCGGCAACCAGTGGATGCTCGGCCGGCTCCGTGCCGATCCGGGCTGGCAGACGACCTGCATCAACGAGGAAGGGTGGGACATGGTTCAAGGCCCCACCGCGCACCTGTTGAAGTCGAACCAGAAGCTCTCTCGTGGCCTCGGCCTAAGCAACGTCTTCGTGTTCCACAAGGGCGCCGATATCCCCGCTGATTCGCCCGGGCGAACCGTCATCAGCGAGGCGCAGAGCATCTACATCTTCCGGCAGGACCGCCAGGAGGATGCCGACTGGGCGGTTCAGACCTTCGGATTCGACCCGTCGACGGCCGAGACGTTGCAGAACCTCGCACCCGGTCACTTCGTGTTCAAGTACGGCAGCGTCCCCGAAACGCACGTGCAGCACGTGCGTTCATCTATCGAGGTCAGCCTGACTGACACCGACGAGGGGATGCGAGGCGACGGCGACCAGGACGCGGCATGAAAACCAAGCTGATCGCCGCCGTCGTGGCCGTCGCCGTGGCGCTCATGTTCGGGGCGACGTTCATCCTCTCCTCCGTGCAACGAGCCGACGCCGCCGGCATGTGCATGGCCGACACCGGCGCGCTGCCGGCAGAGGTGAACGGGTACAAGCGCGACCAGCTCACCAACGCCGCGGCGATCATCCGAGCCGGCATGGATCTCGGTATCAACCAGCACGGCCAGCTCCTCGCAGTCATGACCGCGATAGGCGAATCGTCACTGCGGAACATCACTTACGGCGATTGGGAGACCTCCGGCGTCACCAACCCCAACGGCACCCGCACGACTTCGATCGGACTGTTCCAGCAGCAGGACTCATGGGGGAGCGTTGAGGACCGGCTCAACCCCGCACGCTCCGCAGCGCTGTTCTACGACCGGCTGACCCAGGTGGACGGGTGGCAGGACATGCCTGCCACCCTCGCGATCCACAAGACCCAGGTCAACGACGACCCCGAGCATTACGCCCGGTTCGAGACGGACGCGAAAGCGATCGTGACGGCGCTGACCACTGCGTGCAGCGCAGGCACGGGGGAGTGGGTCGTTCCCGCACGCGGGACGGTCACCGACACGTTCGGTACCTGCACCATCGACCGTCCCGGCGATGAATGCCACAAGGGCACCGACCTGGCCACCGGCTCATGCGGGAGCCCGATCTGGGCGGCCGGCAGCGGCACCGTGACCTTCGCCGGCGTGCAGCCCTACCGGGGAAACGTCGTGTGGATCGACCACGGGAACGGCATCGAGTCCGGCTACTTCCACATGGAAGACGGCAGCCTGCGAGTGGCCAAGGGCGACCAGATCGCCGCAGGAACGCAGATCGGCACGATGGGCGAGACAGGGTTCTCGTTCGGGTGCCACCTCCACTTTGAGATCCACAACAACGGCAAGCCGATCAATCCCGAGCCGTTCATGCAGAACGCCCGCGCGCCATTGCCGCGCTGACCACCAAGAGAGAGGAACCCCCATGTCCGCACGATTCGTCACCGGCCGGCTCTCCGCTGACCCCGAGGTGCAGCAGGCAGGCCGCATCCAGGTCACCAAGTTCACGGTGCTCGAGAACACCTACGAGTACCGCGGCGACGAGCGAATCGAGGGGCACCAGCCCCTCGCTCACTACGTCGAGGCGAAGTTCGAGCTTGGCGCGAACGCCGCGAGCTCGCTGCGCAAGGGGCACGCGGTGATTGTCGCCGGCGTCGAACGGGATGCATCGTTCGAGGGCCGTGAAGGCACCGTGTACCGGCGCATCATCGATGCCTCCGCGATCGGCCCCGACCTCGCCCACGCGACTGCCGCCGTCGAGCCCGTCCGTCGTGCCCCTGCTACAGAAGAGCCGACGCCGGCGGGGAGCTGACCGACGATGTTCTCGCAGTCCGGCATGCCCGATATCAAGCCGCGGATCCCACCCATACCCGGGCTCATCGAAGCTGTCACTGGCTTCGCGACCGTCACCGCATGCGTTGCGTCTGTCGCAATCATCCTGGCCGCGCTGTTCGGTGCTCTCGACTACACGACCTGGGCGATTCGAGCTGGCATCACGGGGTTCACTACCGCCCTAATCACGATCCTGGCCGGCGCGACCGTCGATGAGTGGAGGCCCGCGATCGCGGTCGTTGCCAGCCTCGTTCTCGCTGTCGTCGTTGCCGTAGCGGTGACATTAAAGCGCAGCCGGGTTTGAACACGATGAGCCCGCGACGCCTGATGCTCGCTCCGATCCTGCTCGGGGTGAGCATCAGCGTCAGCGCGTGCGTGCCGCCCAGCAGTCCTAACGCAGCAAGCTCGTCGACGAGCGGTGTCGTGGTCGCAGTCGTCGACGGCGACACGATCGACGTCGACACCGGCGCCGGCGCGCAGCGGGTGCGGATCATCGGAATAGATACCCCCGAGATCGGCCGAGGTGGGAAGGCAGACGAGTGTTACGCGCAGGAGGCGCGCGAGATCCTCGACGAGCTGATCTACCGCAGCGACGTCGAGCTGATCGCGGACCCCACCCAAGCCGACGTCGACCGGTACGGCCGGCTACTGCGACACGTGCAGCACGAGGGCCACAGCGTCGCCCTGACTCTCATCGAGGCCGGCGCCGGGTATGAATACACCTACGACGCCGCTTATGACGGCCAGGACGCCCACAGGGCCGCCCAGGACGCCGCCGAGCGCGACCGCCGCGGCCTGTGGGCCGCGTGCGCGACGGGCGGCGGCAGGTGATCGCGTTCGTGCTCACCCAGCCGGCGGCTTCGCGCTGAGGGGCGTCACCGCAGATGCCCATACCCACGCGCGATGCTCGACCCCGCCTACGGAGAACCGAATAGCTACGGCATCCGGTGTCCACCGGCACGCCTCGGCGTCAACCCACACAGGTGTTGAGCCGAACCGCACCCACGCGCGAACCGGCTTCGGCTGCGGGTCGATCGTGACGGCCACCTTGTCGAGTTCCAGTTCGGCCGCGGTGAGCGATTGCAGCGGGCCGCCCTCGCGAGCTGCGCGTTCGAGGATCTTCGCGTCCATCCGGCGATCGACCGCCGGCGGTCGCGCGACGACACCGCATCGGTCGCGCGTTAGAACAGGTGATGGCGGGGGCGATGGTCCCGCTGATGATGGCGACGCTGGCCGTGGTCGTCGGATCGCAGATCGCCGCGGTCGGCTCCCAGGCGCTGACGCTGCTGCGAGTGGTGCCGCTCTACATAGCGTTCGTCGTAGTCGCTGTCGCGGCAGGCCTCCTCACTGCTCGATTCGCGCAGCTCGACGTTCCCCCCACTCGTGCCGTGATGTTCTCGGCGGCCACCCGGAACTCCCTTGTCGTGCTGCCACTCGCGCTAGCCCTGCCTGCCTCGTTGAGCATCGCGCCGCTTGCCGTCGTCACTCAGACGTTGGTGGAACTCGTCGCGATGGTCGTGCTCGTACGCTTGGTGCCCCGCATTGCTCGGCAGAGCGCTCCTACAGTGACGACCGACTGACCAGTACCGGCCCGGACGGCTCGATCAGTCTTGGAGAGCGGCCTCGAATCGCACGCGCTCCTCAGTTGTCGGGTCGGCGGCGAAGTCGCGGAACAGTGCCGCGTGTGACTCTTGTGCCTCGCCCCACTGTTCCTGTGTCTCGAACAGCCGGTGGTACATGTCTTCGAACTGGCCCTGCTGCGCGGCCGCTTCGGCGGCGACGGCCAGTCTGGCGACCTTGGTCATGACAGAACGTCGATGAGACGGAGGACTACGCCCGACTCGATCAGGATGTACAGGCCGAGCCCGATGAAAACGGCGGGCACGAGCCAATGCTCGATCTTCTCCAATGCCTCTGTGACGGTCTTGTTGGTGCCGACGAAGCGCGCGACGAGGCACCACACGGCGACGAGCACCAAGAAGACGATGATGGTGACGATGGTGTCCGGAACGGGGTTGGTGCGGAAGACCGGCGTGTAGAGGGAGATGTTGTCGGCGCCGTTGGCGATCGTGATGCCGGCGACTCCGAACAGTCCTCCTGCGCTGATCGCGCTGTCGTCGTCATCGTCGCCCCGGCGCCGGAGGGTTCGGATCAGGCCATAGACACCAATTGCGAGTGGGATCAGGCCCAAGAACCCGACCCATTCGTCCGGGACGATGGTGAGGCCGGCGGCGGCGATGACGCTGATCGCTACGAGAGCGATGAAGCCGAGGTATTGCCCTGCAACGACTTTCCATCCTGGAAGGGAGCCGCGCGTCGACGCGAGAAACAGCACCGTGAGGACAACGATGTCGTCGATGTTCGTGGCCGCGAACAGTCCGATGGCGGCCGCGATGGTTCCGATCATCGGGGATCACGCCCGTAGGTCTGGCACAGATCGACCTTGTAGCCGGTCGTGGCGAGGAGTCGCTCGGCGGCTTCCAGGATGTCGATGACTTCCGGAGTGGAAACGGAGTAAAAGTTCTGTCGACCTTCACTGCGGGCGACGACAAGTCCGCATTCGCGGAGGCATCCCACGTGCTCCGACACGGTTGACTGCGCCAACCCGAGCTCGTCGGTGAGGTCCCTCACCCGAGCCTCGCCCATCGACAGTCGCCGCAGTATCGACAAGCGACTGCGATCGGCAAGCGAGTGGAACAGCGATACAGCGGCGGTCATCTCAGTGGTCATCGTCACTCACCGATCATATCGGAGTTCGTCGATGAGATCTGAGCGTCCGGAAACGATCGTTCTTGGCATACCGTGCGCCGGTCGTTCGGAAGCGCTACCAGAAACGTGAGTCGATACCTGGGTTCCCGGTGATCCCGGAGTTCTCCCACATGCGCCGAGCCCGGTTCGAAGATGGCCGTCAACGGATCTTCCGCCGCGCATACAACTACGACATCCCACCTGGAAACGGGTCCGTGTCCGACTCGGGCCTGATTTTCGTGTCCTTCCAAGCCGACGTCGACACCCAGTTCACTCCGCTGCAGAAACGCCTCGACGAACTCGACCTCCTCAACGAGTGGACCGTCCCGATCGGTTCTGCGGTCTTCGCCATCCCACCTGGCTGCGCCGAAGGCGGATACATCGGGGACACACTTTTGAACTGAACCGGCAAACGCCGGGACGAAAAGCTGCCGCATCGCTTCTGAGGTGCAGGCAGGTGGGGCGTCACCTTTCCCTCCCGACGTCCCACGGTCGCCAGAGGTGGTGGTGCGCCGAAGGTGACCGGCCCGGGTGAGCGCGCACGGAAGTGCCGCCCACCCGGGCCACTCACACTCCGTCTTCTGTGGGTCTCACCCAGATGCTGCGTCCGACTCTTCGCCACGATCGAGTCTGCTGAGCTCGATGTTTCATCGGGTGTTCACTCACGAGCCAGCCCACGGCCCGACACGGCAGGTTTTCTGTATTGGTCCACGCGTCCCGTCCCATGCGGCGCGTTTTACTCGAGAGGCTTCCCCCGCATGAAATCGTTCATTCGCCGACGGCGCGTCATCGCTGCGTTGGGCGCCACTGTGACCATGGTTGGCTTCGTCTCGATGAGCGCGTTGCCCGCCTCAGCGATGGCTGATGACCTTACTGAGAACGGCGGAGCCACCCGCAACGACGGCGACATGACCCAGTTGCTGCGGGACTCCATTGTTGACGGCCCCGCAAAGAACGTCATCCTGCTCATCGGCGACGGGATGGGCGACAGCGAGATCACGATTGCCCGTAACTACGCCGAGGGCGCTGCAGGTGAGTTCGCTGGTATCGACGCTCTGCCGTTGACCGGCCAGTACACGACCTACGCCCTGACGGATACGGGTGCGCCGAACTATGCGCCCGAGTCGGCCTCGACCGCGAGTGCGTGGTCTACCGGCACCAAGACCGTCAACGGCCGCCTCAGCGTCGACGTCGCCAACGCGCCGCAGGCCACTCTCCTGGAGATCGCTCGCGCGAACGGAATGAAGACAGGGAACGTCTCCACCTCGGAGATCCAGGACGCCACCCCCGGCGCCCAGGTCGCGCACATCTCCGCGCGTGGTTGCTACGGTCCCAACGAGACCAGCCAGCGCTGCGCTTCCGAGGCGTTGGAGAACGGCGGCCTCGGGTCCATCAGCGAGCAGATGCTCAACGTGCGTCCCGACGTGACGCTCGGCGGCGGTTCGGCTTCCTTCGAGCAGACCGCCAAGGCCGGCCCGTGGGAGGGAAAGACCCTTTTCGAGCAGGCGGAAGCCCGCGGTTTCCAGCTAGTCGGTGACGCCGCGAGCCTCGATGCGGTCACCGTCGCCGATGCGGATCAGCCCCTGCTGGGACTCTTCACCGAAGGTAACTTCCCCGTCCGCTGGCAGGGTCCCGTGGCGACCGACCTCACCTCGGGTGGTTCCCTGCCCGCCGCAGTGGCCTGCACGGAGAACCCCGACCGTCTCGCGAGCGACCTCTCGCTCGGATCGCTGACGGAGAAGGCAATCTCCCTGCTGGACGGCGAGGACGGATTCTTCCTCCAGGTTGAGGGCGCGAGCATCGATAAGCAGGACCACGCCGCCAACGCGTGTGGGCAGATCGGCGAGACGGTCGACCTTGACGAAGCAGTGCAGGTCGCTCTCGCCTTCGCCCAGGAGCGCAAGGACACCCTCGTCGTCGTCACGGCAGACCACGCACACACCAGCCAGATCGTCGGCTCGCCGATTCCCGGCCTGAACACGCACCTGCTCACAGCAGATGGCCAGGAGATGATCGTCGCGTACGGCACCTCCGCCCAGGGCGGATCGCAGCAGCACACCGGAGCGCAGGTGCGGATCGCCGGCTACGGCCCCGGCGCTGCGAATGTGGTGGGGCTGACCGATCAAACCGACCTGTTCTTCACGGCGGCAAACGGCCTGGCCCTCGAGCGCAATCTTGCGTCGCTGTCGGCCAACGCCACGATCTCCGCGCCGGCAGAGGTGCAGCCGGGTGCCACCTTCTCGGTCACCGCGGCTGGGCTCAACGCGGACTGGCAGACCGACGCCACCTTGGCGTCTGAGCCTGTCGACCTTGGCGCGCGGGATGTTCTCAACGGCACCGTGACCTACGAAGTCACCGCGCCGATGGAGGCGGGTGCTCACTCCGTGACCCTCACCGGCGCCCAGACCGGGACGGTTCTTACCGCGCAGTTCGCCGTCACGGACGCCGCGCCGGCGAACCCGACGCCGGAGCCGCTGCCCACCGAGACCGGTGCCGCAGCAGCCGGTGGCAGCAGCAACACCAACAACCCCCTGGCCCGCACGGGCGGGGCGCTCCCGATCGGCTTCTTCGTCGCCGGCCTCCTGGCTGTCACCCTGGGTGCTCACCTGGCATCCCGCCGTCGCCGCCGCACGGTCTGATCCCTTCGCGATGCCGGGAACCTCATTGGGAGGTTCCCGGCATCGTCGTATCCGGGTGTGTGCCCCCGGCTGCGCCCCGGATCTTGTCCGCGATCTGGAGCTCTCCCGCACCAACGTCTCCAACCGCCTCCGCCGCCGTCGTTCGCACGCGCCGCTTCCGGCGCATACACCGCAACTGACATTCACGCGCGCGGGTAAGCTGTAAGAGATGGTCTCCTCGGCCCGGACTCCGCGATCCGTGATGCTGAGTGAGCGTCTGCTGATAATGCGTTTCATTACCAGTGTCGGTTTGGCATTGCTTCTGATGATGGGGATCGCGGCGGCTAGCCATCTTGAAGGTAAAGGAACCGCGCCGGTTCCCCTAGTGATCAGTGCTTTGGTGGATCCGCACATCGACCCCGCCGCGCCGGACTCGGAGGTCTCGGTGATTGCCGAGGTAACGCTCCAACCTGACGCGCTGGCAGGAGTCGCTCTGTGTGTTCTGGGCGTACTGTGTGGCCTCGTCTTTTTGGTGCTGGCGAGGTTGATGTGGCGCTCCCGTCCTCCTTCTGTGCCTGAGTGGCAGCCGCTTCACGCTTTGTCGCTTCTTGCTTCTCCTGCTCGCCCGCGTGTGAGCGCTCTGTCTCTTCCTCAGTTGGGTCTTTCCCGAACCTGAAATCCGGCACGCCGCCTGTCTGGGCGGCGCTCGTCCCGGGCTGTGCCCGGGTTCTGTCCTGTGCCGTGTGAAGTGTTCGGAGTACCCGATGAAAACCCCTGTCAAAGCGACGTTGATCGCCGTCGCGGTCGCCGCCCTGCTGGTGCTAGCCGCAATCATCTATGCCCTCGTCAACCGGAGTCCGGCCGCACCGCCGGAGGGAGGCGCCGGCCCGGGGACCCTGTCAGTGGTCCGGGAGAGCTCCCACGTCCTCGACGACGGCGGCCCGGAGGCGGTGACCGTGGTGGAATTTCTCGACTTCGAGTGCGAGGCGTGTGGCGCGTTCTACCCGATCGTCGAAGACCTGAGGGGACAGTACGCGGGGGAAATCACATACGTGGTCCGCTACTTCCCGCTGCCCGGGCACTTCAACTCGAAGAACGCGGCGATCGCGGCAGAGGCCGCTGCAGGTCAGGACCGTTTCGAGGACATGTATCACCGGCTTTTCGAGACGCAGGCGGAGTGGGGCGAGGCACAAGAGTCCCGCGCTGATCTGTTCCGCAGCTTCGCCGAAGAACTCGGGCTGGATATGGCAGCGTATGATGCCGCGGTCGCAGACCCGGCCACGGCAGAGCGAGTGGAGCTGGACTTCAACGAGGGCCGCGCGCTCGGGGTGGGCAGCACGCCAACTTTCTTCGTCGACGGCGAGTTGCAGGAGCTGCAGGAGTGGGGTGACCTGGAAGCCGCGATCCAGGCCGCGGTGAACGGCGAATCCTGATGCCCGCGGGGTTGTCGCACCGGCGAGTGATCATCGTCGGCGCCGGGCAGGCCGGTCTTGCCGTGGCCGCCGCGTTAAGCGCGAAAGGGCTGCGACCGCAACACGAGTTCGTGGTAATTGACGCTGCGCCGGAAGGTCAGCGGTCGTGGGCGTCCCGGTGGCATTCGATGATGCTGCTCAGCGATGCCCGGCACAGCAGCTTGCCGACGCGGCGATTGCCGGGGGATCAGCGGCGGCATCCCCGGGTCGACGAGATGATCGACTACCTCACGTTCGTCGAGGCGGGGCTTCGCGTAGAGACGGTCTGGGGCATCCGTGCGGTCGGCGTGGAGCATCGCGGCAACGGGTCCACGTTGCTGCTGACCACCACGGCGGGGGAGGTGCAGACCCGCAACGTGGTGTGCGCGACCGGCGCCGCTGCGCATCCGCGGGTGCCGAAGTGGGCGTCAGGACTGACCGTTCCCGGTGTCGTGTTGCACAGCAGCGACTATCTGTACCCGCGGCAGATTCCCACGAGTGATGTGCTGATCGTCGGCGGCGGCAACAGCGGGGTGCAGCTGGCCCGGGAGTTCTCCGCGTCGCACAGGGTGACGCTTGCAGTCCGGACACCCCGCCGTCTCCGGCCGACTGCCGGGTACACGGCAGCGGCGGGGGAGAGCGTGTCATGGCTGTCGCGTGAGCGGCGCGCCGAGCCGGTATTCGGCGATAGCTACGAGCAGCTGCGCCGCGACGGGGTGACCCTTCGCCCGGCGGTCACCTCCGCGGCCGGGACGACGGTGAGCTTCTCAGATAGCAGCCAGGCCCAGCCCGGTTCGGTGATCCTCGCCACCGGCTACCTGCCCGGCGACGGGTGGCTCCCGGATGCGGCGCGCAAGGACACATCCAGGCGCACCCTGACCGGGATGCCGGGACTGTTCGTCGCGGGCATGCCGCAGTACGGCGGCCGCGGCGCCGACACCATCGCCGGTGTCTGGCGGGACGCCACCACAATTGCTCACCACATCATCCACCGCCCCTGAAGGAGCACCGTCCATGAAGAGAACACCCACACCCTGGTCTCGCAGAACCGCTTCTCCCGTTATCGCCGGTCTGACGGCGCTGCTCGCGGCCAGCGGACTGCTGCTGGCCAGCGCGGTCCCCGCCGCCGCGCACGACAATCTGATCTCCTCGACTCCCGAATCCGGCTCGACGGTCGGCATCTCCCCGGCGGAGGTCTCCCTCGCTTTCAGTGGAGAGCTGCTTACCGCGACCAGCGCCGTGGTGATCGAGGTGACCTCCCCGGACGGGCGGAACATCGCTGAGGGTGAACCGGTCGTCGACGGAACCACCGTCACCCAGGAGCTTGAACCCGAGACCTCTGCGGGCGTGTTCACCGTGCTGTGGCGGGTGGTCTCCAGCGACGGGCACCCGATCAGCGACCAGTACACGTACACGGTGGAACCCGCCACCATCCCTACCAGCACACCGAACCCCACGGCAACGACGGAGCAGACCCCCGAACCGTCTCCGACCGCCACCACCGCCGGCACGGCCGGGTCGGATGTGCACACGGGCCCCTCCGGCGGTGGGGAATTCCTGCCAGTCATGGCTGTGATCGGCGGCGTGGTCGTCTTCGGAGGTGCGCTGGTGGTCGTGCTGATGGCGGGAAGGGAACGCCGCCGCCGCGACCGCGCTGCTGCTGCTGCGGCGGCCGCCGCAACGGGGAACCCAAATGAGACGGGGCAGGCACCCCGTCCCATCGACACGTGAACCTGGGCCGGGGCCGAGCCCCTGCATCCGAAGGAGAACATCATGAAATGCCCCGTCGACGCCACCGACCTGCTCATCACCGAGCGATCCGGCGTGGAGATCGACTACCGCCCGCACGGCAGGGAGCGGGATCAGCATGGCCGCACGAGCCGCCGCAAGCGGGAGGGATTCGTCGGTGAGTTCTTCGGCTTCTGACACGGCACCCCCCAGAAGACCCGCCCAGGCCCGCCGGTTCGCGGTCGCTAGCGTCACCGCGGGCGTGGTGGTGCTGATTGACCAGGCCAGCAAAGCGGCGGCCCTGTCCGAGCTGAGCGAGACCGATCGCATCCCGCTGTTGGGCGACGTGTTGGGGCTGCAATTGGCCTTCAACCCAGGCGCGATTCTCGGCCTAGGGTCCGGAGCCACCTGGCTGCTCACCCTGCTCGGCGTGGCCGCGACCGTGGTGCTGTTCATCGCTGCGCTGCGAGCCCGCACCGAATGGTGGGCCGCCGGCATCGGGTTCATCCTGGGCGGCGCACTCGGGAACGTGATCGACCGGCTGCTCGCCCCACCGGGCTTCGGACGCGGATACGTGACCGACTTCCTCGCCTATGGGAATTGGTTCATCGGCAACCTCGCCGACGTCGCCCTCGGAATCGGAGTGCTGATCCTGGCAATCGGGGTCTGGGGCAGCCACCGCGCCACCACCCGTAGCGACGCCAGCGCGCACCTGGGCTCGAACTCCTCGGTGGGTGGGCTGTGACCGACAACAAGCGGATGCCGTCCCTGTACCAGCGCAACGCTCTCGCACCAAGCCTGCTCGCAGCAGCGGTGCTATTCCTCGCACCGCTGCTGCAGGGCGGTGACTGGTACCTGGTGCCGCTGTTCGTGGCAGCGATCCTCGCCGTCATTGTCGGCTGGTTCGCGATCCAGGCGCGGCAGTGGTGGTGGGCGCCGGTATTCGCGTCGATCGCGGTGCTGTGGAACCCGGTATTCCCGTTCCCGTTCAACGGGCCGGTCTGGACCGCCGCGCAACCGGTCGCCGCGATCGTGTTCCTGGTCGCCGGGGCGATGATCAAGGTCAAACGCGCATGAGACGCCCCACGCCGTTCATCGCTGCGCTGCTGCTGACAGCCATCGCGCTCACCGGCTGCACCAGCAACGACACCCTGGCCGAGCAGTACCGGGACGGGAACGAGAAGGGCTACATCGCCGGCGACTTCCAGGTCGTCGAGATCCCGACCGCCGACCGGGGTGAGCCGGTGGTGTTCGAGGGCGTCACCGAGACCGGGGAGACGGTGTCCAGCGACGACTACCGGGGCGGGGTGCTGGTGGTGAACTTCTGGTACGCCGCGTGCGGACCATGCATCGTCGAGGCGCCCCTGCTCGAGGAAGTGTGGCAGGAGTACCAGGATCAGGGCGTCGCGTTCCTGGGCGTGAACACCTACGACCAGCCCGCCACCGCCCTGTCGTTCGCGCGGGACAACAACGTCACCTACCCGAGTGTGATCGACGTCAACGACGGGCGCGTCAAGCTTGCGTTCGCGCAGGTCACCCCCATCCAAGCCACCCCCACCACCCTCGTGCTCGACCGGGACGGGCGGGTTGCGGCACGGGTCATCGGGCAGCTGGCCAGCGCGTCCATCCTGTCCACTCTCGTTGACGACGCCCTGGCGGAGTCCTCATGAACCCCGGTTCGGTGGTCGTGGACGGCGCGCTATGGGTGGCGCTCCCTCTCGCCGTGCTCGCCGGGCTGGTCTCGTTCGTCTCCCCGTGCGTGCTACCGCTGGTTCCCGGCTACCTTGGCTACCTTGGCGGCGCCGCCAGCGCCCACAGCCCCACATCGACGTCGGCCGCTGGAGCGAGCACCACGGCGGGGGAGCGGAGGCGGCTGCTGGTGGGGGTGGCGTTGTTCATCGGCGGGTTCACGGTGGTGTTCGTCACCGTCACGATCCTCGGCGGCACGTTCGGGTTTCTGCTGCTGCAGTACGCGAACATCCTCACTCGCATCTTCGGGATCGTGATCATCCTGCTCGGGTTGGTGTTCATCGGGTTCTTCGGTATCTCCCAGCGCACCCTCCGCCCCCGCATCCGGGGTCGCGCCGGCCTGATCGGCGCGCCCCTGCTCGGGTTCGCGCTCGGCGTCGGCTGGACCCCCTGCATCGGCCCCACGCTTGCGGCGATCCTGTCGATGTCGTGGAACCTCGGCGACCCCGCCCGCGCCGGGCTGCTCGGCCTGGCGTACTCGCTCGGATTAGGCATCCCGTTCCTGCTGCTCGCCCTCGGCTGGGGGTGGGCGTCCCGCACGGTCGGGTTTCTCCGCCGCCACATCCGCGCCCTGAACATCATCGGCGGCAGCCTGCTCGTCCTCCTCGGACTCCTCATGGTGACCGGGTTATGGACGGCGCTGATGTCCGCCCTGCAACAGGTGGTGATCAATGTCCCCCTCCCGCTCTGACACCACCAGGGAGAACCCGATCGACCCGCTTCGTCCCGGAGACCACGCGGACTCCGACGGCCCCAAGATCATCCAGCCCGCGCTCGGTCTGGCGGGGTGGCTGCGGTGGGCGTGGCGGCAACTGACCAGCATGCGCACCGCCATCGTCCTGCTGCTGTTCCTCGCGATCGCCGCCGTCCCTGGCTCGCTGTTCCCGCAGCGCAGCGCCGACCCCAACGGTGTAATCCAGTGGGAACGCGACAACCCTGACGTCTTCGCCCTCGCGGACGCGGTCGGCCTGTTCGACGTGTACCTGTCGCCGTGGTTCTCCGCGATCTACCTCCTGCTGTTCACCTCCCTCATCGGCTGCGTCATCCCCCGCGCCCGCCACCACTACAAGGCGCTCCGCTCCCAGCCCCCGCGTACCCCCGCCCGCCTGTCCCGCCTCTCCGACTACCAGGAGGCGACCCTTCCCGCTGGCCAGGCTTCCGACCCTGTCGAACAGGCGATCGGGGTGGCTCAGCGGCAGCTGCGCCGGGCCGGCTACCGGGTGCAGCGGTACGACGGCCGCGGCTGGGTGTCGGTGTCGGCCGAACGCGGCTACCTCCGCGAGACCGGCAACCTGCTCTTCCACGTCGCCCTGGTCGGTGTGCTCGTCTCCGTCGCGGTCGGCGGGTCGTTCGCATACACCGGGCAGCGGGTCGTGGTGGAGGGCACCACGTTCGTCAACGCGCTCAGCGACTACTCCTCATTCAACCCCGGCCGATTCATCGACGGCACGGGCCTTGCTCCCTACTCGCTCACGCTCGATGACTTCCAGGTCTCCTACCGACTGCCCGGCACCCCCGGCGCGGGGCAGGCCGGCGACTTCGCCGCCGATGTCACGATCCGCCAGCCCGGACAAGACGACCAGGCGCAGAGCGTGGTGGTGAATTATCCGATCACCGTCCAAGGCGACCGCATCTATCTGCTCGGCAACGGGTATGCCCCCACCCTCACCGTCCGTGACGCGGCGGGGGAGGTGGTGTTCAGCGAGTCGCAACCGTTTCTGCCGCAGGACTCCAACATGACCTCGCTGGGGATCATCAAGATCCCGGACGGGCTGCCCGAGCAGCTCGGCCTGGTCGGGTTCTTCTACCCCACCCAAGGGGTGCTGCCCTCCGGGGCGTTCACCTCGATCTACCCCGACGTCATTAACCCAGTGATCACCTTCAACGTGTTCAGCGGGGACCTCGGCATCGACGACGGCACACCCCGGTCGGTGTACACGCTCGATGTCAACGGGCTCACCCAGCACACCGGCGGCGACACCGGCCTCGACTCCCTGGAACTGACCCTCGGCGACACGGTGGACCTGCCGAATGGATGGGGAACGGTCACGTGGGAGATCGCAGGCGACACCGATCCGGTGAAGCGGTTCGCGTCGCTGCAGATCCAGCGCGACCCCAGCAGCGGCTGGGTGCTCGCGTTCTCGATCCTCGCCACCCTCGGGCTGTTCGCCGGCCTTTTCGTGCCGCGCCGCCGGCTCTGGGTGAAGGCCCGGCTCAGCACGGAGGGTGTGCAGGTCGAGTACGCCGGACTTGCCCGCGGTGAGGATCCTGCCCTCTCCCGAGCCGTCACCGACTTCGCCGCGCAGCACGCGACCGCCTACGCGGTCGAGACCGCGGAGGGGGAGCGGTGAACGAGTGGATTCCTGACACTCCGCCGACCCTGCTCGGGTTCCTGACACCCGTGCCGCTGCCGTTCCCGGTCCTACCCACTCTCGCCGCGCTCCTGGCCGCCGGGTACCTGATCGGCGCGATCCGGCTGTGGACGCGGGGGCGTCGCTGGCCCGTGTGGCGCACCGTCAGTTTCCTGCTGGGGTGCCTCCTCCTGGCGGCGGTCACCGGGCTCGGAGTCGAAGCGTACGGGTATGCGCTGCTGTCGGTGTTCATGTTCCAGCAACTCTCCCTGATGATGGCGATCCCGCCGCTGCTCGTACTCGGTTCCCCCGGCACCCTGCTGCTGCGCGCCGCTCCGCACCACGGCGCCGGCCGGTTCGTCCTCCGCGCAGCCCACGCCGGCCTGCGCAGCCGGGCCGCGCGGTGGGCACTGAGCCCCTGGGTAGCGCTGCCGCTGTATCTGCTTGCGTTCTACGGGCTCTACCTCGCCGACTTCGCCGACCGCATCCTCGCCACCCCCCAAGGGCACATCACCCTCGAGATCGCGTTCGTGGTAGCGGGGATCCTGTTCACCATCCCGGTGCTCTCCGCCGACCCGCTGCCGGTCCGGCTCAGCCACGGCGGCCGCGCTCTCGACGTGTTCGCCGAAGCCGCGCTACACGCGTTCTTCGGCGTGTTCCTGATGATGGCCACCAGCCTGCTCGTGGACCACTTCGCCGCGCCTACGCTGGCGCTGGGGATTGACCCGATCGAAGACCAGCGGGTCGCGGGCGGGCTCGCCTGGTCCTACGGCGAGGCCCCCACCCTACTGATGCTGATGTTCGTCATGCACCGGTGGTTCCGCGACGACACTGCCCGAGACGCCGCCGCCGCCCGGTACGCCGACACCCACGGCGACCCCGAGTTGGACGCCTACAACACCTACCTCGCCACCCTCCGCCAGAAAGACACCTGACGGATGTCCCCCACCACGCCCCTCCTCACTGTCGCCGCCCCGGCACGTCCGTCGATGGACAACCCCAACTCGAGGCCGCTGCTGCCGTTGTGGGCGGCGACGCCGGTCGCCGCGGCCGCCGGGCTTGCGTTGGATCTCGCGTCGCCGCCGCTGGGGTGGTGGCCGCTCGCTTTCGTCAGCGTCGTCCTCGCCCTTGCCACCCTGATGGGCCGCAGCATCGGCGGCGCGCTGCTGGTGGGCACGATGTTCGGAGTCGTGTTCTACTTCACCCACCTGGTCTGGGTGGGCGAGTTCCTTGGCCCGGTGCCATGGATTGCGCTGGCAGGCCTGGAAGCGGTGCTGTTCGGACTCGGGGCTATCCCGATCACCCTCGCCTACCGGTGGACCGCGCGGTTCCGCGCCCGAGGGCCAGGGCAGCTGGTCGGGATTCCGCTGCTGGTCGCCGGGCTCTGGGCGACTCGCGAGGTCGGGATGGGGGCATGGCCGTACTCGGGATTCCCTTGGGCGCGGCTGGGCATGACCCAAGTCGAGGGGCCCCTGCCGCAACTTGCGTCATGGACTGGTGTCACCGGGCTATCCTTCTTCCTCGCGGCCGTTTGTGCCGCGCTCCTGCAGTGGCTCCGCGCAGGCGGCATTCGCTTTCCGCGCGGTGCCTTCTCGACCGCGGCTGGTGTGCTGCTCCTCGTCGCGGTTCCGCAGTTCCCCACTACGGATGCCGGCACGTTCACCGTCGGATGGGTGCAGGGTAACGGCCCCGCCGGCTACTTCGACGACCGCCTCCCCGGCGACATGCTCGCCGCGCAGACCACCACCACCGAGCCGCTGATGGGGCAGCCGATGGACCTCATTGTGTGGCCCGAGGGCTCCGTCGACTCCGATCCCCTCACAGCTTCCGCCACCGCCGCGGTGCTGGACCGGCTGGTGCGAGACGCGGGTGCGCCGCTGCTCGTGAACGCCGCCACCACACGAGGCGCGGACGTGTTCAACACCTCGCTGCTGTGGTCCGCGGATCCCGCGGACCGGCAATGGCACGACAAGGTCAACCCGGTCCCGTTCGGCGAGTACGTGCCCGACCGGTGGTTCTACGAGCTCCTTGCCCCCGACCTTGTCGGCCTCATCCAACGCGAATACACCCCCGGCACTAACCCGCCCTTGATGAAGGTCGGGAACGTCGGGGTGGGGCTGGCGATCTGCTTCGACGTGATCTACGACACCGTGATTTGGGACAGCGCCCGCGCCGGCGCGCAGCTGTATGTGTTCCAGACCAACAACGCCGACTTCCGCGGCACCGACGAGAACATTCAGCAGCTCGCCTTCGCGCGGATGCGGGCTATCGAGACCGGCCGCACCGTGGTCAATGTCTCCACAGTCGGCACCAGTCAGGTCATCGCACCAGACGGCGCCACCATCGACAGCATCGGCGTGGACATCGCCGCCAACCGGGTCACCACCGTTCCGCTGCGCAGCGGGCTCACCCCGGCCGTCGTGGTGGGCCCGTGGGTCACCGGGACGCTCCCTGTCTCGGTAATTGTCGCTCTGGGCGCGCTTGGCCTCCTACACCGGGGCCGTCTGCGTGGCACGGCGGACCACAGCGACCGGCGGCCGAAGCAGCGACGCGGCCCACAGGCCGCCCGAGCGATCGGAGATCGGGATGCGACATAGACCGGGGCGGCCTGATCGGCAGCCAAGCAACACCGGCAATGCGCTCGGCTGCAATCAGCCCTTCGAGGTGTACATCGACGGCACCGCCGTGGACTTGCTGGTCTAGTTGCAAGTGAACGCAGGCTGACCCTCCACACGACCGGACCGCCCCTGATGATGAAGAGGAAACCCCCGCCATGACCGGACCCGACCCGCTCTCCCTCGACGGTATCTCGCTGCTGCTGGTGTGGACGGCGATCGCCACCTACCTGCTCGCGTTCATCGCATACACCATCGACCTCGCCCAACGCTCCGTCCCCGCCAGAGCGCCTGCGCTGGTCGGCGTGGCCGCGGACTCCGAGGTGGGGGAACCTGTGCCCGTCCCGCCGGGGGATATCCGGGTTCCGCCGTCCCAGCGGTCACGCCTGCTGTGGGCGCGGATTGGGACGGTGCTGACGGTTCTCGCGTTCCTGTTCCACCTGGCCGGCACCATCCTGCGGGGAGTTTCCGCACAACGCGTGCCGTGGGCGAACATGTACGAGTTCGCGTTGACCGGCACGGTCCTGATCGTCGCCGTTTATCTCGTCGTCCTGCGCCGCTATGACCTCCGCTTCTTGGGCGCATTCCTGATCGGCATGGTGGTGCTGCTGCTGGGCGGGGCGACGATCACGTTCTACGTCGAGGTCGTCCCGTTGACGGATCCGCTCAAGAGTGTCTGGCTGGTCATCCACGTGTTCGTCGCGTCGCTGGCCACCGCGCTGTTCGCGATTGCCTGCGGCCTCGCCGTCACCCAGTTGCTGCAGGCCCGCCGGGAGCGCCGCACCACTGTGGCGTCCCGAGAGGACGCACGTGCGGCCGGCCCCCGGTTCCTGGCGACTCTGCCCACTGCGGAGGTACTTGAGTCCCTCGCGTATCGGTTCGTGATCGTCGGATTCGTGTTCTGGACCTTCACGCTGATCGCCGGCGCGATCTGGGCAAACGATTCCTGGGGACGCTATTGGGGGTTCGACACCAAGGAGGTGTGGACCTTTGTGATCTGGGTGCTCTACGCCGGGTATATCCACGCTCGCGCGACCCGGGGCTGGCGCGGCACCCGTTCGGCCTGGCTGTCCATAATCGGGTTCGTCACGGTGCTGTTCAACTTCACCATCGTCAACATGTTCTTCAAGGGACTCCACGCCTACTCCGGCCTGAGCTGACCCCCGTCCACCCCGCAAGAGCCGAAAGCCCGCCGTGACCCCGACAGCCACCCGTACCACCGACCAGGACGTGATCGTCCTCGGGTTGAGTCCGCGCGCCCTCCGCGCTGCGGGCCCCACGGTCCTGGCCGTGACCGCGCTGGTCGCACTAATTGCGGGGTTGGCGTTCGGCGGGGGCGCGGCAGGGCTTCAGCTGGGCGACGCTGGCCCCGTCGTGCGGTGGGGCCTGCCGGTCGCGAAACTAATTGTGAACCTCGCCGCGGCAGGCATGGTCGGTGTGCTCGTGACGGCCCTGTTCACTCTGCGGGCCGGGGAGCGGGAGATCGACGTCGCCCTAGACACTGCCTCGATCGCTGCCGCCGTGTTCACCGTGGCCTCCGGAGCGACGGGGTTCCTCACCTTCGTCAATGTGTTCAACCCCGCGCTGGACGCCGGACCGGTGTTCGGCGCGCAGATCGGCCGGTTCCTCGTTGAGACCGAGGTGGGCCGCACCTGGCTCATCACTACGGTCGCCGGCGCCTCGCTGACCGTGTTGACGTTCGCGGTGCGGTCCTGGCCGGGCACCCTCCTCGTAACCGTTTTCGCGGTCGCCGCTCTGGTGCCGATGGGCACGCAGGGGCACTCCGGCGACGATGCGTTCCACCATGAGGCAATGACAGCGCTCATCCTGCACGTCATCGGCGCCGCGGTGTGGCTCGGAGGGTTGCTGCTGCTCGTCATGGTTCGTCCTGTGCTCACACGGGTCCGCCTCGCCGATGTCGTGGCCCGCTATTCGAGCATCGCGCTGGCCGCGTTCGTGCTCGTGGCTGTGTCCGGCACCGTGCGCGCCGCGATCGGCCTGCGGGAGTGGACCGCGATGATGTCGCCCTACGGTGTGATCCTCGCCGTGAAAGTGATTGCGCTGGTCGCACTCGGTTTCTTCGGGGTCTGGTATCGCGCCCGCCTGGTCGGAACGATGCGTGACTCTGACCGTGGCAGCCGGTCCTTCTGGACGCTCATCGTGTTCGAGGTGGCGGTGATGGGCATGGCCAGCGGCGCCGCGGCTGCGCTCGCACGCACGCCCCCACCAAACCCCACACCGCTTCCGGTAAATCCGTCCCCAGCGGAACGACTCACTGGCGCCCCGCTGCCCTCCGAGCTCACCGTCGACCGGTGGTTCACCGCGTGGAACATCGACCTGCTCTGGGCGGTCATCGCCGGCTTCGCCGTGTTCTTCTACCTCGCCGGGGTGCGGCGGCTGCGCCGCCGTGGCGATGCGTGGCCGCCATATCGCACGATCATGTGGGTCGCTGGAATGGGCCTGCTGGTGTGGGTCACTGGCGGCGTCGTCAACGTCTACCAGGACTACCTGTTCAGCATGCACATGGTCGGGCACATGCTGCTCACGATGGCGATCCCGGTGCTGTTGGTCGCCGGGGCCCCAGTCACCCTCGCGGCCCGCGCGATTCGCAAGCGCGACGACGGCACACGCGGTGGCCGCGAATGGATCCTCTGGGCTGCGCACTCCCCAGTCGCCCGGATCCTCACCAACCCGTTCGTCGCCGCGGGGCTGTTCATCGGGTCGTTGTGGGTGTTCTACTACACCGACCTGTTCCGCTGGTCGCTCTACGACCACCTCGGGCATCAGTGGATGATCGCGCACTTCCTTATCACCGGGTATCTCTTCGTGCTGTCACTGGTAGGCGTGGACCCGGTGCCGTACCGACTGCCGTATGCAGGCCGGCTGCTGCTGCTGATCGGCATCATGGCAATGCACGCGTTCTTCGGCATCGCGATCATGGTGCAGTCGGGACTCATCGTCGCTGAGTGGTTCGGTGCGATGGGCCGCACCTGGGGCGCGAGCCCGCTCGAGGACCAGTACACCGGCGGGGGGATCGCCTGGTCGATCGGAGAGATCCCTACCCTCATCCTCGCGATCACGGTCGCGATCCAGTGGAGCCGTAGCGACGACCGCGAGACGAAGCGCCGCGACCGCCACGCGGACCGCATGGGGGAGACGGAACTGCAGCAGTACAACGCGCATTTGCAACAGCTCGCCGAGCGCGACGCTCGCACGCGCAGGTGACCGCGGCCGCAGGACTGTGCTTTTTCCAGACGGCGGGAACGTCCCGTGGCGAAACGATAACCCTTCCCGGTTCCGTGATTCAGAGGCAGGTGACCCCTATAGGCGATATCATCGCCGCATGACGATGAATATGGACGAGGTGATATTGGACGAAGGTGCTACCAGCGTGTATGCGCATTTGTTCGATGCGCTGGGGGACCCCACTCGGCTCGCCGTGCTGCAGCACCTTGCTTCCGGTGAGCATCGGGTGCGTGACTTGGTTGAGCACGTCGGCCTGGCACAGTCCACCGTGAGCAAGCATCTGGGCTTCCTGCTCGAGTGTCGCCTAATCACCGTCCGCCCAGAGGGGCGGTCATCCTGGTACGCCCTGACGGAGCCGAATGCGACGGCCGCGCTGATCAACGCGGCTCAGACCCTGCTGAGCGCCACAGGGACCCACGCCGAACTGCACGCACACCTGCGTCAACCGCACCACCTACACAGCGAGAGAACGGAGCTCCGGTAATGGGCGCTGGACACACTCACGGCCCCGCCCCGGAAGCCGGCCAGCCCGGCGATCACCGCAGGAAGCTGTGGATCGCTTTCGGTATCACCGCGGTCATTGTCGCGGCCCAGGCAGTCGGATCCGTGGTCACCGGCAGCCTCGCGCTTCTCACCGACACTGCGCATGCGATCACTGACGCATCCGGGCTATTGGTCGCCCTCATCGCCGCGACCCTCATGCTGCGTCCGGCCAACGCCAAACGCACCTGGGGCTTTCGGCGCATTGAGGTCATCGCCGCGCTCGGACAAGCAGCCCTGCTGCTGGTCGTCGGAACCTATACGGCCGTCGAAGGCGTTCGACGTCTGTTTGAACCACCGGAGGTCCCTGCCGCCGAGCTGCTAATTTTCGGCATCATCGGTCTCACGGCAAACATCATCGCGATCGTCCTGCTCTCTTCAAGCCGCGGCGTGAACTTCAACATGCGAGCCGCGTTCCTTGAAGTTCTTAACGACGCTCTCGGATCGCTTGGCGTCATCGTGGCGGCGATCGTTATCGCTACCACCGGTTTTCTTCAAGCTGATGCGATCGCCGGGCTGCTGATTGCGGCACTCATCGTTCCCCGGGCATTCAAACTTCTCCGGGAAACCACGAGTGTGCTGATGGAGTTCACCCCTCCCGGCCTAGACCTGGACGACGTCCGCGCGCACATTCTTGAACTCGATCACGTCAAGGACATCCATGACTTGCACGCTTCGACCGTCGCGACGGGGCTTCCCACCATCAGCGCGCACGTGGTAGTCGAAGACCAATGCTTCACTGACGGTCATGCCGCAAACGTACTGCTCGACGTGAAGAAGTGCGTCGCCGAGCACTTCGAAGTGTCCGTGCTGCATTCCACCTTCCAGATCGAAACGGATCACATCCAGGAAGAAGAACAAGCCTCTGTCACTCATGCGTGACGGCGCTAAAGCGGCAACATCACCCGACCTCAACTACCTCAACGCGATGATCAGAGGTAGCAGTACAGCCGCGTTTTAGCGGCGCTCGTTCACGGGGAGCTTCGAATGACCACACAACCTGTACGCGAGCCGTTGTTCGCTGGATTTCTGGCGAGCGTCGGCGTCATCGGCCTTACCGCTTCACTCGCGCTCTCCATAGAGAAGCTCGAGAAGCTGCAGAACCCGAACGCGAGCGTGGGCTGCGACCTGTCCGTTCTGGTGCAGTGTTCTGCAAACCTAGATAGCGCGCAAGGTGCTGTTCTTGGCTTCCCCAATCCCTTCCTGGGGTTGATCGGATTCTCACTCGTGCTTTGTGCTGGTGTAACCCTCTGGGCCGCACCCAAACTCGCCCGCTGGTACTGGGCCGTGTTCAATATCGGTGTCGCAGGCGCCTTCGCATTCGTGCTCTGGCTGATCGGCCAGAGCATCTATGTGCTTGGCACTCTCTGCCCGTGGTGCATGGTCGTTTGGGTCATCACCATTCCGCTATTTGTTTTCACCACGGGTAGGAACGCCCGGACCGGCATCTTCGGTGCTCGAACGGCACGGCTCGGACAGCGACTCTGGCCATGGTTAACACTGATCACCATCGTGGCGTATATGACTATCGCTGCCGTCGCGCAGGTCCGTCTGGACGTTCTAGCTACTCTTCTTTGAGCCGGGGCTTTGGTCCACTCGGCTTTGTCGACAGCCGGCACATGTCCTCGGAACGACCTTGCTGGGCCGGGACCGCGGCGCAGGTGTCTTCACGGCTCAGTGGTTGTGGTGCTCGTGCTCATTGTCGTGTTCGTCCTCATGGAGGCTCCAGATCGGTGACGTGGTTGTCGCCGAGGGGGGGGTCAGACGCGGGCGGGTTCGGGCGTTGCGGCGCGGGCGCGCAGAGCGGCAGGGCGTTGCGCGGCACGCACGCCGTTGAGAATCACAAACACCTCTGCGATCTCGTGCACGAGGACCACGCCGGCCAGCCCGAGCGCACCGAAGAGCGCGAGTGGGAAGAGGACGACGATGATCGCGAGGGCGAGCACGATGTTCGCGGTCATGATTCGGCGGCCGCGACGGGCGTGGGCGCGGATCGGGACGTCACTGACGGTCCTCGCGTTCCTGTTCCACCTGGCCGGCACAGTTCTGCGCGGGATCGCTGCTGGGCGGGTGCCGTGGGCGAACATGTACGAGTTCGCGCTGACGCGTGCCCTCCTAATCGTCGCCGTATACCTGCTGGTTCTGCGCCGTTACGACCTCCGCTTCCTGGGAGCGTTCCTCATCGGCATGATCGTATTGCTGCTGGGTGGGGCGACCATTGCGTTCTACGTTGAGGTCGTCCCGCTGATGGACCCGCTCAAGAGCATCTGGCTGGTCATCCACGTCTTCGTCGCCTCGCTCGCCACTGCCCTGTTCGCGATCGCCTGCGGCCTCGCAGTCACCCAGCTCATGCAAACCCGCCGGGAACGGCGGGCCGACACCACCTCAGCTCGAAATGGCGGCCCGCGGTTCCTGGCGACGCTGCCCACCGCAGACGCGCTCGAGTCCCTCGCGTACCGATTCGTGATCGTTGGGTTTGTGTTTTGGACCTTCACGCTGATCGCCGGCGCCATCTGGGCCAACGACTCCTGGGGACGCTATTGGGGGTTCGACACCAAGGAAGTGTGGACTTTTGTGATCTGGGTGCTGTACGCGGGGTACATTCACGCCCGCGCAACGAGAGGCTGGCGCGGCACCCGCTCCGCCTGGCTGTGCATCACCGGGTTCGCCACTGTGCTGTTCAATTTCACCGTCGTCAACATGTTCTTCAAAGGACTTCACGCATACTCCGGCCTTAGCTGACCATACCCAGCCATTCAGCCGACCGGCTCCAGTAAGGCGGATCCGATGCTGCTTCAACAGTCGACGATCGCCTGCCCGATTGTCCAGCTTGATTAGTTCATTGTGCAGTGTATTATTCATCGAATGCTGACTCATGCTGATCGACTCGACGTGATGAACCGGCTGGGGCGCGCCATGGCTGACCCGACCCGCTCTCGCATCCTTCTGACTCTCCTAGACGGACCGAACTACCCGGCGGTGTTGTCTCGCGAGCTGGGACTGACCCGCTCAAACGTGTCGAACCATCTGACGTGTCTGCGGGGGTGCGGGATCGTGGTTGCCGAGCCAGAGGGCCGGCAGACCCGCTACGAGGTCGCAGACCCGCACCTTGCCCGCGCCCTGACGGCGCTGGTGGATGTGACGCTAGCGGTCGACGAGAGCGTGCCGTGCATGGACCCGGACTGCGGGGTCGAGGGTTGCGTGGCGGGGAAGGTTCGGGCATGAGCGCGGTCACGGGTTCGCAAGTCGAGCACGTCGACCTCGACGACGACGATGATGACGATGACCGGCCGTGGTACCGGAGCCCGAGCGTTCTGATTCCGATCGCCTCCGGCGTCGCGTTCGCCGCCGGCCTGGTCTGCGAGTGGACCGGCGCGGAGACCGCGGGCCTGGTGTCGTTCTGGATCGGTCTGCTGCTGGGCGCGTACACGTTTGTGCCGGGCGCGCTGCGTAAGCTGTTCACCAAGGGCAAGCTAGGCATCGGCCTGCTGATGACAATCAGCGCCACTGGCGCCGTGATCCTCGGCTATGTCGAGGAGGCCGCCGCGCTGGCGTTCTTGTACTCCATCGCGGAGGCGTTGGAAGACAAGGCGATGGACCGCGCCCGCGCAGGATTGCGGGCACTGTTGAAGCTGGTGCCCGACACCGCACGGGTCCAGCGCGGCGACGCCACGGTCGAGGTGGAGGCGAAGGAACTGCGCGTCGGTGACGTGCTCGTGGTCCGGCCGGGCGAGCGGATTGCCACGGACGGCATCGTGCGCGCCGGGCGGAGCAGCCTGGACACGTCGGCGATCACAGGCGAGTCGATCCCGGTCGAGGTCGAGCCCGGCACCGACGTGTCGGCCGGGTCGATCAACACCACCGGCGTCCTCGAAGTCGAGGCCACCGCCGCCGGCACCGACAACTCGCTCACCACGATCGTGGAGCTGGTCGAGCAGGCCCAGGCCGAGAAGGGCGACCGCGCCCGCCTGGCCGACCGGATCGCCCGACCCCTCGTGCCCGGGGTGATGATCCTCGCCGTGCTGGTCGGCGCGCTCGGGTCGCTGCTGAGCGGCGACCCCGAGCTGTGGATCACCCGCGCCCTGGTCGTGCTGGTCGCAGCCTCGCCATGTGCTCTGGCGATCGCCGTCCCGGTCACCGTCGTCTCTGCGATCGGCGCAGCCTCCAAGTTCGGCGTGGTCGTAAAGTCCGGGGCCGCTTTCGAGCGATTCGGTGGCATCCGCCACCTCGCCGTCGACAAGACCGGCACCCTGACTCGCAATGAGCCCACCGTGACCCGTGTCGTCACCACCGGCGCGACCAAGGATGACGTGCTGGCATGGGCAGCGAGCCTGGAAGGTCACAGCACACATCCCCTCGCCGCAGCGATCACCAACAACGCGGTTCCCGGCGCTCCGGCTGCTACCGACGTCCGCGAGACCGCGGGCCACGGCATCGTCGGCACCCTCGACGGTGCTCGTCTCGCGGTAGGGAGTCCACGCTGGCTGGACGCTGGCACGCTGGCCGACGAGGTGCAGGCGATGGAGTCCGAGGGCATGACCGTTGTGATCGTCCACCGCAACGACCAGCCCGCCGGAGCGATCGGAGTGCGGGACGAGCTGCGCCCCGAGGTTCCCGAAGTCATTGACACACTGAACCGGCGTGGGATCGGCGTGACGATGCTCACCGGCGACAACGCCCGCACCGCCGCCGCCCTCGCCGCACAGGCCGGCATCAGCGACGTACGTGCCGAACTACGCCCCGAGGATAAGGCCACCGCTGTCGCGGAACTGTCGAAGTCGCAGCCCACCGCCATGATCGGGGACGGTATCAACGACGCCCCCGCTCTCGCAGCCGCCGACCTAGGGATCGCGATGGGAGCCAAGGGCGCCGATGCCGCCATCGAGTCCGCCGACGTCGCATTCACCGGCCACGACCTGCGCCTCATTCCGCAGGCCCTCGCCCATGCCCGCCGCGGCCGCAATATCATCAACCAGAACGTCATACTGTCCATCGCGATCATCGCTGTCCTCCTACCGCTGGCGATCACCGGAATCCTCGGACTTGCGGCCGTGGTGCTCGTCCACGAAATCGCGGAAGTCATCGTCATCCTCAACGGCCTCCGCGCGGCGCGGCGCACGCACCATGACCGGGCCCGCTGACAGCCGTGCGCCCGGGAGGGCGGGTGCCGTATTGAGTGCCGCCGGCCCAATTGGTGCGCGCGTGCGACCCCGACTGTTTCTGCTCGCGTTCGCCGTTGCCGCCAGTGCCGTGCTGATCGACCAAGGCACCAAAGCACTCGCCCTCGCACGGCTCAGCGAACAAGCCCGCATCCCGCTCCTCGGAGACTTGCTCGGCCTACAACTCGCGTTCAACCCCGGCACCGTCATGTCCCTCGGATCCGGCTCAACCTGGCTGATCACCCTCATCGCGGCCGCAGCATCCGTGGGTCTGCTCCTTGCCGCCACACGCGCCCGCACCGCGGGGTGGGCCGTCGTGATCGGGCTAATCTGGGGCGGCGCGGTCGGTAACCTCCTAGATCGGCTGTTTGCTCCACCCGGATTCGGAGTGGGTCATGTCACAGACTTTCTCGCCTACGGCAACCTGTTCATCGGTAACCTCGCCGACGTCATCATCGGCATCGGCGTCGGATTCGGCCTCCTGCTATACCTCCGTCAGGGAAAGACCCGAGCATGATCTTCTCCTCCGTTCTGCAGGCGATCGGGCTGTTCCTCGCGACGAACATCGACGACATCATCGTGCTCTCTCTGTTCTTCGCCCGCGGCGCCGGGCAACGGGGAACTACAGTTCGGATCCTCGTTGGTCAGTATGTGGGATTCGCAGGTATTCTCGGCGCCGCCGTGCTCGTATCCCTCGGCGCTGGGGCGTTTCTGCCTCTAGAGGTGGTTCCCTACTTCGGGCTCATTCCGCTAGGTCTAGGGCTGTGGGCGGCTTGGCAAGCCTGGCACCGCCGACACGACGACGATGACGATGACGATGAGAGCAAGATCGAAGGCAAGAAGGTCGCTGTCTGGGCCGTGGCTGGAGTCACCTTCGCTAACGGTGGGGACAACATCGGCGTCTACGTTCCCGTCTTCCTCAGCGTGGGGCCCGCTGCCGTCGTCGCATACTGCGTTGTGTTCCTCGTGTTCGTTGCAGTGCTGGTGGTCGTGGCCAAGTTCATTGCCACGCGACGTCCGATCGCGGAGATCCTGGAACGTTGGGAGCACATCTTGTTCCCTCTCGTTCTTATCGGGCTTGGCATCTTCATCCTGATCAGCGGGGGAGCATTCGGGCTCTGACACAACCGTCATGCAGGGCAATTTAGGCAGCTGCGCGTCTAGACGTCATGATTGTCGCCGCTCTGAGCTACTCGACGACGCCGAGCGATTGTTCCGCCGAACGCAATTGACAAGGCTGTCCTAGCTCACCCGTGATCGTTGTCGCGGCTATAGACCTCTTCCCGTCCGACGACCGCGCCGGCGATATGGCGTGTCGGGCCGTGGCCGATCCCAGCTCGCGACCGGCGCGACGCTCCGCGAGCGAGAGGAACGGCATGATGACGACGCTGAGGGCGGTGATGACGATACCGAGAGTGGAGTGCTTGACGTCCACTTGGTCGATGAGAGTGAGCACGGACGCGACGGTGACGTACGCGGCGAAGGCGAAAACGCGACCGCTATGACGCGGAGCGTGCCCTTTTCCCACCGCTCGGGGTCGCGACGGGTGAACTGCCAGGCGACCGCGGCTGCCGACAGAACCTCGATCGTCGAGTCCAGGCCGAACCCGATAAGCGCGGCCGAGGATGCGACCGTGCCGGCGGTGATCGCGACGACGGCCTCGATCAGGTTGTAGGCGATCGTCGCCGTGACAATCCACCGGATTCGGCGTTGCAGGACCTGTCGGCGGTTGTCAGCGAGGCGGGGAGCGGTGGTGGTCATGCGCAGGTGCAGCTCTCTCCGGCGCAGCAGCCGGGCTCGACGTAGAGGACAACGCGCAGCAGCTCGTCCAAGGCAGGGGCGAGGTGTGAGTCCGCGAGTCGATACCAGGTCCGTCGACCATCGGACGCAGGCCTCGACGAAGCCACAGCCGCGCAAGCACGCGAGCTGGTTCGACATGACCTGACGAGAGACGGCAAGGGCGTCGGCCAGGTCGGAGGGGTAGGCGGGTGCTTCGCGCAGCGCCAGGAGGACGCCCGCGCGCGTCGGGTCAGAGAGTGCGTGGCCGAGGCGGGGCGAGCGCCGCGGTGTGCGTCACGGTGCGGTAGCGGTCGGGGTGGACATGACACCGAAATACAGAGAGCGCTGAATAAACAGAACGCTGTACGCCGGGTGCGAGGTGATTACCCCGTCCTGTTGCTATCAATACCCTAGGGGGGTATGGTATATCTGTGAACGGATACGACGGCAACAAAGACGACCTGCAGAAGCGACTGCGTCGGGTCGAGGGTCAGGTGCGTGGGATCGCCCGAATGATCGACGAAGACAAGTACTGCATCGACATCCTCACGCAGGTGTCTGCCGCGACGAAGGCCCTGGAAACAGTGGCGCTGTCCCTGCTGGGCGACCACCTGAGCCACTGCGTCGCGGAAGCGAGCGCCGAAGGCGGCCAGGTAGCTGCGGAGAAGATCCGTGAGGCCAACGACGCCATCGCCCGACTCGTCCGTTCTTGATCACACCGAATCCCCTTGAAGGAGCACATCATGACTGACCGCATTGACCTCGTTCTGAAAGACACCAACGCCGGCTGCGCTTGCTGCACCACATCCGCAGCGACGGACGCTCCCGCGTCGACCTCCGCCGCCGTCACGAAAGACGTCCTGGTAGACGGGATGACGTGCTCGCACTGCGTGTCGAGCGTCACTGAGGAGCTGACCGCGATCGACGGTGTGGAGAACGTCACAGTTGACCTGAACGCCGGCGGTACGTCCCGCGTCACCATTCACAGCGCCGCGCCGATCGACTCTGACGCCGTGAAAGCCGCGGTCGAGGAGGCCGGCTACACCCTGGCAGGTAGCCCCGCATGAGCACGGTCGACGTCGAGCTCGATATCTCCGGGATGACGTGCGCGTCGTGCGCGACCCGGATCGAACGCAAGCTGAACAAGCTTCCCGGTGTGGAAGCGTCGGTGAATTACGCCACCGAGAAGGCGCGTGTTCGCGGGCGCGACGTCGACCCTGCCACCCTGATCGCCGCCGTCGCATCCGCCGGATACCAGGCAGCCCTTCCCGCACCGCCGACGAGCGATGACATCGATGAGAACACCCCGGACGGTGAGGACGGCGAGGTTGGGACGCTGCGGCGGCGCTTGCTGATCAGTACTGCACTGTCGTTGCCGGTGGCGGTGCTGTCGATGGTCCCGGCGTTGCAGTTCGAGTACTGGCAGTGGCTGGCCCTCACGCTCACCGCCCCGGTGGCAGTGTGGGGGGCGTGGCCCTTTCACCGGGCTGCGGCCGTGAACGCCCGTTACGGCGCGGCGACCATGGACACCCTCATCAGCGTCGGCGTGATTGCCGCGTTCGGGTGGTCCCTGTACGCCCTGTTCTTCGGCGGCGCGGGTATGCCCGGAATGACGATGACTTTCACCCTCGTGGGCGCGCCGCAGGCCGGCGGTCACGAGATCTATCTGGAAGTCGCGGCGCTGGTCACCGTCTTCATCCTGGCGGGCCGGTACGCCGAAGCGCGCGCGAAGAAATCATCGTCGGAGGCGCTGCGGGCACTGCTGGAGATGGGCGCGAAGCACGCCACAAAGCTCGTCGACGGTGTCGAACGGACGGTGCCGGTCGCGCAGCTCGCTGTCGGAGACACCGTCCTTGTCAGGCCGGGGGAGAAGGTTCCCTCTGACGGGCTGGTGATCGATGGTTCCTCCGCGATCGACGCCAGCATGCTCACCGGAGAATCGGTGCCCGTCGAAGTGACCGCCGGGTCCCGCGTGGTCGGCGCCACGGTGAACGTCGGTGGTCGCCTCATCGTCGAAATCACCCGGATCGGGGCGGACACCGAGCTTGCCCGCATGCGCCGGCTGATGGAGGAAGCCCAGACCGGCAAAGCCAAGGTGCAGCGCATCGCTGACCGCGTCTCTGCCGTCTTCGTTCCCATCGTCATCGGACTAGCCGTGGCCGCGTTCCTCGGCTGGACAATCGCTGGAGCCTCGCTCGAGCTAGCCTTCACCGCGGCGGTCGCCACCCTGATCATCGCGTGCCCCTGCGCCCTCGGTCTCGCCACCCCCACCGCGCTGCTGGTCGGGACCGGCCGCGGCTCCCAGCTGGGCATCCTGATCCGCGGACCGCAAGTGCTGGAGCAGACCCGCACAGTCGACACCATCGTGCTCGACAAGACCGGCACAGTCACCACCGGTCAGATGACCGTCACAAGCGTCCGCCCCGTCGCAGGTGTCACCCGGGACGAGCTGTTGCGCGTTGCGGCGGCGGTCGAGGCAGGATCCGAGCACCCGGTCGCCCGTGCCGTCGCTACTGCCGCCCCGGCGGTCGCGTACGCGGACAGCTTCGTGTCGCACGCCGGGTTCGGCGTCCAAGGGATCGTGGACGGGTCTGCCGTCGTTGCGGGCCGGGCGTCCTGGCTGGCCGAGCAGTGGGGCATCCACCCGCCGGCCGAAGCCGCCGCCGAGCTGAATGCTCTCGCGCGAACCGGTACCGCGATCGCGGTCGGTCGCGATGGGGAGTACCTCGGCGCGATCGGGGTGGCCGACACCGTGAAGCCGACCAGCGCCGCCGCGATCGCCCGCTTCCAGGCGCTCGGCTTGCGCCCGGTGCTGCTCACCGGCGACAACACCACCACCGCCGCACGAATCGCCGCGGAGGTCGGCATCCCCGACGTGCACGCCGAAGTCACTCCTGCTGGAAAGCTTGATGTGATCCGCCAGCTTCAGGACGACGGGCACGTGGTCGCGATGGTCGGTGACGGCGTCAACGACGCCGCCGCCCTCGCCGCCGCCGACCTCGGCCTGGCCATGGGCGGAGGCACGGACGCCGCGATTGCCGCCAGCGACATCACCATCGTCTCCGGCGACCTCACCGTCGTCGCTGACGCAATCCGCCTCTCCCGCCGCACCCTCGGCACCATCAAGGGCAACCTGTTCTGGGCGTTCGCGTACAACGTCGCCGCTATCCCGATTGCGATGGCCGGCCTGCTCAATCCTCTCGTCGCCGCAGCGGCGATGGCGTTGTCGTCGGTGTTCGTCGTGACCAACAGCCTCCGGCTGCGCCGGTTCCGACCCCACCCGGCACCCGCCCCTACGACCCCCGTTCCCGTGCCCCAACCGGCCTGACCCGTGCCGCCGCACCGGCGCACCCAGCGAAGGAGGCTTCAATGAGCCAGCACGACCACCACAACCACTCCGATCACCCAGACCACCACGCCCCGGCGACTGCCACCCAACACGATCACGCAGTGATGAGTCACCCGCGCAGCGAAGACGACCGGGCGCCCGCCGCGGGTCATTCCGGGCACGGTCATGCCGACCACGGCGGGCACGCCGGACACGGAGACCACGTTGCCCGGTTCCGACGGCTGTTCTGGATCATGCTGATCCTCGCGGTGCCCGTCGTGGGGTTCTCCACGATGTTCTCGATGCTGATCGGATACCCGCTGCCGGACGCGGCGTGGGTCGGATGGGTGTCCCCAATCCTCGGCACCGTCATGTACGTGTGGGGCGGCGCCCCGTTCCTTACCGGCGCCGTCAGCGAGCTGCGCGCCCGCAAACCCGGCATGATGCTCCTCATCGCCCTCGCGATCACCGTCGCGTTCCTCGCCTCATGGGGTGCAAGCATCGGGCTACTGCACCACGAGCTGGACTTCTGGTGGGAGCTGGCGCTGCTGATCGTCATCATGCTCCTCGGGCACTGGATCGAGATGCGATCCCTCGCCCAGACCACCTCCGCCCTGGACTCCCTCGCCGCGCTCCTGCCCGACGAGGCCGAGAAAGTCGAGGGGGACACCACCGTCACCGTCGCCCCCGCCGAGCTGCAGGTCGGAGACGTCGTCGTTGTCCGCCCCGGTGGACGGGTACCCGCAGATGGCCGGATCGTGCAGGGCTCGGCCAGCATGGACGAGTCCATGATCACCGGCGAATCCCGCCCGGTTCGCCGCAGCGACGGAGACCAGGTCATCGCCGGCACCGTCGCCACCGACTCCGGGGTCAGGGTGGAAATCACCGCGGTCGGACAGGACACCGCTCTCGCCGGCATCCAGAAGCTCGTCACCGAAGCGCAGAACTCCTCATCCCGCGCGCAACGCCTCGCGGACCGTGCCGCGGGGTGGTTGTTCTGGTTCGCTCTCGGGGCGGCCGCTGTCACCGCCGCAGTCTGGACCCTGGTCGGGTTCCCCGATCAAGCGGTCATCCGCACCATCACCGTGCTCGTCATCGCCTGCCCGCACGCCTTGGGTCTGGCCATCCCGCTGGTGGTGTCCATCGCCACTGAGCGCGCCGCCCGCGGCGGCGTGCTGATCAAGGACCGCCTCGCGCTGGAGAGCATGCGCACCGTCGACACGGTCCTGTTCGACAAGACCGGCACCCTCACCAAGGGCACACCCGCCGTCACCTCGGTCGCCCCGGCCGCCGGCATCGACGGAGACGAGCTTCTGGCGTGGGCCGCGGCCGCCGAAGCGGACTCGGAACACCCCCTGGCTCGGGCGATCGTGAACGCCGCGCAGGAGAAGCAGCTCACCGTCCCCACCGCCAGCGACTTCGAGTCCTCACCGGCCGTCGGTGTCCGTGCGCGGGTGACCGGCCGCACCATCCAGGTCGGCGGCCCCCACATGCTCGACCAGGAAGACGCAGCCGAACTGCCGGTCGCGGACGAGTGGCGCAAGGAGGGCGCGATCATCCTGCACGTGCTCGTCGACGGGCAGGTCGCGGGGGCGCTGCGCTTGGCGGACGAGATCCGTCCCGAGTCCCGCAACGCCGTCGACGCCCTGCATCAGCGGGGCGTGCAGGTGGTCATGATCACCGGAGACGCCGAAGCCGTCGCCGCATCGGTCGCCGCCGACCTCGGTATCGACCGGTTCTTCGCCGGGGTCCGCCCCGAAGACAAGGCGTCCAAGGTGAAGGAGCTTCAAAGCGAAGGCCGCAAGGTCGCCATGGTCGGTGACGGGGTCAACGACGCACCGGCCCTCGCGCAAGCCGACGTCGGCACCGCTATCGGCGCCGGCACCGATGTGGCGATCGCGTCCGCCGGTGTCATCCTCGCCAGCGACGACCCCCGCTCCGTGCTGTCGGTGATCGAACTGTCCCGAGCCAGCTACCGCAAGATGAAGCAGAACCTGTGGTGGGCCGCCGGGTACAACCTCATCTCCGTCCCGCTGGCCGCCGGGGTACTCGCTCCCATCGGGTTCGTCCTGCCCATGTCTGTCGGCGCGATCCTGATGTCGCTGTCCACCATCGTCGTGGCCCTCAACGCTCAACTGCTGCGGCGCCTCAACCTCAGCCCGGACGCGGTTACCGACCACTGACAGGAGTGTCGTACCGTGGAAGGAGGGAGTGACATGTCGCTGATCGCACTGACGGAACGGCTCCACGCCGGACGGTCGATGGCGCGCACCCTTCTGCTGCTCATCGCAGTGACCGCCGCGGTCATCGTCGGCCTGTTGGCCATGCACTCCCTCAACACCCACACCGCCGCCGACACCGGCCACCAAACCACCGTCGCCACCGCCAGTGCCACCCCTGAGGACCACCACTCCGGCAGCACCGCGACGGGCGAGCCGTGCGCGGACTGCGGTTCAGGCCACTCAGACATGCTCGCGATGACGTGTGTGCTGGCTCTCCTAGCCACCGTGCTGCTGCTGGGCCGACTCCGCCCGAGCAAAGTGTCGTTGTCGCTCCTGCCGCGCCCGCAGCCACTCAGCGCCGCGCTTCCCGGTGGGCCGAGACTGCGGCCGCCCTCTCTCACCGTTCTCTGCATCAGCCGTACGTGATACGGCCGAGCCGGCGCACCCTGCCGGCCGGACCTCACCCACCCGTCGATCTGACCGGTGCTCGTTCACGTACCCCTGTATTTGGAGAACTCTGATGAAAATTCGTACCGCAGCGGCCGCTGCGCTCACCCTCGCCGCCGCCCTCGCCCTTGCTGGCTGCGCCGACGGCTCCGGCTCGCAATCCATGCCCGGCATGGACCACGGCAGCAGCTCGTCCCCGTCCTCATCGTCCACGGTGACGGCGGACTTCAACGACGCGGATGTGATGTTCGCGCAGATGATGATCCCGCACCATCAGCAGGCCGTCGAGATGGCCGACATGATCCTGAACAAGGAAGGCATCGACCCGGGCGTGCTCACCCTGGCCTCCGACATCAAGGCCGCCCAGCAGCCCGAGATCGACCAGCTGCAGTCCTGGCTGGACGAGTGGGGCGCCGACATGCCCGATATGGACAGCATGGAGGGCATGGACCACGGCGGCGGCATGATGAGCGAGGACGACATGGCCGCGCTAGAAGCCGCCACCGGCGCCGAGGCGTCCCGGCTGTTCCTCGAGCAGATGACGATGCACCACGAAGGCGCGATCGAGATGGCCCAAGACGAAGTCGACAACGGCCAGAACCCTGACGCGGTCGAGATGGCGCAGACCATCGTCGACACCCAGACCGCTGAGATCGCCCAGATGCAGGAACTGCTCGCGCAGCTCTAAACGCACCCCACCGGTGAGGACGCCCCGGAAGGCGTCCTCACCGGTGGAATCGAAAGTGGTGCGGGATGCGTACCTACCTGCGCGCGACGGCGAGCTTTGTCGCGCCCACCGGCATGCCCCTCACCGGCTGCACCGCGGTCGAACCACCTTCGGTCGGCGGCGATCACGCTGACACAGCGATGCCGTACGCTCACGCGATCGTGCCCGCACCTGACGGTGACAGCTTCCTCCCTAGCCGCGACGGTGGCGCCACGTCTTCATCACCGACGACAGCAGGACTCAGCCTGCTGCCCTTCACCTAGCCCCCATTTACCGAGACCTCAATCCCCTACATCGACCCTTGACCTCGCTCTAGCGTGACCACACGCCGGGGAAGGTCCCTGAAGAAAGGAAAGCACCCATGACTGTTGCAGATCAGATGCTCGCCACCCACCCGAAGGTCGGCTTTGCCGAAGCACAGGAGACCCTTCTGCGCTGTATCGAGGCGTGCGTCGAATGCGCGCAGGCATGTACCGCCTGCGCAGACGCATGCCTCGGAGAAGGCATGGTCGCGGAGCTCGTTACATGCATTCGGAAGAACTTGGACTGCGCAGACATCTGCGCCACCACAGGTGCAGTGCTCTCCCGCCAAACCGCGCCGGATGTTGCGACGGTTCGCGCCCTGCTCGAAGCCTGCCGCACCGCCTGCGCGTCCTGTGCCGCCGAGTGCGAACAGCACGCAGACATGCACGAGCACTGCCGCGAGTGCGCCGAATCCTGCCGCCGCTGCGAGCAGGCATGCACCGACCTTCTCGCCGCTCTCTAAGTCGGCCCAGGTTCGCAAATCGCCCTGCAAGCACAACCCGCCATGGCGGTCGCTGACGGGACGGTCGATGCCGCAATCGACCGTCCCGTCACCTCGCCGCTCCCCCCCTCCAACAGGAGACGTCATGACCGCCATCTACATGGCCAAGGAAAGGTCGGCAACGGTCGGAACAGTGACGGCATCGCCCTGGCCAAACCATCATCTAGCGCAGACACCACGTTCCCGCTCACCTATACCCCGGCGGCAGCCCTTCATCGGGGTGTCCGCCCTCCCGCGACCCGGAAGATCATGAACCGTTTTCTGCCCCTGACCGTCACCACCCTCACCGCGATCGCGATCACCGGGTGCGCAGCTGAGCGACCTTCCCGCAGCGACGCATCGTTGCCAGTGATTCAACACATTCACGGCATAGTCGCCGACCCGCGAGGAGAGGACCTGTTCGTGGCCACCCACGGCGGCATCCTGACCCTCGCCCCCGACGGAGAAATGTCGGGCCCGATCGCGGGGGAGGACCTGGACGCGATGGGATTCACGCTCCGAGGCGAGACCTTCTTTGCCTCCGGCCATCCGGGAACGCAGACCCCGTCGGAACTCGGAGCACCAAACTTGGGAATCATCCGCAGCGACGACTTCGGCGAAACTTGGTCACCGGTCTCGCTCACCGGAAGCGCCGACTTCCATGTGCTTACCGCCGGGCCGGACGGGACGCTCTACGGACTCGCCTCAAGCAATGCGGATCTGCTCGTCAGCACCGACGACGGCCGGAACTGGTTCAGCGGCGCCGCGCTATCCGCCGTCGACCTCGCAGCTACGGAAGAAGGCATCTACGCCGCAGCAGAACAAGGCCTCCTTCGCAGTAGCGATCGCGGCGCAACGTTTGCCGCCGTCGAAGGAGCGCCACTGCTCTATAGCCTTGCCCCTCAGCCTGACGGCACCATCGCGGGAATTGGAACAGACGATGCTCTGTGGGTGCAAGCAGCAGATGGGGCCTGGGAGCGCCGGGCCACTCTCAGCGGTGCCGCCCAAGCGTTCACCATCACCGACGATGGCCGCTTCATAGTCGCCGACGAGCGCGGCATCGTCGAGATCACCCCGGAGACCACCACCATCATCGCCCCATCGCAATGAGCCGCTCCTCGCGACGGCCGCGACTCCGCTACCCTGCGCAGGTCAGGGTCATCATCGTCTTGGCTTCGACGCTGATCGTCATAATCCTGATCGCCTTAACCCTTCTGCGCGTCGATCGAGCTGACGACCACCCGGGACCGGCAGCGTCAATGTCGGCGGACCCGATCGACCAATAACGATCGTTTGTGGGACGGTCAATCCCCGCGCCGCGGAGGCCTGCCGAAACATATGGCCGTATCGAAACCCGGTTCGGTAGCCGGGTGCGGCAGAGGGGCTGGGTACGCGGCATGCGTTCCGCGTACCCAGCTGGCATCACAGTCGACGGACGACTGTGGGTGCCAGGACGAATGGAAGGACGTCCTCCAGGTAAGCTACCCGCCTGATCTGCCAGTGCGCACCACGAGCTGGCGTCCCGCAATGAGCGGCGGTCAGGCTGCTGATGGTGCGGAGTGTTCCTGTGGTCGCTGCGTGCGGGCGGGCGGTGTTTCGAGCTTTCGCCATAGCCCCCAGAATGCGAGGGCGGCCAGAGCAGAGCAGCCGGCGGCGAGGCTGTGGGCGCCGAGGTATGCGGTGTAATCGGTTGCGGGGTCTGCGACGGTGTAGTCGACGCCTCGGGTAGCGGGAACGATCCAGAGGAACGCGCCGAGAACGGTCGCACCTGCGCCGGCTCCGGCGAGCAGGACGGCGATGACGACCGGGGCTCTGCGAGGTGGGCTGCCGTAGCGGGCGACGGAGCCGCGGCGTGTGAGCCACCATGCCGCCAGGCTTGCGCAGAGAAACGCGACGGCGCCGGCGCCGAGGGTGTCGCTGAACCGGTGCCATTTCGCGGTGATCGTGTAGGCGCCGATTCCCACTGCCGACAACCATCGCCATGACCGTGCTATTCGCAGCGCTCATCGTGACCCCGTACCGGCTGCGTTGCCTGTCGTTGAGCGAGGACCGCGAAGTCCACATGAGCCGTCTTGCCGCCACGGCCAACGTCACGCCATCGCACCTGTCGCGGATCGTCGGCAGGCTGGAGAAGCAAGGTCTTCTGACTCGGAGCGCGGACCCGGAAGACGCGCGAAGGACGCTGGCGCGACTGACGCAGGCCGGAGCGCGTCTCGTGAATGAGGTGGAGCCCGGATATGCCGCGCAGATCCGCTCCCGCGTGTTCGACCTCCTGGAGGGCCAGCAGCTCGAACAGCTGGAGCGCGCCGCAGAAGCCATCCTCACGCCGTTGCGGGGTGACTGTGTCGACCTCCTCCCGCCTCGGTCTGGTCGCTAAGACGAAAGCACCCGATCGACCGTTGAGACCTCAGCCCGCAGGAGTCGAAACGATCGTTCAGGGCCTGAAGGGACCGTGGAGCCTCCGAAGGGAAGGGGAGCCCCACGCGCCGGCGGATGAAGCATACGAGCCGCGTGGTCCGGGCCTATCTGGCCATTACTCGGCGGCGGACGACTCCGGTTCTGATTGCGAGTCCGAGTCTGAGTCCGGCTCGTCGGCGGTTTCGAAGTTGCCGAGGGACTTCTCTTGCAAGAATGCGCACAACTCGGCGGCGACTTGAAGCTCATGGGTGAGAGCGTTCAGATCGAAGCTCGTCAGTTCGAGGGTGCCGTCGGTTCCTTCGATGATGACGTGCCAGCTGAGATCGTCGCCGGCTTCTCGGGGTTCGATCCAGACGGAGTAGGGGGCGTTCTCTAGCGGAACGACGACCAGGCCGGTGTCGGCGCCGTCAGAGCCGTCTTGCACTGCGACCTTGATCGCCTCGCCCGCGTTGCGCGCGTCGGTGAACTCCGCCACCCAGTGTTCGAGTGTTTCCTTGCTGTGGAAGGGCATCTGGGGTTCCTCAAGTCTCGATCGGTCGCCCGCGAATGCAGGCAACGGAGCATCTTTACACGCGGCCGGCGTGATGATGCCTATGGCGGCGAGGCAAACCGCCGCTCGAATGCTTGCGACGTCGCCCAAAGAACGATCGACTGTCGGGTCAGGCCTGCAACGGGTCCCGGACGACGGTGTTGTCTGGCTCGCGCACGATTTGGAGACCGTAGGAACTGTTCGCGGACTCCATAAGTGCTTCGATCCAGTCACGATTGATCGTGGCAGGTCGACTTCCAGCGAACGAGAGCGTTAGGGGCATGCTCGCGTCGATCCAGAGCGACCGGACCCCGCCCCCGTGCGGGAGGTGCAGCAAGAAGGACTCGTTGCGCCGCAGCTTGTTCATGATGACGAGCCGCAAGTGTGCAAGCGACCGCTCCTCGACCTCAAACGGCTCGACGCCGCCATACATCAACCGTCCCACCCCGCGAGCCTATCCGCCGTGGCACCGCGGACAACGTCCGCCGCGTGAGCGCTGGCGCGTTCCGCCTGGGACAGCGCTCGCCCTGCATCCACCGTCGATGCGCGCGCCGGAAACGATCGTTCGTGGTCCGGTCGAGCTCAGAGTTGGCTGCGTGGACTCGGGTTTTTAGGCTGAGCGGATGGAAGCGGATTGGATTGAACACCGGCGTTCGGGCGACGGTGAACTACTGGGATGGATGAAGCCCGTTGGGGACGGCTTCGTCGTTGTGGACTTACTCGGCCGAACCCGCACGCAGGCTGTGGACTGGTTGACCGCAGAAGAATCGCTCGACGCACTAGGGCTCTCTTACCTCGCCGATTCGTACGAGCTCCGTCTCGATGATGGTTCGTGGCTGAAGGTGCGCATCGCGGAAGTCTCACCGACCATGATCCGCCTCCAGAAGGATGACTGGGGAAACAGTTCTGCGACGGAGCTGTACTACTCAACGCACATTCCCGTCAGCCCTGACACCCTGCGACCACTCGCGTAGGGCGCTCTTGCACCGCAAACGATCGTTTTCGGGACGCCGGGTCGCGGCTCGGCGCAAGCCCACCGAAACCCAGGGCCGTTTCGAAACCGGATCTCGGGACAAGCGGTTCCGGTAGGGAGTTTCCGTGGGGCTCAGCCGCGCGCAGCACTCGATAAGGATTGGGTCGCGCCAGGACGGGCAGCGGTGTTCAACTCTTCGGCGCGGTGTCAAGGCGGATCCAGCATGGAGACTCAGCCATGTGAATAACTCGGGGCGTCCAACCCGGAAAACCTGGCGCTAGAGGGGCAAGGATGGGCCTCCTGGCGCCCCGACGATCACAAGTGACCACGAAACCTCAAGGCTGGCGCAATTTATCCCCATGGGCCCACTGTGCCCATGGGGCGGTGTCGGGGGTGCACCTTAGAATGAGCTATGTACGAAGAAGCCCCGATCGGCTTAGGCCGAGAAGGACTTCTCGTGCACAGCAGATCGGGGCTGAGGTGTCTTTGAGCGGACCTCTCAACTCTAGAGGCTCAGTAGCCTCTACGCGTTCGAGACCGGGTGGTCTTGACCGGGTGACCTGCTCCACCCAAGTCAGAGAGGAACCACCATGGCGAAGGCATCGTCGCGGTCGTCCAAGCCCTCGAAGGCCACGCTGAGCAAGGCAGGAAAGACGCTCGCGTCCAACTCGTCGAGCAAGTCGGCCAAGTCGCAGGCCGGCTCGACCCTCGGCAAGGGATAACAGCAGAAGGGGCTGACAAAGAGCGTCAGCCCCTTCGTCCCTCACCCTCCGCCGGTGATCCGTCTCTGCGCATCGTCCGAGTTCTGGGCGAGAAGGGGGCTCTATGCCTTCTGCAGATCACATTCCGTCGTTCAACCATCTCCGAGTCTTCGTCCGCGCGAAGTCTGCCGGTCGCGCTACCCGTGTGGCCTATGACCGCCAGCAGGTGGAGGCACCCGCGGACGGGCGGATCTTCGCCCACGTGTACGAGAAATTCATCACCGCCGTGCTCGCCTATGTCGCCCGCGGCTCTCGGGGAAGCGCGCTCGACGACGCCGTGCACAATGCCTCCGTTCGGATGCGTGCAAGCTATGACCAGGCCGCGCGCGGCATGAAGGCGATCCTGGATCGCCACCCGGCTCGCGAGGCAGTCCGACACCAGCGAAGCACCGTCGTGAAGGACGCAGACGGGTACGAGCTAGTCAGCATCCGCATGCACGTCGAACTCGCCCTCGTCGACGGACGTCACCTCATCACGTACATGCACTTCCCGAGCGATGCCCTTCTCGAGGCAGAGATCGCGGTGATGGAAACGACGGTCGCCCTGGCTGCTCGTCAGATGAATCCCTCCGCGATCCCCGCCATCGCGATGGTCAAGGCGGGCAAGCTCATCCTCGTCGACCCGACGCAGGCCCTTACGCCCGAACGGATCGCCTTCTTGCGGACGGCATCGGCCGCCTACCGGGCCGAGTGGGAGATCGCCGCCTAATCCTGATGGGAGGGGAGGTTCTTCCTCCCCTCCCATCGCTCTAGCTGGATGGTGAGCGCGCGAGCGTCGTGGAGCGGGCGCAAGCGTATGAGCGCTGACGCGTGGCTCGAGCGAAGCTGAGCCACTAACGATCGTTATCGGCTCCCACGCGATCGTGAGCCTGTAAGGGCTGTTCGGAAACGCTTGCCGGAACTTGGTTTGGGCGGACGTTCGTGGGTGGGATGCTCGCCCGAGGCGCGTGCCGGCATCACCGGAGCTGTGTGCTGTACCGGCTTCCGGCGTCACCTGGCCGCGGCCGCGAACGCGTTCGTGATGACGTCCACAAGAAGTCGGGCGTATGAGCCATCCGGGTCCAAATCGGGGTCGAACACGGTGATGGAAATGCTCAGATGAGGTAGTCGCCTCGCGGGTTTCGGGCGATCACGAGGTTGAACCGACCGGCCATCGTCTTCTCGAGCGTCACGTACTGACCGATGTAATTCGTTCGCTTGAGCACTTCCCCGAGGTCCCGCCCCCAGTGAATGACGGTGGGGACGTTGCCTTGCCCGGACACGCGTTCGGGGTCGTGGCTGAGTCGCAGGTCGACGGCGCCAAGGTCATGCCCGTCGATCCACACGTTGAACTCTGCGACCGCCTCCTGCTCGGTATTGTGGCCTTCGGTGGGGGTCCAGGGCAGCCCCTCAAAGAACTGTTCCCGGAAGTATGTCTTGTGGTTGATCGGAGCTGCTTCGCGGCTCAGCCGGAGGTTGCCGGTCGGGTTCGTCTTCGCACCCTTCGGCTGCTGCGCGGCGGTGTGGTCGAGCTCCTTCGACCAGCGTCGTTGGATATCGACATCGAGCAATGGGGCATCGGAGCCGGCGACGGGCTCCTGCACGTTCCGCGGCCGAGCCGCCCCTGCGTTACCCGTCGCTCCTGTCGGCAAGAGTCCGCCTATCGACGGCCTCGCCTTCGTGACGGTGAACTTTGCGTTCAGCTTCGGCAGCTTGCGAAGCTGGGCTTTAACGGTTGAGAACAAACCACTTACAGTGGCCGCCACTGCGCTGTCGGTGTCCTCCGGAGCGTCGGACTTTGTCTTCTGCACGCGCCGTGCGCGCCGTTCCGAACCGAGCACGATGTCCTTGCTCTTTTCGATGTCGTCGATGAGGGCAGAGGTGAGCGGGGCGCACGAGCCCGACTCGCTAATGAGCGCCTCGAACCATGCGGAAACCGCGTCGATGACGTCGTTATGTTCACCGGCACCCCAATCGACCCACAGAGACGCCTCGTGGTTCCAGCCGAGGCCCCCGGCGGTGAGGTTGCTCGATCCGACCATGAGCGAGCACACCCCAGAGGAGGTAGCGAGATAGACCTTCGGGTGAAAGGTTCGACCTGGGTCGTGGAAGACGAACGCCTCGTCGGCGGCCTCGAGTGCGATCTCGAGGCCCTCCCGTGTCGCACCGCCCTCGCTCACCCCGAGGATGATCACAACCCTTCCGCCTTGCGCGCGAAACGTGGCGAGCGAATCCCAGATGCGGCCGAGCCCCGACTTTTTCGCCCAGGCGACGGCGATCCGCAGCTCGTCGAACTGCCCGGTCGTCGCGTGCTCGATGAAGTCGAGGAGGTTCCGGTGCTCGGCGAACGGTTGGCCGACAAAGCGGATTCTCATGCGGTTCAGACTCCCATACCAGCGAGTCGACACCTGAAGCTTTCATAGATAGAATTCTGCTTCAGATACTGAAGCGGAGAGTTCGATGCGTACGAGAGATGAAGTCAGCGACGACAAGCTCCGTGGTGGCTTCTACTCTCCGGACATCCTCGTCGACCTCTGCCTCATGCGTTCGCGAGCGCTGCTGGGCAGTCGAACTGAATTGCGTGTACTCGAGCCGTGCGCCGGCGACGGCGCCTTCCTGCGCGGTCTCGAGCGCGCAGGGCTCGCCGACTCCCTGTCGCATGTCGAGGCCGTCGAACTGCTGGCGGGCGAGGCGCAGAAGGTGTCGCATACACTCGGCGCGCTCGACTTACCGGGCCGCTCCATCCACGCGAACGTGCTCCGCTGGGCCGAGGAGCACGGTGCGGATTTTGACCTCGTACTAGCTAACCCACCTTACGTACGGTTTCAGTTCATTTCGGACGAGGACAAGCAACGCGCCCGCTCGATCAGCGCCGAGCTGGGCACCGCGGGCAGCTCCGTTTCGAACCTCTGGATCCCTGTCTTCCTCCTCGCGATCGCCAAGCTGCGGGAGGGCGGCGCGTTCTCGGTGATCTTGCCAACCGAGTTCCTTACGGGTATCTCGGCGAACGCCGTGCGCAACTGGCTCCTGGGGAACACCACCGAGCTCACGATCGACCTCTTCAAGCCCGGCACTTTTCCGGCAGTGCTGCAGGAAGTGCTGATCCTGAGCGGCCGGGCATCGAAGCGCTCGGCTGGCGAGGCAGCGGTGATCGACTTTCACGACCACAACGGCAGGACAAAATCGTGGTCCCACACAGTCGCGCCTGGGTCCGGCACCTGGACAAACTACTTGCTGAGCCCGGAGCAGAACGACGCGATCAGCGCCACGCTGTCGATAAGCGCTATCCAGCCGCTCCGCCAGGTCGCGAGGTTCAGTGTCTCGACTGTGACCGGTGCAAACGGCTACTTCTGTGTGGATGCGTCCGAGATCGACGCCTTCGACCTCTGGCCGTGGGCGATCCCGCTCCTGCCACGATCCCGACACGCCAAGGGGCTGCTCTTCGAAGAACCCGAGCAGCGCGCGCTCTCGGATGCCGGTCAGGCAGCCTGGTTGCTGAGCTTCGCAGCTGGCAAACCCTCACCGGAGGAACATGCCGGGGCGCGCCGCTACCTTGCTCTCGGCACCGACCAGGCCATCGACAAGCGGTTCAAATGCCGTGTCCGCGAGCCCTGGTATCGCGTACCCGTGGTTCCAGCCGGAGAGCTTTTGTTGTCCAAGCGCTCGAACCGTTACCCCCGAGTGATTGCCAACCATGCGCGCGTGGTCACGACAGACACCATCTACAAGGGACAGATCCTCACCGGGGCGCCGGTGTCCGCCGACGACTTCACGGCGATGTTCCACAACTCTCTGACGATGCTTTCAGCAGAGGTCGAGGGTCGCAGCTTCGGCGGCGGCGTCCTCGAGCTGGTGCCCAGCGAAGTCAGCGCGCTCCGAGTTCCCGTCATCCGTGGCGCCGGCGCAGAGCTCGCGCGTCTCGACGAGCTCACGCGCACGTCGACGGATCCGGAGGCGCTCATTGAAGCGACGGACACGACGCTAGCGCGAATGCTCCCAGACCTCGGCGCTCAGACGCTTGCTGCGCTCAGCGAGGCTCGCCATGCGCTGATGGAGCGCCGCTTACAACGGACGCGACTGGGCTTCTACAACGCCGCCGCCTAGCGCGGTGGCGAGGCGATTGCCTTTGCTGATCGTCTTTGGAGGTTTCCTCAACCAACCGAAACTGATCGTTTCCGGCGGGCTCGTCGACGTCGACGAGCAGGCGCGCGACACGCCGAGGATCGATCCGCCGAAACCCCCTGCCGAAACCGAATCGCGCCGGAACCTCGGCAGTACCGTTTTCGGCATGGCACATGAAGTCGGCTACGCCCGAGTCTCGAAGCGGGAGCAGAACCCAGACGCTCAGGCCGCCGAACTCCGCGCCGCCGGCTGCGAGCGTGTCTTCGTCGACCACGGCGAATCGAGCCGCGTCACCGATCGCCCGCAGTGGGTTGCGTGCCTCGACTACTTGCGGCCGGGGGACACGTTAAAAGTGCGCCGGCTCGATCGTCTCGCCGGCAGTGAGCGCATCCTCATCGAGACGCTGCAGGACCTCGACGCGCGCCAGGTGAACATCGTCAGCCTCACAGAGCCGATGATCGACACGACGTCGCCCATGGGTCGCGCCCTGTTCGGGATCGTCGCGGTGTTCGCGCAGTTGCGTGTGGACACGATTCGCGAGAACACGCAACGCGGCCTCGAGTACGCGCGTGCGCAGGGGAGGGTTGGTGGCCGCCCGAGCGTCATGACCCCGGAGCGCATCGCCACAGCTCGGCAGCTGCGCGCCGAACTCCACAGCTGGGAGAGCATTGGCCGCGTGCTCGGAGTCGGGGCGTCGAGTGTACGACGAGCTCTGTCAAAACACTCGTTCCTGTAACCGCTTCGCCCTGATGCATCTGTCACGCCCTCGTGATGCCCCTCCGCTCTGTTCCCCAAGGGCGGCGGACTACTCTTCCATCTCTTGCCGAATCATCTGGAAACGGGGGGAGGCCTGACCACTCTCGACACTCGCAAGAGTGAGTGCAACCTGCGCATCAACCGTTCTGAGGAGATGCCACACGTCGCGCGTTTTTCCGTTCAGACTCGTTGTGAGCTGCAGAGGGAGCATGGGGGCTTCCATGAGTCGGGCGCGACCGTCAAGTTTGATTCGGAAGACGACATCGCCGTCGCTGATCGGCCCTGGGCGGTGAGGATACTCCGCAGTGCTCTCCACTTCGAAAATCACATCAGGTTCGTCTGATGTGAACGCGATGGGCATTTCTTGCGCGCTGCGTGCGAAGACACTGATCTCGAGTGACTCGTGATGCTTGTCCTCGATGTCCAGCTTATGGAGGACAGCAGCCACCGCGTTGGCTGGGTCTGGGAGGCGGTAGGGCTGTAGGTCGTGAAGCCGGTTTCGAATGAACTCCGGAAGCTGTCCGAACCACTGCTGCTTGTTGAGCTTCCTCCAATCGGAAGCTGACGTCGCGATCGGGAACTGAATCTGGACGGGGTTCGGGGGGTCTCGGTCGTCAAGGTGCGCGACTGCCCACGTTAGAGCGTCGAGAGACGCACGGTAGTTGTGGATGATGTCGCCGAATACGAGAGACCACTCATATGCCGGTGGGTGATGTGTAATCCGTGCGCGCACGGTCGCGTAACCGTCGTCGTCGTACGTGACAACTGTGGTGGGTCCGAGACTCTCCATGTACGTCAGATAGAGGTGGTACAGCGCGGCTGAGTGTTGCAGCGCACGCTCTCGCTTCAGAGCGGGCCATCTCGGATAGCTTGGCTCGGTTGCTAGGCCGTGTTGATCAAGTCTGATTTGATCCAGATGAGCGTCGCGGCGAGGCTGACGGCGGCTCGGTAGCTGCGGAGGAGCTTGTCGGAGCGCATCGCGATGCCGCGCCACTGCTTGAGCCGGTTGAAGCAGCGCTCGACGACGTTGCGGCCCTTGTAGCGTTCCTTCTGCTGTTCGCCGAAGTCGATCGGCCGGCCCGGCTTCTTGCGGCGGTGCGCGACCTGGTCATCACGCTCCGGGATGGTCGCCGCGATACCGCGGCCGCGGAGCCAAGCACGGTTCGCCTTCGACGGGTACCCCTTGTCGGCGAGCACCCGGTCCGGGCGGGTCCGTGGCCTGCCCTTCCCGTCGCGGGGGACGCGGATGTCCTCGAGTACTGCGGTCATCATCGTGGTGTCGTTGATGTTCCCGCCGGTGATCATCATCCCCAGCGGCCGGCCGCGACCGTCGCAGACCGCTTAAGACTCACCCAGCCGGGAGCGAAACCTCTTGATCAACACGGCCTAGGTCCACCCGAGATGGATAAGACATCGCTCAGGCTCTCACGGCGTCGCGCTACCTTGGGGACTTAGGCCCAGTCCTTGTGCGGCGACGTGCCGCCGATACCGGCGTTGAACGTATTCGTCGGATCGAGCTCCTTGAAGTGCTCTTCCATGGACTCCGGCAGCTTGTAGATGCGACCGTAGTTGTGCTCGGCGGGCAGCTTCGCGCCGCGCTCCTCCAGCAGGTGCTGGATGCGGTCGTGCAGCGCCTCGGGATCCACGCCCTGCTTGGCGACATAGTCCTGGTGCATCACATGGCAGAAGAAGTGCCCGTAATACGCCTTGACCTCAAGCTGGTCGTCGATCTCCTCCGGCAGCACCTCGAGCCAGTTCCAATCGTCGCGACGCAGGGCCACATCGATGGGGATGAGCCCTGCGATGTGCCGGCGCTTCAACGCGGCGTAGCGAGTGGCGGCACTGGCCGCGCCGAACCGGTTGAGCGACGCGCTCTTTTCTTCATCAGACGTGCAGATGAAGAACTCACCAGTGTGCTCGGGCTCTGCGAAGAACTCCTTGAGCATCTTCTCGCTCGCGGCCTTCTGCGACTCGCTGACGGTGAGCAGCAGGTGATGCTCGAAACGGTTGCGGTACTCCATCATGCGCTTGGGCAGCTGATTGGGCAGCACGCTGAACATGGCTTGCGATACCGTGTCGGCGAAGGTCGGACCAATGCCGGGAATCTTCGAGAACAAGCCGTTGGCCCACGTCTTGAACGAGAACATGCGCGTCTGCAGCGCTGGACTCATGAACTTCAGGAAGACGAAGGTGTCTTTGCCGTACTTCTCGGCCAAGTCGAAGGCACTGCGGCCCATGTACTCACCAGAGATAGGCAGCGGCATGTCGGCTTCGAGGAACAACCGACGGATCTCTTCGAGCTCGTGCGTGTTGTTCGTGCCGATGTAAAACACGGTCGGGTGCACTTCGCGAGGGAAGGTGCGGGTGCGCACCGCGAACACCATCAGCTTGCCGGCCGAGCCGGATGCCTCGAACAGGTACTCGGGGTTCGCATTGTAGCGAGCAGGCGAAGGCACGATCTTGCGCAAGTGCTCGGCGTACTCGGTCTCGTTCGAGTCTTCGGGAGCTGGGGTGACATCCTCGGGAGACCACTCGCCGCGCTGTAGACGGTCGAGTGCGACCTCAGGGTCGTCTCCGAGCGAGATGCCCAGGTGATTGACCAGCTCGACCTTGCCGTCGTCGTTGACGCGGGCGAAGATCGCTTCGCGCGTGAATGCCGGACCCTTGCGAATCTGGCTGCCGCCCGAGTTGTTCGCGATGCCGCCGATGACCGAGGCGCCGATTGATGTCGACCCGATCACCGAGTGCGGCTCGCGCTGGTGCTTGGCGAGCGCGTCGGTCAGGTGTGTCAGCGGGGTGCCCGCGAGCGAGATCGCCTCGCGCGCGTCGTTGATGAGGTGCACCTCATCGATGCGGTGAGTCGAGATGATCACAATGGGGCGATCGTAGTCTTGGAAGCCGGGGCCGGATCCACCAGTCAGGCCCGTGTTCGATGCCTGCGGGATGACGATGAGGTTGTTGTCGACGGATACCTGCAGCGCCCGCCACATCTCGACCAGCGTGCCGGGGCGCACCACGGCGAAGACTGGTCCTCCGCCGAATCGATAGCCTTTGCTGAATGGCATCGTGGCACGCTCAGAGGTCAGTACATGTTCGTCGCCGACGATTCTCTTGAACGCATCGATCGCTTCGTGCGAAGTCGTGGTGGTCTGTCCCGGTTGCGTCATCTCTAAGCTTCCTATATTCAGGTGCATCACAAGCGCGTCATGATGCTGAGGGGATGTCGCCTTGATCCGAGCTAGTCCGCGGTCGTTCATTTTTTGATGGGCGGGGAAACGAGCCAGGGGGACAACGTCTGCGACCGTCTGCCCGGAAGCTCGCTACGGCGTCCAAGGAGTGCGCGTGTGCGTATGCATGTGCATACGCGCATCCTCATTGTAGAAGATGCGCATCAGATAGTTTCGGACCGCGGTACTTTCGGACTCCGGTAGGTTCGGACCGCGATAGTTCGGACCGCGATAGTTCGGACCGCGATGTCGGCCACTGCCCTCACCCCATAGATCGACGCAGCAATCAGACTCGCCTAGCGCCGCTTGAACCGTCCCAGGTTTGGTGCCGCATCTTTTCGAGTTGAGAGGATGGCGTCATGCCGCGCAGCAACTGCGATCCGCCTACCACGCGAAGGATCTCGCCGAGGGCCGCCGAATCGCGGAGCGAGTCGCCGAGACATTCCACACCTGCCCGATCCCGGAGATCGCCCGCCTCGGTCGCACCCTGCGCCGGTGGCGGTCAGCGTTCCTCGCGTATTTCGCGACCGGGCGCGCGAACAACGGCGGCACCGAGGCGATCAACGGAATCATCGAGCTGCACCGGCGCCTCGCCCGCGGCTATCGCAACCGGCACAACTACCGCCTCCGCATGCTCCTCGCCGCCGGCGGCCTCACTCCATGACCCCCACCGAATGTCCGAAGAGCCACTTTGCACCGGGCTGAGATGCAACTAGTATCTATCTTGTTCATCAGCACGGGGACGGGGTCATGGAGCATCAGGAGACGGAGGCATCCGCCGCGGATGCCGCGTACGCGAAGGTCAAGGAGCGGATCCTCGACGGCGATCTCGCCGGCGGGACGATGGTCAGCGAGGGAACGATCGCCGACGAACTCGGGATGAGCCGCACCCCCGTCCGCGAGGCGTTCCTGCGCTTGCAGGTCGAGGGGTGGATGCGGCTGTACCCCAAGCGCGGTGCGCTGATCCGCGATGTGACGCCGGGAGAGCTCGACGACGTCGTCGAGGCGCGCATCCTCATCGAGACCGATGCCGTGCGGCGGCTCGTCCGTGACTCCGAACGGGTGCAGGACGTCGTCGACGAGCTCTCCGACATCCTCGACGAGCAACGCCGCGCGTACGAGGCATCCGACCTCGCGCGGCTCGCCGAGGCAGACACGGCCTTCCACGCCCGGATCGTCGCGGCCGGCGGGAACGCCCTGCTCGCAGAGTTCTTCGCGACGCTGCGCGATCGGCAGAGGCGGATGCTCGCGTGGTCGCTCTGGCGACGCGACGACCGAGCCGAGCAGGTGCTCGACGATCACGGATTGCTCGTCCGCCTCATCGGCGATGGCGAGACCGCGGCGTTCGAGGTGGCACTCGGCCGTCACATCAAGAAGACCCACCGGGAGCTGCTGTCATGAGTGAGATGTCCTCCGAGGGAGCCGCCGCCGGAGAGCGGATCGCGATCGTCCCCTGGATGCGCGTGAGCGCTGCCCTGTTCGCTGTCGCGTGGGGTGGAAACGAGTTCACACCGCTGCTCGTGATGTACCGCCAGATCGACCAGATGAGCGCCTTCAGCGTGAATGTACTGCTCGGGGCATATGTCCTGGGCATCGTGCCCGCGCTCCTTCTCGGCGGCCCGCTGTCCGACCGGTACGGCCGCCGACCGCTGTTCGTCCCCGCCCCGATCATCGCGATTGCGGGCAGCACGCTCCTCGCCGTCGGGGCTTCCTCGATGCCGCTCCTGTTCGCCGGGCGGGTGCTGTCGGGTATCGCGCTGGGGCTCGTGATGGCAGTCGGCACGAGCTGGGTGAAAGAGCTCTCCGAGCCTCCGTTCACGACCCGCGCCGTCGACGGCCGTGGCGCCTCACGCGCTGCACTCGCACTGACGTCCGGGTTCGCGCTGGGCGCCGGATTCGCTGCGGCGCTCGGGCAGTTCGGCCCGATCCCCACCGCGTCGCCCTACCTCCTGCACATCGCTCTCACCCTCGTCGCGCTCGTGCTGCTGTGGGCGGCGCCGGAGAGCCGGCCGCGCCCAGACACCTCTGGGCCGCTCCTCGCCGACCTGCGCATCCCCACCGCGATGCACCGCCGGTTCCTCCTCGTCGTCGTCCCGATGGCGCCGTGGGTCTTCGGCACCGCCGCAAGCGCGTACGCGATCCTGCCGGGCCTCATGATGTCGCAGGCGCCGGGACTGCAGATCGGTGTGTCGGGTCTGCTGTGCGTCGTCGCGCTCGGCTGCGGTGTCGCGGTGCAGCGGTTCGCCGCGAAGGTCGACACCCCGCTGTCGGCCCGCGGCATCGGGATCGCGCTGACGGTCACCGTTCCCGCCATGATCCTGGCCGCCGTCGCGGTGAGCCTCAACTCGCTAGCCTGGGCGTTCGTGGCCGCCGCGGCACTCGGCGCGGCCTACGGCATGCTGCTCGTCGGGGGACTGCGCGAGATTCAGCGGATCGCCGGTCCGCGCGATCTTGCCGGACTCACCGCGGTGTACTACTCACTGACGTATCTCGGGTTCTTCATCCCGGCGATCCTCGCCGCGCTCGGCGCGTGGATCCCGTACACGACGATGTTCCTCGCCGGCGCGGTCCTGGCGGCGGTCAGCGTCGGGATCGTCGCGCTCAGCTGGCGCCGGCACCTGCCGGCGGCCTGATGAGGAACCGGCCGGGCGCGGCGTCCTCGCGAAGACTTCGCAAAAAAGGGGGCGCGGGAAGGACATGTCCTCCCCGCGCCCCCTTCGGATGCATCAGTTGTAGAGCATTCCGCCGTCCACGAGCAGCACCTGGCCGGTCACGTAGTCGGCTTTCTCGCTTGCGAGGAACGACACGACGTTCGCGACGTCTTCGGGCGTCTCGATGCGGCCGAGGGCGATGCTCTCGACGTTCTCCTTGAGGTTCTGGCCCCGCGGCTTGCCGTTGATCTCCGACAGCTTCTCGTCGATGAGGTCCCACATGCCCGTGCCGACGATGCCGGGAGCGTACGCGTTGACGGTGATGCCCTTCGGGGCGAGCTCCTGCGCCGCGACCTGCGTGAGGCCGCGCACGGCGAACTTCGACGCCGAGTACGCGCCGAGGATCGGGAAGCCCTTGATCGACGCGATCGAGGCGGCGGAGATGATCTTGCCCTTCACACCGAGCTCGATGAACTTGTCGGCAGCGGCCTGGATGCCGAAGACCACGCTGTTCACGTTGATGGAGAAGATCTTGTCGAGCTCTTCCGCCGTCACGTCGAGGATCGGCTTGACCTGCGCGATGCCCGCGTTGTTCACGATGACGTCGAACCCACCGAGCTGCGTGGCGGCTGCGTCCACAGCGGCGACGACGTCTTCCTTCTTCGACACGTCGGCAGCCACGAAGATCGCACGGCGGCCCAGCGCCTCGATCTCCGCGACGACGCCGCGCGCCTTCTCCTCCTGGAACGTGAGGTCTGCGACGGCGACGTCGAAGCCGTCCTTCGCGAGCTGGAGCGCGATTCCGCGACCGATTCCCTGACCTGCGCCCGAGACGAGAGCGACCTTGGCAGTGGACATTCCGACTACTCCTTCATGGTTCGATGAAGCGCTGTCGCGCTCCGAGATAAGGTCGCCCGAAGGCACGTTGCTCGGCGCCGCACGACCCTCGACATCCTCGCAAAACTCATCGAGTCGGACGGAGATGGCAAGTATGCTCGCGAAGACCGCGTCCACGAGCTGCTTTTCCCCATGCGCAAGGACTCGAACGATGTCTGGGTCGATGCGTCGAACCTGTGGAATCTGGACGAGCGGCTCGTCTTCCACACTACCTCGCGTCCGACAAGACTCTCAAGAGCATGCCCGTCACGGACGACGCCTCGACGAACCGACCGGACATACTGGCGACACGCGTGCTCGAGGCGGACTCGCCCGTGCTCGCGACCGCGGGGCAGAAGTTGCCGCTGCAGTCGATCGTCGTCGAGCTCAAGCGCCCCATGCGCAACGACGCGACGACGGAGGACAAGAACCCCATCGCGCAGTGCCTTGACTACGTCGCGCGGGTTCGCGAGGGCAAAGTAACGACGGCAACCGGGCGGCTGATTCCGTCGAGCGCGCAGGAGCCGCCGGCCTTCTGCTACGTCATCGCCGACCTGACGCCAACGATGGAGCGCATGTGCAAGCTGTCGAACTTGATCAAGACGCATGACGGGCTCGGGTACTTCGGCTACGTCGAGCCGTACAAGGCGTATGTCGAGGTCATCAGTTTCGACGGCCTCGTCAACGCGGCCACGGAGCAGAACAGGGCGTTCTTCGACAGGCTCGGCCTACCGTCGAGCTAGGCCGTGTTGATCGAGAGGCGGGGCCGGGCGCGGCCAGTGATTCCATCCGTCGGGAAGGTCGCGGAGGACGGGCTTGGCGTCTTTGAGGCGCTGGGCAGGAAGATCTTGGGAGCGGGATTTCCCGGAGCTCGCGCCGTCGGGATAGGTGAAGGCGTAATCGACCCAGGGGCGAAGTCCGCTTTCGATCGTCTCTCGGTAGTTGCCGCTGACGGTCGCGAATACTTGCTGCTCGAGTTCATCGGCTTCGGCCTCCCAGTTCGAGTCGCAAGCGTCGCAACCGCAGACTGGGTAGTGGAAGTCGTGCAATAGTCCCGCGTGCATGTAGATCCCCGGATAAGCGGTGAAGACCAACGTCAAGGACGCGCACTTCGGATCATTAGGACGTATCCGCACCGCGCGCACCACATCATGAAACGCGGGACGCAGCAGATCCGCTGTCACCTCAACGCCCTCATCGACCTCGACGTCATACGTCTCTCGGAGGTGGGCGATAAGGGCGTCAGCGACAACGTGCAGCGGTGCGAACCGCTCGGGATGCGTGTCGACCGAGTAGGTGTCTTCCGGAGGTGACTCGTGCCACCGGCTCCCGTAGTTGATCACCGCGCCGTCAGCGTCGCGGAACACCGGCGCTTCGATCAGAGGGCGAACGTAGGAACTCATCCCGTCATCCTGCCGCATCGGCGCGGCGCCGGCCGGCCTATGGCCAGGCCGGACGGGACAGGTCCGTCTTGATCCAGATCAGCGTCGCAGCGAGGCTGATCGCGGCACGATAGTTGCGAGCGAGCTTGTCCGAACGCATCGCGATGCCGCGCCACTGCTTGAGCTTGTTGAAGCAGCGTTCGACGACGTTGCGGCCCTTGTAGCGTTCCTGCTGCTGATCGCCGAAGTCGATCGGTCGGCCTGGCCTCTTGCGGCGGTGCGCGATCTGATCGTCCCGCTCGGGGATCGTGGCCGCGATCCCTCTCGCGCGCAGCCATGCACGGTTTGCCTTCGACGGGTAGCCTTTGTCGGCGAGCACCCGGTCGGGGCGGGTGCGCGGCCGGCCCTCCCCATCGCGGGGCACGCGGATGTCCTCAAGCACGGCGGGCATCATCGTGGTGTCGTTGACATTCCCACCGGTGATGACCATGCCTAGCGGCCTTCCGCGGCCGTCGCAGACCAGGTGCAGCTTGGTCGTCAGTCCGCCCCGGGAACGTCCAATCCCGTGATCAGACGGCTCGAACCACGGATTCTTGTGATTCGGCAGAGCCCCCTGTGTCACGCTTCAGTGTCGCGCCGTGCTGATGCACACGTGCAATCGTGGAGTCGATCGAGACGACCCAGTCGATCTTCCCGGCGGCGTCGGCCTGCTTCTGCACCTCGGCCAGCAGCTTCTCCCAGGTGCCGTCCTCGGCCCACCGGTTGAACCGCTTGTAGATCGAGTTCCACTTACCGAACCGCTCCGGCACGTCCCGCCACGGCGCCCCGGTGCGGTACTTCCACGTCATACCCTCGACCGCGGGGCGATGATCCGTCCACGGCCTCGACCTCCCGGTCACCGTCGGCATCAACGGCTCCAGCACGGCCCACACCTCGTCCGAGATCTCCTGCCGCGTCACCGTTCAAGACTCGCCCAGCGGAGAGTGAACCCTCTTGATCAACACGGCCTAGAGGGAGTCGGCTGTGTTGCGCTAGAGGCCGCGGCGTTGCGCGAACCTGAGGTCCAGGTACTGAAGATGCTCGCGCGAGATCACGACCGTCAGTGTTCCGCCGCCCGGGAGCTCTGCGCCGATGGCGTATACGAAAGGATCCGTGTCGATCTCCGCACCTGTCACCGTGGTGCCGTCGACGACAACCCCCGCTCCATGCCGGACCGCGCGCTCCGTAGTCAGCGCGGGCGACTCCCAATCGTGCAGGCTGAGTCCGAGCTGTTCTCGAAAGTGGTTCATCAGGATGTGGTTCGCGTGATGAACGAGAAGGTAGGCGAGCGTTGTGCGCTCGGACGCGTCCCGATGCCAGGTGGTCTGCACCGCCTCCCACAGGGAGGGGTACCGCATGCGCTCTACTGACTCGATCAGCCAGGCAGGGCGCGGCCACGGCGGGACCTGCTCGATTGATCGACGTGTCTGCTCGTCGAGGTCGGCGAGGTTGATCGGGTCTGATTTATCGTCCGGGTTTCGCCACAGTGTGGCCGAGACGCTCGCGGTCATCATGTTCATGCCGCGCCCATCGGTGCCGGAGCTCACGCCGATGTCGGTGTCGCCAACAGCGCGCTGCGCTGCGAATTCGTAGATAGGGATCGGCATGGCCTTGAGATGCTGTTCCCGTTCGAAGCGGGGATCGGGTGCGTCCTCGGGGAGAACTCCAGCGAACTGCATCGTTTCTATCCTTGCGTTGTGCGGAAAGCGGTGGGCATGGCGGCCTCTACGCGACGCAGTTGGGTGTCTGGTCGTTTTCGTCGCCCAACCACGAGGGCGAGGGTGATCGCGGCGAGGGGGACGGTGAAAGCGAGTATGGGGACGACGGTCATGCCGAACAGTGCCGCATAGGCGAGGCCGAGTGCTGCGCTGACGGCGACCCGGATGGCAGGGGTGCCGCGCAGCCGCGGGATGCTCCACCAGGTGACAGCTCCGCCGCCCAGCGCAGCCGATACCCCCAACCAGAGTGTCATCTGTGACCCGGCAGGCGCGGAGACGTAGGCGACCGCGACCGCGATCAGGGCGAGGGTGACCAGGCCGAGGGGTCCCCAGACTGCTGCTCGCCCGTAGCGGGTCGGGACGATCAGCGCGACGGCCGTCAGGAGGGGGATTGCTGCGGCGAGGAGGATCGTGATGCCCTGGCTCATCGCGATCGTCGTATCGACGGCACCCGCCGACCAGCCGGCGCCGGTAAGTGCGTACGCGACCCCTACCGCCCCGAAAACGCCGCTGACTGCGCTCAGCCAGAGGACCGTGCTGCGGGTGTCAGCAGGCCGGGATCTCTTCGCGGCGTTGCGTACCGGGAGTGTTCGGGCGCGTCGGCCACTGAGCGCGCGGAGCGCCGCGACGGCCAGGACGGCGGCGATGACCGTCGACACCGTGGGAGTGGTGAGGGTCAGACCCAGCGCGGGCGCTGCCACGGCGCCGGTGAATGCGGCCAGAGGAAGTTGGGCGAACCATCGCCAGCGAGTTCGGTAGAGGAGCCCGTCGACGCCCAATCCGATCCCTGCCGCGCCGACGACCCACGCCGACACGAACAGCAGACCCCACCATCCGGCAAGACCGGTCAGCGGCTGGTTGGCGTCCGCGAGCCGAAACCCCCACGCCCACGACAACTGCGTCAACCCGGCTAGCAACAGGGCTAGCAAGAGGATGGGGAGGATGAGGAGGGCACGCGGTGGGATGAGCCACCGTCGCTGTCTGGCGACCGCGATCAAACCGATCGCCGTCAGCATCGGGGCGACACTCGTTGTCGCAAGCCCCACCCCCCAACCGGGCTGGGGTCCACCGTTCACGCCCACCAGAAGCCCGATCCACGACAACGCACCCAACGCGATCGCGAGCAACGACGCCCACAACGCGACCCGCGCGTCCAGGCGAAGGCCGACACCGTTCACGAACGCGGAGAACCGGTCGCCCGGTGACGGAGCCGCGCGCTGCTCATGATCCGCGTGATCACGCAGACTGTCCACGAACACGGCGCCATTCGCCCGCCGCCACCATGCCGGGTACCAGCGCAACAACCGCTCGAACGGATCCCGTCTCCGGCGGCCCATCACGCGATCAACCCGGCAGGCGCGTAAGCGAACCCGTGCACGGCAAGCTGGGTCCGGGCCGCACGCGCAGACCGCTCCATTAGATCGGCCTCCGCCGACAACCGCGCCGCGCCCTGCTCCGTGATCACGAAGTACCGTCGGGCACGGCCCGCGACGATCTCCTCACCATCGGGTGTGATGGCGCCCTCCGCTTCGAGCCGATCCAGAGCCGCATACAAGGAGGCAACCTTCAACGACACCCGCCCGCCCGACGCGTCACTGGTCTCCCGGAGAATCTCGTAGCCATGTCGCCGCCCCGACGCGAGAGCGGTCAGGATCCAGAACGATGGCTGAGACAGGAACGCGGTCATAACGTCAAGCATATTCCAGAATTGGGAGTATTGCACTCATCGCTCCCCGCCCCCATTGGCCGACCCCATTAGCGTCAACACATACCCTGCTTCTATTCAGTTGTGAGCGTGAGGTCCCGGGCAGCCGGTTCGTAGACTGGCGTTATGTACACGTACACCTCGCTCGCTGGGGCGTCACGGCGCGGGCGTGTATGGCGGTGGCTGAAGTACGGCGGCGGCATGATGCGTGGTGGGGCCGCCTACCTGGAGGTGACCACACCGCGCCCGTGGGCCGTGCCGTGGCGAGCTTGGCGTGCACTGGCCCGCCACCGGCTGATCATCCCGTCGCCGCTGCTGTATCTTGTGGCCGCTGGCATCGGCCTCGTGGTCGGTGTCGTAGTGCAGCTCACGGTCGGCGTGTGGTGGTGGCTTCCGCCCATCGTGCTGCTGGTCGTCGCGTGGCTGGTCGCGTTCACCTCGATCTGGTGGCGTCCACGAACGCGAGCCGAGAGCCTGCGCGTGGCGATCCTGTCCGCAACCGACCCGCAGCGAGGTTTCGAGGAGCGGCGCCGTGAACAGCGCGACCGGCTGCTGGCCTCGCAGCTGCCGCTGTTCGAGCTCGAGTCCTGGCCGGGCACCGTGCGACTGGCCGGTTGGGGTGGTCCCCCCGAGAGGATCACGCACATCAGCGTCGGCTTCTACGACGAGCCCGACACCCCAGCGGTCGTCTCGATCACGACCGTCGCCGATGAGGCCGGCACGAGGACCGTGTGCAGGCGCGGCTGCTGGGCGAGCTCAGCGGCCGCGATCTGGAGAGCCGCACAGGCCCGCTCCCATCGCCCGAGGCAATCCGCGACGGCCTCGATCAAGCACGAGACGAGCTGAGGAGGCTGAGGTGGGCGCCCGCCATCATCCACATCAACGGCCGCGACCATGAAGGCGCCGCATTCCGGGCGCCGCAGGGCTCAGCCGCATACTGCGCGGTGGGCGACCTGTGGGTGACGATCGAAGGGTCCTCCGACGTCGACTACCGGCTGCGCACGCTCGCTGACCGCGACCGGCTGATACACCAGAGCTGAGAACTGACGAGTAACCATCGCTTGAATAGGTACTTGCACCATTGAAGAGACGGTCCGATGATCACCTCCGCCAGCGTGTTCGTCACGGCCGCGCATGCCAGCGAACCGTCGCTGGTGATGGTCACGAACAGTGTGGCGCAACCTCCTGAGGTGGCGTGATCGTGATCGATTTGGCCACCGCTCGCTCAACCAGAGAATGGGGCACCCCTGACGCACCAGCCCGGCGGGTTAGCGTGAGGGCATGACGATCGAGACGTACATCGCACTGCTGCACGAAGACGTCACGCCGACCAAAGAAGGTCGACCCGTCCTGTGTCCCCTTCAACCGGACGGCACAGCCAAGCCCGTGATCGATCACGACGGGGTCCTGTACCACCTGATCGGATCGAACTCTGGCGCCGACGTGTTCGATTACACGCGCGCCCCGCGCAACGCATGAAGGGCCGTCCACGAACTGCGAGCGGGGAGGCGTAACGAGCGCGGAAACTGATTCCACGCCGAATAGTGCAACCTTCGATATTGCCTCTCCGCCAGTCCCCGAGGCGGTGAACGCATGAGCGCCACCGTCGCCGCTCCCCTGGTCGCCGCAATCGAGCAGGCGTGGGCCGATATCCGCAAGCGTCACCCCGAGGTTCCCGAGGTCGTCGTCACGATCGGCAGCGGGAGCGAGGCAAAGGGGATGAAGCTCGGACACTTCGCCGCAGCGCGATGGGTGCGCGGAGAGGACGAGCTGCACGAGCTGTTCGTCGGCGGTGAGGGCCTGGCCGGGGGCGCCGCGTCCGTCCTCGCGACGCTGCTGCACGAGGCCGCACACGCGGCCGCACAGTCCCGCGGCATCCAGGACACCAGCCGTCAGGGCCGCTACCACAACCAGCGATTCAAGAGCATTGCCGAAGGCCTCGGGCTCACCATCGAGCACGATCAGAGCATCGGGTGGAGCGTGACGACACTCCCCCGTCACACCGAAGCCGAGTACGCCGAGACGATCGCGACGCTGCACACCGCGATCACCGCTCACCGCCGCGCCGAAGCGATCGCCACCGGCGGAGGACGGAAGAGCAACAACAACGGCGCCGCCGTCGTCTGCGGATGCGGGCGGAAGATCCGCGCCTCTCTCAGCGTCATCGAGGCAGGCCCCATCATCTGCGGCATCTGCGGCACCGCGTTCGAATCCGAAGAAAATAGCTAGTCCCCCTTGCATTGCAGTGCTAGGGGGACTAGCATAGTCTTATGACCAAGCGACAGAAGCACCGGGACGTAGCGAAGTTCCTGCGCTCAAAGGGCTGGGAGCACGTGCGAACCAAAGGCAGTCACGAGACGTGGAAATCGTCAGACGGCGCCATGACGCTGGTGATCGCCGCTCACGGCGGCGAGGTGTCCGCGGGCATCGTGCGACAGATTCAGAACGCATTCGACGACACCCCGGCCAACTGGAACTGAAAGGAGCCGACAGATGACCCGACAGCTTGCAGCTCGCGCGTACCGAGACGAAGACGGATGGTGGACGATCGAGATCCCCGAACTCACCAGTCCCTCCCCCGCCGGCGGCACGATCATCGCGACCGGCACCGCGACGACCTTCCGAGGCATCGACAAGGCGGCTCACGAACTCGCAGCGGCGTGGCTCGATGACGACGCGGTAACCGTCGATGTCGACGTCGTGATCCCCGAAGACGTCGCCCAGCTCTGGAAAGACAGCACCGCCGCCGAAGAAGCCGCCCGCGAACAGCAGACCCGCGCAGCCATGCTCCGCCGTGACGCCGTTCGAGCCCTCCGCGCTCAGGGCTACCCCGCAGAGGCCGCGGCGGCAGCGCTCGGCATCAGCCGCCAACGCATCGACCAGCTCGGCAAGGCTGCGCCCGTGCGGACCAGCGAACTCGCGTCGTAAGCGTCTCAGACGAACCGTCTGAGACAGGGCGGTAGCTAGCTGTCTTTCTAGAAAGCTAGCTAGTCAGATAGGCAGAAAGAAAGCTAGCTGGAACGTTAGCTAGAAGGTAGGATGGAAGCATGCAAATCGTGATGGTCTACAGCGAGGCGGGCGGAGTCAGTAAGACGACCGCGGCGGTATCGGTGGCGATGACCTCGGCCGAAGCCGGGCATCGCACGGTGCTTATCGACCTCGACCCACGTGCGGCATCGACGAAGTGGACGCGCACTGAGCCGGTGGGGGAGGGGCTGCACGTTGGCGCGATCCTCGGGGCCAAGGAAGAGCCCACTGGTTGGGCGCAGGATCTCGCCGTGCCGAGCCGTTGGCATGAGCTGTTGCGCGTGATCCCCTCCGCTCGTGACCTCAGCAACCGCGAGAGCGAGCGCGACGACTACGCCGAGCTGCGGCTCAAGGCGTCGCTGGTCGACCTCGACGCCGACGTTGTGGTGATCGACTGCGCGAACCGTCAGGGCGGTCCTCTGACGCTGTCTGCTCTGCACGCCTCGGATCGGGTGCTGTACGCCGCTACGGCGTCCGATTCGGGCATCGATGGGGTGACCGGTGCGAAGCGCACCGTGGAGGCGTTCAGGCGCAGCATGGCGCGCCTGGGAGCGGCAACCGGGATCGAAGAAGCCGGAGTCACGATGACCCGCGACGGCACGGGCTTCTTGTCCTACGCCGAACAGGACGCGATCGACCAGGTGCGCGAGCTCGCGCCGATTATCGAGCCGATCGTCCCGCACCTGGCGATCGTTCCCGAGGTCCGCATGGCGGGGGAGTGGTACGGCGCGTACCGCAAGGGAACGCCGGTGCGAGAGGCATACAGCGAAGTGATGCGAAAGGTGATCCGATGACCGCGAACCAGCCCGACCGGCCCGCCCGTTCCCGCCCACGTCCCGCTCCCGACGCCGGGGTTGACCCGATCGATTACAAACCCAGCCCCGCACCGACGCCGGCGCCGGCAACCGTGTCCAAAAGCCCTGTCGAGGGCAAGGGCGCCGAGGCGCCCGCGGCAGCCCCGTCGCCTGCTCCGACGACGAACACGCGGTTCGCGGCATCGCCCGCGCCGGCCCCCGTGGCTGGGGGTTCGGAAGTGACCGTGCAGCTCGCGACGCGCATCAGCCCCGACGTCGCGGCCGTGCTCGATGCCGCAGTCGCGCGCGAGAAGGCAAGGCGCGGAAGCAAGGCGTCAAAGCGCGTCCTCATCGAAGAAGCGATCCTCGCGCTCTGGAGCCAATAGCCGCAGCGCCCAGCTGACCATCATCCATATGGATGAGATCCATCGGAAAAATTGGGCGGCCTGATCAGCCCGGTGGCGCGGCCACACAGCGACAGGTCTCGCGTTGAGAGCCGCCTTGAATGGCGTGGGGCGGCTTGCGACGTAACGCGTGCGGCATGGGGCACAAGGAGTATGTGTCTCGACGGCTGCATGTCATCTCGTATGACCGTGCACCGATCCCAACCTCACCCCAGCGTGAAAGAAGATGCGGAGCGATCGATGAAGAAGTCCCGACTCATGGCAACTGGAGCAACCGCAGCGGTTTTGGCTCTCGTAGCGACCGCCCCGAGCTATGCCGCCGAACCGGGGGGCGAGGCTACAGGGAGCCCGCCCACCGCTGTCTCTGCTCCCGCCACTGCCCGGGTCGACGTGCCCCTCACTTCTCATCAGCGTCTTCAGGATGTTGTGAGCATGGAGGAGGCTCTCGGCTACCCCGTTTCGGCGTTCCGGTTCGAGAACGATGTGGTGGTCGGTGAGTACTCCCCGAGCTCTGGCGTGGACGTGGAGACGTATCTCGCGGAGTTCAACGATCTCTATGGGACGCAGCCAGAGATATCTCACGTTGTTGTAGAGATGCCGACGGAGCAAGCGAAAAGCCTCTACATGTCTAAGGGGCTCACCGTGAGTCCGCCTCTCAGCTCTACAGCTCGTTCCTCGAGTTACGTTGCCCCGGCTGCCGATCCGGCACGCATCGAGCAGCTGTTCGAATCTCGTCGGGAGCGAGCAGGAATCGATATGGCAGGCGTGGACCAGCAGGCGAGGGGCGCCGCCCGGGCGGCCACGCGTTGGGAGCCCACCTCGGTCGACGTCCAGATCACAAGACCCACCAGCAGCACTGTTCTGTTCGATCAGTACTTGAACTGGTACCCGGGTCAAGCTTCCACAGATGTCATGAACGGCGAGGACGGATGGGAAGCCGAGGTGAACGTGTACACAGATGCGTCGGCTTACCAGGTCAACCAACGTCCTAACTGCTCGGTCGCTGCGGCCAACTACAAAGATCGACCGTTCGCGAAGAACTACGGGTGGAACTGGTCGGTGATGTACGACTCGGGCTTCGGCTTGAACCCGCTGCCCTCGCGTCTCGGCGCATACGCCGACTACAACGATCTCTTCGACGAGTGCAACCGCAACTCGATTGGCATCGGCATCCGGAGCCCGCAAACTCTCGGCGCGTGGCCGAACGGGATGCAAGAGATGCTCATCCTCGTCACCGCGCCCCGTGGACTCGACAACATCGGACGGATCTCGGGGAACATCCAGCCCGTCAACTCCACAGGCTGCCTTCTTCAGCCCTGGCTGTCCAACACCGACTGCATGGGGCTCACGCAGACCGGATACCAGTCGCGCGGCACGCTCGCCTCGTGGCGAAACTGGACGGCACCGACTGTGTGCTGGAACTCTGGGGGCTACGGAGAGATTCCCCCCAGCAAGTACCCGTGCTGACTCCAGTACTTTCTTAGCGGAGGTCCGACTATGAGAAACAAAGGGCACGGGCGGCTCAGAGCCGCCCTCACGGCCGTTTTCTTTGTGGCGGGATCGTTTCTCGTAGTCGGACTTGCTGCGCAGTACCTGGAAACGAGGGTCAGCGCAGAGGCGCAATGTCAACTTGCGCCCCCTGCCAACGTTGCCTTGACAGAGCAGGCGCTGACGTACGCCGAGGCCTCCGCGTGGCCCATCGGGCGGCAGTGCACCTGGCTGCTCGCAGACGGCACTACAGCCACGATTCACTCGAGCTGGACAGTCACATTCCTGACAGTTGGTGCCACCGCCGTCTGCATCTTGCTTGCTGTGTGGGCGGGCTACATTGCACACCGGACACGCGACCGCCTGCTGTGGGGTCTGGCTTCCGTGAGCGTTATCGCCCCCGCCCTGACGTGGATCATCCTTGGCTGGGCTGCTTCCACCTTTCAGTACGGAACAGCCAGTTAGCTGACAGTGCGGACGCTACTCGGGGTTGACACGTACGTGTCAACCCCGAGTGCCATGTCGGCGGGCGTGACTACCTGAGAACCCAGCTCACGAACGCGAGAAGTTCGGTCGTGACTCGTTCCCGATTCGCCTTGTACTGCGGACGCCTGCCGGCACGAGAATGCGCGGGCATGTTCGGGTCTGTCACGTAGCCGCGCTCTTCAAGCTCTGTGAGGGCTTCGACAGTCGTCGTCACCGCAAGGCCGGTGGCCTGTGTGATCTCGGCGCGGGATGCGGACTCGACGCTGAGGAGGTACCGCAGGCAGATCAGGCGCGATTCGTTCTGAATGACCCGATGCGCGTTCAGCGGTTCCCCCGTCAGGTCGGGTATCGGGGTGCGAATCGGCATGGCTTCATTGTGCCAGTAGTGGCATGACCCAGATTGTTAAAGCACTCTCATCCAACATCTCGGGTAACGCGTTACCGTTGATTCGAGGGCGAGTTATCGCCTCCCGCGGGGAGCATGTCATCGCCCGTCGTTAGCATGGTGCACGCAGGGGGTGCGAAGTGACTGAAAAGGTCGAAAATACAAGCTTCCGAGGCGCGTCACGCGCCGAGGGCTACGTCGAGTCGGTCGAGCTGCCGTCATCGCCGCGAGCGGGTGAATCTGTCCCCCAAATGGGGGACAAGACGCATAAAGCGCAAGCTTCACCGACGGACGATCTGCTCGACCGGTTTCGCAACGATGTTGCACCGGCCGAGCCTCCGGCGGTGATCGACGACGTGCCCCTGCCGGATGAAGCGCAGGGCGCGCCGGAGGCTGCCGGCGGCGTCCCGTCGGTAGATCTCCGAATTAACCGTCGCGAACGTGCCGCAGAGGCGCCGTCGCTTGGCTGGCGGGCCGTCGCACGAAACCTGGGTTTCAAGGTGAAGCAGGGCCCCGCGGAACTGGCCGCGGCCGAGCTGGGTAGCGCTCGATCGCTCATCCGACTGTCGCGCTGGCAGCGCAGCGTCGGGATTCTCGTTGCCAATCCCAAAGGCGGCGTCGGGAAGACACCCCTCTCGCTCGCGATCGGTGGCTGCTTTGCTACCACCCGTGGGGGAGGGACAGTTGTTGTCGAGGTCGCAGACGACCCCGGCGCCCTGTCGGTGCGTTCCGAAGGTCGCGCGAACGTCGGCGTTGCCGAGCTGCTGCGCGACCTCGACCAGATCCGCGGCGCCGGCCACCTCGCCGGCTATGTCTCGCAGCAAACCAGCTACGCATCCGTGATCGGCACCGTGGGCGACCGGGAGCCCCTGAGCGGCGAGGACGTCAAGCGGATCACGAGCAAGATCGACGAGTTCTTCCCCGTCCGCGTCATGGACACCGGTAACCAGCCCAGCTCGAGCGCGTTCCACGGGGCACTCGATGTCACCGACGTTCTCGTGATCCCCGTGCTGGATGCTCTCGACGCCCTGCAAGGCGCTATGCAGCTCCTCCGGCACCTCCACCAGGGCGGCGGCCACGCCGCGCATCTGGCACGAAACGCGATCGTCGTCCGTACCCACGACGGCCGGCCCGAGGATGCCGAGGTCAGCGCTTACGCAGACGAGCTGATCGAGAAGGCCGGCATCCGAGCGGTCTACCACCTGCCGATGGATCACCACATCGCTGAGCGCACGACGCTCGTCTACGGCCAGCTCGCGCCTGCCACGAAGGACGCAATCACCCGACTGACAGCCGGCGTGGTCGAGCAACTCAACACCGAACTACGAAAGGCGCAGTGACATGCAGAATCCGCTTGACGGGATCATCCCCGACTTCACGATCTTTGGAGCGCAGTTCACTGAGCTGTGGCAGAAGATCCTCGCCGGTGTCTGGGCGATCGCAATCGTCATCAGCATCGTTTTCCTCATCCAAGCGATCGTGAAGGTTGGCCAGAACGGCGAGAGCAACCCCGCCGCCGTCGCAGAGGGCAAAAAGCAGGTGCTGTGGGCCAGCATCTCCCTCGGCGTCTTGGTCGCCCTCGCCGTCGTTGTTGGCGCCATCATCGCGATCTTCGCCTGACCATGAGCACGCCGACGACAGCACCGCGCCGCCGCTGGGTATGGGTCGCGGTCATCGCGGCCGCCGCGATTCTCGTCGCCGGCGGCATCGGGCTCGGCGTATTCCTCGGCAGCCGCGGGGACAACACCGCGGCGCCCGAGCCGCCCGCTCAGCCCACAACCCCACAAACCCCGTCGACGTCCGCCACGACCTCCCCCCCCTGCCGTGGCGGGCGTCGACGGCTGCCTCGGAGGCGACTCCCGTGGACCGCAGGCCGTGCTCGACGCGCAGGCCGCGGCACCGCAAACCCCCGAAGGCGCCGTCTCGTTCGCGATCGCGTTTACGCGGTGGATCGGGCAGAAGCCGGTCGTACCCGCCGAAGAGGTTGCGCTCATCGACGGTGTGGCGTCTGTCGCGCCGAACCTCGCGCAGTCGGCTGCATCTGCCGAGAAGGTCGATGCGTCGCAGTTCTACCTCACCAGCCTGAACGGCTACTACCGGGTGGACAGCTTCACGGATCAGCGAGTGGATCTCACGCTGATGCTGCCGCTGGTGCTTCAGGGGGCGATCGATCCGACGCTCAACTTCATGCCTTCCTATGGCGTCGTTTGGACCGATAACGGGTGGGCGATCGAAGACGGTGAGTTCAAGGACGATGCGAACACACTTCGCACCACAGGAACGGTCATCCCGGAGGGCTGCTGATGCACCGCATCGACCTTTGGGGTGACTTCACCGACGGTGTGTCCGGTGCTGTCGACGCCGTGGGCGGGGTCGTCAACTTCTGGTCCGATCCGTTCGGGAACATGTACAAGTCGGGCCGCGACGCGACGATCAGCCTCAGCCGGGACGTCATTCCGGCGATCACCGAGTCGACTCTCCCGGATCTCACGTTGCAGTCGTTCCTAAGCACCTACGCCGTGTCGTTCGCGCTCGCGTTGATGCTCGCCGTTCTGTTGCTGTTCCCGCAGTTCGTGCGCGTCGCGAAGGGCGACCAGAGCGGGCAGGAGCTTTTCGAGGCGATCGGGCTGTACTTCCCCGGTTTCATCATGGGCGCGATGTTCGGCCCTCTCATTGGGCTGTCGATCATCGAGCTGCTGCGACTGCTGACCCGCAGCATCATCGATTGGGCCTATGGCGGATCGATCGAGCAGATGGTTGAGACGTTCTCGACCATCGCCCCGGATGACCCCGCGAAGATGACCGGCGCGGCCGTCGTGGGCATGATCGTCATCTGGGCGATGACGCTGGGCATGCTCATCATCCCGTTCATCTTCATCTTCCAGCTCGTCGTCCAGTACTTCACCGGCGCGCTCATCCCCATCGCTATTGCATGGATGGTCGACCCGCGTCGCCGTGCTGCCGCGTCGCGAGCCGTTGGCCTGTGGGTCGGGATGCTCCTTGTGCAGCCTCTGCTCTTCCTCGCACTCGGATTCGCGTTCCGGTTGCCGATCGACTCGGTGGCCGCATGGGGTAACGACGGGTTCAAGAACCTCGCCCGCGTCATCATCGCCGTCATGGCGATCGTGCTGGCCGTCTTCCTGCCGTTCGTGCTGATCACGTGGGCTCGGAAGAGCATTGCCGCGGCGCCGACGTCGGATTCGACGCCGACGACACCGATCGGGCCGACGTCGCCCGGCCGGTCGCACCGCGCTCCCAGCCGTGAGGCGCCCGCAGCGCCCACGCGTCAGACCGTTCGCACATCTGCGCGGCCGAGCGACGCTGCGGGCTCCATTGCCCCCAAGCTCGGCGCCCAGAACGCGGGGAAGGTACGCGCGAAGCAGCCCACCGGCGCCGGCACGCCCGCCCTGGCAAGTGCGGGCACCAAGGCGTCGACGGCATTTAACGCGGGGACCGCCGTGGCCGCGAAGGGTGCGCAGACCGTCGCGAGGAAGGCAAGCGAGACAGCACACGAATCCGTCACACCCCCGCCCGTTCAAGGTAAGGAGCGCCCGCAGTGAGCGAGTCACAGTACGAGTCCGAGCGCGGCATCTACATCCTCGGCGGCGAGGGCCGCCACCGCGGATTCTGGGGCACTCAGAGCAAGTCCCGGGGATGGGGCACGGTGGCGATTATCGGTGTCGGCATGGTCTTCACGCCGGCCCTCGGGTGGGTCGCGATCGTCTCCGCTTTGGTGGGCGTGACGGTCCTCGTCATCCTCACGAGCGGCACCCATAACGGGAGCATCATCGAACGTCGGCGCCGCTCGCGGCGGCACCAGCTCGCCCAGCGCACGCACGCGGATGAGTTCATCCCGTACGACGCCGATCGTGCGGCGCTGCTGACCACCGCGCTTGAGCAGACGAACAAGACCAAGGACAAGGCTGACCGGGCCGGCCGCATCGAATGGGCGCGTGAGCTGAACGCGATGCGAGCCAACCCGGACGGCTGCGACGGTATGGGCTGGTTGCAGTCCGGCCGTGGCGTCCCCGGGATCGCCTGGCACGGCCCGACCGGGGAAGAGCCCTACCTGAGTGTCGCGTTCTCGGTGAGTGGCCAGCTGCGCGGCATGGAGTCGTCCGAGAACGTCGTACGCGGCGCCGAAGCGTTCGGAGCCTTCCAGGCCAGTAAGGCCGCTCCGGGCTCGCTGATGCGCATGATGCAGTCGGTCACCCGGGTTCTGCCGGCAGACACCGCGCTGCAGGAGTTCTGGGTGCTCAACAACATCGACGAGGACGCGCCCGATTGGGCGAAGAAGTCCTACGAAGAGGTGCTGATCGAGTCGTCTCGTGGAGCCATGGTGCAGCGCCACTACGTCGTGGGCCGCTGGCCCGTGAACGCTCGGTTCGTCGAGCAGGCACGCAAGTACGGCACCGGTCGTGACGGGTGGCGCAAGCTCATGGCAGCCGAGATCGAGTCGTTCCGCCGCGGGCTGCTCGACTCCCGCCACTCATGGGCGGAACCGCTCACCGCCCGCGGAACGGCGGCGGTGATCCGCCACATGCAGAACCCCTCACGGCCCCTCGACCTGGTGCGCGACATGGAACCCACGAGCACCGGAGAACGAGCCCGGGGCGGGGAGTACTCCGCTCACGTCGTAGAGGGCATCGACCCGGAATCGGGCGAGCACGTTGAGTGGTGGCACCGCACCGCGGTGATCCGCGCGGAATCGCTCACCGTCGCGCAGCGGCGCCCGCTGTGGCTGCTCGAGCTGCTGGTCGGCCGCGAGCTGGACATGATCCGCACCGTCAGCTTCCACGTCGAGCTGATCCCCGCCGGGGAAGCCCGCCATGCCGCACGTCGTGACCTCGTGTCGGACATGGCCGCGGAGATCTCCGAAACATCGAACGGGAAGATCCCGCTGGACGAGGGCAAGGTGAAGATCCTCGCCGCCCAGCGTCGACGCAGCGACCTCGCGGAAGGCAGCGGACACCACGGCGCGAACTGGGTCGGTTTCATCACCATCACCACCGACAGCCGCGACCGTCTCGCCTCAGCGAGCCGGGAACTCGCGGAGGTCTGCGCCAACGAAGTCGGCATCCAGCGGTTGGAGTGGCTGGACTCGTACCAGGCCGCAGCAAGCGGCACGACCTGGCCCATCGCGCGCGGGCTGCGCCCGCACGTACCCACCTTCGGTGCACGCGCTATGCGCGTCATCGCGGGCGGGGGAGACAAGGAGGCGATCGCGTGAGCGAGAGCACGACGCCCCGCCGGTCGCGGCGGAGCAAGAAGCAGTCCGACGTTGCCGTTGCGGAGATCCCCGCTGACGTCGAGGAGACGCACGGCGAGGTCTCGCCCTATGAGCTGCCCGGGCGTAACCGGCGTGCGAACACTCGAAAGGCGGGACGTGGGTACTACGCGCCGGTATTCGAGGGAGCCCCCTCGACGACCCGGCAGACCTCCGTGCTGAACACTGCGCTCATCGGCCCGGTGACGGGAACCGCCGGCGTCGCGAACGGTCGCGACATGCTCTCGCACACCCTCATCGCCCATGATCCGATCACCGCGTACAACTCGAACCCCCGCCTGATCTCCTCCCCGAACACCGTGGTCGCCGGCGGTGTCGGAGGAGGCAAATCGTCGTTCGTGAAGACGGTTTACGTGATCCGGCCGCTGCTGATCCGGCGCCGGCGCGCGGTGATCTTTGACAAGAAGAACCGCGGCGGCGAAGGCGAGTACGCGGAGCTGGTGCGTGAGTGGGGGACTGGTGAACCGATCCGGTTCACCACGGACGGTTCCGGGTCGCGGCTGAACCTGCTCGACCCGCTCATCGTCAACCAGATCGGCTCAGCCGGCACCTACCGGCTGCTGCACGCGATCCTCCGTATCGCTCGTGACGGTGAGCGCATCGACGAGTGGGAGGAGAAGGCGGCACGCTCGGCCCTCACCCGGGCTCTCGTGCAGTTCGAGGACGCGCGGCGCGTACCCACCATGAGCGATCTGCTGCCGCTGCTGGGCGACGTCGATGCCGAGGAGCTGAACGGCAGCGAGCAAGCACGCGACCGGCTGCATCAGGCCGGCCTTGGGGTCCGGTTCACCCTCGAAGGGCTGTTGGAGGAGTACGGCGGCCTGCTCGACGGCGACACCAGCAAAGAGGTGGCGCTGACCGGCAAGCTGACGAGCTTCGATATCTCTCAGCTCCCCGGTGAGGGTCCGTCCTCGCACGTGGTCCGCGCGATCGGCAACCAGTGGATGCTGGGCCGGCTTCGTGCCGATCCGGGCTGGCAGACGACCTGCATCAACGAGGAAGGGTGGGACATGGTTCAAGGCCCCACCGCGCACCTGCTGAAGTCGAACCAGAAGCTCTCTCGTGGCCTCGGCCTGAGCAACGTGTTCGTGTTCCACAAGGGCGCCGATATCCCCGTCGATTCCCCCGGCCGCACTGTCATCAGCGAAGCCCAGAGCATCTACATCTTCCGGCAGGACCGCCAGGAAGATGCCAACTGGGCGGTGCAGACGTTCGGGTTCGACCCGTCGACCGCTGAGACGTTGCAGAACCTTGCCCCCGGACACTTCGTCTTCAAGTACGGCAGCGTTCCCGAGACGCACGTGCAGCACGTGCGCTCATCGATCGAGATCGGGTTGACCGACACCGACGAGGGCATGCGAGGCGACGGCCAGGCTGAAACCGCCGAGGAGACGCGAGGGGACGGCCAGGCTGACGCATGAAGATCAAGCTGGTTGCGATCGTCGCGGTGGTTGGGTTCGTCCTGACCTTCGGGGTGGCGTTCATCCTCGCATCGGTGCAGCGCGCCGATGCCGCCGACATGTGTATGGCCGACACCGGCTCACTGCCGGCCGAGGTCAACGGCTATAAGCGTGACCAGCTCACCAACGCCGCGGCGATCGTCCGCGCCGGCATGGATCTCGGCATCGACCAGCACGGCCAGATCCTCGCGGTGATGACCGCGATGGGGGAGTCGTCACTGCGGAACGTCACCTATGGAGACTGGGAGACGTCGGGGGTGACGAACCCGGACGGGTCGCGTACGACGTCGATCGGACTGTTCCAGCAGCAGGATTCGTGGGGCACCGTCCAGGAGCGAATGGACCCCTCCCGCTCGGCCGCACTGTTCTACGGCCGGCTGACGAGCGTGGACGGGTGGCAGACGATGCCCGCGACCCTCGCGATCCACGCCGTGCAGGTCAACGACAACCCCCAGCACTACGCCCCGTTCGAGGCTGACGCGAAAGCGATCGTTACGGCGTTGACCACGGCGTGCAGCGCAGGCACGGGGGAGTGGGTCGTTCCCGCCCGGGGGAAGATGACCGACCGATTCGGCTCGTGCGAGATCAACCGCCCGGGCGATAGCTGCCACAAGGGGACCGACTTGGCCACCGGGTCATGCGGGAGCCCGATCTGGGCCGCTGGCAGCGGCACCGTGACCTTCGCCGGCGTGCAGCCCTACCGCGGAAACGTCGTGTGGATCGACCACGGCAACGGCATCGAGTCCGGCTACTTCCATATGGAAGACGGCAGCCTGCGGGTGGCCAAGGGCGATCAGATCGCCGCGGGAACACAGATCGGCACGATGGGCGAGACAGGGTTCTCGTTCGGGTGCCACCTCCACTTTGAGATCCACCACAGCGGCAAGCCGATCAATCCCGAGCCGTTCATGCAAAACGCCGGCGCACCGCTGCCGGGGTGACCGCCAAGAAAGGAAACCGCATGTTTCTACCCCTGATCCGCCGCAACAGCGGGAACACGGACCTCATCAACGTCACCCACATTCGCCGCGTGTGGGTAGAGGCAGCTGATGACCTTGACGGCAGCGATGCCGTCGTGAAGAGCACGCTCATTCTGTTCGTTCAGCTCGGAGAGGACGGCACCACTCACCGGTACGTGCCGGTCGACGTCACCGGGAAGGCGTGGCCGGACGCGAATGACAAGGAGCGGGCTCTACTGGGCTTCACGACACGCGCTCATCAGTCGCTGTCCGAGTGACCTCGACCTCGACCTCGAAAGGAACTACCCATGTCCACTCGATTCATTACCGGCCGTCTCTCTGCCGACCCTGAGGTGCAGCAGGCGGGCCGCATCCAGATCACCAAGTTCACGGTGCTCGAGAACACCTACGAGTACCGCGGCGAGGAGCGAATCGAGGGGCACCAGCCCCTCGCTCACTATGTCGAGGCGAAGTTCGAGCTCGGCGCGAATGCCGCGAGCTCGCTGCACAAAGGCGACGCGGTGATCGTCGTCGGCGCCGAGCGGGATGCCTCGTTCGGGGGCCGAGAGGGCACCGTGTACCGGCGCATCATCGACGCCTCCGCGATCGGTCCCGACCTCGCCCACGCGACAGCCACCGTCGATCCCATCCGCCGTGCCCCTGCTACAGCAGCGCCGGCCTCCGCAGAAAGCTGACCGCGCATGTTCTCGCAATCCGGCATGCCCGACATCCAGCCGCAAATCCCACCCATTCCCGGACTTGCTGAGTCGATCGCGGGGTTCGGCGCCGTTGCCGGGGGCATCGCGTTCGTCGCGCTCGTTCTAACCGCGGTATTCGCCGCTTTGGGTGATCGGTGGCGGCTGGGTGTTGTGACCGTCACGATCGGCAGCGTCGCGGCGGTTGTCACGGTCTTCTGCTGCGTCGCTGTGGGTGACTGGCGGCCCGCGATCGCGGTCGTGGCTGGCCTCGTGCTCGCGATCGTCATCGTCGTGGCCGTGCGCTGGCAGCGCCGCCGAGTCTCATGGCGCTGAGCCCGCGGCGCTTGATGCTCGCTCCGATCCTGATCGGGGCGAGCATCTGCGTTACCGCGTGTGTGCCTCTCGGCGGTCCCGACGCCGGCAGCTCGTCGACGAGCGGTGTCGTGGTCGCGGTCGTTGACGGCGACACGATCGACGTCGACACCGGCGCCGGCGCGCAGCGGGTGCGGATCATCGGGATAGACACCCCCGAGATCGGCCGGGGTGGGAACACAGACGAGTGTTACGCGCAGGAGGCGCGCGAGATCCTGGATGAGCTGATCTACCGCAGCGACGTCGAGCTGATCGCGGACCCCACCCAAGCCGACGTCGACCGGTGCGGCCGACTACTGCGGCACGTCCGCCACGACGGCCACAGCATCGCCCTGACACTCATCGAGGCGGGCGCTGGGTATGAATACACCTACGACGCCGCTTATGACGGCCAGGAGGCCTACAGGGCCGCTCAGAACGCCGCCGAGCGCGACGGTCGCGGCCTGTGGGCAGCGTGCGCGACGGGCGGCGACAGATGACCGCGTTCGCGCTCACCCGGCGGGCGGCTTCGCGCTGAGAGGCGTCACCGCAGAGGCCCATACCCACGCGCGATGCTCAACACCGCCCACGGGGAACCGGATAGCTACGGCATCCGGTGTCCACCGGCACGCCTCGGCTTCGACCCACACGGGTGTTGCGCTGAACCGCACCCACGCCCGGACGGGCCTTGGTTTCGGGTCGATCGTCACGGGCTCGGTGTCGAGGCCGATCTCTTCGCGGGAGAGAGACTGCAGCGGGCCGGCGTCGCGCGCGATGCGTTCCAGGATCTTCTGATCCATCCGCCGGTCGACCGAGGCCGCATAGCGCTTGTTCGTCCCCACGGTCACACCTGCCCCTCTCGGAACCAGGGTAACCGCGTTCGAACATTTGTTCTATCCAGCTCGCGCCGTGGGCAGGGGTGTCCGCTGCAGCGGCACCCGAAGCCGCGCAGCGGACGGCCGGCGGCGGGGCCATGGTGCCCCCCGGAGGGAAACGAGCACCATGATGACCGCCGTCGGGATTGCAGTCATGGCGGTGCGCATATCTGGATGCGATGGTCTCGTCGGCCTGACCGACGAATCTGGAGTCTGGTACTGGCTGAAGCAGCAACGGTCTCCCTCCTCCGCATCGTCGGGCTCGTCCTCCTTGCAAACCTTACAACGGTGCTGAATAAGCCACCGGAACTTGCAGCATTCCTTGGCTGCTCCGCTTCATAAGCGGCTGATGGGCACCGGTGACCGCGAACGGGAGCAGATCCTCGCTCAGTATCAGGCCACTCCCGAGGCGCCCAGGAGCACCCCGACCCCGTAGGTGGCGGCGAGTGCGAGGGCGCCGCCGGTGACGACGCGGATCATGGCGCGGGGTCGGGAGCTGCCGCCGATGTGTGCGGAGATGGCGCCGGTGATGGCGAGGGCGATGAGGACGGCCGCGAAGGTCACCGGAACACGCCACTCTGGTGGGGGTAGGAGGATGGCGAGCATGGGGAGGATCGCGCCGATCGTGAACGCGGCTGCGGAAGCGACCGCCGCGTGCCAGGGGCTCACGACGTCGTCCTCGTCGATGTTGAGCTCGGCTGATAGGTGCGCGGCAAGGGCGTCGTGCGCGGTGAGCTCCACGGCTACCTGTCGTGCGGTCTGCTCGCTGAGCCCACGGGCCCGGTAGAGCCCGGTGAGCTCGTCGAGCTCTTCCTCCGGCATGTCGCGCAGTTCCTGCCGTTCCTTCGCGATCAGGGCGCGTTCGCTGTCGCTCTGGCTGCTGACGGAGACGTACTCGCCGAGGGCCATCGAGATCGCACCCCCGACCAACCCCGCCAGCCCGGCGGTGAGGATGGGCCCGGAGGCGGTGGTCGCGCCGGCGACGCCGACCACGATCGCGGCAACAGAGACGATGCCGTCATTTGCGCCGAGCACGCCGGCACGCAGCCAGTTCAACCGTTGCGCAATGCCGTCGCGATGCGGCTCATCGGGGTGCGGCTGGAGCGCGGGGTTGTCTGCGGGCAGATCTGTCGACATGACCCCAATACAAGCACCGCTGGTCCCGGTGAGCAACGTTGGTGAGGAAGCGTGCCGCGGCCAGGCGGCTAAGAATCCTGGAAGAAAGGAGGGGGATCGTGGGAACTGTCGATAGCCGGAGCTACGCGAAGTGAGTTGAGAATGGCGACAGATACGGCCCCCCTTTCACGGGCGGCAACGTTCCGCACTGACGATACGGTTGCGCGGGTCCGGCGGGTCCGCACTCGTCGACGGATGCGCGCGGCCGACCTGATGGTTGTTGCGGTCTGGCTGTCGGTCGCCGTCGCGATCTCCCTGTGGCTCGCCTACGGCGGGATGAACCAGGTCACCGATCCCGCTTCCGCGATCACCGCGCTCGGCATCGTCACGGGACTTGTGGGTACCGACCTGATCCTGGTGATGCTGGTGCTCGCCGCTCGCATTCCGGCGATCGACCGCGTCTTCGGCCAGGACAAGGCGATGGCCCTCCACCGCAGGCTCGGCAAGCCCGCCCTCTCACTGATCCTCGCCCACGCAGCCCTCCTCACCGTCGGTTACGCGATGAGCGACGGGTCGAACGTGGTTGCCGAGACGATCGGGTTCCTCCAGAGCAAGGACCTGCTGCTCGCCTATCTCGGGTTCGGGCTGCTCGTCGCGGTCGTGGTCACTTCGCTCGTCGCCGTCCGCCGTCGCTTCTCCTATGAGGCCTGGCATCTGATCCACTTGCTCAGCTACCTCGCCGTGCTGGTCGCCGTGCCTCACCAGCTGAGCGCGGGCGGTGTGCTCGCCGAAGGCACCGGACAGCGGGTGTACTGGCTCGCCCTGTACGTGCTCGCGTTCGGTTCGATCGGTGTCTTCCGCTTCCTGGTGCCGATGATCCGCAGCGCGCGTCACGGCATCCGCGTCGCCGGGGTCGAGCAGGTCGCTCCGGGTGTCGTGTCGCTCCACCTCACGGGGCGGAACCTGGATCGGCTGCACACGGCCGGCGGCCAGTACGCGATTTGGCGGTTCTGGACGGGTGCGACGTGGTGGCATGCGCATCCCATCTCCTTCTCCGCTGTGCCGACCGCCACGACGGCGCGCATCACAGTGCGTGACCTCGGGCGCGGCAGTGCCGCGATCGGACGCGTGCGTCCGGGCGCGCGCGTCTCGATCGAAGGTCCGTACGGTGTCTTCACTGACGCGCACCGGGTCGCTCCGAAACTCGCAGTCGTCGCGGCGGGCATCGGCATCACGCCGATCCGATCCCTGCTGGAGCATTCCCCGCTCAGTCCGGGTGAAGCCACCGTCGTCCTCCGCGGCACCGATTCCACCCAGAGCTACCTGTGGAGCGAGATCGGCGCACTGCCCAGCATGCGCGGCAATACCGTGTATACGATGCTCGGTGCACGGCCTCCGGGCCTTGCCACCTGGATGTCTGCCGAGGCGCTGTCGCGTGGGGTGACGATCACCTCGGCGTTCCCTGACTTGCTGCGCTCGGACCTTTACGTGTGCGGGCCGCAGGCGTGGACGGATCTGGTGATTCGCGATGCCCGCGCCGCAGGATTGCGGGAAGCGCAGATCCACGTGGAGAGGTTCGACTGGTGAGGGCGCGCGCTACGATACTGGGCGCCCTGTCCTCGATTGCCGTACTCGCGGTCGGTTGGCAGCTCGGCGCTGATGGCCAGCAGTCAGAGACAACGACATCCGATACGGCTGCCGGATCAGCACCGACTTCGACTGTCACGCCGTCGGCGGATGCCGGAAGCAGCACAGCGACGCCCGCACCGACACCCAGTGCGTCCGCGTCGGAGACCACGACGTCAGCTGTCTCGGGGACTTTCACGGGGACATCCGTTCATACGCGTTTCGGTGACGTCCAGGTGCAGATCACCGTGCAGGACGGCATCCTCAGCGACGTGACCGCGCTGCAGCTCACCGACCAGGATTCCCGGTCGGTGTCGATCAGCAACCGCGCTGCCCCGATCCTTCGTCAGGAAGTCCTGTCCGCACAATCAGCGAACGTGCACAGCGTCTCAGGTGCCACCTACACGAGCAACGCCTACCTGACCTCGCTCCAGTCCGCCCTCGACCAGGCTGGACTGTGACCGTGACGACGCATGTGTTCAACACGATGGGCACGACGGCGAGCCTCCGCTTCGCGGGGCCGGTGCCGAGCGATGAGGTGCTGCTCCAGGTGGAAGATGCCTTCGCCGAGTTCGACCGCCGGTTCAGCCTCTACCGTGCCGACTCAGAGCTCAGCCGCATCGCGACAGGGGAGTTGACGCTCGCGCACTCCAGCGATGCCGTGCGCGACTGCTACAGGGAGGCGATGATGTGGTCGCATCGTACGGCTGGCGTGTTCACGTCTCACCGGCCGGACGGTGTCCTGGATCTGTCCGGCATCGTGAAAGCCGCGGCCATCGCAGCGGCTGGCACCATTCTCGACACCTTCGGCATGCCCTCCTGGGTGCTCAACGTCGGCGGCGACATCCTCACCCGCGGCAGCATCAACGGCTCCGCGTGGCGGATCGGGATCACAGACCCCGACGCCCGAACATCCCTCCTGTGCGCCCTCGAAGTGCAGAACCCACGGCAGGCGGTGGCCACCTCCGGCACCGCAGAACGCGGCGAGCACATCTGGCGAGCCCCGGCTACATCGGACACTCTCGTCCGTTACCGGCAGGTGACGGTCGTCGCCGATGACATCGTCACCGCCGATGTGCTTGCGACCGCGATCCTGGCCGGCGGTCCTCAGTGGTGCGACGACATCCTCGACCGGTTCGACGTCGACGCCCTCACCGTCGACGACCACGGGGGGATCACCGCATCGCCCGGGCTGCGGGAAGCCGCAAGCCTAATCCTCGGATGAGCGCGTCAGGCCCTGCCTATACTGCGATCATGCCCGAGCGTGCGCGGATCCTGCTCGTCGAAGACGACGCCCGCCTCGCCGGCATGCTCGAGCAGTTGCTGCGCTCCGAGGGGTATGACACCGTCCTTGCCCGCGACGGGCAGCGAGCCTTGCACGAAGGACTGACTCAGAGCTTCGATGCCATGATCCTGGACCGTGGCCTGCCGGCTATCGAGGGTCTCGACGTGCTCAACAGGCTCCGCAAACGCGGCGTGCTCACCCCTGCGCTGATCCTGTCCGCCCTCAGCAACCCCGCCGACCGTGTGGAGGGGCTGGACCGGGGAGCCGAGGACTACCTCGGCAAGCCGTTCGACATTGACGAACTCCTCGCCCGGATCCGCGCGCTGCTGCGCAGACATCTCAACATCGTGCCCACGCTTCCCCTCCCAAACGGAGCCCTGGACACGAGGAGCCGCACCGTCACGACTCGCGACGGTGACACGATCGACCTCTCCGAGCGGGAATCTCAACTCCTCGAGCACCTCGCACGCCGACCCTCGCAGATCTTCGAACGGCACGATCTGCTCGGCACGGTGTTCCCCGATGCGGACGATCCTGGCGTGATCGACACCTACGTGCACTATCTGCGCAGAAAACTCGGCCGCGAATCGGTGAAAACGATCCGCGGCATCGGCTACCAACTGGGACCGCTCCGGTGATGGCGCGCAGGCCTCGCGACCCGGAGGATCTCCGGGGCGCCGCGCTACGACTCACCGCCCAGTTCACCGCGCTCGTCCTCGTGGTGCTCGTCGTCGTCGGCGGGGTCGTCTTCGCGATCGTGAGCAGCAGCATCGCCGAGGCCAGCGAGCATGCGCTGCGCGCCGCCACCCAACTCGACTCCAGGAAGGATGCCGCCTCCGGCACCTTTGTGACCATCGTCGATACTCACAGCGGCGGCCAGATCGTCACGTCCGAGAGTATGCCCGACGGCCTGCTCGACACCGCCGCGATCCAATCCGTCGAAGCTGGCGGCGGGGACCAGCGATCCGAACGCACCGTCGACGGTCGCACCTACGCGCTGCTCACCACCGCCGATGGGGACCACGACCGCGTCATCCAGGTCGCTATCGATCAGCACGAGACAGCTGAGGAGCTCAGTCGTCTTTCGGCCGCGCTTCTTGTCGGCGGTGTGATCGCAGTCGTGCTCTCGTTCGCCGCGTCGTATCTGATGGCGAAGCGTGCCATGCGGCCCCTCGCCGATGCGCTGGCACTCCAGCGCCGCTTCGTCGCAGACGCCAGCCACGAGCTCCGTACCCCCCTCACCCTCCTCAGTACCCGTGCCCAGCTGCTCAAACGCAGAGGGCAGGACAGCCTGCCGAGTGACGTCACCGATGCCATCGAGGACGTCGTCACCGACACGAACGCCCTCACCGAAATCCTCGACGACCTCCTTATCGCCGCCGACCCACGAAGCAGCGCGACGCAGGAGCCCGTCGATCTCGTCGCCGTCGCCGACCGGGCCATCGCCCTCCTCGCCGACGACGCGACCGCCCGACACATCGAACTGATACGCACAGGCAAGTCAGGATCGGTAACCGTGACCGGGTCGCCCGCGGCACTCCTGCGCCTCGTCCTCGCACTGTGCACGAACGCGCTCGACCATGCGCAGCACGCCGTCAGCATCACAGTGACGGCGAGCGCGTCCAGAGCGGTCCTAACTGTGACCGATGACGGGCCCGGGTTCGACCCGACGATCGCCGCGACCGCTTTCGAACGATTCTCCAGCAGCCGAGCAGGCACCCGCACCGGCGCTCCGGGCAGCGGCACGCGACACTATGGCCTCGGCCTCGCCCTCGTGAGCGAGATCGCGCGGCGACACCATGGCACCGTCGCCATCGACCACTCGAACTCGGGCGGCACTGTCGTGTGCAGCTTCCCCGTCGCATCGTCGGCGCGTTAAGCACACGTTCACCTGCCCTATCGACATTCGATATCGAACTCCGATAGAAAGCCGGAGTGGCGAGCGAACCTTCCGTTGACGAACTGGAGGAGTACCGTGACCTCCTCGCTGGGCTCGTCAGGATGCACGTGCTGCACCACGCGTCACAGGAAGAGATCTACGGCGCCTGGATGATCGAGGAGCTCGCCAGTCACGGATACCGCCTCTCAGCGGGCACCCTCTACCCCATGCTCCACAGAATGGCCGAAGACGGCTACCTCACCGTACGAACCGAACGAACTGAGCGCGGCATCCGCAAGCTGTACTCCGCGACCGAGAAAGGCCAGCGCGGCCTCGCGGTCGCCCGGCAACGGATGCGTATCTTCACACAGGAAGACACAGGCCGATGACAACGGACACCACCACTCCCGCGCAAGCTAGACAGGGATCCACCCGCGAGGTGCTAGGTGTCTGGGTAACATGGGTAACAAGTAACAACGATTCCCACGTTACTCACGAAAGGAAGTGGTCGCATGGCCGAGGTAAACGAGCAGGCAGCCGCGACGAGCCGCGCGGCTGCGGCCGCCGAAGCGTTGGCCGCGGAGGGAGCCGCAGTCACGGCGAGAGCCGTGCGTGAGCGCTCCGGCGTGAAGATGTCTGTCGCCGCGGACGTGGCACGCGAGTGGAATCAGCGCGAGCAGAGCAAGGGCGATGTTCCGAGTGTCCCTGACGCGCTACGGACTCGCTTCGATGCGATCTGGGCCGAGGCGGTCGTGCTCGCGCGGGCGGAGCACGCCGCCGAGCGGGAGGGCTGGCAGCAGCGTCTTACGCAGCTAGAGGCAGAGCGCGACGCGCTCACGGATGACCTCGCCAAGGCTGAGGATGCGCTCGACAGCGCGGTGACGGACGCGAAGGTGCAGCAGCAGGAGGCACAGCAGCTCGCGGAGCGTGCCCGAGCGGAGGCCGAGCAACGCGCACAGCTCACAGCAGATGAGCTTGCCGGCGAACGGTCCCGGGCCGATCGAGCAGAAGCGCGTGCGGAGGCGCTGGTCGAGGAACGCGACCGACTGATTGGCGAGCGCGATCGAGCCACCCAGGAGGCGCGCGAGAGCCGTAAGCCGTCCAAGGGCTGACGCTTGACGAGGCCTGCCAGAAACGATCGTTTCTGACGCGCCAGCACCTACCCCGCCATATTGGGGGTCAGAAACGGTCCCCGATACCTAGTTTCGGCGGACGTTTGCGGTCGTTTGGCTCGTGGGTTCGGGGCGTGCTTTCCGTGCCTGGAAAGTGGCGGCCGCGAGGGCTCCGATGGCGAGGGCGGCGAGGGTTACGGCTGCTGCCAGCAGGCTTGCGCCTCCGAGCCACCCGGCGATCGGGTAGGTGATGAGGAAGCAGGCGTGGGAGAGCGCGAACTGTGCCGTGTAGACGAGGTTTCGGTTCTGCGGGGTTGAGGCTTCGGCCAGCAGCCGGGACGACGGCGTGTTCACAAGCGAGGTGCCCATGCCGAGCAGCATCCAGGTGCCCAGGAGCACGGGCCAGCCGGCGTCGGTGTCGGTGAGGAGCGCGGTGAGTGCCACAGCGGCGAGCAACCCGATGGCGATGAGCGTGCCACCGGCGAGCATGGGGCGGATGACTCCGAACCGGTCGACGAGCCAGGGAACGTTGAGCGCGACGGCCAGGGAGCCGATGCCGTAGCAGGCGAGCGCGAGGGTGAGCGCGGTGTCATCGAGCCCGAAGACCCCGCGGGCGTAGACGACGGAGTTGACGAGGACGATCGCCGTGCCCGCGGCGACGACGACGTTGGTCAGCAGCACGAACCGCAGCGTCGGGGTCCGCGCGAACACGCGCACGCCGGTGGGGAGGCGTTGCCAGAACGTGTCGGTCGAGGCGTTGGGTTCTCGAGCGGGGAGCTTCGCGATGAGTACCAGGACTGCGGAGCAGGCGAAACCGAGCGCGGTCCCGAGGAACAGGTTGTTGTAGGAGACGATGGTGAGCAGCGCCGCGGCGATGATTGGGCTCACCAGCGCTTCGAGGTCATACGCGAGGCGGGACAGCGAAAGGGCGCGGGTGTAGTCGCGTGACTCGGGGAGCACGCTGGGGATGAGGGACTGGAACGCGGGTGTGAATGTCGCGGATGCTGATTGCAGGACGAACACGAGCACGTAGATCTGCCACGTCTCGGTCACCATCGGAAGAGAGAGCGCGATCGCGAACCGGATCGCGTCGGCACCGACCAGGACAACCTTTTTCGGAAGCCGGTCAACGAGGGCTGCGACCAGCGGTGCCACGCCGACGTAGGCGACCATCTTGATCGTCAGCGCCGTGCCGAGCACGGCGCCGGCGGACTCACCCGCGAGGTCGAACGCGAGCAGCCCGAGAGCAACGGTGAGAAGACCTGTGCCGAGGAGGGCGAGCACTTGGGCCGAGAACAACGCCCGATAGGTGGGGTTGCGAAGCACGCGGATCATGCGTGGTGTCCCGGGGCGTCGTCGACGGCGTGCTCCGCCTGCCGGATCGCCTCGACGACGAGCCGCATCGCGTGCTCATCGGTGAGGCGATAGAACGCTTTGTTCCCGTCCTGGCGAACCCGGACGAGCTTCCCCCACCGCAGTTTTGCGAGGTGCTGCGAAACCGCTGCGGGGCTGCGGTCGACGATGTCCGCGAGATGGTTCACCGACAGCTCCCCGTCGCGCAGCGCCAGCACGATGCGGATACGGGTCGCGTCAGCGAGGAGCCGGAACACTTCGACGGCGACCTCGACATACTCACTGGCGGGATTGAGGTCGTCTCCATTCGTATCTACGTGCATACGCAGATAGTAGTACATGTGAAGGGCGGCCCGGTCACGCACCGTGAGGTGCTGCCCGGGCCGCCCTGTTGCTGCCGCCGCGTCGTTGGTTAGGTGCGGCGACGGCGGACGAGGATGACGGCCAGGAAAGCGAGACCGGCGGCAACGACAGCGCCACCGACACCCAGTGTCACGAGTGCCCACGCGGGGAGTGCGGCGGAGTCACCTGCCGTCTCCGAATCCGCATGGTCCGGGTCGGAGTCTTCGGAGTGGGAAGAGTGCCCGTCGTCGTGCGTCTCGGTCGAGACTTCCGCGTCACCAACGGCGAACGGGATAGTCGACGAGATGGGGTGTCCGTCCCCGGACACCACCCGCCACTGCACTTCGTAGCCGGCGTCCGGCATACCCGTTTCGAGGGGGATCGTTACCGTCGAGCCGTCGATTGTTGCCTCACCGTCAACCCAGTCTGTGCCGGCGTCGTCGACGACGGCGATGGCTGCGCCTTCCGGGAGAACTTCGGCGGTGAAGACGAGTTCGACCTGCTCCGGGGCAGTGTCGAATTGCTGCCCCTCGGAGGGTGAGCTTGATGCCAGGCTCTCGTGGGCGAAAGCCGGCGCACCGCCGGCGGTGACGAGGAGTGCTGCGAGGACCGCGGCCGCAGCGCCGCTGAAGAGATGTGTATGCCGCATGGGCATCCTTTCGGAGAGTTCCCGGCAGGGAGCGGGAACGAACTGACACCCGGCGCGATTCGCGCACGGGTCCGCGACGGAGAGACCGTCGCGTGAAGTGGTCAGATGCCGAAAGACAGCGGTGGCCCGCGGCGCCGATCACTAGGGAGGACGCACAACGACCGCAGGGCACGCGCCGCAGGGGCGACCACCCAGAGGGATCCGTCCGGGATCACGACCGAGGGGGCGGCGACGATCGCAGTCTTCCGACGCAGCCACGCACGGGCCTCGCCTACCGCGGCGGCCGCCAGCAGCACGGATCGTTCTCCGACATAGATGCCGGCGACCGTGATCACCGCAGCAACAGCGTGGGCCACCCACATAGTCCTGCCACCGTGATCATGCGTCACCGCCGAGGCAGCAGCTTCGGTAGCGATCATCGCGGTGTGATGGTGCCCGTGCACGTACCCGTCGAGCGAAGCTGCGCCCCCGGGAGCCCCAACAGTGAACAGAGTATGGAAGAGCAGCTGTGAGGCGGTGACCGACAGCGTCAGGCGCACCATGGACAACCGGTGGCCGAGAATGACCGTCGACACCGCAGCCGCCAGCACGAGTGGCACGAACAGCCCCAGCCAGCCTGGAACCTCACCGCCACCCGCAACGTGAGACATCAGCGCGACGAACGTCGCAAACAGCGCGACCAGGCCACCGCGCGCAGCGCGAGCACCCCGGTGCAGCCTCATCGATCCATTCTCGCTGACTGAATGTAGGTCACGATCCCCCCGCCGAAAACGATCGTTCCTGACGCGCCAGCGCCTACCCCGCCATACCGAGCAACACCCACGTGCCCAGGAGCATGGGCCAGCCGGCCGTGGTGGCTGTGAGGAGCGCGGTGAGTGTCACGGCGACGAGCAGCCCCACGACGAGCGTCCCGCCGGCCAGCATCGGGGCGGATGACTCTGAACCGGTTGCACTGCATACCCTAGGGGGGTACGGTGCCCATCATGAATGGGTATGCCGCTAGCAAGGACGATCTGCAGCAGCGACTTCGCCGTATTGAGGGGCAGGTGCGCGGGATCGCGCGGATGGTCGATGAGGAAAAGTACTGCATCGACGTGCTGACCCAGGTGTCGGCCGTGACGAATGCGCTGGAGACGGTGGCGTTGTCGTTGTTGGGGGATCACCTCAACCATTGCGTCGCTGAGGCCACCGCCGAGGGTGGCGCTGTGGCGGCCGAGAAGATCCGGGAAGCAAACGATGCGATCGCGCGCCTGGTCCGTTCATGATTCGACTGATTTAGGGAGAGAGATATGACTGACCGCATCGAGCTTGGGTTGAAGGACGCCAACGCGGGGTGTGCGTGCTGCGCGACATCATCGGTGTCCGAAACTGCTGCCGCGACGTCGGCGGTAACGGGCGAGGTGCTCGTATCGGGCATGACGTGCTCGCACTGCGTGTCCAGTGTGACTGAGGAGCTATTCGCGATCGACGGCGTTCAAGGCGTCACTGTCGACCTGAATGCCGGTGGCGTTTCGCGTGTCACCATCCACAGCGACCGCCCGATCGATGAGGGATCCGTGAAGGCTGCAGTCGAGGAGGCCGGGTACGCCCTGACCAGCGCGACTGCGTGAACGCGGTCGGCGCACCCGATTGACCCGCGCACCTGCTGCGCTGAAAAGAGGGAGGCTCTGATGAGCCAGCACGAGCATCACGACCACGCCGCCCACCAGGGCTACGCGGTCGCTGCAGAGCACGACCATGCCGCGATGGGTCACAGCCCGAACGACGAGAGGGCGCCCGCATCGGGTCATTCCGCGCATGGGCATGCTGATCACGGCGGGCATGCTGGCCACGGGGACCACGTCGCGAGCTTCCGTCGACTGTTCTGGATCATGCTGATCTTGGCGGTTCCGGTGGTCGGGTTCTCGATGATGTTCGCGATGCTCATCGGGTATGAGCTTCCCGATGCGGCGTGGGTGGGGTGGATCTCTCCGGTTCTGGGCACGGTCATGTACGTGTGGGGTGGTGCCCCGTTCCTCACCGGTGCGGTTAGTGAGCTGCGGGCACGCAAGCCCGGGATGATGCTGCTGATCGCCCTCGCGATCACGGTCGCGTTCCTAGCGTCCTGGGGTGCGAGCCTTGGGGTCCTCGATCATGAGCTTGATTTCTGGTGGGAGCTCGCGCTGCTGATCGTGATCATGCTGCTCGGGCATTGGATCGAGATGCGTTCGCTCGCGCAGACCACGTCCGCTCTGGACTCCCTTGCCGCGCTCCTGCCCGACGAAGCGGAGAAGGTCGACGGGGACAACACCGTGACCGTCGCGCCGGCGGACCTGCAAGTGGGGGATGTTGTGGTCGTCCGCCCCGGCGGGCGGGTTCCCGCAGACGGGCGGATCGTGCAGGGCTCAGCCAGCATGGACGAGTCGATGATTACCGGCGAGTCTCGTCCCGTCCGCCGCAGCGACGGCGACCAGGTCGTCGCCGGGACGGTCGCGACCGACTCGGGTGTCCGGGTGGAGATCACTGCGGTGGGGGAGGACACCGCTCTCGCCGGAATCCAGAAGCTTGTCACCGATGCGCAGAACTCGTCATCCCGCGCCCAGCGGATCGCGGACCGTGCGGCCGCGTGGTTGTTCTGGTTCGCGCTCGGCGCTGGTGTGATCACCGCGATCGTGTGGACGCTGGTTGGGTTGCCCGATGATGCGGTGATCCGCACCATCACCGTGCTGGTGATCGCATGTCCCCACGCCTTGGGCCTGGCGATCCCTCTCGTGGTATCGATCGCGACCGAGCGGGCCGCTCGCGGCGGTGTGCTCATCAAGGACCGGCTCGCGCTGGAAAGCATGCGCACCGTCGACACGGTCCTGTTCGATAAGACCGGCACCCTCACTAAGGGCACCCCCGCGGTTACTGCGATCAAGCCCGCCGGTGCCATCACCTCGGACGAGCTGCTCGCTCTCGCCGCGGCAGCGGAGTCCGACTCCGAGCACCCGCTGGCCCGAGCGATTGTGAACGCCGCGAAAGAGAAGCTGCTACGCCTCCCTGCTGCCACCGACTTCACATCGTCGCCCGCAGTGGGGGTGCGTGCGCAGGTGGAAGGACGCGCCGTGCAGGTCGGTGGACCGTACCTGCTGGAACAAGCAGGCGGCACGGAGTTGCCGGTCGCGGAGGAGTGGCGCAAGGAAGGTGCGATCATCCTTCACGTCCTCATCGACGGGCAGGTCGCTGGTGCACTACGCCTGGCCGACGAGGTGCGGTCCGAGTCGCGAGCGGCAGTGGCTGCCCTTCACGAAAGGGACGTGCAGGTGGTGATGATCACCGGAGATGCCGACGCTGTCGCCGGGTCCGTCGCCGCGGAACTCGGGATCAACCGGTACTTCGCCGGGGTCCGCCCCGAGGACAAAGCCTCAAAGGTGAAAGCGCTGCAGGACGAGGGCCGGAAGGTCGCGATGGTCGGTGACGGCGTCAACGACGCCCCCGCTCTTGCTCAGGCCGACGTGGGTATCGCGATCGGCGCTGGAACCGATGTCGCGATCGCCTCCGCGGGGGTGATCCTCGCTAGCGACGACCCGCGGTCGGTGCTGTCGGTGATCGAACTGTCCCGCGCGAGCTACCGGAAGATGAAGCAGAACCTGTGGTGGGCGGCCGGTTACAACCTCATCTCCGTTCCCCTTGCCGCGGGCATCCTGGCCCCGGTCGGGTTCGTGCTGCCCATGTCGATCGGGGCGATCCTGATGTCCCTGTCGACGATCGTCGTTGCGCTCAACGCGCAGTTGCTGCGCCGACTGGATCTCACCCCTGACGCGGTGGCAGGGCGCCGCTGATCGATAGGCGCTGGTCGTAGCCTGGAACGGAGGAGGTGAATCGTGTCGCTGATCAACATCGCTGAGAGCGTCAACCGCTCGCGCACGCTGACGCGAACGCGCACGCTTCTCACCCTCCTGGCCGTGACGAGCGCGGTGATCCTGGGGCTCCTCGCGATGCACTCGCTCAGCTCCGCCCACGGGCACGACCCCGCCACAGTGGCTCACACCGCCTTGATGGATACCGGACACGGCGCAGCTCACGCGGACGGACACGAGGCGGCGGCCGCGACGGAGTGCGCCGACTGTGGCGGGGGTCACGCGGACATGCTCGCGATGGCGTGCATCCTCGCCCTAATGGCCCTCACGGTTCTGCTCTCCCCACGGGTCGGGCACCTCCTGGGACTGCTGCGCGGCAGAGCACCCACCGTCGCCCGGGCATGGGTTCGCGGCCACGTTCCTCCCACACCGTCGTTATCCGTTCTCTGCATCAGTCGCACGTGAGCCGTGGCTGAGCGGCGTACCTCGTACCCGCTCGTCCCGCTCTGTTGCCAGCGAGCTGCTGGCGTCACGTACACCGATATTTGGAGAACCCTGATGAAGATTCGTACCGCGGCGACCGTCGCACTCACCCTCGCCGCCGCTCTCACCCTTGCCGGGTGCGCAGACGGCGGAAACTCCTCTTCAATGCCCGGAATGAACCACGATGGAGACTCATCGCCCTCGGCGGAGGCCGCGAACGCGAACGACGCGGACGTGATGTTCGCGCAGATGATGATCCCGCATCACACCCAGGCCGTGGAGATGTCCGACACCCTCCTAGCCAAGGACGGTGTCGACGAGCGGGTGACCGCACTGGCCGAGAAGATCAAAGCTGCCCAGCAACCCGAAATCGACCAGCTCGAACAGTGGCTGGAAGAGTGGGGCGCCGAACCCGCCAAGGACAGCATGGACGGGATGGACCACGGCAGCGGGATGATGAACGAAGAGGACATGCAGGCCCTCGATGATGCCACCGGGAACGACGCCTCCCGACTCTTCCTCGAGCAGATGACGGCGCACCACGAAGGGGCGATCGAGATGGCGCAGGACGAAGTCAATAACGGCCAGAACCCGGGCGCGACCCAGATGGCGCAAGACATCGTCGACACCCAGACCGCGGAGATCACGGAGATGGAGGACATCCTCGCAACGCTCTGACCCCGAACGTGTGGAGCGCTCCCGCGCTCCACACCCGGGTCAGACCCCTGCCAGGTCCCGACAATGCGCCGCAGCTCCATCCCCAGCGCCCACAAGTCCTCCGCCAACTCCGTCCGCCGCGCCTTGACCTCAGCAGCAGCGATCGCCGCCGCGATGCTGGTCACCGGATGCGGCGCCAATCCCCGCGATGCCACTGCGGCTCCCGAACCGGAACTCACCCATGTGCACGGGGTCGTCACTGACCCCGCGGGCGACGGTTTCCTCGTCGCCACCCACGCGGGAATCATCCCCGCCACCGCTGAGGGTGCGATCGGCGCCCGTATCGGGCCCGGATTCGACGCAATGGGTCTCACCCTTGCGGGAGACACCCTGCTGGCATCCGGTCATCCCGGTGAGGACACTCCGGCCGAGCTCGGAACACCACACCTGGGCATCATCCAAAGCACCACCCGGGCGATGTCCTGGACTCCTGTGACATTCACCAACGAGAAGGACTTCCACGTCCTAGCCGGAACCCCCTGGGGCGTCGTCTACGGAATCGCCACCGACGGCCCCGACCTCCTCATCAGCAAAGACAATGGGCACACCTGGGAACCCGCGGGCGCAACCCTCCCCGCATACAACCTCGTCGTTGACGCCACCAAACGCGTCATCGCCTCCACAGAGAACGGACTGCAGACCAGCACAGACTCGGGAGCAACCTTCACCAACTGGGCCAACACCCCCACCATCGCGCTCCTGAACAACTCGCCCGACCACGAACAGATCGTGGGCGTAGACACGGAAGGGACCGTATGGGTCACCACTGCCGGCGCGACCGGATGGGACAAGGCCGGCAGTACCAGTCTTAGCGTGCAAGCTGTCGCCATCACCAACGACGGTGACGTCGTCACGGTGGATCAGACAGGCGTCACCTCCCTCACAACGGCCCGTCCGTGACCCGTCTCCTGCCATGACAAAGCAACGAAAGACTCAGCGGCGAACATCCGATGAGCTGCACACGCAAGACCAACCTGTCATCGTGGTGTGCCGCGGCGGGGACTGCGGTAGTCGTACCAAGCATCCCGAGATCAACCATATGGAACAGCTGCGCCGGGTCAGAGAGGGAGCATCCGACTCAGCACTTGTCGCCACCAGCAAGTGCCTCGATGCGTGTGAGCACTCCAATGTCATTGTGGTTGTCCCCGGCGATGCAGCACGCCATACCGAGCCCGACCCCGTCTGGTTCGGTGAGATGAACGACCCAGAGCTCACGGAGGACTTGATCGATTGGGTCAATGAAAAGGGCCCGGAGAGCGTGAGCATACCTGTCTCACTAAACCTCGCCAGATTTACTCCGACCCGAGCCAGTCGGCATGAGCTGGGGAGCGGCGCTGTCATGATGCCGTCTTCCGGCAAGCTTCGGCGTCCGCGGTAACGCGGTCCCTCGTTGCGCAGGAAACCGAGCGCTCCTAACGAGTCTTCAGCACCGATCGTGCCTATGCCGCGAAATCTCCCGCCTCACCATCGGCCCCCTGACCCTCGTTACCTCTGTCCGTTCCTGCCGAAAACGATCGTTTCCGGCAGGCCCGTCGACATCGACGGGCAGCTGCGCGACATGTGGCTTCGTTCGCTTGGTGGCGGGGTTTTTGCAGCGCTCCGTGGCGGTCTTGTTGCCGCGATCACGCAGGACTGGCTGCAGGAAGGTGTCGCGGTCTGAACCGAGAGGGGTGCGCCCGGTCGGGGCCGTTTGGATCGCTGCCGCTACGTCAGAGTCCGAAGGCTCCGCCGCTGACGAGGATCACGATGCCGAGGCCGATGAGAACGATGGGGAAGAGGATGTGCTCCCAGCGTTCGAGCACTTCTGCGATCGGGGGGCGGGTGGCGACGAACTTTGCCAGGGCCACCAGGACCGCGACGAGCGCGAGGAAGACGATGCAGTAGGCGACTACTGCGAGAGGTTCCACGCTGAGGAAGACAGGGGTGTAGACGCCGATGTTGTCGCCGCCGTTGGCAAGGGTGACGCCTGCGACTGTCCACACGCCGACCTTCTTGCCGGCAACCTTGGCCTCGTCGTCATCGTCGTCATCGTCTCCGCGCCAGGCCTGCCATGCGGCCCAGAGGCCGAGGCCCAGAGGGATGAGACCGAAGTACGGGATGGCTGCCGAGGGCAGGAATGCTCCGGCACCGATGGTCACCAGGACCGCGGCACCGAGGATGCCGGCGAATCCGAGGTACTGGCCGGCCAGAATGCGGGCGGTAGTGCCGCGCTGGCCTGCCCCTCGCGCGAAGAAGAGGGAGAGCACGATGATGTCGTCGATGTTGGTCGCTGCGAACAGGCCCATCGCCTGCAAGACCGAGGTGAGGATCATGCGCCCTCCCCAGCTGCGTCGCATCCGGGAAGCGAGCAGGCGGGATCGATGCACGGGGCGTCTTCGTCCACTGCCAGGGTGGCATCGACCAGTGCCGTCAGCGCCTGCGCCAGGTGCGAATCGGCGATCTCATATCGTGTCCGACGACCCTCGGGCTCGGAGACGACGATCCCGCAATCGCGCAGGCATGCCAGGTGGTTGGACACGTTCGGGCGTGTCAGGTCCAGATCTCGGGCCAGTTCCGCCGGGTAAGCGGGATGGTCGAGCAGGGTCAAGATGATCCGAGATCGAGTGGGGTCGGCCAGTGCACGACCCAGGCGGTTCATCACGTCGAGACGCGAAGCAATAGTCAGCATGAACTGAACTATACAGCGCGCACTGAACACTCGTTCACAGGCGTCAGCCCAGATCGCATGCCCGTAAGGGGATCGCTTTGTGGGACGGCATCGAGCGTGCGCGCTTGCTGACGACTCAGGCAGAATCACGTGCCCCACCGACGATGTCGACCGTCCCATATAGCGTGTTCGTAAGGAATCCCGCTGACGGTTCCCTATATGGGACGACGAGGAGGGTCAGATGATCGTTGGCTACGCGCGGGTGTCCACTATCGCCCAGGACGTCGAGACGCAGCGCCTCGCCCTGCTCGAGCTGGGTGTCGCCCCCGACCGGATCTACACCGACGAGGGGTTCACGGGTAAGAACCTCGAGCGTTCGGGGCTGCGTGAAGCGATGGCCGCGGTGCGAGAAGGGGATACTCTCGTCGTCCCACGGCTGGACCGGTTCGCGCGGAATGCGGAAGAGACGCTCCGGCGTGTTCGTGAGCTCACCGAACGCGGCGTGATCTTTCAGATGGGGCGCACCACGTACGACCCTCGCGACCCGTGGTCGAAGCTGTTTCTCACTTTCCTCGCTGGCATGGCTGAGGCGGAGGGTGGATGGATCAGTCTCCGGACCCAGGAGGCGATGGCGCGCCCCGCGGTCCGGGCGAAGTTGAAAGGCCGGCAGCCGAGCTTGTCGCCCGAGAAGGATGCGGCGATCGCCAGGCACCTCGCGGACAACGAGATGACTCCGGCTGAGATCGCCACGCTATTCAACACGTCGCGCAGCAGCGTCTACCGCGCGGCCGGCAGGCATCAGAAGCGGATGGAGGCGCGTCGTTCACCGAGGCAGACATCCGCGAGAACAGCGCAGCGCGTGACTATGTGGTCGAGAACCTCGGCTATACCGAAGCGCCCGTCGTGGTCGTCTCCAGTCCGTCCATGGTGCTCAGGATACGAGCGCGACGACACTAGTGGGCTGGCACCCGCATAGGAGCGGTAGAGAACCGGGGACGGTTCAATCGTCTATCGCGCCGCAGTGATCCTCAACGCCGTCATCGCCTGGACCCGGCTATTGTCAGACATGCCCTAGGTCACGGGTGACGCTGGTGAAAATCATCTCGACGTTGCAATAAGCTGCGCCCGATTGCGCGCGCCGACCTTCCGGAGAAGGTTCGACACATGGAACTTCACCGTGTTGACGGAGATGAGGAGCTCCTCCGCGATTTCGGCATTGCGCGCTCCCGATGCGAGAAGCCGTAACACATCTCGTTCGCGCATGGAGAGTTGTGAGAATTCCGGAAGTGGCTCGGGTTCCGCCGGCGGATCGAGGGGGAGGCGGATGTCGACTGAGGACCCCCAGCCGGGTGTTGAGGAGACCGCAATCGCGCCGTCGAGGGCTGTGACGCGTTCGACGATTGGGCGGATCGAGTCGTCGTGTGCGGAAAGTTCGCCGGCCCCGTCATCTCGGATGCCGATCAGGAGATTTAGGCCGTCGCAGTCCCACTGGATGCGCACCCGCCGAGCCTCGCTGCGATCCGCGAGTGCGAGCACCGAGCTGCGGACGATGGCGCGCGCCGCGTGCGCGACCTCTCCGGGGAGTGCCCGACCGGTCGCGGGCGGCTCAACGAACTGCACGTCGAGATCGCCGAACCGGACGAGGGGGAGCAGGTCGCTCTGCAGTCGGGCGAACGCTCCGACGACGGGTTCGAGGATGCTGCTGCGTTCCTGATCGGTGACAGCGCGCAGCCCGATCAAGGCGCTCGTTGCCGCCTCGATCGCCATGTTGCGTGCTGCGCGGTCATCGAGGCGAGGCGATCGCAGAAGTGCGAGCAGAGATTCGAGCGTGATCGCGTGCCGGTCAGCATGCTCGGCGACGATTCGGGCGTGGTCGGCGACATGCTGACGGGACGCGGGCGACGCCAGTTCGGTGAGGTCCACGGTGACAACCTACCCACTCAGGTAGGCCCATGCCTACGGGTAGGTTGGCCTGGTCCTTTGCGGAGGAGCCAACGCGGCCGACGGCCGTGATGATGGGGCGATGGACGTCCTCGAAATCGGTGTGGGCAACTCGCTCAGCCGCATCGCCCGCGAACTCGAACTCGCCACCGACAGACTGATCGCTCGCGACCGGGCGGAATTGGCGGAGCTCGCGGATATCGTCGGCGCTGCTCCGCGAGTCTTCGTGCTGGGTGCAGGCCGATCGGGGCTCGCGCTGCGAATGACCGCGATGCGACTCATGCATCTTGGCCTGACCGTCCACGTCGTCGGGGAGGTCACCGCTCCTGCGATCGAACCAGGTGACTTGCTCCTCGCTGCCAGCGGTTCCGGAACAACGGACGGCATCGTGCGCGCGGCACAGACAGCCGTCGATGCTGGCGCCCGGGTGGCGGCGATTACAACAGTCCCAGACTCTCCGCTCGCAACGCTGGCAGCCGTCACGGTAGTCGTGCCGGCTGCGGGCAAGCTTGATCGCTCTGAAACGGCATCTGAGCAGTATGCCGGCAGTCTCTTCGAGCAATTGGTCGTTGTCCTCGGCGACGCGCTTTTCCACACACTCTGGTGCCGCTCCGGCTTGACCGCTGATGAGCTCTGGCCTCGCCACGCAAATCTCGAATGACGCAAACCACTGCACGAAAGGAATCCAAATGAAACTGCAGTTTGCCATGGACACCCTCTCTACCGAGGCCGCGCTCGAACTCGCTGCTGCCGCCGCGCCGCACGTCGACATCCTCGAGCTCGGTACCCCGCTTATCAAGAGTGCTGGCCTTTCGGCGATCACCGCGATCAAGAAGGCCCACCCCGACAAGGTCGTCTTCGCCGACCTCAAGACGATGGATGCCGGCGAGCTCGAGGCTGATATTGCCTTCGCTGCGGGTGCCGATCTCGTGACGGTTCTCGGTAGCGCCGGTGACAGCACGATTGCCGGTGCCGTGAAGGCGGCGAAGAAGCACGGTAAGGGCGTTGTCGTCGATCTCATCGGCGTGAGCGACAAGGCGAAGCGTGCGAAGGAGGTCGTTGCACTTGGAGCGGAGTTCGTCGAGATGCACGCGGGCCTCGACGAGCAGGCCGAAGAGGGCTTCACCTTTGCCACCCTGCTCGAGGACGGCAAAGCTTCGGGCGTGCCGTTCTCAGTCGCAGGCGGCATCAATAGCTCGACGATCGCTTCGGTGCAGGAATCTGGGGCGCAGGTGGCTGTGGCGGGAGGCGCGATCTACGGCGCTCCCGATGTCGGTGCTGCCGCCGCGGAACTCCGAGCAGCCATCGTCTGACGACCTAGGGCGTGTCTGACAATAGCCGGGTCCAGGCGATGACGGCGTTGAGGATCACTGCGGTGCGATGGACGATCGCATGCTTGTCGAAGTGGGTGGCGAGTCCACGCCATTGCTTGGAGTGGCAGTAGTGGCGCTCGATGACGTTGCGGCCCTTGTAGTCGGCGGCATCGAACCCGACGGGTCGTCCGCCGCGTGACCGGCGGCGCTTGCGAGCGCAAGCGGCGCGCTACTCACCGCTGATTCGCACAGCCGCGTTGGTTGGCACAGGGCCCGCGCTGACGACCACAGTCGTGACGCTTACCCCTCTGCGGTACCGGCTCCTCATCAAACACATCAACTCAAGGCGAGCCCCTTGACATGTCGTTCGGTGGGGGCGTTTGCTGTCTCGCGCAGGGCCCAGCGTTGTCGAGGCCCTACCAAAGAAACACCGAGCAACACATCGGATCGGAGTGGACATGAAGGCAGTGGTGTACGAGGGACCCCGTCAGGTCAGCACGAAGGACGTCCCGGACGCGAAGATCGAGCGCCCTACCGATGTGCTGGTCAGGGTGACGACGACGAACATCTGCGGCTCGGACCTCCACATGTACGAGGGGCGGACCTCCTTCGAGGTGGGCCGGACGTTCGGTCACGAGAACATGGGGGAGGTCATCGAGGTCGGTAGTGGTGTGGAGAAGGTCAGGGTCGGAGACCGGGTTGTGCTCCCTTTCAACATCTCGTGCGGATTCTGTAAGAACTGCGAACGCGGCCTGACCAACTACTGCCTCACCACCCAGCCCGACCCATCATTCGCCGGTGCGGCCTACGGGTTCGCCGACATGGGTCCCTACGGCGGTGGCCAAGCGGAACTGCTCCGTGTGCCTTTCGGTGACCACAACGCACTGCGCTTGGGCGAGGATGCGGAGGAGAAGGAGAACGACTACGTCATGCTCTCCGACATCTTCCCCACCGGCTACCACGCTACCGAGATGGCCGGGGTGGTCCCGGGCGACAGCGTTGTCATCGCCGGTGCAGGTCCGGTCGGGCTTATGGCCGCCCTGTCCGCGATGATCAAGGGCGCCGCGAAGGTGATGGTGGTCGATCGCCACCCTGACCGGCTCGCGTTGGCCGAGCAGATCGGCGCGATCGCCATCGATGACTCCAAGGTCGATCCCGTGCAGGCTGTGCTCGACGAGACGATGGGGCTGGGAGCTGACCGGGGCTGCGAATGCGTGGGTTACCAGGCCCACGATCCCCAGGGCAACGAGGACACCGCCGCCACGATGAACATGCTCATCAACGCGGTGCGTTTCACCGGAGGAATCGGCACCGTCGGCGTGTTCGTCCCCCAGGACCCCGGAGCCAAGGACGAATTGGCCAAGCAGGGAAAGGCGGCCATCGACTTCGGAATGCATTGGTTCAAGGGTCAGACCTTGGGGAGCGGTCAGGCCCCGGTCAAGCGGTACAACCGCCAGCTGCGGGACTTGATCGCCGCCGGCAAGGCGACCCCTTCCTGGATCGTCTCCCACGAGATCTCGCTGGACCAAGCCGCCGACGCGTACAAGAACTTCGACGCTCGGTCAAAGGGTTGGACCAAGGTTCTCATCAAGCCCGGGATGTCGACCGAGAAGAAGGCGAACTGATATGGCCGCCCAGGAAGAGGTGACGTCATGAGCGTGACGAAGGGACTGCTTGTCAGGCTGGAGGCCCTGCCTGGCAAGGAAGACGAGGTCCAGGAATTTCTCGGCATCGGGCGAGGACTCGTCGAGGAGGAACCGGCCACCGTCGCGTGGTTCGCGATCCGCCTCGGACCGTCCTCCTTCGGGATCTTCGACGTGTTCCCCGATGATGCCGGCCGCGACGCGCACCTGTCTGGCGCGGTTGCGACCGCTCTCGGCGAGCAGACGGGCAAACTGTTCAGCGAGCCGACGATCGAGAAGTTGGACGTCCTGGCCTCGAAGCTCCCCGCCTGAGACCACGACCTCGTCGAGCGTGCCGCTGTCCGGTTCTCATATCGCACAGCGGCACGCTCGTCACGATGGGGTCACGTTGGTCGCTGCCTGCAGTGCGGCAGCGAGGTAGCCCGCGGAAGCACCGACGCCCTTATCCGCGACGTGAGCGGGCGTACCAGCTGCAACCACGGTCCCGCCGGCGTCGCCCGCGCCGGGTCCAAGATCGATCACGTGATCGGCCACCGCGATAACGCGCATGTCCAGCTCCGCGGCGACGACCGTGTTGCCTGCATCGACCAGCGTCTGCAGATGCGCGACCAGACGATCCGTGTCGGCGCAGTGGAGCCCGGAGGTCGGCTCGTCCAAGACGTATAGCGTGTCTCCGCGCTGCGCGCGTTGCAACTCGGTTGCGAGCTTGACACGCCGCGCTTCACCCCCGGAAAGCTCGGTCGCCGGTTGACCCAGCCGGACGTAATCGAGTCCGACATCCGACAAGGCTGCCAGCGATCGAGTGATCTCCTCATCGCCCACGAAGAACAGGTTCGCCTCCTCGACGCTCATCGACAACACGTCAGCGATCGTGCGCCCCCGCCACGTGACCTCGAGCGTTGATGCCTTGTATCGGGTGCCGTGGCAGTCGGGGCATTCGGTGTACACGGAAGGCAGGAAGAGGAGCTCGACCATCACCGATCCCTCGCCCTCGCAGGTCGGGCAGCGCCCGCCGGCGACATTGAAGGAGAATCGGCCAGGCTTGTACCCGCGGGAACGAGCTTCCGGGGTGTCTGCAAATCGACGACGTACGTGATCGAACAGCCCGGTGTAGGTGGCGACGTTCGACCGCGGGGTCCGGCCGATGGGCCGCTGGTCGATGGTGACGAGCCGCTGTACACCGGTGACGGGCCCGGCGACGCGCCCATCGAGACGCTCCGGCGCATCCGCGAGGAGGGACTCGTCGCTGACCGGCTCGTCATCGGCCCGGACGGCCCGGCCAAGGCGGTCGCCAAGCAGCGCTGGAAGCGCCTGGCTGACCAAGCTCGACTTGCCGGACCCGGACACGCCCGTGACGGCGGTGAAGACACCCAATGGGATATCGACCGTGAGGTCGTGCAGGTTGTTCCGCGTCACGTTCTCGAGGCGCAGCCAACTGCGTGCCTCACGGGGTGTGCGAAGAGGGAGACCGCGGCCGCCGAAGAGGTATCCGCGTGTCACGGACTCCTTGATGTCGGCGAGCCCGTCGGGCGTGCCGCTGTAGAGCACGCGGCCACCGTGTTCACCGGCGCCGGGGCCGATGTCGACCAGCCAGTCCGCATGCCGCATCACAGCCACGGAGTGTTCGACGATGAACAGGCTGTTCCCTCGCCCCTTGAGTCCATCCAGGATCTCGAGGAGCGCCGCCACGTCCTGCGGATGCAGCCCCGCCGATGGTTCGTCGAGGACGTAGACGACCCCGAAAAGATCAGAGCTGAGTTGCGTCGCGAGCCGGAGTCTCTGTAGCTCGCCGCCCGACAGCGTTGGCGTCGTCCGGCTCAACGACAAGTAGCCCAGTCCCAGATCGACCAGTGGACGAAGCCGCTGCAGCACCCCTGAAGCGAGCTGGACCGCAGCAGCACGCTTCTCTGGCGCTCGGCTTGCGGTGGGTCGCACATCGGGCGCGGGGGCAAGCGGAGCCTTGCCAGCAGCGACCTGCCCTTCCTCCCCGGCACGCGGAGCTTGGCCGGTGAGCGAGCGCGCACGCCGCGGCTGGAGGATCGCCAGCATTGCGGCCGGCGGGGCCGTCGTAGGCGCAGTGGCTGCGGCTGCAACGCACTGAGCTTGGTCGCCGCCGTCCACGTTGTGGTTGCGGCTCCAGCGCAGCGGCAACCCTGTTAGTGCTATTGATGATAGCGGGTGAGCAGAGGCCCGGTGCACTCGACGCCAAGGACGGTGCCGCCAACAACGGAGCGTCCGGGCGGCCATCAACCCATAAATAACTGATCTAAGTCTGGACGGAGGTCGCTCTTTTCGTCATGCTGAAGTTCTCAATGACGAGGAGGGTCCAGCCCATGAAACGAACACGACTGCTCAGTGTCCTCGCGCTCGCGGTGGCCGCTGCCTGCATCACGTCGGTCGTTCAGCCGTCCACTTCGGCGGAGGCGTTTCAGCCTTCGACGCGGGCGAGCGTGATCCAGTACTTACAGTCCATCTCAGGAACAAGCATTGTCTCGGGTCAGCACAACAAAGAACCCGCGTCGCAGCCGGGACAGTACACGCAGCAGGTTAAGGACATCACGGGTCAATACCCGGGGCTATGGGGCGGCGACCTGTTCTTCGCCGCCACCGATGCCGCGAATCGTCAACGGATGGTCGATCAGGCTAAAACTGAATGGCGCAATGGCTCGCTCGTCACCATCGCATGGCACGCCTGCCCACCGACCGGTCCGAGCACCTGCGCTTTCGAGGGTGGCGTCAAAAGCAATATCTCCGACGCGCAGTTTCAGCAGATCATCACCGGCGGCACAGCATTGAATACCACCTGGCGTCAGCGGATGGCCGAGGTCGTCCCCTACCTGCGAGAGCTGCGCGACGCGGGGGTACCGGTGCTGTTCCGGCCGTTCCACGAGATGAACGAGACCTGGAACTGGTGGGGAGGACGCCCCGGAGTGAACGGCAGCGCCAAGATCTACCAGCAGATGAAGGACTACTTCGACGCTCAAGGGCTGACCAACCTGGTGTGGGTATGGAACGTCCAGGACAATCCGAACGCCAACTGGTCGAGCTACTACCCCGGCTCGTCCTACGTCGACGTCGCCTCACTCGATGTCTGGTACAAAAGTTTCCCGAGCTCGAGCGATTACTCGCAGATGCAGAGCATCGCGGGTGGCAAACCCATTGCGATCGCTGAGATGGGCAAGGCTCCTACTGCGAGCCTCCTCACGTCTCAGACGCGGTGGTCGTACTTCATGATCTGGTCAGAGCAGTTGCGCCAGAACAACACAAATGCCGAGATTCAGGCGGCGTACTTCCACCCACGTGTGCTGAACCAGGGTGAGGTGGGCCTGCCGTGACCGTCGTCACGGCCCGGCGAATCGCAGCGCCGGGCCGTGACCGGGCGCAAGCTGTCCTTGGAGCGTGAGCGCAGCGGCGCCAATCGCCGCCGAGTCGGTCGGGTTGATCGACAGTTCCACCGAGGTGGGATGGGCCTTCCTGGAGAACGCCCGGCTCAGAGCCTTCCGCACTTGCCGCACGAAGATCGAGCCGGCCGTTGCGACTCCGGGACCCGATAGCACGATTTCGTCAAGGTCGAACAAGTTGGTCAGTGTCAGGGTCGCTCCTGCCACCGAGCGTGCGCTCTGTGCCAGCAGGGCCTCCGCCTGCGGATGGCCCTCTATCGCGGCGCGCGAGAGTATCTCCCAGTTCTGCGCGACTGTGGCGCGTCTGTCGAGGTCGAGCGATTCGCGTGTCGCGTGCTCGCTCAGGGCCCGCGCCACGACAGCCCGCGGTGCCGCGACGGCCTCGAGGCACCCAACATTCCCGCAGAAGCACTCGGGCCCAGCGGGGTCGATGGTGATGTGCCCGAGTTCGGCGGCGTTGGAGCTGGATCCACGGAAGAGTGCTCCGTCGACGACGACTCCGGCGCCGATGCCCGAGCCGATGTATACGCAAGCGAACGCGTGGTAACGCGAAACTCCGCGACTCCAGAACTCGCCGAGGGCGGCAGCGCTGGCATCGTTATCGACCAGCACCGGCATCCGCAGGGATGCCTCGAGATCCGACCTGAGCGCAACGTCGCGCCAGTGCGGCAGGGTCGGAGCTTCGATGATCGTTCCCGGGTCGGTGCGCATGGGCCCCGGCAGGACGACCGCGACGCCTTCCACGCTCGCCGCGGGAATGTCGGCGGCCGCCATAAACGCGCGCAGTGATTGGGAGAGACGCTCGATGACGCTCGAAGGCTGATCAGTGCCGGCGCCGGGAAGGCGCTCTCGCGCGACCACGCCGCCGTTGGTGTCAGTGGCGACCAGGGTCATCGACTCGAAACCCAGTTGCACGCCGACGCCGTGGCGCGCTCGCCTGTTGATGTCGAGCAGACGTCGCGGCTTGCCCCCGGTCGAGGGGACGGTTCCGGCCTCGATGATGACTTCATCATCGAGGAGCTTGCGAACGATGAGCGATATTGCTGGCTGCGTCAGGCCTGTTGCCGTCGTGAGCTCCGTGCGACTGATCGGTCCGGCTGACCGGATGAGGTCTACGACGAGCGCACGGCTACCAGGAGACTCCGGCGTCGCCTGTGGACGTGCCATCGTGTCGCCTCCTGCAGTGCTAGATAGATTACGAGGGCCGAATGAACCCGCGAGAGGATCGTACCCGTGGCCCAGATGCAACCCCCCATCGGTCTTGCGTTGGTTCGCGATACCGAGATCCTCGGCGCCGAGCCGTACTTTCATGACCTCATAGTCGGCATCGAAGAAGCCACCATGCCCGAAGGCCATTCGGTGCTGCTGAGGGTGCTCGCTTCGCGTGCGGACGAGGAGCGGCTATACCGTTCCTGGGTGAACGCGGGGGCAGTAGCCGGCGTGCTCCTCGTCGACATCGAGGAAGACGACCCGCGCCCGGCGCTCACTATCGAACTCGGGCTCCCGACGGTAGTGGTCGGGCCGCCGGTCCCGGAGAGTCTCATGACAGTGTGGACCGACGACGACGCCGCTATGCGTATCGCCGCGCAGTACCTCATCGCGCAGGGCCACCGCGAAATCCTCCACGTCGGCGGACCGACGCACATCCGACACTCCCTGTCGCGCCGCAACTCCTTCTCTCAGTCATGCGACGACGGCAATGTCGTCGCGCGGCTGGCGACGGGCGACTATTCGCGCGCATCGGGGGAGGCGGCGACCGCAGCAGCACTGGCGGAGCATCCCGACATCACCGCAGCGGTGTACGACAGTGACTTGATGGCTCTCGGTGGTCTTGATGCGGCGGGGGCGGCACAGCGGGAAGTGCCCGGGTCTCTGGCGATCATCGCGTGGGACGACTCGATCCAGGCGCAACTGTCGACACCTCCTCTAAGTGCTATCGCTCGCGACACCCGTGCCGTTGGGCGCCTCATCGGCGAGGCCATGCTCGACGTGATCGACGGTGCAAGGGCGGACGTGCGACACGCCGCCGATGCTGCGCTGCGCGTTCGACGTAGCTCTGACCGTGACGAACCTGTTACATAAGTTATTTATTTAACCTCTTGACCTGCTCCACTGCTTGGCGGATGCTGGGTTCATCGCCGCAGGGCGTGCCCGTATCCGCCGGTCAAAGGAGCCTGGTCGTTGTCTCATTCCCGAACCCCCGTTCGCGGCCTCCTCGCCGCGACGCTCAGCGCCTCTGTGATCGCCGGGTCCTTACTTACAGCTCCTGTAGCGATGGCAGCTCCCGGGGCGTCCGCCTTCGCACTCACATCGAAGAACACCACGTTCGTCGAGCGCGAAGGTGCTCGCCTGATCCTCGACGGTGAGACCTTTCGTGCCAGCGGTACCAACATCTACTGGCTTGGGCTCGACGAGAACGTCGGGGGAGTCGATTTTCCCACGTACTTCCGCATCAAGGACGTTCTCGACACCGCGAGCCGCATGGGTGTGAATGTTGTGCGGTCGCACATGATGACCTCGACCGGTCAGAACGACGCGAACCCGCTCGCGATCATGCCTCGCTTGGGGGAGTACAACGAAGAGGCGTTCAAGACGATTGACTTCGCCGTCGCGTACGCCGGCAGCCTCGGCATCCGCCTCATCCTTCCGCTGACCGACGAGTGGGAGTACTACCACGGCGGTCACCGCGACTTCACCACACCGCTGGGCTTACAGTCATCCGATTTTTACAGCTCGCCGGAAGCAATCGAGGCGTACCAGGAGTACGTCGACGTCATCCTTTCGCGCACGAACGCGCTCACCGGGGTGAGATACGTCGACGATCCCACCGTGCTCGCATGGGAGCTCGGCAACGAGCTCGAGGGTATGACTCTTGAATGGATCAACGCTCAAGTTGACTTCATCGCAGAGCGCGCGCCGCAGCAGCTGATCGCTGCAGGACGCCGGTTCGACATTGATCCTGACACGCTAGCCGCACCCGACCTCGATATCGTCGACGTCCATTACTACCCACCGACGGCGCAGAAGGTGTCGGCAGACGCTGCCACAGTCGCCGCCGCGGGGAAGGTCTACATCGCGGGCGAATACGCCTCCACCGCGGCTTCCAGCGAACTACTCGAATCCGCCGCCGCGGACGCGAATGTATCGGGGATGTTCTTCTGGTCATTGTTCGGAAACAACGACCGCGGTGGTCTCGTGCCCCACGACGACGGTTTCACCCTGCACTACCCCGGAGAGACCGACCGGATGCGACAGTCGGTCGAGGCGATCAGCGGTTACAGCAGCGACCTCGGTCTGGCTGCGGCCACGGGCGCGCCCGACGCGCCGCTCATCGTCTCGATCGAACAAACCAACGCCATCAACCGTGTCGCCTGGCGCGGATCCGCAGGAGCGCAGGACTACGTCGTACAGCGCAGCATCGACGGCGGCGCGTGGGACGACCTGACCGTTGCCCCGGTGGGGGCCCAGGACTCTCCCGTTACCGACTACGAATCGCCCGCGGGAGCCGCATACCGAGTGGTGGCGCGTGCCCTCGACGGAACCACCACCGCTTCGCAGCCCGTCCGGTCCGCGGGTGGGACGGTGACTGTAGACCCTCTTTCGGACTGGCGGGTCGCGGCGGCTCACAGCGGGGCCGAGCTCGTCGCCCCAGAGGGCGCACGAGCCGTGGACGCTACCGCAACGGCCACCTGGCGCGCCGCAGGCATCCGGGAGGCTGCCTTCCGTCTGACCGACGCCGACGGCGCGGAGGTAAGCGTCAGCGTCGACGGATCGACCTGGACGACCGTATCGACGACGCTCCGCGACGTCGACGCGGCCACCGAAGTCCTGGCATCTGACCTCAACGGCGAATATGTGCGGGTGTCGTGGGCGCAGGACGCCGTGCTCGAGCGCGCTACCGTGTCGAGCACCGCGCCGCGCGTGGCTCTCTTCGATCCCCTCGACGACTTCAGCCGCACGTCCGCCCACAGCGGCAGCCTGTCGTTCGACACAGGCAATCCCGCCCTGTTCTCGGGCGACGCCTCCCGCCTCAAACGCGACGCTGCCGACGGCGGGGCATCCGTAACGTGGTCATACGAGGGCATTTCGGGCGCTGACCTTGTGAGCTACTACTGGCCCGACCAACCCGTGATTCCACTGACCTTGTCGGGATCAGCAGACGGTGAGCAGTGGCGCACCTTGGAGCCCGCGGTCGACGGCGGCGACGGCAATTGGAAGCGCTACGTCTATCGCCTGCGGGATCTGGAGGACGTGAACCATCTGCGCGTGTCGTGGGATGGCGCCCAGGGTGAAGTGTGGACGCCGCAGCTGTCACAGATCTCACTCTTCTCGCCAAACGCCCCCGAGCTGGGAGCGCCCGGTGCGGTGGTCGCCGAAGCCCCGGCCGACGGCCAGAGGGATGTCCGCGCCACCCCCACCTTCCGCTGGTTGCCCGCCGCAGACGCCGCGTACTACCGCTTCACGCTGGCGACCAATGCCGCGCTAACCGACGTGGTCGCAACGGAGACCGGGCTGACCTCCTCGTCCTACCGCCCGGCGATCGATCTGCGACCCCAGACGACGTACTACTGGCGCGTCGAGGCGGTTAACGGCCTCGGCACGTCTACGTCCCCGACGTGGAGCTTCACTACGACTGCCCGTCCGATCACCGACCTCGTGATCGACGACTTCGAGTCGTATGCCGATGACGCCGCTCTGGCTGCTGCCTACGTGCGCAACACCGGTGGTGGCGAGATCACCCCGGTCCTGCGTGCCGACGAAAACACCGCGAATCACTCGGGCGTGTTTTCCTACGACCTCGGCGCCCCGGGCTACGCCGGCGTGGTGCACGCCCTGCCCGAGGCCGCCAGCTGGTTCGGCTATGAAGGAATCGGCCTCACCCTCGATGCCCCCGTTGGTGCAACGGTCACCGTGCAATTCGTCGCGTCGGGTGGATATTGGGAAACGCAGGTACCCGTCGAGACGACCGGCGCCCAGCGTCTCGAACTCGCCTTCGACACGTTCACGCCCCCCGCATGGGCCGGCGAATCCCGCCTGGACCTGTCATCGGTCACGGAAATCTCGCTCTACCTCGCTGGTACCACGCAAGGCTCACTACTCGTGGATGATGTCACCGCCTTCGCACCCGCCATCGTTCCCGATCCCGAGCCCACCCCGGGACCGGAGCACACGCCCGGACCCACCCCGGTCCCCGGCGAGAACCCCGCCCCGGGTGATTCACCCAACTCTGCCACCGAACCGGCGCCCGGGCCCGACGCTTCGGGATCACTAGCCACGACAGGAGCGGCCGCTCCGATCGGCCTCGCTGTCCTGGGCGCGCTGCTATTGCTTGCCGGTGTCGGCAGCGTCGCTTCGCGTCGCGGTCGCTCCCGTTCCTGAACCACACACCCGGTGCGGCGGCGAAGCAGCCGCCGCACCAACCCGAAGGAGAACCCATGAAAAGGCATGTCATCACCCTCGCGGGCCTCGCCACCGTGGCTGCTCTCGCACTGTCCAGCTGCTCCGGCGGCGGACCCGCCAGCACCGATGAGAACCCGTCAGGCGAAATTACAGTGCTGACCAACCGCACCGACATCGTCGACACCGTCTTTGCCGACTACGTCACCGAGTTCCAAAAGACCTACCCCGACGTCCAGGTGAAGTTCGAAGCCCTCACCGACTACGAGGGCGACGTTCGCATCCGCCTGAACTCGCGCGACTACGGCGATGTACTACTCATCCCCACCTCGAACGTCACGCGCGATCAGTACCCCGAGTTCTTCGAGCCCCTCGGAGACGAAGACGAACTGAGCGAGACGTACCGCTTCATTAGCGACGCGACCTACGACGGCACCGTTTACGGGCTGTCGACATTCGGCTCGGCGATGGGATATGTCTTCAATCGTGACGTGTGGACCGCCGCCGGTATCACCACGCCCCCCGCAACCGAGGCGGAGTATCTCGACGCCCTGCAGGCGATCAAAGACACCGGCGTCATCCCGTACTACACCAACTACTCGGACGGGTGGCCGCTCTCTTCGCTCGCCGGGAACATCGGGGGCGTGACCGGACCGAGCGCACTCAATGACATGCAGACCGACAACGCGCCATGGAGCGAAGGCGTAGACATCTATGAGATTGACAGCCTGCTGTACGACACGGTTGCAGCCGGGCTGAGTGAGCCAGACCCGACAACGACCAACTGGGAGGAGTCCAAGACGCTCCTCGCCAACGGCGAGATCGGCTCGATGGTCCTCGGTTCGTGGGCCGTAAGTCAGATGCAGGATGCGGCAGAAGCCGTGGGTAAGTCGCGCGACACCATCGGGTTCTGGCCCATGCCATGGCAGACCGACGGTCAGTTCACATCCGTGACCGCTACGGACAAACTGCTCGCCGTGAGCAAGTACTCGGACAACAAGCCGGCCGCCAAAGCCTGGTTGAACTGGTTCGAGAACGAATCTGGCTTCGCTGAGAGCCAGGGTGCCATCAGCCCCATCAAGGCTGACGATGCTCCTGTCACCCTGTCTGACTTCACCGACCTGGGGGTGCAGTACATCGAGCTCGATCCTCGTCCCGAGGGAGAGGAGAGCCGCATCACCGACATCGCCAACTCGGCAGAAATCACCCTCTTCGGTGAGCAGTACCGGCAGCAGATCATCGACACGGCGCGAGGTGCGCGTGCCGGCGATAAGGAGTCGTTCTTCGCCGACCTCAACTCGCGCTGGGGCCAGGCGGTCTCCGACACCCAGTAACACTCCGATGTGGGGCGGGCAGCGAGCCCGCCCCACATCACCTCTCCGGAAAGGAGTGCGTGCGATGGCCATCGCCGAAGGCACCCCCCTCGAAACCGTTCCTGCCCGCCGACGCCTACGTCGAGCGGGCCCCCGTCGGTCCGCCGCCCGGGGCTGGCGCATCACACCTTGGCTTTTTCTCTTCGTGCCGCTGGGGTTCCTGATCCTGTTCACCTACGTACCTGTAGTGAACTCATTTTGGTACAGCGTCACCGACTGGGACGGTCTCAGCCCGCAGCAAGCGTTCGTCGGCTTGGACAATTACGTAACGATCTTCACCCGCCCGGAGTACTTCCAGGTATTCGCGGTCAGTCTGTACTATCTCGTAGGGGCGATGGCGCAGTTGGGTCTGGCATTACTATTCGCCGTCCTGCTCAGCTTCCGCACCCGGTTCAAGAACTTCTTCAAGGGCGTCATTTTTTTCCCTTACCTCATCAATGGCGTCGCCATCGGGTTGATGTTCCTATTTTTCTTCCGTCCGGGCGGAACCTTGGATGCTGTATTGGCAACCTTTGGCGTCGTCGACCCGCCGCAATGGCTCGGCGACCCTTCCATCGTGAATGTTTCCCTGGCGGCAACGTCCGTGTGGCGCTACATGGGGTTGAACTTCGTGCTATTCCTCGGGGCAATCCAATCGGTCCCGGCTGAACAGTACGAGGCCGCGGATCTCGACGGCGCGAACTCCTGGCAGAAGTTCCGCTTCATCATCCTCCCCAGCATCCGTCGCATCTTGGGGCTCTCTTTGATCCTCGCCGTCTCGGGTGCTCTGTCCGCGTTCGAGATGCCGTACATCATGACCGGCGGGGCTAACGGTTCCGAGACGTTTGTCATACAGACGGTCGACACCGCATTCCGTTTCGCGCAGGTCGGGTTGGCATCGGCAATGGCCGTTGTGCTGCTGGCAATCGTGCTCGTCATCACTGCGGTACAGAGACGGTTCTTCCCTGATGAGAAAGCGAGCGTGTGATGACCAGCACTCTCAGCCGAACGACTGTGCCATCCCAGCCCTCACCAAGTCGCCGCTCCCGCCGGCATGCTGACCTCGGGTGGATCGCCGCAGTCCTGAAGTATGCCGCACTGGTCGTCGCATGCTTGTTCGCTCTCTTGCCGATCGTGACGATCTTCGCTCTGGCGTTTAAGACATCGGCGGAGTATCGCACTACCGGGCCGCTTGACCCTCCGTCGAACTGGCTGAACTTTGAGAACTTCGTCGTCGCTTTCTCGCAGGGCGGCATGCTGACCGGCTTCCTCAATACCGGGATCATCCTGGTCATATCCATTACGGGCACGATCCTCATAGGCACGATGACGGCTTATGCTGTCGACCGCTTCCGCTTCCGTGGACGCGGCCTCGTCACGGGTGTCTTCTTGCTGGCGACACTGGTACCCTCCATCACCACGCAGGTAGCGACCTTCCAGGTGATTAGCGCGCTGGACCTGTTCAACACCCGCTGGGCGGCAATCGTTCTATTCACGGGCACTGACATCATTGCGATTTACATCTTCTTGCAGTTCATGCAGAACATTCCGGTTGCCCTCGATGAAGCAGCAATGATCGATGGCGCGAACCGCTTCACTGTGTATTGGCGCATCATCCTGCCCTTGCTCAAGCCGGCCATCGCGACGGTTGTGATCATCAAGGGAATCGCGGTCTACAACGAGTTCTACATCCCCTTCCTCTACATGCCGTCGCGAGATCTCGGAGTGATCTCGACGTCGCTGTTCCGCTTCATGGGGCCGTTCGGGTCACAGTGGGAAGTCATCGCCGCCGGCACCATCCTCGTCATCATTCCCACCCTCGTCGCCTTCCTCTTCCTGCAGCGATTCATCTACAACGGACTCACCTCTGGAGCCACCAAATGACCGATGTCACCACCGCACGACCTGTCGCCGCCCGTATCACCGCTCTTCCCGAGGTGTGGGATCTTCGAGCCCTTGACGGGCCCGTTCCCGCCAACATCGCGGGCCGCACGGTTCCGGCGAGCGTGCCCGGCCTCGTGCACGTCGCTCTACTGGACGCGGGGCTCATTCCCGACCCCTTCCTCGACCGCAACGAGACACAGGTCACCTGGATTGGTCAGAGCGCATGGGAGTACGCGACGCGGTTCGTATGGAAGTTTGACGGTCAGGACCGCCACGAACTCGTCTTCGAGGGACTCGACACGTTCGCTGAGATCGTTCTCAACGGTCACATCCTCGGGCGCACGCGCAACCAGCACCGCACATACCGCTTCGGCGTGGACGAGGCGCTGCGCGAGGGAGAGAACGAGCTCGTAGTGAGCTTCGCATCGCCTGTCGCGGAGGCTGATAAGGCCAGCCTCGAGATTGGATACCGCCCTCACACCTACTTCCACCCGTTCAACGCGGTGCGAAAGGCCGCTTGCAACTTCGGATGGGACTGGGGCCTCGACGCCGCCTCGTCCGGCATCTGGAAGCAGGCGCGCCTCGAAGCGTGGTCGGGAGCCCGCCTGGCGACCGCCCGCCCCGTCGTCACGGTCGAGGGCACGACGGGTGTCGTCGCCGTGCACGTCGAGATCGAGCGCGCCAACGACGCCGACTATCGTGTCGACGTCGCGCTCGCGGACGGGAGGGTCGTGCACCTCGATCTCGTCGACGGTGAAACCTCCGGCGTCGTCGAGCTGCGGGTCGACGACGTGAAGCTGTGGTGGCCGCGCGGCTTCGGCGAGCAGCCACTGTACGACCTCACTGTCTCGCTGGAACACGACGGTGAACGTCTCGCTGAGCGGGCACACCGTGTTGGCTTCCGCACCATCGACGTGCAGCTCGAGCGCGACGACGAAGGAACCTCATTCCGGTTCGTCGTCAACGGCGAACCGGTCTGGATCCGCGGGGCCAACTGGATCCCGGACGATGCGTTCGTCACCCGCGTCACTCGGGGGCGCCTGGCCCACCGGCTCGACCAGGCGGAGTTCGCGAACATGAATCTGCTCCGCATCTGGGGCGGCGGATACTACGAATCGGACGACTTTTACGATCTGTGCGACGAGCGCGGGATCCTGGTCTGGCAGGACTTCCTTTTCGCGTGCGCGAGCTACGCCGAAGAGGAGCCACTATGGTCCGAAGTCGAGGCCGAGGCCCGCGATAATATCGCGCGCATCATGCCGCACCCGAGTCTCGCGTTGTGGAACGGCAACAACGAGAACGTTTGGGGCTACGAGGAATGGGGTTGGGCCAAGCGTTTGCAGGGCCGGACCTGGGGTCTGGGCTACTACCTTGATCTGCTTCCGCGATTGGTGGCCGAGCTCGACCCGGCCCGAGCGTACACCCCGGCGAGCCCGTGGTCGGGCGACCCCGAAATCTTCGCAAACGATGTCGACCACGGCTCCGTGCACCTCTGGGAGCTGTGGAACCGCGTCGACTATCCGGCCTACCGCGACATCCACGCGCGGTTCGTGGCCGAGTTCGGGTGGCAGGGGCCAGCGACCTGGTCGACCATCACCCATGCCATTTCCGACTCGCCCCTCACGCCCGAATCGCCCGGCATGTTCCATCACCAGAAGGCTACCGACGGCAACGACAAGCTGACAGACGGGCTCGTCGCCCACCTTCCGCTACCGGATGACACGGAGGACTGGCACTGGGCGATGTCGCTGAACCAGGCGCTGGCCGTGACCGTCGCGATCGAGCACATGCGCTCGGAGTCACCACGCTGCATGGGGTCGGTCGTGTGGCAGCTCAACGACTGCTGGCCGGTCACCTCGTGGGCCGCCGTCGACGGATACGGCCGCGCGAAGCCGTTGCTGTACGCCCTGCGGCACGTCTACGCCGATCGGCTGCTGACGATCCAGCCACGTGACGGCGGCCTGGCAGCCATCGCGGTCAACGACGCATCATCGGCATGGTCCGCCCCTGCGGTAGCCCGCCGCGTCGCGTTCGATGGGACGGTCCTCGCCGAGGCGGAGATCGTCCTCGACATCGAGGCGCGAGGGACGTTCACCTTCTCGCTCCCCGCCGAGGTGGCCGAACCGGGCGATGCCGCGAACGAGCTCGTCGTTGTCGAATCAGACGGCGCCCGCGGGCTGTGGTTCTTCGCCGAGCATCGCGACTCCGCCCTTGGACGCGCCGAGCTCACCACCAGCGCCCGGCGCACGGAATCCGGGTACGAGGTGACGGTTAAAGCCGCGAACCTCGTGCGCGACATTGCGCTGTTGGTCGACAAGGTCGACCCGGAGGCGGTTGTCGACGACATGCTCGTGACGCTGCTTCCCGGGGAATCCGTCACCTTTCACGTGAAGAGCGGGAGCGACGCCGCCCCCGAGCAGTTCTGCGACTCCGCCGTCTTGCGTTCGTCGAATCAGCTCGTCGCCGACTGGAACTGACCTGAAGTGGGGAGGGCGCCGCCCTCCCCACTTCCGTCGAGGGAACACCCATGCACGACACCTTCGTCCTCGCCGTCGACATCGGCGGCACCAAGCTCGAAACGGCCGTCGTCGACGGTGCGGGCTCGATCGTCGCGGGCACGCGCTCGCGGCGCTCAACGGGTCGGACCCGAGAGCGCGCCGAGACCGTCGCCGCGCTGCGCGACAGCGTCGCCGCGAGCCTCGCTGCATCCCCCGCGCCGGTTACGGCCGCGGGCATTGGTTCGGCGGGTCCGGTAGACCTCGCCGCGGGCTCGATCAGCCCGCACAACCTCCCGCTGCTCTGGGGGTTGCCGGTGCGGGACATCGTCGCGGAGGCCGCGGCCGTGCCCACCGTTCTACGTCTAGACGGCACTTGCATCGCCGTGGCGGAGAGCTGGCTCGGGGCGACGCGGGGGAGCGAAGTGTCGCTGAGCATGGTCGTGTCCACGGGGGTCGGAGGGGGGATCATCGCCGACGGGCGCCCCCTCGCGGGGGCCTCGGGCAACGCCGGCCACATCGGTCAAATTCACGTGCACGTCGACGAGCCGACCGAGGCCGTCGAGGACAGCACCCTCGAGGCCGTGGCCTCTGGTCCCGCCGCGGTGCGGTGGGCTCGCCGCCTCGGCTGGGACGGCGTCAGCGGAGAGGAGCTCGCACGCGGCGTCCTCGACGGCGATCCCATTGCCGACCAGGCGACGCGGCGTTCGGCGCGGCTGGTGGGTCAAGCGATCGCTAGTGTCACCACTCTGCTCGACCTGGATGCCGTGGCCATCGGAGGCGGATTCTCCCGCGTCCGCGCGGACTACATCGACATCGTGCGCGAGGCGGCCCGCGATGCGGCGCTGTTCCCCTACGCCCGACGCGTGCGCATCAACTCGTCGGGGCTCGGCGATGAGGGGCCGCTGCTGGGGGCGGCGAGCCTGGCCCTGCGGATCGACGAGGCGGCCTTTGTGACCGTGCCGTCGTGACGAGCGTCCGCGCCCTCCACCCATATCTGCGCCCCCACCGGCGTCGCGTCACCCTCGCGGTCGCGGCCTTCGTGGTGAAGGACAGTCCACTATGGGTACTGCCCATCGTTACAGCAGAGGTCATCGACCTGTTCATCGCGCGCTCTGAACCGACAGCGCTCGTGCCGTGGGCGGTGCTCGGTGCCGCCGTGATCGCCGTGAACGTTGCCGCAAACGCGGTCTACGTGCGCGCCTACTTCTCAGCCGTGCGCGGGCTCGGCGCCGACCTGCGCCGCAGCCTCACCCAGCGCCTCCAGACGCTCTCGCTCAGCTATCACTCGCGGTCCGCAAGCGCGCTCACGCAGACCAAGCTAATCCGGGACGTCGAGAACGTGGAGCTGATGCTCCGGCAGAGCTTCGGCCCGATCCTTACCGCGGCATCCGTGCTGATCGGAGCGAGCGCGACGATGGCGGTCCGCGCGCCGGTCTTCCTCGTCTTCTTCGCAGTGACGGTGCCGATCGCAGTCCTGCTCATCCGGTGGCTGCGCGGACGGACATTCGCAGCAAATGAGAACTTCCGCCGAGAGGTAGAACATCTGTCCACGCGCATCAGCGAGATGGGCTCGCTGATGCCGGTCACGCGGGCCCACGGGCTCGAGGCCGTCGCGGTAGAGCGGGTCACCACGAGCGCCGAGCACGTGCGCGCGGCGGGTTTCGACCTCGACCGGATCAACGGTCGGTTCGGCGCAATGTCGTGGGCGAGCTTTCAAGCGCTGAGCCTCGCGTGCTTGTTCGGGGCGGTATTGGCCGCACTCGACGGCTACTATCGCACGATGCTGCGGCGTGGCGAGGAGACGCGATGACAGAAGCGTTTTCTTCGTCATCCCATGTACGTGTCGAACGCGGTATCCGTTATGCGCGTGCCGCTCGATTCGGACGCCCCGCGCTCGAACCTCTTAGCCAGGACCGTCTGGTGGCCCTTGCGCCCCAGCCGAACACCGACGGTGACGAGGACTGCCTGCACCTCACCGTATGGTCGCCGCGGTCTGCACAGGGTGCGCCCGTGCTCGTTTGGATCCACGGCGGCGCGCACGTCAGTGGCGGGGCGGCGGACCCCGTCACCGACGGTGCGCGTCTAGCCGAGACCCAGGGCCTCGTCGTCGTCGCGGTGCAGTACCGCCTGGGAGCATTCGGTTACCTACTGATGGAAGACGACGGCGCAGGTGATGGCGCGAATGCGGCGTTGCACGATCAGCTCACCGCGCTGCGCTGGGTGAGCGCGCACATCGCAGACTTCGGTGGCGATCCTGACTCGGTGACGGTCATGGGGCAGTCGTCGGGCGGCGTCGACGTGCTCACCCTTCTCGCCATCGCGGCCGACTCCTCCCTCTTCCACCGCGTGATCGCGCACAGCTGCACCGCCGAACGCGCTCACTCCCTCAGCCAGAATGAGGAGATCCGCGAGCAGCTCGCGTGCGCTGCCGGGGTGTCGTCAACGGCCGGTTTACGTGCACTTTCCACGAAGGCGCTTCTGCGGGCGCAGACGCGCCTGATCGAACAACGCTCGGCCTCCGCCGCGATCGACTCCCTGCCCTTCCGTCCCGTCATCGACGGTCGGCTCCTGCACCGACGCCCGTTGGAGGAATTCGCAACGGGAACGGGCTCGGCGATTCCCCTCCTCACCGGTACCAACCGGTATGAAGCGCTGCCGTGGCTGGGCGACTCACCAGACGACGCGCGTGCGCTCGATCTCCTCCTCGGCGCAGTTGCCCCGAAGGCCCATCCAGACGAGCTGGCGGCCGCGTACGAGAACGATCGGCGGAGCGTGCCGACGGCCCGTGACCTGCGCGAGGCTGTGCTGTCGGAGGTGATGTACCGCTCGCCGGTAGCTCGTGTAGTTGCGGCTCGCGTAGACGCTCCGACGTTCGCCTACGTCTTCGATCCCGACGGCCTCGACGGTGTCGACCCAGGGCATTCCGGGGAACTCCCGCTGGTGTTCGGCACGGCGGACGGGCCCGCGCCCGCCACGGCGTTGTCGCGACGAATGATGGATGCCTGGGGCTCGTTCGCGCGCGACGGTTGTCCCTCGAGCGAACCGGAGTGGCGGGATTCGCGGCACGGCGTCTTCCACTGGGGGCCCGACCCGCGTATGGATGCGGCGAACGATCCGGCAATGCGAGCCGTGCTCGACGCAGCGGACGCGGAGTGTGACCGATTGTGATGCGCGCCACGCGCCGCCGAGACCCAGGCGCGGGGTGAACGCACCTCAGCACACTGAATGCTCGGTCGAGTACGGGCTCGAACGCATCCTCCACGAACTGCTGACGCTCTACAGGTGGCAGCAGTTCGGCAGTACCAGTAGGCAAGCTCGGCCGCACCTCCTGTGCGGGCCGTGGCGGTAGCGTTGCTCCGTGCCTGATCCTCTTGCCCGCTTGGTCTACGTGGATGATTCGGGGCACCAGCAAAGCGGCCTCGTTGTATATGGCTGGGTACATTTCGCCCCTAGCCACTGGCCCCTCGTTCTTCGGCGGTGGCTGGAGCTGCGCAAACGGCTCTACCGTGAGTTTCGCATTCACGTGGAGACCGAACTCCACTCCACCGACTACATCCACGGCCGCAGGCACGTAACCGACCGTCCCCCTCAAAAACACATCCACAACGGCATCACCTACTGGAAAGATCTAGGGCGCGAGGTGGCGGCGCTCCTCCTCGATGAGATCAGCTCGATGGAGGGGATGACCGCCGGCGCCGTCTACCGCAGGTACTCGCCAAACCCGCCAGCCTCGCAGAAGGTTGAGGTGTACAGAGCCCTCATCATGCGGTGGGAAGAAGAGCTTCGCGAAGCGGGAGAGTACGGCATGGTTTTTGTGGACGGCGACGGCACCGACACCTCCTACCAGACCGCACATCGCGGCTTGGAGCTTGACCGTCGACGCATCCTCGAGGACCCCATCATGACGCAATCGTGGATGTCGCAGCTGATCCAGATTGCAGATCTGGTCGCCTGGTGCGCCTTCGTTAGCGTGGAGCGACACCCGTCACAGCAGTTCGCGTGGGACTGGTACGACCGATACATCTCCGTACGGGATCCCCATCGAACGCCCGAACAGATATAGCCCTAGAAACAGCTAGACCCCCTGGTCCGCACTGCTGCGGGGGGGTCTGCGTCACCTATTATGCCACGTGTTCGACCCATCGGCGAGCCCCGAGAGCGGATGCGAGTCGTGTCTGACCCACCATCCAGCTACTCGGGCCTCCCGTACCCGCTCACGGCGCCTAGGTTGCGCTGAGCACTCTTGAGATGCTCAGTCAGCGCGACTCTCGTTTCAATCCCATGGAGCGTTTTTTCGAAAGAACCCGTTCGAAGCACCCCTCGCCGCGTCGTTCTTGACCGGCTCGGCTGCTAGCGGGGCGGTCGGTCCTACTCCGCCAGCGTTAAGTGTGGCCGGTCATCCTGAGCGCCAAGCATTCTGCGGACGTGGGCCGGCGACCACGCCAGCTCCCTTGCCAGCTCAGGAATCGTCACGCCCCGTTGCTCCGCCAACTCGACTGCCTTGGATAGCAGCGAGGGGAGCTCGCCGGGGAAACGGGCTACCGGCTCGTGCGGAATATTCATCTGGTTGAGCCGGATGTATCCACGCCGAGCGGTGGCTTCAGAGATCTTGCCCAGCTCTCGGCTGCGATACACGACCGAGCGGGGCTCGATACCCCACTCTCGACTGACTGCCAGCACGTCGGCCATGTCCAGCCGTGTTCTCAGGCGAGACTCCATCACGCGAGCTGGGGTGAGGAACTCAGCGGCGAACTTATCCGCCTCGCGCTCGATGTCGACTGTTCCGGCGGTACGGCCGCCGTGGAGAATGATGTGGCCCAGTTCATGGGCGGCACTGAATCGGTGCCGGTAGACGTCGTCAGCGCGGTCGGGGGAGAGGACGAGGATCGGCCGGTTGAGCGCGACGGTGGAGAACGCGTCGATCTTCGCAACCTCGTCCTCGACCATCGGCACGAGGACCGCGACAATGCCTTTCGTCTCCGCAAGTCGCACCATCTGCGAGATGGGACCATCGCCCAGTCGCCACGCATGCCTGAGTTGCTGAGCTGCGGCCGCCGGGTCCGCCGAGAAACTGCCCGGCGCTACCTCACCACCGGAGAAGCCTGGGATGTCGATGTTGGGGAAGCGTACGTGCCGCTCAAGAGCGTTCGCGAGCTCCCATACCTGCTCGGTATAAGACACGGACTTACTTCGTTGCTTAGCGGTCGTAGAGCGAAGGCTGCGGAAGAAGACGCTTCCCGACTCGAGTTGCGCGCGGGGTCGGCCAGCCGTAAAGAACGCCACGGGAACTTTCAGGAACGCGGCGAGCTTGTCGACGGTGTCAGCGCGCGGTGGGGTGACACCGGACTCGAACTGACCGATGGCCGCCGCGGACACGCCGACTGCATGCGCCACATCCTGCTTGGTGCGTAGGGCAAGCTGGCGCGCCTGCCGCAATCGCTCGGGATCGAAAGCTCGCGCAACCGCGGCTGGATCTGCGCGACCGCCGCTGTCGGATACGAGCTTCACGGAGTTCCTTCCAACGCGTCGTCTCGCGCCGACATGTCGAGGTCGTCCATCGGCGCCTCATCGAAACGGGTGACCGCAGCGCGCGGCATCATGTGTGCGAGGTCGAGCTGCACCTTCACAGGGAGCTCTTCGTGGTGAACCCAGATCACCGCGCCGTCGGAATCTAGGTAGCCGTCACCGATGAAGATGCGTTCGAGGCCGCCGCGGTCGCTGGCAACGTAGGTCACGAGCACGACCGCTTCGGATTCGGAGGTGGGGGGCGTTAGTTCTGCGTCCTCCTCGTCCTGCCATTCGGCAAGCGGAAGCACCTCGTCGGGGAGGCGCTCGACTTCCCTCAGAAGCTCGTCTCGAAAGTGAGACCAGCTCAGCAGCAGTCGGCCAGCGCTGCGACCAGAGCGCGATGCACACTTAGCGGCGTACACGGTGGTTCCGCTGATAACGGGAATCTCGAATCTGCTGCCTTTCGGGCGAACAGTTCGGGTGCCTTGGATCGCGGCGAGCTGTTCGACGACGGTCAGCGCGAGGACCTGCCAAAATGTGGCGCCGTAGGGCTCGTCTGTCGACAGGCCGCTTGCCGTTTTCGTCTCGGCAGAGGTTTCATGCGCCGCGCGGCCAGCCCTGATGAGCCCCTCTGCGACTGCCGGTGCTACCTGACCGAACCGCTTGCGAAACCACTCACTTTCGCCCAGCGTGACTCCTGCGTCCATGACATCTCCCCGTGTCGACCACCCGTCGTCATCACTTTACTTTAATACATCGAGCGCGCACAAGCGGTTCAGTAAATACCCTAGCGCCAACACGCCTTGCAGCAGACGACTTCGGCACCTAGCTGGTTGTCGTTCACCCGTCTATGCGCCGCGCGGGAGGCATGTTCATGAGCGGGCGGGACGTCGCGTCGGCCCGCCCTTGTTGGACGGGACTAGGTGCGTCACGAGCATCGGGCGCCCCGGGAAGCTTTTGACATAACGTCGATTATCGGTGTTTCTCAGAGCGAACTGTGGGCGACCTTCGCAGGCAACGAGCGTACGCTGATGCCGTGACGGCATCGACAGTGACCGCTCAACGCGAACGCACCACCGAGATGGACATACACGACATCGTTCGCGCGCTGAACGCTACTCTCGGCTCGACGCTCGTGGCCGCGCTTTCCGGCTCGAAGGATCGCGAGCTCCCGCGTCGCTGGGCTAAGCCGGGTGGCCCCGAGCCCCGAGGTCAGTTCGCGAACCGATTGCAGTTCGCTCACCGCCAGTGGGCGCTACTCGCCGCAGCCGATGGCGACCAGGTTGCCCGCCAGTGGTTCATTGGAGGCAACCCTCTGTTGAATGGGGCGACGCCGATCACAGCGATCCGTGAAGATCGTCACGATGCTGTAGCGCGTGCTGTCGTGGTCTTCATCGCCGGCGACATCGACGAGTGACCGGGCGCTGCGCGAGCGTGATTGTGCGCTGACGCCTCCCCAAAGCCCTGACTCCGAGCGCGTACGTTCGAATAGTGCGGATAAGTGCGAATATCGCGGGTCAAGTACGGACCCCTTGAAGTGGGATGGGGCTGAGCCGGAAATCGAAGGCTCGTGAGTAGGGTTGCCGCGATGACAGAGGATCGAGTGATGATGATGATGCTCGCTCGACGGGAGATCATCGCGGCCGACGTCGCGGTGTCGGCTCGTCTTGATGAGTTCATTCAGATCTGTTCCACGACCCCGAGTGGACGCGACGAGGTGAGAACGACCGTGCAAGAAGCGTTCAGCCCCGCTGAGGTACCTGCTGAGGCCGTACTCTCGACGCAGATGCTCCGCTCGTCCCCGGCCGAGCGCCAGAAGACGAGAGACGAGCTTGCCGCGCTCGATGTACACATTGCGAGCATCGAAGACTGACCGGCACCCTGCCGCAAACGATCGTTTCTGGCGGACGCCGCTAACCCGTGCGTAGGGTCGCACCGTCAGTAGCGGCGGCGGGGGTACGTCGTACGACCGTCCGGGAGACTGGACAACCTCGGAAACTTGCCTTGCGCTGCCAATCCGAACCAGGTAGCCCACCTCTGCACGAAGTCTTCGGGGTCGCCCGGGTCGAGGGGGGAGATGCCCCAGCCCAGTTGGCCGCCACCAACCGCGCGGCTGGTCAGAATAGAGAGCCCTTCTGGCCCAGGCAGCGCTCTAGGTTCGTTGTCGAAGTCTGCGCCCCAACCCTGCATGAACCCCATCTCGTACCAGACGTAGTGGTGAGGCTCGTCGAAGTCTCCGAAGTAGAGCGAGTGGCCACGAGATCTGCCTCTGGCAGAAAGCTCAATGCTCGAAGCTGCAACGACATCCAGCGTCCCTCCAGAGGACCCAACAGGCTGCAGCGGGGTGATTCGCAACTGGGCGCCGCCCAGCGTCAGAGCGACGCCACCCCCGCGCCGTTCAGCGCTTGTGTCGGGCGCGCTGTCACGGATGAACTCGACTACCTCTTCGATAACTGCCTCATAGCCCGACCTTGCCGCCGAAACCAAGTTTTCCCGACGTTCCGCTTCGGTCCGCGCCACCGCGGCGGCGGCCTCAGCTTCTGCCCTTTCGGCGAGAAGGGAAGATTGCGCTTGCCCAAGCGCCTGAGCTGCGGGCGAGGTGGCCTCGGTTCCCACACGGGCGAGGCGGGCTGTTATGTTGGCCGCTGAAGGCCGCGCCTCAGGCGCCTTCCCGAGGCACTCGTTGACAAGCCAAGCCAGTTTCCGCGGACCCTCAAGCATCGGCGCGACCTCGGTTAGATGCCCCATCCGTATCTGCTCTCGGGTACCAGTGAAGGGGCGATGCCCCGACAGGAGCTCGTACGCGATGATCCCAAACGCATACACATCTGTCGCGGAAGTAGCGCGCTCGAAGCGCCATTGCTCAGGGGCCGCGTAGGGCGCGGTCATCGAGTCCTTCAGCGTATCCGGAGCGGTCGTGGCTTCGATATACCTTGCGATCCCGAAGTCGCAGAGGGCCCACGCCCCGTCTAGGAACAGGATGTTCTCCGGTTTCAGGTCGCGGTGAACAACTGCTGTCGCGACCTCAGCCAGCCCCTGTGCAATGTCTTTGAGGATCGTGATCGCTTCCGGCACTGAGACTGGTTTGAACATTCGATCTCTCAGTGAAAGTTCGGCGCGAGGCATGAACAGAACCCATGAGTCCTCTGTCTCTTCCACCTGCAGCACGGGGATGATGTGACGCGAATGTGGCAGGCCGGACACCACCAACTGTTCGCGATCGCCCCCGGTGGCCTTCTTCACTACCTTCGCAGCACCGGGTCCCGACGGCCCCCAGGCTTCGTACACATGACCAAAGCCGCCGCGGCCGAGAGGCTTCTCGACATCCCACTTCCACTCCATGGCGAGAGACTAACGGTCACCTGTGACGCGTGGGGCCATCCAGCCAGATCACGCACCGACGACGAGCGCTTCCGGCTGGCGCGTCGTGAGGGACGAGCGCGAGAATGACGAGGTGGATACATCTGAGCCCTCACGCCCGGTGTACGTCCTAGGTGCTGGGTTCTCCCGTGCAGTTCACCAGAGCATGCCGCTCACAGACGAACTCGGACGGGCCGTCAGGCACACCATCGGCGACGACCTCCCTCCGATGGAAGAGGGGTCCTCGTTCGAAGACTGGCTCACCCTCCTCTCCACACCGCTGCCCTTCTTGGAGGGACATGCGAACACTAGACGGCGCGCTTCAGCGGAGCAGGTAACCGCCGCCATCGCAGCCGAGTTGGAACAGCGCGTCGATCATGCCAGCAGAGATGCAGCGCCAGGATGGCTGCTGCAGCTGATCGCGTTGTGGCATGCGGAGCGAGCGGTCATCATCACCTTCAACTACGACCTCTTGGTCGAGCGAGCGCTGACAACCTACCGACCAGCCGTTGGATTCCAAGGAGATGGACGCCCGTACATCGTGCAGGGCACGCAGACCGTTTACCCCGCACCGAGTGCGACGCCAACATCGTGGGGCGACGAGGGTGCCGCCTACGATGGTTCGCTCCAGATCCTCAAAATGCACGGGTCGCTCAACTGGTACTGGGCGCAGGGAAACGAGGCCACACTCACTCGTGTGAATGACGCTGCAGTGCTCGGTCAAGCGCTGCAGCGGAGACGGTCAGATCTGACGGGCACACGTAACCTCGATCGCTTTCTGATCCCGCCCGTCACGAGCAAGGACAGTTACTACAACGTCACGCTCGTGCACACGCTATGGCGAGAAGCCTATGAAGCCATCCAACGCGCCTCGCGGCTGACGATCATCGGCTATTCCATGCCGGCGGGCGATCGAATCGCTGCGGAGCTTCTGCGCCAAACGCGAGACGACACTCCTGTAGACCTTATCAACTGGGACGTGGGCAGTAGCGGCGCACCGCAGACACCCCTCGCACGCTCTGAGTCCCTCAGCTTGAACATCGATCGCACGTGGACCGGCGCGCGGGCCGTCGCTGAGTACGTGCGGGAACGGATCGCGAGCGCCTCGATGCATGCCTTCGACGACATCGACCTAGACCAACTGGCATCAGACAACGTCATCGTCTGCCTAGCCTCGTCTACTCAATCCGGGCGATATGCGGCGCTCTACGGAGACGCCAACGAACCCGCGACGGCAGTCGAGGTTCCATGGGGTATGGCGTTCCGCTCGGAGATGCCGCCTAACGAGATCGCCTTCAATCAGCTCCCCGCGGGCACGAGCAGCTTCGAACTCTTCTACCGGGGAGATCGCCTCGCTCGCGCGAAGATGCCACTGGAGATCAACGCAGGGCCAGATCTTCTCGTCGCTATTGGAGCCAGCACCCAGCGAATGGAGCGGTGGTCAGTATTAAGCCTGCGCACAGCGCCCGCGTCTGACTCGTGACCGAACGCGCCTCTTTGGTTGTGACCGATTTGAGCTGAGGCGGTGATGTGGAGCCTTAGTGGTGGGTAGTCCGTTCTGGTTCAGTCAATCAAGGATGAGTCCGCACATTCACTTGCGCTGTCGAGCCTTCGATACTGAAGAGGTAGTGGTTACCGAATTCTCGGGTGAGCGTGAACCGCGGCGCAAAGTACGGCGATTGGAGATGCTCGAGGAGCCTTGAGAGCGGCATGGGCTCGTGTGCGGGGACAGTCAGCTCCACGTGCAATATGTCGGGAGTCGTCCATGTCTCGATCACGAAGGGGTTGACGGAAAGGAAGAGGCCGAGTCTGCGTACCACTGCGCTGAGAGCGATGAACTCCGCCTTATTTCGAGGAGGGGCGTCAAGTTCGCGGCCGAGCACCGGGTCTCCGCAGCGGGCGCCTACGAGATCGCCGCAACGCAGGAAGGTCTCGCGTTCCGCCTCGAGCGCTGACATCGAGATGCCAACGAAGGTCACTTCTGCATCGACACCGAGCCGAAACAGGGTGACCCCAGTGTGGCTGGCATTCTCACGAGCGCGAAGAAACGGGATGCCCACGTCGAGCCCCTCGTCTGAGTTCCAGGCTGGTAGGAGCGCACACAGTTCGCTGGCCAGCTGGCGTTGGCCAACGACGAGGGTGAGGTAATTGCGTCCGGCCTCAATCTCCAGTGGAACCATGCGGTACTCGCTCGGGTACTCGGGTTGATCAATACGGAGGAGGTAACGCATCTCTTTCAAGATGCGTCCTTCGAGTGCCTGCTGTTCGAACGTCGCTCTTGGCACGAGCGGGCCGTCAGGATGAAATCGGACGTACGCCTGCGCTTCCCTCAAGGGCACGAGAAGGGCCGAGCTGCGTAGCTGAGCGGGTGTGAAGGGGAGTGTTTGTGTGCGTGTCATTGAGACTCCAAGTCGTGGTGCCATGCGATTGCGGCGGCCGCCGCCGCCGCAAGAGGGTAGGTCTAGTGGTACCGCCTCAACGTCTCGTTGCTTCATCAGTTCGGCGGTGCTGATGCGCCGTGAGTTGCCGATTGCGCTCAAGAACGAGCAGAAACCGCATCGGTCACAGCTTCGTATCGATTGGGTCAAAGGCCTGGCGGCGCTCGAGGCGTCTTCCCCGTCTGCGGTGCGGGTACTACCTTCGAGAGTTCCCCCAGCCATGCGTGGCGACCTGACGCAACCGAGGCCTCGCGCCGCACGCGCGCTCATCGCCGTGAGGCACAGGGACTTGCGCATGGTTGCACGGTCGGGGCTCAAAGCCGCACGGCCCGGCGAGAGATTCATCGCGCACCGTTCGCGGAAGCGGGCGTCGCTCGCTCAGCCCGGGAGTTCGCGCGGAGAGTCCCCTCGAGCTCGACCGGCGAGCAGCAGAAGAGCACGGCGGCACCGTGGTGATCGACGTCGCCCTCGATGCCGAACGCCAGCTCCCCGTCGTCGTCGAGCTCAACGGCTTACCCAACTCGGGGCTGTACGCCTCCGCCCCCTGGCTGCTCACCCGGGCGCTCATGGTCGCCGCCGATCGCGGCTACTGACGCTCCCGCGGAAGAACCCTCGTCACCTTCGGGTGGCGGGGGTCCTTGCTTTCTTGAATCAGCAGCACGGTCTGACGACGGTGGTGTCCGATAGGAAGAGGCCATGCCTCGACATCGCCCCTATCGCTCCCTCGCCTCGGCTACGGGGTGCACGGTTGACCTGAGGCTCAGAAGCCAGGACGAGACTGATTCGCCCGAGCACGAAGGTGTGCTGATCCTCGCGACCACAGGCTGGCGGGGCAAGCGCCGCGCGTGGGTCAGGTACAACGATGGTCGCGAGGGCGTCATCCACGAGAGCGAGATGACCGCTTGGGCTCCTGCCGGCCCGACACGGAGCTGACCGCCTGCTCAGCCCCTCGATCCGCCCCCGGCGCAGCACCAGCTGCGGCCGGGGGCTTCTTCTTTCGCGACGGCCGCCCGGTGGCCCAGGCTTGCCCGCCTCGTGGCCACCCGCTGCCCCGCCCACGGCCCGCAGCGACGCGATGAGGACCCGGCGGTCAGCGGGTGGGTTTCCGCTGGGCGCTATCGGTCCCGCGTCTGGTCACGAGACGGCCACCGCATCGATTCGCCCCGCGAAGCGATGACTTCCGGACGCTCCCGCTGGTCGCCGCCCCGCCGATGCCCACCATCCGGTCACGCCGCGGACATAGCTGGGCTGACCGTGGGCGGCGGGTGACCGGCAACTGGTCACGGTTTCCGGCCCCGGAAGCTGATGCTGGAGCAGGGGTGAGGGGCTGAAGGGTCGGGGGCGTGAAGCGATGGGGGCGACCTACGAAGCCCCTAGTGACTGGAGCTGCGTCGCCGCGCCCGCTTCCACCCTCCGGCTGCGTTCGCTGCGCTTTCTCCGCCTCCGGAGTGTCCGAGTTCGCGTCGCCACCTTTCCACTCGCAGCAAAGGCCTGAGGGCTGCTCGGGGCCTCAATGGCGACAGTCTCGCCAGGGCTGACGGGCCGCTTCCCTCCCCCTCCGACGAGATCTCCTCGGGGACGGTGGAGCAGCTGATCCAGCGTCCGGTGGAGTGCGCGGTCGGTGGGCTTCCGGCAGCCGTGCTGCCGACCACGGAACAGATCAGCCGGCGGAGCCAGATGGAGGCGAAGGCCTTCCCCGGGGGCTCCGCCCCGGAGGCATGGTCGCGCAGTCTCATCACCGAGCGGGGCTCGGCGATGAATCCCGGTCTCCGATGGTGAGAGAGCGACGTCCTGACTTCTCAACTGGGCGTCAATGGGGCCAAAGCCGGTGCCAGTTGAGAAGTCGATCATGCGACGGGTCGAGACGGTGACTGGGCCGGCCGCGAGGGGCTGCGAGGTGACAACGCCTCCGGGCCGGGGGTGGATGCCGAGCGTCGATACTCGGCGCATCGGGGCACCCAGGCGCTGCGCGCGCCCGCTGTCGTGACGGTGCTCGGCGACCGGTTCTGTGACCACCACGGTGGTGTCCTGGCCGCTCCACAGTCGCGGCCGATGAGGCGAAAGAAGGCCCCCCCAGCGCCGCCTGCAGCGGCTGTCGCGAGACCTGGTGGCCACGTCATCTCTGGCGAGCTGCCGCGTCCAACAGAGAGTGTGAGAGCGCGTACCGAAGAGGTCTGAGCGATGCTCCGACCTGCGCTGATGCGAGGCGAAAGCGACCGCGTGCCCGCGGCCGCGACGGGGTCTGAGTCAGAGGGCGATGCCGCCCTCTGCGTCGCTTCGCTCGAAGCTGTTAACAAGACGCCGATGAGGCTGGAGTCTTGTTAACAGCCGGACCCCGTCTTTTCAACGGTTTCTGACGCCCTTGTCAACAGCCCGAGTCGCCGCTGCGCTCTGACTCAGCCTGTTTCCAGGGATGATGACTCAAACGAAACCGCTGATGCAGCAGCAGAAATGACCTCGATCCGGCGCTGAAGCTTCGGATGCGAGGGAGAGAAGAAAAAGAGCATAAGGGGAGGTGACGCCGGGCTGCGTTTCACCCTTCGCTGCGCTCGGTCGAAACTTGCCCTGCGGTCGGCACAGCCGACACCTCTTCGGAAGCCCCTGAGACTGTCGCTTCGCTCGGTCTCCTGGTCTTCCTCACCCTCACCGCTGGCGCGTCTCGGGCCCTCACTCGAAGCTGTCGCTCCTCGCCCTCTGACGCCCCACCGGGCGTCTTCGGGTGCTCCCGCCGCTGACGCATCTCCGCGCTGCTCCGATGCGTCAGACGGCGGCTGACCGCGTCCTTCGCGGACGCGGGAGAGACGGTGCGGCGATGCCGCGGAGGATGCGCGGAGGAGACGGCGCTTCGACCGCTGCGTCGCTTCGCGCCGCAGCGAGGAGGGGTCCCGATCTCGTGATGCCTCGCGAGCGCGATCGGACGGCGGCGAAGTACGTCGCAAAGGTCGGACCCCTGTGAGATCGTTGGCGTCTTGCTCGTGTGGCCCGTCGCGCTGCCGCCACGCGCCGACGAGCGAGCGCCGCCAACTCCGGAGGGGGCGTCCCGAAAAGATCGCGCGATGTTGCCTCCTGCGCCTCGCGCGACTTAGCACTTCGACACAGACGGCGCGAATCAGTCGTTGTCAACCATGTGCCCGAGTCCGTCGTCGCGATCACCCAGCTCGGCGCCGAGCCCATCACCCTGCGTGTCTCTGGGGTTCCGCTGACTCCGTCCCGCGGGTGAGCAACCCCTTCTCGACCGGTCGCAGATCGTCATGCCGCACCGCTTGTTCGAGCAACCGCCTCGGGGCCGGGTCGAACACGCGCCTCGGATTCGACGCGCGAATCTTTACCGGAATCATTGCCGCCGCTCCTGCCGCGTATGTGAGCTGGAGGTTGGCGTGCCGCTCGAGGCACGGTTCCTAACCGAGCCCTTCGGTGATGAACCTGCCGGCTTGGGGATGCACACCCCCCCCACAGGTCGATCAGGGGGTCTCGCTCCTTCTTCGCGCCGCACCCGTCTTTTTGCGGTCTCGCGCGCCCCCGCGCCGCGCCAGTGACACCTGATGCGGTCCTCTCGGAACGACGATCAGGCCCACCTCAACTCGAACTTGGTGCGATCAGCGGTTCGGCAAGCGCGCGCCGTGGTGGCATCAACCTCTGTGCTGAGATGCCCGAGTGTGAGATGTCGGTAGTACGTGGGAGCATGTGGGTCTAATCGAAAACTGAGTGTTGTCGCGATGACGGCTAGCTCGGCGCGGAGACACTCCCGCGTCACGACCAAACAGTCGTAACGGGGCACAACGATGGGCAAGGGACCCGTCGGAAGCACTCCTCACACCATGAGGAGATGTCCCTTTGTCTACATCCACCACTATGCCCGTGCGCAGTTTGGTCGAGGCTGTCGCCAGCTCTGAACTGCTCGACGCTCTGATCCGGCCGGACACGCTTGCCGATCGACTTGGCACCACCGAGCGCAACCTCAGCGAGTGGCGTATCACCGGCCGTGGTCCCAGATACATCCGAATCGGACGTTCGGTGCGTTACCGGCCCGAGGCAGTGGATGCCTGGCTTCTCGCCCAAGAGCATGCGAGCACGGCGGAAGAAGCCTGCTGACGTGGGAACGATCAGGGCGTACGCCACGAAGAACAAGGGCCGGCTCTACGAGGTCTGGTACCGCAAGCCCGATGGCTCACGGGGTCATGATCGCGGCTTCAAACTCAAGCGCGATGCTGAAGCACACCTCGCTTCCGTCGAAGTCGCCAAGCTCCGGGGCGGGTACATCGACCGCGCCGACGCGAAAGCGACCGTCGCTGAGCTCGGCGCCGAGTGGCTTGCGCGGCATAAGGCCAAGGTGACGGTCAGTTCGCATCATTCAGTGGACAGTGCATGGCGCGTGCACGTTCTCCCACGGTGGGGCCATTACGCCGTTGGCGCGGTCACACGGCGCGAGGTTGAGGCATGGCTGACCGATCTCGGCCGCACGCGCTCTCACACCACCGTCGCGCGAGCACGCGACCTGGTCGCCGGCATCTTCGACGACGCCATCGAAGACAACAGGGTGCTCAAGAATCCTGCTCGTGGACTCACGATCAAGAGGAAGCCCATCCCGGACGAGGTGTTTCTCGACCACGCGCAGGTCGAAGAGCTCGCGCTCGCATCCCGCTATCCAGACCTGATCCGTTTCCTCGCCTACACGGGACTGAGATGGGGCGAGGCCACAGCGCTCCGGGTGCGAAACGTCGATCGTCAGCGCCGCCGAGCTCACATCCGGGAAGCTGTGGCGGACGTCAACGGCACGCATCATCTGGGGTCGGTGAAGTCGCACGAAAGGCGCTTAGTCGCCTATCCAGATTTCCTAGATGGCGCCATCGAACGTGCCTGCAGAGGCAAGAGCCCCGACAGTCGGCTCTGGGAGGGGCCCAACGGGTCGTACCTCCGGCCCGGAAACACCTACAGCGGGTGGTTCGCCGGCGCGGTGCGTCGTTGCATGGACGCCGATCCCACCTTTCGTCGTGTGACCCCGCACGATCTGCGTCACACCGCTGCGTCTCTCGCCATCAGCGCGGGGGCCAATGTCAAGGTCGTGCAGCGCATGCTCGGGCACAAGTCCGCGAAGGTGACGCTGGACACGTACGCAGCCCTCTTTCCGGATGACCTCGACAACGTCACCGCCGCGTTGACGCACAGGCGTGCGGAGCGGCTATCGCGAGCTGACTGACGACTCCGATGGAGTGCGGCTCGTGGTGCATTTTGGTGCACTTTTAGGTGTGGATGCCCGTGCGTAAGTGTGAGCTTGCCCGCGCAGATGTGCACGAAAACGAGCAGAAATCGCGAAAGTGGCATCCTTGCGAGGCCGCCGAAATGGGTTCAAATCCCACCGTCACCGCCAGTGAAAACCCCCGGTTACCCGGGGGTTTTCTGCATGTGTGGGGCGTGTGTGGTGCGGTCTTGGTGCGGATCTGGGTCGTGCTGTCAGCCGCGGTTCTGCGGCGAGCCCGGCCATGGCTGCGGCGGGTATCGCTTGTAGTAACGCTTCCAGGCGAACACGTTCGCAGCACCTGCGAGAGCTACCCACAGCCCCAGGAGTACCCAGGGCAACGGGGCGCCGGGCTCGCCGAGCGCATGTAGCAGCAACAGTCCCGCCACGGGGTAGCAGAGAACGCCCGCGATCATGAGCTGGTGGTTTCGCCGACGAGCTGCAGGATCCGTCGGTGGCTGAGGTGTTTCCATAGTTCGATGCGCCTCCGAACCCATCATCGGGGTAGGGCCGCGACCGTGCATAGGCTCGGCGGCCAGCGCGGCACTGACTGTCGGAATGCTCGTCTCGTGGGCGTTCGCTGCCTTCGGGTCGCTGACGAGATCGACGACGAGCTCCGGCAGCGCGCTCGAGAGGGCCTGCTGTTGCAGCATCCCACTGTGGAGGCGCTCAACACGCTGGGAACCCTGGAGCTAGAGGATGAGGCGCGACGACTGCGACGCCTGAACTCGTCTGGCGGAGTCGATCCGTGCGGGCACGCGCGTCGAAACTGGGCAGGCGATTCCAACTCCTGATTGCGGCATTCCTGCTGGTCGTGGTCCTCGGACTTGTTCGTATGATCTGGGCGATTGCTCTGGGGCAGGAGTTCTGGTCAGGGCTGATCGGCGGCGTCGGTGGAGGGGCGGTTCTCTTCGTCATCCTTTCCTCCCTGCACCGACGCCAAACTCGCGACGAGCCGCCTGCGGGAGGCTGAACCGATCCGGCTAGGGTCAGGTACACCCGCAGCACCAGCTGCGACCGGGGCTTCTGCGTTCGCGCTGGCGAGCCTTGGCCGAGGAATTCTCATCCGTTTGGGCGATTCGCTTCTTCGACTGCGCTCATAGGCTGGCCATGCCTTGAGGAGGGTGGCATGACCGACGTTTCCGTGCATTTCGACACGCTTCGCTCGTCGGCAACCACGATCGGTGCGGCGGGCCGCGCTGTGAGGAACTCCGGCGAGCTCGGATACGTCAGCGAGAGCGTGATCGGGTCGAACGAGGTCGCGTCTGTTCTGCAGGATGTCGCTACCGAGCACAGCATTCGTGCGGCGGTCGCGAGCGAGACGTTGGTGACCGTTGGTCGGCGCCCGGAGGCATCGGCGAACGAGTTCACTCAGCTCGACGGAGTCATGGCGTACTGATGGTCGCCCGGAATGACCCTGGCGCCGGCGACCCTTCCGCGATGGCTGCCATGGCCGACGACTGGGGAGAGCGGGCAGAGAGCATCCGTTCGTCGCAGACGAGCGTTCGTTCCGCAGCGGAGGCGGCATCCGGTTCGTGGTCGGGCGAAGCTCACGATGCTTTCCAGCGCCAGGTGGCGGCGGTGGAGCCCGATCTGCTGGTGCTGGCGACGGGCATGAGCGCCGCGGCCGGTGCGCTGAGGGGATATGCGGAGGTGGTTCGCGCGATCAAGGACGAGCAGGACTCGCTCGCCCGGCGCCGCGCTGTTGTCGCGGATGAGCGCGAGGAGCTCCGTGGCCAGCTGCGGGTTGCGCGGGCGGAGTCGTCGAACAATTACGTCTCGTTTCCCGAGCCTGTTGCTCGCGCTCGTGCGTTGGAGATCGAGCTCGGCGACGCCCGGGATGCTCTCGACGCCGTGGAGGCGGAATGGGATGCGCTGTGCGAGAGGCGTGCCGCGGCCGACGACGCGCTGATGTCCGCGCTGTCATCCCGAGACGTTCGAGGCGCGCTGGGAGTGTTCGCTCGCGGGGGTGCTGCGGCTATCCCACGCGGCGGGCTGCTGACGCTGGTCGCGTCGCTGTCGGAGGCGGACCTTCGGGCGCTCGTCGCCGTGCACCCGGAAGTCCTCGACCTGATCCGCAGTGTCCCTCCGGCGGAGGTCGCGACCTGGTGGGGCGCGCTCGTCGACGGAACCCGGACCCTGCTGGTGAACGGTATCCCCGAGTTGATCGGAACCCTCGGTGGCATCCCGGCTGTCGTTCGCGAAGCGGCGAATCGTCTCGTGGCCGCGGCGAATCTGGAGGGCCTCCTGCGGGAGCGAACCCTGCTCACCGGTGAGGGGCCGCCGATCCTTAGCCCTCTCTCCAGGCTGGCCGACCCGTGGTTGTTGAGGCAGATCATCCACCAGTTCAACGAGCAGCAGTACGTTGATCGCCTTGCCGCTCTTGACTCCGAGATCGCCTACCTCGAGCGCGTGGTGGCAGGAGACGTGTCGCTCTACCACTACGACCGGGACCGGCAGCAGATCATCGAGATGTTCGGTGACGTCGGGAAAGCGGATGTCATCATGAGTTTCATGCCCGGGACCAACACGACGATGGAGAGCTTCTACTCCTCCACTGGTGAGGAAGGGATCACCGCGCTCACCGAGCTGGTTGTTGACGAGGGGCCCATCGGGGTTGATGTCGCCGGATTCGTTCTGAAGCAGGGATTCTTCCCCCACCTCGCGCCCGAGACAATTGTCACGCAGGGACCACAGGTGAACTTCTGGGCGCTTCCTCTCGGCAGTCGGTACGCAGCTTTCGAGAACGAGCTCGACGTCGTCGTGGGCGACACGCCGTTGATGTCGCTAGAGCACTCCTTCGGGACCGCCATCGGCGGTGCGGCGGAATCTGCGGGCGCCGATTTTCAGGCACGCGTGCTGCTAGGTGGGATCGGGATGCTGGAGGGTTGGGAAGCCCGCGACGGCACTGAGTACTACGCCATTCAAGGCCCCCATGACGTCAACCGTTATCTCGACGGCGTGCAAGTCGGCCCGCTGGGGTATGCCATCGCCCCATCGCATGAGAATGGCATCACTGAGCTCGATTCCGGGATAACCGCGGGGGATCCCATCGAACAACATAACTGGCTATTGTCAACAGACGCGCAGCTCAATCCGCGCACGCGCCGTGAGGTCAACCGAATCTTGTACGAGCTAACACGATGAGCCGCCGTCGGGCCGTCGGAGTTGCCCTCGGGATCCTGACAGCGCTGCTCATAACGGGCTGTACATCAGGAGAGCAGATGACACTCGACGAGGCACGCGCAATGACCGAGACGGTGATGCAAACGATCGCTGATGAAGTTCCAGGCGGCACGATCGAGGATTTCTCCGCAGAATCGCCCTACCTGGCCTGCGGAGAAGGCGCATACATCTACAGCGCCCGGTGGGGGGTGACGCCAGACCGGCCCTTCGATGGTGCGGATTTCGTTCGCGACCTCCCCGACCGTCTGGGCGAAGATTTCGTCGTCGACGAGAAGGTCGTCGACATTTCGTTCCCGGCGGTCGCTCTGAACCATGCGAGCGGGATCATCCTGGATGTCATCGTCGCCGGCGTCGATGGGGCCGAGGTCGTTGACGTCTACGCGATCGCTCCATGTGCAAGAGGTGAGCTGCCGGGGTGAACCGCGGGCTTCCCGGTCCTCGCGGAAGCGGCGGGGCGTTGAGAGGGCTCAAGAATGTCGCGGCCACGGCGATCCTCATTTTGGCTGCAACGACGATGACGGGGTGCGTGATGGCAAGTGGGCCGACGATCGATGAGGTGCGTGCTGATACGGACGCGATGATGCAGCGCGTCGCGGATGAGGTTCCCGGCGGGGTCCCGGAGGTCCTGCCGTCCAACTCGCCCTACCTGGAGTGCGCCGAAAACTCCTTCTACTACTCGACGCGCTGGACCGTTGCCCCCGAAGCGGGGTTCAACGGATCGGCCTTCATCGAAGCGCTCCCGGATCGTCTGGGTGACGGGTTCCGCGAGTTCGAGACGGTCGAGGTATCGGTGCCTGCCATCGCATTGAAGCACTCCAGCGGCATGATCCTCGATGTCCAGGTGATCGATCTGGACGGCCGCACGGTCGTCTCCCTGCTGGGCGTCTCTGCGTGCGGTGAAGGGGAACCGCCGGCGGAGTAGCCGAGACCGCCCGTCGCCCATGGCCACCCCGCGCCCGTCCCGCTCAGATCGCGAACCGCTCGCCGATCATCTCGAGCGAGGCATCCCAAAGACGCGGTCCGTCGGTGAGGTCGCGGAACGGCGCCCAGAACTCCTGGCGACGCGGTGCACCCGCGATGACGCGACGTGGGCCGTAGAACTCGTCGCCGCGGGAATCGGGGCCGGCTGCCGCGACCAGCGCGGGCTCCGCCGCGCCCGGCACGGTGCCGGGCGGGCTCCGCCGCGCCCGGCACGGTGCCGGCGAGCCCCACGCGCGAGAGCGCGACGATCAGCGCCCGGCCCGGAGACGCCTTCGCCCGGCCGATCCCGGGCTGCGCCGCGAGCAGATTCGTCGGGCTGACGCCGGGGTGTGCGATGTTGCTCGACACGCCCCATCCGCCGGCGCGGCTGCGCGCGTCGAGCTCGCGGGCGAAGAGGGCGACGGCGATCTTCGACTGCCGGTACGCGGCCATGTCGTCGTAGCCGCGCCGCCAGTCGAGGTCGTCCCAGTTCAGCCCGCCCGAGCGGGCCGCGACGCTCGTCTGGTGCGTCACGCGCGCTCCGCCGGCGCGCAGCAATGGCAGCAGTCCGAGGGTGAGCGCCACGTGGCCGAGGTGGTTCACGCCCCATTGCAGCTCGAAGCCTTCCGCGGTGGGTCGCCGTGAGCCGGGGTGCATCACACCGGCGTTGTTGACGAGCAGATCGACGGGTCGGCCCGCCGCCACGAGGTCGCGCGTGAACGCGGCGACCGAGTCGAGCGAGGCGAGATCGAGCGGACGCGTCGTGACCTCGGCGCCCGGCACGGCACGGCGGATGCCGTCGAGGGCTGCCTCGGCTTTGGCGGGGGACCGTGCCGGCAGGACGACGGTCGCTCCGGCGGCCGCCAGCCGTGTCGCGATCACCCGGCCGATGCCGTCGGTCGCGCCGGTGACGACGGCGAACCGTCCATGCAGGTCGGAGAGGGGAGCGGTGCCGCGGGTCATGGTTCCTCCGTCGTTCGCGCGGACCGGGCGGTCCGCTCGTCCCATGCTGATCGCGGCGCGCGGCGGCATCCAGAGCCGGCTCATCCACTGATCGTCAGGTCGCCCCTGCGCCGGCGCCGATGACGGCCAGCAGCTGCAGCTTGTCGTGACTCTCGCTCCCGGGCGCCGCGGTGTAGACGAGCAGGCGGTGCGACTGATCGGGGTCGAGGAGGGTCTGACACTGCAGCTCGAGCGCGCCGACCTCCGGATGCCGGAACCGCTTGACCTCGGGCGGAGCGATGCCGACCTGCTGGGCATCCCAGAGAGAGCGGAACTCCGCGCTGCGTTCTCTGAGCGACGCCGCCAGCGCGGCCGCGCGCGACGACGGGCCGCGCAGTGCCACGATCTCGCGCAGACCTCCCGCGTACACCCGGGAGAGGACCTGATGCTCCGCCGCGTCGTACGACTCTCGCGCCGACGGGTCGGTGAACCAGCGGTAGCCGAGGCTGCGGGCATCTCCCGTGTGCCGGGTCGCATCGCCGACGAGAGCGATGCTCAGCGGCGTCTGGCGCAGGGTCTCGCCGAGCTCTGTCACGATCTCCGCCGGAGTGTCGTGCAGCCGATCGAGGATGCGCAGCAGACCCGGGCTGACGTGATCGCTCGCGGGCCCGCGAGGGGGCGGCGCGTGTCCGGCAAGTCGGAAGAGGTGGTCGCGCTCGCCGAGCGTCAGATGCAGCCCCTGTGCGATCGCGGCGAGCATCTGCTCCGACGGGCGGGGCCCGTTGCCGCGCTCGAGACGGGCGTAGTAGTCCGTCGACATGTTGCAGAGGGCGGCGACCTCCTCGCGGCGCAGCCCCGGAGTCCGGCGGCGCTCGCCCCGCTGCAGCCCGACATCCGAGGGCTGCAGCGCCTCTCGCCGCATCCTCAGGAATGCGGCGAGCGTGTCTCGATCGATCATGTGTCGTTCGCCTTCCCGGTCACGCGGTGCGGCCTCTGTTCTACCGGTCGGGGGGCCTCGCAGCCAGGACCTGCTGCTCCACCCCTCGCCGCCCGTCGGCGGTGCTGCGTACGCCTTCGCTCAGGTGGTGCTCGCCGTCACCGACTGATCGCGGATCTCCTCCTCGGGAATGACATCCGCTGGCGCGGCTACATCGCAGTGGCGATGTGCCGAGGCTGCGAGATCGAGACGATCGGTGAGTGCCACGGTCGAGAAACATGACAGCAGCAGGTCCGGAGCGGAAGAGCCGCCGTCGTCGGCGGCGTCTGGTCGGCGCGACCGTCGCGGTGGGTGCGCTCGCGGCGGTGACAGTCGTCGGCGTCTTCGCACTCGACGTCTACGGCCCCCGGTTCGGCGTCTACCTGGTTCCTCCGTCGGTGCAGAAGTACGCGGAGATCGCCGTCGAGCGCCTCGACCGTGGGTATCACACCGACAGCGCCGAGTGGCCGCCGGTTCGCGCCGCGCTCCTCGAGGCCGCGGCGCATGCTTCAACGTACGCCGAGCTGTATCCCGCTCTCGGGGAGGCGGTCGCGGTCGCCGGCGGGCCGCACTCGCGCTTCATCCCCTCGGGCGAGGAGCGATCCGCCGAGGCGACCGCGTCCGTGCCGGCGCCGACGGTGAGTTCCGAGGGCGGCATCACCACGGTCGTGCTGCCGGAGATGCTCTCCACGGATGCGGACGACCAGGACGCGTACGCGATCACCGTCGCAGACGGGATCGACCGGGCTGCGGCGGGCACGTGCGGTTGGCTCGTGGACCTTCGCGGCAACGTCGGCGGCAACATGTATCCGATGCTCTCGGGGGTGACGGCGCTGCTTCCTGACGGGCCGGCGCTGTCGTTCCGCGACCGGCACGGCAGTGACGCCGTCGTGACGGTGCGGCCGAACGGGGTGGCACTGGGCGAGAACGTCTTCGTGGACGTCGGCGACCGAGCGAAGGCGACCGGAGTGCCCGTCGCGGTGCTGCAGGACGACAGAACGGCATCGAGCGGCGAGTCCGTGCTCGCATCCTTCCGCGGAGTCGACGGTGTCCGCACGTTCGGCACGCCCAGCGCAGGCTACACGTCGGCGAATGCGAGCACGACGCTCTACGACGGGGCCACGCTCGTGCTCACGGAGAGTGCTTACGTCGACCGGACCGGTCGCAACCACGACGAGCGAAGCATCGACCCGGACCAGCCGGCGACGGCATCCGCGTCAGAGGACGAGGCGCGCGCGTGGCTTCGCGAGCAAGGATGCGGTGGATGATCCGCGCCTTTCGCTGACGCTTACTGGCGCTGGCTCACCGGAAGCCACAGCATCGTCTGCTCGTGGATGATGAACCCGCCGGGAGGAGTGTCCGGCTCGTCAGCCTCCATCGCTCCGCCGCGTGAGCGGAGTTCGTCGATCGCGGCGCTGCGCCGCCTGACCAACTCGGCCACATCCGTGCGCCCGTCGAGATCGCGCATCAGCTTGGCCGTCATCCGATCGCGCTCGACGGCGATCTCGGCTGCCACGTCCAAGTGCGCCAACTCGACCCCGTTGTCGATGTCTGTGGTCATCGAGCCACCGCGTGCCCTCATGAGCCGGACGACGATCGCTGCGATCGCTGCGAGCACAGCGCCCAGAAGATAGAGCATCCGGATGCCCCCGTCGGTTACCACCCAGGCCACGGCCGCGGCGGCGATCACGAGGACTGCGAGCAACGTGCTCTGCAGAGCGACCGGTCGCCCGAGCGGTCGGCCACCGGCAGCCGCCACGGCCGCCAGAGCCCCGATCCCCACGACGACGCTGACGATCCCGCCGGGAACCACCGTGTTCTCGATTCCGAGGCGGATGCCGTTGAGCATGCCGATCGGCAGCACCGAGAGCAGCAGCAAGACGAACACGACGCGCAGGATCACTCCGCTGTGCGGGTCACGTGCGCCGAAGCGCTCACGAAGATGTGCTGTGACGCTGCGCCGTGCGGCGTTGCTGGCCGCGGCACCCTCGTGCCAGAGCCGGTCGACCAGGTCGCCCAGGCCCGCCGAGCGCAGAACCGCGGCGTCGACGTCCGCCCGAGTGAGGCGCTGGTGGGGCCGTGCGCCGAAGTCCAGGCCGGCCAGGCCGTTGGGAGACGAATCGGGACGAGATTCAGGCATCTGCCACCTCGATGCTCGCGAGCAGCTCTTCGGCCAATGGCATCGCGAGAGCCGATGCAGCAGGCGGGAGGGGCGACATCTGCGCGACGGCGAGCCTCCCGCCGAGCGCGAAGATGTACATCGCCCGGACGGTCTGGATGACGCGTGGTGCGCCCTCGTTGGGTCCATCGTCGATGACAATCGTCAACCGCCAGGCAGGCATCCCATGGAGCTCGAAGGGAACCGCCACGGGCTCCCACGCCGAGGGGGTGGCGGCCAGAGCGATTCGAACCGCGTCGGACTCGTGCGTGACGGCGGGCAGTCCCGGGACCAGCAGGGTGAGCGCGGCGTAGAGGCCGGCATCGGGTTCGCACAGCAGCAGGACGGAGCCGGACCGGGCAGCCTCGCGAGTGAGGACGGCCAGCTCGGCCGCCGTGAGGATGTCGCGGATGACCGACTCGTCGCGCCCCTCGCACAGATCGTTGAGCCATGGCAGAGCATGCTCGCGATCAGGCACAGCCGACCAGATCCTGCTGTCGGCCGACAGCGACAGCTCAGGCACGTCGTTCCCAACGCACGGTCGAGACGATCGCATGACTCAAGGCCGTCATAGCGGAGATCCCCTCCTCGTCGACTGCAGCTGAATCTGCCGCCGCCAGCATCTCCGCACGCAGGAGCAGACCGTGCGCCGGCTGGTCGGGGACGGGTAGCAGGTAATTCAGGGCGGTCGTGGATATCTGACCGTTCGTCACCGTCACGTTCTCGTTACTACGCCAATGCAGGATTCCGGCGATGTCTCCGAGCGGGGCGGCCCCGCGAGCTGCGATCAGCTGTGCGCCGACCTCCATGATGGATCGGCCGAGCGGCGCGTCCATCCGTGACGCGGTGATCGATAGCGGCAGATAGTCATCGGGAGTGACGTCGACCTGCGCGAACACGCGGATGACGTTCCCCTTGGCCGCAGACGACGTCATGGTCTCGAACAGCTCCTCGAGCTGCGGCGCCAGCACGGCTCGCTGCGCCCCCGGGAGGGCCCGCAGTGAGCGCGTGGCCCGCTCGCGCAGCTCTTCCCCACTGGGCGCGAATGAGCCCCACCCGCCCGGGAGCACCAATGCGAAGCCCGGAACCTGTGGCGACGCGCCGACAAGTTCGGCTCGGAGCGACATCTATGACCTTTCTGGCGGAGGTACGCGGTCGAGCCTATCGAGCCTGCGGGGCCGGGCCCGCCAGCACCGACTTGGCATTCTGTCCGAGGCCGGCGAATTGCTGGATAGCCTGCATCGAGCCCCAGAAGCCCTCGGCAAGGGTCGACGGCATCGTCCCCGGCGCGAAACCCCCGAGATTGCGGAGGCTGTTACCCCAGTTGCCGGTCCACTCGATGGTCTGCCACGCCGCCTTCGGACCGAGAAACAGCCGGAACATGTTGCGGGTGTTCATGCCGTGGTTTGCGAATGCATCCGGCAAACGGGTGCGAAACAGGAGGTCGTCGATCTGTGCGAAGCCGGCGCGGGCATCGATGAACTCCGAGAACGTGAGGCGCATCGTCCGGGTGAACCGAGAGACGTCTCCGGCCGCATCGAACAGGGTCGTCACTTTCGCGAGCTTCCCGAACGGGAGGACCCCGAAGATCGCGAGCCCCACTTCACCCCACGAGCCGCGCCCGGTGTGCAGCCGCGCAAGCTCGCCGAGGAGCGAGATCACGCCGATGATGGCCGCCGCTGCTGCCGCGATCGCCGCCAACGGTCCCGTGACGACCAGTGCGACGACGAAGAGGATGACGCCGACGATCGCCAGGACGAACAGCATCCCCTCGATGAATGGCATGGCGTTGTCCCAGAACCCGTCGGAGACGCCGTCCTCGTTCACGCGCTCCAGACGATCGACGGCGCGGTCATACGCCGCTTCCCACGACTCGACGGGTGCGTCGTAACGCGACCAGTAGCTCTCGAAAGTATCGAGCGCGTTGTCGAAGGCAGCCTGCTCGCCTGCCGTGGACGGGCGCGGACCGAGTTGCTCGACGTCGTTGCGCTCGTCGCGTTCGTAGTCGCGAACCTCGCCTTCGGCGCTCTCCAGCGACCGCGAGGCGGCGTTGACCTCCGCCCATGCCGCGGCGGCGTTGTCGACCAGCGTGTCCGTGCTGGACTTCACCTCTTCAAGGGCGCCGGCGTACCAGACCAGCGCTTGCCCGCTGGGACGGTAGCGGGACGCCGCCGTGGAGAGATCTGCGTGCACCTCTTTCGCCTGATCGCGGATCGAGGTGAACGAGTCGCCGCGGCCGACGGTTCCGTCTGCGAACAGCTCGAGCGTGCGAGCGGCCGACGCCATCTTGTCGCCGAGCTCCTGGATCGCTTCGCCGCGTGTCTTGATGCTTCCCGGGGCGCCTGCGATTTTCTCGAGTCGGCGGCCTCCGGGAGTCGCCGGCATCGATTCGGACTGGTAGCGGTAGTCGTCGTGGCTCATCATTCGCTCGATTCCAGGGACGCCGCGAGCTCGAGGTCGACCTCAGCCCATGCCTCGCGGCTGTCGTCGATTCGCTTCTTCATCTCTTCCAGGTGACGACGCTGCGTCTCCCGCTTGTCGTTCCATTCGGACTCGAAGGCGCTGGCCGCTGCGGCGAGCGTGCCGTCCCCCCGCGGCCGGTCGATCGCCTGTTCGAGAAGGTTCGTCTCGGACCCGGCGTCCGCGTACTCGGCGATGATCAGCGCGAGTGCCGTGCTGAGCTCTTCCATCGATGCAAGCGGAATCTCTACCCCGTCGCCTGCCATGTCGTCCCCCTGTTGTCCGTGAACATCGTCCTGCGCGCCGCCTAGCGTATGCGTGGTCGTGGCTTCGGTGCCATGGGGAGTTCTCCCCATGACTCCGGCGATGCCGCGCGGGGAGGAGACTGATGGCATGGTCCGTCAGCTCAGCGCGCGTCGTCTCGCCGTCGCGGTCGCTCTCGCCTCGCTCGCGGGGTACCTCGACGGCTGCGGCTTCATCCTGCTGGGCGGCTACTTCGTCTCGTTCATGACCGGCAACACCACCCGCCTGGCGGTCGACCTCGCGCACGTCGATTGGTCGGCCGCGGGCCTCGCGGCTGCGCTCATCACAGCGTTCGTCATGGGCGTCATGGCGGGCACCGCGCTCACCTCGCCGGCATCCGACCGCACCGTGCACATCCTCGGCGTCATCACCGCCTCCGCGGCGCTCGCGGCCGCGCTGGCTCCCACGACCGCGCCCGCCGTCGCCGGGTCGCTGCTGGCGTTCGGGATGGGGGCGGCCAACACCGTGCTGGCGCAACGACAGGATGTCGCGTTCGGGGTCACCTACATGACTGGAGCGCTGGTCAAGGTCGGCCAGGGCGTCGTGCGGGCGCTGCGCGGCGGGGACCGCTGGGGCTGGTCCCGTCACCTGCTCATGTGGGCGGCCGTCGCCGCGGGGGCGGTGGCGGGAGGCCTCGCCTCGTCGCTTCTCGCGTCGAGCGCGCTGTGGATCGCCACGGGTGCTGCCGGCGTGCTCACGGCGGTTGCGGCCGTGTTCCGGATGCGGCGCGGTCGGGCGCGGACCCCATAATGCTTCGCCCGCTCGGGCACCAGCCCTTTCCGCCGGATCCGCGCCGCCCCTAGCGTTGAGGCATGGCGCGCGACGACGAACAGCCGGAGGACCTCTACACCGCCCCGATCACCCTCCCGGGTGCGGCAGGCGCCGACGGCGAAGACACCGATCTCGAAGTTCCCGAGATCAGCTACGACGAACAGCGCTACCCGGCACGCCCGCGGCGACTGCGGCCGCGCGACCAGTTCCGCGGCGGCAGCGTCCGCCGCAACATGACCGACCCGCGGACCGCGAACGGCAGCAACCCGTCGTATGTCGAGTGGCTCGTGCGGCAGTCGATGCTCAAGGATGCCGACGTGCTCGCGCGTCAGCTGTCGGGGCAGCCCGCCATGTGGCGGAATCCATACGCCCGTCCTGACGCGCGCCGGGCGATCTCGACGACGGACGTGTGGTTCACCGCCTATCCGATCTCGCTCATCACCCGCCCGGGGCAGTCGTTCCTCGCCGCCCTCGGCGACGACGCGCTGTGGTCGGTGTTCGAGCGCATCGGCATCACCGCGATCCACACGGGCCCGGTGAAGCGGGCCGGCGGCATCACCGACTGGCGCGAGACGCCCAGCGTCGACGGTCACTTCGACCGCATCAGCACGTCGATCGATCCCGCATTCGGCACCGAGGAGGAGTTCCGGAACCTCTGCGACGTCGCCGACGCGCACGGCGGCAGCGTGATCGACGACATCGTGCCGGGTCACACCGGCAAGGGGGCGGACTTCCGCCTCGCCGAGATGGGCTTCAAGGACTACCCGGGGATCTACCACATGGTCGAGATCCCGCCGGAGGACTGGCACCTGCTGCCCGACGTCCCCGAGGGATACGACAGCGTCAACCTCGACCCCGCGAACGAGCACGAGCTCGCCGAACGCGGTTACATCATCGGAGCGATGCAGCGGGTCATTTTCTACACCCCGGGGGTGAAGGAGACGAACTGGAGCGCCACGGCGCCCGTCATCGGCCCCGACGGCGCGACCCGGCGCTGGGTCTACCTGCACTACTTCAAGCAGGGTCAGCCGTCGATCAACTGGCTCGACCCGACCTTCGCCGGCATGCGGCTGGTGATCGGCGACGCGCTCCACTCGCTCGGCGAGCTCGGGACCAGCGCGCTGCGCCTCGACGCCAACGGCTTCCTCGGTGTCGAGAAGAGCGCGGAGGGCCTTCCCGCATGGTCGGAGGGGCACCCCCTCTCGCACGCGGCGAACCACATCATCGCGGGCATGGTCCGCAAGGTCGGCGGCTTCACGTTCCAGGAGCTGAACCTGACGATCGAGGACATCCGCGACACCGGAGCGGTGGGCGCCGATCTCTCGTACGACTTCATCGGACGCCCGGGCTACCACCACGCCCTGGCGACCGGTCAGACGGAGTTCCTCCGTCTCGCGCTGACCTCGTCGCTCGAGCTCGGCGTCGCGCCGGTGCAGCTCGTGCACGGCATGCAGAACCACGACGAGCTCACCTACGAGCTCGTGCACTGGGCGACGCGGCACGGCGACGACGAGTACCGCTTCCGCGGACGCGACATCACGGGCGGCGAGCTCGCGGAGGAGATCCGCGCCGACCTCACCGAGCACCTCACGGGCACGGCCGACTACAACCGCGTGTTCACGCAGAACGGCATCGCGTGCACGACGACGTCGCTCATCGCGGCATCCCGCGGCATCGCGCGCCTCGACGACATCACCGACGCCGACGTTCCCGGCATCCGCGACGCCCACCTGCTGCTGTGCGCGTACAACGCCTGGCAGCCCGGGGTCTTCGCCCTGTCGGGCTGGGATCTCGTCGGCATGCTGACGGTGCCCGCCGACGAGGTCGCCGACCTGCTGGGCGCGGGGGACACCCGCTGGATCGAACGGGGCGCGCACGACCTGCTCGACGCCGACCCGACCGCCATGCGCTCGGCATCGGGGATGCCGCGCGGCCGCGCCCTCTACGGAGCTCTGCCCGCGCAGCTCGACGATCCGGACTCGTTCGCGTCGCGGCTGTCGGGCATCCTCGACCTGCGCCGCGAGCACGGCATCGCGACCGCGTCACAGGTCGACATCCCCGAGGTCGCCCATGCCGGGATGCTCGTGCTCGTGCACCGGCTCGACGAGGGCGATCCTCACGCGGACGCCGCGATGCAGGTGACGGTGCTGAACTTCTCGCCCGAGCCGACGGAGGGCACCGTGCGCTCCGAGCAGCTCGTACCCCGCAGCGAGGTCTACGACGCCGCGTCGGGCGAGACCATCGGGCGCGTCGACGACCTGCAGAGCTTCAGCGTCTCGCTGCCCGGCTACGGCGCGAAGTTCCTGGTGCTCCGCGCTCCCGAGCCCGTCGAGGACTGAGTCCGCGATACATCCGTCGGATCGGTGGTGCTGGTGTCGCCTCGGCGGGCCGTTCGGTAGACACGGGCACCGTCGGACCGACGAACGTATCGGCGCATCCGCCGGGGGGCGGCGCCGCAGCCCGGCTCAGGCCAGGGCGGCGTCGATCCCGGCCAGCGGCACGGGTAGCCAGTCCGGTCGGTTCCGCGCCTCGTAGATGGACTCGTACACGGCCTTGTCGAGCACGAGAGCGCGCAGCAGCACCGGGTCGAGGTCGATCGCGCCGGGTGCGGCGCCGTAGGCCTCGATGAAGGCTGCGCGGCAGGCCGACGCCCATCCGATCGGGTCGGGGCCGTCGCCGACCGCGCCGGCGTAGTCGAACGACCGCAGCATCCCGGCGACATCTCGCGGCGGCAGATCGGGGATGGCGCGCTCGGCCATGGGCCGCAGCGGCTCGCCCTCGAAGTCGACGATGCGCCAGCCCCCGGCCGGAACTGCCAGCACCTGCCCGAGGTGGAGGTCGCCGTGGATGCGCTGGAGCCGCGGCCACGGGCGTGCGAGAGCCGCGTCGTACACGGCTCCGATCGCGTCCACGCGATCGGCCACGGCCGGAACCTCGTTGGCGGCGATCGACAGCCGTCGGCGCCATGCGGCTCCGGTCGCCGTGACCTGCTCCGCCGCGGCCTCCGTCGAATCGAGGGCTGCGCCGAGCGCGCCGTGCACGCCGGCGACCGCGATGCCGAGATCACGGGCCGCGTCGGTGAAGTCGCGATCCTCGCGGGCGGCCTCGAGAGCTACGGCCCAGCCGTCGCGGACGCCGCGGAGGAACTCCTGGGCGAACCCGAGCGTGCCGCGGGCTGCACCCGAGTCGCGCCCGATGTCGGGCCATTCGGCGTCGAGGCTCCCGAAGAAACGCGGGACGAAGGGCGAGCCGGCGTCGCTCAGCACGCGCTGCACGGTCACGTCGGGGTTCTCGCCGTGGTGGAGGGTCCGGAAGAGCTTGAGGATGATCGTCGGCTCGCCGTCGACGTCGTAGACGATCGAGGTGTTCGACTGCTCGCCCGTCAGCACGCGGGAGTCGGTCACGCGCGAGACGTCCACGCCCATCTCGGCCAGCGTCCCGATGGTGAACCCGGTGTGCGTCGCGGCGTCGACGAGGTAGTCGTCGCCGTCACGGGCGACCACGTCGTCGCCGTCCGCCGGAGCCGACACCCGGGCGAGCGGCACGTTGTAGAGCGTCGGCAGTGCGCCGGCGTCGTCCATGAGGAGGTAGCGCGTCGCCCCGCCGGGGGCGGGTTGCGCGTCGAGGATGCGGAACCGCGGTTCGTGACTCTTGCCGGCATACCACCGCTGTCGCGCCGCCCAGGCGCCGAGCTCGTCTGTCAATCGCACGGTCCCACACTGTCGGTTCGGAATCTCCGAGCAAAAGGGCTGGACGCGCGCGGGGGAGAGGCGTAATGCTCTGTTCCAACGCCGGCCCGCACATTCGCAGCGACGCGACCGATAGTGACCGGTGGAGCGGGGCACCCGAGAACCCCGCCCGCGGAGAGAGTATGTCCCTGCATGGCACGGTGAACACGCGGATGCGGCGCGCCCGCCGCATCCGCGTCATGGTCGGTCTCGGGTTGATCGCCGTGATCGCGACCCTCGTCTTCGTTCAGGTGGCCACGGGGTGGCATCTGCGGCAATTGCGGGTTCTCGCCTTCGCCGGGATCGTGGTGGTCGTCCTGCTCGCGGCGTTCGTCGCCGTGACGTTCGCGAACGGACGCCGCACGTCCGCACGCGCGGACGACGCCGACGGGATGCCGCACCCGCGTCTCGACGTCTAGGGGCGCGCCCCGGTCCCGAGGCCGGCCGGATCATCGATGAGGGGCGCGGGGCGGTTCGTCGCCGCATCGACGATGGGCGCGCGCATCACGGTGGCCGCGGCAATGGCCATGAGCACGGCGCCGAGAGCGTAGGGCGCCGCGTGTGCGACGACGGCGTAGAGCACGCCCGCGAGGATCGGGGCGATCGTGCCCATCGCCGCGGTGAGCGACTGGGTGACTCCGCCGAGCCAGCCCTGCTCGTGCGGACCGACCGCGTTCGACATGACACCGTCGAGCGCGGCCTGCGATGCCCCTTGCCCGGCGGCGAGCGCGAGGGCGCCGAGGACGAAGAGCCAGGGCTGCGCGATGAGTGAGGCGACGACGGCGAGGGCGACGAGCCCGGCTGCCTGGGCGGCGATGCCGGCGACGATGACGCCGCGTTCACCCATCCGGGGCAGCAGGAAGCCGAGAAGGACGCCCTGGACGACGATGTCGATCACACCGACGACGGCGATCAAGAGCCCGATGGCCGTCGGACCCCATCCGATCGAGTCGAGCGCGAGCACGCTGAAATTGTTGACGAAGAAGCCGAAGGGGAGGGCGAGGAGCGCGAACGCGATGAGCAGTCCGCGGAGCTCCGGGCGGACGAAGGCGCGGCGGAACACCGCGAACGGGTTGAGGTCCGATGCCGCGATCGCGGGGATGCGATTTCTGCGCTCGAGGCTCTCGGGCAGGAGGAAGACGCTGAGGGTCGCGATGAGGAACGAGATCCCGGCGGTCACGAAGACGGGCAGGGCGAGGTCGACCGCAGCGAGAAGACCGCCCAGGGCGGGGCCGACCATGGTGCCGATCCCGGAGAGGGCGCCCAGGAGGCCGAATCGCTGCGCGCGCTTCTCGGGTGGGGTGATGTCGGCGAGGTAGGCGAACAGCGCGGGCAGGTCTCCGGCCGTCGCCCCCTGGATGACGCGCGCGAGCAGCAGAACCCAGATCGCGCCGCCGATGCCGAAGAGAAGCATGCTCACCGCGGCCCCGAACGACGCGACGATGATCACTGGGCGGCGACCGAACCGATCGGACAGGCGACCGAGGAAGGGGGCCGCGATGAAGGCGCACAGCCCGTTGACGGCTTCGAGCGCGCCCACCCAGAGCGCGAGGTCTCCCTCGCCGGAGACGTAGCGCAGCACGACGAACGGGAGCACGGGGAGGACGACGGTCATGCCTGCCGTCGTGAGCGTCGTGAGCAGGATGAGCATCACCCATCGGCGGTCGGCGCCGGCGGGCTGCGGACGCGAGAAAACTGAAGTCATACCGAAACTGTATTGATACCAAGTTTGGTGTCAATACAGTTTTTCGTGCTCGCCGCCTAGGATCGACCTCATGAACCACACTGCGCCGCCGGGACGCCGCGAGCGCAAGAAGGCGGCCACGCGCAAACGGATCTCGGATGTCGCGACGATGATGTTCCTCGAGCGGGGTTTCGACGACGTCAGCATCCGTGAGATCGCCGACGCGGCCGATGTCTCTCCGACGACCGTCTTCGCGCACTTCAGTCAGAAGGAGGCGCTGGTCTTCGACGAAGACGACGAACAGCGCGAGCGCCTCGTCGCGGCCGTCCGGGACCGCCCCCCGGGAACGTCGATCTCCCGATCGATCCGTGACTACTACGCCCGTGAGATCCGCGCCGGAGCCGCCGAGCATGGCGATGACGTGGCGCGCGTGTTCATGGACTTCCTCAACGCCACGCCCGCGCTGCGCGATTACGCCGCGCGCATGTGGCTGCGCCACGAGGAGGCGCTCGCCGAGGCGGTCGCCGCAGAGCTCGGCGAGGCGCAGCCCGACCCCTACATCCGTGCGTTCGCGCGGTTCGTGCTCCAGATCCAGACGATGGTGAACGAGAGCGACGATCCCGAGGCGACGCTCGATGCCGGGTTCGCTGTGCTCGAGAACGGCTGGGCGGGTTTCGAACGGCGAGGTGAGGGGCGGTGAGCCGTCGCAAGTCGCTCGTGAACACCGTCGCCGACGATCTGCTCGACCGGATCATCGGGGGACGCTTCGCCCCGGGCGATGCCCTGCCGACCGAGGCGGAGATCGGCGTCGAGTTCGACGTCAGCCGCGTGACCGTGCGCGAAGCGCTCCGCACCCTGTCGGCGCGGGGCATCGTGCGGGTGGTGTCGGGGGTGGGGTCCCGCGTGGCTCCGGTCGAAGAGTGGGGCTCGGTGTCCGACGCTCTCCGGTTCCGGGCCGCACACGGTGATGACGCCCTGGTGGCGGAACAGCTCATCTCGACGCGCCGGATCATCGAATGCGAGGCAGCGGCTCTCGCTGCGCCGCTCATCGACGACGCCGCCCTGGCGGAGTGCGCGGCGTGCATCGACGAGATGGTCGCGGGAGCGACCGCGGCCGATGTCGATCGCTTCGTGGACGCCGATCTGCGCTTCCACGCCGTGATCCTCCGCGCCTCGGGCAACCTGTTCCTCGCCGTGCTGCTCGCGCCCCTGACCGAAGTGCTCGCCGAGCGCCGGACGCAGACATCGCGGGCGCCGGAGATCCAGCAGCACGCGATCGCCGAGCATCGCGGAGTCCTCGAGGCGTTGCGGACGGGCGACCCGGATGCCGCGAGGGCGGCGATGGACCAGCACCTGCAGCAGACGCTCGACGACTTCCGCCGCTACGTCGCAGGGTGAGCGCGCCTCACTCCGATTCCGGTTCGTCGTCGTCCACCGGCACCTCGTGACGCTGCTCCCACACGTCGGCCGCGTCGGCCTCCGTGCTCGGGGCGGGAATCTCGGGGGCCGCGCTGTCGTCGGCCGTGGCCGGCAGCTGCTGTTCCTCGGCGTCGGCGACAGGAACCTCGGTGCCGTGCTTTCGCTCGATGTCGGGCATGTCTGACTCCTCACGTTCGTGGTACCGGGTGACCAGTGATGCCAGCGTGCGATCCGCGAGGGGGTTGGCGCAAGCCCCGGGGCGATCTCGTCTCCGATGTTGACGGCGATGCCCGACTGCTGCATGCTGTCATACAGCTGACAGCAGCCGTCATCGGCTGACCTCACTCGACGACGAGGAGAACACGTGGCCCCCACGGTGCCCCTGCCCGATCTGCCGGCCGTCTCGCGCCCCGACCTCGATCTCCTGGCGGAGCGCATGGCCGACGGTCGTCGTGTGTTCGTCGTCCTCGACGACGATCCGACCGGGACGCAGTCGGTCGCCGACCTGCCGGTGCTCGGCGCGTGGGACGTGCCCGATTTCGCGTGGGCGTTCTCGTCCGGCGCTCCCGCGGTGTACGTCCTGACCAACTCGCGCAGCCTCGCGCCGGCGGAGGCCGAGCGCATCAACCGTGAGGTCGTGCGGGCGGCACTCGCGGCCGCGGAGACAGCGCGCGTGCGCGTCGACTTCGTCAGCCGCAGCGATTCGACGCTCCGCGGGCATTTCCCGCTCGAGCCCGACACCATCGCCGACGAGATCGGTCGCTCCGGGGCGCTCGCTCCGACGAACGTCGTCGTCGTGCCCGCCTTCCCGGATGCCGGACGCGTGACGGTCCGCGGCGTCCATGGCATCCTGTCGGACGAGGGCTTCACTCCCATCGGCGAGACGGAGTTCGCCCGCGACTCGACCTTCGGCTTCCGCGCATCGCGGCTGGCGGACTGGGTGGCGGAGAAGACGGGCGGCGCCATCCCGGCTGCGGACGTCGTCGAGGTCACGGTCGATGACCTCCGCGCGGGGACGGCAGCCGTGGCGGCGGTGCTGCGCGCCGCCCCGGCGGGGGCTCCCATCGTGGTCGATGCGGTCGTGGAGGAGGACCTCGTCGAGCTGGCGCTCGGTCTCGAGGCGGTGGAGGCCGAAGGCCGATCGTTCGTCTACCGGGTGGGACCGCCCTTCGTCCGAGCCCGCATCGGCCAGCGCCGCCGGCCGCCCGTCGACGCCGCCGAGCTGAGCGTCGACCATGCGACCCGCGGGGGACTGGTCATCGTCGGCTCGCACGTCGGTCTCACCAGCCGCCAGCTCGCCGACCTCGTGCGTCGCCGCCCGCTCGAGGCGGTCGTGGAGCTCGACGTCCCGCGACTGCTCGATCCCTCCGAACGGCGAGCCGAACTCGACCGCGCCTGCGCGACCATCGCCACCGCGCTGCTGCGCGGCGATGTCGTGCTGCACACCAGCCGCACGCTCGTCCGCACCGACGACCCCGACGAGAGCCTCGACATCTCCCGTCAGGTCTCGGGAGCCGTCGTCGAGGTCGTCCGAACGGTCGTCGCACGGGTCACGCCCCGTTTCGTGATCGCGAAGGGCGGCATCACCTCGAGCGACGTCGCCACGCGCGGGCTCGAGATCCGGCGCGCGCGGGTCCGCGGTTCGCTCTTCCCCGGCATCGTGTCCGTCTGGGAAGCAGCCGACGGGCCGGCATCCGGAATCCCCTACATCGTGTTCGCCGGCAACGTCGGCGACGACGGGTCGCTCACCGCCGCTGTCGAGCGGCTCTCGCTGACGCCCGCACATTCCGCCTGAGACGAAGGAGCACGGTCGAAATGAACGACAACACCACGGTTGCGGTACTGGGGCTCGGCGCTATGGGCCTGCCGATGGCCGCCCGCCTGGCGGAGACTTTCCGTGTCCGCGGCTTCGACATCGCCCCCACCCGGCTCGCACTGGCCGCTGAAGCGAACGTGACCCCGGCTGCTTCCGCCGCGGAGGCTGCGGCGGGTGCGCAGGTCGTCCTGGTGGCGGTGCGCGACTCCGCTCAGCTCGCGGATGTCCTGTTCGGGGATGCCGGCATCGTCGACGCCCTCGCCGAGGGAGCGGTCGTCGTTCTCACGAGCACCGTCGGAACCGACGGGGTCGCCGACGTCGCGGCCTCGCTCGCGCAGCGGGGCATCGGCCTCGTCGACGCCCCGCTGAGCGGTGGCCCGGTCCGGGCGCGAGAGGGCGATCTGCTGATCGTCGTCGGGGCCGACCCCCGAGCCCTCGCGGTCGCGAGGCCCGTCCTGGAGGCGCTCGCGTCGACGCTCACCATCGTGGGCGAGCGCGCCGGCGACGGTCAGGCGCTGAAGACCGTCAACCAGCTGCTGTGCGGTGTGCACATCGCTGCAGCCGCCGAGGCGCTCGCGCTCGCCGACCGCCTGGGGCTCGACCTCGAACGCACACTCGAGGCGCTGCAGGTCGGGGCCGCCGCGTCGTTCATGCTCGGAAACCGCGGCCCGCGCATGCTGCAGGCCTGGGACGACGAGGGCGCCGAGGTGCTCAGTCGCCTCGACATCTTCGTCAAGGACATGGGCATCGTCGGCGCCGCCGCGCGGCGGGCGGGACTCCCGGCGCCGCTCGCCGCTGCGGCCGAGCAGAGCTACCTCCTCGCACAGGCTCAGGGCCTCGGTGAGGCGGACGATTCCGCCGTGATCCGGCTCTCCGCCCCTGCGCGCCGCGGCTGAGGCCGATCTTGCGGATTTCTTGCGGTTGCTCGGTGTGCGCGTTGCGTATTCCTTGCGGTCGATCGCCGAACATCGAAGAACACCCGGTCACGGGGACGTTGCCCGAACGACGTCCCCGGGCCGGGTTCTCTCGTTGAGTGCTTTTCGCGGAACGCGCAAGTGCCTCGGCTTCTGGGGCCCGTCGGCCTAGCGTCGAGGAATGAGCGATCAGAGCATCCCCACACCCGACGAGCCGACCTTCCCCGCCCCCGCCGAGCCGACCGTTCCCGTTCCCGCCGAGCCGACGGCGCCGGCGCCCGTCGAGCCGTCGGCCCCGACTCCGCCGGCGTCGCCGGAGCCCGCGGCCGAGACGCCGGGTGCGACCGACACGCTGGGCGGCACCGAGGGCGGCGGCGAGGGCTCGCCGGTCAAGGATCCCGACACGTGGGTCACCGGCGATGAGCCCATGACGGGCCCGCAGCGGAGTTACCTCGACACGCTGGCGCGCGAGGCGGGCGAAGAGTTGCCGGGCACCCTCACCAAGGCCGAGGCGTCCGAGCAGATCGACCGCCTGCAGGACGCCACGGGGCGCGGCGCGTAACTACGACCCGGCGTCCGCGTTCCCCTGCGGACGAGCCGACCGCACACGGAACCACAGGCTCAGCTCCCGGGCGGCGCGCAGCGTCGCGCTCGGGTCGTCCGAGCCCTCGAGGTCGTCGAAGGTGTCGCGGAACCCCGTCGGGGCGTCGCCCGTCGTCTCGGCGATCGGCTGATAGCCCATCGTCCACTCGCGGAACTCGCGGTGGGCGATGGGCTGCTCGATGAGGACCCGCATGTCGGAGTGGCGGGAGTCCTGCCGGATGGTCGCGAGCAGATCGCGGACGGCGGGCTCGGGTCCCTCGAGCACCTGCACGAACCGGCCGCCGCGGTACAGCAGCATCCCGGTCAGGTCTCGCGCCGCGTTGGACGCCCGGCTCTGCGCGAGGAGCGCCGCCAGGTCGTCGTCGCCGAAGGGCGCGCGGGCGTTGCTCGTGTAGAGGATCGAGAGCAGGCCCTCGGAGGTCGAGGTCATCGGATCTCCCGGAGTTCGATGGGCGGTTCTTCGGCCGCGATGCCGGGCGTCGCTCGCAACGCGAGCGTGCGCATCGCCGCGGTCAGGTCGGAGAACGATCCGGCGCAGGCCGACCGTGAGTCGTAGGCGAGGTACCGGCCGTCGGGCTGCCGGTCGATGTAACCCACGAACTCGCCGGTGCGGCTTCCGACGTGGAACCCGTCCTCGACGCGAGCCCAGACGATTCCGGTTCCGGTCACCGCGCGGCCTCGGGGCGGGGTACCCACACGAGGGCTCCCGCTGCGATGAAGGTCGCCGCGCCGGCGACGTGCGCGGCCAGCCAGACCGGCTGGTCGAGCGAGAAGGGGTACACCGGGTTCCACAGCACCGCGATAGCCGCCATCGGCAGCGCCCACCACCACTGCCGCGCCTGGATCGCGAACCACGCGATGATGAGCGCGAGGATCGCGACGACGAACGTGATGACCATCGCGAACTCGCCACCGATGAGCGGGATTCCGGCCACGAGCGCAGCGGCCCCGAGGATGCCGGGGGCGAGCGCGTTGCGCTGGCGCAGCGGCGGGTCGGCGGGGCGGGCGGATCTCGAAGCCATGCGGACGTTTCTCTCGGGACGGATGACGCGAGGTCGCGCGTCTTCTCGATCGTACGAGTTCAGCGCGCGGGCCGACCGGCGCTTGACGCCACGCCGGAATCCGTCATGGCGGCGTCGGCGCCGGTCATGACGGGGACCGGATCCGACAGCAGCGCGGCGAACGCGGTCTCGGCGGCGCCGACGAGCAGGCGGTCGTCTCCCAGCTCGGCGGTGCGCACGAGCGGCGCCGAGCCGGAGATCGTCTGACGGGCGACCGCGTCGGCGAAGCCGTCGACGTCGGTCTCGACGAGCGGCGCGAGGAAGCCGCCGAGGACGACGACAGCGGGATCGAGGACGTTGACCGCGCTCGCTACGGCGGACGCGAGGATGCGGCGCTGCCGATGCACCTCGGCGCGCGCCGCCGGATTCGCGGCGCCGTGGACCGCCGCCCGCAACTCGGCGTCGTCGGCGCCGGGCAGCCCGAGCGAGGCGATCAGACGGTGCCGGCTCACTTCGTCTTCGAGGGCGGCGCGTTCACCGGATCGCCGGTCCGCGGCATCCTCGAAGATCGCCGGATTGTGCCCGAACTCCCCCGCGAGGCCTCGCGCGCCGCCGACGAGTCCGCCGCCGACGACGAGCCCGCCGCCGATGCCGCTCGCTCCGCCGTTGAGGTAGATCACGTCGGCGACGCCGCGCGCGGCGCCGAAGAGGTACTCGGCGTGCGCGCCGTACGAGGCATCGTTGCCCACGGTCGTCGGAGTGCCCGTCGCGGCGGTGACGAGATCGGCGAGCGGGGCGTCCGTCCACCGCAGGTGCGGCGCGTGCACGACCAGGCCGGCAGCCGGGTCGACGAGCCCGGGGACGGCGACACCGACCCCGATGACCCTGGTCGTGGCGAGCGGCCCGCTGCGCCATTCCTCGATCGTCGCGGCGATCAGTGACGCCAGCGCGTGCGGCGTGATGAGGGTCGTCGTGACTGCGCGGCGGCGCGCGTGGATCCGGCGGTCGAGGCCGACGGCGGCGAGTGTCACCGCATCGACCTCGGGGTTCACGGCGACAGCGACCACATCGGGGCGGGCCGTGATGACGGGGGACGGGCGCCCGATCCGACCCTCGGCAGCGCCGGCGGTCTCGGTGACGAGGCCCAGGCGCGCGAGCTCGGCGGTCAGCGCTCCGATGGTCGAGCGGTTGAGGCCGAGGTCCGCGGTGAGCGCGGCCCGCGAGATCGGACCGTCGCGGTGCACGACGACGAGCATCCGGGCGAGGTTCACTCGCCGGACGAGTTCGGCGGTTCCGGGCGCGACACTCACGGCATCAGCCTACGAGAACACAGTTTGTTGACGTAATAGACAAACCGACCTACGCTGAGGTCGCAGCAATCGAAGCGAAGGAGCACGCATGCGCACCCCGACCCCGGCCGACAAGTTCACCTTCGGCCTCTGGACCATCGGCTACAACGGAACCGACCCGTTCGGCGGACCGACCCGGCCGCCCCTCGACGTCGTTCACGCCGTCGAGAAGCTCGCCGAGCTCGGGGCCGCGGGGCTGACGTTCCACGACGACGACCTGTTCGCGTTCGGGTCGAGCGAGAGCGAGCGGCAGACGCAGATCGATCGCCTCAAGGGCGCGCTCGCCGACACCGGCCTGACCGTGCCCATGGTGACCACCAACCTCTTCAGCGCCCCGGTCTTCAAGGACGGCGGCTTCACCTCGAACGACCGCGCGGTGCGGCGCTTCGCGATTCGCAAGGTGCTGCGTCAGATCGACCTCGGCGCCGAGCTCGGCGCCGAGACCTTCGTCATGTGGGGCGGCCGCGAGGGTGCCGAGTACGACTCGGCGAAGGATGTCCGACAGGCGCTGGAGCGCTACCGCGAGGCCGTGAACTTCCTCGGCGACTACGTCGTCGAGAAGGGCTACAACCTGCGTTTCGCGATCGAGCCCAAGCCGAACGAGCCGCGCGGCGACATCCTGCTTCCGACCGTGGGTCACGCCCTCGCCTTCATCGAGTCGCTCGAGCGTCCCGAGCTCGTCGGCCTGAACCCCGAGGTTGGACACGAGCAGATGGCGGGCCTGAACTTCGCGGCCGGCATCGCGCAGGCGCTGTACCACGGCAAGCTCTTCCACATCGACCTCAACGGTCAGCGCGGCATCAAGTACGACCAGGACCTCGTCTTCGGTCACGGCGACCTGCACAATGCGTTCGCGCTCGTCGACCTGCTCGAGAACGGCGGCCCGAACGGCGGCCCCGCGTACGACGGACCCCGCCACTTCGACTACAAGCCGAGCCGCACCGAGGACGAGACCGGCGTCTGGGACTCCGCCGCCGCGAACATGCGCACCTACCTGCTGCTCAAGGAGCGGGCTGCGGCGTTCCGCGCCGACCCGGAGGTGCAGGAGGCGCTCGAAGCGGCGCGCGTTCCGGAGCTCGCCCAGCCGACCTTCGGCGAGGGTGAGACCTACGACGACTTCGTCGGTGACCGCTCGGCCTACGAGGACTTCGACGCCGACGCGTACCTCGGCGGCAAGGGCTTCGGCTTCGTCCGCCTGCAGCAGCTCGCGACCGAGCACCTGCTCGGCGCACGCTGACGCCGGCGCCGCGAGAGTCCCCTAACCCGAGAGAAGAGGATGCCGGCATGACGCTGGTCATGGGTGTCGACTCGTCGACCCAATCGTGCAAGGTCGTGATCGTCGACGCCGAGACCGGTCGGGTCGTCCGGGAGGGGCGTGCGCCCCACCCGGACGGCACGAGCGTCGACCCCGAGTCGTGGTGGACCGCCCTGCAGGCGGCGATCGAGCTCGCGGGCGGGATGGCGGACGTTCAGGCCTGGTCGATCGGCGGCCAGCAGCACGGCCTCGTCGCGCTCGACCAGCGGGGCGCCGTCGTGCGCGACGCGCTGCTGTGGAACGACACCCGTTCGGCGCAGGCGGCATCCGATCTCGTGGCCGAATACGGCGCCGACCGGCTCGCCGAGCGCACCGGACTCGTTCCGGTCGCCTCGTTCACCATCAGCAAGCTGCGGTGGTTGCGCGAGCACGAGCCGGAGAACGCCGCGCGGACCGCGGCGGTGGCCCTTCCGCACGACTGGCTGACCTGGCGCCTGCGCGGCTTCGGCCCGGTTTCCGACGGCACGGGCGGGGCCGCCGCGCTGGCCGAGCTCGTCACGGATCGTTCCGACGCCTCGGGAACCGGCTACTGGAGTGCGGTCACGGGCGAGTACGACCGGGAGCTGCTCGTAGCCGCTCTCGGGCACGACGCCGTGGTTCCGCGGGTCCTCGCCGCGGACGAGTGGGTCGAGGATCAGGGCGGCCGCCGGGTCGCCGCGGGCGCCGGCGACAACGCGGCATCCGCTCTCGGTGTCGGCGCGGGCGTCGGCGACGTCGTCGTCTCGATAGGCACGTCCGGCACGGTCTTCGCCGTGAGCGAGACGCCCGCGGTCGATGCCACCGGGACCGTCGCGGGCTTCGCCTCGGCGGACGGGCACCACCTGCCGCTCGTATGCACGCTCAACGCCGCTCGCGTGCTCGACGTCGTCGCCGCCCTGCTGGGGGTCGACCACGACGGCCTGTCGCGCCTCGCGCTGTCGGCCGAGCCCGGGGCGGGAGGGCTGACGCTCGTGCCGTACTTCGAGGGCGAGCGCACGCCGAATCTGCCGGATGCGACGGCCTCGCTGACCGGGATGACGCTCGCCTCGACCACGCGGGAGAACCTCGCCCGTGCAGCGGTCGAGGGGATGCTGGCAGGCCTCGGCGCCGGACTGGACGCGCTGCGCGACCAGGGCGTGCCGCTGCGGCGCGTGCTGCTGGTCGGCGGGGGAGCGCGGTCGGCAGCCGTGCAGCAGATCGCCCCCGCGGTCTTCGGACTCGACGTCGAGGTGCCCGCGCCAGGCGAGTACGTCGCGCTCGGCGCGGCCGAGCAGGCCCGCCGCGTCGCCGCGGCGGGTGCCCGTTAGATCGCCTCAGACATGGTCGCGCCAGGAGTGCTTCGGCTCGTAGCCCAGAAGCCGCCGGGCTTTCTCGGTCGAGAAGAGCGACTCGTTCGTTCCGAGGTCGCCGCGGATCTCGACGCCGGGGAACACCTCGGCCACGAGCTCCGCGTTCGGGCGTGACATGACGGTGTCGGCGGCGGCGATGAGGAACCGATCGAAGCCGGCCGGTGCGTTCTCGAGCGCGCGCAGCACGGCCTGGGCGCCGTCGCGCGCGTCGATGTAGCTCCACACGTTCCACTTGCGACGCATCGGGTCGGCGTCGAACGACGGGAACTCGGCGTAGTCCTCGGGCACCATGACGTTCGAGAAGCGCAGTGCGGTGATCGAGAGGCCCGGGTGCCAGCGCACGAGCTCGATCGCGAGCTGCTCCTCGAGGTGCTTCACGAGCGAGTACACCGACTCGGGGCGCGCGGGATACTCCTCGTCGACGGGGATGTACGGCGGCGGCACGTCGAACGGCAGCCCCTGCACCGTCTCGCTCGAGGCGTAGACGACGCGGTCGATGCCGAGTCGCGTCGCGGCGTGGAAGACGTTGAAGGTCGCCGCCATGTTGTTGTGGAACGTCGCGATGTCGGGACGGATCCCGGGAGCGGGCACCGCGCCGAGATGCACGATCGCGTCGACGCCGTCGTGGCGATCGCCGACCGAGCCGAAAGCGTCGACGACCTGGCCGTAGTCGGTCAGATCGATCTGCACGAACGCGGGCCCGCGTGTGCCGATCACGTCGAAGCCGATGACCTCGTGCCCCGCCGCCGTGAGTTCACGAGCGACGACCGTGCCGAGTTTTCCCGATGATCCCGTCAGTGCGATCCGCATGGGAACAGCGTCGCACACGGATGCCCACCCCGGGGCGGCTAGGCTCGATCCTCATGGCTGCCGGGGCGACGATCCACACGTTCGATGCGACGCTCGCCGACGTCGACCGAGGCGTGTACGAGTCGTTCGCGCTGCGCGTCGCGCGGCATCCTTCCGAGACCGACGCCTTCATGCTGACCCGGTTGCTGGCGTACTGCCTCGAGTACGAGGAGGGCATCGACTTCACCGAGGGGATCGCCGCGAAGGACGAACCCGCCGTGCTCGTGCGCGACCTGACCGGATCGATCGTCGCTTGGATCGAGGTGGGGGCGCCGGATGCCTCGCGGCTGCACCTCGGGAGCAAGCAGGCCGACCGCGTCGCGGTCTACACCCAGCGCAACCCCGGCCCCATCGTGGCCGCGTGGGCGGGGAAGAAGATCCACCGCGTCTCGGAGATCGCCCTTCACAGCTTCGAGCCGGGCTTCATCGACACGCTCGTCTCGGCGCTCGACCGCCGCAACACCGTGACGGTCTCGGTCACCGAGCGCCACCTCTACGTCGAACTCAACGGTGTCACCGCCGAGTCCGACGTCATCACTCAGCCCGCGGGCTGAATGCCTGCCTCACCGGGAGCCTCCGGCGCAGCGGAGGAGGTCGGGGCCTCGGACACGAAGACGTCGACTCCGGCATCGGTGAGGACGAACTGCAGCGCCGTACCGACGGGATAGCGCTCGAGGAGCTCTTCGGGCTGATCGTCCCAGACGATGAAGGAGACGGCCGCGGAGAACGCGCCGGCCGAGCAGCCCTGATACGACGATCCGCTGACGGAGCCGTCGCCCTGGTCGTCGTCGATGCGCGCGACCGACAGGCAGATGTTGTCCCCTCCCCGCCAGATGTCCGTGGTGCGGAATACCGACAGGCCGAGAAACTTCTCGAACGACCCCGCCTCGACCCCGTCGCCATACGGGCGCATGAAGTCGGGGATCTCCTCGCCCGTCGGCAGCAGCGTCGTGACGTGCGAGACTCCCGCGTCCGGCGGCAGCGCGGTCGCGGTCGAGGCGCTGCGGGCCGTCGCGAACGCGGTGATCCCGACCGAGACGACCGCCACCGCGACGAGCGAACCGGCCCAGATGAGCAGCGGGCGCAGCCGTCGCGCGCGGGGAGCCGTCGGCCCCGCGTCGTCATCCCGGGACTCGTCGGTCTGCGACTCGTCAGCCCGCGGATCGTCGGATCGGGGCGTAGCCAGGTCGGGGATCCCATCGATGATCGGCGGACGCACGGGCTCCGGATCGGGTTCAGGCGCGTGCGCGTGCGGCATCCGGTCTTCGCGTTCGCGCGCCTCCAGCTCCGCCAGCCGAGCCAGGGCGGCGGGATCGTCGGCGATGTCGCCGCCCGGCGCGTAGGCGCGGACGCGGAGGGCCCGGAGCTCCGCGGCAACTCCCTCGTCCATCCCTGCATCGTGACATATTCCGCGAGTCGTGGGGGCGGCCAACCTCACCGGTTTCGTCGACTGACGCGCCGCGCTCCGTTAGCATTCCAGCCATGGCACCCCTGCGCGCCCCGGTGCGCCTGGATCGCCCACGTCTCCTCTCGGCGCTCGCATCGCCGGCGCCCCTGGTCGCCCTGCTCGGGCCGGACGGGGCGGGGGCGAGCACTCTGCTCCGGCAGTTCGCAGAGGGGCGTCGCGACGTCACGTGGGCCGGAGACGGGCGGATACCGGACGAGGTCTCACGCACGCTCATCATCGATGACGGCGACTCCCTCTCTCCCGGCGCATGGGAACGACTGCGACAGCTGCGAGCCACCAGGCCCGACCTGATCGTGCGTCTCGCCGTGAGGAGCGCCCGCGCTGTGCCCGTGGCCTGGGACGTGGAGTGGGTGCGCGATCTCGCGTTCACCCTCGACGAGACGATCACCTACGTCGCCGCGCGCGGCTCCCACCTGGATCCTCGCGCGGTGCAGGCGGCGACGGGTGGGCTGCCGGCGGCCGTCGTCGCGGTCGTCGAGGCGAACGTCACCGACCCCGCGGCGGTCCAGCTCGTGCTGGCGCGGCTGGCGCCGCATCCGCTTCCTGCCACGTCGGCGGCGCTGGCCGTGCCCGAGTTCCTCACCCCCCGGCTGGCTGCACAGCTCGGCGGAGGCGACGACGTCATCGAACGGGCCGAACGGACGGGGCACGGCGAATGGCGCACCGACGACGGGACGCTGATCTTCGCCCTCACGGCGCCGATACGAGCCGCCACGCTCGCCGCCGCGCCCATCGCAGCGGAGGACCAGCGCGCCATCCGTCATCGGGCCGCCCGTGCGCTCCTTCAGGAGGGGGCGGGGCTGGGGGCGGTCGTCGAAGGCGCGGCGGCCGACGCGCTCGACATCGTCGATGCTGCGCTGCGCCGCGACGGGCTCAAGCTGCTCTGGGGGAACGGCGCGCGCATCGCAGCAGCCCTCCGTCCGATCCCGTTGCTGCAGCTGCGTCGCTGGCCCGTCATCGCCCTCGCCCAGGCACTCATCCTCAACGCCCGCCGGGAGCACCGGGTACGCGCGGCCGAGCTGCTCGGCGTCGCGCTGCTCGGTGTGCAGACGGGGCAGAGCGAACCGGCCGACCGTGCGCTGCTGCGGATCATCGAGTCGGTCGCCCGCCGCCTCACCGGGGTCGGAGACCGTGGTGTTCGAGCCGCACGTCTGGCCGCGCAGACCCTCGACGAACTGCCTCCCGACGACCTCGAGCAGCTGCGCGGACTGCGGGGCGACCTCCACGCGCACGCGGCGATCAGCCTGCTGTACGGGGGAGACGACCGAGCCGCGGGCGATCAGTTCGAGCAGGCGCTCGCCACGGCGACCCGGCCCAGCGTCGAACTCCTCGCTTACGGCGGGTTGGCCCTCATCCAGGCGAGCGCCGGTGAGCTCCCGGCCGCGCAGAGCTGGGTCGAGCAAACGCTCGCGCGCCCCTGGCCTGACGACATCCTCGACGAGTATCAGGGCAGTCTGCTGCGGATCGCCGAGAGCCGGCTGGCGCTCGAACGCGGCGATGCCGCCGCAGCAGAGGCCGCCGTCGCGACCATCTGGCCGATCATCGACACCATCGAGCACTGGCCGGCGCTCGGCGCCGCGCGCGCATGGGCCGACATCTCGGCGGGGCGCCCCGTCGAAGGCCTCGAGCGGCTGCGGTCGCTGCGGTCGCGACGTGGCAGGAGGATGTCGGCGAGCTCGCCGGCCGCACGCATGCTCGACGCCACCGAGAGCATGCTCGCTCTCGCCGCGGCGGATCTCGCGTCAGCGCGACGCCTCGCGTCACGCCCGTCGGACCGCGCCGAGGTCGTGCTCGCCGCGGCGCGGGTCGCGGTCTTCGATCGGCAGCACGAGCGCGCTCTCAAGCTTCTCAACGCTGTCATGACGCGCACACCTCGGCAGCGGACCGAGGCAGCCGCGCTGGAGGCGATCCTGCTCCACCGTCTCGGTCGCGTCGACGAGGCTCGAGCGCTCGCCGGCCGCGCGGGAGCCCTCGCCCGCACCTACGGGTTGCGCACCCCGTTCCTCATCCTTCCCGCCGCCGAGCACGACCTGTTCCAGGGTGACGTCGACGACCTGCCCGCTCCGGTCACGATCGCGGGCGTCGCCCCGCAGCTCACGACGCGAGAGAGCATCGTCGCTCGTCACCTCGTCGACACGGCGAACATGGAAGAGATCGCCGCGCGCCTTCACGTCTCCATCAACACCGTGAAGTCGCAGCGACGCTCCCTCTATCGCAAGCTCGGCGCCTCGTCGCGTGAGGAGGCCATCGCCGCCGCCCTCGCTTACGGCCTTCTGGCGGGGGCCGATCCGACCCGGGCGATGATCGCGGTCGATGACAGCGCGGCCAGCGCCGCGAGGACGAAGAGGACACCGTAGGAGCCCGAGCCGAGGATCAGCACGAGCCCGGCCAGGGCGGGGGCGAGCGTCTGCGGCACGATGGTCGCCAGACCCAGCAGACCGAGGTCTCGTCCCGAATCGTCCCGTGACGGCAGGACGTCGATCATCAGGGCCAGGTCAGCGGCCAGATACACGCCGCGTGCCGCACCGCCCACCACGGCGAACGCCACGAGCCCTGCGACGTTCGGGGCGGCGACGGGGATCAGCAGGGATGCCGCAAGGACGGCGCTCGCCGCCACGACCCAGGGGACCCGGCGCCGGATCCAGAGTGCCCCGGCGAGCGAGCCGCAGATCAGGCTGACGATGTGGAGACCGATGACGAGGCTCGCGGTCCGGCCGGCTTCCTCGACCGACGCGCCCGTGAAGTCCATCACGATATAGAGCAGATACCCCATCACCAGCTGGTGACCCAGCACCAGGGCGAATCGGGCTGAGAAGACGAGCCGGAGGTCGCGCGACGCCCAGGCCTCACGGGCCGGGACGCGTGTCGTGGTCCCTGCGCTGGACCGGTCGGGGTTGGCCACCACGAACCCGACCGACGCGACGAGCAGTCCGGCCGCCAGGGCCAGGTACACCGCGTGCGGCGCCGCGACTCCCAGCCCGGCACCCGCCGCGCCGGCAGCGAGTCCGCCGGCGGCCCCCATCCCGAAGAACGCCGCCGCTCGGGGCCGCCGCGAAGGCTCCACCCGATCCGCGAGCACAGCATCGAGCGGAGCCTCCACGACGTTGAGCAGCGGTTGCAGCACGAGCCACCCGAGCACCACGGCCCCTGCCGACTCGGCGTATCCCAGCGCCACCATGACGGCGGCGCTGCCCGCTGCCCCCGCGACGATCCACGGCGCTCGTCGGCCCCGCCATGAGCGTGTGCGGTCGGAGGCCGCTCCCGCCAGCGGATGGACGACGAGCGTGAGCAGCGACGACGCGGTGAGCGCGACGGCGAGGATGGCGTCCTTGTTCGCGGCATCCGCTCTCGCGATCTGGGCCGGGACGAGCACGCCCGCCACAGCTCCGTAGACGGCGTTCAGCGCGAGCGCGGCCAGGAGCAGCGACCAGAGGAGCCGGGTGTGCACCAGAGCATTCTGGTGCGCGACGGCGGGTCACGGCGAAGCGGGGATGAAATCCGAGGTGAAGTTCGCCGTCATCGCGCGTCGCCAGCGCGCCGGGGCCGCCAGGGTCGAGCGCGATGCGCGTTCGCTGCGCTCGCACAGTCGCTGCCCGAGCAGCTGTGCCCCCGACCCGAAGGATGACCGTGAAAGACCTGCGTCCAGATTCACCGCCGCCGCGACGACGTCGCGCCCGTCACGCTGCGAGAGGCCTGCTCGCCGCGGCCCTGTCGTCGGCCCTCGCTCTCGGCGGATCCGTCGCCGCTCAGGCCGTCGAGTCGGACGTGCCGCCGTCGACGAATCCGCCGCTGAGCGAACGCTGCGACATGAGCATCGCGATCAGCGTCGACCTGTCCAACTCCGTGACGGACGCGCAGCTCGCGCAGACCCGCTCCGAGCTCGCCGGGCTGGCGCAGGCCCTGGAGGGGTACCCGCTCGCGCTCGCCGTTCACAACTTCGCCTCGAACGCGCCGGCGACCACGGGCGCCGCGAACGCGCCGCTGCCCCTGACCTCGCTCGCCGATGAGGCCGGAGTCGCCGCCGTCAGCACGTACGTCAACGGCATCCAGCGTCCGGCCAGCGCTCAGGGCGGCACGAACTGGGACCGCGGATTCGCCGCCGTCACCGCGTCGCCGGAAGACTATGACGCGCTCATCTTCCTCACGGACGGCAACCCGACTCAGCACGGCAGCCCGGCGCGCGGACCCGGTAACAGCACCGACCGCGCCGTCATGGACGCCTCGGTCCGCAGCGCGAACGACCTGAAGGCGACGGGAACCCGGATCGTGCCGATCGGTGTGAGCGACAACCTCTCCGGCCAGGCGCTCGCCGACTTCCGCGAGCACATCCGCCAGGTCTCCGGGCCGGCGGAGGGCTCCGATTACTACATCGCCGGATTCTCCGCGCTGCAGCGCACTCTGATCGACATCGTCAACGAGAACTGCGTCTCGATCGCGCTGGAGAAGACCGGTGTGCTCGCAGACGGCGATCACGGAGTCGCCGGAGACACGGTCGACTACGCCTTCACGATCACGAACAACGGCGGCGTGACGCTGACCGATGTGACGCTCACCGACCCCAAGCCGGGCTTGTCGTCGATCCGCTTCGGCGCATGGCCGGGCGCCCCCGGCGTGCTCGACCCCGGCCAATCGGTGCCGGCGACCGCGACGTACACGGTGACGGATGCCGATGTCGCCGCGGGCAGCATCGAGAACGTCGCGACCGCGACCGGGACGCCACCCGCCGGTGCCCCCGTGTCGGATGAGGCGCCCGCGCTGGTCGCACTGCCCGACCCGGTTCCCGCGATCTCGCTCGAGAAGACCGGTGCCCTGGTCGGCGACGCGATCGCATACACCTTCACCGCGACCAACACCGGCGACGTGACGCTGACGGACGTGTCGATCACCGACGCCCTGCCGGGCCTGTCCGGCATCTCGTACGGTGCGTGGCCGGGGGCCTCGGGCGTGCTTGCTCCGGGTCAGTCGGTCATCGCGACCGCGACGTACGCGCTGACGCAGGCCGACCGTGACGCGGGCATCGTCGAGAACACGGCCACCGTGGTCGGCACGCCGCCGACGGGCGGCCCCGTCACCGACGAGGACGAGTTCGATGCGCCCGTGCCGCAGGCACCCGGCATCCTGCTCGAGAAGACCGGCGCGCTCGAGGGCGACATCGCGACCTACACCTTCGTCGTCCGAAACGCCGGCGATGTCACCCTCCGCGACGTGTCCGTCACCGATGCCCTCCCGGGTCTGTCAGCCGTCGCCTACGGTTCCTGGCCGGACACCGCGGGCGTGCTGGCCCCGGGCCAGTCGGTCACCGCGACGGCGACGTACACGCTGACGCAGGCCGACCGTGACGCGGGGCTCGTCGACAACACCGCCACCGCGACGGGCACCCCGCCGACCGGTGACCCGGTCACCCACGAGGACGAGTTCGAGTTGCCGGTTCCGCAGGCTCCCGGCATCGCCCTCGTCAAGACGGGTGTCCGGGAGGGAGGCGAGCTGACCTACTCGTTCACCGCGACCAACACCGGCGACGTGACGCTGACGGACGTCGCGATCGTCGACGAGCTGCCGGGTCTCTCCGAGCTCTCGTACGGTGACTGGCCTGCTTCGGCCGGTGTGCTCGCCCCGGGCCAGTCGGTGACGGCGACAGCGACCTACACGCCGACGCAGGCCGACCGCGATGCCGGCCTCGTCGAGAACACCGCATCCGTCACCGGCACGCCGCCGGCCGGCGATCCGGTGACCGACGAGGACGAGTTCGACCAGCCGCTCCCGCAGGGGCCCGCCATCGAGCTGACGAAGAGCGGGGAGCTCGACGGCGACCGCATCCGCTACACCTTCACGGTGACGAACGCCGGCGACGTGACGCTGCGCGACGTCGCGATCCAGGACGGGCTCCGCGGCCTGTCGGAGATCGCGTTCGGCGCCTGGCCCGGAGCGCATCACGTGCTCGCGCCCGGAGAGTCGGTGACGGCGACCGCCGTGTACACGGTGACCACGAGCGATCGCGTGGCCGGTGAAGTGATCAACACCGCTACCGTCACGGCGACCCCGCCGGCCGGCGACCCGGTGACCGATGACGACACCGTGCGCACCGCGGTGGGCGCGCTCGCCGCGACCGGTGCCGGGAGCGAGCAGCTGATGCGGCTCGCCCTGTTCGCCGGTCTGACGATCGCTCTCGGCGCGGCAGCCGTGATGCTGCGACGCCGGACGCGGGCCTGACAGCCGCCGAGGCCCCCGCGACGCACCCGACGTCGTGGGGGCCTCGGCCTGTGTCAAGCGTTCAGCGCATCCCGAGCGGATGCCGCTATTTTTATGCGATGACGCATCGAGCCTCGAAGGCCTCCGATTCCGACAGTCCCGGCGCCCGGGTGACCCCGGGCGCGCCACGTCTCGCGAGCGAGGTCCGCCGGTGAACGGCGACCTGCTCCTCAACATCGTCCTCGTCGTCGTCTTCGTGCTCATCGGTGGCGTGTTCGCCGCCACCGAGATGGCGCTCGTCACGCTGCGCGAGAGCCAGGTCAACGCGCTCGCCCTGCGCGGCAAGCGGGGTGAGAAGGTCGCCGCGCTGGCGCGGAACCCCAACACCTTCCTGTCGGCCGTGCAGATCGGTGTGACGGTCGCGGGCTTCGCTTCGGCGGCGTACGGCGCCTCGTCGATCGCGCCCTCGCTCGCTCCGCTGCTGGTCTCGTGGGGGCTGTCCGAGGCGGCCGCGATGACGGTGGCGACCATCGTCCTGACGCTGATCATCGCCTACCTCTCGCTCGTGCTGGGCGAGCTGGTGCCCAAGCGCCTCGCCATCCAGCGCAACGCCGCCTTCGCCTACGGCGTCGCGCCGGTGCTCAACGGATTCGCGAAGCTCATGCGCCCGGTGATCTGGCTGCTCTCGCTCTCGACCAACCTTCTCGTGCGGCTGTTGGGCGGTGACCCGAACAAGACCGGCGAGGAGCTGAGCGACGAGGAGCTCCGCGACATCGTGTCGAGCCACGAGGGGCTCCCCGAGGACGAGCGGCGCATCCTCGACGACGTGCTGTCGCTGCGCGACCGTCAGCTGAGCGAGGTGATGCGTCCGCGCCCTGAGGTCGTGTCATTGCCGGGCGGCGAGACCGTGGGTGCCGCGGCCGCGCTCGTGCGCGATCTGCCCTACTCGCGCTACCCGATCATCGATCAGACGATCGACGATGTTGCCGGGTTCGTGCACGTGCGCGACGTGCTGGATGCCGCGGGCACTGACGACGCGCAGCCGCTCCAGTCCATCGTGCGGCCGATCCGGTACTTCCCCTCGACCGCACGCCTCCTGCCGACACTCACCTCGATGCGGGCGGAGGGCAGCCAGATCGCGGTCGTCGTCGACGAGTACGGCGGCACCGACGGCATCGTGACGCTCGAGGATCTCGTCGAGGAGGTCGTCGGCGAGATCGTCGACGAGTACGACACAGAGGTCATGCCGCATCCGCTTTCGGGTGACGGCGGACCCGTCGACGGGCGGCTGAACCTGCAGGACTTCGAGGAGGCCACCGGCATCTCGATCCCGCGCGGGACGTCCGACACCGTCGCCGGGTTCGTGATCGAGCAGCTCGGGCGCCTCGCGAGGGTCGGCGACCGCATCGAGGTCGACGGCGCGACGATCGAGGTGACGCGGTTGGACCGTCGTCGCATCGCCGAGCTCCATGTTGCGCGCGCGTCGACGGAGGGTCCCGCGGTCGAACCTGCCGAAGGGTAAACTGGGGGTCGGTGCGTCGGGAAGTCTGGTCGACATGTCCGTCGGCGACTGCCGACGGAGGATCGAAAGGCTCCTCGCATGTACGACGCTCTTCCCCGCCGAGCCCGGCTGCGCCGCTGGCTGTCCCGCGAGACGACGGGCGGAGCACTTCTGCTCGGTGCTGCAGCGCTCGCCCTGATCTGGGCCAATTCGCCGCTCGCTGCCTCGTATGCGGCGCTGTCGGAGTTCACGATCGGGCCCGAGGCTCTGCACCTGGACCTCTCGCTGTCGACCTGGGCCGCGGACGGCCTGCTCGCGCTGTTCTTCTTCGTCGTCGGTGTCGAGCTGAAGCACGAGTTCGTCGCGGGCAGCCTGCGCCGCCCGCGCGAGGCCGCGGTGCCGGTGCTCGCGGCCGTCGGGGGGATGCTGCTCCCCGCGATCCTCTTCACCGTCGTGATCCTCGTCTCGGGCGACGCCGACGCGCTGCGCGGGTGGGCGATCCCGACCGCGACCGACATCGCCTTCGCGCTGGCGGTGCTGGCGATCTTCGGCCGGGGGCTCCCGCCGGGGCTGCGCACGTTCCTGCTGACGCTCGCCGTCGTCGATGATCTGCTCGCGATCCTGATCATCGCGATCTTCTACACCGCGACGATCCACATCGTGGCACTCGTGGTGGCGCTCGCGACCGCGGCGGTGTTCGCCGTCGTGGTCCGGCAGCGGTGGGCCCGGTGGTGGGTACTGCTGCCGCTCGGACTCGTCGTGTGGGGCTTCCTCCACGCGTCCGGCGTCCACGCCACGATCGCCGGGGTGCTGCTCGGGTTCGCCGTCCCCGCCCGCCCGGTGCACGGCGAGAGCGTGGCGCGCACCGACACGTACGACGACCTGGTGCGCCCCTTCTCCTCGGGTATCGCGCTCCCGGTCTTCGCATTCTTCGCCGCCGGGGTCAGCGTGGTCGGAACCAGCGACCCCCTGGCGGTCGTCGCGCAGCCCGTCGTCCTCGCCATCGTCGTCGGTCTGGTCGTCGGCAAGGCTGCGGGGGTGCTCGGGACGACCGCGCTCGTCACGCGCGTCACGCCGCTGCGCCTGCCCGGGGGTGTCGGGATGCGTGACCTCCTGCCCATCGGTCTGCTGTGCGGCATCGGGTTCACGGTGTCGCTGCTCATCACCGGCCTGTCGTTCGCCGACGGCGTCCACACCGACGGCGCTCGCCTCGGCGTGCTCCTCGGAACGCTGCTGTCGGCCGCGGGGGCCGCCGTGCTGCTCAGCAGGAGCGCTCGTCGGGCCCGGGCAGAGGCCGGCGCGCCCGCCGCGCACACGATCGACCGCGAAGGCCCCGCGCTCGGCTACGACCGGGACGAGTGAGCGGTGGCGGCCAGTGACCGGCCGCGTCGTGCGTGTTTCGGATCATCCCGTCTCACGGATGGGCCATCGAGTCAATCCCTGCGCGCGCCACGTGCACACACCCCTGAGCACGTTTTAGGATGCCGAAGTGCCCGAAGTCCCGACGCCCACGCATTACTGGTATCCGTCGGACTCTGATGATCCCGGCACTCCCCGCGAGCGCGGCATCGCCGTTCTGCAGGCTTTCCGCCTCTACCGCGCCGCCGAAGCCGCCATGCGGCGGCGGACCCGCGACTCGATGTCGATGGGTGAGAACGAGCTGCTCGTCCTCCGCTACCTCATCAAGGCGCAGGGCGAGGGCCGTCTCGTCGGGCCGACCGAACTCGCCCGCTACCTCGGTATCTCGACCGCTTCGACGACGGCCCTGATCGATCGGCTGCAGAAGTCGGGCCACGTCGTCCGCCAGGCGCATCCGAGCGATCGGCGCAGTGTCCACGTCGTGGCCACCGAGAAGTCGGACGACGAGGTGCGGGCGACGCTCGGGAGGATGCACGAGCGCATGATCGCCGCTGTCGACGGAATGACCGTCGACGAGGCGCGAGCCGTGATCGCGTGCCTCGGACGCCTCCAGCAGGCCGTCGACGAGGTCGACGCTCACGCCCATGACCCACGGGCAGAGCAGGCGCGCAGCGACCGCTCCTGACAGGTAGCTAGTCAGCGGAGAAAGCCCGCGAATTGACATTCGTCAGGCGGGGAACCGCATGACACGATGGGAACATGTGTTCCCTCCCGGTGACCCCGATCGAGGAGCGTTTCACCATCGAAGGGCAGGTGGTGACGTCGTTCTCGGGCGTCGTCTCGCGCCTGGCCGCCGCGCACCCGTCGCTCGCCGTCGTGGACGTCGAGCGCGTGGTCCTGCGGGAGTGGGAGGCCTTCAGCGCCAGCCGCCCCGTGGTCGTCCCCATCGGCGTCGAAGAGGGTGCGGCCGAAATGCTCGCGGTCGAGACCTCGGCTCAGATCGACGGTTAGCGGATCACGCGCCCGCGGTCCGTCGTTTATCGGACCGTCCGTTGCGCGTTAGGCTCACTGCGTGGGCCGATTCATCTACGACACGCTGGGGAACTCCGTCGAGATCGACGACCGTACTCTGGCACACCTGCGCATCGTCATCATGAACAAGCTGCGCCGTTCCGAGCCGTTCATGTTCGACATCGATCTGCCCCGCGGGGGTGAGCGTCGCAGCTACTGGATCCACCCGTCCGTGCCGCTGCAGTTCCATTTCTCGGGCAGCAGGCAGCCGCGGATCAACCGGCATTGGGTCGAGGAGCTCATGCAGGTGGCGAGCGGCCCGGCGGGACTCTCCATCGTTCCCGAGCCCGTGGACGACGGCGCACCCGAAGTCGGCTGACGTCGCCTGAGGCAGACCGCTCAGGCAGACCGCCGGGCGGCACACAGCCCGTCAGGCAGTCGTGTCGCTTCCGGACGGTGCGACCGTGTCGGGGTCGTCCAGATGCTCGGCGACGATCATGATGCCGCCGGACGAGTTGGCCGAGTTCGCCATCTCCTCGACCCACTCGCGGCTGAGCGTCGTCGGCTCGGGGTCGTCGAAAGCGAATCGGAGCGGGATCGAGGGGTGCAGCCAGATCGTGCTTCGCCCGGTGGGCTCGCCGTCGGGGTGTCGCCACGAGAGCGTGAAGCTCTCTCCGCGCCGCAGCTTCGTGGCGATGACCACCTTGAGGTGCGCCAGCGTGCGGTCTTCGATGTGGATCGGCGATGCGCCGTCTCCGTAGTAGATGGTGCCCACGACACCACATTAAACCGCCGCGAGACGAACCCCAATCTTGTTGTCAAGGCCTCGACGCTCCGTGGATAGCGGAGAAAAGTTGAAGTCGATGACGATCGATCCCCGCCCCGATGACGAGCTCGAGCCGAGAGGTGCCGGCCCGCTCGACGACGATGTGTTCGCGGATCTCCCGGCCTTCGATGTCGTCGACGGCGAGCTGATGCCGCGCGCTCCGAAGCGCCGTCAGTGACAATGGCGGGATGACGGCGAACGGCGCGCGGACCGGCGGCAGCGGGGATGACGGGTTCGACGCGGTGGCCGCGGAGCTGCTCGTCGTGCCGCCGGGAGACTTCGTCGCGGCCCGTAACGCTCGTGCGGCCGAGGCTTCCGGGGCGCTCGGCTCCCGCATCCGCGGTCTGCGCAAGCCGACGGTGGCAGCGTGGGCGGTCAATCTGCTGGCCCACGACCCCTCGTTCCGTGAGGCGCTCGAACTGTCCACCGCGTTGCGCGAAGCTCAGGACGACCTCGACGCGGCGGAACTCGCCCGGCTCGGCAAACAACGGCGTGCCCTCGTCGCGGCGCTCGCGCGGCGGTCCGCCGACCTGGCTGACGACGCCGGTGTCTCGCTGTCAGCGGCGGCCCGTGACGAGGTGGAGCGGACCGTCAACTCGGCGATCGTCGATGCTGCGGCGGGGGCCGTGGTGGCGGCCGGCCGGCTGGTGCGTACGCTCGAACCGGGCGCGCTCGACTCGGACGCGCTGACGGACCGCGTCGCCGGTTCGATACCCGGCGCTCCCGACGCGCCCGACAGGCCGCGTGACGACCTCGCCGAGCGCCGCGCTCGACGCGAGGCCGAGAAGCGGAGGCGTGAGGCGCAGCGCGAGGCGAGCGAGGCCGGTCGCGTGCTGGCACGAGCGGAGGAGCGTCGCTCGAGCGCCCGGGAACGGGCTGACAGGCTGCACGAGCGGGCCGACGAGCTCCGGCGAGACCTCGCGCGGGTGTCCGAGGATGCCGAGCGGGCCGACGCCGCCGTCGACGAGCTCGACGACGTGGTCGCGTCGGCGCGGGAGGCGCTGGCGGCGGCGGAGCGCAAGGTGCGCGCGGCCGACGACGACGGTCAATAGCATCGAAGGATGCCGGATGCTGCGACCGAACTGATCTCCGACGCCCGCCGTCGGCTGGTCGGTGTTCCCCGCGAGCGTCTCGGCGTCCGGAGTGAGGGGCGCCGCCTGCTCGGTTTCGGCCGCGCCGCCCGCATCCTGCCGGTCGGGGATGCGTGGCATCTCGGTGTTCTGCTCATCACCGACGACGAGGTGTTCGCGACCGGCGAGCTGCTGCGAGCCCGGGCCGAGGCGATCCGCGGGTACACCGCCGAGGCGCAGCGTGCCCGCTCCGAGCGCGCAGCGGCGGCGTTCCGCGGTGGCTTCGCCGAAGGCGAGCCGGTGCATCTGGACTGGTCGCCGATCGATCTCGACGTCGTCGATGCGGGCGGGGCTTCGGGTCCGCTCGCGCGCAGCGACGACGGTGTCGTGACCGTCGCGTTCGCGGCGGGCGCCCGGATGCCGCTGGCCGCCTACCTCGACGACCGGATCGCGCTGCTGCCCTGAGGCGTTCTCGGGGCCCCCGGGCAGCAGCGCGGCACAGCCTCAGTCGTCCGACTTGCCTCCCGTCGCGCGCAGGCGCCGCGCTTCCGCGCGCTCCTCGGCCTCTTGCTTCGCGGTCTTCTCGATCCGGGTGGTGTCGCGCGGCGGCAGCTGAATCGTCTCCTCCGCCGGCATCCCGGCCTGCAGTTCGCGTCCGCGCTCGAGCTCGGCGTCGAACTCGGCGCCGAACAGCAGTGCGAGGTTCGTGATCCACAGCCACAGCAGGAAGATGATCACGCCCGCGAACGACCCGTAGGTGCGCTCGTAGTTGGAGAAGTTCGCGACGTAGATGCCGAAGCCCGCGGTCGCGATGGCGAGCACGACGATGGCGATGACGGCGCCCGCGCTGATCCAGCGGAAACGCGGCTGCTTGGCGTTGGGCCCGAAGTAGTAGAGCACGGCGACGAGCAGGATGACGATGAAGGCGAGCACGGGCCATTTGGCGATCTGCCAGATGAGCACGGCGGTGCTGCCCAGGCCGATCGCGTCGCCGATGGCCTCGGCCACGGGGCCGGAGACGACGAGAAGGACGAGCGCGACGACGACGAGCGCGACCGCGAGAAGCGTCACGCCGAGCTGCTGCGGCTTGAGCTTGAGGAACGGTCGGCCCTCGTCGATCTCCCAGATGCGGTTCATGGCGCGGCTGAACGCCCCGACGTAACCCGAGGCCGACCACAGCGCCAGAACGATGCCGGAGACGAGGGCGAAGCCCGCTGCGGGGGAGCCCGCGATCTCCTCGATCGGCCCGCGGAGGGTCTCGGCGGCGCCTCCGGGCGCGATCTGTCCGACGATGTCGAGCACCGCATCGGCGGCCTGCTGTCCCTGTCCGATGACGCCGAGGAGCGAGAACACGGCCAGGAGTGCGGGGAACGCCGACAGAACGGCGTAGTAGGTCAGGCCGGCCGCGAGGTCGGGGCACTGGTCACGGCTGAACTCGCGGATAGTCCGCTTGAGCACGTGTTTCCACGAGGGCTTCTCGACATCGGTGATGGAGTCCGGCTTCGCGGGGTGCTCGGGGTCGGGTCCGTCGGTTCTCTGGTTGCTCATGTCTCTCCTGGGGGATCATGCACGCGGCGGGTGTTCGGCGCCGCGGGGGTGATCGGCGACGCGGGGGGAACGCGACCGTGCACCGGGCCGGCGACGACGGCCGCCCCGGTGCACGGTTCGTGCAGCGCTCGCGCTGCGGGGGGTGTCAGCTGCCGCTGACGTTGTCGCGGGCCTCCTGGGCGCGATCGGTGACGGTGCCGACCCCGTCCTGGGCGTCGCTCTTGACGTGGGAGACCGCCTCGGAGGCCGTCTCCTTCACCGCTGCCGCGGCATCCTGCACCGGCTCCTTCAGGTCGGAGCCGACCTGCTGGGCGACGCTCTTGGCTTCCTCGACGAGGGGCTGCGCCTGCTCCTTGACGTCGGCCGCGATGCCCTTCTCCTTGCTGGATGCGGGGATGAGCGACGCGACGAGCAGACCGCCGGCGAAGGCCATCAGCCCGACGGCGAGAGGGTTGCCCTCCGCCTTCGCGCCTACCTTGTGGGCAGCTCCGGACACGCCTCCGGCGACGGAGGACCCGGCGTCATGGAGCGACGAGCCGGCGTCGTCGGCCGCGCCCATCACCCGGTCACGGACGGATCCGAGTGCGCCTTTGATCTTGTCGGTCTGACGATGGGCGATCTTCGAGGGCGTCACCTTGTCGACGAGGGCGTCGGTGTCTTGGCTCAGCTCGCGACGCTTGCGCTCGATGTCGGCGCGGATCGCTTCCGGTGAATCGGTCATCGGTTCTCCTCATTTCTCTTCAATGCGTCGGGGATCTTGCCCAGGGTCTCGGCTGTCTTCGGGGCGCCCTGGACCTGCGCGAGCTGCTTGCGCCCGAGGGCGTAGAGCACGGCCGCGATGACGCCCCAGATGACGGCGACGATGACGGCCGACCAGCCGAGTCCGACCAGGTGGCCGAGCGCCCACCAGAGCGCGATCGACAGGAAGAAGATCGCCATGAGCGCCGCGTATCCCGCGCCGCCCAGCATTCCGGCGCCCTTGCCCGCGCGCGTTCCCGATTGCTTCAGCTCGGCTTTGGCCAGGTTGATCTCCTGGCGCATCAGCTCCGACAAGTCGCGCGTGACCTCGCCCAGCAGATCGCCGAGCGACGTATTCGCCGCCTGCTGCTCGGAAGGCGTGGGGTTATCGGTCATCTCGGCGCTCCCCGATGCCCTCGGTGTACGGCTCGTCGGCGGTCCGCCCGACGGAGCTGTCGTACAGCGGGGTGGGCTCGACAGCGTCCGGAGCGACGTCGATCGGCTCGTCGAGCGGAGCTCCGACGGGAGCGTTCGACGGGGCCGACGGCGCTGCGGGGATGCCGGTGGCTGCGGATCCCGGCGTGCCGATCGGCGCGTCGAGCGGAGCGTTCACCGGCGCGGGGGACGGTGCCGACGGTGCCGAGGGCACTCCGCCGGCAGTCCTTCCGGTCGCCCCGGAGACGGGGGCGGAGTCATGCTCCTCCTTCGCGCTCTCGGTGAGGGCGCGGGTGAGGCGGCCAGCGACGACGCCCGCGATCAACGCTCCCGCGATGAACACGCCAGGCTTGCGTCGGGCGAAGCTCTTCACTTCGCTCACCAGCGAGCCCGGGTCGCGCTGCGACAGCCAGTCCGACGCGCCGCTCACGCGGGTCGACACCTGGCGCACCAGGTCGGTGGCGATGCCGGGGTTCTCGGAGTTCTGCGCCAGAGAATCCAGCTCGTCGCCGATGGACCGCAGCCCGTCGGCGACACGCTGCTGCTGCGACGCCGCCTGCTCGGTGAGCTGCTGCTTCGTCTGCGCATAGACCTGCTTCGCCTGAGACTTGGCCTCCGACGCGACACCCGCCGCTTCCTGCTTGGCCGTCTCGACGACGTGCCCGGCCTCGGCCTTTGCGGCGCCCGCGACCTCTCCGGCTTCGTGCTTCGCCGTCTCCGCCGTTCCCGACCCTGATCCTGCCTGCGAGCCGGACGTCGGCTCACCATAGTTCTGCGACATCGGTTCTCCTCTCGGTACCGCTTGCGTTCGTGGGGTGCCGATGTAACGCCTCTTCCCCTCGTCTTGCCCCGGGGCTTGACGACGGCGAAGCGCTGTGGGATGGTCGCGCCTTCTGTACCGGCGCTGCGCGAAACGGATCCGAATCCGGGCCCTGGGGCATGCTCGGGCGCACGCTCTGGCACGCGGGCGCGCGTTTCGGCACGCGCTGGATCAGAACGGTGGGCGCCCCGGATCGGGTGGGTCTGGGATCGTGGTGGCGACGGTGAAGGCGACGAGTGGTGGTGGTGCGTCTTCGCGGTAGATCCGTCCGGTGGGTGAGGTCCAGATCAGCCTTCCGCCCGCGAGTTGTTGGACTCGCCATCGGGTGTGGTGTTTGACGTCGTGATGGCGTTTGCAGAGGTTGGCGAGGTTGCACACGTGCGTCGCGCCGCCGTCGGATGCGGCGATGGTGTGGTCGATCTCGCAGCGGATGGCGGGTTGCCGGCATCCGGGGAACCGGCAGTGCCGGTCCCGTGCCCGCAGCAGCCGCACCATCGCCGCCGTGGGCCGGTAGGTGTCGCATTCGAGCACGGTTCCCGTGACCGGGTGGGTCAGCAACCGATCCCACGAGGTTGCGTTGCCCGCGAGTTCGCGTGCAGTGGCGGCGTCGATGGGCGAGCGCCCGGCCAGGTCAGCGGGCCCGTCGTCCTGACCCATCAGCGTGAGTGCGGACACGGCGACCTGCACGTGTGCCCGGATCGCCCCGAGCGTTCCCTTCCCGTCACCGGTGCCAGTCGGGTCGAGGGCCGGCGCCCCCGCGAGGAGGAGGTCGGAGAACACGTCGGCGCGGACCTGGTCGATCGATCGCGCATCGTCGATGAACGACGACCCGTCGCGAATCGTCGTGTCGGCATCGGGTGAGCCGCCGTTCGCGTCGGCTCGAGTGTCAGGCGTGCCAGGCGCATCAGCCTGAGCCCGCGCGTTGATGATCTCCCGCGCCTGCCGCGTCAGCCGGTCAACAATCCCATCTGCGATCACCGTCGGCAGCGTCGCGATCAGGTCCGACATCCCATCGGCCCCGGCCTGCACCCGCACGCCCCGCCCCGCCGCGGCCTCCTCGTGCCGCTCCGTGAACGACCGCGGGTGAATCCGCTCCGCGATCATCCGCAACGCATCCCGCACCCGGTTCGGCGTCTCGCCCTCGCACCGCTCGACCGCAACCCGCTCGAACTCCGCCCGCTCCGCCACGGGCACGATGCACCCGACCTCCTGAATGGCCCGCACATGCCCGCGCACGATGCGCCCCGCCTCCCACGCGGCCATCGTCACCGGGTAGTTCTCGACCAGATCGCGCGCCTCGTCGATGCGCCGCTGCAGGGTCCGGTCGGTCGCGACGAACACTCCGGCAAGTTCCGCGGCGATGCCCCGCAACGCCATCTCGCGCGCCTTGACCTTCTCCGATGCCCCAGCAGCCTGCTTCTCCGCGAGCACACCAGCCGCCGCGAGCACCCGAACCTCACGGATCTGCGCCGCCCGCGCAGCATCCGCCGCCCCCTCGGCATCCGCGACGAGCTGAGCGAGGGCGTCGACATCGCCGTCGCTGCCCATCCCGCTGCCGAGCCCGCCATTCGAATGCATGTTCTAATGTTGCCACGAACCCCCGACATCGGCCCGCGACTTTCCACAGGCGCCGCAACGCCGCAAGCGGTGCCTCCGCCACAAGACGCTGATGTCCGAGCGGAGCAGGGTGGGGAGTTCTCCCCATCGACCCGGGCCGATCGGTGCCGATAGGTTTTCTGTGTCGGCTCCGGAGGGGGGTCGGGACATCTACTTTCAGGAGGGCCGTCATGGCTGATTTCGGTGCATCTTATGGCGAGATGGAGCAGGTTGCGAGCTCGCTGGCGCAGGCTCGTGATGACATTCAGGGTCAGCTGGACACCCTGAAGTCGCAGGTCGACACGCTTCTGGGCGACGACTTCAAGACGCAGCACGCGTCGGGCAAGTTCGGTGAGGGCTACTCCGAGCTCACCACCGGTCTGAAGAACGCGGTCGATGGCATCAACGACATGTCCGAGTCGCTGCTGGGCATGATGCGCGCGATCCAGGACCTCGACCAGCAGCTCGCCGGCAGCTGATCGGTTCGCGACATCGATGCGGTGCGGACCGGGCTGCATCCTGGTCCGCACCGAACTGAGGCGGTGTTGCGTTCGATGATCGTCGACGATGTGATCGAGCGGCGACAGGCACCAGACTTCATCCCCGCAGACCTGATCACTGCGAACGCGAAGGAGCAACCCGGGTGGCGCGAGTGACGGCGGAGACGCCGCAGGAACTGGCGCAGCACGCGACCGGCTGGGATCGAGTGTCGTGGTGGAAGCTCGAGGCCACCGCGTTCCGCGCGCACCCCGAGGTGCAGTTGGCGCTGGCCCGGTTGGCGCCGCGTGGGGCCTGGAGCTCGCTCGTGCCCGATCGTCCCGTTTTCGTGCAGCCGCTGCTCGCTTTCGCCCAGATCGCCTCCCTCGTGATCCCCGCCGTCGCCGCTTTCGCCTCGTTGCGAGCGGTGCTCATCGAGGGCGATCAACTGGATCTCGCGGTGGCGGGCACGGCGATGGGCGTCGCCGCCCTCATCGCGTTGTTCGGGGTGCTGTCGCAGCGAGGCCGCCCTGAGAGCGTGCACCCGCGCACCATGCGCACGATCGGCATCGTCCATCTGATCTCCGCGTTGGCGGTGGCGGTCGTCGCGGTGCAGGCACTCCTCGATGATCGGCTCCTCGGCGCGTGGGGCATCGCCGGCGTGCTGGTCGACCTCGCGCTCGGCGCCTTTCTGACGATCCGCCAGCGCCGGATGCCGACGGATGAGAACCGTGACAACGTCGAGCGTGCCGGTGCAGGCTTGAACCGTCGGATCGACGCGCTGCCACCCGCAGCGGCGGCGGCGACCCTCACGACGATCGGGGAGGCCGTCGACATCCTCGCCTCGCGTGGGCTGATCAGTGCTACCGATGCAGCGCGCGCGCGCCGCGCACCGTTGGGTCTGCTCGCGGCCACGATGACCGCCGTGGCGGGCATCGTCCTGACGGGATGTGGAGCGACGGTGGCGCAACCGGCGGGAGACGAGCTGTACCAGGAGGCGGAGAGCCTGTACCTCGACTTCCGCGAGACGACGAATGGCGTGCTGGCCGTCATCAACGAGGGGCCGTGGGAGGTGCGGACGTACGGGATGACCCCATCCGGTGTCGGGTGCGACGACGGCTGGAAGTTCGACCTGACACGCACGACCACGATCGATCCGGCAGAGGTGGCTGGCAGGCGCGACGCTGTCGCGCAGCACCTGGTGTCCGAAGGCTTCGATGTCGACGGCATGGACCTTGCGTCGGGCGAGGTCGCGTCTAGCGACGTGATCGTCCGTGAGCAGGGCGTCTACTCCCTGCTCACGGTGACGCTGGTCGACAACGGGAACGTCGTCGTCACCGCCACGTCGCCGTGCAAGCCCGGCGACAAGTTCGAGCTCAGCCGGATGCTGTTCGGCAAGGGCCCCCTGCCTGAGGGGTATCTCCCCGACCGGGAATCTCCCTCCGACCCCGTGTTCTTCGGCACCGACCGCGGCGAGCGCTGACTCTCATCGCGACGAGCCGACGAGATGTCGACGGTTCGTCGACGGCTGTCGAGTGCACCGGGTCGTACGGATCAGTCTGAGTGATGTGAAACTCAGGAACAGGGGAGATCATGTCGAGCATGGCCGCCATCGGCAAGGGTCGTTCGGAGCAGGCGACATGACGTCGGGGCCCGCCGCGCGTTTCGCGGCATCGCGCCGCACGTGGGAGCCCATCGACTGGTGGCGTCTCGAAGCGCGTGCCTGGCAGGAAGCGCCCGAGGTGCGTCGGGTCATGGCCTTCTCAGCGCCCACCTCGGTGTTCCGGGAGTTGGCTGCCCACTCGGGTCGGCACCCCGTGATGACGATCCTGCTTCTGATCTGGAACCTCGTCGGGATGGCGGCGCCGGTGGTTGGCGCTGCGCTGCTTCTCGGGTGGGTGTTCGGCCGAGCGGATATCGCCGCGGTCGGTGCTGCTGGTGTCGTCTTCGCCGCGGGTGCCGTGGTCGCCGGTGCCGGGCTGCTCACGAGCGGGAGTGATGGAGGCCGCGTCGACGCGGGATCCGCTCACGCGGTCGGCTGGATACACGCTCCGGCAGCGGCCGTCGCGCTGGTCGTATCAATCCTCGCAGCGACCCAGGATCAGGCCGAGGGCATGTGGGGCATCGCGGCGATCGCGGCAGATCTCATCGTGGGCGCGTTGTACTTCGTGGTCTTCCGGCGCAAGCCGACGGACGGCTCCGCACGCTGGAAGGGGACGGTGGATCGGCTCGCCGCGGCCATCGCCGCTCTCGATGAGGACACACGCGCCCGCATCCTGGCGGATGTCGGCGACGCCATCGACGAGCTCGAGATCGCGGGCCGCATCACGGAGTCCATCGCGACGGACGCGCGGCAGACGCCGCCCGGTATGCTCGGCGCGCGCTTCGCGCCCCGCCGCGCTTGACCGGGCGCTGACGCCCGACCGAGCGACGAGCCTCATTGAGAACGGACTCCCGCCGCGCGCTTGTCAAGGGCACCGGGTCGCGTGATTCGGCCTGAGTAGTGTGAGCCTCACGAACAGGGGAGATCACATGCAGGCATGGCCGGGTTCCGCGTATCCGCTCGGAGCGACCTACGACGGCAACGGGACGAACTTCGCCCTCTTCAGCGAAGGCGCCGAGAAAGTCGAGCTCTGCCTCTTCGATGAGGACGGCACTGAGACGTGCGTCGAGTTGCGCGACGTCGACGCCTTCGTCTGGCACGCCTACCTGCCGAACGTGCAGCCGGGGCAGCGTTACGGCTACCGCGTGCACGGTCCGAACGACCCGGCCGACGGCAAGCGGTTCAACCCGAGCAAGCTGCTGCTCGACCCGTACGCCAAGGCCGTCGAGGGTCAGATCGACTGGGGACAGCCGGTGTTCGGCTACAACTTCGGCGAGCCGGACTCGTTCAACGACGAGGATTCGGCCGCTCACATGATGAAGGGCGTCGTCGTCAACCCGTTCTTCGACTGGGCGGGCGACCGTCAGCCGAAGATCCCCTACGCCGAAAGCGTCATCTACGAGGCTCATGTGAAGGGCCTGACGCAGCTGCACCCCGACATCCCCGAGGACATCCGCGGGACCTACGCCGGGCTCGCGCATCCCGCCGTGATCGACCACCTCAAGAAGATCGGCATCACGGCGATCGAGCTGATGCCGGTGCACCAGTTCGTCAACGACTCCACGCTGCAGGAGAAGGGCCTGTCGAACTACTGGGGCTACAACACGATCGCGTTCTTCGCGCCCCAGAACACCTACTCGGCCACGGGCGACCACGGCCAGCAGGTGCAGGAGTTCAAGGCGATGGTCAAGGCGCTGCACGCCGCCGGCATCGAGGTCATCCTCGACGTCGTCTACAACCACACCGCCGAGGGCAACCACATGGGCCCGACCCTCTCGATGCGCGGCATCGACAACGAGGCCTATTACCGGCTCGAGGACGACGACAAGCGCTACTACACCGACTACACCGGCACCGGGAACAGCCTCAACGTCGGCAACCCGCACGCACTGCAGCTGATCATGGACTCGCTGCGCTACTGGGTGACCGAGATGCACGTCGACGGCTTCCGCTTCGACCTCGCGGCGACGCTGGCGCGCGAGTTCTACGACGTCGACCGGCTGTCGGCGTTCTTCGAGCTCGTGCAGCAGGACCCGATCGTCTCGCAGGTCAAGCTCATCGCCGAGCCGTGGGACATCGGCCCCGGCGGTTACCAGGTCGGCAACTTCCCGCCGCAGTGGACCGAGTGGAACGGCAAGTACCGCGACACCGTCCGTGACTTCTGGCGCGGCGAGGCTTCGACGCTCGGCGAGTTCGCCTCTCGGCTCACCGGCTCGGCCGACCTCTACGAGCACGACGGCCGGTGGCCGGTGGCATCCATCAACTTCGTCACCGCGCACGACGGCTTCACGCTGCGCGACCTCGTGTCGTACAACGAAAAGCACAACGACGCCAACGGCGAGGACGGCAGCGACGGCGAGTCGCACAACCGCTCGTACAACATGGGCGTCGAAGGCCCTACCGATGACCCGCACGTGCTGACGATGCGCGCTCGCCAGCAGCGGAACTTCCTCGCGACCCTGCTGCTCAGCCAGGGCGTGCCGATGATCTGTCACGGCGACGAGCTCGGACGCACGCAGCAGGGCAACAACAACGGCTACGCGCAGGACAATGAGTTGACGTGGATCCACTGGGACCAGGTCGACCAGCCGCTCATCGAGTTCACGGCGGCTCTCGCGCGACTGCGGCGCCTGCACCCGACGTTCCGGCGCAGCCGCTTCTTCGACGGTCGTCCCGTACGCCGCGAAGAGGGTGCGCCGCTTCCCGACATCGTGTGGCTGCGCCCCGACGGCACCGCCATGCAGCCCGAGGACTGGGACTCCGGGTTCGGGCGGGCGGTCGGCGTCTTCCTCAACGGCGACGGCATCCGCGAGCGCGACCGGCGCGGTGAGGACATCTCCGACGACCACTTCTTCGTGCTGTTCAACGCCGGTGACGACGAGGTCGAGTTCACCGTGCCCTCCGACCAGTACGCGGACCGATGGGAGGTGCTGATCGACACGAGCGGCGAGCTCGTCGGCACCGACCCGCTCGAGGGCGGCAACGCGCTGCAGGTCCGTGCCAAGTCGCTCGTCGTCCTGGGGGAGTACACCGAGCCCGAGCCCGAGACCGACCACTCGGTGGCGGCCTCGCTCGCGGGGTACACGACGCCCATCGACATCGTTCCCGCCGAGGCGCCGACCCCCGAGGTCACGGGCCGATGACGGCTCCGATCTCGACCTACCGGCTGCAGATCCGACCGGCGTTCGACCTCACGGCGGCCGCCGAGGTGACGGACTACCTCCGTGACCTCGGCGTGGACTGGGCCTACCTCTCTCCGCTGCTCGCGGCGGCGGAGGGGTCGGACCACGGCTACGACGTCGTCGACCCGACGATCGTCGACCCGCGCCGCGGCGGCGCCGAGGGGCTCGCGCGGTTCTCGGCCGCCGCCCGCGGTGCCGGACTCGGTGTGCTCGTCGACATCGTGCCCAACCATCAGGGCGTCGCGGTTCCGGCCGAGAACCCCTGGTGGTGGGACGTCCTCCGACACGGTCGCGCATCAGTCCACGCCGAGGCGTTCGACATCGACTGGGAGTACGGCGGGGGCAAGGTCGGCCTGCCGATCCTCGGCTCCACGCTCCGCGAAGCCGTCGCCGCCGGTGAGATCGAGGTCGCGCCGGTGACGGCCGACGAGGCGAACGGCGCCGAGGGTGTCGCCCGCTATTACGACCACGTGCTGCCGCTCGCCGACGGAACCGCACCCGCGGCGGCGACCACCGACCCCGCCACCGTGGATGCTGTGCTCGCCGCGCAGCACTGGCGTGCCGCGTTCTGGCGCGACGACGCGACCGAGCTGAACTACCGGCGCTTCTTCGCCGTGAACACGCTCGCGGGTGTGCGCGTCGACGTGCCGGCGGTCTTCGAGGCGAGCCATGTCGAGATCCTCCGCTGGCTGCGCGAGGGCTTGGCCGACGGCCTCCGCATCGACCACCCCGACGGCCTCGCCGACCCCGGCGGGTATCTCGAGCAGCTCGCCGAGGCGACCGGCGGCGCGTATGTCGTGGTCGAGAAGATCCTCGAGCACGCCGCCACGGATCACGCCGAGCAGCTGCCGTCCTGGTGGCCGACCGCGGGTACGACCGGGTACGACGCGATGGCCGAGATCGACCGTGTGCTCATCGATCCGGCCGGCGAGGGTCGACTCGACGAGCTCGACGCCGCGCTCCGCTCGGACGATGCCCCCGCGTCGTACGACGAGATCGTGCGCGGGGCCAAGCGTGCGGTCGCTGATACGCTGCAGGCCGCAGAGGTGGGGCGTCTCGTGCGCTGCCTGCCCGAGGAGGTGCGCGAAGCGCTGGGAGCGGATGTCGCGCGCGACGCGTTCGCCGAACTCCTGACGAGCTTCTCGGTGTACCGCGTCTATCCGCCGGTGGGTGACGAGCTCGTCGCCGAGGCGGTGGCCGCGGCATCCGCATCCCGCCCCGATCTCGCCGACGCGATCGCGACCCTCGCCCCGCTGGTCACGGCGGGCGACACCGAGCTGAGCCGCCGCTTCGGTCAGACGACCGGGCCGGTCATGGCCAAGGGCGTCGAAGACAGTGCGTTCTACCGTTATCCGCGTCTCGGCACGCTCACCGAGGTGGGCGGCGACCCGGGCGTCTTCGCCCTCGACGTCGCGGGCTTCCACCTCGCGCAGGCGAACCGTCAGGCGATGTGGCCGCAGGCCCTCACGGCGCTGAGCACCCACGACACCAAGCGCAGCGAAGACGTCCGCGCCCGGCTGTCCGTCATCGCCGAGCTGCCCGACCGCTGGTCCGACGCCCTCGGACGCCTGCGGGCGATCGCCTCGACCGGCGACGGCCGCCTCGACGACCTGCTCTGGCAGGCCATCATCGGTGCGTGGCCCGCGTCGCCCGAGCGGCTTCGCGACTACGCCGAGAAAGCCTCGCGCGAGGGCGGCATGGTCACGACCTGGACGGACCCCGACGAGGATGCCGAAGCCCGCATCGCCGCGCTGGTGGATGCCGCCACCTCGGGCGAGGCCCGCGCGGTGGTCGAGGAGGTCGTCGGTGAGCTGACGCCTCCCGGGCGCTCGAACTCCCTCGCCGCCAAGCTGCTGCAGCTGACCGCGCCCGGGGTGCCCGATGTCTATCAGGGCTCCGAGCTGTGGGACCTCTCGCTGGTCGACCCCGACAATCGTCGCGACGTCGACTTCGCCGAGCGCCGCGAGCTGCTCACGAAGCTCGACGGCGGATGGCATCCCGAGATCGACGACTCCGGTGCGGCGAAGCTCCTCGTCGTGTCGCGAGCGCTCCGCCTGCGTCGCGATCGTCCCGAACTGTTCACGCGCTACGCCCCGCTGCCGGTCGTCGGCTCCGCCGCCGACCACGCGATCGCCTTCGACCGCGGCGGCGCCGTCACCGTCGCGACGCGCCTGCCCGTCGGCCTCGCCGCGCGCGGCGGATGGGGCGGCACAGTCGTGATGGTTCCGCCGGGGCGCCACGTCGACCAGCTGACCGGCCATGCCTGGAACGGCGGCGCGGTGCGCTTGGCCGACCTGCTCGACACGTACCCGGTGGCGCTGCTCGCCGCCGAACGTCCGACCGCCGAAGGGAAGAACGCATGATCGAGGTATGGGCGCCGCGCCCCGAGCGGGTGCGGCTGCGACGGCCGGATGCCGCGGACGTCGAGCTCTCGCGCTCGGCGGACGGCTGGTGGTCGGCCGACGTCGACCTCGGCCCGGGCGATCGGTACGGCTTCGTCCTCGGCGACGGCGACGACGCGCGCCCCGACCCGCGCTCGCGGCGGCAGCCTGACGGCGTCCACGGTCTGTCGGCGATCGACGACCCGTCGTCGTTCGCGTGGACCGATCAGGCCTGGACGGGAAGGTCGCTCGCCGGCGGCATCATCTACGAGCTGCACATCGGCACCTTCACGAGCGCCGGCACGCTCGACGCCGCCATCGGGCGCCTCGACCATCTCGTCGAGCTCGGCGTGACCCACATCGAGCTCCTTCCGGTCAATGCCTTCAACGGCACCCACAACTGGGGCTACGACGGGGTGCTCTGGTACGCCGTCCAGGAGAGCTACGGCGGGCCGGACGCGTACCGCCGATTCGTCGATGCCGCGCACGGGGCCGGTCTCGCCGTCATCCAGGACGTCGTCTACAACCACCTCGGGCCTTCGGGAAACTACCTGCCCGAGTACGGTCCGTATCTTCGCGACGGTCGCCGCAACACGTGGGGCGACAGCGTGAATCTCGACGAGGATGCCGTTCGCGAGTACATCATCGGCAACGCCGAGATGTGGTTGCGCGACTTCCACGTCGACGGGCTGCGGCTGGACGCCGTGCACGCGCTGCACGACGACGACAGCCCCGTTCACATCCTCGGCGAGATCGCCGACCGCGTCGACGCGCTCGGCACGCACCTCGGGCGCCCGCTGACGCTCATCGCCGAGAGCGACATGAACGACCCCGTCATGATCCTGCCGCGCGAGGCGGGCGGGCACGGGATGACGGCGCAGTGGTCGGACGACTGGCACCACTCCGTGCACGTCGCGCTCACGGGCGAGACGGGCGGCTACTACGCCGACTTCGACGCGCTCGACGCCGTGCCGAAGACCTGGAACTCGGGCTTCTTCCACGACGGCACCTACTCGTCGTTCCGGGGCCGCGAGCACGGCCGTCCGATTCCGGCCGAGTCGCCGTCGTGGCGGCTGGTGACCTTCGCGCAGGACCACGACCAGATCGGCAACCGCGCGGCGGGCGATCGGCTGTCGGCGACGCTCGACGCCGACCGGCTCGCCGTCGCGGCCGTCCTGACGCTGACCGCGCCGGGAACCCCGATGCTGTTCATGGGCGAGGAGTGGGGCGCGTCCACGCCGTGGCAGTTCTTCACGTCGCACCCCGAGCCCGAGCTCGCCGAGGCGACCGCTGCCGGACGGAAGCAGGAGTTCGCCGAGATGGGCTGGGATGAGGACCTCGTTCCGGACCCCAACGATCCGGCGACCTTCCTGCGGTCGAAGCTCGACTGGACGGAGGTCGGCGAAGGCGACCACGCTCGCCTGCTCGCGCTGTACCGCGAGCTCGGACGGCTGCGCCGTTCGGTGCCCGACCTGACCGACCCGCGATTCACCGCGCGCGGTGCCGGTGCGGCGGAAGGTGAGGGCGGCCGGCTCTACGACCTCCAGCGAGGTCGTGCACGCGTGCTCGTGAACCTCTCCGAGGCGCCGTGGCGGGTCGAGCCGAACGGCGACGTGGTGTGGCTCGAGACGCTGCCGAGCCGGATCGTCGACGATCTGCTCGTCGTCGAGCCGAACTCGGCCGTCATCGTGGGGCCGGATCTGTCAAGCGGATGACCGGCCGCGGGGTCGGATCTACCGTGAAGGGATGAGCACCACAGCGCACCACGCCGCCCGCCCTCCGCAGAAGTCGTCGGACCTCGTCCGGCAGATCGCGGTCATCTCGGCCGTCGTCTTCATGATCATCGCCGCGATGGTCGGGACCGGGCTCTTCGGCGGGACGAACGTGCGCGATCTGCAGGGCGGCGCGCTCGACGCCGACTCGACGGTGCTCGCGCCGGGAACTCAGGCGTTCAGCATCTGGTCGGTCATCTACCTCTTCATGATCGGCTACACGATCTGGCAGGCGCTGCCCGCGCAGCGCTCCCGCGACCGGCAGCGGCTCGTGGGATGGTGGATCGCGCTGACCGCCGTGCTCAACGGGGGATGGCTGCTCGCGGCGCAGTTCACGACCTTGCCGCTGACGGTCGTCGCGATCGTGGCGCTCCTCGCCGCGCTCGGCTGGACGTTCCACCTGCTGGTGCGCTCGCGGCCGCAGTCGGTCGGCGACCGGCTGCTCATGGACGCCACGGTGGGCCTGCACCTCGGATGGGTCTCGCTGGCGACGGTCGCGAACGTCACGGCGTGGCTCAGCCGCACCGTCCCCCAGTCGTGGGGCATGCAGGCCGACGTGTGGGGTGTGGCCGTGCTCGTGCTCGTGGCCGCCGTCGGCGTGGGCATCGCAGCCTTCTCGCGCGGGCGCCCCTCGCCGATCATCGCGCTGTCGTGGGGCCTGGCGTGGGTGGCCATCGCCCGCACGACCGATCAGCCCCACTCGACGCCGGTGGCCATCGCCGCCATCGCCGTCATCGTCGTGGTCGTCGCCGCCGCAGCCGTGACGGCCTGGCGCTCGAACGGCCGCGAGCACCGCGGCATCCTGCGCCGCACCCGCACAGCCTGACCGGTCGCCTGACCGGCCGCGCCGATACATTCGTCGGACCCATGGTGCTGGTGTCGCCTCGAACGTCGTCGGAGGCGACATCCGCACCACCGATCCGACGGTTGTATCGCGCCCGGCGTCAGAACGTCGCGGCGAACGCGGCGAGGAAGCGGCTCGGCTCGGTCACGGGGGCCGCGAGCACGCGGGCCGCGACGCGGTCGTAGTCCGCCGCGTCGAAGTAGCCGTCGTTGCGGTAGATCGTCATGCGCTCGGTGAAGTCCTGCGGCGTCGGCTCGGGGTGGAACTGCGTCGCGTACAGGCGATCTCCCACGCGGTAGGCCTGCACGGGACAGGCGCTGTTCGTGGCGAGGAGCACCGCCCCGGCGGGAAGCGTCTGCGTCCCCTCCTTATGCGCGGTGAGCGCGGCGAAGGTCGGGGAGAGCGAGCCCAGCAGCGGGTCGACCCGGCCGGCCTCCGTCAGGGTCACGTCGGTCGGGCCGGTGTCCTCGGGGTAGTCGCGAGAGATCGTGCCGCCGAGGTAGGTCGTGGCCACGCCGATGCCGAAGCAGGTGAACAGCGCCGCCGTCCGAGCGGATGCCGCCGCCTCGACGATGCGCGCGAGGTCGGCCTCCAGGCGCAGCTGGCCTTCCGGCTTCGCGCCGGGATCGTCAGTGGCGTTGAAGGGGCTGCCGCCGACGACGAAGCCGCGCCAGCGCGTGAACGCGTCCGCGGGCAGGGCGTCGCGCGTCAGATCGATGCGCTCGAGCTGGGACTCGTCGAGGCCCATGGCGGTGCGGAAAGATGCGTACTCCGCGTCCGCGGCCGCCTGCTGCGGGCGCACGCAGACGTACACGAGCGGGGCCATGCCGAAAGTCTATGGTTCCCGCCGAGCCGACCCGGTGGGGATGACCTTCCGTGACGAGCGGAGGACAATGGCCGGATGACCGCCCGCGTGATCATCTCAGACCCCAGCGAGCTCATCGCGGTGCTCGACCGGCTCGACGTCGCCGCCGCGCGCCGGGGCTGGCGGGTGCGCCGCCCCGTCGACGCGGCCGGCATCGAGTCGCGGGCGCGGGACGCTCGCACGGCGATCCGGTTGCCCGCTCCCGTCGTGGTCGAGCTCGAGGCGGATCCGGATGCCGCCGCGCCGGACGACCCGATCGACGCCGCCGCCCTGCTGAGCCGCACTCCGGTTGCGGGTGCGATCCCCGACGGGGCGCGGCGGCTGCACGGGGCGTGATTCGGGCGACCGGCGCTGGCGGTGCGCGTCAGCGCGAGGAGTTCGCGGTACGGCCGCGCACGATCCCGATGAACGTCTCTACCAGCGGCGTGGTCGCCTCCGTCGGCCAGGCGAGCGCGACCGTCGACGTCGGAGCGTCGACCACGGGCCGGTACGTGGTGTCTTTGCGGTGATGCAGTCGCGCGAGCGACATCGGCACGAGCACGATGCCGACGCCGGTGGCCGCCGTCGCGACCGCGTCACCCGTCGTGGCAATGGCGGAAAAGGCGGGGGCGATGGCGCCGGGGACCTCGATACCCAGAGCGTCATCACCGGTCACCATGACGACCTCCCCGGCGAGGTCGGCGAGGGTCAGCTCATCGGCGACGGTGAGGGACGAGTCGGCGCTGCACACGGCGACCGTGATCTCGTCGTAGAGCGGGATGATGCTCAACCCAGCGCGTTCGATCGGAAGCCGCACGAGGGCGGCGTCGACCTCACCGCTCGCGAGGGCGGCGGCTTGGTCGACGAACTCGAGGGAGACGAGATCGACCGGGTTCGCCGGCATCCGCTGCTTCCACACGTCGATCCACTTGCCGGGCGTGGCACCCGGGGCCGCTCCGAGGCGGAAAGCGCCGAGGCCGCTCAGGTCCGGTGCGGCGGCATCCGACTCGCGGCGGGTTCCCGAGGTGCGGTCTGCCTTGCGGGCCACGGACCGCTGCCCGGATGCCGGGGCGCCGCGGCGCCCGGGGGCACCGCCGCCTCGGCCGCCGCTACGAGCGGGGCGGCCCGAGGAACGTCCGGGTGTCATGCCTGAAGCGTATCCCGGCGGGTCAGGCGGCCAGACGCAGTCCGCGCTGGTCGGTCGCCACGTGCTCGCCGTCGGCGATGTTCTCGTCGTCGCCGATGAGCGAGCCACCGGCGACGTGCGCGTGCGCTCCGATGAAGGCACGGATGCCGATCTTCGCCCGCGGACCGATGGCGGCGCCGGAGCCGACGTGCGCGTGCGGTGCGATCTCGACGTTCGGGCCGATGACGGCTTCGCGCTCGATCCACACGCCCCGGCCGATGTGAACGCCCGCCGCGACCTGGACTCCGGGTTCGACGTAGGCGCCTGCTTCGACCAGTGCGGTCGGGTGCACCTTGGCCCCGTTCGCGATCAAGCCCCGACCGTTCGCGTGCTTGCGGTAACGCAGCGTCTCTCCGCGGTCGTTCTCGATGTCGATGTAGTTCTTGCCCACGATCCCCTCCGACAGTTCCGGGTCCGGTACTGAGTACTGGAAACAACCCCGCGACCCGCGTTTTCATTCCCACGAATCATTCGGAGCGGCAGGTCGACCGGTTTGCTGGAACAAGCGTGCGATGCGCAGCCGCCGAGGTCGAAGGGGTGTGCGAGCTGACCTTCGCGCGATAACATGCCGCCGCCGCGGGGCTTGCTTCCACTCGCGCCCCGGTTTGCGAGGATGGGCGGGTGGAGCCTTCTCGCGCACCGTCGACCGGACCTTCCCTCGTGTTCGAGGCGGCGCTCACGCGCCACACCCGCGCGGAGGATCTGCTCGGCATCGTGACCGGCACATTCGTGGCATCCCTCGGCCTCTACCTGTTGCAGTCGTCGGGCTCGGTGACCGGCGGCACCGCGGGCCTCGCGCTGCTTCTCGGTTACGCGACCGGATGGTCGTTCCCGGTGCTGTTCGCAGTCGTGAACGCGCCGTTCGCGGCGCTGGCCCTGTGGAAGAAGGGGGTGTCGTTCACGATCCGCACCTTCGTCTCGATCGGCCTGGTCTCGGCGTTCACCTTCGTGCACCAGCACCTGCTGCAGTTCGCGAGCATCGAACCCATCTACGGCACGCTGGGCGGCAACCTGCTCGCCGGCGTCGGGCTGCTGATTCTGTTCCGCCACCGTTCGAGCCTCGGCGGGGTCAACATCATCGCCCTGGTGCTGCAGGAGCGCATGGGCTTCAGTGCGGGATGGACCCAGATGATCTTCGACGTCGTGATCATCGCGTCCGCGCTGCTGGTGCTGCCGTGGCCGGCGGTGCTGCTCAGTGCTGCCGGAGCGGTCGTGCTGAGCGTCGTGCTCGTCCTGAACCACCGCCCCGGTCGGTACATCGGCCGCTGAGTGCAAGCGTCGGATCGCTCCAGGCCCGGCGGGGTTCAGCTCTGGCAGCGCGGGCACCAGAAGATGTTCCGCTCGCTCGTCGGCAGCGCTCCGATCTCGCCGGCGCGGATCAGCGTCCCGCACCGGCGGCAGGGCTTGTTCTCGCGGCCGTAAACCCACATCCGCTGCCCGGGCCGGTCGTTGCCGGTGAAGGTGCGCGCCGCGCGATCGCGATTGGCGTGGATCATCCGGTACCCGGTCTCGAGCACGGCGGCCGCGTCGATCTCGGTGGCGGGGGTCATGGGCAGGATGCCGCGCACGAAGAGCAGCTCGTTCGCGTAGACATTTCCGAAGCCGGCGACGTTCCGCTGGTCGAGCAGGGCGACGTGTGCGGCTCGGGAGTCGGCGCTCACGCGACGCACCGCTTCGGCCAGATCCCAATCGGGGCCGAGCAGGTCGGGCCCGAGGTGGCCGACGAGGCGATCCTCGTCGGCGGTGGGAAGGACCTCGACCATCGCGAGCTCGAAGCCGACGGCATCCCGATCGCGCGTTCCGACGATCGCGCGGGCCTGGAACGCGGGTGCCCGCCAGCGCTCGCCGTGGCGGTAGACGTGCCAGCGACCCTCCATCTTCAGGTGCGAGTGCAGGCTGAATGCGCCCATGCGCAGCAGCAGGTGCTTGCCGCGGGCGATCGACGACGAGACGGTCTCACCGCGCAGGTCGGCTGTCGCGCTGCCGGGAACACGGATGTCGAAGCGGGTGACCTCCTGTCCGACGAGCGCCTCACCCAGCTTCCGCGCGGCTCGGAAGACGGTGTCGCCCTCAGGCACGCTCGCTGCTTCCGGACATCGCCGCCCGTGAGCCCGCGGTCAGCCGGCGCAGCGTGAGGCCGCGCGACGACTCGACGAAACCGCCTGCGCGCAGCGCCCGCCCGGTCGGGGTGTTGTAGACGAACTCGCCGTTGACCTGCTCGACGGTGAGCGTGTCGAGACGGCGTGCCTGCGCCGTCCTCACGAGATCGGCTGCGGCCGCGGTCAGCACCTCCTCGTCGTCGGTGAAGGCGAGCGCCGAACGCCCGCCGCGCTCGAGGTAGAGCACGAGTGCGCCGTCGACGAGCACCACGACGCCGCCAGCCTTCCGGCCCGGTCGATGCGAGACGCCCTCGAGCGCCGGCCAGCCGAGGGCTGCACCGTAGGGATTCGCCGGGTCGGTCGCGGCCAGCGTGACCGCACGCCGCGGCGGCGGGTCGGGGAGCGCCGCGAACTCGCGCAGGCGGTCGACGGTGACGGATGCCGCGAACTGCGCGGCGCCGAGGGTCTCGATGACATAGCCGCGGCGGCAGTGGCCCGCCTCTTCGAAGCCCGCGAGAACGCGGTAGACCTGCGCGAAACCGCCGGGAACCCCCTCGGACTGGACGCTGCCCCGGGTGACGACGCCGTAGCGGTCGAGCAGGAGCCCCGCCGATGCCGTGACGCGGAGCGAGGGATCGGGCTCGACGGCCGGCAGGAGCGACCACCGGCCGCCGAGCGTCGACGGGCGCGGCGCCGCCGGCGTCGTGGGGCGCGCGAGCGGTGTGCCGCGATACAGGCGGGACCGCGGTGTGCGGCGGGCGCTGCGGTGTGCCTGCGAACCGCCCGAGAGGAGGGATCGGACCGGCGTGAACGTGTCGTTCGTCAGGCGGCCCGCCCACGCGAGACGCCAGAGTGCGTCGAGCACGCTCTGCTCGTTGGGGGCGCCGATCGCGGCGACGAGCTGCCCCGCGAACCAGCCGCCGCCGACGGCGAGAGCTTCGAGGATGCGCACGTCGAGGTCGCCCGACGTCGACGACTCGTCGGCCTCGGAGTCGGCGTCGGCCAGCGCCAGGGTGAGCGGCGCCATGTCGGCGGGATGGAGCGCGATCCAGCCGTCGCGCCCGGGCAGGGTGCCGTGCCCCGACCAGACCACCTCGCCCGTCGCGGTCAGCTCGTCGAGCATCCCGGGTGCGTAGTCGCGCACGCGCGAGGGCAGGACGAGCGACTCCCAGGCGCTCGCAGGAATCGGCACACCGGCGAGCTGCTCGATCACGGCGGCGACGCCGTCGACGCCCTCGAGCGGCCGGGTGACGTGCTGCCACACGGGCAGGAACCGCGCGAACGCCTCGGGCGATACCGGCTCGACGCTGCCCCGGATAGCCGCGAGCGACCGCATCCGCAGCCGGCGCAGCACCTCGGAATCGCACCACTCGAGGTCGTCGGCCTCGCTGCCGGAGGTCTCAGGCAGGAAGTAACCGCTCGCGATGCGCCCCTGCGACTCGAGCCGCTGCAGTGTCTGACGCGCGACGGCGGTGCCGATGCCGAGCCGCGTCGCGACGTCCGCGGTGCGGAACGGCCCATGGGTGCGGGCGTGCCGTGCGACGAGGTCGGCGAGCGGGTCGACGACCGGCTCGAGGAAGGCGGTGGGGATTCCGACGGGGAGCGCCGCGCCCAGTGCGTCGCGCAGGCGGCCGGCATCCTCGATCGCCGCGGTGCGCTGCACGCCGGCGATCGTGACCGGGATCGCGCGGCGGGCGGTCACGAGCTGTTGCAGCAGGTCGGCGGCCTCGGCGACCCGGTGCTCGGGAGGAGATTCGCCGTCCGGAGGAGCGGGCGCGGCGCTCGCATCCGCCGCTGTGCCGATTTCCTCCGCTGTGCCGGTGCCGGTCCCGGTGCCCGCGGAGTCTTCGAGGCGGGCTGCGACCTCCCCGGGGTCGAGCGGGCCGAGGATGCGGAGCAGATCGGCGACGCCCTCGACCCCGCGCGCGCGTCGGTCGGGAGCGAGACGCTGGGCCTCGCGCTCGAACTGCGCGATGACCTCGGGGTCGAGCAGCTCGCGCATCTCGACCTTGCCGAGCAACTCCGACAGCAGCGCGGGATCGACGGACAGGGCCGCGGCGCGGCGTTCGGCGAGCGGCGAATCGCCCTCGTACATGAAGGCGCCGACGTAGCCGAAGAGCAGATCGCGGGCGTACGGCGACGGCTGCGATGTCGTCGTCTCGACGAGGCGGATGCGGCGGTCGGCGATGCTGCGGGTGATGCGCAGGAGTGCGGGAAGGTCGTAGACGTCCTGCAGCACCTCGCGAAGCGTCTCGAGGATGATCGGGAACGACGGATGCCGCCGCGCGACCTCGAGCAGCTGCGCCGAGCGCTGCCGCTGCTGCCAGAGCGGCGCGCGTTTGTTGGGGTTGAGCCTCGGCAGCAGCAGGGCCCGCGCCGCGCACTCGCGGAAGCGCGAGGCGAACAGCGCCGATCCGCCGACCTCGTCCGTGACGATCTGTTCGAGCTCGTCGGCGTCGAAGACGAAGAGGTCGGCGCCGGGCGGTTCGGCAGCCGCGTCGGGGACCCGCGCGATGATGCCGTCGTCGCTCGCGACGGCTGCGCCTTCGACCCCGAGACGTTCGCGGATGCGTGCGTTGACGGCCAGCGCCCACGGAGCGTGCACGTGCATGCCGTACGGGGAATGCAGGATGACGCGCCAGTCGCCGACCTCGTCGCGGGAGCGCTCGACGGTCAGCGTCCGGTCGGTGGGTAGGCTGCCGGTCGCCTCGCGCTGCTCGGCGAGATGCGCCAGGAGGTTCTCGATCGCGTAGTCGTCGAGCCCCGATTCGCGCAACCGCTCGGACGCCTTCTCGGGACCGGCCGCCGACACCTCGCGGCTGAACTTCCCCAGCGCCTCGCCGAGCTCGGCGGGACGCCCCAGTCCGTCGCCGTGCCAGAACGGGAGCTTGCCCGGCTGGCCGAACGCGGGCACGACGTTGACCCGGTCATGAGTGATCTCGACGATGCGCCAGCTGGTCGTGCCGAGCGTGAAGACGTCGTTGACGCGCGACTCGTAGACCATCTCCTCGTCGAGCTCGCCGACGCGCGCGTTACGGCTCTCGCCGGCGACGAAGACGCCGAACAGACCGCGGTCGGGGATCGTGCCACCGCTCGTAACCGCGATGCGCTGCGCTCCCGGGCGCCCCGTGAGCGTGCCCTGATCGCGGTCCCAGACCAGGCGTGGACGCAGCTCGGCGAACTCGTCGGAGGGGAAGCGGCCTGCGAGCAGATCGAGCGTCGCTTCGTACGCCGAGCGGGGGAGCGTACGGAAGGGGGCGCTGCGCCGCACCGTCTCGAACCAGGCCTCGACCTCGATCGTGCCGGTCGCGCACGCGGCGATCGTCTGCTGGGCGAGGATGTCGAGGGGATTCTGCGGAACCGCGATCGCCTCGATCTTGCCCGCCAGCATCCGCTCGGTCACGACCGCGGTGTGCAGCACGTCGCCGCGGTGCTTGGGGAACAGCGCCGCCCGGCTGACCTCGCCGACCTGGTGGCCGGCGCGTCCGACGCGCTGGAGTCCGGATGCCGCCGACGGCGGTGCTTCGACCTGGATGACGAGGTCGACGGCCCCCATGTCGATGCCGAGCTCGAGGCTCGAGGTCGCCACGACGCAGCGGAGCACACCCGACTTCAGCTCGTCTTCGACCTGGGCGCGCTGCTCCTTCGACACCGAGCCGTGATGCGCCTTCGCGAGTACCGGCTCGGCGCCGGCGGAGGCCCCGGCCTGCGCCATCATGCCCGCGGGGACCGCGGGCTCGGGAAGGTCGCCCCCGAGACGCTCGGTGTAGATCTCATTGAGTCGTCCGGTCAGGCGTTCGGCGAGCCTGCGCGAGTTCGAGAACACGATCGTCGAGCGGTGCTTCAGGATGCGGTCGACGATCGCCTCCTCGACGTGGGGCCAGACCGACCCCGTGACCTCCGTCGCCTGCGGGGCGCGGTACCAGGCGCCGTCGCCATCGTCGTCGTCCCCCTCGTCGTCTCCGTCATCGCGACCGCCCGGAGCGCCGGGGGCACCCGCATCCTCGGCGCCGGGTGGGGCCGGGGGATGCAGCATGTCGGGGATCGGCACGACGACGTTCAGGTCGAACGCCTTCGACGCCTTCGGTGCGACGATCTCGACGGGGGCCGCGCCGCCGAGGAAGCGCGCCACCTCGTCGATGGGACGGACCGTGGCCGAGAGACCGATGCGCTGAGCCGGCTTCTCGAGGATCGCGTCGAGGCGTTCGAGGCTCACGGCCAGGTGCGCACCGCGCTTCGTGGCCGCCACGGCGTGCACCTCGTCGACGATGACGGTGTGGACGCCGCGCAGTGTCTCGGATGCCTGCGAGGTGAGCATGAGGTAGAGCGACTCGGGCGTCGTGATGAGGATGTCGGGCGGTCGGGCGACCAGGGCGCGCCGGTCGGCTGAGGAGGTGTCGCCCGATCGCACTCCGACCGTCACGTCGGGGACGGGCTGACCGAGGCGGCGCGCCGACTGTCCGATGCCGACGAGGGGCGACCGCAGGTTTCGCTCGACGTCGACGCCCAGCGCCTTCAGCGGTGAGACGTACAGGACACGGGTGTCGGCCGGCGCGGCATCCGCCTTTCTGCGCTTCGCCGGTTTGTCGTCGACGGGGCCGGCCGCCACCTTGTCGCGGAAGATGCGGTCGATCGCCCAGAGGAACGCGGACAGAGTCTTGCCCGACCCGGTCGGCGCGACCACGAGGGCGTGCTTGCCGGCGGAGATCGCGTCCCACGCACCGGCCTGCGCCGACGTGGGCTTCGAGAACGCGCCGCGGAACCAGTCCGCGGTGGGCGCGGAGAATCGGGCGAGCACATCGGCCATGCCTTCATCTTCGCGCGGACCTCCGACATCGGCGCGGCCTTGCGCCCGCGGCATCCGCCGTGCCAGGTCCCGCCGTGCCCCGCTGCCCGCGCGCTACCCCGCGAGGTCCCACTTGAGCCGGGAATCGGGCGCAGATCCCCGGCCCAACTGGGACCTCGACGGTGACACCGGCCCAACGGGGACCTCGGTTCACGGGCCAGCCGGCGGGACCTCGCTCAGCCGGCCGTCGCGCAGCTCGAGCATCAGGGTGGGCGCGAGGCGGGCGAGGAAGCCATCGTCGTGGCTGACCACCAGCACGGCACCGCGGTAGGCGGCGAGAGCCTGCACGAGCTGCTCGACCGTGTCGAGGTCGAGGTTGTTCGTCGGCTCGTCGAGCACGAGCAGCTGCGGCGGGGGATCGGCCAGCAGCTCGCAGGCCAGGGCCAGCCGGAACCGCTCCCCGCCCGACAGTGCCGCGACCGGGCGCAGCACGGTGTCGCCGCGCAGCACGAATCGCGCGAGCCGGTTCCGCAGCTCGACGTCGGTGGCGGCGGGCGCGGCCGCGCGCACGCTGTCGAGCACCGTCGCCTCGTCCCGCAGCCCGTCGACCCGCTGCGACAGGTAGCCGACGCGGTCGGTATGCGCGACCGCCGTGCCATAACTCCTCAGATCGGGCGCGCCGGGGCCGCCCGAGCGACGATCGGATGCCGCAGCACCTGATTCTGAGGAGTTAGCGTCCGCCGACCGCACCAGCACCTCGAGCAGCGTCGTCTTCCCCGCGCCGTTCGGCCCGACGAGCGCGACACGCTCGGGCCCTTGCACGACCCACGAGCGTTCGCCGTCGCCGATCGTCGCGAGGCGCCGGCTCGCCGCGACGCCGGGATCGGGCAGGTCGATCCGCACGGCGTCGTCGTCGCGGACCCGCCGCCCTGCCGCATCGAGGGCCGCCCGAGCCGAGGCTTCCCGATCGGATGCCTCGCCGCGCGCGCGACCCGCCGACACCTGCGCGGCCGACGCGCGGTTGCCGGCGACGATCCCGGGCACGCGTTTCTCGCGCTGCGCCTTCGCTCCCATCGCGGCACGCCGCGCGAGCTTCGTCTCGGTCTCGGCCCGGTCGCGCCGCTCGCGCCGGAGGGCCGCCGCCGCGGCGGTCTCCGCGGCGCGCGCCGCCGCCTGCTCGTCGTCGCGCCAGGCTCGCCACTCGGAGTACGGCCCGCCGAACGTATCGAGCGCCCCGCCGTAGAGCTCGGCGGTGTCGTCCATCAGCTCGAGCAGCGCGGTGTCGTGGCTGACGACGATGAGCGCACCCCGCCACGCTCGCACGAGCTCGCCGACCCGCTCGCGCGCGTCGCGGTCGAGGTTGTTGGTCGGCTCGTCGAGCAGCGCGATCTCGGCTCCGCGCAGTCTCACGCCGACGAGTGCCGCGAGAACCGCCTCACCGCCGGAGAGCTCTCCGACGCGGCGGTCGAGCGCTCCCGGCGGCAGACCGGCCGCGGTCAGCGCGGCGACCGCTCGTGCCTCGGCATCCCAGTCGTCGCCGATCGTCTCGAAGTGGCGCGGGTGGACGTCTCCCGACTCGACGGCGCGCACGGCGTCGACGACGGGAGCGACGCCGAGCAGGTCGGCGACGCGCCGCCCGACGTCGAGGGTCAAGCGCTGCGGCAGCAGCTCGACCCGTCCGGACGTGGTGACCGAGCCGGAGGTCGGCGCGAGCTCGCCCGCGATCAGCCGCAGCAGCGTGGTCTTGCCCGAGCCGTTGCGGCCGACGAGGCCGGTTCGCCCGGTGTCGAAGGTTCCGGAGGTGTTCCGCACGGCGGGAGTGCCGTCGGGGTGGATGAGGGTGATGCGGTCGAGGACGACCGCGGGAGCGGGATGGGGCATGACTGCCTCCTCGGATGTCGTCGGGCGCGGGCACGACCGACACCGAGGACACCCCGACCGGGGGTGGAACGGTCCGGCGGCCAGCGCGGAAATCGGAGAATGCGCTGGCCAGGTCGGACGCCCGAAGGGTCGACGGATCAGCGCGGGATCACAGCGCGGTCGCGTCGAAACCGATCAACGGTCGTTCCTCACACTCGGGACAGGGGCCCGGGAAGTCTACGCCGACGGGAGCTGCTTGTGCAGGAACGTCGCGACGTCGCGCAGTTCCTCCGCCGAGACGGCGTGTCCGAGATCGGGGTAGACGCGGCCGCTCAGGTCGACCCGGCCGGGCAGCCACTGCGCCGTGTGTGCGACGAGTGCGGGCGGGATGACGTCGTCGAGCGCCCCGCGGCCCCAGAACACGGGCGGGCGGCGTTCGGCGAGCTCGGCGTCGGTGTCGAGATCGCCAGGATTGGCGTAGCCCGACAGGGTGACGGCGAACGCGTAGTCGTCCGGGCGCAGGCGAAGCGCCTCGATCGCTATGACCCCGCCCTGCGAGAAGCCGAGCAGCCCGACGGATGCCGCATCGCCCCGCTCCGCGTCGATCCACGCCGTCAGCGCGCGGGCGGATGCCGTCGCCGCGTGCGGATCGCGACCGTTCAGGCCCTCGATCGGGTACCACGACCACCCCGGCGTGGGGAAGCGCGGGGTGAGCGGGGCGCGGACCGCAGCCACGACGTACTCGGCCGGCAGGTGCGGCGCGAGGGCGAACAGATCGTTCTCATCCGAGCCGTAGCCGTGCACCATCACCAGTAACGGGCGGCGACCGCGGTCGGCGGGAGCGGCCGACCAGCGCACGGCCGCAGGATCGAGGACCGGATCGGGCGACATGCGACCATCCTGCCAGCCTCATCCGACACCGCCGGGGGTCATTGGTATACATGAGGCATGGCCGTGCGCACCCCCGATCCCGATCCCGACGAGCGCGGCGAGTCGTCGCTCCCGGCCGACCCGCTGCGCGGAGCCCCGGGCGGCGGAGCCACGAACCCGGCCTGGCTCAGCGATGTGGAGCTCACCGAAGCGCGCCGCCGGCTGCCGATGCTCTACGTCGAGGCGGTGCCGGTGCGCACCGACGGGCTCGGGGCCGTCACCCAGGTCGGCATCCTGCTCCGTGCCACGCCGGTCGGGGAGATGACGCGCACGATCGTCTCGGGCCGCGTGCGCTACGGCGAGACGATCCGCGACGCACTGTTCCGGCACGTCGAGAACGACCTCGGGCCCATGGCCTTCCCGCTCCTGCCCGCGTCGCCCACGCCCTTCACGGTCGCCGAGTACTTCCCGATCCCCGGGGTCAGCCCCTTCCACGACGACCGCCAGCACGCCGTGTCGCTCGCCTTCGTCGTGCCGGTCACGGGCACGTGCGAGCCCCGTCAGGATGCTCTCGAGGTCACATGGCTCGACCCCGTGGAAGCGGCATCCGACGCCCTCGCCGCCGAGATGGAGGGTGGCCGCGGCACGCTCATCCGCCTCGCGCTCGCCTCGGTGGGTGCTCTTCGCTGAGGCCCGCTCCTGCGTAGGCTCGGGTCATGACCGATCCGAAGCCCCTCGCCTTCCCCGCCGACACCGCCGGATGGCTCGCGTTCGCCGCCGAGCGCCCGGACGCCCGCATCGCCCGCGTCCGCGAGGTCGACTCGCAGCTGATCGCGGGGCGTGAGCTGTCGCCCCTGGCCCGTCTGCAGCTGTGGAACGAGGCGTCGATCGCGATCGCCGAGGCGGCGTCCGAGGCATCCCTGCTGAGCGAGTCGCACCCCGATGCCGACGTCCGCGTTGCCGCCGAGGCCCGGGTGCAGGCCATCGACGCCCTGCTTTCCGAGCGGGCGCTCGACCCCGCTCTCTTCGCCGTCTTCGACGGCCTCGCGACCGACGGGCTGGATGCCGCCGCCCGCCGCCTGCTCGCTCACATCCAGCGCGACTTCCGCCGCGGCGGCGTCGACCGCGACGAGGCGACACGCGAACGGCTGCGGGCGCTGGCCGAGCGTGACACCGAGCTCTCGCTGACCTTCTCGCGCAACATCCGCGACGGCCGGCGCGAGCTGAAGCTCCCCGCCGACGCGCTGGAGGGGCTGCCGCAGGACTTCATCGACGCTCACCCGGTCGACGACGAGGGCCTCATCACCCTCACGACCGAGTACACCGACCTCATGCCGGTGCGCGAGTTCGCGGTGCGCCGGTCGACGCGCACGGCACTGCTGTCGGTCTACAACGACCTCGCCTGGCCCGACAACGACCCCGTGCTCGCCGAACTGCTCGCCGTGCGCGCCGAGCGCGCGGAGCTGCTGGGCTACGGCGACTGGGCCGACTACGAGACCGAAACGCGCATGATCGGCTCGAGCGCGGCGATCCGGTCGTTCCTCGACGACATCGACGCGGCGACGCGCGAGGCCGCCGCCGCTGAGTACGACCGGCTGCTCGCGCGGCTGCGCGTCGACGAGCCGGATGCCGAGGCGGTCACCGCGGCCGACCTCTGGTACCTCCTCAGCGCGCTGAAGCGCGAGGACTACGCCGTCGACGCGCAGGCAGTGCGCGCCTACTTCGCGTTCGACAACGTCCTGGCGGGCGTGCTCGATGTCACGGCGCGACTGCTCGACGTCGCCTACGTCCCCGTCGACGCGGGTGCCTGGCACGACGACGTCCGCAGCTACGACGTCGTCCGCGGCGAGCGCCGGCTCGGTCGGATCCACCTCGATCTTCACCCGCGCGAGGGAAAGTACAACCACGCCGCGTGCTTCAACCTCGCGCCCGGCATCGCGGGCCGCTCGCTTCCCGAGGGCGTACTGCTCTGCAACTTCTCGCGGGGACTCCTCGAGCACGACCAGGTCGTGACGTTCTTCCACGAGTTCGGGCACCTCGTCCACGGCATCCTCGGCGGCGCCGACGCCGTCTGGGCCGACTTCAGCGGCATCGAGACGGAGTGGGACTTCGTCGAGGCGCCGAGCCAGCTGCTCGAGGAGTGGGCGTGGGATGCCGGCGTGCTGGCGACGTTCGCGCGCAACGCCGACGGCGAGCCGATCCCGGCCGACCTCGTCGAGCGGATGCGGGTGGCCGACGCTTTCGGTCGCGCCCTCGAGGTGACCCGCCAGCTCGGGCACGCCAACGTCTCGTACGGCCTGCACGTCGAGCGGCCGAGCGACCTGCAGGCGGCCGTCGAGGGCTGGTACCGCGCGTCGTCGCCGGTGCACCCGCTGCCGAACGGGCACACGTACGCGGGCTTCGGCCACCTCACCGGATACGGCGCCTGCTACTACACGTATCAGTGGAGCCTCGTCATCGCCCGCGACCTGCTCTCGGCGTTCGGCGACGAGCTCATGGACCCGGCCGTTGCGACCCGCTACCGCGAGCGCATCCTCGAGCCGGGTGGCAGCCGCGACGCGGCCGACCTCGTCGCCGACTTCCTCGGCCGCCCGTATTCGTTCGACGCCTACCGGGCCTGGCTCGCTGGCGCCTGAGCGGCGGCCTCCCCGGTGATCCGTCAGGTGGTGACAGCGCGGGCGTAGCGCGCGGCGAGGAACGCGAACGCGTCGGCGAGCTCGGGCGGACCGACGACCTCGAGCTCGGCGTCGAACCGCCCGAACGAGGCCGCGAGCGCGGTCCATGACCACGACCCGGCTTCGAGCCGACAGTGCCCGTCGTCGAGCGCGGTGACCGTGCCATCGCCCGCGAACGGCGCGACCGCGGATGCCGGCAGGTGCAGCACGACGGAGCCGCGGCAGGGCCATGCGGCCGAGTCCGACCCGCGGAAGCGTGCCGACACGAACGCGTCGACGTCGCCGCCGGGCACGCCGCGGCGCGTGAACGGGGCGCCGGCCGGAAGCCGCGGACGGACCCGGTCCGCCCGGTACAGGCGCCAGTCGTCGCGGTCGAGGTCCCACGCGACGAGATACCAGCGGCCGCCCGACGCCACGAGATGATGCGGCTCCGCGCGTCGGGTCGGCGCGGACCCCACGGCATCCGCATCGCCCGCCTCGCCGTAGTCGAACCGCACCGTGACACCGTCGCGGATCGCGTTCGCCAGCGTCGACAGAACCTCGAGCGAGACGTCCGCGGCGGCGGCATCCCCCGGGCGGCCCACGACGGTCGGAGCCAGGGCGTCGAGGCGATGCCGGAGTCGCGAGGGCATGACCTGCCGGATCGTGGCGAGCGCGCGTGCCGCGGCCTCTCCGATGCCCGCGCCCAGGGCGGGAGCGGTTCGCAGGGCGAGGGTCACCGCGACGGTCTGGTCCTCGTCGAACAGGAGGGGCGGCAGCTCGCTGCCGGCCTCGAGCCGGTACCCGCCGTCGAGGCCGGTCGTCGCCTGGATGCGGTATCCCATCTCGCGCAGTCGCTCGACGTCACGTCGCACCGTGCGATCGCTCACCCCCAGCCGCGAGGCGAGCACTCCGCCCGGCCAGTCGCGGCGGGCCTGCAGGAGCGACAGCAGGGTCAGCAACCGGGAGGTCGTCGTCATCGCCCCACCGTATCCGCCCTTGCGGACAGAAACTGACCGGAAGGGCTGTCAGGGTGAGGGCGTCGAGCCGATCGGGCCGGCCCTTTCCTCAGGAGCAGCGATGACCATCCACACCACCCCTCACCTCAACTTCCGCGGCGACGCCCGTCGGGCACTCGAGTTCTACGGCGCCGCCTTCGACGGACACGTCTCGATCACGACGTACGCCGAGGTCGGCATGCCCGCAGACCTCCCCGGCGCGGATGCCGTCGTCTTCGGACTCGTCGCCGGGAGCACCGGCTTCCGTGTGATGGCGTACGACATCCCGGGAAGCACAGAGGGATCGATCGCCGGCGGCGGTGCGACGCGCCGTCAGGACAACGCCACCATCACCGATCAGGCGTTCTTCGTCTCGGTCGGTTCCGAAAGCCTCGACGAGCTCCGCGGCCCGTGGGACGCGCTCGCCGCCGATGCCGTCATCGTCGAGCCCCTCGCCGCGTCGGCGTGGAGCGCGGGCTTCGGCATGCTCACCGACCGGTTCGGCGTCACGTGGAGCTTCAGCGTCACCGCCGCCTGAGCGCACGAGAGCCGCGGCCGGTTCGACCCCGCCGCGGCTCTTGTCGTGCGTCGCGTGGATGCCCGCCGACGCGGGAGGTGGTCAGTCGGTCGTCAGGCGCGCGAGCTCGGCGACGAACGCGTCGACGTCGGATGCCGAGGTGTCGAACGAGCACATCCACCGCACCTCGCGGCGTGCCTCATCCTCCCCACCGACACTCGAAGCATCGCTGGCGCGATCCTCCGAGCCTCCGTCGGCGGGGCCCCAATCGTAGAAACGGAACGACTCGCGCAGCCGGTCGGCGACGCCCTCGGGCAGCACCGCGAAGACACCGTTGGCCTGCGTCGGCTGCGTGAACTCCACGCCCCGCACCGAGCCGTCGGCGATGCCCGCCTCGACCGCCGAGCGCAGGCGCTGCGCCATCCCGTTCGCGTGCTCGGCGTTGCGGCGCCACAGGTCGTTCTCGAGCAGCGCGACGAGCTGGGCCGAGACGAAGCGCATCTTCGACGACAGCTGCATGTTGAGCTTGCGCAGGTAGGTGAGCCCCTCGGATGCCGCGGGGTCGAGCACGACGATCGCCTCGCCGAGCATCGCGCCGTTCTTCGTGCCGCCGAAGCTCAGCACGTCGACACCGACATCGCGCGTGATGGCGCGCAGCGGCAGGCCGAGGGCAGCGGCGGCGTTGGCGATGCGCGCGCCGTCCATGTGCAGCCGCATCCCGCGCTCGTGCACGTGGTCGGCGATCGTGCGCAGCTCGTCGGGCGTGTAGAGCGTGCCGAGCTCGGTCGACTGGGTGATCGACACGACGAGCGGCTGCGCGCGGTGCTCGTCGCCCCAGCCCCAGGCCTCGCGGTCGATGAGCTCGGGGGTGAGCTTGCCGTCATCGGTGGGGACGTTGAGGATCTTGATGCCGCCGACTCGCTCGGGGGCACCGCCCTCGTCGACGTTGATGTGCGCGGTCGACGCGGCGATCACCGCGCCCCAGCGCGGCAGCATCGACTGCAGCGCCGTGACGTTGGCGCCCGTGCCGTTGAAGACCGGAAAGGCCTCGGCGCCCGCGCCGAAGTGCTCGCCGACGAGGTCCTGCAGCCGGGCGGTGTACACATCCGAGCCGTAGGCGGTCTGGTGGCCGTCGTTGGCGGCGGTGATCGCCGCGAGGACCTCCGGGTGGATGCCGGAGTAGTTGTCGGACGCGAAGCCGCGCACCGAGGTGTCGTGCAGGGAGGTCATGACCTCATCCTTTCAGCCTCGGGCGCGGCCTCGGGCCCGTGTGCGGGTCAGCCGCGGATGCCGCGCGTGGACGCGATCACGTCGCGCATCTTCTTCTCGAGCGCCTCGTAGAACATCGACAGCGGGAACTCGTCGTCCAGCACCGCATCGGTGTAGCCCTTCGGCGGACCCGCGAGGACGTCGTCGGGGAGGCCGCGCGCCCACACCGACGCCGGGTGCGGTTCGAGCACCGAGCGCACGAGGTCGTATGCCGCCAGCCAGTGCGCGGTCTTCGGGCGGTCGATCGATTCCCAGTACAGGCGGTCGATCGCGTCGCCGAGGGCGACCACGGCATCCGGCACCTCGCCCCATTCGAAGGCGAGCGCGGTGTCGGTCCAGTGCAGCACGCCCCGGCGGTGCAGCCACGCGAACAGCAGCTGGCCGCCGAGTCCGTCGTAGTTGCGCACGCGCGTGCCGGTGATCGCGAACCGGAAGATCCGGTCGAAGATCACGGCGTACTGCACGAGCCGCGAAAGACGCAGCAGCTCGGCATCGACCGGGTCGAGATCCGCCTCGGTGCTCAGCCGCCGGTCGAGCGCGACGCACTCGCGGAACGCCGTCAGATCGCACCGCAGCTCTTCGAGGGAGTACAGGAAGAACGGCATCCGCTGCTTGATCATGAACGGATCGAACGGCAGATCGCCGCGCATGTGCGTGCGGTCGTGGATGAGGTCCCACATCACGAACGCCCGCTCGGTGAGCGCCTGGTCGTCGAGCATCTCGGCCGCCTCGGCGGGCAGGTCGAGCTTCGTGATCTCCGATGCGGCGCGCACGACCCGGCGGTAGCGGGCTGCCTCGCGGTCCTGGAAGATCGCCCCCCACGTGAACGGCGGAATCTCGCGCATCGCGACGGTCTCGGGGAACAGCACCGCCGAGTCGGTGTCGTAGCCGGCCGTGAAGTCGAGCAGTCGCAGCGAGACGAAGAGCCGGTTCGGATACATCGTCTCGAGGCGCGCGATCTCCTCCGGCCAGATCGCCTCGACGAGCAGCGCCTCGACGTGCCGGTCGCGCGAGCCGTTCTGCGTGTACATCGGGAACACGACGAGGTGGCGGATGCCGTCGACGCGGTGGAGCTGCGGCTGGAACGCCACAAGCGAGTCGAGGAAATCGGGCACGCCGAATGCCCCCTCCGTCGAAGCGGCGCCGTCCGGTTGATCGGAGGCGGCCCATCTGTTGAAGTCCCGGATCGACGCGGTGAGATAGTCCGCGTCGTGCGGGAACCGCGGCGCGAGGCGGCCGATCGCGGCGGTGATCGCCGCGACGTGGCGCCGCGCCGTCTCATGGTCCCCGGGGTCGGGCACCGAGCCGTCGGCGGCCTGCAGCTGCTGCAGTGCCGTCGCAGCGTCGCGCAGCGAGATCCAGGCGGGGTCGTGCTCGACGCCGTCGGCGAGCGCGATGCTCAGGGCGTCGACCGCGCCGCCGTCCTCGACGACCTCGGGCTCGCCGATGATCGTCTTCGTGGCACCGGGGGTGGGGTGCGTCTGAGCGATGGACATGGGGAACCTCCGATCTACGAGGTACGGCTCCCGCGCGGGAGCGGTGGTCAGGTTGGCGTCAGCCTAACCGGGCGCCGGGTTTTCGGCGACGGTAGTGGCGGTGCACCGTGCCGATACACCCGTCGGGCGGGTGGGGCTGGTGTCGTCTCGGCGGCGCCGCGACGCGACAGCAGCCCCAGCCGTCCGACGAATGCATCGGTCACCGCGAGCTTGACCTCAACTGAGCTTGAGGTTTTACCGTTCGAACCATGACCATGACTGAACCCGACTCCTTCACCGAACGGCTGCCGGCCGCTCTGCTCGACCGCCTCGCGCGGGTGACCGGCGACGAGAAGCACAGTGCCGCCGCGCATTCGACCCTCGATGCGCTGTGGGTGCTGCACGACCGCGTACTCCGCCCCGAGGGCGGTGACCGCTTTCTGCTGTCGAAGGGGCACGGCCCAGCCTCGTACTACGCCGTGCTGGCCACGCGCGGCCTGATGCCCGACCGCTGGCTCGACGATCTCGCGGGCGTCGATTCGCCCCTCGGTCACCACCCCGACCGTCTGCTCATCCCCGCCGTCGAGATCTCGTCCGGGTCGCTCGGGCACGGACTGCCGATCGCCGTGGGCCTCGCCCGCGGCCTCGACATCACCGGCACTCCCGGCCGCGTGTTCGTCCTGATCGGCGACGCCGAGCTCGACGAGGGCAGCAACCACGAGGCGATCGCCGTCGCAGGCCGCCTCGCCCTCGCCCGGCTGCACGCCATCGTCATCGACAACTCCTCCGCGTCGCTCGGATGGCCCGGCGGGATCGCACGCCGGTTCGCGCTGGAGGGATGGGATGCCGCCGAGGCCGACTCGCACGATCACGCTGCGCTCGCCGCAGCTCTCGAGACGCGCGGCGCGGCGCCCCGTGTCACCGTCGTCCGTACCGCTGCGAAGGGATCCTGATGCGCGCCCGCTTCTCCACCGTCATGTCAGATCTGTTGGCCACCGACGACCGCGCGACACTCGTGCTCGCCGACATCGGCCCGCTCGATCTGGCCGCGGGAACCCCGGCCGCCGACCGTGTCGTCAACGTCGGGATCCGCGAGCAGGCGATGATCGGGGTCGCCGCCGGTCTCGCGCTCGCCGGACTGCGTCCTTTCGTCCACACTTACGCGCCGTTCCTCGTCGAGCGGCCCTTCGAGCAGATCAAGCTCGACCTGTCGCACCAGGATCTCGGGGCGGTGCTCGTATCGATCGGCGCGAGCTATGACGCGGCCGCCGCGGGGCGCACGCACCAGTGCCCCGGCGACATCGCCCTGTTGAGCACCCTGCCCGGATGGCGGCTGCACGCGCCGGGGCACCCGGATGAAGTCGAGGCGCTCGTCCGGAATGCGGCGACGACCGACGACCGCCAGTACATCCGGCTCTCGACGCAGGCGAACCGGGCGGCATTCCCGACGGACGGACGCATCCACCTCGTGCGCGAGGGCGCGGGCACGCTGGTCCTGGCCATCGGCCCGCTCCTCGACACGGCGCTCGAGGCGACGGCGGGCGACGGGTTCGCGGTCGCATACACCGCGACGCCCGTGCCGCTCGATCGCGACGGTTTGCGCGCGCTGAGCTCCACCTTCGACCGGGTGGCCGTGCTCGAACCCTTCCTCGAGGGGACGACCGCCGCCGCGGTCGGTGCGGCGCTCGGCGGCAGCGGCATCCTCGTCGAGCACATCGGGGTCGGCGTCGGTGAACAGCGCCGATACGGCACCCCGGCCGACCATGCGCGGCTGCACGGCCTCGACGCGCCGGGGATCAGGCGACGCCTCGACCTGCTCTCATGACGGAGCGGCTGCGTCGTCGTCGAGCGCGTGCCGGAGCGCGGGCGCGACGCGGCGCGGTCCGCTGCCCTCGGCGCCGAGCGCGTCGCCGGGGTTGAGCAGGTCGCACGACCGCATCGAGAGGCAGCCGCAGCCGATGCATCCCACGAGTTCGCGCTCGAGCGATTCGATCGCCGCGCGCCGTTCCTCGAGACGCACCTTCCACGCCCGCGAGACCCGCTTCCAGTCCTCGCTGCTGGGCTCGGCCTCTGCGGGCAGCGACGCGAAAGCCTCGGCGACCTCGGCGAGCGGGATGCCGAGTCGCTTGGCCACGAGGATGAGCGAGATGCGGCGCAGCATGTGGCGACTGAACCGCCGCTGATTACCCGCAGAACGGGTCGACGTGATGAGTCCGTGCCGCTCGTAGAAGTGCAGCGCGGAGACGGACACACCGGTGCGCGCGCTCACCTCACCGATGGTCAGGAGATCGTTGGACCGCATCACGCCTGCGACTCTACGACGCACCGATACATCCGTCGGGTCGGTGGGGCTGCTGTGGCCTCGGGCCGTCTCGCACGCCTCATCAGCACCGCGGGTCCGACGGTTGTATCGCGGTCAGCCCTGACCGTCGGGGTCGGGCGGGACTGTCAAGCCGTCGCCGTCGCTGCCTCCGCGGCGTTAGCGTCACTCCATGCCCACTGATCGCCACGCCGAATCCGAATCCGCAGCCGGCGCGCCCGCAGCAGACGCCTCCACCTCCGACGGGCGCGGCGTGCTGGTGATCACGAACTCCCGAGCGGGCACGTCGGTGGTCCGGCCCGATCCGCTGCCCGAGATCCGGCGGCGGCTGTCCGAGGCGCGGATCGAGAGCCTGGGCGAGTCGTCGATGGACGACATCGTCGCGTCGGCCATGTCGGCCGCCGATGCGCCGACGGTGCTCGCGGTGCTCGGTGGTGACGGCTCGGTCTCGCGTGCCGCGCACCTCGCGCGTCGTCACGACCTGACGCTGCTCGTGCTGCCGGGCGGCACCTTCAACCACTTCGCGCGGGCCGCCGGCGTGGACACCGTCGAGGCGGCGCTCGATGCGTACGACGCGGGCTCGGTGCGCAGCGTCGTCGTCGCCGAGGCGGTCATCGACGACGGCGATCCCGTGACCGTGCTCAATGCCGTGTCGCTCGGCGCCTATCCCGAGATGCTCGCCGAGCGCGAGAAGCGCACGAGCCTCGGCAAATGGTGGGGTGGCGCGATCGCGGCGTGGCGCGAGATGCACGGAGCCCACCGCATCACGATCGTGCGCGACGGCCGCCGGGCCGTCGTCTGGTCGGTATTCGCGGGTATCGGACGGGGAGACCCCCGCCGCATCGCGATGATGCGTCGAGCGAGCCTCGACGAGCCTGAGCTCGACGTCCGTCTCCACCATGCCCGCGGCACGCGGCTGCGGGCGGTGACCTCCTTGGCCTTCGGCCGGCGCACGCTCGCGGTGATGCGCGCGCTGCGGCTCATGCCGCCGGCATCCGACCTCGAGCGAGCCGTCGTCTCCGAGATCGAGCTGACCGTCCGGCCCGGCGAGGCGACGCCGGTGCTCGCGCACGACGGCGAGCTGGCCGAGACTCCCACCGGCGACTACCGGCTGCGGCTCCGCGCGATCCCGGACGGCCTGCGCGTCTACGCGCGCTGAGCTCGTCGCGCTCGCCGCCGGATACATCGCGAGAGGGATGCCGCGCCTGTGGCGCTCGCGTACCGTCATAGCGTGCTCCGTCCGCTCCGCCGCTACCAGCTGTACGTCGACGTCGCCGTAGCGGTCGCCTTCGCGGCGATCATGCTGCTCGTGACCTGGGTCGCCGTCGTCGGCACGGGCATCCCCGACGATCCGCTCTCCTCGCTCGTCGCGATGCTCCTGGTCGTCCCGTTCGGTGCCGCGGTCGCGCTGCGCCGGCTCTCGCCGCCGATCGCGCTCGCGCTGGCCTGGGTGGGCGCGGTCCTCCAGATGCTGGCGCAGCTGCCACCGCTGCCGGTCGACATCGCCATCTTCGCGGTGCTCTACACGTGTGCGGCGTACGGCACGAACCGGGTCTTCTGGCTCGGGTTCGCCTCCTCGATCGGGGGCGCCCTGGCCATCACCGTGTACCTGCTCATCCCCTCGGCGAGATACTCCATCGCCGTGTCGGGGGGCGAGTTGATGTACTTCCTCGTCATGGGCACGATGCTGTTCGTCGCGGCGGTGTTCGGCTTGCTCCTGGCGTGGACCGTGGGCGCTCTGGTCCGCGTCGGTCTGCGCGCGCGCGACAACGCCGAGGCGCAGCGGAAGGCCGAGGAGCGGGCGACGGCCGAGTTCGAACGCAATCGCATCGCGCGAGACATGCACGACGTCGTCGCCCATTCGCTCGCGGTCGTCATCGCTCAGGCGGACGGCGCACGCTACGCCGCCGCGGCCGACCCCACGGCCGCGGCGGAATCGCTGAAGACGATCTCGTCGACGGCGCGCTCCGCCCTCGCCGACGTGCGGATGCTGCTCACCCAGCTCCGCCACAGCGAGGGCGAGGGGCCGCAGCCGACCGTCGCGGACCTCGAGGTGCTGTACGCGCAGGTGCGCGCCGCCGGTCTCGACCTGCGCGTCGACGTCGACCCCGCCCCTCCGGGCGAGCCGCCCGCGGCCGTGCAGATCGCGGTGTACCGCATCCTGCAGGAGGCCCTGACGAACGCGATGCGCCACGGCGCGGGCGGTACCGTGGACGTGTCCCTGTCCTGGCTGCCCGATCGCGTGGAGGTGCGTGTGAGCAATCCGCTCTCGCCGGTGAACGAGTCCACCGGCCCGGTGCGCACGGGCGGACACGGTCTCATCGGCATGCGCGAGCGCGCCCAGCTGATCGGCGGCAGCATCGAGGTGGGCCCGACGGGCGGCGCGTTCGTCGTCGCGGCGAGTCTGCCCATCGGCGGCCCCGCGTGAGCGCCATCCGGGTCGTCCTCGTCGACGACCAGGCGCTCTTCCGCGCCGGCATCCGCATGGTCGTCGCCTCGCAGCCCGACCTCGAGGTCGTCGGCGAGGCGTCCGACGGCGCCGAGGCCATCGGCGTCGTGCGGGCGACGCGCCCCGACGTCGTCCTGATGGACATCCGGATGCCGGTCATGGACGGGCTCACCGCCACGGCGCAGCTGCTCGACGACCCGGTCTTCGACGGCGCTCCGCCGCGCATCGTGATGCTGACGACCTTCGACCTCGACGAGGCAGCGGCGCGGGCGATCCGGCAGGGAGCGAGCGGCTTCCTGCTGAAGGATGCCGACCCCGAGTTCCTCCTCGCCGCGATCCGCACGGTGCACTCCGGCTCGTCGGTCATCGCGGCTTCCGCGACGCGCGAGCTGTTCGCGACGTTCGCGGCCCCCGAGCAGAAGCCCGTGCCGCCTGCGTTCGCGGAGCTGACCGATCGCGAGCGCGAGATCTTCGGTCTGGCCGCGCGCGGCCTCTCGAACGCCGAGATCGCCCAGCGGGAGTTCCTCTCGGAAGCCACGGTGAAGACCCACATCAGCCGCATCCTCGCCAAGCTCGCCCTGCGGGATCGCGTGCAGCTTGTCGTCTTCGCCTTCGAGCACGGGCTCGCCTGACGTCGCGCTGCGGATGAGGGATCATCCGCGAGATGTACAGGCCCGCGACGAGGGACCGATGCCGGGTGCCCGGCCCGGTTCGTAGCGTCGGAGACATGCAGATCTCGACCACCGACCTCGGCCTCGCCGCCCGGGTCCAGAACCTCTCCAAGACCTACGGAGCCGGCGAATCGGGCGTACGCGCCCTCGACGGCGTCTCGGTCGGCATCCGTCGTGGCGAGTTCACCGCCATCATGGGCCCCTCGGGCTCGGGGAAGTCGACCCTCATGCACATCATGGCCGGGCTCGACGCGCCGACCTCGGGTCGCGCGTGGATCGGCGACACCGAGATCTCGGGTCTGTCGGACCTCGACCTCACGATCCTGCGGCGCCGCCGCGTCGGCTTCGTCTTCCAGTCGTTCAACCTCGTTCCCACCCTCGATGTCATCGGCAACATCACCCTCCCGTTCGAGCTCGACGGGCGGTCGCCCTCGGCGCTCGAACGTTCGCGCATCGACGGACTGGTCGACTCGCTCGGCCTCGGGGCGCGGCTGCGGCACCGTCCGCACGAGCTGTCGGGCGGCCAGCAGCAGCGCGTCGCGATCGCCCGCGCTCTCGCGACGGCGCCCGACCTCGTCTTCGCCGACGAGCCGACGGGGAACCTCGATTCGCGATCGGGGCGCGAGGTGCTCGCCCTCCTCGCCACCGCGAGCCGCGAGCACGGTCAGTCCATTGCGATGGTCACCCACGACCCCGTGGCCGCCTCGCACGCCGACCGGGTGATCTTCCTCGGCGACGGCCGCATCGTCGCCGACAAGCCCCGCCAGAGCGCCGAGCAGATCTCGGCCCACATGCTCGCCGCAGAGGTGTCGGCATGACCGCCGTGACGGCGCCGTCCGCGGCATCCTCATCGGCGCGCACACGACCCGGGTCGGGCCCGTCCGCCGCGGCGTCCGGGCGCTGGGCGTGGTTGCGCGAGCGGGGGATGGGCGCCTCAGTGCTCGTCGCGGCGATCTCGGGCGGGTTCGGCGTGCTGCTGGTCGCGGTGACGGGACTGATCGGCGCGTGGCTCATGGCCGATCCCTTCCTCTCGGGCGGTGAGACCGTCGTGATCGTCGTCGCGATCCTCAGCGTGCTGCTGGTCGCCGTCGCGATGTACGTCGCCGCGATCGTGACGGCCAACACCTTCGCCACGATCGTGGCGGGGCGCACCCGCCAGATCGCCTTGATGCGCCTCATCGGCGCGTCGGCGCGATCGCAGCGGTCGCACATCGCGCGGCAGGGCCTCGTCGTCGGCGCGATCGGCGCCGTGATCGGGCTCGTCGGCGGAACCGCGGGCGCTCTGGGCCTCCAGGAGATCGCCGCGCGAGCGTGGGGCCTGAACGTCGACTACAACGTCGTGCAGCCCGTGCTGCTGGCGCCGGCTCTCATCGTGGCGCTGACGACGTGGATCGCCGCGTGGTCGGGGTCGCGTCGCGTGCTCGAGGTCACGCCGCTCGCCGCGCTGGCAGGATCCGCGCCGCGCACGGCCGAGGAGGCTGCCGGGCGCACGCGTCGTCGCGTCACCGCGGTGTCGCTGTTCGGCGTCGGGGCGGTGCTGCTCGCGCTCGGCATCCTCGCCGGCTTCGTCACCCCCCTCGGCGTGGTCGTCGCGTTCTTCGGCGGGCTCGCCTCGTTCACCGGGCTGAGCCTCGGCGCCACGCTCGTCATGCCGCCGCTGCTCCGCCTGACGGGCCGGCTCTTCGGCCGCTCGGCCTCGGCCCGGCTCGCGGCCGAGAACGCGCTGCGCTATCCCGAGCGGTCGAGCCGCATGGCGATCGGCGTCGTCATGGGCGTCACGCTCGTCACGATGTTCGCCGTCGCCAGCGAGTCGGTCAAGGGCGTCATGGCGGCGTCGGGCGGCGGCGAGGTGTCGGGCGACATGGCCCGTCTGCTCGACACGTTCAGCGCGGTCATGATGGCGCTCGTCGGGGTCTCTGCCGTGATCGCGGCCGTCGGCCTCGTCAACCTGCTCACGATCGGCGTCGTGCAGCGCACCCGCGAGCTCGGGTTGCTGCGCGCGCTCGGCCTGACCGGACGTCAGATCCGCTCGATGGTCCTGTTCGAGGCGGCGCACATCACGATCACCTCGGTCGTGTTCGGCCTGCTCCTCGGCATCGCCTACGGCTGGGCGGCCGCGCAGTCACTGCTGGGCTCGGTGCGGGTTCCGCCGCTGTGGCTCGCCCCGACCTTCGTGCTGCCGGGCATCCCGTGGCTCACCGTCGCCGGGGTCGTCGTCGCCACCGCCGTGCTGACGCTCGTCGCCGCCGTCGTCCCGACCCGCCTCGCGACCCGGGTCTCGCCGGTGGAGGCGCTCGCCGAGTGACGCGGCTGCGTCGTCGGCCGGTCCGGCTCGTCCCTCATTCGCGGACGAGCCGGACCTCGCTGATGCTCTCGCCCCAGCTGGTGTCGTCCTTCTCGGCGCCGTCGGGGCGGAACCCGTTCCGGGCGTAGAACGCGCGGGCGCGCGGGTTGTCGGCGAGGACCCACAGCGACGCGGACTCGTCGCCGAGCGCGGCGTCCAGCAGCGCCTGCCCCGCGCCGGTGCCGTGATGGGCGGCGAGCACGTAGATCGCGTACAGCTCGACAGGCGCGACGGGAGGGTCGTCGCGGGACGACCCGCTGACCGCGAAGCCCACGATCGACCCGCCCGTCACCGCGACCCACGTCCGGCCGAGGTCGTGCGTGCGCTCGGTGTGGTTCGGCCTCGCGGCACCCGACGACTCCCGCTCGTCGAGACGCTGCTCGTGCCCGAGCAGCTCGCGCCGCACGCGCGTGAGACGGTCGAGATCGAGCCGGTCGAGGATGCTCTGCGGCATCCGTCCGGTGTAGGCCTCATGCCAGCCGCGGACGTGCACGCGCGCGATCGCCGCGGCGTCTGCGGGCACCGCCCGCCGCACGGCGACCGCGGTCACGACGCGGTCACGATGCGGGCGCGGAATCGTCTTCAGGGTCGTAGGCCCAGGTCGGCGCAACCTGCCGCAGGCGCGTCGACCGCCACTGCCACGTCGCCCAGAGCATCGGCCACAGCGCCGGCGCGGCGAGGCCTCCGATGACCAGGCGCTCGCGCCAGAGCGTGCGGGTGGGGTCGCCGGGTGCGGGCGACACCGCCATCTGGTGGTCCCAGACGTCGAGCACCGAGAGGGGCCCGGTCAGCGGGATGCCGCTGTCGCGCAGGATCCGCACCGTCGACGCGTCCGTCGCGCCGGGCCGCCGCTCTTCGACCGCGCGGTCCGACACATGGATCAGCTGCCGGCCGACCGGCACGCCGAGAGCCGACAGCTGCACCGGTACGTCGGCGCCCGGCTCGAGCGAGGTCGGCATGCCCTCGGCGGCGAGAGGCGCGAGCCCCATGAGCGGTGCGTAGAGCTCCGCGAGTGCGCGGGGGGAGTGCAGGGCACGCCAGGCGGCGTCGGCGTCGCAGTCGAGCACGAGCTTCTGGAGGATGCGCATGAGCCCAGTCTGCCCCGTCGTAGGCTGATCGGATGCCGTCGCCCGCCGCATCCTCGCCGTTCGACCAGTCCCGGTATCAGGTTCGTTTCGACTGGGGGGTCGCCGGCCTTCGCCGGGTGGCGCCCGCCGATGTCGTCGTCGTGGTCGATGTGCTGCGCTTCTCGTCGACCGTCTCCGCCCGGGTGGCCGCGGGGGATACCGTCGCGCTGGATGAGGCCGCGCTTGCGGTCTCGCGCAACGGTGCGGCCATCGCCGGCGCGGCATCCGACTCGGTGGTTCTGCTCGGCTGCCTGCGCAACGCCGACGCCGTGGCCGCCGCCGTGCTCGCGGAGCAGCAGCGGCGCGGAGCCCGTACGAGCATCGCGGTGATCGCGGCCGGTGAGCTCGCCGGCCCGGAGGGCGAGACGGAGCTCCGGTTCGCGGTGGAGGATCTGCTCGGCGCGGGTGCCGTCGTCGACGCGCTCTCGCGGCTCGGGATCGACCACACCTCACCCGAGGCGGCTGCGGCGTGCGAGTCGTTCCGCGGGTTGGGCGGCGCGGTGCGTCACCTGCTGACGGCGAGCGGCTCGGGGCAAGAGCTGCTCGAGCGCGGGCTGCGCGACGACGCGCTCGCCGCCGCGCAGATCGGCGTCGACGAGGTCGCCCCGCTCCTCCGCGGCGGCGTCTTCACCGCCGCCTGACGCCAACTCCTCAGAATCCGCGAGGTTCGAGCCCGCAGCGGCCGGATCCGACGGCTCGGCGGCCGAGATTGAGGAGTTGGTGCAGCGGGTCAGCGCGGGGTCGCGGCGGCGCGACGGTCGGCCGAGGAGATCTCGCGGCGCACCCACCGGAAGAGGAAGCGCTCGTCGTACGACGACGCGCACATCCGGCACGACGCGGCGCGGGTCGGGCGCCGGTGACGGTAGGCCACGTGGCCGGCAGGGCAGTGGCCGACCCAGGGCGCCAGCTCGACGGCCGTCTCGCCGCGATGGGTCGTGCCGCCGACGTACCCGAGCTCGCGGGCCGTGCGCAGCCAGTCGCGACCGTGGCCGGCGGCCGGTCCGGCGATCGCATGGGCGACTTCGTGCAACAGGGTCTGGTGGTTCTCGTCGTCGTCGAACCGCGCCGCGAGGTATCGCGAGACGCTGATGCACCGGCGCGTGTCGTCGCACTGGCCCGCGCGGCGCTTGGCGTTGTCGAACCGGAACGTCCACGAGTCGTCGAGGTGCGCTGAGATCAGCGCCTCGGCCCAGACCCGGACCCGATCGAGATCACTCATACGGTCGACGCTACGCGCGGGGTGAGACAGCGGGACGCAGCGCTCAGCTGGCGACGATCGAACGCGAACGGCGCCGCTCGGCGGCATCGACGGCGAGCAGGGTCGACTCGAGCTGATCCTCGGGAGCGCCGCCCTCCTGGCGGAGGAAGAGCGCACGCTTGAAATCGGTGCGGGCGTCGGAGTACTCCTCGGCGTCGTACGACACCTTGCCGCGGTGCTGGTACGCGAACGCGGCGAGCAGCGGCCAGTTCTGGCCCTCCGCCTCTTCCGCGCACGTCGTCAGCTCCTGGATCGCCGCGGCGAAGGCACCGCGGTTCTGCAGGATCGTCGCGTGCAGCACCCGGGCGCGCAGCAGATCCTTGCGGGTTCCGGCCATGCGGGCCACCCGCACTGCCTGCTCCGCGACGACGAGTGCCTCATCGAGCCGGTCGAGCACCTTCAGCAGCCAGACGCGCTCGAGAAGCGCGGGCAGGCTGCGCTGCTCGCCGATCTCGGCGAGGCGCTCTGCGCACTGATCCGGGTCGACGATCTCCCGCAGCGTGTCCGGGTCGTACCCGAGGATGTAGCCCACCGTCATCCACCTCCGCGATTCGAGAACGGTGGATCCCAGTCTCGTCCAAAGCGGTGCAAGCACCCGCCCGCCGCGCCGGTCAGCGTTCGAACACGGATGCCGACGGCTTCGGCGACGGGGTCGCGTCGGCATCGGTCGCGACCCGCGCCCCGCGGGCGAACTCGTCGATCTCGGCGCCCTGCGCGACCTTGGCCGGGAACGGTCCGGCGGCCATCAGGCGCGGCAGCCACTCCGACGGCAGGGGCGAGGCCGATGCCGCGATCACGATGTTCCCGAATCGCCGTCCCTTCAGCAGCTGCACCTCGGCGAGCAGCAGCACCTCAGGGAGCACCTCGCGGACGGTGGCGACCTGTCGGCGGGCGAACGCGAGGCCGGCGCCGTCGGCGACGTTGACCAGGAGCACGCCGGTCGGGGCGAGCAGCCGCGCGAGCGAGCGGTAGTACTCCACCGTCGTCAGGTGAGCGGGCGTCTGCGCGCCCGCGAACACGTCGGAGACGACGAGGTCGGCGGCGCCGGTGAGGCCCGGGGGGAGCTTCTCGGCGACGGCGCGGGCATCGCCGATGCGTACGCGCACCTGCGCGCCCCGGGGGAGGGGAAGCGCCTCGCGCACGAGGTCGACGAGGGGCTGCTCGAGTTCGATCACCTGCTGACGCGATCCCGGCCGCGTGTGGGCGATGTACCGGGGGAGGGTCAGCGCGCCGGCGCCCAGATGGACGGCGGTGAGCGGCTGTCCCGGCATCCGCAGGCGGTCGATGACGGCCGCCATCCGGGCGATGTACTCGAAGTGCAGGTGCGTCGGATCGTCGAGGTCGACGTGCGACTGGGGGGTCCCGTCGACGTCGAGCTCGAAGCCGGACGTGAATGATGACGTCACGATGCGCGCGATCGTGCCGTCGGACAAGCGTGCCTGCGGACCGGACTCCTCGACGCGCGCTCGTGCCATTCCTCAACGCTATCGGCACGGGTCGGCATGCGCGCGAGCCGGTCTGCGCAGTCGAAACACGATCGAGACATCGATGTAATGACTTCGACCCTCCTGCCCGTATAGGTTCGGACCCAATTACCTCGGAGTGCGCCGCGGTGGGCCCGCTCCGGACCTCAGAAAGGGACACCCCCATGCTCTCCACTCCTCGCAAGCGCGCGCTCGCGGGACTGGCGGCGGTCGCCATCGGCGCCCTCGCCCTCTCGGCGTGCACCAGCCAGCGCGGAGGTGGCGGCGAGACGGATGCCGCGACCGACGTCGACGGCACCTTCGTCTTCGCCGCCTCCGCCGACCCCGCCAGCCTCGACCCGGCGTTCGCGCAGGACGGCGAGACCTTCCGCGTCTCCCGCCAGATCTTCGAAGGCCTCGTCGGCACCGAGCCCGGCACGGCCGACCCCGCGCCGCTGCTGGCCGAGAGCTGGGAGTCGTCCGACGACGGGCTGACGCACACCTTCCAGCTGAAGGAGGGCGTGACCTTCCACGACGGCACGCCCTTCAACGCCGAAGCGGTGTGCGCCAACTTCGACCGCTGGTACAACTGGACGGGCCTGGCGGCCAGCGAGGCGCTCTCGTACTACTACGGCAAGCTCTTCCGCGGCTACGTCGAGACCCCCGACACCGCCGTCTTCGAGTCGTGCAGCGCCGATTCCGACCTCGAGGCCACGATCCAGCTGAAGCAGCCCTTCGCCGGTTTCATCCCGGCGCTGTCGCTGCCCGCCTTCGCCATGCAGAGCCCCACGGCGCTCGAGGAGTACGGCGCCGACGAGATCGGCGGCACCGAAGAGGCCCCCTCGCTCTCGGAGTACGGCGCCGGGCACCCGACGGGCACCGGTCCGTACAAGTTCGACGAGTGGTCGCCGGGCGAGGAGCTCACGCTCTCGGCCTATGACGATTACTGGGGTGAGTCGGGCCAGGTGAACAAGATCATCTTCCGCGTCATCGACGACCCCACCGCCCGCCGCCAGGCCCTCGAGGCCGGATCGATCGACGGCTACGACCTCGTCGGCCCCGCCGACACCGCCGCGCTCGAAGAAGCCGGCTTCACGATGGTCTCGCGCCCGCCGTTCACGATCCTCTACCTCGCCTTCAACCAGGCGCAGCCCGAGCTGCAGGACGTGCGCGTCCGTGAGGCCCTGTCGCACGCGATCGACAAGGAGGCCCTGATCTCGCAGGTGCTCCCCGAGGGCACCGAGGTCGCGACGCAGTTCATGCCCGACACCGTCAACGGCTACAACCCCGACGTCACCACCTACGACTACGACCCCGAGAAGGCCAAGTCGCTCCTCGCCGAGGCCGGCTACACCGAGGCCAACCCGCTGACGCTGACCTTCAACTACCCGGTCAACGTCTCGCGCCCCTACATGCCGGACCCCGAGCAGATCGCGACGGTCATCTCGACGCAGCTGACCGACGTCGGCGTGCAGCTGACGCCGCAGACGGATGCCTGGAGCCCCGACTACCTCGACAAGATCACCGGCACCCCCGACCACGGCATCCATCTGCTGGGCTGGACGGGCGACTACAACGACACCGACAACTTCGTCGGCGTGTTCTTCGGTGCGCCCTCGGCCGAGTGGGGCTTCGACAACCCCGAGCTGTTCGCAGCGCTCAACTCCGCACGCGGCGTGCCGAACCTCGAGGAGCAGACCGCGCTCTACGAGCAGATCAACGAGCAGGTCGCCCAGTTCATCCCGGGCGTCCCGCTGGCCCACCCCGCCCCGACGCTCGCGTTCGATCCGCGCGTCGAGAGCTACCCGGCCAGCCCGGTCAACGACGAGGTGTTCACGGACATCGTCCTGACCGAGTGACGACGACCCGCTGATCCTCGCGGGGCGGGCCACCGCCTCGGGCGCGAGCCCGCCCCGCACTCCTCGACCGAAAGATTCCGCGTTGCTGCGAACCATCGGCCAACGGCTGCTTCTGCTGATCCCCACGCTCCTCGGGCTCAGCATCCTCCTCTTCCTCTGGGTCCGCGCCCTGCCCGGCGGCCCCGCCGTCGCCCTCCTCGGCGAGAAGGCGACCCCCGAGGCGATCGCCCGGATCAACGAGCTGTACGGCTTCAACCGGCCGATCCTCGAGCAGTACGCCACCTATATGGGGCGGTTGCTCACCGGCGACTTCGGGTCGTCGATCGAGACCGGGCGCCCCGTCGTCGAGGAGTTCCTCCGGCGCTTCCCGGCGACCGTCGAGCTCTCGATCGCCGCCCTGATCTTCGCCGTCGGAATCGGCATCCCGCTCGGGTACCTCGCCGCCCGCCACCACGGGAAGGTCAGCGATCACGTCGCTGTCGTGCTGAGCCTCGTCGGCGTCACGATCCCGGTGTTCTTCCTGGCGTTCATCCTCAAGTACGTCTTCGCCGTCCAGCTCGGCTGGCTGCCCTCGGACGGCCGCCAGGACCCGCGCATCGACGCGACCCACTACACGAACTTCTACGTGCTCGACGGTCTGCTCACCGGAGAGTTCGACGCCGCCTGGGATGCCGTCCTGCACCTCATCCTGCCGGCGCTCGCCCTCGGCACGATCCCGCTCGCGATCATCGTGCGCATCACCCGCGCCTCGGTGCTCGAGGTGCAGAACTCCGACTACGTGCGCACCGGCCGGGCCAAGGGCATCGCCCGCCGCACGCTCCGCGGCCGCTTCATCCTGCGCAACGCCATGCTGCCGGTCGCCACGACCGTCGGCCTGCAGGTCGGGCTGCTGCTGGCCGGGGCGATCCTGACCGAGACGGTGTTCGCGTTCCCCGGAATCGGCTCGTTCCTGGCCCGGGCCATCAGCGCCCGCGACTTCCCGGTGCTGCAGGGCTTCATCCTCTTCATCGCCGTCATCTACGCGCTCATCAACCTCATCGTCGATGTCTCGTACAGCCTGATCGATCCGAGAGTGAGGGTCTCATGAGCACCAACGCGCTCCCGCCCGCCCCCGGCGACGGACCCGCCACCGCCGTCGCCGAGCACGAGGTGCTCGAGGCCCGCACCGGCGGCGGGTTCTGGCACGACGTCTTCGCGCGCCTGCGCCGCAACCCGGTGGCCTGGATCGGCGCCGGCATCGTGCTGGTCTTCCTCCTCGTGGCGATCCTCGCACCCTGGCTCGCGCCCTACCCCGAGACGGCCCTCCCCGGCGCGCGCGAGGTCACCCCGACCCACATCCCCGGTCCCGGCGAGATCGCCGGCTTCCCGCTCGGCCTCGACCGCTTCGGCGGCGACGTGCTGTCGAAGCTCATCTGGGGTGCGCGGGCCTCGCTGCTCATCGGCGTCATCTCGACCGCGTTCGGTCTCGCCGGCGGCATGCTCCTGGGCCTGATCGCCGGCATGTTCGGGGGCTGGGTCGACACCGTCGTCATGCGGTTCGTCGACATCCTCCTGTCGGTCCCCAACCTGCTGCTCGCCGTCTCGATCGCGGCGATCCTCGGTCAGTCGCAGCTCGCGATCATGATCGCCATCGGAGCCTCGCAGGTGCCCATCTTCGCGCGCCTCCTGCGAGCGTCGATGCTGCAGCAGCGCAGTGCCGACTACATCCTGTCGGCGCAGACCCTCGGGCTCGGCCGCGGCAAGATCACGATGAGCCACGTGCTGCCCAACAGCCTCGGGCCCGTCATCGTCCAGGGGACGCTCACTCTCGCGACCGCCGTCATCGACGCCGCGGCGCTGTCGTTCCTCGGCCTCGGCGGCGGCGGAGCGGCGACCGCCGAGTGGGGCCGCATGCTCACCTACGCGCAGAACGAGCTCGCGATCGCCCCGTGGCTCGCGTTCCTCCCGGGCCTGTGCATCATGATCACCGCGCTCGGCTTCACGCTGCTCGGCGAATCGCTGCGCGAGGCCATGGACCCGCGCACCCGCGCCCGCTGACCCGGCCCGGGGTCGCGGCTCTGCGATACACCTGCAGGACCGGTGGGGCTGATGTCGCCTCACCGGTCTTCGCTGGCTGCACCAGCCCCAGCGGTCCGACGGCTGTATCGCCGCCGGGCGCGACGGGGAGCCCGCGGGGTGGCAGGAGGCGCCGGGTCAGGAGGCGATGTCGAGCTCGTTGCCCGGGATCGAGGAGAGCAGCCGCCGCGTGTACGGGTCGCGCGGGTTGGTGAAGATCTCCTCGCTCGACGCCGCCTCGACGAGCGCGCCGTCCTTCATGACGCAGACGTAGTCCGAGATCAGGCGCACCACGGCCAGGTCGTGGGAGATGAAGAGGTAGCTCAGTCCGTATTCGCCCTGCAGGTCGCGCAGCAGCGTGAGGATCTGATCCTGCACGAGCACGTCGAGGGCCGACACCGGCTCGTCGCAGACGATCAGCTCGGGGTTCAGCGCGAGGGCACGCGCGATAGCGACGCGCTGACGCTGGCCGCCCGAGAGCTCGGAGGGGTACCGGCGCAGCATCGTCTGCGGCAGGGCGACGTCGTCGAGCAGCTTCCGCACGCGGGTAGCGCGATCCTTCGCGGTGCCGCGCTTGTAGAACTCCAGCGGCTCGGCGACGATCCGCTCGATCGTGAACATGGGGTTCAGCGACGAGTACGGGTCTTGGAAGATGGGCTGCACCCTCTGCCGGAACTCGCGCAGCTGCGCACCCTTCAGCCCGGCGACGTCCTGCCCCTCGAAGCGGATCGTTCCCGACGTCGGCTCGATCACCTTCAGCAGCATCCGGGCCGTCGTCGTCTTGCCCGATCCGGATTCGCCCACGATCGCGACCGTCTCACCGCGCGGGATGGCGAGGGAGACGTCGCTCACGGCGGCGAAGTCGTCCTTGCGGCCGCGGATCTTGTACAGCTTCGTGAGGTTCTCGATCTCGACGATGTTGTCGCGCCGTGCCGCCGTCTCCGCAGGTGCGGCGGAGGCGGATGCCGCGCGGTCGGCGACGGCGGCCGGTGGCGGCGTCGCCCGGTAGGCCTCCGGGCGCAGGCGCACCGCCGCGACCGAGGGGGCCGCCTTGACCAGGGCCTGCGTGTAGGGCTGCTGCGGGTCCTCGAGGATCTGGCGGGCCGGACCTTGCTCGACGATCCGGCCGCGGTGCATGACGACGACGCGGGCGGCCCGCTCGGCGGCGAGGCCGAGGTCGTGGGTGATGAGCAGCACCGACGTGCCCAGCTCACCCGTCATCCGGCCGAGCTGATCGAGGATCGTCTTCTGCACCGTCACATCGAGGGCGCTCGTGGGCTCGTCGGCGATGAGCAGCCGCGGGTTGCACGCCAGCCCGATCGCGATGAGCGCGCGCTGCCGCATCCCGCCCGAGAACTCGTGCGGGTACTGCTTGGCGCGCTCGGCGGCATCCGGGAGGCCCGCGGCGGCGAGGGTCTCGACGACCTTGGCGTCGACGTCCTTCGAGGTGGCGAGGCCGTGCGCGAGCAGGGTCTCGGCGACCTGGGTGCCGATCTTCGACACGGGGTTGAGGTTCGACATGGGGTCCTGCGGCACGAGTCCGATCGACCCGCCGCGGATGCGGCGCAGCGTGCTCTCCGGTGCGCCTACGAGTTCTTCGCCGTCGAGGCGGATGCTGCCGCGCACGACGCGCCCGTTGCCGGGGAGGAGCCCGATCACGGCCATCGCCGTCGTCGACTTGCCCGAGCCCGATTCGCCGACGATCGCGACCGTCTCGCCCGCTGAGATCTCGAGGTCGACGCCTTCGACCGCGTGCACCGGGCCCTCGAGCGTGCGGAAGTCGACGGCCATGTCGCTCACCCGCAGCAGGGGAGTGGAGGAGTCTGCCATTGGCCCATCCTGCCTGCCCGCGGCGCCGAGCGCACCGTGTCGGGCCCACCCGTTACATCGACGTAACGCCGGCCCGTCGTGTCGCGTCGTGTCTCGGACCGGGTGTGCTCGCGCCGTGGACAGGCTGAGCCGCCCCGGGGTGCCGTTCGCGGGGCTGGTGAAGGTGTTCAGCCTGTCGACGGCACAGCCGGGTACGGCGGCGCGGGCTAGCGTTGGTCCATGGACCTCAACGCAGACCTGGGCGAGACGGTCGAGGGTGTCGCAACGGCGGACGACGCCGCGATGTTCGCCCTCGTGTCGAGCGCGTCGATCGCCTGCGGCGGGCATGCCGGCGACGCGGCGTCGATGCGGACAGCCGTGGCCGGAGCGGCTGCCGCCCGCGTCGCGGTCGGGGCCCACCCCTCCTATCTCGACCGGGCCGGGTTCGGGCGGGTGCGGGTCGCCGTCGAGCCTGACGTGCTGCGGCCGCAGGTCGTCGCGCAACTGCGTGCGCTCGCCGCGGCGGGCGGCGACATCCGCTACGTCAAGCCGCACGGGGCGCTGTATCACGCCGCGACCGAGGATGCCGCGACCGCGCGAGCCGTCGCCGCTGCGGTGGCAGACCTGTCGGCCGAGCTCGGCCGGCCGGTCCCGGTGCTGGGTCTCGGTGGTGCGATCGCGTCGGCAGCGTCTGATGCCGGCCTGCCGTTCCACCGCGAGGCCTTCCTCGACCGCGGCTATCGCGCCGACGGCTCGCTGGTCCCGCGCGGGGCTCCCGGCGCCCTGCTCGACGACCCGGGCCTCGTCGCCGAGCGCGCCCTGCGCCTCGCGTCCGAGGGGGTCGTGGTCGCGGTCTCGGGCGAGACGGTGCACACCGACGCGACATCGCTCTGCGTGCACGGCGATTCCCCCGGTGCCGTCGCGATGGCTCGCGCGGTGCGGTCGGCGCTCGATGCCGCGGGGATCGAGGTGCGCTCGCCGTGGTGACCGTCAGGCCCGCTTCGCCGGCAGGATCGCGCAGACGGGGTCGCCGTGGGCGTGCCGAACCCGGGACGCCGGCATGAGGATGCTGCCGATGGGGCCCGACGCGGTGCTCGTCGAGGTCTCGGACCTGGCGGAGGTGATGGCGCTGCACGCGCGACTCACCGCTGCGCCGCCGGCGGGCGTCATCGACGTCGTGCCCGCGGCCGCGACGGTCCTCGTCCGCGTCGATCCCGTCGCGCTGTCCCTCGCCGCGGCCCGCACCTGGGTCTCGACCGCTGCCTCGTCAGCGGCGCCGCCGGCATCCGCCCCCGCGCCCGTGACGCTGCCGATCCGGTACGACGGCGACGACCTCGGCGACCTCGCTGCGGCGCTCGGCGTCAGTCCCGAGGCGCTCGCGGCCCGCCATGCCGCGACGGACTGGACGGTCGCCTTCACGGGCTTCGCCCCCGGGTTCGGTTATCTCGTCGGTGCGGGCTGGGATCTCGACATCCCGCGCCGGACCTCGCCGCGGACGAGGGTGCCGGCGGGGTCTGTCGGTCTGGCCGGGGCCTTCTCGGGCGCGTACCCCCGCGAGACCCCGGGAGGGTGGCAGCTCATCGGCACGACGGACGCGCCGCTGTTCGATCCGGATGCCGCCCAGCCCGCGCTCCTCGTTCCCGGTGGCGCGGTGCGATTCGATCCCGCGCGCGCCCGCGCCGTCGGGTCAGATGGCGCCCTGCCCGGTCGCACCGCGTCGCCGACTGCGGGGGAGCCGGGCGCCCGCTCGGAGCCTGTCACCGCTCCCGGCGGCATCCGCGTCATCTCGCCGGGCCCGCAGGCGACGATTCAGGATGCCGGCCGCTCGGGTCGTGCCGCCGAGGGCGTCGGCGCGGCGGGCGCGGCCGACCCCGCCGCCTGGGCGCTCGCCAACCGTCTCGTCGGCAATCGTGACGGGGCGGCCGCGATCGAGATCGCCGTCGGCGGTTTCCGGGCCGTGGCGGAACGCGATCTGACGGTGGTCGTGACGGGCGCGTGGGCGCGGGTCGAGATCGACGGCCGGACCGGTGACCCGTACGTCGTGCATGCGTGGCCCGCCGGGACCGAGCTGCGCCTCGACGGATTCCTCGCGGGCACCCGCGCCTACCTGGCGGTGCGCGGCGGATGGGACATCGCCCCCGTTCTGGGCTCGCGGTCGACCGACACGCTCTCGGGGCTCGGCCCGCCGCCGCTTCGGCCGGGTGACGTCGTCGCCGCCGGACGCGAGACCGCCGGGCCGGTCCCCGCGCTGCCGCTGCATCCGTGGGGTCTGCCGCCGACGGGCACGGATGCCGTTCCCCTCGACATCCCGTTCACGACCGGCCCGCGCTCGGACTGGCTCACCTCTTCGTCCCGCCGCCTGCTCGCCGAGGCGACCTGGGTCGTGTCGGCGGCGGCCGACCGGGTCGGCATCCGCCTGGAAGGGCCACGCCTCGAACGCGCGCGCGGCGAGGAGCTGACGAGCGAGGGGATGGTGCCGGGGGCGATCCAGGTTCCGCCGGCCGGCCAGCCCGTCGTGTTCGGAGTCGACGCGCCCGTGACGGGCGGGTACCCGGTCGTGGGTGTCGTGACATCGACGGGCCGGAGCCGGCTCGCGCAGGCCCGATCCGGCGATCGCGTGCGGTTGCGTCCGACGGTTCGAGGTGCGGGTACCGCTCAGCGAGGCTGATTCGTCAAGGGGGAGAACTCCCCGTGTCAAGACCCCGTGCGGATGCGGCGGGTCCCCTAGCGTCGAAGCCATGACTCGCACCAAGACCACCGCCTCCGCCGCGCTGCTCGTCTCCGCGGCTCTTCTCCTCGCCGGATGCGGCGGGCAGTCGGGCGACACCGCGGCGTCGGGGGACGCCGGCGCGTCGTCCGCCCCCTCGTCCTCGTCGTCGTCCGCTCCGGCCGCCAGTGCCCCCGATGTCGCGCCGGCGTCGGGCGAGATGATCACCGGAACGGGCTACAGCTTCTCTGTGCCCGAGGGCTGGGCGATCCCCGAGCAGCAGCTCCCCGGCATGGAGAAGGTCGACGTCTTCGTCGCCGATCTCTCCGACCCCTCGGCGACGTTCGCCGACAACGTCAACGTCGTGCTCTCGCCGGCGCCGCAGGCGATCTCCGCCGACGACGTCGAGAAGTACGGCGTCGAGGAGCTCGAGGGGCAGGCGGGCGCGACCGACGTCGCCGTCCAGGAGCGCACCTCGATCGCCGGCGGCGAGTCGGCCCACATCTCGGCATCCGTCACGCAGCAGGACGTCACCTACAACGTCGACCAGTTCTACCCGTCGCACGACGACCAGACCTACGTCGTGACCTTCTCGTTCAGCCCCGACGTCTCGGAGGCGGACCGTGCGGCGGTCTACGACGCCGTGCTCGCCTCGTGGGCGTGGGCCTGATCCTCACCCCCGCAACGCGCCGTCCGCTCCCGCAGCGGGCGGCGCGTTGCCGTGTCAAGGGGAGTGCCGGCGCGACGGATTCGCCTAGCGTGTGATGCATGATGCGCTCCCGGATCGCTCCGATCGCCGCCGCGCTCATCTCGGCGGCGCTGCTGCTCGCGGCGTGCGACGCGCGGCCGGGCGGGATCGGCGGGGCCTCCGGATCCTCCGCCCCCGGCTCGGCATCGGCGACTCCGACGCCCACCGCGACCTCGTCGAGCGACGCCGCCCCCGGCGAGACGGTGCGAGGGACCGGATACAGCTTCGCCGTGCCGGCTGGCTGGGCGGTGCCCGCCGAGGACCCGACGGGCGGGCAGGTCGACGTCTTCGTCTCGGAGTCCGCCGACGCCGACGGTCGGTACATCAGCGTGGTCGTCTCTCCCGGCGTCATCACGCCGGCCGATGTCGAGGCCGACGGGGCCGCGAGCCTCGAGGCGGTCGGGGCCACCGACGTGACGCTGGAGGATCGTGTCGACATCGCGGGCAGCGAGTCGGCCCACCTCGTGGCGACGCTCGCGCAGGACGGCGCGGAGACGCTGATCGACCAGTACTACGCGACGCAGGACGAGCAGACCTTCGTCATCACCATCGCGTCTCCGGCCGACACCACCGAGGACGATCGACGTCGCCTCGCGGACACGGTGCTCTCGAGCTGGGCCTGGGAGTGACCCACGACCTCGGGCGGCGCGCATTTATACCGCAGCATCCGGGGGTCGTCAAGGATTGCGCTGGACATGGCGCGTCGCGACGCCTATAGTTGGTAGTTGCGCTCCCGTCCCCCTTGCCCTCATATGGTGGTCGGCTTGTGCTCTGCGCGATTCCGCCCCGTCCGACGGCGTGAGACGCGAGAGCTCGGACCGGGAGCACTCCACCTGACGACAAGGAACCGGCCCCACCCGGGCCACGGAGGTAATCCCCTTGGCTGCTGCGAGCAACGCATCCACCACCACCCCCAAGAACGGTCGCGGCGCTTCCCGCCTCTCGTTCGCGAAGATCTCCGACAAGCTGACGGTCCCCGACCTGCTGGCGCTGCAGACGGAGTCTTTCGACTGGCTCGTCGGCAACGACGCCTGGAAGGCCCGCCTCGCCGAGGCGCAGGCCGCCGGCCGCACCGACGTCGCCCTCCAGAGCGGCCTCGAGGAGATCTTCGAGGAGATCTCGCCCATCGAGGACCTCGGCGAGACGATGCAGCTCTCGTTCACCAACCCGTACCTCGAGCCCGAGAAGTACTCCATCGAGGAGTGCAAGGAGCGCGGCAAGACCTACGCTGCCCCGCTCTACGTCGAGGCCGAGTTCATGAACCACCTCACCGGTGAGATCAAGACCCAGACGGTCTTCATGGGCGACTTCCCGCTCCAGACCGGCAAGGGCACCTTCATCATCAACGGCACCGAGCGCGTCGTCGTGTCGCAGCTCGTCCGTTCGCCCGGTGTCTACTTCGACAAGACGCCCGACAAGACCTCCGACAAGGACATCGTCTCGGCGCGCGTCATCCCCTCGCGCGGCGCATGGCTCGAGTTCGAGATCGACAAGCGCGACCAGGTCGGCGTCCGCATCGACCGCAAGCGCAAGCAGTCGGTCACCGTCTTCCTCAAGGCCCTGGGCCTGACCAGCGAAGACATCATGGCGGAGTTCGCCGGGTACGACTCGATCGAGGAGACCCTCGCGAAGGACACGATCCTCACCAAGGAGGACGCGCTCCGCGACATCTACCGCAAGCTGCGCCCGGGCGAGCAGGTCGCCGCCGAGGCAGCGCGCGCGCTCCTCGACAACTTCTACTTCAACGCCAAGCGCTACGACCTCGCCAAGGTCGGCCGGTACAAGATCAACCAGAAGCTGGGTCTCGACACCCCGATCGAGGAGTCGGTGCTCACCGTCGCCGACATCGTCGCGACCATCAAGTACCTGGTCCGTCTGCACCGCGGCGACGCCACGTTCGACGGCATCCGCGACGGCAAGCCCGCCGAGATCCGCCTCGACACCGACGACATCGACAACTTCGGCAACCGTCGTATCCGCGCCGTCGGCGAGCTCATCCAGAACCAGGTCCGCACCGGTCTCTCGCGCATGGAGCGCGTCGTCCGCGAGCGCATGACCACGCAGGACATCGAGGCCATCACGCCGCAGACCCTGATCAACGTGCGCCCGGTCGTCGCCGCGATCAAGGAGTTCTTCGGAACCTCGCAGCTGTCGCAGTTCATGGACCAGAACAACCCGCTCGCGGGTCTGACCCACAAGCGCCGCCTGTCGGCGCTGGGCCCCGGTGGTCTGTCGCGTGAGCGCGCCGGCGTCGAGGTCCGCGACGTCCACCCCTCGCACTACGGCCGCATGTGCCCGATCGAGACGCCGGAAGGCCCGAACATCGGTCTGATCGGCTCGCTCGCCTCGTTCGCGCGCATCAACGCGTTCGGCTTCATCGAGACCCCGTACCGTCGTGTCGTCGACGGCAAGGTCACCGACGAGATCGACTACCTCACCGCCAGCGAGGAGAACGACTACGTCGTCGCGCAGGCCGGTGTCGAGCTCAACAAGGACGGCTCGTTCGTGGCCGACCGCGTCCTCGCCCGCCGCGGTAAGGGCGGCGAGGTCGACCTCTTCCCGAACGAGGAGATCGGCTACATGGACGTCTCGCCGCGCCAGATGGTGTCGGTGGCGACCTCGCTCATCCCCTTCCTCGAGCACGACGACGCGAACCGCGCCCTCATGGGTGCGAACATGCAGCGTCAGGCCGTGCCGCTGCTGCGCAGCGACTCGCCGCTGGTCGGAACCGGTATGGAGGGCTACGCCGCGATCGACGCCGGTGACGTCATCACCGCGCAGAAGGCGGGTGTCGTCTCCGAGGTCTCGGCCGACGTCGTCACCGTGCAGCTCGACGAGGGCGGCACGCAGGACTACTTCCTCCGCAAGTTCGACCGCTCGAACCAGGGCACGTCGTACAACCAGCGCGTCGTGGTCTCGGCCGGTGAGCGCGTCGAGGTCGGCGAGGTCATCGCCGACGGCCCCGCGACCGAGAACGGCGAGCTCGCGCTCGGCAAGAACCTCCTCGTCGCGTTCATGACGTGGGAGGGCCACAACTTCGAGGACGCGATCATCCTCAGCCAGGAGCTCGTGAAGAACGACACGCTCTCCTCGATCCACATCGAGGAGTACGAGGTCGACGCCCGCGACACCAAGCTCGGCAAGGAGGAGATCACCCGTGACCTCCCCAACGTCGCGCCCGACCTGCTGAAGGACCTCGACGAGCGCGGCATCATCCGCATCGGCGCCGAGGTGCGCCCCGGCGACATCCTCGTCGGCAAGGTCACGCCCAAGGGTGAGACCGAGCTGTCGGCCGAGGAGCGTCTGCTCCGCGCGATCTTCAACGAGAAGAGCCGCGAGGTCCGCGACACGTCGCTGAAGGTCCCCCACGGTGAGCAGGGCACCATCATCGCTGTCAAGGAGTTCAACGCCGAGGACGGCGACGACGAGCTCGGCTCGGGCGTCAACCGCCGCGTCGTGGTCTACATCGCCCAGAAGCGCAAGATCACCGAGGGCGACAAGCTCGCCGGCCGCCACGGCAACAAGGGTGTCATCGCGAAGATCCTCCCCGTCGAGGACATGCCTTTCCTCGCCGACGGCACGCCGGTCGACGTCGTGCTCAACCCGCTCGGCATCCCGGGTCGAATGAACTTCGGCCAGGTCCTCGAGCTGCACCTCGGCTGGATCGCCGCGCAGGGCTGGAAGGTCGAGGGCAACCCCGAGTGGGCCGAGCGCCTGCCCGAGATCGCTCGCGAGGCCGCTCCCGGCACGAAGGTCGCCACCCCGGTGTTCGACGGCGCGTTCGAGTCCGAGATCGCAGGGCTCCTCGACTCGACGAACCTCACCCGCGACGGTGAGCGTCTCATCGACTCCTCGGGCAAGACGAAGCTGTTCGACGGTCGCTCCGGCGAGCCGTTCCCGGCTCCGATCTCGGTCGGCTACATGTACATCCTGAAGCTCCACCACCTCGTCGACGACAAGATCCACGCGCGTTCGACGGGCCCGTACTCGATGATCACCCAGCAGCCGCTCGGTGGTAAGGCGCAGTTCGGTGGCCAGCGCTTCGGTGAGATGGAGGTGTGGGCCCTCGAGGCCTACGGCGCCGCGTACGCCCTCCAGGAGCTCCTGACGATCAAGTCCGACGACATCGTCGGTCGCGTGAAGGTCTACGAGGCCATCGTCAAGGGCGAGAACATCCAGGAGCCCGGCATCCCCGAGTCGTTCAAGGTGCTCATGAAGGAGATGCAGTCGCTCTGCCTGAACGTCGAGGTCCTCTCGGCCGACGGCACCGAGGTCAACCTCCGCGACACCGATGACGAAGCCTTCCGCGCAGCGGAGGAGCTCGGCATCAACATCTCCAGCCGCTTCGAGTCCTCGTCGATCGACGAGATCTGATCCGGCCAGGCAACGAACAGAATTCCGACACAGGAGAATCAGTGCTCGAGTCACACACCTTCGATCAGCTTCGCATCGGCCTGGCCACTGCTGACGACATCCGTCGTTGGTCCTTCGGCGAGGTCAAGAAGCCCGAAACCATCAACTACCGCACGCTCAAGCCCGAGAAGGACGGCCTCTTCGGCGAGCAGATCTTCGGCCCCTCCCGCGACTGGGAGTGCGCCTGCGGAAAGTACAAGCGCGTCCGCTTCAAGGGCATCGTCTGCGAGCGCTGCGGCGTCGAGGTCACCAAGTCCTCGGTCCGTCGTGAGCGCATGGGCCACATCGAGCTCGCCGCTCCCGTGACCCACATCTGGTACTTCAAGGGCGTGCCCTCGCGCCTCGGGTACCTGCTCGACATGGCGCCGAAGGACCTCGAGAAGGTCATCTACTTCGCCGCGTACATGGTCATCTCGGTCGATGAGGATGCGCGTCACCGCGACCTCCCAACGCACGAGAACAACCTCCGCCTCGAGATCAAGAACCTCGGTGACCGCCGTGACGCCCGCGTGGCGACGCGTCTGGCCAAGCTGGAGGAGGAGCTTGCGACCCTCGAGGCCGACGGCGCCAAGGCCGACCAGAAGAAGAAGGCCAAGGACTCCGCCGAGAAGGACATGGCGACGGTCCGCAAGAACTTCGACGAGCAGATCTCGCGCCTCGAGCGGGTGTGGGAGGAGTTCCGCTCCCTCGAGGTCGGCCAGCTCAAGCAGGAGGACGACGTCTTCCACGAGCTGCAGGACCGATTCGGCCAGTACTTCGAGGCCTACATGGGCGCCGAGGGCATCCAGCGTCGCCTCGCGGCGTTCGACCTGGCCGCCGAGGCCGACTCGCTGCACCTGCAGATCTCCGAGGGCAAGGGCCAGCGCAAGATCCGTGCGATCAAGCGCCTCAAGGTCGTCAACTCGTTCCTGCAGACCGGCATGTCGCCGGCCTCGATGGTGCTCGACGTCGTCCCGGTGATCCCGCCGGAGCTGCGTCCGATGGTCCAGCTCGACGGTGGCCGCTTCGCGACCTCCGACCTCAACGACCTGTACCGCCGCGTGATCAACCGCAACAACCGTCTGCGTCGTCTGATCGACCTCGGGGCTCCCGAGATCATCGTCAACAACGAGAAGCGGATGCTGCAGGAGGCCGTCGACGCGCTGTTCGACAACGGCCGCCGTGGTCGCCCCGTCACCGGTACCGGCAACCGTGCGCTGAAGTCGCTGTCCGACATGCTCAAGGGCAAGCAGGGACGTTTCCGTCAGAACCTGCTCGGAAAGCGCGTCGACTACTCGGGTCGTTCGGTCATCATCGTCGGACCCCAGCTGAAGCTGCACCAGTGCGGTCTGCCCAAGCAGATGGCCCTCGAGCTCTTCAAGCCGTTCGTCATCAAGCGCCTGATCGACCTCGGTCACTCGCAGAACATCAAGGCGGCCAAGCGTGCCGTCGAGCGCACGCGTCCCGAGGTCTGGGACGTGCTCGAGGAGATCATCCGCGAGCGTCCCGTGCTGCTCAACCGTGCACCCACCCTGCACCGCCTGGGCATCCAGGCCTTCGAGCCCCAGCTCGTCGAGGGCAAGGCGATCCAGCTGCACCCGCTCGTCTGCGCCGCGTTCAACGCGGACTTCGACGGTGACCAGATGGCCGTCCACCTGCCGCTCTCGGTCGAGGCGCAGGCCGAGGCCCGCATCCTGATGCTCGCGTCGAACAACATCCTCAAGCCCTCGGACGGCCGTCCGGTCACCCTGCCCTCGCAGGACATGATCATCGGTCTGCACCACCTGACCACGGTCATCGAGGGTGCCAAGGGCGAGGGCCGCGTGTTCGGCTCGGTCGGCGAGGCGATCCTGGCGAAGGACGAGGGCACCCTCGACCTGCAGGCCAAGGTCCGCATCCGCATCCCGGGTCTCGCGTTCCTCGAGGGCGACGCCCCCGAGGGCTACGAGCGCCACGGTCTGGTCGACGCGTCGCTCGGACAGGCGATCTTCAACGACACCCTGCCCAAGGGCTACCCGTTCGTCCGCGAGCAGGCCGACAAGGGCAAGCTGTCGCAGATCGTCAACAAGCTGGCCGAGGAGTACCCCAAGACCGAGGTCGCGGCATCCCTCGACCGGATCAAGGACGCCGGCTTCCACTGGGCGACCCGCTCGGGCGTCACGGTGGCGCTCAGCGACGTCCTGACGCCGCCGAACAAGGCCGAGATCATCTCGAAGTACGAGAAGCTCGCCTCGAAGGTCCAGGGCCAGTTCGAGAAGGGTCTCGTGACCGACGCCGAGCGTCGTCAGGAGCAGATCAAGATCTGGACCGAGGCGACCGACGAGGTCCAGGCCGCCATGAAGGCGAACTTCCCCGCCGAGAACACCATCAACCGCATGGTCTCGTCGGGCGCCCGTGGTAACTGGCTGCAGATCCGTAACATCGCCGGTATCCGAGGCCTGGTCAACAACACCAAGGGTGAGATCATGCCGCGTCCGATCATCTCCTCGTACCGCGAGGGGCTGTCGGTGGCGGAGTACTTCACCGCGACGCACGGTGCCCGTAAGGGTCTGGCCGACACCGCTCTGCGAACCGCCGACTCGGGTTACCTGACCCGTCGTCTGGTGGACGTCTCGCAGGACGTCATCATCCGCGAGGACGACTGCGGCACGTCGAAGGGCCTCGAGCTCCCGATCGCCGCACCCGGTGCCGACGGCGCCCTCATCAAGGACGCCAACGTCGAGAACTCGGTGTTCGCCCGTACCCTCGCCGCAGACGCCGTCTCGCCCTCGGGCGAGGTGCTGGCCGCAGCCGGTGACGACGTGGGCGACGTGCTGATCAACAAGCTCGTCGAGGGCGGGGTGACCTCCATCAAGGTCCGCTCGGTCCTGACCTGCGACTCGGCCGTGGGTGTCTGCGCGAAGTGCTACGGCCGTTCGCTGGCCACCGGCAAGATCGTCGACATCGGCGAGGCGGTCGGCATCATCGCCGCCCAGTCGATCGGTGAGCCCGGTACCCAGCTGACGATGCGTACCTTCCACACCGGTGGTTCGGCCTCGGCCGACGACATCACGCAGGGTCTGCCCCGCGTGCAGGAGCTCTTCGAGGCCCGTACCCCCAAGGGTGCGTCGCCGATCGCGGAGGCCAGCGGCCGCATCACGATCGACGAGACCGAGAAGGCCAAGAAGGTCATCATCACGCCCGACAACGGCGACGAGCCCTTCGTCTACCCGGTGCTGAAGCGTGCGACGCTCCTCGTCGAGGACGGGCAGCACGTCGAGGTCGGCGACCCTCTGCAGGTGGGCACGCTCGACCCGAAGGACATCATGCGCGTGCAGGGTGCCCGCGAGGTGCAGAAGTACCTCGTCGGCGGCGTGCAGGGCGTCTACCGCTCGCAGGGTGTGCCGATCCACGACAAGCACATCGAGGTCATCGTCCGTCAGATGCTGCGGAAGGTCACCGTGGTCGACCACGCCGACACGACGCTGCTCCCGGGTGAGCTGGTGGACTTCAAGAAGTACCAGCAGATCAACCGCGAGGCCGTGGCCGAGGGCAAGCGTCCCGCGTCGGGCCGCCCCGAGCTGATGGGTATCACGAAGGCGTCGCTCGCGACCGAATCGTGGCTGTCGGCCGCGTCGTTCCAGGAGACCACCCGCGTCCTCACGCAGGCGGCCATGGAGGGCAAGAGCGACCCGCTCGTCGGCCTCAAGGAGAACGTCATCATCGGAAAGCTCATCCCCGCCGGAACGGGCCTTGCGAAGTACCGCAATGTGGCCGTCGAGGCGACGGAGGAGGCGAAGAGCGAGCGGTACCCCAACCGCATCTTCGCGTCGGACGGTGCGTACAGCGACGCCGACCTGAGCTACGTCGACTTCGACAGCTTCTCCACCGACGGCGACTTCACCAGCTACAACTGATCGATCGCTGATCTCGCGAAGGGCCCCGGGCATGTCCCGGGGCCCTTCGTCGTGTCGGTGGGCGAGAGCGCTCCCCGCCGGATTAGCGTGGAGACGTGGCACGGATCGGTGGTCGGAATGTCGTCTTCGCGTGGATCGTCGGGGTCCTCTGCGCGGGCGTCATCGGGGTGCTGGCAGTGCTGACCGTGCCGCTCGTGTCGACGGGCATGGGACTGCTCGGCGGCAGCGGAGCGGGCGCCGGCGGTGATGCCGCTGCGGCGGACGGCCCGCAGGAGTGTCGGGATCTGTACCCCGAGGCGCTCTGGGTGACCCTCCAGTACGCCCCCGGCGCGAAGCTCGAGCAGTCGCAGGACGCCCCCGTGTCGACCGCCGTGGCCCTCGTCGAGGCGCTCGCGCCCGAGGTGCGCTTCACCTGCAGCTGGACCTCCGACGCGGGGTCGATCTCGACCACGGTCGGAGCGGTGGGGACGGATGCCGGTTCGATCGCGGCATCCGCGCTGCCCGCTCAGGGCTTCACGTGCGACGAGCGCGGCGCGCGCACGCTCTGCTCGCGCACCGCCGGCGACCTCGTCGAGACGATCGAGGCAGGGGGAGGGCGCTGGGTGTCGACGTCGCAGTCGGCGTGGCATCCCGAGCAGTACGCCACCCGGGTCGGAAACGCGGTCTTCACGTCGGGCGATTGACCTCGTTGCGCGCCCGGTCGCCCCGGGTCGTGCGACCCCTCAGGGAGCGGGTGTGGCCGCCCCCGCCGGCCACACCGAGGCGATGATGCCGGTCGTGTACCCCTCGGGGGCGAGGTGCGAGAACTGGGTGTCGATGAGCACGCCGTCGCGGAAGAAGAGCGTCCGTCCGTCGGTGACGGGGTAGCGCGCGTTCTGCCAGGTCTTCTCGCAGCGCACGCCGCCCGCCGGCTCGTAGCAGGTGAACCCGATCTCGGTGAGCTCGTTGAAGAAGTCGATCACCGGGTTGCGCTCGGCGTAGGCGATCGTGGTCTCGATCTTCGCGGTGTCGGCGGCCGGGTCGGCCCAGACGCAGCGCAGCGACCCGTCCGGAAGCGACCCGCTCTCACCGAAGGCCGCGTCGTTCAGCGGCACCGACGCGAGCGCGGCGCGTGCGGGGGCGCCCAGGATGCCGGCGCAGTCGCGGGGGAGGACCGTCGTCGAGACGACAGAGCCGGATGCCGTCGGCGGCGGGCCGCCCGCTTCGGCGGAGACCGTCATGGCCGGGGTCGGGCTGGGGGCCTCTGCGGACGCGCTCGTATCGGGTGCCGGCCCGGCGGCGGTCCCCGGTTCCGGGGCGCATCCCGCGAGCAGTGCGGCCGCGATGAGGAGAGCGGCCGGCGCGAGGCGGGGAAGGGCGCGCGAGGTCATGGCACGACGATACGTCCGCACGCACGCACGGGTGCGCAGACACGTCGGCACGCCTGCGCGGCACGCCCGCATCGCCGGGATATCCTCGCCTCTGCGGCGGCACCGGCCACCGCGTGAGGAGCACATCGCATGAGCGACCCCAAGTACGGCGAGCCGGTCGAAGAGCCGAAGCCGGTGGACGACGTCGTGGGCAGCGCCCGGGCCGGGCTCGCCGACGCCGAGGCGTCGCGCGATGCGGTCTCGGCCGACGACTGGGATGCCGCCTACGCCGGTTCCGGAACTCTCCCCGAGCGGTCCGCGAGCGCCGACGCCTCGACCGACCGACCCGTCGCCGACGGAGCGACCTCCGACGCGGATGCTGCTCGGATCGATGCCGCCGCAGCGCGCGACGAGCGCACCGACACCGTCGGCTCGTCGTCGGACGATGCGTGGAACTCGCCGAGCGAGTGGGACACCCCGCGCGACGCCGAGGCGGATGCTGCGGCGACGACTGACCGGGATGCCGCCGCGGGCGGGGCAGCAGGCGCCGCCGCCGCTACGACCGCCGCGGGCGGAGCAGCCGCGAGCGACACCGCCACGCGCGCCTACCGTGCCGATGACACCGACGCCGGCGCCACGCGCACCGTGAGCGCGAGCGAGCCCGTCGCCGAGACGCCGGCGGCTGCGGCCCCGAGCCCGCAGCCGATCTTCGTCCAGGCCCCCGAGGCGCCGACTCCGCGGGGCAACCGTGGAGCGGCCGGCGCCATCGGCCTCCTGGCGGCCATCGCCTTCGCGCTGATCTACCTCGGCGCGGCCCTGGGCATCGACGCCGTACGCGGCGAGGTGACGACGGCCAACGTCGGCGATCAGGCCCTCGCAGCCGCCACCTCGTGGTGGTTCTGGGTTCCCGTCGTGGTGTTCTTCCTCGCCTTCTGGGTCCTGGGCGCGTTCATCAACCGCGGCCGCTGGGGCCTGTGGGTCCTCCTCGGACTCCTCGTGGGCCTCGCGTCATACGCGGGGCACATCGCCGGACAGCTCTTCCAGGCGCCGTTCTGGACGATCGCCCCGAGCCAGGCCCTGACCATCGTCGGCGAGCAGGCGTTCGCGCCGCTCGCGCTCGTCGCTCTGGTCGCGGGTCGCGAGCTGACGATCTGGTTCGGCGCGTGGGTCGCCGCCCGCGGACGCCGAGTCACCGAGCTCAACGCCGAGGCGCAGCGCGAGTACGAGCGCACCCTCGAGGCGGGGCCTCAGCTGCACCGCTACTGATGTCCACCCCCTCCGGCGGGATGCGCCCCGGGCTCGCCACCGCATTCGCGGTCGTGGGCTTCGGGGCGCTCGCCATCTGCGGCCTCGGCATCCTGAGCCTGGTGACCGGCCAGGACGTCGTCGCCGTCCGCGGTCTCGGGCCGATCCCGGGCGCCGTCGGCTTCGGCGCCGCGGTCATCGCGATCGCTGCCACGCTGGCCACCGTGCTGCGGGTGCCGCGCCCCTCGTACGCGATCTCGGTTCCGGTGGGAATCGTCGCGCTGCTGTCGTACCTCGCCGGCCTGGTCGTGGCCGCGCTGCTCGTCGGGGTCGACGCGGCGCGAGCCCTGGCCGCGGCCGGCGGTTTCGCGGTCTCCTGGTTCGGCGTGCTCCTCGTCGCCGCGGCGGCGATCTCGGGCTGGACGGCCGTCGCGCTGGTCCGCACGCGCGCGACGCCGCCACGGTGGGCCTGGGAACGCGACGAGGACGAATGACGCGAAATCCCGGACCGACCGGCTCGGATCGGTCACAATAGGCCCGTGGAGCGGTCGCTCGAGACCCAGGTCAGCCAGGCGGTGGATGCCTGGCTGCGCTGGCTGCCGCGCTGGCAGCCAGCGACGCACCGAGGGCGCATCGCTCCCTGCCGTCGCTGCATCGGTTCGCCGGTGCTGTCGGCGGTGGGTCTCGGGTCGGACGTCCCGCACGGCGTGCAGCACGGACTCTCCACACGCATGAAGGCGATCGTGGATGCCGCCGTCGCCGAGTACACCTCGCGCAACCTGCCGATGCTGCAGGCCGAGCTCGACCAGCAGGCCGCACGCAACCGCGCGCGTACGTACCGGCCCTCCGAAGGGCTCGAGCCCGAGTTCGACGGCCTGCCGCTCGATCCGGAACCGGTGGCCGGGGCGCCGTTCCTCTTCACCATCTCCGGCCTCGCGCAGGAGTCCGACGACGCCGTGCCCGAACTGCCGCCGCTCAGCAGCGAGGCGAAAGCCGCCCTGCGGCAGGAGGTCGGTCTCGCCGACGACTACGCCAACATGATCGGGCGCGAGGTCTGCGCGGTGCTGCTGCACCACCGGCTGCGCGTGCAGGCCGCCGTCGCGCAGCATGTCGAGCCCCAGATCGAGGCGATGCTCGCCGAGCTCACGCGGTCGCTCGATGCGCCCTTCGAGCCCGGCGCGGAGCGCGGCGGTGAACCGTGACGGCGGTGACGGGGCGTCACGGGCCCTATCGTGGGATGCGATGACCACCTCCGGCAACGAATCGCTCCTCATCCTGCTCGTCGTCCTCTCGACGGTGCTGGGTGCGGTCCTCTATGTCTGGACGGCGCTGGCGCTGGCCGGGCTCTTCCGCAAGACCGACGAGGAGCCGTGGCAGGGGTGGGTGCCGCTGCTGAACATCGCGGTGGTGCTGCGCATCGGCGGCTTCAGCCCGTGGCTCGTCCTCATCGGCCTCGTCCCGGTGCTCGGGCCGCTCGCGGTGTACGTGCTGCTGGTGATGGCGGCGCACCGCATCGGCCGCGGCTTCGGCGCCGGTCCCGGCATGACGGTGCTCGCCGCACTGCTCTTCGTCGTGTGGGCCAGCATCCTCGGTCTCGGTCCCGCCCGCTGGCGGGGCGAGCAGGCCGCCGAGGTCACGGCGCCGCCGTGGGTCTTCACCCCGCCGCTGTCCGAGTCGGATCCGGAGCGCGACGCGCAGTTCCGCCCGGCCCGCTCTCCCGAGCCGGCGGCGCCGCCGACGCTGGCGAGCCCGACCCTGTCGGCACGTCACTTCAGCCCCGAGCCGCATGCCGCCAGCGGTGAGGCCGATGCGGCCGCCGTGCCCGAGCGCGAAGAGGCGCCGACCGACCTGCAGCCGTCGCCGTGGGCGCCGCCGTCGCCGTTCGCCCCCGCCGCGACCACCCCCGACGTTTCCGCGCCGGCACCCGATCGCAGCCGGTCGGCGACCGAGCCCGCCGTCGAGCCGGCCGCTCCGGACGTTCACCCGGTCGAGCCGGAACCCGCGGCCGAGCCCGCCGCGGCATCTTCTCCTGAGCAGCAGCCCGACGACGCCCCGGCGCAGCCCGAGGCCCGGCCCGCGTTCTCGGAGCCGGCCCCGAGGGAGGCGCGCGAGCCGATCCTGCGCGAACCCGCCCCGCAGGTCGAGACGCGGCCCGATGAGGATGCCGCCATCCGCGACGCGGACGCCGACGAAGACGGATCCGACGACGCGCGCTGGCCGTCCGAGATCGACGACGTCTCGGCGATCTCGCCGTCGCCGTTCCCGTCGCGGGCGGCATCCGATCGTCCCGGTGTGGTCCCGTCGTTCGCCGACCCCGACTCCGCGTCCGGCTTCGGGGCGGGTCGCCGCACCTGGGATGCCGTCTCGGCGACGCCGATCGCCCGCCGCGCCTTCGCGCGCACGCCCGACGAGTTCCCGGAGCTGTCCGACGAGGTCTCCGCGGTCGCGAGCGCTCCGGCGGCGGGGGCTCCGCGGACGGCCGAAGCGGCGGTCCCCGCCCAGCTGCGCCGCGCCGAGGTCTCCGACGACGGCGACATCGACCACACCGTCGTCGTCGCTCGGCGCCGGGTGTACTGGCAGTTGGTGCTGCCCGACGGGGAGATCGCACCGCTCACCGGTGACGTCGCGATCGTCGGGCGTCAGCCCGCGCCCGACCCCGCCTACCCGCGTGCCCAGCTCGTGGCCATCGAGGACCGCACGCGCACCGTCTCCAAGACGCACGCCCGTCTCGAACTGCGCTCGGGGCTGTGGCACATCACCGACCTGCACTCGACGAACGGCGTCGTGCTGACGAACTTCCTCGGCACCGAGATCGAGCTCGAGCCCGGGTCGGACGCGCCGGCGGGCGAGCGCTTCCTCCTCGGCGACGCCGAACTGCGCATCGAGCGGCCCGGAGCCTGACGCCGATACCACCGGCTCGCATCGGCGTTTGCCCGCCTCGCCGGAGAGGCGTATCATTGATCGGGTGTGCGCTCGTGCGCGCCCTGCGTCGTGCCTCGGTCCGATGATCAGGTCGAAGCGGAGCACGCGAATCGGGATCGTTCTGCGAACAGGACGCCCCCACGGCATATCCACCCTTCGAAAACGCAGCATTCGTGACGCGCCGGTGGATCTGTGGTGAAACCACGACGCTGTCACCGTGCAGCACTACAAGGAGAGAACGTGCCAACCATTCAGCAGTTGGTTCGCAAGGGTCGCTCGCCGAAGGTCACCAAGACCAAGGCGCCCGCTCTGAAGGCGAACCCCCAGCAGGCGGGTGTCTGCACCCGCGTGTACACGACCACGCCCAAGAAGCCGAACTCGGCCATGCGCAAGGTCGCCCGTGTCAAGCTCCGCAACGGCACCGAGGTCACCGCCTACATCCCCGGCGAGGGCCACAACCTGCAGGAGCACTCGCTCGTGCTCGTCCGCGGCGGTCGTGTGAAGGACCTCCCCGGTGTCCGCTACAAGATCGTCCGCGGTGCGCTCGACACCCAGGCCGTCAAGAACCGTAAGCAGGCTCGCAGCCGCTACGGCGCGAAGAAGGGTTGAGTTAGATGCCTCGTAAGGGACCTGCACCCCGCCGCGTCGTCGTCAACGACCCGGTCTACGGTGCTCCGATCGTCACGCAGCTCGTCAACAAGATCCTCGTCGACGGCAAGAAGTCGATCGCCGAGTCGATCGTCTACACCGCCCTCAAGGGTGTTGAGGCCAAGAACGGCCAGGACGCCGTCGCGACGCTGAAGAAGGCGCTCGACAACGTCCGTCCGACCCTCGAGGTCAAGAGCCGCCGCGTCGGTGGCTCGACCTACCAGGTGCCCGTCGAGGTCAAGCCGCACCGCGCGAACACGCTCGCGCTGCGCTGGCTCGTCTCGTACGCCAAGGGCCGTCGTGAGAAGACGATGACCGAGCGCCTGCAGAACGAGATCCTCGACGCCTCGAACGGCCTCGGTGCCGCGGTCAAGCGCCGCGAAGACACCCACAAGATGGCCGAGTCGAACCGCGCCTTCGCGCACTACCGCTGGTAAACAGCTTCTCGGCGCCGGCCGGGGTAACCACCCCGGCCGGCGCTCCCGACCAAACGTAAGGAACAGCCCGTGGCACAAGAAGTGCTCACCGACCTCAACAAGGTCCGCAATATCGGCATCATGGCGCACATCGATGCCGGCAAGACGACGACGACCGAGCGCATCCTGTTCTACACGGGCGTCAACCACAAGCTCGGCGAGACGCACGACGGCGCCTCGACCACCGACTGGATGGAGCAGGAGAAGGAGCGCGGCATCACGATCACGTCCGCCGCCGTGACCTGCTTCTGGAACAAGAACCAGATCAACATCATCGACACCCCCGGCCACGTCGACTTCACGGTCGAGGTCGAGCGTTCGCTGCGCGTCCTCGACGGCGCGGTGGCGGTCTTCGACGGCAAGGAGGGCGTCGAGCCCCAGTCTGAGACCGTCTGGCGTCAGGCCGACAAGTACGACGTCCCGCGCATCTGCTTCGTCAACAAGATGGACAAGCTGGGCGCCGACTTCTACTTCACCGTCGACACCATCGTCAGCCGCCTGGGCGCCAAGCCGCTCGTGCTGCAGCTCCCGATCGGCGCCGAGAACGACTTCGTGGGTGTCATCGACCTCGTCGAGATGCGCGCGCTGGTCTGGCCCGGCGACGCCAAGGGTGACGTGACCATGGGCGCGAAGTACGAGATCCAGGAGATCCCGGCCGACCTCGCCGACAAGGCCGCCGAGTACCGTCAGCGCCTCCTCGAGACCGTCGCCGAGTCCGACGACGCGCTGCTGGAGAAGTTCTTCGGTGGCGAGGAGCTCAGCGTCGCCGAGATCAAGGGCGCCATCCGCAAGCTCACCGTCGCCGGCGAGCTGTACCCGGTGCTCTGCGGCTCCGCGTTCAAGAACCGCGGTGTGCAGCCCATGCTCGACGCGGTCGTCGACTTCCTCCCGTCGCCCCTCGACGTGCCCGCCATCGAGGCGCACGACCCGAAGGACGAAGAGAAGATCATCGAGCGTCACCCCGACGCCAACGACCCGTTCGCCGCGCTGGCCTTCAAGGTCGCGGTGCACCCGTTCTTCGGTCGCCTCACCTACGTCCGCGTCTACTCGGGTCACCTCGACTCGGGTGCGCAGGTCATCAACTCGACCAAGGGCAAGAAGGAGCGCATCGGAAAGATCTTCCAGATGCACGCCAACAAGGAGAACCCGGTCGACTCGCTCACCGCGGGCAACATCTACGCCGTCATCGGCCTGAAGGACACCACCACCGGTGACACCCTCGCCGACCCGGCCGAGCCCGTCGTCCTCGAGTCGATGACGTTCCCCGAGCCCGTCATCGAGGTCGCGATCGAGCCGAAGACCAAGGCCGACCAGGAGAAGCTGGGTGTCGCCATCCAGAAGCTCGCCGAAGAGGACCCGACGTTCCGCACCGAGCTCAACCCCGAGACGGGTCAGACCGTCATCAAGGGCATGGGCGAGCTGCACCTCGACATCCTCGTCGACCGCATGAAGCGCGAGTTCCGCGTCGAGGCGAACGTCGGCAAGCCGCAGGTCGCGTACCGCGAGACGATCAAGAAGGCCGTCGAGCGTCACGACTACACCCACAAGAAGCAGACCGGTGGTTCGGGTCAGTTCGCGAAGATCCAGTTCGCGATCGAGCCGCTCGAGGTCACGGCCGACAAGACGTACGAGTTCGAGAACAAGGTCACCGGTGGCCGCATCCCGCGCGAGTACATCGAGCCGACCAACCAGGGCTTCCAGGACGCGATGAACGTCGGGGTGCTCGCCGGCTACCCCATCGTGGGTGTCAAGGCGATCCTCATCGACGGCGCGTCGCACGACGTCGACTCGTCCGAGATGGCGTTCAAGATCGCCGGCTCGATGGGCTTCAAGGAGGCGCTGCGCAAGGCCAACCCGGTCATCCTCGAGCCCCTGATGGCTGTCGAGGTGCGTACGCCCGAGGAGTACATGGGCGACGTCATCGGCGACCTGAACTCGCGTCGTGGCCAGATCCAGTCGATGGAGGACGGCTCGGGCATCAAGATCGTCCGCGCTCTCGTCCCCCTGTCGGAGATGTTCGGCTACATCGGCGACTTGCGCTCGAAGACTTCGGGCCGCGCGGTCTACTCGATGGAGTTCGACAGCTACTCCGAGGTCCCGCGCGCGGTGGCCGACGAGATCGTCCAGAAGAACAAGGGCGAGTAAGCCCTCGGGATGCCGGGGGCCCAGGCTCCCGGCATCCACTCAAACTGAATATCGACCTCTCTACTAGAGTGAAAACATCCCCGTAGAGAACCGGTCGCAATCCAGCGCCCGGAGATCTACAACGACAGTCCTGAGGAGGACCCAGTGGCTAAGGCCAAGTTCGAGCGGACCAAGCCGCACGTCAACATCGGAACCATCGGTCACGTCGACCACGGCAAGACGACGCTCACCGCGGCGATCTCGAAGGTGCTCGCCGACAAGTACCCGTCGGCCACCAACGTGCAGCGTGACTTCGCGTCCATCGACTCGGCGCCCGAAGAGCGTCAGCGTGGTATCACGATCAACATCTCGCACGTCGAGTACGAGACCCCCAAGCGTCACTACGCTCACGTCGACGCCCCGGGTCACGCTGACTACATCAAGAACATGATCACCGGTGCCGCTCAGATGGACGGCGCGATCCTCGTGGTCGCCGCCACCGACGGCCCGATGGCTCAGACCCGCGAGCACGTCCTGCTCGCCAAGCAGGTCGGCGTTCCCTACCTGCTGGTCGCGCTCAACAAGTCGGACATGGTCGACGACGAGGAGATCCTGGAGCTCGTCGAGCTCGAGGTTCGCGAGCTCCTGTCGTCGCAGGACTTCGACGGCGACAACGCTCCTGTCGTCCGCGTCTCGGGCCTGAAGGCTCTCGAGGGCGACGAGAAGTGGGTCAACGCGATCGTCGAGCTCATGGACGCCGTCGACGAGTCGATCCCCGACCCGGTGCGTGACAAGGACAAGCCGTTCCTCATGCCCGTCGAGGACGTCTTCACGATCACCGGTCGTGGAACCGTCGTCACGGGCCGCGCCGAGCGCGGCACCCTCGCCATCAACTCCGAGGTCGAGATCGTCGGCATCCGCCCGACGCAGAAGACCACGGTCACCGGTATCGAGATGTTCCACAAGCAGCTCGACGAGGCCTGGGCCGGCGAGAACTGTGGTCTGCTCCTCCGCGGCACCAAGCGTGACGACGTCGAGCGTGGCCAGGTCGTCGTGAAGCCGGGTTCGGTTACCCCGCACACCAACTTCGAGGGCACTGCCTACATCCTCTCGAAGGAGGAGGGTGGCCGTCACAACCCCTTCTACACGAACTACCGTCCGCAGTTCTACTTCCGCACCACGGACGTCACCGGCGTCATCTCGCTGCCCGAGGGCACCGAGATGGTCATGCCCGGTGACACCACCGACATGTCGGTCGAGCTCATCCAGCCGATCGCCATGGAAGAGGGCCTCGGCTTCGCGATCCGTGAGGGTGGCCGCACCGTCGGCGCCGGCACGGTGACCAAGATCATCAAGTAAGTCTCGCGACTTCCTTCGCGGAACCCCTCGGACCTTCGGGTCCGGGGGGTTTCGTCGTTTCCGCAAGCTGTTGACGCGGTGTGCCGCCACGCGCTCTCATAGCGGGATACGACCCGACGAAAGGACGATCATGGGCGTCGACGACATCATCAACAAGGGCAAGCAGATGTTCGAACAGAACCGCGACAAGATCGAGGAAGCACTCAAGAGCGAGAAGGCCGAGGAGGTCAGCGACAAGTTCCTCCAGGGTGCGGCGGATGCCGTGAAGAAGGTCGTCCCGGAGCAGCACCATGGCAAGGTCGACGAGGTCCGCGAGAACGTCGACAAGAACATCGGCAACCAGTAGGCCGAGCGCCGAGAACGCACCGCCTCCGCGAGAGCGCACCGTGAACGGTGCGTGGTCGCGGGGTCGGTGCGTTCTCGCGTTCGGGGCGGTGGTTCCTCCCCAGGACGGGCGGGGGCGGGAGCGTGCACGGGGAGCAGGGGGCGCGGATGCGGGGGCGGCGCGGGCGGCATCGTGGGGGAGTGACCGAATGCGATGACCTCATCCTCCGGCGCGATGCGCGCCGTCGCGGCGAGACGTCCACGCTCGAACGGGCCGTCGGTGACGGAGAGCTCGTGCGCGTCCGGCGGGGCGTCTACGTCGCGGCGGCGCGCTGGGCGGCCGCGCGACCGGAGGCGCGGATGCGGCTGCGCGCGCACGCCCTCGCCGCTGTCGCGACCCGCGAGCCGGTCTTCTCGCACACGACGGCCGCCGCGCTGCACGGACTGCCGGTCCACCGAGGCGACGACTCCCGGGTGCATACGCTCGAGCTCGGTCCGGCGCCCGCGCCGAGTCGCAGCGACGTCGTGCGCCACCGGCACGAGGTCGCGGACGCCGACGTCTCGCGCATCGGTGCGTTGCAGGCGACGAACCTCGCCCGCACGGTGTTCGACGTGCTCTGCGCCGAGAAGGCCGAGACCGCGACGGCAGCGATGGACGCGGCGCTGCGAGCGGCGGCGTGGCGCGGCAACGGCGCCTACGACCCCGCCGCCGCCGCAGCGCTCGTCGCCGATGTGACTGCTCGCATCGAGCAGGCGCCCGGTGCCCGCGGCATCCGCAGTGCGCGATTCGTCGCCTCGATCGCCGACGGGCGGGCACAGCTGCCGGGCGAGAGCATCAGCCGGCTGTGGATGCTGCAGCTGGGCGCTGCGGAACCGGTGCTCCAGCATCCCGTCGCGATCGGCGATGGGCAGTGGGCGTTCCTCGACTTCGCGTGGCCTCGGCTGCGGAGGTTCGGCGAGTTCGACGGCGACGGCAAGTACCTCGACCCGGCGTTGACGGGCGGACGCTCGCCCCGCGACGTGTTGCGCGCCCAGCGCGAGCGCGAGAGTCGCGTCGTCGCGGCGACCGGCTGGACCCCGGTGCGCTGGGGCTGGGAGCGCCTGGCATCCCGCCCGACGTTCGCCGCGTTCCTCCGCGCCCACGGTCTCCTGCGTTGAGCGCGATCCGTCGCTCCGAGGACGCACCGTCGCCGCGAGGGTGCACCATAGAAGGTGCGTGTTCGCGGGGAGAGTGCGTGCCCGGCGGCCCGCCGCCACGGTGCGGGACGCGACGCGGATATCGCGACACGCCCGGGTTTGCGACACGCCCGGGCGGCACGTAGACTATTCAGGTTCCACATTCCGACGGGTGCCCAGCATCCCGGATCACTGTCACGACAGTGCATAGGCGGCGCGAAGCGCAGAGTCCTAGGCCGCGGGCAGATGAACATCGAACCCCACACCGACCTGGAGACAGGATGCGTGCGTGCGCGCACGGTGCGGAACCGCAGGGAGACCCGCGGGTTTGACATCAGAACAGTGGTGCAGCATCACCGCCCCGGCGGTGAGAAGTGCCCGGCGCAGACCGCGCCACCGGGCGTCCAATGCGCTCGCGACCAGCGAGACGTAAGACGCGATAAAGAGAGTGAGCAGACAAATGGCGGGACAGAAGATCCGCATTCGCCTGAAGTCGTACGACCACGAGGTCATCGACACCTCGGCACGCAAGATCGTCGACACCGTGACCCGTGCGGGCGCGACTGTCGTCGGACCCGTGCCGCTGCCGACCGAGAAGAACGTCGTGTGCGTCATCCGGTCGCCCCACAAGTACAAGGACAGCCGCGAGCACTTCGAGATGCGCACCCACAAGCGTCTGATCGACATCGTCGACCCGACGCCCAAGGCTGTCGACTCGCTCATGCGACTCGACCTCCCGGCCGACGTCAACATCGAGATCAAGCTCTGAGGTTCGACATGGCTGACATCAACTCCAAGGTTTCCAAGGGCCTCCTCGGCACCAAGCTCGGCATGACCCAGGTCTGGAACGAGCAGGGCAAGCTCGTCCCCGTCACGGTCATCGAGATCGCGCCGAACGTGGTCACCCAGGTCCGTACGCCCGAGAAGGACGGCTACTCGGCCGTCCAGATCGCTGCCGGCCAGATCGACCCCCGCAAGGTCAACAAGCCCCTCACGGCCCACTTCGAGGCCGCCGGCGTGACCCCCCGTCGCCACCTCACCGAGGTGCGCACGGCGGATGCCGCTGACTACTCACTCGGTCAGGAGCTCACCGCCGGTGACACGTTCGAGGCCGGCCAGCTGGTCGACGTCGTCGGCACCAGCAAGGGCAAGGGCACCGCGGGTGTCATGAAGCGCCACAACTTCAAGGGCGTCTCGGCCTCGCACGGTGCGCACCGCAACCACCGCAAGCCCGGTTCCATCGGTGCCTCGTCGACGCCCAGCCGCGTCTTCAAGGGCATGCGTATGGCCGGCCGCATGGGTGGCGAGCGCGTGACCGTCCTCAACCTCACGGTGCACGCCGTCGACGCCGAGAAGGGTCTGCTGCTCGTCAAGGGCGCCGTCCCCGGTGCACGCGGCCGCATCGTCTACGTCCGCAACGCTGTGAAGGGTGCCTGATCATGGCTGACTCGACTCTCGCGCTCGACGTCCGGAGCGCCTCCGGCAAGAAGGCCGGCTCCGTGGAGCTGCCCGCCGCGCTCTTCGACGTCAAGACCAACGTTCCCCTCATCCACCAGGTCGTCGTCGCGCAGCTCGCGGCGGCTCGCCAGGGCACCCACTCGACCAAGCGTCGCGGTGAGGTCTCGGGCGCCGGCCGCAAGCCCTTCAAGCAGAAGGGCACGGGTAACGCCCGTCAGGGCTCGATCCGTGCGCCGCACATGACCGGTGGTGGCATCGTGCACGGCCCCAAGCCGCGCAACTACTCGCAGCGCACCCCCAAGAAGATGGTCGCCGCCGCGCTCCTCGGAGCGCTCAGCGACCGTGCTCGCGGCCAGCGTCTGCACATCGTCGACTCGTTCGGTGTCGAGGGCACGCCCTCGACCAAGGCTGCTGCGGCGGTTCTGACCGGCCTCGGCGCCACGAAGAACGTCCTCGTGGTCATCGAGCGCGGTGACGAGATCACCGTCAAGAGCGTGCGCAACCTCGCGTACGTCCACGTGCTGACGTTCGACCAGCTCAACGCCTACGACGTGCTCGTCTCGGACGACCTCGTCTTCACCAAGGCCGCCTACGACGCGTTCGTCGCGTCCAAGGCCGGCGCCACCGAGGAGGTCTCGGCATGACCGCCGTCAACAAGGACCCGCGCGACATCATCCTGAAGCCGGTCGTCTCCGAGAAGAGCTACGGGCTCATCGACGAGGGCAAGTACACGTTCCTCGTGGACCCCCGTGCGTCGAAGACCGAGATCAAGCTCGCGATCGAGAAGATCTTCGGCGTCAAGGTCGCAGCGGTCAACACGCTCAACCGCGCGGGCAAGTCCCGTCGCACCCGCTTCGGCACCGGCAAGCGCAAGGACACCAAGCGCGCCATCGTCACCCTGAAGTCGGGCACCATCGACATCTTCACGGCAGTCGGCTGACGGTCGGGATAGAGGACAACGAACATGGCTATTCGCAAGTACAAGCCCACGACCCCGGGTCGCCGCGGTTCGTCGGTGGCCGACTTCGCCGAGATCACCCGATCGACGCCCGAGAAGTCGCTCCTCCGCCCGATCGCCAAGACCGGTGGCCGTAACAATCAGGGCCGCATCACGACGCGTCACATCGGTGGTGGCCACAAGCGCCAGTACCGCGTGATCGACTTCCGTCGCAACGACAAGGACGGCGTCAACGCCAAGGTCGCTCACATCGAGTACGACCCCAACCGCACCGCGCGCATCGCGCTGCTGCACTACTTCGACGGCGAGAAGCGCTACATCATCGCCCCGAACAAGCTCCAGCAGGGCGACATCGTCGAGTCGGGTGCCGGCGCCGACATCAAGCCCGGCAACAACCTGCCGCTGCGCAACATCCCGACCGGTACGGTCATCCACGCCATCGAGCTCCGTCCCGGTGGCGGCGCGAAGATGGCTCGCTCGGCCGGCGCCAGCGTGCGTCTGGTCGCGAAGGACGGCCCCTACGCGCAGCTGCGTCTGCCCTCGGGCGAGATCCGCAACGTCGATGCGCGCTGCCGCGCGACCATCGGCGAGGTCGGCAACGCCGAGCAGTCGAACATCAACTGGGGCAAGGCCGGCCGCAAGCGCTGGAAGGGCGTTCGCCCGACGGTTCGTGGTGTCGCCATGAACCCGGTCGACCACCCGCACGGTGGTGGTGAGGGCAAGACGTCCGGTGGACGTCACCCCGTCACTCCCTGGGGCCAGGCTGAGGGTCGCACCCGCCACCCCAACAAGGAGAGCGACAAGTACATCGTCCGCCGTCGCAACGCCGGCAAGAAGCGCAAGTAGGAGTAGAGGAAGATGCCTCGCAGCCTGAAGAAGGGCCCCTTCGTCGACGAGCACCTGCTTCGCAAGGTGGTCGCGCAGAACGAAGCCGGCTCCAAGAACGTCATCAAGACCTGGTCGCGCCGTTCGATGATCATCCCGGCCATGCTCGGCCACACGATCGCCGTGCACGACGGACGCAAGCACATCCCCGTGTTCGTGTCCGAGACCATGGTCGGCCACAAGCTGGGCGAATTCGCGCCCACCCGCACCTTCCGCGGCCACGTGAAGGACGACAAGAAGGGCCGCCGCCGCTGACGCGGGGGCAGTTCCAGAGAGGACAGAGGAGGAGAGACATGGTGGAATCCACCGCGCGCGTGAAGCACATCCGCGTGACCCCTCAGAAGGCTCGTCGTGTCGTCGCGCTCATCAAGGGCAAGCAGGCTCAGGAGGCACTCGCCATCCTGAAGTTCGCCCCGCAGAGCGCCAGCGAGCCGATTTACAAGCTCGTCGCCTCGGCCGTCGCGAACGCTCGCGTCAAGGCCGACAAGGACAACGAGTTCCTGGACGATGCAGACCTGTACGTGAAGAACGCGTACGTCGACGAGGGCACGACGCTCAAGCGTTTCCAGCCCCGCGCCCAGGGTCGTGCCTTCCAGATCAAGAAGCGCACGAGCCACATCACGGTCGTGCTGTCGACGCCGGAGAACGCGGATGCCGCGGCCGCCGGTACGAGCAAGAAGGCGAGCAAGTAATGGGACAGAAAGTCAACCCGTACGGCTTCCGCCTCGGCATCACCACGGACCACGTGTCGCGTTGGTTCTCGGACTCGACCAAGCCGGGCCAGCGTTACGCCGACTACGTCGCCGAGGACATCAAGATCCGTCGTCTGCTGACCACGTCGCTCGACCGCGCCGGCGTCAGCAACATCGAGATCGAGCGCACCCGTGACCGCGTCCGCGTCGACATCCACACCGCCCGCCCGGGCATCGTGATCGGTCGTCGCGGCGCCGAGGCCGAGCGCATCCGCGCCGACCTCGAGAAGCTCACCGGCAAGCAGATCCAGCTCAACATCCTCGAGGTCAAGAACCCCGAGGCCGACGCCCAGCTCGTCGCGCAGGGCATCGCCGAGCAGCTCTCCGCTCGTGTGGCTTTCCGCCGCGCGATGCGCAAGGGTCTGCAGGGCGCTCAGCGCGCCGGTGCCAAGGGCATCCGGATCCAGGTCTCGGGCCGCCTCGGCGGCGCGGAGATGAGCCGCTCGGAGTTCTACCGCGAGGGCCGCGTGCCCCTGCACACGCTCCGCGCGAACATCGACTACGGCTTCTACGAGGCCAAGACCACCTTCGGCCGCATCGGCGTGAAGGTCTGGATCTACAAGGGCGACCTGACGGCCAAGGAGCTCGCTCGCGAGCAGGCCAACGCGCCGAAGACCTCGCGCGGTCGCGACGACCGCGGTGACCGCCGTCGCGGTCCCCGCAACGAGGCCCCCGTGGCAGAAGGAGCGTCGGCCTGATGCTTATCCCCCGCAAGGTCAAGTACCGCAAGCAGCACCACCCCAAGCGCGATGGCCAGGCCACCGGCGGCACGAAGGTCTCCTTCGGCGAGTTCGGTATCCAGGCACTCACGCCCGCTTACGTGACCAACCGTCAGATCGAGTCCGCTCGTATCGCCATGACGCGTCACATCAAGCGTGGCGGCAAGGTGTGGATCAACGTCTACCCCGACCGTCCGCTCACCAAGAAGCCCGCCGAGACCCGCATGGGTTCGGGTAAGGGCTCGCCGGAGTGGTGGGTCGCCAACGTCAAGCCGGGTCGCGTCCTCTTCGAGGTCGCCGGAGTCAACGAGGAGCTCGCTCGCGAGGCCCTGACCCGTGCCATTCACAAGCTGCCGCTGAAGGCACGCATCATCAAGCGCGAGGAGGGCGACGCGTAATGGCTGTCGGCACCAAGACGCTCGCCCCGAGCGAGCTCGACACGTTCGAAGACCAGCGCCTCGTCGAGGAGCTGCGCAAGGCCAAGGAAGAGCTGTTCAACCTGCGCTTCCAGTCGGCCACCGGCCAGCTCGAGAGCCACGGCCGCATCCGTGCGGTCAAGCGCGACATCGCGCGGCTCTACACGGTGATCCGCGAGCGCGAGCTCGGCATTCGTGCCACGCCCGTCGCGGAGGCGCCGAAGGCGAAGAAGACCAAGGCCAAGAAGGCGGATGACGCCACCGAGGCCGCGAAGGAAGAGACCGAGTAATGGCTACCGACAAGAACGCCGCTGAGGCTGTCGCCGAGGGCCACGAGCACGGCGAGCACGACGTCCGCGACCCGCAGGCCCGCGGTTACCGCAAGGCTCGTCGCGGCTACGTCGTGAGCGACAAGATGGACAAGACGATCGTCGTCGAGGTCGAGGACCGCGTGAAGCACCCGCTCTACGGCAAGGTCATCCGCCGCACGTCGAAGGTCAAGGCCCACGACGAGGCCAACACCGCCGGCATCGGCGACCTCGTCCTCATCAACGAGACTCGCCCGCTGAGCGCCACCAAGCGCTGGCGTCTGGTCGAGGTCCTCGAGAAGGCGAAGTGATCTCATGATTCAGACCGAATCCCGCCTCAAGGTCGCCGACAACACCGGCGCCAAGGAGCTGCTCACCATCCGCGTGCTCGGCGGCTCCGCCCGCCGGTACGCCGGACTGGGCGACATCATCGTCGCCACCGTCAAGGACGCGATCCCCGGTGGCAACGTCAAGAAGGGTGATGTCGTCAAGGCCGTCATCGTCCGCACCGTCAAGCAGACGCGCCGTCCCGACGGCTCGTACATCAAGTTCGACGAGAACGCCGCCGTCATCCTGAAGAACGACGGGGAGCCCCGTGGCACCCGCATCTTCGGACCGGTCGGTCGTGAGCTTCGCGACAAGAAGTTCATGAAGATCGTCTCGCTCGCCCCGGAGGTCATCTGATCATGGCGAACATCAAGAAGGGTGACCTGGTTCAGGTCATCACGGGCGCCAAGCCCGAGCGCGGCGGCGACCGTGGCAAGCAGGGCAAGGTCCTCGAGGTCCTCGTCGAGCAGAACCGCGTCATCGTCGAGGGCGTGAACTACGTCACCAAGCACACCCGCGTCGGCCAGACGCAGCGTGGCACCAAGACGGGCGGCATCGAGACCTTCGAGGCCCCCATCCACATCTCGAACGTCCAGGTCGTCGACCCCGAGACGAAGAAGCCGACCCGCGTCGGCCACCGCGTCGAGGAGAAGACGAAGGACGGCGTGAAGCGCACCGTCCGCGTGCGTTACGCGAAGAAGAGCGGCAAGGACCTCTGAATATGAGCAGCACCACTGCCGCGGCGGCTGGCAAGATCCAGCCCCGCCTGAAGCAGAAGTACCAGAGCGAGATCAAGAAGGCTCTGCAGGAAGAGTTCGGCTACGCCAACGTCATGCAGATCCCCGGTCTCGTGAAGGTCGTCGTGAACACCGGTGTCGGCGAGGCAGCTCGCGACAGCAAGGTGATCGACGGCGCCGTGGACGACCTGACGAAGATCACGGGTCAGAAGCCGATCGTCACGAAGGCCCGCAAGTCCATCGCGCAGTTCAAGCTGCGCGAGGGCCAGGCCATCGGCGCGCACGTCACCCTCCGCGGTGACCGTGCGTGGGAGTTCATCGACCGTCTCGTGAACCTCGCGCTGCCCCGCATCCGCGACTTCCGCGGTCTGTCGCCCAAGCAGTTCGACGGTCACGGCAACTACACCTTCGGTCTGCAGGAGCAGGCGGTCTTCCACGAGATCAACCAGGACCGGATCGACCGCGTCCGTGGTTTCGACATCACGATCGTCACCACGGCGAAGTCGGATGACGAGGGACGCTCGCTGCTCCGCCAGCTCGGCTTCCCGTTCAAGTCGGACGACGCCCAGGCGTAATCCGGTACAATCGATCGTTCGGCCTCGGGGCATGCTCCGGGGCCGAACGACTGCACAACTGAATATGGACATTCATCGAAGGTCGCCTGTCGTGTAACGGCAGTCGAAACCTCATGATCGAAGGAACACACCTATGACGATGACAGACCCGGTCGCAGATATGCTGACCCGTCTGCGCAACGCGAACTCGGCGCACCACGACTCCGTGTCGCTGCCGAGCTCGAAGCTCAAGACCAACATCGCCGAGATCCTCAAGCAGGAGGGCTACATCTCCGGCTGGGAGGTCACCGATGCCCGCGTCGGCCAGACCCTCACCATGACGCTGAAGTACGGCCCCAACCGCGAGCGGTCGATCGCCGGCATCAAGCGCGTCTCCAAGCCCGGTCTCCGCGTGTACGCGAAGTCGACCGAGCTGCCCACGGTCCTCGGTGGCCTGGGCGTCGCGATTCTGTCCACCTCCTCTGGCCTCCTCACGGACCGCCAGGCCGACTCGAAGGGCGTCGGCGGGGAAGTCCTCGCCTACGTGTGGTGATCTGATGTCGCGTATTGGACGTCTCCCCATCGACATCCCTGCCGGTGTGACCGTCGAGGTCACCGGACAGGACGTCCTCGTCACGGGCCCCAAGGGCGAGCTGCGACTGACCGTCGCCAAGCCCATCGAGGCCAAGGTCGAGGAGAACCAGGTTCTCGTCACCCGTCCGGATGACGAGCGCGAGTCGCGTGCCCTGCACGGCCTGACCCGCACCCTGATCAACAACAACATCATCGGCGTGACCCAGGGCTACACCAAGGGTCTCGAGGTCGTCGGCACCGGTTACCGCGTCGCTCAGAAGGGCTCGTCCGTCGAGTTCGCTCTCGGCTTCTCGCACCCCGTCACCGTCGAGGCACCCGCCGGCATCACCCTGACCGTCGAGGGCAACAACAAGCTCACGGTCAGCGGCATCGACAAGCAGGCGGTCGGCGAGACCGCGGCCAACATCCGCAAGATCCGCAAGCCCGAGCCCTATAAGGGCAAGGGTGTGCGGTACGCGGGCGAGGTCGTCCGCCGCAAGGCCGGAAAGGCTGGTAAGTAAGCATGGCTGTGAAGAGCAAGTCCGACGCGCGCGCGCGTCGTCACGCCCGCCTTCGCAAGAAGATCGTGGGCACCGAGGCCCGGCCGCGCCTGGTCGTGACCCGCTCGGCCCGCCACGTCTTCGTGCAGCTCGTCGACGACGCCAAGGGTCACACCGTGGCTTCGGCGTCGACCCTCGAGGCCGACCTGCGCACGTTCGACGGTGACAAGACCGCCAAGGCCCGCAAGGTCGGCGAGCTCGTCGCCGAGCGCGCCAAGGCCGCCGGCGTCGAAGACGTCGTGTTCGACCGCGGTGGCAACCGCTACGCGGGCCGTGTCGCAGCGATCGCCGACGGCGCTCGCGAGGGAGGTCTGAACCTGTGAGCGATGCAGTGACCAACAACAACGGAGAGAACCCTGTGACCGAACAGGCTACGACCGAGCAGGCCGCAGGCACCGCTCCCGTCGAGCGCGAGGCCCGCGAGCCCCGCCGCGGCAGCCGCGAGCGCAGCAACAACCGCGACCGCGGTTCGCGCGACGCCGACAAGAGCCAGTTCCTGGAGCGCGTCGTCACCATCAACCGCGTGTCGAAGGTCGTCAAGGGTGGTCGTCGCTTCAGCTTCACCGCTCTCGTCGTCGTCGGCGACGGCAACGGGCTGGTCGGCGTCGGCTACGGCAAGGCGCGTGAGGTCCCCCTCGCCATCTCGAAGGGTGTCGAAGAGGCCAAGCGCAACTTCTTCCGCGTTCCCCGCACCGGCTCGACCATCCCGCACCCCGTGCAGGGTGAGGCAGCCGCCGGCGTGGTGCTCCTGCGCCCCGCTGCCGCCGGTACCGGTGTTATCGCCGGTGGTCCCGTCCGCGCCGTGCTCGAGTGCGCCGGTATCCACGACGTCCTGTCGAAGTCGCTCGGCTCGTCGAACACGATCAACATCGTGCACGCGACCGTCGAGGCACTGAAGCAGCTCGAGGAGCCCCGTGCGGTCGCCGCACGCCGTGGCCTGGACTTCGACCAGGTCGCACCGGCTCGCCTCGTGCGCGCTGAGGCCGAGGCGAACGCCGCACAGAAGGTAGGTGCCTGATGGCCGCTCGACTGAAGGTCACCCAGGTCAAGTCCAAGGTGAGCGAGAAGCAGAACCAGCGCGACACGCTGCGTTCGCTGGGTCTCAAGCGGATCGGCGACTCGGTCGTCCGTCCCGACGACGCGCAGACGCGCGGCTACGTCAAGACCGTCGCGCACCTCGTGAAGGTTGAGGAGATCGACTGATGGCTGAGAAGAAGGACGACAAGAAGGCGAAGGCCGAGACCACGGCCGCTCGCCCCGGTGTGCTGAAGGTCCACCACCTGCGTCCCGTGCCCGGATCCAACACGGCGAAGACCCGTGTCGGCCGCGGTGAGGGCTCGAAGGGTAAGACCGCGGGCCGCGGAACCAAGGGTCAGAAGGCCCGGTACCAGGTCAAGGCGGGCTTCGAGGGTGGCCAGATGCCGCTCCACATGCGCACCCCCAAGCTGCGCGGGTTCAAGAACCCGTTCCGCGTCGAGTACCAGGTCGTGAACCTGGACAAGCTCGCGGAGCTCTACCCGCAGGGCGGTGACGTCACCATCACCGACCTGGTCGCGAAGGGTGCCGTCCGCAAGAACGAGAAGGTCAAGGTGCTCGGCACCGGCGACATCTCGGTGGCGCTGAACGTGTCGGTCGATAAGGTCTCGGGCTCTGCCGAGCAGAAGATCGTCGCGGCCGGCGGGTCCATCAAGTAATTCGCCAGCGAGGGCCGGAGTTCGCTCCGGCCCTCGCTTCGTCGTATCCGAGGCGCGCCTGTGAACGGCCTGGGATACCCTGGTTGACGGTGTCTTCCCGAGACGCCGCCCATCCCTTGGGAGGAATCCACTTGTTCAGCGCCATAGCGCGGGTTTTCCGCACTCCGGATCTCCGGCGGAAGATCGGCTTCACCCTGGCGATCATCGCCATCTACCGCCTGGGCGCGCACGTGCCGACGCCGTTCGTGAACTTCCCGAACGTGCAGAGCTGTCTCGACCAGAGCGGCACCGCGCAGGGCCTGCTCTCGCTCGTGAACCTGTTCTCGGGCGGCGCCCTGCTGCAGCTGTCGATCTTCGCGCTCGGCGTCATGCCGTACATCACCGCGACGATCATCGTGCAGCTGCTGCGCGTGGTCATCCCGCACTTCGAGACCCTCTACAAGGAGGGTCAGTCCGGCCAGGCGAAGCTCACGCAGTACACCCGCTACCTGACCATCGCGCTGGCGCTGCTGCAGTCCACGACGCTCGTCACGGTCGCCCGCTCGGGTCAGCTGATCCCGGTGACCGGTGTTCCCGAGTGCGCTCAGCTCGTGACCTCGGAGGCCTGGTACGCCCAGCTCCTGATGATCATCACGATGACCGCCGGCACCGGCCTGATCATGTGGTTCGCCGAGCTCGTCACCGAGCGCGGCGTCGGCAACGGCATGTCGATCCTCATCTTCACCTCGATCGCCGCCACGTTCCCCGCGGCCCTCTGGTCGATCGCGATCGCCCGCGGCTTCGAGATCTTCCTGCTCGTGCTGGCGGTGGGCATCGCCGTCGTCGCCCTCGTCGTCTTCGTCGAGCAGTCGCAGCGGCGCATCCCGGTCCAGTACGCCAAGCGCATGGTCGGCCGGCGCACGTACGGCGGCACGAACACGTACATTCCCATCAAGGTCAACATGGCGGGTGTCGTCCCGGTCATCTTCGCGTCGTCGCTGCTGTACATCCCCGCGCTGATCGCGCAGTTCAACCAGAACCCGGATGCCGACGGCAACGTGCCCGGCTGGGTGGCGTGGATCCAGCAGTACTTCACGACCGGCGATAGCCCGCTGTACATGGCGGTCTACTTCCTGCTGATCATCGGCTTCACCTACTTCTACGTGGCCATCACGTTCAACCCGGTCGACGTCGCGGACAACATGAAGAAGTACGGCGGGTTCATCCCCGGCATCCGTGCCGGCCGGCCCACCGCGGAGTACCTCGACTACGTCCTCACCCGCATCACCGCTCCCGGCTCGATCTACCTGGGTCTCATCGCCCTGCTTCCGCTGATCGCGCTCGCGACGGTCGGTGCCAACCAGAACTTCCCGTTCGGCGGCGCCTCGATCCTCATCATCGTCGGTGTCGGACTCGAGACGGTGAAGCAGATCGACGCGCAGCTCCAGCAGCGCCACTACGAAGGGCTGCTGCGATGACGGCTGCACGTCTGCTGATCGTCGGGCCCCAGGGCTCGGGCAAGGGCACTCAGGGAGTGCGCATCGCCGAGGCGCTGGGCATCCCCGCCGTCTCGACGGGCGACGTCTTCCGGGCGAACGTCAAGGAGGGCACCGAGCTCGGCCAGCAGGTCAAGGCGATCATCGACGCCGGCGACCTGGTTCCCGACGAGCTGACGAGCGCGATCGTGCGCGACCGGCTGGAGCAGGCCGACGCTGCCGGCGGCTTCCTGCTCGACGGGTACCCGCGCAACCTGGCTCAGGTCCGCGATCTCGACGGTTTCCTCCAGGGCCGCGGCGAAGAGCTGACGGCCGTGATCGAGCTCGTCGTCCCCCGCGAGGAGTCCATCGCGCGACTCTCCAAGCGTGCGGCCGAGCAGGGTCGCGACGACGACAACGAGGAGTCGATCGCCAAGCGCCTCTCGATCTACGAGAACGAGACCGCCCCGATCCTCGACGTCTTCCGCGAGCGCGGGATCGTCGATCAGATCGACGGTGTCGGCTCGCTCGACGAGATCACGGAGCGGATCACCGCGGCTCTGACGGCCCGCGGCATCACAGCGTGATCGGTCGCCGCTCCATCTACAAGTCGCCCGCCCAGCTGCAGGCGATGGTCGAGCCCGGCCTGATCACGGCCGCGGCCCTGCAGGCGGTGCGCGACCACGTCGCGCCCGGCGTGACGACGCTCGAGCTCGATGCCATCGCCGCGGACGTGATCCGCTCACGCGGTGCCGAGTCGAACTTCCAGCTCGTCCGGGGCTACCGCCACACCGTGTGCGCGTCGGTCAACGAGCAGGTCGTGCACGGCATCCCGAACTCGCGTCCGCTGGAGCCGGGCGACATCCTCTCGATCGACGCCGGCGCGCAGTTCCGCGGCTGGAACGGCGACTCGGCGTTCACGATCGTCATCCCCGATCCCGAGCGACCGGAGCTCGTCGCGTCGCGCGAGCGGCTGTCGCAGGTCACCGAGGAATCGCTGTGGGCCGGCATCGCCGCCATGGCCAACGCCAAGCGCATCGGCGAGATCGGTGACGCGATCCAAACCTCGATCGAGGCGTCCGGCGAGCAGTACGGCATCCTGCGCGACTACGTCGGGCACGGCATCGGCCGCAAGATGCACGAAGCGCCCTCGGTCTTCAACTACCGCGTGGCCGACCTGGGCCCCGAGGTGAAGCCCGGTCTCGTGCTCGCGATCGAGCCGATGGTCGTAGCCGGCTCGGAGGAGACGTTCACCGAGGACGACGACTGGACGGTCTCGACGATCGACGGCTCGGACGGCTCCCATTGGGAACATAGCGTCGCGGTGCATGATGGGGGCATCTGGGTTCTCACGGCGCCCGACGGTGGCGCCGCGGGGCTCGCCCCGTATGGAATCGTGCCGACGGAAATCGGCTGAGGAGAGAAGTGATGGCTACTGCGGCGACGGGCAAGACCAACTGGTTCGCGATCTGGGTGTCGACGGCCGTGGTGGTCGTGGTGGCCCTCATCGTCGCGCTGGTCGTGTGGATGAACAACAGCGCGACTGACCCCGGCACCCCGCCCACGGGGTCGGGCATCGAGCAGGAGACCGGCGCCGTCGTCGTCGGAGACGGCTCGCAGACGCTCGACACGTACGTCGACTTCATGTGCCCGATCTGCGGTCAGTTCGAGACGACCTACGGACCCGAGATCCTCGATCTCGTGAACGACGGAACGATCACCCTCAAGATCCACCCGATCTCGATCCTCGACCGTGCGTCGCAGGGCACCGAGTACTCGACGCGTTCGGCCAATGCGATGTACTGCGTCGCCGAGGCCGACCCCGACGCCGCCGTCCCGTTCATGCAGGCCCTCTTCGAGCAGCAGCCCGCCGAGCAGTCGACGGGTCTCACCGACGAGCAGCTCCTGCAGATCGCATCCGATGCGGGGGTGACGGGCATCGACTCGTGCGTCACCGATCGCACCTACGAGTCCTACGTCGCCGCGAAGACCAAGGAGACGCCGCTCCAGCCCGGATCGGACCGCGTCGGAACGCCGACGATCGCCGTCAACGGCGAGACGATCTCGAACAGCACGATCCCGGCACGCGGCTCGTTCGCCACGCTCTTCAACTGAGCGGAGCGGGGCGACGCGCCGTGCGAGATACGGCGAGTTGCTCGAGCGTGCGGTAGCGCGTATGCTTGCTCTTTGGTGCGTTGCGCCTCTCTTGGCGTGTCACCGAAAATCCCATCCAACGCAGACCGACCGGCCTGCACAACTGTAAGCGAGCGTATGGCGAAGAAAGACGGTGTCATCGAGATCGAGGGCGTGATCTCCGAGGCTCTGCCCAACGCGATGTTCCGCGTCGAGCTCAGCAACGGACACAAGGTCCTCGCAACGATCTCGGGCAAGATGCGGCAGAACTACATCCGCATCATCCCCGAAGACCGCGTGGTCGTGGAGCTCAGCCCCTACGACCTGACCCGCGGTCGCATCGTCTACCGCTACCGCTGAGCCCAGCGCACGCCGGTCGAGAAGTAACGCCCCGGAGCCCCTGCTCCGTCGGCGAAGACAGCGAATCAGGAACATCATGAAGGTCAACCCCTCCGTCAAGCCCATCTGCGACCACTGCAAGGTCATCCGTCGCCACGGTCGCGTCATGGTCATCTGCAAGTCGAACCCGCGTCACAAGCAGCGCCAGGGCTGATCGGATGCCGCGTCCGCGCGGCACCCGGTACGACGACAACTCAATACACCTCAGGCAGATCAGAACCCGCGCGGCGCAGCCGGCGGGGGACACCTCGGGACGAAGGCCCGAGCACCGATCCTGCTCCACACCTTCGATTACTCCTAGGAGAACCGCATGGCACGTCTTGCCGGCGTTGACATCCCGCGCGACAAGCGCGTGGTGATCGCCCTCACGTACATCTACGGCGTGGGCCGTACCCGCTCGAACGAGATCCTCGCAGCGACGGAGATCGACGAGAACATCCGCGTCAAGGACCTCACCGACGACCAGCTCGTCGCGCTCCGCGACTACATCGAGGGCAACTACAAGGTGGAGGGTGACCTGCGCCGCGAGGTCGCCGCCGACATCCGCCGCAAGGTCGAGATCGGTTCCTACGAGGGTCTGCGCCACCGCCGTGGCCTGCCCGTGCGCGGTCAGCGCACCAAGACCAACGCGCGTACGCGCAAGGGTCCCAAGCGCACCGTCGCCGGCAAGAAGAAGGCGCGCTAAGGCGCGGCCCCCACAGGTTTAGGAGAACACGCACATGGCACAGGCCAAGTCCGCAGCGCGCAAGCCGCGCCGCAAGGAGAAGAAGAACATCGCGCTGGGCCACGCCCACATCAAGTCGACGTTCAACAACACGATCGTCTCGATCACCGACCCGTCGGGCGCCGTCATCAGCTGGGCCTCCTCGGGTGGCGTCGGCTTCAAGGGCTCGCGCAAGTCGACCCCCTACGCCGCCGGCATGGCCGCCGAGTCCGCTGCGCGCCAGGCGCAGGAGCACGGCGTCAAGAAGGTCGACGTCTTCGTCAAGGGCCCCGGTTCGGGCCGCGAGACCGCGATCCGCTCGCTGACGGCCGCCGGCCTCGAGGTGGGGTCCATCCAGGACGTCACGCCGCAGGCCCACAACGGCTGCCGTCCCCCCAAGCGCCGCCGCGTCTGAGCTGACACGGATCCGGATGCCGCATCGCGCGGCATCCGGACTTCCGTCGTTTCCTTGAAAACTCAACACCTCACTGAATTGCACGTGTCATATAGCGGTCACGTGATCGAAAGGAACACATAGTGCTCATCGCACAGCGTCCCACTCTGACCGAGGAGAAGATCGGCGAGTTCCGCAGCCGGTTCGTCGTCGAGCCGCTCGAGCCCGGCTTCGGCTACACCATCGGCAACGCGCTGCGCCGCAGCCTGCTGTCGTCCATCCCGGGTGCCGCCGTCACCAGCATCCGCTTCGACGGTGTGCTGCACGAGTTCAGCACGATTCCGGGCGTGAAGGAGGATGTCACCGAGATCATCCTCAACATCAAGCAGCTGGTCGTCTCGTCCGAGCGCGACGAGCCCATCACGGCGTACCTGCGCAAGACCGGTGCCGGTGAGGTCACGGCCGCCGACATCTCGGCTCCCGCCGGTGTCGAGGTGCACAACCCCGACCTGGTCATCGCGACGCTCAACGACAGCGCGAAGTTCGAGCTCGAGCTCGTCATCGAGCGCGGTCGCGGCTACGTCTCCGCGACCCAGAACCGCAACGAGTACGCCGAGGCCGGTCAGATCCCGATCGACTCGATCTACTCGCCCGTGCTCAAGGTCAGCTACCGCGTCGAGGCCACCCGTGCCGGTGAGCGCACCGACTTCGACAAGCTCGTCCTCGACGTCGAGTCGAAGGCGTCCATCTCGCCGCGCGACGCCGTGGCTTCGGCCGGTCGTACGCTCGTCGAGCTGTTCGGTCTCGCCCGCGAGCTGAACGTCGAGGCCGAGGGCATCGAGATCGGCCCCGCGCCGGTCGCCGAGGTTCTCACCAACGAGCTGTCGATGCCGATCGAGGACCTCGACCTGTCGGTCCGCTCGTACAACTGCCTCAAGCGCGAGGGCATCAACACGGTGTCCGAGCTGGTCGCCCTCTCGGAGACCCAGCTCATGAACATCCGCAACTTCGGTCAGAAGTCGGTCGATGAGGTGCGCGACAAGCTCGTCTCGCTCGGCCTGTCGCTGAAGGACTCGGTTCCCGGGTTCGACGGTGCGCACTTCTACGGCGGATACGACGACGAGAACCTCTGAGCCCCCCTTTCTTCCTGGAGTAATCAAAAATGCCTAAGCCCACCAAGGGTCCCCGCCTCGGAGGCGGCCCCGCACACGAGCGCCTGCTTCTCGCGAACCTCGCCGCGGCCCTGTTCACCCACAAGTCGATCACCACGACCGAGACCAAGGCCAAGCGCCTGCGTCCGTACGCCGAGCGTCTGGTGACCTTCGCGAAGCGCGGCGACCTGCACGCCCGCCGTCGCGTCGCGTCGGTCATCGGCGACAAGAGCGTCGTTCACGAGCTCTTCGCCGAGATCGCTCCGCTCGTCGCCGAGCGCGAGGGTGGCTACACGCGCATCACCAAGATCGGCAACCGCAAGGGCGACAACGCTCCCATGGCTGTCATCGAGCTCGTGCTCGAGCCGGTGAACCCGAAGCCGAAGTCGGCCAAGAAGTCGGCTGCCGCCGCTCCGGCCGCCGAGGAGGCCCCGGTCGAGGAGGCTCCCGTCGAGGAGACCGCCGAGGCTCCGGCCGACGACGACGCTGCGGCCGACGCCGGCGCCGAGTCGCCGGAGGAGGGCGCAGCCGCTGAGGCTGCCGCCGAGGACGCCGCTGAGGCTCCCGCCGAGGACGACAAGAAGTAACAGCGTTTCGCGCTGACATCGGGCCCGCACTCTCTTCGGAGGGTGCGGGCCCGCTGTGTGCCGGGGCATGTGCAAGGGTGGAGGGGTGAGCACGCCGAACGCACCGACCTGCCCCGCCGTCGCGCACTGGCGCACGGCGACCCGCGACGACATCGACGTCATCCACGGCGTGCTGGTGGCCGCCGACCGGGTGGACCACCCGACATGGACGACTCCGCGCGAGGACGTCGCCGAGACGTTCGAGCTGTCGCACGTCGACCATGAACGCGACACGTTGATCGCGTTCGATGAGACCGGCGAGGCGCTCGCGGTCGGTACCGTCACCCTGCATCCCTCGCGCGAGGAGCACCTGCACATCTACCTCACCGGCGCGGTGCGGCCCGACCGGCGCGGCCGCGGGATCGGCACCGCGCTCTTCGCATGGCAGCACGAACGCGCCGAGGAGCAGCTGCGCGAGGCGGCGGCAGCGGATGCCGCGGCGGCGAGCCTGCCCGCCGAGATCCAGGTGTACGCGTCGGAGAAGGACACGGCTCTCGAGCGCATCGCCGAATCGCTCGGCTACCGCACCGAGCGCTGGTTCTCGACGATGCACCGCGACCTGTCCGAACCGATCGCCGCGGTGACGACGCCGGACGGCATCGAGCTGGTGCCGTTCTCGTCCGATCGTGCCGAGGACGCGCGGCTGGCGCGCAACGACGCGTTCCGCGACCACTGGGGCAGCCTGCCGAGCCCGCCGGAGCGTTGGCAGCAGTTCATCGGCGGTCCGTTCCTGCGGCCCGATCTGTGCACCCTGGCCCTCGACGGCGGCGAGATCGTCGCGTTCTGCCTGGCTTCCGTGAACGAGGGCGACTTCGCCGTCCTCGGCCCCAACGCGTACATCGATCTCGTCGGCGTGGTCCGGTCGCACCGCAGGCGCGGGCTGGCGCCGGCGGTGATCTCGCGGTCGCTCGCTGCAATGCGGGAAGCGGGCCTCGGCACGGCGGTACTCGACGTCGACACCGAGAGCCCGACGGGCGCCAACGCGCTCTACGGCGGTCTCGGGTTCACGCCGTACGAGCGCGACCGGGTGCTCGTCCGCCGCTACTGATCCTCGGCGCGGCCGAACAGTTCGAGCAGGGTCGTGCGGGTCTGCTCGGCGGCCCACTGTGCCGCCGCGAGCTGGGTCGCGGCACCGTCGACCGCGCGCTTCACCGTGCGCGCGTAGATGTCGCCGCCGGCTGACTCGGGGTGGATCTGATCGCCGGCGAGCAGATCGTCGTGCCCGGCGATCGCCTGCGACCAGTCGGCGACGGCGACGCGAGGGTGCGACGCCGCGAACGCCGTGAGGTCGCTGTTGACGCCGGGGATCCAGTCCCGCGGTCCGTACGCATTCACCAGGATGACGTAGCGATCGGGGCCGGCGGCGTCGACGATGCTCTGCAGCGCCTCGGTCGAGACCGGGCCGTTCGTGCCGAGGCCGACCACGACATACTCGCGCAGTTCGCCAGAGGCGGCCAGATCGTCGATGATCCGCGCCCCGGCCCACAGCGATCGCGACACCTCGGCGTCGACCTCGATACCCGGCATCGCCTGGAGGAGCCCCGGGGCGGAGGCGAGCATGACCGAGTCGCCGACGGCACTCACGCGGGTGCCGTCGACCGTCTGCGCCCCCGGCGCGGGGGCCGGTGTCGGCAGCCGCCGCGCCTGCTCCAGGGCATCGCGACCGGCGTCCACCGCGCTCTGGCTCGTCGTGGTGCGCGGGGCGGCCGCCACCGCCGCCGTCGTGCCGCCGAGGGCGAGCGCGGCGACGAGGGCGACCGCCAGCGTCGCGGCGCGCCGCGACGGGCGCGCGCGCAGCCCGTGGCGGGCCAGGGCGAGCGCACCTCGGAATCCGTGGCGGCGGACGGGCTGCTCGAGCCAGCGGTACGACCCGGCCGCCAGAACGACCGAAGCCAGCGCCACGCCCGCGCCCGCCAGGACCGGGACGCCCGTCTCGGGGCCTGCGCCGGTGAGCTGGAACGACAGCAGCACGAGGAGAGGCCAGTGCCACAGGTACACCGCGTACGACCGTTCGCCGAGCCACCGCAGCGGGGCGATGTCGAGCGCGCGACCGAACCACGAGCCCGGCCACGCCGCGATCAGCAGCACGACGGCGGTGAGGAGCGACGCGGCGAGGCTCGAGGCCGGGAACGTGATTGCCTCGCCGCCGCCCACGGCTGCGGCGGCCACGATGCCCGCGGTCGCGAGCGCTCCGACGATCACGCCCCACACGGGTCCGACGCCGGCGACCGACGACCTCCTGACGACGAGGCCGTGGAGGGCGAACGCGACGGCGACGCCGATCAGGAGCCCGAAGGCGTGCGTGTCGGTGCCGAAATAGACGCGAGTGAGGTCGGCGCCCGCGGTGACGCTCGTGAACGCCCACGCGGCCGACAGTGCCGCGAGCCCGAGCGCTGCCGCGGCGCGCGAGCGGCGGCCGGGAAGCAGGAGGAAGAGCGGCAGCAGGAGCGGCCAGAGCAGGTAGAACTGCTCCTCGACCGCGAGCGACCACAGGTTGCGGAAGATCTCGGGGTCGGCCGCGGAGAAGTAGGTGCCGCCGTCGGCCATCGACACCCAGTTGTACGAGAACGTGGCCGCCCCCAGCACATGGAGGCCCATGTCGACGAGGACGTCGCCGCCGACCAGCCAGGCCAGCGAGGCGCTCACGGTGACGACGGCCGCGAGGGCGGGCAGCAGGCGCCGCGCGCGCCTCGCCCAGAAGCGTCGCAGCCGGATCCGCCCCTCGCGTGCACGTTCGCGCAGGAGGAGCGTCGTGATGAGGAAGCCGGAGATCACGAAGAACACGTCGACGCCGACGTAGCCGCTCCGCAGGAAGGCGTCGGGGAAGAGGTGGTACACGACGACGAGCACCACGGCGACGGCGCGCAGGCCGTCGAGTCCCGCGATGCGGGCGCGCGGAAGAGGCGGAGGAGTCATACGGCTGTGTCCGGGGTCGTCGGGGGGACGGGCGGCGGCAGCCTCCCAGTGTAGAGCGGGTGCCTGGGGGTGATGTGGTAGACCGGAGGAGAAGCGCGGATCCCGCGCGGACCGTGTCGTGAGAACAGGTGGAACATGGGCGCTCCCGAGGTGCTGGTGCTGGGTGAGGCGTTGGTCGACATCGTCGAGACCGACGATGGTGTGACCGAGCACGTCGGCGGCAGCCCGGCGAACGTGGCGGTGGGCGTCGCCCGGCTCGGCGTCCCCGCCCGGTTGGCGACGCGGCTCGGACGCGACGAGCGCGGTGAGCGGGTCGCCCGCCACGTGAGCGAGGCCGGCGCCGTTATCGCCGAGGCGTCGTGGACCGACGCCGCCACCGACACGGCGCGCGCCCGCATCCGCCCCGATGGCTCGGCGGAGTACACGTTCGAGGTCGCCGGCGTCGTCGAGCCCGCTCCCCGTGGCGATGCCGTCCTCGTGCACACCGGATCGATCGCCCTGTTCCTCGACCCGGGCGGAGAGACCTGTCTCGCGGCCCTCGAGTCGGCCCGTGGTCACGCCGTCGTCACGGTCGACCCGAACATCCGTCCGGCGCTCGTCGGCTCGCGCGAGAGCGCGCACGCGCGCTTCGCGCGTGCGGCCGCCGCGGCCGACCTCGTGAAGCTCAGCGACGAGGATGCCGCGTGGCTCTGGCCCGGCGCCGACTCGCGGACGGTGCTCGAGACCATCGCCGACCTCGGCGCCTCGGCGGTCGTCATGACCCGCGGGGGAGAGGGAGCGATCGGGCGGGCGCCCGACGGTGCGATCGTCGAGGTCGCCGGGGTCGCCGTGACCGTGGCCGACACGATCGGCGCGGGCGACTCGTTCATGGCGAGCCTCATCGTCACCCTCGTCGAAAGCGGCGCGCCGGCCCACGGCGAAGCGCTCGCGCAGGCGATGCGGACCGCTGCGCGCGCCGCGGCGATCACGGTGTCGCGGCCGGGGGCGAACCCGCCCTCGCGCGCGGAGCTGGAAGACTGATCGGGTGCGCCTGAGACTGGACATCGCCTACGACGGATCGGGTTTCTCGGGGTGGGCGCGCCAGCCCGGTCTGCGCACCGTGCAGGGGTCGATCGAGGCCGCCGTCAGCCGGGTACTCGGCGGCGATGCTCAGCTCGTCGTGGCCGGGCGCACCGATGCCGGTGTCCACGCGTCGGGCCAGGTGGCGCACCTCGACCTGAGCGAGGCGCAGGCCGCGAGACTGCAACGCGGACGCGACCCCGAACCGGCCGCCCTCGCCGGGCGGCTGAACGGCGTGCTCGGACGCTACGCAGACGTGCACGTGCGGGCGACGTCGGAAGCACCCGCCGGTTTTGATGCGCGGTTCTCGGCGGTCTGGCGACGGTACGCCTATCGGGTCGCCGACCGGACGACCGGATACGACCCGCTCGAGCGCTTCCGCACGACGTTCGTGCCCGTCGCTCTCGACAACGCGTCGATGGATGCCGCAGCCCGCAGCCTCACCGGGCTGCACGACTTCGCGTCCTACTGCAAGCCGCGCCCCGAGGCGACGACGATCCGCACGCTGCTCGAGTTCGACTGGCGGCGCGACGAGAGCGGCGTGCTGGTCGCGAACGTCAAGGCCGACGCGTTCTGCCACAGCATGGTCCGCGCGCTCGTCGGAGCCTGCGTCGCGGTCGGCGAGGGGCGGCTGGACATCGAGGATGTGGCGGCGCTGCGCGACGAGCGTCACCGCACCAGTGCCTTCGCGGTGCTCGCCGCTCGCGGGCTCACCCTCACCGAGGTCGGGTACCCCGCCGACGACCTCCTCGCGGCGCGGGCGGAGCAGACCCGCGCCCGCCGCGCAACAGACACCTGACCGAAAGGAAGCGGGCGTAGCCTGGCGGCACCATGAAGGTCATCTCGTACAACCTGCGCAAGCACCGCGCCGCATCCGAGCTCTCGGAGCTCGTCGAGCAGCACGGTGCCGACGTCCTGTGCCTGCAGGAGGCCGACACCAGCGGCATCCCGGATCGGATCGGCGGCCTGCGGCTGGCCGATGCGACGGCCCGCAACCGTCTCGGGCTCGCCGTCTACTACCGCGAGAACACCTACCGGGCAGTCGAGGTGCGTTCGCTCGCGCTGAAGAAGTCGCTGCACGACCGCGTGTTGAAGCCCGCGGAGGAGCGCATGCTCGGTGTTCGGCTCCGCGATATCGACGACGGGCGCGACCTGATCGTCGCGAGCTTCCACGCGGCGCCGCTGACGGCGCTCAACTCGCTGCGACGCAACCAGATCCAGGCGGCGCTCGGTGCGCTGTCCGAGCTCGGCGCGGGCCTGCCGATCCTCATGGTCGGCGACTACAACTACCCCGTCTTCAAGGAGAACCTCGGGCAGGTGGTGCGCAAGCAGGGGTACGAGCTGACGCTCAGCGATGCCCGCACGTACACGCGGTACAAGTTCTTCCGCGGGCACTACGACTTCGCGACGAGCGTCGGGTTCGACATCTCACGGGTGCAGACGCTGCCGCAGGGGGCGAGCGACCACCTGCCGATCCTGGTTAGCGCTGAACCGGTCTGAGCTGAACCGGTCTGAGACGCCCGAAGCGCGCCGAGAACGACGGATGCCCCGGAGCCGAAGCTCCGGGGCATCCGATCATGCGTTGCGCCTGATCAGGCAGCGGCCTCGCCGTTGCGGTGACGGCGGACCGTGCTGGCCACGGCGATGCTGCCGCCGGCGAGGGCGAGAGCGCCACCGCCGATCCACAGGCCGAGGAGAGCGGCGTTGTCGCCACCGGTGGCGGGCAGCGTGCCCGATCCACCGGTGCCGCCCGTGCCGCCGGCGGCGGCCGGAACGGCGATGGTGACGCTGCTCGCGCCGGAGACGGCGCCGTCGGCGGTGAGCGTGTACTCGCCGCTCGCGTTCGCGGGGAGCGTCACCTGGAAGGCGACCTCACCGGCCGCGTTGGCAGCCTTGGTGGTGCTGGTCGAGGTGACCGCGAACTTGACGAACGCGACGCTGCCCGCAGCAGCGTTCTCGCCCGTCAGGGTGCCGGTGACGGTCTCGTTCGGGTCGAAGTTGTTGAAGGCGATCGTCGCGGTGCCGCCGGCGGTGACGGTGACGGACGAGCCGCCCACGGGTGCCGGGGTGTAAGCGTTGGCGATCGCGGGGGCTGCAAAGACAGCCGCTGCTGCGATGGCCGAGGCCGCCGCCGCCTTGATGAGACGGTTCTTCATGAGTCCTGCTTTCCTTGGGGTCATCCGGAGGCTCACACCCAACGGAGAAGTAATACTAAGGATTACGTCAGGAGTGGTCATAGCAAGTATTCAGGGTCGGAGGTCCCTGATGCAAGCTGGAACATTTCCATCGCGTTAACATTTCGCGATCCGGATGCCCGGCGGCGCGCCGCGGACGGGGGATTCAGCGCGCGTCGCGTGCGCGGCGCACAGCGGAGGCGAGCGCGATCGTCGCGCCCGCGGCCACGAGCGCGCCGCCGCCGACCCACAGTCCGAGCGACGTGCGAGCGTCGCCGCCGGTGGCGGGAAGACCGGCCGCGTCGACGACCGAGGCGCTCGCGGTGCCGCCGGCCGACGATGCCGAGATCGCCTCGATGTTGTAGACGCCGACCGCGTCGGAGGGGAAGGTCAGGGCCACGGGGGCGAGCGCGCCCTCCGCGGACGATTCGCGCACCGTGCTGCCGGTGGAAACGGCGAAGGCGACGCGTGCGAACGTGACGCCGGCGCCGTTCTCGCCGCGGACCGTGATGGTCACGGCCTCTTCCGGACCGAACGTGCCCTCGGCGCAGGCGAACTCGACCGTGCCGCCGGCGACGAACGCGCTCGGCGTGGTCGTGCAGGAGTTCGTCGGCGGGTAGATGGTCGCGCCGGTGGCGGCGGACGCCGCGGCCGGCAGCGCGATGATCGCGGCGGCGAGAGTCGCGACGGCGACGAGGGAGACGGTGCGGCGCATGATCGGTGAGTCTATGCGTCGCCGCAACGAGCGACAACAACGGTAGGCCGGTCCGCGTCGACCGTCGGGGTGACGGCGGCTGTCGCCGTCGTCGGACCGCCCTGCGCGACCACGCTCACGGTGGCCGTGACCGACTCGCCGGGCGCGAGATCGGAGGAGAACACCATCACCTGGCGCCCGGCGTGCGAGCCGCCGCCGAAGCCCGCGCCGTCGGATCGGGCCGCAGACGACAGGGCGTAGCCCTCGGGCAGGTACAGGTAGGCGACGGTGCGGGCGACGCCGGCGGGAACGCCGAAGCTGCCGCCGCCGGTGACGTACGACGGGAGCGAGGTCGCGGCATCCGCCGGGGCGTTGTTCGCGATCGTGACCTCGAGCGTCACGGGCGACGAGGTGCGCCCGTCGCCACCCACCGCGCACGTGTCCCAGGCGAGACGGGTGTCGGCGGTGACGTAGTAATCCATCTTCGAGCCGGTGCCGTCGTTGAGGAACACGCCGAACCCGGCGGTGTCGGCATCGGTGGTCGGCAGCGGACCGGCCAGGGTCGTGTCGGCGAGGACGGCCTGGTCCTCGGGGATCGCGCTCCACAGCAGCAGCCGTCGCTCGTCGCCGGCACGACCGAGCGCGGCGATCAGCTTCGCCGGGTCGGCGCCGCCGGCCGCGAGCCGCTCGAAGACGGCTGCCGAGGCCGCGGCGAAGAACGCATCCTGTTCGCGCGGGTTCTCGTAGCGCGCGTACACGTCGTTCAGGAGCAGCGAGACGGCGTTGTCGGCGGAGATCACATCACCCGTCGGAAGCTCGATGGGGCCCGTGGCGTCGAGGATGTACGACAGGGCGACGGGGTCGGTCGCGATCACGCCGTCGACGCTCTGCCCGGTCTGGCGCAGCAGCATCTCGCGCGCGAGCGGGCCGCCGACGGAGAAGTCGGGGATCTGCGTGACGTTCTGGATGTAGCGGCCCGGACGGGTCTCGTAGATGCGCTCGACCTCGGCATCGAGGGGGAGCACCGGCTCGCCGAAGTTGGGGAAGTCCGAGGACGAGGCCTGGCCCGCCAGCTCGATCCGGCCGTCGACGGTGCGCACGATCGCCATCGCGCCGACGATGCCGCCCGTCGAGCGCCACTCGGCGTTGTTCTGGAACGCCAAGAGATAGTTGCGTTCGCCGGAGGCGCCGAGCATCGCGGGCAGGAGCGTGGCGGCGCGGGCGAGAGCGTCCGTTGCCGTGGCGCCCGTGTCGAGGAGGTCGATGACGTCGTCGACGGCGGCGCGCACCGGGCCGATGAGGGGGGTGTCGTCGAGAGCCCGCACGGATGCCGCCGCGGCGGCCACGGTGTCGGCGCCGGCGCGGGCGGGCTCGGCGATCTCGCGGAACACGGCGGTGTCGATGCGGCCGTCGACCGGTCGGAAGGAATCGGGCGAGAAGGCCGACGCGACATCGGCGAGCGGGAGGAGGCCATCACGCGCGATGTCATCGGCCGCCGCGGCGATCGTGCCGACGGCGTGGAGCTGAGGCCCGACCCAGGGGGTGCCCTCGACGAGCGACCAGACCGGGTCGGACGTGAGCTCGCGCGCCCGCTCGGCGTGGTCGGCGACGTCGTTGATGTGCGGTGCGGCCGCCGCGGGGTCGGCGATCAGATCGACGGCGGTGCGGGCGGATGCCTCGACCTCGCGGAGCTCGCCGTAGGCGAGGGCGCCGCGCACCCCGACCCACGCGGCGATCGCGACGAGGGCGATCAGGAGCGCCCCGGCGAAGGCTGCCAAGACGAGCTGCGTCCGGCGCAGAGGGCGGGGCTGGTCAGCGGTGCGCACCCGATCACTCTAAGGGGCGGGGGCGTGCGTACACTTTGCGAGAGGAAGCGGAGGACTCGATGAAGCGACGCTGGGGGACGGCCGCCGCGACAGCGGTGATGGCTGTGGCTCTCGTGGGATGCGGGCCCGCGCCGTGGAACCTCCCGTCCGCTGACGGCGGCGACGCGAGCAGTCCCGCGCCCTCTCCGAGCGTCTCGCGCACCGCCGTACCGCCACCGGTGCCGAACGACCTCTCGAGCGGGTCGACCGAGCGCCAGGTGACTGCCGGCGCCGTGACCGGGTCGCTCAACTACTGGTCGGACCTGTCGATGGATCGGTGGTCGGCGACGGCCCTCAAACCGGTCAGCCTGTCGCTCGTGACCACCGTCAGTCCCGACGACGGACAGAAGGTCTACCTGCAGAAGGCGACGATGATCGCCGTCCCCGGCAACGCCCAGGGCGACATGAGCCCGCTCGCGCCGACGTCGGACCAGTCGGCCACGAACCCGGGCTACCTCGTGCTCTCGCCCTACAGCTACTCGCAGACCTTCTACGTCGGAGAGGTTCCGCCCGAGGCGACGTTCGTGACCATCCGGTTCACCTACGACTTCCTCGTGCAGACGACGCCGACCTCCGACGAGTTCGCGAAGCAGACCGCGACCGACAGCATCACCGTCGCGATCGCGGCGGCATCCGAGGCCGACGGCGGGTGAAACCTCAAGGTCGCCGCAAGGCAACCTGAAGAGATCGGAAAGCGGCCGGGATCGCGTCGGCCGGGGTGCTTGTATGGCGAGGCCCGCGGCATCCGACGCTGGTCCCGCCTTGAGAAATCCGGTCTGCCATGTCTCCGCGCCGCACACCCGCATCCCGCACTCGTGCCCTCCGCACCGCCGTGTCGGCGGGCGCCATCGCTCTCTCGCTCGTCGCCCTGTCGGGCTGCTCGCAGCTGACCGGGATGATCAACTCGGTCCAGGGCGAGCCGGTGTCGGCGGTTCCGGCGCCCGCGCCGTCGCAGTCGCCCGCCATGGCCTTCAACTCGCAGTTCACCTACGACGGTTCGGTCTCGCTCTCCTCCGACGTGGCGCAGGACCTCGAGCTTCGACTCGACGTGTGGGCTCAGGACCCCAAGCGGACGCAGGAGTGGACTCCCGGCGCCGAGAAGACGTTCGGCTTCGCCGTCAACGTCCACGACAACCGCGTCGACGAGAAGTCGGTCCTCTCGCAGAAGCGACGCGTGTTCATCTCGTCGATCTCGATCACCTCGCAGACCGCGCAGACCTCGGGCCAGGTGCAGAGCCCGTTCCAGTTCAGCGCCGACCCGCGCACGCTCGTTCCCAGTGACACGATCCGTTCCGACCGCGGGCTGCTGCTCAACAGCTTCCAGGGCGGGCTCTACGTGCCCGAGACGGTCATCCACGGGCTGCCGGCCGACACCTACGGCATGACGCTCGAGTTCGCGATGACCGTCTGGGTCGAGGGCAACGCCAACGACGACGCCAGCTTCACCCAGCAGACGGTGTACCAGTACCTGCCGGTCGCGATCTCCAGCGAGGAGCAGGCGGCGGATGCCGCTCCCGCGCCGGCTCCCACCGCGACTCCCTGACCGTCAGACGCCCCGAATTCCTTGCGCAGAAATTGCGGTTGACTTCGTCCTCTCTGAACACGGCGCGTTCCAGAATGGATCCCGGCGGGCAACAGCCGCCCATCACCTCGCACAGGATGTGACCGCATGACTCAGACGCCGTACACGCCGTACACGCCCAACCCGGCGTTCGGCCAGCAGCAGCACCCCGCCCCGCAGGCGCCGGTGCAGCTGGCCGACCACTTCGAGACGGCGGTCCCCGACGACTTCGAGTCGGTCCTCGAGAACACGACGGTCCACCGTTCCACCATCGGCTGCGTCATCCCGGCGTACAACGAGGAGGAGTCGATCGCCGACGTGATCGAGGGCCTGCTCGCCCAGACGCGCGTGCCGGACGTCATCCACGTCATCGCGAATAACACCTCCGACAACACGGTGAAGATCGCGGCCGGGTACGCCGGGCCGCACGAGGTCACGACCGAGCTCGGCACGCAGTTCACCGAGGTCTTCGTCCACGACATCGGCAAGAACCCCGACAAGAAGGTCGGGGCGCTCAACTACGGCTACTCGCTCGTAGAGGGGTACGACTACCTGCTCGGCGTGGACGGCGACACGATCGCCGACCGGCGCGCGGTCGAGTACCTGGAGTCGGAGGCGGTCGGCGATTCGCGCATCGGCGGCATCTCGGCCATCTACTCGATCGACGACAAGCCCATCAAGGGAACGATCGCCAAGTTCCTCATCGCCGGTCAGCGCACGCAGTTCGCGGCCTTCAACATGCAGAACCTGCTGCGCGGACGCAACATGGCCGTCCTCGGCGGGCAGTTCTCGATCTTCTCGACGAACGCGCTGCGCGACGCGATGAAGCAGAACCACCAGTCGACGCCCTGGGTGAAGGACTCCGAGGTCGAGGACTCGCTGCTGTCGCTGCAGATCAAGAGCGCGGGCTACCTGACGAAGATCAGCCCGTATGCCCGCGCCAACGTCGGCGGCATGACGACCCTCAAGGGGTACGACGCGCAGCAGGTGAAGTGGACCTACGGCGCCATCGAGCTGATGTGGCCGGGCCAGCGCGGCGACACGAAGGGACAGCCCTTCCACCCGAACCTGCGACTGCGCTGGTTCGAGAACTTCGGGATGCTGACGAACCTGTTCGTGCGCGTCGCGTTCCTCATCCTGCTCGCCGGCTCGCTGTCGATCAGCGCGTTCGTCTTCTCGCCGCTGTGGCTGATCCCGCCGCTCGTCGCCGTGCTGCTGAACCTCCGCATGGCCCGCAGCATCAAGGACCACAACCAGCGCGACATCCTCTTCGCGATCCTCGTCTTCCCCGCGGAGGCGTTCATGTGGATCAGGCTCGGCCACTTCATGCGCTCGTGGTCGCGGTTCCTGTCGAAGAAGAAGGTCGACAACTGGGCGATGCAGGCCAAGGCCGAGAGCGGTGGCGGCAGCATCGGTCACTGGATGCCGATGGTCATCCTCGCCGCCGTGCTGCTGGCGATGGCCGTGGTCTGGAACCTCATCGGACCCGTCGCGCAGTCGTCGATCCTGTGGATCGGATGGCCGATCGTCGGCGTCGTGACCGTGCTGCAGACGCTGCTGATGTTCTCGAAGCTCGTCCGTCGTCAGAACGGCTACAAGGTCTGAACCGGATGCCGGTCTGAGCGATCAGACCGCTGCGTTCTCCGACGTCATGCGGTACCCGACGCCCCGAACCGTCTCGATGTAGCGCGGGGTCGTCGGGTTGTCGCCGAGCTTCCGGCGCAGGTTCGTCATGTGCGCCTCGATCGCCCGCTTGTCCGCCTCGCCGACGAAGTAGCTCGTGACGTAGGACTCACCGCGCAGGACGAGCGTCAGGTCGGCCTTCGACCGCACGCGGCGCTTCGAGGCCATCAGGGTCGAGAGTAGATCGAACTCGGTGCGCGTGAGGTCCAGCTCGCGTCCGGACACGTAGGCCAGCCGCGTGTCGGTGTCGACCTGCAGGTCGCGGTGCGCGAGCCAGTGCTCTCCCGCGGCCGGCACGAGGTCGCCGGCGGGCTGGTGGACGACGAGGTCGGCGCCGGCCGTCGGGACCGGGGCGGGCATCGGGGCGTCGCTCGGGTGGTGGACGATGACCTGCTGCGGTGGCACCTGCTGGGGCGGCACCTGCTGGGGCGGCGCGGGCTGCTGCGGCATCGGCTGTTGCGGGGCCGCGCCGGGGAAACGGGCGAGGTACTCCTCGTACGACATCGGCGCAGCCTCGGCGGGTGCCGGTGCCGGTGCCGGCGGTGGCGCCGGGGTGAAGGCCGCGGGGCGGGCACCCGGGAAGGAGGGGCCGACCGAATCCTGCTGCGGAGTCTGCTGGGGCGCGGCGGCGCGCGGGCGTCGCAGCAGCGCGTCCACGCGCGCACGGAACTCGCGCGGGCGGAACGGCTTGACGATGTACTCGTCGGCGCCGGAGCCCAGACCGAGGACGACATCCGCCTCTTCGGACAGGCCGGTGAGCATGATGATGTACGTGTCGCTCTGGGCGCGGATGCGGCGGGCGGCCTCGAAGCCGTCGATGCCGGGCATGTTGACGTCGAGGGTCGTCAGCAGCGGGCGGTACGACAGCACGGCCTGGATGCCGTCGATGCCGTTGCCCACCGAGACGGTGGAGAAGCCGGCCGCCTCGAGCACCTCGACGAGGAGATGGCGGATGTCGGGATCGTCCTCGACGATGACCGCCGTCTTCAGCTGCTCGGACATCATGCTCGACACTCGTCTCCCTCAGGTTCGGGTTATTTTGCCACACGCAAAGGACGAGGTAGTTCCCGGGCGCGGTCGGCGGGTCAGGGCGCGACGCCGCGGGTGAGCTCGACGGCCCCGGCGGGCCACCACACGCCGGCGTCCGGGCCGCCGTTGCACGGCCCGTCGCTCTCTCCCGGCGGCTTGATCCACAGGTTCGTGTCGACGACGTCGTCGCCGTAGGTGCCGCTCGGGTCGCCCACGGCGCGTCCCGGCGGATTGCACCACTCGTCGTCACCGGGAGCGCCTGCGCCGTTGCGCGAGGTGTCGACGAGGGCGTGCATGCCGCCGAGCCGATCAGACAGGGCGTGGGCGTAGGCGAACTCGTCGTACGTGTCGTTGAAGTTCGACACGTTCGTCACGAAGCCGCGGACGCCCGAGACCGCGACCCGCTCGACGAGCTCGGCCATCGCGTCGGCCCCGAGCCAGTTCGAGTGCCCGCCGTCGACGTACACCCAGGTGTCCGTGCCCGTGAGGCGCCCCAGGGCGCCGCGCAGCTGGTCGACGCGTTCGTCGACGTTGCCGCACTGGGGCGCGAGCGCGAGGCTGTCGGGCTCGACGATGACGACCTTCTTCACGTCCGGAACCGACCGCAGGGCCGTGCCGATCTGCGTCGTCCACGTCTCGTAGTCCGCCTCGTCGAGGCCGCCCGCGGAGTGATTGCCGCAGTCGCGTCCGGGGAGGCCGTAGACGACGACGGCCATCGCCGTATCCGTCTCGCGGGCCTCCTGTGCGATGTTGAGCACGCGCTCGCCGACCTCGCCGATGGGGTCCTGTTCGGGGGTGAGCCAGTACGCCGTCGGCTGGGCGGCGAGGTACCGGGCGGCGGCGACCTCGTCGGCCGAGCCGCCCTCGGCGACGGCGCGCGCGGCCTTCGACTCCGCGGGCGCGACGAAAGCGGTGCCCACGCCCGGGGGTCTCGCCGTGAGCGCCTGCACCCCGCCCATCACGAGGGAGACCGCCAGGGCGATCCCGGCGACGATGAGGGCGACGGCGGCGACGATGATCGCGATCCATGCCCAGCGAGGCAGCCGACGTCGCCGGCGAGGGGGCCGAGGCGGTGCGGGCCGTTCGGGACGCGGCGGCGCTTCGTAGTGGCCGCTCACGACATAGGGGCCGGCATCGCGACCGGCATCGGGATGCGATGCATCGGAGCCGGGTCGCTGTGCCACGGACTGACTCTAACCGCTGGCGACCGCGAGGCCCATCGTGCCGGTCCGCCGTGGCCGATACCCTGGGGCCATGGGCGACGTGATCCTGGGAGTGACCGACGCGACCGGCGCGGGGGCGCGCGAATGGGCGGTGCGCCGGGCCGAGGCGCTCGGCCTCGCGCTGCGTGAGCTGCTGATCGCCCCGACGCGCGACGATGTCGATCGGGTCGCCGCGGCCACGGCGGATGCCGAGATCCTCGTGCTCCCCGAAGAGCACGGTCATCCGTATCGCACGCTCATCGCGCACGCGCACTGCCCGATCGCGATCGTGCCCGACCACCGCAGCAGCGACGACGGGGCTCCCGCCGTGGCGAGGGAGGGCGTGCTCGTCGGCGTCGACGCGTCGGACGTCTCGGCCCGCGCTCTCGACTTCGCCGCTCGCGAGGCTCAGCGAACGGGGCAGCCGCTCGTGGCGCTCGCGGCATGGGAGCCGGTCTCGGTCGGCACGGAGCCGGGCCTCGACCTCTGGACGGGGCCGATGCCGGTCGACCTGACGGAAGCGACCGCCGGGATGCTCGACCGCATGCTCGAGCCGGTGCGCGCGGAACACCCGCAGCTCGAGGTGCGCACGCGCATCGACGTCGGCGACGCCTCGACGCTCATCGAGGACGCCTCCCGCGGCGCCACGCTGACGGTCGTCGGCTCGCACGGTCGTACCGGGCTGTCACGTCTGCTGCTCGGGTCGGTCAGCGAGCGCGTGGCCTCGCACGTCGGCTCTCCGACCGTCATCGTGCGGTGACGCGCGCCGCGCGAGTCCTGCTCGCCGGCTACGTCGTCGTCCTCGCGCTCATCGCGTTCTGGCCGACGCCCGTCGACCGCGACGCCGGCCCGATCCTCCGGGCGATCACCTCGGCCGTGCCGTGGCTGACCTATGCCCGCATCGAGTTCGCCGCCAACATCGCCCTGTTCGTCCCGTTCGGGTGGTGCGCGGCCCGGGGCTGGCCCCGCTGGCAGGCGTACGTCATTCCCGCCGGGCTCATCATCTCCGCCGTGATCGAGACGGCGCAGGGCATTCTGCTCGCACAGCGGACCGCGAGCGTGTGGGACGTCGTGGCCAACACCCTCGGCGCGACCGCCGGCTGGCTGATCGCCCGCGGGCGGGTCGTCGGGCGGCGTCAGCCGGCCTCGGGCGACTGAGACCCCTCCGACGACGAGGAGCCGCCGCGCGCACGGCGCCGCCGGACCTCGGCCTCGAGCTCGGCGATCTCGATCTCGCGTTCGAGGTCGGCGAGCTGCTGCGCGGTCGTGCGGTAGTCGCGGGGCTGCGGACGGCTCGCGGGCGCGGGCGGTGCCGGCTCGTCCCGCGACCACCGGCGCGGGTCGCCGAAGCTCATCGACTCCCGCGGGGCCGTGTCCCACTCGCGCCCGAGGGTGAACCAGAGCACGGAGCCCACGAACGGCAAGAAGATGATGAACAGCACCCAGGCGAACTTGGGCAGGTGCTTGACCTGGTCTTCGCGGCGGGTGATCGCGTCGACGAGGGCGGCGACCATCAGGACGAAGACGAGCAGGGGAAGCAGCAGATACACCCCGCCAGGGTGGCGCAGATCCGCGCGGTCGCGCAAGGGAGGGGGGATCAGAACGCGTAGCGGATGCGGCACGACGGCAGCTCGCGCTCGATGAGAGCGCAGAGTGTCGCGACGGCCTCGCCCTTGAGCGGTGAGCGGTACCGGACGTTGATGGCGCCGTTCTGCGAGCGTTTGGTCTCCTGCATCCGCGGGGTCCACAGCAGGTCTTCGCCGCGCGGATGCCACCCGAGGTTGACCTCGTGCAGCCCCTCGTTGTGGGTGAGCATGATGATCTCGCACGCCAGCTGCGCCTTGGCGCGGTCGGAGAGCACGTCGTTCAGCTCGCGCAGCAGCGCGGTCCAGTCGGCCACCCAGGTCGGGGTGAGGATGACGGGCGAGAAGTTCAGGTGCACTTCGTAGCCGGCCTCGACGAAGTCGTTGATCGCGGCGATCCGCTCGGCGACCGGCGACGTTCGGATGTCGGTCACTTTCGCCGTGTCGTGCGGCATGAGCGAGAAGCGGATGCGGGTTCGCCCGAGCGGGTCCCAGTCGAGCAGGTCGCGATTGACGTACTTCGTCGCGAACGAGGCCTTGGCCGTCGGCGACATCCGGAACAGCTCGCACAGATCGCGGACGTTCTCGCTGATCATCGCGTCGACCGAGCAGTCGCTGTTCTCGCCGATGTCGTAGACCCACGCCTCGGGGTCGCACTGGTTCGGCTCGGTCTTGGGGCCCTGCCGGGAGATGTGCCGTGCGAGATGGCGCGAGATCTCGTCGATGTTCGCGAACACGGTCACGGGGTTGCTGTAGCCCTTGCGTCGCGGCACGTAGCAGTAGGAGCAGGCCATGGCGCAGCCGTTCGCCGTCGACGGCGCGATGAAGTCGGCCGAGCGGCCGTTGAGGCGGGTCGCGACCGACTTCTTCACACCGAGCACGAGCGCCTCGGTCTTGATCCGCACCCAGCGGCGCACGTTCGTCTCGTCGCCGTGGATCTCGGGAACGAGCCAGTGCGAGTCGATCGGCACGATCTCGGCATCGGGCCACCGCGCCACGATCTCCTGCCCGCGGGGCAGCGCGAGCGCGGCCTCCTCGGCGTAGATGCGGCTGATCTGCAGCAGCGGGGCCCGATCCCGGGACATCCGGCCGGTCAGCCGGCCTGCTCGAGCTCGATCTCGCCGGCGGCGAGGGCGTCGGCGTACGTGCGGACGTCGGGGCCGGGCTCCCAGTCGATGAACTTGTCCTTCATGTGGCTGACGAGCGCGGCGTAAGCCTTGTCGGCGTCGTTCGCGTCATCGGTCGCGGCGACGGCGGCGACGGCATCCTGCAGGACACGGTCGGCGTCGTCGAGCACCTTCTGGCGGGCTTCGTCGTTCCAGTGGATCTCGCTGATCTTCATAGCGGCACGCTAGCCAGCGGGAACGGATTCGGCGACGGACTTGCGCGAGGCCATCCGACGCCCGATGATCCCGTGTCTCGGGCTGAAGAGGTAGACCGCGGCGAACACGACGCCCTGCACGAGCACGACGAGTCCGCCCGACGAGGCGTCCACCCAGTAGCTCAGGTAGATGCCGACGATCGAGGATGCCGCCGAGAGCACCGGCGCGATGACGAGCATGCGGCCGAAGCGGTCGGTGAGCAGGTGCGCCGTGGCTCCCGGGATGATGAGCATCGCGACGACGAGCACGACGCCCACGACCTGGAGCGCGACGACCGCGGTCAGCGCGAGCACGCCCAAGAGCAGCCCCGAGAGGAGCCGGGGCGAGAGCCCGATCGCGAAGGTGTGGATCGGATCGAAGGCGAACAGCGTGAGGTCGCGGCGCTTGATGAACAGGATCGCGAAGGCCACTGCGGCCAGGACCGCGATCTGCACGAGGTCGCCGGTGGAGACCCCGAGGACGTTGCCGAACAGGATGTGGTTGAGGTCGGTCTGGCTCGGCGTGACCGAGATGAGCACGAGGCCGAGCGCGAACAGCGTCGTGAACACGATGCCGATGGCGGCATCCTCCTTGACGCGGCTCGTGCCCCGGATGATGCCGATGAGGGCGACCGCGAGGAACCCGAACACGAGGGCACCGATCGCGAAGGGGGCACCGAGGACGTACGCGAGCACGACGCCGGGCAGCACCGCGTGACTGACGGCGTCGCCCATGAGCGACCAGCCGATGAGGACGAGCCAGCACGACAGGACGGCGCAGACGATCGCGGCGATCGCCGTGGCCGACAGGGCGCGCAGCATGAACTCGTACTGGAGGGGCTCGAGCAGGATGTCGATGAGGTTCACGGGCGCTCCTCGATGGTCAGGCCGAAGGCGCGCGCGAGCAGCTCGGGGCGGAGCGCCTCGTCGACGGCTCCCTGGAAGACGACGCGGCGCAGCAGCAGCACGGCTTCGTCGGCGAGCGAGGGGAGGGCGTGCAGGTCATGGGTGGAGACCAGCACGGTGCGGCCGTCGGCCGCGATCTCGCGGAGCAGGCGCACGATCGTCGCCTCGGACTTCTTGTCGACTCCTGCGAAGGGCTCGTCGAGGAGCAGGACGCCGGCATCCTGGGCGATGCCGCGCGCGACGAACGCGCGTTTGCGCTGCCCGCCCGACAGCCGGCCGATCTGGCGGTCGGCGAGGTCGCCCAGTTCGACCCGCTCGAGGGCGGCGTCGACGGCGCGATGGTCCTCGGGGCGCGGGCGGCGGGTGAGGCCGAGGCGACCGTACCGGCCCATCATGACGACGTCTCGCACCGAGACCGGGAAGGTCCAGTCGACGTCCTCGCTCTGGGGCACGTAGCCGATGACGCCGCGGCGGCGGGCGAGCGCGGGGGTCTGACCGGCGATGCTCACCCGGCCGCTCGCGGGACGGACGAGACCCGTGATCGACTTGAACAGCGTCGACTTGCCCGATCCGTTCATGCCGATCAGCGCGGTCACGCGGCCGGGCGTGACGGTGAGGTTGACGTCGTCGAGTGCCACGATGTCGCGGTAGCGCACCGAGACTCCGGTGACCTCGATTCCCGGAGACGCGCCGGCCACGCCGCTCACGAGGCGCTCCCGGTCAGCGCCGCCGTGATGGTCTCGGCGTCGTGGCGGAGCAGGTCGAGGTAGGTCGGCACGGGGCCGTCCTGCTCGGAGAGCGAGTCGACGTAGAGGGTGCCGCCGAAGACGGCATCCGTCGCCTCGACGACCTGCTGCATCGGGCGGTCCGAGACCGTCGACTCGCAGAACACGGCGGGCACGTCATTGTCGTCGACGAACTCGATCGTCTGCCGGATCTGCTGGGGTGTCGCCTGCTGCTCGGCGTTGACGGGCCAGATGTAGGCCTCGGTGAGCCCGGCATCTCGAGCGAGGTACGAGAAGGCCCCTTCGCACGTCACGAGCGCGCGCTGCTCGACGGGCACCGTCTCGAGGTCGGCGACGAGATCGTCGTGGATGCGCTGCAGCTCGTCGTTGTAGGCGGCGCCGTTCGCGGCGTAGGCGTCGGCGCCCGCGGGATCGAGCTCGCTGAACGCCGCGACGATGTTGTCGACGTACAGCTGCACGTTCAGGGGGCTCATCCAGGCGTGGGGGTTGGGCTTGCCGGCGTAGGCGTCTCCGGTGATGTCGATCGTCTCGACGCCCTGGGACACGACGGCGTGCGGTGCGTCGGCGGTCTCGACGAACCGCGCGAACCATGACTCGAGGCCCAGCCCGTTGTCGAGGATCAGGTCGGCGTCGGACGCCGCCGCGATATCGCGCGGGGTGGGCTCGTAGCCGTGGATCTCGGCCCCGGCCTTCGTGATCGATCGCACATCGAGTCGGTCTCCCGCGATGTTGCGGGCGATGTCGGCGAGCACCGTGAACGTCGTCAGCACGACGGGCCGGTCGCCCGACGGCTCGCCGGCGACGTCGGCGTTCGAGCCCGTCGCGCAGCCCGCGAGGAGCGCAGCCGTCGCCCCCAGGGCGACCAGCGCGGAAAGGCGGCGAGGTCGATTTTTCGGCATACCGAAAAATTACCCGCTGGCCTCCCGGGCGTGCAATTCCTCGTCGACGACATCGGCCCAGGGTTGACGCGTCGAACGCACGGTGTTACCGGACTCGGCCGCCTGCTGCATCAGCAGCGCGAGGTAGTGGTCCTGGCTGGCCTCGGCCAGCGAATAGACCGGCGCGTGCCCGTCGATGGCGCCCGGCATGCCGTCGAGCATCCGCGCGATCGCGATCTCGTCGTCGTTGAGGCGGGCCGGGAGGAAGGGGTTGCGGAAGACCCACTCGTCGCCGAGGAGGATGCCGCGCAGGAACATCCCCTCCAGGTTGCCGCCCTCGCCCGTCATGACCCGTCGCAGCGAGTCGAAGACGGGCTCGTCGAACCGGCGGAGGTGGCGCACCTCGCCGTTCTCGATCTCGCCGCGCTCGCCGCGGATCAGCAGGCGGTTGCCGCGGATCCACGAGAAGTACTGCTCGCCGGCGAAGTCGTACACGCCCAGGCGGTCGCCGAACGCGAACCGTGCCGTGGTCTGCGTCGCGGTGACGATCCGCTCCTCGGTGGGGTCGCCGTCGCGGCCCGGGCCCGCCACGAGCGGAGACCGGAAGACGGATGCCGTGATCTCGGTCTCGTCGGCCCCGATGCCGAGCGCTCGCCGCATGACGCTGACGCCGTGATAGTCGTGGCACTGCGCGACGAGCGCCTGTGACGGGGTGCCCAGCCGTCCGGAACGGGCCACCGCGAGCTGTGCCGACAGCAGCGGCGACAGGTGGTACTGCTCGGCGACCTGCACCGTCGGCATCCCCGGGCGGGCGAGGTGCTCCCACAGGTCGACGAGGTCGTCGATCCCGGCGGCGGGCGGTGTCTCGGTCAGGACCGGGATGCCGCGGTCGGCGAGGTCGACGATGATCCCGGGAGCCACGTCGCGCGGCACCGAGACGACCACGAAGTCGGGGGTGCCGTCGGCGAGCAGAGCGTCGAGGTCGCTGTAGCCGCGGACGCCCCACCGGTTCTCGATCTCGGCCGCGGTCGCCGCGCTGCGGGTGACGAGGCCGGAGATGCGGAACCGCTCGGGAAGGGCGGCGGCGATGCGCAGGAAGAAGTCACTGCGCCATCCGCTGCCGACGATGGCGAAGGTGAGGGTCATCGGCACAGTCTGCACGGGGCGGCGTGTGAGACGGTAGGGGCATGGTGGAGGGGCGCGCTCGCGGCGGTGAAGATGATATGGAGCCGGCCGACATCGACGTCGAGACGGTCGCGTTCGACGGGGTGCGCACTCGGGTCACGCGGGTGCAGACCGCGTCGTCGGCGGATGCGGGGCGGGCCTTCGTGCTGATCGCGGGCATCGGGGTGGCCGCGACCTACTTCGACCTGCTCGCCCCGACGCTCGCGCAGAACGCGCGGGTCTACGCTCTCGACCTTCCGGGCTTCGCCGGTCAGCGTGCGCCGCGCGACGAGCCATCGGTGGCGTTCTTCGCCGACCAGGTGGAGGCGGTGCTCGATCGGTTCGAGCTCGATGATCCCGTATTGCTCGGGCACTCCTTCGGCACGCAGATCGTCACGGAGGTGCTCACGCGGCGCCCCGGCATCGGTCAGGCCGTCCTCATCGGTCCGGTCGTGAACGACCGCGAGCGCTCGGTGGTGCTGCAGGCGATCCGGTTCGGGCAGTCATCGCTGTTCGAGCCGTTCCGCCTCGTGATGCTGGCGGTCAGCGCCTACCTGCTCTGCGGCTTCGCCTACTTCATGCGGGTGCTGCCGCACATGATGCGGTATCCGCTGCGCGAGCGCCTGGCGGACGTCTCTGCGCAGGTGCTGCTGATCCGCGGCGCGCGCGACTTCTCGTCGCCGCGGTACTTCCACTCGGAGCTCCTGGCCGTCGCGCGCGACGCGTGGCGGTGGGAGATCCACGGCGCCGCGCACTCGGTCATCAACGGCAACGCGATCGGCGTAGCCAAGCTCATGGACGCCTTCGTCGCGGGCGACCTGCCCCGCCGCGGTCAGATGTCGCAGGAGGAGGCGCGCGTGCCCCGGCCTGCGTACGGCGGGATCGCCCTCATGTGGCGCGCGGCGCGCTACCGCGTGCAGGAGTGGTTCAGCGCGCGGGAGGGCGACGAGGTCGGCGTCGAGCATGCGAAGGAGTCGCACGCCGCCGTCATGTGGCGCGCGTTCACCGGCGGACGCAGCTGAGTCGGCGGGCTCGCGACGTCACTTCCTCGTCGTCACTCCCACACCGCGGTGTCGGGGTCGATGCCGTGCGCGCGGGCGCTCGCGTCGATGCTGCGGCGCAGCCACGAGGTGAGGCCGGGACGGAGACGATCGTAGTGCGCGGTGAACGCGGCATCCGCTTCGTACATCCGACCGAGGCAGACCTGCATCGACCGGCTCACCGGGAAGTACTCGCTGATCGCGGCACGGTGGCGCTCGACGAGCGCCTCGGCCTCCGGCGCGCCGGGCTCGATGCCCGCGTCGGCGGCCGCGGCGAGGTCGGCCTCGAGCGCGGTCATCGTCGCGGTGATCTCCCGCCACTGGTCGGGGGTGCGGGTGGCGGCGCGTTCGGCGTACTGCTGCCACTGCGGGGAGTCGCCGTAGCGGCGCCGGGCGAGGGCGGGCCAGTCGGGGTTCCAGTCGGGGCCGAAGATCGACAGCTGCTCCTCGGCGGTGAGCAGCACGCCGCGCTCGTGCGCCTCGATCATGCGGTCGAGACCGGCGCGGAGGCCCTCGAGCCGGGCGAGCGATCGCGACACCTCGTCGCGTTGCTCCCGGAGAGCCGCGGAGGTGTCGCGACCCGGCTCGTCGAGGATGGTGCGGATCTGGTCGAGCCCCAGCCCGACCTCGCGGTACACGACGATGCGCTGCAGGCGAGCGATGTCGGCGGCGGTGTACAGCCGGTACCCGGCGTCGGTGCGCAGCGACGGCGAGGCGAGGCCGATCTCGTCCCAGTGGTGCAGGGTGCGCACCGTGACCCCGAGATCGGATGCCGCGCGCCCGACCGTCACCCCGTCCGTGCTGATGTCGCTCATGGGTGCTCCTGCGAGGGTGTGATGCCGATGGCGGCGAGGGAGCGTGCTGCGGCGCTGTCGGGCTCGTAGGGCTTCGCCGCCGTGACGACGATACGCGCGTTCTCCGGGGTGAGGATCTCGACCTCGCGACTGTTCCACGGGGTGTCGCGGGGCTCGCCGACCGCCCCCGGGTTCAGCGCGCGGCAGGCCTCGACGATGCCGTCGAGCTCGGCGAGGACGCAGGCGTAGCTGTAGGTCAGTGCGGGCGGTTCGGATGCGGGCGCCGATCCCGGGTCGCCGGCGACGAGCAGGACATCCTGGAATGCCCAGCGGCGCAGGTGGATGAGCGTGCCGGGGATCGTGAAGAGCTCGAAGAACCCCAGGCCCGCGGTCCAGAACCGCGACGAGGTCGTCAGATCGTGCGTGGGGATCGTGACGAACGCCGGCATCCCGTAGATGCCGCGATAGGGCTCGGGCGCGACGGCATCCGGTCCGGGCGGGGGAACGGGGCTGATCTCGAAAGCGTCGTAATAGGGGGTCTCGGGGTCGGTCATGCGACCACTCTCGGCCCTCACGTCGCGTGAGGGTCAAGCGGGGGTGCCCCGGTCAGCGGTAGACGCCGCGCGGGAGCAGCATGGCCGCAGCGATGGCGAGCACGACCATCGCGACGCCGCCGACGATGACGCCGAGCATCGGGTTGAGGGTGAGGAGTCCCACCAGGAATCCGAGGGCGATGCCGACAAGAGCGCCGGTGGCGGTGTGGGCGAGTGCTTCGACGTCCATGCTCTCGACGCTACGGATCTCAGCGCCGGGGCGCGTCCCCCATACGGGTGATTTCGACTCGTCCTGCGGGACCATGCTCCCGGCTGTCGCGCAGTACCTGAGCACCGAGCAGACCGGGCAGGCCGCGGCCGCCCTGCGTCGTGAACGTGAGGATCGCGCAGGCCACGAGGAAGACGAAGGCGAGGAAGCCCCAGGGGCCGGGGAGCTGATCCAGCAGCGCGTAGCCGCCGATGCCGCCGAGGAACCGCGTGAGTCGGGTCACCACGGCGGGGGCCGGGCCACCGGCGTAGCGGAGGCGCACGGTCAGGTCGCCGATCGTCCGGCCCGACACCAGGACGCATCCGCCGACGACCGCGAGCGCGGCGATCGAGCCGGCCTGACCCGCGAGGTCGGTCTCGACGGCGACGTCGCGGTTGCCCGTGAAGACGAGGGCCGCCTGGATGCCGACGCTCACGAAGATGCCGACGAGCGAATAGGCGAGCAGGTCGCACACCATCGCGAGGATGCGGCGGCCGCGCGTCACCGGTCGCGGTGCGTCCGGCTCCTCGGAGACCGGGCGGCGCGGCACGAGGAGCGCGAGGATCGAGCCGATGACCGCTCCGACGGTGTTGGTGAGCAGGTCGTCGACGTCGAAGACGCGGTAGGCGCACGGGTAGACGCCCCAGACTCCGGTCAGCTGTGTGAACTCGACGATGAGCGAGATGCCGAGGCCGGCCGCGAACGCGACGAGGATGCCGCGGCGGGCGAGAACCCGTACGAAGAAGCCGAGCGGGAGGAAGAGCAGGACGTTGAGGGCGAGCTGCAGGAAGGCCGAGTCGGAGAGGAAGGCCCGCGGGCTGCCTCCGGCGCGCTGCGCAGCGCCGCGGATGTCGTCGACGAGCTCGAAGAGGTTCAGGTTGGATCCGGCGCACCGCATGCTCGACGGGTCGGGGAGCGGCAGCAGCGTGTAGGTCCAGATCGCGAAGAAGTAGACGAGGGCCGCGCCCGACAGCACGAGCTGGCCCGCGGTGAGATGCCCCGCGCGCCGGTACTGGACCGCGACGAAGGGCACGAACAGCACGAGGCCGACGAGCGCGCCGATGCCGATCGCGACGGCGCCGAGGAAGACGTTGTCACCCATTCCGACAACTTTTCCAGACCAGGCGGGTTCTTCTGGACACTGTGAGTGTTACCGGTAACATGACGACCGCCGGTCCCGAAGGCGGAGCCGGCTGATTCCGAGAGGCGGAGGAGTCCGATGGAACACGAAGCGGTGGCGCGGGTTCGGGCCGAGGTGGCGTCGTTGCACGCGGAGCTGGTGCGTTACGGGCTGGTCGTGTGGACCGGTGGCAACGTGTCGGGGCGGGTTCCGGGGGCTGATCTGTTCGTGATCAAGCCGTCGGGGGTGTCGTATGACGAGTTGGCTCCGGAGAACATGATCGTGTGCGATCTGGACGGCAATGTGGTGCCGGGGACGCCGGGCAGTGACCGGTCGCCGTCCAGTGATACGGCGGCGCATGCGTATGTGTATCGGAACATGCCCGAGGTGGGTGGTGTGGTGCACACGCATTCGACGTATGCGGTGGCGTGGGCGGCGCGGGGTGAGGAGATCCCGTGTGTGATCACGGCGATGGCTGATGAGTTCGGGGGGCCGATCCCGGTGGGTCCGTTCGCGATCATCGGTGATGACTCGATCGGCCGGGGGATCGTGGACACGCTTCGGGGGCATCGTTCCCGGGCGGTGTTGATGCAGAACCATGGGCCGTTCACGATCGGGTCGAGTGCGAAGGATGCGGTCAAGGCTGCGGTGATGGTGGAGGACGTGGCTCGCACGGTCCACATCGCCCGGCAGGCGGGGGAGTTGCTCCCGATTCCGCGGGACGCGATCGATGCGCTGTACGACCGGTATCAGAACGTTTACGGACAGACCACCGACGACCGCCGGTAGCCCCGCACCGGTCAGTCGGACTCGGTCGGCGCCTCGTCGGCGATACCGGCGAGGCGCTCGCGGGTCTCGCGTTCGGCGATGATGCCGATGAAGTCCGTGACGCGGGCGTCGGCGTGGCTCTCAACCGAGGCCGCCGCCTCGCGGTGGATGAGCTCGTCGTCGAGGTCCGGCATCCGCTTCTTGACCCGGTCGGCGACCTCTTCCGTCACCTCGTGGGCGTCGAACTCTTTCGCAGGCTTGTCCATGGCCACATCATCCGACGTCCGTGCTGCCGGCGAAACCCGTCGACGCGACGCCCCGCGCGTGCGATCATGTGCGGGATTAGGCTGGATCAACGTGAGCGATCAGACGAGTTCCGAATGGCCCTGGTCGGAGGGCGGCATCAACTTCCACACCCGCAAGTGGGTGCGGCCGGAAGACCTGAACGCCAACGGCACGCTCTTCGGCGGCAGTCTGCTCCGCTGGATCGACGAGGAAGCCGCGATCTACGCGATCATCCAGCTCGGCAACTACCGCGTGGTGACCAAGCTCATCTCGGAGATCAACTTCGAGTCGTCGGCGCTGCAGGGCGACCTCATCGAGATGGGCCTGACCGCGACGCACTTCGGTCGCACCTCGCTGACGATGCGCGCCGTCGTGCGCAACATGATCACGCGCAAGCGCATCCTCTCGATCGAGCGTCTCGTGTTCGTGAGCGTCGACGAGGACGGGCAGCCGATCCCGCACGGCTACTCCGCCATCACGTACGACCGTGATCGGATGCCGCGCGAGCACCCCAAGACCGACTCGGTGCGCCTGCCCTGATCACCGGGACGCGGCCCTCGCGCGACGTCGCCACACGAGCAGCGCCAGGCCGAGGGCTGCGACGAGAGCCGCCAGTCCGGCGACCCCGCCGATCGTCCCTGCGTCGGCGCCGGTAGCGGCCAGAGCATCGCTCGACCCGGCATCCGGCCCCGACCCGCCGCCGGAACCGGGCATGCCCGGCCCGCTGTCGCCCGGTGCGCCCGACCCGCTGTCGCCCGGTGCGCCCGGCCCGCTGTCGCCCGGTGCGCCCGGCCCGCTGTCACCCGGTGCGCCCGGCCCGCTGTCACCCGGTGTGCCCGGCTCGCCGTCACCCGGCGCCGCGACGACCGTGACCTCCACCGTGTCGGTCACCCCGTTCACGGTCACCGAGATCGAGGCATCGCCGGCCGACACGGCGGTCAGCTCACCGGAGGAGGGGTTCAGGCGCAGCGCGCCCGAGGCGGCTGCTTCGGTCTGCGCGCGCTCGGCGCGCCCCGATCGCGCCTCGGCGTCCGCCCGTGCATCCGACCCGACGACGTCGAGCCCGGCGCCGGCCCAGTCCGCGCTCACCGGCCAGGCGACGGGAACCGTGCGCCCGCCGTCCTGTGTCAGCGTCGCCGACACGGGCACCGTCTCGCCGACCTCGAGCACCGTCGGTGCCGCGAGATCGAGCGATTGCACGCGCGGCTTCGTCTCGGCCTGCATCCATCGGATGCGGTCCTCCACCACGGCGGGCCCCGTGCCCACGACACCGGCGCCGGGGTTCACGCCGAGCATGGTCCAGCCGGTGAAGCCGCCGGCATCCGGGGTTCCCGAGGGCCCCTTGCCCGAGTTGCCGTTCAGCACCCGCGAGACGCCGTCGTAGCTCGTCGCGTCGAAGACGCCGACGTGGCCGTTCACCATGGCGACCGACTTGCCGGTGTCGGCGCGGAAGGCCGCGAGCGTCGACACGAACTGCGCCGCCTCGTAGCGGTCGGAGAGCTGGCTCGCCTTCGACGGCAGCGGGTCGTCGGCCGGGTGGTGCGAGAAGACGAGCACGCCCGTCACCGACGAGTCCTCCGCCGCGGCGGCCAACTCGGAGTCCAGGAACTCCAGCTGCTCCATGCCCGACGCCCGGAACGAGCCGGCCGACGAGTTCAGGGTGATCATGCGCGTCGAGCCGAGGTCGACGGATCGGAACGCCGCGCCGAACGCCGAGGTGAAGTTCGAGATCGCGCCGCCCATGATCTCGTGGTTGCCGGGCACGTAGATGTAGGGCACACGGTCGCCGACCTCCTCCTCGAGGATGCGGGCAGCGAGCTCGAAGTCGGCGACGGATGCCTCGTCGACGAAGTCTCCGTTGATGACGAGGTAGTCGGGCTCGGCCGCGACGATCTCGCGCAGTGTCTCGCGTGCGGCGACGACGACCTCGGAATCGGGGTTGCGGGCGACGAACTGCGCGTCGCTCATGACCGCGATCCGCTGGGAGCGGCCGTCGACGCTGCCGTCGGTGACGATCACCGGGTCGAACACCTTCGGGGCCACCGGCTGGTCGACGTCGGGTGCGACGATCGACTCGAGGCCGGAGATGGCGATGTCGCCGTGGTAGGTGGCCGACGACCGGGTCTCCATAATGCGCACACGCTGGAATGTCAGCGGATACGCCGTGCCCGCCGGCACGGTGAAGCGTGCCTGGCGCCAGCCGGTCCAGTCGATCATGGGGCCGTCGAGGTTGATCGTCGTGTCGGTGCCGGTTCGCATCTGCAGGCGGGGCCAGGCGCCCGAGCCGTCGCCGTCGATCCACAGCGTGATCGCTTGCGGCTGGCCCTCGAGCACGCGGCCCGACGCGGCATCGACCTGCTCCGGAGCGATCGCGTAGTAGCCGCGCGTGCTGGTGGTGGTGGTGAAGTCGTAGGTCATGCGCAGCGCGGCTCGACCGTCGGGGCCGGTGGTCGGGGTGAGCTCACCGGTCGCACGCGCGACTCCGGCGGTCCACGACGCCGCGTCGGTGAAATCGGCCACCGAGATGGTGCGGTAGCCGATGGTCACCGCGACGTCGACGCTGCGTCCACCGGCGGTGAAGGTCACCGTCGCCGAGCCGCTGTCGGTGGTCGGGGTGATGAGGAACGCGTCCAGGCCGTTCCGCTCGACGGTCACGTCGGCCCCGTGCTCGACGCTGACGTCGGCGGTCTCGAGCGGCGCGGTGAAGCCGTCGGCGTCCAGACCCGTGAGGCGGACGGTCGCGGTCTGGCCGGGCTCGGGCAGGGCGACGACCGTCGACGACGGGCGCACCCGCTCGAGGTCGCCGAGCACCCGCACCTCGGTGGTCGCGGTCTTGCCCTCGGCCTCGAACGAGACGGTGGCGGTGCCCGGGGTCACGCCCGCGACGAGCGCCGTCGCGTCACCCGACGCAGACACCGTGACAGCGGCATCCGTCGCGGAGAAATCGCCGATGACGTCGACCCCCGTGAGGTTGGCGTCGAGGCCGGTGCCGGCCAGCGTGCGGTGGAGCCCGGGGAAGACGGCGTCGGAGCCGGCCGCGTCGAGGGCCGGTGCGACCTTCACGTCGTCGACGACGCCGGCCGGGGCCGACGAGAAGAAGGCGAGGCTGTTGGCGACGACGCGCTCGCCCCCGTCGGAGGGGCGGTTGTGGATGGACGCCTCGGCGTCACCGGGTTCGCGCACGGCGAGCATCGTCGAGCCGCCGCCGTCGAGGTTGACGGCGTTGTAGACGTCGAGGTCGAGCATGAGGTCGCCGAGCTCTCGGATGGTCATGCCGCGGCTGTCGCCGGCGCGTCCGTCGATGGTGACGACGGTGACCTCCGTGCCGTCGCGGTTGACGCCGATGGCGGTGCGGGCCGCCTCGACCTGGTCTTCGTCGGTCTGCACGCCGTCGACGATCATGCGCTGCGACCCGCTGACGGCGAGGTCGACGTCGGCGGACGCCTCGACCGTGACCTCGACCGTGTCGCCGACCTCGAAGGCGGCCAGCGTGGTGGCGCCGCCGTCACGGCCGATGAGCACGCCGGAGCCGTCGGCGATGGCCGTCGTGCCCGTGACGGATGCCGCGTCGGTGGTGACCTCGGTCACGACGCCGTCCTGCACCGTGACGCGGGCGATCGAGCCGGCGATCTCGGCGGGTCCGCCGAGCGGGCGGCTCAACGGGTGGGAGCCCCACGCGGGGGTGTACCACCCGATGCCGTCGACGCCGATGTCGGGGCTGTTGACGCCGGCCAGTCGGTGCACGGTGCCGTCGACGGCGACCGTGGCGCCCGAGGTCAGGGCCTGCACGGCGGCGAGTCCGTCGGAGATCGTGAACGCCTGGCGCATGCCGGGGGCCGCGGTACGCAGACCTTCGGTCGGTGACACGTTCGTGCCGACCGGTGCGGTCGAGTAGTTCATGTCGAAGTAGTCGCCGTTGATCGCCGCGACCGCACCGGTGCCGGCGATCTGGTCGCTGAGCATGGCACCACCCGACACCGTGCCGGCGTCGAGCACGTCGAGCGACAGGGTCGGTGTCGTGAGGTCGGCGCGCATCACGTGGCCGGTCACCCAGCCGGCGGGTTGCAGCCGGCGGAAGTCGGTGAGCTCCAGTCCGGGCGCGAGCGTCTGAGCGTCGGCGCTGAGCATCGACGAGTTCCCGCCGCCGAGGTCGAGTCCGCCCGTGTCGGGCGCGGCGACGGCGGATGCCGGGCTCAGGGCGCCGATGCTCGCAGCGGTCGCGGTGACGACGGCGAGCAGTGCGACTGCGCCGCGGCGCGTTCTCGGGGCCGGGCGGGAGAGACGTGAGGTGAGGGCGGGCACGCGGAGCACCCTACGGACGGGGGCGTCCGAGAGGATGATGGTCCGGTGGCGGGGGGATGACCCTCAGGTGAACCGTCGGTGCCGCGCCCGGTGACGATGCGCGCGGCCTGAGGACCTCAGTGCCTCAAGGTGACACCTGACCTGAGATGCGCTGGTGCGTCGCCTGGACGAACGCCGCGTAACCCCCGGGCGTCCGGCCCTCGAACCGGCCCGAGGTCGTGACCTCGTTGACGTCGGTGGCCACGACCCGCGCACCGGCGGCGCGCGCGGCTCGGACCGTCTCGACATCCTCGTGCTCGTCGAGATCGGGGAATCCGCCCGCTGCGCGGTAGGCGGCGGCGCTCATCCCCAGGTTCGCGCCGTGCACGTTGCCGGCGGGTCGTCCCCGGGGGTGCGTGGCGAGCCAGTGCGCGGTGTGGGCCGACGTGAGGTCGGCGAAATCGGGGCGCACGGTTCCGAGGACGACCTCGGCGCCGGCGGCGCGGAGATCGAGCTGGTGGCTCAGCCAGGCGAGCGGCACGGTGGAATCACCGTCGGTCGTCGCGATCCAGGTGTCTTCGGGCGCGGGGTCGCCGAGCTCGGCGAGAGCCGCCTCGACCCCTCTCCGGCGTGCGGTGCCGACGCGGCGCGCGTCGATGCGGCGGATGCCGACGGGCCACGACCTCGCGATCTGCTCCGAGGCGTCGGTGCAGGCGTCGAGGACGACGACGGGGGCGACCCGGAGGCCGGGATGCGTTCGACGCGCGTGCGCGATGGCCGCGGTGAGCGCTGCGAGGCAGGCGTCGAGCAGCGCCGCTTCGTCGTGCACGGGGACGACGACGGCCACGGCGATCGGAGTCACGGGACGAGGCCGGTCTCGGACGCCACCGATCGCGCCTGCGCGCCGCCGAAGACCTCGAGGACGAAGTCTTCCTCCCCGTGCCGGACCAGCCGGGTCAGACCGGGCTCGGCGGCGAACGCGGCATGGACCTCATCTCCCGAGAGCGGGTATTCCGCCACGGGATGCCGCCAATGGCAGGCGATGACGTGGCCGTCGGGGGTGAGGGACGCGGCGATCCGCGAAATGGTCCGGGCGAGGTCGTCGGGGCCCCAGTAGTAGCCCACCTCGGACAGGACGATGAGGTCGAACTCACCGGCCGGCCACTGGGCCGGCAACTCGGCGCGGGCGAGCCGGACGCCCGCGCGCTCACCGAGACGACGTGCGGCGACGGCCAGCGGAGCGTCGGCGATATCGAGGGCGAGCACGCTGTCGCATCGGTCGGCGAGCAAAGCGGTGAGCGCGCCCGTGGAGCAGCCGAGCTCGAGAGCCGAACGGTAGTGCGCTCGGGGGAGGCTCGCCATCGTGATCGTGCGCTTGCGCTGTTCGTACCAGCGGGAGTCGAAGCCCCAAGGGTCGTCGCCGTTGCGGCGGTAAAATGCGTCGAAGAAGTCGCGGCGGAGGCTGCCGGTGTCGCGCGGGGGGCGGAGGAACACCTCGAACGGCCGCTCGAAGTGCTGCTGCATTCCCCCGTGGAGCATCTCCTCGTCCCCCGCGGCCGCCGAGAGCGGCTCGACCTGTGTGCGGTGGAGGCGCATGGCGGCCCGCTTGCGCTCGAGCGCATCCCCGTCGAGGTCGACGAGGTCGACGTCGTCCCAGGGCGCGTCGTCGGGGGAACCCCAGTGCCAGAGCCAGATCGGGTAGGACCGCCACGGGACGTCGCGCTCGCCGCACACCGCCGCGGCGACCTCGCCGACGACGCGGTGATCGCGATGGCCGTCACCTGTCCATGTCGAGACCACGAGCGTGCGTTCGGGGACCGGTTCGTCGCCGAGCGCGTCTGCGATCGCGCCGGCGATCTCGTCGCGGTGGTCGTCGGTCCGGCCGTCGGGAAGACCGAGAAAACGCCGCCGGATGGTCGGCGAGAGACGCGTGAGCGCCCGCTCTGCCTCGTCCCGTCGGAGCGCAGCCAGCTGGATGGGCGAGTGCGTCGGTGAATCGGGATGCGATCCTTCACCGTCGGTCGCGATGATGACGGAGACCGTTGCTCCGCGCCGGGCGGTGCGCGTCATCAGGCCGGCGGCGCCGAGAGTCTCGTCGTCGGGATGGGCGGCGACGACGAGGAGGTGGTCGAAATCCTCGGGCAGCACCGGCAGCGACCGTTCGGCGAAGGCCGCGGCCCACGTCGCTTCAGGGGTGCCGGGATCTCGGTGGCTGAAGCTCACCACTCGCCGCGCCCTTCGCTCACGCTGCCGCCGAGGCGAGCGAGATCGCGCTCGCCGTGGTGCTGACGGATGTAGATCTGCAGGTCGGCGACGCGCCGGGCGTGCCTCTCATCGGCGACGAGAGGCAGGGGGCCGAGCGCGTGCGCCGCCTCAGTCAGCGCCGTCTCGACGGCATCCGACACGATCGCGCGCACCCGGCCGGCGAGCAGTGCCGGGTCCGGGTCGGCGTCGATCGTCGCCGCTGCGGCCTTCAGCGTCAGCCGCGCGTTCCACAGAGCGGTGTCGACGCGGGCGAGGTGGACTCGTGACAGCTGGTCGGCGCCGGTACGCCGAGCCGCCTCGAGCAGAGCGTCTCGGAGGGGGAGGGCTCCACCCCACCAGCAGGCGGCGACGCCGATCCCGCCGTGTGCGAAGCCCGAACGACGCAGATACCAGCCGGCTTCTCCGATGGGCACCGCGGGCGCGTCGGCGAAGTCGACCGGCGCACTCACCACCTGCGGGAGCCCGCGGGCGTGCCAGGGGCCGGTGTGCGGGACGACCTCGGGTGGTCGCAGCGCCACGGCGAACAGCCGGCGGTCGTCGCCCACCCAGGCGGTGACGAGTGCATGGGTGAGCTGACCCGCGAGCGAGCACCACGGCTTCGTTCCCGACAGCCGCCACCCGTCGGCGGCGCGGTGGGCATCGAGTCGCATGCCCGGTGCTTCGGCGGCGAACACACCCCAGGTCGAGTTCGCGCTCGCTCCGATGGACTCGAGGGCGACGTCGACGTTCACGTCGAGACGATGCGCCTGGTCGAGGATGTCGAGCGCGTCGAGGTGGGGTTCGAGGATGCGGGCAGCGGCGACATCGAGACTCGCCACCGAGGCCAGCAGTGACCAGTCGTCGACCACCGGGCGCTCGGCGGGCCGTGCGGCGCCGACCGCGACCGCCCAGTCGAGGGTGGCGGCGACATCCGTGCCGAAGCCGTCTATGGTCTCAGCGGCGTCGAGTGCGCGGGTGATGCCGTGGGTCAGAGGCCGCTCCGCCAGGAGGGGACTGGTTCTCGGGTCGCGGTGTGCGGGCATCGCTTCATCATCGCCTGCGGGACGAGCGTGCAGGTTGCAGATGCTCGATCCGGCGCGGTGGTGTATGTCGGCGGTGGGTGGGTCAGGGGCGGCCCATGCCGCGGTAGTCCCAGCCGGCTGCGCGCCAGGCGTCGGCGTCGAGGCAGTTGCGGCCGTCGACGATGAGCCGGCCGGCGGTGAGCGTCGCGGCGTGCGCGGGGTCGAGCTCGCGGCGGTACTCGTCCCACTCGGTGACGACGATGACGGCGTCGGCGGCGCGGAGGGCCTCGTCGCGGTCCTGGACGTAGTTCAGCTGAGGGTGGATGCGGCGGGCGTTCTCGATCGCCTCGGGGTCGGTCACGGTGACCCAGGCACCGAGACCGTGCAGGCGTACGGCGACGTCGAGTGCGGGGGAATCGCGGGTGTCGTCGCTGTGCGGCTTGAACGCGGCGCCGAGCACCGTGATGTTCTTCTTGAACACCGATCCGCCGAAGGCGCTGACGACGAGGTCGACGGCGCGGTCGCGGCGGCGCATGTTGATGGCGTCGACCTCGCGCAGGAACGCGACCGACTCGCCGCGGCCGAGCTCTTCGGCGCGAGCCGAGAACGCGCGGATGTCCTTCGGCAGGCAGCCGCCGCCGAAGCCGATGCCGGCCCCGAGGAAGCGGCGGCCGATGCGGGCGTCGTGGCCGATCGCGTCGGCCAGGGTCGTGACGTCGGCGCCGGTGACCTCGGCGATCTCGGCCATCGCGTTGATGAAGCTGATCTTGGTCGCGAGGAAGGCGTTCGCGGCGACCTTGACGAGCTCGGCTGTGGCGAGGTCGGTGATGATGAACGGCGTGTTCTTGGCGACCGAGGGGTGGTAGACCTCCCGCAGGATGTCGGCGGCGCGCTCGCCTTCGGCACCGGCGGGGACGCCCGCGACGAGGCGGTCGGGGTCGACGGTGTCTTGCACCGCCCAGCCCTCGCGCAGGAACTCGGGGTTCCAGACGAGCGTGGCGCCGGTGGGGGTCACGCGCTCGGCGAGCGTGGCCGCGGTGCCGACGGGGACCGTCGACTTGCCCGCGACGATGTCGCCCTCGGCCAGGTGCGGGATGAGCGCGTCGACGGCGGCGTTGACGTAGGTGAGGTCGGCGGCGTAGCCGTCCTTCTGCTGCGGGGTGCCGACGCCGATGAAGTGGACGGCGGCGCCCGCGGCATCCGCCATGTCGGTCGAGAAGCGGAGTCGGCCCGACGCGAGGCCGTCGCTCAGGATCTCCTGCAGACCGGGCTCGAAGAAGGGAGCTTCGCCGTTGGAGAGCGAGGCGATCTTGCGCTCGTCGACGTCGATTCCGACGACCTCGTGACCGATGGATGCCATGGCGGCAGCGTGGACCGCACCGAGGTAACCGCAACCGATGACCGACAGACGCATCATGCTCTCTCTCCGCGGCCCCGACGGCACCGACACTCTTTCATACCAACTTCCCGTGACGCGGGTGTAAACGACCCACCCGCGTCACGGGAACGATCAGCCCGCCGGAAGCGGTCCGTACAGCGCCGGCGTCGTCCGCGCGCCGGTCGCCTGCTCGAACGAGAACGCCAGACCCAGCAGGGTTCCTTCGGCGAAATCGCGTCCCAGGAACTCGAGGTTCACGCCGGCGCCGGGGATCTGCTCGGTCGCGCTCGCCTGCCCCATCGGCACCGTCACGGCCGGAAGGCCCGTGTTCGGGCTCAACCGCATGTTGCTGCCGACCGTGCCGTAGGGGGTGCCGCTGGGATAGATGATGGCGTCGATGTCGTTCGCGTCGAGGAACTCCGTGACGATCTGCTTTCCGCGGGCGAGTTGCAGCGTGTGCGATCCCGCCGGTCCCGCCCAGTCCTGGTACTGCTGCGGGGTGACGGTCGAGCGCGGCCCGTACGTCGATGGGCCGCGGTTCGGCGCGATGTTCGGCGACTGCGCGATGGCCGCGAGGCTCCGGGCGCTGACCGCCGGGTTCAGGTAGTCGTCGATGTAGCCCTGCAGGTCGTACCCGAACTCGACGGCGCTGCCGCTTCCCTCGCTCAGGATGCCGTTGAATCCCTCGGGCGCCGCGAGCTCGACGACCTCCGCGCCCTGCGCTTCGAGCGTCTCACGCGCAGCGCTGAACAGGCGCTGCGTCGTGGCGTTGCTGCCGACCATGTTCTGCGAGGTCGGCAGACCCGTGATCACGGCGATGCGCGCGCCGCGGAGGGCGTCGGCGTCGAGTGAAGCGGTGTAGCTGGCGGGGACGAGCCCCTCCTGGCGAGCTGTCACCGGATCCGCCGAATCGGCGCCCACGACGGCGTCGAGAGCGACCGCCGCGTCGGTGACCGAGCGCGCCATCGGGCCGCCGGTGTCCTGCGAGAGCGCGAGCGGCACGATGCCGTCGCGGCTCGCGAGTCCGACCGTCGGACGCACGCCCACGAGCTGGTTGTAGGTCGACGGGATGCGGATCGAGCCGCCCGTGTCGGTGCCGAAACCGATCGCGGCGAGGTTGCTCGCAATGGCGGCGCCCGTCCCGCCTGACGATCCGCCGGAGCTGCGGTTCGTCGCGTACGGGCTCGAGACGGTGAGGGCGGTGCCGGCCGGCTGGTAGGCCGACCACTGCGACGACAGGTTGATCGCGAACTCGTCCATGCTCGCTTTGGCGAGGATGACCGCGCCGTCGGCGCGCAGGCCCTCGACCATGTGCGCGTCCGAGGCGGTGCGGTTGTCGTTCCAGCATCCGCAGCCGGCCGTGGTGGGCATGTCGACGGTGTTGTAGTTGTCCTTCACCGCGATCGGCACACCGAGCAGCATGCTCGTCATGCCCTTCTCGGCGCGAACGGCGTCGGCTGATGCTGCGGCGGCGAGGGCAGCGGCGTCGCCGGTCGTGACGATCGAGTTCAGCGCTCGTCCGCCGGGCTCGATCACCGTGCGGTCGTAGGCAGCGATGCGGTCGAGATACTGCTGGGTGAGCTCGACCGAGGTGACGACCCCGGCGTTCATCGCCGCCTGCATCGATACGATGTCGGCCTCGACGATCTCGAAGGGACCGTCGTCGTAGATGGCTCGCTCGGAGACGAGGGCGATGTCGGATGCCGTGATCGCCCCGTCGCCGTCGAGGTCGTACGCGGCCGCCTCCGCCCAGTCGGCGTCGGTGTCGGTGCTGCCGATGAACGCCGCGACGACGGCGAGGTCATCGGTGGTGACCCTGTCGTCGCCGGTGAGGTCGAGCTCGGTGTAATAGGGCGCGAGGAACGCGGCCCCGGCGGTGGGCTCGGCCGCGGCGGCCTGGGCGGCGGCTAGGGCGACGGGCGCCGCAGCGGCGGGGGCGGCGACACCGCAGGTCAGCAGCGCGCCGACGGCGACGGCGACGCCGGGGGCGATCAGACGGCGGTTCATGCGTTCACCGCCCGACGGCGCAGGACGATCACGGTGCCCGCGGCGAGGAGGGCGGCACCGAGCGCCGCGCTCAGCACGATGGGCGTCGCGTCGCCGCCGGTGGCCGAGAGCGATCCGCTCGCGGCTCCGCCGCCGGAGGCGGAACTTCCGGATCCGGCAGCCGGGGTGCCCACGACGGGCGCGCTCGCCGACGGTTCGGGTTCGGGTTCGGGTTCGGGTTCGGGCTCGGCGACGGGAAGGGCGGCGATCGTGATGTCGGTGGTCGCGGCATCCGTCGCCGTCGCCGTCTCGCCGGTGCCGCCGACGAGGCGGACGGTCGGGAGCGTGATCTCGGCCGTCCCGGCGCCCTCGGCGGTGAACGAGAGCGTCGCGAGAGTGAGGGGAGCGGCGGGGTCGGACGCGAGGCCGGGCGAGGTGCCGAGGCGGGAGTGGGTGACGGTGATCGTGCCGCTCGCGGTCTCGCGCGCGGCGGTGAAGCCGCCGTCGGGACCCGTCGCCGAGTCGTCGACGTAGTCGAGCAGAGCGCCCGGCACGGAGACGTCGAGGTCGTAGGCGTAGAGGTCGACGACGTCGGTCGCCGTGAGGACGACGTCGATCCGATCGCCTTGCGTGGCGGTGGCGGCGACGCCGATCGCGAAGGTCGCGGTGGGTGGTGCGGCCACCGCGGCCGGCGCCGCGGCGAGTGCCGCGGTCAGCGCGACGACGCCGGCGAGGGCGGGCGCGAGGGTGATCGATGGGCGAGCAGGCATGCGGAAGCAGCCCCTTTCCTGGGTCGGGTGCACTCAGGACGACAGGCTCTCGTGGGGCTCCGAGCCCACGGTCCTCGGGGGATGTGCCGAGCTTGGCAGGACAGCGTTTCCTGCCGGTGTCGGTGCGTTACGCGCCGGTTTCGCCAGCCTCGCCGCGGAGGCCGGCCGCGAGCCGGCCGTCGAACTCGCGTCGGCCCGCCTTCGTCAGCGAGGCGGAGGGTGCGGCATCCGCATGCGTGATGCTGACGAGCCCCTCGCGTTCCAGCGCGCTCAGGTGCCCCTGCACGCTCGGCTGCTCGCCGTTCCCGTGCCCGAGGCTCTCTGCCAGGACGTCGACGCGCGCCGACGTGACCGGGCGGAGGGCGGCGCTCAGCCGGAAGCGCTGGGCGTCGGCGAATGGGGCCGCAGAGCGCGGAGCGCGGGCGAACGGGCGGACGACGTCGGCGGCGAAGGTGCGGTCGTAGGCGGTCACACCCAGGAACGAGACGACGAGACCGGCACCGGCCGTGAGCGCGATCCAGCCGCGCTGCCCGATCACCGCGAGGGCCATCGAGGTGACGGCGAGCCCGAGGACGACGACCGCGAGAGCGAAGCCCACGGCCCAGCTGCGCCATCCCGCCGGCAGGTCGATCGCCATGCCGAGGCGGCGGCGGAAGAACATCTCGACACCGACGAGCGCGCCGACGACCACGACGAAGGCGACGATCGTCGGGATGCCGACGCCGAGGGCGGGTACGGCGATGATCAGGGCGAAGCAGACCGATTGCGCGAGCGAGGCGGCCGGCGAAGCTCTGCGGAAACGTTGGGCCAGGCGGCGGCGGTCTTCGGCCACCGTGCGGAACAGGTCGTGGATCGGGGCGGAGTGGTCGGTCGTTTCGATCGCCATCACTCCACTCTGTCAAACCTGCGGCCCCGGTGCGGCGCACCGCGCGTAGCCTCGATTCATGACTCCCGTCACGCTCTCGCTGTCGCACGACTTTGCTGACGCGCTGCCCGCGCTCGCGCGGCCGTGGTCGGCGGATCCGGCGCCCGCGCCGCGGCTGCTCGTGCTCAACGAGGCGCTCGCCGACGAGCTGGGGCTGGATGCCGGGTTCCTGCGCAGCCCCGAGGGGGTCGACCTTCTCGTGGGTGCCGCGCTGCCGGAGGGCGCGCAGCCGGTCGCCCAGGGTTACGCCGGTCACCAGTTCGGCGGTTTCTCGCCGCGGCTCGGCGATGGGCGGGCGCTGCTGCTGGGCGAGCTGACCGCGCCGGACGGATCGCTCCGCGACATCCATCTGAAAGGCTCCGGACCGACGCCCTTCGCGCGGGCCGGCGACGGGCTCGCGGCCGTCGGGCCGATGCTTCGCGAGTACGTGATGAGCGAGGCGATGCACGCGCTCGGCATCCCGACGACCCGGTCGCTCGCCGTCGTCGCGACGGGGCGCGAGGTGCTGCGTGAGGCGGCGCTGCCGGGAGCGCTGCTCGTGCGGACGGCGTCGAGCCATCTGCGGGTGGGCAGCGTCGAGTTCGCTCGAGGGACGGGCGACATCGCCGTGCTGCGCGCGGTCGTCGACTACGCCATCGCGCGGCACCACCCCGAGGCGGCGGACGAGGACGTGCCCGCGCTCGGACTGTTCCGCGCGGTCGTGGCGGCGCAGGCCGACCTCGTCGCCCGCTGGATGCTGGTCGGCTTCATCCACGGCGTGATGAACACCGACAACATGACGCTGTCGGGCGAGACGATCGACTACGGCCCGTGTGCCTTCCTGGATGCGTACGACCCGGCGACCGTGTACAGCTCGATCGACACCGGCGGGCGTTACGCCTACGGCAATCAGCCGTACATCGCCGAGTGGAACCTCGCGCGGCTCGCCGAGGCGATGCTGCCGCTGTTCGACGACGACCTCGAACGCGCGGTCGAGCTGGCGCAGGGCGTCCTGGCGGAGTTCCGGCCCCGGTTCGCCGAGGCCCGGGCGGCGGGCATGCGGCGCAAGCTCGGGCTCGCCGATGCGCGAGTCTCCGATGAGCAGGTCGAGGCGCTCGCCGGTGACTTCCACGAGATGCTCGAGCGCAAGCGCGCGGACTACACCTCGACGTTCCGGTCGCTGTCTGCTGCCGGGCGGGGCGACGCGGCCGGTCTCGAGGCGTCGCTCGGCGCGGATCCGGCGCTGGCCGGCTGGCTCGATCGGTGGCGCGTACATGCGCCCGACGCCGAGGTGATGGATGCCGCGAACCCGATCTACGTGCCGCGCAACCATCTCGTCGAGGAAGCGCTCGCCGCGGCGACCGCCGGGAACCTCGAGCCGCTCGGCTGGCTGACGACCGTCCTGTCGACCCCGTTCACCGAGCGCGCGGGCGCGGAGCGGTACGCCCAGCCGGCGGGTCCGGACTTCGCGGCCGGCTACCAGACGTTCTGCGGCACCTGACCGGATCGGAACGCGCGCGGGCGGTCCGTATTGCGACGCTCGTACCGCGCGTGCGTGGCGCGGCGATGCGCGTCCCGCGATGATGACGGCGGGGCCGCGCGGGGGCGCGGCGATGGGGGAGAAGAGAACATGGCCGGATCGAGCCTGCGCGCCGATGGCAAGCCGTCGTTCCTGGCGCGTCCGATGTCGCGCAAGGCGGCGCTGATCACGTCCGGGTCGGCGCTCGTGGCCGGGTTGCTGCTCGGCGGTGGCGCCGGAGGCGCGGGTGCGCAGTCCGAGGTGACGTCGCTGAAGGACCAGGTGGCCTCGCTCGAGACGGATGTCGCCGACGCCGAGACGGTGGCTGTCGAGAACGACACGGCGCTGACCGACGCCCGAGCGGATCTGGACGAGGCGCTCGATGACCTCGCAACGGCGACCGCGGCGCTCGAGACCGCCACCGCTCAGGTGACCGAGATGCAGACCGCGGCGACGGCGTCGCAGACCGAGCTCGATGCTCGCGCGGCCCGGATCTCGGACCTCGAGGGCCAGCTGTCCGCCCGGACGGTGCAAGCCCCCGCTGCTCAGGCACCGGCTGCTCAGGCACCCGCGGCACCGGCATTCACGTACTACGACAACTGCACGGCGGCCCGGAACGCCGGCGCCGCCCCCGTCCGGACGGGGGATCCCGGTTACGGGCGTCACCTCGACCGGGACGGCGACGGCATCGGCTGCGAGTAGGTCTCCGGGGCTCAGGGCACCTTGTGCCCGGCGGCCTGGATCAGCCCGTACCACTCGCCTCGCGTCAGGGGGATGTCGCTGCCTACGGCTGCATCCGCGACGCGCTGGGGGTTCGTGGTGCCGAGCACGACCTGCATTCCGGCGGGGTGGCGGGTGATCCACGCCGTCGCGATGGCGGTCGGGGTGACGCCGTACTTCGCGGCCAGCTCGTCGAGCTTGGCGTTGAGCTCGGGGTACTCCTCGGCGCCGAAGATGACGCCGTCGAAGAAGCCCTTCTGGAACGGCGACCAGGCCTGGAGCGTGATGCCGTTGATGCGCGAGTAGTCGACGAGTCCGCCGCCGTCACGGGTGATCGAGTCGTCTTCGCCGGCCATGTTCGACGCGAGCCCCTGGGCGATGATCGTCGAGTGCGTGATCGACAGCTGCACCTGGTTGGCCACGAGCGGCTGGGTCACCGCCGTCTTCAGCAGGTCGATCTGGCGGGGTGTGTGGTTCGAGACGCCGAAGGCGCGGACCTTGCCCGAGGATTCGAGGTGGTCGAACGCGCGGGCGACCTCGTCGGGCTCGACGAGAGCATCGGGACGGTGGAGCAGTAGCACGTCGATGCGGTCGGTGCCGAGCGCTTCGAGCGACTCCTCGGCGGAAGCCACGATGTGCTCGTAGGAGTGGTCGAAGTGCCAGTCGTCGGCGACGATGCCGGTCTTGGTCTGCAGCGTGATCTCGTCGCGCTCGGATGCCGTGAGCTTGAGCGCTTCGGTGAAGCGTCGCTCGCACGCGTGGCGCGACGAGCCGTAGAGGTCGGCGTGGTCGAAGAAGTCGACGCCGACCTCGCGGCAGCGGTCGTAGAGGGCGCGGATGTCGTCGTCGGAGAGCTCCTCGATCCGCATCATGCCCGCGACGACGTTGGGGACCTGGATGTTGCTCTGACCGAGGGGGACGCTGCGCATGATTCTTAGTATGCGCCGCGGGAGCAGGACGCGCGGCGGGGGCATGCCACCATGGGCGGATGCCGGTCGTCGAGTCGCGTTGCGTCGTTCCCGTGCCCGTCGACGTCGCGTTCGCGGTGTCGCAGACGCAGGGCGAGGTGCGGAAGCGGTGGGATCCCTTCATCCGGCGACAGCACCTGATCAGCGCGGATCGGCCCGCGAAGGGCATCCGCACGTACACGGTGCAGCGATTCGGGCTGGCGATGGAGAGCGAGTACGTCTCGTACAACCCGCCGTCGAACGTCGGGATGAAGATGACGAAAGGCTCGTGGTTCTTCGCTCGGATGGGCGGCGGATGGCGGTTCAGTCCGGTCGAGGGTGACCCCTCGCGCTCGCTCGCGGTGTGGCGCTACAACTTCGCCTGCCGTCCGGCGTGGCTCGCGCCGCTGGCGGAGCGCATCGGCGCGATCATCCTGCAGCGCGACATCGACCGGCGGATCGCGGGTTTCGCGCGCGGATGCGAGGATCCGGTCGTGCTCGCCGAAGCGGAGCGCATCCGGGGCGTGTGACGGCGCCGGGCAGCGTCGGCCAGCGCCGGCCAGTTCAGAAGGGCGGCGGCTCATCGTTGCCCACCACGGGTGGTGGCGCCCCGCCGGCGTCGGGAACGAAACACACCGACGGGATCGGAACGTCTTCGCGGTAGACCCGGCCCAGGGGTGAGGTCCATTCCAAAACCCCGCCGCCGATCTGCCTGACCTCCCATTTCGTGAATTGCTTCATCGAATGGTGTCGTTGGCAGAGGTGCGCGAGGTTGAAGATGTGGGTGTGCCCGCCGAGGGCGTAATCGATGGTGTGGTCGAGTTCGCAGCGGATGGCCGCCCTCCGGCATCCGGGGAATCGGCAGTGCTGATCTCGTGCTTTGAGCAGTCTGCTCATCGCCGCGGTCGGCCGGTAGGTGTCGACTTCGACCGGGGTGCGGGTGATGGGGTCGATGAAGAGCCGGTTCCAGATTTTGGCGCGGCCGGCGAGCTTGCGGGCGGTGTCGGCGTCGATGAGCGCGGCGCCCACGAGCTCGGCGGGGGCGTCGTCGACGCCGGTCACCGTCTCGGATGTCAGCGTCACCTGGACCTGCGCCCGGATCGCACCCAGCGGCCCGGCGGCGTCGCTGCCGTACGTCGGGTCGATGACAGGGGCGCCCCCGAGCAGTAGGTCGCCGAGGATGTCGGCGCGCAGCTGATCCATCGTGCGGACATCAGGCGCGCCACCATCGGCCGGCGCCGCAGCATCCGCCGCCGCAGAACCCTCACCCGCGACAGCATCCCCTGCCGGACCATCCGCAGGCGCCCCCGCAGCGGTAGCACGGGCATCCTTGACGGTCTGCGCCATGGCGGTGAGGCGGTCGTGGATGCCCGCGGCGATGACCGTCGGCAGGGTGGCGCCGAGCTCGGACATGCCGTCGGTGCCGTGCGTCACCCAAACGCCTCGCTTCGCCGCGGCGGTGCGGTGTCGCTCGGCGAAGGACTCGGACCCCATGCGGGCGGCGAGGTTGCGGAGCGGCTCTCGCACGCGCGAGGCGATGTCGCGCTCGCAGATCGAGATCGCCTGCCGCGCATAGTCGTCGCGGATGTCGTCGGCGAGGCCGCATCCCATCCGGACGACGACGTCGACGTGGTCGCGCGTGATGCGCTGCTGCTCCCACGCCTCGAACACAGCGGGGTAGTCGTCGACGATGGTCAGCGCGTGGTCGATCTCGTTCTGCGCGCGGCGGTCGTGCGACCGTCGCACCCCGGCGATCTCCGCAGCGATCGAGCGCATCTCCATGTCTGACCCCATGCCGCGCGGCCGCTCGCCGGAGCGCGCAGCGACGCTCAGAGCGCTGCGCCCCGCCTCGGCGAGCGCACGGGTCATGGCGATGTTCGCCGCGTGGAGCAGGTCGTCTGCCTGACACACCCGATCGACGATGCCCGCGTACGGCGAGCTCGACGAGCCGGCATCCGGTTCGTGTGCGCTTTCGCCGTGCGTTGTCATGTTCCCATTATTGCCAGGGGGTCGGACATTCACCTCGAATATCCGTACATCTGTGGAGAACAATTTTGCGGCTCGGTTGGGGAGGAATGGGCGGCCCCGGCGGAGCCCGTTTCTCTACAGGGAGCTCCTGGATTTGTCGTTTCTCCATGACGAATCGAGGGTTGACCCGGCAGACGGGCCGGTTGGCAGTGCCGACTCACGTGGTAGTTGCGGTGGAAATCGCGAGTGCCACGGCGGGGACGATCAGCACGAGGCTTGCAACGGTCCACGAGATCACCTCCGCGGCTCGCGCCCACCCTTCGCCGCGCTCTTCCGGCGGTGAGACCGTGGCGATCTGTTCGCGCGCTGCGGCGGCGAGTATCAGCCCGAGGGGGAACACGACGCTGACGAACGGACTGATGACAGCGAGCCGGTTCAACGGCAGCGTCGCAGGGCGCCTGCTTTCGTCCCGCAGGACACCGTCGTGGAGCCTGTTCGCCTTGCTTTCTGCGAGCTTGATTGCGATCGCTCGGAGAAGCCGGCTCTCGGCGGGACCATCGTCGGAGCGCGGCCGCCGTCGCCGGCCGGTGAGATAGAACGCCATGCCGGCGTTGCTGCAGGTGACGACGGCGAATCGAAGAAGAGCGTCGGCCGCAGCGCGGACCGGGTTCGTCCCGTCGGCCGATTCGATACTCGCGATGACGATCGTCCCCGAGACGCCGACCACGGCGAGGATGAACGGCAAGAACGCGGGTGTGAGCGGTGACCACCGGCGGCGAGCGGCCGCGACGAACGTGTCGTACACGGCAGCCGTGACGAAGACGGCGAAAGCCGTCAATGCGGCGGCGCGCGCCACGACCACCTCAATGTCGGCAGGTGTGACCGCGTTGAGCACGAGGAGCTGAGCAACCACAAGACCGACGATGCGCGCAATGTCGCCGATCACCCCACGCACGGATGACGGCCCCGCGCGGAGCTTGAGCGCGGAAAGGGCTGCGCGCTGTTCTTCCGCGGCAATCTTCCGGCGCGTGCGACGCACAGCTGGGTCGGTCGGTGGGAGGGGGACTGCCGCAGCGGCGTCTGCCGCGAAGAGCGCTAGGAGGATTCCAATAGCTATCGGGCCGAAGCCGCGCACCAGGTCGATGCCGGTCGGCGCGGATTCGATCATGTAGGGGATGGCGATGTAGATGCCCAAGCCGAGCGAGGTGGGCACGAGCAGCGCGGCGATCAGTGTGAGTAGTTGCTGCCGTCCTGCCGATGCTGTGGGCTGTTGAAGCGCCCCGGGGTCTCGTACGGCGAGTTGCAGAGTGGTGACGAACAGGCCGACGACACCGAACGCGGCGAGTGCGTCGCCGCCGTCGAACCGTGGCAGGACGAGCCGGGGCGCGTCTGGGTTGAGCTGGGTGAGGGCGAAGAGTGAGACGAGCGCGAGGGCGGCGACTCCGCGACCCAGCGTTGCGCCCAGAGTCCGTGCGTACTGCGAGAAGTCCTCGTCATGGGCTCGCAGCAAGTCGGCGAGATCGTCCGCGACCGATTCCTCTTCGGCAACCGGATCGGTGTCGGCGGGTGCGCTCAGCGAGGCATTACGAGGCGGCCGTCGGCTACGCAAGAGCATTGTCGCGAGGACTCTCATAAGGCGATTCTGCCGGTGGGCGCCTCGCCGTCGTGACGGCGCCGGGCATCTGACTTCGCCCGTCAGGTTGCGCCGATGTCACTCGCGTGGACGCGCGAAAGGCACGCAGGTGACCGTGATCGCTAGAGTGGCGCCGCGGGGACATGCGGTCGCTTCGGCAGACGCGGCAGTGCCCGCTCGAGCCGGGCGGTGACCGATTGAACGTGATGCGACGGAGCGTGGCGCGAAGGCCGCGCCGCCTGTTCGTCGCGACCGTCGGGTGCGTCGCCCTCGTGCTCGCGGTGAGCGCGTGTTCGCAGGGGCGCGTCGACCCGCAGGAGTACGACCCGTACACGGTGGCGCAGCGTGCGGATGCGGCGGCGGCGGCCGAAGCAGCGCTTTCGCGCGCGGCGGGCGGGGTCGTGCTGACCACGGAGACCACGGATGTCTGCTCGCCGGGGCGGAGGAACTGGTGGGTCCAGGATCTCAGCGCGTGGACCTGCTCGCGTTCCTCTCGATGGCTCGTTGCGGCTGCGAGCGGCGACCCGGGGGAGGTGATCGCCGGATATCGGGCTCATCTGACCGACGCCGGATGCACGGTCGACGAATCGTCATACGGGATGGTCGAACGCTACTGGGCTGACTGGGGAGTCGCGGGGATGTATGAGAACGGTGACCCCTACACCGTCGACGACCTTCCCTCGGCGTCTGCGATGTGCGACAACCAGTCGGTGGGCATCGCTTTTCGGACGCCCGCTGCGGTGCGGGCCCCTGCCCCCGCGCTCTCATCCGCACTCGTGATCGAATACGACGCTTTCGAGCTCGAAGCGGTGACCGGCGCCGGAATACCCTTCGTCGTCGTGCTCCGCACGAGCCGGGGCTACCACTCCGTTTCGTGGACGGGCGAGATCAGCGGGAAGGACGAGGATGACGCGGAGTCGGACTTCCCGCCCGGCTGGTGCGCCTGTTACAGCGGAAGCGACTGCGACTGCCCGGGCGGATAGAGCCGTCACCGGGTGAGAGCCACGTGCGCGTTCGGTCAGCGACTGCGGTGACTGCGGCGTTGGCCGTAGGCGGCGGCCGTCGCGATCGCGGCGACGGCGAGCAATGCGGCGGTGGGGAAAACGGTGGTGTCCACGGAGGCTCCTCGCGGTCGTCGGGTGCGCGCCACGCTACGCGCAAGACGGATGCCGCGGGCGGCTCGGTTGTGGCGGAACCTCAGCGCCGGCGCAACCCGACCGGTAGTCGATACGGGTGGTAGCCCTGGGTTTGCTCAGGCCTCCTGTGCCCGCGGCGTAAGCGGCGTATCGTCGCGTCGTGTCGGGAGCGGGGTGCCGACGTGCATCGATCAGGGGCGGTCCGCGGAAGGGGAGTAACCATGCGCAAGTATCGAGTGACTCACATCTACGACGCAGCCTATGGCTGGCGCCAGGTGCAGCCCTTCGTCCTGACCGCTGACATCCGCGATGAGCTCGTGCGGGGCGGATGCAGCATGGTTCGAGTCCGCTCAGGGCTCACGCACCGAAAGCTCTCGCTCCTCCGGGTACGCGACCTGCACTGAGGCGACCGCAGATTGCTGGGTGCAGCGCTTCTCAGCCAGCGCCACGGGCTCGATGAATCTACGCGGCGGCGTAGCCCTCTCCCGCGCGGATGCAAAGCGCGCGGATGCCGCGGAGCCTGGCGAAGAGGTGTTGTCACGCACGGCGGACGGGGCGGTGCTGACCACGCTGACCTCGAATGTCTGCACATCGGGCAGGAAAGATCGGTCGGTCCACAAATACACCGAGGCGTGAGGAAAGGACGCGCAACCTGAACGCCTTCGTTACGGCTGACGAGGCGTCGTTCGGGAGGGTCGAGAGCTACTGGTCGGAGCTCAGGGTTGCGGGGCAGTTCCTCGACGGCGACCGTGTATGAGGCGACCGGGGATGCCTTTGTGTCGACGGGCCGCCCGCATGAGATGAACTATCGGACACGATAGGTGAGGGGCGATCGACGAATAACGTGAGGATGTACGGCGCAGTCGGCGACGCGTCTGACAGCACCGAAGTGTCCGCGACGATGCTGGAGGAGGCAAAGAACGCTCGTCGCTCCGGCACGCCGTCCAGCATGAGCGATGGTGCGGGGACCTACGTGATCGAGCTCCCGGCCGGTAATTTCACGATCAAGCAGCTGAACGGGCTGCTCGCATCGAAGCTCCCGCAGGGAAGACGGTCGAGCTGAAGATCGAGGGTGCTGGCTGGACGCTCATAAACACCATTCTTGACCCCGGCGTGCCGAGGCAAGCCCTGTGTTTCAACGACGACTGGCTGGGACTCCGGTTCGAAGGCATCCGATCCGTCGCTAAGCAGGCTGACTCGACCTTCATGCGGTCATACACCACTCATTCCGCGCAGGGCTGCACGTGCATAGTCGTCGCGTGGCGGGGGCGGAAGTACGGCATCGATCTTCAGGAGAAAAACAACAACTCTGAGTTCCGGTTCATCGGGGGCGCGACCTCCAAAACGCAGAAGCACGGGTCGTTCCTCTACATCGGAACGACGAACGCCAGCGACCAGTTTCTCAAATACTGGGTCTACGGGTTCGAGCACTGGTCAACCTCCGCGCCGATCATCGACGCCGCCAAGGGCGGATACTTCCATCTCTCCGATGTCCACGTCTCCGACTGGGGGACTGAGCTCACTGCGCCGGGGTGCATCTTCAACTTGCGTGGCACGCCCACTCGTTCGGCGTGCAGGGCTTCACCGCCAACGGAATGTGTTTCGAGGCTAAACCTGCGTTCGCGGGCCTCCTCTTCTCTGAGTGGGCCGACGGAAACGTCTCGATCGAGCGCGACTCGTCGTCCCGGGTCAACGGGTTCACATACGCGGACAACATCTCCATCAGCCTCGAGAACGTTCCCGGTGTGATGTACCACTTCCATGACTCACACCTACCCGGCGGCATCAAGGTGAAGTACGCCGTCAACGCCTGGCAGGCCCAGCACTTCATCGTTTTCTCGAACACCGTGTGGCGTCAGCGGTTTACCCCGTCGGAAGTTGTCACCTGGGACGGGACGGGACGGGGCGGCGGCAGGCGGCCTCGTGGTGCGTCCGATGGTTCGCTTGGAGAACTGCCGTGGCACCACGCAGGACGCCTGCAACGCGGCCGGTTCGTCGGTTTAGGACGCAGCCGTCGGTGACGGGGACATTGTGTAAGCGAGAAAAGTGCTCCATCGTCCTCAAGGAAGGCGCGCGTAGGCCGGCATCGTCCGCGATCTACGCCGCGCTACCACTGAGAGCGATCATCACCGGGCTCACGGCGCTCGGGCCAGCTGGTGTCGTGACAGAGGCAGACGGGGGCAGGTGGACCCTGTCCACAACTGAGTCGACTCCGACACAGATCGCCCAGGTCGCCGTTGCAACGGCGCTATGCGCGGGCTTCAATCGGACGCAGGAACCCGCGGTGCCGTTCCTTTGCGCCTCGCGCGAGAAGGCGACTGTCAAGGTGGCGCCTACGGGGGCTACCCAAGGGATCCGGTCGGCACTCATCCTGCTCGAGGGGTACTGGTGAGTCCTCGCCCTGCTCGCCCGTTTCGCAGCCCAGTGCGCTGCGAGCGGGCGAGCAGGGCGAGTCCGCGACGAACTAGCTCCACAACCATCAAGTACACGAGTAGCCGGCTGGCAAGCCGCAGGTTGTACTGGGTCATCTGAAGCGCGAACAGAACGACAAAGCCCATGATGAGACCTGCGTAGAGGAGGCGTCCGTCGACGACGCCCCGGCGAATGATGTTCTCGAAGTACCCAAGCAAAACGCCCACGCCGCCCAGAATGATGACAACTGCGTCCCATCCCACATTGCCAAGCTCACCGATACCAGCCATCGGCGTGTACGCGTTGAGTCGCAACCGCTGTGAGATGTCGTAGAAACCTGCCGCATCGCCGGGAATTGGGTTGAGGGATACGGCGATGTCGCCCCAACCGACCGGTGCGCCGCCGTATGCCGACTGGCCGATGATGGGAAAGCTGATGAAGATGTTGTTCAGCGCACTCAGATAATCGGCGCGGAACCAATCGTGGCTCATCAATATCGAAGTGTAGGGTGCGATTCCGTGCGTCGGGCTTGACCTGAAGTCGAGTGGGAGTGGAAGCAGCAGGAAAGTCACGACGGCGCCGAGCAATAGCCCCCAACGTGCCCATCTTGTGTTCCCGGCGAGGAACACGCCGAGCGCGAATAGGACGGGGATCAGCGCGAAACGTCGGGATCCGTATGAACCGATCATCAAGACGTATCCCAGCAAGATCAGGATGGCGACGAACCGGGTGCCTCCGGACGCGCGAGCCACGATGTACCCGAGCACGACGATCACGAGCGTTGTGAGCTGGGTGACTACTGACGATGCGAATGACCCTTGCTCGCCGAAGAGATAGCTGGCTCGGCGCACGAACGGCTCGATGCCCACCGTCGCCACGGAATACACGAGGGGCAAAGCCGTCAACGCTAGGACCACAGGGTGGGCCCTGGGGGCGGTCCACGAGAGCTTGGCTGGACGTGCGACCGGGTCGCGACGGTTCAACGCGGTCGCTGTGGCCACCCCGGTCATGATGACCACCGCGGCGCTCACGGATATGAGACCGAGGGTTCGAGCCGCTGTCACCTCGTCGAGGCGAATGATTATCGAGGCCCCGCCCTGTCCGTATAGCGCGTCGCGCAACAAGTATCCGACTGCTCCGACGACAGCGAAAAGCAAGCCGCAGATTGCGACAGGGGAGATGTACAACGGGTTGAGTTCGACCGCGCAACAGCCCATGCGGTGAACGGCAGCACTAGTGCGCCGACATGGAAGACGGTGTCTGTGGTAGCGCCGGTGATGATGAGTGCCAATGCGACACCGGCGGCAGCGAACGCGCCGAGCGCGAGGCGTGTGAGCGGCGAGGATGCCGTGCCCGTGTCAGAAGACACATCACTCCTTGCGGGTCGAGCGAGCAAGGCCCCAAACGAGAAGAGTCAGACCGCCCCCTTAGTATATGAGAGCCCACGGGTCGAAGTAGACACCATTGATGCAACCGCCACCATCCCCGCTGAGGTCGCCTCCGTCCTCGATGACCTCATGGGGCAGGCAATCGTCACCCCGACCGCGGATGTCCCTACCCTGGCGGTCACTGGACCCGGTGGGCTTCACCGGTGTCCGGTGTCGATTACCCCTTCTCGACGTCGCGGGTCACGTCGCTCGGGACCTTCGATGTCGCTGTGTCCAGTTCGGGGCCTCCTACCTTCAGAATCAGTCCGCCGGCCAGAGCGGGTCCGGCGCGGAGACATGGGCCCGGCAGTTCGTCACCGATGCCGCCGACATCGTGATCCCGTTCCGCACAGCTGGGTGTTCATGGACGGACGTCCTGTCGGATGCGAACCGTTCGTGCCGGCGGCATCATCGGTGTCTGCGGGATCGAAGTCCTTCCTCCGCCTGACGTTCTCAGGTGAGCGGAACCGAGTGATCCGCATCTGCGGTGCCCAGGCCGCCTTCGGCGGAGTTTCCGTGCCGGCGGGGAAGAGCATCGTTGCCGCGCTCAAGGCCGAGGCCATCCGCCTCTTCGCCCACGGAGACTCCTGGCCCGGAGGGTCCGACGATGGCGGGTGGCCCCTCGCCCCAGAGACGTTCTCGCGGCAATGCTGGGTTGGGAGGTGATGTACGGCGGTATCGGAGGCATCGGGTACAAGAAGACTGCCAACCCCTTCGGCTCCGAGTCCCGCCTCGCTGCCCTTCTCGCCTTCGCGCCCTAATACGCGCTCATCAGCGGCTCCATTAACTACAACGACCAGACACCGTCGGGCATTCAGGCTGCCGCGTCCGTCCTTTATGGGTGGTACGCGACCAATCTGCCGGACACGAAGCTCATCGTCGTTGGGCCGCAGCCGGTCAGTGGCGGGTACGCGACTCATGCTCCCCACCTCGCCAACGTCGCAGCTGTGAAGGCCGCAGCGGCGTCCGCATCGAACGTGCTGCTGTTCATCGACCCCACGACGGAGCGGTGGTCCTCCGGGACCGGGAAGTCCGACGCGCCGACTGGCGACGGCAATGCGGGCTTCTTCGTCGGCCCGACGAACCTGCACCCGTCCCGACTGGGCTCACGGTTCTACGCTCGCATGATCGCAGCTCGGATCGTGACCCATCTCCAGCGCATTGGCCGGTCCTGGAATCGCTGGGAGGGTAACCCCATCGCGCAGCCTGTGCGGCCACTGCTCGACACCATCGACGCGAGGCTCATCGCCGACTACGACGCGTCGTGCCTTCTGACGCTCGCGAATGGCGCGGCCGTCACATCGTGGCCCGCGCGGCGCGGCGACGGGAACGTGCCTCTAGTGCAAGGTGTTGCGGCGAGCCAGCCCACCCTTGCCCAGTCCGACGCGGGAGGGAAGCCGACCGTCCGCTTCGACACCGACGACTTCCTCGAGACGGCGCTTTGGGGAGTCGAGTACCCGCAGCCTGTCACGCTGTTTTTCGTGCATCGGGAGGGCGCAGAGGTCCCCGGGAGCAACGACCTCACTCGCGGTTCCGCGTCGGCTCAGCGTCAGGTTCGGTTGCTTTGTTCGGGCCGTCGGCTGGCGGTGGAAACGCTGGCCTCCACATCATCGGTGTGCGGGCCAACGCGCTCGCTGCCTCGCCCGGCCACGGGCGTTCGGCCAGTCTCCACTTGGGGGCGGCTCGCTTAAACGGCAACGGTGACTCCTACTACTGGCACAACCAGAGCAAATCGGGGGGCCCGCTGGTCGTCGGCGCGGCGTCCCTCGCGACCGCAGGCTTGACGTCGCTGCGACTGCTTTACAGCGGCGCGATGAGCGACAGCGACATCGGCCGGATGATCACCTACCTCGCGAGTAAGTGGGGGATCAGTTTCTAGGGCAGAGCGAGTGTCGGAGCGATGAGGCCACCGATCTGGTCGGCGAGGAACTGGTGACCCGTATCATTCGGGTGGATCCCGTCCGCGCCGATCAGGTCGGGCCGGTCCGCGAACCATTCGACCGCGTCGACAAACTGGAATCCGTTCTCGGCGGCGACGTCCCGGACCGCATCGCGAGCTGCGATCAGCGTTGACGGCACACTCGCGCCGCGCGCCAGTTCGGGGCTGGGCGGCCCGACCACGATGACGGTCGCGCCCGGGGCGCGCTCACGAAGTGCGGCGAATGCGCTCCGGACGCCCTCAGCCGTAACGTCGTAGCCGTCTTGGTCGTTCAGGCTCCCGAAAATCACTACGGCGCGCGCATCGGCGGGCACGGCGGCGACGAGCTTGGTGAAGTTGTGTTCGTCAGCCAGCGTGTACCCGTTGCCACCGAACGCGGACACCGCGGAGCGGATCGGCAGGCGCTCAGCTAGCAGTGCCGGGTATCGGGCCGGGTCGCCTGAGTCTTCCCTGGAACCTGCCGTGTACGAGTCGCCGACGAACACCGCAAGCGGCAGAGCTTCCGCGGGTGTACCGAAGTTGAACGTCGGGATGGGGCGCGGCTGACGGTTCGGGTCGGCGGCGACGGTCGCGGGGCGGAGGGCGAGCGCCCCAGCCGCCATGACGAGGACGAGCGCGAGTCCACCGACGATGCCCCACAACGGCATCCCGCCGAACTCCTGACGCCAGATGCCTCCGGGCTGGTCGTAGCTACCGCGGCCGCGTCGTTTCCCCATGCGCGGATTCTACGGGAGCGCTCACCCTGCACCTCACGTCGATGCGTTCCACGGCTAGCTCACGCACTTAGCCGAGCAATCTCGTGCGTGCTAGGGGTCACGAAAGTGCTACCGGTCTCCGGGCCTGGGGATGCCCTGCTGCCACCGTAATTCCGCGACCACAGGTCAGCGCCTGGGCGCTCCACGACGCGGTCAGGCGCGGCTCGACAGTGCGAGAGTAGTTCCCCCAGATTCCCGGAGTGAGCGCGAGGGCGTCGTCGCGGCCACCCGCAGCAGGGGTGAACTCGCTATGGCACGGCGGGATCGCGGGTATTGGTTGCGTGTGCAGATCACGCGCCGCAGGACGTCGAGCAGGTGCCGGCTTCGACCCATGTCCGGTTTGTCACCACGCCGGCGACGAAGATGCCGTCGTACGCCGACACCGTCGTCCGCTACGCTCGCGGCTGGATTGCTGGCGGGCCTACACATGGGCGGGTTCACGGCTGTGGTTGCGGGGGCGTTCAGATCTGTGCGGTCGGCGGCCTGCTCGCCATCAACGTCTGGTCCGCCGCGCGTGACGGCGGCGCGTCGTGATCGTCGTCCTCTGTTGCAGGCTCCTGGTGTTCTGGGTAGCCACTTTGCTCGGAGTGACGTGCCTTGCAGCGCCCCGATCGAGAAAGGGTCTCCGAGTTCAAGGCTGCGGACCCGGCTTGGACCGGCAAGGAAGAGCGAGCCAACACGGGCCAGATCAAGAACGGTTGACAACCTGCGCGTCGCGTCTTCGGCGTGCGACTCGCGGGATGACCCAGATCAGCGGGGGGCAAAGAGTAGTACTTTCCACCCGGCTGGTGCGCCTGCCACAGTGGCGGTGACTGCGGCTGCCCGGGCGGGGAAGGGGTCCCGGTCAGGCTAGATAGTCGCCGACCCACCAATCCGAGATCTCAGCCATCGCCTGGGCCGTCGATCTGTGCAGCGGCGCAGCGTGGAACGCCTCGAACGCGGCCTGATCACTGAAGACCCCATCCTCCACGATGACGCGGCCTTTACGTCGGTCCAGAGAAAGCTCGACCGCCCACGACTGGATGCCGGGCAGAACGGCGAGTGACCGAAGCGCATCGATCGCTTCGGTCACTCGTTGGTCCGAGACCTCATCGTGGATGCGGAACAGCACGATGTGGCGGAACGTGCTCACTCGCGAATGCGCTCCACGTTCTCGTGGTACCAGGCCACGGTGCGCTCCAAGCCCTCTTGCAGCGAGATCTGAGCGGTCCAGCCGGCCTCGGCGAGCTTCGATACGTCGAGCAGCTTCTGCGGCGTGCCGTCGGGCTTCGAGGTGTCCCACTCGGTCTCGCCCTGGAAGCCGGTGACGTCGGCGATCGTCTCGGCGATTTCGCGAATGGTGACGTCAGACCCGGTGCCGACATTGACCTGCTCGGGGCCGTCATAGTGCTCGAGCAGGTGGAGCACGGCATCCGCCATGTCATCAGAGTGCAGGAACTCGCGACGCGGGGTTCCGGTGCCCCAGTTCGTCACTGAGCTGGCACCCGAACGTGCCGCCTCGTCGTAACGACGGATGAGCGCGGGCAGGACGTGAGATCCCTGCGGCGAGAAGTTGTCGTTCGGCCCGTAGAGGTTCGTCGGCATGGCCGAGATCCAGGGGAGCCCGTACTGCCGCCGAACCGCCTGGGTGTGAAGGATGCCGGCAATCTTCGCGATCGCGTAGGCATCGTTCGTCGGCTCCAGATGGCCCGTCAGCAGCGAGTCCTCGCGGATGGGCTGCTCGGCGAACTTCGGGTAGATGCACGACGAGCCGAGGAAGGCGACACGCTCGACGTCGTTCGCGAGCGCGGCATCGAGCACGTTGGTCTGGATGCGCATGTTGTCGCTGAGGAAGTCGACCGGGTACGTGCTGTTCGCCATGATGCCGCCGACCTTGGCCGCCGCCAGCACGACGTACTTCGGCTTGATCTCGCCGAGATACGCGAAGACATCATCGCGGTTCTTGAGGTCGAGCTCCTTCGACGTCCTTCCGACGACGTTGGTGAACCCGGCCTTCTCGAGCCGGCGCACGATGGCGGAACCGACGAGCCCGCGGTGACCTGCGACATAGAACGTCGCGTCGCGGTCGAGCTCGCCCGGCGTGTAGGTCAGGCCGTCGCTGGCGGTCACTTGTGACCCCACGAGGCGAGCTTCACGGTGTCGATCCAATCGGGGCCCTGTTCGAGTGCTTCCACGTCAGCATCAACCATGAGCTTCGCCAGTTCCTTCCCATCAATGGTGGGAACCCAGCCGAGCTTGTCCGCAGCCTTGGCGGGCTCGCCGATGAGTGCGTCGACTTCGGTGGGGCGCAGGTAGCGCTCGTCGAACTTCACGAACTCCTGCCAGTCGAGCCCGACGTGTCCGAAGGCTGTCTCCAGGAAGTCGCGGATCGTGTAGCCGACACCCGTGGCGAGAACGAAGTCCTCCGGCTCGTCGACCTGCAGCATCCGCCACATGCCTTCGACGTACTCGGCGGCGTAGCCCCAGTCGCGGATGGAGTCGAGGTTGCCGAGGTAGATGTCCTTCTGAACACCTGCCTTGATGCGAGCGACGGCACGGGTGATCTTGCGGGTGACGAAGGTCTCGCCGCGGCGTGGCGACTCGTGGTTGAAGAGGACGCCGTTGACCGCGAACATGTCGTACGCCTCGCGGTAGTTCTTCGTGATCCAGTACGAGTAAAGCTTCGCGACGCCGTAGGGCGAGCGCGGGTAGAACGGAGTCTCCTCGTTCTGCGGCGGGGGAGTGGCGCCGTAAAGCTCTGAGGTCGACGCCTGGTAGAAGCGGGTCGTGATGCCCGAGAGGCGGACCGCCTCAAGCAGCCGGATCGTTCCGGTACCGGTGGTGTCGGCCGTGTGCTCGGGCTCGTCGAACGAGACACGCACGTGCGACTGCGCGGCCAGGTTATAGACCTCATCGGGGTTGATCTCGGACATCAGCGTGACCATGCGCGCGCCGTCGGAGAGGTCGCCGTAGTGGAGGAAGAGCTTGGCGTTCGGATCGTGCGGGTCGACGTAGAGGTGGTCGATGCGGTGCGTGTTGAAGGTGGACGCACGGCGGATCAGCCCGTGCACCTCGTATCCCTTCGACAGCAGCAGCTCCGCGAGGTAGGAGCCGTCCTGGCCGGTGATGCCGGTGATGAGTGCGCGCTTAGTCAAGATGAAGATCCGTTCAGGGGGCTGTCGCCAGTGGAGGGTGCCTCGTGCTGCTCATGTCCCCTACGGATGAGCTGCACCAGTAGGTTAGCGAACCGATCGATCGCGAATGATTCGTCGAGCACGGTCTCTCTGTATCGTCGACCGTTCGCACCCAGCGCGTCGGCGCGCGCGGTATCACGACCGAGAGAAACGGCCGCTTCGAGGAGCGCTGACGGAGAGCCCGCCGGGACAACCACTCCCGCCTCAGCGGCGCGAATCTCTTCGGCCGTGATGCCGTTCTCGTCAGTAGCGGCCAGTACGGGGCGGCCTGTCGAGAAGTATGAGGTGAGCTTGCTCGGCACAGCCATCTCGGAGACCCCGGGCTTCTCGTTCACAAGGAGAACATCGGCGGCGGTCAGAGCTGTGGCGAACTGAGCGTCTGGCAAAGGGTCGAGGAAATCGAGTTGAGTCACGCCCTCGGCCGATGACTCGAGCGCGGCGCGCTCGCCGCCGTTCCCGAGAAGGACGAAACGTACGCCGGCCTCAGTATCAGCCGAAAGACGAGCGGCTTCGACGACGTTCTCTAGCCCCTGCTTGACCCCCATGTTGCCGGCGTGCAGTACGACGGTCTCGTCACCCCACCCGAGGTTCTTGCGCGCCGCTGGCCGGTCCACCGCGGCCGCGGGGGGAAGGTGCGTCCAGTTCCGGACGACAGCGATGTGGTCGGGATCGAGCCCGAAGTCGACGGCGACGCGGCGAGCAAAGCGGTCGTGGATCACGACCACTTTGTCAGCTCGCCTCAGAACGAGACCCTCGACCAGCCGCATGATTCGCGCGGTGAGGCCCGCTCCCTGCCCTGTCTCGGTGAGCCCAAGGCTGTACAGATCCTGGACCCACACCACCGTTGGCGTATTCCTGTGGGCAACTCTCGCGCGGAGCATCCCGGCGCACGAGGCGAAGAGTGCCGGTGAAACGAACACCAGAACATCCGGTCTGCCCCAACGAGTCGTAACGGCCCGGATACCGAAGGTGATCTCCGAGAGCAGCCTCCTCAGACCCGTTGGAGGGCGCGGCACGTAGTGCCGGACTCGGTGCACCGCGACCGACGCGAGATTTTCACGGCGCGACCACTGGCCGTAACCTGGCGCGACCTTCCAGTCCGGATAATGAGGGTGAGCCGTTACCGCTCGCACGCGGTTTCCGCGGGCGGCGAGGCCCCGAGTCATCGCTCCGGTGTACGGGGCGATGCCTGTGGGCTCCGGGGGGTAGTTGATGCCGACTACAGTGACAGCGGGGGCATCATTCGGCATACCCTCGACCATATAGCGGGCATCGTTTCGCAGTCGTTACGGAGGGCGCACATTGGATGACATCCCGGTGATCGACCTCTCCCAGGCGCCTGGCGAGCGTGCGGCCTGGGACCGTCCCACTTGGCAGGTCTACCTGTGGGCAGTGGTCGAACTCCTGCTCGTCACCAATCCCTGGCAGATCAGCTCTGGCTTACGCATCCGCGCACTTCGAGCGTTCGGCGCCGAGATCGGTCGCGGAGTCGTCTTCCGTCCGCGGACGCGGGTCAAGTTTCCGTGGAAGCTCCATATTGGCGACCGCTCATGGATTGGAGAAGGCGTCTGGTTCCACAACCAGGATCATGTGTACGTCGGTCATGATGCCGTCATCTCGCAGGACACCTTCGTCACTACGGGTAGCCATGCCCACCGACGCGACATGGGGCTGATCACGCGCCCGGTCCACATCGGAGACGGGGCATGGATCACATCCCGGTGCGTCGTGCTGGGGGGGAGCCGCGTAGGACGGAGCGCTCTCGTGCGCCCGTTGAGCTTGGTCGACGGACGCCTCGTTCCGGATGCCGAGGTGTGGGGCGGCAATCCGCTGGCGTACGTCGCTCCGCGCTTCTCGAAGACGGCCGTGCCCGAGTGAAAATCGCGCACGTCGTCACCTATTCGTCGTCGGACGGCGCATTCGGCGGGCCGACGCGGGTCGCTCTCGCCCAAGCTAAGGCCTTGGCTCGTCGTGGGCACGAGGTCACGGTCTACGCCGGCACTCCTCGTGACGAGGCGAACAATGTCGTACAGGACGGCTACCGATTGCGTACCTTTCCCGTTCGACGGCTCGCGCCTTTTGGAGGGTTTGCCACGCTGTGGCCGGAGGGGATGCAGCGAGCGTTGCGTCGTGACCTCAGCGACACCGACGTCGCGCACATCCATCTCGCGCGCGACCTGGTCACCCTCCCCGCGGCGATGCTGTCCGCGAAGTCGGGGGTCCCCTTCGTCGTGCAGCCCCACGGGATGGTGGACGCCTCCGATCGTCTCCTCGCCAAGTTGCTCGATGCCGTTGCAATGCGAAGAGCGTTGCGGCGTGCGCGGGCCTGGCTCGTCCTGACGGAGCGGGAGCATGCCGATCTCGCTGATCTCGCATCCGCCGCACGCGTGACGCGCCTTGTCAACGGCGTGGAGCCCACGCCGCCGCCGCCCTATGACGGTCGACGTGACGAGGTTGTGTTTCTTGCTCGACTCCACGAGCGCAAGCGGCCCCTGGCGTTCGTCGAGATGGCCCGGCTGCTGGCGGATCGCCTGCCGACTACGACGTTTCGGATCATCGGACCCGACGAAGGCGAAGGCGGCAAAGTCGCAGCCGCGATCGACGCGGCGCGGATGGGTGACCGGCTCGTGTGGTCGGGGCCGCTTCCGCCATCGGAGACCGCCGACGCTCTCGCGTCCGCTCGGGTGTACGTGCTTCCCTCAGTGAACGAGGTGTTCCCGATGTCCGTCCTCGAAGCGTTTATCGCAGGGACTCCTGTCGTGACCACCTCGTCGTTAGGTATTGCGCGCGATTGTGAACGATATGGCGCCGCGATGGTGACGGACGGTTCCGTCCAAGCGCTGGCGAATGCCGTGCACGAGGTGTGCGGGTCGCCAGCGCGCTCGAAAGAGCTGCGCGACGGGGCGCGGCGGTACGTGGAGACGGAACTCGACATCGATGCTGTAGCGGCAGTGCTGGAGCGAGAGTATGGGCTCGCTCAGGAACCGGCGCGGCATGCGTGAGCTGTCGATCGTGCAGCCTTACGTGCCTCGCTACCGCGTGGCCTTTTTCGATGGCTTGGAGCGGGTACTTCGAGACGACGACGTTCGCCTACGAGTCATCGCGGGAGAGCCGACGAAGAGCCAGAAGGCACGGGGAGATTCAGCCACGGCTGGCTGGCTCGAGAGAGTGGCGCCTCGAATAGTCGAGATCGGCAGCAGGCATCTATCTCTCACCTACTCGCGTTCGCTTTGGCGAGGATCCGATGCGGTCATCGTGCCGCACCAGGGGTCATCCCTTGACGCGATGTCAGCGCTGGCGCGCCGGGGGCAGGCCCGCGTGGGCGTGTGGGGCCACATCGCGTCTTATACCTCTCCTCTCAACGCCGTCGACGGGCTGGTCGAACGCTGGCAGCTGCGACGCGCACACCACGTCTTCGCCTACACCCCGGGGGGCGCGGAATTCGCCAGGAACGCGGGTGTAGCCCCGCGGGATATCACTACGGTGATGAACACCATCGACTCAGACGAGTTGCTGAGCGCGCTGGACCAGCTGTCGGTCGCGGAGGCGCAGGCTGCACTGCGTGCACGCGGCGCTCCCGATGGGCCGTATCTCGCGTACATCGGTGGTCTCGACGAGAGCAAGCGAATCAGATTCCTCGCAGCAGCGCTGGACCTCGCTCACCGACGCGGCGCCGACGTGCACATCGTGGTGCTCGGCCGCGGCGACCAGGCCGAGCTTCTAGACCGGGCAGTCGCTCGTGGGCAGGTGACGCGGCTCGGATACGGCGGAGTTGCCGAGAAGGCCGCGGTCTTGCGCGGAGCGCGAGCCGTCGTCAACCCGGGCCGAGTTGGATTGCTCGCGGTCGACTGCCTGGCGTCTCGTACCCCGCTCATCACCACGGACTGGCCATGGCACGCTCCCGAGCTGGAGTACATGCGGGGCGGAGATCTCACCCAGGTCGTTGCGGATGACGCTGGAGCGTTCGCTGAGGCTATGACCGCGACGATGCGGGGAGCATCGCCGCACCGTGTTGCCGATTGGCCAGATCCACCGGCGCTGGGCGACATGGTTGAGAACTTTCGACGCGGCGTCCGTTCGATGCTGGACGGATGACGCGCGCGAGCGAGTCCGCAGGGTTCACGCAACTGTCACTACATGTTCATCATCCAGAGCTTGGTGAAACCGACTGTGTCGACGTTATGCGGTACGCTCCGGAAGCGACCTCGATGATGTGGTGCGAGGCCTCCCGCTTCTCGGTGGGTTTCTTCCCTCGGTCGTCGAACCCGAATCGGCGATCGTGGCCTTGCACCGTGGCTCAATGTCGAGCCGCGGGGGAGTTTAGGTGTCATCTTCGGCTGGGGAGCCACGAGTTCTTTGGGTTACCAACAATGCGGCGCCGTACCGAATACCGGTCTGGCAGTCCATCTCGGAGAGCGTGGATCTGAGCATCCGGTTGCTTCAGCGGGACGAGGGGGTCCTGGCCGACGCGAGGCGATCCAGCGAGTGGACCGTCACTTCCGCGCAGTCGAGCGGCCTAGACATCGCGGCCTTGCGGACTGTGCGCGCGGGCATAGGGGAGCGCCGGTACTACGGTCTACTCGGATCCGGCGCGCGGTTGATTCGTCGGTGTGACGCCGTAGTGCTGGGATCCTGGGAGTCGCCCGCGTGCTGGCAGTTATCTGCTGCGGCCAAACGCCGCGGCAGACGCCGTGTCGGCTTCTACGAGTCGACACAAATGTCGCAGCGACACAGAACTGGCCCCGTAGCGCGAGCGCGTAGTCAGTTCTTCCGAGGCCTGGACGCAGTAGTCGTGCCCGGGGTGGCGGCTGCCGATGCTTTGCTGGAGCTCGGCGTGGAGGCGCGCAGAATTCATGAAGGCTTCAACGCAGTGGACGTGGATCGCTTCGCGGCGGTGGCGCAGGTTGCGCCAACCGGTGGGGGTCACCGATACCTGTATGTAGGTCAGCTCATCGAGCGAAAGAACGTAGATGGCCTGCTGCGGGCTTTCGCAATATGTGCACGTGCGGAGGATACGCTGACCATCGTCGGAGCGGGTGAACGCCTTAATCATCTTAAAGAGCTGGCCAAAAGCCTGTCCACTTCAGACGCGATTCAATTCGTGGGCGAAGTGTCATACGACGCGCTGCCGACGGTGCTGTCAGCGCACCATACACTTGTGCTCCCTTCTACCGAGGAGGTATGGGGTCTCGTTGTGAACGAGGCGTTGGCGGCCGGACGGCACGTCGTTGTCAGCGAACGGGCGGGCGTGCAACGTAGCGTCGAATCGATGCCTGGCACCTTCTCCTGTGCTGTAGGTGTGCGCTCGATTGCCGATTCATTGGTCGCCTCGCGCGCGGCTTGGCGCGGACCGATAGCGCCCCATCCCATGCTCGGGAACTCCCCACAAAAGTTCGCGAGCATCTTCTTGGACGCCCTAGGCTTTCAACGGTAGCAAACAGGAGGCGCGTCTCATTGCTATTGACAGCGCGTGGCCTGTCTGGACTCCGCCGCCCTTCGAGTCACCGAGCTAACGCGCCGGATGACTTCGATGCCAAAAGGTAAGTGATCAGGCGGGCGGCCAACCGTGAATGCTCAGTCAGTCGCATGAGGTTCTCGTTCCGAGAAGAGGTGTGGGTCCGCGTGCTCGCATCGCACACGAATGCTTCTCGAGTGCCCGCACTGAGGTGGCGTCCCTCGGGGTTTCGGGAGCTCGCGCCCGGCCCGGCGGTGAAGTGGATCACCCACCAGTGCTACCCATCAATTTTCCGAATAGCGACCTCGCAAGGGGCGATAATCGAAACTGCCAACAAAAGGTGCATTGCGACAAATCCGATGGCCGCTCCGGAAATCCCGGCGTTCTGACTCAGCAACCAGATCAAGCTCAAACCTAGGGCGACAGATGCCCACATTCCAATAGGTACGATCCTCGGCACGCCTATCGCATAGAACCAACTCATGTGTAGCTGTGCAAGTCCGGATATGGCAGCTGAAACAAAGACTGCGATCGCGATAGGCGCTGCGCCCGAAAACTCCGGTCCGTACAGGAATGTAACTAGCGCGGGCGCAAATGCCGACGCTCCGACTGTGACGATCGACGCCAGCAGAACAAGCTTGCGAGCACGTAGGAAGTGCTGTTTTCGTTGGCTCTGAGAAGGCGCGCTTGCGAGTTCAGGGATCAGCACCTGAAGAAGGGTATTGATGCCCAGGTTAATGGGATTGAAGAGCCGCATCCCGGCTCCGTAGTAGCCAGCTCCGGCTGTGCCGAGACTCGAGGCAACGATCGCAGTGTCAAGCTGCGAAAGGTTGGTCGCGCCACCGCTCGCTATGAGCGATAGATTCTCGCGCATGAGGCGATTGAGCGAGACCGGCCTTGCCAGGTTCGCTGCAGCGACTGCCGCGTAGGATGTGATGCCGACGACGGCGGCAATGAGCATTGCGGTCGCCGCCGCTTGTTCCGAGTTTGATAAGACGAGCGGCGCAATCGTCGCGGCTCGCCGGACCAGGAGGATTGTCATCGCGGTAACGCTGGACTTCCGCCCTTGACGGATGCCTACTGCGACGTCACCGGTCGACTCGCCAATCGCGTACGCCGCGGCGCAAGCAGCGATCCAAACCGGTTCTTCAAGACTACCAGCGACGATGGCTGCTGTCACCGGGAGGACCGCAGCTAGGACTGCTCGCAAAATCGAGTAAGTCGCTAGTGCTCCCTTCTCGCGGTTATCTCTGAGCCCTCGGAGTACGCGATTACCCATTCCGAGATCGAGTAGCGATAGTGAAAAGCCAGACATTGCGAGGGCTAGCGAGAATACCCCAAATCCGTCGAGACCGAGTGCGCGTGCGAGGAGTGCAAAAATGCCGGCCTGCAGCAGCGCAGATCCGATGCGGCCGCCTATCGAAACGGCGAAGCGGGCTCTCATCCGGTGGCTCCGAACCAATCCTTGATTTGTGCGCGTGACCCCTATGAGTGGCGGTGCGCGCAGTTGAATACTGATTTAGGCTGTGCGGAGCCAGTCTGTGATCGCCCTGAGTTAGGCCGACCTCAACGATCTCAGGGCGTGTGCGACCGCGTCCAAAATTAGGCGAAGTGGGTGGCGACGTCGCACTCCGAGGAGTCTGGCGGAAGTATCAACGAACGTTCGCCGCTCCCCTTGCCAAAACCATGATTGGGGATTCGCAGCAGCCTTATAAAGCCGTTTGAATCCGCGATCCTTCTCGGAGGGTAGGTGCCAGATGCTCAGTGTGTCTTCGTCTCCGTAAACTGTGCGGTGGCTGTGGGCCGTCCAGATGCGCCGCACGTGGTCACTCGCCTCGTGAACGGGAACGCCTGCTAGGGCGTAGGTCATAACGTGTTCCTCTGTACGAAAGTGCGGCTCGCCGGCTGCCCAAGCGCGTAGCGCTTCCGACCAAGCGATCTCAACACGGTTCCGCACCTCAGCTATTCTCGACCGAGGTATTCCGTATAGTTCCCCTCCTAGGTGGCGTGGCGTGTTGATGGCGGCATACTGGTCCACATCGAGGCGGCCCAAGATTCTCTGGGCATCCCGCGGGCGTAGCCCGTTGATCGCGACTGTTGGCGGTGAAGGTATTGATATGGCCGAAACGGCGTCGTGATGCATGAGGAGGGGGGCGACGGTGTCGACGCAGAGGACGTCTGGGTCGACGAGCAGAAGGTACTCTGCGTCGAGTCGCAGAGCATCGAGAAGATATAGAGAACCGAGAAACCGATCCGAAAAACCGGTGGGCGGCAGGTGATCGAAGGGCTCGAATCTGACCGATACTCCGATATTCGCGAATTCTGAAATCCATCTCGGCGATGGTGTGCTATTTGTGACCAGCACGAGGTCGGTTTCGGGGTTCCAGCGGCGGAAAGAAGCGAACGCGACAAAGGCGGCGCAGAAGTAGACGTCGGTCGAGCTGGATCGCTTCACATTGGGGTTCTGCTCCGCTGGCATCGGCGCGAACGGGATTGCGACGGTCAACAAAATCTGCCCTCAAAACTTGTCAATGGGCGTTCTCGCCCGGGGCGAGCGTTGCTTGGGCAGTCCTGGCCAAGATCAGCAAATCACCCATCAGAGTCCAGTTCTCAACATACGACAGGTCCAGGCGAACCGAATCCTCCCACGACAGGCTCGATCGTCCGCTGACCTGCCAGAGGCCCGTGATGCCGGGCTTGACGAGGAAGCGGCGGTGCACGTGGTCGGCGTACTTCGCCACCTCGGAGGGCAGTGGTGGGCGAGGGCCGACGAGCGACATCGATCCGCCGATGACGTTGAAGAGCTGGGGCAGCTCGTCGAGGCTGAACTTGCGCATCACACGACCGACGGACGTGACCCGGGGATCGTTCTTCATCTTGAAGAGGACCTCGTTGCCCGAGTCGCGTTGCTGTTTGGCAAGCGCTTCGAGCATGTCTTCCGCGTTGACGACCATCGTGCGGAACTTCAGCATCGTGAACTCGCGCCCGCGCAGTCCCACGCGCGTCTGCCGGAAGAAGATCGGTCCCTGGCTCGACAGTCGAACGCTGAGCGCCAGGAACAGCAGAACGGGGCTCAGGAAGATGACACCGATCGTGCTGGCGACGACGTCGACGGTGCGCTTGAGGAAGAGCTGCCCGCGACTGAACTTCGGCGTCTCGACGTGCATGAGGGGCACGCCGGCAACCGGGCGCGTCTGCACGCGCGGGCCGGCGACATCGACGATGCTGGGTGCGAGCACGAGGTGCTGGCGGCCGGCCTCGAGTCCCCACGAGATCTGCTTCACCTTGTCGGGTGGCAGCTCGTCGGTGCTGGTGACGGCGACAGTGTCGGCACCCGTTGCGGCCATGGCCTGGGCGACGGCATCCACACTGCCCATGATCGGGATCTTCGTTCCCTTGACGGTTCCGGCGACGCGTCCCGACGGAACGCACGCTCCGACGACGCGGTATCCCGAGCCCGGCATGCGCTTCAGCTCACGCGCGAGATGGGTCACGGATGCCTCGGACCCCACCAGCAGCACGCGCGCGGAGTACTCGCCGACCGAGCGTTTCGCGACGAGCCACTGCCGCCAGAGCCAGCGCGAGAACAGCAGCATCCCGACGCCGACGGGCAGGCTGATGAGCAGGAATCCGCGAGCGACATCGACCCGCGCGAGGAAGGCGAGGATCGCGATGACGCCGAAGAGCGACAGGCTCGATCGTGCGATGCGTGCGTACTCCTCGGCGCCCGCGCCGATGATGCGGTGGTCGCGGGTGTCGGCGAGGCTAAGCGTCCACATCCACACGGCGATCAGCCCCGCAGAGAAGAGCCAGTACGAGAAGTCGGTGATGCGCGAGTCTTCGCGGATCGAAACCTGCGCGTTGCCGAAGCCGAACCAGGCGATCTGCGTTCCGTAGACGACCCAGATCAGCACCAGCAGATCGGTCAACCGCAGCAGTGAAGCGTAGCGGCGGCGCCAGTCACGGGGTCCGCGGTATGCCGTCGCGGAGGACGGCGCAGGCGGGGGTGTGGCCGCGGCGGACGAGGGTGCCGTGATGACGTGCGTTCCCGTAGCCCCACGAGCCGTGGCAGAGGAGAAGTCATACGGCATGACATCCTCCTCGCGCTGTGTGATGTGGTGCTGAGGGGGAGATCGTACGCCTGCGATGTGTCGGGCGTGTGAACCGGGATCGCCAAAAACGACGGCCTTCCCCCGTGCCGATGGTACCGGTGCCACGCCTCGGAGCGATGTCGGCCATCCGGTGGACAAGCCCCGAAAATACCCGGTCAGGTCCGGTGTTCCTCTCGTGCGGCTACGGGGCCGACTCGTAATTCGTACTAGGGCCACGCGCGCGACGGATCGCGAGCAGGGCGGAGGGTGGCGGCGTATGACGAAATGCCGCTATGTTCTCGCTGGGGGTCGATTCAGGCCTCTGCCTCTGGGGGGGAGAAATCGATGGCTTTACGCCATAGCGCTTCGTCGCGCTTGCTTACTTTCGTTTCGGCATCGGTCGCGAGCTTCGCGCTGGTGCTGTCGAGTGCCTCGGCCAGCTACGCGGCCACGCCCGACCCGACGCCGACACCGGCCGAGACGATCGTCGACGACACCGCGCAGGTCGTCGACGAGACCGCTGCGCCCGATAACGACGGCGCCGACCCGGTCATCCCCGCGCCGTCGACCGAACCGCGTCCCGACGGTGCTTCCGACACCGACGGGAATGCGGATGTGGCGACGCAGCGTGCGGAGGTTGCGGCATCCGCCTCGCCCGTATCCTTCCGATTCGGTGATGTCGAGACGCAGGTCGAGGCCACGCCGGGGAAGGCAGGAGTGAGCACGTTCACCGGTGTCGTCGTCGACGCGGGTACCGGCAACCCGGTCGGCGGAGTGTCGGTCTGGGCTGCGAGCTCGGGCGGCGACGGCATCCCCGCCGACAACGCCGTCACGACCGCAGCGGACGGCACGTTCACCGTCGTGGTGAGCGAGGGGCGCGGCTGGTACGGCTTCGAGATCGGGGCGTCGTTCGATCCGCTGTACCTCGGTGCCACGGGTCAGATCGACGGAGCCGCCTTCGGCTACGCCTACGACCTGGGCGCGGTCGGGGTCGAACGCGGTGCCGTGCTTTCGGGCTCGATCACCGTTCCGGATGCGGGCGTCGACACGGTGCGTGTCGGCGTCGAGATCGCAGCGGTCGGCGACGGACAGAGCCAGTTCTGGACCGACAGCACCGTCGCGGCGGGCGCAACGGCCGCCTGGAAGACCGTCGTACGCCCGGGCACATACACCGTTGGCTTCTCGACCTCCGGCGTGCTGGCCCCGACGTGGTGGAAGAACGCTTCGTCGCTCGCGACCGCCACGCCGGTGACCGTCGCGGCAGGGGGCTCGGTCTCGGGTCTCGACGCATTGATGCGCATCGGCGCGAGCCGTCTGTCCGGCGTCGTCACATCGGCCGCGGGCGCACCGTTGGCGAAGGTCCAGGTGCAGGCGATCGCGGCCGGCGGGGGTGGCGGCGTGTACGCCGAGACCGACTCGCGCGGACGCTACGTCTTCACCGGCATCGCGGCCGGGAGCTACACCGTCGGGTTCTCGCCCGCTCCGGGTGACGGCCTGCGCACATACTTCGGCGGGAACGACTACAGCTCGGCGACGCCGATCGTGATCGCTGAGGGCGCCGCCCGTGACGACGTCAACGTCGTCATCCAGCCGGGTGCGACCGTCACCGGCCAGCTGCCCGAGCCGACTCGCGCCGGGGTCGACTCGCTCATGCTGACCAGCAGCGGTCCCAACTCCAACAGCGCCTGGGCGGCGGTCGCCGCCGACGGCACCTTCACGTTCCTGGATGTGGCCGCCGGAACCTACCGGCTCGAGCTGCGCTCAGGGTCTGCGAGCATCACGGCCGGCGATCCCGTCGTCGTGACCGGCCCAGGTCGCGTTGTCCTCGACCTGTCGGGGCTCGCAACGGAGATGGCCGAACTGACGATCACCGTCGCCGAAGGCGCTTCGATCAGCGGCACCGTGACGCTGCTCGACGCCGAGACGCGGCGTTCCGTCGCGACCGCCTGGCTCTCGAACGGCGGCGCGCTCACCATGCGCGTGCCCGCCGGGAACTACATCGTGCAGTACCAGGGCGCCAACGGGTCGCCCGTCTACTACCCGGGCGGCAACTCACCTGCATCGGCCATCGTGCTCGAGCTGACCGCCGAGACGCCGCAGGCGATCACCCTGAGCGCGAGCCGCGGCTCGATCTCGGGAACCGTCACCGACGCGGAATCGGATGCGGCGGTAGCGGGCGTTGCGGTCGAGCTCTACCGGGCTGACAGCCTCGGTGGCACACCGATCGCGCGCACCCAGACCGCCGCTGACGGCTCGTACGCATTCGGCGCGCTCGGCGTCAACAACTACGCCGTTCGCGTCGTCGGGGGAGAGACCCTGTACGTCGACCGCTGGTTCGGTGGTGCCGGTGACCAGGCCAGCGCCACACCGATCGAAATCGGCGCGGACGCGTCGTTCGATGCCGCTGACTTCCGCGTCGTTCGCGGCGGCGGAATCGCCCTGACCTTCGCCGACGAAGCCGAGTTCTCGGGATGGGAGAGCCTCTGGGTCAGCCTCTGGACCCCGGAGGGGACGATCACCAACCACGGCATCCCGATCTCGGACATCCGTCGTGACGGCGGCGCCACCATCACGGGTATCGCCGCGGGCACGTATCGCCTGAGCGCCTCGGTGGGCTCCACGAGCCTCTCGTCCGTGGATGACATCGAGGTGACGGTCGGCGAGGTGACCGGTCCGATCGCCCTTGCGCTCCCGCCCGCGCAGATCGTCGGCGTCGTGACGGCTTCGGCCTCGGGGGCTCCCGCGTACGCGCGGGTGATCGCCCGGTGGACCGAGGAGACCGAATGGGGCACGGATCACCGGGAGATCTGGTCGTACAGCAACTCGACCACGGGCCGATACCGTCTCAGCGGCATCCCGACCGGCGCCTCGGTGACCCTTGAGTTCTCGCGCGGCAACTCTGGCGACAACCTGTCGACCAAGTGGTGGCAGAACGCACAGAGCGAGGCTGAGGCGACCCCGATCCTGGTCACCGACACCCCGTTCGTCGCCGACGTGGCGCTGGACGCGGGCATCGCCGTTCGCGGCCGCATCATCGACGCGCAAAGCGGCGAACCGGTCGCGGGTATCTCGGTCAACTACGGTGCGACGACCAGTGCAACGGGAATGTTCACCACGTACGCCGACCGCGCTGGGGCGTTCGTCCTCACCACAAGCGGCGGGAGCACCCACATCGCATCGACGACCCCGGTCACCGTTCCCGCGGAGGGCCTCGATGGCGTCACGTTGCAGTTGCAGCGCGGCTACCGCATCGTCGGAGACGTCGCGGCGGCCAACAACGGGGCGGCGCTGTCGAACATCAACGTCGGCTTCCACCGAGCGGACTCGACCGAGGCGTGGCCCGCACCCATCGGGTCGTCGTACACCTACCTCGACGGTCGTTACGAGAGCCCGCCGCTGGCCCCCGGTCGCTATGTGGTGCGGGCCGAGAACTACCAGGGCCTTTATGTGAGGCAGTGGTTCGACGGCGCTGACGCCTACAGCGATGCCCGTGTCATCGAGATCGTCGACCGCGACGTCGAGACCGACCTCCGCATGGCGCTAGGCGGCACCGCCTCGGGCCGAGTGGTGGACGCCGACGGCGCTCCCATTGCCGGTGCGACGGTCGGCGTCGCGACAGCGCCGGAGACGGGCGTCGCCCGGTTCTTCGCTGACGCGTGGAACACGCTCGTCGGCGCTGCCGACGCCAACCCGCTGCTCGACATCACGGTGCAGACCGACGCGAACGGCAACTTCCGTCTGCCCGCTCTCGAGCCGGGCGAGTACACGCTCTACGTGTACACGCCTGACCGGGGGACCACCTGGTACGACGGCAAGAAGACACGAGCCGACGCCGACGTCATCCGCATCACGGCGGGGCAGAACATCGTCCTCGACTCGGCTGTGGCCGTGCCCGACCTGGCTGAGGGCGAGACTCCGCTCACGCCGACGGAGACGCTCAGCTCGGAGTTCGCGATCGTCTCGAACCCGGCGGATGTCTCGGTGGCATCGGGCGAGCGGGCCGAGTTCACCGCGATCGCCTCGGGTCTGCCGGTTCCGGCCGTGCAGTGGCAGTCTCGCCAGAACGGCGGGGAATGGACCGACATCGCAGGCGCGAACGGCCCGACCTACGTCATCAGCGAGACGACGGCGGATGCCGACGGCACCGAGGTGCGGGCGGTCTTCACGCAGGGCGACCGCGAGCTCACCAGCTCGACCGCGCGCCTGAGCGTGACGCGTCCGGCCACCGTCCCCGAGACGCCGGCTGCGCCGCGGGTGGACTCGGTGACCACCGCCTCGGCGTCCCTCGCCTGGGACGCCCCCAAGGACGGCGGGGCACCCATCACCGGCTACGTGCTGCGCGCTTACGAGAAGGGCGCGGAGGTCGCCACTCGCGTCATCTCGATCGGTGCCGTCACGACGACCACGATCAGCGGTCTCGCGCCGGGTACCTCGTACGAGTTCACCGTCGCTGCGACGAACAACGTCGGGTCGGGCGTCGAGTCGCCCCGTACACCCATCGAGACAGTTCCTCTCACGGCCCCGACGGCTCCGACCGCCGTCGCCGTGACCGACGTCACGGCGACGAGCCTCGCGGTGAGCTGGGCAGCGCCGAACGGAAACGGCGGCACGCCGGTGACGGGTTACATCGTCACCGCGAGCACGGCGGGGGCGGAGGACATCGTGATCGTCACGGATGCTGCGACGACCGCGACCACCCTGACCGGCCTCGAGTCGGACACGGCCTACTCCATGACGGTGAAGGCACGGAACGTCGTCGGCGACAGCCTGGCGGCGTCGATCGAGTCGCGCACTGCGGTCGAGCCTCCGGTCATCACGGCGCCGTCTGCGCCGACCGGCCTCACGGTCCGCAGCAGCACGGCGGCATCCGCCGAGGTGCAGTGGAACGCGCCGGTCGCCGACGGCGGATCCGCCATCACCGGCTACGCGGTGACGGTGACCGAGGCCGGTGTGCAGGTAGCGGCATCCGTGTCGGTCACCGGCACGTCGGCGACGATCAACGGTCTCGCGCCGTCGACCACCTACACGGTAACCGTCGCCGCGATCAACAGCGCCGGCACCGGTGCGAGCTCGAACGCGGCCGAGCTGACGACGCTCGCACCGCCGGTTTCGCAGCCCGGAGCACCGACCGCGCTGAAGGCGACGGCGGTGTCGGCGACCGAGGTCGTCGTCACCTGGGACGCTCCGGACAGCGACGGGGGAGCGGCGGTGTCGGCATACGACGTCGTCGTCACCACAGCCGGAGTCGTGGTCAACGCGCCCGTCGTGATCGTCGGGACCGAAGCCGTCGTCGCGGGCCTCAGCCCAGACACCGAGTACGTGCTCACGGTGACCGCTCGAAACAGCGCGGGCGCGGGGCCGGTCGCATCGACGTCGGTGCGCACCCTGACGGTCACGGTTCCGGTCGACCCGGAGCCCGGAACCGGCGGAGGCAACCCGGGTTCGGGCAACCCCGGTTCGGGCAACCCCGGCTCGCTGCCTTCGACGGGTGGAGCGGCCGCGCCTGCAGCCCCCTCCGCCGCTGCCCTGACCGACGCGAACCGTGGCGCGCTCACGGTGTCGGAGCCGACGGTCATCCCCGGCAGCACCATCCGGGTCTCGGGGCTCGAGGCTGGCAAGGCGTACGACATCTGGTTCTTCTCGAGCCCGACCTACGCCGGGGCGGTCACCGCAGACGCGGCCGGATCGGCCCGGGTGACGGTTCCCGCCGGCCTGCCGGCTGGCCCGCACCGGATCGTCGCGGTCCTCGCCGGCACCGACACGATCGCCGGATGGACGACGGTCACAGTCGCCGCCCGTCTCTCGGCCACGGGTGGGCAGCTGCCGATCGCGGGAGGCCTGATCGCGGGCATCCTGGTGCTCGGCGGACTGTCGCTCGTCGCCGGGTCGCGGCTGCGACGTCCGAGCGGGGTAGCCCGCTAACCGGCGCACGAACCGCGAGGCCCGTATCGAGAGGATGCGGGCCTCGCGGCGTCAGTGCCGGGTTGTCGTCGCGGCCGTCAGCTCACGGATCGGGCGGCCTGCCGACCAGGCGCGGATGGCTTCGACGGCCTGCGGGTAGAAGACGCGGTACGTGCCGTCGGTGACATACCCCAGGTGCGGGGTCAGGCCGGTGCCGCCGATGCGTCGACGACCTTCTAGACGTCCTCGAGGTCTAGGTCACGGCAACGACTTGGGGGGGGGGGGGGGGGGGGGGGGGGGGGGGCGTTCGACGAGCAAACAAAAATGGGGCCCGCATCCATAGTGATGCGAGCCCCATTCGATCGACGGGAGTCACTCGACGGGCAGCCAGACCCGCATCGTCGACGGGCCGCGGTTGGCCCAGTCGTGATAGGCCACGAGGGGGACCAGCTCGGCCTCTTCGGCGGCTGCGGTGGCGCTCGCCGACGGATTGCCATATGGCCATCCGTCGCTTTCGTCAGGGCGCAGCCCGACCCGCAGCCACACGCGGCCGTCGCGCTCGACCGGTTCGGCGTCGCGTGCGATGGCCGCGCGGCCGACGTCGGCACCGCCGGGCAGATCGGTCGACTCGAGCGCGAGCACCTCGGGGCCGCGCTCGACCGCGACGCAACCGCGCACGGCGTCGATACGCGCATCGGGGGCGACGAGCCGCGGCGCCATCGGCAGCTCGAGCTCGACGACCTCGCCGGCGCGGAAGTGGCGACGCACCTCGACGCGGCCCGGAGCGGCGGCGTCGTCGTCGATGACCGCGCCCGCGGCATCCCGAACGCGCAGGCGCGCGCCCTCGGCCCACTCGGGCACGCGCAGCGACAGGGTCCACGCGCCGCCGGCATCCTCACCGACCACCACCCGCACGACGCCGTCGGCGGGGTAGGCCGTCTGCACCTCGAGCGACACCATGCGGCCGTCGGGCAGAACCATGCGGATCTCTGCCGGCGCGTACTGGTGCAGCTGCACGCCCTCGTCATCGGCGGTCGCCACGTAGGCGTCGAGGCTCGCGAGCGTGCGCGCCACGTTGGGCGGGCAGCACGACACCTCGAACCACGGTGCTCGCAGCGACGACGACGCGCGCGGCGACGTGCCCTCGGGGTCCGCCTCGACGCCGGGCACGCGCTGGTGCAGCGTGTTGGCGTAGAAGAAGCTGCGACCGTCGGCCGCGGGCGAGGTGGCTACAACGTTGTAAAGCGTGCGTTCGATGAGGTCGGCATACGCGGCATCGCCCTTGGCGAGCAGCAGCCGCCACGAGAACATGATCGACGCGATACCGGCGCACGTCTCGGAGTAGGCGCGGTCCGGCGGCAGCTCCCAGTCGTCGCCGAACGCCTCGTCCTGGTGGTGCGACCCCTGACCGCCGGTGATGTAGGTGCGGCGCCCGCGGGTGCGCTCCCACTGGCGGCGCAGGGCGGCGAGCAGCTCGTCGTCACCCGCGTCGACGGCGACGTCGACCGCTCCGGCGGCGAGGTAGTTCGCGCGCACGGCGTGACCGGCGAGGGCGTCGGCATCGCGGAGGGGCACGTCGTCCTGGAAATACGTGCGTCCGAACTCGATGTCGTCGAGCGTCTCGTGTCCACGGCGCTCGACGAACAGCTCCGCCTGCGCGCGGTAGCGCTCGTCACCGGTCACGCGGGCGAGCTCGGCCAGCGCGGTCTCGACCTCGGGATGCCCGCAGAAGGCCGGGATGCCCGTCGGCCCGAAGACCTCGCACACGAGGTCGGCGGCACGTCGGGCGACGCCGAGCAGACCGTCATCCGCTCCGGGGCGCGTGCGCTCGCGAGCGACGGCCGCCTGGAACAGGTGACCGAGGCAGTACAGCTCGTGCCCCCACTCGAGGTCGGACCAGCGCGGCTCCTGGCCGGGGCGGCCGAACTTCGTGTTGAGGTAGCCGTCGGGCTCCTGCGCGGCGGCGACCCGGGCGACGACCGAGCGCAGCGTCGCCTCGAGTTCGGCGTCGTCGCTGCGACCGATCTCCCAGGCCACGGCCTCGAGGTACTTGTAGACCTCCGAGTCGGAGAACTCACGCCCGCGGCGGCCGGCGGGAAGCGTGCCCGCGGCGGCGCGATCGAAGTTGGGCAGCCAGCCCTCGGACTCGAGGCGGCCGAGCACATGGCTGAGGGTGTGCGCCGCGTTGATGCGCTGGCGCTCACCCCAGAAGCCTCCGGTGATCCGCACTTCGTGCAGACCGAGCGGACGCAGCCGCGAACGCGCCGGCACGACGGGAGCGGCAGCGGCGGCGGATGCCGCAGAGCCGAGGGGGCGGGTGGGGAAGGTAGTCGACATGGTCATCCCTTGAATGCGCCCGACATGAAGCCGCGCACGTAGTGACGTTGAAGGATCAGGAACAGAACGATGCAGGGCAGCGCGAGCACGACGACACCGGCTTCGGTGACCCCGTAGTCGATGACGCCCATCGTTTGGCCGCGCAGGTTCGCCACCGCGAGGGGCAGCGTGATGCGCGAGGTGTCGTTGATGAGGATGAGCGGTGCGATGAAGTCGTTCCACGCGGTGAGGAACGCGAACAGGCCCACCGTGATGAGGCCCGGCTTGACCGCGGGGAGCAGCACGCGCCACAGGGCGGTGAGGCTCGTGCATCCGTCGACCAGCGCCGCCTCGTCGAGCTCGCGCGGCACCGATTCGAACGAGATGCGCATCATGAACATCGAGAACGGCAGCTGGAACATCGTCAGCACCAGCGCGACCCCGACGAGCGAGTTCTGCAGGCCGACGGCATTGAGGATGACGTACAGCGGAATGAGCAGCGTCGCGTACGGCACCATGAGGATCGCCAGCACCAGCAGGAACAGCATGTTCTTGCCGGGGAAGTGGAAGCGCGCGAACGCGTACCCGCCGAGGAACGAGGTCAGCAGCGTCAGCGTGACGGTCAGCAGCGAGACGAAGAGCGAGTTGCCGAGGTAGACCCAGATGCCCGACTGGAAGTTGGCGAGGGTGACGTAGTTGCCGAACCCCCACCCGTCGGACTGGCTCGTGCCGGCCTGCGGGCTCACCGAGGCGACACCGGTCCAGACGAGCGGATACAGGAAGATGATCGCCAGCGCGCCCGTGAACACGGTCGAGGGGATGCCCCACAGCAGGCGACCGGTCGGCCGGCGCCGCGTGCGCGGCCGGGACTTCGGGATGACGATCGTGCGCGTGGTGTCGGGGGCGGCGGGCGGGACGGAGCCCGCCGGGGCGTCGGTCAGAGCCATGTCAGGCCTCCTCGGGGCGACGGAACGCGCGCAGCTGCACGACGTTGATGACGACCAGGGCGAGCAGGATGATGACCGACAGCGCCGCGGCGACGCCGAGGTTGTTCTGCCCCTGGAACGCAATGTTGTAGATGAGCTGCACGACGGTCATCGTGCTGTTGTCGGGTCCGCCCTTGGTCAGGATGTAGAACTGGTCGAACGCCAGCAGCGACCCGGTCACGCACATGACGGTCGTCAGTGCGAAGGTCGGACGCAGGAGCGGCACCGTGATGTCGCGGAAGATCTGCCAGCGCGAGGCGCCGTCGATGCGTGCGGCCTCGTAGACGTCTTCGGGGATGCCCTGCAGGCCCACGAGCAGCAGCAGCATGTAGAAGCCCGCGTACCGCCAGACGATGAGGAACACCGTCGACCACAGGGCGCCTTCGGGCGTTCCCAGGAAGGTGATGCCCCACGATTCCATCAACCCCGCGAACGGGCCGGCGATGGGGGAGTAGAGCACGTAGAAGAGGAGGGATGCCGACGCCAGGCCCAGAGCGCTCGGCAGCAGGAACGCCGTGCGGAGGAAGCCCTTCCAGGCGGTCGACTCCTGCACGAGCAGGGCGAGTCCGAGACCCAGGCCGATCAGCAGCACGGTCGTGATCGCGGTGTAGACCAGGGTGAATCGCACCGAGTCCCAGAACAGCCGGTGGTCGAGCGCCTCGGCGAAGTTCGTCGGGAAGTTCGGCGCCATGTTGCCGCGCAGCAGCGGCCAGTCGGAGCCCGACATCTGCAGCACCAGCACGAGCGGGATGAGGAACAGGGCGATGACGAAGAGGGCGGTCGGGGCGGCGTACAGCCAGCCCTGGACCGGTCCGCCGAGGGCGGTGCGCCGATATCGGGTGCGGCGCGGTGATGTGGTGAGTGCCACGTCATTCCTTTCGGAGGGTGGGGGCGCCGCCGCGCGGCGGCGACGCCCCCGGGTGTGTCACTGACCGAGGATCGCGGTGATCTCGTCGTTGTCGGCGTCGACCGTCGAGGTGCCTTCGAGCACGGCGTTGCGCACGAGGGTCAGCCAGGGGCTGCCCGGGGCGTTGAACGCCTGCTGGAAGTTCAGCGCGACGGGCGTCTGACCTTCGGCGGCGACCTGGTTGATCGTCACCTGGCGCGGGTCGGCCGAGGCGTAGGTGTTCTCAGCGAGGTCGCCGCGCGAGACGGCGTTGCCGTCCTTGGCGAGCACCTCGACCTGAGCGTCCTCCGACATCATCCACGAGAGGAAGTTCCACGCCTGCGCGGACTGCTTCGAGTCCTTCGAGATGCCGATGCCGTCGCCACCGACGAACGTCGAGGCGCCGCCGTCGACACCGGGGATGCCGGCGACCCCGGCCTCGAAGTCGAGGCCGGACAGCAGGGTGGCCGGGAACGGCATGACGCCGACCTTGCCTTCCTGGAAGCCCGCGACCCAGGTTGCACCGGTCTCGTCGGCCGAGCCGGGAGCGACAGCGCCGGCAGCCTCGAGGTCCTTCCAGGTGTTGTAGACCTCCTGCGCGGCGTCGCCGGCGAGAAGCGACTCGGTGCCGTCGTCGCTGAGAACCTGCTCACCGGATGCCCAGACCGAGGGGAACCACGTGAAGACGAGGCAGCCACCGCAGTTCAGGCCAGTCGAGGTGCCCGAGACGCCCGGCTTGCCGAGCTCCTGAACCGCCTTGGCCGCGTCGGCGAACTCCGACAGCGTCGCGGGAGCCTTCTCGGGGTCGAGGCCGGCTTCGGCGAAGAGCTCCTTGTTCCACATCAGCATCGACAGGTCGAGGACGAAGGGCAGTACGTGCTCCTTGCCGTCGACCGTGCCGGCCGACAGGTGGCCCTGGTTGATGTCGTCCTTGTAGTCGAGGCTGTCGACCTGCGCCGTGATGTCCTGGAACAGGCCCTGCTCGACCCAGTTCGGCACGTAGACGATGTCGGCGGCGAACAGGTCGGGGAGTCCTCCCGAACCGGCGGCGGCGCCGACCTTGGCGACGTAGTCGTCGTTGGGGACGACGGTCAGCTCGACCTGGTTCTCGTGGCTGGCGTTGTACGCCTCGACGAGCAGCTTCGCCTGACGCTCGAGCGGTGCGCGCGTCCACAGCGTCAGCGTCGTGCCGTCGTCGGTTCCTGCGGCGGGAATGTCGGCCGGGGCAGCGGTGTCGCCACCGCCGCTGGTCGAACACGCGGCGAGGCCGCCGACGAGGACGCCGGCGACGAGCGCGGCGGTCGCGGCCCGGAATGCCGGGCGGCGCCGGAATGGGGTCATTGCAGTCTCCTCTTGCTCTTCATTGAGCGGCTGCGCCGTTCGGGCGGGCACCGCGTGAGTCCGGGAATCCGAAAAAACCGAAATCCCTTTCGGGAAGGTAACCTAGGTTAGGACGGGCGTCAAGACGGCCGGATGTAACGATGAGGAAACGGATCAACATGGCACCGACCGATGGGCAACGCGCCACGACTCTCAGCGATGTGGCACGTCGCGCCGGTGTCTCGATCGCGACAGCATCCAAGGCTCTGAACGGTCGCGGCGACGTCGCCCCGGCCACCCGCAAGCGCGTGCTCGCCGCCGCCGACGAGCTGACCTTCACCCCGAACGCGGCGGCGCGCAGCCTCCTCGCCGGGCGCACCGGAACCGTGGGACTGCTCACGAGCGACCTCGAAGGCCGCTTCATGATCCCGATCCTCTCCGGCGCCGAAGACGCCTTCGGGGCCGGGCAGGTCAACGTCTTTTTGTGCGATGCGCGCGGTGACGCCATCCGCGAGCAGCACCATCTGCGGGCGCTCCTCAGTCGCCGCGTCGACGGGATCATCGTCGTGGGGCGGCAGACCGACCCGCGCCCCTCGCTCGGGCAGGAGATCCCGGTGCCCGTCGTCTACGCCTACTCGCCCTCGGACGACTCTCGGGATCTCTCGCTCACGCCCGACAACTATTCCGGCGGGCGCCTGGCGATCGAGCACCTGCTCTCATGCGGCCGCACCCGGATCGCCCACATCACCGGCGATCCGACCTACGCCGCCGCGCAGGACCGCCTCGCCGGTGCGCGCGCCGCGCTCGGCGCCGCCGGCCTCGACTTCGTCGCCGAGCCGATGTTCGCCGCGTGGACAGAGCATTGGGGTCGCGACGCCGCCGCGATGCTGCTCGAGCGGCATCCCGACGTCGACGCGGTCTTCTGCGGCTCGGACCAGATCGCGCGCGGGGTGCTCGACACGGCGCGCGACCTCGGGCGCGACGTGCCGGGCGACCTCGCGGTCATCGGCTACGACAACTGGGAGCTGCTCGCGGGCAATGCGCGACCGCCGCTGACCACCATCGACGCGAACCTGCAGCAGCTCGGCCGGCAGGCGGCGCAGCGCATCTTCGACGCGATCGACGGTGCCGACATCGGATCGGGCACCCACCAGCTTCCTGTCAAGCTCGTCATCCGCGGCTCGACGATCGCCCACCGCTGACGCGACCGAGGTCACAGTTTTTCGGGCTGTTTCGAAATTCCCGAAAAGCGTTGCGGAATCCGGCATCCTCTCTGTAGCGTCCGAGCACGCACGCGTCGCTCATGGACGAACGGCGCCGAGAGGAATCAATCACCGTGGACTGCACTCCGACGACCTCCGGTCGGCTCGGGCGAACCGCGATCGCTACCGCAGCGGTCACGGCCGTGCTGGCGACGACCTTCGCGGTCGCGCCCGCCTACGCCGCCAACACAGACATCGGCTATCCGACCTTCACGGGCAGCCCCAACCCCGTGCCGGACACGGGGGTGACCTACACTCCCGGCAACCAGCTCATGCGGATCTTCGACGCCGACGTCGCCGCAGGCGCGGGTAGCAACGCCCAGAACGACTTCTGGATGGACGAGATGCTCGCCCGCACCGGCACCGCCGGCAGCTTCGGCGACAACAACCAGTGGCTCTTCACGCGCGGCCGCGCCGCGTTCATGAAGGAGCACAACCCCGCCGTCCTCGGCTTCGCGGGGCAGCTGGCGTACTGGGAGTCGATCGACGGCCGGAACGCCTACACGATCACCGCTCGCGTCGGCGGCGCCGACATCGCCCTCACCGAGGACACGACCAAGCGCAAGCAGGCCCCGAGCTACTGGCAGAGCGTGCACACCGACGCGGGCACCGGCATCGAGGTCGTGCAGACGAAGTTCATCACCGACGCGAACGTGCTCGTGACGAACCTCGACGTGCGCGCCACGGGCGGCGCCGTCGACGTCGAGCTCATCGTGAGTTCTCCCTACGCCGCGACGGCCGAGGGCGACGAGCTCGTCGGTCACGTCCAGGCGCTGAACGACCTGACGAAGCTCTCGCCGCGGCTGTCGGGTGACCAGTTCACCCCCGCCGGCGCGACCCTCGTGCGCACCCTCGCGGTGCCCGCGGGAGGGACGGCGTCGACGAAGGTGCAGCTCGGCCTCGTCACCGACGAGATCGCCGACTCGCGCGCCGACTACGACGCGATCCGCGAGGCCACCTCGGCGGCGGCGTACACCGCTCACGTCACGCTCTACAACCGGTGGTGGGCCGAGAACGTGCCCTACCTCGACACCCCGGAAGACAACATCGACAAGACGCTCTACTACCGCTGGTGGCTGATGCGTTACAACTTCCTCGACGCCGACATGCCGGGCAACACCTACCAGTTCCCGACCTCGATGGAGGGCGTGCTCGGCTACAACAACGCGATCGTGCTCACGACGGGCATGTTCATCGACGACCTGAAGTACTTCCGCGACCCGATCTACTCGTACGGTCCGTGGGTCTCGGCGGGAGAGACGAGCAAGAGCTACAAGTTCGTCGACAACCCCGGCGACCCCGCGAACTGGTCCAACAGCTACACGCAGTACATCTCCGAGGCGGCCTGGCGCGCCTACGAGCTGCACGGCGGCCCGACCCCGATCGCGCAGAACCTCGCCGAGTACGCCGAGTACGACGTCAAGGGACTCGTCGACGCCTACGACCACAACGGCAACGGCCTCATCGAGTACGACTGGGGCGCGATGACCGGCAACGACGCGGATGCGGTGTCGTTCCACTGGAAGGGCGGGTTCCAGGACCGCGCCGAGAACGCCTACCTGTACTCCAACGCGCTCGCCGCGGCGGAGGCCTACCGCGTCGCGGGCAACACCGCCAAGGCGGACGAGATGGAAGCCTTCGCGCAGAACATCAAGACCCAGGTCATGGACGTGCTGTGGAACCCCGATCGCAAGCTCCTCGAGCACGCGATGGCGAACAACGGCGAGCACGTGCCCTGGAAGGAGATCAACAACTACTACCCCTTCACCGTCGGGCTCGTCCCCAAGCCCGGTGACGCCGACTACGACGACGACTACGTCGAGGCGCTCCGACTGTTCGCCGACGACAAGCAGTACCCGATCTTCCCGTTCTTCACCGCCAACCAGGCCGACCAGGCCGCGTACAACGCGACCGGCGGCCAGGGCAGCAACAACTTCTCGGTGATCAACTCCACGGTGACGTTCCGCATGCTCTCCACCGTGCTGCGCGACTACCCCACCGATGCCATCAACGCGGAGTGGTACAAGAAGCTCCTCTACTGGAACGCCTGGGCCCACTACCAGAACGGCGGCGACAACCGCCTGCCGGACCAGAACGAGTTCTGGGCGAACGGATCGGCCGACCCGCAGAAGATCGACTACCGTTCGTGGATCCACCACACGATCCTCGGTGCGACGAACTTCACGATGATCGAGGATGCGATGGGCGTGCGCACCCGCAGCGACGCCAAGATCGAGCTCGACCCGATCGCGATCGGCTGGGATCACTTCACGGCCAACAACATCCGCTACCGCGACCGCGACCTCACCGTCACGTGGGACCAGCCGGGCGGCGAGCGCCACTACGGCGACGACGTCCCCGAGGGCTACTCGGTCTTCCTCGACGGCGAGCTCGCGTTCACGGTCGACGACCTCGCACACGTCGTCTACGACCCCGCCACCGGTGAGGTCGAGGTGCTGGGCGGCGACGCCGAGGTCGTGACGGCCACGGCATCCGCCGTGCAGACGCCGCAAGAGGTGCGATTCGCCGACGACGCCCGCATCGTCGACCTGTTCGCCAAGGCCGGTGCCGACATCCGCACCGCAAGCACGGGCAGCGCCAACCTCGCCGAGTCGGCGACCGCGACCTTCTCGGCTGCCGGGCGCGAGCCCGCGGGCGCCGTGAACGGCACGACGATCAACGAGCCCTTCTGGGGCACGGCAGGCTCGCCCAACGATAAGGACGCGCTGACCGTCGAGCTCGGCGGAGAGCAGACCTTCGACGACGCACGGGTGTACTTCTACGACAGCTCGTCGTCGGCGACGGCGGCCGGCTATGCCGAGCCGTCGGTGTACACGCTCGAGGTGCGCCGGAACGGTCAGTGGACGCCGATCCCGCAGCAGGCACGCATGCCCGCCTACCCGCGCGCGAACTACAACCACGTGCAGTTCCCCGAGGTCACCGGCGACGCCGTGCGACTGACGGTCACCCACGCGGCCGGCGCCAAGACCGGTGTCAAGGAGCTGCAGGTGTTCCGCACCGGTCTCGCAGCGCCGGAGTCGACCAACCAGGCGCCGCTCGTCACCGCGTGGGAGAACCCGCAGGCATCCGTCGGTGGAGCCGCCGCACTCGTCGGCTCGGTGAAGGACGACGGACTGCCCAGCGGTGAGCTCAGCTCGCAGTGGACGGTGCAGAGCGCGCCCGACGGCGCCACGGTGCTGTTCGACGACGCCGCCTCGGCATCGACGACGGCCCGGTTCTCGGATGCCGGCGAGTACGTGCTGCGCCTGACCGCCACCGACGGCGAGAAGACGTCGCAGGCCGATGTCACCGTGCAGGGCGAGCCGGCCACCGCCGGAGCCAACGTCGCACCCGACGCGGTGCCGACGGCCGAGTACACCGCGTCGTGGAACGACGTGCGCGCGGTCAACGACGGCAAGGTGCTGTTCTCGGGCGGCGATCAGAGCGACATCTGGGGCACCTGGTCGGGCAACCACCCGGCGACCCGCTGGCTGCAGTACGAATGGCAGTCGCCGCAGCGCATCGCCGGTGCCGAGATCAGCTTCTGGAGCGACCAGCCCGACCCGGCTTCGACGAGCGGCGTGAACGTTCCGAAGAGCTGGAAGGCGCAGTACTGGACCGGCTCGGCGTGGGCCGACGTGACCGGCGCCTCGGCGTACGGCGTCGACCGCACCGCACCGAACAACGTCACCTTCGACGCCGTGACCACCACCCGCCTGCGGGTCGTGCTCGAGGCAGCCGGCACCGGTTCGGCGCGCGCCGCCGTGGCCGTCAGCGAGCTGGAGGTGTACGCCGACGCTCCGACGGCGATCGAGCCGATCGACGTCCGGACGGCGGTGGGCACCATCCCGCAGCTGCCGACGACGGTCGACGCGACCTACTCCGACGGCAGCCACGCCGACCTCCCGGTCTCGTGGGCTCCCGTCACCGAGGACCAGGTCGCGGGCGAGGGCAGCTTCCCGCTCTCGGGCATCGTCCCGGGATCGCCGCTGCCGGCGAAGGCGACGGTCTGGGTGCGTGCCACTGCCCCCGGCCAGATCAACCAGGTCGACACGGTCACCACGCGCACCCTCGTGGGTGTGGCTCCGGTGCTGCCGAAGAGCGTCGGCGTGCTGTTCAACGACGGCTCGCGGCAGGACCTCCCGGTGACCTGGAACGCCGTCGAGCCCGCTTCGTATGCTCAGGCCGGCGACTTCACCGTCGCCGGAACGGTGCAGAGCGATCTGCCGGGCACGAAGGTCGCCTCGGCCGCCGTGACCGTCGGGGGCGGGGGAGACGACACCACGGCGCCGACCGTCGCCTTCGAGGTCTCGCCCGCCGCGCCCGACTCGGGCTGGCACACGCAGGCGGTCACCGTGGCCGTCACTGCGACCGACGACCAGGACTCCGCTCCCCGCACCGAGGTGCGCGTGGACGAGGGGGCCTGGACGGCATACACCGCGGCCGTCTCGGTCGACGGTGACGGCAGCCACGTCGTGCAGGCACGGTCGACGGATGCCGCCGGCAACCAGTCGGCGGTGGCTGAACAGGTCGTGCGCATCGACACCACCGCCCCGGTGGTGGAGGTCACCGCCGACGCCGTCTCGCGGACCGTGAAGGCGACCGCCACAGATGCGGCATCCGGGGTCGTCTCGGTCGAGTACCGGCTGAACGACGACCAGACCTGGACGCCGCTGACGGGCAGTGTGCTCGTCGGTCTCGACGAGACGCGGGTCGCGGTGCGGGCCACCGATACCGCGGGCAACGTCTCGCAGATCGTGGAGCGCACCGTTCCCCGGGCCGATGGTGAGCAGCGCCGCAACGTGGCGCTGCTGGCGACCCCGACCGCATCGGGGACGGCAGGCTGGAACACGGTCGACGGTCTGAACGATAACGTCCAGCCGACCTCATCGGGCGATGTCACCCCCAACGACAACGCCAACGTGTGGGGTGTGTGGCCCGAGGTCTCGCCGCAGTGGGTGCAGTACGAGTGGACCGAACCGGTGCGCGTCAGCTCGCTCGGAGTGTACTTCGTCTCGAACATCGACGCGCAGGGACTCGGCATCGACGTGCCGAAGGACTGGGCGGCGGAGTACTGGGATGCGGATGCCGAGGCCTGGGTCCCCGTCGAGGCGACCGGTGACTACGGCGTCGCGAAGGACGCCTACAACACGGTCGACTTCGCACCCGTCGAGACGACGCGTCTGCGCCTGAACCTCACCCCGGCGGGGACCGAGTCGGGCAAGGGCAGCGTCGGCATCAAGGAATGGCAGGTCTGGGAGCAGCCCGAGGTGGTCGTCCCCGACACGCAGGCCCCGGTGGTCGCGGCCGCCGTGTCGCCGGCGGCGCCGGCCAGCGGCTGGCACACCGGCACGGTGAGCGTCAGCGCGACGGCGATCGACGATCGCGACGACGCACCGGCGATCGAGGTCCGCGTCGGCGACGGTGCCTGGGCGGCGTACACCGCGCCCGTCGAGGTCGCCGCGGACGGAACCACGACCGTGTGGTTCCGTGCCACGGATGCCGCAGGCAACACCTCCGAGCCCGGCTCGGTCGAGGTGAAGCGCGACGCGGCGGCGCCCGAGGCGAGTGTCGGTTGGAATGCGGCATCCCGCACCATCACCCCCACGGGGACGGACACCCTCTCGGGAGTGGCGCTGGTCGAGTACCGGTTCGGCGAAGGCGCGTGGGCGACGGCGACGGGCGGGGCGATCCCGACCGGCGATGCCGCGACGACCGCGCAGGTGCGGGTGACGGATGTCGCCGGCAACGTCTCGGCCGTGGCCGAGGCAGCCGTCCCGGCCAAGACGACCGGCGGCACCGACCCGGGCACCGATCCCGGGACGGGTCCGGGCACCGACCCCGGGACGGGTCCGGGCACCGATCCCGGCGGTGAGCCGAGCGGTTCGCTGACGGGTGACGAGGTGCTGCGCCTCGGCGTCACGCAGGTCGCCCCGGGTGGTCAGCTGCCGGTGAGCGTCTCGGGCGCCAAGCCGGGCACGGTGTTCGCGGTGGAGTTCCGGTCGACCCCGGTCCGCCTGGGCACCCTGACCGTGGGCGCCGACGGGACGGCATCCGGTGTGTTCACCGTTCCCGCCTACGCCGAGGCCGGCGTGCACACCGTGGCACTGGTGGTGCCCAGCGGTGAGCTGACGGCCCAGGTGACGGTGGTCACGCCCGGCGCGACGTCTCCCACCGTGACGGGACTTCCCGCCACGGGCCAGGAGGCCGGCGTCGTCGCGAACACCATCGGAATCGGCGCGAGCGTGGTCCTGCTCGGACTCGCGCTGGTCGCCATCGGCATCATCCGCCGCCGCCGCGCGGCGTGACGCCGAGGGGCCGGGGGGTCACACCCCCGGCCCCTTCCCCTCTCCTTCCTCTCCCGAGAACTCCGACGGCGCGGTGAACCGGTTCACCGTTGAACCGGTTCACCCGAAAGGCATCATGGCCACCATCACCGACGTCGCCCTCGCGGCGGGCGTATCCCGGGCGACCGTCTCGTATGTGCTGTCGGGCAAACGAACGATCTCCGAGCCCGTCTGCCAGCGCGTCCGGGAGGCCGTCGAGTCGCTGGGCTACACCCCGAATGCCGGCGCACGCGCGCTGGCGACATCGCAGACCAAGGTGCTCGCCCTGATGGCGAGATTCCTCTCCGACGAGTTCGCGCCGGCCATGCTCGAGTTCATCAGAGCGGTGACCGACGGCGCTCGTGATCTGGGCTACGACACCCTGCTGGTGTCGGACGAAGACGGCGTCGCGGCGCTGCGGCGACTCGCGGCGTCTCGCATGGTCGACGGGATCGTGCTCCTCAACGTCGGCGAGAACGACGACCGGCTTCGCGTCCTGGCGGAGATCGATCAGCCCAGCGTCCTCATCGGGTCGCCGGGCGACCCCGCGGGTCTCCTGGTCTTCGATCTCGACTTCCGCTCGACGGGGCGACTGATGGTGCGTCACCTCCACGCCTTCGATCACCGCGAGGTCGTCCTCGTGTCGCAACCCCGCCACGTCGTCGACCGGGGCGGGGCCTACGTCTGGCGTCTGGCCGCCGGGGCGAAGGAGATGGCGGATCGGCTGGGCGTGACCCTGCACCGTCACCACGCTGCCGCATCGCAGCCGGACGTCGGCCGCCAGCTGCACGACATCCTCGACATGCACCCCGATGCGACCGGCATCCTGCTGAACAACGAGGCCGCCGCGGCGGCGCTGCCGTTCGTCCTGCGGGAACGCGGCCTGCGCGCGCCCGACGACGTCTCGGTCATCGGGCGGTACTCGGACGACTTCGCCCGCGCGTTCTCGCTGCCGTTCACCGCGATCGACAGTGCCGCCGGAGAGCTCGGGCGCCGCGCCGTGGCGCAGCTCGTCGGCGCCATCGAGGACGCCGCGCCCCGCGACGCCCACCTCCTGCTTCCGCCGGTCGTCATCGACCGCGGCTCGGTCGCGCAACCGCCGCAGCCGTGACGACCCGCTCCTGTTCCCACCCCCCGCACGACCCGAACTCCACCGTTCCGAAGAGAGGCAACGACATGACCCATCCACGATCGCGCCACCTGCGCAGACGCGTCACCGCCGTGACCACCGCATTCGCGGTCGGCGGCGGCCTCGCGCTGACCGGCGCCGCCCTGCCCGCCGCGGCCGCGGCCCCCGAACCCGACCTGCACTATTCGATGGACGGCGTCGCCGACGGCGTGGTTCCCGACTCGTCGGGCAACGGCTGGAACGGTGCACTCTCGGGCGCGGCAACCACGATCGCGGGACCCGATGGCGCCGCGCTCGACCTGAGCGGCGGATCCATCCGCATCCCGCGCGACCCCATCGCCGGGGCGACGGACCTCAGCGTCACGACGCGGGTTCGCTGGGACGGCGGCGCGAACTGGCAGTGGCTCTTCGGGATCGGCACCGACAACCAGAAGTACCTCTTCTTCACGCCGCAATCGGGTGACGGCAACCTGCGCACGGCCATCACCCGTGCCAGCGGCGGCGCTGCCGAGAAGCAGATCCTGGGTTCGAACCCCCTCCGCGTCGGCGACTGGGTAGACCTCGCGTTCACCCTCGACGCCGACGCCGACGAGCTGACCGCGTACATCAACGGCACGGAACTGGCCACCACCACGACCGACATCACCCCCGGCGAACTCGTCACGGCGACGTCGGAGTTCGGCGGCTCGATCGGCCGGTCGTTCTACCCTGATCCAGCCTTCGACGGAGCCGTCGACGACTTCCGCATCTACCGGGCGGCGCTCACCGCGTCCGACGTGGCGGAGATCAGCCGAACCGCGCAGCCCACGCTGCAGTCGCTGACGCAGCAGGTCTTCACCGCATCCACGCGGATCGGGGAAGCCCCCGCGCTTGCGCCGGCGGTTCGCGGAGCGTTCTCGGACGGCTACGCCCGAGACATCGCCATCGACTGGGAAGACGTCCCCGCCGAGCGCTACGCCGAACCCGGCACCTTCACCGTGTCGGGCGTCGCGGCGGGCCAGAGCGTCCGCACCGACGTGACCGTCGCCCGGGGCGAGCTCACGGTCGACCTGTCGGCGCGCACCGGCGAATTCCAGGGCGGCGCGTCGGGCCTGCTCTACGGCCTCTACGGCGACGGCATGCCGACCGACAACCTCATCGAGGGGATGAACGTCCGCTCGGTCGCGACCAAAGCGCAGGACGGCGGCCAACACCCCGGGTCGGACGCACTGGAGATCCTGCCGAACCTCGCCCGCGCGGGCGGCGACGTCTACCTCCGCATCACCGACTACTACCGCGGTTTCCCGTATCAGGTGCCGGGCAGCACGCCCGAAGAGCGGCGCGCCGACTACACCCAGCGCCTGAACGACCAGCTCGAGATGATCGAGCAGTTCGCCGCGGTCGACGACACCCAGCGCGGCTACGTCGCCGATCACCTCGTCATCGAGCCGTTCAACGAGCCCGAGGGCAACATGTTCAGCAACCGCAACGTGCCGTGGTCGCTGTCGGGCAACGTGTCGTGGCTCGATGACCCCACCGTCTACTTCGCGATGTGGGACGACACCTACCGCACCATCCGCGACTGGTCGGAGCGCACCGGCATCCCGCTGCGCATCGCCGGCCCGGGAACCGAGCACCTCTTCGCACAGGTCGAGGGGTTCCTCCGCCACACGGTGCAGGCCGACACCGTGCCCGACATCGTCACCTGGCACGAACTGTCGCACCCGCAGGCCATCCGCGAGTCGGTGGCGCGCTACCGCGGCTGGGAGGCCGCGGCATTCGCCGGCACCGCCTGGGAGGGCGAGCCCCGTCCGATCAACATCAACGAGTACGCGTTCAACTACCACACCTCGGTCCCGGGCCAGATGGTGCAGTGGATGTCGGCGATCGAAGACACCAAGGTCGAGGCGATGATCGCCTTCTGGAACATCAACGGCAACCTGTCGGACTCGGCGGTGCAGCAGAACCGCGGCAACGGGCAGTGGTGGCTGTACAACGCCTACGCGCAGATGAGCGGTCAGTCCGCCACCGTCACCCCGCCCTCACCCGGGGTGAACTACACGCTCCAGGGCGTGGCCTCCATCGACGACGACAAGCGCGTCGCGCGAGCGCTCGTCGGCGGTGCCAACGGCAGCGCGCCCGTCGACGTCACCGGCATCTCGAGCGAGACCTTCGGAACGTCGGTGCGCGTCCAGGTGCGCGAGATCGGGTGGACCGGGCAGATCGGCGACTCGTCGGAGCCGCGGCTCCTGAGCGACCGGGTGGTCGCCGTCGAGAACGGGACGATCACCGTGCCGTTCGGCCGTGACGGGCTGCCGGCGATGACGGACTCCGATGCCTACGAGATCGTCGTCACCCCCGGCGAGAACGCGCAGCCGATCGACGTCGCCGCCACCTGGCGGGGCTCGTACGAGGCGGAGGATGCCGCCCTGACCGGCGACGTGACGCGCAACGGTCCCGAGGGATCGCCGAACGCCGTGGGCAACTACTTCACCTCGGGGGCCTACAACATCGGCGGGTTCCGCACGGGCGCCGATTCGACCGCGGTCTTCACCGTCGAGGTGCCCGAGGACGGCTCGTACGACCTGTCGGTCTTCTCGAGCAGCCTCAACACCGACCCCGAGATCGCCGACAACGGCCCGACGAACGTGTTCCTCACCGTCGACGGCGGCAGCGAACAGGAGATCCACCTGCCCCTCAGCTACCGCTGGGTCGTGTGGGACCACGCTGACACCCGGGTCGAGCTGAGCGCCGGACGTCACGAGATCGCTCTCTCGACCTCGAGCGTGGACGGATCGCGTTCGACCCAGGGTGACGCCATCATCGATCGCATCACGCTGGAGACGACCGAGGCGGCCCCGAGCACCGTGTACGAGGCCGAGCACTCCGACCACAACGGCGAGGTGTCGGTGCAGAACCCCGGTTCCGTCGTCCTCGACGCCGCGGACTCGGCGACCTTCTGGGTCTACAGCGACACCGACGGCGAGGCCTACCTCGAGGTCGCGGGCGCGGGCGGCGGAACGGTCAGCCTCAACGGCGACGACATCCTCGACCTCTCGCGCGCGGGAGCGGCCAACGTCCAGCTGCAGGGCGGCGTGAACAAGATCGTCGTGCGCGGTGCGGCATCCCTCGACAAGATCACCGTCTCGGGCTCACGCGACAAGATCGAGCACCGCACCTACCAGGCCGAGGACGGAGCACTCGCCGGGACGGCGACGGTCGTCGAAGCCGACCTCGCCGACGGCGGCGCGGCGGTCGACGGCATCGGCGGCGAGCCGGGTAACGACAACACGCTCACGTTCACGGTGGATGCCGCCGAGGCGGGTCCGCACGCGGTCGTCGTGCGGTTCTCGAACCCCGAGCAGGTTCCGGCCACGCACTACAACCCGAACCCGATGGCCCGTCACGCCGACATCTCGGTCAACGACGGCGCCGCGCAACGAGTGCTGTTCGTGCCGACCTTCCACCGCAACAACTTCTGGGAGCGCACCCTGGTGCTCGACCTCGCCCAGGGGCAGAACCAGATCCGGTTCGCATCGTCGGAGCAGCCGAACTTCGATGGCGAGACCTTCGCCGAGGACAACTTCCCCGGCATCCCGTTGCGGGCGGAGCTGTCTCCGATCATCGACCGGATCGTCGTGTCGGCGCTCACGGCGTCCGCCGGCTCGACCCCGGACCCGGACCCGGAGCCGGAGCCGGAGCCGACGCCCGGGCCCTCGACCCCGCCGACCCCCGGCCCCACGGCGGGACCGACGCCGAGTTCGACGACGCAGCCGACGACCTCGAAGGCTCCGACGTCAGCGGAGCTGACGGAAGCGACGCGCGACTCGGTGTCGGGTCCGACGACGCTCGTGCGCGGTGAGACGGTGAGAATCACCGTCGGAACCGCCGCGGCCGGCCGAGACGTGTCGGGCTGGCTGCTCTCGACGCCGAGCGCGCTCGGATCGGGAACCGTCGCCGCGGACGGAACCGTCTCGCTCCGCGTGGCCAGCGACGCGCCGCTCGGCGAGCACCGTCTCGCGATCACCGGCGCGGACGGCCGCGTCATCGGGTGGTACGGGGTGACCGTCGTCGAGCCGGGATCGCTGGCGGCCACGGGCGGCACGTTCGCCCTCGGTGCCTGGGTGCTCGGCGGCGCCGCGCTCGTCGGCGCGGGTGCCGCGCTGGCGCGGTCTCGCCGACGTCGCCTGAGCTGACCCGGTCGTCGTCAGGGGGTGCGCACGCAGACCGCGCACCCCCTGACGGCGCGCCTCGGCGCCGGCGCGCCGCGCCCCGATTTCGAGCCGTTTCGAAATCACCGAAAAGCATTGCGGTCGCATGGGCGGGCTCGATAGCGTGCCATCCACGCACGTCTCCGGTCCACCTTTTCGGCGGGCCGGCCGGCGCTGTTGACCCCGCCGCACCCCGTTTCTCTCCGCGGCACCCGTCGCTCCGGTCGAAGGAGACCGTCATGCCCCGCTCGCTTCCCCGCCGCGCATCGGCCGCCCTCATCGCGGGTGCCGTCGTCGCCGGTCTCGCCGTCGCCGTGCCGGCCACCAAGGCCACCGCGCTCGACAACCCGATCCTCGGCGACGGCTCGGTGTACTCGGCCGATCCCGCCACGCTCGTCGTCGACGACACCCTCTACGTCTACGCGGGGCGCGACGAGGCGGGGCCGACCACGAACGACTTCATCATGAACGAGTGGCAGGCCTTCTCGACCGCGGACGTCGGCGGCGGAGAGTGGGAGCGGCATCCCGCGCTCATGCGTCCCGAGCAGGTCTTCGACTGGGCGACACCCGGGCGCGCGTACGCCGGACAGGTCGTCGAGGGCGCCGACGGCCGCTTCTACTGGTACGTGCCCGTGCACGAAGCCGGCAGCGACTCGCCCGACCCCTTCGGCATCGGCGTCGCGGTGTCGGACACCCCCCTCGGCCCCTGGACCGACGCGGTCGGGGCGCCGATCGTGTCGCAGGAGATCCTCGGCAACGACGCCCACAACATCGACCCGACCGTGTACGTCGCGAGCGACGGGCGCGTGTGGATGTACTGGGGCAGCTTCAGCCGGCTGTTCGCGATCGAGCTCGGCGCCGACATGACCAGCCTCATCGGTGAGCCCACCGCCATCACGAGCGGCGTCGACGGGTTCTTCGAGGCGGCGTGGCTGTTCGAGCGCGCCGGCACCTACTACCTCGCCTACGCCGCGAACACGGCCGGCCCCGACAGCTGGTGCACGCCCGCGGTCTACCACGCGTGCATCGCGTACTCGACGGCGCCCGGACCGCTGGGGCCGTGGACGTCGCAGGGCCGCATCCTCGCGCCGGTCTCGTCGACGACCAGTCACCCGGCGATCACCGAGTTCCAGGGGAAGTGGTACATGGCGTACCACACGGCCGACGCCGAGGGCGGCAACCACTTCCGCCGCTCGGTCGCCGTCGACGCCCTGCGCTGGGACGACTCCGTCACCCCCGCCCGCATCCTGCCCGTCGTCCCGACCCTCGGTGCCGAGCAGGTCGAGACCCCGAGTGCGAACGTCGCACCGCAGGCGACGGCCTCGGCATCGAACGAGCCGATCCCCGCGCAGTACTGGATCGCCGCGCTGAACGACGGAATCGTCCGCCCGAACCCGCTGCCGCCGGACATGTGGGGCTCGTACGACGGCGACCGTGCCGCGGCGGAGTGGATCCAGTACGACTGGACCGAGCCGGTGCGCATCGACCGGTCGACGATCCAGTTCTGGAGCGACCGTGAACCCGGCAGCGGCGACGGCGTCTCGGCCCCCCGCGCCTGGAAGCTGCAGTACTGGCAGAACGGCGGGTGGCGGGATGTCGAGGGAGCGAGCGGATACCCCACGACGACGCGCACGCCGATCGAGGTGACCTTCGCCCCCGTGACGACGACGCGCCTGCGGGCTGTGCTCGACGCCGCGCCGGGAACGGGCGCGACGCCGCGCTACTCGGCCCTGGCGGTGGAGGAGTGGTCGGCCGACGCCGTGGTCGCCGACGGCTACAGCCCGGCGTCTACCCGCACCGCCGTCGGCGAGGCGCCCGAGCTGCCCGAGACCGTCGAGCTGCGCTACGGCGAGGAGCGCGTGCCCGCTCCGGTGCGCTGGGATGCCGTCGACCCGGCGGCATACGGGCAGCCGGGCACGTTCACGGTGAGCGGCGTGGCCACGGGCTATGCGGCTGCGCGCGTCGAGGTCACGGTGACCGTGATCGACCCGAGCGACGCCGGCGAGCCCGACGTGACCGCGCCGGTGCTGCAGCTGACGGCCCGCGGCGCGGAAGGTGCCGACGGCTGGTTCGTCGGTGCCGTGACGGTCCGTGCCGAGGCGACCGATGACCGCGACGTGCGCTCGAGCATTGCGGTGTCGGTCGACGGCGGCGACTGGACGACGACGTCGGACGTTCGACGCGTCGACACCACGATCGAGACCGACGGTATGCATACGGTCTCGGCGCGGGCAACGGATGCCGCGGGCAACGTCTCGGCCGAACAGACCATCTCGGTGCGTGTCGACCGCACCGCCCCCGTGGCGACGGGTGTCGTCGACGCGCAGGCGCGCACGGTCGCCGCCGCCGCGACGGACGCGGGTTCGGGGCTCGCGAGCCTCGAGTACGCGGTGGACGAGCCGACGGGTTGGCAGCCGTACGGCGCCCCGATCGCCGCCCCCGACCTCGAGCGCCACGTCGTCTACTTCCGCGCGACCGACGCCGCAGGCAACGTGTCGATGCCGGTGCCGGTGACGATCCCGCGCTCGCCCGACGCTCCGCTGACGGGCAACGTCGCGCCGTTCGCCGCGGTGACCGCGTCGTACGCATCGCCGTGGGCGCCCGTCGACGCCGTCGTGGACGGTGCCCTCGGTGGCGCGTCGTGGGGCACGTGGCCGCGTGTCGGCGAGCAGTGGCTGCAGCTGGCCTGGGACCGCCCCGTCACCCTCGACCGTGCGGCCGTGGTGTTCGCGCGGGATGCCGCCGACGACCAGAACGCCGGTCTCATCCCCCCGCGCTCGTGGGTGCTGCAGTACCGCGATGCCGCCGGCGCGTGGCACGACGTCGAGACCGACGACGTCTACGAGCGGTCGACGACCGATCGCAACGAGGTGCGCTTCGCTGCGGTCGAGACCACGGCGCTGCGCGCGCTGATGCAGTCGTGGGGCGCGGCCGAGGCGGGAGGCTCCGTTGCGGCGCACGAGTTCGAGGCCTGGACCGCCGAGGTCACGGAGCCCGTCGACACCACCGCCCCCACCCTGAGCTTCGACACCGCCGACGTGGTGCCGGCCTCGGGCTGGTTCCGGCAGCCGGTGCGTTTCGCCGGCGCCGCCGAAGACGACGCGGATGCGGCACCGGCGGTGCGCGTTCGCATCGACGGCCAGGCCTGGCAGCCGTTGTCGGATGACGTCGTGGTGGCCGATGACGGCATCCATCTCGTCGAGGCCGAAGCCGTCGACGCGGCGGGCAACGTCTCGGACCGCGTCGCGGTGACGGTGCGGATCGACACGGTCGCCCCGGAGGTGCGGGGCTCGGTGAGCGAGGACGAGGAAGGCTTCCTGGTCGACCTGCAGGCCACCGATGACGGTTCCGGGGTCGGCGTCGTCGAGGTGCGCTCGGGCGATGCCTGGGTGCCGGTGCGCGGCGGCGAGCTGCGCGTCGCGAGAGACGGCACGGCGCGCCCACCCCTCGACGGCGTGCTGCGGTTGCCGCGCGGCGGGGGCGCCGTCGACGTGGTGTTCCGCGCGACCGATGTCGCGGGCAACGTCTCGCCGGACCGCTCGCTGCGGGTCGAGACCGGTTCCACCGGGACCGATGAGCCGGGCGTGCCCGGAGTCCCGGGAGGGCCCGGCACCCCCGGCGTGCCGAACGTCCCGGGCGGCGCTGGGGGCGGAGCCGGGGCCGGTGTCGCCGGTCCGGGAACCGTGCGCGCGGACGCGAAGCCGAGCGGTCGCCTCGCGAACACCGGTGCCGAGGTGCCGACGGGGCTGGCGGCGGGGGCGCTGCTGCTGCTCCTGGCCGGCGGCGGTGTTCTCCTCCCGCGCATGCTCCGCACCGCCGACGGCGTCGGAGCACGGCCGCGGACCCGCACCGGACGCGCGGGATCGTGACGGTCGGCGCCCGCCGTGCGACGGCCGCGAGCCGTCGCACGGCCGCTGTCCTCAGCGCGGTCCTCGCCATCAGCGCCGCGGTGCTCGCGGGGGCCTCGCCCGCTGTGGCCTCGCCCGTGCGGGCCGAGGCCGGGCCGGGGTTCGTCGATGTCGACGTCCCGGCACGCGCCGACATCCGTGATCACCGGGTGACGATCGCGCTCCTCGCGCCGCAGGGCTCGGAGCCGTCGTTCGCGGCGGACGAGGCGCGGCGCTCGCTCGAGCTCGTCGACGAGTTCTACGACCGTGAGACGAACGGCGCGATCCGCTTCGAGCTCGAGCAGCTCCTCGACTGGCAGAGCGTCGACCAGCCGATCGGATGCAGCGACACGGCCGGTCTGCATCAGTGGCTGCGCGAACGGATCGGCTGGCAGGGCGGAGCGGCCCGGCACCTCGTCATCATGGTCCCGCCCGGTGACCCGTGCCCCACGTGGGCCAACGGTGAGCAGCCCGGTGATCCCGACGACGGCGGCGGGACGTTCCAGCCCGGGCCCGACCCGTATCTGCTCGCGCACGAGCTCGGTCACAACCTCTCACTGGCTCACGCGTCCAGCATCCGCTGCGACACGAGCTGGGACTATCCCGCCGGCGTCGAGTGCCCGCGCGACGAGTACGGCAACCGGACCGACATGATGGGCGGCGCCTGGTCGTTCCTGCCGCTGTCGAGCCCGACCCTGGCGCGCCTGGGCGTGCTCCCGAACGTTCGCGAGCCGGTGTGCGGCGATGCCCGCACGGCGGTGCTCGACAGCCTGGGAGCCGGGACCGCCGCATCCCGGACGCTCACCTGGACCGACCCCGAGAACCCCGACGCGCGGTACTGGGTGCAGTACAGCGACGCGTCCGACCCGGTGAGCGGCGACGGTGCCTGGCCGAGCCCGTGGCAGGCCGAACGGACCGTGTCGGGCGTTCAGATCCTCCGCTCGAACCCCGCGCAGCCGTACGGCGGTGACCTGCTGGAACGGCCGGGCGACACGACCGAGGCGAACGAGTTCGTCACGGCGGGCGAGACGGTCGCGCTCAACTCCGGGATGACCGTCCGCGTCGACGAGATCGATGAGATCGCGCACCGGGCCACGGTGACCGTCACCGTGCCGTGCGCCGACCCGACGACGGTGCGCGACATCACCGGTTCGGCCGTGGCGACCGCGTCGTACGTGCCTGAGTGGTCGAGCGCGGCTGCCGCCGTGGACGGCGACCCGGGCAGTGTGTGGAGCTCGTGGCCGCGGGTGGGCGAGCAGTGGCTCGAGCTCACGTGGGGCGGCCCGGTCACCGTGGAGCGGGTGTCGGTCGCCCTCGCGCGGGATGCCGCAGACGACGAGGCGCGGGGGCTCATCCCGCCGCGCGCCTGGCGCGTCGAGCGGTGGGATGCGGCCACCGGCCGGTGGCTCGCGGTGGCGGGCGCCACGTTCACGCCGTCCCGCGACGAGCCGTCCCGCGACGAGTCGCCCGGCGAGGTGGCGTTCCAGCGTGTCACGACCTCGGCGATCCGGCTCGTCTTCGATGCCTGGGGTGAAGCCGAGTACACCGGATCGACGGGAGTCGCCGACATCGCCGTGTTCGGCGGGACGGCCCCGCCCGTGGTCGACCCCGAGCCGCCGGTCGTGGTGGACCCCGAGCCGCCGGTCATCGTCGACCCGGAGCCGCCCGTGGCGGTGGAGCCGGAGCCGCCGGTCGTCGTGCCGGGCGGGTCGGCGGTGCCGGGCGGATCGGCGGTGCCGGGCGGATCGAGCGCCGGCACGGCCCGCGGCGCGGCATCCGGGGTTCGCTCTCTCGCGGCGACCGGGGGCGCTGCGCCGTCGGCGGCGATCGCCGTCGCGGCGCTGCTTACGGTGCTCGCCGGCGGCGGCGCGATGCTCGCGCGACATCGCACACCGTCACGCCCGCGAGTGCAGACGACGAGCCCGCCGCACCTGGCAGACTGAACGCCGACAGAAGGGCGGCGGATGCCACGACACCCGCTTCTCGACGAGGCCCGCTCCGCGTGGCGACGCCGGGAGACCGAGACCGCGGTCCGCGCCGCACTCACCGCACATGCCGCCGGGGATGCCGACGGCCTCGCACTGGCCTGCTCGATCGGGATGCGCGGCTACCGCGCCGACCTGCTCGCCGCCCACCGGGACGACGTGGCTGCATTGCCGGAGGGGATTCTGCGCGAGGGCGTGCTCGCGATGCTGCAGATCGGCGACGGCGACCTCGACAGCGCTGTGGCCCGCATCGTCGCGCTCGCCGAGGTGCCGCTCGCGTCGGTGCCGGGGCCCGTCGCCGGGGATCCGCTCGAGGGCGAGGGGATGCTGCTGCCGCTGCTGCTGTCCTACGTCGCGACCGGCTGCGTCGCATCGGCGTCGTGGGTGCCGGCGCGACGGTGCATCGACGCGGCCCGGGCGGTCATGGCCGCGGCATCCGCTGTCGAGGGCCGGGTCGCGGCCCCGGAGCACGTGGCCTTCGACTTGCTCGGTCTCGACGCGATGGTCGAGCAGCACACGGCAGCGGGGGATGCCGCGCGGCGTGCCCTCATCGAGACCCTGGCGCCGCTGCGGATGCGCAACAGCCTGTCGCCCGCGCATGCGCTCGCCCTCGTGAGCCTCGGCAGTGTCGAGCACCTGTCGGGCCGGCTGGGGGAGGCGGCGCTCAACCTCGCGCGCGGTGCGCGCCTCGCACCCGCGTGGCGGCCCGGGGTGCGCCTGCACGCCGAGGTCGAGCTCGCGTTCGTCCGCGTACGCCAGGGGCGGTGGCGCGAGGCGGCCGAGGCGGTGCGCGCGACGACTCCGCCGACCGGGTCGATCGAGCACGACTGGCTCGAGCCCCAGGCGCTCGCGGTACACGGGCTCTTCCTCGCCCTCCGCGGCGACATGGACGCGAGCCGGCCCGTGCTCGACCGAGCCGCACTGCTGTGCCGCGACACCCCGTCGTTCCTCGCGCAGATCGTGATCACGCACGCCCGCATCATGATGGCGATCTCGCTCAGTGACTGGTCGGCGCTGCGGCGGGCCCTGGAGGATGCCGCCGAGCCCGGGTACCGGCATCCGTACCGGGTCGACGAATGGCGGATGCTGAACCTGCTCGCCTCATGGCACCTCGGCCGGGTCGACGAGGTGCGGCGCGGCGTGGCCCTGTGGACCGCCCAGCCCGGAGCCGACCAGAGTGCGTACGCCTGGGCCTTCGTGTCGATCCTGGCGGAGCACGACGAACGGTACGCCGAGGCGACGAAGGCGGTCGACCGGGCCCTCGCGCTGCTGACCCTCGACCACGACCCGCTCGGGCGGGCCTGGGTGCGCGTCGTTGCCGGCATCCACTACAGCCTCTTCGGTGCGCACGGCCGGCCGGATCCGCGGCGCGCGCTCGTCGTCTACGAAGACGCCAGTGCCGAGCTGCAGGAGCTCGGCGCGGGCGGGCTGGCGCGGCGGTACGACGAGGCGGTCGCCGCGACGACGACGGAGATGCAGCGCGGATCGCGCGGCGGCGACCCGACGGCGCGACTGACCGAGCAGCAGCGGAAGGTCGCCGACGCCGTCGGACAGGGCTACACGAGCGGCGAGATCGCGGGCCTGCTGCACCTTTCGAAGCGGACCGTCGACTACCACGTCGCCAACATCATGCGACGCCTGGGGGTGTCGAGCCGCCGCGAGATCGCCCGCGTGCTCGGCGGGCGGCGCTGAGCTCTGGTCGGCGCGCGGGTGCGCGGGTGCGCGGATACAAGGGATCGTGAGCGACGCGCCGGGGATGCGGCATCCGGGTCGGGGTGTCGGATCGGATGCCTCGCATCGCGGCACGGGCGGCGGACCAAGGCGAAGGGGCTATCTCTAGGTATATAGACATAGCATGCGGTCATGCAGCCGCTCACACGCATCACCCCGGCGACCGTCGATGTGCTCGAGGCCCTGATCAGCGAGTCCGAACCGGTGTGGGGGCTGCGCATCGTCAACCGCACCGGCCGGCCCGCGGGCAGCGTGTACCCGATCCTCGAGCGCCTCGAGTCGATGGAGTGGGTGACCTCCGAGTGGGAGGTCGACCCGAACCGCAGCGGGCCCCGGCGGAGGCTGTACCGCCTGACGCCCGACGGCCTCGTCGCAGCCCGCGCCGCCGTCGACGCTCACGCGGTGCGGATGCAGCGCCGCCGAGCGCGTCGGCACGAGCCCGGACGCGGCCGGGGCGACGCGAGGGGAGTGATCGCATGAGCCTCGATCTCGTCCTTCGGGCGGTGAGCCGGACGATGCCGGTCGCGTCGCGGGCACGTCATCTCGAGCAGTGGCGGGCGGATGTCGCCGGGGCTCACGAAGCCGGGGTGCGCCGGGGCGACGTCGTGCGCGGTGCGATCGCGGTCGCCCTCACCGCGGACCGTGACTCTCCGGTGCTGACCGGCGAGCCCCGGGGTACCGCCTCGCGCCGGCTGAGTCGGCGGGGTGTCACGCTGCTCGCCGCGGTCGGGGCGACGTCGGCCGCGCTGTGGCTGACCGGGGATCTCACCTCCCCGGAGGTCGCCATACCGGCTGCGGTCGAGATCGCGCTCGCCGCCGGCCGTTCCGCGCTCAGCGTGCTCCTGTTCGGGGGAGCGCTGCTCGCCATCGCCCTCTTCATCGGCGCGGCCGCGCTGTCGCGGTCGGCGGTCGTGAGGGTCGCGTTCGCCGCCACCGCGCTCGGCATCCCCGTGCTCGCGCTCGCCGCGGTTCGCCCCGTGGCGGCTGGGGTGAGCGCGGCGGGCGTCGGCCTCACCGTCGGCGGTGCCGCGATCGGACTGGCCGGCGCCTGGCGATCGATGCCGCTCGCCCTGGAGGACCGCTCCGCACCGCTGGCTCGACGGCGGCCGGTCGCGATCGCGGGGCTCGTGTCCGTCACGGCGTTGCTCGTGCTCGGCGCCCTCGATCTGCTGGTGTGGAATCCGCTCGCCAAGGTGTCCGGCTACGAGTTGGACGCCATCTACGCCGCGATGATCGCGGCCGACGGGTTCGACCCGGCGTTCGCTGCGGGGGCGGTGGCTGTGTGGGTCGGGGTGTGGCTGGTGGCGGCGGCCGGTGTGACTGTCGGCTCGCTGACGAGGGGCGGGGCGTGGCTGACGCCCCGCCGGCTCGGCATCCTGTACCTCTCGATCATCGGGGCCGCGCTGTTCCTGCGACTGTTCGCCGGATTCTCGATCGGGATGTCGATCGCCGACACCTTCGCCACCTCGGGCGGTGACGTCTCAGCGCTGTCTCAGGTCTTCCACCTGATCGGGCCGCTCAGTTTCGCCGCGGCGCTTCTCCTCTTCGGCTGGGCCCCGGCCGGGCGTCGGACGACGGGCGTGCCGGTCGCCGCGACCTGAGCCCGGGCGCCCCGGTGCGCGGTTGCAAGGGATCGCGGGCGACTCGCCGGGGCAGCGGCATCCGGACCGGGGTGTCGGATCGGATGCCTTGCATCGCGGCACGCGTCGGCACGCGGCGGCACGTCGCGGCACGCGGCCGACGCGCGCGGGGCGTCAGGCGGCTTCGGCGGCGATCCGCATGCGCGAGAGGAAGTCGACGAGCACGGCGGCGGAGCCGGCGGGCATGTCGGCGATGACGTCCTCGACGCGGTGCTGCACGTCCGTACCCGACTGGCGCAGGTTCTCGACCGGGCGATCACCGAGCGTCACGAAGACCTTGCGACGGTCGGACGGATGCGGCTGGCGCCGCAGATACCCGGAACGCTCGAGGCGATCGAGCATCGCGGTCGTGCTCGCGGACGAGATCCCGAGCTCCTGGGTGATGTTCGACGGGGTCAGCGCGACGTCGCGATCCTGCGCCTCGATGAGCTTCTCGAGCGCGATCAGGTCGTTCTCGCACACGAGCATCGAGTCGCGCAGCCGCAGCCGGATGGCGCCCTCGGCGGCCTCGTACGCCCACAGCGCGTCGAGGACTGCCGATGCCGACGATGTCTCACCCTGCACTGCCATGACGACTCCCCGTATTGATCGACCTAGCGGCTCAGTCTGTCCGAGCGTGCAGTCGAAGGGGAGCCCTTCCCGTGGGAGCACTCACCTGATATGGGCGAAGGAAGGTGAGCCTCAGTGGACCGAGAACCCGCCGTCCACGGCGATCGACTGGCCGGTGACATAGGCCGAGCCCGGGCCGGCGAGGAAGATCGCCGCGGCGGCGAAGTCGTCCGGCACGCCGTTGCGCCCGACGAAGGTGCGAGCGGCCAGCGCGTCGACGACGTCGGGGTTGCTCGCGAGGCGCTCGTTGAGGCGAGTGAGGACGAAGCCCGGGACCAGCACGTTCGAGGTCACCCCGGATGCCGACCACGCCTCCGCCTGCGAGCGGGCGAGGCCCTCGAGGGCGGCCTTCGACGCGCCGTAGGCGCCGCTCGATGCGAAGGCGCGGCTCGCCTGCTGCGAGCTGATGGAGATGATGCGGCCGTACCCGCGCTCGATCATCCCGGGGGCGAATCGCTGGCCCAGGATGAAGGGCGCGTCGAGGTTGACCGCCATCGTGGCATCCCAGGCGGGCTCGTCGAGGTCGAGGAGGGGAGGGCGGATGTTGATGCCCGCCGAGTTCACGAGGATGTCGACGTCGCCGGCCTGATCGGCGAGCTCGTGGCACCCCGCGCGGGACGACAGGTCGGCGACGATCCCCGACGCGAGCCCGCCCTCGGCGCGGATCCGCCCCACCGTCTCGTCGATCAGCTCGCGACCGCGGGCGGCGACGATGACCTCGGCCCCTGCGGCGGCCAGCGCCTCGGCGATTCCGCGGCCGATGCCCGAGCTGCCGCCGGTCACGAGGGCGCGTCGGCCGGAGAGCCCGAAGAGGGAGAGCAGGTCCATCCGTTCAGCGTACGGAGCGAAGCTGTGTTCGGATGATGCTCTGGCGAGTGTCGAAGATGTGTTCTATCCTCGGTTGTCATGACCGACACGACGAGCGCCCACGATGTCACCCTCTGGCTCGTCGACGACGTCCCGGCGCGGATGTTCTACGCGGGCAGGCGATGGAGCGTGAGCGACATCCCGACCCGCCTCCGCGACTCGGTCTGGTCCCTCGCCGCCGACGACGATCGGCGACGGGGGCTCTACGGATGGCGCTTCCAGGCCACCGACCCCGGCGGTGAGGCGTTCGTGTTCGACGTGTACTGCGGCGAGGGCGGGTGGCACGTGCACCGGGCCTACGCGTGAGCTCGGGCCGCGATCCGCGGCCGCGCGTCGGTCAGATGTCGCTCAGCTGCTCGAGGAACTCGTCGGCCATCGCGACCTGCCGGGTCAGCTTCTCGCGCCGCTCGGTCGCGCCCGCCCGGATCGTCTCGAGGCGAGCGCGCAGTTCCTCGTCGGCGGGGGCGGCCGTGAGGGCGTCGACGACGTCGAGCAGCTCGCGCATCTCGTCGAGGCTGTACCCGAGCGGCTTCATGCGGCGAATGAGCAGGATGCGGGCCACGTCGTCCTCCGTGTAGAGGCGGAAGCCCCCATCGGTGCGCGCGGACGGCGTGACGAGGCCGATCTCGTCGTAATGGCGGAGCGTGCGGAACGACAGCTCGGTCCGCTCGGTCACCTCTCCGATGCGCATGGTCACCTCATCGCGATTCGACATCAAACCTCACGTTACGTTAGATTCTTGTCGGCGCCGATCTGCGCCGCCCCCTCATTCTTCCTGCGTCCGACAGCCGGCGCTGCGCGGGCTGCGCGACCACCCCGCCCGCGCGATCACTCCGCCCGCGTCGTCGGGCGCCGACCGAAAGGCACCGAGTGACCGCCGTCACCCCCGCCCGCGACAGCGCCGCGCGCTATCGCATCGAACCGACCGTCCTGCAGGCTCTGCGCAGCCCTCGGCTGCTGACCCGCGAGGTGCTGGCGGGGCTCGTCGTCGCCCTCGCGCTCATCCCCGAGGCGATCGCGTTCTCGATCATCGCCGGAGTGGATCCCCGCGTGGGGCTCTTCTCATCGTTCATCATGGCTGTCGCGATCGCCTTCCTCGGCGGCCGCCCGGCGATGATCACGGCTGCGACGGGGGCGATCGCGCTCGTCATCGCGCCCGTCGTGCGCGAGTACGGCATGGACTACTTCATCGCCACCGTGCTTCTCGGGGGCGTGATCCAGATCGTGCTGGCGGTGCTCGGCGTCGCGAAGCTCATGCGGTTCATCCCGCGGTCGGTGATGGTGGGCTTCGTCAACGCGCTCGCGATCCTCATCTTCCTCGCGCAGATGCCGCAGCTCTTCGGTGACGGCATCCCGTGGCTCGTCTGGCCGCTCGTCGCCGCGGGGCTCATCATCCTCGTCGCGCTGCCGCGGCTGACGAAGGTGATCCCGGCCCCGCTCGTCACGATCGTGCTGCTCACGGCGGCGGTCGTGGCGTTCGGCTGGCAGGTGCCGACGGTCGGCGATCAGGGCGAGCTGCCCTCGAGCCTGCCCGAACTGTTCGTGCCCGACGTGCCGCTCACCCTCGAGACACTGCGCATCATCGCGCCGTACGCGCTCGCCATGGCGGTCGTGGGTCTGCTCGAATCGCTCATGACCGCCAAGCTCGTCGATGACATCACCGACACTCACTCGCGCAAGACGCGCGAGGCTCTCGGCCAGGGCGCAGCCAACATCCTGTCGGGCGCGTTCGGCGGCATGGGCGGGTGCGCCATGATCGGGCAGACCATGATCAACGTGAAGGCGTCGGGGGCGCGCACGCGCATTTCGACGTTCCTCGCCGGGGTCTTCCTGCTGATCCTCGTGCTCGCGCTCGGCGACGTCGTCGCGATCATTCCGATGGCGGCACTCGTGGCCGTCATGATCATGGTCACCGTGGCGACCTTCGACTGGCACAGCATCCGTCCGGCGACCCTCCGGCGGATGCCGAAGAGCGAGACGGCCGTCATGCTCATCACCGTCGTGGCGACGGTGTGGACCCACAACCTCGCGATCGGCGTCATCCTCGGAGTCATCGCCGCGATGGTGATGTTCGCTCGTCGCGTCGCCCATTTCGTCACCGTCACGCGAACCCTCGACGCCGTCGGTGACGAGCCGGTCGCCCGGTACGAGGTCGACGGCGAGCTCTTCTTCGCCTCGAGCAACGACCTCACCACGCAGTTCGCGTACGCCGACGATCCCGCCCGCGTCGTCATCGACATGACCCGCTCGCACGTCTGGGACGCCTCGACGGTGGCCGCGCTCGACGCCGTCGTGAACAAGTACGAGCGGCACGGCAAGACCGTCGCGATCGAGGGACTCAACGCGACCGCATCCGCTCTGCACGGCCGCCTGAGCGGCAACGTCGTCGGCGGGCACTGACCCGCGGCGGCGCGGTTGCGGGCGGTTCGGTCAGTACGCCGTGAACGACACGAAGGATGCCGGACCGAATCGTCCGGTGGTGGGGTCGAGGTAACGCAGCCCCAACGTCACCGGTCCGGCGGTCGGCACCGAGAACCGCGAGGTGTACCGGCCGTCGGCATCGAGCGCCATCGGCTGATCGCGCCACGGCACCGCCTCGCCCACGCGGGCACGTTGCGTCTGGAGATTCGGCTGTCCCGTCGCGGCCAGATCGAAACCCGCTGCGGTCGCGGGAGGCGGCGTGGTAGTGGGGCTCGGAGCGGGCGTGGGTCGCATACGCCTCGTACGAGAAGCCGTCGCAGACGATGGTCGCCGTGATGGCCTCACCGTGCGACTTGTCGGTGACGAGGATGAGGCGGGCGGGCGCCCCCTCGCGGCTGGTCGTGCCCGACGAGCACACGAAGCCGACGTCGCCGCGCTGCCATGACCGCTTGCGGGCGTTCGGGCAGCCCCATGCGGCCGTGAGAGTTGCGCCGTCGATCTCGATCCAGGACGGACGGATGGCTCCCGAGCGGCCTGCTGACCTCGTGCCCGCGTGCGACCGAGCGGCCACGCGTGGGAGCGGAACCTGATCGTGCCGACCCGGGTGGGCGGCTCGGCGGACGCGGGGGTGAGGCTGGTGGCGCGAGTGCGGGCGCGGTCGCGGTCGCGGCTGCGGGTGCGGGCTCCGGCGCGCGGTCGGTCGCGACGGAGGGAAGCGCGGGTCCGGGTGCCCGTTTCGGAGGGAGCCGGACGGGCGTTCGTCGCAGGGTGCATGTTGATGAGACGTTCGAGGCGACGGATCGTGACGCGGAAACCCGAAAAAAGTTGCGGGGGGAGCCTCGTCGGATGAGATTCGGACCGAGACTGATGGCCTGGCTCGGGGATGCTGGATTGTGGTTTCGTCGATTCCTCCCCAATCGGTCGAGCGGACCGCGTTCTCGCATCGAAGATAAGTTCGACCCGAATGTCGTAACCCGCTGCGACAATGGGAACATGACATCGAATAGCGGTCGCAGGCTCGGAGGCGAAGGCGCCTCGGGTGGGTCGTCGCACGCCGCGGCTTTCGCGGGGTTCGCTGAGGCCCTCGACCTCTTTCATGTCGGGGATGTCGCGCGAATGCGGGCGTTGGCGGAGCTGGGCAGGTCGGCTCTGCGTGAGGCGCGTCGCGACGGGGTACGAGGTATGGCGTCGGACATGGAGCTGCGTTCGGTGGCAGCCGAGGCGGCGGGGATGGCGCGACTCACCGACCGCAGGTTGCAGGGCGAGATCGACCACGCGATGACCGTCATCGACGACTACCCCGCGGTGTTCGACGCGTGGGTTGAGCGCCGGATCGAGCGCGGACACGTGGATGTGGTCGTGCGGGTCGGTGCCGGGGTGCCTGCGGAGGTGCGGGAGTCGTTCGCGGAGGCGGCGATCGCGGTGTGTGAGCGGGATGTGCCCTCCCGGGTGCGGGGAGCGTTGGATGCATTGGCGGCCCGGTTGCATACACAGAACTTCACGGAGCGGCACAAGGCCGCGGCGGCGGAGCGGTGCGTGCGGGTCTTCCACGGCACGGACGGGATGTCGAACCTCGTCGCCAACCTCCCGACGGTCATCGCCGCCGGGATGCTCGACCGACTCACCCAGATGGGACAGTCGGTGAAGGACGCCCGGGCGGAGAGTGATTCCGCAGACACGCGGACGATGGATCAGCTCCGCGCAGACATTCTGGGCGACCTCGTCCTCGGCGGGGCGCCGGTGGTGGACCCGACGTATGGGATCGATCGGGCCGGTGGGCTGGGGGCGATCCGGGCACGCGTGCAGGTCGCCGTCACCGCCGAGACGCTGATGGGGCGTGACGAGAACCCCGCCGAAGCGGTGGGCGCTGCGCTGATCGATGCCGATACGGCGCGCGAGCTCGCCGGGCAGGTCAGCGAGTGGGACCGGTTGTTCATCGACCCGGTCACCCGAACCCCGATGGAGATCGACACCTACCGACCCACGGCTTCGATGAAGAAGCTCCTGATGGCACGGGATCAGCACTGCCGATTCCCCGGATGCCGCCGGGCCGCGATCCGGTGCGAACTGGATCACACCATCGACTACGCCCTGGGTGGGCACACCCACATCTTCAACCTCGCCCACCTCTGCCAACGACACCACTCCATGAAGCAGTTCACGAAATGGGAAGTCCGACAGCTCGGCGGAGGCGTTCTCGAATGGACCTCACCCCTCGGCCGGGTCTACCGCGAAGACGTTCCCATACCGGCGGTGTGCTTCACGATCGACACCGCGGATCCGCCACCGGATGCCGCACCCGGCGGACCGCCGCCGGACGAACCGCCACCGTTCTGAGCCTGCCCCCGGACTCCGCGCACGAATGTTGGGAAGTCGCGTCACGATTCGGGCTTCGGGCATCCCCTCCATGAGCGCATCGCGTGTGCTCGGGCTCGACTCGCTGGGGTCGCTGTTCGCTGCGGTGGCCGAGACCTACGCGGTGGCCGGACGTCCGCGTGACGCTGGGCTGTACTCCTCGAGGCCCTCGCCGTCGCCGACACCCTGCTGGGAGCCGGAACTCTCGACGCGACCGTACGCGCAGCATGCCGCAGCCACGGCGGAAGCGATCGCGCTCGTCCTCCGCGGCGACCCCGCCGAGGCGACCCTCGCGCAAGGATCGGCTCGGCGTCCGCCTGGCTCATCACGCCGGCGACGTCATCGCGCCATTCATCAGCGTGCCGCGAGAGCAGCTGGCCCCGCTACGAGAACGCCTCCGCGAGCGCCGTCCCGACCTCGCCGCCGCGGTTGCCGACGCGACGGAGGAATTTTACCGGCGGGAACCACGCGCGTCACAGGCGCTGCCTGCCCTGACACCCCGCGAGCGATCCGTCGCCTCGGTGATGCGAGGCGGCAAGACCTATGGCGAGATCGCCGGGGAGTTCACGGTCTCCATCAACACGATCAAGTCGCAGATGCGGTCGCTGTTCGCCAAGCTCGGCGTATCGACGCGCGATGAGGCCGTCGTCGTGCTCGAGCGTCACGGCTTCTATCTGTGAGCGGATGATACGCCCCGGCCCCGCGTTGCCCGCAGCCGCCTAGGCTGTGCCGGTGGGCAGATTCTTCTACGACAACGCGGCCAACTTCGTCGAGATCGACGACCGTGCGCTCGCGCATCTCCGGCTGGTCCTGATGACGAAGCTGCGGCGCGGCGAACCGCTGATGTTCGAGACGACCTCGCCGCACGGCACGAGCCGTCGCGATTTCTGGCTGCACCCCACGATCTCGGTCCAGTTCCAGTTCGCCGGCAGCCGCCAGCCGCAGATCAACCCGAAATGGATCGACGCCCTCATGGAATCGGCCAACAGCGCCGACGGTCTGCGGATGGTGCCCGAGCCCCAGAGCTGACGTTCTCCGTCTTAAGCGGCGCTTACGTTATGGTGCCAATCTCAGGCTCCGACGTGTTCTTCCCGCGGGTGACCGCCCGTTCATGGAACTGTCGAGTCAGAGATCGATGGGGCGGTACATGCAAGACGCTGGGGAGGGTCGGAAACTCGACCCTGATTGGTGGGCGACGGGGGTCGCCGGGGGGAACGTACCCGGCGGTCGCCTGCGCGGCGACAGCCGCACCGTGCAAGCCGGCGACGTCTTCGTCGCGCTCGGCCGAGACGAACGGGTCCGCGAGCACATCACGCAGGCGCTCGAGCGCGACGCGGCTCTCGTCCTGACCGACGCGAGCGTCACGCACGTCGATGCGCGGGTGCGCGGCATCCCGAACCTGGCCGCCGTGATCGGGCGGCTGGCCGACCAGTACACCGGTCGTCCGTCGGCCGACATGACATTGGTGGGCGTGACCGGCACGAACGGCAAGACCTCGACGGTGCAGCTCCTCGCGCAGAGCTGGGAGCTCCTCGGACGCCGCGCCGCCACCATCGGCACACTCGGAGCCGGCCTGTTCGGCGCTCTGGCGAAGACGTCGCTCACAACCCCGTCGGTGGTCGACATGCACGAGCTCCTCGCCGACATCCGGCGGGCCGGCGCCGACGTGGTCGCGATCGAGCTGAGCTCGCACGCCCTCACGCAGGGAAGGGTCGAGGGATGCCACTTCGACATCGCCGCGTTCACGAACCTCACCCGCGACCACCTCGACTACCACGAGTCGATGGAAGCGTACGGCCAGGCGAAGCAGGGCGTCTTCCGCCTTCCGGGTGTGCGCGCCGCGGTGCGGAACATCGACGACCCCTATGTCGCGGGCATCGCGCTCCCCGCGGGACTCGACGACGTCACCGTCTCGACGTCCGGCGCAGCGGCGGCGACGGTCCGCGCCGACGACATCCGGATGCGCGCTGACGGCGCCGACTTCACTCTCGCGATCCAGGACGACCGCTTCGAGGTAGCATCACCCCTCATCGGCCGGTTCAACATCGACAACCTCGCGATGACGGCGGGCATCCTCCGCGCACAGGGCGTCGCCCCCGGCGCCATCGCGCGGGCAGTGGGGGAGATCCGCCGGGTACCCGGACGCATGCAGGTCGTGTCGCCCGGCGCCGGCCCGCAGGTCGTCGTCGACTACGCCCACACGCCCGACGCCCTGCGGCAGGCCCTCATCGCCCTGTCAGGCGGCGCCGGCCAGCTGACCGTCGTGTTCGGCTGCACCGGCGACCGCGACCGTGGCAAGCGACCCGAGATGGCCGTGATCGCCGAAGAGCTCGCACAGACGATCATCGTCACCGACGACGATCTGCATCACGAAGACGGCGACGCGATCGTGGCCGACATCCTGGCCGGTTTCCGCTCGGTCGAGAACGTCCGCGTCATCCGCGATCGAGCGGCCGCGATCACGATGGCCGTCGCCCCCGCCGGTCCCGACGACATCGTCCTCATCGCCGGCAAGGGCCACGAGTCGGTGCAGATCATCGGCGACGACGCCGTCGCCTCCGACGATGTGTCGATCGCCACGGCCGCCCTCCGGGAATGGCGCGAGAAGCACGCCGCCGGAAGCGGCGACTCTCAGTTGCCGAGGGTCGAGGGCTCGCCCGCGTCGTCCTCCGCGGTGCTCTCCGACGGCTCGAAATGACCGAGTGACTTCTCCTGCAGGAAGGCGCAGAGCTCTGCAGCGATCTGGAGCTCGTGAGTCAGTGCGTTGAGCTCGTGACTGGTCAGGACGAGAGTGTCGGGCGCGCCCTCGATGGAGACGCACCAGTCGAGGTCGTCGCCCGCCGGCCGCGGCTCGATGTACACGGCGTTCGGCGCGTTCGTGAGCGGGACGAGGACGAGGCCCGTGTCGGCCCCGTCGGAACCGTCCTGCACCGCCACGCGCACCTCTTCGCCGGCGCCGCGAGCGTCGATGAACTCAGCGACCCAGTGCTCGAGGGTCTGCTTGCTGTGAAAAGGCACGTTCTCTCCCGGCCGTCGGCGCTCGTCAAACCGCCCGAGCGTAACACCTCCTCGGCCGGGAGAATCCCGGGCAGACCCGGATGCGACGGGTAGTTCGATTCATCGTCGTATCCAACCCGAAATGACGGGCGATCTCGTTCGATATATGACAAAATCCCACGTGATGAGCGATGACATCCCGCGGGTCCCCGTGCGGACCAAGACCCTCCTGGAGGAATGGGTCGCCGAGTTCCTCGAACAGGGGAAAGTTCCCGGCGTCTCGGTCAAGGTCGCCATCCAGGACGGGTCGGACGGGCTCGACACCGGACTCGTCATCGTGCACCTCGAGAATGCGCCCGCCGACGTCTACATGCAGCCGCGGGCGATCGACGACCCCGAGTGGGAGGCGACCCTCACCGCGCGGTCCGACGACCTCACCCTGACGCCCTATCAGATGGCCGGTCTTGCCGCCGAGGTCGCCTTCGCCGGCAACCTGTGCACGTTCCTGCAGTTCAAGTCGATCGAGTGGGACCGGATGTCGGGCATGCGCTGATCGCGCACGCCGAGACCTTTCCCTAGACCATCGCACCCTGCCTGGCAACAGGTGCGTTCCCGCGCGCTCGCGTGCCGACAATGGTCGCGATCGCGAGCTTCCACCGTGGATGTCTCGGTGGAAGGAGATCGTCATGGCTGCAGCGAGCGGGCGCGGAGTCGCCGTCGTCACCGGGGGAAGCGCGGGCCTCGGCCGAGCCATCGTCCGTGAGCTCGCGCACCGCGGCTGGGACGTCGCGGTCCTCGCGCGCGGACGTGACGGCCTCGACGGCGCTGTCGCCGACATCGAGGCGGCGGGCCGGCGCGCGCACGCGGTGTCGGTCGACGTGGCCGACGCGGATGCCGTCGACCGGGCCGCCGCCGACGTCGAGAACACCCTCGGCCCGATCGACCTCTGGGTCAACAACGTCATGTCGGGGGCGATCGCCACGTTCCTCGACACCTCGGCCGATGACTTCGACCGCGCCACGGCCGTCACCTATCTCGGCACCGTCAACGGCACCCGCGCGGCGCTCCGGCGGATGCGCGACCGGGGCCACGGACACATCATCCAGATCGGGTCGGCGCTCGCCCACCGCGGCATCCCGCTGCAGGCGGCCTACTGCGGCGCGAAGCACGCGATCCACGGCTTCACCGATTCCGTCGTCTCCGAGCTCACACACGAGAAGAGCCGCGTGGCCGTCTCGATCGTCGACATGCCCGCCCTCAACACGACGCAGTTCGGATGGGTGAAGTCGAACTTCTCGCAGCATCCGCAGCCGGTGCCGCCCATCTTCCAGCCCGAGGTCGGTGCCCGAGCCGTCGCCGACGTCGCCGACAAGCCGCGCCGGCGCACGTGGGTGGGGGAGTCGACCGTCGGGCTCATCCTCGGCACCCGCGTCGCCGGGCGCTTCCTCGACTGGTACCTCGCGAAGAACGCCTGGGAGGGGCAGTTCGCCCCGCAATCCGACGCCGCCACGACCGCGCCGAACCTCTACGAGCCGGTGCCCGGTGATCACGGCGCCCACGGCGCCTTCGACGATCGTGCGCGGAACGGAAGCGTGCAGACCTGGGCCATCCGTCACCGCGCCCCGCTGTACACCGCGGCGTCGGCGGCGGCATCCGCGGCGCTCGTCGGCCTGATCGCCGGCGCGAGGGCGGTGACGCGGCGGCGCTGAGACCGGCGGGTGCGAGGATCGCGGGATGAGCGAATACAGCGGATCATCCCGTGCCCTGCCCCTCGATGAAGCCGCCGCGGCCGAGATGTGGGAGCAGTACCGGACGGCGCACCCCGAGGCCGTGCTCGCTGCACCCGAGTACACCGTCGAACACTTCGGCGACAATGCGCGCCTGGCCGATGAGCTGCTCGGCATCGTTCTCGCCGGCGGCAAGCGCGCCACCGCCGAGCTCGTCGCCGACTTCGTCGCCCGCGGCGATCTGATCCCGCGGATCGGATCGCACTGGATCGCCTGCGACAGCACCGGCGCTCCGCGCATCATCATCCGCACGACCGAACTGCGCCTGGGGTCGTTTACGAGCGCGGATGCCGCGTTCGCCGCCGACGAGGGCGAGGACGACCTGTCGCTCGAGAGCTGGCAGCGCGAGCACCGGCGCTACTGGACGCGCGTCGCCGCCGCCCGCGGGGCGGAGTGGTCGGAGGACGAGGACATCGTCTTCGAGCGGTTCTCGGTCGTCTGGCCGCCCGAGCACGCCGACTGAGCCCGACCGCGTCGCGGCCATCTCCGACCTGATGAAACCGCCGCGAAAACCGGACCGCGCGCGGGGTCGAGCACGCGGTCCGGTTTACGCTGTGGACGGGTCGGTGAGCCCGCCGCGCCATCCCGGCTCGACGCGACCCTCGGGAGGTCGATGTGAACTGGCTGCTCGACATCAACATCCTCTCCGGACCGGCCGTGGTGATCACGTGCATCCTCGCCGCCCTCGCGTTCGTGTCGCTCGTCGTGCTGCGACCCAGCCGGCGCTGGCAGCGTCGCCGGTGGACGCTGACCGCTGCGGCGGCGGCCGTCGCCGCGGGTCTGTTCGGGATGGCGCTGACGTGGCTGCTGGCGGATCACTACAACCTGTTCGGCGTCGTCCTCACCGCCGATTCACGGATGTGGGTCGCACTCGGATTCGCCGCCATCGGAGTCGCCCTCGCCTCGCTGTGGCGGCCGACGTGGCGCCGTGCTGTCGCGGCGCCGCTCGCGATCGTGCTCTTCGCGACGACCGCCGCCATGGGCGTGAACATCGCGTTCGGCCAGTACCCGACCGTCCGTCTCGCGCTCGGGCTGCCCGCGTTCGGTGCTGCCGAGCTGCCCTCTCTCGACAGCGGCGCCGACCGTCCGACGATCGCGGACTGGACCGCCCCCGACGGAATGCCGTCGATGGGCGAGGTCGGCACGGTCACCATCCCGGCCACGGCCTCCGGGTTCGCCGCCCGCCCGGCCGTCATCTATCGCCCGCCCGCAGCGCTCACCGACAACCCGCCGCTGCTGCCGGTACTCATCGTGCTCTCGGGGCAGCCGGGGCAGCCCCAGGACCCGCTGATCGCGGCGCACCTGCAGCAATCGCTCGACGCCTACGCCGCGGCGCACGATGGTCTGGCCCCGATCATCGTCTCGCCCGACCAGCTGGGCTCACCCGACGCCAACCCGATGTGCATCGACTCGCCGCTCGGGAAGTCGGCCACCTACCTGACGGTCGACGTGCCGACGTGGATCAAGGCCAACCTGCCGGTCCTGGACGCCCCCGACTTCTGGGGGATCGGCGGGCTCTCGCAGGGCGGCACCTGCTCGATCCAGCTCGGGGCCGCCCATCCCGAGCTCTTCAGCGCGATCCTCGACGCCTCGGGTGAGGAGTTCCCCTCGCTCGGCGACGAGGCGACCACCATCGCGCAGGGCTTCGGCGGTGACCGGGCCGCGTACGAGGCGGCCAAGCCCGCCGCGATCATGGCCGCCCACGCCCCGTACCGCAACATGACGGCGGTGTTCGGGGTGGGAAGCAACGACGCCGGCTTCCTCCCGGGTGTGCAGCGGATCTACCAGGCGGCGCAGGCCGCCGGAATGGATGCCACCTACGTCGAGGCACAGGGGAGCGCCCACGACGCGACATCGTGGTCGTACGTCTTCCAGCAGGGGCTGCCCATCATCGCGGACCACTGGGGCCTGGGCCGCTGAACCGCTGAGCCGCGGCTAGCGCAGCGCGCCCGCCATGCGCACCGCCTGCGACAGGGTCAGCGTGGGCAGGTAGCAGCGGGTGAGCGCGACCCCCAGCGCGGGGAGCATCGCCGGGTCGGGGTACACGGCCCACAGCGGCACGAACTCGGGCTGGAACTTGCGCTTGAAGTTCAGCAGCGACCGGAACCCGTAGGCCGGCTCGAGCAGCCCGCCCAGCAGGTCGAGCAGTCGCGCGACATTGGTGCGGGCGGCGTCGTCACCGAGCTGCGTCGAGGCGAGCGGCGACCCGGACAGGCTGAGGAGCGTCAGCCCGTCGCCCTTCATCCGGTCGGCGGCGGCGCCGATCACGAACTCCATGATCCCGTTCATCGCATCGCCCCGCCGGCGCATGAAGTCGAGGGTGTATCCGGTCACCGTGCCGTGCTCGAACATCGGCAGCCAGCTCGTGACCGCTTCGATCCGGCCGCTCTCGTGGACCGCCATCATGATGCGCACCGCCGGGTCGTCGAGCTCGTCGACACCGCCGAGGGTGAACTCCATCTCGGGCAGCGACCGGTCGGCGACCCAGCCCTCGGAGATCTCGCGGATCTGGGCGTGCTGGCCCGCGGTGAGCTCGCGCCATGAGGTCCACACCGCGGTGATGCCCGAGCGGGATGCGCGGTTGGTGGCGGTGCGGATGTCCTGGCGCTTCTTACCGGCCGTGTTCCAGTCGGGCAGGTGGAGCACGGCTTCCTCGGCGACCGGCATCCGCTGCCAGCCGAGGTGATCGAAGATGCTGCCCTCGCGTGCGTCGACGCTGTAGAACACCGCCGTCCAGCCGTGGGCTCCGCAGAACTCCACGAAGTTCGACACGACGTCGGGGCGGTCGTGATCGGGGCCGAAGGGGCCGCCGAGGGTCACCGCGATGGTGCCGCGCACGCGGTAGGCGATCGCAGCGTCCGCGTCGGGAGCGAACCAGTACGAGTTGCCGCGCCAGGTCGACATGAACGACAGCGTGTCGCCCCCGCCCCGCTCGAGCACGCCCCGGGCGCGCAGGCGGTCGGGTGCGTCGAGCACGGTGCGCGGATTCAGGAGCACCCGAGCGACCGCCACGATCAGCAGCATCCAGAACACCAGCGACGGCAGGTACCACAGTGCCTGCGCGGCGGCCGACTCGGGCACGAACTCGACGATGTCGGAGGGGATGAGGGTCGGCGGCACGAGGCGCAGCGGCAGCGCCCGCAGCACCATCACGGCGTCGATCGCCGGACGGAAACCGCCGGCGAGGAGGAGCGTCCCGACGAAGGAGGCAGCGAGCGTCAGGGCGGTGCCGATCGCCACGGTGAGGGCGAACGTGCGCTTGGCCGTAGCGGCCGTCGAGACACGCGCAGCCCCGCGGAACGCGATCAGCACGACCGCCACGGCCAGCGGCACGATCGCCCCGACGATGACGCCCGTGAGCGTCTGCCAGACGAAGTCGGCGGTCTCGGGGTCGACGGCGGCGCCGATCGCGGCGACCGTGTCGGGCTCGATCACGAGGAAGGTGTAGACCATCCCCGCGAAGATCGCGAGATTGATGGCGACCGCGACCGCGAGCGCGATGCGCCGCCCGCCCCGGATGCCCCAGGCCGCGAGCAGCAGGACGATCAGCGGCAGCAGCGCCACGACACTCGACCAGCCCTGCAGGTCGGCGATCGAGGAGAAGTCGTCGGGGCACGGCGCGCCGGGCGAACCGAAGGCGCACACCCGACCGTCCACCACGCTCAGCGGATCGATGGAGAGGTACCCGTAGATCGACAGCAGCCCGGCGCCCGAGCCCGACGCGGTCGCCACGACCGGGCCGATCGCGGTGATCGCGACGATGGCGGCCAGCAGGACGCGCTTCTCGTAGTACGAGCTGCGCACCAGCCGGAAGCCGCGGACGCGGCCCCCCAGTGCGAAGCCGAGCGCGAAGCCGACGGGAACCGCGAGGAGCGAGAACAGATCGTTCGCGCCGCCGGAGTAGAGGTAGAGCGTGATGGCGGAGAAGAGCGCCAGCAGTCTCGTGCGGCGGCGCCAGATCGTCCCGAAGAAGGCGCTCGCCGCCATCGCCGTCGCCAGCAGCGGGGCGGTGGGGGAGAAGACGTCGACGGCGGGTGCGTTCAACGGGATGCCGGCGAGGTAGGTCTGCTCGAACAGATCGATCGCGAACCCGAGGAACGACGCCGCGACCCCGCCGACGACGTACGCGATCGCGGTCCGCAGGCTTCCCATCGCGCGCTCCGCCGCGCCGACGACGAGGATCACGAGGACGACGAACGCGACGAGCGCCGGCACCGTCTCCACGACGAAGAGCGAGGTGAGCGAGCTCCACCAGTGACGCACCGCGGTGCCCGCCGGGTCGGCGTCGTCGACCGGGATGAAGCCCCAGTCGATCGGCTGGAAGATCATCCCCGCGACGCTGAGTCCGATCGTCAAGGCCGCGATCAGCAGCGTCACCGGTCGATGGCGCAGCCACGAGCGCGCGCTCGTGGCGAAGGTACGCAGGTCGCGCAGGGGTGGCGTCACCTGACGCACGATAGTGGCTCCGCCTGTGGGCACAGAGTCCACGCACAGCTCACGCTTATCCGGCTCGCACGGAGCCGAACCACAGCGCGAAGTAGTAGGCGAAGTTGCGGTTGCCGTACGACGAGCACGGGCCGCCCGGGCCCCACCCCGCCGACATCGCCGCCGGGTCGGGCTGGTAGGGCGTGTAGTTGTACAGCGCCGCCGTCGCGTCGTTCTCGATCGCGACATCCGTCCCCCCGCACGCGGGGTCGGGGTGGAAGGCGATGAAGTGCGTGCCGGGCTGGCGCATGAAGCCGGAAGCGCGGTACGAGGCCAGGTCGGTCGCCCCCGCGACGATCTGCGCGCCCACGCCCTCGTACTGCGGGTCGCAGGGAGCGGTGTCGGGACAACTCGCCCCCATCGCCGCCCGCAACCGTCCGTCCGTGGGCGCCCGGGCGGCGCGGCCCTCGACCAGCGACTGCTCCTTCTGCAGGGTGACGAGGATGACGCGGGCCGAGATCCCGCAGGCCTCCTGCACCCGGTGGATGATCTCCGCGACCGGCAGCTCACCCCCCTCGATCGCGCGGCAGATGACGTCGCCGGTGCGTTGCGAGACCCGAGCCTCACGCGACGAGATCCCCGCGGTGGCGACGTTCAGGCACGCGTCATTGGCGCACTCGCCGATCCGATCGTCGAGGAACGCCTGGATCTCGGCGGCTGAGAGCGCGTCGTGATCGAAGAACAGGGCGTCGTCGATGAGGTTCCCGGGATCGATGTCACCGACGTTCGGCGGGAGCTCCCGCGGCTCCTCGGCCGGCTGCGGCTGCGCGCCGGGGAGCGCCGAGAGATTCGACGCCGTCACCCCGATCGCGACGATGACGGTGACGAGCAGTGCGGGGACGAGAACGAGCACAGCCGCGATCCCGATCCGGCGACGGCGCCGCCGCATCCGGGATCGAGAGGCCATGGGAACGATCGTGCCGCACCCGGTCACGAGAACGCTGGGAGCGGCGCTCAGCCGTCCGACACCGACGACTGCCGGACGATGAGGCGGGTCGGCAGCGGGGTGGCCTCGGTGACGACATCGGGCTGCTCCACCACGAGCAGGACCTTCTGCATGATCAGGGCCCCCAGGGCCGGGAAGTCCTGCTCGACCGTCGTGAGCGCGGGATGGAGGAACGCCGCTTCGGGCACGTTGTCGAATCCGACGATGCCGACGTCCTCGGGCACCCGCAGACCGCGTTCGCGCAGCGCCGACAGTACTCCGATCGCCATGTGGTCGTTGCTCACGAAGATGCCGTCACCCGCGGCGATGTCGCTCTCGATCGCGATGCCGAACCCGCTCGCAGCCGACCAGTCGCCGTAGGTGAGCGGCGGGATGTCGAGCCGCCTCGCGACGAGCTCGTCGCGCCACCCGCGCACGCGCTCGGCGGCGTCGGGATTGCGGGCGGGGCCCGCGATGTGGTGGATGCGGCGGTGACCGCTCTCGGCGAGGTGGCGCACGGCGCTCCGCGCACCCCGGTACTGGTCGATCGACACGAGCTGCGGATGCGGCCGGCTGGTGGCGGCGACGGCGACCAGCGGGATGTCGAGCTCGAGCCCCTGGATGGCCGCGAGCACGTCGAGGTCGACCACGATGAGGACGATCGCGTCGACGCGCTGGCGCAGCAGGCCGTCGATCGCCGACCGCACGGCGGCGACGTCGCTCTCCGGCGAGCTGATCGCATCGACGTTGTAGCGTTCCGAGCGCGCGGCGAAGTTGAAGTGGGTCGCGACGGAGGTCGGCCCGAACTGCACCGTCCCCGGCGTGATCAGACCGATCGTCCGGGTGCGGCGGGTCACGAGCGCCCGCGCCGCGGGAGAGGGGCTGTAGCGCAGCTGCGCGATCGCCTTCTCGACCCGCTCGCGTGTGGCGGGCCGGACGTTCGGCATGTCGTTGAGCACCCGCGACACCGTCTGATGAGAGACACCGGCGAGTCTCGCGACGTCGAAGATGTTCGCTGCCCGGGGCGTGCGCGCGTCAGTCATCGGCCTCTTCGGTCTTGTCGTCGGCGCGCGCCACGAGGGCGATCAGCAGGTCGGAGCTGAGATCCGCGGCCGGTACGACGTGGGCGATGCGGCCGTCGCGGACGACCGCGATGGTGTGCGAGACCCGCAGCACCTCGTCGAGCTCGGCCGAGATGTAGACCACCGAGACGCCGTTGTCGGCGAGCTCTCCGACCAGGCGCTGCACCTCGGCCTTCGCGCCCACGTCGATGCCCCGCGTGGGCTCGTCGAGCACGACCACGCGGGGAGACAGGGCCAGCAGCCGCGCGAGCAGGACCTTCTGCTGGTTGCCGCCGGAGAGCTCCCGGACCGGGCGGTCGATGTCGGCGGGTCGGATGTTGAGGGCCTCGATCCAGCTGCGGGCGAGCTCGCGCGCGCGGGCGGCGCCCACGGGGCGCAGGATGCCGCGCTGCGCCTGCAGGGCGAGCGTGATGTTCTCGAGCACGCTGAGGTCGCCCAGCACACCGTCGGTGCGGCGGTTCTCCGACGAGTAGACGACACCCCGCCCGATCGCCGACCGCGGGCCGTGGCCCCCGAGCGGGGTGCCGTCGAGGAGCACCGTGCCCTCGTCGAGGCCGTCCACGCCCGTCAGCGCGCGGGCGAACTCCGTGCGTCCGGAACCCAGCAGGCCGGCGAACCCGATGACTTCGCCCTCGGCGAGCTCGAGGTCGAACGCATGTCGCGTGCGGCTCGACCGTGCTCCCCGGGCCGACAGCACGACCGGCCCGTCGCTCAGCGGCGCGATGTCGTCGTCGATCGCGGCGAGGCGGGCTGCGGAGTCGCCGAGCATCTTCTCGACGAGCTCGACGCGCAGGAGCTCGGTGGTGGAGTACTCGCCGACGAAGCGGCCGCCGCGCAGCACGGTGACCCGGTCGCACAACTCGTAGACCTGGTCGAGGAAGTGAGACACGAACAGCACCGCGATCCCGCGAGCGGTCAGCTCGCGGACGACGCGGAACAGCTCGGCGACCTCGTCGGCGTCGAGGCTCGAGGTCGGCTCGTCGAGCACGAGCACCCGCAGGTTCGATCCCGAGACCGCGCGCGCGATTGCCACCAGCTGCTGCACGGCGAGCGAGTGCGACGACAGCAGCGAACCCGGGTCGATCGAGACCCCGAGGGACTCGAGCGCCGAAGCGGCGCGGCGCCGCATCTCGGCATGGTCGATCAGCCCGAACCGGCGCGGTTCGCGTCCGAGCGAGACGTTCTCGGCGACCGTGAGGTTCGGCAGCAGGTCGATCTCCTGGTAGACGGTCGAGATGCCCGCCGCGAGCGCGTCCGCGGGGCGAGCGAGGTGCACCGGTGCGCCGTCGAGCAGGATCTCGCCGGCGTCCAGGCGGAGCGCGCCGGTGATCGCCTTGATGAGCGTCGACTTCCCGGCGCCGTTCTCGCCCATCAGCGAGTGCACCTCGCCCGCGAACAGCCGCAGATCGACGTTCGCGAGCGCCTGCTCGGGGCCGAAGCGCACGTCGGCGCCGCGCACCTCGAGCGTCGGCGCCGCCTCGGGATCCATGCGCACCATCATGCCGCCCCGATGCCCCGCCGCGCTGCCGCGGCGCGGCGGGCCGTCACCGCCGCGTCGCGGATCGGCTGACGATCACCCGCTGCACCACGACGAACACGAGCAGCAGCGCGCCCACCGTGATCCGCGTCCACGACTGCTCGGCGCCCAGGAACGAGATGATCGTGCGGATGAGCCCGTAGACGAAGACGCCGATGAGCGACCCGACGACGAACCCGCTGCCTCCCGTGAGGAGGGTGCCGCCGATCACGACCGCGGCGATCGTGTCGAGCTCGGTGCCGACGCCGTTGAGGGGATAGCCCGCGCCCGAGTAGGCCGTGAGCACGATGCCTGCGATCCCCGCGCACACGCCGCTGATGACGTACACCAGCAGGCGGGTGCGCACGACCGGCAGGCCCATGAGGCGCGCCGACTGCTCGCTGCCGCCGATCGCGTACACGGTGCGACCGAAGCGCGTGTAGCGCAGCACGAGCGCGGCCAGCACGACCGTGAGCAGGGCCAGGATGCCGGTGGGCGTGATGTACCAGCCGCCGACCGAGAGGCGGGTCGACTGCAGCCACAGCAGGCCTTCGTCGGCGACCTTGATCGACTCCAGGCTGACCACGAAGGCGAGGCCGCGCGCGAGGAACATCCCGATGAGCGAGGCGATGAAGGGCTGGACGTCGAAGAACTGCACCAGCACGCCGATCAGCAGGCCGATCGCGCCGCCGATCACGATCATCGCCGGCACTGCGACGGCGACGGGCACTCCCTCCGACAGCAGCCTCGCGCACAGGATGCCGGTGAAAGCCATCACGGCGCCGACCGACAGATCGATGCCGCCGGTGAGGATCACGAAGGTCATGCCGACAGCGAGCACCAGGAGGTAGGCGTTGTCGAGCAGGATCGACGACAGGATGCGGGGCAGCTGGAAGTTCGGGAAGTTGATCATGGCGCCCGCGATCATCACGACGAGGATCACGGCGGCGGCGAACACCGGCACGAGGGCGATGTGGCGGCTGAGGAAGCGGCGCCACGGGGTCAGGGCGCGCTCGTGCGCGCGGGGGGCAGCGGTGAGCGATGTCATGACAGCACCTTCGCGTCGGAGCGGGCGGAGACGGCGCGGGCCGCGGGGCGGGCACCGGAGGTGAACCAGCCGCGCACACGGCGCGACTGCAGCAGGACGACCACCAGCACGGCGCCGGCCATGAACACCGGGCTCACGGCGGGCGGGACCCCGAGGAAGGTGATCGTGGTCTTGAGGGTCTGGATCGTGAAGACGCCGATGACGGTTCCGGCGATGCTGAACTTGCCGCCCGCGAGCGACGTGCCGCCGAGCACGACGGCGAGGATCGCGTCGAGCTCGATGTACATCCCCGCCGCGTTCGCGTCGGCGGCCATGATGTTCGAGCTGTAGAGAATGCCCGCGATACCCGCGAGGGTGCCGCTGGCGATGTAGGTGCCCCAGATGATCCCGCGCGAGCGGACGCCCGCCAGGCGGCTCGCTTCGGGGTTGATGCCGACGGCCTCGGTCAGCATCCCGAGGGCGGTGCGCCGCTGGACGACGGCGACGACGATGATCGCGGCGACCGAGACGCACAGGGCGAACGGCAGGCCGAACACGTATCCCTGCGCCATGAACTGGTACGGCTCGCTGTTGATCGTCGTGATGAATCCGCGCGTGATGAGCAGAGCGACACCGCGTCCGGCGAGCATGAGGACGAGCGTGGCGATGATCGGCTGGATGCCGAGCACCGCGACCAGGAAACCGTTCCACGCGCCCAGGACGAGAGAGGTGCCGACACCCGCCGCGATCGCGATCGCGACGACGCCGAGATTCCCCGGCTCGGGCGATGCCTCGATGATCGTGAGGGCGACGGCGCCCGACACGGCCATGATCGCGCCCACGGACAGGTCGATCCCGCGGGTGGCGATCACGAGCGTCATCCCGAGGGCGACGAGCATGAGCGGAGCGCTGTTGCGGAGGATGTCGATGAGCGAGCCGTACAGCTGACCGTTCTGCACCGTCACGCTGAGGAACGAGGGCCGTGACACGGTGTTCACCGCGATCAAGGCCACGAGGGCGAGCGCCGGCCAGACGAGCCGGTGCGTGATGAGCTTCTTCACGCGATCTTCTCCTTATCCGAGGGGTTCTCGGCGTCGCCTTCGGCGATGAAGGCGACCAGTGTGTCGACGTCCACATCCTGGGTCATGAGTTCGCCGATCTTGCGGCGATCGCGCAGAACGGCGACGCGTTGCGCGATGCGCAGCACCTCCTCGAGCTCCGACGAGATGAAGACGACGGCGAGGCCCTGAGCCGCGAGCTCGGCGACCTTGCGCTGGATGTCGGCCTTGGCGCCGACGTCGATTCCGCGGGTGGGCTCGTCGAGGATGAGCAGTTCGGGCGCGGTGGCCAGCCATCGCGCCAGCAGCACCTTCTGCTGGTTGCCTCCCGAGAGGTTGCGCACGAGGGCGTTCGGGTCGGCGGGGCGGACGCCGAGGGCCTCGAGGTACTCGGCCACGAGTGCGTCGCGTTCGCTCTGCGGGACCCGGCGCAGCGCGCCGCGCCGCGCCTGCACGCCGAGCACGATGTTTTCGGCGACGGTGAGGTCCGCGATGATGCCCTCGGATCGGCGGTCCTCCGAGGAGAACGCGATGCCGTGATCGAGTGCGTGACGCGGGGTGGTCAGACGGGTAGGGACGCCGTCGACCTCGACGGAGCCGGCATCCGATCGATCTGCGCCGGCGAGCAGGCGCGCCAGTTCGGTGCGGCCCGAGCCGAGCAGGCCCGCGATCCCGACGACCTCTCCGCGGTGCACATCGAGATCGGACGCCTCGATGACGCCGCGGCGTCCGACGCCGCGGGCACGCAGAACCGGGACGGCGTCGCGGTCGATCTCGCGTTCAGCGGTCGACGACAGGGCGTCGAGGGCGCTCAGCTCGCGTCCGATCATGCGCGCCACGAGGGCCTCGCGTCCGAGCTCGGCGATGGGGTACTCCCCGACGAGCCCGCCGTTGCGCAGCACCGTGAGACGGTCGGAGATCTCGTAGATCTGGTCGAGGAAGTGCGAGACGAACAGGATGGCGACGCCGCGGTCGCGGAGGCGCCGCATGACGGCGAAAAGCTGCTCGACCTCGCCGCGGTCGAGGCTCGACGTGGGCTCGTCCAGGATGAGGACCCGCGTGTCGATGACCATCGACCGGCTGATCGCGACGAGCTGCTGCACCGCGATCGAGTGGCTGGCCAGCACGGAGTGTGTGTCGACGTCGAGACCGAGCTCCGCGAGGTGTCCGGCGGCCGCCTCGTGCGTTGCGCGCCAGTCGATGCGTCCGGCGCGGCGCACCTCGTTGCCGAGCATCACGTTCTCGGCGACCGAGAGGTTGGCGCAGAGGTTCACCTCTTGATAGACCGTCGAGATCCCCGCGGCCTGCGCGTCGGCGGTGCTGCGGAACGAGCGCTCGCGTCCGTCGACGACGATGCTGCCGCTGTCGATCGCGTAGACGCCCGTGAGTGCCTTGATGAGTGTGGACTTGCCGGCGCCGTTCTCTCCCATGAGGGAGTGGATCTCACCGCCGTAGAGCGTGAGATCGACGGCATCGAGTGCCTTCACGCCGGGGAACTGGATGGTGATTCCGCGCATGGCGACTGCGACGGGGCGTTCCGTGGTCATCATCGACCCGCTTTCTGGAAGGGGTGGCGGATCAGTAGGGGCGGCTGTCCAGGACTTCCTTCGCCTGCTCCTGCGTGAAGCTCTGGTCCTCGACGATGTAGGTCTTGTCGACCGACTCGCCCGCGACGACGGACTTCACGACCTCGGCCGTCTTCTCGCCGAGCAGCGGGTTGCACTCGACGATGAAGTTGAACTCGCCGTTCGCGAGAGCGGTCATGCCGTCCTTGACCGCATCGATCGTCACGATCTGGATGTCGGTGCCCGGCTTCATGCCCGCCGCCTTGATGGCGTCGAGGGCACCGAGACCCATGTCGTCGTTGTGAGCGAAGAGCACGTTGATCTCGGAGCCGAACTTCTGCAGGAAGCCCTCCATCACGGTCTTGCCCTCGGCGCGGGTGAAGTTGCCGGTCTGCGAGTCCAGCACCGTGATGTCGGTGCCGGCCACGGCGGCGTCGAAGCCGGTCTGCCGGTCGGTCGCGGCGGACGATCCGGTCGTCCCCTCCAGGATCACCATGTTCGTCGGCTTCGAGCCGAAGTTCTCGGCGACCCACTCGCCGGCGGTCTTGCCCTCCTGCTCGAAGTCGAGCCCGATCCAGCTGGCGTAGAGGTCCTCGGATGCCGAGACCGTGCGGTCTTCGAGGATGACGGGGATTCCGGCATCCTTCGCCTCCTTCAGCACGTCGTCCCAGCCGTCGCTGACGATGGGGGCCAGGACGATCGCGTCGACGCCCTGGTTGATGAAGCTGCGCACCGCGGCGATCTGCGCCTCGGGCTTGTTGTCGGCGGCGTTGAAGATCAGGTCGAAGCCGTTCTCAGCCGAGAACGCCTCCTTGATCGACTCGGTGTTGGCGCTGCGCCATCCGCTCTCGGAGCCGGTCTGGGCGAACCCGACCGTGATGACGTCGTCGCCGCCGGACGCACCGGGGGAGCTGGAGCTCGCGCACGCCGTGGCGCTGAGCGCAACGACGCCGAGCATGGCGATCGCGGTGACGACGGACTTCACCTGGGACATCGGAAACCTCCTCGTTTCGTCCGGCGGCGTCGCCGGATCTCTGATGCGTGTCACCTCTCGGGGACGCTCGAATGTTAGCGCTCACAACACGGGTGCTGTCAAGAGCGTCTCGGGTCACGAAAGCGCAACGCCAGGGGTTCTGTGCCATAGGTCGCCTCGGTGATCCGTTTCATCGAGGTGAGCGCTCACAAGAGCGGTGGGCCATGACTGCACCGAGCGGCGATGCCGGTGTCAAGTGCCCTAGCGAGCGTCGCGCGGATCGGGATAGGGCTGGGCCAGGGCCGAGGGGCGGCCCGTCACGACAGGAGGCGGCACCGTGTGCACAGGAGTCAGTTACACCACCCGCGATCACTACTTCGGCCGGAATCTCGACCTCGAGTTCTCGTATCACGAGGAGGTAGTCGTGACCCCGCGGAACTTCCCTTTCCGGTTCCGCCGGGTCGACCCGCTCGAGACGCATCACGCGATCATCGGCATCGCGACGATCGCGAGTTCATCCCCTGGGTGCTCGGACGATTCGAGACCGTCGACGAGGTCGAGGCCGCCCTGGCTGGCGTCACGATCGTCGACGTCTCGTTCAGCGAGGCCTTCCCCGCGTCGCCGCTGCACTGGATCATCGCCGACCGCTCGCGTTCGATCACGGTCGAGAGCGTTCGGGAGGGTCTGCGCGTCTCGCCGGAGCTGCCGCCGGATCGCTACAGCCGCGGCATGGGGGCGATCGGGCTCCCCGGCGATCTCTCGTCGTCCTCCCGGTTCGTCAGGGCCGCCTTCACGCGTGTCGACATGCACCGGGAAGACCTCGACGCCGATGCTCTCGTGCACTACCCGCTGGTGACCGGCCAGCAGATCAACATGCAGAACTGACGGCGTTCATATCGCATTCGCGCCGTGAACGCGAGCGGGTGCGCGGGCGGAACCGGTCGACCTACCGTGTGATGACCGGGATGAACCGTCCCGGCATCCGGGGATCAGACCCGGACGCAGATCGACGGAAGGGGCCGATATGGGACTCGACGACAAGATCAAGAACGCAGCTCAGGACGTCGCCGGCAAGGCCAAGGAGGCCACCGGCAAGGCGACCGACAACGAGCGTCTCGAAGCCGAAGGTCACAAGGACCAGACCGCTGCCAACGTCAAGAAGGCCGGCGAGAACGTCAAGGACGCCTTCAAGTAAGACGCTCCCTCACGCGAGCGCCCCGGGTCCCCGCGACCCGGGGCGCTCTGCTGTGCGTGCGGCGCCGCGGATCCATTCATATGACTGGATCGGCCTACCACGGGCGGCCTCGGGACTCAAGCGCTTCCTGCCCGGTCCGCGGTGTCGGACGATTCCCTCATGACAGACCTGCTCGCGCCGGACACGGCCGCGGACGAGCCCGCGCGTCCTGGCACCGACGCCGAGCTCGGCGCGCTTCTCACCGCCGTCGCCGCCGGCGACCGGGGAGCGCTCGCCGACCTGTACGACGCGACGTCAGCCGCCGCCTTCGGGCTCGCGCTGCGGCTGACCGCGAACCGAGCGGCCGCCGAAGAGGTGGTGCGGGAAGCGTTCCTGAATGTCTGGCGCGACGCCCGCCGCTACGACCCCGGTGCGGCCCCCGTCCGCGCGTGGATCCTCGGGCACCTCCGGCGTTGCGTCCTCGATCGCGGTGGGCTGGCCGGGCTGCGCGAAGCGCTCACACGCGTCCACGAGACGGGCGGGCCCGCCTGAGCGCCGGCCTGTACCGCACCCGGCGGCATCGAGCAACCCGACGTCGTCGGGTGCGCGGGACCGAAAGACTGGGGCATGGCCTTCATCGGATATCACGCTTCGCACGAACAGCTCGCGCCCAGCGCGCTCCTGGAAGCCGTCATCGAAGCCGAACGCGTCGGCTTCGACGGGGCGTTCAGCGCTGACCATCTCGCCCCGTGGACGCCGCGTCAGGGGCATTCCGGGAACACGATCGCTTGGCTGGGCGCAGCGCTCGCGTCGACGCGGTTCCCCATCGGGTCCGTGTCGACTCCCGGGCAGCTGTATCATCCCGTCGTCAGCGCACAGGCGATCGCCACCCTCGCCGAGATGTTCCCCGGCCGGTACTTCGCGGCGCTCGGCAGCGGTGAGCTGCTCAACGAGCACGTCACGGGGGCGCCCTGGCCATCCAAGGACGAGCGCACGGCACGCCTGGGGGAGTGCGTCGACGTCATGCGGGGGCTGCTCGCGGGTGAGAAGGTCGATCACGACGGCCGCGTCCGCGTGCATGAGGCCCGGCTGTGGAGCCTGCCCACCGGACCGGCGACGCTCATGGCCACCGCGGCCTCGCAGGAGACGGCGCGCTGGGCCGCCGGGTGGGCCGATGGGCTCGTCACGGTCGGGACGAGCCGCGAGCAGGTCGCCGAGATCGTCAGCGCCTACCTGGATGCCGGCGGCCTCGGTCCCACGTGCCTGCAGGTCCACATCGCCCTCGCCGAATCGTCGGACGAAGCCGCCGCGCTCGTGCGCGACCAGTGGCTCCACGGCGTCGTGACGCCCCCGGAGGCGTGGGACATCGCTCAGCCTGAGGACTTCGCGGCCCGCGCGGGCGACCCCACAGACGCCGAACTCGCCGAGCACGTCATCATCGGCGTCGACTCGCCGAGCGGCATCGCCGAGCTGGCGGACCGTCTCGCCGGCCTCGTCTCCACCGGTTTCGACCGGCTCTACATCCACGAGATCTCCCAGGACCAACGCGCCTTCCTCGGCGAGCGGGCGGAGGCGCTCCTGCACGCGCTGCGCGAACGGCTCGGCGCGAGAACCGACCTCCCCGGAGGCGCACGATGAGGATCTCCGACACGAGCGACCTCTGGTGGAAGAACGCGGTGCTGTACTGCGTGGACGTCGAGAAGTACCTCGATGACGACGGCGACGGCGACGGCGATCTGCAGGGCCTCGCTCGGCGGCTGCCCTACCTCGCCGACCTCGGTGTCACCTGCCTGTGGCTCATGCCCTTCTACCCGACGCCCGGACGCGACAACGGCTACGACGTGTCGGACTACTACGGGGTCGATCCTCGGGTGGGGTCCCACGGCGACTTCGTCGAGCTCATCCGTACCGCTGAGGACCGCGGTATCCGGGTCATCGTCGATCTCGTCATGAACCACACCTCCGACCGGCATCCCTGGTTCCTCTCGGCGCGCGAGAGCCGCGAATCGCCCTACCGCGACTTCTACGTGTGGCGGGACGAGATCCCCGACGACCCCCGTGAGACGCAGTTCCCCGGCGAGGAGGACGGCGTCTGGGAGTGGGACGAGAAGACTGGGCAGTACTACCTCCACAGCTTCTACGCCCACCAGCCGGATCTGAACGCCGAGAACCCGGCCGTCCAGCGCGAACTCGCGAAGGTCATGGGCTTCTGGCTGCAGCTGGGAGTCTCCGGCTTCCGGGTGGACGCGGTGCCCTCGTTCGTCTCCTCGCCAGAGCGCCGCGAGCCGCAGCGCGATCACGATGTCCTGCGCGCGCTGCGGCGCTTCGCCCAGCGGCGCTCGAGCGCGGCGATGCTCGTGGGCGAGGTCAACGTCCCGCACGATGAGCAGGCCGCGTACTTCGGGGTCGACGGCGACGGCGAGCTGCACATGCAGTTCGACTTCGCCAGCAACCAGGCGCTGTATCTCTCGCTCGCGCGAGAAGACCCGCAGCCGCTGCGCTCCGCGCTCGAGAGCCGGCCCGACATCTCGACGATCTCGCAGTGGGCGAACTTCGTCCGCAACCACGATGAGCTCACCCTCGATCAGCTGTCGGACGCCGAGCGCGAAGAGGTCTTCGCCGCCTTCGCCCCCGAGGAGTCGATGCAGGTCTTCGGGCGCGGCATTCGGCGACGCCTTCCTCCGATGCTGGGCGGCGATCCGCGCCGCATCCGACTCGTCTACAGCCTGCTCTTCTCGCTCCCCGGAACACCGGTGCTGCTGTACGGCGAGGAGATCGGGATGGGTGAGAACCTCGACATCGACGAGCGAGACGCCGTCCGCGTGCCGATGCAGTGGCGTCCCGACGGCGGATTCTCCACCGCCGCCGCGAGCGCGCATCCGCTGCCGTCGCCCGAGGGGCCGTATGGGCCCCAGCACGTGAACGTCGAGGCGCAGCTCATGGCCCCCGACTCGCTGTTCGCGTTCGTCCGCGGGCTCGCGCGGAGCTACCGGCAGTCCCCGGAGATCGGCTGGGGCGACCTCGAGCTCGTACCCGCCACCGCGCCGTCTGTACTCGCGCATGGCGCCCGCACGAGCGAGAGCCGATTCGTCGCCGTGCACAACTTCGCGGGGGAGCCGGTCGCCTTCGAGATCGACCTCGGCGAGGAGCCCGACGGCACCGAGCTCGTCTGCCTCGCCTCGGGCGAGAGCTGGGCGCTCGAGGGGGCCACGGTCTCGATGGAGCTCGACGGCTACGGTGCGCGCCGCCTGCGCGTCACGCGCCCGGGTGACGGGCGCCTGCGCTGAGGGGGTTAATCCGCGGGTGAAGCCTCGGGTGAAATCCTCCCCGGGGGCGGTGTGGGCGTCCGGTTCGCGAGCAGGATGGGGACGGGAGCTCGGGAGACGGGGAACGGAAGGCCGGGGGGATCGTCCGTTCCCCGCCTCCGGGCCCGGTCGGCGCTAGCGGGCGATGGTCGTCACGGCGTCGCCCGACCACACGATGACCTCGTCGTCGAAAGCGGCGATCGCCGCCGGCGCGGCCGGATCGCTGTCGGGGATGCACTCCGGGGTCGAGGCTGTTCCCGCCGCGTCGACCCACGTCAGGGCCAAGGTTCCCGCGCAGGCATCCGTCCCGGCGCTCACGAGCGCGGTCGCGCGGCCCAGGACATCGAGAGCGACGACATCCGCGAGCGGCAGAGGAGCGAACGCACCGCTGCCGACGCGGGTGTGGGCGACCCCGTCGCACACCAGAGCGGTCTGCTGCGCCCCCACTCGCACGCTGGCGGGGGCGGCGCAGGGGAGCGCGACCTCGCCCGAGGGCGACGCCAGCACCGTGGGTGCGGAGCCCGAGGGATAGGTCGCTCGCGCCAGGAGATCGGGGTACGGGTCCCAGAACCGGCCCTGCGTGTACGTCCGCAGCAGCTGGGGAGAGCAGTCCGCCGCATCGGCGATCAGCTCGGCCTCGGTGCCGGACAGACCCGACAGCGCGCGGACCTGAGCGATGCCGCGGGAACGCGGGGTGACGTCGACCCAGGTGGTGCCGCCGTCGTCTGATCGCTCGACGACCGGTTCGCCGGCGCCGCAGGCTCCCGCCGTCGCGCGCCACAGCATGCCCTCGGCTGAGCGAGCGAGGAAGCGCTCCTCGGCACCGCCCGTGGCGGGGGTCGCGCTCGACGACGGTGAAGCGCTCGCGTCCGGCCCCGGCCCCCGGAACGAGAAGGTCGGCACGGGGCCCGCGGTCGGCGCGCCCGACGGCTGCGGACTGCGGTCGTGCTGCAGCGCCAGCGCCGTGAGCGCGACCACGACGAGCGCGAGCGCGCCGACGCCGGCCACCGACAACGCGCGGGCGATGGGCGGTGCGGTCAGGTCACGTCGCGCCATGCGCCATCAGCTCGCAGAAGGACCGGAGCGGCGGGACTCGTCGGAGGAGCGAGCGCGGAAGCCGAGGTCATCGAGCGTCGGAGCCGGACCGGTCTCGACCGGCTCGGCGCGGCGTCCCCGACGACCACGCGGCTGCTTCGCCGGGGCAGCGGCTTTGCCACGGCGAGCCTCGCGGGCCGCGTTCTCCTCCTGCGTGTAGCCGTAGCCGTAGCCGTAACCGCCGTAGTACGCGTCGGGCCCGCGGGTGGGCACCATCGTCAGCACCACGCCGGCGACCTTGGCGTCGACGGTCTGAAGAGCGTCGATGGCGCCGGTGAGCTGGTGGCGGGTCGTCCGGCCCGCCGCGACACCGACGATCGCTCCGCTGGTCGCACGGGCGAGGATGGCCGCGTCCGTCACGGGCAGGAGCGGCGGGGCGTCGCACAGCACCACGTCGAAGTCGCGCTCCAGGACCTCGAGCAGCTGACGCATCTGGGGCGATGCGAGCAGCTCGCTCGGGTTCGGCGGGATCTTGCCCGACGGCAGCACATACAGGCTGCGACCGCCCCAGGGCAGCATGACGTCGCCCAGGCGTGCTCGGCCGATCAGCACATCGGTGAGGCCCGCTCCGCCCTCGAGGCCGAGATACTCGTCGACCTTCGGCTTGCGCAGGTCGGTGTCGAGCAGGGCGACCTTCTTGCCGGCGTCGGCGAGGGCGATCGCGAGGTTGATGGTCGTGGTCGACTTGCCTTCGCTCGGCACCGAGCTCGTGACGACGAAGCTGGAGCGGCCACCCATGTCGAGGAACTGCAGGTTGGTGCGCAGCGCGCGGAACGATTCCGCGCGGGGGCTCAACGGATCGGCGTGCACGATGAGCGGCCGGTCCTTCGCCTTCGGGTCGAAGGCGATGGCGCCGATGAGGGGCGACTCGGTGACCTGCTCCACATCGCGCGAGCTGCGGATGCGGGTGTCGAGCACGGTGCGCAGGACCGCGATCCCGATGCCGAGCGCCAGGCCGACGAGGAGGCCGAGCGCGAGGTTGAGGGGAACGTTCGGGCTCGACGGGCTGAGGGCCGGCTGGGCGTCGCGGACGCGCGACAGCTGAATGGGGCTCGCGCCCGACTCGCTCGCGGGCTCGATCGCGGGGACCGCCGCCGACAGGCTCGCAGCCAGGGCGTTGGCGATGTCCGCCGCCGCGACCGGATCGGTGTCGACCACGGTGATCGTGATGAGCGTCGTGTTCAGGGCAGCGCTCGCGTTGACCTTCTCGGCGAGCTGGCCCGCCGTCGTCCCGAGGCCGAGCTCGGCGATCACCGGGTTCATCACGATCGGCGTCGAGACGAGGCCGACGTACGTGTTGATCCGCGCCTGCGCGAACGTCGACCCCTGCTGCAGCTCGGCGACGCTGCCGGAGGTCTGCGTCGAGACGAAGACCGTGCTGGACGATTCGTAGGTGGGCGTGCGCGTCAGCGAGTACGCGGCCGCGGCGCCCACACCGACGAGGGTGACCACGAGGATCACGATCCAGTTCTTGCGGAGGATGCGAATGTAGTCGGAGAGCTCCATGCTGCCCTTCGGTGCGCGCCACGAGGGCATCGGCGGAAACTCGGATCAGTCTGCCACAGCCATGTTTCCGGCCGGGGTCGGATCGCGCACCTCGGATCAGGAGGTCGTCGCGACCGCCACGACGCGCACCACCTGGTCGATCGCGGGATCGAGCTGCGCCGCCGACGCCTCATATGTCGACCACGACCGGCGGTAGGGGTCGACGACGTCATCCTCCGTCGGATCGGCGGGCGGGAGGACGAGGCCGCGCTGGCCCGCGACCGCTGCGACCGCCGCCCGCAGTCTGCCCGCGGCATCCTGGTCGGCCGCCGTCGCGACGGCCCCCTGCAGCGCGGCGTCCGACAGCGACGAGGCCAGGCGCGCGAACTCGCGCACGGTGAACGCCACGCGTGTCCGCGCGGGGACGAGCTCCGCCACGGCGCGCCGGTGCTCGCGGGCCATCGCCAGGACGAGGTCGGCCGAGACGAGGTGCTGCTCGGTCAGGAAACGAGCCCGGTGCGCCTCGGCATCCGAGGCCGAGATTCCGCGCGCCAGCGCCAGGCGCTGCGCCTCGGGCGTCATCCCGTGATCGGCCAGGCCTCGCGTCCCGGCGCTCGTGACGCGCACGCCCCGGCCGGCCAGACGGGTCTGGAGCATCAGAGCCGCCAGGGGTGAACGGCAGATGTTCCCCGTGCAGATGGTCGCGATCTCGATCATGGGACCTCCGCTAACGTGGGCGCGTGCACACCCACCCTAGCGAGCCGGTCGCGACGACGTCGCGGCGCCCACGTCACCGTCGCGTCGACTGGCGCCAGGGCGGATCGAGCGTGCGCCGGTGGCGCGAGATGATGCTCGCCTGGGCGCTCGTGAGCCTGGGCGCGGGAATCCTGCTGGGGTATCTCGTGCTGTGGCTCCAGCCCGCGGCGTCGTGGTCGGGCGTCGCCGCGACGGCGGCGCTCTGGCTCGGGATGCTGATCCCCGTCGTCCTCGCGCTTCGCGTCTCGCGACCCGCGGGTCTCCTCCGGTTCCGAGCCGCCGACCTCCTCATCGGGCTCGGCTTCGGCATCGTGCTCCGTCTGGTGCAGGGGCTCATCCAGCAGGGGGTCGAGGGGCAGGCCCGCTTCCCCGGGCTCCTGCTCGTCGACGGGCGGCTTCCCGCGAGCTGGTGGCTGACGGATGCCGCCGCCGCGGGGCTGGTCGCCCCGGTCCTCGAGGAGTTCTTCTTCCGCGGGGTCGTGCTCGTCGCGGTCTACACGCTGCTGCGCCGGGCCGCGGGGCCGGCCACGGCCGGCGTGGCGGCACTGCTGGTGTCGACGGCCGTCTTCCTCGTGAGTCATCTCGTCGGCGGGGCCCTCGGTGTCGACGGCGTCCTCTCGATCGCGCTGGTCGGGGTCGTGTGCGCCGGCCTCGTCCTCCTGACCGGGCGCATCTGGACCGGCGTCGTCGCACACGTCGTGTTCAACCTCTCGGGCGTGGGCCTCGCCCTCGTCGGGGCGTTCGCGGGCTGAGAACGCCGGAGAGCGCGGAGCCGGCATGACGACCTGGTGGAACGCAGTCTCCGGAGGCGCCTTCTACACGCGGTGGAGCGCGGCGGTGTCGCTGCTGGTCGCCGGCGTGTTCTCGGTGCCGTCCGTCGGCGGCGCCGGAATCGAGGCGTATCTGCGCGGTGCCACGGTGGCCGTCCTGGGCTGGTCGGTGCTCGCGGCGATGGTCGTCCCGGTCGCCGCGGCCGAACGGCGGCTCGCGTCGCGTCCCGCGCGCGGCGTCGTCGTGCTCGCGTCGCTCGTCGTCGTCGCGACGATCCGTCCCGCCGTCAACGACGCCATCAGCTCCGCCCTGTTCGGCATCGTCCCGAGCGGGCCGGCGTCGTCGCGGATCGCGACCAACCTCGTCACCGCGCTCGCGCTGCTGTCCATCGTCGCCGTCATCACGTCGCGTCACGCCGCCGCACGGGCAGCCGCCGAGCGGTTGCGCGCGGCGCTCGTGCGGGTCGAGCGCGCGGAGGCGCACCGGCAGCATGTCGCGGCCGAGGCCCGCGCCGCGCTCGTGGCGGGCATCGCGGCCCTGCGCCGCTCACGCGAGCGCATGCTCGCCGGACCGATCGATTTCGACGTCGTCCGCACCTTCTCGGAGGATGTCCGCGGGCTCAGCCACCGCATCGACCGCCTGTTGCGCGAGCGCGACGACGAGATGAGCGAGGCCGGCCCCGCGTCGCACGGGAGAGGCCCGGGCCTGTCGATGCGGCTGGTCGCGCCGCCGTGGTTCAGCGTCGCGCCGCTCTACGCGCTGGCGTGCTTCCCCTACGCCGTCGCCGCCGGCGGCGTCGGAGTGGGCCTCGCCGGCATCGCGGGGGGAGTCGTCGTCGATGTCATCGCCGGCGGTGCGGTGCGTCGGTGGGCCCGGCCGCCGCGTCCGGTCGTCTTCCTGCTGGTGTGGATCGCCGCCGGGTGCGCGATGAGCGTCGTCACCTACCTCTTCCTCCCGCGCATCGGTGTGCTCGGCCTCGTCCCCGTGCTCGCCGTCCCGGTCGTCGCGGTGCTGGTCGGCCTCTGCCGCGACGCGCTGTCGCGCGCCCGTACCGATGAGCGCCGGGCGGCGGCCGGGCTCGCCGAGGTCGCACGCGAGGCCGCCGAGATCGATGAGAGCGCGGGCCCGCGGCGCGCCATCGACGTGCTGCACGGGCGCGCGCAGGGCGCCTGCGTCGTCTTCGCGGCCCGCGTCGACGAGCGCGCCCCGACCCCCGACGAGGTGGACGACTTCCGGTGCCGTACCGAGGCCGCGTTCGAGGAGATCCTCGAGTCCGGTGACCCCGAGCGGATGCCGGCGAGCGAGTCGCTGGATCGCCTGATCGAGGCGTGGGCGCCCGCCGTCGCGGTCACGCAGCGCATCGACGACGCGGTCCGGCTGCGGTTGAGCGACCCCGACGCGGCCGAGCGCGTCGTCTCCGTCGTCACCGAGGCGCTCGTCAACGCCGTCAAGCACTCCGGGGCGCGGCGTGCCCGGGTCGTGGCGCGGGTCACCGGATCGGGTTCGCTGCTGCTGCGGGTGTCGTCGCCCGGGCGGCTCGGGCCCGTTTCCGGACGCGGTCTCGGGACCGTCGGGCGACGCGTGTACCAGGACGGCGACGACGTCGTCCTGGAGACGGTCATCACGCTGCCGTCACTGTGAGGGCGGCAGGCGCAGGGTGACGGTCGTCCCGGTTCCCCTGATGCTCTCGATGGATGCCTCTCCGCCGAGTCGTCGCGCGATGTCGCGGACGCTCGCGAGGCCGACGCCCGTGCCGCCGTCGCCCGGATCGGAGAGGCGGCCGCGGTGATAGGGCTCGAAGATCGAGGCGAGGTCGTCGGAGTCGATGCCCCGGCCGCTGTCGGCGACCGTCACCACGGCGGCATCCGGCTCCTCCGACACCGACACGACGATGGTGTCCTCGCTGTACTTGGCAGCGTTGTCGATGACGTTCGCGAGAGCGCGTCGCAAGAGCGCGCGATCGGTCGAGACGTGGGCGCGGCCGGCGCCGCGGACATCCACGCGCTCGTTGACGTCGCCCGGCAGCACGAGTTCCGCCGCCTCACGGGCGAGAGTCAGCAGGTCGGTCTCCTCGCTCTCATCGCCGTCGGTTCCCCGCACATGCGCCGAGAGCTCTGCGGCCATGGCGATGATGTGGTCGGTCACGCGTGAGACGTGCTGCAGCAGACCCGACTGCGCCTCCGGGATCTCGTCCTCGAGCAGGTCGACGTAGCCGCGCAGAGCGGTGATCGGCGAGAGGAGGTCGTGGGCGAAGGCCCGCAGGAAGCCGTCCTTCTCGTCGTCCAGGCGCTTGGCCTCGCTCAGGTCGCGCACGATCTTGACGAAGCCCGCGGGTTCGCCGTCGTCGTCGCGGACCGCGGTGATCAGCACGTGCGCCCAGAACAGCGTGCCGTCGCCGCGCACCCGCCAGCCGGTGTCCTCGACCGACCCGTCGGTGCGTGCGGCGGCGAGCAGTCGCGCCGGCCGACCGCGCTCGCGGTCCTCGCGGCGGTAGAAGCGCGAGAACGACGTGCCGATGACCTCATCCGCGGGGTAGCGCTTCAGACGCTCGGCCCCGGGGTTCCATGACCGCACCACGCCGGCGTCGTCGAGCTCGACGATCGCGACCGACGTCACCTGCGCGGCCCAGTCGGTGGCCGTGCCCGCGAGGACGGCACCCGTCGCGCGGGCGTGGTCATAGGGGGAAGCGCTCATCGTCGTCGTCACCTCGAACGGGCCGAGTTGTCGAGAATCTCAGCGTCGAGGTCATTCTTCCGTCGTGACGAATGTGCCGCCCGCGCTTGACACGGGGTGGTCGAGTGCACGATCGTCGTGCGCCGCACCGGGCAGCACGATCGCCATCGCCGTGCCGCCCGATGCCGAAGCGCCCACGCGAACACGGCCGCCGTGCGCGACGACGGCGTTGCGGACGACCGAGAGGCCGATGCCGAAGCCCTGGATCGCGTTCTCCCGGGCATAGGGGGTCCGGTAGAACGGATCGAAGACGCGCGTCCGCTCGATCGAGGTGAGCCCGGGGCCGTTGTCGCTGACGACGATGTGCACACCAGACTCGTCGACGCGCTGGCCGATGACGACCGCGGACGAGGGCGGGCTGAACTTCACGGCGTTGATCAGCAGCTCCTCGAGCGACTGGCGGATGCGCACCGGGTCGAGCACGACCCGGTCGTGCGTCGCACCGATCTGCTGGATCGAGCTGCCGCGACGCTCGGCGCGCGGCGAGACGGCGCGCACGGCCGAGGCGATCAGGTCGCTGAGCGTCACCGGACGCGGCGAGACCTCGGTGTCGGTCGACGCGGCGGCGAGCAGTTCGTTGATGCGATCGGTGAGCACCAGCACATTGCGCTCGACCAGCGAGAGGTAGCGCGTCGCTGCGGCGTCGTCGGGCCGGACGTGGTCGGTCAGAAGATCGAGGTAGCCGGTCACGCTCGTCAGCGGCGTCCGCAGCTCGTGCGACACCGTGCGGAGGAAGTCGTGTCGCAGCTGCGCGGCATCGGCCATCTCGGTCACGTCGTGGGCGACCACCAACGTGCCCAGGAGAGTCCCGTCGGCGCGGCGCACGCGGTCGGCGTCGGCGAGGATGGCCCGTTGCGCCGCCGGCGGACCGACCCACTCGACGGCGTCGCTGAGCTTGTCGCCGCGCAGGGCACGGGGGATGAGCTGCTGGTGATGGGGTACCGGCGTCGTGCGGTCCGCCGCCAGCACGGCGTCACCCGCGTAGGGAGCCTCGCTCAGCGAGAACCCCATCGCTCGGGAGAGGTCCTCGGCGGTGCGGTTCGCGAGCATGAGCCGCCCCGCGTCGTCGTAGAGGGCGACACCGCTGCGGACGGTGTCGAGCACCGTGCGCAGGACGAGTTCGTTGTCGCGGGCCCGGGCGAGCGCGCGCTCCCGTTCCTCGTGGGATGCGCGCAGGCGGCGGCCGCTGCGCCGCAGATGCTGGGCGGCGATGTTGACGACGACGGCGACGGCGAGGATGAGGCCCGGGAGGGTGAAGACGTTCGCCCACTCGAGCGGCGTGACCGGCCAGCTGCCGCGGACGAAGAAGGGGAGCGAGGTCATGAGCGCCGCCCCGCCCACGGCGGCGGTGAAGGCGATGGGCGGGAAGCCGTAGGCGATCCAGAGGATGGGGAAGATCGCCAGCATGCTGACACCGGGCAGGAGCCACACCACCTCGGTGCGCACGAGCGCGACGGCGACGATGTCCGTCACGGCGAGGGTGACCAGCCAGGAAGGCGAGAACCGCTCCCACGGGAGGAGGGCGCCGGCCATCGACGCGAGGATGACGATCACGACCGCGGCGCACATGAACGGCGACGAGAGTGACTCTGGTGCTCCGAAGGCGAGCGCGACGATCACGACGAACGTGCCGACCACGAACGGCAGCTGCGCCCGGGTGAAGACGCGGATGCGACCGAGGCGAGAGCGCCGCAGTTCGAACAGGGGCATCCGGGGTCTCCGATCGGGGTGCATGAGAGATCGAGGACGGCCCGGGGGGACAGGCGCGGCTTTGATAACGTCGACAGATAGCGTACGCTGTCTCTTTGGTGCGCGTGCCACGCAGGCGTGCCGCTACGAACGTGAGCCCTCCACTGGCGTGTTCGTCCGATTTCGGACCAACCACCCCGGAGCGGGATTCACGAACTCCTCCGTTCGATTCAAGAAAGCAGCACTACTGTGACGCGCACTTTCACCCCCAAGGCTGGCGAGATCCAGCGCGAGTGGCTGGTCATCGACGCAACCGACGTCGTCCTCGGCCGCCTCGCCTCGCACGCCGCCGTCCTCCTCCGCGGCAAGCACAAGGCTTCGTTCGCTCCTCACGTCGACACCGGTGACTTCGTCATCGTCGTCAACGCCGACAAGGTGGCCCTGACGGGTCAGAAGCTCCAGAAGAAGATGGCCTACCGCCACTCGGGCTACCCGGGCGGCCTCAAGTCGGTCTCCTACGAGGAGCTCCTCGAGAAGAACCCCGTCCGCGCGGTCGAGAAGGCCATCCGCGGCATGCTCCCGAAGAACAGCCTGGGCCGCCAGCAGCTCTCGAAGCTCAAGGTCTACGCCGGTGCCGAGCACCCGCACGCTGCGCAGCAGCCCACCACCTACACCTTCGACCAGGTCGCCCAGTAAGCGCCGCGAAAACACTCAAGGAAACACTGATGGCGAAGATCGCTGACTCCCTCGAGGAGACCCCCCAGAACTACTCGACCGAGACGCCCGCCTCGGAGGCTGCTGCAGCCGCCGCGCCCCGTCCGGTCCTCTCGGTCCCCGGTGCCGCCGTGGGTCGCCGCAAGCAGGCCATCGCCCGCGTGCGCCTCATCCCCGGTTCGGGCACCATCACGGTCAACGGGCGCACGCTCGAGGACTACTTCCCGAACAAGCTCCACCAGCAGCTCATCAACGACCCGTTCACGGTGCTCGAGCTCGCCGGCTCGTACGACGTCATCGCCCGCATCTCCGGTGGCGGCCCCTCAGGCCAGGCCGGCGCGCTGCGCCTCGGCATCGCCCGTGCGCTCAACGAGATCGACGCCGAGAACAATCGCCCGACCCTGAAGAAGGCCGGCTTCCTCTCGCGCGACGCTCGCGTCAAGGAGCGCAAGAAGGCTGGTCTCAAGAAGGCCCGTAAGGCTCCTCAGTACTCGAAGCGTTAAGCTCCGTGGCGCTGTTCGGTACGGACGGTGTTCGGGGGCTGGCCAACGGCCCCCTCACCGCCGAACTCGCACTCACCCTGGCCCAGGCGACTGCCGTCGTCCTGGGCCAGGGCCGTATCGCGGAGGCGCGCAAGGCAGCCGGCAAGAGGCTGACCGCCGTTGTGGCGCGCGACCCGCGCGTCTCGGGGGAGTTCCTCTCCGCCGCGGTCGCCGCCGGGCTGGCGTCTTCGGGAGTCGACGTTCTCGACGCCGGGGTGCTGCCGACGCCCGCTGCGGCGTTCCTCGTCAGCGACATCGACGCCGACTTCGGCGTCATGGTCTCCGCGTCCCACAATCCCGCGCCCGACAACGGCATCAAGATCTTCGCCCGCGGCGGGGTCAAGCTCCCCGACGAGGTCGAGCGCCGTATCGAGGAGGCCCTCGCCGGGCCCAAACTCCAGCCCACCGGCGCCGACGTCGGCCGCATCCGCGTTTTCGCCGATGCCGAGGACCGCTACGTCGTCCACCTGCTGGGCTCGCTGCCGCATACCCTCGACGGGCTGCACGTCGTGCTCGACTGCGCGCACGGAGCGGCATCCGGGGTGTCTCCGCAGACGTTCCGCGACGCGGGTGCGAAGGTCACCGTCATCGGTGCCGACCCGGACGGTCTCAACATCAACGACGGGGTCGGCTCGACCCACCTCGACCGCGTCGCAGCGGAGGTGATCCGGACCGGAGCCGACATCGGCATCGCCCACGACGGCGACGCCGATCGCTGCCTCGCCGTCGACGCCGACGGTCGTGTCATCGACGGCGACCAGATCATGGCGATCCTCGCCGTGGCGATGAAGCAGCGGGGGCGGCTGCCGTTCAGCACCCTCGTCGCGACCGTCATGAGCAACCTCGGTCTGCACCGGGCCATGGCCGAGCACGGCATCACCGTCGAGCAGACCGCGGTCGGCGACCGCTACGTGCTGGAGCGGATGAACCAGGGCCGCTTCGGGCTCGGTGGAGAGCAGAGCGGGCACGTCATCATGAGCCGCTACGCGACGACCGGCGACGGCCTGCTGACCGGGCTGCACCTCGCCGCCGAGATGGCTCGGCAGGGCAAGACCGCGGCCGAGCTCGCGGCCGTCATGACGGTGTATCCCCAGGTCCTCGTGAACGTCCGCGGCGTCGATCGCGACCGGGTCGAGAGCGACGCCGGCGTGCAGGATGCCGTCGCCTCGGCGTCCGCGCGCCTCGGCGACTCCGGCCGTGTGCTGCTGCGCGCCTCGGGTACCGAGCCGCTCGTGCGGGTGATGGTTGAGGCGACCACCGAGGCCGAGGCCCAGGCGATCGCCGACGAGCTCGCGGCCGTCGTGGCCGACCGCCTCGCGCTCTGAGTCGCCCTGACAGCCGAGCGGCCCCCTCCTCCTCACGGGGGAGAGGGCCGCTCGTGCCGTCGGGCTCAGGGCTCAGGCGAGCCGGCGTCGCGCGATCATCAGCGCCCCGCCGAGCATGAGCAGCAGCGCCGTCATCGCGAGCGCGCCTGCCCCGTCGCCGTCTCCACCGGTGGCAGCGAGAGAGCTGCTGCCGTTGCCGCTCGATCCGGACGCGGACCCGGCCGAACCTGCCGCGTAGGTGAACGCGCCCGGTTCGACGGCCGTGCCGCACTCGCCCGCGCCCACGACCGTGACCGGCACCGTTCCTGTCGTCGCAGCCGACGGTGAGATCGCGCGGATCACGCCGTCGTTGATCACCTCGAACTGTGCGGGCACCTCGCCGAACAGCACCGCGGTCGCCCCGGTGAAGCACTGCCCGGTGATGGTGACCACCGTTCCGCCCGAGATCGGGCCGGTGCCCGGCGCGACCCCGCCGATGTCGGCGACCGGGTAGAAGGTGAACGCACCCGCGTCGCTCGACCCCGCCGGGGTGGTCACGACCACCGCGGCGTCACCGGCTGCGTGGGCCGGAGTGGTCACGCGCAGCTCGGTGTCCGACACGACGGTCAGAGCCGACCCCGCGACGCCGTCGAAGGTGACCGATGTCGTCCCCGTGAAGTTCGTGCCCGTGATGGTCACGACGGTTCCGCCGGTCTCGGGCCCGCGATCCGGGGCGATCGTGCCGATGACCGGCTCATCGGTGTACTCGTAGCCGTCCGGCAGCGTCTCGCTGCCGCACGCGGCAGCCCCCACGACCTCGACGTCGACGACGCCCGTGCCGGCCGGGACGACCGCGGTGATGCGCGTGTCGCTGTCGACGGTGAAGCTCGTCGCCGGCACGCCGCCGAAGAGGACCGCCGTCGCGCCCGTGAAGCACGAGCCCGTGATCACGACGGTGTTCCCGCCCTCCTCCGGTCCGCCCGGAGGAGTGACACCGTCGATCTCCGTTCCCGCGACGTAGGTGAAGTCGAACGGTGCGCTGTCGCCGTTCGGGTGGACCACCACGACGTCGACGAGTGCCGGCGCGTGCGCGGGTGTCGTCACTCGGATCTCGGTGTCGCTGACGACCTCGAGGTCGGTGCCCGCGATCCCGTCGAACGTGACCGCGGTGGCTCCGAGCAAGCCTTCGCCGATGATCGTCACGACCGTGCCACCGTCCTCGGGCCCGGTCGCCGGGTCGATCGACGTCACGGCGGGCACGTCCAGGTACTCGAAGTCGCCCGCGACGACGTCACCGCCGGGGTGGCTGATCACCACGGGAACCGTCCCGGGTGCGCCCGGAGGCGTCGTCACCCGGATCTCGGTGTCGCTGACCACCTCGAGGTCCGTGCCGGCCGTCTCGCCGAAGCTGACGCCGGTGGTGCCCGTGAAGCCCTCGCCGTCGATCGTCACGACGGTCCCGCCCGTCTCGGGGCCGGATGCCGGCTCGAGGTCGGTCACGACCGGCGGCGCCACGTACTCGTAGCCGTCGGGGATCTCCGCGGTGCCGCAGTCGCCCGTACCCACCACGACGACATCGACGGCGCCGGCCGTCCCCGCGGGGACGACCGCCGTGATCTGGGTCGGCCCGTCGACGGTGAAGCTCGTCGCGGGGATTCCGCCGAAGGTGACTCCGGTGGCACCGGTGAAGCAGTCTCCCGTGATCACGACGGTGTTGCCGCCGGCCTCGGGCCCGCTGCCGGGGGTGACGTCATCGATCTCGGCGACGTCGACGTACTCGAAGTCCAGCGGTGCCGACGCGCCCGCCTCGTTCGTGACCACGACGTCCACGACACCGGGCGCGTGGGCCGGCGTCGTGGCCTCGATGACGGTGTCGCTGACGACCTCGAAGTCGGTGGCGTCGATGCCGTCGAAGGTGACCGCGGTGGTCCCGGTGAAGTCCTCACCCGTGATCGTCACGACCGTGCCGCCCAGCTCGGTGCCGCGCTCCGGAGTGATCGTGGCGAGAGTCGGTGCGCCGGGCTCGACGTAGACGAACCCGTCGTCGACGACGGTGCCGCCGCAGTCGGTGGGGTTGACGATCTCGACGTCGACCACGCCCGCGGTTCCGGCCGGTGTCGTCACGGTCAGCTGCGTGTCGCTGACGACGGTGAGGCCGGTTCCGGCGACGCCGTCGAACAGGACGGCGGTCGTCCCGGTCAGACACGTTCCGGTGATCGTGACGGTGTCGCCGCCGAGCGTCGAGCCCGACGGCGGCGCGATCGCATCCACGGCGGTGACGTCGAAGTACTCGAACGCGAGCGAGTCATCGGCGCCGTCGACGTTCGTGACGGTCACCGCAACGACTCCCGCCACGGCCTGCGGCGGGGTGACGGCGGTGATCGTCCCGTCCGGGTTGATCGTGAACGAATCGGCCGGAACGCCCCCGAAGTCGACGGCGGTCACGGAGTCGAGTCCCGTTCCCGAGATGGTGGTGGTGGTTCCGCCGGTCACCGGGCCGCGAGCCGGGTCGATCGTCAGGTCCGCCGGAACAGCGAGCGGCACGGCCCGCACGGTCGCGGACGCGAGGTTCAGCTCCACGCCCAGGAGCGCGGGTGCGACGGCGACGACGAGCGCGCGCTGCGTGAAGGAGCCGTCGTCGAAGCCGCGCGGGTCGCGGAAGTCGCCCGGGGTCTCCTGGACGTTCGCGGTGAGCGACACGACATCCTGGAGCACGTCCACCAGCGGCGCGAGTGTCGTCACGGTGCCGGTCGCCGCCGTCGTGACCAGGTCCTCGACCGCGTCGGTGCTGAGCACGGTCTCGATGAGGTCGCCGACGGCCGGGAGGATCGAGTCGACCACGACATCGACGATCGGGTCGGCGAGCGGCCCGAGCGGCAGTCCGAGCAGGGTCCCGTCAGCGGTCACGACCGGTGCGGCCGAGCCGGGCGTGCCGAGCAGCCCGCCGACGGTGCCGTCGACCCTGATGGTGAGGTCGCCGACGCTCGGGGGCAGCAGCGGCAGCGCGACCGCGACACCGGTGTCGATCACGATGGTGGCCGCCGTCCCGTTGAGCGTCGCGGTCAGCGCCGTTCCGACGCGTGCGGGCAGCTGAGCGGTGAGGATGTCGCTGAGCGCAGCCGTCACCTCGCCGTTCAGGGTCGCCGCGTCGATGAGCTCGGTCCCGGGCGCCAGCGCGTTCAGGTCGTACACCTCGTCGAGATCGATGACGATCTCGCCCGTGCTGAGAGTCACGGTCAGCGGGCCGGAGACGAAGGGAGTCGCCGTCGCCGTGTCCAGGACCCCGCTGAGGTCGAGAGCGAGTCCCGTGGTCACGGTGGGGTCCTCGAGGTCGACGAGGCCGCCGAGGGCGGTCTCGAGCACGGTGTCGATGCCGCCGAGCAGCCCGCCCACCGTCGTGTCGATGGGGCCGCCGGTCGCACCGAGCGCCGTGACGGACTCGCCGATCGCTGCGAGGTCGGCATCCAGCGCGGCGGTGAGGTCTGTCAGGGCGGGCGCGTTCGCGGAGACGAGACCGCTGGCGATCTGATAGTCGCCGGTGGTCGTCACGCCGCCCGCCGCGCGGGTCGCGAGAGCGGATGCCGAAACCGCGCCCAGCTCCACCGACAGCTCGCTGATGAGCCCGTCGGCCCCCACGGCGCCGAGGACGGGCGTGAGGTTGAGCGTCGTGTTCTGGCCGGGGCTGCCGTCCCCGACGGCGATGGCGCCGTCGGCTGCCAGCAGGCCGGTCGCGGCGTACGCCTCGGCAGCGGTGCTCCGCTGATACTGCTCGGTCGCGCCCAGCGCGACGATGCTGTTCGGTCCGAACAGCTGCAGCCCGAGGCCGATGTCGATCGCGCTCAGCAGCGAGAGGTCCAGCGAGCTGGAGGACTCGGATGCCGGCGGGAAGGCGCCGTAGGCGCCCGCGAGGGCCGCCACGCTGTCCAGGTCGAGCGCTCCACTGCTCGACAGGAAGACCGCCTCCGATTCCGCGCGGTCCGTGGGCGCCGCGATCGCCGCGCCGGCGCCCAGCGAGCCCGCCGTCAGGCCGAGCGCTGTTCCCGCCGCCAGGAACGGGAGCCAGCGTCGTGGCGGCCGGTCGGGTGCGCGTCCTCCCCTCCGGGTCGTGGGCCGCTTCCTCGTTCCCGTGCTCGCATCGACCACCGGGTCCCCCTCATCATCGAACGGAGCCGCGTGACCATCGTCACGCGGGCGACCGCCGCCCCGCGGGGCGCGCGTCTGCCCGAGAAGCTAGGGAGTGTCGACGGAGGCGAGGAAACGGCTTGACACCGCCTGAGTGAACCATCAGAATCCGCTCAGTATTCACTGAGGAGCGCTCAGGTGATCCGTCCTCGCAGCTCCGCCTCATCGGTGGGCGCGTCGGCGAGGACGAGGCGCGCAGCATCCGTGGCGTCGGCGACGTTCCAGAGCAGCACGCCGACCGGCGCGCCCGTCTCGTCGCGGTAGTACACCACTGTCCGCGGTCCGGATTCGTCGTCGCCGGTCTCCACGACGAGGGTGTCGAGATCGGGGTCGAGGGTGCCGACCGCCTCCCACCGGACGTCGAACACCTGCGAGTAGAAGTACGGGGTGTGGCGGTAGGCCTCGCCTCCGCCCGCCATCGATCGCCCGGCCGCCCGGCCCATCTCCTGGGCGTTGTCCACGTGCTCGACGCGGGTGCGACCGAGCAGCCGGTCAGGGTACGAGGCGATGTCGCCGGCCGCCCAGATCGCGTCGTCGGTCGTGGCGAGGAACGCGTCGACCACGACCCCGTCATCGACGGCGAGCCCGGACTGCTCGGCGAGGTCGGTCACCGGCGAGACGCCGAGGCCGAGCACGACCGCGTCGCCGCGCAGCCGCGATCCGTCGTCGAGCACGACCTCGAGGCCGTCGGCCGACGCGTCCGTGACCACCTCCTCGACCCGGCGGCCGGGCACCAGGCCCACACCAGCGTCTCGGAACAGCCGCTGGTACCGCTCGGCGAGCGGAGGCGGGAACGTGCCGTCGCCGAGTGTGGTGCTCGGGAAGACCAGATCGACCCCCACGCCGTTCTGCACGAGGGCGGCGGCGAGCTCCGCGCCGATGTAGCCCCCGCCGACCACGACGATCCGCTCGCCCTCGGCGGCGAGCTCGCGCAGCCGCCGGTAGTCGTCGGCGGAGCGGAAGAAGAGCACCCGGTCGCTGTCGGGCGCATCGACCTCGTGCGGGCGTGAACCGGTCGCGAGGAGCAGCCGACGGTAGCCGATGCGCTCGCCGGATTCGTCCTCGACCGTGCGCCCGTCGCGGTCGATCGCGGTCACGGTGGTCCGCAGTCGGATCTCGGCGCCCGTGTCGTCGGCCGTGCCGAGCGGCACCTGATCCCAGGTGAAATCCGGGTGGGCGCCACCCGATCCCAGCGCGTGCCGCCGACTCCAGCCGAGCGTATGATGCGCGCGTTAACGGCGACGTCGCTCGGATTCGCTAGGATTTCGGCCGGTGCGGCAGCGGCCCGCCGAAGTCGAGGGGGGCGGATGTGAGCCGGGGGCGAACATCGCGATATCGAGCGCGGGTTCGTCCGGGCGTCGCGATCTGGTGGGATGCCGTGTCGAGCGGGCGGTTCTTCACACCCTGGAGCGCCCTCGTCGCCGTTCCCGTCTCCGCCATCGTCCTCGCCCCGTACGCGACCGTCGACACGCCCCTGGAGCTGCTGTCGGCGCAGTTCTCGGGTCTGCTCGTCGCGGGGATCCTGGCTGTGGCCCTGCTGCCGGTCGTGCTCGCGGAACGACGGATACCGTCATCGATGGCACGCGGGGTGCTCGTGCTGGCAGCTCTCGTCGCCGCGGCCGTCGCGCGGCCCTTCCTCAACGACGCTCTGGCGGTCGGTGCGTTCGGACTCGGAACCGACCCCGCGTGGAGCGAGCGCATCGTGACCAACGTCGTCGCGTGGGTGAGCGTGCTGTCACTCGTGGCCGTGACCGAACAGCTCTACGTCAGCTCGCGGACCGCGAGGACGCGCCTCGCCGACGCGCTGCGGACGGTGACCGACGAGCAGCGCCGCGCCGGTCGCTACGAACGGGACACGCGCGAGTTCCTCACGTCCGAGATCAGCGCCCTGCGCACCGCCCTGGCCGCTCTCGTCGCTTCCCCGCTCGACTTCGAGCGCGTGCGAGGTTTCTCCGACGGCGTCCGCTCGGTGAGCCACCGCGCCCGAGATCGCGCGGGGCTCGAGCTCGCCGACATCTCTCCCGACGACGCGGGGCCGTCGGCGATCGAGATGGCACGCACCGTGTTCGAGCGATTGCGTCCGCCGGCGCCGGGCCTCGTCGGCGTCATCTTCGCCGCGGGGAGCGCGCCGTTCGCGCTGCGCACCGAGGGCCCCGTCTTCGCGGCGGTCCTCATCGTCGGGGTGGTCGCCCTGTGCCTCGCGGTCGACCGGCTCACCCGCGGCATCGCCTGCCGCTCGTCCGCGCTGCGACGGGGGAGACGCCTCGTCGGGCTGTGGCTCGGCGCGGGGATCGTGGTGGCCGCGGCGGCGGCGGTCGTCGTGGGGCTGCCCAGCTTCATCCCCGTCATCCCGGCGATCGCACTGCCCGGCATCGCGATCGTGGCGGCGCTGTGTGCCGAGGCGATCCACCGGGGCCGGGTCGAGACCCGTCGGCTGGGCCGTGCGCTGCAGGCGCTCGTCCGCTCCGCCGCGGACCAGACCTCGAGCACGAGGCAGGACCTGGCGCATGCCTCCGACGTCCTTCACAGCCGGGTCCAGAGCACGTGCGTGATCCTCGCGGCCCGCGTGGACGACGAGATCGCGACGCCCGGCGACATCCGCGACTTCGAGCTCGCGATCAGCGCGGGGCTGACCGACGCCCTCGGGGCCCGTCGGCCCGGGGCGGCGCGAGCGGCGGACCTCGCCGAGACCGTGGCGATCTGGCGACCCGTGCTGACGGTGTCTTCCGCGGTGGATCCTGCTGCGACGGTCGCCATGTCGGACGCCCTCGTGACGACGCGCGTCGTCGCGGTCGTGGCCGAAGGGCTCGTGAACGCGGTCAAGCATGCCGCGGCCCGCTCGGCCGACATCGAGGTGCGAGGCGCCGCCGACGGGGCATCCCTGTCGGTCCGCGTCCGCACCCCCGGGCGGTTGCGCAGCGACGCCGGTGCGGCGACGGGCCTGGGCCTCGCCGGGCTCGGACCGTCGGCGCGGGTGTTCCAGAACGGCCGCGACGTCGTTCTCGAAGCCTCCGTGCCGGTCGGCGCGGACGTCGGGTGATCGACGGTCAGGGACGCGGAGCGCTCCATGACAGCGACTCGATGTAGCGGAGAAGCACTCCCTCGCGCAGCGCCCAGGGCGAGACCTCGAGCTCGTCGACGTCGAACGCGCGCATCGCCTCGTGGAGGACGACGGCGCCCGCGACGATCTGGAAGGTGCGGTCGGCGGTGATCCCCGGGAGCTCCTGCCGGGCGGATGCCGGGATGCGGGCGAGCCGCGGGATCCACGAGTTCAGCGCCGAGCGGGGCAGGGTCATCCGCTCGATCCCCGACCAGCCCGGCACCGGGTCGCCCGCGAGCTTCGCCAGCGAACGGATGGTCTTGGAGGAGCCGACGACGTGGTCGGGTCGAGGGCTGTCCGCCATCGACGCGACGATCGGCTTCAGGGTCGCGCGCGCGTGCTCCCGCAGGACGTCGACGGCATCCTCGCCCGGCGGGTCGGCGGGCAGGAACTGCACCGTCATCCGGCCTGCGCCGAGCGGCACCGAGGCGGCCGTGTCGGGCAGCTCGTCACTGCCGGCCGCGATCTCGAGAGAACCGCCGCCGATGTCGAACAGCAGGATCTCGCCCGCGGACCAGCCGAACCAGCGGCGCACCGCCAGGAAGGTGAAGCGCGCCTCCGACTCGCCGCCGAGCACCTGCAGGTCCTGCCCCAGGGCTTCCTCGATCGCGGCGATGACCTGCGGTCCGTTCGCGGCGTCGCGCACGGCGCTCGTGGCGGTGGCGAGGAGCTCAGCGACGTTCTCCGTGCGCGACACCGCGACCGCCTCGGTCACGGCGGCTACGAGGGCGCGGACGCCGTCGTCGCTGATCGAGCCGTCGGGCTCGAGATAGCGCATCAGTCGCAGCACCGTCCGCTTGCTCGTCCGGGCGAGGGGGCGCCCTCCGGGGCGGACATCGGCGACGAGCAGGTGGACGGTGTTCGAACCGATGTCGAGGACTCCCAGACGCACAGGTTCACAGTAGTGGCAGGCCGCCAGCGCCGCCGGGCCTCCGGCCGGGGGTTACGATGAGCGCGATGTCCCCTGAAGATGTGCAGGCGCTGGCGCCGCTCGCTCCCGCCCTGTACCGCGAGATCGACCGCTCCGACTGGTCCCGGCTCGCGGCGGGTGTGACCCAGCCGCTGACCGAGACCGAGATCGTCCAGCTCCGCGGACTCGGGGACCGGATGGACCTCGGTGAAGTGTCGCAGGTCTACCTCCCGCTCAGTCGGCTGCTCTCGCTGTACGCCAGCGCGACCCGGCGCCTCGGGGCCGACACCGACGCGTTCCTCGGCGAGCAGGACAGCACGACGCCCTTCGTCGTCGGCGTGGCCGGATCGGTCGCCGTCGGGAAGTCGACCGTCGCGCGTCTGCTTCGCGAGCTGATGAGTCGCTGGCCCGGGACGCCCCGGGTGGAGCTCGTCACGACCGACGGCTTCCTGTATCCCAACGCCGAGCTCGAGCGTCGCGGGCTGATGGCTCGGAAGGGCTTCCCCGAGAGCTACGATCGCCGCGCGCTGATCGAGTTCCTCACGGAGGTGAAGTCCGGCGCCCCCGAGGTGCACGCCCCGTTCTACTCGCATATGCGGTACGACATCGTCCCGGACGCGCAGATCACCGTCCGCCGCCCCGACGTCGTGATCGTCGAGGGGCTGAACGTCCTGGCACCGCCGCCCGCGCCGCACGAGGTCGCCGTCAGCGACATGTTCGACTTCTCGATCTACGTCGATGCGGATGCCGAGCACATCAGTCAGTGGTACGTCGAGCGCTTCATGGCGCTCAAGGCGGGCGCATTCAACAACCCCTCGTCGTACTTCAACACCTTCGCCGACCTGGACGACGACGAAGCGGTGGCGATGGCGCGCGGCTTCTGGAACGACATCAACCTCCCGAACCTCGTCGAGAACGTCCTGCCGACGAAGCACCGGGCGACACTGATCCTGCACAAGGGCGCTTCGCACGCCGTCGAGCGCGTGCTCCTGCGGAAGGTCTGACTGCCTCGACCCGGCGTTCTGTCAGCGAGTGCTCGCTAAGCTCCGGTGTCTTCTGTTACGCACCCGTCACCGCAACCTGCTAGGTATGGATCCATGGAACTGGGGCGGCGTTCGCGCGCGCTCGTGCGCGGTGCGTTACGCGCGCGCTCGCGGCTGCGCCGCCGGCGGTCCCGGTGGCGGTCCCTCGTCGCGCTGAGCACGGTCGTCGTGCTCGCGGCGACTGCGACCCTCGCTCCCGCGGCGGCGTCGTCCGCGTTCGCGCCTGCGGCAGTGGCCGGCCCGGCCGTGGCGCTCGGCGACCGTGTCGTGCGGCTGAGCGAGCAGGCGGAACCGGACTCGCGGGCGGTGCTGCTCGTCCACGGGTGGCTGAGCACCGTCCTCCCCGACGCCGACGGCCAGCGCTCCTACGCCCGGTCGCCGTTCGCTCGCCCGGTGCAGTGGCGCGACGGCTCCGGTGCGCCGGTGGCGCGGGGGATGACGGCGTCGCTGCAGCAGCGGCTCGAAGCGCGGCCGGGGGTCGCCGTGTACGCGTTCGACTACTCCGCGAACTCCGCCGGGTGGGTCGGCTCGACCGGTTCGGCCGACAATCTCGCCGCCGCGATCCGTTCGATAGCCGACGCCGTCCACGGCCCGGTCGACGTCGTGACCCATTCGATGGGCGGGCTGGCCCTGCGGTACGCCCTGCGCGACGCCCCGGACATCGCCGCGCTCATCGGCGAGGTCGTCACGGTCGCCGCTCCCACGCAAGGCTCGGACATCGCCAATGTCGCGGTCGACATCGCCGGGGCGATCCGCGCCACGATGTCGACGGTGCCGGTGCTGCAGAACCTCGTGCTGCCCTGGATCGGCGCGGTCTGCAACAAGCAGCTCGCGGAAGACGCGCGCGGCGGCTGCGATCTGCCACCCGTCATCCGGACGGGTATCGCCGCCCTCGGCCCGGCAGGTACGTCCCTGCGCGCCGGGTCGGCGGAGCTCGCCGATCTGCCCGACTGGCCGGCGGGTCTGCACGTGCACGCGATCGCGGCGTCCGCCGTCGTCGCGATGCCGCTCCCATCGGGGAAGACCGGGGAGGCCCGCCTCGGCGACGGTCTGGTCGCCGAGACGTCCGCCCTCGCCGGAGCGGCGGACACGACGGTGGTCACATGCCGCAGAGACCTCCCGCCCGGCGTCGGCGGAGTCGGGATGATCCTGTCGGGCCAGGTCGCCGCACCGCCGTTCGGCGGCGCGTGCGGGCACGACGCGGTCTTCTCCAATCTCGAGGTGGTCGACGCCGTGCTAGCAGCGTTGCGCGGGCCCGCGTCCGGCTGAGCTCGAGCGCCCGGGCTCCCGATCTAGGATGGACCCCATGTGCGGAATCATCGGCTATGTGGGTCCTCGTCCCTCGCAGGACATCCTCATCTCGGGCCTGGCCCGCCTCGAATACCGCGGCTACGACTCCGCCGGCATCGCCGTCATCGACGGTGAAGGAGGTCTGGGAACGCGCAAGCGCGCGGGCAAGCTGCAGATCCTGCGCGACGACCTGGCGGCGCACCCCCTGGCCGACGGCACGACCGGGATCGGCCACACCCGGTGGGCGACGCACGGCGGCCCGACCGACGCGAACGCGCACCCCCACCTGGCCGACGACGACAAGCTCGCGGTCATCCACAACGGCATCATCGAGAACTTCTCCGAGCTGAAGTCCGAGCTCGTCGCCGAGGGATACACCTTCCGCAGCGAGACCGACACCGAGGTCGCCGCTGTGCTGCTGGGCCGCGAGTACCAGGCATCCGGCGATCTGGTCGAGGCGTTCCGCGCGACGGTGTCGCGCCTGGAGGGGGCATTCACGCTCCTGGCCCTGCACCGCGACCAGCCCGGTCTCGTCGTGGGCGCCCGCCGCAATTCGCCGCTGGTGATCGGCCTCGGCGACGGCGAGAACTTCCTCGGCTCCGACGTCGCCGCCTTCGTCGAGCACACCCGCCACGCGCTCGCGATCGGCCAGGACGAGATCGTCGCGATCACCCCTCAGGAGGTCACGGTCACCGACTTCTCCGGTGCCGCCGTCGACGTCGAGCCGTTCGAGGTCGTATGGGATGCCGCCGCCGCGGACAAGGGCGGCTGGTCGTCGTTCATGGCCAAGGAGGTCTCGGAGGAGCCCGAGGCCGTCGCGAACACCATCCGCGGGCGCGTGCACGACGGTCTCGTGCAGATCCCCGAGCTCGATGGCCTCGACGAGCTGTTCACCGGCATCGATCGCGTCATCGTCATCGCGTGCGGCACCGCCGCTTACGCCGGCATGGTCGGCAAGTACGCCCTCGAGCAGTGGGCGCGCGTTCCCGTCGACGTCGAGCTCGCCCACGAGTTCCGCTATCGGGATCCCGTCATCGGCCCGCGCACGCTCGTCGTCTCGATCAGCCAGTCCGGCGAGACGATGGACACGCTCATGGCGGTCAAGTACGCCCGCGAGGCCGGCGCGAAGACGCTGTCGATCTGCAACACCCAGGGCGCGACGATCCCGCGCGAGTCCGATGCCATCGTCTACACCCACGCCGGTCCCGAGGTCGCCGTCGCGTCCACGAAGGCGTTCGTCGCGCAGATCACCGCGCTGTACCTGCTGGCCCTGCACGTTGGCCGTGTGCGCGGTGCGCTGAGCGCTGAGGCGATCGCCGAGCAGGTCGCTCAGCTCGAAGCGGTGCCCGAGAAGATCGCCCGGGTGCTCGCGAGCGAGCAGGAGCACATCGAGCAGTTCGCCCACTGGATGGCCGACACCCGCTCGGTGATCTTCCTCGGCCGTCACGTCGGCTACCCGATCGCGCTCGAGGGCGCGCTCAAGCTCAAGGAGATCTCCTACATCCACGCCGAGGGCTTCGCCGCCGGAGAGCTCAAACACGGCCCGATCGCGCTCATCGAGCCCGGTCAGCCGGTGTTCGTCATGGTGCCCTCGCCGACGAGCTCGCCGCTCCTGCACGCGAAGGTCGTGTCCAACATCCAGGAGATCCGTGCCCGCGGCGCGCGCATCATCGCGGTCGCCGAAGAGGGGGATGCCGCCGTCCTCCCGTTCGCCGACGAGGTGCTGCGCATCCCGCTCGCCGAGCCGCTGTTCGAGCCGCTCCTCGCGGTCGTTCCGCTGCACATCTTCGCCATGGGCCTGGCCACCGCCAAGGGCCTCGACGTCGACCAGCCGCGCAACCTCGCCAAGTCGGTCACCGTCGAGTGAGTCCGTCGGGCTGGAAGGGGATGCCGTGATCGTCGGCATCGGCGTCGACCTGGTCGACGTCCCGCGCTTCGAGCGTTCGCTCGAACGCACCCCTCGCCTGCTCGACAGGCTCTTCTCGCCCGCCGAGCGCGCCCTCAAGCCCCGGTCTCTCGCTGCCCGGTACGCCGCGAAGGAGGCGCTCATCAAGGCCCTCGGCGGCTCGGAGGGCGTGCACTGGGTCGACATCGAGGTGGCGTCGGAGTCTTCGGGGCGTCCGGTCTTCGCCCTCACCGGTGAGACGGCCGCCACGGTGGCCGCACGGGGCGTGACGGCGGTGCACCTGTCGCTCTCGCACGATGCGAACCTCGCCACCGCCTACGTGATCGCCGAGGCCGCATCGTGACCGTACGCCCGCTGCGCGAAGCCCTCATCGACGTCGAGGCGATCGAGCACAACGTCCGTCATCTGCGGCGTCTCGTCCAGACCGAGATCATCGCCGTCGTGAAAGCCGACGGTTACGGGCACGGCGCCGTGCGTGCGGCGACCGCGGCCCTGTCGGGTGGCGCGACGCGACTCGGCGTGGCGGACATCGCCGAGGCCGTCGCCCTGCGCCGAGCGGGAATCACCGCCCCCATCGTCGCGTGGCTGCACGCGCCCGGCGCGGATTTCCGCGAGGCGGCCGAGCACGGCGTCGAGCTCGGGATCTCGAGCTTCGCGCAGCTGCAGGCCGCCGCGGCGGCAGCATCCGTCGGGCGCTCCGTCGGTGTGCACCTCAAGGTGGAGACCGGGCTCGGGCGCAACGGCGTCGAGCCGCGCGAGTGGCAGCGCGTCTGCGCGGAGGCGGCGAGACTCGAGCGCATCGGACAGCTGCGGGTGATCGGCGTCTTCAGTCACCTCTCCAACACGAGCATCGAGGACGACCGCGCCGCGCTCGCCCGATTCCACGACGCTCTCGCTGAGGCGAGCGCGGCGGGGGTGCATCCACCGCTGCGCCACATCGCCGCGTCGAACGCGGCGATCGCGCTGCCCGAGACGCGGCTGAACTGCGTCCGACTGGGGCTCGCGATCTACGGCCTCTCTCCGCTTCCGGGTCGCTCCTCGGCAGACCTCGGGCTGCGGCCGGCGATGACCCTGCGCACCTCGGTCGCCGCGGTGCGACGCGTGCCGGCCGGCCAAGGCGTGTCGTACGGCTACACGCACCGCACCGCGTCCGAGACGACGCTCGCCCTGGTCCCCCTCGGCTATGCCGACGGCGTGCCCCGGCAGGCCTCCGGCCGCGGCCCGGTGGTCATCGGCGGCCGGCGGTTCACGGTCTCGGGCCGGATCGCGATGGACCAGTTCGTCGTCGACGTCGGTGACGCCGAGGTCTCGATCGGCGACGAGGTCGTGCTCTTCGGCGACCCCACGCTGGGTTTTCCCGCCGCCGCCGACTGGGGTGATGCCGCGGACACGATCGATTACGAGATCGTCACCCGTATCGGCCCGCGGGTGCACCGCACGGCGGTATCGTCCGAGATGACGGGAGGCCGGCGATGAGCGGAATGGACGACTACCTCGGCGAACGCGAGGTGACTTCAGCCGACGAGATGGAGGCCTGGGGGAGGGAGATCGGATCGCGGCTCCGCGCCGGCGATCTCGTCGTCCTCACCGGGCCTCTCGGCGCCGGCAAGACGACGCTGACCCGGGGGATCGGCGCCGGCCTCGGCGTCCGCGGACCGATCCAGAGTCCGACCTTCGTCATCGCACGCACCCACCCCTCGCTCGTCGACGGTCCGCCGCTGATCCATGTCGACGCCTACCGCCTGGGGTCCCCGGCGGAGCTGTCGGACCTCGATCTCGACCTGGACGCCAGTGTCACGATCGTCGAGTGGGGACACGGCATGGTCGACGGTCTTCGCGACAGCTGGTGGGAGATCGAGCTCGAGCGGGGCTGGAGCGGCACCGGGCTCGACAACGCCTGCGGCACGAGCGGCCCGGCGGCAGCGGAGATGGCCGACGCGGCCCCGCGCCTCGTGACGGTCACGCGGCGCCCCTGAGCGCGAGGCCGCACGGCCCGGGCTACCCTGGGTGACGTGATTCTGGGCATCGACACCTCGATCGGCACGGCCGTCGCGATCGTCGACCCCGCGGGCCGTGTCCGCGCCGAGGTCGTCAGCCGCGACCCCCGCGGTCACGCCGAGGTCATCGGCGATCTGCTCGTGCGCGTCTTCCACGAAGCGGGGGTCGACCCCGTCGAGATCACGGCCGTCGCCGCGGGCATGGGGCCGGGTCCGTTCACGGGACTGCGGGTCGGGATCGCGGCCGCACGGGCGTTCGCCCTCGGGCGCGGCGTCCCCCTGATCGCGGTCGCGAGCCACGATGCGGCGGCGCGCGCACACGTCGATCCCGCGTACGCCACCGCCGGCGCGGCTCCCGTCGAGGGCGAGCCGGTCGCGATCGTGACCGATGCCCGCCGTCGCGAGGTCGCCGTCTCGATCTATCGCGTCGAACGGGGGATGCCGGTGCGCCTCACCGACGCGCATCTCGTGCCGCGCGCGTCGACCGAGCCCCTCGCCCTGTTCGGAGCTCCCGCCTCGGAGCTGCCGGAGACGACATCCATCAGTGCCGCAGCCCTCGCCCGGATCGCGGCCGAACGGCTGTCGGCGGGCGCCGCCGACGCGTCGGCCGCCGAGCCCCTGTACCTCCGCGCCCCGGACGTGACGGTGCCGGCCGGACCGAAGAAGGTGGGCACGTGAGCCTGCGGACCGCGACCGGTGACGACCTCGACGCGATCATGGCGCTCGAGCAGGCGTCGTTCCCCACCGATGCGTGGAGCCGCACCGCCATGTCCGCAGAGCTCGCCTCGCCGCACGGGCGCTACCTCGTCGACGTCGAGGACGATCGCGTCGTCGGTTACGGCGGTGTCCGGTCGGTGCGGGGCGCGGATGACGCCGACATCCAGACCATCGCCCTCGAACCGTCTCGGCGCGGCACCGGTCGCGGCCGAACCCTGCTGCGGGCGCTCGTCGCCGAAGCCCGCGACCGCGGCGCTCGCGAGCTCTTCCTCGAGGTGCGCGCCGACAACCCCGTCGCCCAGGCCCTCTACGTCTCGGAGGGGTTCGTCGAGATCGCCCGCCGTCCGCGGTACTACCAGCCCGACGACGTCGACGCCATCATCATGCAGCTGAACCTCCGCGGTGAGGGAGGGACCGACCGATGACCACCGACCTGACCCGCTCCGAACCCCTCGTGCTGGGGATCGAGACCAGCTGCGACGAGACCGGCATCGGCATCGTCCGGGGGCGCACGCTGCTGTCGAACACGATCGCGAGCTCGATGGCCGAGCATGCCCGCTACGGCGGCGTCGTGCCCGAGGTCGCGGCACGAGCTCATCTGGAGGCGCTTCAGCCGGCGATCGAGGCCGCCGTGGCCGAAGCGGGCGTCTCGCTGCAGGACCTCGACGCGGTCGCCGTCACGAGCGGGCCGGGGCTGGCCGGGGCGCTCATGGTCGGCGTCGGGGCTGCGAAGGCCCTCGCCGTGTCGCTCGGGAAGCCGCTCTACGCGGTCAACCATCTGGTCGGTCACATCGCGGCCGACATCCTGACCGGTGACGACGTCGAGTACCCGACCGTCGCCCTCCTGGTCAGCGGCGGGCACACCTCGCTCCTCCTCGTCCGCGATCTGGTCTCCGACGTCGAGATGCTCGGCGAGACGATGGATGACGCCGCCGGCGAGGCCTTCGACAAGATCGCCCGCATCCTCGGTCTGCCCTACCCCGGAGGCCCCGAGATCGACCGCGCCGCAGCCAGCGGCGACCCCGACGCCATCCGATTCCCGCGCGGACTCTCCCGAGCGTCCGACCTGGCCGCGCACCGGTACGACTTCTCCTTCTCCGGGCTGAAGACCGCCGTGGCGCGCTGGATCGAGCAGCGCGAGGCGGCGGGCGAGACCGTGCCCGTCGCCGACGTCGCGGCATCCTTCCGCGAAGCAGTCGTCGACGTCCTCGTGACCAAGGCGCTCGACGCGTGCGCGCAGCACGGCGTGCCACGGCTGCTCCTCGGCGGCGGCGTGATCGCCAATCGCCGGCTGCGCGAGGTCGCGCTCGAACGAGCCGCCGCCGCGGGCGTCGCGGTGCGCATCCCACCGCTGAGCCTGTGCACCGACAACGGGGCGATGATCGCTGCGCTCGCCGCCGAGCTCATCTCCTCGGGCGCCGACCCGTCGACCCTCTCGTTCGGCGCCGACTCGACGCTTCCGGTCACCGAGATTCAGGTACGCGGGTGAGCGATGACCGTCGGCGCAGTCGGCGCCCCGCCGTGGCAGCGCCGACGGATGACGTCGCGTCGGCTCCCGAGGCCGCGAGGCTGCCGGGCGAGCACCGCGGTGGGTTCCAGCGCGAGTTCACGCAGCCGACACCGCTGCTGAGCAGCCCCGAGGTCGGCCCGCGCGCCGAGCCCGCTGCGTCGCAGCCGCGCGTCGAGTGGGCCCCGGCGCCCGAGATCCTGCCGCGGTCGGGGGCGTGGGCGCTGGCCCTGGCGATCGTGGCGCTCCTACTGTCGCTGTTCGTCGGGTGGGCGTTCCCGCTGGGTATCGCAGCGGTCGTCATGGCGGTGCTGGCGCTGCGCCGACCGTGGGAGCGTCGCGGGGTCGCGGTGTGGGCGCTCGGCCTCGCCGCGTTGTCGATCCTCTACAGCGCGGGCTGGCTCGTCTGGGCGGCGGCTCAGGCCGGGCTGCTGGACTGAGCCCCGTCGCCGGGGCGGCCCTCACCGTCCTCGACGCGGTCGGCGAGGACGGCCACCCGGCGGTCTCCGACGCGCGTGAGGAGGAGGGTCGCCGACGCGCTCCCCGACAGGCTCAGCTTCTTGCGGAACTGCGCAGGATCGATGTCGACCCCGCGTTTCTTGATCTCCAGGATGCCGATCCCTGCGCGCTTGAGCGCGGCGTCGATCTCGCGGGTCTTCAGCGGCAGGACCTCGCGCACCCGGAACGTCGTCGCGAACGCGCTGGTACGCCCCGTGTCGGAGGTCATGTACGCCGTGCCGCCGGCGAGCATCCCCGCGTCGAGTGAGCGGGCCACGTCGCCGATCAGCCGAGCGCGGATGACGGCGCCGTCTGGCTCGTGCAGGTAGGCGCCCAGATCGCGCGGATCGACGTCCGAAGCATCATCGGCGGCGGTGAGCTCGGCGGCACGATCGCCGCGGATCACGAGGGCGGACCGCCGGACGCCCGGGCGAGCAAGAGCGCCCGACCAGAGGACGAGCTCGATCGTCGAGCCGTCCGCGCTGATCCACTGCGCCTCGCCGTCGGTGGGAAGGTCGTCGCGGTCGAACGCAGGGCCGAGCTTGATGCCCGTCGGCATCCGACCTGCGAGGTCGAAGGCCCACTCGAGCGACGGCGTGTAGTCGGATGCCGCGATGCGCCGCGTCTCGCTGTGGCCCGAGGTGCGGCGAGCGGGGTCGAGCCAGACGGCATCGACGCCGTCGAGATCGGTCTCCTCCGCCCGCCCGTGGCGCACGCGAGCGGCTGCACCGAACGGGGCGAGGTTGTAGGCGGCCAGGGCAGCGGTGATCTCGTCGGCGTCGACGGCCAGGACCTCGAGCCCGATGCCGGCGAAGCCGAGCGCATCGCCGCCGATGCCGCAGCCGAGGTCGGCGACGCGGGCGATGCCGGCATCGCGGAACCTGCCGGCGTGGCGGGCGGCGACAGCGAGACGCGTGGCCTGCTCGAGGCCGGCCCGGGTGAACAGCATCCGATCGGCGAACGGACCGAACTTCGCCCGCGCGCGCTCGCGCAGCCGCGCTTGCCCGACGACGGCCGACACGAGGTCGGGGGAGAGGCCCTCGCGTCGCAGCCGCGACACGGCCGACGCGGCATCCGCCGTCGACGAGATCCGGAGGGCGTCGACCAGACGGAGTCCCTCGGGGGTCAGCAACGCGGAGAGCTCGGCGTGATCCACCACGACAGCCTACGCGGGGCGGTGCCGCCGGTTCAGGGACGTTGGCACTCGCGTTGCATGAGTGCCAACGTCCCCCTAGACTCGGAGTTGGCACTCTCAGGGTGAGATTGCCAACAAGTCTTGTCGAAGAAAGAGGTAGACCGTGTCGGTTTCCATCAAGCCGCTCGAGGACCGCATCGTCATCAAGCAGGTCGAGGCCGAGCAGACCACTGCGAGTGGTCTGGTCATCCCCGACACCGCCAAGGAGAAGCCCCAGGAGGGCGAGGTCGTGGCGGTCGGCCCCGGCCGCATCGATGACAACGGCAACCGTGTTCCGCTCGACGTCGCCGTCGGCGACCGCGTGATCTACAGCAAGTACGGCGGAACCGAGGTCAAGTTCGGCGCTGACGAGTTCCTCGTGCTCTCGGCGCGCGACGTCCTCGCCGTCGTCGTCCGCTGACGCAGAGCTCTTCCACGAAGGCCCGGGTGCATCGCATCCGGGCCTTCGTCATGGCAGGCGTGCGGCGGCGGATGGCAGTCCGTCGTGACCTCGCCGTGTCATGACCGTCCTATGCTTGGCTCGTGACACCCCTCGATCCCGCCCGTGAACGCTCGCTCGGCGGGATCTACGCTTTCTCGGCCTACGTGCTCTGGGGCTTCATGCCCCTCTACTTCCTCACGCTCGCCCCGATGGGGCCGTTCGAGGTCGTGTCGTGGCGCATCCTGTTCTCGCTGGTGTTCTGCGCGATCCTCCTCACGGTGCTCCGGGCCTGGGGCAAGCTGATCGCGATCCTGCGCACGCCGCGCCTGGTGCTGTGGACCATCGTGGCTGGGCTGCTCATCTACGTGAACTGGCAGGTCTTCCTCATCAGCACCCTCACGGGGCACGTGATCGAGGGGAGCCTCGGGTACTTCATCAACCCGATCGTCACGGTGCTCCTCGGCGTCCTCGTCCTGAAGGAGCGGCTGCGGGTGGCCCAGTGGGTCGCGATCGGCATCGCCGCCGTCGCGGTCGGCGTCATCGTCATCGGCTACGGGGCCTTCCCGTGGATCGCCCTGACCCTCGCCGCGAGCTTCGGCACCTACGGACTGGTCAAGAAGCAGATCGGGCCCTTGGTCGACGCCGTCAGCGGCCTGACCCTCGAGTCGCTCTGGCTGGCGCCCGTCGCGATCGTGCAGGCGATCATCGTCGCGGTCACCGGCGGGCTCGTGTTCGGCTCGGTCAGCCCCGGCCACACCGCGCTGGTGACCCTCGCCGGGATCGTCACCGCCGTGCCCCTGCTCTTCTTCGCCGCCGGCGCCCGTCGCAGCAGCCTCACGGTCATCGGCCTGCTGCAGTTCGTCGCGCCGATCCTGCAGTTCATCACGGGAGCCTGGATCCTCGGCGAGCCGATGCCTCTCGAGCGCTGGATCGGCTTCGGGCTCGTCTGGCTCGCCCTCGTCGTGCTCAGCGTCGACTCGCTGCGCGCCGCTCGTCGTCCGAAACGCGTCGACGAGGCATCCGACGTCGCCCCCGTCGTCTGACGTGGCACCGGTCCCACCCGCGTCATCGCGCGGGATGCGGCGGGCCGGAAGTAACGATTAGGTCGCGTAACAGACCGTTAACACATCGCAACATCCCTGATGCAGCGGCACCACTAGGTTTGACCCAACCTCGCGGGGCTTCGGTGCCGCGTTCCCACTCATCAAGGAGCACAATGGGCGTTCTCACCCGTTCCCGCACCGCGAAGGTCCTCGGCGGTATCGCCGTGATCGGCGCGAGTGCCCTCGTCCTCGCAGGCTGTGCCGGAGGCAGCGAACCGGCTGCATCGGGTGACGCCGAAGGGAACTCCTCGGCCGATTTCCCCATCGACTGCGAAGCGGCCGAGCCCGCGTCGTACACCCCCGAGTACACCTCGACCTCCACCGGTCCCGGCACCGACCTCACCTACACGATCGGCACGGCTCTGCCCGTGACCGGCAACCTCGCCTTCCTCGGCCCGCCCGAGATCTCGGCGACCGAGTTCGCCGCATCCGAGATCAACGCCGCGGGCAAGGGCATCACGATCGACCTCAAGCAGGGCGACTCGGGTGACACCGACAACAAGGCGTACGAGACGGAGATCCCGCGACTGCTGGGCGAAGGCGCCACGGCGATCATCGGCGCGGCGTCCTCGGGCACGTCGCTGCAGTTCATCGACCAGGTCATCGCCGCCAACGCCATCCAGTTCTCGCCGGCGAACACCTCGGCCGCCTTCACCGGCTACGAGGACAAGGGTCTCTACTGGCGCACCGCTCCCTCGGACGTCCTGCAGGGCGAGGTGCTCGGCAACCTGATCGGCGCCGACGGCAACGAGACGCTCGGCATGATCGTCCTCAACGACGCCTACGGCACCGGCCTCGCGTGCTTTACCAAGGCCGCCTTCGAGGCTGCCGGCGGCGAGGTCGTCGCGACCTCGCTCTACAACACCGGTGACACGAACTTCTCGGCCCAGGTCGAGGACGTGCTCGCAGCCGGCCCGGACGCGATCGCCCTGATCACGTTCGAAGAGGTCAAGACGATCATCCCCGAGCTGATCGGTGCCGAGGTGGCCCCCGAGCAGCTGTACCTCGTCGACGGGAACCTGGCGAACTTCGGCGACGACTTCGAAGCCGGCACCATGGCCGGCGCGAAGGGCACCTACCCCGCCGTCGACCCCGCGTCGATCGCAACCTTCCGCGACAACCTGCAGGCGTTCTGGACCGGTGCCGGCAACGCCGAGCTGCAGGACTTCACCTACGGGCCGGAGTCGTATGACGCCGTCGTGCTGCTGGCCCTCGCGGCGCTGCAGGCCGGATCGACGGCCGGCCCCGACGTCGCCGCGAACCTGCAGGCGGTCTCCGGCGGCTCGGGCGAAGGCACGAAGTGCACGACCTTCGCGGAGTGCGCCGACCTGATCATCGCCGGTGAGGCCGCGGACTACGACGGTGTCTCGGGCCCGATCACCTTCAACGAGGTGGGCGACCCGACGGAGGCATCCATCGGCGTCTTCGAGTACGGCGACGACAACAACTACGAGTTCGTCCGCGTCGGCTGATCCCCGCGCACGAGGGCCCCGGTCTCCTGACCGGGGCCCTTCGTCGTGCGCGCCGTGGGGCGGGCTCGGGGTGTGGGTTGGCAGTTGGTGCCCGCTCCTGGCGCGTGTGTGGGCGCGAGCTGCCAGGTGAGCGCTGGGTGGGCTCGCGCTCGCGCGTGAGTTGGCAGTTGGTGCCCGCTCCTGGCGCGTGTGTGGGCGCGAGCTGCCAGGTGAAGCGCGGGGTCAGTTCGGGGGAGACCACCCGCGGCGCCGAAGGGGCACCGCGCACGAGCGCCACCGCCGCGGAGCCGGTGGGGCGGATGTGCGCGGACGTGAGCCTCACGACCTCGAAGCCGAGAGCGACGTAGGCGGTGTGCTTCTCGATGTCGCGCGCCCACTGGCTCCGCGATGTGCGATGGTGGTCGCCCTCGACCTCGGCGATGACGCGGTACTCGGGCCAGACGGCATCCGCGATCCCCGCCAGCCGCCCCGAGCCATCGCGGATCTCCCGGTCGAGCAGCGGCTCGGGCAGCCCCGCCGCGACGACGGCGAGCCGGAAGTCGGTCTCCAGCGGAGACATCGCCCCCTCGCGGACCAGGCTCAACGCTTTGACGAGCTTCGCGGAACCGACGCGCCTCCCGGAGGCGACCACCTCGGCGAGCTCATCCACCGTGCACAGCCGCGCCTCGGGGCGGCGCCGGCCACGATCGCCGCGCGGCACCCGCACGAGCGCGTCGCCGATCCGCACCAGCTCGCGGACGCCGGCGTCCCGCCCGAGCATTGCCCACGTCGACGCCGGTGACGACAGCCGCAGGCCCCCGAGAGTCCTCACCTCGACGTGCGTCGGCGCGAGCTGACGTCCGCGGATGCCGCGCCGCCGCGGCGCGCGTTCCGGCGCGACGACCCCGACCTCGAGCTCACCGGAGGGCAGAGCACCCGTTCCCCACAGCACCGCGGCTGTGCGCCCGCAGTAGAAGGCGTGTCCGCTCATGATCTGGGCATACGCCCGCGCGCGGTCGAGCACCCGCTGCCGCGCAGCGTGATCCTCGGCGAGCGGGCCGGTCGCCGCGGCCTCCCCGGCTCCCGCTCTCCGGCGCACCCCGCGGAACGGGATGTCGAGATCCAGGGCACGCAGACGCTTGAGCGATACGCCCGCGGCCGACGCATCGGCGCACGAGAACGCTTCGCCGAGGGCGTCAGGCAGAGGTTCCGGGAGTCGCGGCATCCCCCCGATTCTCCCGGTGTAGTCCGCCCCGCGGGGCTCAACGCCCACGCCTTGTGCGTCGCCCGCGCGCATCTCTCGCGGGGGAGGAATCGCCCCGAACCAGGCGAAGCCAGGCGAAGCGGGCTCAGGTCCCCAGCGTGCCGAGGTACAGGCCGATGACCTTGGGGTCGTTGAGCAGCTCACGGCCGGTGCCCGTGTAGGCGTCGCGGCCCTGATCGAGGACGTAGCCCCGGTCGCAGATCTGCAGGCAGCGTCGGGCGTTCTGCTCGACCATGATCGTCGTCACGCCGGCCTTGTTGATCTCCGACACCCGCAGGAACGCCTCGTCCTGGCGCGACGGCGACAGCCCCGCGGAGGGCTCGTCGAGCAGCAGCACGTAGGGATCCATCATCAGCGCGCGCCCCATCGCGACCATCTGGCGCTCGCCGCCCGACAGCGATCCGGCCCGCTGCTGCAGGCGCTTGGCGAGGTCGGGGAAGATGGATGTCACGAAGTCGGTGCGCTCCGCGACGACCTTCGGTCGCTGATACGCCCCCATCTGCAGGTTCTCCGCGATCGTCAGGCTCGGGAAGACGTTGTTCGTCTGCGGCACGAAGCCGACGCCCTTCGACACGAGCTTGTTGGCACGCAGCCCGGTGATCTCCTCGCCGTTCAGCTTCACCGAGCCGGAGCGCACCTTCACCTGCCCGAAGATGGCCTTGAGCATCGTGGACTTGCCGGCGCCGTTGGGGCCGATGATCCCGACGAGCTCGCCGGGAGCCGCGGTGAGGTTCGCGCCGTTGAGGATGTTCACCCCGGGCAGATAGCCAGCGTGCACATCCGACAGCTCGACGACGTTCTCGGTCACTTGCGGTCCCCATCCTTCTCGGCATCCACGGCGCCTGCCGCATCCGTCGTGCCCGCGGCATCCGTCGTCGGCGCCTCGTCGATCGCCTGGTCGAGCTCGTGAACCGTCTCGACGAGCTCTTCCGCCTCGGGCGGCAGTTCGCCGGCGTGCCGGCCCGTCACGACGCCGAGGTCGACGTCCTGGTGTGCGCCGAGGTAGGCGTCGATCACCGCGGGGTTCTGCATCACGGTGTCGGGCGGGCCCTCGGCGACGACGCGTCCTTCGGCCATCACGACGACCCAGTCGGCGATGTGACGCACCATGTGCATGTCGTGCTCGACGAACACGACGGTCATGCCGAGGTCCTTCAGGTCGAGGATGTGGTCGAGCAGCGACTGCGTCAACGCGGGGTTCACGCCGGCCATCGGCTCATCCAGCATGACGAGCACGGGGTCGCTCATGAGAGCGCGGGCCATCTCGAGGAGCTTGCGCTGTCCGCCCGAGAGCGACGCGGCGAAGTCCTTCTCCTTGGCGTCGAGCTTGAAGCGGGCGAGCAGACCGCGCGCCTTCTCCTCGATCTCGGCCTCCTGCTTGCGCCAGAGGAAGGGCAGGATGCCGGCGAGGATCCCCTCGCCCTTCTGCTTCGGAGCGCCGAGCTTCATGTTCTCGAGCACCGTGAGCAGGCCGAGCGACTTCGTCAGCTGGAACGTGCGCACCTGACCCATGCGAGCGGCCTTGAAGGCGGGGATGCCGGCGAGGTTGGTCCCATCGAACGACCACGACCCCGCGTTGGGCTTGTCGAAGCCGGTCAGCAGGTTGAACAGGGTCGTCTTGCCGGCACCGTTCGGGCCGATGAGGGCCGTGATCGCGCCGCGCGGGATCTCGAGGTGCTCGACGTCGACGGCGGTCAGGCCGCCGAAGACGCGCTTGACGCCGTCGGCGACGATGATCGGGTCGTTCTTCGCGACGCCGGGGCGGACCTCGCCGCTGCCGTCGTCTTTGTGCAGGCCGGTCGCCTTGGGGCGCGGCGTCGGGGGTACGACATCAGCGGACAAAGGTCAGCTCCTTCTTGCTTCCGAGGATGCCCTGCGGGCGGAAGATCACCAGCAGCATGAGCGCGACGCCGACCAGCACGAACACGAGCATCTGGCTCTGCTCGGTGGTCAGGAACGGCAGCCAGCCGATGTTGACGAGGGCCGGCAGCAGGTTCGACAGGAACGCGCGCACCACCCAGAACAGCACGGCGCCGAGCACCGGGCCGAAGATGGTGGCCGCGCCGCCGAGCAGCAGCGCCGTCCAGACGTAGAACGTCTGCGAGGTGACGTAGACGTTCGGGTTGACGTTGGTGCCCATGGCGGTGACGATGCCGCCGGCCGCGATAATGACACCGCCGACGATGAGCGCCTGCATCTTGAAGGCGAAGACGTTCTTGCCGAGCGAGCGCACGGCGTCCTCGTCCTCGCGGATGCCGCGGATGACGCGCCCCCAGGGGCTGCTCATGAGCAGCCAGACGAGGGCGACGACGATCGCGATCGTGATCAATCCGACGATAATGACCCACCACTGGTCGGACTGGTACGTCCACGGCCCGAAGCCCCACCGTCCGGGCGGAAGCGGGTTGCTGGCGCGGAACCCGGCCTGGAAGCCCGAGAGGCCGTCGGCCGATCCCGTCTGGTTGCGGAACGCCGACGTGAGGAAGAGCAGGCGCAGCACCTCGGCGGCCGCGATCGTCACGATGGCGAGGTAATCGCCGCGCAGCCGCAGGGTCGGGATGCCCATCACGAGCGCGAAGACCACGGCGGCGATGAGACCGATGAGCGCCGCCACCGGCCAGGCGAGGCCGAAGGTGAGGATCGAGATCGCGAACCCGTAGGCGCCGATCGCCATGAAGCCCGCGACGCCCATGTTGAGCAGGCCCGCGAAGCCGAAGTGAACCGACAGGCCGATGGCGGCGAGGATGTACCCGAGGGTCGCCGGGGCGAGGATCTGCGCCGCGGTGTTGCTGAGGATCTGAAGGAAGTTCACGATGCCTATCCGATTCGCTCTCGGCGCCCGAGGAGACCCTGCGGGCGGAACAGCAGGATGACGATCAGCACGACCAGCGCGCCGACGTACTTGAGGTCGGAGGGGATCCACAGCGTCGAGACCTCGACGAGGAGCCCCACGATGATGGCGCCCACGAGCGCACCGAACGCGGTTCCGAGGCCGCCGAGCGTGACGGCGGCGAAGATGAGCAGCAGGATGCTGGTGCCCATGTCCCACTTGATGCCCGGACGGAAGTAGGCCCACAGCACACCCGACAGGCCGGCGAGCGCCGCGGCGACGACCCACACGACCCGGACCACCGCATCGACGTCGATGCCGCTGGCGGCGGCGAGCGAGGGGTTGTCCGACACGGCCCGCGTGGCGCGGCCGATGCGCGTGCGCATGAGCCACCACGCGAAGCCGGCGATGACCACGAGCGAGACGCCCATGCTGATCACGTCGGTGAGGGTGAGGCGGATGGGGCCGAGCCCGGGGATGACCGAGGTCGAGCCGCCGGGGAGCTGGGCCGTCCCGCCGCCGACGAACATCTGGAAGATGTAGCGCAGCGCGAGCGAGAGACCGATCGAGACGATCATGAGCTGCACGGTGCCGAGGCCGCGGCGTCGCAGCGGCCGCCAGAGGCCGGCATCCATCGTCAGGCCGAACAGCGCCGAGACGGCGACCGCCAACGGGATCGCGATCCAGATCGGCAGGCTGAACCCGGCCGAGAAGAGCAGCGCGGCGAGCGCTCCGAAGGTGACCATCTCGCCGTGCGCGAAGTTCGACAGGCCCGTCGTGCCGAACACGAGCGAGAGCCCGATCGCGGCGAGGGCCAGCATGAGGCCGAAGTTCAGGCCGTTGACGGCGCGGGAGAGCAGCTGGTCGACGAAGCTCGTCGTCTGCCGCTCGGCCGCCTCGAGCGTGAAGTTGCGCGTGATCGTGCTGGTCGCGCCGAACTCCACCTCGAGCGTCGACTCGAAGCCCTCCGGGACGGTCACCCCCGAGGGGAGGCTGTCCTCGACGAGTTCGACGGTGTACGCGACATCCTTCGTCGGAACGCCGATCGAGAAGCTGCCTCTCTCGTTCGTCTCGCCTTCGGCTTCGAAGTCGCCGCCGGTCACGACGATGGTGGCACCCTCGACGGGTTCACCACCGGTGCGGACGTTGCCCGCGATCGTGAAGGGCAACGACTCGGCGTCGTCTCCTGCGGCCATGGCGGGGGAGGCGATGCACAGGAACGCCACGACGGCCAGGAGGCCGGCGATCAACGTCGAGAACATGCGCCTCGGGCGACGAGCAGCGCGCGTCATCGAAGTGATCGCCACTGGCACCTCCTGAGATAAGTGGACGAACGCCGAGAGGTACCGGTTCTGCTGGTGGCTTCGGCGACACCTGAACGTATGCGCTGATTGTTGCTTGCGTGTTTCCGGTGCGCAACAACGAATGCGGTGTGTCGTTTCGCGGATCTCGGGCGAGGGAATGCCGCGCGGCGCCGGGCGCTTAGAATCGTTGAGACTTCCAAGGAGTGCGCATGAGCGACTACAACGACCCGTTCGGATTCGTCGGCCTCACCTACGACGATGTCCTGCTCCTGCCGGGGCACACCGACGTCATCCCGTCCGAGGCCGATACGTCGTCGCGCGTGACGCGGCGCATCACCGTGGCCACCCCGCTGCTGTCGGCCGCGATGGACACCGTCACCGAGGCGCGCCTCGCGATCGCGATCGCGCGTGAGGGCGGCATCGGCATCATCCACCGCAACCTCTCCATCGAGGAGCAGGCGGCGATGGTCGACCGGGTCAAGCGCAGCGAGTCGGGCATGATCACCGACCCGATCACGACGACCCCCGACGCGACGATCGAAGAGGTCGACGCGCTCTGCGGGCAGTACCGCATCTCGGGCCTGCCGGTCGTCGACGACGAGGGGCACCTGCTCGGCATCGTCACGAACCGCGACATGCGCTTCGTCTCGGGCTTCGAGCGGCAGACCACCAAGGTGCGCGACGTCATGACGAGCGAGAACCTCGTCACCGGTCGCGTCGGCATCGGGGCGAACGAGGTCATCGCACTCTTCGCCCACCATCGCGTCGAGAAGCTCCCCCTCCTCGACGAGGAGGGCAAGCTCGCCGGTCTCATCACGATCAAGGACTTCGACAAGAGCGAGAAGTACCCCCTCGCGACGAAGGACGACCAGGGGCGCCTGCGCGTCGGCGCGGCCATCGGCTTCTTCGGCGACGCGTGGCAGCGGGCCGAGGCTCTCCGCGACGCCGGCGTCGACGTGATCGTCGTCGACACCGCGAACGGGCAGTCCGCGGGCGTCATCGACATGGTCAAGCGCCTGAAGGCGGATGCATCCTTCGAGCACATCGACGTCATCGGCGGCAACGTCGCGACCCGCGAGGGTGCGCAGGCGCTCATCGACGCGGGTGTGGATGCCGTCAAGGTCGGCGTCGGTCCGGGCTCGATCTGCACCACGCGCGTCGTCGCGGGTGTCGGCGTGCCCCAGGTCACCGCGATCTACGAGGCGTCGCTGGCCGCGCGCGAAGCCGGCATCCCGATCATCGCCGACGGCGGTCTGCAGTACTCGGGTGACATCGCCAAGGCCCTCGTCGCCGGCGCCGACTCGGTCATGCTCGGGTCGCTGCTCGCCGGAACCGACGAGTCGCCGGGCGAGATCGTCTTCCAGGGCGGCAAGCAGTTCAAGCAGTACCGCGGCATGGGGTCGCTCGGCGCGCTGCAGACCCGCGGCAAGAAGACTTCGTACTCGAAGGACCGGTACTTCCAGGCCGACGTCCCGAGCGACGACAAGCTCATCCCCGAGGGCATCGAGGGTCAGGTCGCCTACCGCGGCCCCGTGTCGGCCGTGGCCTACCAGCTCATCGGCGGCCTGCGTCAGTCGATGTTCTACGTGGGCGCGCGCACCGTCGAAGAGTTGAAGGCTCGCGGCAAGTTCGTGCGCATCACCTCGGCCGGGCTCAAGGAGTCGCACCCCCACGACGTCCAGATCGTGGTGGAGGCCCCGAACTACAAGCGCTGATCCGCGCACGCCTGCGCGCGAAGCTCGGAGATTCTGACGAAGGTCGGATCGATCGCTCCAGATCGTCCGACCTTCGTCGCATTCTCCGAGGCGCGACCGGTATGGGTCCTCCTCCCCAGGGCGAGAGGGCTGAGGGGTTTCCCCAGAACCGGGGAGGGATGCCGCGGGGCCGCGGCGCCGCACAAGGATGACGGGATGCCTCGCCGTTCCACAGCATCCGATGTCACCCGATGGGTCGAGGGCGCCGGTGGCATCGCGCACCGCAGTGAGGTGCTCGCCGCGGGGTTCTCCGTGCGGTTGATCCGCGACGCGGTCGCTTCGGGCGGCTTGCGGATGGTTCGCCGCGCCTGGTGCGTTTCTGCAGGGGCACCGGGAGACCTCCGTGCGGCGGCATCCGCCGGCGGAAGACTGACCTGCGTCTCGCTCGCGCGGCGGCGCGGGTGGTGGGTGCCCGACGATATCTCGTCGAAGCATCACGTGCACCTTGTGCCGCACGCGTCGTCCGCGGGGATCGACGCCGACATCATGGTGCATTGGACCCGCCCGCTCTGCCCGGTGGCGCGGACTGATCTGCAAGCCGGCATCGAGGATGCGCTTGGCCACATCGCCCAGTGCCTGCCGCGGGAGGACGCGCTCGTGGTGTGGGAGTCGGCCGCCCGCACCGAGGCTCTCGCGCCCGAGACCCTCCGGGCTGTGCCGTGGCCGGCGGTCGCGGCGCGCGAGCTCGCCGGCGCGGTCACGGGGTTGTCTGACTCCGGCCTCGAAACCTTGGTCTTCGCGCCGCTGCGTGCACGCGGGATCTCTGTCGTGCAGCAGGCGAAGGTCGCCGGTCGATTCGTCGACGGCCTCATTGGCGAGGCGCTGGTCGTTCAGGTCGACGGATTCGCGTTCCACGCCTCGAGTGCGCAGCGCACCGCAGACGTCGCCCACGACACCGAGCTGCGGCTGCGCGGCTACACGGTGCTGCGCTTCACCTACCGGCAGGTCGTGCATGAGCGGGCCGCCGTCCAGCGCACCCTCCAGCGTGCCCTCGCCCAACGGCTCCACCTGCGGCAGTAAGTGGGCTTGCGCGGGGACCGCCCGTGAACTTCGGAGAGTTTCGTCAGTATCGGAGCGATCGAGCCGATCGGTCCGAGTTTCGCGTCATTCTCCGAACTTCGCGCAGCCCGCCGGACCCGGACTCACCCCGCCGGCAGCCGGAAGGGCGCGGCTGCGCGCGCCGTCGCATCCAGCGCGAGGTCGGCCAGAGTGGCGCCGACACCGGGCGCGAACTTGAAGCCGTGGCCCGAGAATCCCGCGCCCACCACCACCGAGCCGACGCGATCCAGCACGAAGGCGCTGTCGTCGGTCGAGGTGTAGGTGCACGACAGGTGCACGGCGGATTCGGGGTCGAGCCCCGGCATCCATTCCCGCACGTACTCGACGAGCGTCTCGTGGTGCGTAACCCGGTGCGGGCGCGCATCGGGATCGACGACGTCCCCGACGCGGTGGAACCCGACCTTGACCCCTTCGTCCGGCGTCGGCATCCCGTACACCGGTGCCGGGTAGCGCGCGGGGTCGAGCCGATGGTTGAACGAGGGCCAGGGACCGGTCGTCGAAGCGAAATGCGCCGGGGTCTCCTCCGTCACCGTGAGGCGGGGCAAGCGGATGCCGGGCAGCAGACCCTCGGTCCAAGCTCCGACCGTCGCGACGACGACATCCGCGTCGATCTCGCCGCCGCTCGCCAGCCGCACTCGCGCGCCGCGCTCGCCGAGATCCTCGACGCCGGCGACAGGCGCACCCCAGCGCACCTCGCCGCCGCAGCCTCGCACGCGGCGCTCCAGCTCGAGCATCGCCGCCGACCCCCGCGCCACGCCGGCGTCCGACGAGTACAGGACGTCGGTCTCGAATCGCATCCCCGGCCACCGCGCGCCCGCCTCCACGGCAGACAGCATCTCCGCGGGGATGCCGCGCGCGCCGAGGCTCCGCGCGATCGTCTCGAGCCCGTCGCCGTCGTCGGCGCCGCCGCCGAGGTCGCTGCCGACGCCGTGCGTCACCAGCCCGTGCCGTCGCAGCAGCGGCTCCCCGTCGACCTCGCCGAGAGCGTCCCACCCGTCGCGGGCCCGCTGCAGCAGATCGAGGTAGTGCGCGTCGGCGTAGGCGTTGTTGAAGTTGCGGGTCGCGCCGTGCGACGCGCCGTGGGTGTGCCCCCGCCCGAAGCGCTCGAGGACGAGGGGGCGCTCACCCCGGCGGACGAGGGCCCACGCGGTGGCGAGGCCCATGATGCCCGCGCCGACGATCACGATGCGTGTCATGCCGCCAGCATCCCACTCGCCGCGGTCCGGGCGCGCGCACGAGCGCGCCCCGGCGTGCGATAGCCTGGTCGGCTCCGCAGTGGAGCGGAAAGGCCCGGTCCACGATGGGATCGCTCGACATACAGGGTGTCTCGTACACCCTCCCCGACGGCAGGCCGCTGCTCGACGAGGTCACGTTCCGCGTCGGCGCGGGTTCGACGACCGCGCTGATCGGGCAGAACGGCGCGGGAAAGACGACGCTGCTGCGCATCATCCGAGGGGATGCCGCGGCCCACGGCGGTGTCGTCCAGATCGACGGCGGCCTCGGGGTCATGGACCAGTTCGTGGGGCACGGCGGCGCCGGTGAGACCGTCCACGACCTGCTGATCTCGGTCGCGCCCGATCGTGTCCGTCGTGCGGCCCGTGAGCTGGATGACGCCGAGAACGCCGTCATCGCGTCCGACGAGCTCGACACCCAGATGCGCTACGCCGCCGCGATCGCCGACTACGCCGACGCGGGCGGCTACGAGTACGAGACGGTGTGGGACACCTGCACGACGGCGGCCCTCGGTGTGCCGTTCGAGCGGGCGCGCTACCGCGAGCTGACGACGCTCTCGGGCGGCGAGCAGAAGCGGCTCGCTCTCGAGGCACTGCTCCGCGGGCCCGACGAGGTGCTGCTCCTCGACGAGCCCGACAACTATCTCGACGTCCCGGGCAAGCGCTGGCTCGAGGACCGCCTGCGCGAGACGGCGAAGACGGTCCTGCTCGTTTCGCACGACCGCGAGCTGCTCGCCCGTGCCGCCGACCGCATCGTCACTCTCGAGGCCGGGGGAGCGGGCAGCACCGCCTGGGTCCACGGCGGGAGCTTCGAGACCTATCACCGCGCCCGCGACGACCGGATGGCCCGGCTCGACGAACTGCGCCGCCGGTGGGACGAGGAGCACGCGAAGCTGAAGAGATTCGTCGCCGATATGAAGGCGAAGGCCGCGGCCAGCGACGAGTTCGCGTCGCGATACCGCGCGGCGCAGACGCGGCTGCGCCGGTTCGAGGAGGCCGGGCCGCCCGAGGAGCGGCCGGCCGAGCAGAACCTCGAGCTGCGCCTGCGCGGCTCGCGCACCGGCAAGCGCGCGGTCGTCGCCGACGGGCTGGAACTCGTCGGCCTCATGCGGCCGTTCGACCTGGAGGTCTGGTTCGGCGACCGTGTCGCGGTGCTGGGCTCCAACGGCTCGGGCAAGTCGCACTTCCTGCGTCTCCTCGCCGCGGGCGGCACGGAGCCCGACGCCCTGCTCGGACACGTCACCGCCGTCGGCTCCGCCCTCGAGCCGGTCGAGCACGCGGGGACCGTGACGCTCGGCGCGCGGGTCGTCCCGGGCTGGTTCGCCCAGACCCACCGGCATCCGGAGTTCACCGGCCGCACGCTGCTCGAGATCCTGCATCGGGGCGACGATCGCCGAGCCGGGATGCCGCGGGATGCCGCGAGCTCGGCGCTCGACCGCTATGGGCTCGTCCGCCAGGCGGAGCAGAGCTTCGACAGCCTGTCGGGTGGTCAGCAGGCGCGGTTCCAGGTGCTGCTGCTCGAGCTGTCGGGTGCGACGCTGCTGCTGCTCGACGAGCCCACCGACAACCTCGACCTCACGTCGGCCGAGGCGCTCGAGCTCGCGCTCACCGCTTTCGAGGGCACGGTGCTCGCGGTGACCCACGACCGTTGGTTCGCTCGTTCGTTCGACCGCTTCGTCGTCTTCGGCGGCGACGGACGCGTCTACGAGTCGAATGAGCCCGTCTGGGACGAGCAGCGGGTCGCGCGCGCCCGTTGAGCGGACGGCCGGTCCGGCGGTCGTGTCCGGACCGGCCGGTAGGCTGGAGGAGTGACCATGGAGATCGAGCTCGGCCGCGCCAAGCGCGCCCGTCGGGCCTACGCGTTCGACGACATCGCTGTGGTGCCCTCGCGGCGCACCCGCAACACCGAGGACGTGTCGACCGCGTGGTCGATCGACGCCTTCCAGTTCTCGATCCCGGTGCTCGGCGCCCCGATGGACTCGGTCATGAGCCCTCGGACGGCCATCATGCTCGGTCAGCTCGGCGGACTCGGCGTGCTCGATCTCGAAGGGCTCTGGACGCGGTACGACGACCCCGAGCCGCTGCTCGCCGAGATCGCGGGGCTGCCCGACGCGTCGGCGACCCGACGCATGCAAGAGCTCTACGCCGAGCCGATCAAGCCCGAGCTCGTGCGCGACCGTCTGGCCGAGATCCGCGCGGCCGGCGTCACCGTCGCGGGCTCGCTGACCCCGCAGCGCACGCAAGAGCTGTACGAGACCGTCGTCGCCGCCGGCGTCGACCTGTTCGTCATCCGCGGCACCACGGTGTCGGCCGAGCACGTCTCGAGCGTCGACGAGCCGCTGAACCTCAAGAAGTTCATCTACGACCTCGACGTCCCGGTGATCGTCGGCGGCGCCGCGACCTACACCGCGGCCCTGCACCTCATGCGCACCGGTGCCGCGGGCGTGCTCGTGGGCTTCGGCGGCGGTGCCGCCTCGACCACGCGCGCGACGCTGGGCCTCCACGCTCCCATGGCCACGGCGGTCGCCGATGTCGCCGGGGCCCGCCGTGACTACCTCGACGAGTCGGGCGGACGGTACGTCCACGTCATCGCCGACGGCGGCGTCGGCACGTCCGGCGACATCGTCAAGGCGCTCGCCATGGGCGCCGACGCGGTCATGCTCGGCGTCGCCCTGGCGCGCGCGACGGATGCCCCCGGCCAGGGGTTCCACTGGGGCCCCGAGGCCCACCACGCTCAGCTCCCGCGCGGCCGCCGCGTCGCCGTCGAGCAGGTCGGCTCCCTCGAAGAGGTGCTCTACGGCCCGGCACCGGTGGCCGACGGCACCGCGAACCTCATCGGCGCGCTGAAGAAGTCGATGGCGACGACCGGCTACTCCGATCTCAAGGAGTTCCAGCGCGTGGAGGTCGTGGTGGCGCCGTACAGCGTGCGGTGACATGAGCTCGACCGACTCGGTTCCGCCACAGGCGTCGACGGCGGCCTTCGCGCCGACGTTGCGCGAGGTCATGCTGCGCCCGTGGTGGCTGGGCATGCTCGCGTTCGCCCTGCTCGTGGCGGCGGTCTTCGCGTGGCTCGGCCAATGGCAGCTCTCGCGCGCCGTCGACACGTCGCCCCCGCCGCCGGGTCAGACCGAGCAGGTGCGCCCGCTCGCCGACGTCGCCGAACCCGGGGAGTATCTCCCCGAGCCCCTCGTCGGTCAGCGGGTAGAGGTGAGCGGCTCGTTCGTCGCCGAGGACTTCGACGTCGTGTCGTCGCGATTCGACCGGGGTGAAGAGGGGTACTGGGTCACGGGGCAGTTGCGGGTCGATCCCGAGTCCGCGCGATCGTCGGAGCCGACCTCGCTCGCCGTCGCGGTGGGATGGACCTCGGATCGGGCCGAGGCGGATGCCGTTGCGGCAGCCCTCGACGCCGATCCGCCGCAGGATGTCGTGCTCACGGGGCGAATCATCTCCGACGAGGGGCCTGCTCTGCCCGGACGCGGGGCCGGTCCGCAGGAGATGACGCGGATGTCGCCGGCAGCTCTCCTCAGCCGCTGGCACGACACCGCGGGGCTCGACGTCTACCGCGGCTACCTCACCTCCGCGGAATCCTTCGGGGGACTCACCGCGATCCACTCGCCGGCACCCGAAGAGCGGTCGAACGTCAACTGGCTCAACATCTTCTACGCCGTGGAGTGGGCGGTCTTCGCGGGCTTCGCGTTCTACATGTGGTACCGCCTCGCCAAGGACGCGTGGGAGAAGGAGCTCGAGGACCTCGAGGACGAGCACGAGGACGCCGACGTCCCCGCAGCGGGAAGCGCGCCGTCGGGCCGCGACTAGACTGGACGCCATGCCTCGCGCCCCGAAACTCGCCACGTTCCCGGCGATCCGGAACGCTCTGCGCTTTTACCAGATCTGTTCGGTGATCACGGGTGTCGGCCTGCTGCTCCTGCTCGCGGAGATGATCCTGAAGTACACCCCGATCCACACCGAGCTCTTCGCCGGCGGCTCGGGTGGGTTGCTCTGGTTCGCGCCGGTGATCGCGGGCGCCGACTGCGAGTGGTGGTCGCTGTTCCTGCCGCAGACGAACTCGTGCGAGATGCTCTCGACGGGCGACGGGTTCAACATCTCGCTCGCGATCCTCGTGGTGCACGGTTGGTTCTACGTCGTGTACCTGTTCTCGTGCTTCCGCGTGTGGAGTCTCATGCGCTGGTCGTTCCCCCGCTTCATCCTGCTCGCGCTCGGCGGCGTCGTTCCCGCCCTGTCGTTCTTCATGGAGGCCCGCGTCGCACGCGAGGTGAGGACGTACCTCGCCGAGCGCGAAGCCGCTGAGGCAGCCGCATCCATCCCCGCCACGGAAGGCACCCGATGACCACACAGACCGAAACGTCGCAGCGTCCTGTCCTCGTCGTCGACTTCGGCGCGCAGTACGCCCAGCTCATCGCCCGCCGCGTGCGTGAGGCGGGGGTGTACAGCGAGCTCGTCCCGCACACCGCGACGGCCGAGGAGATCGCAGCGAAGGAGCCGGTGGGCATCATCCTCTCCGGTGGCCCCTCATCGGTGTACGAGCCCGGTGCCCCGGCTCTCGATCCGGGCGTGTTCGATCTCGGCGTCCCGACGCTCGGCATCTGCTACGGCTTCCAGGTGATGGCTCAGACGCTCGGCGGCGAGGTCGCCAACACCGGACTCCGCGAGTACGGCGCGACCGACGCGACCATCGTGACGGAGGGCACGCTGCTCGAGGGGCAGCCCCCCGAGCAGAACGTGTGGATGAGCCACGGCGACCAGGTCTCGCGTGCGCCGGAGGGCTTCGAGGTGCTCGCCCGGACTGCGGCGACCCCGGTGGCGGCGTTCGCCAACGACGTGCGCAAGTTCTACGGCGTGCAGTGGCACCCCGAGGTGAAGCACTCCGACCACGGGCAGAACGTGCTCGAGAACTTCCTGCACAAGGCCGCGGGACTTCCGGCGGACTGGAACAGCGGCAACGTCATCGCCGAGCAGGTCGAGCGCATCCGCCAGCAGGTGGGCTCGGGCCGGGTGATCTCGGCGCTGTCGGGCGGTGTGGACTCAGCGGTATCGACCGCGCTCGTGCACAAGGCGGTCGGCGACAAGCTGACCGCGATCTTCGTCGACCACGGGCTGCTCCGGAAGGGTGAGCGGGAACAGGTCGAGAACGACTACGTCGCGTCGACGGGAGTCCGGCTCATCACGGTCGATGCGCGCGAGCGTTTCCTCGAGGCCCTCGCCGGCGTCAGCGATCCGGAGCAGAAGCGCAAGATCATCGGCCGCGAGTTCATCCGCGCGTTCGAACAGGCCGAACGCAACCTGATGGCCGAGGCGGCCGCCGACGGGGAGCCGATCCGCTTCCTCGTGCAGGGGACGCTGTACCCGGATGTCGTGGAGTCCGGCGGCGGTGCCGGCACGGCGAACATCAAGAGTCACCACAACGTCGGCGGATTGCCCGAAGACCTGCAGTTCGAGCTGATCGAGCCGCTGCGAACCCTGTTCAAGGACGAGGTCCGTGCCATCGGGCGCGAGCTGGGTCTGCCCGAGGCCATCGTCGGGCGCCAGCCGTTTCCGGGGCCCGGCCTCGGAATCCGCATCGTGGGCGAGGTCACCGCTGATCGTCTCGAGATCCTGCGTGACGCCGACGCCATCGCGCGCGCCGAGCTGACGAAGGCGGGGCTCGATGCCGAGATCTGGCAGTGCCCCGTCGTGCTGCTCGCCGATGTCCGATCGGTGGGCGTCCAGGGGGATGGCCGCACCTACGGTCACCCGATCGTCCTCCGTCCCGTCTCGAGCGAGGACGCCATGACCGCCGACTGGACGCGGCTGCCCTACGACGTGCTGTCGAAGATCTCGAACCGCATCACGAACGAGGTCCGCGAGGTCAACCGCGTGGTGCTCGATGTCACGTCGAAGCCCCCGGGGACGATCGAGTGGGAGTGAGCGCGCGAGCGACGCTCCACAGCGAGACGGCGGATGCCGCGGCCGAACAAGCCGCGGCATCCGCCGTTTTCCGCGTCATGGCGCGGATCGCGGGCCTCCCGAGGCCGCGCGACACGCCCGGGATGTCACGCCGCTTTGCCACGATGCCGGGAGCCGCGTAACTTATTACTTGTTCGCCCCACAGGGAAGAGCGAGAAGGCCGGAAGGCCTACGCCCCCTCAAGCGGAGAACGAATCCCATCCCAAACCTCTTGCGAGAACAAGGCGCTTGCGTCTAGGATGGAACCTCCACCCCGAACAGCAGTCCTCGACTGGCGCGGAACCTCGTTCCGAAGACAGACCGAAGCGCGTCGCGGTGGGGTATGGTTGTGAAGTTGCCCTCTGGGCTGGCTGTGAGGTCAGTTGGGGGAGCGTCCGATCCTTGAGAACTCAACAGCGTGCACTTGTCAAATGCCAAATAACCTCGACTCCACTTCGGTGGGGTGAGATTCCTTTGGATCAAAGACCTTCCCTTCGGGGGAGGCAACGGATAGTCAGCAATGATTTATCTCTTTGGTCAGCATCAAACTCGCTGCTCCAGTCTTTTTCCGGCTGGTCGCAGCAAATTTTCTTTACGGAGAGTTTGATCCTGGCTCAGGATGAACGCTGGCGGCGTGCTTAACACATGCAAGTCGAACGGTGAAGCAGAGCTTGCTCTGTGGATCAGTGGCGAACGGGTGAGTAACACGTGAGCAATCTGCCCCTGACTCTGGGATAAGCGCTGGAAACGGCGTCTAATACCGGATACGAGCTGCGACCGCATGGTCAGTAGCTGGAAAGAATTTCGGTCAGGGATGAGCTCGCGGCCTATCAGCTTGTTGGTGAGGTAATGGCTCACCAAGGCGTCGACGGGTAGCCGGCCTGAGAGGGTGACCGGCCACACTGGGACTGAGACACGGCCCAGACTCCTACGGGAGGCAGCAGTGGGGAATATTGCACAATGGGCGAAAGCCTGATGCAGCAACGCCGCGTGAGGGATGACGGCCTTCGGGTTGTAAACCTCTTTTAGCAGGGAAGAAGCGAAAGTGACGGTACCTGCAGAAAAAGCGCCGGCTAACTACGTGCCAGCAGCCGCGGTAATACGTAGGGCGCAAGCGTTATCCGGAATTATTGGGCGTAAAGAGCTCGTAGGCGGTCTGTCGCGTCTGCTGTGAAAACCCGAGGCTCAACCTCGGGCCTGCAGTGGGTACGGGCAGACTAGAGTGCGGTAGGGGAGATTGGAATTCCTGGTGTAGCGGTGGAATGCGCAGATATCAGGAGGAACACCGATGGCGAAGGCAGATCTCTGGGCCGTAACTGACGCTGAGGAGCGAAAGGGTGGGGAGCAAACAGGCTTAGATACCCTGGTAGTCCACCCCGTAAACGTTGGGAACTAGTTGTGGGGTCCATTCCACGGATTCCGTGACGCAGCTAACGCATTAAGTTCCCCGCCTGGGGAGTACGGCCGCAAGGCTAAAACTCAAAGGAATTGACGGGGACCCGCACAAGCGGCGGAGCATGCGGATTAATTCGATGCAACGCGAAGAACCTTACCAAGGCTTGACATATAGAGGAAACGTCTGGAAACAGTCGCCCCGCAAGGTCTCTATACAGGTGGTGCATGGTTGTCGTCAGCTCGTGTCGTGAGATGTTGGGTTAAGTCCCGCAACGAGCGCAACCCTCGTTCTATGTTGCCAGCACGTAATGGTGGGAACTCATGGGATACTGCCGGGGTCAACTCGGAGGAAGGTGGGGATGACGTCAAATCATCATGCCCCTTATGTCTTGGGCTTCACGCATGCTACAATGGCCGGTACAAAGGGCTGCAATACCGTGAGGTGGAGCGAATCCCAAAAAGCCGGTCCCAGTTCGGATTGAGGTCTGCAACTCGACCTCATGAAGTCGGAGTCGCTAGTAATCGCAGATCAGCAACGCTGCGGTGAATACGTTCCCGGGTCTTGTACACACCGCCCGTCAAGTCATGAAAGTCGGTAACACCTGAAGCCGGTGGCCCAACCCTTGTGGAGGGAGCCGTCGAAGGTGGGATCGGTAATTAGGACTAAGTCGTAACAAGGTAGCCGTACCGGAAGGTGCGGCTGGATCACCTCCTTTCTAAGGAGCATCTGACTCTTCGGAGTCCAGAACCCAGTTCGAAGGCACATGTTCTTCGCTGGGAGCTCATGGGTGGAACATTTGACATGGTGCGAAGGATGAGGTTCTTCTCTAGTACGCCGCTTGCGGTGGGAACGGGGAGGGTTTCGGAGGTCGCACCTGCACGCTGTTGGGTCCTGAGGGACCGGATGAGAGTCCGCAACCTCTGGGCCTTTTCTTCATGCTGCTTGGGTGGCATGTGGGGAGGGTACCGCCCGTACTTTGAGAACTACACAGTGGACGCGAGCATCTTCGATGCGACACCTTCGGGTGTTGTGTCGTGAAGATGATCTTAAAGATCATTAGTCAATTTTTTGACGATTCAACTCATGTGATTTCAAGTCTTTAAGAGCAAACGGTGGATGCCTTGGCATCTGGAGCCGAAGAAGGACGTAGCAATCTGCGATAAGCCTCGGGGAGTGGATAAGCACACTGTGATCCGAGGGTGTCCGAATGGGGAAACCCCGCTGGGCGGCGTGCCGACCTAGTGACTCCCGCCTGAATATATAGGGCGGGTAGAGGGAACGTGGGGAAGTGAAACATCTCAGTACCCACAGGAAGAGAAAGCAACAGCGATTCCGTTAGTAGTGGCGAGCGAAACCGGATCAGGCTAAACCTTGCGTGTGTGATAGCCGGCAGGCGTTGCACGTTGGGGGTTGTGGGACTTTTCTGATCATTCTGCCGAGTGGTCGACGTTACAAGAAGGTATAGACGAACAGGTTTGAATGCCTGGTCATAGAGGGTGCGAACCCCGTAGTCGAAATGCTTCTCTTGGCGTGAAGAGTATCCCAAGTAGCACGGGGCCCGAGAAATCCCGTGTGAATCTGTCAGGACCACCTGATAAGCCTAAATACTCCCAGATGACCGATAGCGGACAAGTACCGTGAGGGAAAGGTGAAAAGTACCCCGGGAGGGGAGTGAAATAGTACCTGAAACCGTTTGCTTACAAACCGTTGGAGCCTCCTTAGTAGGGGTGACAGCGTGCCTTTTGAAGAATGAGCCTGCGAGTTAGCGATACGTGGCGAGGTTAACCCGTGTGGGGTAGCCGTAGCGAAAGCGAGTCTGAATAGGGCGATTCAGTCGCGTGTCCTAGACCCGAAGCGAAGTGATCTATCCATGGCCAGGTTGAAGCGACGGTAAGACGTCGTGGAGGACCGAACCCACTTAGGTTGAAAACTGAGGGGATGAGCTGTGGATAGGGGTGAAAGGCCAATCAAACTTCGTGATAGCTGGTTCTCTCCGAAATGCATTTAGGTGCAGCGTTGCGTGTTTCTTGCCGGAGGTAGAGCTACTGGATGGCCGATGGGCCCTACAAGGTTACTGACGTCAGCCAAACTCCGAATGCCGGTAAGTGAGAGCGCAGCAGTGAGACTGTGGGGGATAAGCTTCATAGTCGAGAGGGAAACAACCCAGACCACCAACTAAGGTCCCAAAGCGCGTGCTAAGTGGGAAAGGATGTGGAGTTGCTCTGACAACCAGGAGGTTGGCTTAGAAGCAGCCACCCTTGAAAGAGTGCGTAATAGCTCACTGGTCAAGTGATTCCGCGCCGACAATGTAACGGGGCTCAAGCACGCCACCGAAGTTGTGGCATTGACATTATTGGTAGGCCTTCGTGGTCCAGCCGTGTTGATGGGTAGGAGAGCGTCGTGTGCCGGGTGAAGCGGCGGGGTGACCCAGCCGTGGACGGCACACGAGTGAGAATGCAGGCATGAGTAGCGAAAGACGTGTGAGAAACACGTCCTCCGAAAGACCAAGGGTTCCAGGGTCAAGCTAATCTTCCCTGGGTAAGTCGGGACCTAAGGCGAGGCCGACAGGCGTAGTCGATGGACAACGGGTTGATATTCCCGTACCGGCGAAGAACCGCCCAAGCTAATCCAGTGGTGCTAAGAGTCCTAACCCGGGCTTAGTTGATCCCTTCGGGGTGAGACGGTCCGGTCTAACGCTCGACCCCATGCTGGTGCGGCTAGCGTATTAACAGGTGTGACGCAGGAAGGTAGCCCAACCCGGGCGATGGTTGTCCCGGGGCAAGTGCGTAGGCCGAGTCATAGGCAAATCCGTGACTCATCAAGGCTGAGACACGATGCGGATAAAAAGTGGGTGATCCTATGCTGCCGAGAAAAGCATCGACGCGAGGTTCTAGCTGCCCGTACCCCAAACCGACTCAGGTGGTCAGGTAGAGAATACCAAGGAGATCGAGAGAATCGTGGTTAAGGAACTCGGCAAAATGCCCCCGTAACTTCGGGAGAAGGGGGGCCTTCCACTTATTAGGATTTACTCCGAAAGGGTGTGGAGGCCGCAGAGACTAGTGGGTAGCGACTGTTTACTAAAAACACAGGTCCGTGCCAAGTCGCAAGACGATGTATACGGACTGACGCCTGCCCGGTGCTGGAAGGTTAAGAGGACCGGTTAGCCGCAAGGCGAAGCTGAGAATTTAAGCCCCAGTAAACGGCGGTGGTAACTATAACCATCCTAAGGTAGCGAAATTCCTTGTCGGGTAAGTTCCGACCTGCACGAATGGCGTAACGACTTCCCAACTGTCTCAACCGCGAACTCGGCGAAATTGCACTACGAGTAAAGATGCTCGTTACGCGCAGCAGGACGGAAAGACCCCGTGACCTTTACTACAGCTTGGTATTGGTGTTCGGTGTGGCTTGTGTAGGATAGGTGGGAGACTTTGAAGCGGTGACGCCAGTTACCGTGGAGTCATTGTTGAAATACCACTCTGGTCACTCTGGATATCTAACTTCGAACCGTAATCCGGTTCAGGGACAGTGCCTGGTGGGTAGTTTAACTGGGGCGGTTGCCTCCCAAAAAGTAACGGAGGCGCCCAAAGGTTCCCTCAACCTGGTTGGCAATCAGGTGGCGAGTGTAAGTGCACAAGGGAGCTTGACTGTGAGACTGACAGGTCGAGCAGGGACGAAAGTCGGGACTAGTGATCCGGCAGTGGCTTGTGGAAGCGCTGTCGCTCAACGGATAAAAGGTACCTCGGGGATAACAGGCTGATCTTGCCCAAGAGTCCATATCGACGGCATGGTTTGGCACCTCGATGTCGGCTCGTCGCATCCTGGGGCTGGAGTAGGTCCCAAGGGTTGGGCTGTTCGCCCATTAAAGCGGTACGCGAGCTGGGTTTAGAACGTCGTGAGACAGTTCGGTCCCTATCCGCTGCGCGCGTAGGAAATTTGAGAGGATCTGACCCTAGTACGAGAGGACCGGGTTGGACGAACCTCTGGTGTGCCAGTTGTTCCGCCAGGAGCACCGCTGGTTAGCTACGTTCGGGATGGATAACCGCTGAAAGCATCTAAGCGGGAAGCCGGCCTCAAGATGAGATTTCCATGCCTTCGGGCGAGAGGCTCCCAGCCAGACTACTGGGTTGATAGGCCGGATGTGGAAGCGTGGTAACACGTGAAGCTGACCGGTACTAATAAGCCGATGACTTGATAACACACCGTTTTTGGTGCTTGCGTCCACTGAGTGGTTCTCGATGTACGGTCGAGAACCGCATAACGAATTGATCGTTGTGCAGACTGAAACATCAATAGTGTTTCGGCGGCCATAGCGTGAGGGAAACGCCCGGTTACATTCCGAACCCGGAAGCTAAGCCTCACAGCGCCGATGGTACTGCAGGGGGGACCCTGTGGGAGAGTAGGACACCGCCGGACTTCTTTCGTGAAATGGCCACCCAATGTTGGGTGGCCTTTTCTCGTTTCCGGGACGAAAGGAACGTCGTGACTGAAGAAGACCGCCCGCGATCGGAGCGCAAGCCCCGTTACTCTGCTGCGGATTCCGGCGCACGGCGTCCGCGTCGCGACGGCGATGCTCGTCCGCCGCGTTCCAATGACGAGCGCCCGCGCCGGGAAGGCGATTCCCGTCCGCGTCGTGACGGCGATTCCCGCCCCCGTCGTGATGGTGACCGTCCGTCGTACCCGCGTCGCGATGGGGCGGGGGATGGTCGTCCCCGTCGTGACGGTGATTCGCGCCCCCGTCGTGATGGTGACTCGCGTCCGCGTCGTGACGGTGATTCGCGTCCGCGTCGCGATGGTGACTCCCGCCCGCGCCGCGACGGCGATCGTCCGTCGTACCCGCGCCGTGATGGTGACGCGCGCCCGCGGCGCTACGACCGCGACGGGGCACGTTCATCGCGTCCGCCGCAGGGGTCCGAGCGTCGCGACGTCCCGCGCGGCCCCGAGATCCCCGAGACCGTCACGGCTCGCGATCTGCCGGGCGCTGCGCGCAACGAACTGAAGACTCTGAGCAAAGAGAACGCGGAGCAGGTGGCCCGCCACCTCGCCATGGTCGCCCAGCTGATCGACGACGACCCCGCGCTCGCGCACGAGCACGCGCTCGCGGCTTCACGTCGCGCCGGACGCGTCGGGGTCGTGCGCGAGACCGTCGCCATCACCGCCTATGCGACGGGGGACTACGCCCTCGCCCTGCGGGAGCTCCGCACGTACCGACGGATCTCCGGCAGTGACGACCAGATCGCGATGATGGTCGACAGTGAGCGCGGTGTCGGTCGCCCCGACCGGGCGCTCGAGGTCGGTCGAGCGGTCGACCGGTCGACGCTTCCGATCGAGGTTCGCGTCGAGCTCGCGATCGCGATGTCGGGGGCACGGCTCGACCTCGGTGAGACCGAGCGCGCGCTGCAAGAGCTCGACATCCCCGAGCTCGACCCCGACCGTGCGTTCTCGTGGAGCCCCGCCCTGTTCGCCGCCCGGGCTGCCGTGCTCGAGGACCTCGGTCGCTCCGAGGAGGCCGCGCTCTGGCAGCGGCGCGCCCTCGTCGCCGAGGAAGCCCTCGGCGCGACTGATGCGGACCGTGAACTGATCGTGGTCGACGACATCGACGAGGACGCCGCGCTCGAAAGCGAGGCGCCGGCGGAAGGCAAGACCGAGGAGCGCGGCTGATGGGCCTGTTCTCCCGGGCACCGTCGACACCGCTCGACGGTGTGGATGCCGTCCTGGCCGATCTCGACGGTGTCGTCTATGCCGGTCCCGGCGCCCTGCCGCACGCGATCGAGAGCCTCAACCGCGCGGGGGAGACCCGCCGGCTCGGGTACATCACCAACAACGCGTCCCGGCGCGACTCGGTGGTCGCCGACCATCTGCGGGAACTCGGCCTGACGGCGACGCGCCCCGAGGACGTCATCACGAGCCCGCAGGCAGCGATGCGCCTCCTTCGCGAACGTGTTCCCGCCGGGGCGACGATCCTCGTCGTGGGCGGCGATGGACTGGTCCACGAACTCGAGAAGGCGGGCTACGTCCCCACCCGATCGGCCGACGACGATCCGGCCGCCGTCGTGCAGGGATTCGCACCCGAGGTCGGCTGGGCGCAGCTCGCCGAAGCGGCCTATGCGCTGGCGACTCCGGAAGACGAGGGCGGCATCCCCTGGATCGCCACGAACACCGACTGGACCATTCCGCAGGCGCGGGGGATCGCGCCGGGGAACGGCACACTGGTGTCCGCCGTGCACACGGCGGTCGGACGTCTCGCGACCGTCGCCGGCAAGCCCGAGCGACCCATCTTCGATGAGGCCGTCGCGCGTTTCGGCGCCTCCCAGCCGCTCTTCATCGGTGACCGACTCGACACCGACATCGCCGGGGCCCAGGCGGCCGGCATCCGGTCGGTGCTGGTGCTGACGGGTATCGATCGGCCCAAACACGTGCTGGCGGCGCCCGCCAACTCGCGCCCGACTTACATCGTGAGCGACCTGCGCGAGCTCCACGAGCCCTACCCCGAGGTCAGGACGAAGGGCGACGTGACGACCGTCGGCAACGCGTCGGTGCGCATCGACGGCGCCGACATCGTCATCGTCTCGGCAGGCGACCGGCCGATCGATCTGGTCCGGGCGGGCGCGGCCGCGATCTGGGCGACGGGTCGCGCGATCTACGGATTCCGGGTTCCCGAGGCTCTCTACGCGGATCCCTTCCACCGTCCCTGACCCCGCGTATCGTGGGAGCCATGTCGATGGATGGTGCCGACCCGGGCGAACACGAGCCCACCGCCGCGGACAGCGCGCCGCCGAGCATCGCCGAGCAATGGCGCGACGACCTGCTGTCGTCGCTCGACGTCATCGAAGACCAGCCCCTGAGCGAGCGTGCCGCGTCGTACGCGGCGCTGCACGACGAGCTCGCGCGCCGCCTCGACTCCGGTCCGACCGGCGCCGCGTGAGCACCCGACTCGATGCGGCCGTCGCCGCCCGGGGTCTGGCGCGCTCACGCAGCCACGCCGCAACACTGATCGCTGAGGGACTCGTCTCCGTCGACGGGCGCACCGTCGTGAAGGCATCCCATCCGGTGGCCGACACCGCGACCCTCGTCGTCGCCGGCGCCGACCACTACGTCAGCCGGGCCGCCCACAAGCTGATCGCCGGACTCGATGCGTTCGATATAGCCGTCGCCTCGCGGAGCGCACTCGACATGGGCGCCTCGACCGGCGGCTTCACCCAGGTGCTCCGCGAGCGCGGCGCTCGGCCGGTCGTCGCCGTCGACGTCGGTCACGGTCAGCTCGCGCCGAGCATCGCCGCGGACGACGACGTCATCGCGGTCGAGGGCTTCAACGTCCGCGACCTCTCGCCCGAGACGCTCGCCGGGCTCGTCGGCACCCCGTTCGAGCCGCAGGTCATCACCGGCGACCTCTCCTTCATCTCCCTCGAGCACGTCCTGCCCGCCGTCGTCTCGGTCTGCTCACCGGGAACGGATGTCGTCCTGCTCGTGAAGCCGCAGTTCGAGGTCGGGCGGACCGCCGTCAAGGGCGGGCTGGTCACCGATCCGGCGCTGCGGGCGGATGCCGTGATGGGTGTGCTGTGGTCGGCGTGGGACGCCGGACTCGCCACCCACGGGGTGATCGCCTCGCCGCTGGTCGGTACCCACGGCAATCAGGAGTACGTCGTCCATCTGTGCATCCGCGCTGGTGAGGCGGGCAATCCGACACAATGGATACACACGGTGGACGAACTGGCGGGAGCCCGATGATCGACGCGATGCGCAACATCCTCGTCGTCGCCCACGCGCGCCGCCCCGACACCGTCGCCGCGGCGCAACGCGTCCTGAACGCGCTGTCCGACGCGGGGGCGCGTCCCGTGCTGGCGGCCGATGATCGCGCCGAGCTCGTCGAGGCGCTGGGCGAGCTTCCCGGTGTCCTCACGCTCGACCTCGACGTGAGCGTCGCCGAGCTCGAACTGGCGATCGTCCTGGGCGGCGACGGCACGATCCTGCGCGCCGTCGACCTCGTCCGGGGCGGCACCGCTCCCGTCCTGGGGATCAACATGGGCCACGTCGGGTTCCTCGCCGAGATCGAGGCCGACGACATGGACGATGCCGTCCGGCGGGTCATCGACCGCGACTACGACGTGGAGGAGCGCATGGCGCTCTCGGTTCGCGTCAAGGACGGCTCCGGCGACGTCGTCTACGAGACGTGGGCGCTGAACGAGGCGACCGTCGAGAAGGCCAGCCGCGAACGGATGCTCGAGGTCGTCCTCGAGGTCGACCGGCGTCCGCTCTCGGCCTTCGGCTGCGACGGAGTGGTGATCGCGACTCCGACCGGGTCGACGGCGTACAACTTCTCCGCCGGCGGTCCCGTGATCTGGCCGGACGTCGAGGCGGTCGCGGTGGTGCCGCTCTCCGCGCACGCGCTGTTCGCACGCCCGCTCGTGATCAGCCCGGAGGCATCCGTCGCGATCGAGGTCGGCGCGGGTACGAACGGCACCGGCATCCTCTGGGCCGACGGACGCCGCTCGCAGGAGCTGCCTCCCGGAGCCCGCGTCGTCGTGCGCCGTTCGAAGACCCCGGTTCGCCTGGCCCGGCTGCATCCGGCCGCCTTCACCGACCGGCTCGTCCGGAAGTTCCGGTTGCCGGTGGTCGGGTGGCGTGGTCCCAGTCTCGAGCAGCGGGAGGGCGCCTCGTGATCGAAGAGATGCGCCTGCGCGGCCTCGGTGTCATCGCCGAGGCGACGCTGCCGATGGGTCCCGGGTTCACCGCGATCACGGGCGAGACGGGCGCGGGCAAGACGATGGTCGTCACCGGACTCGGGCTGCTGCTCGGCCAGCGGGCCGACTCGGGCGCCGTGCGTGCGGGCGCGCCGCAGGCATCGGTCGACGGCGTCTGGATCATCGACGAGGGCGGACCCGTCGCCGAACGCGTCCGCGAAGCCGGGGGAGACGTCGAACCGATCGGCGGAGGCCGCTCCGAGCTGTATCTGGGACGCGTGCTGTCGAGCGAAGGTCGTAGTCGCGCCAGCGTGGGCGGGCGTCCCGCGCCGGCGGCCGTACTCGCCGAGCTCGCCGAACAGCTCATCGTCGTCCATGGGCAGTCCGACCAGCTGCGGCTGAAGTCGGCCACCGCCCAGCGCGACGCACTCGACCGCTTCGGCGGCCCCGAGATCACCACGGCGCGCGACCGCTACCGCGCGGCGTTCGACGCCTGGCGTGCCGTCGACGCAGAACTGACGCAGCTCGACGCCGATCGCGACGCGCGCCGCCGCGAGGCCGACGACCTGCGCACGCGCATCGCCGACATCGAGGCCGTCGCCCCGCAGCCGGGGGAGGACGCGGCGCTCGCCGAGCGGGCCGAGAAGCTCGCCAACGTCGAAGAGCTGCGTGCCGCCGCTGCGACGGCGCACGACGCGCTCTCGAACGACGACGAGCTGCCCGACGCGGTGTCTCTGCTCGCCGAGGCCCGGCGCGCGATCGAGCGCTCGGCGTCGAGCGACACGGCCCTCGCCGCTTTCGTCGAGCCGCTGGCCGACCTCGGCTACCGCGCCGCCGACCTCGTGACAGGCCTGAGCGCGTACCTCGCCGATCTCGATGAGAGCGGGCCGCAGGAGCTCGCGGCCGTCGAGGAGCGGCGCGCCGCGCTCGGCGGTCTGCTGCGCGTGCACGGCACCCTCGACGAAGCACTCGCGCTGCTCGAGAGCGGGTCCGCACGGCTCATGGAGCTCGACGACGACGGCGGCCGCATCGAGCGCCTGCGCGCTCAGCGCGACGAGCTCGCCGAGGCGCTGGATGCCGCCGCCGCCGAGCTGACCGCGGCCCGTACTGCCGCCGCGGAGCGACTCGGTGCCGCGGTCACGGCGGAGCTCCGCGAACTCGCCCTGCCCGACGCGCGCTTGGTCGTCACGGTCGAGCCGGGCACGCCATCGGTCTCGGGGCGCGACGACGTCACGATCCTGCTCGCGCCTCACCCCGGCGCCGAGCCCCGGCCGGTCGCCAAGGGCGCCTCGGGCGGTGAGCTCAGCCGGGTCATGCTCGCGATCGAGGTCGTGATCGCGGGAACCGACCCCGTGCCGACGTTCGTGTTCGACGAAGTGGATGCCGGAATCGGCGGCGCCGCGGCGATCGAGGTCGGGCGCCGGCTCGCCCGGCTCGCCGAGACGAGCCAGGTGATCGTCGTGACCCACCTCGCCCAGGTCGCTGCTTTCGCGACGAACCACCTGACCGTCGTGAAGTCGAACGACGGCTCGGTGACCGCGTCGAGTGTCCGGCGTCTGGAGGGCGGCGACCGCGAGGCCGAGATGGCGCGTCTGCTGTCAGGCCTGCCGGATTCGGGGGCCGCGATCGAGCACGCCCGAGAACTGCTGAACCTCTCGCGTTCCTGACTGATAGAATAGAAGCCCGTGACGGACACTCATCGCGCGGCCTCTTCCCAGAACACCACCAAGCAGATCTTCGTGACCGGTGGTGTGGTCTCTTCTCTCGGTAAGGGACTGACCGCCGCGAGTCTCGGCAATCTCCTCACCGCACGCGGTCTTCGCGTCGTGATGCAGAAGCTCGACCCGTATCTGAACGTCGACCCGGGCACGATGAACCCGTTCCAGCACGGTGAGGTCTTCGTTACCGATGACGGCGCCGAGACCGATCTCGACATCGGACACTACGAGCGGTTCCTCGACATCGAACTGAGCCAGGCGGCGAACGTCACGACCGGTCAGATCTATTCGCAGGTCATCGCCAAGGAGCGCCGCGGCGAGTACCTCGGCGACACCGTCCAGGTCATCCCGCACATCACCGACGAGATCAAGCGCCGGATGCGGCTGCAGGCGACCGAGGAGCCCCGCCCCGACGTCATCATCACCGAGGTCGGCGGCACCGTCGGCGACATCGAGTCGCAGCCGTTCCTCGAAGCGGCCCGTCAGCTGCGCCACGAGCTCGGCCGCGACAACGTGTTCTTCGTGCACGTCTCGCTCGTGCCGTTCATGGGCGCCTCGGGCGAGCAGAAGACGAAGCCGACGCAACACTCCGTCGCGGCCCTCCGCCAGGTCGGCATCCAGCCCGACGCCCTCGTGCTGCGCAGCGACCGCCCCGTCAGCGAGAGCAACCGCAACAAGATCGCGCTCATGTGCGATGTCGACGTCGAGGGCGTCGTGAACACCGTCGACCTGCCGAGCATCTACGACATCCCCTCGACCCTGAACGATCAGGGTCTCGACGCGTACATCACGCGCCGGCTCGGGCTGGCCGAGAAGGCCGACGACGTCGACTGGACCCGGTGGAGCAAGGTGCTCGACGCCGTCCACAACCCCAAGCACGAGGTCACGATCGGTCTCGTCGGCAAGTACATCGATCTTCCCGACGCCTATCTCTCGGTCACCGAGGCGCTGAAGGCCGGCGGCTTCGCGCAGGAGACCAAGGTCAACGTCACCTGGATCCCCTCCGATCTGTGCGAGACCCCCGAGGGTGCCGAGAAGGCGCTCGCGAGCGTCGACGGCATCGTCGTGCCCGGCGGCTTCGGCATCCGCGGCATCGAGGGCAAGCTCGGCGCGCTGAAGTTCGCGCGCGAGCAGGGCATCCCGACCCTCGGCATCTGCCTGGGGCTGCAGTGCATGGTGATCGAGTACGCCCGCAACATGGCGGGCCTCGCCGGTGCGTCGTCGAGCGAGTTCGACCCCGAGACCGAGTTCCCCGTCATCGCGACGATGGCCGAGCAGGTCGACATCATCGCCGGCGGCGACCTCGGCGGCACGATGCGCCTGGGCCTGTACGAGGCCGACCTCGCCGAGGGCTCGCTCGCGGCCGAGGTGTACGGGGCGACGAAGGCCTCCGAGCGCCACCGCCACCGCTACGAGGTGAACAACCGGTACCGCGACCAGATCGCCGAGGCCGGCCTGGTCTTCTCGGGCCTGTCACCCGACCGCAACCTCGTCGAGTACGTCGAGCTGCCGCGCGACGTGCACCCGTACTACATCGCGACGCAGGCCCACCCCGAGCTCCGGTCGCGTCCGACCGAGGCGAACCCGCTGTTCCGTGGGCTGGTCGCCGCCGCCCTCGACCGGCACCGCGCGAGCGAGCTGTTCGAGGTCGAGGATGCCTGAGCTGCGCGACGAGCCCGTCGAGCCCGAGGTCATCTCGAGCGAGCTGGTGTACTCGGGGCACGTCTGGGACGTGCGGAGCGAGACGGTGCGTTTCGGTGACGGGGAGATCACGCGCCAGTTCGTGGACCACCCCGGGGCGGCCGCGGTCGTCGCGATCGACGACGAAGAGCGCGTCGTGCTGATCCAGCAGTACCGGCATCCGATCCGTCATCGCGACTGGGAGATCCCCGCGGGGCTGCTCGACGTCGCCGGCGAGCCCCCGATCGAGACCGCGCGGCGGGAACTCGCCGAAGAGGTCGACCTGGTGGCGGCGTCGCTCGAGCCGCTCGTCAGCATCTTCACGACGCCCGGGGGCAACGACGAGGTCATCCACGTCTTCCTCGCGCGCGGCCTCAGTCCGGCGCCGAGCGCGTACGAGCGCGAGGACGAGGAAGCCGACATGCGCGTCGAGCGCGTACCGCTCACGGAGGTCGTCGACGGCGTGCTCGCGGGACGGTTCCGCAACGGCATCCTGGCGACGGGCGTGCTGGCGGCGGCCGAACGGCTGCGCCGGGGCTGACGGACGTGCGGCTCGACCGCGCCGTCGCGGCGTACCTGCGCCACATCTCGGTCGAGCGCGGGCTGTCGGCGCACACAGTCGCGGCCTACCGGCGCGATCTCGACGCGTACACCGCGTGGCTCGCCGAGCAGGGGATCGGTGACACGTCCGAGATCACGGCTGAGGTCGTGACCCGGTTCGCCGAGGAGGCGGCATCCGCCGACCCGCCGCCGGCGGCCACGTCGCTGGCGCGGCTGCAGTCGTCGCTGCGCGGGTGGCACCGCTTCCTCGCCCGTGAAGGCATCGTCGATGCCGATCCCACGCAGCGGCTGCGCCCGCCCAAGACGCCGCGGCGCCTGCCGAAAGCTCTGACGATCGACCAGGTCGAGAGTCTGCTCGACGCGGCGGGTCCCGCTCCGGGCGATGTCGCCGCGACCGACATCGCCGCGCTGCGGGATCGAGCGCTGCTCGAGCTGCTCTATGCGACGGGCGCGCGCGTGTCCGAGATCGTGCAGCTGGATGTCGACGACCTCGCCCTCGGCGACGTGCTGCGCGTTCGCGGCAAGGGCGCGAAGGAGCGGATCGTCCCGGTCGGCTCGTACGCGCGCGCTGCCGTCGAGGCCTATCTGGCGCGGGGCCGGCCGGAGCTCTCCCGGCGCGGACGCGCGACGCCCCGACTCTTCCTCGGGGTACGCGGTGCTCCGCTGTCGCGGCAGAGCGCGTGGCTGATCATCCAGCAGGCGGCCGAGCGCGCGGAACTGACGGCGCATGTGTCGCCGCACACCCTGCGGCATTCGTTCGCGACGCACCTGCTGCAGGGCGGGGCCGACGTCCGCGTCGTGCAGGAGCTGCTCGGGCACGCGTCGGTCGCCACCACCCAGATCTACACGCATGTCACGGTCGACGCGTTGCGGGAGATCTACGCCACGTCGCATCCTCGCGCGCGCTGAGACGGGGTACAAGCGGACGGCGTCGCAGCCCCGGCACGGCAGGATAGGGGCATGAGCAGCGGCGCACCCCGGGACGACGCCGGCGCCACCCCGTTCGGCACCGAGGCGCTCACGACCCCGCTCCCCGAGCCTGGCGAAGAGGGGCTCCGTGGCGAAGCGGGCCGGCGCGCCTCATGGCTGGTCGCCGTGCGAGCGGTGTTCGTCTCGGCGGTGCTGGTGCTCGGGGTGGGCGTGCTCGCGTTGCTCTTCGTCCTCTTCATCCAATCGATGGCAGGCGGCTCGGGCCTGTCGTGGTCGAACATCGTGATCGCGGCGGTGATGGTGCTGCCACTCGCGGTGAGTCGCTTCGGCGGGATGCGTCGCGCCCGGCAGGAGGCCGACGCCGCGTTGTACCGTCTGGAAGGGTTCGCGACCGCGAACCGGCTCGGTCTGCGCCACCGCGAGGACGACCCGCAGGAGAGTGCGACCGTCTTCGGCCTCGGCAAGCGCCGGATGGCGACCGCTGTCGTGACGGGGAGCGAGCCGCGCCCGTTCCGGTCGGCGGACTACGCGTTCGACACCTGGATCGGCCGCTATCGGATGCCGCACTCGCTGACGTACCTCCGCGTAGGCCTCGCCGCCGAGCTGCCGCGGGCGAGCCTGGTCGCGGTGCACGCGCCGGGCGCGCCCTCCTGGCGTCCGCCCCTCGGGCAGGAGCGGATCGAGATCGGTGGCGGGTTCGACGAACACTTCGGCGTCTGGTGCGCGCCCGCCGACGGCGACCGTGTTCGCCGGATGCTCACGCCGTCCGTGCGCTCCGGCCTGGCGGCGGTCGCGCCCGACGTCGACGTCGAGACCGTCGGCCGACACGTGTACTTCCTCTCGCGTGGCGCGCTGGCGCGCTGGACCGCCCCGTTCTGGCGCTGGACCGAGGACCTGCTCGCGATCGCCGCGCGTATCGAGGATGCCGCGGCCGCTCACCCGGAGCCGTCGCCGGGCGGCGCGCTGCGCAGCACCGACGCGGAACGGGCCGAGACGCGAGCGCTCCTGTTCACCCGGCCCGCGGTCGGTCGCCCCGTCGCCATCGGCTGCCTGCTGCCCCTCGTCTTCGGGGTCGTCGCCGGTCTCCTCACCGCCACCTGGCGCTGAAGCTCGGGCGGGGCTCGCGGCATCCGGTCGAACCCGGTTTTTCCCGGCACGGGGCGGCCGCGGGCGCGGTACCGGCGCCGCAGGATGACAGCATGCCCACCGCAGCATCCGCCGCCGTTTCGGAGAACAGGCGCGGCATCCGTCCCGGCCCCGCGCTCGCCGTCGTCTGGATCGTGGCGGGCGTCGCGGGCTGGATCGTGTCGTTCCTGCTCTACCACGAGTACGTCGGCCAGCTCACCGGTGCCGAAGCCCTCATCTCGTGCGACATCAGCCCGATCGTCACGTGCGGCCCCAACCTGCTGAGCCCCGGCGGGAACCTGCTCGGGTTCAGCAATTCGATCATCGGGATCGTGCTCTTCCCGGGCGCCATCTACGCGGGAGCCTCCGGGCTCGCGGCGCCGGGCGGGCTGCGTCCCTGGTACTGGCGGGTGCACGCCGGGTTCGTCGCGGCGGCGTTCGTGCTCGTCCACGTCTTCGCCTACCGCAGCGTGTTCGAGTACGGCTCGCTCTGCCCGTGGTGCATGGTCGTGTGGCTCGTGACGATCCCGCTGTTCTGGACGACTCTCGGCTGGACGCTGCGCGAGGGTGTCTGGGGCCGCGCGCCGCAGCGCGTCGGCGCGCTGCTGCTGGCGTGGACGCCCCTCGTCGTGGTTGTCGACTACCTGCTGATCGCCGTCGCCGCCCAGCTGCGGCTCGACGTGCTCGGGAGCCTGTGACCCGGAGGCGTTGCGGCGATACGTTCGTCGGATCGGCGGTGCTGGTGTCGCCTCGGGCGTCGGCCCAGGCCACTTCTGCCCCGCGCGTCCGACGAACGTATCGGCTCACGCCGGGTGCCTGTGCGAGAATCGATCGCACGCTACGGAAAGCAGGAGTCTCGGTGACGGACAAGTCGCGGAAGGCCGGGAAGGCCCCCACGGAGGACACCCCGATCGGACCCACCGGTCGGCCATACCGAGGTTTCCCGACCCCGCCGAAGCTCGATGGTCACGGCCCGGCCCGCATCATCGCCCTCTGCAACCAGAAGGGCGGCGTCGGCAAGACAACGACGACGATCAACCTCGCCGCCGCGCTCGCCGAGTACGGTCGCAAGGTGCTCGCCGTCGACTTCGACCCGCAGGGCGCACTGTCGGCGGGCCTCGGAATCGCGACGCACGACGTGCCGACGATCTACGACCTGCTGCTCGACACCAAGCGCGACCCTCACGAGGTCATCGTCGAGACGTCTGTGCCCGGGCTCGACGTCATCCCCGCGAACATCGACCTCTCGGCGGCCGAGGTGCACCTCGTCAACGAGGTCGCCCGTGAGACGATCCTGGCGCGCGTGCTGCGCGGGGTCTCGTCCGAGTACGACGTCATCCTCGTCGACTGCCAGCCCTCGCTCGGGCTGCTCACGGTCAACGCGCTGACGGCGAGCCACGGCGTGCTTATCCCGCTCGAGTGCGAGTTCTTCGCGCTGCGCGGCGTCGCGCTGCTGATCGAGACGATCGACAAGGTGCGCGACCGGCTGAACCCCTCCATCGAGCTCGACGGCGTCCTCGCCACGATGTACGACCCGCGCACCCTCCACTCGCGCGAGGTGCTCGAACGCGTCGTGGAGGCCTTCGGCGACGACGTGCTCGAGACGGTCATCGGGCGCACCGTGAAGTTCCCCGATGCGTCGGTCGCCGGGGTCCCGATCATCACCTTCGCGCCGGAGCATCAGGCCGCGCAGGCCTACCTGCGTCTCGCGCGGGAGCTCGTCGCCCGTGGCGCCGTCGCCTGACCGGATCGTCGATGCGGCCGGGCCGGCCGAACCCGACGCGGGCGATCCGAACGGTCCGGGCTTCCGGGTCTCGCTGACGAACTTCGACGGCCCCTTCGACCTGCTGCTGAACCTCATCGGCAAGCACGAGCTCGACATCACCGAGGTGTCGCTCAGCAAGGTCACCGATGAGTTCATCGGCTACCTGCGCGGGCTCGAGCCCGCAGAGCTCGACGCCGCCTCGGAGTTCCTCGTCGTCGCCGCGACGCTGCTGGACATGAAGGTCGCCGGGCTCCTGCCGCAGGGCGAGCTCATCGACGCCGAGTCGGTGGCGCTGCTCGAAGCGCGCGACCTGCTGTTCGCCCGTCTGCTGCAGTACCGCGCGTTCAAGCAGGTCGCCGGCTGGTTCGCCGAGCGGGTCGTCGCCGAGGACCGTCGTCACACCCGGTCGGTTCGCCTCGATGAGAAGTACCGCGCGGCCGCGCCGGAGCTCGTGTGGACGCTGACCCCCGACGACTTCGCGGCACTGGCGATGCTCGCGTTCGCTCCGAAGGAGATCCCCGTCGTGGGGCTCGACCACCTGCACGCTCCGCTCGTGTCGATCCGCGAGCAGGCGGCCATCGTCGTGACGCTGCTGCGCGGCGCGGGTACCCTGAACTTCCGTGAACTCATCGCCGGGGTCGCGCAGCCCGGCGTCGTCGTGGCCCGTTTCCTCGCCGTGCTCGAGCTCTACCGTCACGCGGCGCTGTCGTTCGAGCAGCTCGAGCCGCTCGGCGAGCTGACGCTGCGCTGGACCGCGGAGCGCTGGTCCGAGGAGAACCTCGCCACCCTGGGAGCCGACTATGACCGATGACCCGACACCGACCGTGGCCAACCCGATCGCGGACGTCGCGCGGCGGCTCGAGGCGGTTCTGCTGATCGTCGACGAGCCGCAGAGCCTCGTCTCCCTCGCCGCCGCCGTCGGGGCGCCCGTCGCAGCCGTGCGGCAGGCGGTCGCCGGGCTTGTCGCCGATTACGACGGCGAGACGGGCGGGCCGCGTCGCGGCTTCGAGCTGCGCGAAGTGGGCGGCGGGTGGCGGATGTACGTGCGAGCCGAGCACGACGCCCTCGTGAGCGAGTTCGTCAACACGCAGGCGCCGTCGCGGCTCTCGCAGGCGGCCCTCGAGACCCTCGCGGTCATCGCGTACAAGCAGCCGGTGTCGCGCAGTCAGGTGGCGTCGATCCGCGCCGTCAACGTCGATTCGGTCGTGCGCACCCTGCTCTCGCGCGGGTTGGTGACGGAAGTCGGTCACGACCCCGAGACCGGTGCCATCCTGTACGGCACGACCGACGCGCTGCTGGTCAACCTCGGCATCAACTCGCTCGACGAGCTGCCGCCCATTTCGCCGCTGCTCGACGACGGCGCCGACGGTTTCGAAGGAGAGGCGACGCGATGACGGATGCCGAAGGGGTACGCCTGCAGAAGGTCCTGGCCAATGCCGGGGTGGCGTCGCGCCGCGTGTGCGAGCAGCTGATCGTCGAGGGACGCGTCCGGGTCAACGGCGTCGTCGTGACCGAGCTCGGCAGCCGCATCGACCCGGCTGTCGACAGGGTCGACGTCGACGGCACGGCCGTGCAGCTCGACACGACGAAGCGCTACGTCATGCTCAACAAGCCGACGGGTGTCGTCAGCTCGATGAAGGACGAGAAGGGCCGCGCCGACCTGCGCCGGTTCACGAAGGACTGGGACGAGCGCCTGTACAACGTCGGCCGCCTGGATGCCGAGACCAGCGGTCTGCTCGTGCTCACGAACGACGGCGAGCTCGCCCACGTCCTGGCCCACCCCTCGTTCGGGGTGACGAAGGTGTACATCGCGAAGGTGCGCGGGCGCGTGACCCCGCAGACGATCGCACGGCTGACGAAAGGCGTCGAGCTCGACGACGGCCCGATCGCGGCCGACAAGGCGCGGCTGCTCGACACGTCGGGTGAGACGAGCCTCGTCGAGCTGACGCTCCACTCGGGCCGCAATCGCATCGTGCGGCGCATGATGGCCGAGGTCGGGCATCCGGTTCTCGAGCTCGTGCGGCGACAGTTCGGGCCGCTTCACCTGGGAACCCTCCCGGCGGGACGCGCCCGGGAGTTGACTACAGTGGAACGCGGTGCGCTGCTGACGCTCTCGCGCAGCGCCGACGGTGCCCCCGAGCACCCGACTTCTCCGGAGAACCCGTGACCGATTCCTCGCTCGATCCCGTGCGCCCCGGCCGTGCCGCGCGCACGGCCGGCACCGTGCGCATCGTCGGCGCGGGCCTGCTCGGCTCGAGCATCGGTCACGCCTTGCGTCTGCTCGGCGTCGACGTCGTCCTCGACGACGCTTCGCCCGCTCAGCTGCGGCTCGCCGTCGACTACGGCGCGGGCCGGCTCGCGGCCCCGGACGACCGCCCCGTCCTCATCGTGGTCGCGGTGCCGCCCGACGTCACGGCGGATGTGATCGAGCGCGAGCTGCGCGCCCACCCCGGCGTCGTCGTGACGGATGTCGCGAGCGTCAAGCTCGAGCCCTACCTCGAGCTGCGAAAGCGCGGGGTCGACCTCACCCACTACATCGGCTCGCACCCGCTCGCCGGCCGCGAGCGGGGCGGCGCGATCTCGGCGCGCGCGGACATCTTCATCGGTCGCCCGTGGGTCGTGTGCCGTGACGATGAGACGCGCGCCTCCGATCTCGCGGTCGTCGAAGGGCTCGCGCTCGACCTCGGCGCGATGCCGCTCGAGATGACACCGCAGGAGCACGACGAAGCGGTCGCCCTCACCTCGCACGTCCCGCAGCTGGTGGCGAGCCTCCTCGCCGGACGCTTCGTCGCGGCTCCCGAGGGATCCCTGCGCTTGACCGGTCAGGGCGTGCGCGACACGACGCGTATCGCGGCATCCGCTCCCGAACTGTGGGTGCAGATCCTCGGCGCGAACGCGGCCCCCGTCGTCGCCGTGCTCGATGAGCTGGCGGGCGACCTGCGTGGAGTGGCCGACGCGCTGCGCGACCCGGCGGCCCCCGGTGCCCGCCGCGCGCTCGCCGACACCATCCGTCGTGGCAATGAGGGCGTCGAGCGCCTGCCCGGTAAGCACGGCCAGAACCGCCGGTTCGAGCAGATCGTCGTGCGCGTCGACGACACCGCGGGTCAGCTCGGGCGCCTGTTCGGCGACCTCGGCGAGCTCGGGGTGAACATCGAGGACCTCCGCCTCGAGCACTCCCCGGGCGCGCAGTTCGGGCTGGCCGAGCTGAGCGTCGTCCCCAGCGCCGTCCATGAAGCCGTCGCCGGGCTCGAGAAGCGCGGCTGGAAGATCGCGAGTGTTCCCCATGCCTGAGTCGTCTCCGGTGCCTGAATCGTTCCCGGTGACCGTCGCGATCGACGGTCCCGCCGGCAGCGGCAAGTCGAGCGTGTCGAAGCAGGCGGCCCGCGTGCTCGGCTACGGCTTCCTCGACACCGGGGCCGCCTACCGTGCGCTGGCGTGGCGCGTGCTCGAGCGCGATGACGACACCGCCGACGCGGACGCCGTGGTGCGCGCCCTCGACGGTTTCGACTACGCGATCTCGCTCGACCCCGATGACCACTGGGTCCGCGTCGGCGACGTCTTCGTCACCGATGAGATCCGCGAGCCCCGCGTCTCGGCGGCCGTCAGCGGCGTCGCACGCGTGCCCGAAGTGCGCGAGCGCGTGAACGTCCTGTTCCGGGCGCTCGTCGCGGCATCCGGATCGGCCGGTGTCATCGTCGAGGGGCGGGACATCACCACCGTGGTCTTCCCCGATGCGCCCGTGCGCATCCTGCTGACCGCCAGCCCCGAGGTGCGCGCCGCGCGCCGCAGCGCCGAGCTCACGGGGGAGGATGCCGCGGCTGTCGCCGAGGCGCTCCACCGGCGTGACGCGTCGGACTCGAAGGTCGTCGACTTCCTCACCGCGGCGCCCGGCGTCGTGGTGGTCGACTCGACCGAATTGGACTTCGATCGGACTGTGGACGCCGTCATCGACGTCGTTCGCACCGCGACAGGAGAGAACTGATGGCTACGACCGAAGACGAGTACCAGGGCGGTCCCGACCAGCTCGAGGAGAAGCTCGCGAACCTCGACGAGGAGCTCGCCGACCAGCGGGCCGCCGCGCTGCGGGCGACCCTCGCCGACTACGAGCTCGATGATGAGGATGCTCACCTGCTCGCAGGCCTGACCGCGGGTGGCGAGGTCGTCGAGGTGCTCCCGGCGCTGCCGGTGGTCGCCATCGTCGGGCGTCCGAACGTCGGGAAGTCGGCGCTGGTCAACCGCATCCTGGGTCGGCGCGAAGCCGTCGTCGAGGACACCCCGGGTGTCACGCGTGACCGCGTCAGCTACAAGGCCGAGTGGATGGACCGCCGTTTCACCCTCGTCGACACCGGCGGGTGGGAGCCCGACGCCCGCGGCATCGACCGTTCGGTGGCCGCGCAGGCCGAGGTCGCGATCGACCTCGCGGATGTCGTGCTGTTCGTCGTCGACGCGATGGTCGGGGCCACCGCCACCGACGAGGCCGTCGTCCGTCTGCTGCGCAAGAGCGACAAGCCGGTCTTCCTCATCGCGAACAAGATCGATGACGCGCGCCAGGAGCCCGAGGCTGCGGCGCTGTGGAACCTCGGCCTGGGCGAGCCGCACCCCGTTTCGGCCATCCACGGGCGTGGAGTCGCGGATCTTCTCGACGAGATCATGAAGGTGCTCCCCGAGGTCTCGGCCGTCGCGAAGAACGAGCTGGGCGGACCGCGTCGCGTCGCGATCCTGGGGCGCCCGAACGTCGGGAAGTCGTCGCTGCTCAACAAGGCCGCGGGCGAGGAGCGCGTCGTCGTGAACGACCTCGCGGGCACGACCCGCGACCCCGTCGACGAGGTCGTCGAACTCGGCGGCAAGCTGTGGCGACTCGTCGACACGGCCGGCATCCGTCGACGGGTGCACCTGCAGCAGGGTGCGGACTTCTACGCGTCGCTGCGCACGTCAGCGGCCCTCGAGAAGGCCGAGGTCGCCGTCGTCGTGCTCGACGTGACCGAGTCGATCAGCGTGCAGGACCTCAATATCATCGACCTCGTGCTCGAGTCCGGTCGAGCGCTCGTGCTCGCGTTCAACAAGTGGGACCGCCTCAACGACGCCGACATGGACAACGCCGACCGTCGCCGCTACCTCGAGCGCGAGATCGAGCAGGACCTCGCGCACGTCACGTGGGCGCCGCGCGTCAACCTCTCGGCCCGGACCGGTCGTCACCTCGACAAGCTGGTTCCCGCTCTCGAGACCGCGCTGCAGTCGTGGGATCAGCGCATCCCGACGGGCAAGTTCAACGCGTTCCTCGCCGAGCTCGTCGCGGAGCACCCGCACCCGCTGCGCGGCGGCAAGCAGCCCCGCATCCTGTTCGGGACCCAGGCGTCGACGCGTCCGCCGACATTCGTGCTGTTCACGACCGGGTTCCTCGACCCGGGCTACCGTCGCTTCATTCAGCGACGGCTGCGCGAGATCTTCGGCTTCGAGGGCACGCCGATCGTGACGAACATGCGGGTGCGCGAGAAGCGCCAGCGCTGACGCCCGGCGCAGCACGCCGCGGCCGCTTGTGCTCAGAACGGTGGAGCCCCCGGGCCGGGTGGATCCGTGGTCGTGGTGGCGACCGTGAAGGCGACGAGCGGTGGTGGTGCGTCTTCGCGGTAGATCCGCCCGGTGGGTGAGGTCCAGATCAGCCTTCCGCCCGCGAGTTGTTGGACTCGCCATCGGGTGTGGTGTTTGACGTCGTGGTGTCTCTTGCAGAGGTTGGCGAGGTTGCACACGTGCGTGCCCCCGCCCTCGGATGCGGCGATCGTGTGGTCGAGTTCGCAACGGATGGCGGGTTGCCGGCATCCGGGAAACCGGCAGTGCCGATCCCTCGCCCGTAGAAGTCGCACCATGGCGGCGGTGGGCCGGTAGCTGTCGCACTCGAGCACGGTTCCGGTGACGGGGTCGGTGAGCAGCCGGTCCCACGAGGTCGCGTTGCCCGCGAGCTCGCGTGCGGTCGCGGCATCGATGGGGGAGCGGCCGGCTAGATCGGCCGGCCCCTCGTCCTGACCCATCAGCGTCAACGCCGACACGGCAACCTGCACGTGTGCCCGGATCGCCCCGAGCGTTCCGTCGCCGTCACCGGTGCCAGTCGGGTCGAGGGCCGGCGCCCCCGCGAGGAGGAGGTCACTGAACACGTCGGCGCGGACCTGGTCGATCGATCGGGCATCGTCGACGAACGACGACCCGTCGCGAATCGTCGTGTCGGCATCGGGTGAGCCGCCGTTCGCGTCGGCTCGAGTGTCAGGCGTGCCAGGCGCATCAGCCTGCTGCCGCGCGTTGATGATCTCCCGCGCCTGTCGGGTGAGCCGGTCGACGATCCCGTCGGCGATCACCGTCGGCAAGGTCGCGATCAGGTCCGACATCCCATCGGCCCCGGCCAGCACCCGCACGCACCGCCCGGCCGCGGCCTCCTCGTGCCTCTCGGTGAACGACCGCGGGTGCATCCGCTCGGCGATCATCCGCAACGCGTCGCGCACCCGGTTCGGGGTCTCGCCCTCGCACCGTTCGATCGCGACCCGTTCGAACTCTGCCCGTTCCTCCGCGGGCACGAGGCATCCGATCTCCTGGATCACCCGCACGTGCCCACGCACGATGCGCCCGTCCTCCCACGCGGCCATCGTCAGCGGGAAGTTGTCGACCAGATCGCGCGCCTCGTCGATCCGACGCTGCAGTGTCCGGTCGGTCGCGATGAACACCCCAGCCAGCTCCGCGGCGATCCCGCGCAACGCCATCTCGCGCGCCTTGACCTTCTCCGATGCCCCAGCAGCCTGCTTCTCCGCGAGCACCCCCGCCGCAGCGAGCACCCGAACCTCACGCACCTGGCCAGCCCGAACGACGTCCGCCGCCCCCTCCGCATCCGCGACCAGCTGAGCGAGGGCATCGACGTCACCGTCGCTACCCATCCCGCCGCCGAGCCCATCATGCGAATGCATGTTCGAATCATGTCACGGACCTCCGACATCGCGCCTCGACTATCCACAGGCAGCGCCGTGTTGATCGCTGTCGGAGCGCGTCCACCGGTTTCTGCTGCCTCAGCGCTTGGCGGGTGACGCGCGACGCACCATCGCGGTCTCGTCGGGGGTCTCGAAGCCGAATTCGGCGTAGAGACTGTGCGCGTCGCGCGTGAACAGCGTCCAGCGGAAGTCGTGCCCGGGGCCCTCGTCGATCATGCGCCGGAGGATGCGGTGCGCGACGCCCGCGCCCTGGTGCTCGGCGACGACGAAGACATCGGCGAGATAAGCGAAGCTCGCGCCATCGGATGCCGCGCGGGCGAAGCCGATCTGTTCTCCGGTGTCGGCGCGATAGGCCCCGACGACCCGCCAGGCCGCGTCGAGCTGCGCCTCGAGCACGGAGCGCTCGCGCCAGCGGCCCCAGTAGGCCTCGGACGAGAGCCAGCGCCATACGACGTCGCGCTGGATGCGGGCGGGTGAGTCATCGATCTCGTACTCCACGTCCCCATTGTGCGCTGCAGCACCGGGGAGACCCGGCTGGTAACACGATGCCAATCACGGGCCCGCGGACCGCGGCTGTGTCAGGCTGTGAGGATGACCGACGATCCCGCCGCCGCCCCGCGCCCGCCGCACGGCCCGCGCGATCCCGGCGACGCGTGGGTCGTTGCGCCGTCGGGCGAGCGGTACTGGGGGCGCTTCGGTGCCGCGGGCCTGCTGGCCATCGATCCGGAGCGGGGCGTGCTGCTGCAGCATCGGGTGTCGTGGAGCCACTTCGGCGACACCTGGGGTCTTCCCGGCGGCGCGCGTCACGCGGGGGAGTCCGCGCGCGACGGAGCATTGCGCGAGTCGGCGGAGGAAGCTGGCGTTCCCGCGGACGCCGTTGCGCCGCGGTTCCTGTCCGTGCTGGATGTCGGGGTGTGGACCTACGGCACCCTCGTGGCCGACGTCACGACGCCCTTCCACCCGGTCATCAGCGATCCCGAGAGCCGCGAGCTCGCGTGGGTTCCCATCGATGAGGTCGAGTCCTTCCCGCTGCATCCCGGGTTCGCGGCATCCTGGCCCCGGCTGCGCGGCCTGCTCTCGCTACGCCCGACCGTCATCGTCGACGTCGCGAACGTGGTCGGTTCGGTCCCCGACGGCTGGTGGCGCGATCGGGCCGGTGCCGCCGAGCGGCTGCTCGCCCAGGTGGCGGCGTTGGCCGAGCGGGGGATGGATGCCGCGGACCTGGAGCTCCCCGAGGACATCTGGTTCCCGCGCGTGGTCGCCGTCGTCGAGGGGCAGGCGCGCGACGTCACCGCCCCCGCGGGGGTCGAGCTCGCTCGCGCACCGGCCGCCGGTGACGATGCGATCGTCGACGCGACCACCGCCGCCGTGGCCGCGGGTGAGCGGGTCAGCGTCGTGACGTCGGATCGCGAGCTGTGCGCTCGCGTCGAGGCGGTGGGGGCCCGGGCGGTCTCGACGTCGTGGCTCCGCGACCGGCTGTGACCACCGGCCGCGCAGCCCGGCGCTGGGGCGCGGCCGCGCTGGCCGTCGCTGTCGTCGCGGCAGGGCTCGTGGTCCACGGCATCCTGCCCGACACCGCCGCGACCGACATCGCCGGTGACGCGCTCTACGCCGTGTTGATCTACGCTCTCGTCGTCGCCGTCGCACCCCGTGCCGGAACCGTCGTCGTCGCGGCGGTCGCCGGGGGCTGGTGCATCGCGGTCGAGCTGTTGCAGCTGAGCGACCTGCCCGCGCGGGCGGCCACCGTCTTCCCGCCGGCGGTCCTGGTGCTCGGGACGGTGTTCGACGCGCGCGACCTGCTCGTCTACGTCGTGACGATCGTCATCACCGGGGCGCTGGATGCTGTGTGGCGCCGCCGGCGAGCACCGTCGTCACCCCCGCGATGATCAGGTCGAGCGCCGCGGTGAAGCCGTCATCGTCGCCGGCGGCGATGCGCGCGGGCGAGGCGGCGACGTCGCCCGAGGCCGCGCCCCACGCGTCGGCGCTGCGGCGCTGCTGCTGGTGGAAGGTGAAACCGACGACGAAATGGGTGACGGTGTCGGCGATCGTGTCGGCGAGAGAAGCCGACTCGCCGCGCTCGAGTGCGACGGCCCGGAGCCGCGCGTGCACGGGTGGCTCGACGAGCCCGAGCGCGAGCGAGCTGGAGACGACCTCGGCCCCGTCGCGGTAGGCGAGCAGGCTGTCGTGCAGGCGCACGGCGACCTCTCGGGCGGCGACGTCGAGGCTCGTGCCGGCCTCGTCATCTGCGCTGACCGGACGGAGGATGCGCGCGCTCACGGCCGCGAGCAGCTGCTGCTTGTTCTCGACGTGCCAGTACAAGGCACTCGGCTGCACGCCGAGATGCTCGGCGAGGCGCCGCATCGACAGATCGGGCAGGCCGACCCGGTCGAGCAGCTCGAGGGCGGCGTCGACCACGTCGTCCCTCGAGCGTCGGGGCGCGCGACCTCCGCGGTTTGAATCGTCGGCGATCATGGCGCTACTCTACCTGAACGCCGTTCACGTGAACGGTGTTCAGGAGGAGCCATGACCCCGTCGATCCCCGCGTCGCGCGCCGCGCTCGATGCGACCGACCTCGCCCGCGCCGCGGTGTTCGCGGCCCTCATCGCCGTGCTCGGGCTGCCCGGCTCGTTCCCGCTGTTCGGGGGTGTGCCGATCACAGCGCAGACCCTCGGCGTGATGCTCGCCGGCGCCGTTCTCGGGCCCGTCGTCGGCGCGGCCTCGGTGGGCACCTTCCTCGCTCTCGTCGCCGTGGGGCTTCCGCTCCTCGCGGGCGGCCGCGGCGGGCTCGCGGTCTTCGCCGGCCCGACGGCGGGCTACCTCGTCGGCTGGCTCGTCGGCGCCGTGGTGGTGGGGCTGATCGTCCACGCCGGCGAGCGGCGACCCGTGTGGTGGCGCACCGCGGCCGGGCTCCTCATCGGCGGGGTGCTGGTCGTGTATGCGTGCGGCATCCCGGTCCAGAGCCTCGTCCTGCGCCTGCCGCTCGAGCAGGCGGCGCTGGCGAACCTCGCTTTCGTCCCGGGCGACATCGTCAAGGTCGTCGTCGCGACGCTCGTGGTCGGAGCACTCGTGCGCGGCTACCCTCGCGCCTTCCGGCGCACGTGGGCGCCGCGTGCGAGCACCCGGGCCGGCGATGATGCGCCGACCCGGACCGCCGCCCCGGCATGACGGTCGGCATCCGTCTCGAGGCCGCGGCCGTCCGCCTCGGGGACGTGCAGGTGCTGGAACCCCTCACCCTCGGCCTCGACGCGCGCACGATCGCGGTGGTCGGCGACAACGGTTCGGGCAAGTCGACGCTCGCCCGACTCATCGGCGGACTCGTGCGGCCGACCTCGGGAGCCGTCCGGGTGCTCGGCTGCGACCCGGTCCGGGATGCGGCCGAGCTGCGGCGCCGCGTCGCGATCGTCTTCAGCAACCCGGACGCGCAGATCGTCATGCCCACGGTCGCCGAGGACGTCGCCTTCTCGCTTCGCGGCGATCGCGGCTCGCGCGCCGACCGCGTTGCACGGGTCGACCGGGCGCTCGATCGGTTCGACCTGACCGATCTCCGCGACCACCCCGCGCACGAGCTGTCGGGCGGGCAGAAGCAGCTGCTCGCCCTGTGCGGAGCCTTCGTCCGCGACCCCGAGCTCGTCGTCGCGGACGAGCCGACCGCGTTCCTCGACGGGCGGAACGCCGCCCGCATCGCCGGTCATCTTCTCGGCGACACCGGCCACCGACTGCTGCTCGTGACCCACGACCTCGATCTCGCGCGGCGGTGCGAGGTCGGCGTGCACGTCACCGCGGGACGCATCGTCGACGTGGGAAACGCGGCCGAGGTCGTCGATTCATACGCGAGGACCTGGCGATGACGTCTACCGAGGCGGGCGCGGCACGATGCTGACCCTTTACCGTCCGGATGCGCGGGGGTGGCACCGGCTCCCGGCGGGGCCGAAGACCCTGCTCCTCCTCGGCCTGGTGATGACGGTGTCGCTGCTCCCGGCTGCACCGGCGACTGCGGCCGGTACGGCCGCCCTGTGCCTCGCCTGCTACGCCGTCCCCGGAACGGGCTGGCGCGAGCTGGTCCGACAGATCCGGGCGCTGCGGTGGCTCGTGATCATCGCGCTCGCCGGCCAGCTCATCTTCCTGGGGCTCGAGTCCGCCGTGGTCGGAACCGTGCGCATCCTGGCCGCGATCCTGCTCGCCGCCCTGCTGGCGCTGACGACGCCGGTTGCCGCGCTGCTCGACCTCTTCGAGCGTGCCCTCCGTCCCGCCCGGGCGATCGGCGCCGACCCCGAGCGCATCTCCCTCCTCCTCGTCGTCGCGCTCGGCTCCGTGCCGACGCTCGCGCGCCTGGCAGGCGAGGTGCGAGACGCGCACCGCGCGCGGGGCGCGGGAGGCGGCATCCGTTCCTCCGCGCTGGCGTTCATCGTCCTGGCACTGAAACACGCCGACGACCTCGGCGACGCTCTCACCGCGCGGGGCGTGCGCTGACTCGTGCCGAGTTCGCGCAACCGCGGCGCCTCATCTCACGTCGACGCGCTCGAACCGTTCTCGCGGCACGCGGTCGAGCCGCAGCGGGGCGGCGACCGGCGTGCCGCACCGGCTGCCCGCCGCACGGAATCGCTGGATCGCCCACCGCCGCACCCCGCGGTCGGCCAGCAGCTCGCCGAGATCGCCGAGCCGGGCGTCGTCGATGAGGTCGGGATGCACGGTCGTGCGGACCTCGACATCGAGCGGATGCGGCGAGGCGGCGCGCTCGCGCTGAGCGGCGACCACGAGGTCGAGCGAGCGCAGTGCGGCGCGTCCGCTCGGACCCCGGCCCGTCACGCCGGCGTAGTCGTCGGCCCCCGCTTTCATATCGAGGCCGATCCACGACAGGGCCGGCAGCACGGCTTCGAGCAGGTCCGGGTAGGCGCCGCCCGTATGCAGTCCGACGTCGAACCCGAGTTCGCGGGTCCGTGCGATCGCGTCGGGGAGGGCGCGTTGCATCGTCGGCTCACCGCCCGAGAAGACCACCCCGTCGAGCAGGCCGCGGCGCTCGCCGAGGAAGGCGGCGACGTCCGCCCACGGCATCACCCCGCTTGTCCGCGGATCGATCAGATCGGGGTTGTGGCAGTAGGTGCAGTCCCACGGGCACCCCTGCAGGAACACCGTCGCCACGAGGTGCCCCGGCCAATCGACCGTCGAGAACCGCGAGAGTCCCGCGATGCGCAGCCCGGAAGCGCTGCGACCCGCCACAGCGGACACGTCACACGACCGCCGCGGCGCGTTCGTACGAGAACGCCACACGCTCGGCGGCCTCGCCTCTCTTGCCGATGTTGAACGACGAGACCGGGCGGAAGTAGCCCATCACCCGCGTCCAGACCTCGCACTCGGCGAGGCACTGAGGGCACGTCGCGTGGTCGCCCGAGAGGTACCCGTGCTGGGGGCAGATCGAGAACGTGGGGGTGATCGTGATGTACGGGATGCGGAACCGCTCGAGCGAACGGCGGACGAGGGTCTTGCACGCCGCCGCCGTCGGTGCGGCCTCGCCCATGTAGAGGTGCAGGACGGTGCCGCCGGTGTACCTCTGCTGCAGTCCCTCCTGGAGCTCCATCGCGAGGAATGGGTCGTCGGTGAACGCGACCGGCAGCTGCGACGAGTTCGTGTAGTACGGGTTGGCGGTCGTGCCGGCGTGACGGATGCCCGCGAAGCGCGCGATATCGGCGCGGGCGAAGCGGTAGGTCGCCGACTCGGCCGGGGTGGCCTCGAGGTTGTAGAGGTGCCCGGTCTGCTCCTGGAACTCCACCATGCGTACGCGCACGTGATCGAGCAGGTCTGCGGCGAACCGCATCCCCTCCTCGGTCGTGATGTCATCCGTGTCGCCCGAGAAGTTGCGCACCGCCTCGTTCAGCCCGTTCACGCCGATCGTCGAGAAGTGGTTGTCCAGGGTGCCGAGGTAGCGCCGGCTGTAGGGGAACAGGCCCGCGTCGAGGTTGCGTCCGATGACGGTGCGCTTGGCCTCGAGGCTGTCGCGCGCGATCTCCAGCAGCCGGTCGAGCTGCGCGTACAGGCCCGCGCGGTCGCCGGCGTGCACGAATCCGAGCCGCGCGCAGTTGATCGTGACGACCCCGACCGACCCGGTCTGCTCGGCCGAGCCGAACAGCCCGTTGCCGCGCTTGAGGAGCTCCGTGAGGTCGAGCTGCAGGCGGCAGCACATCGAGCGGATCATTCCGGGGTCGAGGTCGGAGTTCACGAAGTTCTGGAAGTAGGGCAGGCCGTACTTCGCCGTCATCCGGAACAGCGCGTCGGCCTCGGGAGAGTCCCAGTCGAAGTCCTTCGTGATGTTGTAGGTCGGGATGGGGAAGGTGAACGCCCGGCCGTCGGCGTCGCCCTCGGTCATCACCGACAGGAACGCGCGGTTGATCATCGCCATCTCGGGCGCGAGATCGCCGTACGTGAAGTCGGCGAGGCGCCCGCCGACGAGCGGGCGCTGGTCGGCGAGGTCGTCGGGGCAGGTCCAGTCGAAGGTCAGGTTGGTGAACGGGGTTTGGGTGCCCCATCGCGAGGGGACGTTGAGGTTGAAGACGAGCTCCTGGATGCCCTGGCGCACGGCTCGCTCGTCGAGCCCGTCGAGCCGCACGAAGGGTGCGAGATAGGTGTCGAACGAGCTGAACGCCTGCGCTCCGGCCCACTCGTTCTGAAGGGTGCCGAGGAAGTTGACGATCTGGCCGAGGGCGCTCGAGAAGTGCTTCGGCGGGGCCGACGAGATCGCGCCCGGAACCCCGTTGAACCCCTGCTCGAGGAGCTGGCGCAGCGACCACCCGGCGCAGTAGCCGGCGAACACGTCGAGATCGTGGATGTGGATGTCGCCGTCGCGGTGCGCGGCTCCGGCCTCGGGCGCGTAGACCTCGTCGAGCCAGTAGTTGGCGATCAGCTTGCCAGACGCGTTGAGGATGAGCCCGCCGAGGCTGTAGCCCTGATTCGCGTTCGCGTTGACGCGCCAGTCGCGTCTCTCGAGGTACTCCTCCACGGTGCTTCGGACGGGGATGGTGCGCGTGGTCATGGAGGTCCCTTCGCGAGATGCCCCAGATGTGGGGGTCGGATCTCGATTCAGCCACTACATGCTGTGTCGGCCCCGCGTGGCGCGCCGGAACAAATCCCGGCGCACCACGCGCATCAGCCGTCAGCGGGCGAAGCGGAGGGTCACGATCTCGAACGGTCGCAGGGAGAGGGAAACTCCATCGTCGGCGATGGTGGATGCCGCGACCTCGCGCTCGAGCAGATCGGTCCGAACCGCCCCGAGCGCGTCGAAACCGGGGTGCACGACGGTGTCGACCCGGCGGCCGAGCGCCTCGTACACCCGCACGACGACGTCGCCCGAGCCGTCCTCGGCGAGCTTGACCGCCTCGACGACGACCCCCGGATCCGCCACCGTCACGATCGGCTCGATCGCGGAGGCGGTCCCCCTCACCACCCGTTCGGGCAGATTCAGCCGATAGCCCTCGACGACGGCATCCTCGACGTCCGCGCCGACGACCAGGCCGACCCCCAGTGCATACGTGCCCTGATCCTGCGTGGGATCGGGGAACAGCGCCGACCGGATGAGCGACAGTCGGACGACCGAGACCGTGCCGCCGCCGACCGAGCGCTCGGCTCGCGTGATGTCGTGGCCGTAGGTGGAGTCGTTCACGACCGCGACGCCGAAGCCGGGTTCGCCCACGCGCACCCACCGCTGCGCGACGGTCTCGAAGCGCGCGGCATCCCACGACGTGTTGGTGTGGGTCTTCCGCTCGATGTGGCCGAACTGCACCTCCGAGGTCGCGCTGTCGGTGTGCACGTCGACGGGGAACGCGAGCTTGAGCAGTTTCTGCGTCTCGTGCCAGTCGAGTTCGAACCCGAGCGACAGGGTGCGCGACCCGGCATCGAGTCCGATGCGCTCGACCACGCGCGACGAGCCGAAGGACCGGGTGACGACGACCTCGTCGCCGTCGAGCTCGAGGCCGTCGATGTCGGTGAGGTCGGTGACGGTGTTCCGATAGTGCACGTCGACATCCCAGGCATCCCACTGCGTCGGGGTGTCGCGGTGCAGTTGCAGAAGAGCGGATGCCGCGCCCGGCGGCACACTCTCGCGACCACTCGCCACATCGACCGCCGAGACGATCAGGCCGCGATCGTCGATCACCACGCGCACGATGCCGTTGTCGAGCACCCAGCCCTCGGGCGAGCGTTCGGGGCGCACGCGGGATGCCGGGGCAACGGGTACGGCTCCGAGCGCCGGAACCCCGCCGCGCGCGTGCGGCGCGGCGTTGACCCTGAGCTCGGATGTGGCCTCGCCCGACTCGGGCGGTCCCGCGAGAGCGGTCAACGCGTCGCCGATGATCTCCTCGAGCTCGCGGGCGACCGCGGCGTAGTTGCGCTCGGCGTCCTGATAGACCCAGGCGATCGACGATCCCGGCAGGATGTCGTGGAACTGCTGCAGCAGCACCGTCTCCCACGCCCGCGCGAGCCTCTCGGCGGGATACGGCGCGCCGGTGCGCACAGCCGCGGTCGTCGCCCACAGCTCGGCCTCGCGCAGCAGGTGCTCGCTGCGGCGGTTGCCCTGCTTCGTGGCGAGCTGGCTCGTGTAGGTGCCGCGGTGGAACTCGAGATAGAGCTCGCCGACCCAGACCTCGGGCTCGGGGTACTCCGCTTCGGCGGTCTCGAAGAACCGCTGCGGTGTCGAGTGAACGACACGGGGTGAGCCCTCCAGCGAGGTCGTCCGCGCGATCGCCGCCGTCATCTCGCGCGTGGGGCCGCCCCCGCCGTCACCGAATCCATAGGGGAGCAGCGACACCGTGCCGCGCCCCTTGTCGGCGTAGTTGCGTTCGGCGTGCGCGAGCTCGGCTGCCGACACGATCGAGTTGTACGAGTCGACCGGCGGGAAGTGGGTGAACAGGCGGGTGCCGTCGATGCCTTCCCACCGGAAGGTGTGGTGCGGCATCCGGTTCGTCTCGTTCCACGAGATCTTCTGCGTGAGGAACCAGCGGGCGCCCGCGGCCTTCGCGATCTGCGGAAGAGCCCCGCTGTAACCGAACGAATCGGGAAGCCACACCTCGGGGGTGTCGATGCCGAACTCGCGCTCGAAGAAGCCTTTGCCCGCGATGAACTGCCGCGCCAGGGCCTCCGCGCCGGGCAGGTTCGTGTCGGATTCGACCCACATGCTGCCGACCGGCACGAACCGGCCCTCCGCCACACGCGCGCGGATGCGCTCGAACAGGTCGGGGTAGTACTCCTTCACCCATGCGTACTGCTGCGCCGACGACGCGGCGAAGACGAAGTCGGGGTCTTCGTCCATGAGCGAGAGGACGTTCGAGAACGTGCGAGCGACCTTCCGCACCGTCTCGCGCACCGGCCACAGCCACGCCGAGTCGATATGGGCGTGCCCGACGGCATGCAGGGTGTGTGCGCTCGCCGAGGCCGGCGCGGCCAGCACGGGAGCGAGGACGGCGCGGCCCGCGGCGGCGGTACCGGCGACGTCGTGCGGGTCGACGACGTCGATCATCCGCTCCAAGGCGAGAAGGAGGTCGGCACGGCGGGCCGACGCCGGGTCGAGCTGCGCCGCAAGTCCCCGAAGCGCCGAGGTGTCGTCCAGGAGAGCGGTGACCTCGAGGTCGCGCAGTCGCACATCGACCGTCCGCAGCACGTAGACGGGATCGTCCCCGGCGGTCGCCCGGTCGCCGACCGGTGTGGGCGCGAAGGTGAAGATGCTCCCGACGTCGGGGTTGGAGGCGCCCTCCACGAAGACGTCGATCTCACCGCCCGGCGACACCGCCTCGGTCACCGCGTCGTTGAACGGCGCGATGCCGCGCAGCGGCCGGCCGTCGACCGACCACACCATCGCCTCGCATTGGAAGCCCGCCTGTCCGGTCGTGAATCCGAGGTCGACGACGAGCTCGGGTCGCGTCCCGGCGATCGGCTCGCCCCCGTCGAACCACTCGTCCGGCGCCTCGCCCGTGACGCGGAACCAGGTCGTCCCCCACGGGCGTCCCCACGGTTCACCGACCGTGATCGGACGGTAGGCGCCGTCGCGGGCCTCGTCGAAGGCGACCGGCTCGGCCGGCGCCTCCCAGCAGCTGACCGCGAGCGGGCGGGAGTCGCGGTGGATCGCCGGGGCCAGACGTTCCCGGACGAATCGGTCGATGCGCAGCAGCGCGAGAGTGGAGCGGTCGTGCATGGAGGAGCCTTTCGAGGAGGAAGCGGGTCAGCCCTTGACGGAGCCGGCGAGGGCGAACGAGCCGCCCGAGAATCGCTGAACGAGGACGTACAGCACCACCATCGGTGCGGCGTAGAGCACCGAGTAGGCGGCGAGCTGTCCGTAGGCGATCGAGCCGTACTGACCGAAGAAGTTGAAGATCGACACCGCCGCCGGGAACTTCGACGACGTGAAGAGCAGCACGAAGGGGACGAAGAAGTTCCCCCAGGCGGTCGTGAAGACGAAGATGAACACGACGCCGATGCCTGAGCGCATGAGCGGGATGACGATGCGCGCGAGAGCCTGCATCGACCCGGCCCCGTCGACCCAGGCGGCCTCTTCGAGAGAGATCGGCACCGAGTCCATGAAGTTCTTCAGCATCCAGATCGCCATCGGCAGAGATGTCGCGGCCATGAAGACGATGACGCCCCACACCGAGTCGAGCAGCCCGAACGAGACGAACAGCGCGTAGACCGGCACCATCATCGCGGTGATCGGCAGCCCGGTGCCGAAGAGGATCGCGTACATGAACGTCTTCTGGAACCGCATCGCGTAGCGCGACAGCGGGTAGGCCGCGAGCACACCGACGACGACGGTGATGACGGCGGTGCCCAGCGAGACGAGGATCGAGTTCAGGAGAGGCTGGAACGTGAGCTCCCACGTCATCACCTGCGTGTAGTTCTCGAGGGTCCAGGTCTCGGGGACCTTCATCGTGACCTTCGCGTCGCCGTCGAAGGAAGCGAAGACGATCCACAGCAGCGGCACGAGGAAGAGCACGCCGATCGCCGCGAGGATGATCGACGACAGCACGGTCTGAGCCCGCTTCCGCGGTGCCGAGACCGAGGTGGCGATGGTGGCCATGTCAGTCGACCTCCGGCTTGAGGATGCGGATGTAGACGGCGGAGAAGACGGCGCCGATCAGGAGCGTCACGACGGCGATCGCGGTGCCGTATCCGACCTGGGCGAACTTGAACGCCTCCTGGAACGCCAGCACGGGGAGCGTCGACGACTGTGTTCCCGGACCGCCCCCGGTCATCACCCAGATGAGCGTGAACACGCCGAGCGTCTGCAACGTCGTCAGCAGCAGATTGGTCGAGATCGACCGCCGGATGACGGGGAGGGTGACGCGGATGAAGCGCTGCCAGGCGCCGGCGCCGTCGATCGTCGCGGCCTCGATCAGCTCGGGCGGCACCTCGGACAGCGCCGCGTTGTAGACCATCATCGAGAAGGCCGTGCCGCGCCAGATGTTCGCCAGGATCACCGCCAGCATCGGGAAGTAGTACAGCCAGCTCGTGCCCTCCAGCCCGAACCAGCCGAGGAAGGTGTTGAGGGTGCCGTCGGTCTGGAAGAAGGCGTAGAGGGCGAAGGCGGCGACGATCTCGGGCAGCACCCACGCCAGCACCACGAGTCCGCCGACGAGCGAACGCAGCGGCTTCACCGAGTTCCGGATGAGGACCGCGAGCAGCATCCCGAGGACGTTCTGGCCGATCACGGCGGACGCCAGCACGAACACCACGGTGAGCCCGAGCGAGAGCCAGAACTCTCCCGAGGCGAACAGGGCCGTGTAGTTGTCGAGTCCGATGAACTGCGGGTTCGCGGCGCGGGGCCCGGTCATGGCGCGGTCGGTCAGTGACCCGTAGAGCGCGTAGACGATCGGTCCGAGCATGAACGCCAGCAGCAGGAGCACCGCGGGCAGGAGCGGGAGAAGTCGTGCGGCGGCACGGCCGGCCGACCGGCCGGACCGGGAGGTGATCTCCCGGCCCGGGCGGTGCCGACCGCCGGTGGTGACGGTGGCGGTGGCGGTCATCGCTGGATCAGCCCGCCTGCGTGTTCTCCTCGCCGACGATGCCGACGAGAGCGGAGTCGTACGCGGCCTGTGCATCCTGCGGGGTCGCCTGACCGGTGAAGATCGACTCCGTCGCGCGCGGGATGTTCGCCGAGATCTGCGAGTAGTCGGGCGTCGCCGGCCGGAAGTGGGTGTACGGCACGAGCGATGAGAAGAACTCGAACGACGGGTTGTAGTCGAGGTACTCCTGGCTGGCGGCGACGTCCTTGCGCACGGCGATCTGTCCGGCCTCCTGGTGGTACATCAGCGCGTTCTCGAACGTCAGCGCCTGGGCGATGAAGTCGAAGGCAGCCTGCGGGTTCTTCGCGTTGGCGCCCATCGCGAGCGTCCAGCCGCCCGACATCGAGGTGAAGCCGTCACCGCCGCCGTCCTGCGTCGGCATCGCGGCGAAGCCCATCGTCTGCTCCCACTCCGGCCAGGCGTTCTCGCCGTCGATCCAGTTGCTCGGCAGCCACGAACCGTCGAGCGCGATGGCGATCCCGCCCTGGGGGAGGAGCTCCGTGCTGACTTTGGTTCCCCAGCCGGCGTCGAGAGCCAGCGCGGGGTCGGGGCCGAGCTTCTCCTCCGCGACCGTCTGATAGAACTCGAGTGCGTCGAGGAACCCCGCCGAGCCGGTGACCCACTTGTTCGTGTCGGTGTCGAGGAGCTCATCCTCGGTGCCGTAGAGCAGCATCTCGAAGCCCTGCATCGACGTCGCCTCGCCCAGGGCCTGCGACGCGTAGATGTTGAACGGGATGACGTCGGGGTTGCTCTCCTTGATGGTGCGCGCAGCCTCGAGCACGTCGTCCCAGCTCTCCGGCGCCCAGTCCTCGGGAAGCCCCGCCGCCGCGAACAGCTGCTTGTTGAAGTAGAGGCCCCGGGTGTCGGTGCCGAGCGAGACGCCGTACGTCTTGCCGTCGTCGCCGAGCCCGGCCTGCTTGGCGCCGTCGTCGTACTGCTCCCACTGGTCCCAGTCGGCGAGATAGTCGTCGATCGGCTGCAGGTATCCGGCGGCGGCATCCGATCGGATCTGGAAGGTGTCCTCGTAGATCACATCGGGCGCCGTCCCCGCCGACCCGTTCATGAGGGCGAGCTTGGTGAAGTACTGGTCCTGCTCCGCCTCGATCGGCACGAGCTCGACCGTCATCCCCTCGTGCGCGGCCTCGTACTCCTCCTTCGTCTTCTTCATGAGCTCGTCCATCGCGGTGAACGACGTCGTCTTCTGATAGGCGACGCGGATCGTGTCGGACGACGCTTCGTCTCCGCCCCCGCCGCCGCTGCCGCAGCTCGTGAGAGCGAGCGAGAACGCTGCGATGCCGACGACGGCCACGGTCGTGATGGGGCTCTTCATGGTCGAAGCTCCTTTGCTTTGACGAGGGGCGCTGGTGCGTGCGCACGTCTTTTATAAAACAAATGGAATAAAAGAACAAGGCTTTGCCTCGACGTTTCCCGGTGGGTTCAGTCCGGGGCGCCCGCAATCATGAGGTCGGTCGGGCGGGCGGTCATCGCGGCATCGAGCACGAGGCACGCGGCGCCCACGGCGGCGGCATCCGTGGCCAGTCCGCTTTCGAGCACGCGGATGCCGCGCACCGTGGCGGTCTCGGTGCTCGCCGCCACGGCGTCGGAGAGGGCGGGCCCGGCCGTCGTCGAGAGGAGCTTCCACAGCGGCCCCCCGACCACGACGACATCCGCGTCGAGGAGGTTGTTGATCTGCACGACGGCGCGGGCGAGGCTCGACCCGGCTCGCCGCACCGCCGACGCGGCGCGCTCGTCGCCGGCGCGCGCCCGGGCGGCGAGCTCGCGGAGGCGTTCCCGGAGCGCGGGTGCGGCCACGGGCACACTGCCGTCGATCACGCCTCCGTCGACGAGCAGCCGTTCGGGGGCGATGGCGGCGCCGAGGCATCCGCGCTGACCGCATCCGCATGCCGGCCCGCCCGGTTCGACGACGAGGTGGGCGACGTCTCCGGCGTTTCCCGTGCGGCCCCGGATCGGTGCGCCGTCGACGGCGAGGCCCGCGCCGACGCCCGCTCCGTAGTAAACGAAGATGGAGTCCTGCAGCTCTTGCGCGGCATCCCGCCAGAGCTCGCCGACCATCGCCGCGACGACATCCTTCTCGACCGTGGTCGGCAGTCCCGTCGCCTCGCGCAGCAACGGCCCGAGGGCGAGGTCGTGCCAGACCGGCGGCAGGAGCGGCGGCTCGAACAGGACCCCCGCGTCCGCGTCGAGGGGGCCAGGAGCGGCGACGCCGATGCCGAGCACGGATGCCCGGGAACGGCCGCCCTCCGCGAGCAGCGACTCGACGGTGCCGACGAGGTCGTCGAGGATCTGCTCGCGGGTCGCGTCGGGTCGCGGGGTGCGCTCGGTCTGAGCGACGACCTTGCCCAGAAGGTCGACCACGACGACCGTCTCGACTGCCGGATCGAGATGGATGCCGACGGCGCACCGGGCCGTCGGGTCGAGCTGGAGCGGGGTCCGGGGCTTGCCGGGGCCGGTGACGATCGGGGTTCCCTCGCGCACCCAGCCCTCGGCGACGAGACGGCGGGCGACGTTGCTGAGCGTCTGGGCGGACAGCCCCGTGCGGGCGGCGAGCTCGATGCGGCTGATGCCGTCGGGGGAGCGCCGGATCAGGTCGAGCACGAGCGTCTGGTTGTACGTGCCGACGGCCGGCAGGTTCGAGCCGCGTCTCATGGTTCCTCCCGTCGAACCATACTGCGCACGCGCATGACGAAGGCCCGCCCGGCGAACCGGACGGGCCTTCGGGGATCGCGGGGGAGCGTCAGTTGTTGCCGCGCAGGATCGCGATGATGCGGAGGATCTCGACGTACAGCCAGACGACCGTCACCATGATGCCGAATGCGCCGACCCAGCCGTACTGACGGGGTGCGCCGTTGCGGACGCCCCGCTGGATGTTGTCGAAGTCGAGCACGAGCGAGTACGCCGCCATGATGACCACGAGCACACCGATGATGAGGCCGAGCGGGATGCCGGCGATCTTCATGCTGTGGAGGCCGAACATCATGCCGCCCGGGATTACCCCGAAGAGCATCAGGCCGACGTTCAGCAGCGAGAAGACGAGGTAGCCGAGCATCGCGATCATGAAGATCTTCGTCGCCTTGGCCGACGCGCGGACCTTGCCGCTGGCGAAGAGGGCAAGGGTCACGCCGACGACCGCGAGGGTCGCGAGGGTCGCCTGCATGACGATGCCCGGGAAGATGAACTCGAGGTAGGCGGAGATACCGCCGACGAAGAGGCCCTCGAACGCGGCATACCCGAAGATCAGGCCGGGCCGGACCTTCTTGCGCGAGGTGAAGGTGACGACCATCGCCAGGACGAAGCCGCCGAGCGCACCGATGATCCAGGGCATCATCGTGGGGGCGGGGTTGTCGCGCGTCACCGGCGAGAGCGTCCAGACCCAACCGACGACCGCCGTGGCCAGCAGGATCGCGAAGAGCCCGAGCGTCTTGACGACGGTGTCTTCGACCGTCATGCGGGAGGTCTCGCGGGCACCGGCGGCGGGTGCCGCGTACATGCCTTCGAGGTGGGCCTGCGTAGCGGCGTTCACGCCGGCGTGCTGCGCCGAGGCGGTCTGCATGCCGGGGGCGGCGGGCGGCGTCAGACCCGGCCGCTGCTCCTTGAACGCGGGATTGTCGAATGCGGGGTTATTGAGGGCCACTGCTCTCACACTCCAAGTCGAGGGTCGACACAGCTGGATGCCGTGTATACCCAGCCTACGGGAACCGGTTCCTCCCGGATATGCGCGGCGCTGTGAGCAGGCCATGAAGCCGATCGCCCTGAGCGAAATCACGCGTCATCGGCCCGTACGCTGGGGTCGTGTCCCGCCCGCTCGTGATCGGCCACCGCGGTGCGCCCGGGTATCGTCCCGAGCACACCCGCTCCTCCTATCACCTCGCGCTCGAGAGCGGGGTCGATGCCGTCGAGCCGGACGTGGTCTTCAGTCGGGACGGGGTCGCCGTGATCCGGCATGAGAACGAGATCGGCTCGACCACCGACGTTGCCGACCATCCCGAGTTCGCTTCGCGCCGCACCACGAAGACCGTCGACGGCGCGTCGCTCACCGGCTGGTTCGCGGAGGACTTCACCTGGGACGAGCTGTCACGGCTGCGCTGCCGCGAGCGGCTCCCGGCGCTGCGGCCCGACAGTGCTCGTCATGACGGCGCGGAGCCGATGCTGCGGCTGCGCGATCTCCTCGACCTCGTGACGGATGCCGCGAAGACCTCCGGGCGGCGGCCCGGCGTCGTGCTCGAGATCAAGCACGCCACCTTCCTGGAGGCCGCCGGCTTCGACGTGTCCGAGCTCATCGCGGCAGAGCTCGACGCGGCTGGCTGGACCGACGGCGACCTGCCGCTGTGGATCGAGTCGTTCGAGCTCACGATCCTCGACCGCCTGGCAGACGCCGGCGTCCGGGGCGCGCGGATCTTCCTCCTCGAGGCCGACGGTGAGCCGTACGACTCGGTCGCGACTGAGGGCGCGGGGGCACGCAGCTACCGGGAGTGGTCGTCGCCCGCGGGGCTCGACGACCTCCGCGGGCGGGTCGCCGGTGTGAGCCTGGACAAGCGGATGATCCTCGACCCCGCGCGGGGCACGGACGGCGGTCGGGTGCTCGTTGCCGCAGCGCACGAGCGCGAGCTGGCCGTCTTCACGTGGACGGCGCGTCCCGAGAACGCCTTCCTCGTCCGGCGGCACCGACGCGGTGGCGGTCGGTCCGCCTGGGGAGACTACGCGGGCGAGTGGGCCGAGCTCGTGGCATCCGGCGTCGACGGCGTCTTCGTCGACCACCCGGATCTCGGCGTCGACGTGTTCGGGCGCTGACTGCCGCCTCTCGATCACGTCTCCGCCGTCCCCTAGGGTGTCGGACATGCTCACCGCCGGGATCACCGTCCGCGATGTCCGTCGATCGTTCGGGCGCGTCGAAGCCGTTCGCGGAGTGGATCTCGACGCTCGCGCGGGAGCGGTGACCGGACTCGTCGGCCCCAACGGCGCCGGTAAGACGACGCTGCTCCTGATGCTCGCGTCGCTTCTGCAGCCGGACGCGGGCAGCATCCGGATCGCCGGCGTCGACCCGGTGACCGATCCCGCCCAAGCCCGCGCGCGGCTCGGATGGATGCCCGACGCGCTGGGCGCGTGGGGCTCGCTCACCGTGCGGGAGACGCTGGAGATGACCGCCCGGCTCTACGACCTCGACAGAGCCGCAGCGGCCCGCCGCGCGCGGGAGCTTCTCGATCAGGTCGGTCTGGTCGATCTCGCCGAGTCGCCCGCCCGTGTGCTCTCGCGCGGGCAGAAGCAGCGCCTCGGTCTCGCCCGAGCTCTCGTGCACGACCCGTCCGTCCTCCTCCTCGACGAGCCTGCCTCGGGCCTCGACCCCCAGGCGCGGGTGGACCTGCGCGGACTCCTGCGCGCGTTCGCCGCTGCAGGGAAGACCGTGCTGATCTCCAGCCACATCCTCTCCGAGCTCGAGGAGGTCGTCGACGACGCGGTGTTCCTGCTCGATGGCGCGACCGTGAGTCCCGACCGGGTCGCGGCGGCGGCTCGCCGCACCCGCACCTGGCGCGTCCGCGTCGCCGATCTCGATGCGCAGGCTGCCGTGCTCCCGATCGCGACGGCCCTCGGACTCGACGTCGCGCGCGTGCCGACAGACCGCCGCGATGTCCTGATCCCGTTCTCGTCCGAGATCGAGGCTGCCGCCGGTCTGCGGGCGCTGCTGAGCGCGGGCATTGCGGTCGCCGAGTTCTCGGCCGCGACCGGGATGCTCGAGCACACCTTCCTCGATCTCGGCACCGGCCGGGATCTCGGCGCCGGCCGGGATCTGGGCACCGAGGGGAAGGAGGCGTCATGAGCGTCGCCCGGCTGTGGACGGTCGCTCGGCTCGAGCTGCTCCAGCGGGTGCGAACGGTGTCGTGGTACGTCCTGCTCGGCATCTTCGCCGTGCTGCTGATCGGTGTCACCGCGCTGTCGTTCCTGGCCTTCGGCGGGGGCATCGCGGAGGGCGAGCAGCGCGGCGCCGGCATCTACTCGACGATCGTCATCATCACGTTGCTGCTCGTCGTCCTCGTCTCGCCCACACTCAGCGGCAACTCCGTCAACGGCGACCGGGATGCCGCGACCCTCGCACCGGTCCAGGTGACGCTCGCGCGAACCTCCGAGATCCTGCTCGGCAAAGTGCTCGCGGCATGGGTCACGGGTCTCGCGTTCGCCGCGGTGGCCGCCCCGTTCCTCGTCATCGCGACCCTGGCCGGGGGAGTGGACCCCGTCGTCGTCGTGGTGTCGCTGGTCGTCCTCGTGATCGAGATCGGCATCATCGCTGCGATCGGCGTCGGGCTGAGCGGCCTCATCGCCCGGCCTCTCTTCTCGGTCGCCGCGACCTACCTCGTCGTCTCTGCGCTCGTCTTCGGAACGCTCATCGCCTTCGGCCTCGGCGCGACGGCGTTCTCGAGCGAGGCGACCGCGACCTACCGGCCGGCGCAGTACAACGCCGACGGGTCGCCGCAGTGCATCGACGGGGCGGACGACTGCTGGAACGATCCCGCTCGCATGGTCTGCGGCGAGCCGGAGACATCGACCTACACCGTGCCGCGGTTCGATCGTGTGTGGTGGGTGCTCGCGGCCAACCCCTTCGTCATCCTCGCCGACGCGACGCCTGCCGAGTACGACCGGTTCGGCTACCCCGTCGACCTGTTCGGTCAGATCGCATCCGGTGTCCGGCAGGCACAGGTCGCACCTGATCTCGAGACGGGGTACGACGAGTGCCGGCCAGCCGCAGACGGCGCCGTGCCGACCGCGGCGGAGATCCGAGAACGAACGGCGCCGAGCTGGTTCGTCGGACTGGCCGGGCAGATCGTGGTCGCGGGTCTGCTCGTGGCGGGAGCGTGGTCGCGGACGAGGACCCCGGCCCGAGCCCTGCCGCCCGGAACGCGGATAGCGTAAGAGTGCCATGGTCACCGAACTCGACATCACCCGCCGCGAGGCGATCGACGCCTATCACGTGATCGGCGAGGCCCCCGCGCCCGACCTGCAGGGGATCGTCCGTCTCGCAGCCACCGTTTGCGGCGTCGACACGGCCGTCATCAACATCATCGACGACCGCTCGCAGCATCAGATCGCCGCGGTCGGTTTCGAACCCGCGGTCTGCTCACGCGAAGACTCGATGTGCGCCGCCGTCATCGCGCGTCCCGGTCGGGTCATCGTGCCCGACGCGCGGCTCGACGAGCGGTTCGCACACAACCCCTTCGTCACCGGTGAGATCGCCCACGTGCGCTTCTACGCATCGAGTCCGCTCGTCACGCCGGCGGGCGTCGCCATCGGCACCCTCTGCGTCTTCAACGACTCCGTGGGCGACCTCGACGAATCGGCTCGCGAGGCGCTCGATCTGCTGGCTCATCAGGTGGTCGACCTGCTCGAGCTGCGCCGGATCAGCCGCGCTTTGAGCGAGTCGAACGATCAGCTCTCGCGTTTCGCGGGGCAGATCAGTCACGACCTCCGCAATCCGCTGACGGCCCTCACCGGCTTCCTCGAGCTCGCGATCGACAGCCCCGACATGGACAACGCGCCCGAGGCGGCGCGCGTGCTCGCCCGTGCGGAGTCGGCGGCCGACCGCATGAACGCCATGATCTCCGACATCCTCGCCTACGCCCGCATCGGCGGTGCGAGCCCCCAACGGGCGCGCGTCGATCTCGGTGCCGTGATGCACGCCGTCGTCGAGGATCTCGACGCGTCCATCTCGGCCTCCGGCGCCGACATCCGTCAGGACATCGAGGTCGAGCCCGCCGGTGATCCCACGCTCCTGCGCGCGGTGCTCCAGAATGTCGTGGCGAACGCGGTGAAGTTCACCGCGGCTGCGGGAAAGGTCCCGCAGGTGCGTGTCGAGGCGCACACGGTGCACGGCGGCTGGCGCATCACCGTCGACGACAACGGTCCCGGGGTGCCCCCGGCGGACCGCGAACGCGTCTTCGCGCTGATGGAGCGGGGGGACTCCGAGGCCGAGGGCCTCGGCATCGGCCTGTCTACCTGTCGACGGGTGATCCAGGCGCACGGTGGGCGCATCGGTCTCGACGACTCACCGCTCGGCGGCACCCGCGTCTGGATCCTCCTGCCGGACCCCGCGGCGACCGCCGCCTGAGTCGCGCGCCTCAGCGGCGCAGCGTGTGCGAGGGGTGCTCGCCGTACATCGCGGCGTAGAGCTGCGCGAAGCGTCCCGTGTGCGCGAACCCCCAGCGCAGAGCGACATCCCGCACGGTCGTCGACCCGGGAGGCGCAGCGCGGAGCTCGCGGTGGGCGCCCTCGATGCGCAGGCGGCGAAGGTAGGTGCTCGGCGGGATCTCGAACGCCTTGTGGAAGGCGCTCTGGAGTGCGCGGACCGATGTTCCGGAGGCCACCGCGATGTCGCTGATGCTGATGGGGTTGCTGACGTTCTCCTCCATGAACGCCACAGCGCGGCGCACGGCTCGCGCGGTCGGGCGTCGGCGTTCCCCCTCTTCGGGGTCGATGACGGGGAACGCCGTCACGAGCGATGCGACTGCCTGGTGCATGAGCTGAGTGCGCATGAGAGGCGAGGCGGCGACCTTCTCGTCGGCCAGCATGGTCGCCTCGAGAAAGCGCAGGGTCTCGGCGACGAGCCGTGGATTCTCAGCCCGGCGGTTCAGTCCGGAGAACTGCAGATGGTGAGGGTCGTCGCCGATCATGCCGCGCAGCACGTGGTCGAGCGTCTCCGTGGTGACGCTGAACGTGCGCAGGTGCAGCTGACCGAACTCGGCGGTGAACTCGGTGTCCGGCGGCACGATGAAGGGGGTCCGGCCGTCGCCGGACTCGCCTCCGACCTGCCACCGGTGGCTGCCATGCGCCGCGTGCGCCACGATGAGACGCGGAAAAGCTCGCGTCGTGGTGCGCATCGTCCCCGTGAACCGCACAGCGGCGGCGGCTGCGGCCGGGTGGGCGAGCGCCGCCATCTCGTATCGGAATGGCGCGGACCCGTCGACCGCGAGCGCCACCGGCGTCTCGTACAGCGAGCTGACCGATTCCTGTGCCCGACCGGGGTCGTCGGTCTGCAACCCCCGCCGAACGGGCTCGCTATTCAACAACGAGCTTGTCGGATGCGGACTCTGCCGGTTCGGGGACGACGTAAAGTCCGCTGGGGGAGTTGGCCGTGTACATCAGCGCCTCGAGCCAGGCACGGTTGATCGCGGGGGTCCGGCTGCCGTGGAACGTGAAGACGAGAGAGGCTCCGGCGTGCATCCAGACGGTCGTCCGCCCCTTGCCGACGCTGACGTCGTCCTTCCAAGTGAAGAAGAACGCCTCACCGCGACGAAGCTTCGCACCGATGGTCATCTGGAGGTGTGCGAGCGTGCGGTCCTCGATCTCGACGCGATTGTTGCCGTCGTAAACAAACCTGCCCAATATTCCTCCTCGCGCGCCATTCGGCGCGATCATCAGCTTCCGCGATCGGGTCACGACGCCGCGCGGAAGAGTCCGTTCCGCGCGCGCTCTGTCCGCGACGCGCACAGCCGTGCTGTGCCACCGCAGATTTCAGGCAGTTGTCAGGGAGCGGGAGGGGGTTGACTTTTACGGACGATTACGTAACACGTTAATCACCGGGGATGGCGGCGAGTGTGACGTCCACCCCGGAGGTGATGAGCAGATCGGTGGTCTGCGCCACGCCTTCGCCATCGTTCACGGTCAGCCAGCCGTGACCGAGCGCGAGTGCCGCCGCGATCTCGGCGCGGACGTCTTCGATGTCGCGACCGCCGATGCTGTACGGGCGACCGCCATAGAACACATCGACTCTCTTCGACACGCTTTCGCCCTTCGCTCCACCGGCGTCGAGTCCGCCGTGTCAGGCGAGACTACCGATCAGCTGAGGAATCACAAGGGGATGCGGCAGGACCGCGCTGATCACTATTGTCAGGTCGAGCACGGGAAGGAAGTGCGATGGGCAGATTCATCTACGAGAACCAGATCCGCGCAGATTTCGAGGATCGGACGCTCGCGCACCTCCAGGCCGTGATCACGACGAAGCTCCGCCGGGGCGAAGCCTTCACGCTCACCTGGAAGGACGACGTGAGCATCGGCGACGGCCGCACGACGGTATGGCTGCACCCGGGCTGCGGCCTCGTCTTCAAGTACTACGGCAGCCGGACGCCGTCGCTGAATCGCGCATGGCTCGAGGCGCTGACGTACACGGCGAACTCGCCGACGGGCCTGTACGTCGTTCCCGAGCCGCCGGAATCGCCCCGTAACGGCGCATTCCTCGACGGCGCGGAGTAGCGGGGCGCCGAGCGTCCCGCCTGTGCGACCGCCGTGCATCGCCGGTGAGACCGGGGCATATACCGCTCCGGCGATCCAGCGCTCCGTAGTGTGAGCCACAGCCGTCGGCATCCGCCTTCTGCTCCCGACCTTCCCGGTCACGAACGAGTCAGCAGGTGCTCTCATCGCTTCATCCGTCGTCGAGTCGCGTCTCGGCCCCATCCGCACCACTTACGCCGGAACCGCCGATTTCCCGCCGATGGCCAAGGCCTTCACCGATGTCTCCCGCGTCGTTCGGGAATCGGGTCTGCTGCGGCGCACGCCCTGGTTCTACGGCCTCGTCGGCCTCGCCCTGATCCTCGCGATCGGCGGCTGCGTGACCGGATTCGTCCTGCTCGGCGACAGCTGGTTCCAGCTGCTCATCGCGGCAGCCCTCGGCATCGTCTTCACCCAGGTGGCTTTCCTCGCACACGAGGCCGACCACCGGCAGGTTCTCGCCTCCGGCCCCGCGAACGACCGCCTGGCCCGCTTCCTCGCCGTCGGCGTCGTCGGCATGAGCCTGTCGTGGTGGACGTCCAAGCACGCCCGGCACCACTCGAACCCGAACAAGGTGGGCAAGGATCCCGACATCGAGATCGACACGATCTCGTTCATCGAAGAGGACGCGGCCACTGCGCGCGGCATCCGCCGATTCATCACGCAGCGCCAGGGCTGGTTCTTCTTCCCGCTGCTGCTGCTCGAAGGCCTGAACCTCCACGCGCTGTCGATGCGCCACCTCTTCAGCCGAGGCCCGGTGAAGAAGCGTGCGGTCGAGATCACGCTGATCATCGCGCGGTTCGCGGTCTTCGTCGCTCCGATCTTCATCTTCCTGCCGATCGGTATGGCCTTCGCCTTCTTCGGCGTGCAGGTCGCCGTCTTCGGGCTGTACATGGGCGCCTCCTTCGCGCCGAACCACAAGGGCATGGCGATCATCGCGCCCGACGCGAAGCTCGACTTCTTCAGCAAGCAGGTGCGCACCTCGCGCAACATCGGCGGCGGTTGGTGGGCGACGTGGCTGATGGGCGGCCTCAACTACCAGATCGAGCACCACCTCTTCCCGAACATGCCGCGGCCGGCACTCGCCCGCGCTCGCGAGATCGTGAAGGACCAGTGCGACGCCCTGAACGTGCCGTACACCGAGACCACACTCTGGCGCTCCTACGCCATCGTCATCGACTACCTCAACCGCGTCGGACTCGCCGCCCGCGACCCGTTCGACTGTCCCATGCGCGCGGAGTTCCGTCGCGCCTGAGGCGCAGCATCCCTCGACGTCGGCCACGGCTCATACTGAGTCCGTGGCCGAAGTCGATTCCGAACGCTGGCTCGTCATCGACGGGAGACGCTGGCGGCGCACCGACCCCTCGCTGTCCGATGATCTCGTCGCTGCGCTGAAGTCCCACCTCGGACGCGGCCGATCGGCGGTGAAAGCCGCGAAGCGCCGCGGAGACGACGAGGCGGTCGCCGCAGCACGCGAGCGCGTGGGCCTGGCCAAGCATGGCCTGGGAGAGCGCGGACCGTACTGGTGGGACGAGCCCGAGGGCGATCGCCTCGCGCGGGCGCGGGACGCGCTGCAGCGGCCCGATGCGCTCGATGAGGGCTGAGACCCGAATGGACGCGACGGCGGGAGTCGAACCCGCAACGCGATCGGTTATGAGCCGATGCCCGGGACCACCCGGATCGCCGCGATGCCTTCACGCTACGTGGGCGTCCGCCGGGTCGCCAGGGGTGTGAAGGCCGGAGACGCCGTGCTACGTCGTGTGACGCTCCGGCGTCTCGGTGACGTGGTCCGTGCTGGGCGCGGCAGCGTGGCGGGGCGCCAGCGAGCGCTGAGCGTGCCTGAGCATGCCGACGATTCCCGTGACGAGGACCGCGGCGCCCACGGTCAACAGGCCCGTGGCGACGAGCGTCGGAATCGAGATCGCCGCCACCCACTCGAGCAGTCCGCCGTAGGCGTCGGGTGACCGGGTGAGCACGACGCCCGCGACGGCGAGCGTCGCGAAGGCGAGACCCCACACGATGCCGGCCCACCGCACGCGGGGACGAGGAGGAGGCGAGGGGAACGCTGTGTCTTCGGTGGAGGTCAGGTCGGTCATCGGTTGGTCTCCTTCGGGTCGAGGATGCGGATCTCGATGTAGCCGCTCTCCTGGTCGAGGGTGAGCGACTGACGCGTCGTCGTCTCCCCTCGAGAGGGGATCGTCGTGTCGACCGCGGTCCGGTTCGCGCTGAGATCTCGCGCGTCGGGGCCGTCAGTGAGTACGGTCCATTCGTCGCCCTCCGAGAGGATGAGTGACGCTTCGTCGCCGACAGATGCGTGCAGCGTCACTTCGACACCGGGTGCGACCGTCACGTAGGTCGAGCCTGACCCCTTCTCGATGGTCAGCGGCGCCGCATCGGACGCGTCGACGAGCGCGACGCGGAGTTCGCCGAACGTCTGCCGATAGGTCTCCGTCCGGGCCTCGGATGAGACGTTCGAGATCCCGTAGACGCCGATGTGCAGTTCCTCGACGACGGAGACAGCGACCGCGACGCCCCCGCCCATGAGCAGGCATGCGGTTGCGAAGGCGAGGAAGCCGCTGCGGCGGCGGATGGCTCCGGCGACGATCATGGCGAGAGCCGTGACGGCGGCCGCGGCGAACAGCCCGAGCGCCGTCTGCAAATCACCCGACGCACTGAGCGCGGCGATCGTGCCCGTGACGACGGCAGCACCGGCGGTCACCGCGACGAACGCGACGCTGGTGCGCGGCCGTTCCGACCGCCGGATGCGCCGGCGTTCTGCCGCCTCGCGCGCGAAAGCGGCCGCCGACGCGCGACGCTCTTCCCGCGCGGCGGAGCGAGCCGCGCGATCGGCGTCATCCTGTTCCCGTCGCCACGCTCGATCGCGCTCTTTCCAAGCCGCGTGCTGAGCGCGCCAGGCCGTCAGGTCGGTCGGGTCGGCGTCGTTGTTCAGAGGCGCGGGCGGGGTGGGCGCAGGCTCGCGCTCCGCTCCCCCCGCGCCGGCATCCCCGACAGAGCGGTCGGCGGATGCAGCCGGCGCCGTCTCGGACGCTGCGGAAGCCCGACGCGCTGCTCGGACCAGCAGCGCGATCACGCCGGCCGCCACCACCACCCCGCCCATGAGAGCGAGTGCCCCGAGGACAGCCGTGACCGCTGCAGCGCTCGAATTCGTCGCGAGGCCGGCGAGAGTGATCAGGAGACCGAGGATCTGCACGACCCCGATGATCGCGACGGCGAGGATCGCACCCTGGGCGTACGAGAACCGGCCGCGCTCGAGGTCGGCGGCGTGCGACCGCCCCGAGGCGTCGGGCAGGATCGCCCAGGCGGTGGCGTAGGCGACGATGGCGGGGAGACCGATCACGGTCGCGACGACGGCGAGCCCGCGCACGATGACCGGGTCGACACCCCAGCGCGCGGCCACTCCCGCACACACGCCGCCGATCCACCCGTCTCGGCGGGCGGCGCCGAGGGCGTCGACCCAGCGGAAGAACCGGCCCTCCGTCGGTGACGCGGGATCGGGTCGCGGTGGGGCGGCGAGAGGCGGTGCGGAAGTCATGATCCGATCCTCCGCGGTGCGCGGCAGCGGACGATATGGGGGATCGCCCTGAGGCTTCCCTGATCCTACGCCGGCGCTGGTGTGCCGCCGCGGCCGGAGTGATTGGATGTGGCCATGTCCTCCGCTCTCGCGACTCCCGCCGCGCACCCGGGACCTCCGCCTCCGCGACCGGTCATCGGCCCGGGCACGCGACCGCCGCTCGATCGCGCTCGCGACAGCGTGGTCTCGGGCGTCAGCGCGGGGCTCGCCCAGCACCTCGGCGTCGGGGTGGGCAGCATCCGTGCGCTGTTCGTCGTCCTGACGCTCGTCGCGGGAGCCGGTCCGCTCCTGTACCTCTGGTTCTGGGCCCTCGTGCCCCGCCGACCCGGGCCTGCGGCGCCGACCCGGCAGGCGCCGGTCGCCTGGATCCTCGCCGCAGCCGCGACCGCCGCGCTGCCGATCCTGTTCGCGGTCCTCGCCATCGAGGCCCGTGATGCCTGGATGTCGCGATCCTTCTCGCCCACTCTTCTGGCGGTCGTCGCGTTCGTGACCGTCCTCGCGACGACCGCGGGGTGTTGGGCCGAGCTCGTCGATCGCCGAGACATCGATCGCGGGGGCCGGCATACCGTCACCGTTCGGACGGTCGCGGCCGGCATCCTGATCGTGGTGCTCCTCGCGATGCTGCCGCGCGTCGACTCCGACGGTCTCGTGGCGCTTCCTGACCTGGCCCTTCCCGTCGCGGGGGTGCTCGCGCTCGGCGGGGCATTCCTCGCCGGTCGGTGGCGCGACCTGTCGGGGGAACGCGTCCGGCGCATCCGCGAGGAGCAGCGAAGCGCGATGGCAGCGCATCTGCACGATTCGGTGCTGCAGACTCTCGCGCTCATCCAGAACACGGCGGGCGCCTCGAGCGAGGCCGCGCGCATCGCTCGGGCACAGGAGCGCGAGCTTCGCGCCTGGCTCTTCGACGGCGAGGCGCACCCCGACAGCGACCTCGTCAGCGACCTGCGCGACTACGCCGCCGCGCTCGAGCTCGATTATCCGGTGCGGATCGACGTGGTCTCCGCCGGGCTGTCGGCCGAGCAGGCCAGCGGTGAACTGGCGGCGGCGGCGCGCGAGGCGATGCTCAACGCCGCCCGGCACGCCGGCGGCGACGTCTCGGTCTACATCGAAGGTGGAGCCCACGGGGTCGACGTCTATGTGCGCGACCGAGGGCCCGGGTTCGACGTGACCGCGATCCCGGATGACCGGCTGGGCGTCCGGGAGTCGGTCATCGGCCGGATGCGGCGCGCCGGGGGATCGGCATCGGTCCGCACGGCGGCCTCGGGCGGCACCGAGGTCCACCTCCATGTCGGCGGCCCCGGGGACGCACGTGGCTGACGCGCTGCGCGTCGTCATCGTCGACGACCACTCCATCTTCCGGTCGGGGCTCCGGGCTGATCTGGGCACGGGGATCGCCGTCGTCGGGGAGGCCGCGGACGTCGAATCCGCCGTCGAGGTCATCGCGCGAACGGAGCCCGACGTCGTGCTGCTGGACGTGCACCTGCCCGGCGGAGCGGGCGAGGACCGTGCCGGGGGAGCGGAGGTGATCGCCCGGGCCGCCCCGACACCGGCGCGGTTCCTCGCGCTGAGCGTCTCGGATGCCGCCGACGACGTGGTGCGGGTCATCCGCGCCGGCGCACGCGGATACATCACCAAGGGCTCATCGGGCGACGAGGTGAGCCGCGCCGTCGCTGCGGTGGCGGGCGGCGACGCCGTCTTCTCGCCGCGCCTCGCGGGATTCGTCCTCGACGCGTTCGGGGCCGTGGCCGGTGAGACGGCGACGGCGGTGGAGGAGCTCGACCGACTGTCTTCGCGCGAGCAGGAGGTCATGCGGCTCATCGCCCGCGGCTACGCATACAAGGAGGTCGCGGCCGACCTGTTCATCTCCGTGAAGACGGTCGAGACGCACGTCTCGGCGGTGCTGCGCAAACTGCAGCTGTCGTCGCGGCACGAGCTGACCGCCTGGGCGACGGCCCGACGCCTGCTCTGAGTCACCGGGCGGGTGTCGGTGGCCGAACGTAGAATCGAGTGGTCATGCCAGAGCCCATCAAGCCCGTCATCGTCGGGTCCGCCGCATCCGTGCGCCCCGGCGCCTCCTCGGGCGAGCGTCCCGACGCCGACCTCCTCGAGGGACTCAACCCGCCCCAGCGCGAGGCGGTGACCTATCGCGGTCCGGCGCTGCTGATCGTCGCGGGCGCCGGCTCGGGCAAGACCCGGGTGCTCACACATCGCATCGCGTCGCTGCTCCGAGGCCGCGAGGCGTGGCCGAGCCAGATCCTCGCCATCACCTTCACCAACAAGGCCGCCGGCGAGATGCGCGAGCGCGTGCAGCAGCTGATCGGCGACAGCGCACAGGGCATGTGGATCTCGACGTTCCACTCGGCGTGCGTGCGGATCCTCCGGCGCGAGGCGCAGCAGTTCGGCTTCACCAAGAACTTCACGATCTACGACTCGGGCGATTCGCGCGCGCTCATCAAGCGTCTCGTGAAAGAGCACGAGGCCGACGCCTTCGGACTCACGCCGGCGGCTGTCCAGAGCCGCATCTCGAAGCTCAAGAACGAGCTCGCCGACGCCGACTCGTACGCGCGCCAGGCGAACATGTCCGATCCCGCCGAGCGCGTCTTCGTCGAGCTCTTCGGCGCCTACCAGTCCGCCCTGCAGCGGGCCAACGCCTTCGACTTCGACGACCTCATCGCCCAGACGGTCTACCTGTTCCGGGCGTTCCCGCATGTGGCCGATGTGTACCGCAAGCGGTTCCGGCACATCCTCGTCGACGAGTACCAGGACACCAACCACGCCCAGTACGCGCTGATCCACGAGCTCACGCGCCCCGTCCAGGGGCAGGGCGGCGACGCGTTCTCGTCGGGCGGCATGATGATCTTCGAGCCCGAGTCGGCCCCTGAGGTCGAGGCTGCGTCGCTGACCGTCGTCGGCGACTCCGACCAGTCCATCTACGCGTTCCGCGGCGCCGACATCCGCAACATCACCGAGTTCGAGCGCGACTATCCCGGCGCGAAGGTCGTGCTGCTCGAACAGAACTACCGCTCGACGCAGAACATCCTCTCTGCCGCGAACGCCGTCATCTCCCATAACTTCGACCGGAAAGACAAGAAGCTCTGGACGGATGTCGGCGCGGGCGACGCGATCGTCGGCTTCACCGGCTACTCGCAGCACGACGAGGCGCAGTTCGTCGCCGACGAGATCGAAGCGCTGCACCGCTCGTCGGTGCCTTACTCGCAGATGGCGGTCTTCTATCGCACGAACTCGCAGTCGCGAGCGCTGGAGGAGATCTTCATCCGCGCGGCGATCCCGTACAAGATCATGGGCGGCACGAAGTTCTACGACCGTGCCGAGATCAAGGATGCGCTGGCCTACGTCGTCGCGGTGGCGAACCCCGCCGACGAGCTCGCGGTGCGCCGCATCCTGAACCGCCCGCGCCGCGGCATCGGCGACGTCACCGAGACGTCCATCGCCCGGTACGCGGCCGACCACCAGATCACCTTCCGCGATGCGCTCGCCAACGCCTCGGCGCTCGGCGTGGGTCCGAAGATCCAGGCCGCGATCGCGCAGCTCGATGCCGTTCTCGCCGAGGCATCGGAGATCATGCTGCCGAGCTCGGGCGAGATCGCCCCGCCGACGTCCGTGACCGAGGGCCTGACGGTGCTGCTGAACAAGTCGGGGTACATGGACGCCCTCCGGGCGAGCCGCGACCCGCAAGACGAAGCGCGCCTCGAGAACCTCGACGAGCTCATCGCGGTGACTCGCGAGTTCGCCCGTAACAACCCCGAGGGAACCATCCTCGACTTCCTCACCGAGGTCGCCCTCGTCGCCGATGCCGACGACCTCGACGACGCATCCGGCACGGTGTCGCTCATGACCATGCACACGGCGAAGGGTCTCGAGTACGACGCCGTGTTCGTCACGGGCGTGGAAGAGGACCTCATCCCGCACCGCATCTCGGCGAACGAGCCCGGCGGCCCGCAGGAAGAGCGGCGGCTCTTCTACGTCGCGCTCACCCGTGCCCGCAAGCGCCTGCATCTCTCGCTCGCCATGACGCGTGCGCAGTTCGGCGAGGTGTCCGCCGCGATGCCGAGCCGGTTCCTGCAGGAGATCCCGCACGACCTGATCGACTGGCGGCAGTCGCCCGGTGACGTCAACTCGCGCGGGGGCATGCAGTCACGAGCCCTCAATGGTCGGCGTTCCGGCGGATCCGGCGGCGGCTTTGGCGGATCGGGCAAGCGATACGGCGACGACCTCGTGCCGCTTCCGCGCAAGGAGAAGAGCGGCGATATCGCGAAGTTCGCCAACCGCATCCCGGCCAAGGTCCGTGACAACGGCGACCTCGAGCTCGGCCCCGGCGACCGCATCAGGCACGACGACTTCGGCGAGGGTCGGGTCGACGCGGTCACGGGCGAGGGGGCGAAGCGCGTCGCGCACGTCCGCTTCGATTCGGCCGGCCCGAAGAAGCTGCTCATCAAGATCGCACCGATCGTCAAGCTGTGACGCAACCCCCCGCGCGGCGCGGGGGCGCGGGTTAGGCTCGGGGACATGGCGATCTTCAAGCGCTCCGCGCGAGACACCACGAGCCAGCCCGCGAACGCCGACGAGGTCGCTGCCGATGTCGACGGCGACTCCGCCGTCACCCCCGACGCCGAGACACCTGCCGAGGTGGTGCCCCACGTGGGCATCTCGGTGTCGACTTTCGGTGCTCCCGCTCAGGCCGCAGCCCCGGCGCAGCCCGAGCGGACGGTCACGCGACCGCCGGCTGAGGCCCCTGCCCGCACCGAGACGGTGACGGGAATGCCCGACAACACCCTCGTGCAGGCGGCCCTGGCGTCGCTGCCGGAGAAGCCCGGCAACGTCGACGTTATGAACGTCATGCGTCAGAGCATGCAGGGCACGATGTACGTTCGCGTGCGCGGAGACGCGCGGGCCCTGACGGCCGAAGGCAAGCCGATCACGCTCGCGGTCTCGCAGATCGACGGCGCCCGCTTCCTCCTCGCCTTCACCGGCGGCGCATCGCTGCGGGCGAGCGTCGAAGCCGACGGCGACCGCGACACCTCGGCGCTGGGACTTCCCGTCGCGAACGTGTTCCGCAACGCGATCGAGGGTCCGTACGAGGGCCTCATCATCGATCACGCGGTCGCCGGATCGCGCATCGTCCTGCCCGTGCAGCTCATCACGAAGGCGTTCGAAGAGGGCGATCCCGCCTTCACGATCAAGAACCTGCTCGCCGGACCCCGCAGCGCCGAGACGGCGGCCGCGGTCGGCGAGGCTCTCGCGCAGGCGCCGTTGTGGGTGGCCGCCGGGCCCGCGGGCGACAGCGGCCAGCTCGGTCTCGCCGAGTCGCGCACCGTATCGGGCGAGCGGCGCCTCGAGGTCTACTCGCACCCGCTCGAGGTGCTGGTGCTGCAGCGCGGCGACCGTCCCGTGCCGGTGACCGCGCCCCAGCTGGCGCGTGCCCTCCAGTCCAACCCCGCGCTCAACGGCGTCATCGTCGACCCGGGTGGGCCTTGGATCCATGTCGACCGTGCCGACCTCGGTCCCGTCCTCGCGCGGGCCGACGAGCCCGACCCCGAGCCCGCTCCTGCCGCACCGGCTGAGCCGGCCCCCGAGCCGCCGGCGTCCTGACGACGTCCTCGCGCTGATACATCCGTCGGGCCGCCGGTGCCGGTGAGCCCACACGCCGCGTGCGAGGGCTTACCAGCACCGCCGGTCCGGCAGGTGTATCAATCCGCTCGCTCCGTCGCCGAGCATTCCGCCGACGGGATTGTCCAGGGGCTACGTCATCCGTTCCCGACGCCCTAGGGTCGGGCCATGGCGAGCGAGCGCATCACCCTGACCGTGCCCGGCCCCGAGGGCGACCGTGAGGTCGGCCTCTCGAGCCCCAATCGCGTGCTGTGGCCCGAGCTCGGCATCACCAAGCACGAGTACGCCGAGTATGCGATCGCCGTCTCCGAGCCGTTCCTGCGGGCCAACGGCCATCGGCCCGTCTCGCTCGAGCGCTTCCCCGACTCGATCGACGGCGAGCGATTCTTCTCGAAGAATCCGCCGAAAGGCGCCCCGGGCTACGTCGATCAGGTCGTGTGCACCTACAACAGTGGGCGGCGGCATCCGCAGGTCGTGCTGAACGAGACCGCCGCCGTCGTGTGGGCGGTGCAGATGAACACGGTCGTCTTCCATCCGTGGGCCTCGCTCGCCGCCGACACGGACAACCCGGTCGAGCTGCGGATCGACCTCGACCCGCAGCCGGGCACGGACTTCGCGGATGCCGCATCCGTCGCGCCGGCTCTGCGTGAAGTCCTCGCCGAGGCCGGCCTGACGGCGTTCCTCAAAACGAGCGGCAATCGCGGCCTGCACGTCTTCTGTCCGATCGAGCCGACGCACGAGTTCCTCGATGTGCGGCACGCGGTCATCGCCGCCGGGCGCGAGCTCGAACGCCGGATGACCGACCGGGTGACCACCAACTGGTGGAAGGAGGAGCGAGGCGAGCGCGTCTTCGTCGACTTCAACCAGGCGAACCGCGACCGCACGATGGCGGGCGCCTACAGCGCACGGGCGCTGCCGGCGGCGACGGTGGCGACCCCGATCACCTGGGAGGAGCTCGAGGCCGGAGTCGAACCGTCCTCGTTCACGGTCCGCACCGTGCCGCAGCGGCTGGCGGACATCGGCGATCCCTGGGCCGAGCTGCAGGCCTGCCCCGGCCGCATCGACACCCTGCTGGAGTGGTGGCAGCGCGACCTCGACGCCGGTCTCGGCGAGCTGCCCTTCCCGCCGGAGTTCCCCAAGATGCCGGGAGAGCCGCCGCGCGTGCAGCCGAGCCGTGCTCGACAGCCCGGCGCCGACTAGCCGGGATCGCGCCGCTCACCGGGCGGAGGGTCGCTGCCATTCGCGCTCGGTGACCACACGCGCAACGGTGAGGCCCACCGCCAGAGCGACGACGACGAACACCGCCGTCACCCCGTACTGCACCGCGCTGATGGTGTCGCTCTCGATGGTCCCGACGATGGCCCGGTAGGCGGAGGCCCCCGGCACCATGATCAGCACGGCGGGCACGGTGAGGGTGATGCGCGGCGCCCGGACGAAGCGCGACACGGCGAACGCTCCGAATCCGACCGCGACACCGGCTGCGGCGGCCGCGACCGGCTGCATCGTGCCGTGGTCGATCATGAGCAGGCGGCCCACGTTGGCGACCGTGCCGATCGCCGCCGCCGCGAGAGCGATGCGCCAGGGCGTCGAGAACAGCAGCGCGAAGCCCATGACGCCGACGAACCCCGCGACGAGGCGTCCCAGCGACAGCAGCGGCTCGCCCAGTTCCGGGGCGGCGATGGCGACGGCACTCGTCTGGAACACGGCGGCCACGGCCCACACGGCGCACCCTGTCGAGAGCAGCACGAGGCAGGCGTACACGACGCGGTTCACTCCCGCGTTGAGATCGAGGCGGGCGAGATCGAGCGCGCCCGTGACAAGGGGGAATCCGGGCACCAGGTAGAGCACGGCGCTCGTCAGCGCGGCGCCGTACTGCGGCGAGGGCGCACCGAGCAGCTCGATCAGATGCGAGACGCCCAGGAAGGTGAGCAGCGCGGCCGAAGCCGACAGGAACACCAGTAAGAACTCGTTGACCTGCAGCCGGGCTCCGCGAACGCGCACGTACTGGCCGAGCGCGACGGCCAGCGCCACGCTCAGGCACTCGGCCCATCCGCCGTTGTTGAGGAACGCGAAGGCCGTGCAGGCCGCCGCGGCGGCCAGCACCCGCACCGCGGTCGGGTAACGCGGCGGCATCCGTTCGATCCGGTCGAGCTCGCGCTGCAGGTCGTCCGCGGTGACGCCGCCGGCGACGCGATGGGAGAGGTGCATGACCTCGGCGATCCGCTCGGAGTTGACGACCGGATGCCGCACGTCGGCCACCCTCGTGCGGAAGAGCTGTCCCCGCTGCGCGGTGATGACGATGTCGGTCATCCCGACGCGCGACTCGAGGCGATCGAGGCCGAGTCCGTGAGCGGTGCGGTCCATCGTGTCGCGCACACGGGCCGAGGAAGCGCCCGCGCCGAGCATCAGCGTGCCGAGGCGGAGGACCGCATCCGTCCGCGCGATGAACCGCAGGGGCTCGAGGTGCAGTTCGGCGGTGCCGTCGGGGACGTCGTCGCGCTGGTCATCCCGCATGGTTCGATCCTCCCACCCGAGGAGGCTGCTCGGGTGGGAGGATCGGCCGGACCAATCGGGTCGATCGGGTCGCCGCGCTGTCAGCGGCGCGCGAGGCGACGGAGCCGCGAGAGCAGCACGACGCCTCCGGCGGAGACCAGGAGGACTCCGCCGATCAGGAGACCGATCGGCGAGCCCTCGCCGCCGGTCCGCGCGATGCGGTCGGTGGTGGGCCGCGCCGCGCTCGTGCCGATGGCCGCAGCGGAGTCGCCTCCGGCAGCGGTGTCGGAAGCTCCGGGCATCGGAACGCCGGGCGCCGGGACGCCGGGCGCCGGGGTGCCGGGCGCCGGGGTGCCGGGCGTCTCCCCAGGGGCGGTGACGTCGACGAGGTACACCCCGTCGGCACGGTAGTCGAGTGCGCCGTCGAAGCCCGCGCCGGCGCCGGTGATCTCGACCGCGTCGAACGTCGTGTCGGCGGCACGCGCGCCGTACGCGATCAGCCGCAGGGGAGAGGTCGGAGCCTCCGCGGGAATGTCGACGCGCAGGGTGCCTCCGAGCGTGGCGGTGCCCGCGATCGAGAGGGCCGGCGCTGCGTTCTCGACCGACAGCTCGAGCGCGGCATCCTTCGCCTGCGTGAAGTCGCCGCCCACGGCGAGCCCGGAGGTCGCCTCGACGAGCGATCCGCCGGTGACCGAGAGGTCGCCCGTGCCGAGGGCCGTCGGGGAGGTCGCCTGCACGATGCCGTCGCCGACGATTGTGCCGCCGGTGTAGGTGTTCTCGCCCGACAGGACGAGGGTGCCGGAGCCGTCCTTCGTCAGCGACCCGAAACCGTCGATGTCGTTGCGCCACTCGTCGGCTGCGGCGAAGCCGCCGGAGCCGGCATCCATCGTCACCGTGACATCGGTGTCGAAGGCGCCGTAGCCGTTCGACGCTTCGAACAGGTTGAGTCGTCCCCAGCCCTCGGGGTCGTCGAGCACGGCGTGGCCGGAGTCGATGGCGGTGGAGTGGAGCACCCAGCGGCGCTGCTCGGCGTCGAGGTAGGGCAGCCGGTGCTCGAGCAGCACTTCGGCGCCGGCCGGGACGCGTGCGGGCAGGCCGGCGATGCCCGTGCTCGGCAGCCCGTAGGTCATGCGATCGCGGTACTGCTGCGCGAGCGCGTCGTAGTCGGCATCGTCGAGCGTGGATGTGGATGCCGGGGCGGGCAGCGTGTCGATCAGACCCTGCGCCTCGGCCGACGCGGCGGCGCGCAGCTCGGCGTTCGCGGGATCGTTCAGGCTTGCGGCGGCGAGGGCGGTCGCCAGCACGCGACCGCCGATGACGTCGAGCGAGGAGTGCATCCCGGCAACGATGCGGCTGTCGCCGATCTCGGCGGCGTTCGCGATCAGGAGGTCCTGGTACTGCGGCGCCGCGTCGGCGAGGGCGAACGAGGCGAGGTAGGCGGCGTTGGTGTGACCGCTCGGAAAGCCGCCGTCGCTCGCCGCCTCGCTGTCGGGCTTTCGCACCGGCATCAGCGCGGGGACGATGATCGAGTCGTCCACCCAGCGGAAGGGTCGCTTGTAGCTGAAGAAGTTCTTCGACGGGTTCGACGAGGCCGAGGGACCGCGCACCGTGTCGACGAGCGCGACGACCGAGCCGAGCTCGGAGTTCGGGTCTGCCCAGCGGCCCGACGCGTTGCCGGCGTCGTCGTAGCGCACCGTCGTGGCGTCGGCGGGGATGGCGTCGGGGATCGTGGTGCCGGCATTCATCGCCTGGCGGAACGCGGAGGCTGCCGGGCCGAGTCCGTCGATGGCGCTGTAGCTCTGATGACGGCGGTCGAAGATCCACGCGGCGGTCTCGTCCGCTGCGGTACGGGTGCGCGCGACCTCCACGTTGCGCGCGATGTTGGCGTCGAGCACCGCCGCGCCGGCATCCGTCGCCCGGCCGGTGTCCCAGGTGGCTCCCGGCTGCCAGAGGTCGAGCATTCCCGAGAGCACACCGATCGCGGGGTTCGTCTCGGGCGTGGTGTTGGCGGAGCTGTTCGCGGTGTAGACGTCGACGAACGTGCCGTAGGGAGCGGCGTGCGGTGCGATCGCGTTCTCGTCGAGCAGATCGCCGGCGGTCGCGTTCGCGGGCGCGGCGACGCCGAGAGCGAGGGTCGTGACGGCGAGCGCCGCCACGGCCAGGGGGATGCCCGTGCGGCGCCGGGATGGATCGGAAGCAGAGGGAGCGAGGTGCATGCAGCGTCCTTCGGATGCGGGGGGAGAATCGCGCCCCCAGCCCGGGCGGGCGGGGGTTGCGGGCGACTCTCGCACGCTAGGAAGCGGCGCGCAACGATCGGTGGCCGCGGCGTGAACGGCCGGTGTCGCCCCCTCGCCCGCCGTCAGTCCAGAACGTCGGCAAGGTCGTAGGCGGCGACGGTCTCGAGCTGGTCGAACGTGCACGAGCGGGCGTCCCGGTCGTGGCGCCAGCGCTCGAACTGGACCGTGTGCCGGAACCGCCGACCCTCGAGCTGGTCGTAGCGCACCTCGAGCACGAGCTCGGGTCGCAGCCTCACGAATGAGACATCCTTCGACGATGCGAAGCGCGAGCGGTCGGATTCGCCGGTGACCGCCGCCCCGGCGGCATCCCGCTCGACCAGCGGCTCGAGCTCGTCGATCAGCTCACGGCGCCGCTTGTCGCTCCACGCGGACACCCCGCCGACCCCGTGCAGCTCGCCGTCATCGCCGTACAGCCCGACGAGCAGTGAGCCGACCCCGGTGCCGGACTTGTGGATGCGGTATCCGATCGCGACGACGTCCGCCGTGCGGGCATGCTTGATCTTGAGCATCGTGCGCTTGCCCGGGGCGTAGGGCTGATCCACGGGCTTGGCGACGACGCCGTCGAGGCCGGCGCCTTCGAACTCCGCGAGCCAGCGACGCGCGGTGCGCACGTCGTCGGTCGCGCGCGTCACGTGGATCGGATCGGGCACGTCGCGCAGCAGCTCGACGAGTTCCTCACGCCGCCGCGAGAAGGGCTCGGCCTGCAGGTCTCGCTCGCCGCGGGCCAGGAGATCGAACGCGATGAACATGGCAGGTGTCTGCTCGCTCAGCAGCGCCACGCGCGAGGCAGCGGGGTGGATCCGCTGGGACAGAGCCTCCCACTGCAGCCGCCGGCCGGCACCGGTGTCGGTGGCCACGACGATCTCACCGTCGATGAGGCACGGCTCGGGGAGCAGCCTCGAGAAGGCGTCGACGAGCTCGGGGAAGTACCGGGTGAGCGGCTTCGAACCGCGGCTTCCGATCTCGACCCTCTCGCCGTCCCAGGAGACGATCGCGCGGAACCCGTCCCACTTCGGCTCGAACGACAGCCCCGCGCCGCGGGGCCCGGCATCCGGAATGGCGGGCACCGCTTTGGCCAGCATCGGCGCGGGGATGTCGTAGGTCATCGCGGTTCCTCAGGCGCGCAGCTGCTCGCGCGGCTTCGGTCGGGCCCAGCGGGCGGGCAGGTTCGGCCCGTCCCACACCTGCACGATCCCCCAGACGACGGCGGTGATGGGCACGGCGAGCAGGGTGCCCAGGATGCCGCCGATCGCGGTGCCGGCGGTCAGAGCGACGAGCACGACGAACGAGTGCAGCTTCATCGTGCGGCCCATGAGGACCGGCTGCAGGAAGTTGCCCTCGAGCTGGTTGACGAGCACGACGGCACCGACGACGAGGACCGCGTTGAGCGGGCCGTTCGCGACGAGTGCGACGAGCGCGGCCAGGATGCCGGCGAGCGTCGCACCGACGATCGGGATGAAGGCCAGGAGGAAGACGAGCACGGCCAGGGGGATGGCGAGCGGAACCTGGAGGGCGAGCAGCGCGATGAAGATGCCGACCGCGTCGACGAAGGCGACGGCGGCGGTGCCGCGGATGTAGGAGCCGAGCACCACGACCGTCTTGTCGCCGATACGGCGAGCCCGCTGCTCGTTCGCCCCGCGGAACGGGCGCAGCAGGAACTCCCACATGCGCGGGCCGTCCTTGAGGAAGAAGAACAGGATCACCACCATCAGCACCGCGCCGGTGATGAAGGTCGCGACCGCGCTCACGCCGGCGATGGCGCCCGAGCCGAACTGAGCGCTGGTGACGAAGTCGCCGAGGGCGCCCAGCCACTCGTCGATCTGCTTCTGATCGATCGAGAAGGGAAGGGTCTGCGCCCACGCGACGAGTTGCTGGAATCCTTCCTCGGCCTGGGAGTACAGGTCGTCCCACTGGTCGCGGACGGCCCACACGATGAGCCACGAGAGGCCGCTGAGCAGCAGCACGATCGTGAGCAGGGTGATGATCGTCGCCAGCAGCGACGGCACCCCGTGACGACGCATCCAGCTCATGGCCGGCGCGAACGCGCACGCGAAGATGAGCGCGAGGATCAGGGGGATCGCGACGACCGACACCTGGCGCAGCACGTAGACGACGCCGATCGCGAGGATCACCAGGACGATGATCTGCACTCCGCGGATGGCCAGCCGCCCGAAGCCGTCGGCCCACAGGCCTGCGGGAGGTCGCTCGGCGTCGCGGTCGATGGCATCCGCCAGCACGATCTCGGGCCGCGGTCTCCGTCGGAACAGGCTCATGACGACGACGCTAGCGGACCGCGACGCCCCTGACGCGGGGTTGCGCTCGAGGCGCTCGCGGGGCAGGGCAGCGGCGACGGCGGTCACGTCCGCGGCTCCTCCCGTTCACCGACCCGTCGCTCAGGTGTCGGCGGGTGGACACCTGCGCCGACCACCGTTGAAGGGCCGCCCGCACGCGGCGGCTTTCGCACCTCCCCCCAGATACGAAAGAGGATCTCCATGCAACGGAGAGCGCACACGCGCGCCTGCACATTGACGGCGACGAGCATCGTCACCGGCCTCGCCCTCGCGTCGGCACCCGCCATCGCCGCGGGCGCGACCGAGGCCGACCCGGCATCCCTTCCGAAGAACGTCATCCTGATGATCTCGGACGGCGCGGGCTACAACCAGTTCGACGCCGCGAGCCTCTACGAGCACGGAACGAGCGCGCACCAGGTCACCGTCGATCCCGCGACCGGCGCGATCGCGCACGAGGCGGCCACGCCCGGTCAGGCCTACGAGACCTGGCCCGTTCAGGTCGCCCAGTCGCACTACTCGGCCTCGGGTCGGGCGGAGTACGTCACCGAGAAGGCCTGGGGGGACTTCGACTGGGTCGCTTCGGGCGCCACCGACTCCGCGGCAGCGGGCACGGCGCTCGGAACCGGTGTGAAGACGAACAACGGGACCCTCGGCTTCGAGCCGGGCGGGGACCGCCTGCTCACCGTCGGCGAGCAGGCGCAGGAGGTCGGCAAGAAGGTCGGGCTCGTCACCTCCGTGCCCTTCAACCACGCCACCCCCGCGGGCTTCATCGCCCATAACGCCGACCGCAACGACTACCAGGGCCTGGCGGCGGAGATGATCGACAGCGGCGTGGACGTCCTCATGGGCGGCGGACACCCGATGTACACCGACGGACACCAGTCGCGTGCGGCCGACTGGACCTGGATCGCGCAGAACGACTACGAGCGGGTGTCGACGGGCGCCACGCCCTACAGCTTCATCGACGACAGAGCCGACTTCGAAGCTCTCGCCGCAGGCACCGCCGTCCCCGAGAAGGTGTTCGGCCTCGCGCAGGTGGCCGAGACGCTGCAGTACAACCGTCCCGGTCTCGCCAACGATGCCGTGCTGCCGTACACCGATCCCGCGAACGACGTCCCCGACCTGGACACGCTCGCTCGCGGCGCGCTCAACGTGCTCGACACGGGCGACGAGGGCTTCTTCCTCATGGTCGAGGGCGGGGCGGTCGACTGGGCCGGCCACGCGAACCAGACCACGCGCCTGATCGAGGAGCAGATCGCCTTCAACGACGCCGTCGAGGCCGTCGAGGCGTGGGTCGAGGAGAACAGCAGCTGGGACGAGACGCTCGTCGTCGTCACCGCAGACCACGAGACCGGCTACCTCGCGGGTGCGGGCGCCGGTCCCGAGGCCGGATGGACGCCGATGTCGGGAACGGCGGGTCAGCTGCCGGACCTCACCTGGCACTCGGGTGGACACACCAACGCGCTCGTTCCGCTCTTCGCCAAGGGCGCCGGGGCCGAGGTGCTCGAGGCGCGCGCCGATCAGTGGGACGTCGTCCGCGGCGCCTATCTCGACAACACCGCGATCGGCGAGACGATCTTCGACTTCCTCGGACACGGCGAGCGCAGCTCGGCGGATGCGGTGGCGCTCGAGGCCACGGTCGCGGGACATCAGGCGGAGGGGGCCCTGCGCCTGAGCGTCGCCGGCCACGGCGAGCGGGTGTCGTTCAGCGGTTCGGGGGAGGGGCTCGACGCCACTCTGCCGCTCGTGACGGTCGCCGATACGCGCAATGAGGTCCGCGCCCAGGGACGCGGTTGGACGCTCGCGGGCTCCGCGACCGATTTCGTCGCGGGCAACCGCACGCTCGCGGCGGAGAACCTCGCCTGGACGCCGCGCGTGGTCCGGTCGGAGTCGGGCGCCACCGCGGGCGGGCGCGCGACCCTCGAGGCTCCCGCGACTCTGGCGGCTGCGGACCGTACCTCGCGCCTGGGCGCGACGGTCGTGGGCGCTGATCTCGACCTGTCGATCCCCGCCGAGGCAGCGGGCGGTCGGTACGGCAGCGAGATCACGCTCACCCTGTTCGCGCAGGACTGAGCGTCCCGCGCAGCACACCCCCATCGGCGGGGGCGGGCTCCCGCCCGTCCCCGCCCACGCTCACCGGAGACACCATGCCCCGCATCTCTCTCGTCCGTGCCGTGCTGCTGGCGACCGGCGTCCTCGTCGCGCTCACGGCGTCCGCTTCGCTCACCGTCGTCCCGGCATCGGCTGCCGCGCCGGAGTCCCCCGCGATCGAGTGGGGGGTCGTCCCCGCCGACGCTGCGGGACCCGACGGCCGGGTGTCGCTGCGGCACACCATCGACCCGGGCGCCGCGATCACCGACGCCGTCGCGGTCACCAACCACTCCGCCGAACCCGCCGTCTTCGCCGTCACCGCCGGTGACGGGCTCGTCGGCACCGACGGTGCTTACGACGTCCGCACCGATGAGCCGGAGGCGGGCGGCGCGTGGATCGATGTCGGCGGGCTCGACGGGGGGTCGCTGGCCCTGGCGGCGGGCGAGACCCGGGTGCTGCCGGTGACGATCGCCGTTCCGGCGGACGCGACGCCGGGCGATCATCCCGCGGGGATCGTCGCCGGACTCAGCACCGACGAGACGGGTGTGACGGTGACGCACCGCGTCGGCGTGCGCGTGCACCTGCAGGTTGCCGGCGAGATCGCCCCCGCGCTGCGGATCGACGCCGCCACGGCGAGCTTCACACCGTCGTGGATTCCGTTCGCGCCCGGGACCCTGACGGTCGAGTATCAGGTGACCAATACCGGCAACGTCCGGTTCGGGGCGAGCGCCGCCGCCGAGGCCGCGGGGCCGCTGGGGCTCATGCCGGGCAGGGGTGCCGGTGAAGCGCTCGAGGTGCTGCCCGGCGGATCGGCGACGCAGCGCATCGAGCTGCCGATTACGCCGCTGTTCTTCGCCGCCGGCGAGGTCGCGGTGACCCCGATCTCGCTCGGCGACGATCGCGTGCCGCTGCCCGAAGCGGCATCCTCGGGGTTCTCGACGCCGGCCGTGCCCTGGTCGTCGATCGCGGTCGTCGCGCTGGGCGCGGGAATCATCGCGCTCGTGGCGGTCATCGTGTTGCGCCGGCGCGCGCGCTGAGCCGCCGCCCACCGCGGATCAGGTGAACGCGCCGACGCCGGTGATGTCGCGGCCGAGCAACAGCGCTTGCACGCTCTCGGTCCCCTCGTAGGTGTGGATCGCCTCGATGTCGGCCATGTGCTGCATGACCCCGTTCTCGAGCAGGATGCCGTTGCCGCCGAGCAGGTCGCGCGCGACCTGGGCGATCCGCCGTGCGGCGCGGGTGTTGTGGTACTTCGCCAGGGAGGCCTGGGTCGGGCGCAGGCCGCCGGCGGTCTCGAGGTCGGCGAGGCGGCGGCAGTAGAGCTGCATCGCGGTGAGCTCGTCGAGCATCTGCGCGAGGCGCTCCTGCACCATCTGCGAGCGGGCGAGCGGCCGCCCGAACTGGATGCGCTCCCCGGCATAGGTGACCGCAGCCTCGTAGCAGGCGGTCGCGTGGCCGAGCGCCGACCACGCGACCCCCGAACGGGTGGCGTAGAGGACGGTCGAGGCATCCCGGAACGACCTCGTGCCCTCCAGCACCGCGTCGGCCGGAACCCGCACGTCGCGCAGGGCCACGTGAGCCTGGTGGATGCCGCGCAGTGAAGCCTTGCCCGCGATGACGGTGCCGGTGTAGCCCGGGCGGTCCTGCTCGACCAGGAAGCAGCGCACCGAGCCGTGCAGATCATCGCCCTCATCGTCGACGCGTGCCCACACGAACGTGATGCCGCCCGAGGCGCCGTTGCCGATCCACTTCTTGGCGCCGCGGAGCACCCACTCGTCGCCTTCGCGGCGGGCGACGGTCTCGAGCGAGACCGAGTCGGAGCCGTGGTCGGGCTCGGTGAGGGCGAAGCTGCCCAGCACCTCGCCTGTCGCGAGGGGGCGCAGCCAGCGTTCCTGCTGGGCGGGCGAGCCGAACAGCGCGAGGGTGCGCAGCGCGAGCCCGCCCTGCACCGCGTGCGCCGTGCCGAGCGAGCCGTCGCCGCGCGAGATCTCCATCGTCACCAGGCCCGCCCCGAGCGGCGTGATGCGCGTCAGGTCCGCATGCTCGATGCCGTCGACGAAGAGATCGAGCTCACCCATCCGCCGGACGAGGTCGAGCGGGTAGATCGCGGAGTCCCAGGCCTGCTGCATCCGGTCGCCCACCTCGTCGACGAAGGCGCGGGCGCGGTTCCAGGCGGCCCGGTCCTCGTCGTCGACGTCGGCGAAGACGCCGTAGTAGTCGGTGTCGCGGCGTCCCGTCAGGACATACGAGGCGACGCGCTCGCCGGGGAGCGCGTCGAGATCACGGTCGGCTTCATCGCTCATGACATCCAGTATCGCCCCGAATGGCACTGAGTGTCACCGGTTGCACTCAGGAGAGATCGGCGCGGAGACGGCGGGTGACCTCGGCGAGCGGCATGCGGCGGGGGAAGACGGCCACCACGACGTCGTCGGCGGCGGGCGCCTGACCGTCGGGGTGCACGCCGAAGCGATGCAGCAGGCCGTCCAGCGCGGCTTCCACCGTGGCTCGCGTGACGGCGTCGTCGCCGCGCAGGAGGCGGCGCAGGACATGGTTGTGCACCGCGGTCACGGCAGCGCTGAAGGCGACGGCCTCAGCGGCATCGAGGTCGGGCAGGCGTTCGCGCAGGTGGTCGCCGAAGAGCCGCTCGTAACGGAAGACCATGACGATCTCGCGCTCGCGCAGTGCCGGGACACCCCGCACCACGCGATACCGGCGTCGCGCCAGCTCGACATCGGCGGCGAAATGGTCGAAGGCCGCGAGGGCGGCGTCGCACACGGCCCGCCAGGGGCTCTCGTGCGGCGTCTCGAGCAGCTCGCGCAGCGTCGCGATCGCCACGTCGTGGTCGGCGAAGACCACATCGTCCTTGCCGCCGTACTGCCGGAAGAACGTCGACCGCGACAGACCCGCCGCCCGCGCGATGTCGTCGACCGAGGTGCGCTCGTACCCCTGCTCGTCGAACATCGCGACGGCCGCGGCCACCAGAGGGTCGCCGGGGGTGCGGGAGGCCTCGGTCATGGGCACCGAGCCTAGTGTCAAGTCGCTTGCCGCCGTCCGGCGCTCGGCGTTGACTGCGAAGATGACCGCGCTCTGGAAGTCCGACGTCACCGTGCCCGCCGGAACGCCGTTCGAACCCGGTCGACGCCACGACGTGATCATCGTGGGCGCGGGGCTGACCGGCCTCGCCACCGCCCTCGAGCTGGTCCGGAGCGGCATGGATGTCGCGATCGTCGAGCGCGGCGGCATCGGCGAGCTCGCCTCGGGCTCGAACACCGGCAAGATCTCGCTTCTGCAGGGCACGACGCTGTCATCGCTCCGCCGGCACCACCCGGCATCCCTCGTCCGGGCCTATCTCGACGCGAACCGCGACGGCTTCGAGTGGATCACCCGCGCCGCGGACGAGCTCGGGGTCTCGACCACGACCCGAACCGCGTACACGCATGCGCAGGGGGCCGAAGGCGTGGCGGCCGTGACCGAGGAGTACCGGGCGGCCCGGGAGGCGGGCCTCGACGTGCGGCTCGCGGGCGCCGACGAGCTCGCCGCCAGTCCCGTCCACATGGCCAGCGCCGTCGCTCTGGATGGTCAGCGCGCGATCGACCCCATGAGCCTGTTGGCGGCACTGGCGACCGCGTTCGTCGCGGCCGGAGGTCGGCTCCACCTGGGCACGGCGGTGAGCCGGGTGCGGGTCGTGCCGAGGCCGCGGGTCGACACCGAGGCGGGCCCGCTGTTCGCCGGGAAGATCGTGCTCGCCACGGGTGCCCCCATCACCGATCGGGGGCTCTACTTCGCCAAGGTGAGCGGGATGCGGTCGGCGTGCGTGTCGTTCGACCTCGAGGGCGAGGTGCCCGACGGCATGTACCTGTCGGCCGACAGCCCCACCCGGTCGGTGCGCACCGCGACGGCCGCCGACGGTGCCGGCCCGGAGCGGTCACCGCAGCTCATCGTCGGCGGCGCCGGACACCCGGTCGGCCGGACCGACAGCGAGCTCGCGAAACTCGACGAGCTCATCGCGTGGGCCCGGGACACCTTCCCGGTGGGCGCGGAGACCCACCGCTGGTCGGCGCAGGACTACACCTCGCACAACCTCGTGCCGTTCATCGGCTCGATGCCGCGCTCGCTCGGTCGCGTGCGCTTCGCGACCGGCTACGCCAAGTGGGGGCTCACGAACGCGCCGGCAGCGGCCCTGCGGATCGCCAGCGAACTGCGCGGCGAGAAGATGCGCGAGCGGCCGACCTGGATGACGGTCATCGGAACGCGATTGACGGTGCCCGCAGACCTGGCGCGCGGGGTCTCCGAGAACGCGAAGGTCGGAGCCGTCGCCGCGCAGGGCTGGACCGCGGCGCTGGCCCGGTCCACCCCGGTCGCGCAGCCTGCGGAAGGCGAAGGGACCGTCGCGCAGCACCACGCCCGGCCGGTGGGCGTCTCGACGGTCGACGGTCAGACGCGGGCGGTCAGCGCGATCTGCCCGCACATGGGCGGTGTGCTCGAGTGGAACGACCTCGAGTGCACGTGGGACTGCCCGCTGCACGCGTCGCGCTTCACCCCCGACGGCGAGCGCATCGAGGGTCCCGCCTCGACGGGCCTGCGACGTCTGCGCTGACCCGAGAGGTCAGTCCCGCGCGAGCAGCTGTTCGCGCACCTGACGTCGCAGCACCTTGCCGATGAGCGACCGGGGCAGGTCGTCGACCGCGACGATGCGGCGCGGGACCTTGTACGCGGCCAGACGCGTCCGGCAGAAGTCGCGGAGCCCCTCGACGTCCAGCGAAGCGCCCTCGCGCAACACGACCGCGGCGACGACCTCCTCGCCACCGGATGAGCGGGGAGCCGCGACGACGGCCGCCGCCTCCACGTCGGGGTGCGCGTGCAGGGTGTCTTCGACCTCGCTGGGCGAGACGTTGAACCCGCCGGTGATGATCAGCTCCTTGAGCCGGTCGACGATCGTGACGAAACCGTCGGGCGAGACGACGGCGATGTCTCCGGTGCGCAGCCAGCCGCCGGGCAGCAGCGCGTCGGCGGTCTCGGCGGGGCGGCGCCAGTAGCCCGAGAACACCTGGGGACCGCGCAGGAGCAGCTCGCCCTCCTCGCCCGGTTCGCGGTCGACCGACGGGTCGTCGGGGTCGACGATGCGGATGTCCGTGCTCGGGAACGGCACCCCCACCGTGCCGGGGCGGCGCGAGGGACCCATGGGATTGCCGAGCGCGACGGGGGAGGACTCGGTCATGCCGTAGCCCTCGACGAGGAGCCCGCCCGTGGTGTCCTCCCAGCGGCGGACGGTGGCGACCGGCAGGCTCATCGCTCCCGAGATCGCGAACCGCACGCGCGAGAGGTCGATGGTGCCGCGGGATGCTGCGCGGGCGAGCTGGTCGTAGATCGGCGGCACGGCGGGGAGGAACGTCGGCGGGCTCTTCTTCGCGGCATCCGCCATGAGGCCGACGTCGAACTTCGGAAAGAGCACGAGCTTCGCTCCGATGCTCATCGCGAAGGTCAGGCAGAGCGTCATGCCGTAGGCGTGAAAGAGCGGCAGGACGCCGTAGAACGTCTCCTCGCCCTCGACGAGCCCGGGAACCCACGCGCGCCCCTGCCTCGCGTTGGCCCGCAGGTTGCGGTGGCTCAGGACGGCGCCCTTGGGGATGCCGGTCGTGCCGCTGGTGTACTGCAGCAACGCCGTGTCGTCGAGGGTCGGTCCCGCCACACGACGCGACAGGGGGCGGTGGTCGACGAGCTTCGACCAGGGCAGTGCATCCTTGGTCCGCGGCTTCGCGGTCAGCTGGGCGCGCGACTCCCGTGCTTTCGCGATCGGCAGCCGGAGCAGCATCCGCTTGCCGCGGGGGAGCGCCTCGGTGACGTCGACGCTGATGATGCGCTCGACGCGCAGATCGGTCGGGAAGTCGGCGATGGTGTCGACGGTCTTGTCCCACACGATGGCGAAGCGCGCGCCGTGGTCCTCGAACTGGTGGCGCAGCTCGCGGGCCGTGTAGAGCGGGTTGTGCTCGACGACGATCGCGCCGAGGCGCAGCGCCGCGTAGAACGCGACGACGTGCTGCGGGCAGTTGGGCAGCACGATCGCCACCCGGTCGCCCGCGGTCACCCCGAGCCGGCGCAGCCCCTCGGCGGCCCGGTCGACGTTCGCGCCGAGCTCGCGATACGTCATGGTGGCGCCGAAGAATTCCAGAGCGGTCCGATTGCCGTGCCGTTCGACGGTCGCGGCGAGCATCTCCGGCAGGGTCTGCGTCACCTCGTCGATCTCGGCGGGGACGCCGTCGGCGTAGGCCGACAGCCACGGGCGGGACTCGAGGGCGGTCATGTCCCCATCCTGCATTCCGCGGCATGCCCGCCGCTGAATACGGCCTGGGGGTTGCGTGCGCGTCAGGTGGCGACGTAGAGCACTCCGGTGATGAACAGCGTGATGATCGTCGTCCACATCACGATCGCCGCTCCCTGCCAGAGCAGGACGGTGCGCGGGGGCACTCCGGTGGCGGTCAGGGCGGCGGCGGTGAACTGCGTGGGCAGCAGAAGCGGACCGAGCAGGCTCACGCCCGGGGTGCCGTAGCGGTGGTACGCCTTCTGGAACTTCTCGCTTCGGGCCGACTTCGGCTTCTCGGGTGCCCCGCCGCGCGTCGTCACGGCCGTGCGGACACGAGCGGCCACGAGCACGACGACCGCGACGCAGACGAAGTTGCCGATGGCGCCGGCCAGCGCGGCGACGACGGGGTGGATGCCGCCGATGATGCCGATGCCCGCGGCGCCCTCGCCCTCGATGAAAGGCACAGCGCCGGCGAGGGCGACGATGACGGGCTGAAGGATGTCGGGCATCCGGGCCACGAGGTCCTGGAAGTCGAGGATGAGGTCTGCGAAGGGATTGGTCATGGATCCATCCCAGCGGCGGCCCGACGCTCACGGGAGTGCCGGGGCGTCACCGGAGTCCGGGAGGTTCTGCGACCCGGACCGTGACAAACGTCATGGCCGTACTGTGGGCCTCGTGAACGACCGCGACCCTCGCCCGGCAGCCGCGCCGCGCAGCACGACGCTCGCCCGCGAGGTCGTGGCCACCTCGTGGTACATCGCCGTGTCCATCGTCTTCTTCATGATCTCGGCGCTCGGCATCTGGAGCCTGTGGGCACTGCTGGTCCGCACCCGCCTGGAGGATCCGGCAGTGATCGTCGGATACGCGGTCGGATCGATCGCCGTCCTGGTGTCGACGGTCGTGCTGCTCGTTCGATACCGAGCCGACGGCGATGTGGGGGAAGCGGATCGCCCGCCTCGCCTGCGCCGCTTCCTGTCGTGGCCGGTTCTGCTGGGGACGGGCGGATCGGTGCTGCTCGGCGCGGCGACCGTGTCGGTGCTGTTCGGGGCCTCGGTCCTGGCGACCATCCTGTGCCTGGTGCGCTGGGGGCCCGGCATCCGATGGCGTGGAGTGATCCTGGTGGAGGCGGCGCTCGTGGCGCTCTGGTTCGCCGAGCGTGCCCGTCTCGAGGGTGCGGGCTCGCTGACATTCGCTCTCCTCGTCTTCGGTGTCGCTCTGCCGGCATCCATCGCTCTGTCGCTGTGGTCCTGGGACGTGGTGCTCGAGCTCGATCGTGCGCGTGCGACCGAGTCGCGCCTCGCCGCGACGCAGGAGCGGCTGCGCCTGGCGGGGGAGCTGCACGACCTGCAGGGGCACCACCTGCAGGTGATCGCGCTGCAGCTGGAGCTCGCCGAGCGGATGCTCGCCCGGGATCCGGATGCCGCGGGGGAACAGATCCGCCTGGCCCGCGCCTCCGTCGACGCGGCGCGAACGGGCACCCGAGAACTCGCCGGACGCTTCCGCGGCGTGCCCCTGCCCGATGAGTTGGCCAACGCCGCCGATCTGCTGCGCGCGGCCGGACTCGCGGTGCGGTCGGACGTGGCCGCCGACGCCGTCCTCGCCCCCGCTGACCTCCTGGGGCCGGTGGTCCGGGAGTGCACGACGAACGTGCTCAAGCACGGCGGTGGGCGATGGGCGGAGGTGCGGCTCGATCGCGACGGCGGATTCTGGCGTGTCGTCTTCGCCAACGACCCGGGCCCGACGTCGTCGCTCGGCGCTGGTTCGGGCCTCGCGGGCATCTCGCACCGGGTCGGGGTGGCCGGCGGCGATCTGCGGACCCGCCGCGAGCACGACCGGTTCGAGGTCGTCGTCTCGGTACCCGCGGAAGCCCCCGCGGCCGCCGCGAGGCGGGAGCAAGCGGGCGAGGGGATGCCGCGGTGATCCGGGTGCTCATCGCCGACGACGAGGACATGATCCGTTCGGCCCTCGCCGCGCTGCTCCGGCTCGAGGACGACCTCGAGGTGATCGCCGAATGCCGCGACGGCGAGAGCGCGGTCGAACAGGCGCTCGAGCTGCGTCCCGACGTCTGCCTGCTCGACCTCGAGATGCCCGGCATCGACGGGGTCGAGGCGGCGGCCCGCATCCGGCAGCGGGTTCCGGCGCGCTGCGTCGTCGTCACCCGGCACGCGCGGCCGGGTGTGCTGCGGCGCGCGCTGAGCGCCGGCGTCGACGGCTTCGTGCCGAAATCCCGCCGCGCCGACGACGTCGCCGCCGTCATCCGCGAGGTCGCTGCGGGGCGACGCTACGTCGACCCCGAGATCGCCGCCGACGCCCTCAGTGACGAGCGGAGCCCCCTCACCGATCGGGAACTCGACGTGCTGCGGGCAGGCGCCCGAGGCGAGACGATCGCCGAGATCGCGGCGACGCTGCATCTGTCGGCGGGCACGGTCCGCAACCACGTCTCGTCGGTGCTGGGCAAGCTCCATCTCGCCACCCGGCAGCAGGCGGCGATCATGGCGCGCGAGCGCGGCTGGATCTGACACAGCCCCCTCCGTTCGGCGGGGAGCGGACACGGGGCCGTCAGGCGCGGGTAGTAGGCTTTCCGATCGGGCGATCTCTCGACATCGAGATTCTTCACGCCCATCACCCACCGTCGCCCAGCGAAGGATTGCAGTGGACCTTTACGAGTACCAGGCCCGAGACCTGTTCGAGAAGTACGAGGTGCCGGTGCTCGCCGGCATCATCGCCGACACCCCTGAGGAGGCGAAGGCGGCGGCCGAGAAGATCGGCGGTGTCGTCGTCGTCAAGGCTCAGGTCAAGACCGGAGGTCGCGGCAAGGCCGGCGGCGTCAAGGTTGCCAAGACCCCCGACGAGGCATACGCCGCAGCCGAGGCCATCCTGGGCCTCGACATCAAGGGCCACGTGGTCCAGCGCGTCATGATCGCGCAGGGCGCCGACATCGCCGAGGAGTTCTACTTCTCGGTGCTGCTCGACCGCGCCAACCGCTCGTACCTGAGCCTGTGCTCGGTCGAGGGCGGCATGGAGATCGAGGAGCTCGCCGTCGAGCGTCCCGAGGCGCTCGCGCGCATCGAGGTCGACCCGCTGCAGGGCATCGATAAGGACAAGGCGGTCGAGATCGCCCGGGCCGCGAACTTCCCCGACGACCTCGTCGAGAAGGTCTCGGACGTGTTCGTCAAGCTCTACGACGTCTACAAGGGCGAGGGCGCGACCCTCGTCGAGGTGAACCCGCTCGTCCGCACGGGCGCCGGTGACATCGTCGCCCTCGACGGCAAGGTCTCGCTCGACGAGAACGCCAGCGAGGTGCGCCACCCCGAGCACGAGGAGCTCGAGGACAAGGGCGCCGCAGACCCGCTCGAGGCCAAGGCCAAGGAATCGGGCCTGAACTACGTCAAGCTCGACGGTCAGGTCGGGGTCATCGGCAACGGTGCGGGTCTGGTCATGTCGACCCTCGACGTCGTCGCCTACGCCGGTGAGAAGCACGGCGGCGTCAAGCCCGCCAACTTCCTCGACATCGGCGGCGGCGCGAACGCCCAGGTCATGGCCTCGGGTCTCGACGTCATCCTCGGCGACGAGCAGGTCAAGAGCGTCTTCGTCAACGTCTTCGGCGGCATCACGTCGTGCGTCGCCGTCGCGGAGGGCATCGTCAAGGCCCTCGAGATCCTGGGCGACTCGGCGACCAAGCCGCTCGTCGTGCGTCTCGACGGCAACCAGGTCGACGAGGGCCGCGCGATCCTCGCCGACGCGAACCACCCGCTCGTGACCCTCGCCGCCGGTATGGACGAGGGCGCCGACAAGGCCGCCGAGCTGGCGAACGCCTGAGCTCCGGACGCGAAAAGGACCAACGACATGTCTATCTACCTCAACAAGGACTCCAAGGTCATCGTCCAGGGCATCACGGGCGGTGAGGGCACCAAGCACACCGCGCTGATGCTCAAGGCGGGCACCAACATCGTCGGCGGCGTCAACGCCCGCAAGGCCGGCACCACCGTCTCGCACACCGATGCCGACGGAAACGCCGTCGAGCTGCCCGTGTTCGGATCGGTCGCCGAGGCGATCGAGAAGACCGGCGCCGACGTCTCGGTCGCGTTCGTGCCGCCCGCGTTCACCAAGGACGCCATGGTCGAGGCCATCGACGCCGAGATCCCCCTCCTCGTCGTCATCACCGAGGGCGTGCCCGTCGGCGAGTCGGCCGAGGCCTGGGCCTACGCGAAGTCGAAGGGCAACAAGACCCGCATCATCGGGCCGAACTGCCCCGGCATCATCACGCCCGGCGAGGCTCTCGCGGGCATCACGCCGGCGAACATCACGGGCAAGGGCCCGATCGGCCTCGTGTCGAAGTCGGGCACCCTGACCTACCAGATGATGTTCGAGCTGCGCGACCTCGGCTTCTCGACCGCCATCGGCATCGGCGGCGACCCGATCATCGGCACCACGCACATCGACGCCCTCGCGGCGTTCGAGGCCGACCCCGAGACGAAGGCCATCGTCATGATCGGCGAGATCGGCGGCGACGCCGAAGAGCGCGCGGCCGAGTACATCAAGGCGCACGTCTCCAAGCCGGTCGTCGGCTATGTCGCGGGCTTCACCGCCCCCGAGGGCAAGACCATGGGCCACGCCGGCGCCATCGTCTCCGGCTCCGCGGGCACGGCGCAGGCGAAGAAGGAGGCCCTCGAGGCCGCCGGAGTCAAGGTCGGCAAGACGCCTTCCGAGACCGCCGCGCTCATGCGGGAGATCATCGAGAAGCTCTGACGCTTCGGGATACGACGAAGGGGCGGATGCTGCGGCATCCGCCCCTTCGCTGTTCTCCGGAGCTGCGCCCGGCGGCGGCGTGCCGCGGTCGGGTCAGACTCCGAGGAGCGCCTCGAGGGGCCCGCGGGCGAAGAAGATCACGAATCCGCCGGCGACGACCCACAGCAGCGGGCTGATCTGCTTGACGCGGCCCGAGAGAGCGTTGACGAGCACCCACGAGATGAAGCCCGCACCGATGCCGTTGGCGATCGAGTAGGTGAGCGGCATGACGGTCGCCGTGAGGAACACCGGCAGCAGGACGCGGAAGTCGGTCAGGTCGATGTGCGCGATCTGCGACAGCATCATGGCTCCGACGATGACCAGTGCCGCCGCGGCGACCTCGGTGGGCACGATCGAGGTCAGCGGCGTGAAGAACATCGCCAGCAGGAAGACGAGGCCCGTCACGACGTTGGCGAGGCCTGTGCGCGCGCCCTCGCCGATGCCCGAGCCGGACTCGACGAAGACCGTGGCCGACGACGAGCTCGTCGCGCCACCCGCGATCGCACCGACGCCCTCGACGATCAGCGCCGACTTGATGCGCGGGAAGTCGCCCTTCGCGTCGGCGAGGTTCGCCTCCTTCGCGAGTCCGGTCATGGTGCCCATCGCGTCGAAGAAGTTGGAGAAGACGAGGGTGAAGACGAGCATGACGAGGGTCACGATGCTCACCTTGCCGAGGTCGAACCCGAAGTCGACTGCGCCGATGAGGCTCAGGTCGGGGACGCTGACGGGCGAGCCGGAGAGGGCCGGGACGGTCAGTCCCCACCCGCCGGGGTTCTCGGTGGCCGCGCCGAGATGCCAGATCGCCTCGACGACGATCGACAGGACCGTGCCCGTGACGATGCCGATGAGCATGCCGCCCTTGACCTTGCGAGCGACGAGGATGCCGGTCAGCAGGAGGGTGATGACGAACATCAGGGTCGGCACCGACGCGACGGACCCGCCGACGCCGAGACCGACCGGGGGAGAGGCCTGTCCGGTCGAGGTCACGAAACCGGAGTTGACGAAGCCGATGAACGCGATGAATAGGCCGATGGCCACCGTGATCGCGAGCTTCAGCTGCACGGGCACCGCATCGAAGATGAGCTTGCGCAGGCCGGTGGCGGCCAGCAGCACGATGATGACGCCGTTGATCATGACGAGCGCCATCGCCTCTGCCCACGTGACCTCGCCGACGACCCCGAACGCGACGAAGGCGTTGATGCCCAGGCCGGCGGCGAAGGCGAAGGGCAGACGCGTGATGAGACCGAACAGGATGGTCATGACACCCGCGGTCAGAGCGGTCGCGGCACTGACCGCCGCGAAGTCGAGGGTGGTCCCCGCGACATCCGGCTTGCCCGACAGGATGATCGGGTTCAGGATCACGATGTAGGCCATCGTGACGAAGGTCACGAGGCCGCCGCGGACCTCCGTGCCGATCGTCGAGCCGCGTCGGCTGATGTCGAAGAAGCGGTCGATGGCACCCTGGGGCGCGCGCGATTGCGTAGTGTTCACAAAATCCTCCGAGAAGACGGTAGCGCCCCGCGCGCGTCCGCCCGACACGCACAGGCTCGCTGGGTAGGGTCGATCAGGCATGAATCGCCTGCTCGTCGCCCTCCTCTCCGCCTTCGACGCCCTCGTCGCGGTGGCCGTCGGCGTTGCCGCGGCCCTGGCGCCGCTGACCGTCCTCTGGGCCGTCGCCTTCGGTGGTGGAGCCGACTGGTCGTCGCTCTGGCCCGCGTCGGTGCGCCTCTGGCAGTTCGGGAACCTGGTGCCGCTGGAGGTGACGCTGCCGCAGGAGTACACGGTGGGAACCGGCATCGGCGCCGACGCGATGTCGTTCTCGCTCTCGCTCGCGCCCCTCGCCGTGGCGCTGCTCATCGCGCTTTTCGCCGCGCGGTCGGGATCGCGCGCTGCCGGCGCGGGAGCCGGGTTCACGGGCGTGCTCGCGGGGGCATCGACCGTCGCCGTCGTTTCGGCCATCCTCGCCGCGACAGCCTCGACTCCGTACGCCGTCGTCGAGACCTGGCAGGCCGTCCTGCTGCCCACCGCCGTCTTCGCGGTGCCGGCCCTGGTCGGCTCCGTGACCCGCGCGTGGCGCGACGGCGACGACGGCCCCGTCGATTCGCTCTTCGTGCGGCTCGACCGCAGCGGTCATGCCGCCGCGGTATCGGCGGGGGCTCGCGGCCTCGCGATCGCCGTTCTCGGCTTCGTCGCGGTCGGTGCCCTCCTCGTCGGCATCGCCATGCTCGTCCGCGGCGGCGACATCGTGGCGCTCTTCCAGGCGGCCAACGTCGACGCGATCGGCGCGACGGTCATCACCATCGGCCAGGCGGCGTACCTGCCGACCTTCTTCGTGTGGGGCGGCGCGTTCGCGGCCGGCCCCGGGTTCTCGCTCGGCGCCGGCTCGACGGTCGCCGCCTCCGGCACGCAGCTGGGTGTGATCCCCGGTATCCCCGTGCTGGGAGCCGTCCCGCCGGCGACGCCGCCGATGCTGCTGCTCGCGGCGCTGCTGTTCGTCGCGGTGGGATTCGTCGCCGGGGCGGCGGCACGGCGCAGGCTTCCGGCGCCGGCATCCGCTCTCGCCGCCGAGCCCGTCGCGCCCCGGCTCATCGCCGCCGCGATTCTGGCGGTCGGAGGCGGTCTCGCCGTCGCGGTGCTGTCGATGTCGGCATCCGGCGCGTTCGGTCCTGACCGGCTCGACCAGATCGGCCCGTCCGCGGGCGCCGTCGGCCTCGCCTTCGCGGTCGAGGTCGGCATCGGTGCCGCGATCGCCCTCCTCGGCCCGCGGTCGTCGCATCGCGAACCCGGGCGCGACGCCCCCTCGGCAGCCGATGCCGAACACCCGGCTCAGACCGCCGGAAAGGCGTGGGTAGAGTAGGACGGTGCTGACGGTCGCGGTCCTCATCTCCGGTGGCGGGTCGAACCTGCGGGCCCTCCTGGACGCCGCGGCCGAGCCCGACTTCCCCGCCCGCGTGGTGGTCGTCGGAGCCGACCGGCCCGCCGACGGTCTCGCTCATGCCGACGCGTACAATATCCCGACCTTCGCGGTCCCGTTCCGCGAGTACGCGACGCGTGAGGAGTGGGGTGACGAGCTCGCTCGCCAGCTGGCGGCCTGGGCCCCCGACCTCATCGTGCTCAGCGGGCTGATGCGACTGCTGCCCGCCGCGGTCGTCGACGCGTGGTCGCCCCGCATCATCAACACCCACCCGGCGTATCTGCCCGAGTTCCCGGGCGCTCACGGCGTGCGCGATGCGCTCGTAGCCGGTGCCGAGCTGACGGGGGCAAGCGTCATCGTCGTGGATGCGGGCGTCGACACCGGGCCGATCCTGGCCCAGGAGCGCGTGCCCGTGCTCCCCTCCGACGACGAGGCGTCGCTGCACGAGCGCATCAAGCCCGTCGAACGCCGACTGCTCATCGACGTCGTGCGGCGCATCGCCACCGGCGAGATCGACCTCGCCGCGCCCGCATCCCCGAACCCGACCGCTCCGACCGCCTGACGCACCGCAGGCCCCACACCGCACCCGAGGAGAACCGCCATGGCCGGACCGAGCCACGACCCCGCCCTCTACCGCGCGCGCGACCTCGTCGCCGTCCGCCGAGCGCTCATCTCGGTGAGCGACAAGACCGATCTTCTGCCGCTCGCACAGGCTCTCGCCGATGCCGGTGTCGAGATCGTCTCAACCGGTGGATCGGCCGCGCTGCTCCGCGATGCGGGCCTGACCGTGACCGATGTCGCCGAGGTCACCGGGTTCCCGGAGTCGCTCGACGGGCGAGTGAAGACGCTGCACCCGGGCGTTCACGCCGGTCTTCTCGCCGACCTGCGACTCGAGAGCCACGAGGCCCAGCTCGGAGAGCTCGGCATCTCGGCGTTCGACCTCGTCGTCGTGAACCTGTACCCCTTCGTCGAGACGGTGGCCTCGGGCGCTGCGCCCGACGACGTCATCGAGCAGATCGACATCGGCGGGCCCGCGATGGTGCGCGCGTCGGCGAAGAACTTCGCCAACGTCGCGATCGTCGTCTCGCCCTCGTCGTACCCGGCCATCATCGAGTCGGTCTCCGCCGGCGGGACGAGCCTCGCGCAGCGCCGCGACCTGGCTGCCCGCGCTTTCGCGCACACGGCGGAGTACGACCGGGCCGTCGCGACGTGGTTCGCCGAGTCGACCCTCGAGGGCGACGAGCTGCCGCAGCACCTCACGATCCGCGCCGAGCGTCTGGCCACGTTGCGCTACGGAGAGAACTCGCATCAGCGCGCCGCCATCTACACGCGCGCGGGCGGCCACGGCATCGCTCAGGCCGAGCAGCTGCAGGGCAAGGAGATGTCGTACAACAACTACGTCGACGCGGATGCCGCACTGCGCGCCGCGTTCGACATGGTCAAGCCCGCCGTCGCGATCATCAAGCACGCGAACCCGTGCGGCATCGCCGTCACCGCACCGCAGGCGCTCGACCCCATCGCATCCGCGCACCTGCGCGCGCACGAGTGCGACCCCGTGTCCGCATTCGGCGGGGTGATCGCCGCCAACCGGACCGTCACGCTCAAGATGGCCGAGAACCTGCGCGACATCTTCACCGAGGTGATCGTCGCTCCCGACTTCGAGCCCGCCGCGCTCGAGGTGTTCAAGCTGAAGAAGAATCTCCGCGTGCTGCGGCTCCCCGCCGACTGGCGTCAGGAGCGCATGGACGTCCGGCTCGTCTCGGGCGGGCTGCTGCTGCAGGACGCCGACCGCTTCCCCGATGACATCGAGTCGGTCGCCACGGACTGGCAGCTGGTGTCGGGGGAGCGTCCCGACCCCTCCGAGCTCGAGGGGATGATCTTCGCGTGGAAGGCGTGCCGTGCCGTCAAGTCGAACGCCATCGTGCTCGCTCAGGGGTCTGCGACGGTCGGCATCGGCATGGGACAGGTCAACCGCGTGGACTCGTGCCGCCTCGCCGTCGAGCGCGCCGGAGAGCGGGCGGCCGGCTCGGTCGCGGCATCCGATGCCTTCTTCCCCTTCGCCGACGGCCCGCAGGTCCTCATCGACGCGGGGATCAAGACGATCATCCAGCCCGGCGGTTCGGTGCGCGACCAGGAGGTCATCGATGCGGCCCAGGCCGCGGGCGTGACGATGTTCTTCACGGGCGAGCGCCACTTCTTCCACTGACGCCGAGCGGGGTCGGCCGAGTCAAGAGGTGATCGGCGGGCCCGGAACGGGCGATAGGGTCGCTTCGGGTGTGGATCGTTTCGAGGAGGAACGAGTGATCTGGGAGATCGATGAGCGCGCTCGGACGATCGAGGGGCTCGATGCGGACGGCCGACCGAGGCCGGAGTACGCCGCGTCTCTCGGACTGCGCCGAGCACCGTTCGGCCGGCGCGTGCTGGCCACGGCCATCGAAGCGCTGGTCCTGCTCCTGATCCAGTCGCCGCTGCTCGTCTTCGTGGTTCCGGCGCTGAGCGGCATCGCTCTGGCGGCCGAGCCCGTCGAGGCGCTCGGCGCCCGTGACGATCTGCTGCTGCTGATCATCCTCGCGGCCGTGAGCTCGGGTCTGTCGACGGCTTTCGTCCTCACCCAGCTCATCCTGCTCGGCCGCCGTGGAGTCACTCTGGGCAAGGCGCTGACGGGCTTGCGCGCCGTGAACGTCCGCACGCTGGAGCGTCCCGGCTTCTGGCGAGGCGCTGTCGTGCGCTACCTCGTCCTCTGCGCGAGCATGATCGTCCCGATTCTCGGCCCCCTGCTCGTCATCGCGCTCTCGCCCTTGTTCGACCCCAACCGGCGAGGCCGCAGCTGGCCCGATCTCGCGGCCGCCGTCTGGCTCGTCGACATCAAGCGCGGGCTCAACCCGTACGACGACAAGCGCATGCGCATCGCGAGGAAGACGGTCGCGACGGACCTGCTCGATGTGAAGACGGAGCTGCCGTCGCTCGCGACACCCGTCGCCTCGGCGGGCACCGGGTCGTACGTTCCGCTCGCGCGAAACAAGGGCGGTGTGCTCGGAGCCGTTCGCTCCGCACCCGGCAGCGGAATCATCGGCGAGACGGATGCCGTCGAGGAGGAGGAACGCCCGGGCATCCCCACCACGGTCGCGCCGGCGCCGTTCGTTGCACCCGCACCGGGCATGCCCGCGGCGTCGCCGCCGCCCGCAGCGCCGGGAGTGCCTGCCGGCGCACCCACGCCCGGTGCTATTGCTCCGGGGGCGATCGTCGCTCCCGCCGCCGGCGCGGCGCCGTGGACGCCGCCGTCGCTGCTCGAAGAGCCCGTTGCGCCGCCTGCCCCGGCTTCGCCTGCCCCGGCCGCCCCTGCCCCGGCTGCGCCCGCTGTGTCGGCGCCGGCACCCGTTCCCGCCGCCGAGCAGGTGGCCGCGCCGTCCGCGGTCGTCGAGCTCACGCTCGACTCGGGCGACACGATCGCGGTGCCGGGCGGGGGCGTCGTTCTGGGCCGGGCCCCGGCAACCGGTCCCGACGATGTGGACGTCTCACCCGTTCCGGTCGTGGACCACACGCGTTCGATCTCGAAGACCCATTGGGCGCTCCTTCGCTCCGGCGGCCGAGTCGTGGCTGTCGAACGCGGCTCGACCAACGGAAGCGTTCTCGTGCGCGGTGCCCGAGAGCAGGTCCTCGTCCCCGGCCAGCCCGTCGAGCTGCGCGACGGCGACACCATCCGCTTCGGCGACCGCTCCGCGGTCGTCGCGATCCGCTGACTCCCCGCCGACCGACGTCGCACGGCTGACAGGAAACCTCGATGAGACTCAAGCTGACTCTGCAGCGCCGCGATCACACCGGGACGGACATCGTCGTCACGTCCGACTCGACCGCCACCGTGCACGACGTCGCGCGTCGGATCGTCGACAGCGACCCGCGACGTGAAGTCGCCGCGGGCGACTCGGATGTCCTGACGTTGACGGTGGCGCCGCCGACGTCGCCCGATTTCGTCATGCTCGACCCGAACATGCTCGTCAGCGATGCTCCGATCGGCTCGGGGTTCGTTGCCACCGTGACGAACCTCGGAGCGGACTACGTCGCCACCCGCGGTGCCGGCGGCCCCGTCGCCGCGATCCTCCACGTGGTCGGCGGGCCGCTTGCGGGACGCGAGTTCTCGCTCCCGCAGGGCCACTTCACGATCGGCCGCTCGCAGGGCAACGACATCGTGCTCGATGACCGGCTGGTGTCCAAGCGTCACGCGCGCATCGAGATCGGGGCATCCGTCGAGCTCGTCGATCTGAACTCCGCCAATGGAATCGTCATCGACGGCGGTCTCGTGCAGCGCCTGCGCGTGATCCCCGGCCAGCGGTTCCAGCTCGGCGACACCGAGCTCGTCATCTCGATGGTCGAGAGCTTCGCCCCCGTCGAACAGGATCCTGTGCTCGAGCGGGGCGGCAGTCTCCTGTTCAACCGCAGCCCGCGGGTCGAGGCGCGCTACGTCGGCGAAGAGCTCGAAGAGCCGCGGATGCCGAAAGATCCGGTGTCGCGCCTCTTCCCATGGCCGATGCTCATCGCGCCCCTCATCCTGGGCATCGCGATGTTCTCGATCACCAACCAGCCGCGCACGCTGCTCATCGTCTTCATGACGCCGATGATGCTGCTCGGAAACTTCATCTCGCAGCGGACGCAGCTGGGCCAGCGTCAGCGCAAAGAGGTCGAAATCTTCGAGCGCACCTTCGAGGAGCTCGAGGAGAAGCTGTACCGGCTGCGGCCGCGTGAGCGCGAGGTGCGCAACGCCGAGGTCCCGCCCGTCGCCGTGGTCTTCGAGCAGTCGATGCAGCTCGGCCCGATGCTGTGGACGCGGCGCCCCGAGCACTGGAACTTCCTCTCGGTGCGGATGGGCACCTCCGAGGCTCCTTCACGCACGAGCGTCAAGCGTGCTGAGAACCCCGATGCGCTGCAGGAGTACGTCGAGCGCGTCGACCGGCTGCGCGAGCGCTACCGGATGATCGACGGCGTCCCCGTCCTTGAGTCGCTGCAGAGCGTCGGCGTGCTCGGCGTCGCCGGCGGCGCACGCGAGGCCGCGGATGCCCTCCGCGGGCTGGCCGTGCAGCTGTTCGGGCTGCACTCCCCGAACGATCTCGCCGCCGTCGCGCTGACCGAGCCCGAGTGGGCGAAGGAGCTCGAGTGGCTCAAGTGGCTGCCGCACACTTCGAGCGAGCGCAGCCCGTTCCGCGACATGCCGCTGTCGGATTCCGCCTCCACCGGCGCCGCACTGCTGTCCGGGCTCGAGGAGCTCGTGATGCGGCGATCGAAGGCGGCAGCCGCGCCCCGTCTGCCGTTCGACGACGACTGGGACCCGATGCGTTACGGCACCGATGTCCGTCGCGCCGCCGAAGAGGCGACCTTCCCGGGGCAGACCGCGGTGCTCGTCATCGTCACCTCCGACGCGCCGGTCGATCGTGCCCGTCTCACGCAGGTGCTGGAGCGCGGCGCCGACGTCGGTGTCTACGGCATCTTCGTCGCGCCCGTCGTCGACGCACTGCCCGCCGTGTGCCGCACGTTCGTCGACGTGTCGGCGGGACTCGGCGCGGCGCGTGTGGGAACCGTCCGCAGCGGCGTCGAGTACCCCGTCACAGAGGTCGAGGGCGTCTCGAACGAGCTCATGACGGTGCTCGCGAAGCGACTCGCTCCGGTGGCCGATGCCAGCACGATCATCGAGGACTCCTCCGACATCCCGAACTCGGTGATGTTCCTCTCGCTCGTCGGTTCCGAGCTCGCCTCCGACCCGACATTCGCTGTCGAGCGCTGGCGCGAGAACAACACGATCCTCGACCGCAGCGGGGGAGCGCTGCCGCGGCTGAAGAAGGCCGGCAACCTGCGCGCCATCGTGGGCCAGGGTGCGACCGACGCCATGACGCTCGACCTGCGGACGCAGGGGCCGCACGCCCTCGTCGGCGGTACGACGGGCGCCGGCAAGTCGGAGTTCCTGCAGGCGTGGGTGCTCGGCATGGCCGCCGCCCACAGCCCCGACCGCGTCACCTTCCTCTTCGTCGACTACAAGGGCGGATCGGCCTTCGCCGACTGCGTCGAGCTGCCGCACACCGTCGGCCTCGTCACGGACCTGAGTCCGCACCTGGTCCGTCGCGCCCTGACGAGCCTCCGGGCCGAGCTGCACCACCGCGAGCACCTGTTCAACCGCAAGAAGGCGAAGGACCTGCTCGAGCTCGAGAAGCGTCGCGACCCCGAGACGCCGCCCGCACTCGTGCTCGTGATCGACGAGTTCGCCGCGCTCGCGGGCGAGGTGCCGGAGTTCGTCGACGGCGTCGTCGACATCGCCCAGCGCGGTCGCTCGCTCGGCATCCACCTCATCATGGCGACGCAGCGTCCCGCCGGCGTCATCAAGGACAACCTCCGCGCCAACACGAACCTCCGCGTCGCCCTGCGCATGGCCGACGAGTCGGATTCCAAGGACGTCGTCGACGACCCCGTGGCGGCCCGATTCGACCCCAGCATCCCCGGTCGCGGTATCGCGAAGACCGGCCCCGGCCGTCTCGTTCCCTTCCAGTCGGCGTATGCCGGTGGCTGGAGCACCGATGAGGTCGTCGCCGCCGACGTCAGCGTCGCGGAGCTCCGCTTCGGGTCGGTGCAGCGCTGGGAGGTCGACGAGAAGCCCGAAGACCCGGCCGCCGAGGTCGATCCCGGACCCAACGACCAGAAGCGCATCGTCGCCACCCTCGTCGCCGCCGCGAACCGAGCGGCGATCCCGGCACCCCGTCGGCCCTGGCTCGACGACCTCGAGACCACCGTCGACATCCGTTCGCTGCCCGCGGGTCGCGCCGGGTCGATCCTCATCGGCAAGAGCGACATCCCCGAACGCCAGCTGCAAGAGGCGGTGTACTTCGATCCCGACCGCGACGGCTCGATGCTCGTGTACGGCACCAGCGGCTCGGGCAAGTCGACGGTCCTCCGCACGATCGCCATCGCCGCCGCGACGACGGGCCGCCGTGCCGAGAACATCGAGGTCTACGGTCTCGACTTCGGCTCGGGGTCGCTCAAGAGCCTCGAGATTCTGCCCCATGTCGGGTCGGTGATCCCCGGCGACGACGCCGAGCGTGTGCAGCGCATCATGCGCTCGCTCGGGAAGGTGCTCGACGATCGCGGCAAGCGGTTCAGCGCCGCCAACGCGTCGACCATCGCGGAGTACCGCGAGCTCACCGGCCGTGACGAGGCGCGCATCGTGCTGCTCCTCGACGGGCTGCCGCAGTTCCGGGCGGAGTGGGAATCCACCACGGCGCGGATGCCGTTCTACCAGGCGTTCATGCGGATCCTCGGCGAGGGACGTCCGCTCGGCGTCCACGTCGTGGCCACCGCCGACCGTTCCGGCTCGGTGCCGACGGCGGTCAGCTCGAACATCTCGCGCCGCGTCGTGCTGCGACTCTCGGACGAGAACGCCTACGCGCTGCTGAACGCGCCGAAGGACGTCCTCGACGAGCGCTCCGCGCCCGGGCGGGCGATCGTCGACGGCTTCGAGACGCAGATCGCCGTCCTCGGCGGCACGCCGAACGTCGCGGAGCAGACGAAGCTGCTCGGTCAGCTCGCCGACGAGCTGCGCTCACGCGGCGTGCGGGAGGTCGCCGAGATCGGGTCGCTCCCGACGCGTCTCGCGCTGGCCGATCTTCCCGACCGGATCGGGGAGTTCCCGGTGCTCGGCGTCTCGGAAGACACGCTGGCGCCGCGCGACTTCGACCCCGTGGGGACCTTCGTCGTGGCGGGCCCGCCGATGGCCGGCAAGACCACCGCGATGAAGGCCCTCATCACGTCGATGACGCGCCTCGACCCCGAGGTGACGCTGTTCCACTTCGGCGGCCGGCGCTCGCAGCTGCGCGACTTCGCGCCGTGGGTGCGCAGTGCCACGACGCCCGACGACGCGAAGGAACTCGCCACTGAGCTCGCCGAACTCGTCGCCGACGAGACGCTGGGGCGCCGCATCCTCATCGTCGTCGAAGACGTGCCGCAGTTCGCCGACTCGCCGGCGGAGCGCCCGCTGAAGGCCCTGTTCCAGGCGGTCAACCGCAGCGACCACCTGCTCATCGGCGACGCCGACGTCACGCAGGTGACCAGCGGATTCGGCCTCGTCGGCGACTTCAAGGGCGGCCGCAAGGGCATCATCCTCAAGCCGGATGCCTTCGACGGCGACGCCGTGTTCAAGGTGCCGTTCCCGAAGGTCAAGCGCAGTGACTTCCCCGAGGGTCGCGGCATCTTCGTGCAGGCCGGTCGTGCCGTCACGGTGCAGATGCCGCTGGTGGAGTCCGAGACCGTCGCGGCATCTCGTCCTGTGGCGGCGGGCGCGGCGGAGGCCGTGTCGACCGACACGGTCACCGAGACCATTCGCTGAGTCGGATGTCGTCGGGGCGGGTCCGCGCGTCGCCAGCCACTGCGGGCGGGCGGTGGTGGGCGTGGATCGCGGGCGCCGGGATGACGTCCGCGGTCGTCTCGGCTGCCGTGATGTATCCACCGCTCCGGCGTATCCGGCTCGACCCCGGCCTCGCCCTTCCGATCATGGTGACGGCATCCGTCGTCGCGGTTCTCGCTCTCGGCGCGGCGGCCGTCGTCCGGCCTGCGGCAAGGCGAACGGATGCCGCGATCATCGCCACGATCGTCGCGGTGGCAATGGTCGCGGCGATCGGATACCGCGCTGTGGTGGGAACGTCTGCGGGCACGTCGTTCTCGGAAGCGCAACTGCGGCTGTGGTTCGCACTCGCCGTGGCGCAGGTCGTGCTCCTCGTCATCATCGCGGTGCGATCGCCCCGCACCCGGCGCGCCGATGAGGTGCGGCGTTGAGCATGCGAGCGACGATGCGGCGGTCATCGCCTACGTCCAGGCCGACCTCGAGCAGCTGTTCGCGTCGGTCGTCACGGTGACGCACTGAGCGTCTCTGTCGCTCCGGGCGCCGTGCCGCAGCGACCGCCTCACCACGACGAGCGCACTCCGCGAGCCGAACGCTCCATGTGGTGATCACCGTCGTCTCACCGATCGGGTGGCCAAGTGAGCGCACCGATGGACACGAAGTGGGACCCCGTCATCCCCTATCCGCTCTTCCTCGCGCCGACGGCGATCCTGGTCGGCCTCGCTGCCCTCTCCGGGGTTCTCGCGCTGGTGGTCGCCCTCAGTGCGCGAGCCGGCGACGAGTCAGGGCAGCGGGGTCCACTGGGCCCCACGGCGCCGGCCATGGTCAGTGCTTTCGCTTTCTCCTCCTCGTCCCCGACGGGGCACCCGGTGGGGTGACACCGTCTTCGGTGAGCAATGGGTGGCAGCAGCCGTTCGCGCCGGCGCGTTCGTCGTGCTGCTCTTCGGCGTGGCTGCCTCGTCCGCGAAGAGTCGTCGTCGCCGAGGCGCAGACGCATGAGCCCGTCCGCCGCGCACCTGGACGATGACCGCCCGCAGAGCGTGAACGTGGGATGACGTTCTTCAACGACAGTGCCACCGACTGGGCCGACGATCATTCCTTGAGCGCGGAGACGCGGTTCAGTCGCCTCGAAACGGTCGCTTTCCAGCGGCATTCCGAGTTCTTTCATACCCTGGCGCTGCGCGTCGGAACGGCGGAGATGCGCGCCAGAACGGTGGTGGTACGTCGGGTGGTGGCTCAGCCGTGCCGTGTGGTTCTGGGATCGTGAAGGTGACCAGTGGTGGTGGTGCGTCTTCGCGATAGACCCGCCCGGTCGGTGAGGTCCAGACGAGGGTTCCACCCGCGAGTTGTACCACGTGCCATCTGGTGTGGTGTTTGACGTCGTGGTGGCGCTTGCAGAGGTCGGCGAGGTTGCACACGTGTGTCTTGCCGCCGTCGGATGCGGCGATGGTGTGGTCGAGTTCGCATCGGATGGCGGGTTGTCGGCATCCGGGGAACCGGCAGTGCCGGTCCCGGGCTCGCAGCAACCGGATCATCGCCGCGGTGGGCCGGTACGCGTCGCATTCCAGCACGGTTCCGGTGACGGGGTGGGTGAGCAGCCGGTCCCACGAGGTGGCGTTGCCCGCGAGCTCGCGGGCGGTGGCGGCGTCGATGGGGGAGCGCCCGGCTAGATCGGCCGGCCCCTCGTCCTGACCCATCAGCGTCAGCGCGGATACCGCGACCTGCACGTGTGCGCGGATCGCGCCGAGGGTTCCGTTGCCGTCACCGGTCGCGGTGGGATCGAGGGTCGGTGTTCCGGCCAGCAGGAGGTCGGAGAACACGTCGGCTCGAACCTGGTCGATGCTCCGGCCGTCGTCGATGAACGACGACCCGACATCAAGCGTCGTTTCGGCGTCGGGTGCGCGGCCATTCGCGTCGGCTCGCTCGTCAGGAACGCCCGCGGCGTCGCGCGCAGGTCGTGCGTTGATGATCTCCCGCGCCTGTCGCGTAAGTCGGTCGACGATTCCGTCGGCGATCACGGTCGGCAGCGTCGCGATCAAATCCGACATCCCGTCCGGGCCGGGCTTGACCGAGACGCACCTCCCCGCCGCGACCTCCTCGTGGCGTTCCGTGAACGATCGCGGGTGCACCCGTTCGGCGACCATTTGGAGCGCGTCGCGCACCCGGTTCGGGGCGTCGCGTTCGCACTTCTCGATCGCGAGGCGTTCGAACTCCGCACGGTCACCCGCCGGGATGACGCATCCGACGTCCTGGATGACCCGCACGTGCCCGCGGACGATCCGCCCGGCCTCCCATGCCGCCATCGTCAACGGGTAGTTGTCGACGAGGTCTCGGGCTTCGTCGATGCGACGCTGCAACGTCCGGTCGGTCGCGACGAACACCCCGGCAAGCTCGGCGGCGATCCCACGCAGTGCCATCTCCCGCGCCTTCACCCGCTCGGACGCGCCCGCCGACTGCTGCTCAGCCAGCACCCCCGCCGCCGCCAGAACCCGCACCTCCCGGACCTGCCCGGCCCGCACCACATCCGCAGCCGCCTCGGCATCCGCGACCAGCGCCGCGAGCGCGGCGACGTCGGCGTCGCTGCCCATCCCGCTGTCGGATGCGTGGTTCGAATGCATGTTCTAATCATGGCACCGACCTCCGACATTCACCCGAACTGTCCACAGGCTGCGGCATCCGCGCGATCGACCGTCGGAACATGCCGCAGCGCCGCCGTCCGAACCTGACGTGTCACGCCCGTTCGGACCGGTGGGGAGGTCCCCCGAGCGCCTGGGGTTCTCTCATCGTCATCCCCGCCGTCAACATCGTTCCCGCCGGGATCGTTCTAGCTGGCCTGGCCGCGGCCCACATCGCCCTGCACGTCTTCCTCCTCGCGCGTCGTCCGATTCCGCGGGGATGGCCCGATGTCGGGAAGCTCGGGATGACTATGGCGTCGGAGGTCATGTCGCCTCGCGCGAAGGCTGCGCTCCCGAGTGCCGGCCACCTCAGCTCAGCCCACTGACGGGCCGGATGGAGAAGACCGCGGTATCACGGCGCGTCCTCTCGGCATGAAAGGCGGAACTGCGCCACGGGCTGTCAGAGGAAAGCGATTGCCTAGCACATTCCGAGATGGGGAGTTCTCCCCATCGACCTGATGTGATCGGTGCCGATAGGTTTTCTGTGTCGGCTCCGGAGGGGGGTCGGGACATCAACTTTCAGGAGGGCCGTCATGGCTGATTTCGGTGCATCTTATGGCGAGATGGAGCAGGTTGCGAGCTCGCTGGCGCAGGCTCGTGATGACATTCAGGGTCAGCTGGACACCCTGAAGTCGCAGGTCGACACGCTTCTGGGCGATGACTTCAAGACGCAGCACGCGTCGGGCAAGTTCGGTGAGGGCTACTCGGAGCTCACCACGGGTCTGAAGAACGCGGTCGATGGCATCAACGACATGTCCGAGTCGCTGCTGGGCATGATGCGCGCGATCCAGGACCTCGACCAGCAGCTCGCCGGCAGCTGATCTCGTCTTCTCGGAGGTGACCATGGTCGACGTGCGGATCGACTACGGCGCGATGCGCGCCAGCCGCAACGCTTACGCGAACATGCGGGATGTTCTCGACGGGGCGACACGGGCGATGTCGAACGTGTCGGGCGCGGCCGTGCCCCAAGACGTGCTGCGGCGGCGTCTCGAGGATCTCCACGATTCGTGGGGTGGCGGTATCGACAAACTCGCCCGCTATGCGGAAGACGCGGGCACGGGACTCGAGGGCATTCTCGAGGCATTCCAGCAGCTCGACACCGAGCTCGGCAACAGCATGGTTCCGCAGGAAGGATCGGCGTCGTGACCGACTTCTCCGCTCTCGGCTTCGACCCCGCCCCTGGCGATGTCGCGACGCTCTCCGGATATGTGGATGCGCTCACCACCAGCTGCGACGGCGTCGATGACGCGCTGTCGATGATGGACGGCTCCGACGACGCCGCCTGGATCGGGAAGTCGGCGACGGCGTTCCGCGCCGCACTCAGCGAGGACTTCCGACCGCACCTCAGTGACACCGGCGAGGCGTTGCGCACATCGCGGACGGCCCTCGCGACCTGGACCGATCAGCTCACCAACTACCAGCGGCGTGCCGCAGCGCTCGCGGAGGAGGCCTCAGCGGCATCCGCGAGCGTCGCCTCATCGGAATCGGCCCATGCGCAGGCGCAGGCGAACAAGGACGCCGAGGACGCCGACCCGGATGCCGTGTCGAACGCGTCGACGGCGCTGGCGAACGCGCAGGGCGAGCTGGAGTCGATCCGCGCGCGCGCTCGTCAGCTCAAGGACGAGGTCGATGCCGACGCCGCCGCCGCGGCCGGAGCACTGCTTTCCGCGAGCGACACGCTGAACTCCTACGCCGGCAACCCGGTCATGAACTTCCTGGGCTCGGCCGGCGACTGGCTCGCCGACGCAGGCAACTGGCTCATGGACAACGTGGTGCCGATCCTGGAGGACATCCTCCGGGCGGCGCTGCCGATCATCGCGATCCTCTCGCTCTTCATCCCCGTCCTCGGCACGGTGGCGCTCATCATGTCCATCGCGCTCGTCGCGATCGACGGCCTGCAATGGGCGACCGGTCGCGGAACGTTCGCCGAGTTCGCCACCGGCGCCCTCGGACTGCTGGCGGGTGGCGCGCTCGGGCAGGCTGCAAAGGCGCTGATCGGCCCCGGTGGACAGGTGCTCATCCCGTCGATCCAGGGCATGACGCCGGCGATCGCCGGCGGTGGGGCCGCGGCGGGAAGCGTCGCCGTGGCGCTCAACGTCAATCTGCCCAACATGGTCGCGAACACCTACTGGACCGTGAACAGTGCGATGGACGCCCACAGCAAGGGGACGGACTTCGTCGACAGTCTGACCGGGCCGTGGCAGAACCTCTCCGAGCGGTTCAACAACACCCTGCGCGGCAACGGTCCGCGCACCGACGAGGAGGTCTGATGACCGAGCAGGAGGCGACGCTCGACCCGATCGCGGCTGAGGGGGCGCCGCTGCGGGTCTGGCAGCGCGTGCCCCAGGGGTGGATCGAGTTCCGCTCGTTCGGCGATCGTTCGCCGCAGGAGTGGCTCGACTGGTACCTCGTGAGTGCCGAGGGCTGGCTCCCGGATGCTGCGCGCGACGCGATCGTCGACGGATTCCGCGCCGGCGTCGAGCTGTTCGCCGACACAGCTTTCGCGTTCGCCGGTGTCTCGCTGACGTTGGGCGAGCGCCCGGCGGCGTTCTTCCTCTGCACGAACGTGGTGCCGGGGGCGGCCGAGACCGACGCCGCCGCGACGGCGTTCCACCGGCTGCTCCCGCTCGCGCGGTTCGGCGAAGGCGGGCGCAGCGAGAGCTTCACCACCCCGGACGGCCGCGTCGGCACCATCACCCTCGGTGCGTCGATGGACGGCGGGATGCCGCATCTCACGGCGGTCGGCGAGATCCGTCTTCCCGGCGGCGCGGGCACCGCCGTCGTCATGGGGTTGTGCTCCGACCCGCAGCAGTCGGCCGAGCTGGCGCTGCACGTCGCGTTCGCGCTCACGACCACTCAGGCTCTGCCCGAGGGTGTCGAGCCCGCGGAGCCCGAGCCCGCCGCCACGTAGCATTCTGTCCATGGCGTTCGCTTTCATCCAGGCAGCATCCCGCCCGCTCCTCGAGACAGGCGAGGCGGGGGAGCCTGCGGCATCCGCGGGGCCGTCCGACGCCGATCGTGCTGTCACCGTCCTGCGTGCCGACTACGAGCGATGGTCGCGCTGGGCGCTCGGAATCGTCGGATTCGTCGCTGCCGCGGGCGGCGTGTTCTTCGCGGGCGGGCTGGTCGCGACCGTCGTGGCGATGGGCGTCGTGACACCGGACACCGTCATCGTCATCGTCATCGCAGCGGCGATCGCGCTCGGAGGCGTCGCGCTGCTCGTGGTGTTGTGGCGCACGGGTCGCGCTTTGACTCGCGCCGCGTCGTTCTGGCTGCGCGCACCGTACGTCGCGGGCCAGCGCGCGCCGCGCGCCGCCGGATGGGTACAGGCGCGTACCGTCAACCTCGAGCCGCGCATCCTGGTCCGTCTGAGCACGGCGACCTTGGCGCTGCTCGTCGCCATCGGCGGTGTCGCGGTCTTCGTGCGTGACCTCGGCGCCGGCGTCTCGGTTTTCACGGTGCCGGTCCTGCTGGTCGGCATCTGCGGCGCCCTCAGCGGCATCGGTCAGATCAGCGGCGTATTGCGTATCGTCAACGGCCTGAGTGCGGGCGACCCGCTGTGGGCGTGGCTGACGCGCTCGGTGCGCGCGCGCTGAGGCACGCTTCACCTGCCGCGTACGCTGGCCCCGTGATCCTGCCGTCGTCGCCGCCGAGCCGCGTGCACGCGTTCGCCACACGTGCCTTTGCGATCGTTGCCGTGATTCCGTCCGTTGCGCTGATCGTATTCCTCGTGGGGTCGCTGATCCTCTCGGGCGGGCAGGTCAGCGAGTCCACAAGGGCCAAGTGGGCCGTCGCGGCGCCGTATCCGCTCTTCGTCATGCCCGCCGGAGTCCTGATCGCGCTAGCCGGTGCATTCGTGGTCTTGGCCGTCGTCTCGGTGGTGACCGCGCGTCGCGACGATGTGCCGGGTCTGCGCGGACTTATCGGGCCTGGCATTGCCGCCGCGATCGCTGCGGTCCTGTTCGCCGGTATGACGCCGGAGCGCGGCGTGCGTGCGGGGGACATGGTGTGGGGTGCCCAATGGACCGCGGCCCCGATCTCGGCTCTCGCGGTCGTCATCCTGGTCGTGGGCATCGCCGTGCTCTCCCGACGTTCCTCGATTGGTGAGCGATGACGGCGGGCCGGCTGAGGCACTCGCGGAGCAGCTCATACCGCCACCGCGCGACAGGGCGAGCGCGACGCACGTTTGCCATGGCCCTGGCCACGGGAATGGTAGTGATCATGACGGGATGCAGTTCCGCAGCCGAAGCACCGACGGGAGATGCGCTCTACCGCGACGGCGAGGATCGATACCTCTCGTACGCGACGACCATGCATTCGGTGATCATGGCGATCCACGATGGTGAGTGGAAGGTGGATCAGGGGTCGTGGGGCGCCTCGCCTATCCCGTGCCGGACAGAGGGCGGCTCCGACGGGTATGCCTTCTCGTGGGCCCGACTGCTGGAGCAGGACGCCCCGGATGTCGACGCGATCGTGGCGGCATCATCCGCTGCCTTCGAGGCCGCAGACATGTCGGCGACCACCACGACCTACGGCGAGGGAGACCGCCAGGAAGTCAACGTGATCGCGACGGGTGGTCCCGTCGTTCGTGGCGTCGTGACCATCCGCCCTGCCCTGGGTACGATCCGAGTGACCGCGGAACCCGGGTGCTTCCCCGGTGACGCCGCGAAGCTGTATGACATGGTTTTCGCCGGCATCTCCTACCCCGGACTCGCCCTGCGCGTGCCGGCCTTCGAGGGGCCCGATTGGCAACCCCGGTTCTATTTCCCCGAGGACGGCAGCCCGGTGTACTGGAACGAGGACGGAACGCCGATCGAACCTCCGCCCGCGTCCACCGACTTTCCCGTCGCCCCGTACGGTGGTGACTCATAGGCTTCCTCCACACCACGGCTCGCGGCTGGGCAGAAGGCCACTCGCTCGCCGCTGACGTCCGATTCGCGCAACTCGAGGCTGTGGCCTACCAGCGGCATCCGGAGATCTTCCAGCACTTCGGCGCCGACGGCGCCGCGATGGCGCACCGCCTGCACGCGAACGCGAAGAGGTCATCGTTACATCGCATCCTCGACGTCGTGCTGTGGGCCCTCGTGATCGGCGCGTTCTTCGCACCGATCGCGGGCCTCGCCGTGCTCATGGGCGACCGCTTCGACTTCCACCGCATCGAGGCCCAGCGGGCGATGCCGATCGCGGGCGCGATGTTCACCGTCGCGGCGGTCAGCCAGGCCACCCTCCTGGTCATCTGGCTGGTCCGGGGCGCCCGGTTCTCGTGGCCGGAGTTCTCCATCCACCTCGTGGCGGCGGCGATGGCACTTCTCGCGCTGGGCACGATGCCCGGCGTCGCCGAGCTCGACGACTACACGGGGTGGCAGCAGTGGCGGGTTCCGGTCCTCATCGCGCTCGGCGTCGCCGGGCTGGCAGCCCTCGTGATGCTGGTGCGCTTCCGCGTCCGCGAGCCCGATGGCGACGGCGAGGGCGCGCCCGAGACAGGCCTCAGCGTCGGCGACATCCGCGCCCGCATCGCGGCGCTGCCGGCGGGTGAGCGTCAGGCCATCGTCGACGACCGGAACGCCGCGCTCGCCGTGCTGCACGAGCGTGGCCTGATCGATGCCGAAACCCTCGAGCGGGCCCTCGGGTGCGAGCCGGGAACGCTGTTCCTCCTCGACGCCGAGCGGCCCGCGTGAGCCGGTGGCTGCGGCGGGCCGACCGGGTCAGATGTTCGGGCGACCGTAGGTCTCGAGGAAGCGCAGCCACACCTCGCTGAGCGTCGGGTACGCCGGCACGGCGTGCCACAATCGCGCGAGCGGAACCTCGCCGACGACCGCGATCGTCGCAGCCTGCAGCAGCTCGCCGACATCCGCCCCGACGAACGTCGCTCCGATGAGAACGCCGCGGTCCTCGTCGACGATCGCCCGTGCCTGACCGGAGTAGGCGTCAGACCGCGTCGACGCGCCCGCGATCCACGAGAGGTCGTAGTCCAGCACACGGATGTTGCGTCCCGCAGCACGCGCGGATGCCTCGGTCTCGCCGATCGATGCCACCTCGGGGTCGGTGAACGTCACCTGCGGCACGGCGCCGTGGTCGGCGGTCGCGACGTGCGCGCCCCATGGGGCGTCGTCGATGGTGCCCCCGGTCGCCCGCGCGACGATCACGTCGCCCGCGGCGCGGGCCTGGTACTTGCCCTGGTGGGTGAGGAGGGCGCGGTGGTTGACGTCGCCGACCGCGTAGAGCCAGTCGGATCCGCGGACGAGCATCGTGTCGTCGACCTCCAGCCACGAGCCGGGCTGGAGGTCGACGGCATCCAGCCCGAGATCGTCGGTACGCGGGACGCGACCGGTCGCGACGAGCACCTCAGCGGCGCGGACGCGCGTGCCGTTCGACAGCTCGAGCTCGACCTGACCGTCGTCGACGCGCTGGGCGGAGACGAGGTCGGTGTGCAGCAGCACCCGCGCGCCGCGGTCGGTCAGCGACTGCGCGACGAGGTCGCCCGCGAAGGGCTCCATCGGTCCGAGCAGCCGGCTGCGCGCGATGAGCGTCACCTCGCTGCCGAGGTCGACGAACGCCGTGGCCATCTCCGCGGCGACGACACCGCCGCCGACGATCGCGAGCGAGCCCGGGATCTCCTGCACGGCGGTCGCTTCGCGACTCGTCCACGGAGAGACATCGGCCAGGCCGGGGATATCGGGGAGGAGAGCCGCCGAACCGGTGCACACCGCGACGGCGTGACGTGCGATGAGGGTGGTGAGCGAGCCGTCGGGTCCGGTGACCTCGACGCGCTTCTCGCCGGAGAGGCGGCCGTGCCCGCGGACGAGGTCGACGCCGGCCCCCTGGAGCCACTCGACCTGCGACGCGTCGTTCCAGTCGGAGGTCAGCGAGTCGCGGCGGCGAAGCACCCCGGCGACGTCGATCTCGCCCGTCACAGCCTGCTTCGCACCGTCGACCGCGCGCGCCGCGCGGAGGGCGGCGCCGGCTCGCAGCAGACCTTTCGACGGCATGCACGCCCAGTACGAGCACTCGCCGCCGACGAGTTCGCTCTCGACGATGGCAACGCTCAGGCCGCCCTGCACGGCGCGGTCGGCGACGTTCTCTCCGACGGGACCGGCTCCGATGACGACGAGGTCGTAGGTGCGTTCGCTCATGTCGCGACGCTAACCCCGGTTGCGGGCTGTGCGCCAGCACTTGCGCTCAGCGGGGTCGCGCGTGCCGCCAACGGGCTGAGCGGCTCGATCCGACCCGTGAGCGGGGATGGCAGGGGGTTGAGCCTGTGCGCGGTCCGGTCGGGCGGCGATTCGTCGGCCGGCGACGCAGGGGAGTTCTCCCCATCGACGCGGCGTCCAGGCCCCCGATAGCGTGTGAGCGTCGGCCGGACCGAGCCGGCGGAGGGGGCCCGATGTCAGACGTCGAGATCTACTATCACGCGCTCACGAGCACCGCGGATGCGATCCAGACGCGGGTCTCGAGCGCGGTGATGGACAACGCCGACATCCAAGGCGACGACACCGGTGTCGAGAACCCCGCGCACCGGGTCGCGCTCCGTCTCGAGATGAACCGGCGGCTGAGCGGACTGAATCGCGCCGTGCTCGAGCGCACGACCGCGGCATCCGAGGTCGGCGCGTTGCTGACCGCGATCGCGACGCGCTACTCCGACCTCGACGTCGAGCTCACCGGGCAGGAGCAGCCGTGACCCTCACCTCTCCGAACCGCGGCTACCCGCTCGAACGCCTCGAGGGCAATCCCGGATCGATGAGCTGGTGGAGCAGCGCGTTCAGCCGTGTCGCCGGCTCGCTCGGTGAACTCCGTACGACCGTCCAGTCCGCGACCGATCTCGACGGTGTCGGTGCATCGATCCGGTCGGCTCGCTCCAAAGCGCAGGAGGTCGCCAGCGCCTTGGCCGCGGAGATCGCCGAGGCGGAGCTTCTCGCAGGAGTGCTGCAGCGGTACGCGGACGCGTTCTCGTCGTCGGCGGAGGCGGCGAACCGGCTCATCGACGACATCGAGTCGGCCCACGCTTCGTTGGCATCGGCATCAGCCGCAGCCGATGAAGCGGGGCTGAACGCGCTGTGGACCTCGCGCTCCGGCGAGCCGGCCGACGTCCGGCGCGCGAACGATGCGGCGCAGGATGCCGTCGCCACCCGGGATGCCGCGGCGCGCGATCTGGCCGATCTGTGGGAGCAGTTCGAGAGCCACTACTCCGCCTGGGATGCGGCCTACGACGCGGCGCTCGCCGAGCTCGCAGGCGGTGCGGGGCCGGCGATGACGTCGCAGGCGCAGAACCTGCTCGACCAGCTGCTCGCGGCGGACACCCCGCAGACGGTGCTCGAGCTGTGGCTCGCACACCCCGAGCTGCAGGACGAGATCGCCCGAGCGCATCCCGACATCATCGGCAACCTCGACGGCATCCCCTACGACGTCCGCGCGCGGGTCAACCGAGAGCGCCTGGAGGCGTTGTACAACTCCAACCTGACCGGAGAGTTCGGCGACCAGATCGACGCGCTCTGGAACACCCTCGTGCAAGGTGCACCGCCGCCACTTCTGGTTTCGTTCGATCCGGACGGGTCGGCTCAGGTGACGGCCGCTCTCGCGTACGGCGACCTCGCGACCGCGACCGACATCAACGTGCTCGTGCCCGGGATGCTGTCGAACGTGACGGGGATGGGCGAATGGGGCGATTCTGCGCGTGCGCTCAACGCCGCCGGGTCGAACATCGCGAGTGTCGTGTGGTTCGGGTACGACTCGCCCACCGTCGCAGAGGAGCCGTCCATGCAGCGGGCGAACGACGGCGCTCCGGCTCTTCGTGCCTTTCTGCTCGGTCTTGACGCAGTGCACCCCGCGGCAGAGAAGGCCGTCATCGCGCACTCTTATGGCAGCACCACCGCCGCCCTCGCGATCGGGTCACGCCCGGACGCTCTCGGCGTCGACCAGTTCATCGCCGTGGGATCGGCCGGATTCCCGAGCGACCCGCAGATCTTGTCGAACCTTCAGAACGCCGAGGGCCTGAGGATGTACGCGACGCTGTCCGAGAACGACGCCTGGGCGCGGATCGGCCGCGACACGAGCTGGGGTGGCGCGCACGGCACCGTACCGGAGACTCTTCCGGGAATGACGGAGTTCGGCAGCGACGGTGGCCGCGCCGACGGCGAGGACCTCGCCCCGACACCTGGGCATGCCGCGCATTCGGGTGGGAACGGGCCGCTTCCCTCCGGGGACGGCGAGGGATACCTCGTGGAAGGATCGGAGTCGTTCTACAACATCCAGCAGATCATCCTGACCGGTGAGCCCGGGACGGAGATGGACGGCGAAGGCAGCGAGAGCGGCTTCTGGGATCTGCCCGACTGGCTGGAGTGGCTGCCCGTTGACCCTTACCGGACGTGACTGATGAGATCGACCTCGCGGATGACGATGACGGCGCTCGCCGTCGGATTGGTGTTGACGATGACCGGATGCGGTGGGCAGGGCGATCCCGGATCGACCGGAGGCGCCGGTGGCGGCGAGTCCGGTGAGACGTACGCCCAGGCCGAGCAGCGGTTCACGGCGCTCGCGACCGGCGTGCACTCGGTCATCATGGCCATCGAGCCGGCCGAGTGGAGTGTGGTCGACGGCGCGTATGGTGCTCACCCGACCGGGTGCCAGTCGGGCCTCAGCGAAGAGGGCGGGTATCGTCTCGTGGCGGTCCGCGGGATCGAGCTTCCCGGCCGTGACCCGCTGGAGGTCGCTCAGGCGGCCACGGGCGCTTTCGATGCTCTCGGTATCGACAGCGACACCGCCGACCGTGGGCAGGGAGATGCGCGCGAGGTGACCGTCGTCGCGACAGGCGGCATCGCCGAGCGGACTGTGGTCACCATTCGCCCGGCAACGGGCCAGGTGAGGGTGTCGGCCGAGACGGAGTGCGCGCCCGGATCAGCGCACGACCTCGCGATGCAGGTCTTCGGCGAAGAACGGCTGCCCGCGGATGTCTGGCGCCGGCTCCCGGCCTTCGACGGTCCGACATCCGAGCCGTCGTTCTCGTTCCCGCCCGACGGGCCGCTGTACTACGACGAGTCCGGCAACCCCGTCCAGCCGCAGCCCAGCGGCGACTGATCGTGTGCGCGCTCGTCAGCGTCTCGCCGTCGTCGCGACGATCGTCGCCGCTGCGGGCCTGACCGGTGCGTGCGCCGGTACGCCCGACGCGGATCCGTACCCCCGGGCGCGCGAGCAGTTCACGGCGATGGCCGACGAGCTGCATACGGTGATCATGGCCATCGAGCCGACCGATTGGCGAGTCGACCAGGGACAGTACGGAGCCCGCCCGAGCGGATGTCAGCTGGGCGTCAGCTCGGACACGGGATATTCGTTCACGGCGGTGCGCGCGCTCGATCTGCCGGGCCGGGAAGCCGCGGAGATCGCGGCGGCGGCATCCGAGGGCTTCGCCGAGCTCGGTGTCGACGCGGAGACCGTCGAGCGGGGTTCAGGGGATGCGCGGGAAGTGACGGTGGTGGGCGAGAGCGATGCCGCGCGCACCGTGGTGGTGATCCGTCCGGTCGATGGCCGTGTGCTCGTCTCCAGCGAGACCGCCTGCACGCCCGGGTCGAGCTCGGAGATCCTCACTGCGATCTTCGGGGAGGAGCAGTATCCCGACGACGTCTGGCGTCGGCTTCCCGCGACGGAGGGGCCGTCATCGGTGCCGCAGTTCTCCTTTCCGCCCGGCAGCCCCCTCCACTACGACGCCACCGGCGCGCCCATCCTGCCCCCGCCCCGCTGACCTCCTCGTCGACTCGCCAGAAAGTGCGCCGGAACGGTCGTGTCCGATTTCCGCGAGCCGGTGTCGGTGGAGCGTGTCAGGCTGGGGGCATGACCAGTGACGGGATGACCTTCGACGAGCGGTATCGCGCCATCGACGCGCGCGACCGCCGCTTCGACGGCCAGTTCGTCACGGCGGTGCGCTCGACGGGCATCTACTGCCGCCCGAGCTGCCCCGCGCGCACACCTCAGCCCGCCAACGTGACCTTCTACCCGACGAGCGCCGCCGCTCACGAGGCCGGATACCGCGCATGCAAACGCTGCCTGCCCGAGGCCACGCCCGGGTCGCCGCAGTGGAACCTCCGCGGCGACCTCGCCGCGCGAGCGATGCGTCTCATCGCCGACGGGGTCGTCGATCGCGAGGGCGTTCCGGGGCTCGCATCGCGCCTCGGCTACTCGTCGCGTCACCTCACCCGACTGCTCACCGCGGAGCTGGGGGCCGGACCCCTCGCGCTGGCCCGCGCGCACCGTGCCCACACCGCGCGCACCCTGCTCGTCGACACCGATCTCCCCATCGCCGATGTCGCCTTCGCCGCGGGGTTCGCGAGCGTACGACAGTTCAACGAGACGGTCGGTGAGGTCTTCGCGATGCCTCCCGGTCAGCTGCGCGCGCGCCGGCAGGCGGGGGAGCGGATGCCGGGCCGCATCGACCTCGTCCTCCCGGTGCGCGAGCCGTTCGACGCCGCGGGCCTCTTCGGGTGGATGCGGGCCCACGCCATCCCCGGGGTCGAGTCGGGCGACGAACGCTCATTCGCCCGCGTGATCCGTCTCGCCGGGGGACCGGCGTGGTTCGAGGTGCGCCAGGATGACGCGGGGCGCGTGCGCCTGCGCGCCGAGCTGGCCTCGCTGGCCGACCTGTCCACCCTCATCGCGCGGGTCCGGCGGCTGTTCGACCTCGACGCCGATCCGACGGCGATCGACGAGGCCCTCGCGCGGCATCCCGCACTCGCGCCTCTCGTGGCGCGGATCCCGGGCGTCCGCCTGCCCGCGGCGATGGACCCCGACGAGATGCTCATCCGCGCGATGATCGGCCAGCAGATCAGCGTCGCCTCCGCCCGCACCGTGCAGGGGCGCCTGACCGCCGAGCTCGGCGAGCCCGTCCAGACCGCCGCCGGCCCCGCGACACTCTTCCCGACGATGGCGGCGATCGCCGAGCGCGGCGCTGAGGTGCTGCGCGGGCCCGGGGCGCGCATCCGGGCGATCGTCGGCGCCGCCACCGCGCTCGCCGACGGCTCGCTGCGTCTGTCTCCCGGTGACGACACGCACGAGCAGCGCGCGGCGCTCCTCGCCTTGCCCGGCATCGGCCCCTGGACCGCCGACTATGTGCGGATGCGGGTGCTCGGCGACCCCGACATCCTGCTGCCCGGCGACGTCGCGGCACGCGCGGGGGCGGCCGCCGCCGGTATCCCCGCCGGCCCGTCCGAGCTGGTCGCCTGGGCCGAACGCGCCGCCCCCTGGCGCAGCTACCTCATGGCCCACCTCTGGTACGCCGCCCCCGTCACGCAGGCGTGGCGCGAAAGCGCGACCGAGCCGACCCTCCCGCCGTCCCGAAAGGCCCGAGCATGACCGCCGTCTCCCACGCCCCCGCCCCGATCGACGCCACCCGGGTCGAGACCGCTTCGATCCAGACGGTCGAGACGCCCGACGGCCCCTTCACGATCCTCGAGTCGCGCGGCGAGGTGCTCGCGTCGGGGTGGACGGCCGACCCGGTCGCGATCGTCGACCGGCTCCGGCCCGCCGCCCGCCCCGCACACGTGGTCGAGGGAACGACGGATGCCGCCGCAGCGGTCGCCGCGTACTACGCCGGCGACCTGGCGGCGATCGATGCGGTGCCGGTGCGCCAGTCGGGCACGGCGATGCAGCGCGCCGGCTGGCAGGCACTCCGCCGTATCGGACCCGGCGCGCCCCTGACCTACACCGGCTTCGCGACGGCGCTCGGTTCGCCCGGAGCCGTGCGTGCCGCGGCATCCGTCTGCGCGCGCAACGCCGCGGCCCTCTTCGTTCCGTGCCACCGCGTCCTCCGCACCGGTGGGGCGCTCGGCGGGTTCGCCTGGGGGGTCGAGGTCAAGCAGAGTCTCTTGACGCGCGAGGCGCGGCTTCGCGCCTGACTCGGCCACAGTTTCTCCTTGCACTCAGCGAATACTCAGGTATAGCCTGGAGGGCTCCCGTGTGTGCAGCGGGTGCTCTGTCCGCTCGACCTCAGGAGGAAGCCATGTCCCCGGCCATCGTCATCACGAAGTCCGTCGCTCTCCTCATCATGGTTGACGGACGCCCCGCACGCGGAGGAATCGCCCGGTAGCTCCGGGAAGCGCTTCGCCGCTTCCGACGTTTCCTCCCGCGGGGCCCCGGTCCCGCTTCGCCGCGCTCGCGCGCGCCCCTCGCCGTCTTCGGCATCCGCTCGACACACCTCAGGATCATGACTTCCTCGACGCCCCCTCGTCTGTCCACGCCGCGCGCGCTCGCGCGTCTGCTCCCCTTCGCCAAACCGGTGCTGCCCCGGCTGAGCCTCGGCTTCGCCAGCGCGCTCATCGCGAGCCTGCTGGCTCTCGGCATCCCGCTCGTCCTCGAGGTGATCGTCGGCCCTGACGGCCCGATCAACTCGGGCGACCCGTGGCTCATCGTCCTCGGCGCCGGCGCCGTGCTCGCCCTCGGTCTGCTCGAGGCCCTCATGGTCTGGGCGCGCCGCTGGTTCGTCCTCGCCCCGGCGACCAAGGTCGAGTACGAACTGCGCACCGACTTCTTCGCGCGCCTGCAGCGGCTGCCGGTCGCCTTCCACGACCGCTGGCAGTCGGGTCAGCTGCTCAGCCGGATGATGCAGGACATCAGCCTCATCCGTCGCTGGCTCGCCTTCGGCATCGTCCTGCTCGTCGTGAACATGCTCACGATCGTCGTCGGCTCGATCATCCTGTTCCGGTGGCACTGGCTGCTCGGCACGATCTTCGTCGTGGTCTCGGCGCCGCTGTGGATCGCGGGATTCATCTTCGAGAACCGCTACGGCCTGCTCTCCCGGCAGAGCCAGGACCAGGCGGGCGACCTCGCCACAGCCGTCGAGGAGTCGGTCCACGGCATCCGCGTGCTGAAGGCGTTCGGCCGCGGCGGACACGCCCTGCAGAAGTTCACGCGCCAGGCCGAGACCCTGCGCGAGACCGAGGTCAAGAAGGCCAAGGCGGTCGGCTGGATCTGGTTCTGGCTCGTGCTGCTGCCCGACATCGCCTTCGCCCTGTGCCTCGGCGCGGGCATCTACCTCGTGCAGGCGGGCGAGCTCGGCGTCGACTCGCTGATCGCGTTCTTCGCGATGGCGACGATCCTGCGCTGGCCCGTCGAGTCGATCGGGTTCCTCTTCTCGTTCCTCGTCGACGCACGGACGGCCACCGACCGCATCTTCGAGGTGTTCGACGAGCAGAACACCATCGTCGACCCCGAGAACCCCGCGACCATCGCTCAGCCGCGCGGCGAGCTCGTCTTCGAGGGCGCTCATTTCCGGTACCAGGACGCCCCCGAGAGCGAGCGCGACCTGCTCGACGGCATCGACCTCGCGCTGCGGCCGGGGGAGACGATGGCGCTCGTCGGACTCACCGGCTCGGGCAAGACGACGCTCACGACCCTGCCGGGGCGCCTGTACGACGTCACGGGAGGCCGCGTGCTGCTCGACGGCGTCGACGTGCGCGACCTGCGGCTCGACGAGCTGCGCCGTCACGTCGGCATGGCGTTCGAGGACGCGACGCTGTTCTCGCAGACCGTCCGAGAGAACGTGCTGCTCGGTCGCGAGGACCTCGAACGCGGCAGCGAGGAGGCCGAGCGCGTCATGCGCGAGGCTCTCTCGGTCGCGCAGGCGAACTTCGTCGACTCCCTTCCGAACGGCGTCGACACGGTCATCGGCGAAGAGGGGCTGAGCCTGTCGGGCGGACAGCGGCAGCGCCTGGCGCTCGCCCGAGCCGTGGCCGCGCGCCCGGCCGTGCTCGTGCTCGACGACCCGCTGTCGGCGCTCGACGTCGACACCGAAGCGCTCGTCGAAGATGCGCTGCGCGAGGTGCTGGCCGACACGACGGCGCTCATCGTCGCGCACCGCCCCTCGACCGTGACCCTTGCCGATCGTGTGGCACTGCTCGAGGAGGGGCGGGTGACCGCGGTCGGCACCCACTCCGAGCTGCTGCGCACGAGCGAGCACTACCGGCACGTGATCTCGAGCCTCGAGGACGAGCAGGACCGACACGACCATGAACGACACGACCATGAACGACACGATGAAGCGGAGGTGACCCTGTGAGCACCGTCACCGGGACGAGCGGCGAGGACCGCTCCGATTACACCCGCGAGGAGAGCCGAGAGATCCGGCGACGCTCGCTGCGTCTGCTCGGGTCGCTGGTCTCCCCGCTGCGCATGCAGCTGGCGCTGGCGGCGGTCGTGCTCGTCATCTCGACCGCGCTGCGCGTCGCGGGCCCCGCGCTTGTCGGCTGGGGCATCGCCAACGCGCTGCCAGCCGTGCAGGAGCAGGCCGACTGGATGCCGACCATCGCGGTCGTCGTCGTCTTCCTCATCACCGCCGTCGGCGGCGCCGCGCTCATCGGCTGGTACGCCGTGGTCGCGGCACGTCTGACCCAGGCGGTCATGATCGACCTGCGCAAGCGCATCTTCCGCCACACGCAGCGCCTCAGCCTCGAGTTCCACGAGTCGTACACGTCGGGGCGCATCATCTCGCGCCAGACGAGCGACCTCGACACCATCCGTGAGCTGCTCGACGGCGGCCTGAACGAGCTCGTCTCGGGTCTGCTCTACGGCGGGTTCACGCTCATTGCGCTGCTGCTGCTCGACTGGCAATCGGGCGTCATCCTCGCGGTCATGGGCATCCCGCTGTTCCTGCTCATGCGCTGGTTCTACCTGCGGTCGCAGGTCGTCTACCGCGAGTCGCGCGTCATCAGCGCGAGGGTGATCGTGAAGTTCGTCGAGTCGATGACCGGCATCCGCGCGGTCAAGGCGTTCCGCAAAGAACCCGCGAACGACACCGAGTTCGGTGGGCTGTCGAGCGATTACCGTGATGTGAACATGCGCTCGATCCGCCTGTTCGGAACGTTCGAGCCGGCGCTCATGGCCGTGGCATCCGTCTCGCTCGCCCTCGTGCTCGCCTGGGGAGGATTCCGGGTCGTCGACGGCACGCTGAGTCTCGGGTTCCTGCTGTCGGCCGTGCTGTACGTGCGGAACTTCTTCGCGCCCATGCAGGAGGTCGCCTTCTTCCTCAACTCGTACCAGTCGGCGACGGCGGCGCTCGAGAAGGTCTCGGGTGTGCTCGAGGAGGACCCGACGGTCCCCGACCCGACCGATCCCGTCGAGCTGCGGGAGGCCCGCGGGCACCTGCGGTTCGAGGACGTGACGTTCGGCTACTCGGATGCCGTGACGATCCTGCCCGACTTCGCGCTCGACATGCCCGCGGGGCAGACGATCGCGCTCGTCGGCACGACCGGTGCGGGCAAGTCGACGCTCGCCAAGCTCGTCGCGCGGTTCTACGACCCCACGAAGGGGCGGGTCACGCTCGACGGCGTCGACCTGCGCCGGCTGCATCCGAAAGATCTGCGCCGCGCGATCGTCATGGTCACGCAGGAGGCCTACCTGTTCAGCGGGACGGTCGCCGACAACATCGCGCTCGGCAAGCCCGACGCGACGATGGATGAGATCCAGGCGGCGGCGAAGGCCGTCGGGGCGCACGAGTTCATCGAGCGGCTGCCCGACGGATACGCAACCGACGTCAACAAGCGCGGCGGGCGCGTGTCGGCCGGGCAGCGTCAGCTGATCTCGTTCGCGCGAGCCTTCCTCGCCGACCCGGCGGTGCTGATCCTCGACGAGGCGACGGCGTCGCTCGACATCCCGAGCGAGCGGCAGATCCAGGAGGCCCTGGGCACGCTGCTGGCCGACCGTACGGCGATCATCATCGCGCACCGCCTGTCGACGGTGGCCATCGCCGACCGGGTGCTCGTGATGGAGCACGGCCGCATCATCGAGGATGACACCCCCGCCGCGCTCATCGCCGGCACGGGCAAGTTCGCCCAGCTGCACAGCGCCTGGCGCGAGTCGCTCGTCTGAGCTCACGCCGAGAACGCACCGCCCCCGCGAGAACGTACCGGGGGTGGTGCGTTCTCGGCGTAACGGTGCGTTCTCGCCGCCGGTCAGCGGATATCGCCGGCGCGGTGGGTGACCGCGGCGAGGGGGTGAGAGGTGTCGAGATCGGCGAGGGCCATCACGCCGTCGATGCCGACACCGACGGGCGCCACCAGGCGCACCGATGCGTCGCCCGTGTGCAGGTCGGCGGTGAAGGCCTCGAGCAGCGGGATCGAACCGAAGACGCCGCCGATCGCGCACACCGGGAAGGTCTCCTCGTCGGTGCGCACCTGGGCGATCGCCGCGCGCACGCTCTGCGCGAGCTCGTGCGCGGCGCGGACCGAGATGTCCTGCGCGACGGTGTCGCCGGCGACGGCGGCGCGCGCGACGACGGCGGCGAAGCTCGCGACGACGCGGACCCGATCGGGATCGGCCTGCAGGCTCATGTACGCCTGCGACAGGTCAGGCCACCGGTCCGACACCGTCGCCGTCAGCTCGGTCGTCGGCCCCCGGCCGTCGTAGGCGCGCATCACGGCATCCAGGGCCTCGCGGCCGATCCAGTAGCCGCTGCCGGCGTCGCCCATGATCCACCCCCACCCGTCGACGCGCGCAGTGGTCTCCGCGCCGACGGCGAGCGTGACGACTCCGGTTCCGGCCGCGACGACGGCTCCGCGTCGGTCACCGAGCGCGCCGAGGAACGAGGTCGTCGAGTCGTGGGCGAGCACGACGCCGCGCACGCCCTGCGCCGCCGTGAGCGCGAGCATCGCGTCGGCGTCGGCGTTCGCGTCGGTCAGCCCCGAGATGCCCGCGACCACGATGTCAGCGGGCGAGCCTGTGCGCGCCGCGGTCTCGGCGACGACGGCGGCGAGCTGGGGGAGCAGCGGCTCACCGGTCCGGATGCCGGGGAAGAGCAGGTCTTCACCGGATGCCGCAGTCGCGCGCACCTTGATGCCGCTCTGCCCCGCGTCGATCGCGAGCACGCGTCGTTCGCTCACGGGGTGCCCCCGAGCACGCGGCGCAGGAAGCCCGCCTGCGCCTCCCACTGGTATCCCTGGCCGCCCTCGTGCTCGTTGAAGGGGAAGACCGACATCTCCTTGTGCGCGCCGCCGTAGGCGTTGAACGCGGCGTAGACCGTCGAGGGCGGGCACACCGGATCGAGCAGCCCGACCGAGAACAGGGTCGCCGCGTCGGCGCGGCGGGCGAAGTTCACGCCGTCGAAGTACGACAGCGTCTCGAAGACCCGCGCCTCGGCGCCGCGGTGCACGGCGAGCCAGCGCACGACCTCCTGGTAGGGGTCGCTGCCGGTGAAACCGATGGCGCGCTCGAAGTGGCAGAGGAAGGGAACGTCGGGCATCGCCGCGACGAGTCCGTCGCTCAGGCCGGCGGCCGCGATGGCGATGCCGCCGCCCTGGCTGCCGCCCGTGACCGACACCCGTGAGGCGTCGATCTCCGGCAGCGACCGCACCGCGTCGACCGCGCGCACGGCGTCGGTGAACACGCGCCGGTAGTAGTAGGTCTCGGGCGACTCGATGCCGCGCGTCATGAAGCCGGGCACGGCGGGGCCGGAGCCGTGGGGGTCGGGAGTCTCGCCGCCGCTGCCCCAAACACTGCCCTGTCCGCGGGTGTCCATGACGAACGAGGCGTACCCGGCAGTGGCCCAGGCGAGCCGCTCGGTCGGCAGGCCGCGTCCGCCGCCGTAGCCGACGAACTCCACGACCGCCGGCAGCGGGCCCTCGCGATGCGCGGGGAGGATCAACCAGGCCTTCACGGGATCACCGCCGTACCCGGGGAAGGTCACGTCGTGCACGTCGACCGTCGCGTACAGCTCGGATGCCGCGGACACGGTCACCTCACCGCCGGCCTCACGCGAGCCCGCGAGCGTCGCCGACCAGAAATCGTCGAAATCGCTGGGCTCGCTCACCTCCGGGCGGTAGTCCTGAAGTTCGGCGAGCGAGAGATCGAAGCGCGGCACGCGCTCACCCTAGCGCGAAGCCCGGAACCGTGAGAGATATCTCGACATCGAGAGAACCACCCCCGTGCGATACGCTGAGGAACGACCCTCGACGCGCTTTTTGGAGAGACGACACGTGCCCGACTCGACCATCATCTACACGTACACCGACGAGGCGCCGGCACTGGCCACCGCCTCCTTCCTGCCCATCGTCGAGGCCTTCGCCGGTGCGGCCGGCGTGGCCATCGAAACCCGCGACATCTCGCTCGCGGGCCGCATCCTCGCCGCCTTCCCGCAGAACCTGACGCCCGAGCAGCAGGTCGGCGACGCCCTCGCCGAGCTCGGCGGCCTGGCGACGCTGCCCGAGGCCAACATCATCAAGCTGCCGAACATCTCGGCCTCGATCCCGCAGCTGAAGGCGGCCATCGCCGAGCTTCAGGCCGCGGGATACGACATCCCGAACTACCCGGACGAGCCGCAGAACGTCGACGAGAAGGACGTGCGCGCGCGCTACGACCGCATCAAGGGCTCCGCCGTGAACCCCGTGCTGCGCGAGGGCAACAGCGACCGCCGGGCCCCGCTCTCGGTCAAGAACTACGCCCGCAAGCACCCGCACCGCAACAAGCCGTTCGCCGACGGGTCGAAGACTCGCGTCGCGACGCTGGGCCACGACGACTTCAAGTCGAACGAGACCTCGACGGTCATCGAGGGCGACGACGTCCTCGCCATCCGCTTCACGGCTCAGGACGGCACCGTCACCGAGCTGAAGTCGGGCCTGAAGGTGCTGCCGGGCGAGGTCGTCGACGCGACCTTCCTCTCGGCCGCAGCCCTCGACGCCTTCCTCGCCGACACGGTCGCGCAGGCCGCGTCGGACGACGTGCTGTACTCGGTGCACCTGAAGGCGACGATGATGAAGGTCAGCGACCCGATCATCTTCGGCCACGTCGTCCGTGCCTTCTTCGCCGACGTGTTCGCTCGCTACGGCGATGACCTCGCCGCCGCCGGCCTCACCCCCAACGACGGCCTCGGCGCCATCCTCGCGGGCCTCTCGCAGCTCGCGAACGGCGACGAGATCCGTGCCGCCTTCGAGGCCGCCATCGCCTCCGGGCCCCGTCTGTCGTACGTCAACTCCGACAAGGGCATCACGAACCTGCACGTGCCCTCCGACGTGATCGTCGACGCCTCGATGCCGGCCCTCATCCGCAACGGCGGCAAGCTCTGGGGCGCCGACGGCGGCGAGGACGACACGATCGCCGTCATCCCCGACTCCTCCTACGCCGGCGTCTACCAGGCGACGATCGAGGACGTCATCGAGCACGGCCCGCTCGACCCGGCCACGATCGGCTCGGTGCCCAACGTCGGCCTGATGGCGCAGGCGGCCGAAGAGTACGGCTCGCACGACAAGACCTTCGAGATCCCGGCCGCCGGAACCGTCGAGGTCGTCGACTCGTCCGGGTCGGTCCTGCTGTCGCACGAGGTTCAGGCGGGCGACATCTGGCGCGCGACGCAGACGAAGGATGTCGCGGTGCGCGACTGGGTCAAGCTCGCCGTCACCCGCGCGCGTGCGACGGGCGTGCCCGCCGTGTTCTGGCTCGACGAGAACCGTGCCCACGACGCGAACCTCATCGCGAAGGTGAAGACCTACCTCGCCGAGCACGACACGGACGGGCTCACGATCGAGATCCTCGCTCCCGCCGACGCGACGCGCTACTCGCTCGAACGCATCCGCCGCGGCGAGGACACCATCTCGGTCACCGGCAATGTGCTCCGCGACTACCTGACCGACCTCTTCCCGATCCTCGAGGTGGGCACGAGCGCCAAGATGCTCTCGATCGTCCCGCTGCTGGCCGGCGGTGGTCTGTTCGAGACCGGCGCGGGCGGTTCGGCTCCGAAGCACGTGCAGCAGCTCGTCGCCGAGAACTACCTCCGGTGGGACTCGCTGGGTGAGTTCTTCGCCCTCGCGGCGTCGTTCGAGCACCTCGCCGAGTACACCGGCAACGCTCACGCGAAGGTGCTCGCCGACACGCTGGATGCCGCCACCGGCACGTTCCTCGAGCAGGACAAGTCGCCGGGTCGCGCACTCGGCACGATCGACAACCGCGGCAGCCACTTCTACCTCGCGCTGTACTGGGCGCAGGAGCTGGCGGCTCAGACGGTCGACGCCGAACTCGCCGCCGCCTTCGCGCCGGTCGCCGAGACCCTCGCCGCGAACGAAACGGCGATCGTGGAGGAGCTGATCGCGGTGCAGGGTTCGCCGGCCGAGATCGGTGGCTACTACCGTCCCGACGCCGAGCTGGTCGCGGCCGTCATGCGGCCTTCGGCGACGCTGAACGGCATCATCGACGGGCTTTGACTCCGCTCTGACACAGCGAAACGCCCCGGCCGCTTCGGCGCCCGGGGCGTTTCGCGTCGTGCGTGGGGGAGTCCGTCAGAAGCGGATCTCGGCGACGACCTCGCCGTACTCGGTCTCGTTGACCGGCGTGAAGCCGACACGGGTGAAGAACGCTTCGGGCCCGCCCTCTCCGGCCTCGTAGATCACGTTGAGGCAGTCGAAGCCTCGCTTGCGCGCCTCGTCGACGAGCTGTTCGACGGCGAACCGTCCGACACCGCGGCCCTGGTCGTCGGCGTCGACGTTGATGCGCCACAGCACCGAGCGGAAGTGCTCGTGCGGCGCGTCGGGGTCGAAGCCCGCGCTGACGAAGCCGACGACCTCGTCACCGTCCAGGATCACGCGCTGCCACGAGGTCGCCGGGTCGACCACGGTCGCCGCGATCGCGTAGCTCTCGGGCACGACGAATCGCTCCTGCCCGGGCTTCAGCGACAGGTTGTTCACCGCGACGATCGTCGACGCCGACAGTTCTTCCACTCGGAGGTCAGCCATGGTCACAGGCTAACGGTGATCGATCGACCGCGCATCGGTCGATCGGGGGATGGGCCCGGATGCGTCGATCAGGCGTGGACGTAGACGTCGGTTCCGGCGACAGCCCACTCGTAGATCTGGGCGGCGCGCGAGTCGGGCATCCCGACGCAGCCGGCGCTCATCCGGTTGCCCCAGTTGCTGTGCCAGTAGACGCCGTGGAACGCCTGGTCGCCGTTGAAGTACATCGCCCACTTCACATCGGGCTGGACGTAGCTCACGCCCGAGTCGGCCGCGGTGCCGCGCATGTCCTGGCGCGGAGTCTTCCACCCGATCGTGTAGTAGCCGGTCTGGGTGTCAGCGCCGGGGCGGCCGGTGGAGACGAGCCACGAGTCGACCACGGCGCCGTTCTCCTTGAGGTAGAGGCGCTGTTCGCTCAGGTCGACCTCGAGCAGCCGTGTGATGGTCTCCGTCGTGACGGGGACGACCTCGACGGGCAGGCGGTAGGCGGCATCACCAGTCGCGAGCTGCTCCGCGAATCCGGCGGCGATGCCGTCCGTCGAGCTCAGCGTGCGACCGTCGAGGCCGGCGTCGGAGTCGTCGATGACCTCACCCGCGGCGTTGGCGAACACCACGCCGTTGACGGGCGCCCGATCGACGAGCCCCGGAAGGGTGTCGACCACGGGCTGGATGGCGGCGGGGTCGGCCGTGATCTCGAACGAGCCGTCGTCTTTCGTGCCGACCGTGAGCCAGCTCGCGGCCGTCGCGCGGTCGACGGGGACCGTGCGCTCGTCGCCGACGTAGAAGCCGACGCCGTCGAGCATGCTGTTCAGCGAAGCGGCGGCCTCCTCCGCCGCGGCGGTGGTGGTCAGCGCCGTCACGGGCGTCAGCTCGGGGTCGATGACCGCGTCGGTCGTGCCGGAGTCGAAGGCGCTCTGCAGGCCCGCACGGGCCGCCTCGGGGTCGACGCCCGCACCGGGGACGTCGGGACTGACGACATACGACGAGCCGTCGAAGGAGACGGATGCCGCCGTAGGCTCGACGTACAGGTCGCCCGCGGCGCCTCGCAGGGCGGCGGTGGCCGTCGCTTCATCGAGGGCCACGGGAGCAGCGATGGGCTCGCCGAACCACTGGGTGATGTTCCAGGCGGGCCGCGCGTCGAAGGCGGAGGAAGCGAGCTGCGTGCCGTCGACCTGTGCTCCGAGATCCGCACCGGAGACGCTGTCTCCGCCCTCGCCGAGCGTGACAGTGGTCTGATCGAGGCGGTCCTGTACGGCGGCCGCAGCGGCGCCCGGCGTCATGAAACCGACGGGAACACCGCCGATCGAGGTGCCGGGGGCGATCAAGAAGAGCGATGCGGCGGCGGCGCCGAGCGCGACGACGCCGACGGGAATGCCGATCCACAAGCCGAGGTGCCGCTTCTTGGGCGCCGGCTCCACGGGCGCCCATTCGACGCGCTGCCCGGCATCGCCCGAGGGCGTGCCTCGCTCGGCCGTGCTCTCGTGATCATGCTTCGACGCGACATCCGTCACCGCTGTACCCCCGTCTGCGCGTGAAAGCGCACTCGGTTCTTATGGTACGCGAAGGCACTCCGAGAGCGGCCTGAGTGAAACCAGAGCGTTATCTGGCGGCGCGATCCGGATCGCGCCGATGCGTCATTCCGTGCCGCAGAGCTCGGTGTAGGTGTCGATGCTGCCCTGCACGTCGCTCAGCGCCGTGGTGAGCTCCGTCGCACGATCGGTGTCACCGGCGGCCACAGCCTCCATCGATTCGGCGGCCGAGGAGAACGCCGTCTGCAGGTCGGGCAGGATGCCGGACACCTCTTCGTTCGTCACTTGGGCGGCGGCGTCGCCCATGCCGTCCGAGATCGTGCGCAGCGCGCCGGCGGCGGCGGCGGGATCGGAGGGGTCGATCTCCTGGATTCCCTGCGTCGCCTCGGTCATGACGTCGTTGACCTGGGTGCACGCCTCCTCGACCGACTGGGTGCTCGCGGGGGTCGAGCCGCCAGCAGCGGAGCCGTCTCCGCCGGTGCACCCGGTCAGGGCGACGAGCGCCAGCGCGGTGACGGTGAGGGCGGTCAGGCGACGGTTCATAGGGTTCTCCTCGATGCAGCGATCTCTCCACCCTACGGAGGCGCGACGATCGGACGTTCCCCTTGACATCTGCAGGGGAGGCAATGTGCGGATGTAACGGGTTTGTAAACATCGCTAGCAAACCTGGGCGCATCTCTTGTGTCCGCCACATTCGTAAGGTCTACTAACAAACATGGCGAGCACCGATACCGAGGCCCCGCGGCGCACGACGCGCACCCGGCGCCCGGGCGCGAAGATCCTGCCCGAGCACGCTCGGGCGCATAACCGCGCGCTCGTGCTCGAACGTCTCTTCCACGGCGGAGCGATGAGCCGTGCTGACCTCGCTCGCGAGACCGGCTTGACCCGGGTGACGATCTCCGACCTCGTCGCCGAGCTCATCGGCGACGGCTTCGTCAGTGAGCGAGGCACCCGCGAGGCCGCCGGACCGGGCAAGCCCGCGATCCTCGTCGACCTCGCTCGCGACGGCCACCGCATCGTCGGCCTCGACCTCTCGGGGAGCGACCGTTTCCTCGGTGCGGTGATGACCCTCGACGGCGAGATCGTCGCTCGTCACGAGGTCGCCGTGCCGCGCGGCCGCGACGACATCCTGCCGGCGGTCGTGCACCTCGCGCGAACACTGGTGGACGACGCGCACGCGCCGGTGCTCGGCGTCGGCGTCGGCACCCCCGGTGTCGTCGATGACACCGGAGTCGTCCTCGCGGCACCCGGCCTCGGCTGGGATCGCCTCGACCTCACCGGCATCCTGAGCGAGGCGGTCGGCGCCCCGGTGCTCGTTGCCAACGACGCCAACGCCGCAGTGCTCGCCGAGCACACGTTCGGCGGTGCCGGCGACGACATCATCCTCGTGAAGGTCGGCCGCGGTGTCGGTGCGGGCCTGCTCACGGGTGGCGAACCGCTGCGCGGCGCGCGCTCGGCCGCCGGCGAGATCGGCCACGTGACGGTGGGCACCGACGGCGGCCCCGATTGCGCGTGCGGGAAGGTGGGATGTCTCGAGGCCTGGATCTCGGTTCCCTCGCTCTCCGCGCGTATCGATGCCGGCGCCGCGAGCGACCGCGACGGTCTGCTGCGAGACGCGGGCGAACGTCTCGGCATCGCCCTGGCCCCCATCGTGGGTGCTCTCGACCTGTCGGAGATCGTCCTCTCCGGCCCCGCGGAACTTCTCGACGGCACGCTTGCGAGCGCCGCCGCCGAGACGGTGCGCACACGCACGCTCGCCACGTTCCACGACGAGCTGCAGGTGCGGATGACGGAGCAGGGCCAGGACATCGTCCTGCGCGGTGCTGCCGTCATGGTCCTGTCAGGGCGTCTCGGCGTCTCCTGACCTCGCTCCACAGCTCCATAGCCCCACCTGCACCACCAGCTCCACACCCGGGCGAGCCATCCGACTCGTCGACACCAGAGAAGAAGGAATCACCATGAAGAAGAGCCTCGGAGCACTGTCGCTCCTCGGTGTCTCCGCCCTGCTGCTCGCCGGTTGCGCGAGCGGCGACGCGGGACAGAGCGCCGAGACCGGCGACCTGACCGTATGGCTGGTCGGCACCGACACGCCTCAGGACGCCCGCGACTACCTCAAGAAGACGTTCGAAGCAGAGAACGACGGCTGGACGCTGACGATCGAGGAGAAGACCTGGGCCGACACCGCGGACAACTACGTCGCCGCGCTGTCGTCGAACGACGCGCCCGATCTGGTCGAGGTCGGCAACACCCAGTCGCCCGGCTTCATCGATCAGGGTCTGTTCCTCGACATCTCCGACCTCCAGGCGGACCTCGGCGGCGACGAACTGCTGCAGAGCTTCGTCGAGCTCGGGTCGGCGGACGGCAGCCTGTACGCCGCTCCCTACTACGCGGGGTCGCGCATCGTCTTCTACTCGCCCTCTTCGTACAGCGGCGAGGTGCCGACGACGCTCGAGGAGTACGTAGCCGACGGCATCGCTGCGACGACCGCCACCAAGTCGGGCATCTACGCCCCCGGCAAGGACTGGTACAACGCGCTGCCCTACGTCTGGGCGAACGGCGGCGAGATCGCGACGCAGGACGGCGACACCTGGAAGGGCGGCTTCTCCAGCTCGGGCGGCATCGCCGGTCTGACGATGCTCCAGGACGTCTACCAGAACGCGACGATCGCGCCGGCTGACGCGGACGAGACCGATCCGCAGGTTCCGTTCTGCGCCGGCGAGATCGGCTTCCTCTCGGCTCCGGCGTGGGTGAAGTGGTCGATCCTCGCGCCCGCCGACGACGCGAAGGCCCCGGGCTGCCCCGAGACGGTCGGCGCCGATCTGAAGGCGTTCGCTCTTCCGGGCATGACCGCCGGTGAGGTCGCTCCGGTCTTCGCCGGAGGCTCGAACATCGCTATCGCGGCGAAGTCGGACGCTCCCGACAAGGCCGAGGCCGCACTCAAGATCATCCTCTCGGAGGGGTACCAGAAGATCCTCGCCGAGAACGGGCTCATCCCCGCGCTGACCTCGTTCGCCGACTTCCTGCCCGATGACGAGATCACGGTCGAGGCGGCGAAGGCCGTCGCATCGTCGAAGGCCGTTCCGGCGAGCCCCAACTGGTCCGAGGTCGAGTCTTCCGGTGTGATCAAGGACGCTCTCGTGAAGATCGCGCAGGGCGGCGACGTCACGGCGATCGCGACCGAGCTCGACGGTCAGATCGAAGCCATCCTCAACAAGTAGTCGTGAGTCGTGGGGCGCGGGAGTCCGCGCCCCACGAACACCGCAGAGAGGACAGCACGATGACTAACGTGCTCACCCGAACGCCGCGACGGCCCGAGCCGCGGGCGAAGCACGGGCCGCCGCCTACCGCGCGGCAACGGTCTCGGCGTCGCCGCGACAACGTCGGCGCGCTGACGCTCCTCGGCCCCTCGCTCATCATCCTCGGGGTGATGGTCGGGTACCCCGCCGTACTGATGCTCGTGCAGTCGTTCACCGACTACGCCATCCGCAACAAGGTGCAGGGCACGCTTCCCGACTTCATCGGGTTCGAGAACTACCTCGAGGTCTTCACGCAGTCCGACTTCCCGGCCGTCCTCGTCCGCAGTCTCGGGCTGATGGTGGCCATGACCGTGCTGATCGTGGGGCTCGGCGCCCTCGTGGCGGTGCTCATGACGCGCCTGCGGCGCGGGTGGCGCATCCTCGTCTCGCTCGGTCTCCTCCTCGCCTGGGCGATGCCGCCGCTGGCGGCGACCACGGTCTGGGGATGGATCTTCGACTCGCAGTACGGCATCGTCAACTGGGCGCTGAACACGATGACCGGCTCGACCGACTGGACCAACCACTCGTGGCTGGCGAATCCGTGGTCGTTCTTCTTCGTCCTGACGGTGATCGTGGTCTGGCAGGGCGTGCCCTTCGCGGCCTTCACCCTGTACGCGGCGCTCGGGCAGGTCCCCGCCGAGGTGCTCGAGGCGGCATCCCTCGACGGCGCGGTCGGGTGGCAGCGCTTCCGACTCGTCGTGTTCCCGTATCTGCGGAACGTCGTGACGGTCGTCGTGGTGCTGCAGGTCATCTGGAACCTCCGTATCTTCACGCAGGTCTACGCGCTGCAGCAGCGTGGCGGCCTCATCTCCGAGACCAACGTGCTCGGCACCTACATCTTCCGGCAGGGCCCGGGGGAGTTCGGCGTCACGAGCGCGATCGGCGTGCTCATGGTCGTGCTGCTCCTCACCCTCTCGTGGGGATACATCCGCACCACGCTCAAGGAGGAGGAGCTGTGAGCACCCAGGTCACCCCCGCGACCCAGCTCGGCACGATCGGGGTCGATGAGGTCGTCGGCGAGGTGGGCCGAGCGAAGCGCCCCCGGCCGCGCTCGCTCGCCGTGCGACGACCGCCGCGCCGCCGCATCCTCTCGCGCGCAGGACTGAACCTCGCCGCGCTCGTCGTGTTCGTGTGCTCGGTGTTCCCCGTCTACTGGATGCTGAACATGTCGTTCACGCGCGGCGAGAGCATCATCAGCCGCACCCCGAGCTTCCTCCCCTTCGACTTCACGCTCGGCAACTACGCCACGGCATGGACGCGCGAGGCGGCCCCGGGGCAGACCGACTTCGTGCACGGGCTCCTCTCGTCGACCCTGGTGACGGTCGGCGTGCTCGTCATCACGCTGGTGCTGGCCTTCCTCGCCTCGATCGCCGTGGCCCGCATCCGCTTCCGCGGGCGGCGCTCGTTCATCGTCGCCGTCCTCATCGTGCAGATGATCCCGGGCGAGGCGATGATGTTCACGATCTACGGCATGATCGACGACTGGCGCCTGATGAACACCCTCGTCGGCCTCGGCATCGTCTACGTCGCCGCCGTCATCCCGTTCACGATCTGGACACTGCGCGGATTCGTCGCGGGTGTTCCGGCCGATCTCGAAGAGGCGGCCATGATCGACGGGTGCACCCGCACCCAGGCGTTCTGGAAGGTGACGTTTCCCCTGCTGGCGCCCGGACTCGTCGCCACGGGCATCTTCGCCTTCATCCAGTCGTGGAACGAGTTCACCATGGCGCTGCTGCTCATGAAGGGCTACAACCTGACGCTCCCGCCGTGGCTGCTGTCGTTCCAGTCGGCGACGGCAGCGACCAACTGGGGCGCCGTGATGGCGGCATCCACCCTCATCTCGATCCCCGTCGTGATCTTCTTCCTCATCGTGCAGGGGCGGATGTCGGGCGGGCTCGTGTCGGGGGCCGTGAAGGGATGACGCTGCGCATCGGTGTCGACGTGGGCGGCACGAAGATCCTCGCCGTGTCCGTGGATGGCGACGGCAACGAGATCGCCCGCCTTCGTCGGCCGACCGGATGGGGCGGCGATGCCGTCGCCGATGGCATCGCCGCGGTCGTCGCCGACCTGGCGGAGGCTGAATCGGTCGTCGCGGTCGGCGTGGGCGTGCCCGGGCAGATCCGGCCGGGCGGCGGGATCGTCGAGCATGCCCTGAACCTCGGGATCGACCGGTACGACCTCGCGGGAGCCGTCGCGGCGCGGATCGGCATTCGACCGGTGATCGACAACGACGTGCGGTACGCGGCGGTGGGTGCGCGGGAACTCCGTGCCGGGGGAGGATCGCTCGCTTTCCTGAACCTCGGAACCGGCATCGCCGCGGGCATCGTCGACGAGACGGGCCCGCGCCGCGGCGGGCGCGGCGCGGCCGGTGAGGTCGGGCACATCCCCATCGACCCGAACGGTCCCCGTTGCCGCTGCGGACAGCGCGGATGCATCGAGGCGTTCGCGGGCGGGGGAGCCGTCGCCGAGCGCTGGGGCGGTTCCTCGCCGCTGCCCGTGCTCGCGGTCTTCGATGCTGCGGATGCGGGGGACGAGCGCGCCGACGGCATCAGAGCGGACGTGGTGCGCGGCGTCGAGGCGGCGGTCCGGCTGCTGGTGCTCACGACCGACGTCGACGTGGTCGTCTTGGGCGGGGGCGTCGCCGCGCTCTCCGATCGGCTGCTCGTCCCGGTGCGGGCCGCTCTCGCCGCATCCGCCGGCGCGTCGCCGTTCCTGCGGTCGCTGCGGTTGGACGAGCGGGTCGAGCTCGCGCCCCGGGACGTGCCCGTGGGGGCGCTCGGTGCCGCCGTTCAGGCCCAGGCGAGCGGAAGCAGGTGCTCGGTGCTGAGCGGTGCGAGCGGCAACGCCGCGGCTTCGGGAGCGGTGAGCCAGCGCGCCTCGGCGATCTCGGCGGCGGCGCTGACCGACGCGGGGTCGAGCGTGATCGCGAACGCCTCGGCGACGACGCGGAAGCCCGGCTCGTTCGCGGCATCCGACTCGAACCGGCCGAGGTAGACGAGGTCGGGCTCGGCCACGACGACGCCGAGCTCCTCGTGCAGCTCGCGGACGAGGGCCGCGCCGGCGGACTCGCCCGGCTCGGGCTTGCCACCGGGCGCCATGAACCGCTCGGTGCCGCGCTTCCGGACGAGCAGGGTACGCCCGTCGCCGTCGGTCACGACCGCCGCACTCACGTGGACCTCCCCGGCCGGGACGGAGTCGCTCACGGCGCGAACACCTTTCCGGGGTTCAGGATGCCGGCGGGGTCGAAGACCCGCGCGATGCGCCGCTGGAGCTCCCATTGATCGTCGCCGAGCTCGTCCGCGAGCCAGCGCCGCTTGAGGACGCCGACGCCGTGCTCGCCGGTGAGCGTTCCGCCGAGGCGCAGCGCCGACTGGAAGAGGTCTTCCGCCGCCTCCCAGATGACCTCCGGGACCTCGTCGCCGTCGAAGATGAAGTTCGGGTGCAGGTTGCCGTCGCCTGCGTGGCACACGGTCGGGATCGTCAGACCGAAGCGCTCCTCGATGCGGGCGATCTCGTCGAACATCGCGGGCAGGGCGCTGCGCGGCACCGAGACGTCCTCGATGAGCGCGGTTCCGAGGGTCTCCATCGCGGGATGCATCGACCGCCGCACCGTCCACAGCTGCTGGGCCTCGGCGTCATCGGCGGCGAGGCGCACGGTGCCGCCGGCGGCCGCGAGCACCGCGACGACGGCCTCCGCCTCGGCCGTCGCGCCCGGGCCGTCGGTCTGGACCGTCAGCTGCGAGGCACCCAGCGTGGGGGCGGGAAGCCCGAGCAGGCGGTGCGAGGCGGCGAGGGAGGTCGCGTCCATCAGCTCCATGATCGCCGGCTGGATGCCGGCCGCCGTGACGGCCGATGCCGCGACCGCGGCGGAGCGCACATCGGAGAACGTCGCGGCGATCGTCCGGGCCTGGCCGGGGACGAGGCGGCGGAGCTTCAGCGTCGCCGCGACGACGACGCCCAGGATGCCCTCCGACCCGATGACGAGCGAGGTCAGGTCGAGGCCCGTCACGCCTTTCACGGTGCGATGTCCGAGACGCATCAGGCGACCGTCTGCCAGCACGAGATCGAGGCCGAGGACCGCGTCTCGCACCACCCCGTACTTCGCGCAGAGCAGGCCGCCCGCGCCGGTGGCGATGTTGCCGCCGACGGTCGAGATGTCGCGGCTCGCGGGATCGGGCGCCCACCAGAGGCCGTGCTCCGCGAGCGCCGCGTTCAGCTGCCCGTTGAGGATGCCGGGCTCGACGACGGCGATGAGGTCGTCGGGGCGGACCTCGAGGATGCGGTCCATCGAACGCAGCGAGAGCCCGATCTCACCCGCGTCCGTGTTGGCGCCGCCCGCGAGGCCGGTGCCGGCGCCCCGCGGCACGACCGGGGTGCCGGTCGCGGAGGCGATGCGCATCGTCGCCTGGACGTCCTCGACGGTGCGGGCGTGAACGACGGCGAGGGGCGATCCGGATGCCGCCTGGCCTGACTTGTCCGCCCGAGCGGCGGCCCGACCGGCATCCGAGACGTCGACGCGGTCGCCGAGCTCGGCGACGAGCCGGGCGACGACGTCGGGAGCGGTCATGACAGGCGCCGGCGACCGGCGATCACACCGCAGGTCACCGCGATGACCCCGAAGACGAGACCGACCCAGGCCTGGTCCATGCTCCACCACGCGATGGTGGCCGAGGCGTAGACGAACAGCTCGACGAGGGCGCGCACGAACGGGTGCACCATGAGCACGGCACGCGGCGAGACGAACAGGGCCCACAGGAGGATCGCGGCGACCGGAGCGCCGATGCCGAAGACCAGGTTGAGGGGGAAGTCCCACGCCGCGAAGCCCCAGATCGCGAAGGTGACGAAGGCGAAGAGCTGGCAGGCGAAGGCGAGGAGGTCGATCGCCGAGAGAGCCCGTCGCGTGCCGGCCGCCTGCTGCGGCGCCTCGGGGGTGGCGGGACGGACGTTCGGCAGTTCGGACATGCCTCCGATTCTAGGCGCCGGCCTCACGTCGCCGACCTCGGGAGGGACCTCGGGCGAACGGGTCACGCGCGCCCGGTCCAGACGCGGCGGACGCGCAGGTCGGCGTCGAGCAGGACGGCATCGGCCGGGCTCCCGATCTCGAGCCTGCCGAGGTCGGGACGTCCGATCGCGCGGGCCGGAGTAGCCGTCAGCGCCGTCACAGCTGTCGGCAGCGCCACGCCCGCGGCGACGGCCGTCCGCAGCGCGGCATCCTGCGTCAGGGTGGATCCGGCGATCGTGTCGTCGGCGAGCCGCGCCACGGAGTTCTCGACGCGCACCGCGAGCGCCCCGAGCACGTAGTCTCCGTCGGCCGATCCGGCGGCCGCCATCGCGTCGGTGACGAGCGCGATGCGCCCCGGTGCGGCGGCGAAGGCGATCCGCACCACCTCGGGGGCGAGGTGCACGCCGTCGGCGATGACCTCGAGCGTGACGCGTGGGTCGGCGGTGGCCGCGCCGATCGGACCGGGCTCACGGTGGTGGAGGCCCGGCATGGCGTTGAAGGCGTGGGTGAGGATCGTGGCGCCGGCGTCGAAGGCCCGTCGAGCGGTCTCGGCGTCGGCGTCGGTGTGACCGACGGCGGCGGCCGCGCCCGCGGCGACGATGCGCTCGATCGCGGTGAGGGCGCCCGGCAGCTCCGGAGCGATCGTGACCTGGCGGACGGTGCCGCGGCCGGCCTCGAGCAGCCGCGCCACGGCGTCGGCGGCGGGTCCGATCAGCAGATCCGGATCGTGGGCGCCGTGGTGTCCGGGATCGAGGAACGGCCCCTCGAGGTGCGAGCCGAGCACCGTGGCATCCGTCTCGGCGAGGTCGGCGATGGCGGCGACCCGTCGGACGAGGTCGTCGACGGATGCCGTGACGAGCGAGATGACCGCTCGGGTCGTGCCGTGCGCCCGGTGCAGCGCGCGCGCGGTGCGGATCGCCTCGGCACCGTCGTCGTATGCCGCGCCGCCGCCGCCGTGGCCGTGGATGTCGATGAAGCCGGGAGTGAGGATCGCGCCGGGGCCGGCGGCATCGGTGGCATCGACGACCTCGTCGACCGGTTCTTCGGCGACGGCATCGCGCCACGCGCCGCCGGTGCCCTGCGCGGCGACCCGCCCGTCGCGCACGACGAGCCAGGAGTCGGGCATCTCGCGGCCCCCGTCGACGAGCCGAACGGAATGGATGACGCGGTTCAGACCGTCCATGCGACCTCCGGGGAAGCGGGGAAGCGGATGCCGAGGGTCGTCCACAGCGGTCCGAGCGCGCCGACGCGTTCGCGGAAGGACTCCCACGTGCGGTTGTCTGCGCTGCCGGTCGCAGCCGACCAGGCGGCTTCAGCGGCCGCCGCGATGCGAGGGAAGGCGAGTGCATCGATGTCGTCCAGGTCGCGGACGGTCTCGGTCCACAGCGGCGCTTCGACCCCGAGGATGTCGTCTTCCGAGATGCTGGACACGACCTCGCCGGGCTCCCACGAGTAGGCCCGTTCGAGGCTCGTCGGACCGTTCGCCCAGGTCAGGCCGAGGGGAGCATCGGCCGTCGGTTTCATGTCGAGGTACACGGCGTCGGCGGGCGAGAGGATGACGCGGCCGCCGCGCGCGACGAAGGCCCGCGCACGTTCGTCGGCACCGTCGGTCGGCGAGACGAGGCCCCAGTACTGGCCGATCGTGCCGGGCGCGAGATCCGCGGCGGCGCCGGCCTCGTGCCAGGCGATCGGCGTCTTGCCGAGGTCGGCGATGACCCGCGAGGTGCGGGCCACGAAGGCCGCGAAGTCCGCCGCCGGGGTGCCGTGCGCCTCGTCGCCGCCGAAGTGCAGGTAGGGGCCGGGGGTCAGCTCCGCCAGCTCCGTCAGGACGTCGTCGACGAAGGCATCGGTCTCGGGTGCGCCGATGCGCAGCGACGAGAAGCCGACGCCCATGCCCGTGTAGGCCTCGCCGGCGACGGGAGCGGGGCCGCCCGCGGCATCCCACCCGTCCAGCGCCGGTGGCGCGGCGACCTCGGGGTAGGCGAGCCCGACGGCGTGGGTGTGGCCGGGCATGTCGAACTCGGGCACGACGGTCATGTGGTTCGCCGCGGCGTGGGCGATGATCGCGCGGTAGTCGTCGGCCGTGAAGAAGCCGCCGGCACCGCCGCCCACCGCGCTCGCCGCCGCCCGGGCGGTGAGCTCCGGGCGGCGGGTCAGCGCGAGCCGCCACCCCTGGTCGTCGCTGAGGTGCAGGTGCAGGACGTTGAACTTGAGGCTCGCCGCCCGCTCGAGGTAGGCGGTGACGGTCGCGACGTCGTGGAAGTGGCGGGCGACATCGAGCATCACGCCGCGATACCCGAAGCGGGGGGCGTCGTCGATGTCGACCCCCGGAATCACCCAGCCGTCGGAGGAGCGGGTGATCAGCTGGCCGAGAGTCTGCACGCCGTAGAAGAGGCCCGCGGAGTCGGCACCCCGGATCGAGATGCGGCGGTGGTCGACCGACAGCCGGTACGACTCGGGCGGCCCGTCCCCGTCGACGGCGACGTCGATGGCGGCGCCGTCGAGCTCCGCGGCGCTGTCGGGCTCCGCGGCGCTGTCGGGCTCCGCGGTGCCGGGGGCCGCGGTGAGGTGGAGGCCGGTCCGCGTCAGGACGAGCCGGTGGAGGACGCCCGCGGCATCCGGGTCTCCCGTCACCGCGACGGTGTCCGACAGGGTGAACGTCACCCTCTTCGCGGGCGTGACGGAGGAGGGCAACGGGACCAGCGGCAGCGACGTCATCGCGCCCCTATCTGTAAGGGTGCCTAACAAACTTTCGAGCCAGCGTATCAGCGCGGCATCCGTTATGCTCGACGCGTCGCGACTGGCGTTGAGGTGGGCCACCACCGGGGAGCGACCGACACGGCATTCGACCGCACGCCTGGGCCGATGTGGAACCTTCACTGCTCGTAAGCTCCGTCCCGAAAGCCGTCGTCTGGAGATCGTCATGACCGATTCGTACTTCAACGCCCCGCTCGCCGAGGTCGACCCCGAGATCGCCCAGGTGCTCGAGCGCGAGCTCGACCGCCAGCGCGGCTACCTCGAGATGATCGCGTCCGAGAACTTCGTGCCCGTCTCGGTGCTGCAGTCGCAGGGTTCCGTGCTCACCAACAAGTACGCCGAGGGTTACCCGGGTCGCCGCTACTACGGCGGCTGCGAAGAGGTCGACGTCGCCGAAGAGCTGGCGATCTCGCGCGCGAAGTCGCTCTTCGGCTCCGAGTTCGCGAACGTTCAGCCCCACTCGGGCGCGACCGCCAACGCCGCCGTGCTGCACGCGATCGCGCGCCCCGGTGACACGCTCCTCGGCCTCTCGCTCGACCACGGCGGCCACCTCACCCACGGCATGAAGATCAACTTCTCGGGCCGGCTGTACGACATCGTCGCCTACGGCGTGAACCCCGACACCTCGCTGATCGACATGGACGAGGTCCGTCGCCTCGCCCTCGAGCACAAGCCGAAGGTGATCATCGCCGGCTGGTCGGCCTACCCCCGCCAGCTCGACTTCGCCGCCTTCCGTGCGATCGCGGACGAGGTCGGCGCGTACCTCTGGGTCGACATGGCGCACTTCGCCGGTCTCGTCGCCGCCGGTGTGCACCCGTCGCCGGTGCCGCACGCCCACGTCGTCTCGTCGACGGTGCACAAGACCATCGGCGGCCCCCGCTCGGGCATCATCCTCACCAACGACGCCGACCTGGCGAAGAAGATCAACACCGCCGTCTTCCCGGGCCAGCAGGGCGGCCCGCTCATGCACGTCATCGCGGCGAAGGCGACGGCGTTCAAGCTCGCAGCGACGCCGGAGTTCAAGGAGCGCCAGGAGCGCACCGTGCGCGGCGCCGCGATCATAGCCGACCGTCTGACGCAGCAGGATGTCGCGGATGCCGGCATCGCCGTCCGCTCGGGCGGCACCGACGTGCACCTCGTGCTCGTCGACCTGCGCGACGCCGCGATCGACGGCAAGCAGGCCGAAGACCTGCTGCACGAGATCCACATCACCGTCAACCGCAACGCGGTGCCCAACGACCCGCGCCCGCCGATGGTGACCTCGGGCCTGCGAATCGGAACACCGGCTCTCGCGACCCGCGGCTTCGGCGACGCCGAGTTCACCGAGGTCGCCGACATCATCGCGCTCGCGCTGCAGCCCGGCGCTGACCTCGAGGCCCTGCGTGCTCGCGTGGCGACGCTCGCCGACGCCTTCCCGCTGTACCCCGGCCTGCAGCAGTAACCCGGCGTCGCCGGTCGCTGGCCGGTCGCCGAGAGGGCACCCTCTCCGCGAGAACGCACCCCGCACGGTACGTTCTCGCCGGGATCGTGCGTTCTCGGCGACCGCGACCCGGCGACCGCGACCCTCTCGAACGGAGAACGACATGACCGCGCAGAAGCTCGACGGGCGGGCCACCGCCGCTGCCATCAAGACCGAACTCGCCGAGCGCGTCGCTGCGCTGAAGGCCCGCGGAGTCACCCCGGGCATCGCGACGGTGCTCGTCGGGGCCGACCCGGCATCCCAGCTGTACGTCGGGATGAAGCACCGCGAGTCCGAGGCGATCGGCATGAACTCGATCCAGATCGAGCTGCCGGCCGAGTCGACGCAGGCGGAGGTCGAGGAGGTCATCGACCGCCTCAACGCCGACCCGACGTGCCACGGCTACATCGTGCAGCTGCCGCTGCCCAAGCACCTCGACACCGACCGGGTTCTCGAGCGCATCGATCCCGCGAAGGATGCCGACGGCCTGCACCCCGTCAACCTCGGGCGTCTCGTGCTCAATGTCAACGACCCCATCACGACGCCGCTGCCGTGCACGCCGCGTGCCGTCATCGAGCTGCTGCAGCGCAACGGATACGACCTCGCGGGCAAGAACGTCGTCGTCGTCGGGCGCGGTGTCACGATCGGCCGGTCCATCGGTCTGCTGCTGACCCGCCGCGAGATCAACGCCACGGTGACCCTGACTCACACCGGCACCGCCGACCTCGGCGCGCACCTGCGCGAGGCCGACGTCATCGTGGGTGCCGCGGGCGTGAAGCACCTCGTCACCGCCGCGGACGTCAAGCCAGGCGCCGCCGTCCTCGACGTGGGCGTGACCCGCGAGAACGATCCCGAGACCGGCAAGTCGAAGGTCTACGGAGACATCGCGCCAGATGTCGCCGAGGTCGCGGGCTTCCTCTCGCCCAACCCGGGCGGCGTCGGCCCGATGACGGTCGCCCTGCTGATGACCAACGTCGTCGAGGCCGCCGAGCGCGCGACCGCCTGAGCCTGCTTCGTCCACCCGTCGACTCGCCAGAAAGTGCGGATGCCGGCCCGCCCGGATCCGCGTTCTCTGGCGAGTCGACGGGAGCTCAGAGGAAGCGGGAGAGGAAGGCGCGGGTCCGGGGCTCGCGGGGAGCGCCGAACACCTCCGACGGCGCGCCCTCCTCGACGATGACGCCCTGGTCGAGGAAGACGACGCGGTCGGCGACATCCCGCGCGAACGCCATCTCGTGCGTCGCCATGAGGATCGTCGAGCCGGACACCGCGAGGTCGCGGACGAGCTCGAGCACCTCGCCGACGAGCTCGGGGTCGAGCGCCGAGGTGATCTCGTCGAGCAGCAGCACCTCGGGATCGGTGGCGATCGCGCGGATGATCGCCGCCCGCTGCTGCTGACCGCCCGAGAGCCGGTCGGGGTGCTCCCCGGCCTTGTCGGCGAGCCCGATGCGCGCGAGCAGGTCCCGCGCACGCGCCTCCGCCTCGCGCCGGGGCACGCGGTGCACGACCCGCGAGGCGAGGGTCACGTTGTCGAGCACGGACAGGTGGGGGAAGAGGTTGTAGCTCTGGAACACCGCTCCCAGCCGCGCGCGCACCGCGTTCGCGTCGACCCGGGGGTCGGAGATGTCCGCGCCGGCGAGGAGGATCTGCCCGTCGTCGATCGGCTCCAGCAGCCCGAGGCAGCGCAGCAGCGTCGACTTGCCCGAACCGCTTGCGCCGATGAGGGCGACGACCTCGTTCCGGGCGAGCGACACATCGACGCCGCGCAGCACCTCTTTGTCGCCGAACGACTTGCGGATGCCGCGGGCGTGCAGCACGTCGGCAACGCTGCCGGGCTCGGTGTCGGGCGCGGTGCCGGGTCGGTTCCAGCTCACAGGATCGATCCCGTCTGCTCGCGGCGTCGGAGCCTCGCGGTGTACCAGTCCGTCAGTCGGATCGTCGGGATCGCGAGCAGCACGAACAGCACGCCTGCCACGACGTACGGGGTGAAGTTGTAGGTCGTCGCGACCACGCCCCGCGCCTCGGCGATCGCGTCGAACGCCGCGAGGATCGAGATCAGTCCGACATCCTTCTGCATGGAGATGAAATCGTTCATGAGCGGCGGGGTCATCTTGCGCAGCGCCTGCGGCAGCACGACCCGCACGAGGGTCTGCGGGTAGCTGAGCCCGAGCGCGCGGGCGGCGAGACGCTGCGACGGATGCACCGACTCGATGCCCGCCCGCACGACCTCCGCGACGTAGGCGGAGTACGTCAGCGTGATGGCGAGGACTCCCAGAAGCACCGGATCGATGCGGGTGTTCAGGATCGTCGGCAGCCCGAATCCGATCAGATAGAGCACGATGACGAAGGGCAGACCGCGGAAGAGGTCGGTGTAGGCCGCGGCGATCAGCCGGAGCGGGAAGAACACCGGTCCGCGCAGGGTCCGCAGCAGCGCCAGCACCAGCGCCACCGCGGCGACCGTGAAGACCGAGATGGCGAGCACCTGCAGGTTCACGAGGAAGCCCTGCCACACCTCGGGGAGGGCCTGCAGCGCGACGGCGGGGTCGAAGAAGCTCCGCTGGACGGTCGCCCAGCCCTCCGTGTTGATCACGGTCACCCAGACGACCGCGGCGAAGGCGAGTGTCGAAGCGACGGCGATCAGGACCGACCGGCGCTCGCGGCCGCGCCGATACGCTCGGCGCTCGAGTTCGAGCGCGCTCGGGACGGAGGTGGTCACGGATAGACGCTAGCGCGCCCTCACTGGAGGAGCGTCACGCCCTCCGTGAGTCCCGAGAGCCACTTCTGCTCGAGCTCGGCGAGGGTGCCGTCCTCGCGCAGCTCGTCGACGGCGGCCGTCACGGCGGGGGTGAGCGGCGAGTTCTTCGCGAGCAGCAGGCCCCATTCGTCCTCGATGCCCGCCTTCGGCAGCTCGCCGACGAAGAACGAGTTCTCGATGTAGAAGTTGACCGCGAGGTAGGCGGTGGGGGTGTCGAGCACGATCGCATCGATCTGTCCCGCGCCGAGCGCGGCCACGGCATCCTCGTTCGAGTTGTACAGGCGAGCCTCGGCGTCGGGCGCGACCTCTGCGAGGGTCTGCGCGCTCGTGGAGTTGGCCATCGCGCCGATCGTGAGGTCGGTCAGCCCTGCGATGTCGGAGACGCCGTCGGCCGCGCCGCCCCGGATCGCGACGATCGACTGGCTCGCGGAGTAGTAGGGCGAGGAGAAGTCGACGCCCTGCTTGCGCTCGTCGGTGATCGTGTACTGCTGGACGTTGATGTCGAAGCTCTTCGGACCCGGCGCGATCGCGGCCTCGAAGCTCGTGCGCACCCACACGACGTCGTCCGGTGCGAACCCGAGCTTGTCGGCGACGGCGTAGGCGACGGCGGCCTCGAACCCCTCGCCCGACTCGGGGTCGTCGTCGACGAAGTACGGCTCGTAGGCCGTCTCGCCCGTGGCGAAGGTGAGCTTGCCGGGGGTGACGTAGTCCTCGGCAGCGGGTCCCGACGCGGCATCGCCCGAGGCGGCGGGCGCGGGCGAGGACGAGCAGCCGGCGAGGACGATCGCCAGAGCGGCGACGCCGATCGAGGCGGCGCGGACGAGAGAGCGGGACATCGGGGAACCTCCGGGTGCGGATGCCGCGCATCGGCGTGCTGTCACCGGCGGCTGCATCCATTCTCACCCGGCCGGGATGCCGCGGCGCGCGCGGGTCGTCGTGTTACGCGGCCTCCCTGCGGGCCCGGCACGGGGTGGACCCGCGGGGGTGGGGTCGGGCAGGATCGGCGGCGTGCGAGACGACGGCGGTGGGGGAGGGTGCAGGGCAGCGGGGGCGATCACGACGCAGCGGCTGCGCTCGCACCTGCTGAGCGAACCCGCGTCGTCACTCGGCGAGGCCGGGGCCCACATGCTCGCCGTGCAGGCGCAGGAGTTCTGGTCGGGTCGATGGGCGCTGGCGGTCCGCACCGACGGCGAGCCTCCGCTGAGCGAGGTGGATGCCGCGTTCGAGGACGGCACGCTCGTGCGCTCATGGACCCAACGCGGCACCCTGCACATCGTGCGCTCGGTCGACCTCGCCGGGATGCTCGCGGTGACCGCCGACCGGCAACAGCGTGCCGCGGCGGGCATCCTGCGCGGGCTCGCGATCGACGAGGCGGTGCTGGCGACGGCTGAGCGTGCCGCCCGACAGGCGCTGCGCGGCGGGAACCGGCTCACGCGCGACGAGTTCGCCGACCTCCTGCGCGGTGCCGGCATCGGGACCGAGCGCTCGCGCGGCAACCACATCCTCTCGGCGCTCGCCGTCCGCGGAGTGCTCGCCTTCGGCCCGGTGGTGCCGCGCGAGGGTGGACCGACCCGCGACCAGTTCTTGGTCGCCGTGGACGAGTTGCCGTCCGGACGGGTGCCCGATGATCCGTTGGCCGAGATGTTCGCCGGCTACATCCGCTCGCACGGACCGGCCCGCGTCGAGGATTTCCGCTGGTGGGCGGGGCTGCCGATCGGAATGGCACAACGTGCGGCCGAGGCGGCCGGCGACCGCGTGGTCGAGATCGAGGCCGGACTGTTCGCGGCACCGGGCGCGGGGCCCGGCGTGCCGGCATCCGTTGCCGGGGTAGACCCGGAGCGCGACAGCGGGGATGTCGTCGCCCTGCCCGCCTTCGACGAGTACTTCCTCTCCTACGCCGACCGGACGACCGTCTGCGCCCCCGACCTCGCGGCTCGGATCGGCCCCACCCTGAACGGTCAGGTCGCGCCGATCCTGGTCTCCCGGGGACAGGTGATCGGCACGTGGCGCCACTCCGTCGCCGCCGGGCGGCACCATCTGCCACCTGAGCCCGCGCTCGTGACAGACCCAGCGGTCGCGGCATCCGCGATCGAGGCGTCGCTCGCCCGGGTCTCACGCTTCCTCGCGGGCTGAGCCCCCGCGTGGCGGTGCGCTAACTCCTCACACCCGCGGCGGCCATACGTCCGCACCCGCGCGAGCTCGTGATTCCGGCCTGCCGACGGCGTGAATCTGAGGAGTTATGGCGCGCCGGCCGCGAGTCAGCCGGCGGCGTGGCGGTCGAGGAAGGCGTAGACCTCGCCGTCATCGACACCGGGGAAGTTGCCGCGCGGCAGCGGCGAGAACATCTGCATGTGCACGCGGGCGCTCGGCCAGGCCTTGCCCTCCCATCGCGACGTCAGGTCGGGGTCGGGCCGCCGGCAGCATGACTCGTCGGGGCACGTGGATGTCGCCCGCTTCTGCGTCTCGCGGCCGCGGAACCAGCGGGCGTCGTCGAACGGCACGCCGACGGTGATCGAGAACTCGCCCTCGGCGGTGGTCCCGGTCTGGCTCGAGCACCAGAACGTCCCGCCCGGGGTGTCGGTGTACTGGTAGTGCTCGACCGTGCGGTTCTGCTCCTCGAACGCCGACCGCGCCGAGAAGGCCCGGCACACGACCTGGCCCTCCACGCTGCCGGTGACGTCCATCGGCAGCGGCAGGCCGTCGTTCTCGTAGACCCGCGTGATGGCCCCCGCGCCATCCACGCGCAGGAAGTGCAGCGGGATGCCGAGATGCAGGGTCATGAGGTTCGTCATGCGCATCCCGGCTGCCTCGTGCGTCACCCCGAACGCGTCGCGGAAGTCCTCGACCGCGAGGTTGCGGTCCTTCTTCGCCTGCGACAGGAACGCGACCGAGGCCGTCTCGGGCATGAGGCAGCACGCGGCGTAGTAGTTGATCTCGAGGCGCTGCTGCAGGAAGTCGGCGTAGTCGCTCGGGGGAGTGTGGCCGAGCAAGCGGTGCGCCATCGCCTGCAGCGCCATCGACCGCAGGCCGTGACCGCCCGGGATCGAGGCCGGCGGAAGGTAGATGCGCCCGTTCTCGAGGTCGGTGACCGAGCGGGCCGAGTGAGGAAGGTCGGCGACGTAGAGCAGCTCGAACCCCAGCTGCTCGGCCATGATGCTCACGGTGCGGTGCGTCAGCGCACCCGAGGTGTGTCCGGCCGCCTTGAGCTGCTTCTCGGCGAGGCGCTCGATGTCAGGGAGGTAGTTCGCGACCTCGCGCATCCGCAGGCGCAGCTCCGTGTTCGCACGCCGGGCTTCCTCCGGGGTCGCGATCGCCTCGCGCTCGCGGCGCTGCAGTTCGCGATGCAGTCCGAGGATGGACTCGAGCGTGTCGTCGCTCATCGTCTTGCCCGCGCGCACCGGTGCGATGCCGAGTCGCCGGAAGACGGAACTGGCCTGCGCCCGCTCCAGCTCGAGCTCGAGGGCGGCCCGGCGGTTCGGGGGCTCCGGGGAGAGGAGGTCGGTCACGTCGGTGCCGGTCGCCGACGCGATCGCCTGCAGCAGCGAGAGCTTCGGCTCGCGTCGACCGTTCTCGATCAGACTCAGCTGGCTGCCGGCGACGCCGACCTGAGCGCCGAGCTCGTCGAGTGTCAGCCCGCGGGCGACACGGTGATGGCGGATGCGGTGCCCGAGGGTTGCGAGTTCGATTCCGGATGCGGCCATTCCTTGATCATAGGGAAAGAATCGGGTTTCTTGAAGGCATTGAACGCCGCAAGACGGGGTGTTCGTGCGTTGGAATCGTCAGGTATCACCGATCTCGCCGCCGACGTAGGAGACCGACATGGCCATCGCCGACCTCTTCACCCGCCCCGCCGTCACCGGCACAACCGCAGCGGGCGCCGCTCCCCGCCGCGCGCGGCCCGACCTCGGCGCCCGGCCGTCGGCGGCATCCGGTCCTCTCGGCGATCTCGTCGCCTGGGTCGACGAGATCGCCGCGCTCACGCAGCCCGATCGGATCCACTGGGTCGACGGGTCGGCGGCCGAGAACGACGCACTGCTGCGCGAGATGGTCGACGAGGGCAAGCTCATCAAGCTCAACCCCGAGTGGCGGCCCGGGTCGTACCTCGCGCGCTCGCACCCGAGCGACGTCGCCCGCACCGAGGCGCGGACCTTCATCGCGTCCGAGCGCGAGGAGGATGCCGGCCCCACCAACAACTGGGTCGCACCCGACGACATCCGGGCGACCATCACGCCCCTGTTCGCGGGTTCGATGCGCGGGCGCACGATGTACGTCGTGCCGTTCTCGATGGGGGCGCTCGGCGGCCCGCTCTCGCACATCGGCGTGCAGGTCACCGACAGCGCCTACGCGGTGGCGTCGATCGGCATCATGACCCGCGTCGGGGCGGCCGTGCTCGACGAGATCGCCGCCGGCAAGCCCTGGGTCAAGACCGTCCACTCGGTCGGCGCGCCGCTGGCGCCCGGCGAGGCGGATGTCGCGTGGCCGTGCAACGACGAGAAGTACATCGTCCACTTCCCCGACACCCTCGAGGTCTGGTCGTTCGGGTCGGGCTACGGCGGCAACGCCATCCTCGCCAAGAAGTGCTTCGCGCTGCGCATCGCGTCGGTGATCGGCCGTGACGAGGGCTGGCTCGCCGAGCACATGCTGCTCATCCGGGTCATCGACCCGGCCGGCAAGGCGTACCACGTGGCCGCGGCGTTCCCCTCGGCCTGCGGCAAGACGAACCTCGCCATGCTGCGCCCGACCATCCCGGGCTGGCGCGTCGAGACCCTCGGCGACGACATCGCGTGGCTGCGTCCGGGATCCGACGGGCGGCTGTGGGCGATCAACCCCGAGGCCGGGTTCTTCGGCGTCGCGCCGGGCACCGGCGAGTCGACCAACGTCACGGCGGTCGAGACGCTGTGGGGCAACACGATCTTCACGAACGTGGCGCTGCGTCCCGACGGCGACGTCTGGTGGGAGGGCCTCACGGATGAGGCGCCCGCCGAGCTCATCGACTGGGAGGGCAAGCCCTGGACCCCCGACTCGGGCCGACCGGCCGCGCACCCCAACTCGCGCTTCACCGTCAGCGCCGCTCAGTGCCCGCAGATCGCGTCGGATTGGGATGCCGCCGAGGGCGTGCCACTCGACGCCATCCTCTTCGGTGGTCGCCGGGCGACGAACGTCCCCCTCGTCGTCGAGGCGACCGACTGGACGCACGGCGTCTTCATCGGCTCGAACATCTCGTCGGAGCGCACGGCGGCGGCCGAGGGGACGCTCGGGGAACTCCGCCGCGACCCCTTCGCCATGCTGCCGTTCTGCGGCTACAACATGGGCGACTACTTCGCCCACTGGCTGAAGGTCGGGCAGAAGCTGCGGTTCGACCGGGCCCCCCGCGTCTTCCAGGTGAACTGGTTCCGCAAGGGCAGCGACGGGCGCTTCCTGTGGCCCGGGTTCGGCGACAACTCGCGCGTCATCGACTGGATCGTGCGGCGCCTGAACGGCGAGGTCGACGCGGTCGACAGCCCGATCGGACGCCTCCCGCGCACCGAGGACCTCAATCTCGACGGCATCGAGGTGTCGCAGCTCGATCTCGATGAGCTGTTCGCGGTCGACACGGACTCGTGGCTGCGCGAGGCCGACCTCACCGAGGAGTTCTACGACACCTTCGGTGACCGGCTGCCCGCGGCCCTGCGTGCCGAGCTGGAGGCCCTGCGCTACCGCCTCGGCCACCGGGCCTGACCCCGGCCCGCACGAGAACACACCGTCGCCGCGAGAACGCACCGGAAAGGGTGCGCGTTCGCGGCGATGGTGCGTTCTCGGCGTCAGACCAAGAGCTGGTGCTTCGCGAGGTCGCGGTACAGCGGGACCGTGGCGACGAGCTCGGAGTGCGTGCCCTGGCCGACGACCCGGCCGTGGTCGAGCACCACGATGACGTCGCTGTCGACGACCGTCGAGAGCCGGTGCGCGATGACCACGAGGGTGCGGCCCGTCGCGACGGCGTCGATCGCCTCGCGCATCCGCTGCTCGTTGAGCCCGTCGAGCGAGGACGTCGACTCGTCCAGCAGCAGGATCGGGGGCGCAGCGAGCAGCGCGCGGGCGATCGCGAGGCGCTGACGCTCGCCGCCCGAGAGCATGACGCCCGCCTCGCCGACGGGCGCCTGAAGACCGAGCTCGCTGCGCTCGAGCACATCGCCGAGGTTGACGGCGCGCAGCACCCGCTCGCACTCCGCGTCCGTAGCCTCGGGCGAGGCGAGGCGCAGGTTGTCGGCGATCGTTCCCGCGAGCGTGGGGGCGTCCTGCTCGACATAGCCGAGCTGTGCGCGCAGCTCGGCCCGGGGGAGGGACCGGATGTCGTCACCCCCGACGAGCACCGCTCCGCCGGTGACGTCGTAGAACCGCTCGATCAGGGCGAGGGTCGTCGACTTGCCCGCACCCGAGGGGCCGACGAGGGCCACGCGCGCACCGCGGGGAACGCGGAAGCTCACGCCGCGGAGCACCTCGCCCTCGGGGACGGCGGTCGCTCCGGCTGTCGCTGCGGACGAGGCGGCGGCGTCTGCGCCGTTCGCCGGCGAACCCGTCTCATCGGCCGTGACCGCAGCGACCGCCGAGGTGTCGACGCGTGCGTCCGCGAGGGTGCGCAACGCTTCGTCGGATGCCGAGCGCCGGGCGGCGACGACGGCCTCGGGGTATCGGAAGTGCACGTCTCGGAACTCGATCGCGACATCGCTGTCGCCCGAGACGGCTACGGTGGCTGCAGCATCCGGATCGGCCGATTCCTCCGTGGGCAGGTCGAGCACCTCCTGGATGCGGCCGAGCGCGCCGAGCGCCTGATTGACGGAGGTGATCGCCCCGAGGAACGACGCGAGCGGCTGCACGAGGAAGAACAGGAACATCACGAACGTCACGAGGCTCGCGATCGAGATGGCGCCCGAGGCGACGCGGTATCCGCCGACGCCGAGCACGACGAGCAGTGACAGCTGCAGCGCGACGCCCGCGACGGGCACGACGAGGGCCGACGCCTTCGCGACGCGCACGCCCGCGTCATAAGCCTGGCGTGCGGCCCCCGTGACGGCGGCCTCCTCGCGCTCGGTCGCTCCGGCGGCGCGGATCGTGCGGATCGATCCGATCGCCCGCTCGACACCCGAGGCCAGCTCGCCGACCCGTTCCTGCTGTTCGCGCGTGGCGCGACGGATGCGGGTGCTGAGACCCACGACGACGGCGACCGAGGCTCCGATCACGATGACGATGAGCAGCAGCAGCAGCGGGTCGATGAAGAGCATCGCGACGATCGCGCCGACGAAGATGAGCGCGTTGCCGACCGAGTCGGCCAGCCCCTGGGTGAGCACGGCGTAGAGCAGGGTCGTGTCGGTGCCCACGCGCGAGACCAGGTCGCCGGTGCGTCGGGCGTCGAACTCCGAGATCGGCAGTCGGAGCAGGCGTGCGATGAGCCGGCGGCGGCTGGAGAACACCACCGCCGTGCCGGTGCGCTGGAGCAGATAGTGCTGGAAAGCGCCGATGGCCGACGAGACGACGACGAGGATCACGAGCGCCCACACGAGGATGCCGAGGGTGTCACCCACCTGCACACGCTCGATGACCTGCCCGACGACGAGCGGCTGGCCGAGCGTGGCCACCGCCTCGACGATGCTGAGTACCGCGACCGCCACCAGCACGCCCTTGTGCTCGAACAGGTACGGGAGCAGCTGCGACAGGCGGGCCCGCGGGCCCTCGTCGGTGCGGCGGCGGCCGCCGCGCAGGCGGCTGCGGGTGTCGGACATGCGGTTCCCTCGGTTCGGCGAAGCTCTCTCCTTCGACCGTACTTCTTTCATCGAGGGTGGTTGTCCGTCCGCGGTATCGATGGAAGAGTGCCCGGATGCGTTCGATCTCGAAACGTCAGGCGGCACCGCTCGCCGCGGCCGCGTTCGTCGTGCTCACGCTCGCCGGCTGTACCGGCCCGGTGGCGGACGGCGAAGCGGCAGAGCCGTCGGCATCCGTCGGTTCCACGCCATCTCCCACCCCGACATCCGACGCGCGCACCGACGAGCAGCAGTTGCCCCTGCCGGTCGATGAGATCGCGGACTGGGCCAAGACAGCGGTGCCCCGGTCTTCGGACACCACCGGCATGGGGACGCTGTCGGGGTGGCTGAGCCAGCACACGTCCGCACACCAGACGTCGCAGTTCTCGTCGCTCCCCGCCGGGACGTACCAGGCGCAGGTCGCGTGCCGCGGTGCCGGCACGATCACGGTGACCGCGGGCCCGATCGACAGCGCGTCATCGGGCGATCCCGTGACGTGCTCACGATCACGGTGACCGCGGGCCCGATCGACAGCGCGTCATCGGGCGATCCCGTGACGTGCGACAACAGCACGATCGCCTTCGACGTGACCGTCGAGCAGCCGGGCGTGAGCGTCACCATGGACCTCGCCGGCGACCCCACCATCTACGCGCTCTCGCTGGAGCGGACTGCTTAGCCCCTCAGCGCTCGACGAGAACGCCGTCGGCGTCGGCCCAGACGTGTCGGCCCGGCGTGAAGACCACGCCGCCGATGGTGACCGGAACGTCGACCTCGCCGCGGCCGTCCTTCGCGCTCTTGCGGGGGTTCGAGCCGAGCGCCTTGACGCCGAGGTCGAGCGACGCGATCGCGACACGATCGCGGATCACCCCGTTCACGATGATGCCCGCCCAGCCGTTCTCGACCGCCGACGCGGCGATCAGGTCGCCCACGAGAGCCGACTCGAGCGATCCGCCGCCGTCGACGACGAGCACGGCGCCGCCGCCCGGCGTCGCGAGCACGCGCTTCACGAGCGCGTTGTCGCGATGACAGCGCACGGTGCGGATCGGTCCCGCGAAGGAGGTCCGGCCGCCGAGGTCGAGGAACTGGACGCCGAGCGAGTCGAGCTCGTCGCCGCGTTCGTCATAGAGGTCTGCGGTGGCGGTCGTCATGTCGACAGGGTAGCGGCGACCGCCGAGTCCAAGCCGTCAGGCGCCCGTCGCGATGGGTCGATCGGGATGCTGCGACCACTGGCTCCACGAGCCGGGGTAGAGCACCGGCCGGTATCCCGCGAGGCTGAGGGCGATGGCCTCGTGCGCGGCGCTGACGCCCGAGCCGCAGTAGACGCCGACCGTCGCGCCGGGTTCTGCGCCCAGCGCTGCGAACCGTTCGCGCAGCTCATCCGAGCACCGGAACCGCCCCGACTCATCGTTGTTCTGCGTCGTCGGCGCGGACACCGCGCCCGGGATGTGGCCGGCGCGCGGGTCCATCGGCTCGACCTCGCCGCGGAACCGTTCGCCGGCGCGGGCGTCGAGCAGCAGGCCGGTGCGGGCCTGATCGAGGACGTCGTCGATCCCGAGCACCGGTAACTCGCCGGGCGAGACGACCGCGGTACCCGGACGCACGTCTGCCGCGTCGCCCTCCTCGAGGTCGAACCCCGCGTCGATCCAGGCGGCGAGGGCGCCGTCGAGCACCCGGACGTCGGCGATACCGGCATCCCGCAGCACCCACCAGGCGCGGCCGCTCGCCAGGTTGGCGACATCGTCGTAGACCACGACGGTGTCGCCCTCGTCGATGCCCCAGTCGCGCACGGCGGCCTGCAGCGTCTCGGGGGAGGGCAGCGGATGCCGGCCCTCCGTCGGCTCGCCGTGCTCGGCGAGCTGGGTGTCGAGGTCGGCGTAGCGCGCGCCGGGGATGTGGCCCGCGCGGAACGCCGGGCGTCCGTCGGGGCGGTCGAGCCACCACCTTACGTCGAGCACCCGCACGGGGCCGCCGTCGGGGTAGCGGCCCGCCCCGATGGCGGTCCGGAGTTCAGCGGCAGTGGTGAGGATGCGGTCCATGCGTGCGATTCTCGCGCACCGCGGCCCCGGTCGTCGTCGGACGTCGTCGCTAGTGTTGTCGCGTGCCAGAATCCGTCATCTCCGCCCGTGGGCTGCGCAAGACCTATGCCGTGAAGAGCAAGCCCGACTTCGTCGCCGTCGACGACCTGTCGTTCGAGGTGGCGCCCGGAGAGTCCTTCGGGCTGCTCGGCCCGAACGGCGCGGGAAAGTCGACCACGATGAAGATGATCGGCGCGGTGTCCACCCGCAGCGGCGGCGACCTGCAGATCCTCGGGCTCGATCCCGATCGCTACGGCCCCGAGATCCGATCCCGGCTCGGGGTGGTGCCCCAGCAGGACAACCTCGACGGCGAGCTGAACGCCCGCGAGAACCTCTACATCTACGGGCGGTACTTCGGTCTTCCGGGCAAGGTCTGCCACGAGAAGGCCGACGAGCTGCTCGCGTTCGCGCAGCTCGAAGACAAGGCGAAGAACAAGGTCGATCAGCTGTCGGGCGGCATGAAGCGGCGCCTCACGATCGCGCGCGGCCTCATCAACGACCCGCGCATCCTGCTGCTCGACGAACCGACGACGGGCCTCGACCCCCAGGCCCGCCACGTGCTGTGGGACCGGCTGTTCCGTCTGAAGGAGCGCGGCACGACGCTCGTGCTCACGACGCATTACATGGACGAGGCCGAGCAGCTGTGCGACCGGCTCATCGTGGTCGACAAGGGCCGGATCATGGCCGAGGGCACGCCGGCCTCGCTCATCCGCGAGCACTCGAGCCGTGAAGTCCTCGAGGTGCGCTTCGGGTCCGACCGCAACGAGTCCGCGGCCGCTCAGCTGCGGGGCATCGGCGACCGCGTCGAGGTGCTGCCCGACCGCATCCTCGTCTACGCCCACGACGGTGAGGCGGCTCTCGAGCGTGTCTCGGCGGTGGGGCTCACGCCGTTGACGAGCCTTGTGCGCCGATCGAGCCTCGAAGACGTCTTCCTGCGCCTGACCGGACGGTCGCTGATCGAATGAGCACCCAGACCGCGCACCCCACGCTCGACGATCTCCGGGCCGAGGCGATGGCCGGTGGGCGCAAGCCCCGGCGCTACGGCACCTGGTACGTCGCCGAGCACATGGTCCGTGCGATGCGCGCCTACGGCTGGACGATCGTCGTCGGCGCGGTCGGGCAGCCGATCATGTATCTGCTCGGGCTGGCCGTCGGGCTCGCGGCGCTCATCACCGCGCCGATCTCCTCCCACGGCCAGGAGGTCGGCTATCTCCCGTTCGTCGCGCCGGCGCTGCTCGTCACCGCCGCGATCGCCGTGGCCTCCGAGGAGATGACCTATCCGGTGATGGCGGGCTTCAAGTGGCGCCGCTACTTCTACGGATTCAACGCGTCGGCGCTGTCGAGCCCGCAGATCGCGAACGGTGTCATCATCGGTGCGACGGCGCGGATGATCGTCGCCGTCGGTGCTTACTACCTCTTCATCTGGCTGCTGCCGTTCGGCGCTGTCCCGAACCCCGCGACGGGCTGGCTGTCGATCCTCGCCGGTGTCGCGGCCGGTATCGCCTTCGGCATCCCGCTCATGGCGTATGCGGGCTCCATCCAAGACGACAAGGGGCAGTTCGCCCTCGTGCAGCGCTTCATCTTCATGCCGATGTTCCTCTTCTCGGGCACCTTCTACCCCGTGGAGACACTTCCGGTCGGCCTGCAGTGGATCGCGTGGATCTCGCCCCTGTGGCACGGCGCTGAGCTGGGGCGCGCGGCGACCTACGGGGCCGACATCGGCGTCGGGATGATCGCCGTGCACGTGCTCTACCTGCTCGCACTCGCCGCCGTCGGCTACCTCTGGGGCCGCCGTGTCTTCATCGAGAGGCTCGCGAAATGAGCGCCGTGATCGCGCCGGAGACGCCGACGGGCCGCCGCGGGGGCGTACGCGCACTGTGGGCCGGCAACCCGGGCGCGGTCGTGCAGCGCGGTCTCATCGCGGCTCGTTCGTCGAGCTGGATCGTCGTGCTCTCGGGCTTCTTCGAGCCCGTGTTCTATCTCGCGTCTCTCGGCATCGGGCTCGGCGCCCTCATCGGCGAGGTCGAGACCTCGTCGGGAGCCGAGGTCCCGTACGCGGCGTACATCGCTCCCGCGCTGCTCGCGGTCTCGGCGATGAACGGTGCCGTGTACGACTCGACGTGGAACGTCTTCTTCAAGCTCAACTACGGCAAGCTCTACGAGGGGATGCTGTCGACCTCGCTCGGGCCGCTCGACGTCGCCCTCGGTGAGATCCTGTACGCGCTGCTTCGCGGTCTCGTCTACGCCACCGGCTTCATGATCATCATGCAGGTGCTGGGGCTGAACCTCGCATGGACCGCCGTGCTCGCCCTCCCGGCGGTGCTGCTCATCGCCTTCGGGTTCGCGAGCATCGGCATGGCCGTCACGAGCTACATGAAGACCTTCCAGCACATGGACTGGATCAACTTCGTGCTGCTGCCGATGTTCCTGTTCTCGGCGACCTTCTACCCGATCACGGTCTATCCCGAGTGGGTGCAGGTGATCGTGCAGGCGCTGCCGCTGTGGCACGGCGTCGAGCTGATCCGCGGGCTGACAACCGGCATCCTCTCCGCCGGAATGCTGTGGCACGTGCTCTACTTCGTCGTGATGATCGCGCTCGGTCTCGTATTCACGACCAAGCGGCTGCGCGCCCTGTTCCTCGACTGACGCGCCGCGACCGCGCAGAGACGACGGATGCCGCGAGCCCGAGGGCCCGCGGCATCCGTCGTCCGAGGCGGGGATCAGCGTGTGGCTGCCGCCTCGCCGATGTTCGCGTCGTACTCGGAGTCCTTGGTCTCCTTCGACAGCCACAGGGCGATGAAGGTGAGCACGGCGGAGGCCGTGAGGTACACGCCGACGAGCCAGGTCGAGCCGCCAGCGAGCGCCCACAGGGTCGTCGCGATGCTGGGCGCGACGGCGGCACCGAGGATCGACGCCACGTTGTACGAGATGGCCGAGCCGGTGTAGCGAACGTTGGTCGGGAACAGCTCGGGGAGCAGCGCGCCCATCGGGCCGAACGTCGCGCCCATGAGCATGAAGCCGAGCACGAGGAACGCCTGGACGAGCGCCCCGGTGAACTTCGGGTCGAGCTGCGGTGCGAGGAAGACCGCGAACAGCAGGCCGAACACCGCGATGACGCCGGTGACCCACAGCAGCAGCTTGCGGCGGCCGATCGAGTCGGCGACGGGGCCCGACAGCAGCGTGAAGATGCCGAAGAAGATCACGCCGACGATCTGCATGATGACGAAGTCGGTGAACCCGAACCCGAGGCCCGGAACGTAGGCCGCCGCGTCGAAGGCCGCGCCCGATGCCTCGGCGGTCGCCTGCGCGGTCTCGAGGGTCGGCTTGGTGCCGTACGCGAGGGTGAAGCTCGTCATCAGGTAGAAGAGCACGTAGGTCGCGAGCATGATGAAGGTGCCGAGGATCAGCGCGCGCCAGTGTCCGCGGATGACGGATCCGAGCGGGAACTTGCGGATGGCGCCGGTCTTCTCCGCCTTCGAGAACGTCTCGCTCTCGACGAGCTTGAGGCGCACCCACAGGCCGACGATGACCATGACGGCGGAGAACAGGAACGGCACGCGCCAGCCCCAGGCGAGGAACTCCTCGGAACGCTGGGCCGGGCCGTCGGGGTGCGGCAGCGCGAAGTAGATCACGAGGAAGACCGAGTTCGCGATGATGAAACCGATCGGCGCGCCCAGTTGGGGGAAGGTGCCGTACCAGGCGCGCTTGCCCTTCGGGGCGTTCTCGGTGGCGACGAGCGCCGCTCCCGACCATTCGCCGCCGAGGGCGAAGCCCTGCGCGAGACGCAGCACGAGGAGCAGCAGCGCCGCCCACCAGCCGATGTCGTTGAAGGTGGGGAGGCATCCGATGAGGATCGTCGCGATGCCCATCGTGAGGAGCGAGGCGACGAGGGTCGCCTTGCGGCCGAACTTGTCGCCGAAGTGGCCGAAGACGACGGCGCCGATGGGACGCGCGATCATCGCGGCGCCGAAGACCGCGAACGAGGCGAGGAGCGACGCGGTGTCGTCGTCGCTCGGGAAGAAGAGGATCGGGAAGACCAGGACCGCCGCGGTCGCGTAGACGTAGAAGTCGTAGAACTCGATCGTGGTGCCGACGAGGCTGGCGGTGATGACGCGGGAACGGGGGTTCGCGGGCGCGGTGGGAGCCGCGGTGGCGGATGACATGTGCGGTGTGATGCCTGTCTGGGAGAACGGGTGAGCGCCCTCGTGGGAGCGTGCCGGTGGGCGGACGTCCGAGGCGGGGTGGTGCGGCGGACGTTCGACGCGGGGATCACCGGCGGCGTCGACGGTGTCGGCGACGCACGATCGTCCATTCTACGGCGGATGCCGCGACCCGGTGTTCCGAGACGCGGCATCCGCGCGTGGTGGACCGCAGTCCGGGGGTGTCAGCGCCAGAGCACCGCGATCGCGACGTTGGCCACCGTGCCGATTCCGATCAGCCAGAAGATGGCGGCGGGAACCGCCTGGGTGCGCTTCTGGCGGGCCGAGCCGATGCCCAGCAGCGCACCGATCACGAGCAGGATGACGAGCTTGACGGTGATCTTGACGTAATTGAACTCGTGGTCGGTTCCCCACGGTGCTGCCAGGGCGAGCCCGGCGACACCGGCGACGAGGAGGCCGTAGCTCATGACCCGCGTGATGCGGCGGGCGCCGAGGGCTTCGACGAGCCAGGCGCCGAAGAGCGTGGCGAAACCGATGAGGTGGACGACGAGGACGATTCCGCGGAGGGTTTCCATACCCTCAGCCTAGCTGAAGGTATGGGGTGCCGACACAGTGTCAGCCGCGAAGCGAGCGCAGCGTCAGCGCCGTGCGCAGTGCAGCATCCGCCGCCTCCGCGCCCTTGTCCTCCTTCGAGCCGGGCAGACCCGCCCGGTCGATGCCCTGCTGCTCGTCGTCGAGGGTGAGCACGCCGAAACCGACCGGCTTGCCCGTGTCGATCGCGACGCGCGTCAGCCCGTCGGTGGCCGCCGACGACACGAAGTCGAAGTGGGGCGTTCCGCCGCGGATGATGACGCCGAGGGCGACGACGGCATCCGCTCCGGAATCGAGCGCGGCCTTCGCCACGACCGGGAGCTCGAACGATCCCGGCACGCGCACGAGCCGCCAGGCCGCACCCGACTCCTCGAGCACGCGCTCGGCGCCGGCGATGAGTCCGTCGGTGATGACGTCGTGCCACTGGCCGGCGACGACGACGACCTTCAGGTCGCCCGCGTCGATGTTCTGGCGTTCGGGAGCGCCGTGTCCGCTCATGCGATGTTCTCCGAGTTCTGTCGAGGGTCGGTGGTCTCGTCCGCGGGGGCCGCCACGGTGCCGCGGGCGAGCGCCGCGCTCAGCTCGGCGTCGTCGATGATGTGGCCCATGCGGTCGCGCTTCGTGGCGAGGTACTGGTGGTTGTTGGCGCCCACGCCGACGAGCAGCGGAACCTGCTCGGCGATGTCGAGGCCGAGCGCGCGCAGCTGCGACACCTTGTCGGAGTTGTTCGTCAGCAGGCGGATGCTGCCCACGCCGAGATCGGCGAGGATGCCGGCCGCCGCGGCGTAGTCGCGGGCGTCGGCGGGAAGCCCGAGCGCGAGATTCGCGTCGAGGGTGTCGAGCCCGCGCTCCTGCAGCTGGTAGGCGCGGAGCTTGTTGATCAGCCCGATGCCGCGACCCTCATGACCGCGCATGTAGATGACGATCCCGCCGTCGCGGTCGATCGCGTCGAGGGCGGCATCGAGTTGCGGGCCGCACTCGCACTTGAGCGAGCCGAACGCCTCGCCCGTGAGGCACTCCGAGTGCACACGCACGAGTGGGGCGGCATCTGCGAGGTCGCCCGAGACGACGGCGATGTGGTCGGTGCCGGTGACGCGGTCCTTGTACGCGAGGAAGCGGAACGTGCCGTGCGACGTCGGCACCTGCGCCTCGGCACGCAGGCTCACGCGGCGCCGGTTCGAAGCGGCGCCGCCGGCGGGACGCGGGTCGGTCTCGTCGAGGTGCGCGATGAGCTGCTCGATCGTGATGACCGGGATGCCGTCGCGCTCGCCGAGCTCGAGCAGGCCCGGCATCCGCATCATCGAGCCGTCGTCCGCGACGATCTCGGCGATCGCGCCGACCGGCTCGAGACCGGCGAGCTGCATCAGCTCGACCGCCGCTTCGGTGTGACCGCTGCGCTCGCGCACACCGCCCTCGACGGCGCGCAAAGGCAGGATGTGGCCCGGACGGATGACGCTGCCCGGGGTCGACGCGGGATCGGCGAGCACCGTGAGGGTGCGGGCGCGATCGGCCGCGCTGATGCCGGTGGTCACGCCGTCGGCGGCGTCGACCGAGACGGTGTAGGCGGTGCCGCGGGCATCCTCGTTCGTCTCGACCATCGGCGGGAGATCCAGCCGGTCGGCCCACTCGGCGGGCATCGGCGCGCAGATGAAACCGCTCGAGTGACGGACCGTCCACGCGATCCACTCGGGTGTGGCGAGCGCGGCGGACAGGATGACGTCGCCTTCGTTCTCGCGGTTCTCATCGTCGGCGACGATGATCGGCTTTCCGGCCCGCAGCGCGTCGAGCGCCTCGGAGAGGGGAGAAAGGCTCATCGGGAGCCTCCTTCGTTCGAGAGGGTGGTGAATGCCAGCAGCCGCTGGACGTGTCGGGCGAGGATGTCGGTCTCGAGGTTGACCGCGTCGCCGGCGATCCGGTCGCCGAGGGTCGTCGCGGCGAGCGTCTCGGGGATGAGGGAGACCTCGAGCCAGGCCTCCGCGACGTGGGCGGCGCTCACGGCGCTGACGGTCAGGGAGACGCCGTCGACCGTGATCGACCCCTTGTCCACGACGAGCGGGGCGAGGTCGGCGGGCACGGAGATGCGCAGGACGCGCCACTGCTCGCCGGGGCGCACCTCCAGGACGTGGCCGAGTCCATCGACGTGTCCCTGCACGATGTGCCCGCCCAGCCGGGTGTGCGCCGCGAGCGCGCGTTCGAGGTTGACGGCCCGGCCCGGCTCGATCCCGGTGAGGCTCGACACGTCGAGGGTCTGGCGCATGACGTCTGCCGTGAACCAGTCGTCGCCCTGGTCGACCACCGTGAGGCAGACACCGCTGACGGCGATCGAGTCGCCGTGGCCGGCATCCGACACCGCCTTCGGCGCGCGCACGGTGATCCGCACGCCGTCGCCCGACGGCTCGACGGCGACGACCTCGCCGATCTCTTCGATGATTCCGGTGAACATCAGGCGTCTCCTTCGGACGGGGATGTCGGGGGCGCGGGGGAGGCGACGATCAGCAGGTCGTCGCCCAGGGTCTCGACCGAGCGCACGCGCAGACGTCGCTGGTCGGTGATCGTCTCGACGCCGAGCGAACGCAGCGCCGGGCGGTCGTCGCCGGCCGTGCCGGAGCCGATGAGGGTCGGGGCGATGTAGGCGAGGATCTCGTCGGCGAGCCCTGCCCGGATGAAGGCGCTGGCAATGGTCGGGCCGCCCTCGACGAAGACGCGCTGCACCCCGAGCTCACGCAACTGCGTCATCAGCGAGGGCTCGTTCGCGCTCTCGCCGCCGAGGTTCTCGCCGTCGCGGTGCAGGAGGGGCAGCGGGTGTCGACGCACGAGCGCGTCGTCGGGCACGGCACGCTGACCGAGGACGACGGGCATCGGCTGCCGCTCGTAGAGAGTGCCGTCGGGACGCCGCGCCGTCAGGGCGGGATCGTCGGAGAGCAGGGTGCCCGTGCCCACGACGATGGCGTCGGCCTCGCTGCGCCGGCGGTGGACGTCTGCTCGTGCGGCGGGGCCGGTGATCCACTGGCTCGTGCCGTCGGGTGCCGCGGCGCGACCGTCGAGCGACTGCGCCCACTTCACGGTGACGTGCGGCCGGCCGAGGCGCTGCACGGTGAGCCAGTCGTGGATGAGCGCGTGACCCTCGTCGGCGAGCACCCCGCCGACGACGTCGACCCCGGCATCACGCAGGCGCTGCGCGCCGCCGGCCGATGCGTCGCCCGGGTCGGACGCGGAGTAGACCACCCGCGCCACGCCGGCCGCGATGAGCGCGAGCGCGCACGGGCCGGTGCGGCCGGTGTGGTTGCAGGGCTCGAGGCTCACCACGGCGGTGGCGCCGCGGGCCGCGCCGGCGGAGAGCTGAGTGAGTGCGTCGACCTCGGCGTGGGGAGTGCCCGCGCCACGGTGCCACCCCTCGGCGAGCACGGACCCGTCGGGTGCCAGGAGCACGGCGCCGACTTGCGGGTTCAGCCCGCGCGGACCGTTGCCGGCGAGCTCGAAAGCGCGACGCATCGCGGCGATCTCGCGGTCGGTGGTGCCCGGCATCGTTCGTCCTTCGGTCAGTCTCCGGGGACGCGGGCGGGCGCGCGCAGCGCGAACGCTGCCGTGCTTCCTCTCATCCGGACTAGCGACTCGCGTCGCATCACCGTCGGTCCCGGAATTCCACCGGATCAACCTCTCGGCCCGAGGGCCTCGAGGGTCGCGGACTCTCACCGCCGGTTCGGATTCTCACCGACCCCGGAGCACGTTCAATACTCCGATCGTACTCAACGCGGCGCTGCCTGCGGCATTCCCGACTTCCGCCGTCACTTGAGCAGGCGGGAGAGTCGGCGATCCGCGAGCAGCTTGCCGCCGGTCTGGCACGTCGGGCAGTACTCCAGGCTGTTGTCGGCGAAGAAGACGCTGCGCACCTCATCGCCGCAGACCGGGCACGCCTCGCCGCGGCGCCCATGCACCCGCATCCCGCGGCGTTTGGCGTCCTTCAGGTCGGCAGGAGGCTTGCCCGATGCCGCGGCGACGGCCTCGGCCAGCGTCGCGCTGAGTGCGGTGTAGAGCCGGTCGACCTCCGCGTCGTCCAGATTCGCGGCCAGCGCGTAGGGCGACATCTTCGCCGCGTGGAGGATCTCGTCGGAGTACGCGTTGCCGATCCCCGCGACGATGGACTGATCGCGCAGCACACCCTTGATCTGGGTGCGGCGGCCCGCCAGCAGGCCCGCCAGGGTGTCGCGGTCGAACGAGGGATCCAGCGGGTCGGGACCGAGCCGGGCGATGCCCGGCACCTCGGCCGGATCACGGACGACGTAGACCGCGAGCGACTTCTTCGTGCCGGCCTCGGTCAGATCGAACCCCGAGTCGTCGTCGAAGCCGACGCGGAGCGCGATCGGGGTCTTGCCGGGGCGGATGACGGTCGACGGCAGCGCGTCGTACCAGCGCAGCCACCCCGCCTTGGCGAGGTGGAAGACCAGGTGCGTGCCGCCGTCGGTGGCCAGGTCGACGAACTTGCCGTGACGGGATGCAGCGGTCACCGTCGCGCCCTCGAGCGTCTCGATCGGCGGGTCGTACGTCTTCAGCGCGGAGATCGCGCTGACCCGGGCTTTCGTGATGCGGCGTCCGGCGAGGCGACCGCCGAGGTAGTCGACGAGTCCCTGCACTTCCGGCATCTCGGGCATGGCGTCATCCTGGCACGCACCACCCCCACGCGGCACGGGCTTGCGCCCGGACCGCGGCCTGGTTCAGGCGTGGTTCAGTCGGCGAGGATCGGCCAGGGCTGCGGCGCGCGGTCGTCGTCGGGCAGGATGCCGGCGATCCAGCCGTCGTGGCGGGCGTCGCGGTGCGGGAGCCCGCGCCGCAGCATCCCTTCGTACCGGAAGCCGAGGCTGCGCGCGGTGCGCGCCGATGCGACGTTGCCGACGATCGCCCGCCATTCGATGCGCGCGAGCGACAGCGGCTCGGCGAAGCCGAAGTCGATGACCGCGCGGGCTGCCTCGCTCAGGTAGCCGTGCCCGCGCGCCGATACGCTCATCCAGAACCCGATCTCCGCGGCACCTTCCGGGCTCACGCGGTGCAGGCCGATCATGCCGATCCACTGGCCGTCCCGGCGGATGCCCCACGTCAGCTCGGACTGCTCGTCCCACCAGGCCGCAGCCTTCGCGATGAACTCCTCGGCGTGCTCGCGCGTGTAGGGAGAGGGCACGGTGGTCCAGCGCGGGACCTCGGGATCCTGCGCCGCCGCGGTGATCGCGTCGACGTCGTCGAGAGTGGGCATCGACAGCTCGAGCCGCGCGGTTCGGAGGGTCACCGGTTCCATCCTCCGACCCTACCGAGGCGGGCCGGCCGGTTCGGGTCGTGCCCAGCCTTCGTCGCGGTGCCGCGAACAGGCTCAGCCCGGTGTCGCCGTGCCTCGCGCCCCCGGGGCCCGCTCTCAGCCTGTTGACGGCACGCGTTTCAGCTGTTCCGGGGATCGAGCTCCGGTCAGCCGACATTCCGCGCCGGGACGGAGGACTCCTCGTCGTGTGCGTGCCAGGCGGCGTCCAGCCGTGCCGTCGACAGGCTGGCGGCGCCATGGCGCCTCTCATCGCGCGGAACGCGGCGCCTGAGCCTGTCGGTGGCACGGATCAGCGACTTCCGCACAGGCAGCGGGCGAGTCTGGCTGTTCACAGTTTCCTCCTGCGCAGGCCATGCACGGGACCACGGACGACACCGTGTCGGCATGGACCCTCACGCCTCGTCAGCCTGGCTTCCCGCAGAGATCATGGAGTTGCGTCGTTGGTCGACATCCGATCTGCGCGCGGGTGGTCTCCGCAAGCGCGACATCGCGGATGCCGTCTCCGCCGGGCGACTTGTGAGGCCCCTGCGGGGCTCGTACCTCGTCGCGGATGCGCCACCAACCGTCGTCGTCGCGGTCTCGCTCGGCGGTCGTCTCACCTGTGTGAGCCTGTTGCGCCTTCTCGGGGTGTTCGTCCTCGAGCCGGCCGGGCCGCATGTGCAGCTACCGCGGACGGCCTCGCGCGTGCCGACGCGCGAGACCCTCGCGGGGTCGAAGTCGGTGCTGCATTGGACACCTCCCATCGCTCCGCGCCCCAGATGGTTCGCGTGCTCGAGCATCATCGACGCGCTGGTCCGCGCGGTGCAGTGCCAGTCACCCCGAGCTGCCGTCGCGACGCTCGACAGCGCGCTTCATCTCGGGCTTCTCCAGGCCGCGGATCTCGACAGCGTCTTTGCGGCCCTGCCTCTCCGATACCGCCCGATCCGGCGTCTGATTGACGGGCGGGCCGAATCCGGACCAGAGACGCTCATGCGGCTCCTCCTGCGCGGAATCGCCAAGACGGTCGAGGTGCAGGTGCGCATACCTGGAGTCGGACGAGTCGATCTGCTCGTCGATGGTTGGTTGATCGTGGAGTGCGACAGCGATGCTCATCATTCCGGGCTCGACGCGCGCCGACGAGACAGCGCGCGCGACCTCGCGGCCGCAGCCCTCGGCTACCTGACGCTACGACCGATGGCGGCGGACATCATGTGGCGACCCGATCGGGTCCTCGAAGCCGTGCGCGGCGTTCTCGCATCCGGTGTGCGGCCGGCTCGCGTGCGCTGACGCTTCTACCAGCGGATGCCTGCTGCTCTGCGTGCCGTGCGCAGGCTGAAACGGCTCGCGGTGGGGCGTAGGGGCTTGGGTGGGGCGCTGAGCCTGTTGACGGGGAGATGACGCGAAGACAGGGCTGTTCTCCGGCCCGCCCGGCCCGTGGGGCGGTTCTCGCTCGGTGGGTCGACAGGTCTCGCTCGACGCGCCGACCGGGCGACCGGAGTGCGGATGCCTGCTGTTCCGCGTGCCGTGCGCAGGCTGAAACGGCTCGCGGTCGGGCGTAGGGGCTCGGGTGGGGCGCTGAGCCTGTTGACGGGACGGGGACGGCTCGAAGATGGGGCGCCGACGCGACGGCTACCCCGCAGGACGGGGACGGCTGCCCCGCAGGACGGTGCCGGTAGGCCCGTCGGTGGCGACGGGGGTTCCGGCAGCCCCGCCGGTCGGGACGGGGCCGCCCGCAGCGGACGGGCCCCCGCAGCGGCGAGGACGGGGCCGTCCCGGGATCAGGCAGAGGGGTTCTGCGAGATGTAGACCGCCATCGCGGCGAGGTTCGTCAGGGGAGCCATCGCACCGTTGCCGGGTGCGTCGAAGACCATCGCTTCGACGCCGGCCTCGGCGTAGGACGCGACCCACGCCGCGGCCGACGGGAGCGGCACGGCGAGGAGGCGCGATGCCTCCTCTTCGGGCAGGCCGAAACCGAGGGCGGCTTCATGGGCGCGGTCGGCGGTGGAGAACGCGAAGATCACGGCGCCCTCGTCCGAGCGCAGCGCGAACGGGGTGGGCTCGTCGTCGGAGCCGCGGGCGATGAAGAGCCAGCGGTCGAGCGCGAAGGCGGCGCGCCAGAGTCGCTCCTGCACGGCGGCGTCGGCGGGGGAGGCCTTCGATGCGGCCGCCGCCTCGTCGAGCGCCTCGATCAGCTCGGGCGCGGGCTCGACCGGCATCTCCGGTGCGGTGGTCGCCGGCGCCGCGTTCTGGTTGCCGTCGGTCGCAGCGGACAGTCCGGCGTCGGGCGCGGTCGATTCGTTGTCAGACACGACGCAGCAGTCCCAACTTGTCGTAGACGTCAGCGAGCGTGCGGTCGGCGACCTCGTCGGCGCGCGCGGCGTTCGACGCGAGCACCCGGTCGAGCTCGGCCGGGTCGTCGAGCAGCTCGAGGGCACGCTCGCGGACCGGTCCGAACTCGGAGACGACGACCTCGGCCAGTCCCTTCTTGAAGTCGCCGTAGCCGCGACCGGCGTACTCGTCCTCGATCGAGGGGATCTGGCGGCCCGTCAGCGCGGCGTAGATGACGAGCAGGTTCGAGACGCCGGGCTTGTTCTCGCGGTCGTAGCGAACCGAGCCCTCGGAGTCGGTGACGGCCCGCATGACCTTCTTCGCCGACACCTTCGGGTCGTCGAGCAGCCACAGCACGCCGGCATCCGACTCGGCGGACTTCGACATCTTCGAGGTCGGGTTCTGCAGGTCGTAGATGCGCGCGGTGTCCTGCTGGATGACCGGCATCGGCACGCGGAACGTCTCGCCGTAGCGCGAGTTGAACCGCTCGGCCAGGGTGCGCGTCAGCTCGACGTGCTGCTTCTGGTCGTCGCCGACGGGCACGATGTCGGTCTGGTATAGCAGGATGTCGGCGGCCATGAGCACCGGGTAGGTGAAGAGCCCCACGTTGGTGGCGTCGGCGCCGTAGCGCTGCGACTTGTCTTTGAACTGCGTCATCCGGCCGGCTTCGCCGAACCCGGTGATGGTCGAGAGCACCCAGGCGAGCTCGGCGTGCGCGCGGACGTGCGACTGCACGTACAGCGTCGAGCGCGAGGGTTCGATGCCCGCCGCGATGTACTGCGCCGCGGTGCGCCGGGTCTTCGCCCGCAGCTCGGCGGGGTCATTCGGCTGAGTGAGGGCGTGCAGGTCGACGACGGAGAAGAACGCGTCGTAGGTCTCCTGCAGGTCGCGCCACTGCATGAGAGCCCCGATGTAGTTGCCGATCTGGAGCGAATCGGCGGACGGCTGCATTCCGGAGTACAGGCGGGGCTTGGTCACCAGAAGAGTCTACGGGCGTCGCCCCGCGGGCCGTCGCCCCGTCGCCTCGATCAGCCCGGGAAGACGTAGTCGGCGACGACGGGGGCGTGGTCGCTCCACCGGGTGTCCCACGACGGCGCGCGCACGACACGGTAGTCGGTGACGCGCTCCGCGAGCTGCGGCGTGGCGAGGTGGTAGTCGATTCGCCACCCGGTGTCGGTGTCGAACGCCTTTCCGCGGTTGGACCACCACGTGTACGGACCGTCGACCTCGCCGGCGAACCGACGTCCCACGTCGACCCACCCGAGGCCGGTGCCCCGCTCGCCGTCGACGGTGTCGATCTCGACGCCGGCGGGCGCGGTGAACCGGTCGAAATAGGCCCGCTCGCGCGGGAGGAAGCCGGCCTTCTTGCGATTGCCGCGCCAGTTGCGGATGTCGAACTCACGGTGGCCGACGTTCAGGTCGCCGGTGATGACAGCGAGTTCGCCGAGCTGCGGCATCCGCTTCTCCATCGCATCGAGGAAGGCGTACTTCGCGACCTGCTTCTCGGTGTCGGCCTCGCCGGTGAAGACGTACGCGCTGACGACCGTGAGGTGCTCGCCCGCGACCTCGATGTCGGCCTCGACCCAGCGTCCCTTCGAGTCGAGATCGTCGTCGCCGAGCTCGATGCGCCAGACGTCGAGGGGCTCACGGGCGGCGATAGCGACACCTGCGCGCCCCTTCGCGAGCGCCTCGTCGGAGACGAAGTGCCAGTTCGGCAGGGCAGCGGCGAGGTCGGAGGCCTGGGCGCGGACCTCTTGGAGGGTCAGGATGTCGACGTCGGCGGTCTCGAGCCACTCGTGCATTCCCTTGCGGGCGGCGGCGCGGATGCCGTTGACGTTGACGGAGGCGATGCGAAGACGACGTGACACGTCTGCCAGCGTAACCGCGGCCTCCGACAGGGCTCACCGCGCGGCGCGCTGCTCCGCGTCGAGACGTCGCAGCAGCTCGCGCGCCCGCTTCACATCCCGGCGGGCGGGAACTCGCCGCCACCACCCGGCTTCGGCGAGGGCGTGCTCGGCGTCGCGCAGCTGTGCCTCGGCGACCACACGCAGGGCGCGCCGCTCGTCCTCGCGCCTCTCTTCCTCGGTCCTCACCTCGAGCGGGATGCCGTCATCCGCCGCCGACACGGCCACCCACGACGCCGCGACGAGGATGACGATGCCCGCGAGGCGCAGCCAGAGGAGGAATCCGATGAGCACCGAGAACGTCGCGAGGAGCGGGTTGGTGGGGGAGTAGACGGCGAGGAAGCCGGCGCCGAGCTGCAGCACGCTCAGCGCGACGCCGCCGAAGATCGATCCGGGGATGATCTTGCGCCAGGGCAGCGCGGTCCCGGTCAGAAACCGGATGAGCGCGGTGAGGGCGGCCGCGTTGATCACGATCGCGACCAGCACAGACGCGAGTCGGCTGAGCACGTCGATCGTGGTCGACTCGTACGGGATCTCGAAGAGGTCGAACACCTGCCGAACGATGCCGCCCGCCACCAGACCCAGTGCGGCGCCGAGCACGAGCGCGAGGCCGAACAGCAGGGCTGCGCCGAAGTCGCGCAGCTTCAGGAGCAGGTAGTTGCGCGTGTCGAAGGGCAGGCCGAAGATATCGCGCACCGCGCGGCGCGTGAACGTCACGAACCCGATGGCCGTCCAGATCGCGACCGCGAGGGCGACGGCACCCGTCACCGCCAGGACGCTGCCGCTGTTGCGGGCGATGTCGGCGACGTCGGTGGGGGAGACCGGACCGCTGCCGGAGATCAGCCCCGGGATGTAGCTGTTGACGACGTCGATGAGGGCGTCGATCGCCATGCGCGATCCCCCGAGCCACAGCCCGACGACGGCGAACGCCGTGTAGATGGTGGCGAAGAGGGCGAAGAGCGACTGGTAACTGATGCTCGCGGCGAGGAGGAAGCCGTTGTGCCGCAGGAAGTGGCGCCATACCCGGATCGGGAACCAGCCGAGCGTGCGACGCGTGATCGTCGTCGCACGCTCGATGGGCTGGTCGAGCCGCTCGCGCAGCCGAGACGCATCCCACCGTTCGCGCAGCGCATCTGTCGCGGAAGGGTCGGGATCCACGTCGTCGAATCTATCGGCAGCGGTGGCGCGAGCTGATCGGGCGCGAGCCCGGCCGGCTCAACGCCCGCGGAGAACCGCCTGCTTGACCTCGGCGATCGCCTTGGTGACCTCGATGCCGCGCGGGCAGGCCTCGGTGCAGTTGAAGGTCGTGCGGCAGCGCCACACGCCTTCCTTGTCGTTGAGGATGTCGAGGCGCACGTCGCCCGCGTCGTCGCGCGAGTCGAAGATGAAGCGGTGCGCGTTGACGATCGCGGCGGGGCCGAAGTACTGGCCGTCGGTCCAGAACACGGGGCACGACGAGGTGCACGCGGCGCAGAGGATGCACTTGGTGGTGTCGTCGAAGATCTCGCGGTCGGCGATCGACTGGATGCGCTCCTTGCCGGCCTCGGGCTTCGAGTTGGCGATGAGGAAGGGCTGCACGTCGCGGTAGGAGGCGAAGAACGGCTCCATGTCGACGACGAGGTCCTTCTCCAGCGGCAGGCCCTTGATCGCCTCGACGTAGATCGGCTGCGAGATGTCGAGGTCCTTGATCAGCGTCTTGCAGGCCAGGCGGTTGCGCCCGTTGATGCGCATCGCGTCGGACCCGCAGATGCCGTGCGCGCACGAGCGGCGGAAGGTCAGCGACCCGTCGACATCCCACTTGATCTTGTGGAGGGCGTCGAGGACGCGGTCGGTCGAGTAGAGCTCGACGTCGTAGTCGACCCACCTCGGCTCGCTGTCGACCTCGGGGTCGAAGCGCCGGATGATGAAGGTGACCAGGAACGACTGGATGCCGGTGTCGTTCGCCGCCTCGGCAGGGGCCGCGGCATCGGTTTCGACGATCGTCATCAGTACTTCCTCTCCAGCGGCGGGTACCGCAGTTCGCCGTTCTCGTTCTTGGTGAACACGACGGGCTTCCAGTCGAGCCGGATGTGGTCCTCGGCGTGCGACGAGTGGGGGTCGCCCGACAGATAGGCCATCGTGTGCTTCATGTAGTTCTCGTCGTCACGCGTCGGGAAGTCATCGCGCATGTGGCCGCCGCGACTCTCCTTGCGGTTGCGAGCGGCGACCACGACGACCTCGGCGATGTCGAGCAGGAAGCCCAGCTCGACCGCCTCGAGCAGATCGGTGTTGAACCGCTTGCCCTTGTCGTCGACGTGGATGTTCTTGAACCGCTCGCGCAGGTCGGCGATGACGTCCATGACGTGCAGGAGCGACTCCTCGGTGCGGAACACCTGGGCGCCCTTGTCCATCTCGTCCTGGAGCGTCTTGCGCAGGACCGCGATGCGCTCGGTGCCGGGGTTGTTGCGCACGCCTTCGATGAGTTCGCGCACGTCCTTGGCGGGGTCCGCGGGCAGCGGCACGAAGTCGGCGGTCTTGACGTACTCGACGGCGTTGCGGCCGGCGCGCTTGCCGAAGACGTTGATGTCGAGCAACGAGTTGGTGCCGAGGCGGTTCGAGCCGTGCACCGAGACGCACGCGCACTCGCCGGCGGCGTAGAGGCCCGGCACGACGGTGGTGTTGTCGGCGAGCACCTCAGCCTCGACGTTCGTGGGGATGCCGCCCATCGCGTAGTGCGCCGTGGGCATGACGGGCACCGGCTCGACGACGGGGTCGACGCCGAGGTAGGTGCGGGCGAACTCCGTGATGTCGGGGAGCTTGGTCTCGAGGACTTCGGCGCCCAGGTGCGTGCAGTCGAGCAGCACGTAGTCGCGGTGGGGACCGGCGCCGCGGCCTTCGGCGACCTCCTGCTGCATGCATCGCGAGACGATGTCGCGGGGAGCGAGGTCCTTGATGGTGGGCGCGTAGCGCTCCATGAACCGCTCGCCCGACGCGTTGCGGAGGATCGCGCCCTCGCCGCGTGCGCCTTCCGTGAGCAGGATGCCGAGACCGGCGAGGCCGGTCGGGTGGAACTGGAAGAACTCCATGTCCTCGAGCGGCAGGCCCTTGCGCCAGACGATGCCGACGCCGTCGCCCGTGAGGGTGTGGGCGTTCGAGGTCGTCTTGTAGATCTTGCCGAAGCCGCCGGTGGCGAAGATGACGGCCTTCGAGTGGAAGACGTGCAGGTCACCGGTCGCCAGGTCGTAGGCGACGACGCCCGCCGTCTGGGTCGAGCCGTCGGGCGCGGTCACCGTGATGAGGTCGAGCACGTAGTACTCGTTGAAGAAGTTGATGCCGAGCTTGACGCAGTTCTGGAACAGCGTCTGCAGGATCATGTGGCCCGTGCGGTCGGCGGCGTAGCAGGCGCGGCGCACCGGCGACTTGCCGTGGTCGGCGGTGTGGCCGCCGAAGCGGCGCTGGTCGATCTTGCCCTCGGGGGTGCGGTTGAAGGGCAGGCCCATGTTCTCGAGGTCGATGACCGCGTCGATGGCCTCCTTGGCGAGGATCTCCGCCGCGTCCTGGTCGACGAGGTAGTCGCCGCCCTTGACGGTGTCGAAGGTGTGCCACTCCCACGAGTCCTCTTCGACGTTGGCGAGCGCCGCCGCCATGCCGCCCTGCGCCGCACCGGTGTGCGAGCGGGTCGGGTACAGCTTCGAGATCACCGCGGTGCGGGCACCCGGACCGGCTTCGATCGCCGCCCGCATGCCGGCGCCGCCGGCGCCGACGATGACGATGTCGAACTGGTGGTAGTGGATGCCGTCCTTGACGACGACCTCTTCGGTCTGGGTGCTCACGGGGCGAGCCTTTCGTTGCTGTGATTCACGTCGTCGGAGCGCAGGGTCAGCCCTGGCAGGTCTCCCAGAGCATGCTGTCCGCGGTCACTCCGAGGCAGGGGTCGAAGGTGAACACGACCAGGGTGCCGAGCAGGATCAGCAGACCTGCCGAGAGCCAGATGGCCCACACGAGGACCTTCCGCGCCGTCGCACCCGTGACGTAGTCGTTCACGATCGTGCGCATGCCGTTCGCGCCGTGGATCAGGGCGAGCCAGAGCATCAGCACGTCCCACCACTGCCAGAACGGGCTGGCGAACTTTCCGGCCACGAAAGCGAAGTCGATGCCCTTGATGCCCTCGCCGAGCATGAGGTTGACGAAGAGGTGGCCGAAGATCAGGACGACCAGCAGCACGCCGGAGGCGCGCATGTAGACCCAACCCCACTTCTCGAGGTTGGCGCCCTTCTTGCGGACCTGCGGGCTGCGGGGAGCGGCAAGGGTGTCGGCGGTCATCAGTGACCCCCTCCAATCTCGGAGAGAACGATGGGCACGTGACGCGCCGCGAAACCGATGATGGTGACGGCCCAGACCGCGAGGACACCCCACCACAGCTGACGCTGGTGGCGCGTCGCCCACGGCCACAGGTCGACGGCGATGATGCGCAGACCGTTGAAGGCGTGGTAGACGATCGCGGCGACGAGGGCGACCTCGCCGAGACCCATGATCGGGTTCTTGTAGGTGCCGATGACGGCGTCGTAGGCCTCGGGCGACACGCGGATCAGCGCGGTGTCGAGCACGTGGACCAAGAGGAAGAAGAAGATGGCCACGCCGGTGATGCGGTGAAGCACCCACGACCACATGCCCTCGTTGCCGCGGTACAGCGTGCCGCGCGGGGTCTTGGATGTGGTCTGGGCTACCGACGGTGTGACGCGTGCTGGTGCAGACACGGTCGTCCTCCCTGGATCGAACACGGTTCGTGGGGGCGATCGATGCCCCGGTGGGGCGATTGACCCCCGGCGTCACATGGGCGCACATCGATTCTAGGCCGGGAAAATGACGCGGGGCGACGAAGGGCACCCTAAAGAAAGCGGGTTCTTGCGCCGGGGGCTGCGGCCGCGTCCCGGTACGCTCGGAGCATGATCGACGAGATCCCGGACTTCTACGCCGTCATCCCTGCAGGAGGCGTGGGCAGCAGGCTGTGGCCGCTGTCGCGTGCCGACGCGCCGAAGTTCCTGCACGACCTCACCGGATCGGGCCACTCGCTGCTGCGCGACACCTGGGACCGGCTTGCGCCGCTCGCAGGGCCCGACCGCATCGCGGTGGTCACGGGACGCGCTCACCGCGCGGCGGTCGAGGCCCAGCTGCCCGGCATCCCCGACAAGAACGTGTTCCTCGAATCGGAGCCCCGCGACTCGGCGGCGGCGATCGGTCTGGCCGCCGCGATCCTCCACCGACGGCATCCCGACGTCATCATCGGGTCGTTCGCGGCCGATCACGTGATCCGCGGCAGCCGGGTCTTCGAGTTCGCCGTGCGCGACGCGGTCGAGGTCGCGCGCGAGGGCTACATCTGCACGATCGGCATCACCCCCTCCGAGCCCGCTGTCGGCTTCGGCTACATCAAGCGCGGCGGCGAACTGATCGTCGAGGGCGCTCGCGACGCCTCTCTCGTCGAGCGTTTCGTCGAGAAGCCCGACCTCGAGACGGCGCGAGCCTATGTCTCCGACCGGTCGTACCTCTGGAACGCGGGCATGTTCATCTCGCGGGCCGATGTCCTCCTGGCCGAGATCGAGGCGAACAGCCCCGAACTGCACGCGGGCCTGCTCGAGCTCGCCGAGGCCTGGGACGATCGCGACCGGCGCGGTCCCGCCGTCGACCGCATCTGGCCGCAGCTGAAGAAGATCGCGATCGACTACGTCGTCGCCGAGCCCGCCGCCGAGAAGGGCAAGCTCGCCGTCGTGCCGGGGCACTTCGACTGGGACGACGTCGGCGACTTCGCGAGCCTCGCGAAGCTCAACTCCAACGGACGCAAGAACGACCTGGCCATCCTCGGCGAGAACGCCCGCATCCTCTCGGACGCGGCCAGCGGCATCGTGGTCAGCCACACCTCGCGGGTCATCAGCCTGATCGGAGTGAAGGACATCGTCGTCGTCGACACTCCCGACGCGCTTCTGGTTACCACGAGCGAGAACGCGCAGCGCGTCAAGCACGTGGTCGACGCCCTCAAGCTGACGGGACGCGGCGACGTTCTGTGACGCGCACATTGCGTCTTTGTAACCATTCGCGGGGCGGGGTGCGTCCGGGGTGCAACCCGGACGAAACAGTAGGTAACTTCTTTCCAGCCGCCGCGAAGTCCGCGGCGCCTTCAATGTGGAGGCTGCATTGACACTCTCGACCCCCCAGAAGCTCGTCGGCATCACAGCTGCCGCGGGCCTTCTCGTCGCCCTCGCCGGTTGCGGAGCCGCACCCGATGAGGCTGGCGGATCCGCCGCACCCGAGGCGGGCTCGGACTTCACCCCCTGCCTGGTCTCCGACGAGGGCGGCTGGAACGACCGTTCGTTCAACCAGTCGGCGAAGGAGGGCATGGACCGCGCGGCGAAGGAGCTCGGCGTCGAATCGATCGAGGTCGAGTCCACCACCGAGAACGACTACGCGCCGAACCTCGAGACGCTCGTCTCGGAGGGCTGCGACCTGATCGTCGCCGTCGGCTACAAGCTCGCCCCGGCCACCGTCGCGTCGGCCACCGCGAACCCCGACATCGACTACGCCATCATCGACGACTACGCCGACACCGATTTCGACGGCAAGACCGACGCCCCCAACATCAAGCCGCTGGTGTTCAACACCGCGGAGGCCGCCTACCTCGGTGGCTACGCGGCGGCCTCGTGGTCGGCTGAGGCCGGCGTGAACAAGGTCGGCACCTTCGGTGGCGACAAGTTCAACTCGGTCACCGTCTTCATGGACGGCTTCCAGCTCGGTGTCGAGAAGTACAACGAGGACAAGGGCGCGAACGTCGGCGTCGTCGGCTGGGACATCACCGCTCAGGACGGCAACTTCACCGGTGGCTTCACCGCCAACGACACCGCGAAGCAGGTCGCTCAGGGCATCCTCGACCAGGGTGTCGACGTGATCCTGCCCGTCGGCGGCCCGATCTACCAGAGCGCCGCGCAGGCCATCCGCGAGGGCAACCGCGACGTCGTCATGCTCGGCGTCGACAGCGACCTCGCCGTCTCGGACGACACGGTCGCCGACCTGACGCTCGTGTCGATCCAGAAGGCGATCGACGTCTCCGTCTACGACGCCACCGTCGCGGCGCAGGGCGGCGACTTCACGACCGACCCGTACGTCGGCACGCTGAAGAACGAGGGTGTCAAGCTGTCGAGCTTCCACGACTTCGAGTCGCGTCTGCCGGCCGGTCTCGCCGACGAGCTGACCGCCCTGCAGGAGGCGATCGTCGCCGGTGACATCACCGTGGACTCGCCGAACTCTCCGTGAGCTCATGAGTCGTCGGGGCCGGGGGACGGAAGTTCCCCGGCCCCGACCGCTGTCCACCCACCATCCGTCGCATAGATTGGCCGACATGAAGCTCGAACTCCGGGGCATCACCAAGCGCTTCGGCACCCTGGTCGCCAACGACCACATCGACCTCGTCGTCAGGCCGGGCGAGATCCACGCTCTCCTCGGGGAGAACGGCGCCGGCAAGTCGACGCTCATGAACGTCCTCTACGGCCTCTATCAGGCCGATGAGGGCCACATCCTCCTCGACGACGTCGTCCAGGACTTCCGCGGACCCGGCGACGCCATGAGCGCGGGCATCGGCATGGTGCACCAGCACTTCATGCTCGTCCCGGTCTTCACCGTCGCCGAGAACGTCATGCTCGGTCACGAGAACACCAAGGGCCTCGGCGTCCTCGACCTCGCCGCGGCCCGCGCACACGTGCGTGCCGTGGCCGACCGCTTCGGCTTTCAGATCGACCCCGACGCCGTCGTCGGAGATCTGCCCGTCGGCGTGCAGCAGCGCGTCGAGATCATCAAGGCGCTCTCGCGCGAGGCCAAGGTGCTCGTCTTCGACGAGCCCACCGCCGTGCTCACGCCGCAGGAGACCGACGAGCTCATGGCGATCATGCGCCAGCTGCGCGACGAGGGCACCTCGATCGTCTTCATCACCCACAAGCTGCGCGAGGTCCGCGAGGTCGCGGACCGCATCACCGTCATCCGGCTGGGCAAGGTCGTCGGCGAGGCATCGCCGACGGCGAGCAACGCCGAGCTGGCGGCGCTCATGGTCGGCCGGCCCGTCGAGATGGTCGTGGCCAAGGGCGCTCCGAACGTGGGGGAGGGCGGCCTCGTGCTCGACGGCATCCGCGTCGTCACGCCCTCGGGGATCGTCGTCGTCGACGACGTCGACCTGCAGGTGCAGTCGGGCGAGGTCGTCGCGATCGCGGGCGTCCAGGGCAACGGCCAGACCGAGATCGTCGAAGCGATCCTCGGGCTGCTGCCGATCGACCACGGCTCGATCCGCCTCGACGGCGACGAGCTGGGCGGGCGCAGCGTGCGCGCGATCCTCGACCGCGGTGTCGGCTTCGTGCCCGAGGATCGCAAGGAGGACGGTCTCGTCGGGGCGTTCTCCGTGCAGGAGAACCTCATCCTCGACCGCTCCGACGACCGCGCCTTCACTCGTGCGGGCACGATCGACCGCCGCGCCCTCGAGGCGTTCGCGCGTGAGCGCATCGCCGAGTACGACATCCGCACGCAGGGCCCCGACACGGCGGTCGGCACCCTGTCGGGCGGCAACCAGCAGAAGGTCGTCATCGCACGCGAGATGGCCCGCCCGCTGCGTCTGCTCGTCGCGGCGCAGCCCACGCGCGGCGTCGACGTGGGCAGCATCGAATTCATCCACAAGCGCATCATCGAGGCCCGTGACTCCGGCGTCGCCGTCCTCGTCGTCTCGACCGAGCTCGACGAGGTGGTCGCCCTGGCCGACCGCATCGCGGTGATGTACCGCGGTCGCATCGTCGGCGTCGTCCCGGCGACGACGCCGCGCGACGTGCTCGGCCTGATGATGGCCGGCGAGGTCCCCGAGGAGTCAGCAGCATGACCACCCCCACCCCCGGTCCCGGCCCCGACCTCCCCGTCGAGCCCGCGGACTCGCAACTGCCCCCCGTCGGCGGACCCCTGACCGGCAAGCCCGAGGTGGCCCCGCCGCCGACGACGAACCGCATCATCAGCGAGGTGATGCGCAGCAGCGGCGTCATCACCGTGCTCGCCATCGTGCTCGCGCTCATCGTCGGCGGCATCATGATGGCCGTCACGGACGAGCGCGTGGCCGCGGCATCCGGCTACTTCTTCGCCCGCCCGGGCGACACGCTGGTCGCTATCTGGCAGTCGGTGTCGGGCGGATACGACGCCCTGTTCCGCGGCGCCGTGTTCAACACGCGCGTCGACGGCTTCGCGACGCAGATCCGTCCGCTCACGAACACCCTCGGCTTCGCAGCGCCGCTGATCGCGGCGGGTCTCGGTGTCGCGCTGGCCTTCCGAGCCGGTCTGTTCAACATCGGCGGCCGCGGCCAGATCCTCATCGGCGCTGCGTTCGCGGCCCTCGTGACGTTCAACCTCGACCTGCCGATGTTCATCCACCTGCCGCTGACCCTGATCGCGGGCATCGTGGGTGGGGCCCTGTGGGGCGGGCTCGTGGGACTGCTGAAGGCGCGCACCGGCGCGCACGAGGTGATCCTCACGATCATGCTCAACTACATCGCCTACTACCTGGTCAGCTGGATGGTGCGCACCCCCTCGCTGCTGCAGCAGACCGGCACGACGCAGTCGATCTCGCTGCGTACCCCGGACTCCGCGCAGTTCCCCGAGCTGCTCGGCCCGCAGTATCCGCTGCTGGACTGGGGCTTCATCGTCGTCATCATCGCGACGATCGTCGTGTGGTGGGTCATCGAGCGCTCCAGCCTCGGGCTGCGCCTGCGCGCCGTGGGCGAGAACCCGCACGCGGCACGCGCCGCGGGCATCTCGGTCGAGCGCATGTACATCTACGCGATGCTCTTCGCCGGCGGGCTGGCGGGCCTCGCGGCCATGAACCAGGTGCAGGGCCAGGTCACCACCGGTTTCACCGGGTCGATCGACGCGGGCATCGGCTTCGACGCGATCACGGTCGCCCTGCTCGGGCGGTCGCGTCCGTGGGGCGTCTTCGCCGCCGGCATCCTGCTCGGCGCGCTCAAGGCGGGCAGCTTCACGATGCAGGGCTCCGAGGGCATCCCCGTCGAGATCGTGCTCGTGGTGCAGGCGCTCATCGTCCTGTTCATCGCGGCCCCGCCGCTCGTGCGGACGATCTTCTTCCTTCCCAAGACCGAAGCTGAGAGGCGCGCGTCGGGCCGCACGAAGAACTCGTCGCGCCGCGCCGCTGTGAAGGCGGGTGCCTGATGGCAACGACCGATCTGACCTCCGCCGCCGCGGCCCCCGCCGCGGTGAAGGTCCGCCACCTCAAGCCGGCCATCGCGCTCGGCGTCGCCACCGTGCTGCTGGCACTGCTGTTCGCCCTGGTCCCGCGCGGCGGCACGAGCACGTTCCGCCTCGCCGACGGCGGGTCGACGATCCCGATCCCGGACGTCGCCCTCCCGACCGGGCCGACCAGCTGGACGCTGCTCGTCCTGATGGCCGTCATCACGGCCGTCGCGGCGTGGGACGCCCTCGCCTATCGCCGCCCTCGCACCTGGCTGATCGCGGTGGCCGGTTTCGTGGGGGTGTTCGCCTTCCTCGTCTGGGCCGCGGCCGAGGGGCTCGTGCCCGTCATCGGTCTGATGTTCGGTGCGGTGTCGTTGTCGGTCCCGCTCATCTTCGGCGCCCTCGGCGGCGTCATCGGTGAGCGGGTCGGCGTCGTGAACGTCGCCATCGAGGGCCAGTTCCTGCTCGGCGCCTTCGGCGCGGTGCTCGTCGGCAGCATCACCGGCAACCCGTTCATCGGACTGATCGCCGCCATGGTCGGCGGCGTCCTGGTGAGCCTCGTCCTCGCGGTCTTCTCGATCCGTTACCTCGTCGATCAGGTCATCGTCGGCGTCGTGCTGAACGTGCTGGTGACCGGCCTCACCGGCTTCCTCTTCGGAGCGCTCCTCGCGCCGAACGAGGCGACGCTCAACCGCGCGACGACCTTCCAGCGCCTGCCGATCCCGCTGCTCAGCGACATCCCCGTCATCGGACCCGTGCTGTTCAACCAGACGTTCATCGTCTACCTGATGTACGTCACGGTCGGTCTCGTCGCGTGGGGTCTGTACCGCACCCGCTGGGGTCTGCGTCTGCGCGCCGTCGGCGAGCACCCGCAGGCGGCGGACACCGTCGGCATCAAGGTGAACCCGACCCGGTTCTGGAACGTCAGCCTCGCCGGTGCGATCGCCGGCGCCGGTGGTGCGTACTTCACGCTGGTGTCGGTGCCGACCTTCACCAAGGAGATGACCGCGGGCCTGGGCTTCATCGCCCTCGCCGCCGTGATCTTCGGACGCTGGGACCCGATCCGCGCCACCCTCGCGGCGCTGCTGTTCGGGTTCGCGACGAACCTGCAGAACCTTCTGACGGTGCTGCGGACGCCGATCCCCAGCGAGTTCATGCTCATGCTGCCCTACCTCGTGACGATCCTCGCGGTCGCCGGGTTCGCGGGGCACATCCGTGGGCCGGCCGCCGCCGGCAAGCCGTACATCAAGGGGTGACACCGCTGTGACAGACATCGATTGGGACGAGCTGCGCGCCGTCGCGACGGAAGCCATGACGCGCGCCTACGCGCCGTACTCGCGCTACCGGGTGGGCGCGGCAGCGCTCGTCAGCGACGGACGCATCGTCTCGGGATGCAACGTCGAGAACGCGTCGTACGGCGTCGGGCTGTGCGCCGAGTGCGCCCTCGTCGGCGACCTGCACATGTCGGGCGGCGGACAGCTCGTCGCCTTCGTGTGCGTCAACAACGACGGGCAGACGATCATGCCGTGCGGTCGGTGCCGCCAGCTGCTGAACGAGTTCGCCCTGCCCGGAATGCTGCTCGAGACCGTCTCGGGCATCCGCACGATCGACGAGGTGCTGCCCGATGCGTTCGGGCCCCGCGACCTCGAGGAGGCCGCCCGATGAGCGCCGAGTCCACCGCATCCGCTGTCGAGGCGTTCGACGCCGTCGACGTCATCCGCACCAAGCGTGACGGGGGTGCTGTCCCTGAGGACGCGCTCCGCTGGATGATCGACGCGTACACGCGCGAGTACGTCGCCGACTCGCAGATGGCGGCTTTCGCGATGGCGGTGCTGCTCAATGGGATGCAGCGCGACGAGATCCGCGTCATGACCGACGCGATGATCGCTTCGGGCGAGCGCATGAGCTTCGCCGGTCTCGGCAAGCGCACGGTCGACAAGCACTCCACCGGCGGTGTCGGCGACAAGATCACTCTGCCGCTCGCGCCGCTCGTCGCCGCGTTCGGCGTCGCCGTGCCGCAGCTGTCGGGCCGCGGCCTCGGCCACACCGGCGGCACGCTCGACAAGCTCGAGTCCATCCCCGGCTGGCGTGCCGCGCTGTCGAACGACGAGATGTTCGCGCAGCTTCGCGACGTCGGCGCCGTGATCTGCGCTGCGGGATCGGGCCTCGCGCCCGCCGACAAGCGGCTGTACGCGCTCCGCGACGTCACCGGCACGGTCGAGGCGATTCCGCTCATCGCCTCGAGCATCATGTCGAAGAAGATCGCCGAGGGCACCGAGTCGCTCGTGCTCGATGTGAAGTTCGGCTCCGGCGCCTTCATGAAGGACGTCGACAAGGCTCGCGAGCTCGCCCGCACGATGGTCGCGCTCGGCGCAGACTCGGGGGTCGCGACGACCGCGCTGCTCACCGACATGAACGCCCCGCTCGGTCTCGCGATCGGAAACGCGAACGAGGTCCGCGAATCGGTCGAGGTGCTCGCCGGCGGCGGCCCCGCCGACATCGTCGAACTGACCGTCGCGCTCGCGCGCGAGATGCTCGCGCTCGCGGGCCAGCCCGACGCCGACGTGGAGGCCGCCCTCGCCGACGGCCGGGCCATGGACGTCTGGCGCCGCATGATCCAGGCACAGGGCGGCGACCCGGATGCCGCACTCCCGACGCCCCGCGAGACGCACACGATCACCGCGCCGACGGCCGGCGTCGTCTCTCGCCTCGAGGCGCTGCCCTTCGGCATCGCCGCCTGGCGTCTCGGTGCCGGCCGTGCGCGTGCCCAGGACCCCGTCATCCACGCCGCGGGCATCGACTTGCACGTCAAGCCGGGCGACGAGGTGGCAGCCGGTCAGCCGCTGTTCACCCTGCTGGCCGATGATGGTGCGCGGTTCGACCGCGCTCTCGACGCGCTGCACGGCGCGTGGGAGATCGACGACGACGCCCCGCCCGCGGGGCCGCTCGTCCTCGAGCGCATCACAGCCTGAGCCCGCCGGCACACCCCGTCCGTCCACCCGCCCGTTTCTTCCGGAGGAGCCCGTCATGCCGATCGAACAGCACGCCGACGTCAAACTGCAGGGCGTTTCCGTCCGGTCGCTGCCGAAGGTGTCGCTGCACGACCACCTCGACGGCGGTGTCCGCCCCGCGACCATCGTCGAACTGGCGGACGAACTCGGGCTCGACGTGCCCGAGACCGACCCCGACGACCTCGCCGACTGGTTCGAGGAGCAGAGCGACTCGGGTTCGCTCGTCGACTACATCAAGACCTTCGAGGTCACGCTCGGGGTCATGCAGACCGGCGAGGGACTGCGCCGCATCGCGCGCGAGTTCGTCACCGACCTCGCCGCCGACGGCGTGGTCTACGGCGAGGTGCGGTGGGCGCCCGAACAGCACCTGCGCGGCGGACTGTCGCTCCAGGAGACCGTCGACGCCGTGCAGGAGGGCATCGAGGAGGGCGAGGATGCCGCCGAGGCGAAGGGTCACGACATCCGCGTCGGTCAGATCCTCTCGGCGATGCGTCAGGCCGACCGCTCGCTCGAGATCGCGCGTCTGGCGGTCGACAACCGCGGTCGCGGAGTCTTCGGCTTCGACATCGCGGGACCCGAGGACGGCTTCCTCCCCGCACAGCACCGCGAGGCGTTCGACTACCTCGCCTCGGAGTTCTTCCCGGTGACGGTGCACGCGGGCGAGGCTGCGGGACTCGACTCGATCCGATCGGCGCTCATCGACGGCCGGGCGCTGCGCCTCGGTCACGGCGTGCGCATCGCGTCGGACCTCAACGTCGTCTCGCGTGAGGGCGAAGAGGTGCTCGTCCAGTTCGGCGACCTCGCCCGGTGGGTGCGCGACCGCGAGATCCCGCTCGAGCTGTCGCCCTCGTCCAACCTGCAGACCGGAGCCATCGCCGGATGGGGCACGCAGTGGGAGGACCACCCCTTCGACCTGCTGTACCAGCTGGGCTTCTCGGTCACCGTGAACGTCGACAACCGCACGCAGAGCCGCACCTCGCTCACGCGAGAACTCGCGACTCTGGCGCAGACCTTCGACTACGACCTCGACGACCTCCAGGCCTTCCAGCTGAACGCCGCCGCCGGTGCTTTCCTCTCGGTCGAGGAGCGCGAGGAGCTGATCGAGGTCATCGCCGAGGGCTTCGGAGCCTGACCCCGAACTGGGACCCAACTCCTCAGATCTGTGCCGATTGCGCGGAGTTTGCGCGTTCCACCGAGGCCCTGAAGCTGGATCTGAGGAGTTAGCGCGCCGGACGGTTCGACACCACAGCTCGGAGCTGGTGCGCCAGCCGGTCGCGGTGGTGGAAGATGTCCTCGGCGAGCGGACGAATGGTCATGTACCCCTGGGTCGCGGCTGCGAGATCTCGTCGCTTGTCGCGCTTCTGGGCATCCCAGCCCGAGTGGTGGGCCTCGCTGTCGCATTCGATGATCAGCCACCCCTCGACGAGGAAGTCGACGCGGCCTACCCCGGGGATGACGACCTGGCTCTCGAAGCGGCACCCGATCGACCGGAGAATGAGGCGGAGGAGCGACTCGGAACCAGATTCTGCTGAGGGGTCGAGCAGTGGACGGAGGCGTCGGTAGCGGCGCGGCAATCTCTGAAAGACATCCTCGATGTCCTCCGCGTCGATCATGCGCTGGTGCCAGGCGTTGTCGAGAGTGGCGACCGCTGCGCGCGGATCTTGGCAGCGGCAGGCCTGCGCAAGGGCCGACACGAGATCGGCGGCAACCGAAGTCGGCGGGTCGTCATCGATTCGCCAGTGCCGGATGACGCCGTCGGGCGCCGCCGGAAGCCTGCTGGACCCGACGCGGGCGTTCACATGCAAAGAGTGTCGATCCAGGACGAACACGCCGACAGCTTTCAGCAGCGACACGCAGTCGAGACGGCAGCCCAGACGCGCCGCCGCCAGGAGATCGTGATGAGTCGAGGCGGGAAGGTAACGGCCGCGGCGGACACGGACCAGCGTTCCCTCCGCGAGCGCGCGGTCGATCTCTGAACGGCGGAGACCGAGGTCTGTCGCGCTCTTCCAATCCGTCGGCAGCACTCCGGCAGTATGCGAACTCCGTGCCTCCTGCGGGGGGCGTAGTGCGCTGCTGTGGACAGCAGGCCCCGGAATCAGCTCGGGGGAGGATCCGCTGCCCCGGCATCAACTCCTCAGTTTTTCAACCTCCGCAGGACCCGCTGCAGTCTCGGGCGTCTTCGGCGCCCACATCTGAGGAGTTATGCCGCCCGGGCCACCGGGTCAGCGGGGGAGAGAGGCCACGAGGTCCGACAGAGCCGCAGTAACCTCGGCGCGCATGTCGGGATCGGAGATGGTGGGGGTGCCGTCGCCGGCCTGCGGGCCGTAATCGCCGAAGGATGCGTGGCTGGCGCCGTCGATCTCGACGAAGGTCGTATCCGGGGGGAGGAGGTGGCGGTTGTCGTCGACCTTCTGAGGGGTCGTCAGGCCGTCCTCCGAGCCGGACAGGCTGAGCACCGGCAGCCCCGACGCCGACAGATCGGTCGCGCAGTACGACGCGAACAGGACGAGCCCGTCGGCATCCGCGGCCAGCTGACAGGCCCGTACGCCACCGAGCGAATGCCCACCGACCAGCCAGGCGTCCACACCGGGGACGAGGTCGGTGAACGACGAGAGCGGGCGAGGGTCGAAGAAGGCGAGGTTCAGCCACGGCCGGGTGATCACCACGCTGACGTCCTCGTCGGCGACGACATCGGCCAGGATCGCGGCGTATGCCTCGGCCTGCACCTTCGCACCCGGCACGAAGACGAGTCCGACCTCTGCCGGTCCCGCAGCCGGTTCGAGCACGAGACTGCCGCCTGCCTCCGACATGACGATGCGCTCGTCGGCGCGGACGGCGTCGAGCGGCCCGGCCTCGGCGTCCATGACTCCGACCTGGCTCCAGACCAGCATGCCGATCACCGCGGCCACGACGATCCCGACGACCGACAGAACGACGACGAGGACGATCCGACGCCGTCGCGAGCGACGATGCGGGCGAGCGGGCTCGTCACCCGTCGCCCGCACCGCTGCCGCGTCGCTCATCGAGCGTCGGAGCCGATCGCCGCCTGACGTTCGGAGACGGCGCGCTCGACCCGCGGGTACAGCGGGTGCGAGGGCTCGAGTCCGGTAACGGATGCCGTGAAGGATGCCGCGTCCTCGGCACGCAGGCGCTGCTGCAGCTCGACGGACTGCGGGTCCTCCGGGTCGTCGAACGCGAGGGCGGCACCGATCGCCGCGACCAGCGCATCGACCGACAGGCCGGCCTCGGCTGCTTCCGCGGCCGGGCCGACGAAGCGCTCGTGCCGGGAGAGCTTGCGCAGTGGCTGACGCCCCACACGTCCGACGGTGTCGGGCAGCTCGGGGTTGGCGAAGCGCCGCAGGATCGTGGCGCGGTAGTCCGCGAGCTCGCCGGCGTCGAGACCGTGCTTGTGGACGAGGAGCGCCGAGGTCTCTTCGAGCGCGGCCGAGACGCTCGCGGCGATCTCCGGCACGGCGAGGGCTTCGGCCACGGTCGGGGTGCCGGCCTGCGCGCCGAAGTAGGCGGTCGTGGCGTGTCCGGTGTTGACCGTGAAGAGCTTGCGCTCGATGTACGGCTCGAGGTCCTCGACGAAGTGCGCGCCGGGGATGTTCGGCAGTTCGCCGCCGAACGGGCCGGACTCGATCGCCCACTCGTAGAACGGCTCGACCGTGACGTCGACTCCGGCGCCGGCGGGCTGCGCGGGCACGATGCGGTCGACGGCGGTGTTGGCGAAGATCGCTCGGCCCGAGACGGTCTCCCACGCGTCACCGGCCTGGGCGCGGATCTCGTCGCGCAGCAGGTCGGTGGCGCCGATCGCGTTCTCGCAGGCCATCACGGCCAGCGGTGCCGCGGCCGGGTCGCGCAGAGCGAGGCCGGCGAGGATGTGGGGCGCGATGAACTTCAGAACGGTGGGACCCACCGCGGTCGTGACGACGTCCGCGTTCGCGACGGCATCCGCGACGGCCTGCGGGTCCTCCGCGCTGTTGAGTGCGCGGAAACCGGTGACGGTGCGGTCGACACCGCCCTCGCCGACCTCGTGGACGGTGTACTCGGAGGCAGCGTTGATGGCGTCGACAAGGGGAGCGGCGACGTCGGAGAAGACGAGCTCGTAGCCGCCTTCGTTCAGGAGGAGGCCGACGAAGCCGCGGCCGATGTTGCCGGCTCCGAAGTGGACCGCGGTGCTCACTGGTTCACCGAAGCGAGCAGGGCGTAGAGCTCGTCGGGGGTCTGCGCGGCCTTCAGGCGAGCGACGTCGTCCTCCTCGGAGAAGAGGAGGGCGATCTGAGACAGGATGTCGAGGTGCTCGTCGCCCTTGCCGGCGATGCCGACGACGAACGACACCGGCTCCCCGCCCCAGTCGACACCGCCGTCGTAGCGGACGAACGACAGCGCCGAGTCGAGGATCGCGTCCTTGGTCTCGTTGGTGCCGTGGGGGATGGCGAGCTCGTTGCCCATGTACGTCGACACGGTCTGCTCGCGCTGCTGCATGGCGTCGAAGTACGCGGAGGTCACGGCACCTGCGGACTCGAGCAGGTCAGCGGCCTCCTTCATCGCCTCTTCGCGGGTGGCGCTTCCGGAGTGGATGCGGATCTGACCGATGTTCAGGACCTCACGTGCCATGTCTGTCTCCTTCGAATGATGTTGCTGGGGGATGACGCGGGGCCGGGGCGGATGGACCGCCCCGGCCCCGGGTCTGGGTTTCGAGCCTACGCGTCGGCGTCGTGCTGCTTGCGGACCATCTCCACGACCTCGTCGTACTTCGGCGAGTTCATGAAGTTGTCCACCGACACGTGAACCGCGTCGGGGTTCTGCGCCTTGGCGCGGTCGGTCAGCTGCTGCTGCGTGATGACCAGGTCGGCGGTGCCGTCGAGGTTCGCGATCGCCTTGTTGACGACCGTGACGTCCTCGATGCCGGCCTTCTTGAACTTGTTGCGCAGGACGCTCGCGCCCATCGCGGACGAGCCCATGCCGGCGTCGCAGGCGAACACGACCGACTGGATCGGCTTCGTCGCCGTCGCGGTGGCGGCGCCGGTCTCGGCTGCTGCACCGGTGGCGGCGGCAGCACCCGATGCGCGCAGACCCGACAGGGCCTCCGAGCTCTTGCCCTTGTTGGCCTCGGTGCGTGCGATCGCGTCCTCGAAGGTGCCCTCACCAGCCTGCTCGCGAGCGAGGTCGCGCTTGCGGCTCGCCAGCAGGATCGTCGCCGAGACCGCGAACGTCACACCGGCCGAGATGATCACCGAGAGGATGACGCCGAGGTGGCTGCCCGGGGCGGTCTGGATGAGCACCGCGAAGATGGATCCCGGCGAGGCCGCGGCGACCAGGCCGGAGTTGAAGATGGCGTTCGTGGCAACACCACTGGCGCCGCCGGCGATGAGCGCGACGATCAGGAGGGGCTTCGCCAGCACGTACGGGAAGTACACCTCGTGGATGCCGCCGAAGAACTGGATGATGAACGCACCCGGTGCGGTACCGCGCGCGATGCCGACCCCGAAGACGGAGATCGCGAGCAGGAGGCCGGCACCCGGGCCGGGGTTCGCCTCGACGAGGAAGAGCAGGCTCTTCCCGGTCTCGAGCGACTCCTGGGTTCCGAGCGGGGTGAACACGCCGTGGTTGATGGCGTTGTTGAGGAACAGAACCTTCGCGGGCTCGACGATGATGCTCGCCAGCGGGATCAGGCCGCGGTCGACGAGGAAGCCGACGGCGCCACCGAGCACGTCGGTGACGAACTTCATCACCGGGGCGAGCCAGAAGAAGGCTGCGAGCGCGGCGAAGAATGCGACGAAGCCGGCGCTGAAGTTGTCGACGAGCATCTCGAATCCGGCGCGGACCTTGCCCGCCCACAGCTTCTCGATCCACTTGAGTGCCAGGGCGGTCAGGGGACCGGCGACCATTGCGCCGAGGAACATGATGGTCCCCGAGGCGCCCACGATGACGCCCATCGCAGCGACGGCGCCGACGACACCGCCGCGGACACCGAAGACCATGCGGCCACCGGTGTAGGCGATCAGGGTGGGCAGCAGGTAGGTGATGATGGGACCGACCAGGCCGGTCCACTCGGTGCCGTCAGGGGTGACCCCGCCGCCGAGCATGCGGGAGTCGGCCCACTGCCAGGCCTCGATCGGCCCGTCCTGTCCGACCCATCCCGTGTCGATGAACAGAGCGGTGATCAGACCCCACGCGATGAAGGCCGCGATGTTGGGCATGACCATTCCCGAGAGGAAGGTTCCGAAGCGCTGGACGCGGACCCGGACCCCACCTCCCGCGGGTGGTGTTGACGTCGTTGTCATTTCTGGTTCTCCTTCTGGTGCAGTGTGTGGTGCGGGTGCTGGTGCTGATCAGATGCCGGCGGCGGTCTGGGCGGCGGCACGTGCCGAGGCCGCGTCGGTCGCGGTCAGGGCGGCCTCGGCGATGCGGCGGGCGTCGTCGAGGGTGTGGTTGAGCAGGGTGGCGCGAACGTCGGCGAGCGCGGTGGGCGCCATCGACAGGCTCGTGGCGCCGAGGCCCACGAGCACGACGGCCAGCAGCGGGTCAGCTGCGGCCTCGCCGCAGATGCCCACGGGCTTGCCGTTGGCCTGGCCCGCCTTGCCGGTCTCATGGATGAGACGCAGCACAGCCGGGTGCCAGGGGTCCTGGAACGACGACACCGAACCGAGCAGGCGGTCGGCGGCGAGCGTGTACTGGGTGAGGTCGTTGGTGCCGATCGAGGCGAAGTCGGCGACCTTGAGGACGTGGTCAGCGAGCAGCGCCGACGACGGCACCTCGACCATGACACCCGCGGTCTTGATGCCGTACTCGCGGGCGATGCCGACGAAGTACTCGGTCTCCTCGACGGTCGAGACCATCGGCGCCATGACCCACAGGTCGGCCTCGGTCGCGGCATCCGCCTCGGCGAGCGCGGTGAGCTGTTCGCGCAGGATGTCCTCGCTGGCGCGCAGGGCGCGGAGACCGCGGAGGCCGAGCGCCGGGTTCTCCTCGTGCGCGTCGTTGAGGAACGCGAGCGGCTTGTCGGCGCCGGCATCCAGCGCGCGGACGACGACCTTCTGGCCCGGGAACGCCTGCAGCAGCTTCGTGTAGGCCTCGCGCTGCTGGGCGACGGTGGGCGCCTGCGACGAGCTGAGGAAGAGGAACTCGGTGCGGAAGAGGCCGACGCCCTCGGCGCCCAGCTCGACGGCCTGTGCCGCGCCCTCGGGCTTGCCGAGGTTCGCCAGCAGCGGGATGGCGGTGCCGTCGGCGAGCGCGCCGGGGGTGATCGGGGCGGATGCCGCCGACTTGCGCTCGTCGGCACGGTTCTGCGCCTGTGCGAGCTCGTCCTCGCTCGGGTCGGTCGTGACGACGCCCTTCGCGGCGTCGACGATGACCGTCTCGCCCTCGGAGAGGCTGGCGGCGTCCGTGACGCCGACGACGGCGACGATCGACTTCTCGCGGGCGAGGATCGCGGTGTGCGAGGTGGGCCCGCCCTCGGAGGTCACCAGCGCCAGGACCATGTCGAGGTCGAGCAGCGCGGTGTCGGCGGGGGCGAGGTCCTTGGCGACCAGCACGAAGGGGTGGCCCGGCTCGGGGACACCCGGTGCGGGGACGCCGCGGAGGTGAGCGATGACGCGCTGCGCGACGTCGTCGAGGTCGGCGGCGCGCTCGCCGAGATAGCCGCCCATCGCGGACAGCTGGTCGCGGAACGAGGCGAAGGCGTCGTACACGGCGAACTCGCCGGTCTTGCCGGCCTGCAGGCGGGTCGAGACCTCGGCCTCGAGGCTCGGGTCCTCGGCCATCATGGCCTGCGCTTCGAGCACGTCGCGGGCGGCGCCGCCCGCCTGTGCGCCACGCTGTTCGAGCTCGCGCGCGACAGCGGCGACGGCATCCTTCACGCGCGCCGTCTCCTCGTCGAGCGACAGCTCCGACTTCTCGTCCTTCGGCGCGGGAAGCGGCTCCGCCATCCGTGCGATCGGTCCCTGCGCGACTCCCAGGCCGATGCCCACTCCGCGAAGCTCACTCATTGCTCGATCTCCTTCGTATCGTCCGTGTTCGTATCGATGGTCGTTCGTGGTCACTCGTCGTGATCGGTGGCGAGCAGGTCGGCGAGTTCGTCCAGGACGCTCTCGGCGCTGTCGCCGTCGGCCGTGAGGGTGACGTAATCGCCGTACTCGACGCCGAGCGCGATGACTCCGAGGATGCTCGCGGCGTTCACGGGGGAGCCCGAGCCCTTCGCGATCGTGACGTTGGCACCCGACTGCTTGACCGCCTGGGCGAACAGCTTCGCGGGACGGGCGTGGAGCCCGTTGGACGATCCGATGCGGACGGTACGCGATGCCTCGCTCATGAGGGGGTCCTCTCCGTTGAAGGGATGTCGGTGCTGGAACGTGTCGTGGTGGTGGCCGGAGCGGTGATCAGCGCGAGCGTCCGGCTCCCGTCGAGATCTCGGAAGATGTCGGCGGGCATCAGGATGACGCGCGTTCCGCGGGCAGCCGCGGCCTCGGTGATCCGGTCCAGCTTCGGGATGAGCTGGGGGCCGACGAGGACGATGTCCGCCGCGTCGAGATCGATCGGCAGTGACTGCTCGGTTCCGGCGGTGGCGGTGATGTCCAGGCCACGCGTCTGCGCCGCATGGCGCACCCGCTGTGCGACGAAAGTACTCGACGCGCCCGCGCCGCATACGACCAGGATCCTCATCGACCCGCCTCCTCCTCTCCCCATTGTTGTGAGACCCCTGAGAGGCGACAAGGTCTTCCTGCTTCCGCAGGGGCGGAAGGTCGGCCGGGCCATGATGGAATGGGAGCGTGACCAGGAGCCGGCAGGACCGCGTCCTCGCGATTCTCGCGCGCGACGGCGACTGGGTGACCGCAGCCGCGCTCGCGGATGCGATCGGGGTCACGCCGCGCTCGATCCGCAGCTACGTCACGGCCCTGAACGCCCGGGTGCCGGATGGCGTCGTGGTCGAGTCCGGACCGCAGGGCTACCGCGCGGGGCCGGAGAGCGCCGCGGCGGTGCATGTGGGCGACGCCGGCACTCCGCGCGACCGGCTGCACCGTCTGGTGCGCGCGCTGCTCGATTCCCCGGACGGAATCGACGTCTTCGAGACGGCCGAGGCCTTCTTCGTCAGCCCCGCCACGATCGATGCCGATCTCAGCCGGGTGCGCGGGCTGCTCGGCGGCACCGAGCTCAGCCTGGAACGCACGTCGTCGCGGGCACGGCTGCGCGGCACCGAGATGGCCCAGCGACGGCTGCTCAGCAGGCTCGCCCACGAGGAGACCGATGACGGCTCCTTCGACCTCGACAGCCTCCGTCGCACTCTCGGCGAACGGTCCGTCGGGGCGGTCGCCTTCGGCCCCTTCAAGGACGACCTGGTCACCGAGCTGACCGAGCTCGGCTACTTCGTCAACGAGTTCGGCATCGGGGATGTCGTCATGCACATCGCCATCGCCGCCGACCGGATCACGCGGGGTCGGGCTCTCGAAGTGGCGGAGGCCGACGACGCCGCGTTCCGCGCGGAGGTCGGCGACATCCTCGACCGCCTCACGCGCCGGCACCTCGGCGTCGTGCTCGGGTCGGGCGACCGTCAGCATCTCGCCGCCCTCGTGCTCACGCGCGTCGTGGCGCCCGGTGCGACCGAGCCGGCGGCGCTCATCCGCGAGCGCATCGACCCGGACGTCGCGACCGCCGTCCGGGACGTCGTGCGGCGGGCGGCCGCGGAGTTCCTCGTCGACATCGACCAGGAGGACTTCGTGCTGCGCCTGTCGCTGCACGTGCAGAACCTCAAGCACCGGGCACGCGAGCAGGCGTGGTCGCGCAACCCGCTCACACGATCGCTGAAGACGACGTATCCGATGATCTTCGAGGTCGCCGTGTACATCGCCGACGCGCTGCGGGGTCTGCTCGGCATCCCGCTCCTCGACGACGAGATCGCCTACATCGCGATGCACGTCGGCGGGCGCCTCGAACGCAGCCGGCTCTCGGCGCAGGCGCTGACGGCGACGATCGTGTGCCCCGGGTACTACGAGCTGCACGAGCTGTTGCGCTCGAGCGTCGACCGTTCGCTGGGACAGGCACTCGACGTGGTGGGCGTCGAGACGCGCGTCGACCCGGACTGGGCCTCCATCGACACCGACCTCATCCTGTCGACCATCGCGCCTCCGGTCATGAGCGACCGGATCGTCCACATCCAGCCCTTCCTCACCGACGCCGACATCGATCGGGTGCAGACCGCCGCCGCGCGGCTCCGCCGGGCCCGGCGCCTGACGCGCTTGCGCGCCGAGCTGGAGCGCTACTTCGACCCGTCCGCGTTCATCCGCGGGCTCGACGGCGACGGGGGAGAAGAGGCCGCGATCCGCCGGCTGGGCTCACTGCTGGTCGATCAAGGCGTCATCGACGACGACTACATCGAGCGCACGATCGAGCGCGAGCGGCTCTCGTCCACAGCCTTCACCGACGCGCTCGCCGTCCCGCACGCCATCGGGATGACCGCGACGCGTACGGCGATCTCGCTCGGGATCGCCGACCCGTCTATCGCGTGGGGCGACGGCCGCGTGCAGGTCGTGGCGATGGTCGCCTTCTCGGAGTCCGATCGGGCCGCGTTCCAGACGGTGTTCGAGCAGCTGGTCGAGGTGTTCAGCGAGCGCGAGAGCGTGCAGCGGATCGTACGGCGCGGCATCACGTTCAGCGCCTTCCTCGACGAGCTCGTCGCGGTCGTCGACGGCTGATCGCCTGCGCTCAGCGCGCGAGTCGCGCTTCGAGCCCGAGCTTCACCGCGGGCCACTCGTGCGGGAGCACCGAGTACACGACCGTGTCGCGGAGCGTCCCGTGCGGCCCCAGACGGTGGTTGCGCAGCACCCCGTCCTGCTTGGCGCCGAGGCGTTCGATCGCCGCGCGTGACTGGCGGTTGTGCCACGACGTGCGGAACTCGACCGCGATCGCGTCGCAGCTCTCGAACGCGTGGCCGAGCAGCAGGCGCTTCGCGGCGGTGTTGACCGCGGTCCGCTGCACCGCAGGGGAGAGCCAGGTGTGTCCGATCTCGACCCGGCGGTTGGGCTGATCGATGTTGCAGAACGTCGTCATCCCGACCGCGGTGTCGCCCCGCAGCACGGCGAACGGGTTCATGTGGCCCTCGTCGCGCCAGGCGAGGCGCTGCGCGATGTCAGCGGGAACGGACGCGGGAACCGAGGTGTACCAGGCGTACTCGAGGCCGGCCGTGGCTCGCGCGAGGTCGTCGGCGTGGTCGAGGTCGAGCGGGACGAGCCGCACGTGTTCGTCGGTGAGCTCCACAGGTTCCGTCAGCAGCACTCCCGAAGCCTAGCGGCGCGGGGCGCGATACAGACGTCGGACCGGCGGTGCTGGTGTCATGCCGGGCGCCGCCTGAGGCGACACCAGCACCACGCGTCCGACGAATGTATCGGGGTGTGGTGTGGCGGGGTGGGGTGGGGCGGTGGGCTCAGCCGATGGTCGCGAGCAGGCCGCGCACGCCGGCCTCGAGCGCGGCGAGCCGGGATGCCGCATCGGCGGCCGAGTCTCCGCGGACGTCGAGGTACAGCTTGAGCTTCGGCTCGGTGCCGCTCGGGCGGACGAGGATGCGGGCGTCGCCCTCGAGCCACAGGCGCAGGATGTCGCCGAGCGGCGGGCCCGACACCGGAGCGGCGAGATCCTCGAACGACACCACCGCGGCGTCGCCGATCCGGGTGGGCGGTGCCGAGCGCAGCGCGGCGGTGATGCGTCCGATGACCGCGAGGTCGTCGACCCGGACCGACACCTGTCCGCTCGCGAAGCTGCCGAACTCGGCGTCGAACTCGGCGAGCAGATCGCCCAGCGTCCGGCCCTGTTCCCGCGCCTCGGCGGCGAGCCCGAGGATCGCGACGGCGGCGGAGATGCCGTCCTTGTCCTTCACCGTCTCGGGGTTCACCAGGTAGCCGAGCGCCTCTTCGAACCCGAAGACGAGGCCGGGGGCGCGCGAGATCCACTTGAAACCGGTGAGGGTGGCGTGGAAGTCGAGGCCGTAGCGCTCCGCGACGACCTCGAGCGCGGGCGAGGACACGAGCGAGCACGCGAGCGACGCGCCGCCGGCGACACCGCCCTCCGCGGCTCGACGGGCGGCGCGCCAGCCGAGCAGCAGACCGATCTGGTTGCCGGTCAGCCGCCGCCAGCCGCCCTCGGCGGCGGCATCCGGGATCGCGACCGCGAGGCGATCGGCGTCCGGGTCGTTCGCGAGGATGAACTCCGCGTCGTTCGCGCGGGCGGTCTCGAGCGCGAGGTCCATCGCACCCGGTTCCTCGGGGTTGGGGAAGGCGACCGTGGGGAACCGGCCGTCGGGCTCGGCCTGCTCGGCGACCGGGACGGGGTGCGGGTAGCCCGCAGCGTCGAGGATGCGCAGCATCGTCTCGGTTCCGACACCGTGCATGGCGGTGTAGACCCAGCGCATCCCGTTCGCGCCCGCGGGCGCCGGGGCGACGGTCGCCGTCGCGGCGACGTACGCCTCGACGACCGCATCGTCGGCGGTCTCGTACTGCTCGGAGCGGGGGAGTGCCGAGATGTCGCCGGCATCCGCCACTCGCTGAATGTGCGCAGCGATCTCGCCGTCGGCCGGCGGGACGATCTGCGAGCCGTCGTCGGCGCCGCCGAGATACACCTTGTATCCGTTGTCGTCGGGCGGGTTGTGGCTCGCGGTGACCATGACACCGGCGTCGGCACCGAGGTGGCGCACGGCGAACGCCAGGACCGGTGTCGGAAGGAGGCGTGGCAGCAGGATCGCCCGCAGCCCGGCCCCCGCGAAGACCTCGGCCGAGTCTTGCGCGAACCGCGCCGACCCCCGTCGCCCGTCGTAGCCGATGACGACGACGGGCGGAGCATCGGGCCCCGCCTTCTCGAGCAGGTACGCCGCGAGCCCCGCCGCTGCCTGCGTGACGAGCACGCGGTTCATGCGGTTGCTGCCGGCGCCGAGCCGGCCGCGGAGTCCCGCGGTGCCGAAGGCCAGGCGCGTGCCGAAACGGTCGACGAGATCGGCCGCGGCCGCTTCGTCGCCTGACTCGGCTGCGGCGATGACGGCCGCCAGCTCATCGCGGGTCTCGGAGTCGGGGTCCTGGGCCATCCAGGCGCGCGCAGCGTCCCAGGGAACCGCCGGCGTCGTCGCGTCGACATTCACGCCCGTGACGGGCTCGTCCGCGCCGGTCACAGCGCCTCGATCACGCGGGCGAGGAGCGCCGAGATCACCGGCTCGGCCTCGCGCCCGGCCTCGATCACCTCGGCGTGGCTGAGCGGGGTCTCCTGGATGCCGGCGGCGAGGTTCGTGATGAGCGAGAACCCGAGGATCTCCATGCCGGCCTCGCGGGCGGCGATGGCCTCGAGCGCCGTCGACATGCCCACGATGTCGCCGCCGAGCGTGCGAGCCATGCGCACCTCGGCCGGCGTCTCGTAGTGCGGGCCGCGGAACTGCGTGTACACGCCCTCGTCCAGCGTGGGATCGATCGAGCGCGCGATGTCGCGCAGTCGCGAGGAGTACAGGTCGGTCAGGTCGACGAACGTCGCGCCCTCGAGGGGCGAGTCGGCGGTGAGGTTCAGGTGGTCGCTGATGAGCACCGGCTGGCCGGGCCGCCACGTCGGCTTGATGCCGCCCGCGCCGTTGGTCAGCACCATGATCTTCGCGCCGGTGGCGGCGGCGGTGCGCACGCTGTGCACGACCCGGCGAACGCCGTGCCCCTCGTAGTAGTGGGTGCGGGCGCCGATGACGAGGATGCGCTTGCCCTCGGGGGTCAGGATGCTGCGCAGCGTCCCGACGTGCCCCTCGAGTGCGGGTTTGCTGAAGCCGGTGACGTCGGTGGCGGGGATGGTCGCCGTGGTCTCGCCGATGAGCTCGGCTGCCCGACCCCAGCCGCTGCCGAGGGTGAGCGCGATGTCGTGGCGCTCGACGCCGCTGATACGGGCGATGTCGGCCGCAGCCTCGCGGGCCACATCGAGCGGGTCGACAGCGGGATCGTCGAGCGGGTGCGCGGAGGAGTCAGGCATCCCCCCACTCTAAGACTCGCGACCCTCCAGACGCAGGCGTGCGCGACCGACTCCGCGGCTGAGGAAGAATGGAGACCATGTCGCCTCTCAGCTTCGAGCGCACCCAAAGCGTCGCCGTCCTCGGCGGCGGCCCCGGCGGATACGAGGCGGCCCTGGCCGCCGCCCAGCAGGGTGCGGAGGTGACGCTGGTCGAACGCGCCGGCGTGGGCGGCTCGGCCGTCATCACCGACGTCGTCCCCTCGAAGTCGCTGATCGCCACGGCTGATGCGGCCGTCGCCATCAGCGAGGCATCCGATTTGGGCGTGCAGCTGTTCGCGCGGTCCGACTCCGGCACTCCGCTCAAGCCGGAGGTCGCCATCAATCTCGCGGCCGTCAACCGCCGGCTGCTCTCTCTCGCTCGCCAGCAGTCCGACGACATGCGCGCGCAGCTCGTCGAAGCGGGCGTGCGCATCATCTCCGGCCACGGGCGCCTCGACGGCACGCACGCCCTGATCGCGGCGACAGGCCCCGGTGGCACCGACTTCGACCGCGTGGAAGCCGACACCCTCGTCGTCTCCGTGGGGGCGTCGCCGCGCGAACTGCCCAGTGCGAAGCCCGACGGGGAGCGCATCCTCACCTGGACGCAGCTCTACGACATGAAGTCGCTGCCCGAGCACCTCATCGTCGTGGGATCCGGTGTGACGGGAGCGGAGTTCGCCTCGGCCTACATGAACCTCGGGGCGAAGGTGACGCTGATCTCCAGCCGCGACCAGGTGCTCCCGGGCGAGGACGTCGACGCGGCCGCCGTCATCGAGAAGGTGTTCAAGCGCGGCGGGATGACGGTGCTGTCGAAGTCTCGCGCCGAGAAGGTCGAGCGCACCGAGAACGGCGTCGTGGCGACCCTCTCGGACGGGCGCACGGTCGAGGGGAGCCACTGCCTCATGGCGGTCGGCTCGATCCCCAACACCGCCGGCATCGGTCTCGAAGAGGCGGGCGTCCAGCTGACGGATTCGGGCCACATCCAGGTCAACCGCGTCGCGCGCACATCCGTGCCGAACATCTACGCCGCGGGTGACTGCACCACGTTCGTGCCGCTCGCCTCGGTCGCCGCCATGCAGGGGCGCCAGGCCGTGTTCCACGCGCTCGGCGACACCGTCATCCCGCTCGAGCGTCGCCGCATCACCGCGAACATCTTCACCGCGCCCGAGATCGCGACGGTGGGCCAGCAGCAGAAGGACATCGAGTCGGGCCTGGTCAACGGGTACGTGCACAAGCTCCCGCTCGCCGCGAACCCGCGCGCCAAGATGATGGGCGTCAAGGACGGCTTCGTGAAGATCATCGCGCGCGAGGGCTCGGGAACCGTCATCGGCGGTGTCATCGTGGCGCCCCGCGCCTCGGAGCTCATCTACCCGATCGCGATCGCCGTCGAGCGCCGTCTCACGGTCGACCAGGTCTCGCGGGTCTTCGCGGTGTACCCCTCGCTCACGGGCAGCATCACGGACGCCGCTCGCGCGATGCACCTCGTCCAGCGCGACGAGGACCCGCTCTCCTGAGCCGAGCCGAGCCCACGAGCGTCGGAGAATCGCGCGAAAGTCGGAGTGATCCTGGCGATCGCTCCGATGTACGCGCCTCTCTCCGACGCTCACGCGCGGTCATGCGGCGCCGTGTCACCTCACATCGGCGTAGTAGCGCGTCTCCGGCTCGGCGCGGACGGCAATCCTGACGGCTGTGGTGCGGGTGGCATCAACGAGCTCGAGAGCGTGCGGCTTCTCGTCGCAGTCGATGCTCGTCTCCACGCCGCGCGAGCCGGACGTCGTCGAAGCCTCGACGAACACCGTCGCGGTGTGACCGCCGAAGCACCGCACCTCGACCACACTCGCCGGCGCCGGCTCGGCGAGCGTCAGGATGACCCCTGCGCTCCGGTCGCCGGAGTTCTCCAACGGCATCGTATGGCCGCTCGTCGTGCCGATGCCGACATCCGCGCCGGCTTGTTCGGCCGCGACCGCGGCGAGCCACCCGTCGGCCGCCGCGAGGTCGACCGTGTCGGAAGCGCAGGCGCTCAGCCCGAGAGCGAGCCCCAGCAGGCAGACGATGGGAAGAACACGTGCAGGGCGGCGCATGCCCCCACCCTAGGGGTCAGGAGATGGTGAGCAGGGGGTGACCTGCGCCCACGGTGGTGCCCGGCGTCGCGTCGATGGAGCCGACGACGCCGTCCTTGTGGGCCTGGATGGGCTGCTCCATCTTCATCGCCTCGAGCACCACGACGAGGTCGCCCTTGACGACCTGCTGGCCGGCTTCGACCGCGACCTTGACGATCGTCGCCTGCATCGGTGACTTCACGGCGTCGCCGGATGCCGCGGCGCTGGCGTTGGCCGCGTGCGAGCGCCGCGAGGGCGGCACCTGGGCGGGGCGGCCCACCGCGACCGGCGGGGAGGCGACACGGTCGGGCAGGCTCACTTCGAGGCGCTTGCCGGCGACCTCCACGACGACCGTGTGGCGGCCGCTGGGCTCGGCGGGAGCCTCGAGCTCGCCGTCCCACGCCGGGATGTCGTTGACGAACTCGGTCTCGATCCACCGCGTGAACACGCCGAATGTGCCGTTCTCCGCCGTGAAGGCGGGCTCGCGCACCACGCGGCGGTGGAACGGCAGGACGGTGGGCATACCGGCGACCTCGAACTCGTCGAGCGCGCGGCGAGAGCGCTCGAGTGCCTCCTCACGGGTGCGACCCGTGACGATGATCTTTCCGAGCATCGAGTCGAACGCGCCGGAGACCGAGTCGCCGGCCGTGACACCGGAATCGAGACGGATGCCGGGACCGCCGAACGTCTTGAAGACGTGGATGCGGCCGGGCTGCGGGAGGAAGTTGCGTCCCGGGTCTTCGCCGTTGATGCGGAACTCGATCGAGTGTCCGACCGGCGCAGGATCGTCGTAGTCCAGCGTGCCGCCCTCGGCGATGCGGAACTGCTCGCGGACGAGGTCGATCCCGGTCACCTCTTCGGACACGGGGTGCTCGACCTGGAGGCGCGTGTTGACCTCGAGGAACGAGATCGTGCCGTCGGCGCCGATGAGGAACTCGCAGGTTCCCGCCCCGACATAGCCGACCTCGCGCAGGATGGCCTTCGAGGCGGAGTAGAGGATGTCGTTCTGCTCGTCCGTGAGGAAGGGCGCGGGCGCTTCTTCGACGAGCTTCTGGTGGCGTCGTTGCAGCGAGCAGTCGCGCGTGGAGACGACGACCACGTTGCCGGCTGCGTCGGCGAGGCACTGCGTCTCGACATGGCGCGGCTTGTCGAGGTACTTCTCGACGAAGCACTCGCCTCGGCCGAACGCGGCGATCGCCTCACGAGTGGCCGACTCAAACAGCTCGGCCACCTCGTCGAGCTCGCGCGCGACCTTCAGACCACGCCCGCCGCCGCCGTAGGCGGCTTTGATGGCGATCGGCAGGCCGTACTCGTTCGCGAAGGCGATGACCTCGTCGGCACCGTCGACGGGCCCGGGGGTGCCGGGCGCGAGCGGAGCGCCGACCTTCTCGGCGACGTGCCGCGCGGTGACCTTGTCGCCGAGAGCCTCGATGGCCTCGGGGGAGGGGCCGATCCAGGTGAGTCCCGCGCCGATGACGGCGCGGGCGAACTCGGCGTTCTCCGCGAGGAAGCCGTAGCCGGGGTGCACGGCGTCGGCGCCGGAACGTCGCGCGACGGAGAGGATCTTCTCGATGGAGAGGTAGGTCTCGGCGCTCGTGGACCCCTCGAGGGCGTACGCCTCGTCGGCGAGGCGGGCGTGGAGCGCGTCGCGGTCCTGGTCGGCGTAGACGGCGACCGACGCCTTCCCGCTGTCACGGGCGGCGCGCACGATACGGACGGCGATCTCGCCGCGGTTCGCGATCAGGACCTTGGCGATCTCAGGCATGAATGCCAGCCTAGCGAGCACGCGGCCCCGACTTTTGGATCACTCGCACAAAGTGACCGGGCGAACGTGAGTGGATGCCTACGAAGCGGGCCCGCCGTTCATGATGTCAGCCGCGTGGTCCAGAGGTCGGGCCAGGCCACGCCGAGCTCACGGACGAGGCGGCGCAACGTCGATAAGGACATCCCGACGACCGTGGAGGGATCGCCGTCGACCCGCGTGATGAAGGGGCCGCCGAGGCTGTCGACAGTGAAGGCTCCCGCCACCTGCAGAGGTTCGCCGGTGCCGACGTACGCCGCGATCTCGTCGGCGGTGATGTCGTCGGCGAAGGTCACCGCGGCGTCCGCGACGGCGTACGCCTCCTGCGCAACGGTCCCCGGGCGCACGCGGATCACCGAGTGCCCCGAGTGGAGGCTGCCTGTGCCCCCGCGCATCCTCTCCCACCTCGCGGTCGCCACGTCGGGCCGGAGCGGCTTGCCGAGGACCTCGCCGTCGAAGGCGAACATCGAGTCGCCCCCGATGACGATGCCGTCGAAGTCGGGTTCGAGTCGCGCGAGCGTCGCGACCACGTCGGCCGCCTTGCGTCGCGCCAGCAGCAGGACGTGCTCGTCCGGCGGCAGCACGCGACCCTCCTCGGCCTCGAGGGCGGCGATGACGGCCTCCTCGTCGACCTCGGGGGCACGGGTCGCGGGTTCGATGCCCGCCTGACGCAGCAGCATGAGGCGGGCGGGGGAGGTCGAGGCGAGGCACACGCGCATGCCGTTCACGCTACCTGCGGGCGCGCGTGTGCGAGCATCGAGGGATGCAGTCCGGCGACCTCCTCGATCTCGACGTCACCGACGTCGCCCACGGCGGCGTCTTCGTCGCACGACACGAAGGCCGCGTCGTCTTCGTCCCCGACGCGATCCCCGGTGAGAGGGTGCGCGCGCGGCTGACCGACACCGCGAAGTCGTCGTTCTGGCGTGCCGAGGCGCTCGAAGTGCTCGAGGCTTCGCGGCATCGGCGACCGCACGTCTGGTCGCCCGCCGACATCGGCACCGCGCCGGAGAACCGCCCGGGCGGGGCCGACTTCGGGCACATCGACCTCGAACACCAGCGCGAGCTCAAGCAGCGCGTCCTCCGTGACGCTCTGAAGCGCTTCGGCGGTGTCGACAGCGACGTCGTCGTCGCGGCAGCCGGCGCCGACGAGACGCCGGACGGCACGGGATGGCGCACGCGCGTGAGCCTCCACGTCGACGGGGATGGACGCATCGGGCCCTTCGCCGCGCGCTCGCACCGCGTCGTCGAGGTCGACGACCTGCCGCTCGCCACCCCGGCGATCGCCGAATCGGTAGCCCGCGGACGGTCGGCCGCTCCCGGGCGCCTCGACCTCGTGCAGCCCTCCGACGGGCGCGTGCGAGCCCTGGCCCGCCCGGAGACGCCCCGCGGTCGAGGTCGGGGCGGTCCGCGCCCGGTGGCCGACCCGGCGCTGCGCGAAACCGTGATCGAGAGGGTCGGCGACCGGGAGTTCCGCGTCGACGCCGGAGGGTTCTGGCAGGTCCACCGGCTCGCGCCGGTCGCGCTGCGCGACGCGGTCCACAGCGGTCTGCGATCCGCCGGCCGAACCGTCGATCCCGACGCATGGCACCTCGACCTGTACGGCGGGGTCGGTCTCCTCGCGGCCGCCGTCGCCGAACTGGGAGGCACGGCCACCCGCATCACGAGCGTCGAGTCCGACACCCGCGCCACCGACCACGCCGGGGAGAACCTGGCCGAGTGGGTGGGTGCCCGCGCCGAGACCGGCCGGGTCGACCGCTGGCTGGCGCAGGTCGAGGAGACCGCATCGGCTGCCGAACGCGCCCGGCTGCGCGCCGGGGTGACGGTTCTCGACCCGCCGCGGTCGGGAGCGGGACGAGACGTCGTCGATTCGCTGCTGCGGCTTCGGCCTGCGACCCTCGTCTACGTCGCGTGCGATCCGGTCGCCCTCGCGCGCGATCTCGGCATGCTGCGCGCGGGCGGCTACGCGCCGGTGTCGTTGCAGGGCCTGGACCTGTTCCCCCATTCGCACCACATGGAGGCGGTTGCGGTACTCACCGACGAGGGCCCCCTGTCCTAGGCTGAGCCCATGACACGGGTGGCACTCATCGACGATCACGAGTCGGTCCGGCTCGGGCTCGCCGCCGCCTGCTCCCGAGCGGGAGTCGGGGAGGTCGTCTTCACCGGCAGCACCGTCGCCGAGTATCTGCGATGGCGGAAGGACACGGGGGAGTCACCGGCGGATGTCGTTGTGCTCGACCTCATGCTCGGCGACGGCGCCACCGTGGCGGAGAACGTCGCTCAGCTCGTCTGGGACGGATCGCAGGTCATCATCCACAGCGTCGCCGACCGGCCGGCGGCGGTGCGTGAAGCCCTCTCTGCGGGCGCGTTGGGCGTCATCAGCAAGTCGGCGCGCACCGACGACGTCGTCGCGGCGGTTCGGACGGTGGCGCGGGGCGAACACCTGGACAACGTCGAGTGGGCCAGCGCGGTCGACGGCGACCGGGCGTTCGCCGATGCCCAGCTCTCCGCACGCGAGCGCGACGTGCTCCGCCTGTACGCCGCCGGACTGCCCCTGAAAGCGGTGGCCGAGCGGCTCGGGATCGCCTACTCCACCGCGAAAGAGAACATCACCCGGGTGCGCGTGAAGTACGTCGAGGTCGGCCGTCCCGCACCCACCAAGGTCGACCTCCTCCGCCGTGCGATGGAAGACGGTCTCGTCGGCGAAGCCTCCGATGCCCGCTGAGACCCCGGGCACCGGCACTACCCGCCCGCGTCGTCCCGCGGAGTTCCGCGAGGCCCTGGCCCAGACTCAGCGCTTCACCCAGTCGCGCATCGACCGCATCCTGGGCATCGTCGTCGGCACCGGAAGCGCCGTCATCGGAATCCAGGCGCTCGTGGGAGCGCTCAGCACCCCCGCCGGACATTCCGCCTGGCACACGATCCTGCTGATCGTGGTCCTGGGCACGCTGCTGATGATGTGCGTCGCGTTGATCACCTCGCGGGCCGTCCGCGTGTTCGCCGCGATCTTCGCCGGCGTCTTCCCGATCGCGACCGTCCTCTGGCCGCTGGCGGCCGACCGGTCGACCACCGTCGACGAGCAGCCCTGGTTGTGGTTCCTCATCAACGTGGGGACCGTCGCGGCCGTCTTCTGCATGCCGCTCGCCGGACAGATCGTCTGGGCGTTCCTTCTGCCGTTGCTGTACGGCGCGATGCGGCTCACACTTCTGCCTCTCACGCCCGCCACCGTGCTCGACGTCGCGCTCGACTCGGCGTTCGCGATCATCCTCGCGAGCGTCCTGATCGTCGTCGGCTGGATCCTCCGGTCCCTCGCGGCGAGCATCGACAGCGGACGGGAGGGCGCGGTCCGCTCCTTCGCGCAGGCGGCCGCAGCAGACGCGGTCGAGAAGGAGCGGGTCGCCGTCGCGGCACTCATGCACGACAGCGTGCTGGCAGCACTGATCGCGGCCGAACGCGCCGAGACCGACCGGGAGCGGACTCTCGCGGTCGCCATGGCCCGCGAAGCGCTCACGCGACTGGCGAACGTCGACCAGGAGGTGGGCGAGGGCCCCGACGCCCCCATCCCGGCAGGCGTCGTCGGTGCCGAGCTCGAAGCGACGGTCCACCGACTGTCTCCGGACGCCGGGGTCTCTCAGCGGATCGAACCCGATGCCCGGTCTGTGCCGGGCCGTGTCGCCCGAGCGCTGCACCTCGCGGCGGCGCAGGCGGTGACGAACTCGGTCGAGCATGCCGGCGCTGCGAATCTGCGCGTGTCGTTCCACGCCGACAGGGCTGGGCTTGCGATCACCGTCGCCGACGACGGACCCGGTTTCGAGGCGACGCGCGTCGCCGAGGATCGCCTCGGGATCCGTGCCTCGATCATCGCGCGGGTGGCCGCTGTGGCCGGGGCCGCCACGGTCGACTCCGATGCATCAGGGACGACCGTGTCCATCAGCTGGCAGGAGAGCTCATGAACCGCTCGGTCCGCTGGGTGCTGTCGGCACTCGGGGTCGCCTTCACGGCGTACTTGGCGGTCGGCGGCATGTTCTGGACGCGCCCCGTCGATGTCCCCGTCGTGCTGATCCTGAATCTCGTCGTCTACCTCGCCGTCACGGGCCTGTGCATCTTCTGGCCCACGCGGCCGATGGATGCGGCGGCGAAGCCGGCCGCGGAGGTTCCGGCGATGAGCGCCGTGACGGCGGGCATGAGCCGTCCGGCGCCGCTGCCCCTGTGGATCGCGCTCCTCGCCCTCGCGGTCACCGTCGTGATCCCGTCAGCCACCTGGTGGGCCGCGGGCGAAGAGGGGCGGCTGCAGCCGTTCGCGACCTGGAGCCTCGGCGGGCTCGGTGCCTTGATGGCTGTCCTCGTCGTTCGCCGGCGCTCGATCGTGGCCTGGTCGGGCATCGTCGTCCTGTTCCTGCAGTCGGTCGTGTGGATCGGCCCGGAGCCGACGCTCTCGCTGGGAGCCGTCGGTTCGGCGATCTGGGTGGGCGGAGCGCAGATCATCGTCCTGCTGATCGACCGCGCGGCCGTCGAGACCGCGCAGCTCACGGCGCTTCAACGCGAGGCGTCCGAATGGCTCGCCACACAGGAGGGCCGCCGTCGCGAGCGCCGGGTCCGCGTGCAGCGCGCGCTCGCCGTTGCGGGGCCGGTGCTCTCGCGCACCATCAACGCGGGCGGCGACCTCGACGACGACGAGCGTCTGCAGGCGCGGCTCGCGGAAGGGCGTCTGCGCGATGAGCTGCGCGGTCCGCGGCTGCTCGACGACGCGGTGCGCCGCGTGCTCGAAGACGTCCGGCGAGCCGGATCCCACGTCACTTTCCTCGACGAGGGCGGCCTCGACGGCCTCGATGAGCGCGAACTCGCCGCCATCCGCGCCGAGCTCGCCGACGTGCTCGATGGGGCACGGTCGGAGCGGCTCTACATCCGCACCTCGACGCATCCCGACACGGCGGTCACGGTCGTCGGTCGCTCGCGTCATGACGACGACGCCGATGAGACGGTCGATCTCTGGCGCGAGATCGCGCGGCCCCGCCCGCGTCTCTGACCGGACGGAAGGTGCTGGGGGCGAGGGGCGGCGAAGCCGCCCGCCCCTCGCCATGCGAGTGGTTACCCGAAAACCGACTCGCAGCAGTCACCGGCTAGAAGCTCGGGTGACCGAACGCAGTAGCGTTCCAGCACATTCAGTCTGCGGCAGCGTGCCAGATCCGTCTGTAGGTATTTCGGGGGACAAAATCAGTTTCGCCCGTCAACCGGTGAAACGCCCCCAGCCGAAGCCGCGCCGCAGCGGCGTCCGCAGCGCGCGTGCCGAGCGCCGCCAGGCGGACTCGGGGGCCGGCTCGGGGGCGATCGCCTCCGCGGCTTCCTGGGCGTACGACTCGCTCACGACGGCGATGACGGCGGCCAGCTCCTCCGGGGTCGGATCGCCGCGCCGCACCTCGATGCGCAGGGGTCGCTCGTCGTGGCCCGCCTCGTCCCGGGAATCCTCTCGACCGCTCACAGCGGGATGTTCCCGTGCTTCTTCGCGGGCAGCTCGGCCCGCTTCCCCCGGAGCGCGCGCAGCGACTTCGCGATGTAGACGCGTGTCTGCGCCGGCTCGATGATGCCATCGAGCTCGCCCCGCTCGGCGGCCAGGAAGGGGGAGGCCACGTTGTAGGTGTACTCGGAGGCCAGGCGCGACCGCACCGCGGCGACATCCTCGCCTGCCTCTTCGGCGCGCTTGATCTCACCGCGGTAGAGGATGTTGACCGCGCCCTGGCCGCCCATCACAGCGATCTCCGCCGTCGGCCAGGCGACGTTCACGTCGGCGCCCAGCTGCTTGGAGCCCATCACGATGTAGGCGCCGCCGTAGGCCTTCCGGAGGATGACCGTCACGAGCGGAACCGTCGCCTCGGCGTAGGCATAGAGCAGCTTGGCCCCGCGGCGGATGACGCCGGTCCATTCCTGATCCGTGCCGGGAAGATAGCCCGGAACGTCGACGAGGGTGACGATCGGCACCGAGAAGGCGTCGCAGAACCGAACGAACCGGCTCGCCTTCTCGCCGGCATCGATGTTCAGAGTGCCCGCCATCTGCGAGGGCTGGTTGGCGATGATGCCGACCGTCCGTCCCTCGACCCGGCCGAAGCCGACGACGATGTTCGGTGCGAACAGCGGCTGCACCTCGAGGAAGTCGCCCTCGTCGACGATCCCCGAGATGACCTGGTGGATGTCGTAGGGCTGGTTGGGTGAATCGGGGATGACGACGTTCAGGGCACGGTCGTCGTCAGTGGTCTCCCACTCGAAGCCGGTCTCGTACACCGGGGCGTCCGACATGTTGTTGTCGGGCAGGAAGCTCAGGAGCGACCGGGCGTAGTCGATCGCGTCGTCCTCGTCCTGGGCCAGGTAGTGCGCGACACCCGAACGCGTGTTGTGGGTGTGAGCGCCGCCGAGCTCCTCCATGCCGACGTCCTCGCCGGTGACGGTCTTGATGACATCGGGGCCGGTGACGAACATCTGGCTCGTCTTGTCGACCATGATGACGAAGTCCGTGAGGGCGGGGGAGTAGACCGCGCCGCCCGCGGCGGGCCCCATGATCAGCGAGATCTGGGGGATCACTCCCGACGCCGCGGTGTTCAGGCGGAAGATCTCGCCGTACTTGCCGAGCGCCACGACGCCCTCCTGGATTCGGGCGCCACCCGAGTCGAGGATGCCGATGATCGGCATCCCGCCGCGCAGCGCGAGCTCCATGACCTTGATGATCTTCTCGCCAGCGGACTCGCCGAGCGAGCCGCCGAACGTCGTGAAGTCCTGCGAGTAGACCGCGACGGTGCGGCCGTGGATCGTGCCGACGCCCGAGACGACGGAGTCGCCGTAGGGGCGGGACCGGTCCATGCCGAACGCGGTGGTGCGATGGCGCACGTACTCGTCGAGCTCCACGAACGACCCCGGGTCCACGAGCATCTCGATGCGCTCGCGGGCGGTGAGCTTGCCCTTCTTGTGCTGCTTCTCGCGTGCCGCGGTCTCGGCGTCGACGACGGCCGTCTGGTAGCGGGCGCGGAGGTCGGCGATCTTGCCGGCGGTCGTGGACAGGTCGGGCTGGTCGGTCACGCGTTCCACCCTATCCAGCGCGGCCCCGCAGCCGTTGGAGCACACCCACAACGACGACGGCGATCGCCTGTGGAAACCCTCGGGCGCAACCCCTCGCCGAGCCGCGATCCGGCATCGTAGGGTGACGCCATGACGATCCCCGAGAACGGCTATCCCCGCGCGGCCGCGGTCTCGCCCCGCGTGCACGTCGTCGAGCACACCGATTCGACCAACGCCCACCTGCGCCGCGACGTCGAGGCCGACCCCGATGCCCACCCGCACCTCTCGGTGCTCCTGACGACCGACCAGCGCGCCGGTCGCGGCCGGCTCGATCGCAGCTGGACGGCTCCCGCGGGCACCGCGCTCGCGATCTCGGTGCTCCTGCGCGTGGGCGCTGTGCCGGTGCACTCGCGCGGCTGGATCCCCCTGGTCGCCGGTCTCGCGATGAGCGACGCCGTCTCCGCGCAGCTGGACGGACGGCAGGTCGGTGTGAAATGGCCCAACGACGTCCTCGTCGACGGGCGGAAGATCAGCGGCATCCTCGCCGAGGTCCTGCCGGGCGAGGCCGGCGACGTGATCCTGGGTGCCGGGGTCAACACCACGATGGCCGAGGTCGACCTGCCGGTCGCCACGGCGACCTCGTTCGCCGTGCTGGGGGTGGAGGTCGACGAGGACCGACTGCTCGCGGACTACCTCAGGGGCCTGCGTGACCACATCGCCCACCTCGCGGTGAGCGGCGCCGACGACGCCCTCCGGGAGCGGGTCGCCGCGGCGTGCGTCACGATCGGCGAGGACATCGTCGTCTCGCTGCCCGGCGGCGAGACGCTGACGGGGACGGCGGAGCGCCTCGATGAGGACGGGCGCCTGGTCGTGCGGACGGGGGCTGTCGAGAGCGTCGTCGGAGCCGGCGACGTCGTGCATGTCCGCGGAGTCGGCTGAGGCCTCGCGGCATCCGGGCGTGCCGCCGAGGCGTTGTCGCACCCGCGGGCCATGATGGTGCTGTGACACAGCCAGCAGCCTCGTTCGGTCGCCCCGTCGCGCCAGCGCTGGGTGCCGCGGCCCCCGAGCTTCGTGTCGCGCGCTTGCGCCCGCACGCCGGGCCGCTCCTCTGGCCGGCGCTGCTGCTCATCGTCATCGCGGGTGTCACGGGATACTTCACCGGGAACGTGCCCGATCCCTTCACCGACGTGATGCTCTGGTCGGCCGCGGGGCTGGTGGTCGTGCTCCTCGTCGTGCTGCCCTACCTGCGCTGGCTCGCGCATTCGTACACGATCACGACCCGTCGGGTCATCGAGACCTCGGGACTCATCGTCCGTCGCCGGTCGGAGCTCAGCCATATCCGTGGTTACGGCATCGACGAGTCGCGCGGCCCGATCCAGCGCTTGAACGGGACGGGAACGCTGACGCTCTCGAACGGCGTCGACCCCGCCATGCGGCTGCGGAGCATCCCGGCCGTCGCCCTCGTCCACGAGGTGCTGGCAGACCAGGTCGAGGTGAGCCAGATTCTGGCGCATCGCGACTCGCACAGCATGCCGATCATCGGCTCCGACGCCTGAGCATGATCGCGCCCGCTCGCGCGTGCGACCCCGTCTCCGTGTGCGGGATGATGGATGCGAACCCGGAGGAGGCGCCATGTCGTTGCGAGTAGGAATCGTCGGCGGAGGGCAGCTGGCCCGCATGATGATCGCGCCGGCCCTCGAGCTGGGACTCGATGTGCGCGTCCTGGCCGAGGAGCCGGGCATGTCTGCAGCCATCGCGGCGACCGCGACGGGCGACTACCGCGACCGCGAAACGGTTCGGGCCTTCGCTCGCGATGTCGATGTCATCACCTTCGATCACGAGCACGTTCCGCAGGAGGTGCTCCGGGCGCTCGTCGATGACGGCGTCGCCGTGCACCCCGGTCCCGACGCTCTCTTCTATGCACAGGACAAGCTGCGCATGCGCGCGAGACTCGCCGAGCTCGGGATGCCGCAGCCCGAGTGGGCCGCGATCTCCGATGCCGCCGGCCTGCAAGCCTTCCTCGACGACAACGGCGGGCGCGCGGTCGTGAAGACGCCGCGCGGTGGATACGACGGCAAAGGCGTTCGTGTCGTCCGTTCCGCAGACGACGCCGCTGACTGGCTTGACGCCCTCCAGCCGGGGGGACAGCTGCTCGTCGAGGAGCTCGTCGAGTTCACGCGCGAACTCGCGCAGCAGGTGGCGCGGCGGCCCTCCGGGGCGTGGCGTTCGTACCCCGTGGTCGAGACCGTGCAGCGCGACGGGGTGTGCGCGGAGGTCATCGCCCCGGCTCCGCGGGCGGGTCAGCGCCTGATCGAGGTCGCCGAGAACATCGGGGTCGCGATCGCGGAAGGGCTGGGTGTCACCGGCATGCTCGCGGTGGAACTCTTCGAGACGGCCGATGACCGCCTCCTCGTGAACGAGCTCGCGATGCGCCCGCACAACAGCGGCCACTGGAGTCAGGACGGCGCCGTGACCGGACAGTTCGAGCAGCATCTCCGCGCAGTGCTCGATCTGCCCCTCGGCGACACGGCTCCGCGAGCGCCGTGGTCGGTCATGATCAACATCCTGGGCGGTCCCGTCTCCGACTCGCTCGCCGCGCGCATCCCCGCCGCTCTCGAAGCCCACCCGGGTGCGAAGGTCCACACCTACGGCAAGGCCCCGCGGCCCGGGCGCAAGGTCGGACACGTCAACCTGTCGGGCGACGACCTCGACGCCGTCGTCGGCGACGCCCGCGTGGTGGCGGCGAACTTCGACGACTGAGCCCTCGGGGGTACCGCGCCGCTCCGGGGATTCCACAGGTGGCCCGCCTAACCTGGGTCGGTGACATCCTCGCCGCTGCATTCGTCGGACGCTCCGCTCGTCGGAGTCGTCATGGGTTCGGACTCCGATTGGCGCGTCATGAGCGACGCATCGCAGGCGCTCACCGACCTCGGTGTCGCGCACGAGGTCGAAGTCGTCTCGGCCCACCGCACCCCCGACAAGCTGCTCCGCTACGGTCGTGAGGCACGCGGGCGAGGGCTGCGCGTCATCGTCGCCGGCGCGGGGGGAGCGGCGCACCTCCCGGGCATGCTCGCGTCGCTGACGCCGCTGCCGGTCGTCGGCGTGCCGGTGCAGCTCGCGACCCTCGACGGACTCGACTCGCTGCTGAGCATCGTCCAGATGCCCGGCGGCATCCCCGTGGCCACCGTGTCGATCAACGGCGCGAAGAACGCCGGCCTCCTCGCTGCGCGCATCATCGGCGCGGGCAACGCCGAGCTCGCCGATCGGCTGGAGGAGTACGCCCGCAGCCTCGAGCAGCAGGTCGAGGAGAAGAACCTCCGACTCAAGGAATCCCTGTGACCGTCACCGCTCCGCCGCGCAACCCTGCACGGCCGCGACGCGGAAGCCTTATCGAGGAGCGGCCGCTGCGGCATCCCGACACTACCTCGCCCGAGGTCATGGGTCGTCGCGGGTGGTGGCTCGTCGTGCTCAACTTCCTCCTGCCCGGCTCTGCCCAGGTGCTCGCCGGGAATCGCCGACTGGGGCGTTTCGGTCTCGCCGCAACGATCACGATGTGGGTCATCGCACTCCTGACCGTGCTGACCGGTCTGCTGTGGCGCCCGCTGCTGCTCTCGCTCGCCACCAACTGGTTCGTCCTGCTGATCGTCCAGGTGGTGATCGCGTTCTACGCGGTGCTGTGGATCGTGCTGACGGTCGACACGTTGCGTTTGGTCAAGCTCGTGCGCGCGGGCACGGTGGCCCGCATCGGCGTCCCGCTCCTGGCCATTCTGCTCGCCGTCGCGTCGACGTCGGCCGCCGCGTGGACGTTCGACCGCGTGAACTCCGTTCGCGAGACGCTCAGCACCGTGTTCGGTGCGAGTGGGCCGAGCGTTCCGCCGTCGGACGGCTACTACAACGTCCTCCTGCTCGGTGCCGACAGCGGTGAAGGCCGCGACTCCATGCGCTTCGACTCGATCTCCGTCGTGTCCGTGAACGCGGAGACCGGGGCGACCACGATCACCGGTGTCCCGCGCGACATGGGGCACTTCCCGTTCGCGCCGGGGCCGATGAAGGATCTGTATCCCGACGTCCACGAGGGACGCGTCGACCCGAACTGCGGGTGGAGCAGCGGCATCAACCAGCTGCAGACCGAGGTGGAGATCTGCCGCGACGGCAACGCCCTCTATCCGGACGCACATGACGACGGATCGTCGCCGGGGGTGGAGGCGACGAAGGACGCCGTCGAAGGCATCCTCGGAATCACGATTCCCTACTACGTCTTCATCGACATGAAGGGCTTCGCCGACCTCGTCGACGCGCTCGGCGGTGTCGACATCAACGTCGTCGAGCGCCTGCCCAAGGGCGGCGGGCCCCAGTACGAGGGACAGCCGGCCGACGACTGGGCCGAGGGATGGATCGAGGCGGGCCAGCAGCACATGGACGGTGACACCGCCCAGTGGTATGCCCGGTCGCGCTACACGACGAGCGACTTCGACCGGATGCGTCGCCAGCGCGAGCTGCAGCAGGCGATCCTCGCGCAGATGACACCGCAGAACGTGCTCGACCGGTTCACCGAGATCGCGGATGCCGGGCAGGTGCTCGTCCAGACCGACATCCCCGCCGATCTGCTGCCGTTCCTCGCCGATATCGCGATGAAGGCCAAGGAACAGCCGGTCACCACGATCGAGCTCACGCCCCAGAATGGCATCGAGGAAGCGGATCCCGATTGGGCCCTCGTCCGGCAGATGGTGCAGGACGCGCTTCACCCGCAGACCCCGACCCCCGCGCCGGAGGGCTGAGCGATGACCACGGTTCTGCGGGTCGTGCTCGACCAGCTGGTCGATGTCGTCGACGCCGATTCCTCCGAGGCGTCCCTCGAAGTGGCGCGCGCGCTGATCGCGACGGCGCCGGCGCGATGCGAGGTCGCTGCGGTCGTCCCCTCGGACGCCGCGGAGGCGGCTGCTGGGGTCGGCGGCCTGGCCCAGACCGTCCGAGCCCCGTTCCCGCGGACCGGTCTGCTGGCCTCCTGGCCGATGGGAATCCCGGGAGGCGTCGCGGGAGGGCTGCTGCATGCGCCGACCCTGCTCGCGCCGCTCGTCAAGCATGATCGGGCTCATGACAACGAGCAGACCGTCGTCACGCTGTGGGACCTCGCGGTCTGGGACACGCCCGCACTGTTCCCCCGCGCGACGGTGCTCGCGCACCGCGCGCTGCTCAAGCGCGCCGAGAAGCACGCGGACGCCGTCATCGTCCCGGCGCATGCCACCGCGCATCGCCTCGCGGAGATCGCCCCCAAGCTCAGCGGCCGGATCCGCGTCATCCCCGGGGCCGCGCCCGCCGACTTCCGCGTTCCCACCGACGCCATCGGGCGGCGGCGCGAGCTCGGCGTGCCCGACCGGGCGGCGGTCGTCGCGGGCGGCACGGAAGAACAGCTCCGGGCCGTGCTGGCCTCCATCGCCGGGGAGCAGACCTCCAGCATCGTCGTGTTCGACGAGCCGGCCGACGTCGCGAGCGCCATCGCCGAGTCTGGGATCGACCGCGGCCGGGTCATCGTGCCCGGCCGGCTGGATGCTGCCGACCGCGCTGCCGTGCTCGACGCGGCCGTCCTGCTGATCGCGCTCTCGGACGGATCGGGGTTCCCCTGGCGGGCCGTGGAGGCGATGGTGCTCGGGGTGCCCGTCGTGGCCTGCGACTCGCCCGTGCATCGCGAGGTGCTGCTCGACGGGGCACGGATCGCGCCGTTCGACGAACTGCGGGACGCGGCGGGGGAGGTGCTCTCGTCGCCCGACGAACTGCACCGGTGGGCCGTGCGCGCCGGCGACCGCGGCCGCGCGTTCTCGTGGCGCGATCACGCCGAGCGGGTGTGGGCCCTCCACGCCGAGCTGTGACGCAGGCCTCGGGTTTCTCCTCCTAGGGTGGACGTATGCCCGCACGCGTAGGAGTCGTCATCCGCACGGCCGATCGACCCGAGTTCCTCGCCCGGGCCCTCGCCGATGTCGCCGCTCAGACCTTCGGCGACCGACGGATCGTCGTGGTCAACGATGGCAGCGATCGGGCCGCTGTCGAGGCCGTGGTCTCGGCCTCTGCCGTCGCCGACACCGTGACGGTGCTCGACTCGCGGGCCCCGGGCGGCCGATGCGCCGCGGCGAACACGGGCGTCGACGCTCTCGACACCGAGTTCGTCGTCATCCACGACGATGACGACTTCTGGGCGCCGGAGTTCCTCGAGCGCACAGTCGCCTTCCTCGACGACCATCCGGACGACTCGGGGGTCGGGGTCGCGACGGCCATCGTGTACGAGGAGAAGCGCGCCGGACGCTGGGTCGAGACGGGGCGCGTTCCGTTCTGGGCGGACCTGACGGCGTTGCGATTCATCGACCTGCTCGAGGTCAACCGGGCGGTTCCGATCTCGCTGCTCTACCGTCGCGCGTTGCACGAGCAGGTTGGTCTCTACGACGAGTCGCTCGAAGCCGTCGAGGACTGGGAGTTCTATCTCCGCGTCCTCGCCGTCGGGACGCTCGGCTTCATCGGGGGAGCGCCGCTAGCCTTCTGGACGCAACGTCCGAGCGCGTCGGGTGCCGAGGGAAACAGCATGTTCGCGCTGGAACATCTGCACGACCGCGACGACATGGTCGTTCGCGATCGCGAGCTCCGCGCGTGGGTGGCCGACAACGGCGCGGGGCTGCCGCTCTACTTGGGCGCCATGGAGCGGCGCATCGTCGCTGAGGTGCGGAGCGAGGTCGAGTCGCTGCGGCGCGAACTGCGGGATCAGCGGGCTGTCATCCGCACCGAGATCGATGCGCACCAGCCGATCTGGTCGCGGCTACGTCGCCTGCGCCGCCGGATGTCGCGCTGAGTGCCGCCGTAACGGACGGATGACGAAACGGCGTGGATGCCGTCTGAATCAGGCGATGGCCGCAGAATGAATGCGTGACTTCTCCCCGCGCGCGCAGAACAACGTCATTGGCGACCGCCACGAGCGTCCGCCTCTTCGGAGGCCTCGTGGTCGGGATGCTGGCTTTGAGTGCCTGCGCCACGCCCGTCGGTGGCGCAATGACACCGACGCCGACTGCAACGCTCGAGAGCCCGACGCCCGAGCCGACCCCGACTCCGGATGACGCCGCGACCCCCGACGTGCCCATGCCGACCGAAACGGTCGAGGTGGACACCCCCTACAACGGTGAGGTCCTCATCATCACCGCCGAGCAGCGGGGCGCGGCCCTCGAGGTGACGGCGATGGTCCCAGGCGTCAGCGAGGATGACGGAACCTGCACGCTCCGCGTCGACGGCGTCGATGTGGCTTCGATCACCAGCACAGCCGGTAACGGCGTCACGTACTGCGGCCTCATGTCTGCCGACGTCGCGTCCGACTCCGCGGCGACGCGGTTCGATGTTCAGTACGAGTCCTCGTCGACGCGGGCGCGTTCCGCCGACTCGAGCGTCGAGTCGAGCCAGTGAGCGCGCGCCGCAGCATCCGCTCGTCCGTCGCGGTTCTCGCGGCATGGGTGTGCGCCGTCGCCCTGCTCGTCGCAGCACCGGTGGCACTGTCGTCGTCGATCGCTCCGGCACCGGCAGCCGCGGCCGCATCCGGCGCGGACTTCAACCCGGGCAACATCATCAGCGACGCCGCGTTCTACGACTCGAACGCGATGGGTTCGCCTGAGATCCAGGCGTTCATGGAGCGCCAGGTGCGGTCCTGTTCGTCGGGTTACACGTGTCTCAAGGACTACCGCCAGAACACCGACACCCGTCCGGCCGATCGCTACTGCAACGGGTACGAGGGGCGTGGTAACGAGAGCGCATCGACGATCATCGATCGCGTCGCCCGCTCGTGCGGCATCAGCCAGAAGGTCATCCTGGTGCTCCTGCAGAAGGAGCAGTCGCTTGTGACGTCGACCGCGCCCTCCGCCAGAGATTACGCGGCGGCTACCGGGCAGGGCTGCCCCGACACGGCTCCGTGCGATTCCGCGACGCTGGGCTTCTTCTACCAGGTGTACTACGCGGCCCGGCAGTACAAGATCTACAAGGCTTTCCCGCGGGACTTCGGCTACCAGGCCGGCCGCTGGAACAACATCCTGTACCACCCGTACAACAACTGCGGTACCCAGCGCGTCTACATCGAGAACCAGGCGACGGCCGGTCTCTACATCTACACGCCCTACGTGCCCAATCAGGCCGCGCTCAACAACATGTACGGCGAGGGCGACACCTGCTCCTCGTACGGAAACCGCAACTTCTGGCGGCTCTACACCGACTGGTTCGGGTCGACGCAGCCGCCCGCAAACCCATCCGGACCGTTTGGCAGCGTCGACGCGGTTCAAGCGAGGCCGGGGTCGTTCGAGGTCTCGGGTTGGGCTGCCGACCCCGATACCAGCAACCCCATCGCTGTCCACGTATATGTGAACGGCGTCGGCTACGCCTTCACGGCAGACGGCGACCGTGCCGATGTCGGCGCTGCGCTTCCGCACCTGGGGTCTCGTCATGGCTTCTCGGTGACGGTCCCTGCCGCGGCAGCGGGAATGAACGACGTGTGCGTCTACGGCATCAACGTGGGACCAGGGGGGAACTCCCAGATCGGGTGCGCGAAGGTGGCCGCTCTCACGGGGTCGCCAGTCGGGAATCTTGAGGCGGTCTCCGCGACCGCGGGAGGAGTCACCGTCGGAGGCTGGGCGCTGGATCCCGACACCCGTGAAGCCATTGATGTCCATGTCTACGTAGGGTCGACGGGAACGGCTCTACGCGCCGACGCCAACCGTCCTGACATTGCTTCCGCCTATCCGCTCTACGGTGCGGCCCATGGGTTCGGCGCGACTCTGTCAGCTGCTCCCGGCACCTATGACGTTTGCGCATACGCGATCAATACCGGTTTCGGCGGCAATGTATCCCTCGGATGTCGCAACGTCACGGTCACGGCGCCCAGCGATCAAGGTCGGGCACCGTTCGGCGTCTACGAAGAGCTGTCGGCCGACGGTCAGACGCTCACGGTGAGCGGCTGGGCGATCGACCCGGACACCATCGCCCCGATTCGCGTCCGCGTCGACGCGGGAGGGAAGGTCTCTACGGTCACCGCCGACAACGCGCGAGCGGACGTGGGGGCGGCATACCCCTCGTTCGGATCTCAGCACGGGTTCGTCTCGAAAGTCCAGGTTCCCGTCGGAGAAACGCGCGTCTGCGTCACAGCACTGAACAACGGACGCGGTGGTGATACTTCTCTCGGCTGCAAAACCATTACGGCACGGCTCCCCGATCTCGGGCGTGCGCCGGTCGGGGTGCTCGAGGGCGTCACCGTCCGCGGCACCACGGTTGCAGTGAGCGGCTGGGCATTGGATGAGGACACTTCGGATCCGATCTCGGTGCACCTGTACGTGGGATCTCGGGGCGTGGCGTACAACGCTGATCTGCCCCGCGCTGACGTCGGTGCTGTTTACCCTGCCCAGGGGGCGAATCATGGCTTCTCCCAGGTCATGAACGCTCCGCCCGGACGTTCGGACGTGTGCGCCTACGCGATCAACAACGGAGCCGGCGGCAACACCCTGCTGGGCTGCAGGACCATCGTTGTAGGGACGAACGAGAAGCCGCCCTTCGGAAATCTCGAGGCAGTGTCCGTGACGGGAAGGAACATCGTCGTCGACGGTTGGGCCATCGACCCGGACACTCCCGACCCGATCGCGGTGCACGTCTACATCAGCGGAGCCGGAACGGCGCACACCGCAGACCGGACCCGAGCCGATGTGGCTGGCGCCTACCCGTCTGCGGGGGCGCAGCACGGATTCTCGATCAGCCGCCCGGTCTCACCCGGGACATACGACGCCTGCGTCTACGCGATCAACAACAACGGGAGCGGACCCCACACGCTGTTGGGTTGCCGTCAGGTCCGGGTGCCGTGACGGGAGGCGCTGTTCGCCGATCAGCGGCGAACAGCGCCTCGACGGTTCAACCGCGGATGTATCGTGCGAGAGCTTCTCGCCAGTTGTCGCCCGCGAGCGCCGCATTCTCCCGCAAAGTCCCGTTCGCGGGGCGAGGCGAGACGGCCCGGCCGGCATCGGCGAAGAACGAGGCCGTAGTCACAGCGGACACGCGGTCGGCGTCGTGGCCCGTCAGCTCGAACACCGCCGCCGCGACCTCCCGCCAGCTGACCGGTGCGCCGGTCGAGGTGACGTGGTGGACGCCGTACGGCACGTCGCCTGCGAGGAGGCGCCGGATGGCGCGGGCGATGTCGTCGGTGAAGGTCAGACGCCCGATCTGGTCGTCGACGACTTTTGGATCGATGCCTCGCTCGGCGAGCGACGCCATCGTCCGTACGAAGTTGTTGCCGTCGCCGATCACCCAGCTCGTACGAACGATGTAGTGGCGCGGAACGACGGATACGACGGCGTCCCCGGCGGCTTTCGTCTGCCCGTACACACCGAGCGGTGACACGGGGTCGTCCTCGATGTAGGCGCCGTCTTTCGTTCCGTCGAACACATAGTCGCTCGAGACATGGACGAGCGTGATGCCGTTCGCGGTCGCGACACGTGCCAGCGCGGCGACCGCGGTGACGTTGGCCGCCCAGGCGTCGACGCGCCCCTCGGGAGTCTCGGCGAGGTCGACCTTCGTGTACGCGGCCGCGTTGATGATCGTGCTGTAGTCGCGCCACCGGCGCGCGGAGGCCAGATCGGGCGAGGTCAGGTCGAGCTCGTCCCGCCCCGCGTACTCCATCCACGGACGATCGCCGAACTCGGCGCGCAGTGCCCGGCCGAGCTGGCCGTTCGCGCCGGTCACCAGGATGCGCTTCGGCGGCATCGGAACCACCTCGGGAAGACGCGGGTGGTTCTTGTCCTTCTCGCTGATCTCGACCTGATCGAGGGGGATCGGCCACTCGATCGCGGCGGTCTCGTCGGCGAGGTTCAGGAACGTGTAGGTCGCGTCGGCCGACCAGTGGTCGTTTACCAGGTATGTGTACGCGGTGTCGGGCTCGAGGGTCTGATACGAGTTGCCGACGCCGCGCGGGACGAAGATCGCGCGCGAGGGATCGAGTTCGGTCGTGTAGACGGCGCCGAAGGTCGGCCCCTCGCGAAGGTCGACCCAGGCGCCGAAGATGCGGCCCGTGGCGACGGAGACGTACTTGTCCCAGGGTTCGGCGTGGATGCCGCGGGTCGTGCCGACCGCGTCGTTGAACGAGATGTTGTTCTGCACCGGACCGAAATCGGGCAGGTCGATGCCCGACGCGGTCATCTTCTCCCGCTGCCAGTTCTCCTTGAACCAGCCGCGTGAGTCGCCGTGCACCGGGAGGTCGAGGACGACGAGCCCCGGGATGGGGGTCTCGGTGACCGTGAGCGCCTTACCGAACTCGATGGCCACGGGTCACTGACCCTTCGAGGCGTAGAAGGCTTCGACGCCGTCCTTCGCGGGCGCCCACCAGTCCTCATTCTCGCGGTACCAGTCGATGGTCGCCTTCAGGCCGGCCTCGAAATCGTCGTAGCGAGGTGTCCACCCGAGCTCGGTGCGGAGCTTGGTGGAGTCGATCGCGTAGCGCAGGTCGTGGCCGGGGCGGTCGGTGACGTGGTCGTACGCGTCCGTGGGATTACCGGTGAGCGCGAGGATCAGCTCGACGACGGTCTTGTTGTCCTTCTCCCCGTCGGCACCGATGAGGTAGGTCTCGCCGATGACGCCCTTGTCAAGGATCGTCAGAACCGCGGACGAGTGGTCGTCGGCGTGGATCCAGTCGCGCACGTTCTCACCCTTGCCGTAGAGCTTGGGTCGGATGCCACGCAGGACGTTGGTGATCTGGCGAGGAATGAACTTCTCGACGTGCTGGTACGGCCCGTAGTTGTTCGAGCAGTTGCTGATCGTCGCCTTCACCCCGAACGAGCGCACCCAGGCGCGCACGAGCAGGTCGGAGCCGGCCTTCGTGCTGCTGTAAGGAGACGAGGGGTTGTACGGGGTGTTCTCGGTGAACCGTGCCGGGTCGTCGAGCTCGAGGTCGCCGTACACCTCATCCGTGGAGATGTGGTGGAACCGCTTGTCGTGCTTACGGGCTGCTTCGAGCAGCGTGTAGGTGCCGACGATGTTCGTGTCGAGGAAGGGACGCGGGTCGTGGAGGGAGTTGTCGTTGTGCGACTCCGCGGCGTAGTGCACGACGGCGTCGACCTGACCGAACAGCTCGTCCACGAGCGCGGCGTCGGCGATGTCGCCCTCGACGAGGCGCACCCGATCGTCGGGCAGGCCCGCAAGGGATGCGGCGTTGCCCGCGTAGGTGAGCTTGTCGAGCACGATCACCGTGTGATCGGTGTGGTCGATGACGTGGTGAACGAAGTTCGAACCGATGAACCCGGCGCCGCCGGTCACAAGAAGCCTGGACACGCCTTCAAGGCTAATAGGCGGGTGCGCGGTTTGGTGCGCCGGACGGCGTGGGGGAAACTTGTCCCATGCGCGGCATCATTCTGGCAGGCGGTACGGGATCACGTCTGCATCCGATCACTCAGGGGGTCTCGAAGCAGCTCGTGCCCGTGTACGACAAGCCGATGATCTACTACCCCCTGTCGACGCTCATCCTCGCGGGCATCCGGGACATCCTCATCATCACCACACCGGACGATGCTCCGCAGTTCGCCCGTCTTTTGGGCGACGGCTCAGCGTTCGGCGTTTCCATCACGTACGCGCAGCAACCCCAGCCCGACGGGCTCGCGCAGGCCTTCGTTCTCGGAGCGGACCACATCGGCGGCGACTCCGTCGCGCTCGTTTTGGGAGACAACATCTTCTACGGTCAGGGGATGGGCACACGCCTCCGTCAGTACAACGACGTCGACGGAGGCGTAGTCTTCGGCTACTGGGTCGACGACCCCTCCGCGTACGGTGTCGTCGAGTTCGACGACACGGGTCGGGCGATCTCGTTGGAGGAGAAGCCGGAGTCGCCGCGGAGCAATTACGCCGTTCCTGGTCTCTACTTCTATGACAACGATGTGGTGGGCATCGCCCGCGACCTCCGCCCATCCCCGCGGGGGGAGTTGGAGATCACGGACGTCAACAGGACGTACCTGGACGCCGGGCGGCTCACGGTCGAGATCCTCCCGCGAGGCACAGCTTGGCTGGATACGGGGACGTTCGATTCCCTCAGCGAAGCGACGGAATTCATCCGGACCGTGGAGAAACGACAAGGACTCTCTATCGGTTGCCCCGAAGAGGTCGCGTGGCGGATGGGCTTCCTGTCAGACGATGAATTGCGCGACCGGGCCTCGAAGCTCGCGAAGAGCGGCTACGGGGCGTACCTGCTCAAGGCGCTCGCACAGGGGACAGGTGCGCCGCATTGAGCCGCGCAAGTGTTCCGGCCGCGTTCCCGGTCGGTGGGCGGCGCGGCGTTGTCTACAGCGTTCCGGCTCGACGAGGGCGCATCGCTGAGGCAGCGGTCTACGCCATAGAACGGCTGCGCCAAGAGTCCGATGAGATCATCCTGGTCACGGGACCGCTCGACGATGCCACGCGAAAGCGGATGGAGACACTCGTCGACGACGTGGTGGAGGACACGGGCGCTGTCTCGGGTCTCTGGGGTGCGCGACGCGGCCTGGCTTGCTGGGGTCGCCGCGTCGAGGATTTCGATGAGATCGTCGTGACGGGCGACCGTTGGTTCGGTCCCGTGGGCGAACTAGGCCCGACTTTCGAGCGCATGGATCGGCGAGCGCTCGATGTCTGGTCGATCACCGACCGTCGGCATCCCCGGCGATTCGACCGTTCGGAGGGGCGTGACGGCGCGGTCGAACTGAGCTCGTACTGGCTCGCCGTTCGCCGGCGTGCGCTGCAATCCTCCGTGTGGCGCACATTCTGGGACACGTTGCCCGCGATGCCTGACGCCCCTCATGATGCTCGTCGCGTCGAATCGGAACTGTCTCACCGTCTCATGAGGTCAGGATTCCGGGGTGGCGCTGCGTTCCCGAGCGATGACTATCCTGCCGAACACCCCGAGATGTTCAACGCCGAGCTGTTGATCGCTGACGGTTGCCCGGCCGTGGTCCGAGAGGTCTTCGACGGCTACCCGTTGTTCTTCGATCAGCACGCGATCGTCGGAAGGCGGATCGCGGCAGCGATGGGAGACCATGGCTATCCACTCGACCTGCTGTGGCAAGACCTGGTGCGCACCATGCCGCCGAAGTCACTGCACACCCAGGCGGCGATGATGGAGGTCCTGCCCGAATCCGGTTCGGACGCCGGGCCCCCCGAGCTCGCCGTCGTCGGTGTCGTGCAGGTCGTCGAGACCGACGACCTGCACGAGGTATTCAGCCGTCTCGCGTCCGTTCCGGGCCTTCGGCGGGTCGTGTGCAGCTCTCCGGACGAAACGCTCGCGCCGGCGATCGACGAGGCGTGGCGAACGCATGGAGCAGATGGGGTGGTGCTGACAGTCGTATCAGCGCCGGGTCGCCTGTTCGATGACGTGTCGATCGTCTTCGACCTCTGTCACGATGACGTGTTCGGCGGTGGGGCGGACGTCGTCATCGCGCTGCACACCGGTAGCCGCGCGGAGCACACGATGAACGCACGGCGCTATCTCCGCAAGCAGCAGCTCGACTGCCTTCTAGCAGGACCCGACTACGTACGGAACCTGCTCGATCTCTTCCGCCGGGAGCCGGGTCTGGGTATGGTCTTCCCGCCGACTCCGCACATCGGGGTCTCGAACCTCGGCTCAGGGTGGCTCGGCCTCCGCGATCGTGCGCGGGATCAGCTTCGCGAGATGGGTGTCGACGTGCCGCTCGACTGGGCGTCGCCCCACGCGCCGCTGGGTGGCATGTGGATCGGGCGTCCGGAGGCGCTCAGTGGCTTGGCCGGTCGTGCATGGGCGGCGGGGCGAGAGGGCAGCGATCTCCACCGGAGGCTTCTGACCTACGTCGCTGCCGAGGCGGGTTATCACACGCGGACCGTCGCAACCGCCGAGCATGCGGGACTCAGCCATGGGTCGTTGGAGTACGTCGCGGATCACATGGCGATGACCTCGTACGGGTATCCGGCGGGCTACACCTCGATGCTCCACCGTGCCGGTGACGTCGGTTCCGGCCAGGGTCGGGACTTCGCGCGGATGTACCTTCGTTATCGAGCACCGCGGGCGCTGGCGCTGACTCGTCTCGCGGCATGGGTCCTGCGTCCCGCCCGGCCGATCGTGCGCGTGATCCGGCAGAGAATGAGGAGAAACCCGTGACGGATGCGGCCAATTCGCCGGGCGAGCCGAAGAGGTTCCTCGAGGGGGATCGACGCGCGGTCGTGTACGTGATCTACGACAAGCGCGGTCGCGTCGATGACTTCGTCCTCCATGCGCTGCGGGCACTGCGGGAGCATGCCCAGCACATCGTCGCCGTCGTTAACGGCGAACTGCTCCCCGAGGCTCGTGAGGCCCTTCGGGATGTCGCGGACGACGTGCTGCAGCGGGAGAACACCGGGCTCGACATCTGGGGGCAGAAGGCCGGGCTCGATCTGCTGGAGAATCGGCTGGCCGAGTTCGGGGAGGTCGTCCTGACCAACGACACCTGGTTCGGCCCGGTTCGTCCGTTCGCCCCGATCTTCGAGCGTATGGATGCCACCGCCGTCGACTTCTGGGGTCTCACTGATCATCCTCGCGTCGAGGTCGATGAGTCGTGGACGGGCGAGGTGATTCCTTACCACCTTCAGTCCTTCTGGATCGCTGTCAGGAAACGCATGTTCTCGTCCGAAGTGTGGCGGGAATACTGGCGAGACCTCCCCGTCCTCGACGATTGGCGGGAGGCCGTCACTCGCCACGAAGTGACCTTTACCGAGCACTTCGCCTCGCGTGGGTTCACCCATGAGGTTGGGTTCCCCTACGCCGACTACGACACCGAGAATCCGTCGATATTCAACGCTGACGCGATGCTGGATGCAGGATGCCCGGTGGTGAAGCGCAAGCCGTTCTTCTTCTGGCCGATCACCATGGACCACAACGCTTCCATCGGGCGGTGGACCCTGGAGAAGGTGGAGCAGTACGGATACCCGCGCGAACTGATCCTGCCCAATCTCGCCCGGAACTCGCCGCCTCGGGACCTGGCAACCGACATCGGGGCATTGGAGATCCTGCCGGATCGGGCGTTGCTGTACGACGAGTCGTCGTCGCTGCGGCTGGCCGTCGTCGCGCACATCTACTACGTGGACATGACGGAGGACATGTTGCGACGTGCGGACATGATGCCGGGGCCGTACGACCTCATCATCACCACTCCGGATGCCGGACGCGCCGAAGCGATCGCCGACGTGGTCGCGAGGTTCCCGCGTGAGGGGCGTCGCGTTGACATCCGTGTCCTTCCTTCGAACAACGGTCGTGACCAAAGCGCGTTTCTCATCGGGTGCCGCGACGTCATCATGGATGACCGGTATGACGTCCTGGTGAAGATCCACACCAAGCGGACGCCGCAACAGGGTTACGCCGTCGGACAGCATTTCGCATCTCAGCAGCTCGACAACCTGCTCCCGAACGCTGGCTACGTGGCGAACCTCATCGGCCTGTTCCAGCGCGAACCGACGCTGGGCCTCGTCTACCCGCCGATGATCCACATCGGTCATGGCACCCTTGGTCATGCCTGGTGGGGAAACCGTGAAAGGTTCATCGAGGTCGCCGAACAGCTGGGGATGCGCGTTCCGCTCGACAACGGGTCGCCGCTCGCCCCGTTCGGATCCATGTACGCTGCTCGTCCCCGCGCCCTCAGAAGTTTGGCGGAGCGCCCGTGGCGCTACGAAGACTTCGGAGGAAAGAACGCGTACCGGGATGGCGGCCTGGCGCACGTGCTGGAGCGCATGCCGTCTTACGTCGCCGCCGAAGACGGCTACCACACACGCCACGCCCTGACGGCCGAGTACGCCGCGCTGAGCCACACCTCGCTGGAGTTCAAAGTGGACGAGATGGCTGCGACGATTCCGGGATCGCTGCGAGACAAAGTGATCTTCATCCACCGTGCAGGATGGATGGGAACCGGCCGGCTCAGCGACTTCATTGCGATGTACCGGCGATACCACGGTCGTGACCGCGATCCCGAAACGGGTCGACTCCGCCGGCTGGACCGCATCCTGCGTTGGCTGAGCGACCGCGCCATCCGCTCAGCCGAGGCCGCGTAGAATCTTAAGCTCCCGAAGGGCGAAGGCAGTTTGGATACATCGGCTAGATTCGCGCGCTTGAGCGCGCTTCCGTTCGCCACCGTCACAGCGAGCGGTATGACCGTCCCAGGGCGCGGCGGGAAGATCCGCGAGGTACTCGCGCGGAGGGACCTGCTGTTCCTTCTCGTGCGCCGTGACCTTCAGGTTCGTTACCGCGACAGCTTCCTCGGCTTCCTGTGGACCGTCATCCGGCCCCTCATCCAGTTCCTGATGTACTTCATCGTTCTGGGGCAGTTCCTGCGCGCGGCCGAGGGGATCCAGAACTTCGCGATCTATCTGTTCGCCGGCCTTACGCTTTATATGTTCTTCAACGACACCGTGTCCGGTGCCACGGGCTCCATCCTGGCGAACGGCGGCCTCGTCAAGAAGATCTACCTTCCGCGTGAGATCTTCCCGCTGGCCAGCGTCGGGGGCGCCGGGTTCATGTTCTTCGTGCAGCTCGCTGTACTCCTCACCGCCGCAGTCTTGTTTCGCGCTCTGCCCGCGCCGCTCGAGATGCTCTGGTTCTTCCCCTCGTTCGCTCTGGTGCTCCTCTATGCCACGGCGGTGGGGTTGCTTCTATCGGCGATCAATGTCTACCTGCGTGACATTCAATACCTCACAGAGGTCGTTCTGATGCTTGCCATGTGGGCGTCACCCATCGTCTACTCGTGGCGAATGGTAAGTGACGTCATCGATCGCTTCTCGCTCCCGGCCTGGGGGATCGAGTTGTACCTCGCGAACCCGCTGACGATCGCGATTCTCGGGTTTCACAAGGCGTTCTGGGGTGCGGGGGCGCCGACCGACTACCCTGCGAATCTCGAGCTCAGGATGCTGATCGCAGGCGCCGTCGGAGCGGTGCTGCTTCTCATCGCTCACCGGGTCTTCACCCGCCTGCAGGGCAATTTCGCCCAGGAGATCTGATGCAAGGCACCTACACACCACCCGCTGTCGTCCGCGTTAACAGCGTGCGTAAGCGTTTCCGAGTCCGACGCGACAACAACCTCAAGGACCGCATCGTCCATCTCGGGCGGCAGGGTAAACAGCACCGAGAAGACTTCGTCGCCGTCAAGGACGTGACATTCGAGATCGAAGCCGGGACCACCGTGGCGCTCATGGGCGCCAACGGGTCGGGTAAGAGCACCCTGCTCAAGCTCATCGGGGGCATCGTGTCGCCGTCGAGCGGTTCCGTGGAGACACGCGGCCGTATGGCGGCGCTTTTGGAACTCGGCGCGGGTTTCCACCCGGACCTGAGCGGGCGGGAGAACATCTACCTCAACGCTTCCATCCTGGGTCTCACCCGCGCGGAGATCGACGATCGATTCGACGACATCGTCGAGTTCAGCGGTATCGGTGACTTCATCGAGACGGCCGTGAAGTTCTACTCCTCCGGGATGTACGTCCGTCTCGCCTTCTCGGTCGCCATCCACACGGATCCGGACATCCTCCTCGTAGATGAGGTGCTCGCTGTGGGGGATGAGGCGTTCCAGCGCAAGTGCATGGACCGCATCGCGCGGTTCCGTGCTGAGGGCTGCACCATCATCCTGGTGAGTCATTCCGCACAGCAGGTGGCGGAGCTCTGTGACCGTGGCATCGTCCTGCGCAATGGTGCCGTGGTGCACGATGGCGATGTGGACGAAGCGATCGGCGTTCTGCGTGACGTCCTGGACGGACGTGACGATGCAACGGCTGCGGAGTCTGCGGAGTCGGCGCCGATTACGGTGTCGAGCGTCGAGGTCCTCGACGCTCAAGGCGCCCGCCGTCGCGCGTTCACCTCGGCCGAGACGCTCACCGTGAGGCTCGAGCTCCAGGCCCGGCATGAAATCGACCGATGGGCGGCGGGCTTCAGCGTCAACACGCCCTTGGGGCACATGGTGTTCGCATCGAACACCGACCTCCTTCGCTCCGAGCTTCCCACCCTGTCGGGACCGGCGACCGTGGACTTCTGTGTCGAGGCTTTGCACCTTGGAGCGGGCACGTACCACGTGCACGGAAACGCTGTGGCTCCCGATGAGGGCGGTATCCATGGGATCGCACATGGGGCGACATTCACCGTTCAGACAGAGCTGCAGACGCTCGGCACGACGACGGCCGACGTAGCGGTCGTCGTGCGGACTCACTGACGCATTTCGAGCGCTGTTCGCAGCAAGGTGCGGGCGCGAGCGTCGAACGAATGGTGCGCGCGAACGTGCGATGAGATCTCCCGAAGCCTTTCTGGTGACGGGAAGATGGCATCGAGGTCGGTCCGCAGGAACGAGATCAGTTCGCGAACGGACTCGTATGTCACGACTGCGCCGCCGAACAACTCATCGATGCCTGCGACAGCGTCGCTGACCGCACGTCCCCCAGCGGCGACCACGTCGAAGAGGCGATTGGAAACGAAGCCGTGACGCTGCATCGCGGGCCAGTGATCGTTCATGACCGCGCGCGCGCTCTCGTAAAGCGGGGGTAGCGCCGCGTTCGGCACGCCGGTCGCGACGATCGAGGCGGCAGGGATGTAGCCCCGCCAGTCGGGACCGTAGACATCAATGGGGATGCCGGCGCGGATCGGTTCGACCACGGACGGCCGGGCGATCCCGCGAGCGGTCCCGATGAAAACAAGGCGGTCGGTTCGGGGGAGCCCCGCGGGACGGAAGCGGCGGGCGTCTGTGCACTGAAGCAGCGGAGTCACAGTCATCCCGAAGCGTTCCTCGGTGCTCCGCGCCCAGGCGTCCGACGCCGCGAACACCTTGTCGAAGCTCGACAGTTCGTCGTGCGCGATCTCATCGGGATGACTGATGACCCAGAGGAGTGAAAGAGCGCCCCGTTGCCCGCGGAAGGGCTCAGGGCCACGGAGCGCGAGCACCACGTCGTCGAGGTGCCCCGTTGAGCGCGTCCGTGCGTCGTACGCGTCGATGACCACTTCCTGACCGAGCCTACGGAGAGCCTCCGCCAGGCCCCGAGCGAAGTGCGTGTCACCCCATGACTCGCCGGGCTTGCCGGGGGGAGCAGCTATCTTGATCGCCCAGCGAAGGCATGGGACGACCTCCCCGTCCACCGTCGTCGCGGTTCGCGGCTGGCGCAACAGCTTGGGAGATCCAGCGGTGCCGGGTTGGACGCTGAGTCCGGCTCGCGCAACGAGGGTTGCCAGATCTGCGCCTCCGATCACGCCGCTGTCAGTGACGACGCCGGTGTCGATGACCGGTGCCCGAACCACGACGCGGGTCAGCGTCCGGGCACCGGACGCGGATGATGTCGCCGGCGCGGCGTAGGTCTCGCCCGCGACGTCCGCGACATCCAACACAGCCCCCAGGGCAAGCGCGTCTTCGGGCGGATGGCCCCGGAGCAGGTGTTGTGGGCGGTCTTCGTGCACCACGACACCTGCTGATGCGACCGTTCCATCCCACCCGAGCCACAGCGGCGCAACGGGCCCTCGACTGCCTGCGTCGGCCAGAGTGGACAGAGCCTCCGCATCTATCTCGGCATGTGGTCCGCGCACGACTACCGTAGAGGCAGGGGACTGGGCGATGCGCTCAGGAAGATCGGGTTGGTCTCGCACGATCTGGGTCCGTGGCAGCCATAGCGCGAGGATGCACGATGCGATCCGCGCTTCGCTGCTCGCCGGGTTCAGCGCGATGACGGTAGCGACATCTGAGTCCTGCGCGAGCTTCGCGGCCTCCATGAGGGGGCGTGCAGGGATGCCTTCGTCGTCGGCCAGTCGGCAGACGTGCACGATATGCGCGTCGCTCACTGCTGGCTCGGACGCCGGTGCGGAGCGCGCCGCGGCGAGCACGTCGCTCCAGGCTACGCGTTGCTGCAGGCTCGGGGACGACCCGAGGACGACGGAGCCTTCCGCGCGGGCCGCACGCCATGCGTGCCCGAGGGGGCCGCCAGGCGCAGCGACTGATTCGGGGTGCCGCTCGACATACCCCGGCGCGTCCCAGTTGACGCTCACTTCGACCGAGCGAGGGTCGTTGATGAGGTAGGCGTAGAGGGCGGGTACTCGTCCTGCGTCCGGAAGTTGCGAGGCGACGAGGCGTTCCATGAAGAGCGGGTTCAGCGACATGCCATCGCGGAAGCCGCCGCGCACGTACCGGCGGACGGCTCGCCGTGTCGAGGCGGGACCCCCCTGGCCCACCACGAAATCCATGTCCACGACGCCGGCGCGCCGGATGGTGCGAGCCCACCACATGCGGTCTGCGGATTCCATGATCGGCCGTATCGCGGGGGTGTGGCGCATGCTCCGCCAGACGGCTCGAGCGTGTCTCAGCATCGTTCGATTATATGAAGTCGCTTCCGGCCTCGTCGGAGGCTGATACCTCGGCGCGGTACACTTGACGCGCCATGTCGGACCTGAGTGAACGCGTTCTCGTCATCGTTCCCGCGTGGAACGAGGAACGAAACGTCGGCCACACGGTGCGTGAGATCCTCGCGGCCGACGATCGCTACGACGTTGTGGTAGTGGATGACGGATCGACCGACTCGACCGCAGCCGAAGCGCGCGCGGCGGGAGCAGAAGTGCTCGAGCTTCCCTTCAATCTCGGCGTGGGCGGCGCCATGCGCACCGGATTCACCTTTGCTCAGCGCCGCGGTTACGCGCGCGCCATCCAAGTAGACGCGGACGGGCAGCACAACCCCGATAACATCGCCACGGTCCTGCGCGGACTCGACAACGCCGACATCTCGATCGGGGCGCGTTTCGCGGACGTGGGCAACTACGTCGTGCGCGGCCCTCGACGGTGGGCGATGGTCTTTCTCGCCGCTGTCGTCTCGCGAGTGGCACGCGTGAAACTCACCGATGTGACAAGCGGATTCCGCGCTGCGAATCAGCGCGCCATTGCGCAGTACGTGCGCTACTACCCTGCGGAGTACCTGGGGGATACGCTCGACTCTCTCGTCGAAGCGCTTCACGCTGGTCTGCGGGTGGTCCAGGTCCCCGTCGCTATGCGGCCCCGCATGCACGGAAAGCCCAGTCAGGGTGTCATCGGATCCACCGTGTATCTCGTCAGGTCCGTATTCGCGATCTCGCTCGCGCTCATGCGCGGCGCGCTCCGAAGGAGGCCCCGCGCATGATCGTTCCGATCGGCATCGCTTTCGCCGTTGTGATCCTCGCCATCATCGTGACGATGCTCTTGCGGCGTCACCTGCGCGAGAAGTACGCCGTGATGTGGCTCGTCATCGGAGTGGCGATGCTCGCTCTCGCCCTGTTCCCTGACCTCCTCGGTGCTCTTGCCGGAGTCCTGGGCGTGATCGTTCCGTCGAATCTGCTGTTCGCGCTCGCTGTTGCGCTTCTCATCGGCGTGGCTCTGCACCTCTCGTGGGAGCTGTCGCGAGCCGAGGAGGAGATTCGCCGCATCGCCGAGGAGGTCGCGATTCTCCGCGTGGAACTCGACGAGCTACGGGGTGAACGGTCCTCGGATCACCCGCTGGGCGCGGTGCGGGACGACGCTGCTCTCCCGCCGGACCGGCCCGACGGCGCAGCCGACTGATTACGACGAGCCGTAGCCGCGGCGGATGAGGTCTTCGACGATGATCTCCGAAGGGGAAGCCGACTGGTCGTCCGCTGCCGCACGAAGCGAATCGGCATTCACGAGGAAGCCCCGGAGGACCTCCGGGTCCCATTGCGACAGGACGGCGCTGGTCCCGAGGCCCTCGGTGCGCTCCGTGGCCATGCGATGGATCAAGGTCGGGATGCCGAAGACCGCGGACTCCTCCTGAACGCCCCCGGAATCGGTCACGACGAGCTGCGCGCGTCGTAAGGTCTCGACGAAGACCGAGTGTTCCTGTTTCGGCATCACCGTCAGACGATCTAGGTGCAGCGAGCGGATGACGCTCTCGATGGCGTCTCGGGAGTAGGTGTCGACCATCACCCGGAGGTCGACGGGGCTGGACTCGTGGAGCGTGGTCAGCGTACTACGCACGAGTGACGGGTTCGAGATGAACTCGAAGCGGTGCAGGAGGACGAGGCCGTAAGGCTCAACGGACAGGCTCGTAGCGTCCTCGGTGACGGGGGCTCCATCGCGCACGGCGTCCTTCACCGTGTTGCCCTGGGTCACCACCACGTTGCGCCGGCCGGTGAGATTGGCTGCGGTTTCCGCAGTCGGGGCGTAATGCACTTCCGCCAGGCGTCCGACGATCCTGCGGTCGAGTTCCTCGGGGAAAGGGTGACGCCAGTCCCCTGAGCGCAGGCCCGCTTCAACGTGTGCCACGGGCACTCCGGCGAGACGGCCGATGATGGTGCCGAGCACGGTCGTCATCGTGTCTCCGTGGACGATGACCACGCTCGATTGCGGCGCCCGGCGCAGTGAGCGCAGATTCTTCAGCGTCCAGCACCCAACCGACGCCATCCACCCGAGCATGTGGACGGGTTTCTTGAGCGGTTTGCCCCGCCAGCCGTTTGCAATGACTCGGTCTGGTTCGCGCAGTCCTAGCTGGGGCATTGCCTTGCGCAGTGCGTCCGTGTGCTGGAAGGTCACCCATTGCTGGAACGGCACGCTCCGCGCATCGAGCCGCCGCATGATCGGTGCCAGCTTGATGGCTTCAGCCGTCGTTCCGTAGATGAACACGATCATGAGCTCACTCCTTGCGAGACGACGTCGAGAACGACCTGCGGTGCACGACGACACCGCGGACGAGCCCGGCCCAGAACGGACCGACGAACGGGAAGAGGTAGAGAAGGTAGGCGACAACGGACCTGCGCGACGCTCCTCGCGCGAGGGCGGCCGGAGCGGAGGCAGCCGACAGGACGGCTCCCATGAGCGCAAGCGCCTGTGACCTGCGGCCGCGTTTGACGAGCACGCTGAGAATCACGATCGCGACGAAGGGAGCAGCAGCGAGCGTCAGAAGCACGACGGATCGGCTGAGTGAAGTTCCCGCGTACGAATCCACGAAAAGCGTCCCGCGGTCGAAGGCGTGCCGGAGGAATCCGCTCACGGTTGTACGCGGGCGGTAGACGGCCCGGAAGCCAGGATCCAGCTGTATCCCATGGTGCTCTGCGACCCATCGGAGAATCTTCGTGTCGTCCGACACGAGTGGAGAAGCTACCGTCGGCCCGGCGTGCGAAAACGCTGCCATCAGAACGGACCGCGGAGCCAGTAGCATCGTCGTTCCCTTCGGTCCGGAGTCGAAGTTGTGCGACGTGAGAACGAGCCGGCGAGGACGACGAAGATAGTCGCCCCAGAACAGTCGCGTGGGAACTTCCCAGAACTGCCCGACCAGTGGTGCGGCGGGGTCGGTGACGATGTGTCCGTTCCATACCAATGTGGACGACGCGTTTCGCGTCCGCCACGCATGCTTCAGGCTGCCGGGGTCGATCAGAACCCGGGAATCCAGCAGCAGCACCATCTCGCAGGAAGCGGCCTCAAGACCGCGGAGCCGTGCGCCGAAACGGCCGGCATTGGCCTGCCGAACCAGGACAACGGTGCCCGGGAATCCCTGCGATGCCGCATCCACCGCCGCCGCTGTGTCGTCCGTCGAGCCGTCGTCGACCACAATGAGCTCGGCCCGGAGCCCTCCCTTATCGAGCGCGATACTGAGGGCCGCGATGGTCGACGGGAGCCACCGGGCGGAGTTATAGGAAGGGATCACCACCGTGAGGTCCGAACTGGGCGTGAGCGACGACGACGTCATGGCAGAGCTGGACCTCCGTCGGGGTGGATGGTGCTCCCAGGATCGCGACCCGGTGCCGGATAGCATGATCGGGTGGGGCGGGACACTCGTCCAGAATAGTCCGTGCCGCGCTGGCCCCCTTCCGGTGGAGCCGCCGAGTGTCTCGACCGAGGAGCCTGGTTTGAAGAGCATGCGTCACGCCGCGCGGTTTGCGCGCCCGATTGCGATCCTTGCGGCGGTGGTGATGGCCCTTTTCTGCTGGGCGGTCTCCTCGCCCCCCGGTTCGAGTCCGGATGACGACTATCACATGGCGAGTATCTGGTGCGGCTCGGCCGCCGCGATGGAGCTCTGCGCCGAGACGGGGGCTCCCGAGGAACGCGTGCTACCGGCAGATGTCCTGGACGCAGCCAGTTGCTTCGCATTCGACCCGAATGCCGCGGCGTCATGCGCTCTCGACGACGAAGGGACCCGCGTAAGCACGCGCGGCAACTGGAACGGTGAGGCATACCCGCCGGTCTACTACGCCGTAACCCATCTCCTCGCGAGCGACGATCTTTCGGTGTCCGTCGTCGTCATCCGCGCGGTCAACGTCCTCATCTACGTAGGCTCTCTCGCGGCCGTGTTCTTCCTCATCCCGCGCGGCGCCCGGAGCGCGTTGATCTGGGGTGCTCTGATCACGTCGGTCCCGCTGGGCACGTTCATCATCGCGAGCCTCAATCCGAGCTCGTGGGCTGTGACATCCGCCTCAACTCTCTGGGTCGCGGTCTGGGGATTCCATTCTCAACGGGGGGTGCGGAAGATCCTCCTCGCGGTTCTGACAGTCGTGCTCGTGATCCTCGGCGCGGGTGCGCGAGGCGATTCCGCCGCTTATGCAGTTCTCGCCCTCATCGCAGGCAGCGTGCTTGCGTTCCGTCGCGACAGGAGGTACCTGCTCGAACTGTTGCTGCCCGTCGGTCTCATTGCAGCGTCCGCGGCGCTATTCCTCAGCGCGGGGCAGTCAGCTGTCGTCGGAGGCGCAACCGTCGTCGAGAACGAGACCTACACGTTCACAGAGCTCCTCTTCATCAACGTCAAGCAACTACCTCAGCTCCTCGTCGGGTTCCTGGGGACCTGGGGACTGGGTTGGCTCGATACCTACATGCCCGGGATCGTATGGGTAGTCACGATGACCGTGTTCAGCGGTGTCGTTTTCTGGGGACTCGGACGGGGGGACTGGAGAAAGTGGCTCGCTCTCGCCGGAGTCGGCGCGGGGGTCATCGCTGTGCCGCTCTACATACTGATGCACGACGGAGTCGTGGTCGGTAACGGGGTCCAGCCCCGATATGTCTTCCCGCTCATCATCATGTTCGCCGGGATCGCGGTCTTCGCCCGTGGCCGCGCGTCGCTCGGACTCAACCGCCTCCAGCTGACGGTCGTCGCGATCTCGCTCGCCGTCGCGAACAGTGTCGCGCTGCACGTCAACCTGCGGCGCTACGTCACCGGGCTGGACGCTGTTGGGATCAATCTCGACCGCGACGTGGAGTGGTGGTGGAACGCGCCCATCTCGCCGATGGGCCTCTGGGTGCTCGGAAGCACGGCCTTCGCCATGGTGATCGGGTTGCTGATGACCCTCGCGTGGCCGCGCCATGCGCGAATCGCTGCGGTGGCGTCGGACCGTGAGTCCTCACTGGCGAGAGAAGTGGAGGCCGAGGCATGAGGGGCGCGGCAGGCGGGCACGTTAGAACCCACGCGGCGGCGTTGACCGCCGTAGGCGTGGCCAGCGCTCTCGGTGCGGTCGCCGCATTCGTCTTCCAGATCGTCACCGCCCGTTCTCTCGGAACCGCGGATTTTGGCCTGCTCGCAGCCTTCTTCTCGATCGTGAACGTGGCGGCCATCGGCAGCTCGGCAGTGCAGAATTCGGTTGCGGTCGAGACCGCCGCGGCACCCCGGTCCGGGGGGACCGGCCTTCGACGACAGATCCCAACCGATGCTCTCGTCATCGGTGTTGGCGGTGGGCTCCTCGTCGCAGCCCTCGCGCCGTGGATCGCGGATGCCCTCGGCGCAAACCTGAGCGTCGTGTTCGCAGCAGCCGCGACGATTCCGTTGAGCTTTTTGTTCGCGTCCTTCGTGGGCCGCGTGCAGGGGTCAGGTCGTGCCGCCGCGGCCGTGGGATGGTCGACGGCGTCGCTTGTCCTGCGGGTACTCTTCGTCGCGCCGCTGATGTTGCTGGGTCTAGGCGTAGGTGGTGCCGCGGGTGCCGTGCTCGCAGCTACAGGAATTGCGACGATCGGGGCGGCTCTGGCGGCGCGGAGCGTGCCCGGACCTACCCGGACGATCTTCACCGGCGACGGGGCGACGATCGTCACGATCACCGTGGCCCTCGCCTGGCTCACGAGCGCAGACGTCTTCTTCTTGAGGATGTTGGCGCCTGCGGACGTCGCCGGGTCGTACGCCTCCGTGGCTGTGCTCGTTAAGGCCGCGTTCATCCTTCCCTCGACCCTGTCGCTCTACCTGCTTCCGAGGTTCGCACGCAACCGCGGGCACTCGCGGTTGACCTGGCTGGGAGTGGGCGTGTCGGTACTGGCCTCCGCCGGGGTCTCGCTGCTGCTGCTCGTCATCTTCGCTGTCGCCGGTGGCCCGATCATCGATCTCCTCTACGGCCCCGCGTACGCGAGCGCAGTGTCTCTCCTCGTCCCTGTCGTCGCTGCTTACATCCCTTGGATCATCCTGCAGGGTTTGCTCATCCAGCTCATCGCTGACGCGTCTCGTCTCGCGGCGGTCAGCCTGTGCGCGGCGGTTGTCGTGCAGGCACTGGCTTTCGTCCGATTCCTGCCGGACGTCGCGTTCGCGCTTACCGCCTTCGGTGTTCTGGGAGCGATCCTCTGCGCCGTCCTTATCGTGGTGGTCGTCGCCAAAGTCAATCGGAGTGGAAGGAGCCTGACCCATGAACAGTCGTCGTGACGGCATCACCGGGTACATCGCCGGCGGGCTCGGCAACCAGCTGTTCATCCTCGGTGCGGCCTGGGAGCAGGCTGAACGGCTCGGGTGTCCGTTGTATCTGGACGCGTCGCACTTCCGAGTGGAGGGAACGCGCGGCTTCGAGGTCGACGCTCTCGCGACACCGGCACGCACACTCGATCCCTCAGAGAGCTGGCGTTCGCTGCGGCTCAACAGTGAACGAGTTCTGCCGTTCCCCAACCGTCTCGGACGCATCTATCTCGAGCGCGACGCAGACCGTTATGCGGACACGATCGATCAGGTCCGGCCCGGCACCACTCTGGTGGGCTATTTCCAGTCGCGCAGATACTTCCCGACCGTTGCGCCACGACTCATCGACGCGATGCTCGCGATGCCGGAGACGGAAGCGGAGTCGAGCATACTCGCCCGCATGCGCGCAGAACCGGCGATCACACTCCACCTGCGGCGTGGTGACTATCTCGCTGTGCCCACGGCGCGCCAGTTCATCGCATCTGTCGACTATGCGAAACGCGCGCTGGCGTTGACGCGCGATCTCGGCCTGGATCTTCCGGTTCGAGTGTTCTCCGACTCGGTTGACCTTGTTCGAGATGAGCTCGCAGGGGTCGACGCGCAGTTCGATTTCGTCGCCGACGACGGCTCGCTCAGCATCTGGAGCACCCTCAAGGCGATGTCTGAGGGAACAGCGATGATCATGAGCAATTCAAGCTTCAGCTGGTGGGCGGCGACCCTCATGGCCCGGCGCCCAGAGAAGCCGCCGGTGATCATCGGTCCGCGACCCTGGACCTCGAGCGGAACGGCGAAAGCAGATCTGCTGGAGGCCGGATGGATCACCCTGGACGCGAGGTGAGCGCGCGGCTGCTGCTCCCGGCAGCCCGCCCTCAGGCTCGTTCGACTGTGCGTTCGAAGGCGGCAAGCGTCCCTTCAGCCGTCGCATCCCAGGTGAACGTCGACGCCCGCGCGAGCCCCGCTGCGGACATCCGGGTGCGCCGTGCGCTGTCGGTGAGGCACGATTGGATGACCGAGGCGATACTCCGGGGGTCGAGGGGGTCGAAGTACGCCGCCGCGGGCCCGCCCACCTCGCGTAGCACCGGGATGTCGGAGCAGACGACCGGACAGCCGCGTTCCATGCCTTCGAGCACCGGGAGCCCGAAGCCCTCGAAGAGCGTGGGAAAGACGACGGCTGCGGACGTCGCGTAAAGTTCATCCACCTCCGCTCGGGTGAGCCAACCACGCAGGTCGACCCAACGTTGCAGGCCCCTCCGTTCGACCTCCGCGAGGAGCGGATCATCGGCATGGCTCCCGGAGATCACCAGGCGCGGCCTCTCAGACTCCGGTATCAGGGACATCGCTTCGATGAGGCGCGGGAAGTTCTTATGCGGCATGCGATTTCCGAGACTGAACAACCCCGATCGAGGAGCATCGCCCGTGCCCGCGGGCGTGGCGCCCGAACTTCCGGGGTGGACGACCGAGACGTCCGAAGCCTGACGCCCCGTCACCTCAAGGATGTCGCTCTTAGCGGTGTCCGACACCGTGATGATGTGCGATGCGGCACGCGCCGCGCGCGAGATGAGGAATCGGGTGGGAATGACCCCGACTCGGCTCGGAAGGAACTCCGGCCGCTTGAAGGCGAGCACATCGTGAAGCGTCAGCACCATCGGAACAGGTGGCCGGGGAGGCCCGAAGTTTGCCGGCGCGTGGATCAAATGGGCGCCGGCGTCACGCGCGGCGCGTGCGACACCGGTGAGCTCGCCCCAGGCCCACTGTGCGCGGTTGTCACAGCTGAGCCCGGAGTCGACGATACGGCCAGGAAACCAGTCGGCTCCGGCTGCGACGAGCTCACGGCTTGCGAACCCTACGAATTCCCAGCCTGGCCTTCCGGACAGGCGCGAGTACACCTCGCGCGCAACGGTTTCGGTACCCCCCTGCTTGCCCGTGAAGAACAGGAGATCCACCAGTACACGGGTCACTCGTCCATCCTATCTCCGGTGGATTCGCTCGCGCCGGGCGGCGACTCAGCGACGAGTGTGCGGTACGACGTCCGGGTGCTTTTGAACAGCCACGCCATGGCGATCGCCTCGGTCAGGGCGTAGCCGACAGCAGTCCCGATCGGTCCGATGGTCAGAGTCAGAGCGATCATCGTCGGGAGACCGATGGCGCTCCCCAACAGCGTGCCGCTCATCACGGTCCGTGTCGCACCGACCGGAAACAGAAAATGGCGCATGAGCGAGGTTCGTGTGGAGTAGCAGGCGAACGCGAAGCCCAGGACTATCACGATCGCGGTCGGAGCCGCCGCGTCCTCGCCGAAGAGCAACGCGCTCACAGCGTGGCCCGCAACCGCCAGAACTACCCATCCGAGAAGTCCCATCAAGACATGAGCGGTGAGAGCGATCCGCAGGCGCCGCGCACGTGCAGCGCCGCGGACCTCCGTCGTCCAGAACTGCAGCGCGTTCGCAAGCGTCACCGGGAGGAACTGCCCGAGCTTGACCATCTTGTCGGCTGTCGCGAACCCCGCTGCCGCCGTGCTGGCGGTGGCGACGTTCACCAGGGGCACGGGCGTCGACGAGTACAGACCCAGAGCGGCCTCGTTGATCGCCACGGGAGCGCTGCGGCGGAACAGGTTCGGAAGGTCTCCGGAGACGGGCCATCGTGCGGGAAAACGACGGAGCACACCAACCGTGTACCAGGTCGTGCCGATGACGGTGACGGCGATACCCGCTAGGGGATAGATCTCGATCGGGGCCGCCCATACGCCGATGGCTACAGCAGACATGATGGCCGCGAGCAGCCGAGGCACGGCGTCATAGATCGCGATTGCGAGCGGATCGCCCAGGCCAACGGCGAACCAGGTGTAAGACATTGCGATGAGCGCCCCCTGCAGCCCCATCAGCACCGTGAGCAGCTGGAATCCGTCCGTGGCGATGCCCACGCAGATCACCACCGCCGCGGGCAACGCCACGGCTGCTGTCATGGCGCGCACCACCAGCGCCTCCCGGAAGAGCCGGCCGCGGTGGGCGTCGTCCGCCGTCGCGACAAGCGCCGGGCCGATCGTCGTCCATCCGAACGCCAAGGCGATCGCGGCGAAGGTGCCCACTGCTTCGCCGGCGAGCGCGCTGGCCCAGCCCGCCGGGCCTGCGGCGCGCGAGACGACAGAGAGAACAACGAGCGGCGACACCGCGGCGAGCGCGGGCAGGACGGTGAAGCCGAGAAGTCGTCTCCTGCTCGATCCGGGTCCGGAGGTCACGTGCGGCCGAACTCGGGTTCAGCTCTCGATGACGGCGTCGGGGCGCTGCTCGCGCCTCGGCGTCGTCAGGACGCCCGAGAAGAAGCTCATCATGATGGTCTGGAACCCGAGGATGATAGTGAGCGCGCTGGGCACGGCGATCCGGACCGCCTGCGCAGCATCCTGCTGCCCGAAGTCCGCGCTTCCCCAGACGCTGACCTGCACGACCCCGATGACGATGCCCAGGAGGAACAGTGCGACGCCCGTGAGCAGGCCGCGTTCGGCGGACCATTTCGCGACGATGCGCCGGTACCGTTCGCTGGTCGGCAGGAAGCCCTCCTGCGTCGCGTACAGCTTCGTCAACCAGAAGAACAGAAGGGCTTGGAAGCCCGTGACGCACAGCGCGCTCGCGTACACCATCGTCGTGACGTCGAAGCCGATCCCGCCGATCTCCACGCCGCCGAAGGCGAGCACCGCGACCGCGACGGCGCCGAGGAAGAAGGCCACGAGGCCGGGGTAGACGAAGAGCCACCGCGGTGCGAACAGGAGAAGGAAACGCAGGTGGCGCCAGCCGTCGTGCCAGCTGCGCAGGTGCGGCGGGCGCGACCGGCCGTCCTTCTTCAGCGTGGTGGGGACCTCCTCGATCCGGTACTTCGCGAGGGAGGACTTCACCACCATCTCGGAGGCGAACTCCATACCGGTGGTCTGCAGGTCGAGCGCGCGCATCCGATCGCGGTTGAATCCGCGAAGACCGCAGTGGAAGTCGCGGACATTGGGGCGGAAGAAGAGCTGACCGATGGTCGACAGCACCGGGTTGCCCAGGTACTTGTGCAGCGGCGGCATGGCACCGGGCGCGATGCCGCCGGCGAAGCGATTGCCCATCACGAGGTCGGCGCCCGCTCGCAGGCGCTCGACGAACGGCTCGAGGTTCTCGAAGTCGTAGCTGTCGTCGGCGTCGCCCATGATGATGTAGCGTCCGCGGGCGTTGTCGATGCCGTTGATCAGTGCGGCGCCGTACCCACGGCGGCTGGCCGCGGCTACGCGCGCGCCCAGGCGGAGCGCGATCGCCTGTGAGCCGTCGGTGCTGCCGTTGTCGGAGATGAGGACTTCACCTGAGATTCCGGTACGGGCGAGGAAGCCCTGCGCCTTGCGGATGCAGACTTCGAGTGTCTCGGCCTCATTGAGGCACGGCATGAGAATCGTCAGCTCGACCTCGGTGGACGGGGATGCAGCAGTCACAGAGTGTCTTCTTTCCTGTTCCGGGCGATGCGCCGCGGTGTTTCGAGGGCTTCGAGGATTCCCTCGACGGTACGGCGGATTGTGCGGGTCTCGATGGCGGAGTCGTACCAGGCGCGCGCGGTGCGACGAAGCGCGTCGCCGCCGTCGGCGACGGCGCTGATCGCGGCCGCCAGGTCGTCAGCCGACGCGGAATCGGCGACGACGCCGTTGATTCCCGTCTCGACCAACTCGGTGGCGGCATTGCCGGGGTCGGCGACGAGGACGACGGGCGTGCCGTGCGCGTTCGCCTCGACCACCACGAGGCCGTAGCCCTCGCGGCGAGACGGATTGATGACGCAGACGGCCCCGTGCATCAGCTGGGCCAGTCGCTCCTCGTCGACGAATCCGGGGAACTCGGTCCACTCCTCGCCGCCGGACTCCGCGACGGCGGCGCGTACGGCGTCGCCGCTCGGTCCGCGCCCGAGCACGACGAGGCGCAGGCCGGGGATCTGCTGGCGTGCCGCGGCGACGGCGGCCGGGAGCGTTTCGACCCGCTTGTCGGGGATGTGGCGTCCCACGTAGAGGACGTACGGCGGCTCGGATGCCGGGGTGACCGGGCCCGCTTCCACCGTGGCGTCGATGAGGCCCGGGCTGATGATCGGAGCCGATCGCAATCCTTCGTTTCGTAGCCGTGTTGCGCTGAGTCGCGAGTGGCAGGTCGCGAGCGGGGTGATCGCAATGGCGGCACGCTGCAGCACCCAGGCGATGGTGCCGGTGACCGTGCCGGAGTATTCGAGCCATTGGTGCCGCGGCCAGACCTCGAGGTAGTCGACGACCAGGCGGGTGCGCGATCCGAGCAGAGCGAGGCGGGCGGCGAACACGTTGAAGATCGGCAGTCCGCTCACGATGACCGCGCTGTATCGACGACGCCGACGCACGAGGGCCCCGAACAGGCCTGCCGCGTACCGGAGCGCCGCGGGGATGCGCCGCACGCCATCGGCGGAATAGAGCGAGAGCCGTCCGGTCACGGGGACCACGGTGAAAGCCTCCGGCACTGCGACGTCATCGTCCCATTGCCGCGACGTGAGGTAGTCGACTTCGTACCCGAGCGTGACCAGCTCGTCCGCGAAGGCACGGTATTGCCGCTCTCCACCGCCGGTGGTGAAGGGGAAGAGGCAGTCGTAGGCGACCGCGAGATGACGACGCGCCGCCACGATCAGCAGCCTTCGATGCGGAACAGGCGTGCTTCGGGACCTTCCGAATCCACGAGCACGAGGTGACGACCCGGCGTGAGGTCCTGGATGCCGTCGTAGATCACGGCCTGCGACTGGTCCATGACGTCCTGACGTCCGAAGTCCAGGACGTAGTCGATCCCGAGGTCGTCCACCGTTGAGCAGACAGTCGGGTCGGTGTCGATGTTCCGCAGGTGGGAGTTGAGGTAGACGAGTTCGGGGGAGGGGGATCCGAAGATGTGCCGCTGGGTCACTTCGCGATCGGACAGTGCGAGCGCGAGTGACGCGCCGGTCCGCGGGCTTCCGATGATGAGCGCGTCCTCGCTGGTCTCCTCCGGGACCCGATCGAGCAGAGCTCGTTCGTCCGAGGTGAGAAGCACGGAGTCGTCTGTGTAGGCGTAGGCCTCACGAACCTGTGAAAGCGCGATGCGGACGTTCGGACCGACGGCCACGGAGAAAACCGCGATCACCGCGACGACGAGGCCGACGACGCGGGCCCAGCTCGGCGCGGAGAGCCGCGCGAGGGCTCGGCGCCCCGCGTCGTAGATCCCGAGTGCGCCGAGGACGGCGACCGGGCTGGCGGCCATCGGCAGCAGAGCCGCGAGACGGTTCGAGTCGTTGTACCAGGGGTTGGTGAGGAACTCGCGGAGCGGGTGGTCGATGCGCAGACCCGAGGCGACGACGAACAACAGCACGGACACCGCGAAGGGCGCGAGCAGAGGGAGCGACGTCGGCCGTCGCACCGCCACGACCGCTCCGGCCACGAGGAGAACGGCGATCACGATGGTCGGCGTGTATCCCCGAGGCGAGGCCAGCGCTGCCTCACCGAACGCCTGCGCGAGGTTCTGCCAGGGCTTCCATCCCGAGTGCTCAGCAGAGGTGCGGAAGACCGACCACGTCGCGACGCAGACCAGCGCGAAGCCGGCCGCGCTCGCCGCGAGCGTCCGCCACCCGCGCCGTGAGTGTGCCGTGATCGCGCGTGCCAGGAGGGTGCTCAGGACCGTCGCGGCGGAGAAAGCGAGGAGGGCCAGGAAGGCGTTCGGGTGTCCGAGGAAGACGCCGCCGGCGAGGAGAGCCACGAGGAGCACCGCTCGAACGACCCCAGCGGGCTTGCGCTCGCCGAGCGCGAGGACCACGGCGGCGAGCCCGGCGGGAGCCATGGCGTAACCGACGAGGTTGGGGTAGAGCACTCCCCAGTTGAGGAAGAGCGCGGGGAACGCGCCGAACCCCGCTGACAGGGCCGCAGCAGCGACGTACGCGGCTCTGCGACGGTGAAACATCGCCCCGACGAGCGCCATGATCGAGGCGGGCCACAGGATAGCGACGAAGCCGAGGTTCGCGGCGTTGATCCCCGCCGGAACCGAAACGCCCGTCAGCTCGACGACGAGCGTCGTGATGGCGTGCCATGCGTTGGGGTAGCCGCCGATGTCCGAGGTTGCGCCGATCTGGAACGGCGAGGCACTGCCGTTCTTCACCGCGAGGGCGATCGCGTTGAGATGGACGATGTTGTCGAACCGCTGCGCGATGTTCTCCGGGCCGCCGAAGGCGCGTGCGAACAGGATGCCCAGTCCGCCGGCCGATGCCGCCAGCGAGCCGGCCGCGGCAAACAGTGTGCCGCGGGACGAGGCCGCGTCGTCACTACCCGCGAAACGGCGCAGCACGAGACCGATACCCGCGACGACCGCCGTGATGATCGCGAGCGGGATCAGACCCCAACGCAGACCGACGAGCGGGGCGACGGTCGCGGCGACGGCGGCGATCGTGACCGAGACAGCCGGGGCGAGGAGCCAGCGTGAGGGGTTGCGCACGCCCCAGCCGGCGGCCATGACGATGCCGCCCGGGATGATCAGGAGGAGCGCAGCGACGAGGATCGACGGAAATGTGCTGATCCAGCTATCCATTCGATCCCGACTCCGTCACTGCGACAATTCGACATGCCATCGTAGCCGACGTCTTCAACGGGCTTTCCCACGCTTTCCTCAGGCCCGCGGAATGCGTCGCGTAGGATCGATGACGCCCCGCTCCGGGGGCGCCCATTCGCTTGCCCCGAAACGAAAGCGTTCGCCCCATGGACCTCCTCATCGTCGGCTCCGGCTTCTTCGGCCTCACGATCGCCGAGCGTGCCGCGGCATCCGGTCGCAAGGTGACTGTCATCGACCGCCGTCACCACATCGGCGGCAACGCCTACACCGAGAACGAGCCGACGACCGGCATCGAGGTCCACAAGTACGGGGCTCACCTGTTCCACACCTCGAATGCGACGGTGTGGGACTACGTCAACCGCTTCACGCAGTTCACGAACTACGTCCACCGCGTCTACACGACCCACAAGGGTGTCGTGTACCCCCTGCCGATCAACCTCGGCACGATCAACCAGTTCTTCCAGGCCGCTTACACACCCGGTGAAGCACGCGACCTCATCCAGGAGCTCGCGGGCGAGTTCGACCCGAAGCAGGCGAACAACCTCGAGGAGCGTGCCATCGGGCTGATCGGGCGTCCGCTGTACGAGGCGTTCATCCGGGACTACACCGCGAAGCAGTGGCAGACCGATCCGAAGGAGCTTCCGGCCGAGATCATTTCGCGTTTGCCGGTCCGCTACACCTACGACAACCGCTACTTCAACGACACGTGGGAGGGCCTCCCGGTCGACGGCTACACCGCGTGGCTCGAGCGCATGGCGGATCACCCCAACATCGAGGTGAAGCTGAGCACCGACTTCTTCGACGAGTCGCAGCCGCTCAACAAGAAGGCCACCGTCGGTCAGCTGCCGATCGTCTACACCGGTCCCGTCGACCGGTACTTCGACTACACGGAAGGCGAGTTGTCGTGGCGCACGCTCGATTTCGAGCAGGACGTCCTCGACATCCCCGACTTCCAGGGCACGAGCGTCATGAACTACGCCGACGCTGACGCGCCTTACACGCGGATCCACGAGTTCAAGCACTTCCACCCCGAGCGCGCCGATCGGTACCCGACGGACAAGACGGTGATCGTGCGGGAGTACTCCCGGTTCGCGACTCGCGCGGACGAGCCCTACTACCCGGTCAACACAGCCGACGACCGTGCGGGTCTCCTCGCCTACCGCGATCTCGCCAAGGGCGAGCAGGACGTCCACTTCGGTGGACGTCTGGGCACCTACCAGTACCTCGACATGCACATGGCCATCGGCTCGGCGCTGTCGATGTGGAACAACCAGCTAGCGTGAGGATGTCGTGGGTTCACTGACGGACCGGGTGAGCGGTAGCGCCGGACCGAGGGTGGATGCGGGCCGCTGGGGATACCGCGCCGACATCGACGGTCTCCGCGCCGTCGCCATCCTGCTGGTCGTGACGTACCACGTCTGGCTTGGACGCGTGTCGGGCGGGGTTGACGTCTTTCTGATGCTGTCCGCGTTCTTCCTGACGCGCACGTTCCTGCACCGCATCCACACCGGAGCGCCGCCGGACATCGCGCGCCGGCTGATCGGGACGTTCCGGCGTCTCCTGCCCGCCGCCGCTGTCACGCTCCTGCTCGTCCTGCTGCTGGCGCGCCTGTTCTATCCGGCGACAACGTGGCGGTCGCTCTGGGAACAGACGTGGGCGTCGTTGCTCTACGTTCAGAACTGGATCCTCGCGGCCGACGCGGTGGACTACTACAACCGCGGGGAGGCGCCTAGCCCGCTCCAGCATTTCTGGTCTCTCTCCGTGCAGGGTCAGGCGTTCGTGCTGTGGGCTGTGCTGTTCGCGCTCTGCCTGCTGATCATCCGGCGATTCCGGCGGTCTCCGGATGCGGTCGTCGCAGTGGTCTTCGGCGCGGTCTTCGTGGTCTCGCTGGGATATTCCGTCGTGCGCACGGATGCCGCCCAGCAGCTGGCGTACTTCGACACGGGAGCTCGCCTGTGGGAGTTCGCTGCGGGATCGTTGCTGGTCGTCGCGCTCCCGTACCTGCGGCCCGGGCCTACGGTGAGCGCCGTGCTCGGGTGGGTCGGTATCGGCGGACTCCTCGCCTGCGGCGTGCTGCTCGACGTCGAGGGTGGCTTCCCCGGGTACCTCGCCCTCTGGCCCGTCGTCTGCGCCGCGATGATCGTGATCTCGGGAACCGGTGACGCGGGGCGCGGCCCCGCCCGATTCCTCGCGTCGCGACCGCTTCGACTCGCCGGTCGCGACGCTTACGGCCTCTACCTCGTGCACTGGCCGATCCTCGTCACGTGGCTCGTCGTGCGCGAGCGCACGGAGGTCGGAGCGTTGGGCGGCGTGGCGATCGTCTTGGCTTCCCTGGTAGGCGCGCGATTGCTGACGTTCGCGGTAGATCACCCCGTACGACAGTGGCGACGCTCGGAACGCGGCGTCATGCCCTCCGTCGCTGTCGTCGCGGTCGCCGTTTTGGTCGTCGTGGTCCCCGTCGGCACATGGCAGGGTGTGACCGCGTACCGAGAGCAGCGGATCGCGGAGCAGCAGCTGAGCGCGAACCCCGGGGCGCACGTGCTCTTCGACGATGAGGTCTCCGAACCTGACCCGGAGCTGCCGATGATCCCGCTCGCGACGGCGATCGAGGACGAATGGGTGCAGCTCGAACTGGAGTGCAGCGGGGTGCGCGCAATCACCGACGACATCCTGCACGGCTCCTGCTTCGAGACGCCGGGCACTCAGCGAGCGAGCGAGCTGATCGCGGTGATCGGCGACTCGCACGCGCAGCAGATGACCGCGGCGCTCGTGCCGATCGCGGAGCAGCGCGGCTGGGGCGTCATCACGCTCGTGCGTGGTGGCTGCGCCATGGGCCTCGATGACCCCGGCTTCGATCCCGAGTTCTGCCCGCAGTGGCGCGAAGCGGCGATCCGCCACGTGGAGGCGATCAAACCGTCGGCGGTCATGACCATCGTCACCGCCGCTGATGCGAGCGACGAGGACGAGCGCCTCCGGCCGGGAATCGAGCGGTTCCTCGACCGCATGGACGCAGCCGACATCCCGATCATCGCCGTGCGCGACAACCCCAGGTTCGGATACGACATGTTCGGCTGCGTCATCGAATCCGACGACCCGGAAGGCTGCTCCGTCCCCCGTAGCAGCTCGCTGGCGGCCGCCAACCCGGCGCGCATCCTGCAGCGCGAGAGCATCACGCACGTCGACCTGACCGAGTGGATCTGTCCGGATGACGTCTGCCCGGCCGTCGTCGGCAACGTCGCCGTGTATCGGGATGACAATCACCTCTCCAGCTCCTACGCGCGGACCCTCGCGCCGATGCTGGAACGGCAGCTCGCGCCGCTGCGGTGAGGTGTGTCACCGAGCCGCGCGCTCGTGGGACCGTAGGATCGAACGCGTGAGTCCCGCCGTCGTCGGCGCCCCCGGATCGCCGCGGCGCTACCTCCACTCTCTGTGGCTGCTGTCGGCGCGCGATCTGCGGGTTCGGTACTCGACGAGCGCGCTCGGTTACCTCTGGTCGGTCCTCGACCCGCTCGTCATGAGCGGCATCTACTGGTTCGTCTTCACGCAGGTCTTCCATCGAGATGTCGGGGAGAACCCGTACATCGTCTTCCTCATCACCGCGCTGCTGCCGTGGGTGTGGTTCAACTCTGCGGTCACCGACTTCACGCGTGCCTTCAACAAGGACGCGCGGCTGGTACGCTCGACCTCCATCCCACGCTCGATCTGGGTGGGGCGGATCGTTCTGAGCAAGGGCATCGAGTTCCTCTTCTCACTCCCGGTCCTCGCCATGTTCGCGATCTTCGGGGGTGCCACTGTCAACGCGGCGCTCCTGTTCTTCCCGGTGGCCGTCCTGCTGCAGGTGATCCTGCTGCTCGGGCTGGGGCTCATCGTCGCCCCGCTCTGTGTCCTCTGGGGCGACCTGGAGCGCACAACCCGACTCGTCCTCCGGGCACTCTTCTACGCTTCGCCCATCATCTACGGCGTCGCCGACCTCCCGGGCGTCTTCAAAGAGATCGGCGCATTCAACCCCCTGGCCGGCATCTTCACGCTCTACCGCGTCGGGTTCTTCCCCGACCAGTGGGACACACTGTCGGTGGTCGTCGGGGCCGTCACCAGCATCGTGATCTTCGGGCTCGGCCTCCTCGTCTTCTCGCGCCTCGAGCGTCCGGTGCTGAAGGAGCTGTGATGACGGAACTCGCGATCGAGGTGCACGACCTCGGCGTGCGCTTTCGCCGCAACCGGCGCGGGAGACGCAACCTGAAGGACCTCTTCGGCGGAGCGTCGCGCCGCAGCCGCCCCGGCGAATTCTGGGCGCTCCGCAGCGTGTCGTTCTCGGTGGAGCCGGGCGAGTCGATCGGCGTGGTCGGGCGGAATGGGCAGGGCAAGTCGACCCTCCTCAAGCTCGTCGCGGGGGTTCTGCTGCCCGATGAGGGCCGCGTCGACGTGAACGGTGGGGTGGCGCCGCTCATCGAGATCACCGGCGGCTTCGTGGGAGACCTCACCGTGCGCGAGAACGTGCGCCTCACGGCAGGTCTGCACGGGATGGCGAACGCTGAGGTCAGCCGCCGCTTCGACGACATCATCGAGTTCGCGGAGATCTCCGACTTCGTCGACACCCCGTACAAGCACCTCTCGAACGGCATGAAGGTGCGCCTGGCGTTCTCGGTGGTGTCGCAGCTGGACGAGCCGATCCTCCTCGTCGACGAAGTGCTCGCCGTCGGCGACCGCGCCTTCCGCGCGAAGTGCTACAAGCGCATCGACGAACTCCTCGCCGAGGGGCGGACGCTCTTCTTCGTCAGCCACAACGAGAAGGACCTGCGACGTTTCTGCACGCGCGGCCTCTACCTCGACAAGGGCGCCCTGGTCCTCGACGGACCGATCGGCGACGTGCTCGACCGGTACAACGAGGACCACAACGACGGAGCCTGAGGCTCAGCCCTCCGCCGGGTCGAAGATGCGCTCCCACGACTCGGGGGACGTCAGCTGCCCCATCGCGCGACGGTAGCGCCGTGACAGCTTCGGCCAGTCGCGCTTGAGCTGCGCGTGCAGTCGCAGGCTCTCACGCAGCATCCGTCGGAAGGCCGCCCGATCGCGCGTGTAGATGTTCTTGCCGGACCCGTCGGCTGCGCTAACGAGGGCGCTGTCGTAGCGCGGCACCCGCCACCAGTTCGCGTCGCCCTTGCCGAACTCGACCTCGGGCTGCGCGACGTTCTCGGGTCGGGGCGCGTGGAGCCAGTGCGAGGCGAGCGTCGACACGGTGAACCACCGGAGCTTGAGGCCCGTCGGGCTGTCGAAGGTGTGACGGGGCAGACGCTTGAACACCTGACGTCCCTTTCGCGAACGGAGCGGTACGCCGGTGTCCCGATGGATGACCGTCTCGGGGAACTCTTTCTGGAGAGCCCGCGCGGCGGGCATGGCCGTCGCGATCCCCGCCGCCATGTGCTCGGGCCCCAAAAGGATGTCGCGCAGTGCGCGATGACGCAGCTCGACGGGGTAGTACTGCATCATCATGAGGTGCTTGAGGTCGAGCCGGCGGCTGTGTCGCAGGAGCGTCCCGCCCCGCGGGCTGTTCGAGTGCAGCAGCGCCGCGACGATCCGGTTGCGCGCATGGAAGTAGGCCTGCCAGTCGATCGAGTCGTCCTTGCCGACCCACGACACGTGCCAGAGCGCGACCCCGGGCATCGACACGGTCGGGAACCCGGCGTCGCGGGCTCGCAGGCAGTACTCGGCATCGTCCCACTTGATGAAGGCGGGCAGAGACAGTCCGACCTGGCGGATGATCTCGACCGGGATGAGGCACATCCACCAGCCGTTGTAGTCGGCGTCGAGCCGCATGTGCAGCTCGGGTGACTGGCGCAGGTTCGCCACGGAGAAGTCGTGCGGCATCTTCTCCTGCTGCAGCGTGCGCCACATGAACGGCTCGTCGTCGACGACCTCTGCCCAGGCGTGGAGCTTCGGGCGATCGAGCAGGTCGAACATGTGGGCCCCGACGATCGTCGGCGTCGTCGCGTACCGGCCGAAAACGATCGACCGGCGGAGCGACTCGGGCTCGATGCGGACGTCGTCGTCGAGCAGCTGGACGAAGTCGCTATCCGGCCGCTGCAGGGTCTCGTGCATTGCGCGAGCAAAGCCGCCCGAGCCGCCGAGGTTTGGCTGCGTGATGATCTGAAGCGTCTCGCCGAGACTGTCGGCGACGTCGGAGAAGTCGTGCTGAGCGTCGACGCGGTCCGTTCCCTGGTCGATGAGGAAGATGCGATCGACCAGTTCGAGCACGTCGGGCGCCGCATCGAGGGCGCGGAGGGTCGCGACGCAGTAGTCGGGCTTGTTGTAGGTCGTGATGCCGAGCGAGGCCTTGCCCGAGCGGGCCGGCTCCTGCTCGGTCGTCCATTCTGCGCCCAGGAACCGGGCGTCCTCGCGGTCGGCTGCGATGTCGAACCAGATCCATCCGCCGTCGCTGTACTGATTGAGGCTGAGGTCGAACGTGCTGGTCGCCTGGCCGTTGACCTCGCGAGTCTCCAGTCGCTGGCGGGTGCCGCCGCCGTTGGAGCGGTAGACGAGGACGGTGGCCGGGCCCTCGGTTCGCACCGTGAGGGTCACGTCGCGGACCGGGGTCCAGTGCTGCCAGTACGAGGCCGGGAAGGCGTTGAAGTAGGTGCCGAACGACACCCGCCGCCCGCCCACGATGCGCGCCTCCGAGCGGCCGAGGATGTTCGACAGCTGAGCCCGCGACGACACGCGCACGGGCTCCTCGTCGATCTCGGTCCACGTCTCGGGATCGACGTAGAGCGGGAGGAGGTCGGGGTCGTGCTCGAGCGGGAGGACGGCGCGCTGCAGCAGGTGAGGCATGGTCTGTCTTTCGTCAGGGACGGGCCGGCTGATCAACCAGCGGCTGCATCGGCTGCCACGTGCGGTCACGGGCGATGCGCCGGCCGTCGCGGAGGCCGCGGAAGAGATTCGAGGTGCCTCGCACGGTGCGCTCGACGAGGAAGAGCCGGATGAGCTCCTTGCCGAAGGTCAGCGTCGTCCCGAGGCCGAACAGCACCGGGTTGTAGACGCCCTTCGTCCGGTAGTACTGCTTGATGTGCGCCCGGTTGCGCATGATGTAGTACCGGTAGGCGTCGCTCGAGGCGTTCATGTGGCGGATGCCCATGTCCCACTGGCGGATCTCGCGCGTGCGGCGCAGGACGAATTCGTCGACGATGACCGACGTCGTGATGCGCGAGGCGAGCCAGCCGTAGAGCTGGTCGTCCCAGTAGATGAAGAAGCGCGGGTCGGGCAGTCCGATGCGGGCGACGATGTCGCGGTGGATGAACATGCCCTCGAAGCAGCCGGAGTTCATCTCCTTGTACCCGGACTCGCCGAAACCGGCGGGCGCGAAGGGGATGGGGATGCCCATGCGTTCGGCGATGCGGTACTGCCAGTAGAACTCGCTGCCGTCGTAGTCGTACCGGCGACCCTGGATGCTGCGGAACCGCGGCGCCCAGCGTCCCATCTTGGCGAGCCCGTCGGGCAGCACCTCGACGTCGTCGTCCATGAGCCAGATCCACTCGGACCCCAACTCATAGGCCACGCGCACGCCTTCGCTGAATCCGCCGGATCCGCCGGTGTTCGTCTCGAGGCGCCGGTACACGAGCTCGGTGCCCAGTCGATCGCGGAACGACTCGACGACCGCGGTCGTGTCGTCGGTCGAGGCGTTGTCGATGATCACCACGCGACCGGGCTTCGGGTCCATCCGGACGACGCTCTCGAGCAGCCGCGACAGAAGCGCGGAGCGGTTGAAAGTGACGACGGCGATGGTCGCCGATGTCGGGTCGAAAACCTGCGCGCTCACCGGCCCGATCCTACCGTGCGATGCCGTGCGTTCCCGTCGAGGTGTCGTCGGGCAGCCCGGGGGCGGGCGATCCCGGCCGCGCGGCGTCCCGGATGTTCTCGCGCCACGACTTCGACTGCCCGGCTCGCAGCGCGCAGAGGACGAGCATCAGCCAGCCGTACCCGTGGAGGGGGAAGCTCTCGAAGAGGGCGTCGACGAGGACCGTCACGAGGATGAGGGGAGTCCAGGCGTAGAGGATCGACCGGCGTTCACTCGCGACGAGCCACGCGCGTCCCAGGGCCAGTCCGGCGAAGGCGATGAAGATGAGGAGACCGACCCACCCGAGCTGGAGCACGACGTCGACGTACGCGTTCAGCGCCGAGTTGTGGCGGTCCCCGAGCGCGAAGTTGATCGCGTTGAAAGGGAAGTCGGTGCGCGACCACGGCCCGAACCAGCCCCATCCGCGCACCGGCTCGACGCGAACGAACGAGGCGACCTGGTCCCACAGCTCGGCCCGGATCGAGAAGTCCGTCCCGGCTCCGATCCACGCGATGATGCGCTCGCGCAGCAGATAGCCGACCATCGCGCTGACGATCACGGTGGCACCGAGCACGGACTGTACGGTGCGTCGGAGTGCGTGTCGGGTGCGTCGCACGAGGCCGAGGGCCGCCGTCGCGACGGCCGTGGCGACGGCGAGGACGAGGACGGTGGGGGAGTCGGAGAGGGCGGCGAGGAGCGCGGCCAGCACGGCCGAGAACAGCGAGACACCGGTTCGCACCGACACCGTGCGCCACTCGATGTAGAACGTGATCAGTGCCAGGACCGCGATGAAGCCGAGGGAGTTGCGGGTGCCGAAGATGCCCTGAACCGGGCCGAGAGCGGCGATGTCCCCTTCGATGCCGAGGAAGGTGAACGGCATGTCGAAGAACACACCCGAGAGCAGCTCGAGCAGGAGCGACAGCACCAGCAGCACCCGGAAGACGTCGGCCAGCGCGCGGACCGTCTGCAGGGTGTCGCGCGTGTTCGCGATGACGACGGCGAGGAACGCGATCGCCGCGAGCGCGAGCCAGCCGCTGACGGTCCCGGAGGTGTCTGTCGTCCACGTGATGCTCGCGAGGGCCCAGCCGAGGAACAGCACGAGGGTCGATGGGATGAGGCGCACGAGGGTGAACTCGCGACGGCGGACCAGCAGCACGGCCGCGCCGACCGCGCACAACCCCGCGATCACGGTGAACCAGGTGACCCGGCCCGCGGTGCGGTCGACGAGGTGCTGAGCGAACACCGCGGCGATCGCCGTGTGTGCGAATGCCTGCGCGAACGCCGCGGAGTCGAGGGTGCGGACGACCCAGGAGGCGGACAGCCCGGGCGGGGTCGTCACGCCACGCCTTCGACGGGCGCGCCGCGCTCGATCGGGGCACCGCCCTCGAGGGGCCACGCGGCAGCGAGTGTCGAGCGACGCCGGACGGGTGTGCCGCGAACGGAGGCGGGGGCCTGCTTGATGGCGAAGGCGAGCATCACGAGCAGGAACCATCCCCAGTTCAGCAGCGGCGACGACTCGGTGATGCTCTGGACGAGAAGGATCGTCGCCACGAGCGCGGGGATCAGCAGGAGGCGCGACCGCGGTTCCCGCTGGGCGCCGGGGCGGGGGATGCGGCCGAGCGCCAGGAACCATGCGCGCCAGGTGAAGGCGCCGAGGGCGACGGCGAACAGCACCACGCCCACCACCCCGAGCTGCATGGCGACGTCGAACCAGGTGCTGTGCGCTTGCATCACCGTGACGCCGCGGTCGACGATCCAGCCGTCGAAGAAGGGATCCGTGGGCACCCACGGCACCGAGTAGCCCCAGCCGATGATCGGGCTCTCGGCGAATCGCTCGCCCACCGTCGCCCAGATCTCCTTCCGACCGCTGAGGTCGGAGGAGCGTCCGAGCATCTCGAACAGAGCTTCGCGGACGAGCCACAGGGTCGTGATGAGGGCGACGCCCGTGACGGTGAAGACGATGTAGAGGATGCGGCGGGTGCGCGCTGTGCGCGCGCGTCGCATGAGCAGGACGACCACGATGACGATCGCGATGGCGATCGCGCACATCGCGGCAGTGGCCGACGAGCCGCGCCAGAAGCAGAAGGCCGCCAGCAGCGTCCACGCCACCAGCGGGCCCCGGCGGCCGGCGCGGGTGTTGATCTGCAACCCGAAGACGACGAGTCCGAGCAGCGCGATGTAGGCGAGCGAGTTCGCGTTGCCGAAGATCCCCTGGATGCGGTCATCCGTGAAGAGCTTGTCGCGAGACCAGAACATGATCGGGTCGCCCGTGAAATCGGGCCCCGGGCGGACGAAGCCCGGGAGGATCGGCCCGCGCCAGATGAGCGAGACCCACAGCTCGAAGGCCAGGGAGAGCGCCAGCATCCACTTCACCGCCGCGGCGATCGCCTCGATGATCTGACGTCCCGTGAGGACGGACGCGACGAAAATGGCCTGCGCGGTGGTCGCGAGCAGCAGCGCCAGCGTCATGGCGGTCGCGCGCGGCCATTCCGTCCACAGCAGCGAGAGCACCGCCCACCCGACGTAGGCCAGGGCGAACCACGGCAGGCGGCGCCAGCGGCGGCGGGGTCGCTGAATCAGCCAGATCGCCGCTGACACGGTGGTCGTGACGGCGACCACGACGGCCGAGCCGCCTACCCCGATCGCCATGAGCCAGGCCGTGCCCGCCATCGAGGAGGCGATGATCAGGGTGCACCAGGCTCGCACGAGCCGGAGCGGGAGGCGCCGCGGCGATGAGGTCGTCGCCGCATCCGTTCCGGATTCCCCGCGCGTATGACTGGCCATGATGCTCTCAGATTAGCCGCAGGGGCTGAGAGCCATCACGTACCCCGGAGCGCCTCCGGCTGCTCGGGAAGGCGGTCGCCCTGCTCCGCGTCGAGACGTTGCTCGGCGGGACCGCGCCCGACGAGCGGGGCCTGCTTGATCTTGAACGCGAACAGGATGATGAGGAACCATCCCCAGTTCAGCAGCGGTGCCGACTCGGCGATCCCCTGGACGAGCAGGATGGTCGCGACGAGGGAGGGAACGAGCGTCAGAGCCGTATACGGGCGATCGGCCACGAGGTCCCACCGGGGCCGATCGACCGCGAAGAACCAGGACCGCCAGACGAACGCCAGCAGTGCGAGCGCGATGAGAGCGACGCCGATGAAGCCGAGCTGGAGCGCGACGTCGAGCCACATGTTGTGCGCCTGCATGACGCTGACGCCGTGGTCGACGATCCAGCCGTCGAACGCCGGGTCCGACGGAACCCAGGGGGTCGAGTAGCCCCACCCGATCAGCGGCCGCTCGGCGATGCGCTCGCCGACGGCGTCCCAGATCCGCTGACGTCCCGTCAGATCGGACGAGCGGCCGAGCAGATCGAACACCGTGTCGCGCGCGAGCCACACGACGGCGCCGCCGAGGCCGGCGACGACGAGGTACATGACATAGAAACGCGTGCGCTCGCCGGGGCGGCGCGCGGTGCGCATCAGCAGGATCGTCACGAGCACGACCGCCACAGCGACGGCGCACAGGAGCGCGGTGGCCGAGGCCGCCCGCCAGAAGAGCAAGACAGCGAGCGCCGTCCAGAGCCCGAGCAGGAACCTGCGCGGCGCGCCCGATGCGATCCGCACTATGAAGACGATGATCGCCAGGAGGGCGATGTAGGCGAGGGGGTTGGCGTTGCCGAAGATCCCCTGCAGGCGGCCGCCGTTGAAGAGGTTGTCGCGTGACCAGAGGGTGATGGGGTGGCCGGCGTAGTCGGCATCCGGTCGGACGAAGCCCGGGAGGATGTCACCCTGCCAGATGAGGGCGACCCACAGTTCGAATAGGATCGACAGGGCCAGCATCCACTTCAGCGCCGCCTCGACCGCGCGCAGGATCTCGCGCCAGGTCAGCACCGCGCCGACGAACATCGCCTGCACGGTCGTCGATACGAGCAGCAGCAGCGTGAGCTCGGTGGCACCCAGCCACGCGGACCACAGCATCGACATCACGGCCCACGCGACGTAGGCCAGCGCGAACCACGGCAGGCGGCGCCACTGCACCCGCGGCCGCAGAGAGACCCAGAGGACCGACGACACGAGTCCGGTCGCGACGACGACGACGCCTGCGACCGCCGGGCCGAACGCCATCAGCCAGCTCGTGCCGGCCATCGACGCGGCGATGACGAAGACGCACCACGCCCGCAGGAGGAGATGCCCGGTGGTCTCTCGCGCGGGCGCCGCGGGAGGCGCCGAGACGGGGTGGCGTGAGTAGACGGCCATGGTGCAGACAGGCTATCGCGGCGGCGGGTCCGGCACCCTATCCGACGGTGCCCGCGCTCTAGGCTGGGCTCGTGCTGATTCCGATCTCGAACATCGCCAGAGACTACGCATGGGGCTCCCAGACGCTCATCGCCGAGCTGCAGGGTCGCGAGCCGTCGGGGGAGCCCGAAGCGGAGATCTGGTTCGGTGATCATCCGGGCAGCCCGTCGCGCGTCGACGACGGCACGGGACGCCCGCTCGACCTCGCCCTGTCCGAGGCCGGGGTCGAGCCGCTGCCCTACCTGATGAAGATCCTCGCGGCGGCGACATCCCTGTCGATCCAAGCGCACCCTTCCCGGGACCAGGCGGCGGCAGGATTCGCGCGTGAAGAGGCGGCGGGCGTCCCGCGGGATGCCGGGGACCGCCTGTACCGCGACGAGAATCACAAGCCCGAGATCATCGTCGCCCTCTCGGATTCATTCCGCGCGCTGGTCGGATTGCGGCCGATCGCCGACACCCAGCGTCTGCTCGCCGCTCTGGGCGAACGTGCGGGCGTCGTCGCGTTGGCCGCTGCGCTCACGCCGACCGACGCCGAGGACGAGTCTGCGGCGCTCCGCCGCGTCATCGGATGGGCGCTCTCGGGCGAGGCATCGGATGTCGTGACCGACCTCGCCGCTGCGCTCGATCGATCCGTGGGGGCGGGCCGCTCGGACTCGGACTTCGCCGCCGAGACGGCCGTGCTCAGCGAGATCGCGGGTGCATTCCCCGGCGACCCGGGGCTCATCGTGGCGACCCTCATGAATCTCGTCGAGCTGCGACGAGGCGAGGCGCTCTTCGCGCCGGCGGGTGTGCTCCACGCTTATCAGGAGGGCCTCGGAGTCGAACTGATGGCCGCCAGCGACAACGTGCTCCGCGGTGGCCTCACGCCCAAGCACGTCGACGTGACGGAGCTGCTGCAGATCGTCAGCACCGACAGCGGTCCCGCGCCGATCGTCGAGCCCATCGAGGTCGCTCCCGGGGTGTTCGGCTATGACGTCGGCGTGCCGGACTTCCGTCTCGCGCGCGTCGAGACGACCTTCGAGGCGGTCACCGAGATCGCGCTCGCCGGCACGGCGATCGTCCTCGCGACCCGCGGCGACGTCGTCGTCGAAGCGGACGGTAAGCGCGTGGAGCTCGTGCCCGGCACGGCGGCCGTCGTCGCGGCGGCGTCCGTCGCGATCGGCGGCGCGGGGGAGGCGTTCGTCGCGCAGCCCGGCGCCTAGCGAGTCGCGACACGCCGATGGAGCGTCGCGAAGCTTAAACATGGGCTTGAGGGTTTACGATCCGCGACTTGACCCAGAGGAATCACACGGGTGTAATTAATGCGAGACACGCGGCTCGCGTGCCGGCCGGCGAGGAGGGGACACGATATGACGGCATACCGTTCGGGCGTTCCCGACAACTGGTTCGTCGATCCGGTCAACCTGGGCGTGCCCGGTGTTCGCCGCGTCGACACCGACGGTGACGACAATGCGCTCGCCTGGCAGACCGACGCGCTCTGCGCGCAGACCGACCCCGAGGCGTTCTTCCCCGAGAAGGGCGGCTCGACCCGCGACGCCAAGCGCATCTGCACGTCATGCGACGTCCGCGGGGAATGCCTCGAGTACGCCCTGCAGAACGACGAGCGCTTCGGCATCTGGGGCGGCCTCAGCGAGCGCGAGCGCCGCAAGCTGAAGCGTCGCGCAGTCTGACGAGCTCCGGCGGCCGGGGTCGCTGATATCGGCGAACCGCCTCGCCGCTGTCGAGCTCGCTCAGAATCGCCACCTAGGCTTGCTCCGTCATGCCCGCCCGTGTTCATGCGCTCCTGGTCGTGCGTCCCGATGGACGCGCACCGGCGGCCTTCCATCTCACGCGCACGCTCGCCGCGCTGCGCGATCAGACGCGCGCCGTCGACGCATTGACGATCGTGCTGTGCGGCGGCGACGACCGTCTGCGCGCTCTCGCGGAGGAGTCGGGTGCCGAGGTGGTGATCGCCGCGCCGTCCCGAACGGGCTTCGCTGCCGCGCTCCGGCTGGCGTCACGGCGTCTCGACGGTGACGCGGTGTGGCTGCTGGCGCAGGACGTCGCGCCCGAGCCGCAGGCGCTGCAGCGGCTGGCCGCCGCCCTCGAGACGGCGCCGTCCGTCGCGATCGCCGTTCCGAAGCTCGTCGAGTGGGATGACAACACGCGCATCGTCTCGCTGGGACGCTCGATGACGAGGTTCGGCGCTGCGGTCGGTCTCGCTGACGGTGAGCACGACCAGGGCCAGCACGACGGTACGGACGACGTCCTCGGCGGTGATGTGCGCGGCATCCTCGTCCACACCGCGGCGTGGCGGGAGCTCGACGGGCTCGACGATGCCCTCGCCGGTGCCGACGAGGGGCTCGATCTCGGCGTGCGTGTGCGTCTGGCCGGCGGCCGCGTGGTCCTCGCGCCCGGGGCGCGCATCGCCGTCGCGCACGACGGCGTGGCCGGCCCCCCAGCACCGCGGACCACGGGCGCCCGCGCCCGCGTCACGCATGCCGCCCGCGTCGCGCAGCTGCATCGGCGATTGGTTTACGCCCCGCCGCCCGTCGTCGTACTGCACTGGCTCACGCTCCTGCCACTGGCGCTCTGGCGCAGCGTCGTCGACCTCGTCGGCAAACGTCCCGCGCGGATCGGCCCGGAATGGTCGGCCGCCGTGACCGTGCTGGTCCGGTTGCGTGCCGTCGCCCGCGCCCGACGTCGGATCGCTCGTCACCGGCGCGCATCCTGGTCGCAACTGGCGTCGCTGCGAGTCAGCTCGCGGGTCATGCGGCAGCGTCTCATCGAGGATCAGCCCGCCGGCGACGGTCCGCGTCGGACCGAGCTCGGCTTCTTCTCCGGCGGTGGTGCGTGGGCAGTCCTCGCAGCCCTCGTCGTCTCGATCGCGGCGATGCCCGCGGCATTGAGCTGGCCCTCCATCGGCGGCGGAGCCCTCGCTCCGCTCGCCGCCAACGCGGCCCGCGCCTGGTCCGAGGCGACGGGTGCGCAACGACCGCTCGGGTGGGAAGCGGTCGGCCCCGCTGACCCGTTCAGCGCCGTTCTCGCTGTGCTCGCATCGTTCTCGCCGACGGACCCGTCGCGCGCGCTCGTGGTGCTGTGGCTCCTCGCCCTCCCGCTCGCGGTGCTCAGCGGATGGTTCGCTGCCACGCGCGTCACCGAGCGTGCGGCGCTGCGCATCGTCGGTGCCGCGATCTGGGCACTGGCGCCGATGTTCCTCGTGGCACTGGGCGACGGGCGCCCGGCATCCGTCATCGTCCACCTCGTGCTGCCGTGGCTGGCGTTCACCGCTGCCGGCGCTCACCGTTCGTGGGGCAATGCCGGTACGGCTTCGATCCTCCTCGCCGTCGTCTTGGCCTGCTCCCCGGTTCTGTCCGCTCCCGTCGTGATCATCTGGGTCTTCGCCGTCGTGCTGTCGATGGTGCTCCGGGGCCGGCGCGCGGCGTTCCGGTGGCTGTGGATCATCGTCCCGTCGCTCGCGCTGTCGGCACCGCTCGTTCTCGCCCGGCTCCGCGCCGGAGACCCGTGGTCGCTGCTGGCCGACCCGGGGGTGCCGTGGAGCGGCCCGCGATTCGCCGATGATGTCGTCGGGAGATTCCTGTTCGCCGCCGGGTTCCCTGCGGATGCGGGGTGGGCGGCCTTCACGGGAGCCTCCGGCCCGGTGTGGTGGTTGCTGCTGTTCACCGCGCCGCTGCTCGCGCTCGCGCTCGCCGCTGCCGCGTCGACGCGTCGCTTCGTCGGAATCGTGCTCCTGGCCGTCGCGGGTCTCGGAGTCGCGACCGCCTTCGCCGCGGCAGGCCTGGCCGTCGCCATCGACGGGACGACCGCGATCCCGCTCTGGCCGGGCGCCGCCCTCAGCCTCGCGTGGATCGGAGTCGTCGGCGCGGCGCTGTTGACGCTCGACAGCGTGGTGCCGGTTCGAGCGGTCCGGACGGTCGCCGCCGCGATCGCCGTCGCCGGTCTGGTCGTCGCAGCCGTCCCGACGCTGACCGCTCACGCGCGGGATGCCGCGGCCGTCGGTCGCGGCGAGACGAGCACCCTTCCCGCGTTCGTGGCGGCAGAGGGGGCGAACACGCCGGGACTCGGAACCATCGTGCTGACTCCCACCGACGACGGTGTCGCGGTCGATGTCGTCTGGGGCGGCAGCGCGACCCTCGGCGGCCAGTCCTCACTCGTCACCGCGCGCACGGAGCTGACCGATGCCGATCGGGAAGCGGCGCAGGTCGCCGCCGACCTCGTCGCCGATACCGCGAACGACGTCGTAGGCGAGCTGCGCGACCACGGTGTCGCGTTCATCCTGCTCGCGTCGAACGGCGACGACGAATCCGCGGCGGCCCGCAGCACACGCCTCGCGGCGGCGACGGCGCTGGGCAGCCGCGACGGCTTGGACGCCGTCGGCTCGACGGACAAGGGCGAGCTGTGGCGCCTGTCCGGTGAGGTGGCTCCCCGAGCGGACGCGCCGGCATCCGCGCGCGCATTCGCCGCCGCAGCGTGGAGCGGCATCGCCGCGGTATTCGCCATCGCCCTGCTGCTGGCCCTGCCCACGCGGGGCAGCCGATCGGCATCTCGGGCCGCTCCGCGTCTCGTGGGGATACGCGCGCTCCGCAGGAGGGACCGATGACCACGCGAACTGCACTCGTGACCCGTCTCGCGGCGGGAGCCGTGACCGCTGTCGTCATCGGCGGCGGCGTGATCGCTGCCGCTGCCGCGCCGTGGCCGACCCTCACGCGCGAGCCGATGTCGCTCGACGTTGTGCCCGAGGCGGCGCGCTCGGTCGCGGCGTGCGACGGGCCCCTGCTCGCGCTCGGCCGTGACGCGACGGCCGCGAGCGCGATCACCAGCGCCGCGTCGTCGACCGTCGTCGCGGCTGCCGACGGGGCCGAACCCACCGAGTACACCCTCGCTGCTCCCGACCGCGCCGACGACGGCGCGCCGCCGGCGGCCTTCTCGGCAGAGCCGACGGGAGGTCGTCCGACGGATCTCGGCGCGGCATCGGCCGCATCGCTCGACGAAGCCGACCTGCGCGGACTCGCCGTCTCGGCCTGCACGCGTCCCGCGATGGAGTCGTGGCTGATCGGCGGATCGGCGGCGACGGGAGCCAGCGACCTGGTCCTCCTGACGAACCCGGGCGATGTCGCCGCGACCGTCGACCTCCGCGTGTTCGGCGCCGACGGTATGCAGGAACCCGTCGCGGGACAGGGCATCGTCGTCGGGGCTCGCTCGCAGCGCGCCGTCCCCCTCGCGGCTCTCCGTCGCGGCGAGCAGAGCCCGGTCGTGCAGGTCACGGCCCAAGGCGCCCCCGTCCGGGCCTCGCTGCAGTCGACACTGACCCGCACGCTCATCGCGGGCGGAGTGGACCAGATCGGCGCGAGCGCGCTCCCCGCTCCCCAGCAGGTGATCCCGGCCGTGAACGTGACGGTCGCACCCGACTCCGGCGCTTCGGCCGGAGGGCTCTCGGTGCGCCTGATGGCCACAGCGGCCGACGCAGGCGCGAGCGTCACGGTGCGTTCCGTCGCGGACGGCGGCGTGGTGTCCCAGCAGGATGACATCGCCCTCACCGCCGGCCGGCCGGTCGAGCTCGAGGTGACGGGGATGCCCGTCGGCGACTACACGGTGACCGCGACCGCGGATGCGCCTCTCGTGGCGGCGGCCTGGACATCGACCGACCTGGCGGCCCCTGCCGACTTCGCCTGGGCGGTGGCAGCGCCGCTCGTCGAGGCCCCCACTCTCGTCGCCGTCGCGCCGGCCCCCGCGCCGACGCTCACGCTGACGGCCGAGCGCGAGACCGTCGCCACGGTGACGCCGGTGAGCGGCGGAACGCCCCGGACGGTCGAACTCGCCGCCGGGCAGTCGCGGACGATCGATGTCGAAGCCGGGACGATCTACCGGGTCGACCCCGGGGCCGGCGGCATCCGCGGTTCCATCGGCTTCTCGGGCGACGGACAGCTCGGAACCTACCCGGTGGCCGGTTCCGCCGCAGCAGCGGCCGAACTCACCGTCTATCCCTAGGCGTCGGTCAGAGGAAGCGGAAGCGATCGGGCCCGAGATCCCACGGGTCGCGATCGAGGTACTCGGCCGCAGCGCGGAAGACGCAGCTCTCGACCATCATCCGGCGGTGCAGGTCGTCGTTCCGGTGCAGTCGGTTCAAGCGCTCTATCGGCAGGCGGTACAGCACGATCCGTTTCTCGGCGGCGAAGACCTGCCAGCGAGGGATGCCGTCTTCGTCGCTCGCCGCGGGCATCCCGGCGACCTCGAAGCGGACCTCCCGCAGCTCGGGCCAGGCGCTGCGCAGGAACTCAGCAGCGGTGCCCACCGACAGATCGAATCGCTCGGAGCGCGTCTCGAGGGGAGGGAGTGGCGGCCGCACGACGGGGCTCCGGTCATCGCGGCCATGACGGCCGTGCCGCGACGGCCGGTTCCGCCGCGGCGGGACGGGTCGGGAACGACGCCGGATCATGAGGCCATCCTATGCCGCGAGGGGCGGAGGCTCGGCGCGGCATCCGGACGTACGGGGTACACGGCGTTACCGTGGATGCGATGCGCGAGAGACTGTGTTCGAAGGTGGGCTGCGCCCGCGAGGCCGTGACGACCCTCACCTTCGACTACGGCGACCAGATGGCCGCCCTGGGTCCGCTCGGCGGCGGAACGGACCCGCACGCGCACGACCTCTGCGCCATCCACACCGAGCGCCTGTCGGTGCCGAAGGGCTGGGTCGTCATCCGGCACGAGACCCTGCGGGTCTGACCGGGAATCCGCGCGGCGTCCCCTGGGCCGCGCCGACGAGCGCCGCTGCGCGCTCGTCGGTTCGCATGATCGCGGCGTACTCGCGGTCGCGTCGCACCGCCACGACCGCTCGCACGAGCGTCTCCGGGTCCGAGTGCGGCAGGGGTGAGACGAAAGGTGCGATCTCGGCGGCGATCATCGCCGCCGAGCGCGAGCGCGCCCCCGGTTCCATGCCCTCGGCCGAGCGTGCGAACTGAGTCGCCCGTCGGGCGATGCGGTCGGGCAGTCTTCCCACATCGGCCACCTCCGCCCATTCCTGCAGCTGACCGGGGACGGGCCCGGCGGGGGTCGGGAGGCGGGGCGCGCGCGTGCGTTCGCAGTACGTTCCCGCGACCATGTCGCCGAGGCGGGTCGATCGCGGGGTGAACGTCGCGACGATCCCCGCGAGTGCGCCGAAGGTGAACCAGATCTCCAGCACACCGACGAGGGCGCGGATGAAGGCCTGTCGGAATCCGGTGGCGCCACCGTCGGTGCGGACGATGCGACCGCCGACCGCCAGCTTCCCGAGGCTGCGGCCGCGCGTGAGCGTCTCGATCGCCGTCGGGATGACGACGAGCACGAGGACGAGCGCCGAGACGACGAGGATTCCGGACAGGTTCTCGAGGCCGAGGCCCCCGACAACGAAGCCTCCGACGAAGTAGGACAGCAGCAGCAGCGCGACGCCGCAGAGGACGTCGATGAGAGCTCCGAGCGCGCGGAGGAAGAAGCCGAGGGGCTGAACGTCGAGTGCGACCGCCTCGCCGGTGAGGATCTCGTCCTGGGCGATCTGCACCGGGGGAGCGGGCGTGGTCATGGGTACAGTTAAGCAAATGGACCTCGACGCCCTCGTCGCCGCGCGTCGCGCCGAATGGGATCGGCTCGACGCGCTCGGCCGCGCCCGCCGCTTGTCGAGCGACGAGGTCGACGAACTGGTCACCCGCTATCGCGCGGCGTCGGCCGATCTCGCCGACATCAAGACCTCGGCGGGTCGCAGCGTCGAGGGCGATCGGCTCTCGATGATCCTGTCGCGCGCACGTCTGCGGCTGACCGGAGCCCCCGAGAACGTGCTCCGGCAGCTGCCCCGCTTCTTCCTGCAGCAGCTGCCGGCCGCGCTGTACCGCGTGCGCTGGACCACGCTGGCGGTCGCCGTCGGCTTCGTCGTGATCAGTGCCCTCGTCGCCTTCTGGGTCTCGGGCGATCCGGCCGCGGTCGCCGCCCTCGGCTCGCAGGCGCAGCTCGAGCAGTATGCCGAGAACGACTTCACCGCCTATTACAGCGAGAACCCCGCCGCGGTGTTCGCGGGAACCGTGTGGACGAACAATGCGTGGATCGCCGCCCAATGCGTGCTGTTCGGGATCACCGGCCTGTGGCCGGTCATGGTGCTCATGCAGAACGCCGTCAGCATCGGTCAGGCAGCGGCGATCCTCATCTCGTTCGACCGCGGCGACGTCTTCCTGCTGCACATCGCACCGCACGGCCTGCTCGAGCTCACCTGCATCTTCGTGGCCGGGGCGACGGGTCTGCACATCTTCTGGGCGTGGGTCGCGCCCGGGCGGCGCAGCCGCGGCGAGGCGCTCGCAGCCGCCGGCAGATCCCTCGCGACGGTGGCGATCGGACTGATCCTCGCCCTCGCGCTCTCCGGGCTCGTCGAGGGCTTCGTGACGCGTCAGCCCTGGCCGTGGCCGATCAAGATCGGCATCGGTGCACTGGCCCTCGCCGTGTTCCTCGCATACATGCTGGGCCTGGGCCGCATCGCGGCGCGGCGGGGCGAGACCGGTGACCTCACCGAATACGAGGCCGGCACCCCGCGTCTCGTCGCGGGCTGACGAGCGCGTTCACCGCGGCTTAATTTGATCTGATCAAAAATGCCGGATACGATCGGGGCATGACGATCGCGACCGCTCCCGAGGCCATCCGCGCCTTCGGTCTGCGTGTGACCGAGTCCCGCTCCGCCGTCTACGACGCTCTGCATGCGAGCCCCCACGCCAGTGCCGACGAGGTCTATGCGGCCGTCGTCCAGCGGATGCCGCAGACCAGTCGGCAGTCGGTGTACAACGCCCTCAACGACTTCGCCGACGCCGGTCTCGCTCGGCGCATCGAGCCCGCCGGCCGCTCCATGCTGTTCGAGCTGCGCGTCGGCGACAACCACCACCACCTCGTGTGCACCGAGTGCGGCCGGGTCGAAGACGTCGACTGCGCCGTCGGGCACACGCCGTGCCTGCACCCGTCCGACGACCACGGGTTCGAGGTCGCCTCGGCCGAGGTGACCTACTGGGGTCGGTGTGCGGCGTGCGCCGCATCCGCGCCCCCGGCAGCATCCTGATCTTCTCTCTCTCCCGAAAACCCCCAACGGAAGGATCCCCATGAGCGATCGCGACCAGCAGTCCGCGCCCATCGGCGAGGACGTGACCGACACCGACCAGGCGGTCACCCCCATCGACACACCCGAAGACGAGCGCGCCGACGGCGAGACCCGGCCGCGTTCCAACGACGCCGGCGGCTGCCCCGTCATCCACGGCGGCGAGCAGGGACAGGGGCACGGCCACGGATCGCACGGCGGACAGCCTCACCCGACGGTCGGCAACGCCAACCACGTCTGGTGGCCGAACCAGCTCAACCTGCGCATCCTGAAGAAGAACCCCGCCGTGGCCAACCCCGTCGGTGAGGACTTCGACTACAAGGCCGCGTTCGAGTCGCTCGACCTCGCCGCCGTGAAGAAGGACATCGAAGAGGTCCTGACCACGTCGCAGGACTGGTGGCCGGCCGACTTCGGTCACTACGGCCCGCTCATGATCCGTATGGCCTGGCACTCGGCCGGCACGTACCGCGTCACCGACGGCCGCGGCGGCGGTGGGGCCGGCCAGCAGCGCTTCGCCCCCCTGAACAGCTGGCCCGACAACGTCAACCTCGACAAGGCTCGGCGCCTGCTGTGGCCCGTCAAGAAGAAGTACGGCCAGTCGATCTCGTGGGCTGACCTCATGATCCTCGCCGGCAACGTCGCGCTGGAGTCCATGGGCTTCTCGACCTTCGGCTACGCCGGCGGCCGTCCCGACGTCTGGGAGCCGGACGACGACGTGTACTGGGGCCCCGAGACGACGTGGCTCGCCGACGAGCGCTACTCCGGCGACCGTGACCTCGAGAAGCCCCTCGCCGCCGTGCAGATGGGCCTCATCTACGTCAACCCCGAGGGTCCGAACGGCGAGCCCGACCCGCTGAAGTCGGCCCGCGACATCCGTGAGACGTTCGGCCGCATGGGCATGAACGACGAGGAGACCGTCGCCCTCATCGCCGGTGGCCACACCTTCGGCAAGACCCACGGCGCGGCCCCCGACTCGAACCTCGAGGACAACCCCGAGGCCGCGGGCGTCGAGATGCAGGGCCTGGGCTGGAAGAACAACTTCGGCACCGGCCACGGCGACGACACGATCACGTCGGGCCTCGAGGTCACCTGGACGTATCACCCCACCCGCTGGGACAACGAGTTCTTCCACATCCTCTACGCCTACGACTGGGAGCTCATGCGCAGCCCCGGCGGCGGACACCAGTGGCGTCCCGTCAACGGTGCCGGTGCCGACATGGTGCCGCTCGCGCACTCCGACGGCCGCCGCGAGCCGCGCATGCTCACGAGCGACCTCGCGCTGCGCATGGACCCCGCCTACGACGAGGTCTCGCGTCGCTTCAAGGACGACCCGGTGGCCTTCGGCGACGCGTTCGCCCGCGCCTGGTTCAAGCTCACGCACCGCGACATGGGCCCCATCGCCCGCTACCTCGGACCCGAGGTGCCGCAGGAGGAGCTCATCTGGCAGGACCCGCTGCCCGCCGTCGACCACGAGCTGATCGATGACGCGGATGCCGCCGACCTCAAGGCGCGCATCCTCGCGACCGACCTGACCGTGAGCGAGCTCGTCTCGACGACGTGGGCCGCGGCCTCGACGTTCCGAGGCAGCGACAAGCGCGGCGGCGTCAACGGCGCCCGCATCCGTCTCGCCCCGCAGAAGGACTGGGAGGCCAACAACCCGGCCCAGCTGCAGCGCGTGCTCGGCGTGCTCGAGAGCGTGCAGGCGTCGTTCAACGACGGCCGTGCCGACGGCAAGAAGGTCTCGCTGGCCGACCTCCTCGTGCTGGCGGGCAACGCCGGTGTCGAGAAGGCCGCGCGCGACGGCGGCGTCGAGGTGACGGTTCCCTTCCGTCCCGGACGCACCGACGCCACCGCGGAGCAGACCGACGAGCTGTCGTTCAGCCACCTCGAGCCGGTCGCCGACGGGTTCCGCAACTACTACGGCCCGAACGCGTTCCTGCCGGCGGAGCACCACCTGATCGACAAGGCGAACCTGCTGACGCTGAGCGCTCCCGAGATGACCGTGCTCGTCGGTGGCCTTCGCGCCCTGGGAGCGAACTACGACGGATCGTCGTTCGGCGTGTTCACCGAGCGTCCGGGCGTGCTGACGAACGACGTGTTCGTGAAGCTGCTCGACCTCGGCGCCACCTGGAAGCCGCTCGACCCCGGCTCGCACGCCTTCCGCGGCGTGAACGCCGACGGTTCGGAGATCGGCATCGGCACGCGCGTCGACCTGCTGTTCAGCTCCAACTCGGAGTTGCGCGCCATCGCCGAGGTGTACGCCTCGGATGACGCGAGCGAGAAGTTCGTGCGCGACTTCGTCGCCGCCTGGACCAAGGTCACCGAGCTCGACCGGTTCGACCTGCGCTGACCCGCAGCATCCCTGCGAAGGCCCGTCCCGATTCCCCGGGGCGGGCCTTCGTCGTCGCTGCTCGCGCTGGTTCGGGTTCGGGTTCGGGTTGGCAGTTGGGGCCCCAACCTGGGTCTCGTAGGGGCGCGAGCTGCCAGGTGAGCAGGGGCTGCGGGTTTGGGTTGGCAGTTGGTGCCCAAACTTGAGGCGCGAGAGGGCGCGAGCTGCCAGGTGAAAGGGACGCTGCAACGCGGGCACGGGTAGAGCACGGCTGCGGGTTGGGTCAGAGGCGGCCGGCGGCCTTCAGTGCGAGGTAGTGGTCGGCGATCGCGGGGGGCAGCACGTCGGGCGTCGCGCTGAGGGCGGCGCCGCCGGCGCGACGGATCGCCGCCGCGACCGACTCCGAATCACGCGTGGCGTGCGCGATCGCGGCTTCGCGGTAGACGTCCTCGGCGGTACGCTCAGCCGGCGCAGCCTCGGGTGCATCCTGTGCCGACCCGACGAGAACGGTGGCGCGCTCCGTCAACGATGGCAGGGCTCCGAGGAAACCCCGGGCGGCATCGGGGGCGTCCTGCGCGGTCAGCAGCACCACGAGAGAGGGCCGCGACGTCAGCGCACGCACCTCCGTGAGGACGGCGTTCCAGTCGGTGTCGATGAGCGTCGGCTCGACCGGTGCCATCGCGTCCACGAGGGCAGGCAGCAACCGCGGGCCGTCGATGCCGGTGACCCGCGCGCGCCGAGCACGGTCGAACATGAGCAGATGGACATGGTCGCCGGCACGTTGGGCGAGGGCGCTGAGCAGCAGCGCCGACTCCATCGCGGCATCCAGACGGACACCGTCACCCACGCGCGATGCGCTGGTGCGGCCCGTGTCGATGACGATCACGACGTGTCGATCGCGTTCCGGACGCCAGGTGCGCAGCATCGTCGTCCCGGCGCGGGCGGTCGCACGCCAGTCGATGGAGCGGACGTCGTCACCCCGCACGTATTCGCGCAGGCTGTCGAACTCCGTGCCGCGCCCGCGCACCTGGACGCTCGTGTTGCCGTCGAGCTCGCGCAGCCGGGCGAGCCGCGACGGCAGATGCCGACGCGAGGCGAACGGGGGCAGCACGCGCAGCGCACCCGGTGCCGCGATCACCCGCTGCCGCCCCGCGAGCCCCAGCGGGCCGCGGCTGCGCAGCGCGACGAACGCCGAGCGCAGCTCGCCCCGGCGCCGGGGGAGGAGCGGCATGGCGACAGCTCTCCGCTCACCCGCAGGAAGGTCGACGGCGGCGCGCGCGTCGCCGGCACCGGCGGTCGGCTGCCAGCCGTCGCGAAGGAGACCACGGATGCCGCGGGCTCCAGGATTGCGCAACAGGATGCTCGTCTCGACGGGCTCGCCCGCCCGCGCGCGTGAGGGGATGCGACGCTCGATCTCAACGGTGCGCAGCGGTCCGGCGGCTATGACGTCGACGGTGGCGAGGACGAGGCACAGCCCGATCCACGCGAGCGCCGCCCACGCCGCATCGAGCCCCGCCGCGGGGGCGAGCACGACGGGCACGACGCCGGCGGCGACGAGCAGCACGAACAGGCCGGAGAGGTACACGACGCCTCAGATCGGTACGCGGGTCTGCTGCAGCACAGAGCTGAGGATCGTGTCCGCGGAGACGCCCTCGATCTCGGCGTCCGGGCGCAGCTGCAGCCGGTGGCGCCACGCGGGAACGAGCATCGTCTGCACGTGGTCCGGCGTGATCGCCGGGTAGCCGCCCAGCCAGGCCCACGCCTTGGCGGCGGCGAGCAGCGCGGTCGCGGCACGCGGGCTCGCGCCCAGCTGGACCGAGGGGGACTGCCGGGTCGCCCGGGCGAGATCCACGACGTAGCCGAGGACGTCGTCGGAAACCGCCACAGCGGCCGCGGCCTGCTGGGCGGCGCGGATCTCGGCGGCGGTGACGACCGCCGACACGCCCGCGCTCTCGAGGGATCCGGGTCGGAAGCCGTCGGCGTGGCGGCGCAGCACGGCGATCTCGTCGTCGCGCGCGGGCAGGTCGATCACGAGCTTGAGGAGGAAGCGGTCGAGCTGGGCCTCGGGCAGGGTGTAGGTGCCCTCGTGCTCGACCGGGTTCTGCGTCGCGGCGACGAGGAACGGATCGGGCAGCGGACGCGAGACGCCGTCGGCCGAGACCTGGCGCTCCTCCATGGCCTCGAGCAACGCGGCCTGCGTCTTCGGCGGCGTGCGGTTGATCTCGTCGGCGAGCAGCACATTGGTGAAGACGGGTCCGGAACGGAACTCGAACTCCCCGGCGCGGGCGTCGTAGACGAGCGATCCGGTGACGTCGCCCGGCATGAGGTCGGGGGTGAACTGGATGCGGGCGGTGTCGAGGCCGACCGCTCGGCTGAAGGTGCGCACGAGCAGCGTCTTGGCGACGCCGGGCACGCCCTCGAGCAGCACGTGTCCGCGGCCGAGAAGCGCGATCAGGAGGCCCGTGACGGCCCCGTCCTGTCCGACGACGGCCTTGCCGACCTCGAGCCGGACGCGGTTCATCGCCTCGCGCAGGTCGCCGGGTGCGGTCTCGCTCATGGGGTGTTCCTTTCGGGACGGACGGATCGGAGGACTGCTGCTTCCACCTCGCGCAGACGGTCGGCGGCGTCGACGAGGTCGCGATCGTTACGGGCGAGGTCATCGAGCAGGATGCCGCGGACGCGCGCGCGATCGTCTCCGATGCGGCTCGCCGCGGCATCGGCGATCGCGCCGGCGTCTGCGGCGCCGAGTCCCAGCAGTCGCGCGATGCGGCGCAACGTCTCGCGGCGGAGCTGGTCGAGCGCGTGCACGGGGTCGGCTGACGCGGCGTACAGGCGTGCCCGCCCCTCGGTGGTCTCGGACGCGCGGACGGTGACGGGCAGATTCTCCACCACGAGCGGGCCGAAGCGCCGGCCCCGCCAGATGGCGGCCGCGACGGCCGAGGCGACGAGCAGGAGAATCGACGGTGTCACCCAGGGAGGCGTGAGCTCGCCCAGCGACGGCGCGGCGGTGAGAGAACCGTCGCCGATCGACGGCAGGTACCACACGACGGTGCCGGTGCCGCCCAGCAGATTCAGGCCGAGCGCGGCGTTGCCCGCTTCGTCGAGCCGTTGGTTGACCAGCAGCGCGGTCGCGTCCAGAGCGACGACGGTGTCGGCGCCGCGGCCCGAGACGATGAGGCCGTAGCCGTCGCCGGCCGCGTAACAGGTGCGGTCTGCGCCGTCTCCGGTGAACACCTCGCCCGGCCGGACCGGCCCGCTGACGGCTGCGGCGGGCAGGTCGCATGCGGGTGCGACGGCTGAGCCGTCGCCGAAGCCGGCGCTGCGCGGGTCTCCGAGGAGCACACGCAAATCGCGGGTGCGCGGCTCGAGCAGGACGACGCCGGAGGCGGCATCCCGCAGCTCCCGGAGGTCGTCGTCGTCGAGGGGTGCGGTGTCGGCTATCGCGAGCGTCGCGTCGCCGCCCTCGAGCGCCTGGAGGGCGGCCGTGCGGTCGCGGGCGATCTCGACCTCGACGCCGCGATCGCGCAGCAGTTCGGCCAGTGCGCGCGAGCCCTCCGGCCCGGCGGCCTCCGGATCGAGGAGGCCCTGTGCCGGCATGGTGTTGATGCCGGCGATGGCGGCGACGGCGAGGCCGGCGACGAGAAGGCCGGCGGTCACCGTCGCCCAGCCGAGCACCGAGCGCGATCGACGGCCGGCGGACGACGTCGCGACCCCCGCACTCATACGGGCACCTCGACCCGCGCACCGGCCAGTCGCTCATCGAGGGTGCGCACGGCGGCGTAGCCCTCGGCTGTTCCCGGGCGTCGAAGGTAGCGAACGTCGTCGAAGGTCCGCGCCACCGCTTCGAGCTCGACGCTCTCTGCCGGGAAGGCGCGCCCCGCCTCAGCAGCGAAGCGATGCACGGTCGTGCCCGGGGCCGGGTCGACGATCGTCCGCTCGGCGAGTCCACGGGCGAGCGCACGCATCCGCAGCACGATGGCTTCGTCCCACGCGCTGCGGCGCGCGGCATCCTCGGCGTCCGAGCGCAGCTGAGCGGCGCTTCTCGTCTCGTCGTCACCGAAGAGCGGCACGCTCGCGCGCGAGCGGACGACCGCGCGGGGACGCCCCCAGATGAGGATCGCCACGGCGACCAGCACCAGCAGCACCACGATCGCGCCGACCGCGAGCCACGGGCCGAGCGTCGCGGGTACCTGCCCGCTGAAGAGAGCCGCGAAGAAGTCGACGACGCCGCGCGCGAAGCGGTCGATCGGGGTGGGCTCGGCTTCCTGGTACGCGGTCTTCGACAGTTCCTCTTCCGCCCATCGACGGGCTTCGTCCGGGTCGGGCGCGATCGGGGTGGCGAAGAGCCTCATGCGCGGTCAGCGCCCGGAGCGGTCCAGTCGGTCGACGACGGGCGGTCCGCCGGTGCGACGGGGGGCTCGGCTGCCGCGGCGGGCTGTTGCGGCGCGGGCGATCCGGCGGGCGGGGACTGAACGGGCTGATAGCCGGGGTACTGTGTGGGCGGCGGCGGGTAGCCCGGCTGCGTGCCAGCATAGGCCGCGGGCGGCTGCCAGCGTCCGTCCATCGCGCGTCCCACGTTTCGCCGATACGGATCGGGCGCAGGCGTGCCGGCATCGCGCTGATCGATGTACGCCGACAGATCGAGGTCGAGTCCCTCGCGGCGCATCCGGCAGTCGATGTAGACGAGCGCGCCGGCGGTCGACTGGACGATGACCGCGATGGTCTGGATGAGGGTGACGAACGCCTGGGCGAACAGCGTGCCGACGAGCAGGGCGATGATCTGCCCAGGTTCGGGGTCGCCGGTGGGAGTGATGACCGATGTCAGCCCCATCGTGACGAACGAGAAGGGCACGCTGATGACCTGCGCGAGGATGCCGAAGCTCGTCGAGATGATGACGATGATCCCGAGGGTCGGCCAGAACCGGCCGCGGGTGAGCCGCCAGGATCGCCCGATCGCCCCGAAGACGCTCGCCTGCTCGAGGACGATGACCGAGGGCACCAGCAGCAGCTTCGTGCTCAGCCACAGGCTGAGCGGTATCGCCGACAGGGCCAGGAGGATGGCGAGGACGATCGCCGCCGGCCCCACGCTCACGGCGAGCCCGATGACGCCCGCGGCGAGGACGCCGATGACGACGGCCACGATGAGGAAGACCAGAGCGGAGTATGCGATCAGTCGCCACGCCACCGGCTTCACCCGCCGCCACAGCGCGCCGAGCGTGTGCTTCTCGGCGACGACGGCATGGGCCACCTCGCTGACCACGACGCCTTGCACGAGTACGCCGAGCGCGCCGGAGGCCAGCGACAGCACCAGCGCCGTCGCCCCGCTGATCGCGATGGACCCGGCCAGGACCGTCTCGAACTCGTCGGTGCCGGGGCGCAGCGACGCGAGTCGGCCGAAGGTCGCGAAGCCCACCGCGACGATGCCCGCGGTGGCGACGAGGATCGCGACCGTCTGCACGACCAGCGCGAAGCCCAGCAGCACCTTGGGGTTCTGCCGTAGGGCGGAGAACGAACGGCCCAGGATCACCCCGAACGAGAGTGGATGAAGCGGGATGATGCCGGGACGCGGCGCCGGCGTCCACGCGGGGTATGACGTCACGATGCACTCCTGGAACAGTCGGCTCGGTCGAACCCATCGTGTCACACGAGGGCGCGGCATCCGGAGTCGCGGGTCCGTGGGTCGGGTACGGTGAATACGCGCACGTCGCGCGCGAGCCCGAGCCGAAAGACGAACGCCGCCCATGACTTCTCGCATCCTGGTGGTCGATGACGACACCGCACTGGCGGAGATGATCGGCATCGTGCTGCGCACCGAGGGGTTCGACACCGTCTTCTGCGCCGACGGCGCGGCGGCTGTCGAGACCTGGCGCACCGAGAAACCCGACCTCATCCTCCTCGACCTCATGCTCCCCGGCGTGGACGGCATCGAGATCTGCACGCAGGTGCGTGCGGAGTCGGGCGTGCCGATCATCATGCTGACCGCGCGCACCGACACGGCCGACGTCGTGCGCGGGCTCGAGTCGGGCGCCGATGACTACATCGTCAAGCCGTTCAATCCCAAGGAGCTCGTCGCCCGCATCCGCACGCGCCTGCGCCCCGCGGTCGCGTCGGCCTCCGAGTCGCTGCGCATCGGCGATCTCGTCGTCGACGTCGAGGGCCACGAGGTCCGGCGCGGCAGCGACGCCATCGCGCTGACGCCGCTGGAGTTCGAGCTGCTCGTCGCGCTCGCCTCGAAGCCGCAGCAGGTCTTCTCGCGCGAGATGCTCCTCGAGCAGGTGTGGGGCTACCACTACAAGGCCGACACGCGGCTCGTGAACGTGCATGTGCAGCGGCTGCGGGCGAAGGTCGAGATCGACCCCGACAACCCGCGCATCGTGACGACCGTCCGCGGCGTCGGCTATCGCGCCGGCGCCGTCATCTGACGCTCCGATGCCCATCCGCACCGTCACGACGGCGACGGTCGCGACGCACGGCTGGCGGTCCTGGGGGCGGCGGCTCGCCCGGACCTGGCGACGATCGCTGCGGTTCCGCACCGTCGCGATCACGCTGGGTGCCACGGCGCTGACGATCACCGTGGCGCTGGTGTGGATGTCGCTGGCGATTCAGAACGACCTCTTCGAGTCGCGCACCTCGCAACTCCTCGGAGAGGCTCAGCGCGCGACCCAGTCGGCGCAGGCGACCCTGGATGCCGCCGAGGTCGGGGGCGATGTCGTCGCGGTCGACAACCTGATGGAGAGCGTGCGCACGTCCATCCAGCGGCAGTCCTCGACCGATCGCATCGCCGCCTTCCGGATCTCCTCGGAACCGTCCGCCATCGCGCCGCAGGACTTCGACTCGGCGGGTCTCCCGGCCGACCGCATCAGCGACGCGCTTCGCGCACAGGTGCAGAGCGACGACGAGCTGCAGTGGTGGCAGCCCGTCGGCTTCGCCGTCTCCGGCGGCGGGCAGGTGCCCGGCATCGTCGTCGGGCAGCAGATCGTGCTGCCGGAGGTAGGCGCCTACGAGCTGTATCTCGGGTACGACCTCGCCAGCGAGGCCCAGACGCTCGGCTTCGTCCAGATCACGCTGTGGATCGTCGGCGTGGGGCTGGTCGTCCTCATCGGCGCGATCTCGTGGATCGTGCTGCGCTCGGTCACCGAGCCGATCGCCCAGGCCGCCGAGAGCAGCTCGCGACTGGCGGCGGGAGACCTCGCGGTGCGGCTGCAGGTGCGCGGCGAGGACGAGTTCGCGACCCTCGGACGGTCCTTCAACGCGATGGCCGACAGCATCGAGTCCCAGATCAAGGAGCTGGCGGAGCTCTCGCAGGTTCAGCAGCGCTTCGTATCGGATGTCTCGCACGAGTTGCGCACGCCGCTGACGACGATCCGGCTGGCCTCCGACATGCTGAACGATCGGCGCGAGGAGTTCGATCCGGTGGCGGCGCGCGCCGCGGAGCTGCTGCACGACCAGGTGCACCGGTTCGAGGTGCTGCTGACCGATCTGCTCGAGATCAGCCGTTACGACGCGGGCTCGGTGCAGCTCGAGAGCGAGCCGACGAGCATGACGCAGCTCGCGGAGGATGTCATCGCATCGATGGAGCAGCTCGCGGAGCAGCACGGCAGCGACGTGCGCCTCGTGGCACCCGGGGGCTACTCGCCCGTGGAGATGGACCCGCGACGCGTGCGCAGGATCGTCCGCAACCTGCTGGGCAACGCGATCGAGCACGGCGAAGGCCGACCGATCGTCGTCAGCGTCGACAGCGATGCCCGAGCGGTCGCGATCGGCGTGCGCGACTACGGCCTCGGGATGCGCCCGGCCGACGCCGAGCGCGTCTTCGACCGTTTCTGGCGCGCCGATCCGTCACGCAAGCGCACCATCGGGGGCACCGGCCTGGGGCTCTCGATCGCCCTCGGCGACGCGCGGCTCCACGGCGGCACCCTGGCGGTGTGGTCCGAGCTCGGGCGCGGAACGAATTTCGTGCTCACCATCCCTCGACGCAGCGAGCCGCTCGACGGGCACTCCCCGCTCCCGGTCGATCCCGGTGAGGATGGCGTACCCTTCGACGACCTGGGCCTGACCCAGCCGATCTCCCTTCCTCGTTCCGCGAAAGGCTCGTCGTGATGCGTCTGCGCCCGGTCGCCGCCGTCCTGGGGATGCTGTTCGTGCTGCTGCTCGCGGGCTGCACGGGGCTGCCGACCTCCGGTCCGGTCGTCGCGGGCGCCCCGATCGATCAGGAAGCCGGCTCGGTCGACTTCTCGTTCCTGCCCGACGATCCGCCCCCGGGAGCAACGCCGCAGCAGATCGTCGCGGGCTTCCTCGCGGCCGGGTCGGGGCCTCGGGACGACTGGGGGACCGCCCGGCAGTTCCTCGCACCGGACTTCCGATCGTCGTGGCAGCCGACCGCGCGCGCCACGATCGACCTTCCCGGCGAACGGGTGTACACCGTCGCCGGCGACGGGACCGTCACGGTCTCCATCACCCCTGAGGCCGCGGTCGACGCGTCCGGCGCGCTGTCGGTGACCGACGGCGGATCCATGCCGCTCGACTTCGCTCTCGTCGAGGTGGACGGCGAGTGGCGCATCTCGGACGCCCCCGACGGCGTCGTGCTCGACCGCGCCCGGTTCCAAGCGGTCTTCCGCGAATACTCCGTGATGTACTTCGATCGCTCGTGGACGTATCTCGTGCCCGATCGTCGCTGGTTTCCGGCGACCAACGCGGCCACCCACATCACCGAGGCCCTCATCGACGGCGACCCGAGCCCGTGGCTGTCCGGCGCGGTGTACTCGGCGTTCCCCGAGAGCCTCGAGCTCGCGACCCGCGCGGTTCCGCTCGAGGGGGGCGTTGCGCAGGTGCCGCTGTCGCAGTCTGCGCTCGCGATCGTGCCCGAGACCCGCAACCGGATGCAGGCGCAGCTCGACGCGAGCCTCCAGTCCGCCGGCATCCGCGGCGCCCAGATGTCGGTCGACGGCGAGCCCGTCGCTGCGCAGGCGGTGGACGTCCGTCCTATCCGCGTCGACGTCCGACCCGCCGTGCTCACCGAAGACGCTTTCGGGTTCCTCTCCGGCTCCGAGATCGAGCCGCTGCCCGGGCTGTCGACCGTCATCCCCGACCTCGACCCCGAGTCGATCCAGGTGGGGACCGACCGGAGTGCGGCCGCTGTGCGCACGGCCGCCGGTGCCGTCGTGCGCGCGCGCGATGACGCCACCTTCGAGATCGTCGACGAGCGGGCGGGCCTGATCGACCCCACGATCGATCCGCAGGGATTCATCTGGAGCGTTCCCGCCAGTGCGCCGTCGGGACTGACGGCGACCGGGGCGGACGGAACGGTCGTCTCCATCGCGAACGCCTGGCCGGGCGCATCGCAGATCTCGAGCATCGAGGTGTCACGGGACGGAACGCGCATCGCCGCCCTGGTTCGCGACGGCTCGCGCCCGGCGCTGTGGATCGCCGGCATCCTCCGCGACGACGACGGCTCGCCCGTCGGGCTCGGCGATCGTGAAACCGTGACCCAGCTGCCGGGTACGGGCATCGACGCGAGCTGGGTCGACGGTTCGACCATCGCGGTCCTCGCCGAGGACGGCGACGCCGATGTCGTCATCTCGCAGTCGGTGGGCGGGTTCGGCGAGCGGATCACGGCGCCGGCGGGGCCGGTCGCCATCGCAGCGACGAATCAGTTGCGCGCCGTGCGGCTGCTCGACGGCGAGGGCGTGCTCTACGCGCAGAAGGGCCAGGCCTGGCCGACGGTCGCGGGCGGCATCCGGGTGCTCGCCAGCCAACAGGGTTCGCCGCGCTGACTCCTCCCCACCGACCGTGTCGGCGCTCTCTTCCACAACGGGGAGGTTCGGTGCCAGGGGCGACGCGAGCGCCTCGACAGCATGGAAGCGTGCAGCCGATCGCCTCCCATCCCGAGTCCTGGCGAGAACACCTCGCGGACGCGCTCGACCTCCTGATGCCCGTCTGGTGCGCCGGATGCGACGCACCGGGACGCGCGCTCTGCGCGACGTGCGTCGCGGAGCTCCCGCGGCCGCGCCGGCGCGATGCCGACGGTCTCGACGTCCGGAGCCTCGCGCGGTACGAGGGCGCTGCGGCACGCATCATCCGAGCGCTCAAGGAAGACGGCCGCACCGGATTGTGCCGCCCCCTCGGCCGTCTGGTGGCAGGCCTCGTCCGCGATGCGGGGTGGGAGGACGCCGTGCTCGTTCCCGTTCCGCCGTCTCGGGCGGCCCTACGACGACGGGGGTACGCCGTGCCCGAGATGATCGCACGGCACGGCGACGTCCGCACGGCACGTCGGCTCCGCGTGCGCGGCCGCGTCCTCGATCAGCGCCGCCTCGACCGCGCCGAGCGGCAGCGGAATGTCGCGGGCTCGTTCGTGGCACGGCCCGGGACGACGGCCGCTGTCATCGTCGACGACGTCATGACCACCGGGGCGACGCTGCGCGAGGCGCAGCGTGCGCTCCGCGAGGCCGGCTCACGCGTCGTCGGCGCCGTCGTGCTCGCGGACACGCCCTTGCGGATGACGGTCGGAGATATTCTTGGCGGTTCATGAGTGACATTGCTCGCTCGCCGCACTAGCGTGGGGGAGACCAAGGCGAACGAAGGTCCGCCCTTGAACCGGGCGGACCGGAGCAAGGAGGTCAGGATGGAAACCAGCATCGTCGGCGTGGGAGTCGGGATCACGGATCGCTTCCGCACGGTGGCTGAAGAGAAGTCCAGTCGCATCGAGACGCTCGCACCCCGTGCGCAGCGCCTCGACATCAAGGTCACGCATCACGCCTACCGCAACGGGCGCATGGATGATGAGACCGTCGAACTGACCCTCACCGGAAAGGGACCGATCGTTCGGGCCGAGGCCACGGACGGCGACAAGTTCGTCGCCCTCGACCTCGCGGTCGACAAGCTCGTAGAGCAGGTGCGTCGCGCCAAGGACAAGCGGGTCGACGCGCGGAACCACCCCCGAGGGGCCAAGCTCGACAAGGGAACCGGAGCCCTGGAAGGCATCGACGTCGAACCGGCGTCGGTCGACGTCCTGCGCGCCGTGGCGACGGGCGAGGTGCCCGTCATCGGCGACTCGGCGGAGGAAGAGGACTACACGCCCGTCGTTATCCGCACGAAGGAGTTCGGTGCTGAATGGATGACCGTCGAGGAAGCCGTCGACCGGATGGAGCTCGTGGGCCACGACTTCTTCCTGTTCATCAACGCGCGCACCGACCACCCGAGCGTCGTGTATCGCCGCAAGGGCTGGGACTACGGTGTCATCTCGCTGACCGCAGCCGCCCCGCCGGAGGCCGAGCTGGCGTCCTGACCTGAGGACGACGACGGGGGCGGGTGCCATCACGGCATCCGCCCCCGTCGTGTGCCGGTCGAAACCGGGCCGTCAGTCGAACATGCCGTCGAGCATGCTGCCGATCACGAGACCGCCCAGGATGCCGCCGACCATGTTGCCGCCGCTGCCGCGACCGCCCCAGCCGCCGCCGTATCCTCCGGGGCCGCCCCAGCCGTCGTTCGGGCGCGAGCCGTCGATGTCGCGCTGGGCGAGCTGCAGGGCTTCGCCGGCGAGAGCGGCGCAGCGCCGCGCGTCGGCCAGCGCCTTCTCGCGATCGTCCTCGGGGATCGGACCGACCGGGGCGAGCCCGAGTCGCAGGCTCTCGGCCTCGGCCAGTCGCGTGCGCGCGTCCGCACCGATCCAGCCGCGGTGTCCGGCGATGACGCTGCGCGCGACGGACAACTGTCGGTCGGCGTCGTCGATGGCGTGTCGCACGTGGCTCTCGGGCGGGATCGGGCGGGCCGCCCGCTCGCGGGCGGTGTCGACGGCGACGTCCAGCGCGGCGTTCTTCTCGCGGAGCATCGACAGCTCGGCGAACGGGTCGCCCTTCGAACCGGCGGGGCTGACGCGGGTCAGCGCCTGCTGGAGCTCCGCCATCGCGGTGGTGACCGCCGGGGTCTGCGGTGCCGTCCGCGCGGCGACGAGGTCGTCACGCGAGTCGGCCACGACATCGGCGAGCGTCGACTGCGCTCGCAGCGCTTCGACCTCGAAGTCGTCGACCGCGTCGAGCAGCGTGCGCGCGCGGCGCACCGCTTCGGTCGCCGTCTCCAGCGCGATGTTGGCCGGCCCGCGCTCGCCGGCAGCACGCCGGCGCTCGGCGACATCCGCCCCGTGCTCGGCGAACTCGAGGAGTCCGGCGGCCTCGTCCGCGTTCCCGCTGACCCGGTTGAGCGCGTCGGGGTGATAGCGGCTCGAGACCCGGTCGATGACGGCGCGTGCGGGGTCGATGCGCTCGCGCAGAGTGGCGACGTCGGCGCGGATGCCGGCGAGGATCTCGGGCGCCCGCCGCGCGCGCTCGATCGCCTCCGACAGGGCCGATACACGGTCGTCGAGCAGATCCTGAGCCCACTCGCACAGCTGGACGATGCGCGCGTTGCGCGTGCGCACCTCTTCCGGCGTGTCGGGGATCTCGTCGTGGTTGAGCTGCTTGAGGTGGAACGCCTCACCGAGGTGGTGGCGCACGGCGGCGATGGCCTCGCGCAGAGGAGCCGTGGCCTCCTCGCCGAGCTCGGCCTCGGCGAAGACCATCTCGTCGCTCGTGACGCGCAGGCGCTCGTCCGCCCCGACGAGGGCGATGTCGGCCTCGCGTGCCAGGTTCGCGTCCGCGTCCGCGACGTCCTGCTGTTCCCGCTTGCGTCTGCCCCAGAATCCAGCCATGTTCCGATCCTAGGTCTCGGCGGTCGGCGGAGGAGGGGATGTCGTCGTCTCTCGCAGGCGACGCCAAGGTCACGGGCCGATAACATGGCTCCATATGCCCGTGCGTACGCGCGGGCGCGGCCGACGTGGCGTCGGCGCACCCGACAGATGGAGATCCGCTGTGGCCAACCCTCTCGAGAAACTGCTCCGCGCCGGTGAGGGCCGTGTGCTGCGCCGCCTGCAGCAGATCGTCAAGGCCGTGGGCGCGCTCGAAGAGGACTACGCCCGCCTCACCGACGACGAGCTGCGGAACGAGACCGCCGAGCTCCGCACGCGTCACGAGGCCGGCGAGACGCTCGACCGGCTGATGCCGGAGGCGTTCGCCGCGGTCCGCGAGGCCGCCAAGCGCACGCTGGGTCAGCGCCCCTACGACGTGCAGGTCATGGGCGGTGCGGCCCTCCACCTCGGGAACATCGCCGAGATGAAGACCGGTGAGGGCAAGACGCTGACGGCCACCTTCGCGGCCTACCTGAACGCCATCGCGGGCAAGGGCGTCCACGTCATCACCGTCAACGACTTCCTCGCCTCGTACCAGTCCGAGCTCATGGGTCGCGTCTATCGCGCGCTCGGCATGACGACGGGGACGATCGTCTCGGGTCAGACCCCCGAGGTCCGACGTGAGCAGTACGCGGCCGACATCACGTACGGCACCAACAACGAGTTCGGGTTCGACTACCTGCGCGACAACATGGCGTGGCGCCGCGAAGACCTCGTGCAGCGCGGCCACTTCTTCGCGGTCGTCGACGAGGTCGACTCCATCCTCATCGACGAGGCCCGGACCCCGCTCATCATCTCGGGGCCGTCGTCGGGGGAGGCGAACCGCTGGTTCGTGGAGTTCGCGCGCGTCGCCCTCACCCTCGAACCGGGTGTCGACTACGAGGTCGACGAGAAGAAGCGCACCGTCGGAGTGCTCGAGCCCGGTATCGAGAAGGTCGAGGACTACCTCGGCATCGACAACCTCTACGAGTCGGCGAACACCCCGCTCATCTCGTTCCTGAACAACTCGATCAAGGCGCGGGCCCTGTTCAAGCGCGACACCGATTACGTCGTGATGAACGGCGAGGTCATGATCGTCGACGAGCACACGGGCCGTATCCTCGTCGGCCGCCGCTACAACGAGGGCATCCACCAGGCCATCGAGGCGAAGGAAGGCGTTCCGGTCAAGGCCGAGAACCAGACGCTGGCCACCGTCACGCTGCAGAACTACTTCCGCCTCTACGACAAGCTCTCGGGCATGACCGGTACCGCCGAGACCGAGGCGGCCGAGTTCATGTCGACCTACAAGCTCGGCGTCGTCCCGATCCCGACGAACAAGCCGATGATCCGCAAGGACCAGCCCGATCTCGTCTACAAGAACGAGACCGCGAAGTTCGCGCAGGTGGTCGAGGACATCGTCGAGCGTCACGCGACGGGTCAGCCGGTGCTCGTGGGCACGACGAGCGTCGAGAAGAGCGAGTACCTCTCGCGCCTGCTCGCGAAGAAGGGCGTCAAGCACGAGGTCCTCAACGCCAAGAACCACGCCCGTGAGGCCGAGGTCGTCGCCCGCGCCGGCCGCCTGGGCGCCGTCACGGTCGCGACCAACATGGCCGGTCGCGGTACCGACGTCATGCTCGGCGGCAACGCGGAGTTCCTCGCCGTCCAGGAGATGAAGTCGCGCGGGCTCGACCCCGTCGAGACCCCGGAGGAGTACGAGGCCGCGTGGGACGAGGTCTTCGCGTCGGTCCGCGAGACCGTCGCCGAAGAGGCCGAGAAGGTCGTCGCAGCCGGTGGTCTGTACGTCCTCGGCACGGAGCGTCACGAGTCGCGCCGAATCGACAACCAGCTGCGCGGTCGTTCGGGCCGTCAGGGCGACCCCGGTGAGAGCCGGTTCTACCTGTCGCTGACGGACGACCTGATGCGTCTGTTCCAGTCGGGCGCGGCCGAGGCGATCCTCGCGCGGACGAATTTCCCCGAGGACGTCGCGATCGAGTCGTCGATGGTCTCGCGGGCGATCAAGAGCGCGCAGGCGCAGGTCGAGGCGCGCAACGCCGAGATCCGCAAGAACGTCCTCAAGTACGACGACGTCCTCAACCGTCAGCGTGAGGCGATCTACGCCGACCGCCGCCAGGTGCTCCACGGCGACGACCTGTCGGAGCGCGTGCAGCACTTCATCGAAGACGCCATCAGTGCCGTCATCGACGACCACACATCGTCGGGCCACACCGAGAGCTGGGACTTCGACGCTCTGTGGACCGAGCTGAAGACGCTCTACCCCGTGGGTGTCACGATCGACGAGGTCGTCGCGGAAGCGGGGAACAAGGGGCGGATCACCGCCGAGGTGCTCAAGCGCGAGCTGCTCTCCGACGCGAAGATCGCCTACCAGAACCGCGAGGAGGCGCTCGGCGAACCCGCTATGCGTGAGCTCGAGCGGCGCGTCGTGCTGCAGGTGCTCGACCGCCGCTGGCGCGACCACCTCTACGAGATGGACTACCTCAAGGACGGCATCGGCCTGCGGGCCATGGCTCAGCGCGACCCGCTCATCGAGTATCAGCGCGAAGGCTACGAGATGTTCCAGTCGATGATGAGCCAGATCAAGGAGGAGTCGGTCGGCTTCCTCTACAACCTCGAGGTCGAGGTGCGCTCCGCCGAGAGCGGCGAGGTCGACGCCAAGGGGCTCACCCCGACGCCCGTCGAGACGCAGAAGCTCGAATACTCCGCCCCGAGCGACACCGGATCGGGCGAGGTCGAGGTACGCAACGACCGCGGTCAGGTGCAGAAGAGCGCCACGGCGAAGGCCCGTCAGCACGCCGCGGAGCAGGAGGCGCCCGCCGACGCACCGCGCGGCGCGTTCGGCCAGAAGACAGGCACGGCCGAGGACGCCGGCGACGCGGGCAACCGCGCCGCACGACGCGCCGCAGGCAAGAAGAAGTGATCCGGCGAGCGGGCCACGCATCGTCGATCGGCCCGCTCGACCCCCGGATATCCTGATCGGATGAACCGCCGAATCCTCGATCAGTCATCGAAGCTCAAGGACGTCCTGTACGAGATTCGCGGCAGCGCCCTGGCCGAGGCCGACCGACTGGAGGCCGACGGCCACAGGGTGCTCAAGCTCAACACCGGTAACCCCGCCATCTTCGGGTTCGAGGCCCCCTTCCAGATCGTCCGCGACATGATCGAGTCGGTGCCCAACGCGCACGGCTACAGCGACAGCCGCGGCATCCTCTCCGCGCGGCGCGCCGTCGTCTCGCGGTACGAGGAGGTTCCCGGGTTCCCGCACGTCGATCCCGACGATGTCTACCTCGGGAACGGTGTCTCCGAGCTCATCACGATGACGATGCAGGCTCTCCTCGACGAGGGCGACGAGGTGCTGATCCCAGCGCCCGACTATCCGCTGTGGACCGCCATGACGAGCCTCGGCGGCGGCAAGCCCGTGCACTACCTGTGCGATTCGGCTCAGGGCTGGGAGCCCGACCTCGACGACATCCGCTCGAAGGTGACCCCGCAGACGAAGGCGATCGTCGTCATCAACCCCAACAACCCCACGGGCGCGGTCTACAGCCGCGAGGTACTCGAAGGCATCGTGCAGATCGCCCGTGAGAACTCGCTCCTTCTGCTCTCGGACGAGATCTACGACCGGATCCTCTACGACGAGGCGACCCACATCCCGCTGGCGACGCTCGCTCCCGATCTCCTCTGCCTGACCTTCAACGGCCTCTCCAAGACGTACCGCGTCGCCGGATACCGGTCGGGCTGGCTCGTCATCACCGGGCCGAAGGCGCACGCGAAGGGCTTCCTCGAGGGCATCCAGCTGCTCGCATCCACGCGGCTGTGCCCGAACGTGCCGGCGCAGTTCGCGGTGCAGGCGGCGCTGTCGGGCGTGCAGTCGATCGAGGCGCTCATCGCCCCGTCGGGGCGGTTGCACGAGCAGCGGGATGCCGCATGGCAGGGTCTCGAGAGCATCCCCGGCGTGACCTGTCACAAGCCCGAGGGTGCGCTGTACGCCTTCCCGCGCCTCGACCCCGAGGTCTACGACATCCATGACGACGGCAAGCTCGTCTACGACTTCCTCGTCGCGGAACACGTGCTGCTGGTGCAGGGAACCGGCTTCAACTGGCCCGATCCGGATCACCTGCGCATCGTCACGCTGCCCGAGGCGCGCGTGCTGACCGAGGCGATCGAGCGGCTGGGGAACTTCCTCTCGTCTTACAAGCAGTAGCCCGTCACAGCAGGGCGAGCGACGTCGCGCGCCACCGCCCGTCGAGGCCTTCGAGCCGGAGCGCGACGGCCCGCGTCCGATGCGGAGTGGTGACGACCACCGTGCCCTCGACGACGCCGTCCGCCGGCTCGCACGTGCGGACCGAGACGATCGAGTGGACGGGCCGCGCCGGCGTCACCTGTCGGGCACTGCGTGCACGCGCCGCGAGATTCGCGCGCGTGACGAGAACGCGGAAAGCATCCTCGCTCAGCCATCGAGCGAGCTGCTCGACCTCGCGCACTCCCGCCAGCACCTCGAGGACCCCGCGGGTCAGGTTGCGGATCAGCGGCTCGGGATCGGGCAGATCTGCCGTCGACGTCGGCTGCGCTGCGAAGTACTCGGCGACGTCGAGCGAGGACCCGATGCGGGGGTACCGGCGGGGTTGGTTCGCGCTCATCGACGTCATCGCACGCTCCTCCTTCCATCGGCTGTGTCAACGCCGACGAGTACAGCACACCGCCGAATCTGGCCGGATGAGAATCCTCCAACCTGTGGAAAGCGCCCTCGGGGTGCGCCGCGTCACCGCTAGCCTCACGGGGTGCGATGGCGGCGGTTCTTCGAGGATCTCGAACACCAGCTCGACTCCGAGTGGGAGGCCGAGCGAGCGGCGCTCGACACCGAGGCCGAGCGGTTGCGACTCTCGCGGCTGACTCTGCGCGAGCGGCTTCAGGAATCGATCGGCGCAGAGGTGACCGTCGATGTGGCCGCCGGTGATCCGATCCGCGGCCGCCTGACGGGGGTGGGAGCCGACTGGGTGGGCCTGGACCGCGCGGACGGCCCCGGTGCCGCCGTCGTGCCCTTCGCCGCTGCGTCGTCGGTCGTCCTCGCGGAACCTGATCTGCTCCGCAGTGCGCGTCCCGCGGGACGCGGCTCGGCGCTGTCGGAACGGATGACGCTCGGGTTCGTGCTGCGTGACCTGGCGCGCCGTCGCGTCCCCGTGCACATCGTGGTCGCGGGCGGAAAGACCTGGGCGGGGACGATCGATCGCGCGGGCGCCGACCACCTCGATCTCGCGCTGCACGACGCAGCTGAGCCGCGGCGACCGAGCGCTGTCACGGGGCACCGGATGATCGCCTATTCGGCTCTGCGGGTCCTGCACCTGCAGAGCGGCCACGGCTGAGAAGTCAGTCGCTGCGGTTCCGCCGCCCCCACAGCTCGGGGAAGCTGGCGACCTGCGACTGCTGCCACAGGGCGGCGCGGCGGGCGTCCTCGACTTGCGCGTCGAGGTAATCCTCGACGCTGGACGACTCGATCCGCCAGCGGGGCGGTGTTCCGACCTTCGCTCCGACGAGACGCCCCTCGACGGCGAGCGCGACCACTTCGTCGACCTCGATCTGCAGCATCTCCGCGACCTGGGAAGGCGTCAGGAAGCGCGCGCTGTCGGGCGTGGCGGGCATGGTCCCATTATCCGCGGGCGAATGTTCGCCCGCTCGGCTCTTGACAGCCCTGTGGACAACCAGCACGGCCGTGGCACCGCCTCGCCCACGATGGTGGCATGGTCGCACGTACCTCGTTCCGTAACCGCATCCGTCGCGCCGACGCACGCGTCATCATCGGCGTCGTCCTCGTGTCGATCTCCGTCGCGGGGGTCTGGGCCGTGGTGTCAGCGGCGCGGCAGACGTCGGCGGTCCTGACCGCGGCGCGGACCATCGTCGTCGGCGAGACCGTCGAGGCTGCCGATCTGCGCGTCGTGGAGGTGGCGCTCGGATCGGCTGACGACATCTATGCCGCACCGGGTGCGCTCGAGCCGGGCGGTGTCGCGACGCGGACGATCCCCGCCGGCGAGTTCGTGCCGCGCGCCGCAGTCGCATCACCGGACGACGTCGAGGTGACGACCGTCGTCGTGCAGACAGCCGGTGCCGTGCCCGGCTCCGTGTCGCCGGGGACCCGCGTCGAGGTGTGGAGTGCGCCGCAGCGCGAGCGAGGGGTCTTCGGCGAGCCGCGCATCCTCGTCCGAGAAGCCACGGTGCGCGCCGTGCAGGCCGGCGACGGGCTCATGGCACAGCAACGATCCGCCGCTGTCGAGCTGGTGGTGGCGCGCACGGACGTCTCGGCCGCGCTCGCCGCTGTCGCGGCCGGTGACGCGGTGTCGGTGATCCCGGCCGCGGGCGGGACGCGCTGATGCGTATCGTCGTGGCGATTCCCGATGCCGCGCCGTTCACCGAGCGACTGCGCGCCGGAGGTTTCACCGAGGTCACCGCGCTCGCGCCCGAGGATGTGGCCGCGGCAGCGCACGACGCGACCTTCGCATGGTCCGCTCCACAGGCGCGCGAGCTATCCGGTACCGCTGCCGTGATCGCAGGCGCGGACGTGCTCCTTCTCGCAGCATCCCGTTCGTGGCTCACGCGCGACGTCGTCGAGTTGTGCGACCGCACTGCGACCAGGATCGTCGCGTGGAGCCGGGTCGCGGCCGAGCATCGAGCGGCCGAGATCCTCGGGGTCGCGGTCGTCGATTCGACCACTGATGCCTTGGACGCCGTCACCGCCGTTCCCGCATCGACCCCGCCCGTTCGGTCGCGCGGGAGGGTGATCGTCGTGTGGGGCGCCTCGGGCGCGCCCGGTCGCACGACGATGTCGATCGAGATCGCTCGCGAGACGGCGCGCGATGGGCGCAGCGTCGCGCTCGCGGACGCGGACGCACACGCGCCCGCCGTCGCCGTCGCGCTGGGCGTTCCCGACGAGGGGCCGGGCCTGGCCGGCGCGTGCCGACGTGCGTCGCGCGGCGAACTGACACCGGCGGAACTGGCTCGCATCGCGGAGCCTGCGGGCGCCGTCGATGTCCTCGTCGGCATCAACCGGCCGGCGCGCTGGCCGGAACTCGGGTTCGAGCGTGTCATGCGCGTCCTCGAGACCTGTCGTGACTGGGTCGACGATGTCGTCGTCGACGTCTCGGCATCGCTCGAACGGGATGAGGCGATCGTCAGCGATCTCGACGGGCCCCGGCGCAATGCCGCGACCCTCGCCGCGCTCGAGTCGGCCGACCTGGTCGTCGCGGTCGCTGCCGCCGACCCCGTGGGGCTCTCGCGGTTCCTGCGGGCTTACCCCGAGCTGCGCGCGACCGTCGGGGCCGTGCCCGTCCACGTCGTCGTCAACAAGCTCCGGGGCGGCCCGCTCGGGATCGATCCACGAGGCCAGATCCGCCGCAGCTTCGAGCGGTACGCCGGGATCGAGCGATGCTGGTTCGTCCCGTGGGACCCGCGTGCCACCGACGCGGCTCTGCTGGCGGCCCGGCCCGTCGTCGAGGGGAACGGCCGAGGCCCCATCCCGGCAGCCGTGCGCCGACTCGTCGGCGAGGCGATCTCGCCCCCGATGCGCGCGGTCGCGGCGTCGCGCCGCCATCGTGTGACGGCGCACGCCGCGTCGGCGGGATCGGCCCCCTAGTCTGGGATGGTGTCGACCCTCAGCGATCTCGTCCATGCTCAAGGACTTTCCACCGACGCCGACGTCGAGTGGCTCCACCGCCTCGCCGGTGACGGTCAGCTGCTGGCCGATCTCGCCTTCGCCGACATCGTCATCTGGGTGCCCACCGCGGACGACTCGTTCATCGCCGTCGCGCACACCCGGCCCGGGGGAGCGGCGACCCTCTTCTACCGCGACATCGTCGGCGATCGCGTGCGCCCGCAGTGGCGCACGCAGGTGAAGGATGCCTTCACCCAGGCGCGCATCGTCGATTCGGCCTCGCCCGACTGGTTCGAGGAGACGCCGACCCGCGTACGCGCGGTGCCGATCGTCCGGGAACGGGCGACCGAGGGGCGCGCCGCGCACGTGGTCGGTGTCCTCACGCGGCACACGAACCTCGGCGAGGCGCGGACGCCCTCGCGTCAGCAGATCACGTTCAACGACTGCGCCGACGACCTGTTCGGGATGGTCGCCTCGTCCGACTTCCCCGATCTGAACGCCCCGACGGCTCCGCGTCGCGGCGCTCCGCGCGCATCCGACGGGCTCATCCGGCTCGATGTCGACGGCATGACCACCTTCGCCAGCCCGAACGCTCTCTCGGCCTTCAACCGGTTGGGCTTCGAGGACGAGCTCGAGGGCGAGCCTCTGATCGAGGTGGCAACGGCGATCCTTCCCAGCAAGCGCGAGTTCGACGAGTCGCTGCCGATCGTGATGGCCGGCCGCGCACCCTGGCGCGCCGACATCGAGGCCCGCGGCGTCACGGTGTCGCTGCGCACCATCCCGCTGCGCGACCACGGCACCCGCATCGGCGCGATCGTCCTCTGCCGCGACGTGAGTGAGATCCGGCACCAGGAGCAGGAGCTCATCACGAAGGACGCGACGATCCGCGAGATCCACCATCGCGTGAAGAACAACCTGCAGACCGTCGCCTCGCTGCTTCGTATCCAGGCCCGCCGGACGCACTCCGAGGAGGCGCGTGACGCTCTCACCCAGGCGATGCGCCGGGTGTCGGCGATCGCGGTGGTGCACGACACCCTGTCGGAGGGGCTGGCACAGAACGTCGACTTCGACGAGGTGTTCGCGCGCGTCCTCAAGCTCGTCGCAGAGGTGGCGGCCGCGCCGAACACCCGCGCTCGCACGCGGTCGTCGGGGCGCTTCGGCACCCTGCCGAGCGAGTACGCGACACCGCTCGCGCTCGCGCTCACCGAACTCGTCACGAATGCCGTCGAGCATGGGCTGGCGGGCACGGAGGGCGATGTCGAGATCGTCGCGGAGCGTTCCGCGGAGCGCCTCGAGGTGAAGGTGCGCGATTCCGGCAGCGGCTTGCCGGAGGGGCAGGTCGGGCGCGGCCTCGGCACGCAGATCGTCCGCACTCTGATCCAGGGCGAGCTCAGCGGCACGATCGACTGGCACACGCTCGTCGGCAGCGGAACCGAGGTGACCATCGAGATCCCGCTGCGCTATATCGAGCGCGACGCGGGCTGAGCGCGTCGCGGGGTCCCCGTCAACGCGCGGACCCCGCGCCGACGTGTCGGCAGCGGGGTCGGGGAGCGGGTCAGGACGCGCGGCGAGCGCGTGCAGCGCGGCGCTTCAGTGCGCGACGCTCGTCCTCGGACAGGCCGCCCCAGACGCCCGAGTCCTGGCCGGTCTCGAGGGCGTACTGCAGGCAGATCTCCGTCACGGTGCAGCGGGCGCAGACGGCCTTCGCCTTCTCGATCTGGTCGACGGCGGGGCCCGTGTTGCCCACGGGGAAGAAGAGTTCGGGGTCGACGGTCAGGCAGGCAGACTTGTCGCGCCAATCCATGTGGTGCTCCTTGGGGTGGTGATTCTGTCGGGCCGGACTCGGGTAGTCCGGTACCCTGGTTAAGTGTGCGAGCGGATGCTCGCCCCACTTCGCTGTGGGAGCACACGGCTTGATCTATCGTCCCATAGCCCGGACAGATGAATCAAGGGTGAACTGCGGATTTGCTCGCCGCCGGGCCGTGAATACCGGTATCGCGCGGCTCTGATCGAAGGTCGGATGCCATGGCCCCCACTGCTGTCGAACGTCTCGCGGGAGCCGTGCTCGCCGCAGAAGCCATCGCGTTGCTCGCGGTCGTCGGCTGGGAGATCGTCGCGCTGGTCGGCGGCGACACCATCGAGGTTCCCAGCTCCGTCGCCCTCATCGTGTTGACCGCCATCGGTGCCGTGGCCCTCGCAGCATTCGCCGTGTCGGTCTGGCGCCGAGTGTCGTGGGGCCGTTCGGGCGGCATCGTCGCCCAGCTTCTGATCCTGGCGGTCGCCCTCGGCGCTGCCACGGGTCAGTACGCCGACGCCGGCACCGCTGTGCTCATCGCGGTGCCGGGCGTGGTCGGCTTCGTGCTGCTGGTGGCCGCGACCCGGCGTGCAGCACGCGGCCGCGGCGACGCCTGAGTCGTCGAGGCTCTCAGCCGAGACCGAGCAGCGCGCGGACTCGCGCGACGTGACCCGTCGCCTTGACGTTGTAGAGCGCGTGCTCGATCCGGCCGTCGGCGTCGATGACGAAGGTGGATCGGATGACGCCTTCGACGGTCTTGCCGTAGTTCATCTTCTCGCCCCATGCGCCGTACGCCTCGTGCACGGCGTGGTCGGGATCGCTGAGAAGCGGATAGGTGAGCTGCTCCTGCTCGCGGAAACGGCGCAGCTTCGCCTCGTCATCGCGCGAGATTCCGATGACCTCGATGCCCGCTGCGCGCAGCGACTCGACGCTGTCGCGGAAATCGCAGGCTTCCCGCGTGCAGCCGGGAGTCATGGCCGCCGGGTAGAAGAACACGACCGTGCGCCGTCCGCGCAGGTCCGACAGCGAGAGCGTCGAGCCGTCCTGGTCGTCGAGGGAGAATTCGGGGGCGAGGTCGCCCGGTTGCAGACGCGTCATGATTCCAGCCTAGAACGGCGAACCGCCGGGTCGACCCCGGCCGAGAAGGTGCCGAGCAGGCGCTGAAGCGAGTCGAGTCGCGCCGGGCCACGTTCTCCCAGCCGGCCCTGCGCGACGGCCTCGACGATCGCGCAGTCGGGCGCATCGGGAAGATGCGTGCAGCCCCGCGGGCACTCCTCGGCGACAGCGGCGAGGTCGGTGAACGCGGCGAGGATGTTGGCGGGGTCGACGTGCCCGAGGCCGAACGAGCGGACCCCGGGCGTGTCGATGACCCAACCGCGCCCCTCGGGCCCGAGATAACGAAGCGATACCGTCGAGCTCGACGTGTGGCGACCTCGACCGGTGACTTCGTTGACGTGTCCGGTCGCCCGTGCGGCTGTCGGCACCAGGGCGTTCACAAGGGTGGACTTGCCGACGCCGGAGTGACCGACGAACACCGTGGCGTGGCCCACGAGCTTCGCGCCGAGCTCGTCGACCGGCATCCGTCCCCGCCCGCTCGTGAGCACTTCGAGGTCGTCCACCCCCTCGAAATGCGCGAGGAACGCGGCCGGGTCGGCGAGATCGGTCTTGGTCACCACGAGCAAGGGATGGATGCCGGCGTCGAGCGCCGCGATGAGGTAGCGGTCGACCAGGCGCGGGCGGGGCTCAGGGTCGGCTGCGGCCACCACGATGACCATCTGATCGGCGTTGGCCACGACGATCCGCTCCACCTGGTCGGTGTCGTCGGCGCTGCGACGGAGCAGCGTCGTGCGTGGTTCGATGCCGACGATGCGTCCGAGAGTGCCTTCGTCTCCCGACACGTCGCCGACCACGCGTGCCCGGTCGCCGCTGACGATGGGCTGCTTCCGCAGCTCGCGAGCGCGCACCGCGAGCGTGGTGTGCTCGTCGTCGCCGTCCTCGTCGATGAGCACGGTGTAGCGGCCGCGGTCGACACCCACCACGCGCGCCACCTGGGCGTCGCTGTGGGCGGGTCGCCGCTTGGTGCGCGGCCGATTCGCCTTCGGATTCGGACGCATCCGGATGTCGGACTCGTCGTACTCCTCGTCGAGGTCGTCGTCGCCGCCGAGCCAGCTCACCCGGCGACCTGCGCGTCGGATCCGAGCATCTCTGCCCACAGCTGGGGGAACTCGGGCATCGTCTTCGCGGTCGTGCCGATGTCGTCGACCTCGACGCCCGGGACGCGCAGGCCGATGATCGCCCCCGCCGTCGCCATCCGGTGGTCGTGGTGCGCCCGCCAGAGCCCGCCGCGCAGCGGCGTGGGCGTGATGCGGATGCCGTCCTCGAGCTCTTCGGCCGAGCCGCCGAGCGCTCGGAGGTTGCCCACGAGAGCGGCGATGCGGTCGGTCTCATGGCCGCGGATGTGGCCGATGCCGTGCAGCGTGCTCGGCGAGTCGGCGAACGCCGCGAGCGCGAAGAGCGACGGGGTCAGCTCGCTCGCCGCCGACAGGTCGAGGTCGACGCCGCGCAGCTCGCCGGTGCCGGAGACCGCGAGAACACCGCTGCGTCGCGTCACGCGGGCGCCCATCTCGGTCAGGATGTCGACGAGCAGCGCACCCGGCTGGGTCGAGTGCACGGGCCAGTGCGGGATCGTCACCCGCCCGCCGGTCAGCGCGGCCGCGGCCAGGAAGGGGGCCGCGTTGGACAGGTCGGGCTCGATCGTGAGCTCTTTGCCGCGGAGCGGACCGGCGGGGACGAGCCACTCGCGGTCGCTCGGACGCTCGACGTTCACGCCACGGTGGCCGAGGGCCTCGACCGTCATGTCGATGTGCGGCAGGCTCGGCAGGCGGTGACCGTCGTGCACGAGGCGGAGCCCGACATCGAACCGGGGCGCCGCCAGCAGGAGCCCCGACACGAACTGGCTCGAGGCGCTCGCGTCGATCGTGACCTCGCCGCCGCGAACGTGGCCGTGCCCGTGCACGAGGAACGGCAGCGTCCACCGGCCGCCGTCGTCGATGTCGACGCCGAGCTCGCGGAGGCTCCGGATCATCTCCGCCATGGGCCGGTGCAGGGCGCTCTCGTGGGCCGTGACGGTGACCTCGCCTCGCGCGAGTCCGGCGAGGGGAGTGACGAAGCGCATGACGGTGCCGGCTTGCCCGCAGTCGACCACGGCATCGGCCGGTTCCGCCCCGAGCGGCGTCACGACGAGGTCGGGGCCGAAACGGCCCTCGCCGGGCACGGCTTCGATCTGGGCGCCGAGAGCTCGCAGCGCGTCGATCATGCGCGCGGAGTCGTCCGAATGCAGCGGCGCGATCAGGCGCGAGGGAGTCTCGGCGAGGGCCGACAGCACGAGCTCGCGGTTGGTGAGCGACTTGGAGCCGGGCACGGCGACCTCGGCCCGGACGGGGCTCTCAGCGACGGGCGCGCGCCACGGCGCGCCGACGTCGGCGGTGCGGGGGGAATACGCGGCGGTGGTCATGGGTTTCACAGTATCGAACGCCCTCGTGCTGTCGAGGTCGTTGGTCCCACCGAGTGAGAGGAGCCCATGATCGCACTCGCCGATCCTGCGGTCGCGCCGTGGGACGCCCACGTAGACTGGCCGCTGATGGAAGAGCAAGCGGTCACCGATCCGAGCGCCCAGTTCGAGGAGCAGGCGCTCCCGTTCATGGACCAGCTTTACGCCGCCGCCATGCGGATGACCCGCAATCCCGCTGACGCAGCGGACCTCGTGCAGGAGACGTTCGTCAAGGCGTTCGCCTCGTGGTCGTCCTTCACGCAGGGGACCAACCTCAAGGCGTGGCTGTACCGGATCCTGACCAACACCTACATCAACACCTACCGCAAGAAGCAGCGGGAGCCCTACCAGGGCACCATTGACGACCTCGAGGACTGGCAGCTGGGAGGAGCGGAATCCACCACCGCATCCCGGAGCCGCTCCGCCGAGGCTGAAGCGATCGACCACATGCCGGCGTCCGCGGTCAAGGACGCGCTGCAGTCGATCCCCGAGGATTTCCGGTTGGCGGTGTACCTCGCGGACGTCGAGGGCTTCGCCTACCAGGAAATCGCCGACATCATGAAAACCCCGATCGGCACGGTCATGAGCCGTCTGCACCGTGGCAGACGCCTGTTGCGTGACCTGCTGGCCGACTATGCGAAGGAGCGGGGCATCGAGATGCCCCCCACGAGGAGCAAGAAATGAGTGACTGCGGATGCGAGAAGGCGCGACGCGATCTGGAAGAGTACCTGCGCAACGAGGTCTGCAAGACCGAGCACGCCGACATCCGGGAGCACCTCGAGTCATGCCCGGCTTGTCGCGACGAGGCCCTGGTGTCGCGCACGCTCACAGAGGTCGTCGCCCGAGCGTGCCGGGAATCGGCACCCGAGGAGCTGCGCGACCAGGTTCTGGCGCGTCTGCGGGAGGCCCAGGAGGCCGCTCACGCGTGAGCGCGCTCCGCGCCCGAGCCCGATGACGGCCTGAGCTCGGCCGTGAGAGCAGAAAGGGGCGGACGTTCGCACGTCCGCCCCTTTCGCTACCGCTGGCTCAAAGCGTGAGCGCCTGCTCGATGAGCTTCGCCTGCTCCACGGCGTGCACCTTCGGCGAACCGGTCGCCGTCGACGCCGCAGCGGGCCGGGTGATGCCGCGCACCGAGCGGCCGTCGAGCTTTGCGGCGGCTTCGAGCGCGATGAAGGGCCACGCGCCCTGGTTCTCGGGCTCGTCCTGGACCCAGACGACCTCGGCATTCGGGTAGCCCGCGAGGACCGCCTTCAGCTCATCGATGGGCGCCGGGTAGAACTGCTCGAGCCGCACGAGCGCGATCGCCGGGTTCGGCTTCTTGTCGAGCTCCGACTTCAGGTCCCAGTGGATCTTGCCCGAGTGCAGCAGCACACGCTTGACCGCGCTCTTGTCGGTGATCGCGCTGTCGTCGATCACGGGCTCGAACTTGCCGTTTTGGAAGTCCTCGACCGGGCTCGTCGCACCGCGCAGGCGCAGCATCGCCTTCGGCGTGAACACGACGAGGGGGCGGCGCGGACGTGCGTAGGCCTGGCGGCGCAGCAGGTGGAAGTACGACGCGGGGGTGGAGGGCCGCGCGACCGTCATGTTGTCCTGAGCGCACATCTGCAGGTAGCGCTCGATGCGAGCCGACGAGTGATCCGGCCCCTGGCCCTCGTAGCCGTGGGGGAGCAGCAGGACGACGCCCGACTGCTGGGCCCACTTCTGCTCGGCCGACGAGATGAACTCGTCGATGACCGACTGCGCGCCGTTGGCGAAGTCGCCGAACTGGGCCTCCCAGAGCACGAGCGAGTCCGCGCGCTCTACCGAATAGCCGTACTCGAACGCCATGGCCGCGTACTCGCTCAGCAGCGAGTCGTAGACGTAGAAGCGGCCCTGGTTCTCGGACAGGTTCGCGAGCGGCAGCCACTCCTGGCCGTTCGAGCGGTCGTGGAGGACGGCGTGACGCTGCACGAACGTTCCGCGACGCGCATCCTGACCGGCGAGGCGGACGTTCGTGCCCTCCATGAGCAGCGAGCCGAACGCGAAGAGCTCGCCCATCGCCCAGTCGATGTTGCCGTTGCGGCTCATATCGTGGCGCTTGTCGAGCAGCTGCTTGAGCTTGCCGTGCACCGTGAAGTTCTCGGGGGCGTTGACGAACGCGTCGCCGATCTGATGGATGACGTCTTCACCGACACCCGTCGTCTCGGGGGCGCCGACGGCCTGATCGATCGGTCCCGACAGGCCCACCGGGCCGGACGCGCCGGTCTCGGCGGCGTGCGTCTCGGCGAACGCGACCTCGAGGCGGTCCTGGAAGTCGCGCTTGGCCTGCTCGTACTCTTCCTCGGTGATGTCGCCGCGTCCGACCAGCGACTCGGTGTAGAGCCGGCGGACCGAGCGCTTGGCCTCGATGAGGTTCGTCATGAGGGGCTGGGTCATCGACGGGTCGTCGCCCTCGTTGTGACCGCGGCGGCGGTAGCAGACGAGGTCGATCACGACGTCGCGCTTGAACTCCTGGCGGTAGCGGAACGCGAGCTGCGCGACGTGCACGACGGCCTCGGGGTCGTCGCCGTTGACGTGGAAGATCGGCGCCTGGATGGTCTTGGCCACGTCCGTCGCGTAGACCGAGCTGCGGGCGTCGAGGGGGAGCGTCGTGAAGCCGACCTGGTTGTTGACCACGACGTGGACCGTGCCGCCGGTCCGGTACCCGCGCAGCTGCGACATCTGCAGCGTCTCGACGACGACGCCCTGACCGGCGAACGCGGCGTCGCCGTGGACGAGGATCGGCAGCCACGAGAACGAGCCGATCGGGCCGCGGTCCTGCTTGGCGCGCACGATGCCCTCGAGAACGCCGTCGACGGTCTCGAGGTGCGACGGGTTCGCGGCGAGGTACACCGGCAGTTCGTCGCCCTCATCGCCGACGAAGGTGCCCTCGGTGCCGAGGTGGTACTTCACGTCGCCCGAGCCGCTCTTCGAACCGATCGCGACGGAGCCCTCGAACTCGCGGAAGACCTGGCCGTAGGTCTTGCCGGCGATGTTCGTCAGGACGTTGAGACGGCCGCGGTGGGCCATGCCGATCGCGGCGCCCTCGAGGCCCGTGCGCGCCGCGCCCTGGAGGACCTCGTCGAGCAGCGGGATCAGCGACTCGCCGCCCTCGAGGCTGAAGCGCTTCTGGCCGACGTACTTGGTCTGCAGGAAGGTCTCGAACGCCTCGGCCTGGTTGAGCTTGCCGAGGATGCGCAGCTGCTCGTCGTGACCGGGCTTCTGGTACTTGACCTCGACGTTGTCCTGGAACCACTTGCGCTGCTCGGGATCCTGGATGTGCATGTACTCGATGCCGATCGTGCGGCAGTACGAGTCGCGCAGAACGCCGAGGATCTCGCGGAGCTTCATGACGCGCTTGCTGCCGAACCCGCCGGTGACGAACTCGCGGTCGAGGTCCCAGAAGGTCAGACCGTGCTGCTCGATCTCGAGGTCGGGGTGCGTGCGCTGGCGGTACTCGAGCGGGTCGATGTCGGCCATGAGGTGGCCGCGCACCCGGTAGGAGTTGATGAGCTCCTGCACGCGGGCCGTCTTGTCGACGCGCTCGGCGAGGTCGACGTTGATGTCGGTCGACCACTGGATGGGCGCATAGGGGATGCGCAGGGCGGCGAAGATCTCGTCGTAGAAGCCGTTCTTGCCGATCAGCAGCTCGTGAACGGTCTTGAGGAACTCGCCCGAGCCGGCACCCTGGATGACGCGGTGGTCGTAGGTGCTGGTGAGAGTGATGGTCTTGCCGATGCCGAGGTTGACGAGCGTCTTCTCGCTCGAGCCCTGGAACTCGGCCGGGTAGTCGAGCGCGCCGGCGCCGATGATGCTGCCCTGGCCGCGCATGAGCCGCGGAACCGAGTGCACCGTGCCGATGCCGCCGGGGTTGGTCAGCGAGATCGTCGTGCCCTGGAAGTCGGCAGCGGTGAGCTTGTTCTTGCGAGCACGGCTGACCAGGTCTTCGTAGGCGGCCAGGTACTCGCCGAAGCTGAGCGACTCGGCGCGCTTGATGCTCGGCACCATGAGCGCGCGCGTGCCGTCGGGCTTGGGGAGGTCGATCGCGATGCCGAGGCCGACGTGCGCGTGCGCGATCACCGACGGCTTGCCGTCGACCTCTGCGTACGAGACGTTCTGGCTCGGGAAGGCCTTGAGCGCCTGGATGAGCGCCCAGCCGATGAGGTGGGTGAAGCTGATCTTGCCGCCGCGCGTGCGCGACATGTGGTTGTTGATGACGATGCGGTTGTCGATCATCAGCTTGGCGGGGATGGTGCGCACACTCGTCGCGGTCGGCACCGTGAGCGAGTCGTCCATGTTCGCCGCGAGGGTCTTCGGCATGCCGCGCAGCGGGGTGACGACATCCTCGCGCTGCTCGACCTCGGCGGCGGGGGTCGTCGGGGCCTGCGCGGGCACCGGCTGCGCGGCGGCGGGCCGAGCCGTCGTGCGAGCGACCGGCTGCGAGCCGACCGTCGGCACCGGGGCCGTCACGGGGTGCGACGCCGCCGCGGGCTGTGCGGGGGCGGGTTGCGCGGGAGCGGTGCCGGCGGGCTGCGCCGGGGCGGACCCGGCGGGCTGGGAAGCGCCGCCGTTCACGTGAGCGGCGTAGGCCTCGAGCGTCGGCCACCACTCCTTGTCCACCGAGTTCTTGTCTTCGCGGAACTGTTCGTACAGTTCCGCGACGAGCCATTCGTTCGCCCCGAACTCGCCGTCGTTCGAGGTTCCGATTCCGGTCGCCTGGCTGGACACGGCAGATCGCCTGCTTTCATCGGTGAAGATCGGTTCTCACGGCGGTCGTCCGCCGCCGCGCACAGTCTCCTAGGGTAGCCCAGATCAACCGACCGGATGCCGCGGCGACACCCGTGGTATCGCATCGTGATGGAGCCCGCCCGGCCCTCTCGCCGCACGCCCGGCTGTCTGTCGGGTCCGCGGCGTAGCGTATGGAGCATGCGTTTCTCCGGTGCTGAGCCCACGGTCGACCTGACGTACTCCGACGTCTTCCTCGTGCCCCGCCGATCGGCGATCACGAGTCGGCTCGATGTCGACCTCGCCCCCGGCGACGGCACGGCGGCCACGCTGCCGATCGTCTCGGCGAACATGAACTCCGTCACCGGCCCGCGTCTGGCCGCCACGCTCGCCCGCCGCGGCGGACTCGGCGTGCTGCCGCAGGACATGCCGCTGCAGGACCTCGACGCCGCCATCCGGTGGGTCAAGGCTCAGCCGGTCGCATGGGACACCCCCATCGTGCTCTCACCGGATGCCACGGTCGCCGAGGCATCCCGCATCCTTCCCGCGCTGGATGGGCACGGCATCGTGGTCGCGGACCCGTCGGCGCCGACGCTGCGTATCGACGACATCACCGGGATCGTTCCCGCGGCCCGCCTGGCCACCGCACTGCCGGACGCCCGCCTGGGCGACCTGGTACGCGACCGTGCGACCGCGATCGACGCCGATGACGTCTCCGGTCCTCGCGCCGCCTTCGACCTCATCGACGCGGCCGATGTACCGGTCGTCGCAATGCTCCATCAGGGTGCGCTCGTCGGCACGCTGTCGCGTCGCAGTGCGCTGCGCACCGCGATCTACCGCCCCGCCGTCGACGGCGACGGGCGTCTCATCGTCGCGGCAGCGATCGGGATCAACGGCGACGCGGCAGCCAAGGCGCGGGCGCTCGCCGCCGCGGGCGTCGATGTGCTCGTCGTCGACACCGCCCACGGGCACCAGGAGGGGATGCTGCGCGCACTGCGCGAGGTCGCGGCGCTCGACCTCGGTCTGCCGATCGTCGCGGGGAACATCGTCACGGCCGACGGCGTCGCAGACCTCGTCGAGGCGGGTGCCACGATCCTCAAGGTCGGCGTCGGCCCCGGGGCGATGTGCACGACCCGCATGATGACGGCCGTCGGACGGCCGCAGTTCTCCGCCGTGCTCGAGACCGCGCAGGCGGCGGCGGAGCGCGGGGCGCACGTCTGGGCCGATGGGGGAGTCCGCTATCCCCGGGATGTGGCGCTGGCGCTCGCCGCGGGCGCGGCATCCGTCATGATCGGCTCCTGGTTCGCCGGCACGATCGAGTCGCCCGGCGAGGTCCAGCTCGACGACGAGGGGCGTGCGTTCAAGGAGTCGTGGGGCATGGCTTCGACGAAGGCCGTCGTCGGCCGGTTCGGGCGCCTCGACGCCTACGAGCGAGCCCGCAAGGAGCTGTTCGCCGAGGGCATCTCGTCGTCGCGGATCTACCTCGACCCGCTGCGCCCGGGCGTCGAGGATCTGCTCGACATGATCACCTCGGGTGTGCGCTCGTCCTTCACCTACGCAGGAGCCGCGACGGTGGCAGAGTTCCACGAGCGCGCGACGGTCGGTCTCCAGTCGGCCGCCGGCTACGAAGAGGGCAAGGCGCTTCCCGTCAGCTGGTAGAGCTCGCCGCCTGCGCCGGCCTCTGGCCAGACGACTCCCATTCGTCGCGCAGTACACCCATGACGACCGAGTCGTACCGTCGGCCGCGTACCTCGCGCGCATCGCGGAAGCGCGCCTCCTCGACGAAACCGAGACGGTGGCCGACAGCGAGCATCCGCTCGTTCCCCGACCAGGTCGCGAAGTCGAGCCGGACGACGGAGGTCGTGCGGAAGAGGTACTCGGTCCAGAGGCGCAGGGCCTCGGTGCCGACCCCGCGGCCGCGCTGGGTCGGGTCGTGGACCGTCAGGCCCATCCGCCGCCAGTCCGAGACCTCCGACTCCCAGTGCCACGAGACCGTGCCGAGCATCGTCGCCGGATCGTCCGCCGTGACGATGACCGCCCGCGTCAGCGGGGCGTGTGCGCCGTACGAGCCGTCGGCGATGCTGGATGCGAGTCGTGCGCACGCGGCATCCACCCCCGCGACGTCGAGCTTCGGGAAGTAGGGGCCGTCCCAGCGATGCCAGTCCTGATGGGGCTGGAGCCACCTCCGGTAGGGCTCTACATCGGCCGGCACGAACGGACGAACCCGGATGCCACGGCTCTCGCCGATGGCCGTGGTGCGGTCTTCCGTTCTCCCCGGCGCGCTCGTCGAATCTGTCATGAGTCGATTGTCGCGGCTGCGCCCGGCGCGCGCCTCGGACAGGCGTAAGATCGGGCGCACGATGGACGACCCTCCTAGTTGCCGACCCTCGCCCCGCCGACCCCGACCGATCGGGGGTGACGCCTGATGGATTTCATCATGCTGGGCGTGGGGCTCCTGCTGACCGTCGGCACCGGTCTGTTCGTCGCGAGTGAGTTTGCGCTCGTCAACCTCGATCGCGCGGACCTCGAGGCCCGCCAGGCGGCGGGCGAATCGCGCCTCTCGATGACGATCGCGGCGCTGCGGATCACCTCGACGCATCTGTCGAGCGCGCAGCTCGGCATCACGCTGACGACGCTGCTCACCGGTTACACGATGGAGCCGGCGATCTCGAACCTGCTGTCGCCGGTCTTCGAGGCGTGGGGCTGGGCCGAGACCGTGTCGCGGCCCGTCGCCGCCGTCGTGGGCGTGTCGATCGCGACGATCTTCTCGATGATCCTCGGCGAGCTCGTCCCGAAGAACTTCGCTCTGGCGATCCCTCGTCAGACGGCGAAGCTCGTCATCCCGTTCCAGACCCTCTTCACGACCGTGTTCCGGCCGGCCGTCACGGTGCTCAACGGCAGCGCGAACGGAGTGCTCCGCTCGATGGGCGTCGAGCCCAAGGAGGAGCTGTCGGGGGCCCGTTCGGCGGAGGAGCTGTCGAGCCTCGTGCGCCGGTCCGCGAGCGCGGGCGTGCTCGAGAAGGACACCGCATCGCTGCTGGACCGTTCGCTCACCTTCGCTCGGCTGACCACGGCCGACGTCATGACGCCGCGCCCGAGCCTGCACGCGGTCGCTGCGGGCGACAGCGTCGAGGACGTCATCCAGCTCGCGCGGCGCACGGGCCACAGCCGGTTCCCGGTCTTCGGTGACTCGATGGACGACATCACCGGAATCGTCCACGTCAAGCAGGCGGTCAGCGTCCCGCGCGAGCGCCGCGCAGACGTTCCCGCCGCCGCCATCGCGGAGGATCCGCTGCGGGTGCCCGAGGCCGTGCATCTCGACGCCGTGCTCAGCGAACTGCGCGCCCGGGGGTATCAGATGGCCATCGTCGTGGACGAGTACGGCGGCACGGCCGGTGTCGTGACGCTCGAGGATCTCGTGGAGGAGATCGTCGGCGAGGTGCTCGACGAGCACGATCGCAACCGCGCCGGGGTGCTGAGGGTCGCCGGCGGCATCGTCTTCCCCGCCGAGCTGCGTCCCGACGAGGTGCTCGACCGCACCGGCATCCGGGTTCCCGAGGGCGACGTCTACGACACCGTCGGAGGGTTCGTGATGAGTGTGCTGGAGCGCATCCCGGTCGTCGGCGACACCGTCGAGATCGAGGACGGCACGCTCACCGTGCAGCGGATGGACGGCAGGCGGGTCGACCGCGTGCGTTTCGAGCCCACCCCGGTGCCCGAGGAGGCACCGACCGCGTCCGCGGTCGAGCCGATGCGACCGGCGCCGCGCCGCGAGGACGGTGATCGTCGATGAACGACTGGGCGGGACTGGCCTGGCTCGTCGTGCTGCTGGCCTTCAACGCGTTCTTCGTCGCGAGCGAGTTCGCCGTCATCTCCGCGCGCCGATCGCAGATCGAGCCCCTCGCCGACAAGGGGTCGCGCTCGGCGAAGACCGCGCTGTGGGCGATGGAGCACGCGACCCTCATGCTCGCGACGTGCCAGCTGGGCATCACGATCTGCTCGCTGGTGATCCTGAACGTCTCCGAACCGGCGATCCACCACCTGCTGGCCGTGCCGCTCGGGCTCACCGGGTGGGGCGAGGCGGTGGTCGATGTCGTCGCCTTCGCCGTGGCGCTCATCGTCGTGTCGTACCTGCACGTCGTGTTCGGCGAGATGGTTCCGAAGAACCTGGCCTTCTCGCTGCCCGACCGAGCCGTGCTGCTGCTGGCGACGCCGCTGCGGTGGGTCTCGCGGCTCTTCTACCCGATCATCGTGGCCCTGAACTGGATCGCCAACCACGCGGTGCGTCTGTTCCGGGTCGAACCGAAGGACGAGGCGACCTCGACCTACACGCTCGACGAGGTCGCGACCATCGTTGCGACGTCCCGTATCGAGGGCGTGCTCGACGATGCGTCCGGAACGGTCGCGGCCGTCGTGGAGTTCACCGACAAGAAGGCGGCGGATGTCGCCGTGCCGTTCGGCGAACTGGTCACGCTGCCCGAGACGGCGACCCCCGAGGACGTCGAGCGCGCCGTCGCGCGGCACGGCTTCTCGCGCTACGTCATCGTCGATGACACCGACCAGCCGGTCGGGTACGTGCACCTGAAGGACGTGCTGCGGGAGGCGGAGGATGCCGACGGCGCGGCATCGCGTCCGATCAAGTCCAAGCGCATCCATCTCATGGTGCCGGTCGCCGAGACGACCGATCTCGAGGACGCGCTCGCTCTGATGCGCCGATCGAGCCGTCACCTCGCCCAGGTTCGGGATGCCGAGGGGCGGACGACCGCGGTGCTCTTCCTCGAGGACATCATCGAGGAGCTCATCGGCGAGGTGCACGACGCCACGCGCCGCGCACCTCGCTGGGCATGAGCCTGGCCGGGTGACGGCGCTCGCTCAGCGGCGCCGCGCGCGAACGTACTGCGGCGGCCAGACCGAGGCGTCCTCGCCCAGCTCGTCGGCCGCGCGGAGCCCGAAGTGGGGGTCGCGCAGCCACTCGCGTCCGGCCATGATCGCGTCGGCGTCTCCGGCGGCGAGGATCTCCTCGGCCTGCGTGCCGGTCGTGATCTCGCCGACCGCGCTGACGGGCAGCCCGGTGGTCGCGCGGATCTGGCTCGCGAAGGGCACCTGGTAACCCGGTCCCGTGGTGATTCGCTGGTGTGCGACGAGGCCGCCGCTCGAGACGTCGATGAGGTCGGCGCCGCGCTCGTGCGCCCAGGCCGAGACCGTCGCCGTCTCGGCGACATCCCAGCCGCCCTCGGCCCAGTCGGTCGCCGAGAAGCGCACGAACAGCGGGGCGTCGGGAGCGGCGGCGCGAACCGCCTCGACGATGAGCAGCAGGAGCCGGGCGCGGTTCTCGAGCGACCCGCCGTACTCATCGGTGCGCTGGTTCGACAACGGCGACAGGAACTCGTGCAGCAGATAGCCGTGGGCCGCGTGGATCTCGAGCACGTCGAAGCCGGCTTCGCGTGAACGGCGTGCCCCATCGGCGAACGCGGTCACGAGGGCGTCGATCTCAGCGCGCTCGAGCTCGTCGGGCCGGGCGTAGCCGTCGAAGGCGACGGCCGAGGGGGCGAGTGCCTGCCAGCCGCCCTCCGCCTCCGGCACGGTCCCGCGCTCGGCGGCGAACGGCGAATACGTCGACGCCTTGCGGCCCGCGTGCGCGAGCTGGATCGCGGCCACGGCGCCGCGGTCGTGGATCGCCGTCACGATCGGGCGCCAGGCGTCGCGCTGCTCGTCGTTCCAGATGCCGGTGTCTTCGGGGGTGATGCGACCCTCGGGCACGACCGCGGTCGCCTCGGCCATGACGAGTCCGGCGCCGCCCGAGGCGAACTGCGCGAGGTGGACGTGATGCCAGTCGTTCGGCATGCCGTCCTGCGCCGAGTACTGGCACATGGGGGCGACCCAGAGGCGGTTGCGCACCTCGACGGTTCGGATGGTCAGGGGGCTGAACAACTGGCTCACGCCGGGCTCCTTCGGGGCGCCGATAGGGTGGCGCCATGGTCGAGATCCACGAATGGGATGCGCGCGACACGGTCGCGCTCCTGCGCAAGCCAACTGCCGACGACCACAAGTATTCCCGCGGGGTGCTCGGTGTGCGAACCGGATCGCAGGAGTATCCCGGTGCCGCCGTGCTCGGTGTCGAGGCCGCCTGGCGGACGGGCATCGGGATGGTCCGCTACCTCGGCCCCGAGCGTCCCGCCGACCTCGTGCTCCAGCGCCGGCCCGAGACGGTCACGGCGCCCGGCCGCGTGCAGGCGTGGCTGATCGGATCGGGGACGGATGCCGCGACCCGGCCCGCCGCCGAGACCGCACGGCTGGGAGAGCTGCTGCAGGGCGACCTCCCCGTCGTCGTCGACGCCGGGGCCCTCGACCTGGTCCCCGGCGCGACCGCCCCGCTCGTCGTCACGCCGCACCAGAGCGAGCACGCGCGCCTGCGCGGGCTGCTCGGCCTCGACGACGTGACACCGACGTCACTGACCGACCGCATCGAGGCCGCCCGCGAGACCGCGGCCGCGGCCGGGATCACCGTGCTGCTCAAGGGCGCCGAGACCGTCGTCGCGGCCCCCGACGGATGGACCGCCGTCGTCCGGGCCGGCACCGGGTGGCTCGCCACCGCGGGCACCGGTGACGTGCTCGGCGGCATCCTGGGTGCTGTCGTGGCGGCCCGGGGCGCGCAGCACGATCTGGATGCCGCGGCCCTGGCACCGCTGGCCGCCGCGGCGGCGTACATCCACGGACATGCCGGTCGCGGTGCCGGTCCCGGCCCGATCACGGCGCTGGACGTCGCCGAGGCCGTACCCGCCGTGATCCACGTGCTGCTCTCCGGCGGCGACCCGGCCGCCCGCTGACACCACCGGTGGGCCCCAATGGCCTCACCGTAGGATGTGACGGTGTCGAGACGGGGAACGCTGTGGGTCGCGTTCGCGCTCGTCCACGTCGTGGTCTCGGTGCTCGGATTCGTGCTCCCGAATCAGCCGATGGGGGATGTCTACCTCGTCTACGAACCCTGGTCGCAGCGAGCGCTCGCCGGTGAGGGCATCGTGGGGATCGACGAGGACTGGGTGTACCCCCAGCTCGCCCTCGTCCCGCTTGTGCTCGCCCACGGGTTCGCGTGGATCGCCGGCTACACGGTGGGCTGGGCCATCTTCGTCACGGCTCTGGACGCCGTCGCCTTCGCGGTCCTCGTGGGCCGCGCGCGATCGCGCGGACGCGTGACGGCGGCGTGGTTCTGGCTCGCGGCGATTCTGCTCCTCGGCCCGGTCGGCCTCTACCGGCTCGACGCCGTCACCGTCGCGCTCGCCGTGATGGGTGGCCTGTGGCTTCGCGGACGGCCCTGGCTGGCCGGCATCCTGCTCGCCGTGGCGACATGGATCAAGGTCTGGCCCGCGGCGATCATCGCCGCCGCGGTCATCGCGCTCCGGCGGCGGTGGGCGCTCGTCGGTGCCGGGCTCGTCGTCTCGGTCGCGACGCTCGCGGCCGTCGTCGCCGCCGGTGGCCTCGACCATGCGCTCGGGTTCATCGGAGATCAGACGGGGCGCGGTCTTCAGGTCGAGGCGCCCGTGAGCATGTTCTACCTGTGGGGGCAGATGCTCGGCATCCCGGGGTTCTTCGTCTACTACTCGACCGAGATCCTGACGTTCCAGGTAACCGGCACCGAGATCGATCCGGTCATCGCGTCGATGACTCCGATCCTCATGATCGGGGTGGGGGCCGTGGCGGTCGTCGCCGCCCTCAAGGTGCGCCGTGGCGCTGCGGTGCGCGACCTTCTGCCCGTCGCGGCGCTCGCGATCGTCACCGTCTTCATCGTGCTCAACAAGGTCGGTTCGCCGCAGTACCTGTGCTGGCTCGTCCCGCCCGTCGTGCTCGGACTGGTCGTCGCGCGCCGCGCCTGGGTGCGACCGGCGATCCTCGTCCTCGTGCTCAGCGCGCTCACCCAGCTCGTGTACCCGGTGTTCTACGGCGAGGTCCTCGCGGCGCATCCCCTCGGCGTCGGCATCCTCACCGTGCGCAACGCCCTGCTCATCGTCCTCGGTGTCTGGATGGTGGTGCGCCTCGTCCGGGTGCCGGTCCGGACGCCGTCATCCATCCCCGCCTGATCCGGAGGTCCATCATGCTCATCGCCTTCTCCGTCGCTCCCAGCGGCACCGGCAGCAATCCCGACGGCTCGGTGCACGATGCCGTCGCCGCAGCCGTGGCCGTCGTGCGGGCATCCGGCCTGCCGCACCGCACCACTTCGATGTTCACCGAGGTCGAGGGGGAGTGGGACGAGGTGATGGCCGTCGTCAAGCACGCGACCGAGGCGGTCATGCCGTTCGGGTCACGCGTATCGCTCGTGCTCAAGGCCGACATCCGGCCGGGCTACAGCGGCGAGCTCGACGGCAAGATCGAGCGCCTCGAGGGCGCGCTCGAATCGATTCGACATGAGGGGGAGCGCGGCGCTACGCTCCCGGAGTGACGACGCCCGCCATCTCCCGCCCGACCGCCCGCCGGGCCCTGCTCTCGCTCGCGATCGGCAGCTTCGGCATCGGGATGACGGAGTTCGTCGTCATGGGCCTTCTGCCGGAGATCGCCGGCGAGCTGCTGCCCTCCGTCTACGCGAGCGATCCGGAAGCCGCGATCGCCCAGGCGGGGTGGCTCATCACGCTCTACGCCGCCGGCGTCGTCGTGGGGGCGCCGACCATCGCAGGAGTCGTGGCGAAGTACCCGCGGCACCGGGTCATGGTCTTCCTCGCGCTCGCCCTCACCCTCGGCAACGCGCTGACGCTCGTGCTGCCGACGTTCGAGCTCGTCGCGGCATCCCGGTTCCTCGCGGCCCTGCCACACGGTGCCTACTTCGGCATCGGTGCTCTCGTCGCCGCCGACGTCCTGGGTCCGGGCAAGCGTGCGCAGGGCGTCGCGTTCGTGCTGACGGGCCTCACGATCGCCAACGTCGTGGGTGTTCCGCTCGGCACCTTCCTCGGCCAGCAGTTCGGTTGGCGGGCCGCGTTCCTCGTCGTCGCGGCGATCTTCGCGCTGGCCACCGTGGCGATCGCACTGACCGTCCCGCATCACGCAGGGGAGCCGTCGCGCACCCTGCGCGCCGAACTGCGGGTCTTCGGCATCGGCCAGGTGTGGTTCGCGCTCGGCATCGGGGCGATCGGCTTCGGCGGCTTCTTCGCGGTCTACAGCTACGTCGCGACCCTCGTCACCGAGGCGGCCGGCTCGCCGCAGTGGGCGGTGCCGATCGTGCTCGTCGTCGCGGGTCTCGGCATGACCGTCGGGAACCTCGTCGGAGGCAGGCTCGCCGACAACGATCTGCGGCGAAGCCTTTTGGGCGGCCTGCTCGCTCTTGCGGCGGTTCAAGCGCTGCTCGCACTGACGGCCGGCTGGATCGTGGCGGTCGGCCTGTTCGTCTTCCTGGTCGGGTTCTTCTCGTCGGCGTTGAGCCCGACCATCCAGACGAGGCTGATGGATGTCGCGGGCGACAACCAGTCGATCGCGGCGGCGCTGAACCACTCGGCGCTCAACATGGGCAACGCGTTGGGTGCGGCACTGGGCGGAGTCGTCATCGCCGCCGGGCTCGGGTTCGTCGCGCCGGTCTGGGTGGGGGTCGTCCTCGCCCTCGCCGGGTTCGGGGTCGCGTGCGCGAGCTTCGCCGTCGAGGCTCGTGCGCGGCGGCGCTCGCCTTCGCTGATCGACCGATCCGACGCGCCTGCGCCGACACGCTGAGACGTCAGCTTTCGAGCAGCCGTCGCAGGTGAGCGCCGACGATCGGCGTCTCGATCAGGAAGGCGTCGTGCCCGAAATCGCTCGAGATCACCACCGCCGCCTCGTCGATCGTCGATCGGATGCCGCGGGCGATGCGGTGCTGGCCCTCGACGGGGAACAGCCGGTCGGAGTCGATGCCCAGCACGAGGGTGCGCGCGGTGACGCGCGCCAGGGCGTCGTCGATCCCGCCGCGGTCACGGCCGACGTCGTGCGAGTTCATCGCCTCGACGAGCGTGATGTAGCTGTTCGCGTCGAAGCGTCGCGTGAACTTGTTGCCGTGGAAGTCGAGGTAGCTCTCCACCGCGAAGCGTCCGCCGAGACCGAGCGGGCTCTTGCCTGACTGCCACGTGCGCTGGAAGCGCAGGTTCAGCTCGGTCGGGCTGCGGTAGTTCAGCAGAGCCATGCGGCGCGCGAGCGCGAGACCGCGGTGCGGGCCGTCGCCGTCTGCCGCGTCGTAGTACTCGCCGTCCTGGAACCTGGGGTCGATGCGGATGGCTTCGAGCTGGACCGAGTTCAGCGCGATCTGGTCGGCGGTGTTCACGGGCGGGGCGGCGAGGATCGCGAGCCGCTCCAGGCGGTCGGGGTGCCCGATACCCCACTCGAGCGCGTGCATGCCGCCCATCGATCCGCCCACGACCGCGGCCCACACCTCGATCCCGAGGGCGTCGGCCAGCCGGACCTGCGCGGCGACCTGATCGCGGATCGTGAGGTACGGGAACCGAGCCGCCCATTCGTAGCCGTCGGACGAGATCGACGAGGGGCCCGTCGACCCCTGGCAGCCGCCCAGCATGTTCGGGGCGACCACGAACCAGCGGTCGGTGTCGATCGCCAGACCGGGACCGACGATGTCCTCCCACCAGCCTGCCGTCGGGTGCCCCGGGCCTGCCTCGCCGCGCAGGTGGCTGTCGCCGGTGAGGGCGTGGAGCACGAGCACGGCGTTGTCGCGTTCGGGTGAGAGCTCGCCCCACGTCTCGTAGGCGAGGCGGAAGCTCGGCAGCTGCTCGCCGCTCTCGGTGATGAGCGGACCGAACGCACCGAAGCTCCGGTGGCCGACAGGGTCGCCGTCGCGCCAGGCGCCCGTGGCGGGCGGGCGTCCGCGCAGCAGGCGCGCATCGGCCTCCGTGATCGGCGCGCTCGGCACCGTGTCTTCGGAGGTCTGCCAGTCCATGTCGCCATTCTCCCGGGTCGTGGCGCACGCTGCTCGCGTGTTACGTCACGACCGGAACGGAGACACCTCGTAGGTCGCGCCGTGCTGGCCCGCGAGTGCGACGGGCATCCCGTCGATCGTCTGGACGAAGCTGCCGGTGGGGTCGACGCCGTGCGGCATCCGTCCGTCGATCTCCGGCAGGGTGCCCACCGTCTCGTTCGAGATCCAGACGACGTGACGGTTCACCCGTTCGCCGAGAGCGCTCACGAGGTCGGCGAAGCGGCGACGTTCGTCGGCACCGAGGTAGAGGAGCACCGCGCTGTGGAAGACCACGAGCGTCGCCTCGGGCGGGCTCTCGGCTGCGACCTCGGGAAGGAGTTCGAGGATGTCGCCGGCGACGATGCGCGGTGGGTCGGCCCGCGCCACCTCGACGGCAGCGCGGAGTCGCCCGATGCGCTCGTCATGGACGGGGCCGGGTCAGATGAGCGTCTCGAGCCAGGCGATCGCATCGGCGTCGCGCACGTCGATCGGGGCGAGGTCGATGCCGGCGCGCCAGACGATGTCGGGAAGGGACTCGGGCACGGCGCCGGGGTTGTCGATGCGGCAGCGCAACAGCGGGCGATGGGCGGCATCTGACCCCTCAGGAACGATCGCCGGCAGCGGCTCGCCGCCGGGCGACGCGTACTCGTACGCGTACCGGTCGGGCTAGAGGCAGAGGCCCGCGGCTGTGCCGGTCTCGAGGAGGGCGATCGGTCCGTCGATGCGGGAGAGGAGAGGCAGGAGGGTGGCGCAGCGTCCGACCTCGTTGGTCTGCGTGCGGCGCTCCGCGGTGATGGCGGCGACCCGGTCCCACTCCGAGATCAGCCGCTCGCGCCAAGCGGCGAACGGCCCGAGTCCGCAGCCGGCCCATCGCGCCGCGGCGAAGACGAGATTCGGCTGGCCGCGCCGCTCGCCCAGGAGCGCGATCCGCTCGGTGAGCTCGTCGTCGCCGGCGATGCCCTCGGCCCATTCGGCATAGAGCGGCGAGCTGCCCCGGGCCCAGTCGGCGAACGCATGGTAGCGGCGGGAGGTGTCGGCGTCCATCGCTTCAGGGTAGATGCGCTGAGCGTCACGATCGTCGCGTAAGATACCGCGAAGCAAGGGGAGTACTTCCGCCTGCGGCGCTCTCGTCATTACGGATCCGACGTCGGATTCCGGGACGCCGGTCCCTCCGGGGATGAAGGAGACCTGGCCGTTCGCTACTGTCGACCCCTTGGAGCCTTCGTGGACATCACTCCGCTCGTGTGGATCATCACCATCGCGGTGACCATCGCCTTCTTCGTGTACGAGTTCTTCGCGCACGTGCGCACGCCGCACGAGCCGACGATCGCCGAATCGGCGCGCTGGTCGGCGTTCTACATCGGCCTCGCGCTCATCTTCGGCGTGGTCATCGGCTTCGTGCCGGGCTGGGGCTGGGTGTTCGCGGGCGAGTACTTCGCCGGTTACCTGACCGAGAAGGCCCTGTCGATCGACAACCTCTTCGTCTTCCTGATCATCATGACCGGCTTCGCGGTGCCGAAGAAGTACCAGCAGAAGGTGCTGATGATCGGCATCGTGATCGCGCTCATCATGCGCGGTGCGTTCATCGCCATCGGCGCGGCGCTCATCGACAACTTCTCATGGATCTTCTACATCTTCGGTGCGCTGCTGCTCTTCCTCGCCTACCGTCAGGCCTTCTCGCACGGTGACTCCGACCCGGCCAACGGCAAGTTCATGACGTTCGTCCGCCGCCACCTTCCCGTGACCGACGAGTACAACAGCGACAAGCTGACGGTGCAGAAGGACGGCAAGCGCTTCGTCACGCCGATGCTCCTCGTCATCATCGCGATCGGCTTCATCGACCTCGTCTTCGCGGTCGACTCGATCCCAGCGATCTACGGTCTGACCAACGAGGCCTACATCGTCTTCACGGCGAACGCCTTCGCCCTGATGGGCCTGCGCCAGCTGTTCTTCCTCATCGGCGGTCTGCTGGAGCGTCTGGTCTACCTCGCGCAGGGCCTGGCGGTCATCCTCGCCTTCATCGGCGTGAAGCTCGTGTTCCACGCGCTCCACGTCAACGAGCTGCCCTTCATCAACGGCGGTGAGCCGCTGTTGTGGGTTCCCGAGATCCCGATCTGGTTCTCGCTGCTGTTCATCGCCGCTACCGTCGCGGTCGCCACCGTCGCGAGCCTCGCCAAGACGCGCGGGGACAAGGCGAAGAACGACCGCGAGCAGGTTCAGGGCGAGCAGATCACGACGGCCACCGACGCCGACTGACGGCGCCGCGAACGACGGATGCCCCGGCCCCACCGCTCGCGGTGGTCCGGGGCATCCGGTCGTTCTGAGGAGGAACGATCAGGCGCGCGCCGCTTCGGCGACGTTGCGCGCGGCGGCGAGGGCCTGCTCGAGGTCGGCTTTGAGGTCGTCGATGTTCTCCAGCCCCACGGACAGGCGGACGAGGCCGGGGGTGACGCCCGTCGTGAGCTGCTGCTCCGGGGTCAGCTGCGAGTGCGTCGTCGACGCGGGGTGGATGACGAGCGACCGCACGTCACCGATGTTCGCGAGGTGGCTGAACAGCTGCAGCGAGTCCACGAACGCGCGGCCGGCGGCGACGCCGCCCTTCAGCTCGAACGACAGCACCGCCCCGACGCCCTTCGGCGCGTAGCGGTTGGCCGCGGCGTACCAGGGCGAGGTCGGCAGGCCCGAGTAGTTGACCGAGGCGATGTCCTCATGGTTCTCGAGCCACTCGGCGATCTCCTGTGCGTTCTGCACGTGGCGCTCGATGCGCAGGGAGAGCGTCTCGATGCCCTGGATGAGCAGCCATGCGCTCTGGGGTGAGATCGCCGCGCCGAGGTCGCGCAGCAGCTGGACGCGCGCCTTGATGACGTAGGCGAGGCCGTCGCCGACAGCCTGCGTGTAGACGGCGCCGTGGTACGAGGGGTCGGGCGTCGTGAGCCCCGGGAAGCGCTCGGAGTGCTCCGTCCAGGGGAAGCTGCCGCCGTCGACGATGACGCCGCCGATGACCGTGCCGTGGCCGCCGAGGAACTTGGTGGCGGAGTGCACGACGATGTCGGCGCCGTGCTCGAAGGGACGGATGAGGTAGGGCGTGGCGATCGTGTTGTCGACGATCAGCGGCACGCCGGCCTCGTGGGCGACGTCGGAGACACCGCGGATGTCGAGGACGTTGATCTGCGGGTTGCCGATCGTCTCGGCGAAGAACAGCTTGGTGTTGGGGCGCACCGCGCGGCGCCACTCCTCGAGGTCGTCCTGGTTCTCGACGAACGTGACCTCGATGCCGAGCTTGGCGAGCGTGTACTTGAACAGGTTGTAGGTGCCGCCGTAGATCGAGCTCGAGGCGACGAAGTGGTCTCCGGCTTCGGCGATGTTGAGGATCGCGAACGTCTCGGCGGCCTGACCCGACGCGACGAGGAGAGCGCCGGTGCCACCCTCGAGTGCGGCGAGGCGCTGCTCGACGACATCCTGCGTGGGGTTCTGGATGCGCGTGTAGATGTTGCCGAACTCCGCGAGCGAGAACAGGTTCGCGGCGTGGTCGGAGTTGTCGAACACGTACGAGGTCGTCTGGTAGATCGGCGTCGCCCGTGCCTTGGTGACCGGGTCCGGTGCGGCTCCGGTGTGGATCTGCTTCGTCTCGAAGCGCCAGTTCTCGGATGCGGACATGCGTGGCTCCATCGGGTCGGAAAGCGGCGACGGTCGCCGGCCTGGGTCGAGCGTACGGAAACCGCGTATGCCCGACAACGCGCGGGACACGCTGCGTAACCTGACGGCTACGGTGGGAGCATGACGCGACGTGCAGTGGTCACCGGTGCGAGTTCGGGAATCGGCGAGGCGGTCGTCCGCGCGCTGCGGGCGTCGGGGTGGGAGGTCGTCGGCGTCGCCCGGCGGGCGGAGCGCCTCGAGGCGCTCGACGTCGAGGTCGGCTCCGCCTCATTCGCCGCGGATCTGACCCGCGAGGGGGATGTCGCCGCCCTCACCGAGCACCTCGCCGCCTCCGGCGATGTCCACGCCCTGGTCCACGTCGCCGGCGGTGCTCGCGGCACCGACCGCGTCGAAGACGGCGCGGCCGAGGATTGGCAGTGGATGTTCGAGGCGAACGTCCTGTCGGCGCAGCGGCTGACCGCGGCTCTCCTCCCGCTGCTGCGACGCGCCGTCGCGGCGGGCTCCGGCCATGCCGACACCGTCTACGTCACCTCGACCGCCGCTCAGACGGCCTACCCGGGAGGCGCCGGCTACAACGCGGCGAAGGCGGGGGAGTCGATGCTCGTCCACGCGCTGCGGCTGGAGCTGAACGGCGAGCCCATCCGCGTGGTCGAGATCGCGCCGGGCATGGTGCGCACCGAGGAGTTCACGCTGAACCGTCTCGGCGGCGACCAGGAAGCGGCGGACCGCCTGTACGAGGGCGTCGAGCAGCCTCTCGTCGCCGAAGACGTGGCGGATGTCGTCGCGTACGCGCTGAACGCGCCGGGGCACGTCAACCTCGACCTCGTGACGATGCGTCCCGTCGCGCAGTCCGCGCAGCACCTGCTGGCGCGCGGTCCGCTGCGTCCGCGATCGACGGAAGCCTGACAGGCGGGATGAGTCTTCTCAGCCGCGGGGTTCGATGACGGTGCCATCCGTGTCGCCCGCGGGCTGGGGAGCGGCATCCTCGGCGTCGGCGAACGCCACGCGAGGCACCACGAACAGCAGGACCGCTGCGACGAAGCCGCCGGCGGCGCAGATGGCCCACACCGTGAGGTAACCGCCGAGTGAGGCCGCGGTCTCGCTCGCGACGACACCCGCGCCGGCGGCCAGCACGACGCCGAAGATCGCCGACGAGAACGTTCCGCCGATGGTCTTGGTCGTGTTGGTCATGGCCGACGCCACACCGGTCTGCCCGCGCGGGGCGGCCGCTGCCGCCGCAGCCGGCATCGCGCCGACGAGCGCGCCACAGCCCAGGCCCGCGATGCAGAGGTTGAGCAGAACCTGCCAGAGCTCCCGGTGGAACGGCAGGAAGAGCGCGTACCCGATGCCGACGAGCAGCGCTGCGCCGATGAGGACGACCCGGGGACTCGCTCGGCGAGACGTGACCGCGAACAGTACGGCGCCCACGATGAGCGACACGAGGTAGACCCCGATGATGTTCGACCGGTCGGTGGCGTCGAGCCCGAGACCGTAACCGAGCGCAGGGTCCGTGCCCGCATAGGTCGACAACGGGCCCTGGGCTCCGAGCAGACTGATGCCGACGAGGAACGCGGTGGCCTGCACCGGCCACATCTCCGGGCGGGCGAGCATCCGAATATCGACCGCGGGGTCGGGCTGGCGCAGTTCGAACCGTCCGAAGACGACGAAACCTACGATTCCCGCGAGGAGCAGCGCCCACACCCAGAAGGCCGCGGGGCCGTTCAAGCGGAGGAACGTTAGGGCGCTGGTGACGAACAGCAACGAGACCGCGAGGAGCACGAAGCCACGTGAGTCCAGCTGCCGCCGGCCCGGCTCCGGCTTCGACTCGGGCACCCAGAGCCAGATGACGATCGCGACGAGGGTCACCGCCACCGCCGGCACGATCAGCGTCAACGTCATGTCGCCGGCTGTGGCGGCGTAGATCCGGCCCGCGGCCAATGCGCCCATGATCGCGCCGGCCTGAAGCCCGACGACCAGGAGCCCCGCCGCGCGCCGGGTGAGCGAGACGCCCCGGCTCTGCCGCCTGCCCCGTTCGAAGATGAGCGCGATCTCGAGGGGGAGCCAGACGACGTAGAAGCCCTGCAGCGCCCAGGCGATGAGGAAGGTCCAGAAGGATGCCGCAAACGCGAGCCACCAGGTCGCCGCGGCGGTCAGGACAGCTGCGACCAGCAGGATCCGCTTGTGCCCGTACATGTCGCCGAGCTTGGCCAGCACCGGTACGACGAGCGCCGACAGCAGCAGTTGCGCGGCCTCGAACCAGTTCACGTCCGAGTCGTGGATCCCGAGCTCGGCGACGATGTCACTGAAGAGCGGAACGTAATAGCCCTGCAGGATGCCGCTGACGATCTCGACCAGGATGAACCACCCGATCAGACCCGCGGTGACGCCCAGAGCGGAGGTGCGCAGCGTCGTCGACACGGGGCGAGCATACCGGCACGACCGGCCTACCCTGAGAGGGTGACGCCCCATTCCCTGCCCGAGCTCGCCGCCGCCGGTCTGATGGCCCCCGAGTGGGCCGAGGCGCTGCAACCCGTCGCCGGTGACATCGCGTCGCTGGGTGACCGGCTGCGCGCCGAGACCGCCGCCGGTCGCGGGTACCTGCCGGCGGGCGACCGCGTGCTGCGCGCCTTCCAACGGCCGATGGCCGACGTCCGCGTCCTGATCGTCGGTCAGGATCCCTACCCGACCCCGGGGCATCCGATCGGACTCTCCTTCGCGGTCGACGCCCACGTGCGGCCATTGCCCCGGAGCCTCGGGAACATCTATCGGGAGCTCGAATCGGACCTCGGCATCGCCCCCGCGCCGCACGGCGACCTCTCCGCCTGGAGTGATCAGGGCGTGCTGCTGCTGAACCGAGTGCTGACGGTCGCCCCCGGGGCACCGGCATCCCACCGGGGGTGGGGCTGGGAACGCGTGACGGAGCACGCCATCCGCGCGCTGGTAGCGCGGGAGCGCCCCCTCGTGGCGGTTCTCTGGGGGAAGGATGCCGCGACCCTGCGGCCGCTGCTCGGCGACGCGGCGATCGTGGCGTCGCCGCATCCCTCACCGCTCTCGGCGAACCGTGGCTTCTTCGGGTCGCGCCCCTTCTCGCGCGTGAACGAACTGCTCGTCGCGCGGGGTGGCGAGCCTATCGACTGGCGCATTCCGGAGGCCTGAACCGCCGTCGTCATCGGCGCGAAACGTCTGCGCCGTAGAGTTGCTGCATGCTCGAGGAGGACTCCAACCGCGACCGCCGACGCCTGCCGCGGCACCTGCGCCGTCCGGCCGAAGCCGAACGGCCCTTCTCGTACGAGATCCGGCCGGCGCGCCCGGATGACCTCCCCGACATCCGCGAGATCTACAACTACTACGTGACCAACTCCGTCGTGACCTTCGACGAGAAGAAGTGGTCGCTCGCGCAGTGGCGCGAGAAGTACGACTATCTGACGAAGCTCAAGCTGCCGTTCCTCGTCGCGGTGTCGCCGACGGGGCAGATCCTGGGATACGCACTCGCGTCGCCGTGGAACGGCAAGACCGGATTCCGCTACACCGCCGAAACGTCCATCTACCTCGGTCAGGCGGCCACCGGGAAGGGCCTCGGGCGTGCGCTGCTCGAGGCACTCATCGACGCATGCCAGCAGCTGGGACTGCGCGAGATCGTCGCGGTCGTGAGCGACAAGGGCGCCGAGGCGTCGATCGCCCTGCACGAGCGTTTCGGGTTCGTCGAGGTCGGCCGGATGGGGCGCGTGGGTCACAAGTTCGGCCGGTGGCTGGGCACGATCTACCTGCAGAAGTCGCTGGAGCAGCCGAAGAAGGGGCTGCGCGGGCTTTTCACTCAGAAGTCCGGCTGAGGCCTCACCCCGCGTCGTCGGCATTCGGGTCGGGTTCGGCCGGGTGACCGGTTCGCACCGCCTCGACGAGCGATCGCCACGGTTCGTCGAGGTCGTCGTTCAACTCGGCCTGACGCGTCGTCTCGCTGTCGGTGACGGCGATCCGCCAAAGGAAGCGGTCGGCCCCGCCCGATCCGGTCTTGCCTGCCGGTGCCGACGCGTCGATCTCCTGCCAGGGGCACCGCCCTATCAGCTCGCGCCACCCGTCGCGGTCAGCCGGCGTCGGCTCGACGCGCCACGCCCGGGTCAGGCCGGCGAAACCGCCGGTGCGCTCCACGACGATCCGCAGCTGCGCCGCGGAACCGTCGTCACGGGTGTCAGGCATCCTCCAGCACGCCGACGCCCTGCCATCCGGCACGCACGGCGGCGACCTCCTCCGTCTCCTCACCGTACTCGTCGACGGCCTGGGCGATGGTGGCGGCGGCGAAGGCAGCGAAGTCGGAATCGGGGGAGAGCGCTCCCGAGGTGAGTGTGCGATACCAGATGAGTCCCGCGCGTTCCCAGGCGTAGCCGCCCAGCCGCGCTGCGACGAGGTGGAACGCTCTGTTGGGAATGCCCGAGTTGATGTGAACCCCGCCGTTGTCGCTGGTCGTCACGACGTAGTCGCGCATGTGCCCGGGCTGCGGGTCGCGTCCGAGAACATCGTCGTCGTAGGCCGACCCGGGTTCGGCCAGCGACCGGAGGGCGCGCCCCTGGACGGCATCCGTGAATATGCCCGCGCCGATGAGCCACGACGCCTGCTCGGCGCTCTGGCCGAGTCGGTGCTGCTCGGTGAGCGCGCCGAACACATCGGACAGCGACTCGTTGAGAGCGCCGGACTGACCCGCGTACGTCAGGCCTCCCGAGAACTCGGTGATGCCGTGGGCCAGCTCGTGGGCGATGACGGTCAGCGACCCGGTGAACCCGGTGAACACCTCGCCGTCGCCGTCGCCGAAGACCATGCGCTCGCCGTTCCAGAACGCGTTGTCGTACGCCTCGCCGTAGTGGACGGTGGCCGCGAGCACACCGCCTCGCCCGTCGAGCGAATCGCGGCCGTAGGCGTCGCGGAAGAACGAGAACGTCGCGCCGAGCCCGTCGAAGGCCTCGTCGACCGCGCGATCGCCGGTGGGCGGGTCGTCTTCGCGGCGGACGAGGACGCCCGGAAGCTCTTCGCGGCCCTGCGCGTCGGATACGGCCCGGTCGGCTGCGGCGATGCGCTCGGCGACGAGAGTGCCGCCCGGCTCGACGGAGAGACGCAGCTGCGAACGTCCGGCCAGATCGGACGGACGCGCGGCGAGGGTGGTCCGCGCGGCGACCGCGGCCCGCGCGAGGTGGGGCTCGCGAGCGGAGGCGACGCGGGCGAGGAGGTATGGGGGGATGATCGCGCGCATGGCCTCACGGTAGCGGCGGTCACCGACATCGAGTGCGGAAGGGGACGTCTAGTCCTGCGTGCGATGCGGGTCGATCACGGGCACCGAGGCGAGGAGGCGACGCGTGTAGGCCGCCTGCGGCTGGAGCAGCACCTTCTCGGTGGGGCCCTCCTCGACGATGCGCCCCTCGGTCATCACGATGACCTCGTCGCAGAGGTTCTGGACCACGCCGATGTCATGCGAGACCAGCAGCAGCGTCATCCCCTGTTCCGCACGCAGACGGCGCAAGACCTCGAGGATCTGCGCCCGCACCGTCACATCGAGCGCCGACAGCGGCTCGTCGCCGACGAGGATCGCCGGGCGGTGCGCGATCGCGCGGGCGAGCGCGATGCGTTGGCGCTGACCCCCCGAGAACTCGTGCGGGTAGCGCTCCGCCGCGTCGGCATCCAGTCCGACGTCCGACAGCACCTCGTGGACGCGCGCGCGGCGGTCGCCGGGAATGTCGAGCGCCCACAGGGGCTCAGCGATGATGCGGCCGACGCTCATGCGGGGATCGAGCGAGGCGTACGGGTCCTGGAAGACGATGCCGGTCCGTCGGCGGAGCCAGTGCAGGCTGCGAGCCGACGCGCGGGCGTCCACGGGACGCCCGTCGATCGTCACCGTTCCCGTCGAGGGCGTGTCGAGGCCCAGGAGGAGCCGCACGAGGGTCGACTTGCCCGACCCCGATTCGCCGATGATCCCCAGCGCCGAGCCCGAGCGGACATCGACGTCCACGTCGTCGAGCGCGACGGTCTCGCGTCGTGGCGCACCCGCACCGCCGGCGCGCACCCGATAGCGCTTGCTCAGGCCGCGCGCCGAGATGAGCACCTCGCCTGTCATGCGTCTCCCTCCGGCCGCCAGACCGTGGCCGTCGCGTCGCGGAGCAGGCCACGGGTGACCTCCGACTGCGGAGCGGTGAGCAGGTCGGCGACCGTGCCGTCCTCGACGACGCGACCATGCTCGAGCACGACCGCCTCCGACGCGACCTGAGACAGCACGGCGAGGTCGTGGGTGATGAACAGCAGCGACATCCCGTCGTTCTCGACCAGCTCTCCCAGGAGCGCCAGGATCTCGGCCTGGATCGTCACGTCGAGCGCGGTCGTCGGCTCGTCGGCGATGAGCAGGCGCGGCCGAGCGGCCAGGGCCATGGCGATCGCCACCCGCTGGCGCTGGCCGCCCGAGAGCTGATGCGGGTAGCGGCGCAGCGCGCCCTCGGGGAGCCTCACCCGATCAGCATCGGCCTGAGCCCGTGCGAGAGCCTCACGCCGGCCGGCGCGGCCGTGGATGCGCAGGGGCTCCGCGACCTGCCGGCCCACCGTCCGCAGCGGGTTCAGGGCGGTCTGAGGCTCCTGGAAGACGATGCCGATCTGCTCGCCGCGGAGAGCGGCCAGCTCGCGGTCCGGCAGGCCGATCAGCTCCCGCCCGTTCCACCGGATGCTGCCCTCGACCTCGGCGCCGTCGGGAAGCAGCCCGAGCACAGCCAGGGCGGTCAGCGACTTGCCCGACCCCGATTCCCCAATGAGCCCGACCCGCGCGCCGTCGGCGACGCCGAACGACACGTCGTCGACCACGCGGCGCCCGTCGAGCACGACCGACAGGCCCTCGACCTCGAGACTCATGCGACCACCGCCGGAGTATGCGATGCGGCGGGGGAGCGCCGCCGGGCGAGCGTCGGGTCGGTCGCCTCGCGCAGACCGTCGCCGAGGAGGTTGAGTCCCAGCACGGTGATCGTGATCGCGAGCCCCGGCCACACGACGCTCAGCGGATGCGCCGTCAGGTACGTCTGCAGCTCGCTCAGCAGTAGCCCCCACGAGGGCTGCGTGGGGGGAGCGCCGAAACCGAGGTAGCTCAGGCCCGCCTCGGCGAGGACCGCGACCGCCATGCCCCACGACAGCTGCACGATGAAGACGGGCGCGACGTTCGGGAGCAGGTGGCGCAGGGCGATCTGCGACGGCGTGAGGCCGTTGGCGCGCGCCGCGAGCACGAAATCGCTGTGCAGCGTGCGGCGCAGCTCCGGCCGGGTGACGCGCGCGATGTTGACGCCGAATCCGATGCCGACGGAGATGACGACCACCCACAGTGAGCCACCCCACACCGCCGAGATCATCATCGCGATCAGCAGCACGGGAAAAGCGATCAGGATGTCGACGAGCACGGCGACGACCTCGCGGGTCCAGCGGCGGGTGAGCGCGCCGAGGCAGGCGAGTGCGATACCGATCAGCGTGGCGACGACGCCCGCGCCTGCGGCGACGAGGACCGTCGTGCGCGCCCCCGCGATCAGCAGCGAGAGGATGTCGCGACCCGACGCGTCGGTGCCGAGCAGATGCGGCCAGCTCGGCGGGCTCCACCGCGCCGGGATGTCCACCCGCTGCGGGTCGAACGGGGTCCAGACGAGCGAGACCGCGGCCACGACCCCGATGGTGACGACCACGATGAGCCCGAAACGGCCGGCAGGAAGCGACCACAGTCGCCGCAGCCACGGCATCCGGTCGTTCATGAGGCCTCCCGCTGTCTCGGATCCAGACCGCGATGCACGAGGTCGACGATGAAACCGACGACGAGAACGACCGCCGTGAGCGCGAGGAGCTCGCCCTGGACCTTCGGCAGATCGCGCAGGCCGACATCCGAGACCAGCATCCGGCCGATACCCGGCAGGGTGAACAGCTGCTCGATCACGACCGCTCCCACGACGATGCCCGCGACCTGCAGGCCCAGGACGCTGATGATCGACAGGCCGACCGTCGGCAGGCCGTGGCGAAGCAGCGCGGCACGGCGCGTGAGTCCCTTGGCAGCTGCGGTGCGGACGAAATCCTGCCCCATCGCCGAGAGCGTGGCGCTGCGGACGAACCGCATCAGCATCGCGCCCTCGACGACGCCGATGGTGACCGCGGGAAGGATCAGTGCGGCGAAGGCCCGCGCCGGGTCGCCCCACCCGCCGCGCGGGAAGCCCTGCGCGGGCAGCCAGCCAAGCCAGATCGCGAACACGACGACCAGCATCATGCCCGCCCAGACCACGGGTACGGCGGCGATCGCCTGCGCGCCGAACGAGAGCGCCGTGCCGTCGGCGCGGCCGCGACGGATGGCTGCCATCACACCGAACGGGAGTGCGATGATCAGCGCCACCACCATCGACATCAGCCCGAGGGGGACGGTGACCTGAGCCTTGGCGGCGAGCTCCGCCGCGACGGGCGAGCCCGTCACCAGCGACGTGCCGAGGTCGCCGCGCAGCAGCCCCGACATCCACTCGAGATACTGCGCCGGCAACGGCACGTCGAGGCCGAGGCGCTCACGCAGCGCCGCGACCTGCTCCGGCGTGGAGTTGGTTCCGGCGATCTGCTGCGCGACATCGCCGGGCAGAACCCGCAACGTCACGAAGATCAGCACGCTGGCGACGACCAGACCCAGCAACAGCAGGGCCAGTCGCGTCAGCGCGTAACGGATCACCCGTCGCTCTTGGCGATCTCGGCGAGGTTGATGCGCGCGTTCACGTTGTCGACGGGCATACCCGAGACGTTCGTGGCGACCGCGACCACCGAAGCCCAGTTGTAGAGCCAATCGGCGGCGTGGTCCTCGGACACGATCCGCGCGGCCTTCTTCAGGAGGTCATCGGCGGACTGCTCGTCCGTCGCGAGCAGCGACTGCGCGTAGAGATCCTGCACCTCGGCGTTGTCGTAGGTGAAGTAGTAGTCGGGGTTCGCCCAGTTCTCGAAGTCGCGCGGCTCGGCGTGGTTGACGACGCTGAGCTCGTAGTCCTTGTTCGTGTACACGTCGCTGAGCCAGGTGCCGAAGTCGACGGGGTTGACCCTGAGGTCGATCCCGACGTCGTTGAAGTTCGAGACCAGGATCTGCGGGAGCGTCGTGCCGTAGGCCGACGGGATGGTCAGGGTCAGCGCGAGATCGCTGACGCCGGCCTCACTCAGCAGCGCCCGGGCTGCCTCGGGGTCGTAGGAGACGACATCCGAGAGGTCCTCGTATCCGGGGTCGGCCTCGGGGATCGGACCGTAGAGCGTCTGCCCTGCACCGACGGCCTCGACGATGGCGTCGTGGTCGATGGCGGTTCGGATCGCCTCGCGCACCCGGACATCAGCCAGGGGCCCCGACGAGGAGTTCATCGCGAGCACGCTCTTATCGGTCGCGCTGCCGGTCTCGACGACGAAGTCGCCGCCGCCCTCGACCTGATCGGCAAGGTTCGCGTCGAAGCCGACGACGACGTCGATCTCGCCGGCGAGAGCGGCGTTGATTGCTGCTTGGTTGTCGGGGATGAAGTCGAACGTGACGTCGGCTACCTGAGCCGCATCCCCCCAGTACGCCTCGTTCCGCTCGAGCGTCAGGCTGGCGCCCTGGCGCCAGTTCGCCAGCCGGAAGGGCCCGGTGCCGTTGGCGGCGGTGTTGTAGTCGACGGTGTCGCCTTCTTTGAGGATGATCCCCGCGCGGCCCGTGAGGTTCCACAGCAGCGACGAGTCGGGCTGCGACAGCGTCAGCACGATCTTCTGCCCGTCGGCGGTGACCGACGTGACGTTGGCGAGTCGTTCGCTGTCCGCCCATTCGGCGGTGGCCTGCCGGGTGGTCAGCGACGACACGACATCCTGAGGCGTGAGGGGTTGGCCGTCGTGGAAGGTGACTCCCTCACGCAACGTGAACGTGTAGGTCAAGCCGTCTGCGGAAACCTCGTGGGCGCTGGCGAGCGCGTCGACGATCTCGCCCTCCGCGGTGCGGGCGACGAGGCCCTGATAGACGTTGTCGATGAGCGTCTGATCGAGCGAGATGCCCGCGGTCTGCCGGATGTCGAGGTTCGAGGGCTCGAGCACCAGGCGGATGTTGACGCTGGCGTCCGGGTCAGGGGCGCCCATGGTGGCGGACGGCCCGGGCTCGGTCGACCCGGTGCAGCCGGCGAGGAGGAGGGTGCCTGCAGCCAGCAGTGCGGCGGCGGTCACGGTGGTGCGGCGGAGCATGTGGAGGAGGGTTCCTTTCGCAAGGGCGGTGGCATCGTTGCTGTCCGATGCGCGTCCGCGAACTCAGTGCGGCATACAGCCTAGGGTCCGCCACGACCGCGAGACGCATTCACCGTCGTCCAGCGTCGCACGGCGACTCCCTATTTGCTCGGGAGCGTGCCGTGCGCAGGCTGAGCGCGGGCTGCCGGGCGGGTGAGACGGCCGCGGGCCGGTTGAGCCTGTCGGCGGTACGGCTTGGCCGGTGGAGCTCGCCGCAGGAGCGCAGACCGGGCCGATCTCCGCCGACCAGAGGCGCCCTCCAACCCGGCGATGCCCGCTGTTCGCGGGGGTTCCGTCGCCAGGATGAACAGCTGAATCGCGCGACGCAGCTGGGCCACGCGCGCGTTGAGCCTGTCGGCGGCACCGCAGCACCGCTTCGCCGCGGCGCCGCGGCCGTTGACAGGCTGAACAACCCTCCTGCGGCGCCCGGGTGCCCGTGACGTCGGCTCCGCCTGTTGACGGCACAAAGCCCGCAGTATGCGGGGGAGTCAGGCGGTGGCGGCGTCGCGGATGATGCGGGCGAGCTCGGTCGGGAGCTCCTCCTGCATGTTGTGGCCCGATTCCACCGTGACGATGCGCGCTGCGGGAAGGCGCTCGCCGAACCGATCGACGTCGGCGTCGGTCAGATAGCCCCGTGTGCCCCGTACGAGCGTGATGGGCGCCGCCACGGCGGCGAAGTCATCCCAGCCCGATGCCGCGAGGGCCGGAGCCAGCGCATCCTGCCGCTCGGATGCCGCGGCCGCGGCGCCGGGGTCGCCGGCGAGCCCGTTGGCAATGCGTGCGAAGTGGTGCTTCCACTCCACGCGGCCGTCGTCGCGCACGCGCGAGTTGAGGAAGACGCCGCGCTCGGCCGCGGTGCGGTCTCCGCCGAGCCCGAACGACAGTGCACGCTCGACCATCTCCGCGCGAGAGGCCCAGCTTGTCGGTCCGGCGAAGAACCGCCGGATCTGCGACGCCGCTCCGGCGGGGTCGAGCCCGGGCGCGATGTCGACGATCACGAGGGCACGCACGAGCTCGGGGCGCGCTGCGGCGAGGGCCGCGGCCGTGAGGCCGCCGAGCGACTGCCCGACCACGACCTGCGGCGTCGCCGTCCACTGCTCGAGCGCCGGAGCGATGTCGGCCGCGAGCGTCCGTCCCGTGTAGTCGGCGTCGTCGCGCCACGCGGAGTCACCGTGTCCCGGCAGGTCGATCGCCAGCGCCGGCCGCCCGAGCGCGAGGACGGTGCGATCCCACGTATGGGCGTTGAGGCCGGCCCCGTGAAGAAGGGTGACCTCGGGCTCGCCGTCGCCGAGTCGGAGCGCGCTGACCGGTCGCCCGTCAGGGGCGAAGGTGAACAGCCGCTCGGCCGCGGGTGTCGGAACGCCGGCCTCAGCGGCCTGGACGGGCAGGAACGAGAACTCGTCGAACGTGTCGTCGTGCACGGTGATCCTTCGCATCGGGGAGGGACCATTCTCCCGCGACGGGGGAGGGCGGTGGATAGGGTTGACGCATGAATCCGGAGCGGCGCATCCATCTCGCCAAGGCGGCTCGTCCGGCCTACGACGCGCTCGACGCGTTCGCCCGCACGGTCGGGACCATCGCGCAGGATGCCGGCATCGACGAGCGTCTGAAAGAGCTCGCGCTCGTCCACAGCTCGCAGCTCAACGGCTGCGCCTACTGCGTGCGTGTGCATGTGGGTCGGGCGGTGGCTGCCGGTGTGACGGCCGACGAGATCGCCCAGCTCGCCACCTGGCGCGAGTCGGGGGTCTTCGACGAACGCGAGCGTACGGCTCTCGAGCTCGCCGAGGCGTATGTGCACATCGCCGACGAGGGCGTCTCGGACGAGCTGTACGACCGCGTGGGCGGGGTCTTCTCCGAGGCGGAGTACGTCGCGCTGAGCTGGCTCTTCATCTCGATCAACGCGTTCAATCGCCTGACGATCGCGGGCCGGTACCCCGTGCCGCCGCTCCCGCGTCCCGGCGGATGAGCGGCGCGGCATCGCTGTCGGTGCCGGGAGCCCTGAACTTCCGCGACACCGGCGGCCTGCGGGCGGGAAACACCTCGACACGATCGGGCGTGCTCTACCGTTCGGGCAACCTCTTCCGCGTCGACGACGCCGGGCGCCGCGCTCTCGGCGCGCTCGGGCTGCGTCGCATCATCGACCTGCGCGACGACGACGAGGTGCGCTCCGAGCCCACGGTGCTCGGAGATCTCTCCATCGAGACCCAGCGGGTGCCGCTGTTCCTGGGATCGGTCGCCTCGCTGTTCCGCGCCGACATGTCGCTCGAGTCGATGTATCGCTCGCTCATCGACGACTCGGCTCCGCGCGTGCTCGAGGTCGTCCGCGGGGTCATCGCCGATCAGCCGGTGCTCGTGCACTGCACGATCGGCAAGGACCGCACCGGAGTGACGATCGCGATGATCCTCGCGGCAGCGGGAGTGGACGAGGATGCCGTCGTCGACGACTACGCCCGCACGGAGACGTTGCTGCCGGCCGAGCGCAACGCGCCGATCCTCGCGTATCTCCGCGCGCACCACCCCGACGCCCCGCAGCTGGTCGACCTGGCCACGCGGTCGCCGGCGCCGGTGATGCGCGCGCTCCTGGCCGACCTGCGCGAGCGATTCGGTTCCCCGGCCGACTACCTCCGGTCGCATGGACTCGCCGACGACGAGCTCGCCGAGCTGCGCCGCATCATCCTGATGTGAGACCTCGGGGGGCCGTCCGGTTTCGGCTACGTAGGTAAGGCATGCCTACACCGCGGGTATAGTGGAGTCATCATGACCGAGCTCCACAGCGCCGCCGCCTGCCGCGCCTCGAAGCACGTCCGGGTGCAGCACCTGGTGACGGCCGACGAGCACTCGCTCGCCGAGCTCGAGGCGCTCCTCGCCACCCTGCCGCTGTGCTCGACCGGCCGGGTCTTCATCGAGGTGCCCGACGCCGCTTGGATCGGCACCGTGTCGGCGCCGGCCCGCATGGTCGTGACCTGGCTCGACCGTTCACGCCGAACCGGTGCTCCGGGTTCGGGCCGGGGCTGCGGGTCGGGCGAGGCGCTCTCTCGCGCGGTCACCGCGTGGGCCGACGAGATGCTGTGCACGGATGCCGCGAAGGCGACGCGCGTGCACCTGCTGGGCGGATTCCTCGGCACGGTCGACATCGTCGATCACCTCACCGCGCGCTGCGGAATGACCGCCGCGTCGATTCACACGCCCGAGCGCTTCGGGCTCACGACCGCCCGCTGAGGTCCGTCAGCGGCTCTCGGCGTGCCGCGGGATGTAGTTGCCGTCGGCCAGTCCCGCGTCGATCTCGAATCGGTTGCGCAGGGGATCGCGCCCTGCGATCAGGTAGAGCAACGGCATGAGCAGCCCGTATCGCCGCCACTGCCGAGCGTGCACGGCCTCGTGCGTGAGGATCCGCTCGCTCGGTTCACGGTCGCCGGTCAGGAAGCACGACCCGACGCAGACGCCCCCGCGGCCGAACGTCCATTCCGGCATCCCGCGGAAGACCCACAGCCCCTGACGTCGTTCGACGCGGCCGGTCGACCACAGCGTGCCCCAGACGAACCCGAAGGCGGTGCCCGCCCGGGCGCCGAACTCGCTGACGGAGGAGTCCAGCAGCATCCGGGGGATGAGCCGGTCCACCGCCGCGCCTCGCGCGACCGCCGCGTCGGCTCGCTGCCGCCATCCGGCGGGCGGCATCCGGACGCTGCTCACGCCAGAGCCCCGACGACCCGCAGCACGGAGCCCATGTCGTCCACGACGGCCTCGGGATGCGGCGGAGCGAACCCGGAGACGGACGCTCCGGCGAACGAGAACCGCCCGCGCAGGATGCCGATCGCGTTGGTGAGGGTTGGGATGTCGATTCCGAACGGCACGGCCGCGCTCACACCCGTGATCGCCGCGGGGTCGAGGACGTCGAGATCGACGTGAACGTAGACCGAGCCGGCGCCGGTGGCAGCGACCGCGTCCGCCAGACGGGCGGGATCGGCCAGATCGTCGACGCCGAGATGCGTCAGACCCGCGATCTTCGCCGCATCGGTCTCTGCGTCGTCGAACTCGCGGGCGCCCGCAAGGACGATGCGATCGGCGGGCACCGCGGCATCCGGTGACAACGGGGTCGTCTCGAACACCGCGCGCAGGGCCATCCCCGCGAACGCACCCGAGGAGGACGATTCGGGGGTATGCAGGTCGGCGTGCGCGTCGAACCAGACGACGGCCATGTCGGGATGCAGCGCGGCCGCATGCGCGATCGCCGGCACGGCCACTCCGCAGTCGCCGCCGACGACCAGCACGTGGCCGCTCGGGCTCGCGCCGTCCGCGGCACCGTCGGCCTCGGTGAGGGTGGCCGTGACCAGGTCGCGGGTGCGCTGGAGCGAGCTGAACCGCCGGATGCCGCTGCCGAGCGCCTCGCCGGCCTCGATCGGCACGTCGACCCGGACGGTCGCGCTGCGCGGGAGGTCGCCCGCGATCGCGTCAGCGCCGTCGATCAGCGTCATCGATCGAGTTGAGGGCGAGCCCTGCCATTGCGGGACCACGATGAATCGGGTCATTCCTTCGTCCTTCGTCGGGCGTTCTCAGCGGTTCGAGCGTCGACGCCCGGGCGGCAGAGCCGGCCCGGGCGTCGACATCGGCACTCAGCGCTCGATGGCGCCGGCGGCTCCGCCCGTCTTCAGCGCGGCGAGTCGCGCCTCCACCTCGGTGAGCTGGCCCACGTCCTCGAGGCTCTCGAACTGCGCGTCGAGGCTCGAGGCGGCGAGTTCCTGCTTGCCGGCGGCGAGCGCCTCCTGGCGGCGGACCTTGTCTTCGAAGCGTCCGAGCTCGCTCGTCGGGTCGAGTACGTCGATCGACTTGACGGCGTCGTGGACGCGGTTCTGCGCCTCGGCAGTCTTCGCGCGCGCGAGCAGCTCGGAGCGCTTCGCGCGGAGCTGGTCGAGCTTGACCTTCATGCCGTTGAGGCCGTCCTTGAGCTTCTCGACGACCTCGGTCTGGGTCGCGATCGTCGGCGCGATGGTCCGGGCCTCGTTCTCCTCGCTGATCTGACGCTGCAGCGCGACCTTCGCGAGGTTGTCGAACTTGTCGGCGTCGGCGGTGTTGCCCACCGCGCGCAGCTCGTCGGCCTTCCGGCTCGCGGCGAGGGCCTTGTTGCCCCACTCTGCCGCGGCCTGGACATCCTCCTGGTGGTCGCGCTCGAGCAGGCGCAGGTTGCCGATCGTCTCGGCGATCGCCGACTCCGCGTCGGCGATCGAGTTGGTGTAGTCCCGCACGAGCTGGTCGAGCATCTTCTGCGGGTCCTCGGCCTGGTCGAGGAGGGCGTTGATGTTCGCCTTCACGAGCGTCGAGATGCGACCGAAGATGGACTGCTTTGCCATCGGGGTTCCTTTCGTGGGTGGTCGGGAAGAGGGAGAAGTCGTCAGAATCGGCCGCCGCCGCGCCGAGAGCGGCCGCCACCGAACCCGCCGCCGCCGCTGCGACCGCGTGAACCGCCGCCGAACCCGCCGCGCGAGCCGTTGAAGCCGCCGCCGAAGCCGCTGCCGCCGAAGCCCGACGAGCGGCGTCCGGACGACCCGCCCCCGAGGAGCGAGTTCAGCACCATGCCGCCGATCATGGCACCCATCATGCCGTTCGAGTTCGATCCGGGGGAGCCAGTTGCGAAGCCGCCGACATCGGTGCGTGCCGCGTCGATCGCGAGTCCGCTCAGCTGCGTCGCACGTGTTGCGTCGGCCAGCGCGCGCTCGGGGTCGATCTGCGCGGTCGCCTCCGCCCGGTCGAGCGACGCGCGAGCTTCGGCGACTCGCGTGCGGGCCGTCGCCCCGACGGCTCCGCGTCGCGTGCCGATGTAATCCTCGGCGGCCGATACTTGCGCCCGGGCCTGCTGCAGCTGCTGTTCGAGCGTCTGTCGCGCGCGGGCGGCTCGCTGCGCGGCATCCCGGGCTCCGGCGAGCGCGGCGTCGATCGCCGAGTTCGCGCCCAGCAGCGTGGACAACGCGGCCTGCGGGCGACGGTGCTCGCCGGTCAGCTGGGAACGGGCGGCGTCGATGTGCTGCCGGGTGGCCGACGCGACCGCGGCGAGCGTGCCGTCGGGATCGGGTACGCCGACCGCTGCCGCAACGTCCTGTTCGAGGTCCGTGATGAGCGCCGCAGCATCGCGCTCGGCGGTGGCGAGATCCACGGCGACCTTCTCGACCGCGGCCTCCAGCTGAGCGGCCTGCGCGACGGCTCCTTCGGCGGCACGCAATGACACGGCCGCCGCAGCGCCGTCGCCCGCGGCGATCGCACGCTGCGCCGTCGCGAGCTGCTCGTCGGCGTAGTCGAGGCGGCTGCGCGCCTGCTCGGGGTTGTCGCCGATGGTGGCGAGTTCCTCGGGGGCGTAGGCCGATCGAAGCCGCTCGAGAGAGGCGACCGCCCCGTCGAGCCCGGTTCCGGCGGCGCCGCGTTCCTGCTGGATGCGAACGAGCGCTTCGGGGGCGTTCTGCTCGAGGTCGCGCAGACGGTCGAACTCCTCGGCGCGCGCGTCGAGCTCGGAGTCGGCGTGCGCGCACAGCTCGAGGATGCGGGTGTGGATCACGCGGACGTCCGCCTCGGTGTCGGGCTGATCGTCGTCGAGGCGCTGCTGCAGCGTGAACGCCTCGTCGAGGTCTCGGCGTGCCTGCGCCAGGGTCTCGGCGAAAGCGGTTGCCGCCTCGTCGCCGAACTGCGCCGTCGCGAAGCCGAGCTCCTGCTCGCTCGTCCGGATGGCGTCGTCGGCTGCCACGAGCGCGCTGGCGGAGCGCCGGGCGAGCTCCTCGATCGGCTCGGCGGCCGCGCCACGGGCGGAGCCGGGGCCGGCGCCCGCCCGACGACGGCGCACCAGGACGACGATGACGGCGATCACGGCACCGACCGCGAGAATTCCGAGGACGATCGTCAGGCCCGACATGCCCGCGCCGCCCGTCGCGCCGCCGGCTCCGCCGCCGGATCCACCGACCGCCGCCGCGAGTCCGCCGGCGGCGGCGAACGCGGCGCCGCCCCAATCCTCCGACCGGAGCTCTGGAAGGATGTCGCGCGTCTCGATGTCGCCGAGCGTCTCGCCGTCGACGGGGCCGTTGGTGTCGCCCGACAGGTAGAAGTTGCGCTGCTCGGTCGCGATCGCCAGTACATACTGGTCCACGCCGAGGCCGCCGCGCTCGGCGACCGCGTTGGCCCAGCCCTCGGCGTCGGACGGGCTGGTGAACGCGTCGACGTACACGACCCACAGGTCGATGCCCGCCTCCGAGCTCAACGCGGTGAGCCTCTCGTCGACGGCACGCTCTTCGCCTGGAGTCAGCGCGTCGGCCTGATCCACGACGCGTCCCGAGCCGAGGTCGACCGGGTCGGTCGCCCAGGCCGCGGCGGAGCCGCCCGCGACGAACATCAGGCTCGCCAGGATCGAGAGCGTCACCGCTCGGAGCACGCGCATCCGTTCCCCTTCCGAGGTCGGAGGACCGGCCTCGTCTCCACTCTATTGAGGGCGTCGTGCCTGAGCCTATGCCGGGACTGTGAATCAGCGGCCAGCGGAATCGCGGCGCGGATACCCGGCGACGGGAACGGCCGCGGTTACGCTGACCCGCGGCCCGACGGCGCGCGAGGCGGGAGGAACCATGGACGACAGATACGGCACCGATGTGCTCGCAGCCGGATGGCGCGATGCCGGACGCAAGGTGGTGCCGGAGGTGCCCGCCGATCCCGATCTCGTCGTCGAGGTGGCGGCCGACGGCTACTGCGGAGCGGTCGTGGCCGTCCGCGGCGGGAACGTGGAACTCGAGGACCGCCTCGGCAAGGTGCGTCTGTTCCCGCTCGGGGGCGGCTTCCTCGTCGACGGCGAGCCCGTCAAGCTCGTCGCTCCGAAGGCCGCACAGCCCGCGGGTCGGCTGCGTACCGCTTCGGGGTCGTTCGTCGCGCCGCAGCAACGGGCGCGCGTGGCACGCGCGTCGCGCATCCTGGTCGAGGGACGACACGACGCCGAACTCGTCGAGAAGGTCTGGGGCGCCGACCTCCGCGTCGAGGGCGTCGTGGTCGAGTACCTGCAGGGGATCGACCTGCTGGAGGACCTCCTCCGAGACGAGCCGCCCTCTGCCGAGCGTCGCTACGGGGTGCTCGTGGACCATCTGGTCGCGGGCTCGAAGGAGACCCGCATCGCGGAGCAGATCCTGCGTGGTCCGCACGGTGCCCACCTCAGGATCGTCGGGCACCCCCACATCGACGTCTGGCAGTGCGTGCGCCCCGAGGCCGTCGGCATCCGCGCGTGGCCGCAGGTGCCGCGGGGCATCGAGTGGAAGACCGGCGTCTGCCGGGCGCTCGGCTGGCCCGCCGAGGACCAGGCCGACATCGCGCATGCCTGGCAGCGCATTCTCGGATCGGTTCGGACGTACCGCGACCTGGATCCTGCGCTGCTGGGCCGGGTCGAGGAGCTCATCGATTTCGTCACGGCCTGACGCCCCAGGTCCGCTCGGCGCACCTCCCGTCGCTCGATACCCTGGACTCATGCCGCAGACCGACGCGCCCGACACCGGTGACGAACCCCGCTACCGCGAGCGGCCCGTGTCGTTCGCCCGCCGCAGCGGGCGGATGAGCGACGGACAGGAGCGCGCCTGGAACCAGCTCGGCGGCTTCTACAACGTCCCCGTCGAACGGGATCAGGCTGTGCTGAGCGTCCGGCCGGGCTCGGAGGTCGACCCCGCCGCGCTGTTCGGTCGCAGTGCGCCGCTCGTGGTCGAGATCGGCTCCGGCCAGGGGCACGCGATCGTCGCGGCTGCACAGGCCGCGCCGGAGACGGATTTCCTCGCCGTGGAGGTGTTCCGGGCGGGGCTCGCCCGCACCATGCTCGACGCCGATCGTGCGGGCGTGCGGAACCTCCGCCTCGTCGAAGCGAACGCGCCCGAGGTACTCGAGCACCTGCTGCCCGCGGCATCCGTCGACGAGCTCTGGATCTTCTTCTCCGACCCGTGGCACAAGACGCGTCACACGAAGCGGCGCCTCATCTCGCCCGACTTCACGCCGCTGGCGGCGCGGGCGCTCAAGCCCGGGGGCGTGCTCCGACTCGCGACCGACTGGGAGGACTACGCGCGCCAGATGCGCGAAGTGATGGGGGATGCCGCGGGCTTCGTCCCCGACTTCGAGGATGACTGGGCGCCGCGTTTCGAGGGCCGCGTGATGACGGCCTTCGAGCGGAAGGGCATCGCCAAGGGGCGCGACATCCGCGACCTCGCCTATCGCCGTACCGACGCGGTCTGACGGAGGGCGGACGCCGTGAAGACGCACCCGGGACTGGCCGCCCGCCCCGTCGTCTCGGCGAGCACCGTGCCCGCCCTTCTGGTCTGCCTGGCGGCGCCGGCGTTCTTCGTGCTGCTGCAGCCCTGGCTCGGGTGGACGCTGCTGGTCCTGGGGCTCGTCTCGGCTCTCGGCGTCGACCGCTGGCGGGTGGGTGAGGAGACGCGGCCCTCGCTGGCGCGCGATCTCTCCCTGATCGCCCTCGGTCTCGTCGTCGTGAGCCTCATCGACCTGAAGGCCGAGCTCGACAACCTCGCGATGCTGCGCTTCACCCTCGCGCTGGGCGGGGCGGTGCTGCTGCCGTACCTCGTCTCGCGCTTCGTGTATCGCGATCACGCCATTCGCTTCCCCTGGCGCGGCGGAGGGCGCTGGACCACCTTCCAGTGGGCCTGGCTCGCCGCGGTCCTCGTGCTCGGCTGGCTGATCCTGCCGTTCTACTTCATCACGTCGGGCGTTTACACCAACTGGCCCGTCGTCGACACCCCCGACCTCATCGCGCGCCTCTTCGTCGGCGTCGGCGCCGTAGGCATCTGGGACGAACTGTTCTTCATCTGCACCTGCTTCGCGCTGCTCCGGCGGCACTTCGCCGATGTCTCGGCCAACGTCCTGCAGACGATCGTGTTCGTCTCATTCCTCTGGGAGCTCGGCTACCGCGCCTGGGGACCGGTGCTGACCATCCCGTTCGCGCTCCTGCAGGGCTACATCTTCCTGCGCACGCGGTCGCTCACCTACGTCGTGACGGTGCACCTTCTCTTCGACGCGGTCGTCTTCGGCGTGCTCGTCCACGCGCACAATCCGGGTCTCCTCGACGCGCTGTTCCTCGTCCCCGCGCCCTGACCCGCGGCTACGCTGGGTCGCGGGGCCCCGACGCGGGGCCCGCGGACGAGGGAGCAGTACCCGCAACGGACAAGACTGACTCGGACAGGTCTGTCATGGCATGGGTGATCCTGATCGCAGCCGGCGTCCTCGAGGCGGTATGGGCTGCCGCGCTCGCGGCATCCGAGGGATTCCGCCGCAAACGGCCCGCGTCGCTCTTCGTCGTCGCGCTCGCCGCGAGCATGGCGGGCCTCGCATACGCGATGACCGAGCTGCCGACCGGCACCGCCTACGCCGTCTGGGTCGGGGTCGGAGCGACGCTCACTGTCGTGTGGGCGATGGTGACCCGTCGCGAGCGCGCGTCGACCGCGCGCATCCTCCTGCTTCTGCTCCTGGTCGCCTGCGTCGTCGGCCTCAAGGTGGTGAGCTGACATGACGCGTGCATGGACGATCCTGCTCGCCAGCGCGGTCTGCGAGGCTGTCTGGGCGACGGCCCTGGGCGAATCGGACGGGCTACGCCACCCCGTGCCGAGTGTCGTGTTCGCCATCGGTCTGCTGCTCAGCATGCTCGGGCTCGGACGCGCTATGAAGCACATTCCGATCGGTACGGCCTACGCGGTCTGGGTGGGGGTGGGCGCGGCGCTGACCGTGACCTGGTCGATCGCGACGGGCGCTGAGGCGTTCGCTCCGGGCAAGGTGGTCTTCATCGCCGGCATCGTGGTCGCTGTCATCGGCTTGAAGCTCGTTCCGGCCACGAGCAGGACTGCGGCGCGAGGGTCACAGCCGAGCGAGGAGCGCGGGACCGAAGACGAGAGCGGCGGCGATCGGCACGACGAGCGCCGCTAGGGCGATGATGCCGAGGATGGCGATGTTGCCCAGGATCGAGCCGAGCAGGGCGCGACCGCGGCCGGCGGCGAGGTGGATGCGGTCGAGGGGAGAGAGGGGAGCGGCGGTCACAGTTCGACGCTACGAAGCGGTGGCCCTGCGACGCGTCGGTCGATCGGCTGAGAAGCATCCCCCTGCGGGATGATCCGTGCCTCACGTGTGTCAATACCCTCGGTCCGCGCCGGCTCGGTGCGTAGCGTCGCGGTCACGCAACGACGAGAGGACGAACACATGAGTGACCGAGAGCGTCCCGACATCCCCGGCGACGACATCGAGACCGGAACCGCCACCGGCGGGGCATCGGCCTTTCCGGGGGCTCCGAGCGCGGCGCCCGACGAGCCCGCACCGGAGGGCCATGGTGGAGATGCCGACACGACGACCGATGGCGACGGTCAGCCGCTCGAGAACCCCTCGGGCGGTTGAGGGGTCGCGCGACTGTCGCGCATCGAGTCGGCTGTCAAGACGGCGACCGAGGGCTGGTCCCGGTGCGAGCCTGGACCCACGGATGACGACCACGCCAGATCGAAGGAGAAACGATGAGTGACAACGAAGACCCCCGCGCGATCCTGGCGGAGCTGCTGCCCGAGTTCCGGTTCGCCATGGTGACGACGGTCGACGAATCGGGGAAGCTCACAGCGCGCCCGCTGACGGTGCAGGAGGCCGAGTTCGACGGAGACCTCTGGTTCGTCGTCGACCGCGGATCGTCCGTCGCGACGCACGTGGCCTCGCGGCCCGCCGTCGGCGTCGCCCTCAGCAAGGACGACGCGTGGGTCTCGCTCGCCGGTGAGGCGACTGTCGTCGACGACCGCGCTCGCCTCGAACACTACTGGTCGAGCACTCTCGAGGCCTGGTTCCCCGACGGCCCGGACGACCCCAGCATCACGCTGCTGCGGGTCGACGCGATCTCGGGGGAGTACTGGAGCAGTGCCGGCGGACGCATCGCGACCGCCATCGGCCTGATCAAGTCGAAGATCACCGGTGAGACCTATGAGGGCCGCAACGAGAAGCTGGACCTCTGAGTCTTCGGGCCTCTACGCCACGATGGGCCGTCGCCGCTGCTGCGGGACGGCCCATCGTCGTCGAGCGGAGCAGGCCTACTTCGCGAGGAAGGCGAGCAGGGCGTCGTTGAACTCGCGGGCGTGGCTCACGTTGAGGCCATGAGGTGCGTCTTCGATGAGCGCCAGCTCACTGCCCGGAAGCTGCTCGTGGGTCCGCTTGCCCGAGCCTTCGAAGGGGACGGTGCCGTCGCCGTCGCCGTGGATGATCAGCGCGGGCACGGTCACCGCGGCCAGATCGCGGCGGAAGTCGGTCGTCGCCCACGCCTCCATCGACTTCAGTGCCGCGTGGTGGTCGGCCTGGCGCGCGAGCGCGAGGGCCTCCTGGCGCTGCTCCTCCGTGACCTTGAGCTCGCCGTCGACGGAGAAGAAGGCGGTCGTGAAGCCGTCGTAGAAGGTCGCTTCATCCGCGCGGAGGCCGTTCTCCATCTCGTCGGCGGCCTCCTGTGTGAGCGGGCCCTCCGGGTTATCGGGCGTCTGCGCGAGGTACGGCGGCACCGCGGCGGCGAACACGACGCTCCGCAGCCGATCCTGGCCGTGATTGGCGACATAACGGGCGACTTCGCCGCCTCCCATCGAGAAGCCGACCAGGGTCACGTCGCGCAGGTCGAGGGTGTCGAGGACGGATGCCAGGTCCTGAGCGAACGTGTTGTAGTCGTAGCCCGAGCGAGGCTTGTCGCTGCGCCCGAAGCCGCGGCGGTCGTAGGCGACGACGCGGTACCCGGCGGCGGTGAGCGCGGGAATCTGCTCGGACCACGATTCCGCCGACAGCGGCCAGCCGTGGATCAGCACGACCGGGCGACCCGATCCGCCGGTGTCGTCGACGTGCAGCTCGATGTCGTTGAAGAGGCCCTTGTGGGCGGTGATCTCAGTCATGCCCACATCGTCATCGCTTCCGAAGCGTTTTTCGAGCAGTTGACGGTTCTCGGAGCCGAGGCTAGGCGCCCGCGGCAGACTGGAGGAATGAGGTCGGCGTGATGTCCGGGGGAGCCCGTGCCGGAAGGTGACAGCGTCTTCCGCATGGCAGCCCGGCTCCGGCCTCAGGTCGTGGATCGGACGATCTCGTCCGGAGAACTGCGCTCTGGCCCGGCGGCCGGGACATCCCTCGCCGGTTGGCGGATCGCTGGGCTCGAGACCCGGGGCAAACATCTGATCACCTGGCTGGATCCCGATTTCGCACTCCACACGCATCTTCTGATGCAGGGGTCGTGGACGGTCACCCGTTCGGGGCGCGTCGTTCCCGTGCGCGTGCAGCCGGCCGTGCGTGTGCGAGCCGAGTTGGACGACGGCGCGACGCTGTGGGGCATCGACATGCCCGTCGTCGAACTGCTGCGCGCGAACGGCGTCGCGACTGCGCTCGGTCACCTGGGGCCGGACCCGCTGCGCGACGACTGGGATGCCGTCGAGGCCCTTCGGCGGCTCGATGCTCGTCCGGATCGGACGTTCGCCGGCGCTCTGCTCGATCAGCGCAACATCGCGGGTCTGGGGAACCTCTGGGTGAACGAACTCGCGTTCCTCTCGGGTGTCCACCCGTTCGACCCCATTGCGACCGCTGACCTCGAGTCGCTCGTCGCCCGTGCCGCGCGCGCTCTGCGCTTCTCCGCGACAGTGCCCGGTATGTATCAGGTGACCACCGGCACCGCGCGTCGGGGGAGCGCGCACTGGGTGGCCGGCCGCGCCGGCAAACCGTGCCTCAGGTGCGGGACGCGCATCCTCGTGCGCGCCGAGGTCGCGGGCGATTCGGAACAGCGGCGCACGTGGTGGTGTCCCGCCTGCCAGCCGCGTCGAAGCTGACGGATCAGCCGGCCGGCGCTGCTCCGCGCTGGCGCCGCAGACTAGGGGCCGGTTCGACGGAGTCGACCGCATCTTGCATCCGCGAGAGGAAGTCGATCACGGCCGCGGTCGCCTCGGGCGTGGTCTCGTCGGCCACCTGATGCATACGGTCGTGCATGGCCGACAGTGTGGAACGGACCTCGTCGTCTGCGCGTTCCGTCGGTTCGAGATAGACGCTGCGCCGGTCGCTCGGATGCGGCACGCGACGAAGGTAGCCGGCGGACTCGAGGCGGTCGAGAAGGCTCGTCGTGCTGGCCGTGGAGATGCCGAGGTACTTAGCGACGTCCCCCGGCTTCACGGGAACGTTGCGCGACTGCGCGCGCAGAAGCTGACGGATGACCAGCAGCTCGTTCTCTCCCATCGACATCGACTCGCGCGTGCGGCGTCGCATCGCCGCCTCGGCCGCTTGGTAGAGACGCAACGCCTCGAGCGCGCTGGTCGCGCGCTGACGATCGTCGTTGTAGAAGAAGCCGCTCATCTGCACACCTCCGCGGTCCTGGCTGATGCGTTTTACCTTACCAGATATCTAACTTGACGAGATACTTTCCCAACTAGTAGCGTTCCCAACAAGTCATCCAGCATCTGTGAGGAGCAACAATGGGCCAGCTGTTCTACGGCAACGCGTCCGAGTCGATCGAGATCCCGGACCGCCTGCTCGCGCACCTCAAGGTGCTGACCGCGACCAAGCTCCGCCGCTCCGAGAGCTTCACGCTCACCTGGCGTCACGGCGCCGACATCGCGGCGGGGCGTCAGACCATCTGGCTGCAGCCCGCGATCCCGCTCCGCTTCGTCTTCGGCGGGGCGGAGATGGAAAAGCTCGACTCGGCGCTGCTCACCGAGATGGCACGGGCGGCAACTTCCTCCACCGGCCTCGTCGTCGACTTCGCGGACTTCGACGCGGCTCCTGCTGCCCCGATCGCCGCTGCCGAGAGCATCGCAACCGCTCCGAGCGCGCTGGCGACGGCAGCATGACCCTGCTCGAGCGCGCCCCCGAAGCGCCGCGCATCCTCACCGCCCGAACGATCACCTGGTCGACGGTCGCCCCCGGTTTCTACGTCGCCTCCACCGACGGGGAGTTCGTCGGATCCGTCGACACCTCTTCTGACGGGCACTTCATCGCGTTCGACGGTCAGGCCACCCCCATCGGCCGCTTCGCAACGCTGAAGGAAGCGCAGCACTCGCTTCTGACGACCGAGGCGCCCGGAAACCGGGCTCGGAAGTCCCGCGCACGTCGTCATCTGCGGATGACGGCCACCGCCTCGGGCGCTGTCGCGGGCGCACTCGCCCTGACCGCCGGAGCACTGGCTCCGTTCATCTGAGACCGGACGGCATCGGCCGTCGCCGAAGAGAAGGAGAACGCCATGAGCAACGATGACACCCGTCGCGAGACCGACGAGAACGCTTACGAGGGACCCGACGTCGAGGTCTCCACGGCCGACACCGACGGCGACGGTACGCGCGAGCCGGGAGGTCTCGGCAAGGACGGCACCATCCCGAGCAACCCGGACGGCGTCGCGGCCGGACACACCGGAACCGCCTCGACTTTCGAACCGGAAGAAGACGAGAAGTCCTGACCCGATCGATGTGCCCGGAGACCTGCTCTCCGGGCATTTTCGCGTCAAGCGGGGTGTTCTTGCCTGGACGACGCGACGTTCACAGAGTCACAAGCCGTCAGCAGGCTCCGTAGCCGTGGACCACTGATCGAAGTCATCCGCGTCCGGGGCGATTCGACCCCAGCTCGCATCGACGGTCATGTCGGCGTTCAGCAGGCACGCGTACTCGAGCGGCGCATCGACCGTGGGATCGGTGACGGGGACGACGACGTACCAGAGGCCATCCGGGCGGAGCGCGGATCGGGCACTACCGCTCTCGACCGTGGAACGATCGAGTTGCTCGGACGCCGGAGCGTTTCCGTCTCTGACCGCGACGAGGCACGCATCGAGCAGATCGGATGTCGACAGGGACGGTGCCGGCGAGGAGATCGGGGGCGTCGTCGAGTCCGGCGTCGCGGACGGTTCCGGCTGAGTCGTCGGTGACAGGGTCTCGCTCGGGGTCGGCGATGGCGAGGGTGCTGCCGCGCCGCCGATGCCCGGGGTGGCGCACCCCGCGGTGAGCAGCGCGAATGCGAGGATGGCTGGCACACTGATGCGACGCCGAAGGACGATGCCGGTCATGGGTACTCCTCGTTCTCAGTTCTCGACGCTTGCGGGCACACGGAAGCTGTCTCCCTCGTACTGCCAGATGTCAGGCCAGCGCGCGATCACGCCGTCGCGCTCCTCCGCGCTCGCGGTATAAAAGTGGTGCCGTGCGGACGGACTCCAGAACCGGGCGACGGTCACCGTATCGGGCGCGGACGAGCCGGCTGGATAGACGAAGAACGCGGTGCCCTCGTACGACCAGATATCGGGCCAACGAGCGATGACCGCATCCCGCTCGCCGGCATCCGTCGTATAGAAGTGGCCGTTGTACTGGGCGCTCCAGAAGCGGAAGAGCGGCACCGTGCCGGAAACCTGAGTCGTGAACGCCCGATAGGCGGTTCCTTCATACGACCAGATGTCGGGCCAGCGAGCTGCGATGCCATCGCGCTCGGCCGAGCTCGCCGTATAGAAGTGTCCCTGGTAGCGAGCGCTCCAGAACCGGTAAACCGGAGTCGCCGCTGTGGGCGACGTCGCCGGCAGCGGAGCTCCCTCGATGAGCCACGCGGGGTTCCAGACCGTTCCGGTGCGGTGGGGGCCCGAGAAGATCGCCAGATGGAGGTGAGCGTTGGCCTCCGTGCGCGGTCGCACGTCTCCTGTGTTCCCCGTTCGGCCCAGCGGGGTCCATCGGAACACGCGTTGGCCCACGCTCACCATGGGGCTGCCACGTTCCATGTGCAGGTACTCAGAACGCACACCCGCAGCGTGCTGGACGACTACGAACACCCCGCGGCTCACGTCACCGTCATCCCCGACGGCGGTCACGGTGCCATCGGCGATCGCGAGGATCGTGGTCCCGATGCGGGGGGTCACGTAGTAGTCGGCGCCGATGTGTCCGCTGTACGTCTGCCCGGGGTATCCGTCGACGCCGGATCCGCGCGTCGCGCGGCTGGCGAAAGGGTACCCCCAGACGATCGGAAGCGCGGCATGCTCGGCAGGCGTCTTCACGCTGTAGGTCAGGGCTCGGGCGGGTGTCGCAGAGGCGAGCACCAAAGAGCCAGCCGCGACGGATCCAAGCAGCACCGCGCGGCGGCTGAGCGCGCGCGGGGTCTCGTTCTCGTCCGTCGACACGAGAAGAACCTAACAGGAGGCTGAGATACCGCCGAGGTCCGGGTGAGCCGCGTACCCAGGACCCACGGATTCTGATCGCGAAAGATCCCGCCGATAGGGTCGGATGGTGCTCCGCCTGATCTTCTTCGCAGCTGTCGGCGCGCTCCTCGGTGGCGCGGTGGTCGAGTACGTCGGGCCGCCGGACGCCGGCTGGGCGATCATCAGCATCGCGCTTCCGGTCGCGATCATCAGCGGGACGTTCATCCTCATCGGCCGATCGATGGCCGGGGGAGTGGCGGTATCGAAGGACGATCTCCGTCGCGCTCTCGATTCGCGGCGGCTCGGCCTCGCCCGCGTCGATGCGATCCGGCAGACCGGTACCCAGATCAACGATCAGCCGTTGTGCGAGATCGACCTGACCGTGCGGCCGATCCAGGGGGAGGCGTACGCGACCACTCTGCGCACCGTCGTCGCCCTGACGGAGCTTCCCGCGTTCCAGCCCGGAGTTCAGCGCCAGGTCGCCATCCTTCTCGACGGCGGACCCGAGGTCGCCTTCGTCGACGGTGAGCTCTCACCGTCTGAGGTCGGCAACCTCACGGTCCCCGATCGGTCGTCGGTTGGGTTCGTCCCCATCGCGAGCCACACCCGGATCTCCGGCGGGCGCCGCAAGGGGCCGCTGATCGGCGTGGGCAGACGCGGCCGGCCGCTGCGCCTGCTCGTGTTCACGGCTGTCGCCGTCGCGGTGGCCGTCGCTGTCGTCGCGCCCTATCGGGAGGCGGTGGCACAGACCGTCGAGGCGGTGCTCGACGGCAGGGCGCACGTCGACATGCGTCAGCCCGGGCCGCTCGCCCAGGCCCAGGCCGCCCTCGAACGCGAGATCGGCCACGACCGCGTGAGCTCGATCTACGTCACCCCGGATTTCGTCATCGTCGAGGCTCCCGTCACCGCCGGCACCACGCATACCGACAGGTGGATGTACCGCGGTGGTCAGGTGGAGCATTCCGGCGCCGTGTCGATTCAACCGAAGTCGGCCACGGAAGCGTTCTCATGGGAAGACGTCGATCTTGCAGGCATTCTTCCGGCCATGGAAGAGGCTGCGTCCCAGAGCGGGCTCCCCGTCGATGACGCGGGGGCGACGGTCATGCGCACGTGGGGTGGCGCCGAAGCGGTGTCATCTGGAGAGAAGTCGGGGCCCATCGAGATCAACTTCTCACTTGAGGACGACTACGAGACCGCGTCGTTCCGGATGTCGGCTGACGGCAGCGGGCTCACCCGCGACTGACCCCCAGGCCGGCGCGACTCACGGGCGGGCGAGGTCGTCCGACCCGAGCCGAGTGAGCGCGGAACGAACGCTGCTCTCGGCGAGAGCGTCGTCGGGCGGGGCGTACGGCGGCAAGAACATGCGTGTGATGAGGGGGCCCATCAGCATGTCGTAGACCTGATCGGCATCCACGTGCGGGGGCTCGGTCTCTCGTCGCGCAAAGGCGGCATCGATCACCTGCTTCACGCGGGCGCGGCGCGGGCGGATGAACTCCGCGTCGAGCAGCGCCGAGAGATCTTCGTCCGTCCTTGCGACCCCCACGAGGTCGACCACGCTGTTTCGAGCGACCGGGTCGGAGAGCACAGCGATCCCCTCCCGCTGGACCGCCCGAAGGTCGCCGGCAAGCGAGCCGGTATCGGGCAGCGGCCCCGGTTCGAATCGGCGAGACAAGACGGCGACGGCGAGGTGGGCCGTGCTTCGAAACCGCCGATAGAAGGTGGGGCGCGTCGACCCGGCCCGGCTCACGAGGCCGTCGACCGTGAGAGCGCAGAAGCCCTCCTCGGCGAGGACCCGCTCGCCTTCCCGGAGAAGTTCCTCGGTGATGTCCTCGACGCGCGGGCGACCGACCCTTTTCCCGGACATGCCCGTCACTGTAGCTGTGGCCTCTTCGCGCATGCCCGCGACGCTTCGTGGTGCGGATCGTTCGGCGCGGGTTCCGGTGCCCCGTGCCGCGCAGGCCTCGGCCCGCTCTCGCCGACGGCCCGCTATCCTGTGAGTGCCCACCCGTGCCCTATCGAGAAAGAACACCCGTGAGCAATCGCCATTCCTCCACCGACCAGGAGGGTCGATCTTCGTACCCCCTCGCTGAGAGAGGGGGTGAATCCGAATGATCGAAGCAGTCCTGACGCTGCTGTTGGGAATCCTGCTGACACTGGCGATCATCGCCGCCTGCGGCTTCTTCGTCGCGCAGGAGTTCGCGTACATGTCCGTCGACCGGTCGCGCATGGCCGCCCGTGCCGAGAAGGGCGATGCCCAGGCGGCACGTGTGCTCGCGATCACCAAGCGCACGTCGTTCATGCTCTCGGGCGCGCAGCTCGGCATCACGGTCACCGGCCTGCTGATCGGTTACGTCGCGGAGCCCCTCATCGGCGAGTCCATCGGCACGCTGCTGGGCGGCGTCGGCATCGATCCGGCTGTCTCGGTGCTCATCGGAACGGTGGGCGCGCTGCTGCTGGCCACCATCGTGACGATGATCTTCGGCGAGCTGTATCCCAAGAACCTCGCCATCGCCAGCCCGGAGCCCCTTGCCCGCGCCCTCGCGGTTCCGACCCGCATCTACCTGATGCTCTTCGGCTGGCTCATCACGGTGTTCGATGTCGCCGCGAACGCCCTGCTGCGGCTGCTGCGCATCGAGCCGCTGGAAGACGTCGACGAGAGCGCGACCGCGCGCGACCTCGAAGCGATCATCGAGGAGTCCCGCGCGAGCGGCGATCTGCCCGACGATCTGTCGATGATCATCGACCGCATCCTCGACTTCCCGCAGCGCGACGTCGAGCACGCGATGGTCCCGCGCTCGCGCATCGACTCGATCTCGCCCGACACGACCGTCGGAGAGGTGCGCGCGCTCATGGCGACCGGCCACACCCGTTATCCCGTCATCGGCGAGGAGGACGACCCGGTCGGTGTCGTCGAGCTCATCGACCTGCTCCGCGGCCGCCACGACGACGACGCGCCCGTCTCGACGATGATGCGCGAGGCGGTCGTGCTGCCGACGACGATGCAGCTGCCGGTCGCCCTCGACCGCATGCGGCAGACGCGCAACGAGCTCGCCTGCGTCGTCGACGAGTACGGCAACTTCGACGGCATCCTCACCATCGAGGATCTGACCGAGGAGGTCATCGGCGAGATCTCCGACGAACACGACCTCGAGGTCCACGAGATCGTGAACGTCGGCGAGGACCATTGGCGTCTGCCTGGCGACGTCCATCTCGACGAGGTCGAGCGCCTGATCGGCTTCGACCTGCCGCGCGACGACGCCGAGACCATCGCAGGTCTCATCATCAGCGAGCACGGTGACCTGCCGCCCGAGGGCGCGGTCGTGCGCATCGACCTGCCCGAGCGGGCGTCCGAGACGGTGCAGGGGCTGCGGATGCAGCGCTGGCTGGATGTCGAGGTCGCCGAGGTCGCCCGTCTCGTGCCCTCCGAGCTCGTCGTGCGTCTGCACGAGGTGGATCTGGATGCCGTTGAAGCCGGCCCCGAGGTCGGCGTCGATGCCGTCGTCGCGGCTGGCGCGACCGAGGAGGTCACCCGATGAGCTGGTGGGTCGTCACGATCATCACGATCGCGCTCATCCTGGCGAGCGCGTTCTTCGTCATCGTTGAGTTCGCGCTGCTCGCGGCTCGGCGCCACCGCCTGGAAGAGGAGGCCGACCGCAGCGCGTCGGCGCGTGCCGCTCTCCGCGGCGTCAACGAGCTGACCGTCATGCTCGCGTTCGCCCAGCTCGGCATCACGGCGTGCACGTTCCTGCTCGGTGCCATCACCAAGCCCGCGATCGACTACGCGCTCGCTCCGGTGTTCGAGCAGTGGGGACTTCCTTACGTGCTTGCCGACATCATCGCGTTCATGCTGGCGCTCATCGTGGTGACGTTCCTGCACCTCGTCATCGGCGAGATGGCGCCCAAGTCGTGGGCGATCGCCCACCCCGAGGTGGCCGCGAAGGCGACGGGCATCACCGCCCGTGCGCTGACCTGGCCGCTGCGTCCCTTCCTGCTGTGGATCAATCACATCGCCAACCGGCTCGTGAAGGCCTCGGGTGTCGAGCCCGTCGAGAAGGCTGCCGCGGGCGGTCAGGACGCCGACACCATCCGCGAGATCGTCGCGCACTCGCGCGCCGCGGGAACGCTCGAGGAGCAGTACTCCGAGCCGATCGCACGCGCCATCGCCCTCGGGTCGCTGACGGTCGGCGACATCGTCCGTACCGACCGAGTGCCCACCGCGGTGCCGGCGACGGCCAGTGCCGCCGATGTGCAGGCGGCCGCCGCATCCTCCGCGCACCTGCGCATCCTCGTGGGGGAGGGGCCTTCGAGCCGCGTCGCGCACGTTCGCGACACGCTCGCGGTGGCTCCCGAGACGCCGGCGCTCGAGATCGCCCGTGACGCGCTCGTGCTCGCGCCCGATGCGTCGGCTTACGACGCGCTCGCGCGTATGCGCCGCGGACACGTGCAGCTCGCGACGGTCGTCGACGGTGATCGTCTGCTCGGCGTCGTCACACTGGACGATCTGCTGCGCGAGGTGCTGCCTGGCGCCGCTGAGGCGGAGTTGGTGGCGCCCGCGAGTTGACCCGACGGCGCCAGCTCGTTCAGTTGGCAGGTCCCGCCCCATCCCGCTTGATGTGGCGGCGGGAACTGCCAGGTGAGCGCCCATCGTGCCGAGACTCCCACTAAGCTACTGGTAGTAACTTAGCGGGAGGCGTGATGAGCGACGGTGGGCGACAGCGGCGGATGCCGCGGCGCGAGCGGCGCGCGCAGCTGCTGGCGGTCGCTCGCGAGCTGATCCGCGAGCGCGGGACCGACGAGTTCACGCTGGGTCGGCTCGCCGAGCGCGCGGGGGTGACCAAGCCCGTCGTGTACGACCACTTCGGCGATCGCGCGGGCGCCCTGGCCGAGCTCTACCGGGAGTTCGAGGAGCAGCAGCGGGCGGCTCTCACGGCGGCGCTCGCCGACGAGCCGCTCGCGCTCGATGCCGTGTGCCGCGCCGTCGCGGGAGCCTACATCGACTGCTCGCTGGCCGAGGGGCGCGAGCTGGCGGACGTCGTCTCGGCGCTCGATGGATCCGCGATGCTCGTCGAGGTGCGGCGCGAGGCGGAAGGCGCCTACCTCGCGTTGTGCGACGACGTGCTCGCCTCGTGCGGCGTTCGTCTCGATGACGCCGGCGCGCAGGCTCTCGTCGGTGCCGGCGACGCACTCTCGCGGGCGGCGCTGGACGAACGCGTGAGTCCCGCGGCCGCGCGCTCCACCCTCACGCGCGTCCTGCGCGCCCTCGTGACATCAGCCACCGAACCGGAGGAATCATGACCATCTCGCACGAGCCCACGGCGGGCGTCGCCCACTGGGTGCTCGCCCATCCGCGATCGACCTCTTTCAACGCCCGGCTCTTCCGTGACGGGGTCGCCGAGCTGTCGCGAACGCGCAGTGTCGAGACATCCGATCTGTACGCGCAGCGGTTCAATCCGGTGTTCCCCGACCGCGAGCTCGACGTGACGATCGGGCGGGCGTCGGGCCTTGCCGGAGGCGAGTACGGCCGCGTCCCCTTCCCGGACGATGTGCTCGAGGAACAGCGCAAGCTCGGCGCTGCGGAGCTGCTCGTGCTGCAGTTCCCGCTGTGGTGGTACGGGCCGCCCGCGATCCTCAAGGGGTGGATCGACCGCGTGCTCACCAACGGCTTCGCCTATGGCGACATGGACCCGGAGCTCGGTGTCCCGCGGCGCTACGGCGACGGCGGGCTGGCCGGCCGGCGTGCGCTCGTCGTCGTGACGGTGGGAGAGGACGAGCGCTCGATCGGGGAGCGCGGAATCAGCGGCGACCTCGACTCGCTCCTGTTCCCGCTGACGCACGGCGCGCTCTGGTACGTCGGGATCGAAACCCTCGACCTTCACGTCGTCTACGACGCCGACGGGCTGGATGCCGCGGGCGTCGACCGTGAGGCCGAGCGCCTGCGTGCCCGCATCGCCGGGCTCGACAGCGAGACGCCGCGTCGCTACCGGGCGCTCCGCGACGGTGACTACCGCGGCACCCGGTCGCTGCGCAGCGACATCCATCCGGGCAGGACCGATTTCGGCATCCACCTCGCCGGCTGAACCGGCCCGTGCCCACGATGGGTACACCTCTGGGTACACAGAAGGGCAGTCGAATCCTCGACTGCCCTTTTGCTCACTGGTGCCCCCGACAGGAATCGAACCTGCGACCTTTGGTACCGGAAACCAACGGCAGGTGTCGATTTGGGCTTGCCGTACGTCGGTTCGGACGTGTAGCGTGTTGCTTAAGCCCGTGCGAGCATCCCGCTAAGGATGCACGGATGGGATGCACCACACGGAGGCCGGAGAGAGGACAGCGGTGACCATGATCGAACGCGAAAGAAGAGTACGTGCGGACAACGGCGTCCGCTGGTCCAAGACCGAGACAACGTCCCCACAACGCAGGAGTCAGTGATGCCGATCCTCAACTACACGACGACCATCGCTGTCGAGAAGACGATGGGGGAGATCAACACGGCGCTCGCACGGCGAGGCGTCACGCGGATCGCCACGATGTACGACGACCAGGGCGTCGCATCGGGTCTGGCCTTCACGATGAAGACCGACTATGGCGTGCGCGACTTCGAGCTACCCGTCCGAACCGAGGGTGTCCTGGCCGCGATGAAGGCAGATCCCGCGGTGAAGCCAGCGCAGAAGAATCCCGCTCAAGCGGCCCGTGTCGCATGGCGGATCGCGAAGGACTGGCTCGAAGCGCAGTCTGCGCTCATCGATGCACAGCTCGCGACGCTCGACGAGGTGATGATGCCCTACATGGTGGCGTCATTCGACGGAGAGCGCACGGTCACCATGTACGGTGCCTTCCGCGACAGTCAGCTCGCCATCACTGCCGGCACCAATCACACGAACGGGAGCGAGAAGTGAGCGACACAACCACGCATCTCATGGCGGGGCGTAGCAATGAGGACGGAACCGTGACTGTCACGAGCGTCATCACGCTTTGCTGCAAGGTCGCGTTCCCGAAGGGTATGGGCACGCTCGACCCGGCCGCCGTGACGTGTTCGGGACCGTCCGATCAGCAGGTGCAGGCATGAGGCAGTGCGAGCTGTGTCCGCTCGAGCTATGTGCGCCCCTCGGCAAGTTCGACCGGTGCGACTGCGAGTGCCACCCGCCGCGCTCCGAAACGACCGATTCGGAGTCCGCGTGAGGGGCAAGGGTGAGGGTGGGCTCTCGCGCGTGCCCGCCGACGAGTCGAAGCCGCTCCGCTACTGGCAGGGTTCCGTCGAGCTCGCCAACCCCACCGGCCGCGCGAAGGACCGGCGCCGTAAGTACGTGCGCTCAAAGCACAAGCCGACTGCGATCCGGAAACTCAAGGAGGCGCAGGAGGAGCTGCGGAAGAAGGGCAACATCCGCACCGACTCGATCTCGGTAGGCGACTGGTTCGCGTACTGGCTCGAGAACTACGCGCGCCCCAACCTCCGCCCCGCGGCGTATGCGTCGTACCGGTCGACTGTGAACTCGCGCATCGTCCCGTCCCTCGGCGCGACGATGCGGCTCGACAAGGTGACCCCAGCGATCGTGCAACGCCTCCGCCGCGACATCATCGACGCGGGCCTGTCGTCAACCTACGCACGCAACGCGCACCACATCCTCGCGAGCTCACTCCACGATGCCGCCGGCGAGGGGCGCATCCCGATGAACCCGGCCGAGTACGTCACCCCACCCCGTAAAGCGAACCGCAAGCTCGACGTGATGTCGCTCGAGGAAGCGATCGCGCTCATCGACGCAATCAAGGAACGAGACGACCGTGCCCGGTGGGCCACGTCCCTTCTGACGGGAGCGCGGCGCGGGGAGGTCATCGGAATCGAGCAGGACCGAATCATCGAAAGCGACGACGTCCTCGACTTGTCCTGGCAGTTGCAGCGCATCACCTGGTCGCACGGATGCTCCGATGTCTCTGACTCGGAGGGCCGCTACCCGTGCGGGTTCAAACGCGCCGCGTCGTGCGAGGAGAAGCACCTCAACGTGCCCGCCGACCACGAGTACCGTCACATCGAAGGCGGCCTGTACTTCACCCGCCCCAAGTCCCGGGCCGGGTGGCGGATCATCCCTCTCGTGCCGCCGCTACGCGAGACGCTCGAGGCGCACCAGGAACGCATGCAACCCAACCCGCACGGGCTGCTCTTCACCACACCGGCGGGCAAACCGCGCGACCCGGACTGGGACTCGAAACAGTGGGTCCAGCTCATGCGCGCCACCTTCGGACCCGACCGCGCCATCAGGCTCCACGACGTCCGCCACACCACCGTCGACCTGCTCTACGCCGCAGGTGTCCCCGAAGACCTCATCCAGGAGATCGTCGGACACTCGACACGCAGCATGACCAGGTCCTACAAGTCCCGCGGGGACATGATCCGCCTACGCGGCGCGATGGAACAGTTCTCAGCGCTGCTCACGCAGCCGACAGCACGTACGCGCGAAATAGACGCCTAGTCACCCCGAGCTCGCTTATCAAAGCGGGTTCGTCAGGACACCACTTATACGCGGCCTCCAACTCGATCGGACAGATCAGGTTGTGGGCCGCGTACTCGTCTGCCTGCCGTTCGTGCTTCGGACGGTCGTCTGGGTGCGCCAGGTCAGCGTGGCCGATCTCGTGCGCGAGGATCAGCCGTTGCGCGCCGGCTCTGAGCCGAGAGTGGATCAGGATCGTTCGGTGCTCCGCTACCCACAGTCCGTGTGCGGTTCGTAGGGGGCGTGTGACGACCTCAACACCGAGGTTGTCTGCGTGCTCCCATGGATCGTAAGCGGATCCCTTAGGGAGCTTCCGGTTGGTCATGCTCAAGTTCATCGTCACGTCCCGCTACCCCCTGCAGCGCGTCGATCTCGTCGTCGGTCATCTGTGCGGGCTTCTTGGCCCGGTGAGCGTCGAGGCTAATCGGGGCGTCGGACACGGCACGCTGCACGGCCTCGTCGATGCGGTCCATGACGGCCTCAGGGCTGAGGACCGAAGCGCGCGCCAGTGCGAGCAGCTGCGGGACCTTGATTGCCTGCTTGCCCGAAAGGAGCTTCTGCAGCGTCACGGGTGAGATGCCGGACTTCTGCGCCCACGACTTCTGTTGCAGCCCGGACTCCTGCATGACGCCCTTCAGGACGTTCGCGGTCGTCTGGTTGATCAGTTCGTCAGGGATCTGCACATATCCAGAGTAGACACGCAATATCCCAGAAGCGAAGTCAGAAACATCCGTAGGGACTTGCAGGTGTCTGTTCGGACGTGTATGTTTCAAGTATGGACATCAACTCGGGAGCGAGAAGAGTGGCGGACAACGTGTCCGCCGCGATCGCCGCTCACCCCGCCACGCTGGCAACGGTTGCACAAGCCGCCGACATTGACCAGGTCGACCTCAGCGCGCGCCTCCACGGAGGTGCCGCGCTGACGGTCAACGACCTGATCCGTGTCGGCGGCTTTCTGCGTATCCGACCGGCTCGATTCATGGAAGGTGCTGCGGCATGACCTCGAAGCTCGCATACTCGATCCCCGACCTGGCAGAGGCTGTGGGCCTCAGCGTCTCGTCGATCCGCGACGCGATCGATAGAGGCGACCTGCGGCCGAAGTACCCCAACCGGAAGCCGATCATCCCCGCCGGCGAAGCCGAGCGTTGGATCGCTTCGCTCCCGGAGGAGAAGCCGGAGCGTGTCGCATGAGCGCGCTCGCCCCGCTCTCGGCGCAGCTGGACGATCTCAAGATCGTTACCCTCACCGATGGTGAGGTCTGGTCCGCACGCGACCTCATGCCCTTCGCCGGCTACGAGCGGTGGGAGAACTGGTCGAAGGCGATCAACCGGGCCATCGCATCCGTGAACGCGTCCGGCCTGGACGCTGCGGACCATTTTCGTGGGGTCACGAAGATGGTCGAGGTTGGGTCCGGTGCCCGCCGCCAGATCGAAGATCTCGAACTCACCCGGTACGCGTGCTACATCCTGTTCCAGAACGCGGACGGGTCGAAGTCGGAGATCGCTGCACTGCAGCAGTACTTCGCGGTCCAGACTCGGAAGCAGGAGACCGCGGTCGCGCCGACCGGCGTGGAACTCATCGCTCTCGCTGTGATCGAAGCGCAGGCGATGCTCGCGGCGAAGGATCAGCGGATCGCTGAGCTCGAGCCCGTCGCGGCTGAGACGGTCATGTACCGGGAGGCAGAGGGGCTCGAGACGTTCAGCGACTTTGCCAACCGGTTCCGGGCGCACGTCCAGGCCACGTTCCCTGGTGCGCATTTCCTCCGCGATCACGCGTTCGCTCACGCCGCACGCCTCGGCATGATCGTCCGCGGCGACACCGTCCGCAACAACCAGCCGACCGCGCTCGGCGTCAAGTCGGGGTGGGTAGTGCCGGCTCGCCACCTCGTGACGCACGGCAGCGGCGACCAGTCCACGAAGCGTTATGCGCGTCTCACGCCCCGCGGCGGGGCCCGTCTGTGGGACGGGCTGCACACCTACTACCGCGAGCACGGCACGTTCGATCTCGTGCAGGCGGTGGCGTCATGAGTCAGTGGAAAGCGACGGTCGTCTTCGACCGTCCCGACAACATCACGTTCTCGACGTTGGCTGAAGACCTCGAGGACTCGGGATACCGGGTCGTGGCTCTAGAGGAGGTGGCGTGATGGGTGCCGGCTACTACTTCTGGGCATGGGTGCTCGGCGGCGGGTTCCTGATCCTCTGCACGATCTGGGCTATCCGAACCGCCCCGGTACGTGACGGCGAGTACTCCCACCTGGACCGTCTCGACGGTCTCGGGGACCACGAGTTCATCCACGAACGCGTCAACGCTGTCGGGGGTTCCGCGGAGACAACGACGTTCACCATCCGACACCACGGAGGAGCAGCATGAACGCCGACATCCCTTGCCCCGGTTGCAATGGCGAGGGCGCGACCTATACCCAGGTGCGTATCGGACAGTTTTCGACTCCTTTTGTCTGTGGAATGTGCGATGGCGACGGCTCCATCTCGGAGGCCGGCCATGCGTGACGTCCTGACGGTTGCGTTCAACGAGCCGGTGTCGATCGCTCATGGCGAGTACATCCGCGTCGCCGCGAACTACCGCACCACGAACCGGACAGGTGTCGTCGTCGACACTGCCCGTGGTCTCGTGCACATCCGGTTCGACGACCCTCTCCGCACCGTCATCGACACCAACGGTCGTGAGCTCGGGTTCGTCGAACCTGACCCGCCCCTCCCCACCACAACACCCGACCTCGAATAACCCAGGTCACTGATCTAGCCCAAGCCGCCTATGCGACCAGGGCTGAGCTGCCGCATACCCAAAACCAGCCACAAACCAAGGAGAACCAATCATGTCCGTCGCCATCACCCTCCCCGAAGTGCCCGTCGTCGGCCTCCAGTTCCGCCCCGACAAGACCGATTCGATCGGCACCGTCACCGCCAAGAGAGGCGCATCGGTCGAGTACACGTTCGCCCACGCCCCCGAGGTCGTGCACACCCGCCCGTGGCACGAGGTGCGCCGCATCTCCTGGGCCGTCTAACCCGGCCCACGTTGCCCCGGCGTACGGCCGGCACCCGCGTCATGGCGGAGCAACGCACGTAACACCACATAGCCGTCTACTGGACCCCCTCCACGAGGGGCAGGAGACACACCGTAAGCCGATCCCCGCTCAGGGGCCGGTCAGTAGGTAGGCGGCGTCAAACAGAACCCTGTCGACGGGCGTGCGCTGGTGAGATGCGCCGCTGTAGGGGGTGAAGAGAAGACACAGGGCGCTCTAGTGACCTCGCGATGCGGGATAGGGGAGCGCGACCCGGCCGCAGGGGCAATCAGTGGCGGGCGCGAGAGGCACACACCGGGATTCGAGTACCCGGCGCGCCACACACGAAAGAAGGGAACGACATGACTGATAACGAACACCCCGCCTGGCTTGCAGTAGGCGAGAACGTCCAGGAAGTTCGCCGGCTAGGCCGGTCTGTCAGCTGGCGTAGGCCCGTGACAGTGGTCCGGCACACCGCGACGAGCGTCTTCGTCGCGGGTTCCAGCCCAAGCAGCAAGCAGGACCGATACACAGCCAAAGGCCGGGGCCGATACGAGCTGACTCCTAGGTACCTGGACTACTCGACAACGCTCGAGCCGCTTGATTCTCGGAAGGCATCCGATGACTGACCCGCAGCCCGTCGAGTCGCCCTCCCCGTTTCGTGAGGTGCCGCTGACTCTCCGCGCTTACGAGTGGGTCAACATCCTCAACGCACTCGACACTCACTCGATATCAGCGCAACGACTCCGCGAAGCCTTCAAGAAGCAGCGATGACTGCATCCCGTCGTGTTCACCACGACCCCACCCCAGCCCCAACCAGACCCGTACACATCGAACCCTCACCTGACCGGGTGGGGGTTCTCCCATACCTGGCGACTGTTCCCGGGCTTGTTGCTGTGGGGATGCTCACCACCTACCTGATCGGAGAACTCAGATGATCAACCACACGGATGGGGGCCGGTGATGACCGGAGCAATGGGGTCGCACCAGTCCGCGAGGGCGGGAACGACGACGTGGCTGACGCCGCCGGACTTGATCGAGAAGCTCGGCCCGTTCGACCTGGACCCGTGCGCGGCACCGTCACCGCGCCCGTGGCCGACCGCGGCGCGGCACATCGAACTCCCAGAGGATGGGCTCGCCGCGGAGTGGTCCGGGCATGTCTGGTTGAATCCGCCGTACAGCTTCGCCGCGTGGAAGTGGCTCGACAAGCTTGCTGAGCACGGCGACGGCATCGCCCTCATTTTCGCTCGCACCGAGACAGCCGGCTTCGTCGCGCAGGTCTGGGAGAAAGCGACCGGCGTGCTGTTCCTGCACGGGAGGCTCTACTTCCACAAGCCAGACGGGGAGCGCGCCGGAGCGAACAGCGGAGCACCGTCATGCCTCGTCGCATACGGGCAACGCGCCGCCGAACGACTCATGACGGTTGACATTCCGGGCACGTACGTTCCGCTGCGCTCCGAACCGACCGATTCGGAGCGGGGATGAATCTCCTCGATGTTCCGAGAGGCACCCCGGTTCATGCCGCTTGTTTCGGTGACCGGTCGGTGACGTTGCTTCGTTCCCGGCGTACCGGGATCGCCACGTTGGAGTGCGTGTTTCGGAGACCCGACGGCACGGACCTGCATATCGACCTGCACCCGTACATGGAGGTGACCGTGTCGTGAGAGCCGCGATCCCCACCGATGAGAGGTGCCCGTATTGCGACGGCTGGGGATTCGAGCCCGTCAGCCGCGACCCCGACATTGACATCCCGTGCGGGCTCTGCGCTGGCACAGGCGAAAGGAAACACCCATGACCAAACGGATGGACCACGCTGCTGAAGCGCGCCGTGCGCTCAGGGCGGCGGCAGAAGACCCCGCCGACATCGAGGGGACCGACCCGTGGCTGCTCGCCGCGCAGGTACACGCGACTCTCGCCCTCGTCGAGCAGCAGCGCATCGCCAACCTCATCGCACTCGGCGCGGCCGGGGAATCCACACCGCTGCGGTGGACCCCGCGGGCTGAGATCCGAGAGGGGCTGGGGCTATGAGCTACCGCGGTCTCGTTCACCGGCTCGATGAAGCCGTCTACCACCGCCAGCCCGGTCTCTCGTCGACGGGGGCGAAGAAGATCCTCAAGTCTCCTGCCCACTACGACCACTACGTGAAGCACCGCGAGGAACCCAAAGCAGAGTTCGACCTCGGGTCCGCGGTGCACGCGAAGGTGCTCGGTGTCGGCGCGCAGATCGCCGTCTACCCCGACGGGACCGGCACCGAGGAGTTCGAGTACGACGGTCAGGTGCTGACCAACGTCCTCGCGACGAACGGCGCGATCTCCACGAAAGCCGCGAAAGCGTTCGAGCTCGACGCCCGCGAGAACGGCCTCATCCCGGTCAAGCGCGTCACGGCCCGCGTAGTCGACCTCATGGCCGAATCAGTCCTGTCGAACCCGATCGCCGCGAAGCTCCTCACCGACGGCCGACCCGAAGTATCGATGTTCGAAACGGACCCCGACACCGGCGTCCCCATGCGCGGCCGGATCGACTGGCTCGGGAAACGAATCATCGACCTCAAAACGACCGCAGGAGACGCGTCAGAGAACGAATTCGCGATCCACGCCTTCCGGTACGGGTACGACATCCAGAACGCCTGGTACGAGCACCTGCACCACCTCATCACCGGCGAAACACTCCCGTACCTGTTCATCGTCGTCGAAACCACCGCACCGTACCTGACCGCCGTTCACCGGCTCGGAGAAGACGAACTCCTCATGGCGAGGAGACGCGCCCGCGAAGCACGCGAACGATACGCACGCTGCACGGAAACGGGGGAGTGGCCCGGGTACAACACCCGCACCGGCCAACCGATCGGCATCCTCCGCGCACCCGTGTGGAACGTGAACCAGTACATCGACGAATTCCAAGGAAGTGCAGCATGACCCAAACGCAGGATTCACCGGCCTCATCGCTCGATTGGAACGACGCGCTGCTCTGGCTGCCTGAGATCGAAACCGGCTCAGTTCGCGCCGCCATCTTCGACCCGCCGTACGCGGTCGGCACCCCGGTTCGTGGGAAGGAGGACGGCGCGGCGGGGAGCGTGTTCGGACCCCTCTCGTTCATGTCGCGAACGCTGCGCGAGGTATCCAGAACGCTCATGCCCGGCGGTATCGTCGCGATATTCGCCGACTGGCGGCGCATGGCAGACCTCGCTTACGTCGCGTCCACCGTCGGGCTTCGCCCCTCCACGCAGATTGCTTGGGTGCGCCGTCGCCCGGGTACAGGCGGGATGCTTCGCGCGGCTTGGGACCCCATCCTGATCTGCGCGCGCGGGGTCCCCGACGCTATCGATCGCGCAGCGATCAGGAACGTCGTCGAAGCCGATTACCCAACCAAGCGCGATCACCCTTACGGGAAACCCGTAGCGGTCTACGAGCACTTTCTCGCACGCGTGGTCCGCCCGGGCGATCTCGTAATCGACCCGTTCGCAGGCTCGAGCGCATCTCGGGAAGCCGCCGAGTCGCTCGGCGCCGTGTGGCGTGGATGTGACATCGACCCTAAGTACGCCACAACGACAACGGAAGGGCGGCTGCTGTGACCGACGACATTGAGATCCCCGAAGACACCAGGAGATCCCGCCTCACTCCGCCGGCTTCTTTCGCTGACCCGGACGACATCGCGACACTCGACGAGAGGATCACCGCGTTCTGGGAGGCCTACCCGGACGGCGCGATCGACGCATCCGAGGTCGAGCAGACCGGCGAGACCTCGTGGATGGTGACCGCGTACGTCTGGAAGAACGGCGACTCGGAAGGTCGCGCGGACTCGACCGGTTCCGCTACCCGCACCGTCGACCTCGACGGGCACGTGTCCGCCCAGTTCGCGCTCGAGACCGCACAGTCCATCGCGATCTCCCGCGCCCTCCGATTCCTCGGGTTCCGATCATGAGGTCGCGGTGGGAGGTCCGGTACGACGGCGAGACGCGCATGTGGGTCGCACGCCCGGTCGGACGGACGGAGGGGGCCCTGTTCAAGCGGTGGAGGAACGCATGGGACTACGCACGATGGGCAGTCAAAGCATGACAGACGCGAATGCCGAACTGGTCGCCACCTTCGAGGAGTGGCGGCCAGTTCTTGGTTATGAGGGGCGATACATGATCTCGTCCTCGGGGAAAGTGATGGCATTGGAGCGACGAGACAAGGCCGGGAAGCGGTGGCCGGCCAAGGAGGTCGCCCAGTTCGATTCGCTCGGCTACCGCGGCGTTCATCTCAGTGATGCACATGGAAAGCATCGCAACGTTCGTGTCCACGTGCTGCTTCTCGAAGCCTTCGTTGGGCCCCGCCCTCCTGGGTTTGTAGCTTGCCATTGGGACGACAACCGATCCAACAACGACCTCGCGAATCTCCGGTGGGATACACCCCGCGCCAACCGGCTCGATGCAACACGAAACGGGCGGAATAAGCAGACCGCGATCACCCACTGCCCGCAGGGGCACCCGCTCGAGGGCAAGAATCTGGAGGCATCGGTGCTCCGCAACAAGGGGCACCGGCGCTGTCGGGCGTGCGGACATGAAACCCGAACCGCGTGGAGACAGGGTCGCCAGTTCGATAAATCGAGGGCCGACGCCCGCTACCGCTGGTACACGTCATGAAGCGAACTGGCATGAGCAATGCGGTGGTCGACTTGATAGTTGCGCGTGACCAAGGCGCATGTGCACGCTGCGGCACCCCGGTTTCGCATCTCACTCGAGGCATCGCATGGTCCGTGCACCACCGTCGCGCGAGGGGCATGGGTGGGTCTCGGGATGCGTGGATCAACGAACCCGCGAACGGTGTCGTGCTGTGCGGGTCCGGGACGACCGGCTGTCATGGCGACATCGAGAAGCACCGTGATGTCGCGTACGACACCGGTTGGCTCATCCGCCGCGGCATCCAGACAGCCGAATCGATCCCTCTGGTCCACGCGATCCACGGGTACGTGTATCTCGACAACATGGGCGGCTACGAACGCCTCACAACAACGGAAGGAGGTGGTCCCGATCCCATGGTTCAAAGTAGATGACGGCTTCCACGGGCACCCCAAAGTCTTCGACCTGTCCCTCGCATCGATCGGGCTGTGGACCCTCGCCGGGTCGTGGTGCGCGAAGTACCTGACGAACGGGTACGTGCCAAACCGCACCCTGCCCCGGCTAGGTGGCAGCGAAGCAGAGATCCGCGAGCTGCACCAGGCAGGACTGTGGGTTCCCGCGGAGGGCGGTTGGCAGTTCCGGGACTGGGCCGACTACCAGCCGCTGAAGGAAGACGTCGAGGCCGAGAGGGATGCCGCTCGCGAACGGATGAAGAAGGTCCGTGCTGCGAAGAAGGGCGTCAACAAGGGCGGTTCGGGCGAACAACCCGCGAACGTTCCCGCGAACATCGGCCGAAGTTCGGAAGAAGTTCGCATTGCCCCATCCCAGTCCCAGTCCCATCCCGAAACTTCTTCTTCTAACGAAGAAGAAGTGAAGGAACTCAAACGCGCAACGCAGATCACCGACTCATTCACCATCAACGACCGGATGCGGCAGTGGGCAGCGGAACAAGCACCAGACGTGGACATCGACAAGAGGCTCCCCGAGTTCATCGACTACTGGCGCGGTGTCGGGAAAGCGAACAAGGACTGGGAAGCGGTCTGGCGCAACGGCATGCGTAAACGCCAGGAGTTCGCCGAGCGCGACAGGCAGCGAAGACCGAACAGGGATGACGAGAACATGGCGGTCGTAGCACGGCTCGCCGCACAAGAACAGGCAGGCATCGAAGCATGAACCGAACCGACGCAGCGAAACTCCTTACCGTAGCCGCCGGCTTCGACCGAAGACAGGTCACCGAGGTCACCGCCACCGCGTGGGCATCCGCACTTCACGGGTACGACTACCGGGAATGTGAGGCCGCGATCATCCAGCACCACCGCGACCCCGCCACCCGTTCCCAGTACCTCACCGTCGGGCATGTTCTCGACCGTGTGGAGCGGGACAACCGGGCGAAACGGTCCGACGTGGAAGCCGACGTCCGCTCAGCGAAAGCACGCGGTCTCATCGCCGACACCTGGCCGAAACGGGAACCCCTCCCCGGCGACGTCGCAACACTCCTCGCCGCCGCGAGGGAACGCGACCGGCAAACAGCAACACGGTTCCTCGAGCTCGACTAACCGGAACCGAACCCACTCATTCACGGCCTCCACCCTCCCGGGTAGGGGGCCGTTACTCGTACCCCACAGGAGGGGAAATGGAACAGTACACAGCAAGCAACGGCGTCATCATCCACGAGCAGGACGGGCACGTGTCCCTCCGATCGAAGGAGGGCGGGGTCCGGGTCCTCGTCGTCGGCTCCGACAGCTTCGGCACCGCGCTGAAGGAGTACGTCAACCACGTCCGCGAGGAAGCGATCTGCCAGCGGGCGGACGAAGTCCAGGCCAAGCGTGATCACGAGCTTGGGCGGTGGCGGTGGCTGGATTCGCCTTACGTCGTGTACGCCGAGGACGCGAACACCGTCACGGTTGTCCACGAGGGCGCGCCGGACATGCATCGTATTCGTCGCGGCGAGAGCTACCTGTCGGATGAACTCGAGCAATTCTTCCGTGCAGGAGCGGCCTACTTCGATGCTCACCCGGAACCGAAGCCGTGGCATGCAGCGAAGCCCGGCGAGGTCTGGGCGATCCGGATCGCAAACACGGACCGAGAAGCCGCGTATCGCTTGGTGCGTTTCAACGACCAGGCGTTCTTCGAGTCGACCGTCGAGCCAACCGTCCAGGTGTCCGTCAATCACACTGCACTCGCCTCGGCGCGCCGCATCTGGCCGGAGGATGCGTCGTGACCGCGGATATGGCGTTCGCCCGGTTCATCGATGACCTGCAGAACGACAGCGACCGCCGGTACCGGATGAGGAGACGGGAACGGTGGGTGGATACGCCATCGGTGACGTTCCGGAAGGCGTACGACGAGGAGACGGAGCAGAAGCGACGGTACCTCCGACAGCAGGTGTCCGATGCCGCGTAAGGGAACAACCCGCACGTACCGGTGCCCCGCCGATCACAGTCACCGGATCAACTGCTACCAGAACCACAAGTGCGGTTGTGACCGGTGCGTGGAAGCGAACACGGTGTCGGCTCGGGAGGGCCGGAAACGGGCCGCGTACGGCCGGAAACGAGAACAACGCAACCCAGGTCCCGCCCGTGACCATCTGATCGCCCTGAAAGCGGCTGGGTGGACGAAGACGATGATCGCGGACGCAACCGGGATGAGCACGGCACACCTGCAACGGATCATCGCCCGCCCACCGTTGTGGATCACCCCGGAAACGGAGGAGCGGATCCTCGCCGCGAAAGCGGTGGCACGCAGGCCGGAAGCGTTCGTCCGCAACATCGCCACCGCACGCCAACTGCAGGGCCTCCACCGTCACGGGTTCACCCTCACCTACCTCGCCGAACAACTCGGGAAATCGGTGCAACACGTGTGGGTGCTGATGCGTCAGGAGTACGTCACCGAACACACCCGCCGACTCGTAGACAACCTCACCACCGAGCTCGCTGCCGTGCGACCGACCGGACCCCAGGTTGCCCGGACGATCGCACGCGCCCGGAAACACGGGTTCGTGTCCCTGTACGCGTGGGACGACATCAACTCACCAACGGAACGACCCAAGGGCATCAAGGAGGAAGCCGCATGACCCTCTACTACGAAGACGAGTATGTCCGGCTCTACCACGGCGACTGCTTCGAACAGGTGGCCTGGCTAGACGCTGAGGTTCTCCTCACAGACCCGCCGTACGGCGTCGACTACAACTCAGGATCTCGTCGGGCAGACCTGGCCGCGTCAATCCTCAACGACAAGGACACGTCCGTTCGGGACGGGATCCTTCACCTGTGGGGTGACCGGCCGGCGCTCGTCTTCGGATCCTGGAAGATCCCCAGGCCAGAGAAGACCCACACGCGTCTCATCTGGGACACCAAAGGGGCGCTCGGCATGGGAAACCTGCAAATCCCCTGGAAGCCATCGGATCAGGAAATCTACGTCCTCGGAGGCGGCTTCACCGGCCCCCGTACGACCAACGTTCTGTCCTACGCGCCGATTCAAGCAACCGCGAAGAACGGCCGGGTCCATCCGCATCAGAAACCGGTTCCGCTGTTACTCGACCTGATCGGGAAGACCACCGGTGTCATTGCTGATCCATGCGCTGGTTCAGGATCGACGCTCGTCGCGGCAGCAGAATCGGGTCGAAAGGCGATCGGCGTCGAACTCGACGAGCGGTACTGCGAGATCGCCGCAAAACGTCTTGCGAACCAGCCAGTGGTGAGGTTCGCATGACCGACTTCATCCGTACCCACACGGACGCGCCCACCCCGTTCACTATCCGCCCCGAGACCTGGATGGCGGATGCTGCGTGTGCGACCACCGACCCGGACATGTTCTTCCCCGCCCCGGGAGACGCCGGCATGGCAGCGAGACGCATCTGCGCTACCTGCGACGTCACCGACCAGTGTCTCGAGTACGCGATCCGGAACAACGAAACCCACGGCATCTACGGCGGGCTACCAGCACGCACCCGACAGAAGCTCACACGAAAGGACAAGCCATGACCCGGAAAGAGGAAACACAGCCCGTACCGGTCCGCTGCTTCGTCTGCGGGAAACCGTACAGGCCCTGGATGGGCACCGACATGACCACCGGAAAATCGATGTGTCTCACCCATCCCGAAACTCCTGTGGGGGTGAGTATCGCCGGCCGCTCAACTACGGCGACCACCCCCACGGGCCACCCGGACGTTCACCCGTTCACTTCAGATCCCGAGGGCTACTGCGTCGAGTGCGGCGAGGAACGCGAACACGTCAACCACAGACGTAAGTTCACCGTCGTGCCCCGAGAGGAGACAGCATCATGACCCGACTACGGGACAGCGTCGACTTCTTCGTCGCCGGCACCCCAGCACCCCAAGGGTCGAAACGACACATCGGCGGTGGGCGGCTGATCGAGATGTCGAAGAACGTCAAACCGTGGCGGGCCCAGATCGCCGCGGCCGCATCTCAGCAGGACGCGATCTTCGACGCACCCGTCACCGTCACCGCCGTGTTTCTGCTCAAGCGCCCTCAACGCCCGAAGTGGGAACGCCACGGCACCCGGCCGGACGTTGACAAGCTCGCTCGCGCGCTACTCGACGGCCTCACTGGCCCGCTCCTCACCGACGACTCGATCGTCTCCGAACTCAACGTGTCCAAACGGTACGCCCTCCCGCACGAGGAAACCGGCGTCCACATCAATGTGGCTGCGTGGTGATGCCTTTTCGAAGAGATATTCGATAGAATTGGAGCAGCCCCGGAGAGTGCGTCAACACTCAACCCGGGGCCTGACCCAAGCAATCGACTCAACCGATTGGAGGGCTAGCAGTGAATGCTACCCGAACGTGTTCTGTGGCTGGGTGCGAAAGACCGCACAAAGGTCGAGGCCTCTGTGGGCCGCACTACGCCGACTGGCGCCGGACCACGCCTCGCACCCAGCAAGGATGGCCGACAAGATCCGAACGCTTCTGGAGCAAGGTCGATCGATCCGGCGGGCCGGACGCCTGCTGGCCGTTCTTGGGCTCCACGAACGCCACGGGTTACGGCGTGTTCCATACGCCAACGAGTCGCAAAGCGCATCGATACGCGTACGCACTCGAAAACGGCAGCCCAGCGAGCGGCGACGTCGATCACACCTGTCATAACAGCTCTGGCTGCACCAAGGTCAACGACTGTCCTCACCGCCGGTGTTGCAACCCACGTCACCTTGAGGACGTGACGCACGCGGAGAACGTCCGCAGGGGAAATGCCACAGCACCGACGAACATCTACGGGCCAGCGGTTCAGACGCACTGCAAGTGGGGTCACGAGTTCACCGCTGACAACACGCGACTAGACCGAAACGGGTATCGGTACTGCCGAGCCTGCGCCCGGGAACATCAGGCGCGTATTCGCGCGCGCAAGAAGAACCAGGAGAACTCATGAGTGCTACAACCACGCTCGTTGGCAACGCAACCGCCGACGTTGAACTCAGGTACAGCCAAGCGGGCAAGCCGGTGGCCAACATCACCATCGCCGTTTCCGACCGCAAGAAGAACCAGCAGACAGGCGAATGGGAGGACGGAGACACATGGTTCGCCAGGTGCACGATCTTCGGTTCCATGGCTGAAACCGTCGCCGGGTCGATAACTAAGGGGATGCGCGTCATCGCTACGGGTCGCATCAAACAGGATTCTTGGAAGGACAAGGACGGTAACCCGCGCACAAGCGTTGGCGTGATCGTCGACGAGATCGGCCCCTCGCTGCGTTACGCGACCGCACAGGTCACTCGTGCGGCGTCTGGTGGGGGCAACAACGCACCCGCTGCACCTGCCCCGTCCGATGAGCCGTGGACGACGCCTGGCGCGTCCTACGGCGACGACACCCCGTTTTGAACGGAGACATGATCATGACCAACACACGCGAATTCCACATCGGCGACGTGCTCAGCGTCGCTACCGGCACCCTCGTATCCCTCCGACACATCGATGGCATCTACGACCTCTGCAACTTCATGACCGGCGAGAACCTGATGACCCATCAGCTCCCGCGCGCGTCGCGAGAAGCCGAACCGTTCCTCCGCGAGCAGCACCCGGACCTGACCTCCGAACCCATCCCTGAGATCACCTCGCGGGACGAAGCAGAGGCGTGGTTGAAGACCCTCTACCCGAAGTACGGCGAGACGGTAACGGTGAAGAACCTCGACCCCGCAGATCACACCGTCATCGATCCGATCGCTGAGATCAAGATGATGCGCCCGGGCCTTCCGATCATCTTCCTCGACCACGGAGGCCAGTCATGACGTTTCAGATGTTGCGGGGTGGGGGAGCGAGCACCCCTCCAAGCCTTCAACGCGAAGAACCACCCCACGTGTGTGGTCGTTGCCGCAACCCGTGGACCACCGGGAATCCTGACTGCCCGAACGCGAGGAGAACGACGTGACCGCCCGAGAGGAGACATCAGCATGACCACCGAGACGCTGTTTGAGATCGAAGAAGCCCAGGAGCCCCGGCCCACGCCACAGGTGGCCGCGGTCGAGCCGGAGGAATTGGCGATGACCGCAGCCGATTTGAGCACCGAGCACTACGGCCTGCAGGTCTCCTACTGGCGACCAGCGACGAGCCTCTTCCCGGAGGTGCGTCACACCATCGTGATCGACGAGATCCGCCGGTTCGTGTCTCGCGGCACACCCCGCGTGGAGGTCATCGACATGAGCAACCCCCGTGGCCAGATTGTCGGCGATGCCTACTTCTTCGACGGTTCCACGTCGGTCGTGTTGGGGCGTCGAATCCGTAAGGCGCGGCGTCGTCCTTGGGGCAAAGGGGCCATGAAGCCGGGTGAGACATGGGCCGACGTCGGCGGCTTCACTCCCATTCCAGAGATTCGTTCAGAAGGAGAAGACCAGTGACCGACACCAGCATCCTCGAGCAGATCAAGCGACCCGAGAACGAGGAGGAGATCACGACTGACCGGATCATCTTGCACTCCGCGCGCATCGCGTCGTTCGCTCAGCACGAGTCCGAAGCGGTCGGCGATGTGTACTTCCGCAGCGCTCTCGACGACCCCGAGCACAAGGCGCGGACGCGAGCGTGGATTGATGCGATCACGAGGTACATGACGGCTGTCCAGATCCCGTACATCCTGGACCTCGTACAGAAGGCGAATCCCGACCTCGCAGACGAGATCGCGCGCAAGCTGTGGCATGCCGTCGAGATGGGCGACGTGTTCGACGAGTGGCTGTGGGAGATCTACTACGACCGCGACATCGACCCGCAAGCGGTCGCTGATGCAGTTTCAGCGCACGTGGCGAGCCGCGAGGCCGATCGTGGCTGAGCAGTACACACCCACCACCGAAGAGGTCCGCGAGTACCTCGAGGCCGCGGATCGCGTGACGGCCCACATGTTCTCGCCGGACGCTCCCGACGCAGCTGAGGCCTTCGACCGGTGGCTCGCAGCACATGACGCCCAGGTGCGTGCAGAAGCCATCCGAACAGCCGCCGGCGGATGGGAGTACGGAGCGATCTACCAGGCCGACAACGGGCGCGAGATGCGGTGGTTCTCGATGGGCGCCGGGGCCTTCGCTATCCGTGAGGCTGCGGAAAAGGAAGTGGAGCGGTTCGCCGACTCTCAGATTGTCCTTGGACGACGAATCAAACCGGGCGCATGGGTCCCGGTCCAAACGGATGGGGACAACACATGACGGGCGCGCACGAGAACGTCGGGTACCTGACCTGGGCGGAGTGGGACCGTTTCAACGCCGCAGTCCACCGGTCCCTGATCATCGTCCCGTGGCTCCACGCCGCCGGGTACATCAAGGGCGAGGTGAACGAGATTCGTTCCCCATCATCCGATCACCCGCTCGGTCTCCCACCGACATGGTTGGCAGCTGAAGAGATCAGGAGACTGTCGGGGGAGTTGCGGTACTGGGCGAACCTCGAGGACGTCGCGAACGACGTCGACGGGGCGGACACGGCACGCCTGTTCACACGTGAGGTCGAGACCGCATCCGCACGGTGGCCGATCGAAGACCGACCCCACCACGTCCAGCACGTCCGCTGCCAACAGTGCGCCGGCGAAACAATCCGGTACGACCCGCCCCGGTACGACGCCGACGAGGTGAAGATCGCCTGTACCGAATGCGGGCGCACGTACGACGATGACGAGTTCACCACGCTCCTCAAACTCGTCCTCGATGAACTCGAGAGGCAGGGGGTGAAGGTTGGGGGTACTCGACGACTGGGTGCAGCTTGACGAAGCCATGCGCATCACCGGGAAATCGAAACCCACCATCTACCGGTGGGTGAACGCAGGCCAAGTCCGATGCCTGAAACCCGGGACTGTGTCATGGTTCAACCTCGCCGACCTCCGCAAAGCAAGAGACGACACGCGCAGAGGCAGACCACCAGGGAGTAATTCGAGACTGTGATACTCTGAGCCAAGAGGCTCAAGAACTCTGTTCAAAAGCCACCCGCGCCGCCACTCATCAGAGGGCGGCGTTACTCATTCCACCCGTCGGTCGGCGTGACCTCAACTACTGAGACCCGCGTCACCTGACCGCACCGACGGGAACACTCCTCCTCGCTGTATCGGTGGTGACACCCGGTCGATGGCGGGTCGAGAAGCCGCGTAGCAGCGGCGAACTGGCGTGCCCCCAACACGCCCACAACTGAACATGACGAAGCCAGCGCACGCTGAGGTCGTCACGGGTATCTAGCTCAACTGGTAGAGCGGCCGGACTCCAACTCCGGCGCGTCGGGGTTCGAATCCTCGGGTGCCCGCATACCTCGCTCTCGTCTGCAAACGAGCATTCACGACAAGGTGCCGATGCGAGGTGTAGGGCACACGGCCGGCTATCAGCCCTTGCAGGGGACGCCGGCACTTTCCCCACCGTCACCTACGACCCTGAGTAGCGAACTGCCCCCGGCACCCAACTAAGCCCGGATGAGGAGAGGCGAAAGGGAACCACCGAGGCGGACGGTATCGCCGAGACGGGGCGGGTCTTTCGACAACTTCGAGCGCAGTGGAGCAACCCTTCACGCCATCGCCGCTCCGAGCCGGTCCCGCCCCGTTCTCGTGCACCTGTGGGCGCAGACATCGACGTAAGAACGAGAGCTAGCGTGCTGGATGGCTGGGCGCGATGCTTACCTGTGGCTCTCGTCGCCAACACCTTCTTCTCTTCACCCCCAGGACGGTGCATCTTGAGCGCTCAGACTGACCACACCTTCACACCGGACGCCGAGAACTACTGCTGGGTATGCGGCAACGAGTTCGACGACTCGAGCCATGTCGGATAGCACCCGAGAAGCGCTCGACGCCGCTATTCGCGCACACGCGGCCGAAGAGTGGGACGGTGATCTCGTCGTCGACTGGGCAATCGTCGCCGCCACCATCGACACCGACAACCTGACCGGCATCGGACTGATCAACTCACGTGAACCCATGCCCGCCTACATCACCAAGGGCCTGCTCATCGAGGCGATGGACGACATCCGTGCCGGCGAACACGACTACGACGAGGGCGACTGATGCCTTTCGTCTGGTTCACCCTCGGTGCCGTGACGGTCCTGACCGTGCAACGTCACTGGCGTCGGCTCGTGTGGGACCTGCTCGCGAGAGGCGACTCGTGATGCCTCAGCAGATGACCATCTCCCTCGACCTCCTTCTGCGCTCATACCGCGACGGCGACGAGCACGGATGGGAAACCGAGTTCGCCTGGCTCGAAGAACACCATCCACAGAAGATCGCCGAACTTATGGACGACATCCATGCAGTCGGCATCCAAGAGCCCATCCTTCTCGGCAGCGACGGACGCATTTGGGACGGACACCATCGCATCTACGCGGCCCACCGTCTCGGACTCAAGCGCGTGCCTGTAGTCAGATCGGATGACGCGTGATGCCCAACAACCCCACACCCCCGTACGAGTGCGCGTGCGGTGCCCGGTACTCGACACCCTCAGCCGCTGAGACGTGTGCTGAGCAAGACGACCTCGAAGACCGCGCCACCCGATCCGTGTACCGACGCAGCAAGTAGCGGAACATGACCTGGGCAACCAGCACCCGCCGGCAACGCCTACCACGCAACTGGCCCACCATTCGGGCCCAAGTCAAAGCCAGAGCACACGGCCTATGCGAAGCCACCACACACGCACGCACATGCGACGGGTACGGCACAGACGCAGACCACATCACCCCCGGCGACGACCACCGGCTCACCAACCTGCAATGGCTCAGCACCCCATGCCACCGCGCCAAGACCACAGCCGAAGCCATCACCCGCAACCACGCACGCACCCAAGCGAAGCAACGCCCCCAAGAAGCACACCCCGGACGGAGAACACCATGACCAAGAAGATCAAGATCAACACCGCCCTCGGCGGACACAAAGCAGGCGACACCATCACCGTCACCAACGGCATCGCAGACGCCCTCACCCAGTCCGGACACACCGACACACCCACCCCCAAAACCAAGACCACCGACAAGACCGACGACTAACCCCTGCGGGGGACCCCCTCCCCACCTAGAAGTACCGCCGGGGATAGCAATTCGGATTCTGCGTGCGGTCAACTCTCGTTTTTTCGCCCCTGGTGGGCGCTCCGTTCGTCCCTGGAGGACATCTGATGGCTGCCAAGAAGGCGCCCGCTGGGCTCGGTGATGCCGGGTCGCAGTTGTGGCGAGACGTGACCGGGAAGTACGAGCTCCGGGCAGACGAGGTTGTTGTGCTCGAGGCGGCTTGTGCTGCTCGTGACCGTGTGGTGGCGATGGAGAAGAAGCGTGACGGGGCGGTGACGGCGACCGGTTCGATGGGCCAGCTTGTGGTGCACCCTCTCGTGGCGGAGATTCGGGCTCATGAGGCGCAGATCGCTGGCCTGTTGGCGAAGTTGAAGCTCCCCGACGATGGTGGGGTTGAGCAGGTTTCGCAGCAGCGTGCGGCGGCGCAGTCGCGTTGGGCTTCGGCTCATGGCGCGGCCTCTTAACTCGTCTCCGGCTTTCATCAAGGACCGGTCTGGTGAGGCCGAAGAAATCAAGCGATGGTACCGGGATGCCCTGGCAGACACTCTCCCGCCGATCGGGTTGCAGTGGGATCCGATCCGGGTGGGCCCGACGTGGCAGTACGACGGTGGTTGGGTTCTCCCTGAGCGGTCGCTCGGGTGGGAGCAGCTCGCTTTCGCTGGGCAGTGGTTGACGCACAAGGGCAAGCCTTGGAAGTACACGATGGAGCAGGCGCGGTTCGTGCTGTGGTTCCATGCGGTCGACGAGACGGGTGTGCACCTGTCGCATTCGGCGGTGCTGCAGCGGTTGAAAGGTTGGGGTAAGGACCCGTTCGCGGCGGTCGAATCAACATCGACGTTGGTGGGTCCGGTCGAGTTCGATCACTTCGGTCCCGACGATCAGCCTGTCGGCCGTCAGGTGACGGATGCGTGGGTGCAGATCGCGGCGGTTGCGCTGGATCAGACGAAGAACACGATGAAGATCTTCCCCGGGCTCATCCCGGCGGAGACGCGGCGTCACTTCGGTATCCAGATCGGCAAGCAGAACGTGTGGGCCCGTGGTGACACGGCGCAGATTGAGGCTGTGACGGCTTCGCCGCTCGCGATCGAGGGTGGACGGCCGAAGCTGATCATCCGCGCTGAGACGCAGAACTGGAACTCGTCCAACGGCGGCCACGACATGGCCGGGGCGATGGAGGGGAACGCGGCGAAGGCGGAGATCGGCACTCCCGCCCGCATTCTCGACATCTGTAACGCGTACCGTCCGGGTGAAGATTCCGTCGGTCAGCGGCAGCGTGAAGGCTACGACGACACGCAGGGCGAGGACGCGGGTGCCGTCTCGTACGGGTTGCTCTACGACTCGCTCGAGGCGCCGGCGGAAGCGCCGCTGAACGCGGAAGCCGCACCCGACGTGGTCGAGGCAGTCCGGGGTGACTCGGTGTGGCTCGATGCTCGAGGCCGAATCCTGAAGTCGATCCTCAACCCGTTGAACAGCCCGTCCGAGTCGCGACGCAAGTGGTATAACCAGGTCACCGCGGCAGAGGACGCGTGGACCGAACCAAACGAGTTCGACCCGCTCCGCGACGACGACAAGAAGTTGGAGCCGGGCGAGGAGATCACACTGTTCCTCGACTGCTCGAAGTCTGATGACGCTACCGGGCTGGTCGCGTGCCGTCTGAGCGACGGTCACGTGGTCACGATGGGTATGTGGCAGCGCCCGCCGGGAAAGCGCGGCGACGGCTGGCTAACACCTCGGGAAGAGGTCGACGCGGTGGTCCGTCAAGCGCACGAACGGTACCGGGTAGTCGCGTTCTTCGGTGACCCGTCACACACGCTCGACGACGAAACGATGGACCGGTACTGGGATTCCCTATTCGACCGGTGGCATCAGGACTTCCGGTCGAAGTATCGGCTGTGGGCGTCCGGGTCGAAGGGCGCGAAAGGTCACGCGGTGATGTTCGACATGGCTGACCGGTCCAACACGCGCCAGTTTGCTGAGGCGGTTGGTGTGACGCTCGCCGATATCCAAAACGCCGAACTGTCCTGGGACGGTGACGCCAGGCTCCGCCGGCATGTGCTGAACGCTCGCCGCTACCCGGTGCAGGGGTACGTGTCGATTGCGAAGGACAAGCGGGAATCGAAGAACAAGATCGACCTTGCCGTGTGCATGGTCGGGGCGCGGATGGTCCGTCGTCTGGTCCTCAACTCGGGGAAGAAGAAGGGGGGTCGCGTGTGGTGATGAAGCGTGACGAGGTCGTCGAGCTCGCGACCGAGATCCTTATCCCGGGGTGGCAGACGGAGAAGCAGAAGCTTGATCTGATCGATAAGTGGTACCGGTGGGAGCCGGGTTCGCTTCGGGACAAGATCCCGTCGTACGCGGACACTGAGCACCGGAACCTCGCGAAGATCAGTGAGACGCCGATGCTCGCCCTGATCGTCACGACGGTGTCGCAGCAGCTCGTCGCTGAGTCGGTTCGTTCTTCGCGTTCCGGCGACGACGTCATCGAGACGCTGATGCTCCCATGGCGGCGGAACCGGATGCCGTCACGTCAGCGGGCTATCTACCGGGCAGCTCTCGCTTACGGCTATTCGTACGCGACAGTCATGCCCGGGGACACCGGTGCCGTGATCCGTGGACGCTCACCGCGTGACCTGTACGCCGTCTACCAGGACGTCGTCGAGGACGAGTACCCCATGTACTACCTCCTCAAGCGCGGCGACCACATGCTCGTCGTCGATGAAGAAGCGGTCTACACCCTCGGGTACGACAACGGCCGCGTTGAGTACATCGACGATCAGACGCACGGCGCCGGTGTCGCGCCCGCGATCCGGTACTCGAATCAGATCGACCTCGAGGGGCGCACCCCGGGCGAAGTTGAGCCGTACATCCAGACAGCCGAGCGGATCAACAAAGACACGTACGACCGGATGCTGGTGCAGCATTTCAACTCGTGGAAGGTCCGCTACGCGACCGGCCTGGACATGCCGACCGACCCCGCCGACGTGGAGCGCGTCAAGACTCTGCTGCGGCAGAACGACATCCTCACCGGCGAAGAAGGCGTCACGTTCGGAACTCTCGACGAGACGAACCCTGACGGGCTGATTAAGGCTGTCGATAAGGACATCGAGATCCTCGCCGTGGTGTCGCAGACACCCACCCACGCCCTCACCGGGAGCATGGTCAACCTCTCGGCTGACGCGATCGCGGAGTCGCGGGCGATGCTCGACCTGAAGACGGGGGAGCGGAAGGTCGGGTTTGGAGACTCGAACGAGCAGGTTCTCCGCCTAGCTGCTCATCTCGAGGGTCGCCCGGACGATGCGGCGGACTTCACACTGCAGATGCAGTGGGCGGATCTGCAGTCGCGTTCCATGTCGCAGGCTGCGGATTCGCTCGGCAAGCTCGCCACGATGCTCGGCATCCCCGTCGAGTTGCTGTGGGACCGTATCCCCGGCGTTACCCCGGAGATCGCGAAGTCGTGGCTGGAGTACAAGCAGGAGAACCCGTCCGCTGACGAGCAGTTGGCGGCAGCGCTGACCACTCAGTCCAATGGCTTCAACGGCTGACGGCAGGGAACTCACCCGCGCTCACCAGGCACAACAGTTGCGGATCGCTACGGCTGTCACGGCTGAGGTTCGTGCTCTATGGGCACGGTTAGATGTCGACGACCTGGACGGTTCCACGCCGTACTGGTTGGCGACGACATCGACGGTGGTGGACCGGCGCACGCTCGAATCTGAGCGTGTCGCCGGTGCCTACCTGAGCGAGTACCGGTTCGCTGAGATTGGGGCGCGCGGGGAGCCTGTTCTGAGGGCGCCTACGAGCGCCGCGCTTGCTCTTCAACTCGCGGGCCCCGTGCGGGTGAAGCAGTTGATCTCTGCCGGGATGGATCCGGAGCAGGCCTATCGCGCGGCGCGAACAAAGTTCGAGGGCGTTGCGTCACGCCAGGCTCTTATGGGCGGCCGGCTGACGATCGCAGCGACCTCGCAGCGTGATCGGCGTTCCATCGGCTGGCGTCGCGTGACGGACGGTAACCCGTGCGCGTTCTGCGCCATGCTCGCGTCCCGCGGGCCTGTCTACCGTGACGCTTCCACTGCTGAGGGGCTGAAGTATCACGCGCACTGCGGGTGCACTGCTGAGCCGATGTACACCGAGTGGGAGCCCACCGAAGCCGAGCAGAGGTACATCGACGCGTACACAAACGCGCGGTACACAGCCCGCCAGAAGTCCGTGAAGGACGTAGTGCGGGACATGCGCCGCAACGGCGGATTCCGCGATTCACCGACCACCCGACGCTGACCAGCGTCCGGGAAGCAAAGCCGCCCTGGAGGCGGCACGACACGCCCCCGGAGGGCAACGTGACCGAAGAGAACAACGACAACGAGGCAGTCGACCAGGACCAGGAATCCCAGGTGGAGTCCGACGCTGACGACACAGCCAACGACGACGACTCCGACGACGGGGGTGCGTTCGACGCCGAGAAGGCACGCGAGAAGATCCGCAAGATCAACTCCGAGAACCGCAACCTCCGCAAGCGAGCCACCGACGCCGAAGAGAAGGCCAAGGGAGCGGACGAGAACGGGAAGAAAGTAACGGCCCTGGAGGCCGAGAACCTTCGCCTGAAGATCGCCGTGAAGCACGGCCTGCCCGAGTCGCTGGTGAAGCGCCTCACAGGGACGACCGAGGAAGAGATCCTCCAGGACGCGGAAGAACTCATGGAGCTGTTTGGTGGCAAGAAGCCCCCGACGAATCAGCCCCGCGAGAAGCTCCGCGGCGGCGGGGACCCGACCGGTCCGGACTCCAACGACGTCGAGAAGATCGTCGACCGCGTCTTCAACAACTGACCGCACCGCCACGGTGGTGCACCCACCCATCTGAAGGAGGCCCACTGTGGCAATCACCCTGTTCAACCCCACCCAGGCGGCTCGTGCGACGCTCTCGTCGCTGCGACGCCTGACCAACCTGCCCCGCACCGTCCGCCAGGACTTCAGCAACGAGTTCGTCGCTGGTCGCGGGCAGACCGTCAACGTCCTCGGGCCGATCTCCGCCGGCCAGGCACGCGTGTACACCAAGGCGAACCGTGACGCCCGAGCGGCGATCCAGTTCAACGACATCACGCAGGCATGGTTCCCCGTCACCCTCGACACCCAGGTGTACAACGCGGTCCGTCTCCCCGACGACTTCGCCACGTTCACCCTCGAGGACATGACCCGACAGGTCCTGCGCCCGCAGGCTGAGTCGGTTGTCGACGAGCTCGCCGCGCCGCTCATCGCGCAGATGTCGGCGATCGCGACTGACGCGTCTATTCCCGCGGTCGCGCCGGACGGCTCGAACTTCCGCGAGGTGCTCATCAAGACCCGCAAGGTCCTGAACGACCGGAAGATCCCGGCAGCCAACCGGTTCTTCGCGGTCGGTTCCGATCTCGAGGCCGCGGCGCTGCAGGACGAGCTGCTGCAGAAGGTCAACGAGTCCGGAACGTCCGACGTTCTCCGTGAGGCGACCATCGGCCGCCTGTTCGGGTTCACGATCGTCGCTGACCCGGCGCTCGCATCGGACTTCGGCATCGGGTACCACCGTGACGCGTTCGCTCACGTCACCCGGCCCTCGCGTCAGCCCGACGGCGCCGCGTTCTCCGCCTCGGTGGCGCAGGATGGGTACGCTCTCCGCTGGATCCAGCACTACAACCCGCTGCAGCTCGAGGACCAGTCGGTCGTGGACACGTTCTACGGTGCGGCGACCCTCGACGCGGACCGCGCCGTTTCGGTCGGCCTCGCAGGGGCCTGATCATGGCCGCGCCCGCAACGCTGGCATCCGTTGAGGAGCTAGCCGAATGGTTGGGGGAGGAATTCCCCACAGGATCGGTGGAGGCGAAGCGGGCGGCTATGTGTCTGCGGGCTGCGTCCGCCCTGGTTCGACGTGAATCAGGGCGGACGTGGCTCGACGGTAGCGCGGTCGTGGACCCGCTGCCGGATGAAGTCCGCATGGTGACGATCTACTGCGCGGCGCGCGTGTTCGAGAACGCGAACGCTCAGACGAGTGGTGCGATCGATGACGCACAGCAGTCCTGGCGAGTGGATGAGGCTGGCGCGTACCTGACGGTGTCTGAGAAGCGGCAACTGTCGGGGCTTCGGGAGTCGAGCCACACCGGTATCGGCACGGTCGCCACGACGCGACGTGAGCCGCGTGATCCCGCCGTCGGATGGGTGCCCACCGACACGCCTGACGTGTACTTCCCCTGGTACTGAGGAGGCCCCATGCGCGTCGAGAGGATGCTCATCAGGGCGCGGAAGGACGCTGCCTCTATCGCTCGATCGTCCGTCACGGTGAAGCGCGCAGGCGCACCCGTCAAGAACCGGGAGACCGGGAAACTCGAGCCGTCTTGGGAGGTCATCTACGCCGGCAGAGGACGGTTGCGATTCACGGCCGGTGAGCCGCGCGAAGGCGACCAGGCAGGTCAGCGTTTCTCTGACCAGTCGCCCACGCTGTCCCTCCCCATATCCGGGACAGCGGGCATTCGCGTGGACGACATCGTCGAGTTCAACGACAACCCGTTCGACCCGGCAGGGACCCTCCTCAAGCTGCGCGTGACAGGTGTTCATGTGCAGACGCACTCGACAACCCGCCGCCTCCCCGTGGAGGTCCTGAACTTCTCCTAGGAGGCGTCATGGCAGACGGTCTAGAAGTCGAATCCACCGATTTCGGCAGGCTGGCGCGGGATGTCTCAGACTTCCCGGAAGACACGATGCCGATCTTCAGGCGTGCCGCTGTGAAGACGGCGACCTCGATCAAGGAGACAGCCCGGAAGAACGCTACGGGGCTCGCGCACGCGCCCAGGTTCCCGTCGTCGATCTCGTACGACTTTGCAGGCGATTCGCATGGAGGCGGCGTTCTCGGCGCGCTGGTGGGTGCGATGAACGGGAAGTACGACATCACGATGGAGATCGGGCCCGATAAAGACCGGCCACAGGGTGCGCTGGGAAACCTCATCGAGTACGGCTCCCTCCACAACCCACCCCAGGGCATCATGCACGGCGCTCTGCAGGCACACGAGCGCGACTTCGAACGAAATGTCGATAACGCGGTTGATGAGGCGTGGAAGGCATTGGGTCTCTGATGGCTACCGATCTGATCGAACGCCACGTCGCCGCAGTTCTGGCCCGGTTGCGGTCCGATCAGGAGCTCACCGACTCGGTCTACGAGGGCGACGTCCGGGATAACCCGGAACGGTACGTGAACGTCTGGCACGACGTCGGCGTGTTCTCCCAACGGTCGCTGCGCGGTGAGCACCAGGACGTGGAGATCACATTCACGGTCCACTCGGTCGGCACCGAGATGTGGCAGGCGACATGGGTTGACGGCCGGGTGCTATCGCTGCTGAACGACTGGAAACCTTCCGTGACCGGGCGGCGTTGCTGGCGTCTCGAACCCGCCGGCACGCAGCCGATCCAGAAAGACACCGACGTGTCTCCACCGAAGTTATTCGCGGTGCGCCGCTGGGTGCTCCGCTCCGTCCCAGCAAGGGAGACCCCATGACCCGGTACACGCGGATCAAGGACAAGAAGTCCGGTCACGAGTACGACATCCCGGTGGTCCAGTTCGACGCGGAAAAGCACACGCGTGTGAGCCGGTACCCGGATTCAACCCGCCCGCGGCGACCGAAGTTGCGGGTTAGCAAGGGTGGCGGCCCTGCCACCACCGTGCCTACCGACAAGGAGTAACCAATGGCACTCTCTCTTCCCTCTGCCGTGCCGTCGATGGGCACGCGTCGCGTTGTCTTCATCCCGGGCCCGCGACCGGCAACGCTCACCGCTGCGGCTGTGAACGCGGCCGACAACATCTCGTGCTACCTGACCCGTACGGGCTGGCAGCCGACGAAGGATCAGGCGACGATCACCGACTCGCGTTACTGCTCGGCGCAGGACTTCGAGCTCCCCGGCGCGAAGACCCGTTCGCTGATGCTGCAGTACACGTTCAACCTGAACGAGCCCACCGAGGACGAGGCGCGCATCGCGCTCGCGGAGGGTGTCGAGGGAACGCTCGTGCACTTCGTTCAGATCGAGGAGGACGCGGACGAGTTCGCGACCGGCGACTGGTACGAGGACGTCTACGTGCGCATGGGCTCGCAGGACATCGTCAACGTCGAGGACAACGCGGTCGACCGCATCAACCAGAAGGCGTTCATCCGTGGCGAGTGGTCGGAGCTGAAGCAGCTCACCTCCGCCTGATATACCCCTGTGCCGCCCCGAAACACACGGGCGGGGCGGCACAGGTTCCCGTGTGAACTCGTGTGAAAGGAACCGTGATGTCGAACCTCTCTGCTCGTCTGCAGAACCGCAAGATGCCGTCGAAGGACGTCCCGATCTGCCTGGACCTGTCGCTCCTCGGTGAGCGGGACCGTGCCATGGAAGCCGTCCAGTCCGCTTCGAAGAAGGGTTCTGACCGTATGGTCAGCGGGCCCGATGTGAAGACGGCTCGTGCGGCCGTGGAAGCGATCGAGGCTCAGATCCGGGAACAGTCCATCATCCTTCGGATCACCGGTGTGGACCGGTCGAAGTACAACGAGTTCGTCAACGCATGCCCGCCCCGCAAGGGACGTGTGGAAGCGTTCAACTCCTCGATCTTCTTCATGCACGTCGCGAAGAACACCGCCCAGTACGTCGATGAAGACGGCGAAGCGCACCCGATCAGCCCCGAAGAGTGGGTGACGATCGACAAGAACATCACCGACGGTGAGCACGACCGGATCGCGCAGGCCGTGATCGAGGTGAACCGTGAAGCGGGGAAGTCGGACCTGAGTTTTTTAGGGACCGCCTTCGGGACGACCCGCGGCTAGTCCGTGACCTGCGCCTCGCTCTCGAGCTTGGTATCGCACCGCGCCGGCTGTGGGGTTGGGAGCCCGAAGAAACCCACGTCACCGAGGTCATCGACGGCAAGACCGTCACACGCGTGTTCCGTGAACCGGAGTACGACCAGGAACAGTACGACATGTTCGCCGCGCTCAAGGAGTACGAGGCTGGGCTAGGGCATCACGGTCTCCCGCTTGAGGAGACGATGTCGATCGACGCGGACCCGGCGAACCCGAACGGCAAATACATGTACGTCGTCACTGCCCGCCGTGACTGGTACGACGACGCGATCGAACAGGCCAAGAAGCAATGGCCGGAGTTCTCGGAGGCGCGGAAGTTCACCGCCGTCCGGGTGGAACGCTAGCCGGCCTTGTAGCCGGCGTCTACGCAGTAGTCGAGGATCTCGAGCGCGCCTGTCTTGAAAGAGTCGGTCGACAGCACCAAGTTGCCGCCGCCAGCGAGGACTACTTCCTCGATCTGGCGGATAGGGCTGACGTAATCAGCCACGGTTGACGCCGCGTCCGCGGGCGCCGCCTTCGTCAGGTTGTCGGCCCATTCGACGAACTTCCGGTGCTGGATCTGGTCGTACTCGCCACCCATCACAGCGGTGATGTAGTCGGGGTACTCCAGCATCCGTTCGTTCAGTAGCTCGCACATCTCGAGCGCCGGGTCGGCTGATGGTGCCGGTGTGCTGGCAGCCGCAGGCGTTGTTGGTGGAGCGCTTTCTGGCGCGCTCGTGCATCCGGTCAGCAGCAGCACAGTTGCCGCACCAATCACCATCGACCGTTTCAACCGCATGGCGTGAGTGTAGCGCCGCAGTACGCCGGGAGGTGTCATGGCCGACCGTTCCGTTGCTGTGCGTCTGATCCTGAACGCCACGGGCTACATGTCCGGGATGGACCAGGTCGCGCAGAAGACCGCGAAGACGGGGACCGAGCTCGAGAAGCTGGCTCAGAAGAAGCAGGTTCTCACCGATCTCGGTGGTCTGGCTCTCGGTTTCGGTGCGGCGGCGGCTGCGGGTGTGGCACTGGCGGTGTCGAAGTTCGCTGAGTTCGACGAAGCCATGTCGTTCGTCGATGCCGCGACGCATGAGTCCGCGTCGAACATGGCTCTTCTGCGGGATGCCGCTTTGGAGGCCGGCGCATCGACGGTGTTCTCTGCGACGGAGTCAGCCAACGCCATTGAGGAGCTGGCGAAGGCCGGTGTCTCGACCGCGGACATTCTGGCGGGCGCGCTGGCGGGATCGCTCGACCTCGCCGCAGCAGGTGGGCTGGGTGTTGCTCGTGCCGCGGAGATATCGGCCACTGCTCTGAACCAGTTCGAGCTGTCCGGCGATCAGGCCGCACATGTCGCTGACGTTCTCGCGGCCGGCGCCGGTAAGGCGATGGGTTCCGTGGAGGATCTCGCGAACGGTCTCAAGTTCGTCGGGCCCGTCGCGAACGCAATGGGTGTCTCCCTCGAGGAGACGACTGGTGTGCTCGCGATGTTCGCTCAGCAGGGCATCATCGGCGAGCAGGCGGGCACCTCGCTTCGAGGCGTGCTGTCGTCGCTGACTTCCCCGTCGAAGCAGGCTCGCGAGGAGATCGACCGTCTCGGGCTGACCCTGTACGACTCGCAGGGCAACTTCATGGGTCTGCAGAACGCGGCTGGCGAACTGTCGAAGGCGTACACCAACATGGACGGCGCGTCCCGTGATGCTTCGCTGGGCATCATCTTCGGTCGCGAGACGGTGACCGCCGCGACGTCTCTCTACAAGGCGGGCGCGAAGGGAGTCGAGGAGTGGACCGAGGCCGTCGATGACAGCGGGTACGCGGCTGAGACGGCACGCCGGCGCCTGGACAACCTGTCGGGAGACGTCGAGGCCCTTGGCGGCGCCCTAGATACTGCCCTCATCCAGACGGGTGGCGCGGCGAACGAGACGCTGCGGAGCACCGTTCAGGTGTTGACGTCACTGGTTGACGTGTTCAACGAGGCACCGGAGGAAGTCCAGAACGCGACGATGTATCTGGGTATCGCTGCGGCAACGATCGGTCTGGTTGGCGGTGCGGCGCTGCTGGCTACGACTCGGTTCGCGGAGTTCCGGGCGAACGTGAAGGCCGCGGACCTTTCGATGCGTGGTCTTGTTGGTGCGGCTGGTGCCGTGACCGCTGGGCTCACCGTGGTCATCGGGATTGTGGCGGCTGTTGCTCAGGCTCAGGCTGAGGCGCGGGCTCGAGCGCAGGCGTATGCGGACACCCTCGAAGAGGGAACGCTGCGTGCGACGAAGGCGACCGAAGATCTTGCTGTTGCGAACCTTGCGGCTGAGCAGTCGTACTTGTGGATCTCGCGTGGTTCCGCGTTCGACGCGGCCGACAAGCTTGGCATCGGTTACGACGTCGTCACGAAGGCGGCGCTGGGCAGCTCGGAGGCTCTGCGTGAGCTGGAAGAAGTAATCCGTGCTGGTGGCGGCGAGCAGGAGGCGGCTCAGGCGATCGCGGATCGTCTTGGAATCAGTCTGACGGATGTTTCGGCTGCTTCGACTCTCCTGACTACTTCTGTTCTGGGTGAGGCTTCTTCGTACGAGCAGGCGGTTAAGCAGTCGCAGGCGAAGGAAGAGGCGGCACGCGAGCTGGCTGAGGCGAATGGTGTGTCGGAGGAGTCTTCCGTCACCGCGGCCGAGGCGTACATGAACGAGTCTGATGCTGTTTCCGGTTTGAACGACGAGGTCCAGGAGCTGCTGCAAAGCATCTTCGAGCTCAACGGGATCAACCGTGACGCCGTTTCGGCAAACATCAACTTCCAGGATGCTCTGCGGGCAGCCGATGAGCAGATCACGAAGATTCGTGAGGGCACAGACGGGTTCGCTCAAACCCTCGACATCGCGACGGATGCCGGTTCCCGGAACATGGATGCGTTGCTTGCGATTGCGGACGCTGGCGAGAAGGCCGCGACCGCTCAGTACGAGGTTGACGGCAGCACAGACGCGCTGAAGGCGACGCTGGACGCCACCCATAAGGCGGTCATGGACCGGGCTATGGCGTTCGGCGCGACGGAGGATGAGGCTCGTCAGCTGGCAGACACTATCGCGGGCATGCCGACTGACAAGGCGATTCGGATTGTGGCTCAGACTGCGGTTGCGCAGGGGGAGATCGATAACTTCATCTACCGGAACGCCGACCGGACGATCAAGCTGCGTATCGCTGCCGGTCCGGGTGGTCAGGGTGGTGAGGTTCTTGCCGCTGGTGGGTACTTCCAGGGCGGCGTGAAGGCATTCGCGGCCGGTGGGTGGGCGTCGGGGATCTACCCGGCTACCCCTGGCGGCATTCACCGGTTCGCTGAGGCTGGTCATGACGAGGCATACATCACGATGGACCCGGCTCAGAAGGCCCGGTCCCGGCAGATCTGGTCTCGAGTGGGTGACCGACTCAACCTGTGGCAGACCGGAACTCCTCAGCAGGCGGCGCAACCCGTGGCTTCTTCGGTGTCCATCGAGGGCGCGCGACTCACGGGGACGTTGGATCTCGGGAACGGTCTGACCGGTTTCGTGGACGCGCGTATCCGTGATGCGAAGCGTTCGGATGATGTGGCTTGGTCGGGTGGGAGGACGTCGCTGTGATCGTAACGTTGACACCCCTGCCCGATATGGCCCCGGTCCCACGGGTTGAGGTCCGTCTCGAGGCTGCTGCCATTTACGACGGTGGCACGCCTGCGGAGACTGGCCCGTCCCTGTCTGGTGGCACACCGGGCGGCACGGGTCAGGTGCTCGACGGCGGCACCCCGGCGACCGTGTCGGTGGAACTGCCTGCCGGGACGGACCGTGTGACGTTGTGGCGGACTTGTCAGGGGCGGGCGTTGAAGGTTCGGGGTGGTGTGGACCGGTTCTACGCCGGTTCGTTCGCGCTCCTGGACCTTGAGGCCGGGTTCGACCGTGTTTCCACGTACGAGCTCGAATGCTGGGACGGTGACACATCCATGGGGCGTGTGAGCCTCGGCGGTGTCACACTCCCGGGTCCGGCAGACCCTTGGGTGACGATCGTGCAGCAGCCCCTCGAACCGCGCCTGAACGCGGTGCTCGAGGAGACGGCAGTGAACGCGCCCGGTGTCGGACGTGTCGGCCCCGGGTCGCTGGTCACGGTTGAGGGCAAGTCGTACCCGACGGTCCTTTCCCAGGGTCCCCGTGGCGGGCTGACGGGTGTGGAGTTGTCGTTCGCGGCAACCACACGGGACACTGCTGCGGCGACCTGGGCGACTGTCGGAACCGAAGACAACCCACAACTTCCCGTGTGGCTTGTCCGGTCCCGTCACCCCCTGCTCCCCGCCGTGTTCTTTTGCGACAACCGTGGCCTGCAAGAAATCGGTGTGAACCTGCACGTCGGCGGGGAAGAATCACGTTTCGAGCTGACAACCGACGAGGTTTCCCCGCCGGCGCCGGCTCTGGTGATATCGCCGTTGTCGTACGACGACTTGGATTCCGCGTTCCCTGACTACGACATGGCTGACGCAGCGTTCACGTCATACGACGCGCGGGATTCGGCGTGGGAATACGCGGGGGCGTCTGGTGGCTAGGGCGGTTTCGAGTACGACGGCGGCGTTGATCGTTGACCGTGGGTTCGATGTGGAGTGGGTTGCTGACCTGATCTACGACGGTGACCGGCGGCTCGCGAACATTCCGATCCGGGACGTGCGGTTGCAGTGGTCGGGTTCGCAGTTCGTGGCGGGATCCGGGTCGGTTTCGATCGTGTGGTCCGATGATCACGCGTCGTCGATGCTTCCTCGGCAGATCGGTGACTGGTTCTCGCCGTTCGGTTCGGAATTGCAGGTCGATGTGATCGTTCGTGCGGGCAGGTTCAGTGAACGGATCCCGCAGGGCCGGTTCGTGATCGAGTCTGTGCCGGAAGCGAACCGGACCGATTCCGCGTTCGGTGTGCGGAAGATCACGGCCGGTGAGGTGTTCAAGGTGGAGTTGCGTGACCCTCTGGTGAGGGTGGCGCGTGACGAGTTCTCGTTCCCGACTGCACCGTCGTCCACGTCGGCGTGGGGTGAGATTCAGGCGACCACCGGGTTCCCTGTGGTCCGGAACATGCCTGATGTGGTCGTGCCCGGTTCGGTGTCGTACGCGGATGAGAAGTCCGGTGTGTTGAACAAACTGTTCGACCTGCTGGGCGCGTGGCCGCATGTTGATGCGGCTGGTGCGTTGACGGCACGTCCGAAAGCGTGGCCGGCCCCGATGGGTGTCGTCACGGGGGTTGTGTCGGCGCCGATCTCGATGCGGTCGGAGAAGACGTACAACCGTGTCGTGGTGGAGGGGAAGTCTCCTGAGGGTCTCCCGTTGTATGGCGTCGCTGATGTGCGTGAAGGGTTCCTGCGGGTCGCGAACGCGGATGGTTCCGCGTCGCCGTTTGGTGTCGCCGTGTACCGGTACGCGTCCGACTTCCTGCAGTTCCAGGGGCAGGTTAACGCGGAAGCGCGCGCCCTCCTCGAACGGGTGTCGCGGGTGCGTTCCGTGACGCGTCGCGTGGAGGAACCGTTCAACCCGACCCGTGAGCTCGGTGACGTGCTGACCCTCCATGACGGGGTGGGGCGGGTGATCGACCTGACCCACGACGGTGCCGTGACGCAGATGGTGTTGGAGGTTCCCGATGAGTGAAGCCGCCCGCCGTGTCGTTGACCAGAAGACGAAGGTCACGTCCCGTGTCGGCAGGTATGTCGGCAACCAGGGCCAGTTGGCTTTGGTGGACATGGGAGACCAACGCGTCCCGGTCGTGTTCGCGACACCGTGGGTTCCGGAGATCAACGAACCGGTTCATGTCGACACGATCGACGGTGTTTCACGGTTGATCGGTCCGACGGCACCGAAACCTGGCATGGGCGTTGTGGTGACGGTGGACGCGTCGGGGGATTACGTGGATGTGATAACCGATTTCGGGACGTACCGGATGCCCTACGCGGCAGCGGACGCGGACACCCCACCGCCAGGTTCGGGTGATTCGGTGGGTATCGACTGGTCTTCCGGGCCGAAGTGTTACCGCTTGTCCACGTCTCCTGACCCGGTGCCGCCGCCCCCGGACCCAGGCGGGGGTGGTGCGACCACGCACACGAGCGTGTTCCGTGCCGTTGATGCTGGTTCTATCCGGAAGACCGGTGTGAACGGGTGGTGGAACCCGCGCCCGTGGAACAGCCCATCCAATTTCGGTGCGTGGTTCTACGGGACGCAGATGGCCGACACGATCCCCGACAACGCAGAGTTCGTTGGGCTCGAGATCTACCTGACGTGGGCTGTGCGGCGGTGGCCGAACACGCTCCGTTGGGGAACCCACACGCACGCCCGCAAGGACGGGCTGATCAATGTGAACGGGTCGGACCTGTGGGATCCGGGTTCCGCGGCGGGATGGTACACGCCCCCGTTCGCGCAGCCCTGGTTCAACACCGCGAAGACCGGTGTTCTCGGTGTCGCGTTGAACGCGCAGGGGTCCGGTCAGGAAGAAGCACGGTCGCTTGCTGAGGACGGTCAGTCCGGGGCGCTACGAATCACTTGGAGGGCCTGATGGGCAACGTTGTAAACGCGGACGGTTCGGTTCAGATCACACCGACGCCGACTCAGACGGTCGCTGACATGCAGCGGATCGCGGACCGGGTCGAGCAGATCGGTGGTGTCCTGCGGGTCACGTCGACGGAGCGGCAGCAGTTGACTGCCGGTCAGACGAAGGTGGGTTGGTTGATCTCGGAGACTGACACGGGTCTCGTGTACCTCCGAACCGCCGACCGCCCCCAGGGTCTCCTGATCATCGAGGACACGGGGTGGATTGATCTGACCCTCGCGAACGGTTGGCAGAACTGGGGTGAGGCGTACGAGATCGCGCGTGTCCGCCGGCTGAACCGGACCGTGCACGTAACCGGGCTGATCCGAAACGGTGACCCCGGTATCGGTGTCCGAATCACCACACTCCCGGTCGGGTTCCGTCCGGGGAAGGTGCAGCAGAAGGTTGTGTGGGCGAACGGTCAGGCCCGTCAGGTCGATATCTACCCGGATGGTCGGATCCTCATTGGTGACACCCCGACCTCAACGTTCCGGATGACGCTCGACATGTCGTTCGTCGCCGAACAGTAGGAGGCGTGATGCTCTCTCGAGCCGAGTTCTACGCCGTCCGTATGTGGACGCTCCTCTTTGCCGCGTGGGGTGCGTTGTACTCGATTGTCGAGTTCCGGCACATTGGTATCGACATCGGCACGAACCGTCGCGTGATCGACGTCCCGGCGCTGCTCGGGGGGACCGTCGTTCGGGTGATCCGAGCCTCCGAGACCCTCGGGTCGGTCGTTGTTCTCGACGTCGGGCACGGCCTGTTCCATTCGTACTGTCACCTGTCGAAGGACCGTCTACCGGTACGCGGTGACTGGATCGGTCCCGGGGAACGAGTGGGACGGCTCGCCGGCGGGCCGAGCACGCTGCCGATGGGTCACGTCGACTATCCGGGCAGCGCGTGGGGTGGCATCCACCTGCACCTGGTCATCAGCACTCACCCCGAGTCGGCGTACAGCAAGGTTGCCGGGCATCGCACGCTGAGGGCGTTCCGTGACCCGGCTGACACAATCCGCGAAGTCTTGTCCGCGCCCGCCGCGAACAAAAGTCGCCCGTTTGTCCCGCAGACCTTCGAGGTCGTGGAGGAAGAGGTAGAGATGAAGATCATCACGTCGAGCATCGGCCAGTCGCTCGCGATTGGTTCGCTGGTTGTGCAGTTCGGTTCGCCTGAGGAGGTCGAGGTCGCACTGTCGAAGGGTCTCGAGATCCAGGAGGTTCACCCGGAGACGCACAAGCGGATGATCGCGGAGAGCAACCTGCGACGCCACGACCGGCTCCCGTTCGTGCTCGTGTACGGTGACCCGTCGGGCACGGTCTACACGTTCGCCGGTGACGAGCTGAACCCGGTGTACGACCCGTCGACTCTGCCTGTTCTGAAGCAGGGCGCGTATGACACGGTCACGTGGAGCGCGGAGGAGATCCGTCTGCGGTTGGCTCAGCAGGAAGCCGCACGGAGCTGATGCGGCGCCTGTGGCGGGCGTCTATCTGGCACCCCGACGCGATCCCGCCCGACGAGTTCAAGTACCGGAACCTGAAAAGAGTCTGGTTGCCCCTGTATGACGCGATAGCGATCTTCGCCGGCATCCAGGCGATCATGTTCGGTTCCACCATCCTGAACCGGCTCTTCAACCCACTCATGGTCGACCTGTTCGGTGGTGTGCTCACAGGTGTCGCAGTCGTCTGCCTCGCCGGCGTCGCGTTCCCCAGACTGTGGGCGGTGGAGATCGTCGGGAAGATCCTCCTCGTCGGGCTCGTCGCCGGTTACGTCACCACGATTCTCCTGTTCTCCGAGAACCCGGGACCGAACCTGTTCGTCGTGGGGATGCTGACGTTCGGTCTGCCCCTCGCGTTCTTCCGGTTGAACCTGCTCGGGGAGGAGTTCAAGGAACGACGGGCGGTGGTTGCATGAGCGAAATCGTCATCGCGGTCATCGGTGGTGTGTTCCTGCTCGGTGGGGCGCTGGTCGCGTACATCGGCACCCGCGGGAAGACGCAGGCGGACGCGAAGACTGCCCTGGATGCTCGTATCGACGCGCGCGTGGAAACTCAGCTTGAGTCCGCGTGGGAACAGATCGACGAGTTGAAAACGAAGGTCGACAACCACGACAAGAAGTGGGGCGCAGTCGGGCGGGTCTTCCGTGCGATCGATCAGCAGTTCGGCACACCGAACCTGAACCCCTCCGACATCGTCCTCATCGAGGACACCATTCCGCCTCACTGGATACGCCGGTAGGCCCAGTCCGCACCTTATTCCGCCGCCTCTCGGGGCGGCTTTCCTGTTTGGAGGAAGCAATGTCCACTCCCGTTCCCGAAATCTGGTTCAAGACCCAGCGCGCCCTGCGTTCGATCGCCGGATCCCTCATCGTCCTCGTCCCCCTCGCGAACGGTGTCGCAGCCGCCGCAATCGCGTACCTGACCGCGCAGACCGACGTGGCCGTGCACCCGGTCGTGTTCGTGTGGCTCAACGCGATCGTCGCCGTCACCGCGCTCATCATCGGCCTCGTGTCACGGATCATGGCAGTCCCCGGTGTGAACGAGTTCCTCACCCGCCTCGGCCTCGGTTCCGTCCCGAAGGGGTCGGTCGGCGACGTCAACGCGATCAACGCAACCAACCACTGACACGGGAAGGGGTTTCGCATGGCACTCGCGCAGATCACTATCCGCCGCGGCACAACTGCCGAGTGGGCGGCAGCGAACCCTGTCCTCGGCGACGGGGAAATGGGATACGACTCCACCCTGAAACGGGTGAAGGTGGGCGATGGAGTGGTGTCGTGGGTCGGCCTCGGCTGGTCGACGATGTCACCGGGGGAGGTGCAGTCTGTCCTCACCGCCGCGACGATCATCGACCAGGCTGACACCCCCACGGACGCGTCCGTCGCGAACCTGATCACCACCCCCGGATCACAGACCAACACCCAACTATCCACCGCCATTGCCGAGGCCGCCGGGAATGAGTGGCTGCTGCTACACGCGGGACCACCGGCAGCACAGTCCAACGTGGCTGGACGTGGAACTCCGTACTCCGCTGTCACCGATCCGGAGAACGAACTCATCTTCCAGTTCGGCTACAAGACGCGGACCCTCCGCAAGGCGACCGAACCGCTCGACATGAATGAAGGCGGGACCCCGGGAATTGGGCCGATGTTCCAGTTCGCACGGCAGCTCATCGCACGGGGCCTCAATGGCGGTCGGAGGATCCTCATCATCCCGTCGGCTCGGGGAGGAACGCAGCTGTCAAAGGACACCGCCGCCACCTGGCGTTCCAGCGTCCGCGACTCGCTGTGGGATAACTGGGTGCGACTGCGAGCGGACGCCATCGCGGCGATCGAAGCACGCGGCGAGACGTGGATCGACTTCGCAGCTATCAGCATTCAGGGCGAGAGTGACGGCGACCAGAATGTCTCCGGCGCCACCTACCAGGCGGATCACGACGCAAACATCGTGGCGATGCGCGCAATCGTTGGCGACGACATGCCGCTGCTCGTCGGCGGCATGGTTCCGGAGTACCTCAACACCGGCACCCGAGCCGCGATCAACGCCGTCCATGCGACCGTCGCGGAACGCCACCGCGCCGTCGCCTTCGTGCCAGCTCCGCTGAACCGCAACAAGGGCGATGGCAACCACTTTTCCCGTCAAGGCGAGGTGGAGATCGCAGCCAATATGGCTGACGCATTCGCGAAGCTCTATGCAGGGCTCCCTTACGATTCGGGATACAGCGCGCCTGCAGGACAAGTGACGGGCGTTGCCATAGGAGCGGTGGCGGGAACCTCGGTTTCACTGACGTGGACGGCGCCCGTGAACGCGGTCAGCTACCGGGTCGAATACCGTGCGGTTGGTGCCGCCTCGTGGACTGCCGGGCCGCAGCCCACCACGACCGCAGCTACCGTGTCCGGCCTGACGCCCGTGACGCAGTACGAATTCCGCGTGACTGCTCGGAACGGTGCTGGTGTCGACAGCGCTCCCTCCGCAGCCGTGTCTGCCACGACTGCTGCACCATCGTTCCGCGCCTTCACTAGCGACGGATTCTCCGGATCTGGCGTCCTGGCGGGTCGGACGACGGATGCCTTCGACGGTGGGTCGCCGGCAGGCTATGCAACGCCCGGCCCGTCCGATCGCGGAACAGTGAGTGGGGGCAAGCTAGTCCCGGGGAGTGGCAGTGGCGTCTGGGGGCAATTCCTACTTCCGGATCCGCGCGGACGGGTGGAGCTGACGTTCGACGCTCTACCGACGGCCGGCTTCGTCTACCTGTCAGCGCGCACGTCGAACGTTTCGGGCGCGGGCGGTTATCGACTGGCCGTCGGGTCGACTTCCATGCAGCTCGAGTCGAACGGGGCGGTGATCGCGTCGGCTATTCCGATCACAGCCCCCGCATCGGTCGCGCTGGATGTGAACGGGACAGCTATCCGCGTCCTCGTCAACGGTTCCGAAGTGGCGAACGTCACGGACTCGGTAACCAGCGCGGCCGGATATGCCGGCATCGGTCTGGGAAGCACCGCTGTCGGCTTCGTCTGTGACGCGCTGAAGGTCTCGACGGTGTTCTAGCCGTGCGCCTGCATCTCGGCGTCGAACTCTCCGCACGCGTCCGAGCAGTACCGGTCACCGGATCGCTTCGGGCGCTGCCTGCACATTACGCACCGCGAGTTGCGGCGGACGAACCACGCTGCGATCCGATGTATCGGCAGTCGGTCGGCGGTCATGCGCGAGAGTGTACCGGAAACACATCTATCGCACGCAGATAGTTCAGCCCCCGACCGCCTCCACGCGAGGTCGGTCGGGGGCTGTTTCGCGTGTCCGGGACTGGTGGCGCGCCTTCGCCGAGGCTAGTTTGATACGAGGCCTAGCTGTGAGAGCCGGTCGTCAACTTGAGCCCATGAGGGATCGTCCTCGTACCAGCCCTCTGCGCGCGCTTGCGCGACGAGCGACACGATCTCGTGCTCAATCTCCTGCCGCGTCATGCACTCATGGTAGACCATGTCGGCGCCGGATGGCATGATCGACACCCATGGCCAACTGGCACCCGATACTTGCTGCCGAGGAACGCGTACCCGGCACGTGGACGATGGTCGACCCTGACGGCCGTGAGTACGGGCTCGTGGAGATCCGCCGGGTCGACGGGCGGATCGCGTACCGGGTGACCGCGATGGGGCGGCCGGCCGGCTACACAGCCACGCTCCGGGAAGCGTGCTTCCGTATCCACCATGCGTTCATCGCGTCGCACAGCCCCGGCCCACCACCGGGCGGGATCTACCCTGACCTGAACGGCATCCTCGACGCCGGCCGCGGGTAGTCAGCGTCGCTTTCGGTTCCGCGCGCGCTCGAGTTCTTCCGGTGTCGCCTGACGTGACACTACCGGGGTTGCCTCCGGTGTCCCCTGACCGAGGAACGGGCCCGTCTCGGCTCGCATCTGATCTGCGGACGGGAAGGGGCGGCTTCCTGAACGACGGTTGCTCGGCATGCCCGCACCATACAGCAATGTCCGAACCCCCACCGATGATGGGGTGCATGGTCAGCACAGCACAGCTGCTCGACTTCGAAGCCGCACACCCCACATGGACGGGGCGCAAGGAAGAAGCCATCATCCGTGAGCTCGGGTTGCGTCCCGCACGGTACTGGCAGTTGCTGCACCGTGCCGTGTTGACGCGGGAAGCGGTCGAGCATGACCCGATGACATCCCACCGGATCGTGCGTCGACTGGCTTCGTGAGGCGTGGGATGCACTTAGGGATGCACCGGGATTCCCCGCCTGACCTGCTTGCCTTACTCTCTACTGTGCCCCCGACAGGAATCGAACCTGCGACCTTTGGTACCGGAAACCAACGCTCTATCCCCTGAGCTACGGAGGCGTGCCGATCGAGACTATCACCGCGGAGGCGACCGGAACGACCGCGGGAGAGGTGGCAGCATTCGCTTTACAACTGTTAAAGTCATTGCATGGCGCAAAACAGCTTCGCATACGATGACGCAGCCCGCATGGTCGCCGTCGGGACGAAGGCCGAGAGGGATGCGCGTCGCGCGACGCGCTGGTTCCGGATCTTCGTCGTGGCGCAGGCCACGTACGCGCTCGCGTTCACCCTGTCGATCGACGTCGCCGGCGTCGGCTACTGGAAGGCCTTCGCACCCTTCCTCCTCGCGACGCTCTGCATCTGGACCATCGCGTTCCGCTACCAGCGGTCGGTGCCCCGCAACGGACTGCGGAACATGGGGATCGCGGTCGCGACCTGGTTCGCGCTCTACACGCTGATGCTCGACCCGGCGCTCCAACTGCTCCAGCTCTCGTCGCCGTGGTGGTGGGTTCTCGCGGGAATCGTGTCAATCTCTCCGATCCTCGCCTGCCTCTTCCCGAGCTCACGCCGATGAGTCACCCGCGCAAGGACATCGACGCCCTCATCCATTCGCCCGTGCGCTTCTCGCTGCTCGCTGCCCTCCGCAATCTCGAGGACGTCGACTTCCGCTTCCTCGCCGACCTGCTCGAGGTGAGCGACTCGACCCTGTCGCAGACGCTCACCGTGCTGGCCGACGCGCGGCTCGTCGAGGTGCGGAAAGAAGCCGTCGGCAGGCGGACGCGGACGTGGGTCGGCATCACGGATGCCGGTCGCGAGGCGTTCGCCCGCCACCTGGCGACGCTGCAGGCGATCATCGAATCCGGTTCCGCGACGCCGACAGCGCCGGCATCCGACCGCAAGCAACCCAAGGACGCACCCGCATGACACCTCGCACTCGTCTCGCCGCCGAGAACGAACTGGATGCCGCCGCCGACGCTCTCGCGGAGGCGTTCGAGGATTACGCGTGGACACGCCATGTCATCCCCGACGATGACTACGCGTGGCGGCTCCGTGAGCTGCAGCTCGTCTACCTGCGGCACGCGCACGCCCACGGCTTCGTCGGGGTCACGGGGCCCGCTGACGGAGTGATCGCCGTGCTCCCGCCGGATGCGCCCGACCCGGCACCGGCCGTCGTCGACCGCATCGTTCAGCTGCACGGCGACCGACTCGGACGACTCGGCGACGCCGCTGACACGCCGTCCGAGCCGGACTCGTGGCGGATCGAGACGGTCGGCGTCGTGCCCGCCAGTCAGGGGCAGGGCCTCGCATCCGACCTCATCCGGTTCGCGCTCGCGGAGGGCGGGCGACGGGGCGCCGACCGCTTCGCGCTCGACACATCGGACGAGCGCAACGTCCGGCTCTACGAACGACACGGCTTCTCGGTCGTCTCGCGGGTCGAACCGCGGGGCGCGCCACCGGTGTGGAGCATGAGCGCCGTCGTCGGCGCCGCCGCTCCGATGAACGAAAGGACCAAGACATGACCGCATCCGAGACGCTCGCCCGCTACATCGCCGCGACCAACACGCATGACTTCGACGAGGTTGCACAAGTGCTCGACGCGAGCGCGGTGTACTACTTCGGCGATGCCACCTGCGTCGGCCTCGCTTCCGTCCGCGCCTACTTCGAGCGGACGTGGACGCTCATCCCCGATGAGGTCTACGGGGCGGAGGACGTCGAGTGGGTCGTGGATGCCGCCGATGCGGCGGTGGCCGTCTACACGTATCGCTGGAGCGGACACATCGACGGACAGGCCCGAAGCGGTCGCGGTCGGGCGACCAACGTCTTCCACCGCACCGGCTCGGGCTGGCGTCTCGTGCACGAGCACCTCAGCACGGGCCCTTCGCCCCACAGCGGCGCTTAGGCGGCGAGACCAGCGGGTCAGGGGACGAGCGGCTCGGGAACGGGCTCGGCGGCGACGGCCGGTGCATCCGTGATCGCCGCGACGTCGGCTGCGAGGCGATCGGCGAGATACGCGTGCCCCGCTGTCGATGGGTGGTCGCGCCCCGTGGCACTGGTGTCGATGACGTCGCTGTAGTTGGCGTCGGTGATCCAGCCCTCGGCGATGGGGGAGAGGTACCACCAGCCCCGGGCGCCGGCGAGCTCGGCGAGATCCCGGTCGACGCGGGCCGTCTCACTCTCGACCGGGAGCACCTGCGGTGCGGGGCCCAGCACGACGATGCGCGCTTCGGGGTAGGTCGCCGCGAGATCGTCCCACGCCGCGTTCACGGCGTCGCGGTACCCGGCGGCACCTTGCTTGCGGTCGTTGATCGACCCCTGGATGATCACGAGGTCGGGATCGAGTGCGGGGTCGAGCGCGGCGATTCGGTCGCCGAACGCGGGACCGTCGATGCCCGGCTTGAGGTAGCCGCTGCCGCGGATGCCGTCGACGATCGTCGTCCACCCGGTTCGCTGGGCGACGACATAGGCGTATCCGAGGGTCGGATCGGATGCCGCGGAGCCGTAGGTCCACGAGTCGCCGAAGATCAGAACGCGAGCCCCCGTGGGAAGCGCGAGCGGCGGCGCCTCGATCCTCGCGACCGCGCCGGGTCCGGCCGCCACCGGTGCCGCCGTGGGAGCCGCCCAGGGCCGCAGGAATGCCGTCAGCGCCACCGCGACGACGGCGGCCGAGATCGCCGAGACAGCCCACACGGTTCTGCGGCGGGGGCGGGCGTTTCGGGTTCGCACACGCTGAGGGTACGTCATCGGATGGGGTGCCGGGACGCCTGCGTGGCAAGACCGCGCGGCCCGAGGCCTGACCCCTCAGTCGCGGACGGCGGCGACGGCTTCGATCTCGACGAGCTGATCGTCGTAGCCGAGCACCGTCACGCCCATCAGCGTGCTGGGCACGTCGTGGTCTCCGAAGGCGTCGCGCACCACCTCCCAGGCGGTGACGAGGTCGGCCTGCGAGCTCGACGCGACGAGCACACGCGTGCTGATGACGTTCTCGATCCCCGCGCCGGCGGCCGCCAGGGCGACCTTCATGTTCTCGATGCAGGATGCCGCCTGGGCGGCGTAGTCGCCGACGCCGACCGTCGACCCGTCGGCGGCGAGCGGGCACGAACCGGCCAGGAAGATGAGGCGCGCGTCGGCGGGCGCGGTGGCCGCGTACGCGTACTCAGCGGCATCCGACAGGGATGACGCGCGGATGAGGGTGACGGTCTTCGACATGAGGGCTCCTCGTTTCATGGCCGACCACCAGCCTCTCATCGCGGCCGATCCGATCACCGCCGGGAGCGGCCCGACGGCGCTTCGCTGCGTGCGAGGATTACCCGGTGCAGCGCATCCTGACGGCCGAACTCGACCTCCAGCTGACCGGTCCCGTCGACGTCATCCTGCAGATCGCCGCGTCGCGCGCGGCGTCTTTCCGCAACGAAGAACTGAGCGTCACGCTCGCCGGCCGCTCGCTGTCCGTCTCCGAGATCGTCGACCCGCCCGCGTCTCCCGCGGGCACGCGCATCCATCGCCTCGCGGGAGAAGCGGGCACGATCTCGGTTCGGTACCGCGCTGTCGTCGACGGCTCCGCCGCCCCGGCGCCGACGAGCGAGCTCGAGACCATCGCGTACCTGCGGCCGAGTCGCTACGCGCAGTCCGACGAGGTGTTCGCGCACGCGCGTCGGCAGTTCCGGGGCCTGCAGGGCCGCGAACTCGTCTCGGCCATCAGCGACTTCGTGGCCTCGAACACGACCTACGCGCCGGGTCTCAGCCTCGGCACCGACTCCGCGGTCACGACCCTCGCGACCGGACAGGGGGTGTGCCGCGACTACGCCCACCTCGTCATCGCGCTGCTGCGCGCGATGGACGTTCCCGCGCGCTATGCCGCCTGCTACGCGCCGGGGCTTCGCCCGATGGATTTCCACGCCGTCGCCGAGGCGTACGTCGACGGCGCCTGGCACGTCATCGACGCGACTCGGCTGTCGAACCGCCGCGGGCTCGTCCGGATCGCGACCGGCCGGGATGCCGCCGACTGCGCGTTCCTCAGCTACTACGGCGGCAACGTCGCGCTCACGCATCTGCGGGTCGATGCCGAGGTCGCCGGGGGAGACGCCGCCGTCGACGATCCCGCCCGAGACGATCACGAGGCTTTCATCACCCTCGCGTGATGCCGTCCGCGAGACGTTCAGCATCGGGCCCGTGGCCGCCCGCCTAGAATCGGAGGGCTATGAATCCCGATGCTCTTGCCGAAGCCCTCCTGTCCGTCGTCGCCCCGCTCGCCGAGGCGCGACGCCCCGGCTCGAGCGATGGTCTCACCGCCGCCGACTTCGTGTTCGAGCGCCCCAAGAACCGGGACCACGGCGACTGGGCGTCCAACGCGGCGATGAAGCTGGCCAAGCGTGTCGGTGCGAACCCGCGTGAGTTCGCCGCCGAGATCGCCGCGGCGCTCGCCGAGACGCCGGGGGTGGCATCCGTCGAGGTCGCCGGCCCCGGGTTCATCAACATTCGCCTGGATGCCGCCGCCGCCGGCGCGCTCGCCCGCGAGATCGTCGAGGCGGGGGCCGCGTTCGGCCGCAACGACAGCCAGGCCGGCAACTCGATCAATCTCGAGTTCGTGAGCGCGAACCCCACCGGTCCGATGCACATCGGGCACACGCGCTGGGCGGCGCTCGGCGACGCGATCGCCCGTCTCCTGCTCGCCAGTGGGGCCGAGCTCGTCCGCGAGTTCTACATCAACGACGCGGGAGCGCAGATGCAGCGGTTCGGCCGCTCCGTGCTCGCGAGCGCCAAGGGAGAGCCCACGCCCGAGGACGGCTACCCCGGCGCGTACATCGACGACCTCGCCCAGCGGGTGCTGTCGGCGCGCCCGGATCTGCTGACCCTCGCCCTCGAGGAGCAGGAGCAGGTCGCTCTCGACCTCGGCTACGAGCTCCAGATGGCCGACCTCAAGGACTCGCTCGAGAAGTTCAACGTGCACTTCGACGTGTTCTTCAGCGAGCGGCTGCTGCACGCGACCCCCGCCGACGGTGGACCGAGTCTCGTCGACCAGGCCGTGGACCGGCTGCGTGCGCAGGGACACGTCTTCGATCAGGACGACGCCGTCTGGGTGCGGACGACCGACTTCGGTGACGACAAGGACCGCGTCATCCGTCGTTCCAACGGCGAGTACACCTACTTCGCCGCCGATGCCGCCTACTACCTGAACAAGGGCGACCGCGGTTTCGCGCACAAGATCTACCTGCTGGGCGCTGATCACCACGGCTACGTCCACCGTTTGAAGGCCCTCGCAGGCGCGGCCGGTGACGACCCCGAGAAGGACATCGAGGTGCTGATCGGCCAGCTCGTCTCGGTCAACGGTGCGCGTCTGTCCAAGCGTGCGGGCAACATCATCGAGCTCGACGACCTGCGCGACTGGCTCGGCACCGACGCGCTGCGCTACTCGCTCGCGCGTTACCCCGCCGACTCGCCGCTGACCCTCGATCCCGAGATCCTGCAGAAGCGCACGAACGACAACCCCGTGTTCTACGTGCAGTACGCGCACGCCCGCACGCACAACGTCGCGCGCAACGCCGCCGACTCCGGGGTCACCCGCGATGCGTTCGCCCCGGAGCTGCTCGACCACGAGACCGAGTCGGCTCTCCTCGGCGCGCTCCAGGAGTTCCCGCGCGTCGTGGCGTTCGCTGCCGAGCTGCGCGAGCCGCACCGGGTCGCCCGGTACCTCGAGGAGCTCGCGAGCCTCTACCACCGCTGGTACGACACCTGCCGTGTCACGCCGCTCGGAGACGAAGAGGTCACCGACCTCCACCGCACTCGCCTCTGGCTCAACGACGCCACCGGGCAGGTGCTGCGCAACGGGCTCGACCTCTTGGGTGTCAGCGCCCCCGAACGGATGTGACCGACGTGAGCGGTGCCACTCAGCCCACCCTTCCGCTGCCCGAGGCTGTCGCCGTGCCGCCGAAGCGACGGCGGCGGGCGCTGCCGTGGATCATCGCTCTCGTCGTGGTCGTCGGCCTTGCGATCGCCGCGTGGTTCGTCGCTGAGAGCATCACGCGCAGCATCCTCACGAATACCGTGCGCGAGCAGGTGATCACCCGGCTCGCACTGCCCGAGGACCGGCAGATCGACGTCGGCTTCGACGAGCCGGTGCTGCCCCAGGTCATCGGGGGCCGGCTCGACCGTCTCGATGTGGCGAGCGACGGGATCCCGCTCGGCGACGTCGTGGCCGACGTGTCGGTGCGCGCGACCGATGTTCCCATTCGAGCCGACGGAGGCGACATCGGATCGGCGGAGGCGACGGTGGTCTTCGCGGAGGACCAGCTCGAGACCCTGCTATCGCAGGTCTCCGGCGACTCAGGTGCGGGGGTCACGCTGGATCCGCCGAACGTGACGGTCGACGTCGAGATGCCGCTGTTCGCCCTCTCGGTTCCGCTCGGGCTCGACCTGACGCCGAGCGCTGCAGACGGTGACATCGTCCTGACGCCCACTGCTGTCCGGCTCGGTGGCGCGGCGCTGACCGGCGACGATCTCCGCCAGCGATTCGGCTCGGCCGCCGACGGCGTGCTGCGCGACTACCCGATCTGCATCCGCGATCGCCTTCCCGCCGGGCTGACGCTGCGCGAGGTGCGCGTGGAACCCGGCGCGCTGGTGGCCGAGGTCGATGTCGACGGAGCGATCATCCGCGATCCGGCGCTTCAGGCCGACGGCACCTGCGCCTGAGCCGGCCGCCCCACCCGGACGCCTGCCCCGGCTCAGTGGCCGTGAGCGAGGAGAAGCGCGACGGCGACCGCCGCGACCAGCCCGAGCAGCAGCGCGGATGCGACCAGGCGCTGCAGCGCGGTCAGGCCCGTGCGCGCACTGGCGAGCAGCACGACACCGACCAGCACCGCCGCGTCGGCGATGATCCCGATGATCAGCGCCGTGTCGAGGTCGATGAGGTCGAGCAGGGCGAGCAGCAGCGCGAGCAGCGGGAGCGACGCGGTTCCGAGGGCGACCACGGCCGTGCGCGCCATGACCGCCAGCTCTCGTGCGCTCGGGAACTGGCGATGCCCGATCTGATGGGCGATGACTTCGGCGACGAAGCCGGCGGCCGCGATCGCGAAGATGCCGACCGCGAGGGCGAAGATCGACTCGGTGACCGTGACGTGCTCGGCCGTGAGGAGTCCCGCCAGGATCGCCAGCCCGGTCACCGTCGCATAGATGCGTTCCTTCAGCGCACCGATACGCTCGTCGAGTCCGGCCGGTTCGCGCGTTCCATTGCCCATCATCGCCTCCTGCGCCAGGCTACAAGCGTGGAGTGCTCATGACAGCGGATGCCGGCGGTCCGCCTCTTCTCGTCGTCTCGGATGCGGCCGCGTGGCGAGCCTGGCTCGACGCGCACGAGTCCGACTCCGACGGCGTGCGGCTGGTGCTCGCAAAGAAGAACGTGACGGAGCCGACGTCGCTGACGTACGCCGAGGCGCTCGACGAGGCGCTCTGCAGCGGCTGGATCGACGGCCGGCGGAACTCCCGAGACGACTCCACCTTCCTGCAGCTCTTCACGCCGCGCCGCGCCCGTTCGATCTGGTCGCTCCGCAATGTGGGGATCATCGAGCGGCTGGTCGCGGAGGGGCGCATGCGTCCCCGCGGCCGGATGGAGGTCGAGCGTGCGCAGGCCGACGGGCGCTGGGAACGCGCTTACGCAGGCCAGGCCGGGGCCGCGGTGCCGGCTGACCTCGAGGCTGTGCTCGCGGCGTCGCCCGCGGCATCCCGCCGGTTCGCCGCGCTCCGCGCCGCCGAGCGGTACTCCGTCCTGCATCCTGTCCTGAGCGCGCCGTCGGATGCTGCGCGGGCGGCGCGGATCCGCCGGGCCGTCGCCCGGCTCGCGGAAGAGGACGCGCCCTCGTCGCTCTCGTGAGCGGGCTCACGGCCGCGTCTGTCGCGGGCGGTCACACCGGCGGAGCCCGCGCGGCGGGTGTCCTAGACTGGCGGCACCGTCGCGGCCCCGTCTGCCGGACGGTCAGCGTCTCTCCCGATTGGTGTTCCCGTGTCCGCGTCCGACGTCCGCCCTGCCGTACCGGAATGGCTGCTCCCTCCCGCTGACGTCAACGAGCTGGTCGAAGCCGTCTGGCCGCCCCGCGCCGAGCGCGACGACCTCGGTGCGCTGTCCGTCGGCGGCATCGCGACCACCGACCTCGCCGCTCAGTTCGGCACGCCGCTCTACGTGCTCGACCAGGATGCCGTCGTGGCGCAGGCGCGTCGCGTCCGTCAGGCATTCGACGCCGCCGCCGCACGCCACGGCACGAGCGCTCGGGTGTACTACGCCGGCAAGGCGTTCTTGAGCACCGAGATCGTGCGATGGGTGACGGCGGAAGGGCTCGCGGTCGACGTCGCGACCGGCGGTGAGCTCGCCGTCACCCTGGCTGCGGGAGCGGATCCGGCGCGCATCGGACTGCACGGCAACAACAAGTCGCGCCTCGAGCTCGCGCGCGCCGTCGAACTCGGAGTCGGTTCCGTCATCGTCGACAGCCTCGTCGAGATCGACCGGCTCGCCGAGATCGCCGCCGCACGCGAGGCGGTCCAGCCCGTGCTGGTCCGGGTCAACAGCGGCGTGCACGCCGAGACCCACGACTTCCTCGCGACGGCCCACGAGGACCAGAAGTTCGGCTTCGCGCTCACGGATGCCGAGGCCGTGGTCGCTCGCATCCGCGAGCTGCCCTCGCTGCGTTTCCTCGGGCTCCACTGCCACATCGGATCGCAGATCTTCGGTACGGCGGGCTTCGCCGAGTCGGCGTCACGGCTCGTGGCCGTCCACGCCCGCCTTCTCGGCGGCGGCGAGGTTCCGGTGCTCAATCTCGGCGGCGGCTTCGGCATCGCCTATACGAGCGTCGACGACCCGACCCCGATCGAAGAGCTGGCCGACGGCATCGTCGCGGCCGTCGCTCGCGAGTGCGAGGCCCACGGCATCCCGCTGCCGATGCTCGCCTTCGAGCCCGGTCGGGCCATCGTCGGCCGCGCCGGGGTGACCCTGTACGAGGTCGGCACCACCAAGCCGGTCCGCGTCAGCGACGAGCTCGAGCGCCTGTACGTCAGCGTCGACGGCGGCATGAGCGACAACGCACGGCCCGCCCTGTACGGCGCGGCCTATTCGGCACGAGTCGCGAACCGTCGCAGCGACGCGCCCGCCGCGCTCTCGCGTGTCGTGGGTCGGCACTGCGAATCGGGCGACATCGTCGTCGACGCCGAATACCTGCCCGCCGACGTCACTCCGGGCGATCTGCTGGCTGTCCCGGCGACGGGTGCCTACTGCTACTCGCTCGCCAGCAACTACAACTACGTCCCGCGCCCGCCCGTCGTCGCCGTCTCGAACGGCGTAGCCCGGGTGATCGTCCGCGGCGAGACGATCGACGACCTGCTCGCCCGCGACGCGGGCATCCCCACAGAAGGAGCCGAATGACGGACTACCGCCGCCTGCGCGTGGCCCTGCTCGGAGCCGGCGCCGTCGGCTCGCAGGTCGCCGCGCTGTTGCTCAAGCATGGAGACGAACTGGCCGATCGCGCCGGAGCCGCCCTCGACCTCGTCGGTATCTCGGTGCGCGACATCGACGCGCCGCGAGACGTCGAGCTGCCGCGCGAGCTGCTGACCACCGATCCCGAACCGCTCCTCGTCGGCTCCGACATCGTCATCGAGCTGATGGGCGGGATCGAGCCCGCGCGCACGAGCATCCTGAAGGCCATCGGCGCCGGAGCCGACATCGTCACGGCGAACAAGGCGCTGCTCGCCACGCACGGACCCGAGCTGTTCGAAGCGGCCGACCAGGTGGGCGCGTCGATCTACTACGAGGCTGCGGCCGCCGGCGCCATCCCGATCATCCGCCCGCTGCGCGACTCGCTCGCCGGCGACCGGGTGCAGCGCATCATGGGCATCGTCAACGGAACGACGAACTACATCCTCGATCGCATGGACCGCGAGGGATCGGACTTCGCCGACGTCTTGGCCGACGCGCAGGCGCTCGGGTACGCCGAGGCCGACCCGACCGCCGACGTCGAGGGGTACGACGCTGCCCAGAAGGCCGCGATCCTCGCGTCGCTCGCCTTCCACACCGCCGTGCCGCTGAATGCGGTGCACCGCGAGGGCATCACCCAGATCGACGCCGACATGATGGATGCCGCGCGCAAGGCCGGCTTCGTCATCAAGCTCCTCGCCGTGTGCGAGCGCCTCGCCGATGCCGAGGTGTCGCCGTCGGGCGAGACGATCTCGGTGCGCGTCTACCCCGCGCTCGTGCCTCGCGAGCACCCGCTCGCGAGCGTGCACGGAGCCAACAACGCCGTGTTCGTCCAGGCGGAGGCCGCGGGCGACCTCATGTTCTACGGCGCGGGCGCGGGCGGGGTGCAGACCGCGTCGGCTGTGCTGGGCGACGTTGTATCGGCGGCCCGCCGCCACATCGCCGGCGGTGTGGGCGTGGGGGAGTCGACGCGGGCGAACCTGCCGGTCGTCCCGATCGGTCACGTCACCACGCGCTACCAGATCACCCTCGAGGTCGACGACCGCTCGGGCGTCCTCGCCGCGGTGGCGGGGCTGCTCAGCGACGGCAACGTCTCGGTGGCGACGCTCGAGCAGACGATCGTCGCCGACGGCGACGTGCAGACGGCCCGCCTGGTCATCGGCACGCACACCGCCCGCGAGCAGGACCTCAGCGACGCTGTCGCCTCGCTCGGCGAGAGCGGCGTCGTCAAGCGCGTCGTCTCGGTGCTCCGGGTCGAGGGAGACTGACATGGCATACGTGTGGCAGGGGGTCCTGCGCGAGTTCGCCGACCGTCTCGACGTCACCGAATCGTCGACGATCGTGACGCTCGGCGAGGGCGGTACGCCGCTGGTGCCCGCTCGCGAGCTCTCGCGGCGCACCGGCGCCGACGTCTGGGTGAAGTTCGAGGGCATGAACCCGACGGGGTCGTTCAAGGACCGCGGGATGACGGTCGCGCTCTCGCGCGCCGTCGAGCGCGGGGCGAAGGCCGTCATCTGCGCCTCGACGGGCAACACGTCGGCCTCTGCTGCGGCCTACGCCGCCCACGCCGGAATCACAGCTGCCGTCCTCGTCCCGGAGGGCAAAATCGCGATGGGCAAGCTGAGTCAGGCGGTCGCGCACGGCGGCCGTCTCATCCAGATCCGCGGCAACTTCGACGATTGCCTCGAGATCGCGCGCGAACTGGCCGACCACTATCCGGTGCACCTGGTCAACTCCGTCAATCCCGATCGCATCGACGGGCAGAAGACCGCGGCGTACGAGATCGTGTCGCAGCTGGGCGACGCGCCGGACTTCCACTTCGTGCCCGTCGGCAACGCCGGCAACTACACGGCCCATGCTCGCGGCTACCGCGAGGAGGCGGCCCGCGGGGCGGCGACGCGCGTTCCGCGGATGTTCGGCTTCCAGGCCGCCGGATCGGCGCCGCTCGTCCGCGGCGAGGTCGTGAGAGACCCCGACACCATCGCGACCGCGATCCGCATCGGCAACCCGGCCTCGTGGCACCTCGCCCTCGAGGCCCGTGACGCGACGCAGGGCTGGTTCGGCGCCATCGACGACGACCGCATCCTCGCGGCGCAGAAGCTTCTCGCGAGCACGGCCGGTGTGTTCGTCGAACCCGCGTCCGCGATCACCGTCGCCGGCCTGCTCGACCGGGCCGAGGCGGGCGTCATCCCCGCGGGCTCGACCGTCGTGCTGACCGTCACCGGTCACGGCCTGAAGGACCCGCAGTGGGCCCTCCGCAACGCGGACGGCACTCAGGCCGAGCCGATCGTCGTCGACGCGGCGACGTCGGAAGTGGCATCCGTGCTCGATCTCGCGCCGGAGGCGACGGCATGACCCGCTCGGTTCAGGTGCGTGTTCCCGCGACCAGCGCCAACCTCGGTCCCGGCTTCGACACCCTGGGTCTCGCGCTCAGCGTCTACGACGAACTGATCGTCACGGAGCTGCCGGCACCCGGCCTCGAGATCACCGTCTCCGGCGAGGGAGCCGCCGACGTCCCGACGGACGCCTCGCACCTCGTCGTGCGGGCGATGGCCTACGCGTACGAGGCGTTCGGGCGGACGATGCCCGGCGTGCGCCTCGAAGCGGTCAACGCGATCCCGCACGGGCGGGGGATGGGCTCGTCGGGCGCCGCAGTCGTATCGGGACTCCTCGCGGCGAAGGGCCTCCTCGCGGGCGACGTGGAGATCGGTGCCGACGCGCTGCTGCGCCTCGCGACAGAGCTCGAGGGCCACCCGGACAACGTCGCGCCGGCCCTGTTCGGCGGCCTCACGATCGCCTGGGTCGACGAGCACGGCCCGCAGCACAAGAAGCTGCTCGTCCACCGCGGCGTCGCGCCGCTGGTGTTCGTGCCCGACTTCACGATGTCGACCTCGGTGGCGCGGGGGTTCGACCCTCTGCAGGTCACGCGCGAAGACGCGATCTTCAATCTCTCGCGTTCGGCGCTGCTCGTCGCGGCTCTCACGCAGAGCCCTGACCTGCTGTTCGCGGCCACCGAGGACAAGCTCCATCAGTCGTACCGCGCCCAGGCGATGGTCGAGACCGACAAGCTCGTCCGGGCTCTGCGTGCCGAGGGGTTCGCGGCGGTCGTGTCGGGTGCCGGCCCCAGCGTCCTGGTCCTCGCCGACGGGCCGGGGCAGCGTCTTGCGGCCGCCGAGGTGGCCGCGCATACCACAGACACCCCGTGGGACGCGCGGATGCTGGCGGTCGATGTGCGCGGTGGTATGGTGAGGGACCATACGGAGGGTTCCACACCTTTGTGATCTGAGCCTCCGTCGCAATTCTGCGAATCACCGCGAACACCCCTGATCCATACCCCGTGCCGTCGGCCGGACGCGTGTGGCAGGTGGATGGCGCCCGCCGTGGACGGCGCTGGACGCGGTTCTGTCATATCCACCGTTTAAGAGGAGCACTCGTGGAGTCCAACTCCGAGAACCCGACGATCGACGAGACCGTCGACGCCCCAGCCGAAGAGGCGACCGAGCAGCAGGATGCCGTCGTCGAGACGCCCGCTGAGGAGGCCGCCCCCGTCGAAGACGCTGCCCCCGCTGAGGAGGCCGCCCCCGTCGAAGAGGCGCCCATCGAGCAGGCGCCCGCCGAGGTGGCCGCCCCCGCCGAGGTCGCCGCCCCCGCCGAGGCGGCTGAGCCCGCCGAGAAGCCGGCGAAGGCGCCGCGCAAGCGAGCACCCCGTCGCGCGAAGAGCACGGATGCCGCGCCTGCGGCGGCCGCTGACGAGACCCCGGCCGCCGCCTCCGAGGCAGCAACGGAGCTCTCCGCCGCCACCGATGCGTCGGCCACCGCCGATGCTCCCGCAGCCGACGCCGTCGCCGCCGACGCGCAGCCGGCTGCGGATGAGAGCGCGTCTGACGCCACGGCCGAGGCCGTCGAGGCGGAGCCCGCGGAGGCGCCGAAGAAGCCGGCGCGAGGCCGTGGCCGCGGACGCAATGCCAAGAAGGAGGCCGAGGCCGAGGCTGAAGCCGCCCCCGCGGGCGATGCGGCCACCGAATCCGCTGACGCTCCGTCTGCGGAGGGTGCCGTCGACGCTCCCGCCGAGCAGGCGCCGGACGCCGACGCCTCCTCCGACGACTCGTCGAAGTCCGACTCCGGCGAGGGCGAAGGCGAGTCGACCGGCCGTTCGCGCAGCCGTTCGCGCAGCCGCAACCGCAACCGCAACAAGGACAACGCGCAGGGCAGCCAGGGCCAGGCCGGCCAGAACCAGGGCGGCAACCAGAACCAGGGTGGCAACGGCCAGGGCGGCAACAACAACGCCGCCGATGATGACGACGCCTCGGGACAGAACGGTCGGGGACGTCAGCGCAACAAGCGCCGCGGCCAGGGCAGCGGCGACGAGTTCGAGACCGAGATCAACGAGGACGACGTCCTCATCCCGATCGCCGGCGTGCTCGACGTTCTCGACAACTACGCCTTCGTGCGCACGACCGGCTACCTCCCCGGTACGCAGGATGTCTACGTCTCGCTCGGACAGGTGAAGAAGTACAACCTGCGCAAGGGTGACGCGGTCGTCGGCGCGATCAAGCAGCCGCGCGAGGGCGAGCAGTCGAGCCGTCAGAAGTACAACGCGCTGGTCAAGGTCGACTCGATCAACGGCCTGTCCGTCGAGGACGCCGCCGACCGGGTCGAGTTCGGCAAGCTGACGCCGCTGTACCCGCAGGAGCGTCTGCGCCTCGAGACCGGCCCCGAGAAGCTGACCCAGCGCATCATCGACCTCGTCGCTCCCATCGGCAAGGGCCAGCGCGGTCTCATCGTCGCACCGCCCAAGGCCGGCAAGACGATCGTGCTGCAGCAGATCGCGGGCGCGATCGCGCAGAACAACCCCGAGGTCCACCTCATGGTCGTGCTGGTCGACGAGCGGCCCGAAGAGGTCACCGACATGCAGCGCACGGTGAAGGGCGAGGTCATCGCCTCGACCTTCGACCGTCCCGCCGAGGACCACACGACCGTCGCCGAGCTCGCGATCGAGCGCGCCAAGCGTCTCGTCGAGCTCGGCCGCGACGTGGTCGTGCTGCTCGACTCGATCACGCGCCTCGGTCGCGCCTACAACCTGTCGGCCCCGACGTCGGGCCGCGTCCTGACCGGTGGTGTCGACGCTTCGGCGCTGTACCCGCCGAAGCGCTTCTTCGGTGCAGCGCGCAACATCGAGAACGGCGGCTCGCTCACGATTCTCGCGACGGCGCTGGTGGAGACCGGCTCCAAGATGGACGAGGTCATCTTCGAAGAGTTCAAGGGCACGGGCAACAGCGAGCTGCGCCTGTCGCGTCAGCTGGCCGACAAGCGCATCTTCCCCGCCGTCGACGTCAACGCCTCCTCGACGCGTCGTGAAGAGATGCTGCTCTCCTCCGACGAGGTCAAGATCACGTGGAAGCTGCGCCGTGCCCTCGCGGGTCTCGACCAGCAGCACGCGCTGGGCGTCATCCTCGACAAGCTCAAGGAGACGCAGTCCAACGTCGAGTTCCTCGTGCAGATGCAGAAGTCGATCCCGGCGCCGACCACGCACTCCGGCGGGCACGACAACAGCATCCGCTGATCGTGTTCGAGTCGGTCCGGGGGCTGCTCGACGAGCACCGCGCGGTTCAGGAGGAGCTCTCCGACCCCGCGGTGCACGCCGACGCTGCGCGCGCGAAGCGCGCGAACCGGCGGTACGCCGAGCTGTCGCGGATCGTCGCGGCCCACGACGCGTGGGTCGCGGCATCCGACGATCTCGCGGCGGCTCGCGAGCTCGCCCGCGAGGACGAGGCCTTCGCCGCGGAAGTGCCCGCGCTCGAGGAGGGGCTGCGCGAGGCGCAGGAGCGGCTTCGCCGTCTGCTCATCCCGCGCGATCCCGACGACGCCCGTGACGTCATCATGGAGATCAAGCAGGGCGAAGGGGGAGCGGAGTCCGCTCTCTTCGCCGCCGACCTGCTGCGGATGTACATGCAGTACGCCGCCTCGCGCGGATGGAAGACCGAGCTGCTCGAGCGCAACGAGTCCGACCTCGGCGGGTACAAGGACGTCCAGGTCGCCATCAAGGGCTCGTCGTCCGACCCGTCGCAGGGGGTGTGGGCCCACCTGAAGTACGAGGGCGGGGTGCACCGCGTGCAGCGTGTGCCCGCCACCGAGTCGCAGGGGCGCATCCACACCTCGACGACCGGCGTGCTCGTGTTCCCCGAGGTCGATGAGCCCGAAGAGATCACCATCGACCCGAACGACCTGAAGATCGACGTCTTCCGTTCGTCCGGCCCGGGCGGGCAGTCGGTCAACACGACCGACTCGGCCGTCCGCATCACCCACGTGCCGACGGGCATCGTCGTCTCGATGCAGAACGAGAAGAGCCAGCTGCAGAACCGCGAGGCCGGCATGCGCGTACTGCGCGCCCGGCTGCTCGCGAAGCAGCAGGAGGAACGGGATGCCGCGGCATCCGACGCCCGCCGCTCGCAGATCCGCGGGATGGACCGGTCCGAGCGCATCCGCACGTACAACTTCCCCGAGAACCGCATCGCCGATCATCGGACCGGGTACAAGGCCTACAACCTCGATCAGGTGATGGACGGCGCCCTCGCGCCGGTCATCGACAGCTGCATCGCCGCCGACGAAGAGGCCCGCTTGGCGGCTCTCGCCGACGACTGAGCCCCGCTCCTCCTCCCGCCGGCGCGTCGACTCGCCGGGATCTGCGGATCCGTCCGGCCCCGCACCCGCCGTTTCTGGCGAGCCGACGGGGCAGAGGGGGGGAGTCAGATGTGGTACTCGGGGGCGGTCAGGACGGCGCGGGTGTCCTCGCCCTCGCGGCGGACACGCGGCCGGGCGGGGACGCCGACGAGCACCGAGTCGGCCGGGGCATCCTTCGTGACGACCGCATTGGCGCCGACGACGCTTCGGGCGCCGATCGTGATCGGACCGAGGATCTTCGCGCCGGCGCCGACGGCGACGCCGTCCTGGAGGGTGGGATGCCGCTTGCCGGCATGACGGGTGCGGCCGCCGAGGGTGACCCCGTGGTAGAGCATGACGTCGTCACCGATGACGGCGGTCTCGCCGATCACGACGCCCATGCCGTGGTCGATGAAGAACCGGCGGCCGATGCGCGCCCCCGGGTGGATCTCGATCCCCGTGAGCCAGCGGGTCAGCTGCGACCCGGCGCGCGCGAGGAAACGCGCGCGCCGGAGCCACAGCCGATGCGTGATGCGGTACGACCAGACCGCGTGCAGCCCCGGGTACAGCAGCGCGATCTCGATGCCGCTGCGAGCCGCGGGATCGCGGAGCTTCGCGGCGGCCAGGTCTTCGCGGATGCGTGCTCGGAGCCTTCCCATCAGTCTTCGCGCAGGTCCTCGAACAGCGGGGTCGAGAGGTAGCGCTCACCGAACGAGGGGATGATCACGACGATGTTCTTGCCCTCGGACTCGGGACGTGCCGCGACCTGGAGCGCGGCCCAGACGGCGGCTCCCGACGAGATGCCGACGAGGATGCCCTCCTTCTGCGCCACCTCGCGCGCGACGCGGACAGCGTCGTCGAAGGTGACGTCCTGCACCTCGTCGATGACGCCCTGGTCGAGGATCGGCGGGATGAAGTTGGGCCCGATGCCCTGGATCTTGTGGGGGCCGGGCTTTCCCTCCGTCAGGAGGGGCGAGTCCTTCGGCTCGACCGCGACGACCTTCACATCGGCGACGCGCTCCTTGAGCACCTGGCCGACGCCGGTGATGGTGCCGCCCGTGCCGATGCCGGCGACGAAGCAGCCCACCTGGCCATCGGTGTCGCGAAGGATCTCCTCCGCGGTCGTGCGGCGGTGGATGTCGGGGTTGGCCTCGTTGGCGAACTGCTTCGCGAGGACGGCGCCCGGCGTCTCGGCGGCGATCTTCTCCGCCTCCGACACGGCGCCCTTCATGCCCAGCGACGGGTCGGTGAGCACGAGCTCGGCGCCGTAGGCCTTGAGCAGGAGGCGACGCTCCATCGACATGGAGGAAGGCATCGTGAGGATGACGCGGTAGCCCCGCGCCGCGCCGACCATCGCCAGGGCGATGCCGGTGTTGCCGCTCGTGCCCTCGACGATCGTGCCGCCGGGCTGCAGAGCACCGGCCTTCTCGGCCGCATCCACGATGGCGATGCCGAGACGGTCCTTGACGGATGACGCGGGGTTGTAGAACTCGAGCTTCGCGAGCACCGTGCCCGGCAGGCCCTCGCTGACGCGGTTCAACCGCACGAGAGGCGTGTTGCCGTACGCGGTGGTGATGTCGGGGTGGATGCCGTGAGTGACCGGGTCGGACATGTCTGCCTTTCGGGTTTTCGAGCGGATGCCGCGTCGCGGCGGGATCGTCGCCCCAGCCTATTGTCGCCCTTCGCCACGGGAGCCGAATGTGACGAATCCGCACTCGTGATTAGGCTTGTCGGCGCCATGAGCACCGCGCCCCTTCCCGCACCGACCCTGACCGAGGTCCTGCGTGCCGCGACCGCCGAGCTCGAGGCCGCCTTCGTCCCGACCCCGCAGGTCGACGCCGAGCTCCTCGCCGCACACGTCCTGGGAGTCGGCCGCGGCGAGCTGTCGGCCGCCGTCTTCCGCGGCGATGCGATCGGCGCCGAGGATGCCGCGCGACTGGCTGAACTGGTCGCGCGTCGCGCGTCGCGCGAGCCCCTGCAGCATCTGACCGGCGTCGCGCCGTTCCGCCACCTCGAGCTCCGCGTCGGCCCCGGTGTGTTCGTGCCGCGCCCCGAGACGGAGTCGGTCGCTCAGATCGCGATCGACCTGCTGCGCGCGGCGGCCGGCCCCGAGCCCGTCGCGGTCGACCTGGGCACCGGTTCGGGAGCGATCGCCCTCGCTCTGGCGACAGAGGTGCCGCACGCACGCGTCTACGCCGCCGAGAATTCCGTCGACGCGTTCATCTGGACGAAGGAGAACTTCGCCCTCGTCGGGGCTCCGAACGCCCGCCTCGCCTTCATCGACCTCGAGCGCGCGTTCCCGGAGCTCGACGGCACCGTCTCGGTGCTCGTGTCGAACCCGCCGTACGTGCCCGACGACGCGATCCCGCGCGATCCCGAAGTGCGGCTGTGGGACCCGCCGGCGGCGCTCTACGGCGGCGCGGACGGCCTGGACGTCGTGCGGACCCTGTCGCGCGTCGGGCTCCGCCTGGTGCACCCCGGGGGCAGCATCGTCATCGAGCATGGCGAGCTGCAGGGGGCCGCGATCCGCGGCATCCTGGCCTCCGACGGGTGGTCGGCGACCGCGACGCATCCCGACCTCACGATGCGCGACCGCACCACGACGGCCATCCGCTCCTGAGTGCGGCCGGGGTCCGCCGTACACTGGAGCGGTCATGTCTCCCGTTTTCGACTGCCGCGACGAGACCCAGGTCCTCCCCGGCATGCGCCAGGCGCGCCAGGCCATCGGTCGCGGCGATCTCATCGTCCTGCCCACCGACACCGTCTACGGTGTCGCCGCCGACGCCTTCAGCGCCTCGGCCGTCGCCAAGCTGCTCGCCGCGAAGGGACGGGGTCGTCAGTCGCCGCCCCCGGTGCTCGTCGCCGGCATCGCGACGATGCGCGCGCTCGTGGCCGAGGTCCCCGAGCCCGTCGAACGGCTCGTCGAGGCCTTCTGGCCGGGCGGCCTGACGATCGTCCTGCCGGCACAGCCGTCGCTGTCGTGGGATCTGGGGGAGACCCGCGGGACCGTCGCCGTGCGCATGCCCGCCGACAGGTTCGCCCTGGAGCTCCTGGAGGAGTGCGGGCCCTTGGCCGTCTCGAGTGCGAACCTCACCAAGATGAACGCCGCCGTCACGATCGACGACGCGGTGCGGATGCTGGGCGACAGCGTGTCGGTCTATCTCGACGGCGGCCCCGCGGCGACCGGCGTCGCATCGACGATCATCGACGCGACGCCCCTCGTCGGCCCCGACCCCGCCCCGGTGCGCGTGCTGCGTGACGGGGCGGTCACACGTGAGGCTCTGCGCGACGTCCTCGGCGACCTGCTCGAGCCCGACGTCGAGCCGGAGCATGCCGAGGCGGCGAATCGCACGCCCATGGAGTCGGGCTCGGCCGGTGTCACCGGCGGAGAGACCGCCGGCGGCAGCGTCGCGTGAGGCTCTACCTGGCCACCTTCGTGGTCACGGCCCTCGTCACCTTCGGGCTGACCTGGCTCGTGCTGAGGGTGAGTCTGCGCTACAAGCTCTATCCGGAGATCCGCGAGCGCGACGTCCACAAGACACCGACACCGAGGCTCGGCGGCGTCGGGATGTTCCTCGGCGCCACCGCCGTCATCCTGACTTCGTCGCAGATTCCCTTCTTCTCGATCTTCTGGGCCAGACCCGAGCCCATCTGGGCCATCCTGGCGGCGACCGCCCTCATCGTCGTCGTCGGCGTCGCCGACGACCTGTGGGACCTCGACTGGCTCATCAAGCTCGGCGCGCAGTTCGGCGCCGCAGCGATCGTGGTCGGGTTCGGGGGCGTGCAGATGTACACGATCCCGCTCGGCGGGCAGACTGTCGTCTCGAGCGCCGCGAGCTTCACGATCACGGTCTTCTCGATCGTCGTCGTGATGAACGCCGTCAACTTCATCGACGGTCTCGACGGCCTCGTGGCGGGCGTGGCACTGATCGCGAACGGGGTGTTCTTCACTTACACCTACCTGCTCGGTCGCGACTTCGGTGCGAGCAGCTACGCGAACCTCGCCTCCTTCCTCGCCGTGGTGCTGCTCGGGGTCTGCGCGGGCTTCCTGCCGCTGAACTGGAACCCTGCGAAGCTGTTCATGGGCGACTCCGGAGCGCTCATGATCGGGTTGCTCATGAGCTGCTCGGCCATCCTCGTCACGGGCACCCTCGTCCCGGCCACGGGTGACAACGACGTGTTCGGCCGCTCGCAGCTGCTGGGTGCGTTCATCCCCATCCTGCTGCCGGTCGTCGTGGTCCTCCTGCCGCTGCTCGACTTCGGGATGGCGGTCATCCGCCGCATGTCCCGGGGTAAGTCGCCGTTCTCGCCCGACCGCAAGCATCTCCATCACCGCATGCTCGACATGGGTCACAGCGACCGCGACGCCGTCCTGATCTTCTACGCCTGGACCACGGTTGTCAGCCTCTCGGTGCTGCTGATGTACATCGGCACGACCGCCGCCTGGCCGGGGGACTACCTCTTCGGCCTCGGCTTCCTCATCCTCGGCGTCGCCGCGTGCCTCGTCGTCACCCTGATCCCCGCTCGGTCCGCGCGGGATGCCTCACCCGTGGAGAACTCATGAATCAGAAGACCCTCTCGAGCACGCCGATCCTGCGTGCCGCGCTCACCTGGGGCCTCATCGTCGGTGCCGTCGTCGCTGTCGTCGCCGCCGTCGCGGGCGCGGTCGTCGCCGGACCCGAGGGTGCGTGGAGCGGAGTGATCGGTGCGGCGGTGGGAGTCATCTTCCCCGCACTCACCGCGCTCAGCATCCTGATCGCCAACCGGTGGTACGGGCAGGACACGTTCCTGCCGATCTACTTCGGCATCGTGATGGGCGGCTGGGTGGTCAAGTTCGCCCTCGTGCTCGTGGCGCTCCTGGTCATCAGCCGCATCGAGTGGATCGTGTCGCCGATGTTCTTCTTCGCCCTGGTGGCTGCGGCGATCGGCGCGATCACCGTCGATCTCGTCGTGATGGCGCGGATGCGACTGCCGCACGTATCGGACACGACGCTGCCGGAGACGAACCCCGAAGTCTGACGTCCAGGCATTCGGATGACGGGCAGTGCCCGGTTGTTTGATAGGCTGACACAGCACTTCACGGATGGTGGGCAGCGGCGACGCTGAGGCCCCGTGGAGATCTCTTCTCATACTTACCGAGCTGGTTCACGCTGGCACGAGAAGCTGGAGCCAACCCGTTGACTCAAGCGGCAATGATCGCCATGGCGGCCGACAACGAATTCCACCCGCCCTCCATCAGCGACTTCTTCCCTGAGGTCCTGCTCTTCGAAGGCACTCCGTTCGCGTTCACGCGGATCTCGATGGTGCAGTTGATCGCGACCGCGGTGCTGGTGCTCATCCTCGTGATCGGCGCACGGCGCATGACCGTCGTGCCGGGACGCTTCCAGAGCGTGCTCGAGCTGGGCTTCGGCTTCGTGCGCGAGCAGGTCGCCTATCAGGTCCTGGGCGAGAAGGACGGCAAGCGGTTCCTTCCGATCCTGACGTCGCTGTTCTTCGGGATCCTCTTCCTGAACCTCACGGGCATCATCCCGTTCCTCAACATCGCGGGCACCGCGGTCGCGGGCGCGCCGCTGATGTTCGCGCTGGTCGCATACGTCGTCTTCGTCTACGCCGGCCTCAAGAAGCACGGCCTCGGACGTTTCCTGAAGAACTCGCTCGTGCCGAGCGGTGTGCCGATCGTGATCGTGCCGCTGATCGCCCTGATCGAGCTCATCTCGATCTTCGTCGCGCGGCCCTTCTCGCTGTTCCTGCGACTGCTCGCCAACATGATGGTCGGCCACCTCATGCTCGTGCTGTTCTTCGCAGCCACCCAGTTCTTCCTGATGAGCTTCAACTGGTTCTCGATCCTGTCGGCCGGTACCCTCGCGATGGGTTTCGCCTTCACCCTGTTCGAGATCTTCGTTGCCGCCCTGCAGGCATACATCTTCACCATCCTGACCGCGGTCTACATCCAGCTCGCTGTCGCCGAAGAGCACTGACGATCAGCCACCCGGCTGCTCGCCCTACGAAAGGAAAAATCCAGTGGACGCTACGACGATCCTTGCCGCCGTCACCGGAAACATCGCAACCGTCGGCTACGGCCTCGCCGCCATCGGTCCGGCCATCGGCCTCGGCATCATGATCGGCAAGACCATCGAGTCGACGGCCCGTCAGCCCGAGCTCGCCGGTCGCCTCCAGGTGACGATGTTCATCGGTATCGGCCTCATCGAGATCCTCGCGCTGATCGGCATCGCCACGCCGTTCATCTTCAACGCGCTCTGATCCGCTCGTCATTCACCAAGAGGGAGGCATGATGGTCGACGCACTGCTCACCGTCGCCGCCGAAGAGGGCTCCGGCAACCCGCTGCTGCCCGCCTACTACGACATCATCTGGTCGGGCGTCTGCTTCGTCATCATCGTTCTCGTCGTCGTCTTCTACGCGCTGCCCCGTGTCACCACGGTGCTCGACGCGCGCAGCGCGGCCATCGAGGGCAACATCGCCAAGGCTGACGAGGCGCAGCGCAAGGCGGAGGCAGCGCTCGAGGAGTACACCGCTCAGCTGGCCGAGGCCCGCAAGGAGGCCGGTGAGATCCGCGACGCCGCTCGCGAGGACGGTCGCAAGATCGTCAGCGAGGCGAAGCAGAACGCATCGGCCGAGGCCGAGCGTCTCACCGCTGCCGCGCACACGCAGATCGAGGCCGAGCGCCAGGCTGCCGTCGTCTCGCTGCGCAGCGAGGTCGGCACGCTCGCTCTCGACCTGGCCGGCGGCGTCATCGGCGAGACCCTGTCCGACGACCAGAAGGCGCAGGCCGTCGTCGACCGCTTCCTCAGCGAGCTCGAGGCTTCTGAGAAGGCGTCGAACTGATGGGCAGCGCGACCACTCAGGCACTCGTCGCGACGACGGCGGCCATCGCCGAGACCCCCGGGCTCACGCTCGACGTGTCCGGTGAGCTGTTCGTCGCGGCGCGGGCTCTGGCGGACTCGCCGCAGCTGAGCGGCGCGCTGACGGACAACGCGGCTTCGCCGCAGGCTCGCGACAAGGTCGTCGGCGACGTGTTCGGTCCGGCCTTCGCGGCGCAGACCGTGTCGCTGCTGCGCACAGCCGTCGCGCAGCGCTGGTCCTCGGTCGACGACTTCGTCGACGCCGTCGAGGAACTGGCGATCCGCGCCGCAGCCGTCGCCGATCAGGGCGATCTCGAGAACGAGCTGTTCGGTGTGCTGCACACCGTGTCGGCGAACCCCGAGCTCGAGCTCGCTCTCGGCAGCAGGCTGGGGGAGGCCTCGGCCAAGGGGGCTCTCATCGAGCGCCTTCTCGACGGGCGTTTCGGTGCCGCAACGCGTCTGATCGCTTCGTCGATCGTGCAGCGTCCGCGTGAGCGCCGTGTGCGGCAGCTGCTCGAGCGGGCGATCCGCATCGTCTCGGACCAGCGCGGCCGCGTCGTCGCGAGCGTTCGCACGGCGACCGCTCTCAGCGATCAGCAGCGCGCCCGCCTCGCCGAGACCCTCTCGAACCGCTACGGCACGCCCGTCGCGCTCAACCTCGTCGTCGACCCCGCGGTCGTCGGGGGGCTGCGCATCGAGATCGGCGACGACGTGATCGACGCGACCGTCGCCTCTCGCCTCTCCGATCTCCGCCAGCGACTGGCGGGCTGACCCACCTCACCGCCCGCAGGGGCGCACCGGCCGGATGCATCCGGACCCTCAGACTCAGGACCGAAGGAACACCATGGCAGAACTGTCCATCAGCCCGGATGTCATCCGTGACGCGCTGAAAGACTTCGTCGCCGCGTACGAGCCCACCGGGGCCGCCGCGACCGAGGTCGGCACCGTCGTCGACGCGGCCGACGGCATCGCCCACGTCGAGGGTCTGCCCGGCGTCATGGCGAACGAGCTCGTCCGCTTCGAGAACGGCGTCGAGGGCCTCGCGCAGAACCTCGACGAGCACGAGATCGGTGTCGTCGTCCTCGGCGACTTCGCCGGTATCCAGGCGGGCCAGAAGGTCACGCGAACCGGTGAGGTGCTCTCGGTCGGAGTCGGCGAGGGCTACCTCGGCCGTGTCGTCGACCCGCTCGGCAACCCGATCGACGGTCTCGGCGAGATCGCCACGACCGGCCGTCGCGCACTCGAACTGCAGGCGCCCGGCGTCATGCAGCGCAAGTCGGTCCACGAGCCGATGCAGACCGGCATCAAAGCCATCGACGCCATGATCCCCGTCGGCCGCGGTCAGCGTCAGCTGATCATCGGCGACCGCCAGACCGGCAAGACGGCCATCGCGATCGACACGATCATCAACCAGAAGGCCAACTGGGAGTCGGGCGACGTCAACAAGCAGGTCCGCTGCATCTACGTCGCGATCGGCCAGAAGGGCTCGACCATCGCTTCGGTGAAGGGCGCGCTCGAGGACGCCGGTGCCATGGAGTACACGACGATCGTCGCGGCTCCCGCATCCGACCCCGCCGGCTTCAAGTACCTCGCTCCGTACACCGGCTCGGCCATCGGCCAGCACTGGATGTACGAGGGCAAGCACGTCCTGATCATCTTCGACGACCTGTCGAAGCAGGCCGAGGCCTACCGTGCGGTCTCGCTGCTGCTGCGCCGTCCGCCGGGCCGCGAGGCGTACCCCGGTGACGTCTTCTACCTGCACTCGCGTCTGCTCGAGCGTTGCGCGAAGCTCTCCGACGACCTGGGTGCCGGATCGATGACGGGTCTGCCCATCATCGAGACCAAGGCCAACGACGTCTCGGCGTACATCCCGACCAACGTGATCTCGATCACCGACGGCCAGATCTTCCTGCAGTCCGACCTGTTCAACGCCAACCAGCGTCCGGCGGTCGACGTGGGCATCTCGGTGTCGCGCGTCGGCGGTGACGCTCAGGTCAAGTCGATCAAGAAGGTCTCGGGAACGCTGAAGCTCGAGCTCGCTCAGTACCGCTCGCTCGAGGCGTTCGCGATGTTCGCGTCGGACCTCGACGCCGCGTCGCGTCGTCAGCTGGCTCGCGGTGCGCGTCTGACCGAGCTGCTCAAGCAGCCGCAGTACTCGCCGTACCCCGTCGAGGAGCAGGTCGTCTCGATCTGGGCCGGCACCAACGGCAAGCTCGACACGATCGAGGTCGAGGACGTCCTGACCTTCGAGCGCGAGCTGCTCGACTACCTCAAGCGCAACACGTCGATCCTCGACACGCTGCGTGAGACGAACGTGCTGGGCGATGACACCGTCGCCGAGCTCGAGAAGGTCGTCGACGAGTTCGTGCTCGAGTTCCAGGGCGGAAAGGGCCAGGCCATCAACAAGCCGGGCCACGAGGAGACCGCTGCCGCCGAGGCCGACGACGTGAACCAGGAGCAGATCGTCAAGGGCCGCCGCGGCTGACGCGGAGGACGACACACACTTATGGGCGCACAACTCCGGGTCTACAAGCAGAAGATCAGTTCTGCTCAGACGACCAAGAAGATCACGAAGGCGATGGAGCTCATCGCGGCTTCGCGCATTCAGAAGGCGATGGGACGCGTCCGCGCATCCTCTCCCTTCGCGCGAGCTGTGACGCGCGCCGTCTCCGCGGTGGCGACCCACTCCGACGTCGAGCACCCGCTGACGACCGAGCGCGAGACGATCCGTCGTTCCGCGGTCGTCATCTTCGCCTCCGATCGCGGCCTCGCCGGCGCGTTCAACTCGCAGATCCTCCGCGAGGGTCTCGAGCTGGCCGAGCTGCTGCGGTCGCAGGGCAAGGAAGTGGACTACTACCTCATCGGTCGCAAGGCCGTCGGGTACTTCCAGTTCCGCCGGATGCGGGCTGCGGGCGAGTGGACGGGTGACACCGACACGCCGCACTTCAGCACGGCCGAGCAGGTCGCCGGGGCTCTCCTCGACGCCTACGCTCAGGGCGGCGAAGACGGCGGCGTGGACGAGATCCACCTCGTGTACAACCGCTTCGTCAGCATGATGACGCAGACACCTGAATCAGTCCGTCTGCTGCCCCTCGAAGTCGTCGAGGCCGATGCGGCGACGGCGGACCAGGCTCCGGTCTATCCGCTGTACGAGTTCGAGCCCGACCCCGAGACGGTGCTCGACGCGCTGCTGCCGGTGTACGTCCAGAGCCGCGTGTTCAACGCGCTGCTCCAGTCGTCCGCCGCGAAGCACGCCGCGACGCAGAAGGCGATGAAGTCGGCGAGCGACAACGCCGACAAGCTCATCACCGACTACACCCGCCTGCGCAACAACGCTCGCCAGGCCGAGATCACTCAGCAGATCGCCGAGATCGTCGGCGGCGCCGACGCTCTGGCGTCGGGCAAGTAAGACCAACCGAAAGAGACAGACATGACTACCGTCACTGCCGAAGCCACGTCGGTCGTCGGCCGCGTTGCGCGCGTCACCGGCCCCGTCGTCGACATCGAGTTCCCGCACGACTCGATCCCCGACATCTACAACGCGCTGAAGACCACGATCACGATCGACGGCGAGTCGACCGAGATCACCCTCGAGGTCGCTCAGCACCTCGGCGACGACCTCGTTCGCGCCATCTCGCTGAAGCCGACCGACGGCATGGTCCGCGGCCAGGAGGTGCGCGACACCGGCGGCCCCATCACGGTCCCCGTCGGGGACGTCACCAAGGGCAAGGTCTTCAACGTCACGGGCGACGTTCTCAACGCCGCCGAGGGCGAGACCGTCGAGGTCACCGAGCGCTGGGGCATCCACCGCCAGGCGCCGAGCTTCGACCAGCTCGAGTCGAAGACCCAGATGTTCGAGACGGGCATCAAGGTCATCGACCTCCTCACCCCGTACGTCCAGGGTGGAAAGATCGGCCTCTTCGGTGGTGCCGGCGTCGGCAAGACCGTCCTCATCCAGGAGATGATCCAGCGCGTCGCGCAGGACCACGGTGGTGTGTCGGTGTTCGCCGGTGTCGGTGAGCGCACCCGTGAGGGCAACGACCTCATCCACGAGATGGAGGAGGCGGGCGTCTTCGACAAGACCGCCCTCGTCTTCGGCCAGATGGACGAGCCGCCGGGGACGCGTCTGCGCGTCGCCCTGTCGGCCCTGACGATGGCGGAGTACTTCCGCGACGTGCAGAAGCAGGACGTGCTGCTCTTCATCGACAACATCTTCCGCTTCACGCAGGCCGGTTCCGAGGTCTCGACGCTGCTGGGCCGTATGCCCTCGGCCGTGGGCTACCAGCCCAACCTCGCCGACGAGATGGGTGTGCTCCAGGAGCGCATCACCTCGACGCGCGGTCACTCGATCACCTCGCTGCAGGCGATCTACGTCCCCGCCGACGACTACACCGACCCGGCCCCGGCGACGACCTTCGCGCACCTCGACGCCACGACCGAGCTCTCGCGCGAGATCGCGTCGAAGGGTCTGTACCCGGCCGTCGACCCGCTGAGCTCGACGAGCCGCATCCTCGACCCGCGCTACATCGGTGAGGACCACTACCGCGTGGCCACCGCCGTGAAGCAGATCCTGCAGAAGAACAAGGAGCTGCAGGAGATCATCGCAATCCTCGGTGTCGACGAGCTCTCCGAAGAGGACAAGATCGTCGTGTCGCGTGCACGCCGCATCCAGCAGTTCCTCTCGCAGAACACCTACATGGCGAAGAAGTTCACCGGTGTCGAGGGCTCCACGGTCCCGATCAAGGAGACCATCGAGTCGTTCGACGCGATCGTCAAGGGCGACTTCGACCACGTGGCCGAGCAGGCCTTCTTCAACGTCGGCGGTATCGGCGACGTCGAAGAGAAGTGGGCGAAGATCCAGAAGGAGAACAGCTGACATGGCTCTGACGGTCACGCTCGTCTCCGCCGAGGCGGAGGTCTGGTCGGGCGAGGCGTCCCTCGTCGTGGCCAAGACCGTCGAGGGCGAGATCGGCTTCATGGCGGGTCACGAGCCGGTGCTCGCGATCCTCGCCGAAGGTCAGGTGCGTATCACGCAGCCCGGCGGCGAGAAGATCGTCGCCAATGCGCAGGACGGCTTCCTGTCGATGGAGGGCGACGAGCTCACCATCGTGGCGGGTAACGCTGCGCTCGCCTGACCCGCACTGCGTCTACGAGAGACCGCACCCTCCGGGGTGCGGTCTCTCGCGTTGAAGGGAGATTTCCGGATGCTGCTCCTGCTGCCGCCGTCCGAGACCAAACGCGCCGGGGGTACCGGTGCGCCGCTCGACATCGACGCCCTGGCCCTGCCGCAGCTGGCGCCCGAGCGCCGCGCGGCCGTGGACGCGCTCGTCGCGTTGTCGGCGGATCCGGACGCCGCGGCGCGGGTGCTCAAGCTCAGCGCGCGTCAGCTGGGCGAGGTGGCGGTGAACTCCGCGCTCATGACCTCTCCGACGATGCCCGCCGTCGACCGGTACACCGGCGTCCTCTTCGATGCTCTCGATGCGGCCGCGCTCGACGCCGGGGCGCGGGGCTGGCTCGGCGAGCATGTGCTCATCCAGTCGGCGCCCTTCGGTCCCGTCGCCGCGCTCGATCCCATCCCGGCGTATCGGCTGGCGGCGGGCACGGCGCTTCCGGGCATCCCGCCGCTCCGCCGGCATTGGGCTGCGGCGAGCTCGGCCGCCTTGATGGGGGCCGGGGCGCCGTTCGTGCTCGATCTGCGCTCGGAGGCCTACGTGGCCCTGGCTCCGGTCCCCGCGGCGATGCCCTCCGCGTTCGTCCGCGTGGTCTCCGCCGGCGCCGATGGAACAGTGCGCGCCCTCAACCACTTCAACAAGCACGCGAAGGGCGAGTTCACGCGTTCGCTCGCCCGTTCGGCTGCGACCGTGAGCTCTCGAGACGACCTTCTCGCGTGGGCCGCGTCACACGGATGGGTGCTGCGCGAGACGGCTGGATCGTCCGAGCTCGAGCTCGTCGTCTGATGCCCCATGCCCGGTGCTGTCGAGGTCGCACGCCGGGTCCGGTGTTTCGCTAGCATGAGCGGCGACCCACGGCGCGAGCGCTTCGTGCCGGGTCGCGACTGAGGAGGTCGTACATGTCGGGTTACTACGACGATGGTGCGGGCGCGGGCGCTTTCCTCGCCCTCATCCTGCTGATTCTTCCCATCATCCTGATCATCGTGCTCGCGGGCTACATCATCAGCTCGTTCTTCTACATGAAGATCTTCGAGAAGGCCGGCGTGCAGGGAAAATGGCGCGCCTGGGTTCCGGTCTACCGCGAGATGGTCTTCGCGAAGCTCGGTGACATCTCTCCCTGGGTCATGCTGGGCGCGCTCGTCGCGACGGCGGTGCTGAGCAACATCCCGGCGATCGGATTCATCTTCAGCTACCTCGCGATCGTCGCGCTGGCTCTGGCCAGCGTTCGCGTCGGTCAGAAGCTCGGCAAGGACTGGCCGCTCGTGCTGCTGTACATCATCCCCGGCATCGGCGGGCTGATCTGGCTCGGTATCGCCGCGTTCTCGAGCTCGCCGTGGAATCCCCACGTGCAGCCCTCGCCGTGGCGCACCTCGTTCCTGCGCGACACGACGGTCTGGCAGGGCATCCCGGTCCAGCCCGACGGCGGCGCGGCACCCGCACCGGGCGCGTACGGCTCCACCGGTGCCGGCTATGCATCTTCCTCCGCTCCCGCCGCGCCGCCGGCCGGTTCGTACCCGCCGCCGGCCACGCCGCCGGCGCCCCCGGCCGGTGCCTACCCGCCGCCGGCGGCACAGCCGCCCGTGACGCCTCCGACCACCGAGCCCCCCGCGCCGGACGCCCCGCGGCAGTGAACACCCGAGGAACCCTCGTCGTATGACGGGGGTTCCTCGCCGTAGCGGGCGCCGACCCCACGGATTCGGGTCTAGCGTGGAGGGATGGACGACGCAGTGCACACCCGCCGACTCGGAACCTCCGGCCTGCTCGTCTCGGCCGTCGGGCTGGGATGCAACAACTTCGGGCGGCGGGGAACTCCCACGCAGACTCTCGACGGCACGGTCGCGGTGCTCGACGCCGCTTTCGACGCCGGCATCACCTTCTTCGACACCGCCGACATCTACGGCGGCGAGCCCGGTCTGTCCGAGACGCTGATGGGTGAGGCCCTGCGGGGACGTCGCGACCGCGTCGTGGTCGCCACGAAGTTCGGTCACAGCGCCGTGGACCTCGGGCTGCCGGGCGCGAAAGGATCTCGCGCCTACATCCGACGTGCGGTGGAGGCCTCGCTCGAGCGCCTGCAGACCGACTGGATCGACCTCTACCAGCTGCACACCCCCGACCCCGAGACGCCTATCGAAGAGACGCTCGACGCGCTGTCGGAGCTCGTACGGGAGGGCAAGGTCCGCTACATCGGACACTCCAACTTCGCGGGTTGGCAGATCGCCGAGGCCGAGGCCGTGGCGCGTGCACGCGGTGATGTGCCGTTCGTCTCCGCGCAGAACCACTACAGCCTGCTCGCACGCGCCGCCGAGCGTGAGGTCCTGCCGGCCGTCCGTCATTTCGGGAGGGGATTCCTCCCGTACTTCCCGCTGCACAACGGCTTGCTCACCGGGAAGTTCACCCGCGACCACATCCCCGCCGACTCGCGGGTCGCGAGGGAACGGCGTCATCTGTGGGAGAACGCTCCCTGGGACGCCATCGAGGCGTACCGGACCTTCTGCGACGAGCGTGGCATCACGATGGTGCAGGCGACCTTCGGCTGGCTCCTGGCGCAGCCGGCCCTGAGCAGCGTGATCGCCGGCGCGACCTCACCCGAGCAGGTTCACTCGAATGCGGCAGCCGCCTCGGCGTGGCACCCCGATGCTGCCGAGCTGGCCGCGATCGACGCGCTCTTCCCGTTGCCGTCCGACCCCGCCGCGGGGTGAAGAAATCACGCTCAGCGGGTGCGTCCACTAGAGTGTGACACGCCCATCCGTCGACGAAAGAAGAGTGACAGCGTGCCCGACCCCACGACCCAATCCCGGATCGTGGACGTCCCGTCCGGTGCGATCGAACTCCGGTGGGCCGCCGCGACCGACACCGGACGCCGCCGCGACAGCAACCAGGACGCCGTCCTTGCGCAGTATCCGCTGTTCATCGTCGCAGACGGCATGGGCGGACATATCGGCGGCGAGATCGCGAGCGCGAGCGCCGTCGACCGGCTCCGTGGTGTCGCCGAGCGCGGAGTGGTGACTCCCGAAGACATCGAAGAAGCCCTCGAGCGCGCCGTCGGAGACATCGCGGATCACCCCGAGACGACGGATGACGGAACGGGAACGACCGTCACCGGCGTGTACCTCGACATCGTCGACGGCGAACCGCAGTGGACGACGTTGAACATCGGCGACTCGCGGGTGTACCTGCTGCGCGACCAGGCGATCGCCCAGGTCACGACGGATCACTCCGTGGTGCAGGAGCTCGTGGCGGCCGGCCGGCTCAGCCCCGAAGAGGCGGAGCAGCACCCCTACGGGAACGTCATCACCCGCGCGGTGGGACCGAGCGACGGAGTCACCCCCGACTACGTTCGCCTCGATGTCGTCGATGGCGACCGCTTCGTGATCTGCAGCGACGGGCTCACGAAAGAGCTCACCGACTACGGCATCCTGCACTTCCTGCTCGAGAACGCCGATCCTGCGGCGGCCGTGTCGGCGATGATGACGGCGGCGTTGGAGAACGGGGGCCGTGACAACGTCACGGTCATCGTGCTCGACGCGCACGTGCGTGCTTCGAACGACGACTCCTCCCCGAACCAGGGCTGAGCCCGATCCTCCACCGCGGGCCGTGGCGCCTCTCCGGCGGCGTCTCGTCATCGCTTGACTGGGGTGCGTGCACTCCTCAGCCCGACTCGACGACCCCATCCGGCTGTCCACGTCGCTGACGCAGACGCAGGCGCGGCGATCATCCTTTCCGCTGTGGGCGGTGGTGGTCCCCATCGCCGGGGCGGTGATCCTGTGGCAGGTGACCGGCTCGCCGACGGTGCTCTGGTTCGCTGCGCTCGGTCCTCTCGTAGCCACCGCCACCATGCTCGATTCTGCACGCGTCGCGCGGCGGGAGCGGCGGCGGGCCGCGAAGCACGCAGCGGCGAGCATGCACAGAGCGCGCCTCGAGGTCGACGAGCGGCACGCGCTCGAGCGCGCGGAGCTCTGGCGTGCCACGCCGGATGTCGCGCGGCTGCTCGACGACCCCGACGAGCTGTGGCGCCCGAGGGCGGTACGCGATGTGCTCGTGATGGGAGCGGGCGATGCGCGGTCGTGTGTGCGGATCGAGGGCGAGCCGACGCCGGAGCTCCGGCATGCCGCAGGGGTGCTCCGAGATGCACCGGTCACGATCCCACTGACTGCAGGAGTAGCCGTCGTCGGACCGGCTGCGGCGCCAGCGGCGATCGCGCGCGCTCTCGTGATGCAGATCTGCCTCGTCCACCCGCCCGGTGAGGTGTGGGTGGTCGGCGCCGCTGAGGACTGGGCCCGTGACCTCCCGCACGCATCGACTCCGGGCGGCCGGCGCCTGTGGTGGGGGACCGGGGTGCCGCCTGCCGATGCCGACATCGTCATCGTCTCCGCGGGCTCCGGCGCACCGCCGCCGCAGTGTGCGGCCGTGCTCCGCGTGGGGGACGCCGACGCGGCGGTGCTCGCGTACAGCGGTTCGTCGCGGCCGATCCGTCCGGAGCCGCTCGGACGGGAGCAGGCTGCTGCGGTGACCGCCCTGCTGCGGGAGCGCGCGGAGGCGATGGGTGGTGACGCGGCGGCACCTCCGTCATTCGATGATCTCCCCGTCGTCGGAGGGGCCGGCCTCGCTGCCGTCCTCGGGGCGGGGCCCGACGGCCCGCTGGCGATCGACCTGGTCGACGACGGGCCGCACGCCGTCGTGGTGGGGGTCACGGGCAGCGGCAAGAGCGAACTGCTCGTGACGTGGATCGCCGCGCTCGCGCGGAGTCTGCCGCCCGAGCGGGTGAATTTCCTGCTCATCGACTTCAAGGGAGGTCGGGCTTTCGATGCCCTCGCGTCGCTGCCCCACGTGACCGGCGTCGTGACGGATCTCGACGAGCGCAACGCGGTGCGCGCGATCGAGAGCCTCACCGCGGAGGTGCGCCGTCGCGAGCGCGTTCTCGCCGGCCTCCGGGCCCGCGACATCGCGGATGTGCCGGACGCTCTGCCGCGATTGGTCGTCGTCGTCGACGAGTACGCCGCGCTCACCTCGACACACCCCGCGATGCACGATGTCTTCGCCGACATCGCCGCTCGAGGCCGCGCACTCGGGATGCACCTCGTGCTCGCGACCCAGCGTGCTGCGGGCTTCCGTGAGGCGGTGCTCGCGAACGCACCGTTGCGGGTCGCGCTTCGCGTGACCGACGTCGCGGATTCGCGCGCCGTGCTCGGTTCGGGCGACGCCGCCATGCTTCCCGGCGGCCGCGACGAGCGCGGGACCGCGCTGGTGATGCGTCCGGCTGATGTCCATCCGCACGTGATTCGGGTGAGCCGGTGCCCGTTGCCGGCCATCGAGTCGATCGCGCGAGCCGCGGCGGGTGCGGCCCCCGCGCGTCGGCCCTGGTTGCCGCCCTTGCCGGATGGCGTCGCGCTCGCCGACCTGCGGGGCGAGGGGTCCGTGGTGCTCGGTCTGGCCGACGAGCCGGATGCGCAGCGTCAACGTGCGGTGACGCTGGACCCTGGAGCGCCGGGGGTGGCGGTGCTCGGACGAGCCGGAGCCGGGCGCACGACGGTGCTCCGGACCATCGCTGCCCAGGTGCCCCACGATCGGGTGTGCTGGCTGCCCGACGATCTCGAGGCCGCGTGGGACGTCATCGTCGGACTCGACGACATCCCGCCGGGGTGGCTCATCGTCGTCGACGATCTCGACCGTGTGCTGGCGAGGCTGCCGGATGACTACAGCGCCGCCGCCGCGGCGATCCTGGAACGTGTGGCGCGCGACTCGCGGTCGCGTGGCGTTCAGTTCATCTGCTCTGCACAGCGGATGACCGGCGCCGTCGGCAGGATCGTCGACCAGCTTCCCGATCGCGCCGTGCTCGCCGCCGTGTCCCGGTCGGAGCATGTCGCCTTCGGCGGTGAGGGGGCTCACCATGACCCCACGGCCCCAGCGGGCCGCGGGAGGTGGCGCGGCATACTCGTGCAGTTCGCGGACGCCGGAGCGTTCGACCCCGCGCGGGAGCGGGCCCGGCCGCCCGACGTGTTCGAGCCGCGCCACGCCACGGCGTTCGTCGCGCCGCCCACCGCCGCCACGCGTGCCGCGCTGGAGCATTGGAATCGTCGGGGCTTCGAGATCGCGACCGTCGAGCAGACGACGTCGCTGCGGTCGAGGAGGGTGGTCTGGGGCACCCCGGACGCCTGGATCGGTCGGTGGCGCGCAGCGGCGACCGCCGCGCAGACCCGATGCCAGCTCGTCATCGATGCCTCGTGCGTGGGGGAGGTGCGGCTTCTGACCGGCAACAGAGATCTGCTGCCGTACGCCGCTCCCGGGCGCGGCCGCGCCTGGGTCATCGACACGCGGACGGATCGGGTCCGGCGGGTGGTGCTGCCCCTCAGCTCAGCGCGTCATCCAACGACCCCGCGGTGATGCCGTGCGCCGCCGCGACGCCGGAGTTGACGACGTGGCCTCCGGCGGTGTTCAATCCGGCGGCCAGGGCGCCGTCTGCCCGCAGGGCAACGCGCCAGCCGTGGCGGGCGATCTGCCGGACGTAGGGCAACGTCGCGTTGGTGAGCGCGGATGTCGAGGTATTCGGCACGGCGCCCGGCATGTTGGCGACGCAGTAGAACACGGTGTCGTGCACGCGGAAAGTCGGGTCGGCGTGGGTCGTCGGTCGCGTGTCCTCGAAGCAGCCTCCCTGGTCGACCGCGATGTCGACGAGCACCGAGCCCGGCCGCATCCGTGCGACGGTCTCGTTGCGCACCAGTTTGGGAGCCTTCGCCCCGGGGATGAGCACCGAGCCGATCACGAGATCGGATGCCACGACCGCACGTTCGAGATCGAGCGGGTTGGATGCCGCGGTCTTGACGCGCCCCTGGAAGTGATCGTCGAGGAAGCGGAGACGCTGGATGTTGGTGTCGAAGATCGTGACGTCCGACCCGAGACCCGCCGCGATGTACGCCGCGTTGGCCCCGGCGACCCCGCCGCCGATGACCGTCACCGCGGCGGGCCGGGTTCCGGGAACGCCGGACATCAGCAGTCCGAGGCCCCCGGCGGAGCGCAGCAAGGTTGAGGCCCCCACCATCGGGGCGAGGCGGCCGGCCACTTCGCTCATCGGGGCGAGGAGCGGCAGGCCCCCGCCGGGCAACTGCACCGTCTCGTAGGCGATGGCGGTCATGCCGCTTTCCAGGAGCCGGTCGGTGAGCGGACGGTCGGCTGCAAGATGCAGGTAGGTGAACAACACGAGGTCGTCGCGGAAGCGGTGGTACTCGCTCGCGATCGGCTCCTTGACCTTCAGCAGCAGCTCCGCGCGTGCCCAGACTTCGTCGGGGTCGTCGAGGAGCACCGCGCCGGCGTCGGCGTACTCGGAGTCGGGGAGCGACGATCCTGCGCCGGCCCCGCGCTGGACGAAGACCTCATGACCTGCGACGACCAGGTCGTGCACGCCTGCGGGGGTGAGGGCGACGCGGTACTCGTTGTTCTTGACCTCGGTGGGAACGCTGATGCGCATGGCAGTCCTTTCTGCGCTCCCTCGTGAGGAGCCGCTACACCGTCGGCCGGATGATGCCGACGTTCTGTCCGCCGCCGAGCACGGTCAGCGGAAGATGAGAGATCACGCGGGCCACCGGCGCCGCTTCGAGCGCACCGGCCTTCACGAGGAGCGTGAGTGCGATCGCCGTCGCGGCTCTCCCGTTGCCGTCGAGCACCTTCAGGGCCACGGTGGTGCCGTCGGGGGCCACCATCACGAGCACACCCTCGGCACCGGTCTTCGCGAAGACGCCGAGGCGCTCGATCGCGACGGTGTCGGGCCGGCCGGGGCCGTCGATCGTCCACGGGTTCTCGCGAACTGCTCGGACGAGGGCGCCGGCCATGCGGTGCAGCGCGAAGGGCGACCGCTCGCTCGCGGTGCCGATGCGCTGGATAGCGCGTCCGAGCGCGATGAGGCTCATCGCGTAGACGGGGGCGCCGCAGCCGTCGATCGCCATCGCCGACGCCTTGGTGCCGGTGAGTCGCTCGATGACCTCGCGGGTGTGAACCTGAAGCGGGTGGTCGGGGTCGAGGTAGGTGGTGGTGTCCCATCCGCTCGCGACGCAGGCAGCCAGCATCGCGGCGTGCTTGCCGGAGCAGTTCATCCGGATGCGGGTGGGGGAGCCGAGTTCGCGGACCATCTCGTCGCGCGTCGCGGTGTCGCCCGGCCAGGCGGGAGGGCAGCCGAGGTCGTCCTCGCCCAGCCCGACGTCGTTGAGGATGCCTCGGACGACGGAGACATGCCGGTCGGTGCCGGAGTGGCTGGCCGTCGCCAGGCCGAGTCGCTCACCCTCGAGAGAGGCCCCGGCGGTCAGGCTGGCGAGGGCTTGGAGGGGCTTGAGCGTCGAGCGCGGCAGGATCGGGGCGTCGACGTCGCCGAGGGTGCGGATCGGTGCGCCGTCGGCGCCCAGGACGACCGCTGCACCGGCATGTCGCGACTCGATGAAACCGCTGCGCTCGACGACCGCGAGCTCGACAGCGGCGGGAACGGCGAAGGTCTGCGGCACCCCGACAGCCTACCGTCGCGGACCCCGCGATGCCGCGTGCCAGACTGTCCGCATGTTGGGTGAGCATCACTACTCCGTGCGGGCTGAGTGGACCGGCAACCGCGGCACCGGGACGAGCGGCTACCGGGACTATGACCGGGCCGTGACGTTGAGCATCGAGGGCAAGCCGCCCCTCGCCGCGTCGAGCGATAAGCCCTTCCGCGGAGACCCGAGCCGGTGGAATCCGGAGGATCTTCTGCTCTCGGCGCTCTCCGAGTGCCACCTGCTGTCGTATCTGCACGCCTGCGTGACGACCGGCGTCGTCGTCGTCGAGTACACGGACGACGCCACCGGGATGATGCGCGAAGACGGGCGTGGCGGCGGTGCGTTCACGGAGGTCGTTCTGCGGCCCCGCGTCGTCGTCGCTGAGGAGTCGATGCGCGAAGCAGCCATCGCGGCGCACGCGCAGGCGAACGAATGGTGCTTCATCGCGAACTCGGTGAACTTCCCGGTCCGGCACGAGCCGACGATCGTCGTGTCGGGCGAGGGATGATTCGCTGCGTCAGCGGCGCTCGTGGGGCAGGGCCTGCTTGATCCGTTCGACGGCGTTCTGCGGCGGGGCCTCGTTGTAGGCGCCGGCGAGCTCCTGACCCGACAGGGCGTGGATCGCGGCCATGATCTCGTCGGTGGCATTGCGGCGCGCGCGACCGGAATCCGCCGACCCGTGGTGGCTGAGGTCGAGCGGCTCGCCGAATCGCACGGTGACGCGTGGGCGCAACCGCGGGAACTTGGCGCCGACGGGCATGATCTCGCTCGTGCCGATCAGTCCGACGGGGATGACCGGTGCGCCGGTCTGCAGAGCCAGGAAGGCGACCCCGGTGCGGCCCTTGTACAGGCGGCCGTCGAGTGACCGCGTGCCTTCCGGGTAGAGAGCCGTCGACCATCCCGCGTCGAGCATCTTCTTCTGCTGATCCAGGGCATCCAGCGCAGCCTGGCCGGCACCGCGCCGGACCGGGAACGCGCCGGCGGCGTAGAAGAACTCGCGCGAGAGCCACCCGCGGAAACCGGTGCCGTCGAAGTAGCTCGACTTCGCCAGGAACCGCACCGGACGCGGCGAGGCCATCGGGATGACGAAGGAGTCGATGAACGAGAGATGGTTGCTCGCGAGGATGACGGCGCCCTTGCGAGGGAAGTTCTCGCGGCCCTCGATGCGCGGGCGGTAGAGCATGCGCGCCAGCGGCGCGAGCACCCAGCGGCCGATCACGTAGGTGAGACCGATTCCGGGAACGGCTTCGACGGCGGCTGCGGCTTCTTCGTGCTCGCCGGGCTCGCCGGACTGCGGCTCGGTTGCGTCAGCGTTCACCAGACGAGGCTACTGCGGAACGCATAACTCCGTGGACATGTTGTCCCAGCGCGCGCACCCGCCGAGCGCGCGCGCCGAACTCGCGGAGCGGGCCGAACTCGCGGAGCGCGCGTCGAAGGGTGGACTCGTCAGAATGGCGGAACTCCCGGTCCGGGCGGAGCCGCGACGGTGAAGGCGACGAGCGGTGGTGGTGCGTCCTCGCGGTAGACCCGCCCCGTCGGTGATGTCCAGATCAGCCGTCCGCCGGGGAGTTGTCGTACTCGCCATCGGGTGTGGTGTTTGACGTCGTGATGGCGTTTGCAGAGGTTGGCGAGATTGCACACGTGGGTGGCACCGCCGTCGGATGCGGCGATGGTGTGGTCGAGTTCGCAGCGGATGGCGGGTTGCCGGCATCCGGGGAACCGGCAGTGCCGATCACGGGCCCGCAGCAGCCTGACCATGGCGGCGGTGGGCCGGTAGCTGTCGCACTCGAGCACGGTTCCCGTGACCGGGTCGGTCATCAACCGATCCCACGCGGTCGCGTTGCCCGCGAGCTCACGTGCAGTGGCGGCATCGATGGGGGAGCGGCCGGCCAGGTCAGCCGGCCCCTCGTCCTGACCCATCAGCGTGAGTGCCGATACCGCGACCTGCACGTGCGCGCGGATCGCCCCGAGGGTTCCGTTCCCGTCACCGGTGCCAGTCGGGTCGAGGGTCGGCGAGCCGGCGAGGAGCAGGTCGGAGAACACATCGGCGCGCACCTGATCGATCGTGCGGGCATCGTCGACGAACGACGACCCGTCGCAAATCGTCGTATCGGCATGGAGCGCGCCACCGCTCGCGTCGGTTCGCGCGTCAGGGACGTCGGCTCGTGCTTCGGGGGCGCCCGCGCCACCCGCCGCGTCGCCCTGCACCCGCGCATTGATGATCTCCCGGGCCTGGCGCGTCAGCCGGTCCACGATTCCGTCGGCGATCACGGTCGGCAGCGTCGCGATCAGGTCCGACATCCCATCCGGCCCGGGCTGCACCCGCACGCACCGCCCCGCGGCGGCGTCTTCGTGCCGCTCGGTGAACGTCCGCGGGTTGATCCGCTCCGCCAGCATCCGCAGCGCTTCGCGCACCCGGTTGGGCGTCTCGCCCTCGCACTTCTCGATCGCGGCGCGTTCGAACTCCGCCCGGCCCTCTGCGGGCACGAGGCATCCGACCTCCTGAATCACCCGCACATGCCCGCGGACGATGCGCCCGTCCTCCCACGCGGCCATCGCCAGCGGGAAGTTGTCGACCAGATCCCGGGCCTCGTCGATGCGGCGCTGCAACGTCCGGTCGGTCGCGACGAACACCCCGGCGAGCTCCGCCGCGATCCCCCGCAGCGCCATCTCGCGCGCCTTGACCTTCTCGGACGCGCCCGCGGCCTGCTTCTCCGCGAGCACCGAGGCCGCGGCGAGCACCCGAACCTCACGCACCTGACCAGCCCGAACGACGTCCGCCGCTCCTTCGGCATCCGCGACCAGCTCCGCGAGCGCATCGACGTCTGCGTCACTGCCCATCCCGCCGCTCAACCCGCCATTCGAATGCATGTTCTAATATTCCCACGGACCTCCGACATCGCCCCGCGGTTCTCCACAGCCCGAAGGGGCACGTGCATCCGCCGCTCTCAGCGCACACCGATGCTCGTGCGAGAGGATGAGAGCTCCCACCCCCGATCGAAGAGGTTCTTCCGTGCGTCTGCGCCCGTTCGCCGCCCTGTCCGTCGTCGCCGTTTCGGCGCTTGCGCTCGCCGGTTGCGCGAGCGGTGACACGGCCACCGAGTCGCCCAGCCCGAACGCCTCCGGTGCGTCGGAGCAGTGCCTCGTGAACGCCCAGCCGGGGGAGTCCTCCGACAGCATCGAGGTCTCGGGGTCCGCACCCGAGCTCACGGCGAAGGTCAATCCGGGCCTCGAGCCCGCCGAGATCGAGCGGACGCTCACGACTCGCGGCGACGGCGAGGACCTCGTCTCGGGCGATCTCGTCTCCGGCTCCTACGCGATCTACGACGGCGCGACGGGCGAGCTGCTCGAGCAGTCGCGCGACACCTCTCCCGATGACTCCGGTCTTGTGCCGGTGCTGCTCGACCCGCAGCAGTACTCGGTGTTCGTCGCGGCTCTCGAATGCGCGCCGCTCGGCTCGACCGCCGCCCTCGCGATCCCCGGCTCGGCCTTCGGTCAGGATCGGACATCAGTGGTCGTCGTCGCCGAGGGGGTCGAGAAGCTTCCGACGCGAGCCGACGGCGCCGACCAGGCCCCCGTCGACGGAATGCCGACCGTCGCCCTGGCCGACAACGGCGCCCCCACCATCACCCTCCCCGGCACGGACGCGCCGACCGAGGTGCAGCTGGCCAACCTCAAGACCGGTGACGGCGCCACCATCCAGCCCGGTGACACCGCGTTCGTGCAGTACACCGGCGTGAAGTGGTCGGACGGCTCGGTGTTCGACTCGAGCTGGGACCGCGGCCAGCCCGCAGCGTTCGAGACGAATAAGGTCGTCGCCGGCTTCCAGCAGGCGCTCGAGGGGCAGCAGGTCGGCTCGCAGGTGCTCGTCGTCATCCCGCCGGCCGCGGGTTACGGTGCGCAGGAGGGCAGCGAGCTCCAGAACGAGACGCTCATCTTCGTCGTCGACATCCTCGGCGTCCAGCGCACCCCGGCCCCCGCCGCGGGCTGAGGTCACCCACCGCCGCGGCAACTAAACCGGCACACCCGCAGCACCTAGGCTGACGGCATGCGTCGCGTCCTCATCCTCGGCTCCACCGGCTCGATCGGAACGCAGGCGCTCGACGTCATCGACTCCCGTCGAGACCGGTTCGAGGTCGTGGGACTCGCCGCGGGCTCGAACGCTCGGATGCTGGAAGAGCAGGCGGCGCGGTTCGGTGTGACCCACACCGCACTCGGTGCGGCCGACGCGGAACGTCTTGTCCGTGACGTCGAGGCCGATGTCGTGCTCAACGGCATCACGGGGTCGGTCGGGCTGGGCCCGACCCTGGCCGCCCTGGAGTCAGGTCGCACCCTCGCGCTGGCGAATAAAGAATCGCTCATCGTCGGCGGCGAGCTCGTCACGTCGCTCGCTGCGCCGGGTCAGATCGTTCCTGTCGACTCGGAGCACTCCGCCATCGCGCAGGCGCTGCGGTCGGGCGAGCCTGACGAGGTCCGGCGGCTCGTGCTCACGGCATCCGGCGGGCCGTTCCGCGGCCGTTGCCGCGACGAACTGGCCTCCGTCACACCGGACCAGGCCCTCGCTCACCCCACGTGGGACATGGGACGCGTCGTGACCACCAACTCCGCGACCCTCGTCAACAAGGGGCTCGAGGTCATCGAGGCGCACCTGCTGTTCGGCGTGGAGTACGACCGCATCGACGTCGTCGTGCATCCCCAGTCCGTCGTGCATTCGATGGTCGAGTTCCTCGACGGGTCCACCATCGCCCAGGCCTCGCCGCCCGACATGCGCCTGCCGATCTCGCTCGGTCTCGACTGGCCGCGCCGGGTCGCGGGCGTCGGCGCTCCGCTCGACTGGACGCGCGCGAGCGCGTGGACCTTCGAGCCGCTCGACGACGCCGCGTTCCCGGCCGTCGCCCTCGCCAAACGCGTGGGTCGCGAGGGCGGAACCTATCCGGCGGTCTTCAACGCCGCGAACGAGCAGGCCGTCGAGGCGTTCCATGCGGGCGCGCTGAGCTTCCTCGGCATCGTGGAGACCGTCGAGCGCGTCGTCGAAGCGCACCGCCCGCCGAGCGAACTCTCGCGGGAGTCGCTCGCGGAGGCCGAGTCGTGGGCCCGGAACGCCGCTGACCGGGCGATCGGTGCGACGCGATGACGACCGCCGTCAGTAGACGGTGAGGCCTCGCGCGGCGAACTGACCGCGGACCCGGGCGAGCAGCTCGGCATCCGGCGTCGGTCGCCCGGCGAGCGGATAGGGGATGCCCAGACGCTCCCACTTCGACGTACCCATCTGATGGAACGGCAGCACCTCGACCCGCTGCACGTTCTGCCACCGGGCGACGATGTCGGCGACGGCGTCGACGTTCTCCGCGGCATCCGTGAGTCCGGGCACGAGCACGAACCTGATCCACACCGGAGTGCCGCGGGCCGCGAGGCGGTCGCCGAACTCGATCGTCGGCTGCAGGTCGCGGCCGGTGACCTCGCGATAGGTGTCGGGCAAGCCCGACTTCACGTCGAGCAGGACGAGTGAGACATCGTCGAGCAGCGCATCGGATGCCGCGCGGCCGAGGTTGCCGGAGGTGTCGATGGCGACGTGCACCCCGAGCTCGGCGGCGGCTCGGGCCAGGCGGGTGACGAAGGCCGACTGCTGCAGCGGCTCGCCGCCGGAGATCGTGAGCCCGCCGCCCGTCGCGCGGAAGACCGGCAGGTACCGGCGCAGCCGGGCGACGATGTCGTCGAGAGCGGTGAGCTCGCCGTCGCGCTGACGCCAGGTGTCGGGGTTGTGGCAGTACTGGCACCGCAGCGGGCATCCCGCGAGGAAGAGGGTCATCCTGGTGCCGGGGCCGTCCACGGAAGTGACGAGCTCCCAGGAGTGCACACTCGCGACGTGCCCGGACCGTCGTGCGGCGAGACGGTCATGACGGGGATCGCTCAGATCGGCGGTGCAGGCTTCGCCCGGCACCAGGATGGCGGACACGGGAGTCAGACCCCCGTGTGGAAGGTGCGGCTGAGCACGTCGAGCTGCTGCTCTCGGGTCAGTCGCACGAAGTTGACCGCGTAGCCGGACACCCGGATGGTCAGCTGCGGGTACTTGTCGGGATTGACCATCGCATCCTCGAGCGTCTCGCGCGTCAGCACGTTGACGTTGAGGTGGTAGCCGTCCGACGCCATCTGCGCATCGAGCAGCCCCACGAGGTTGCGCACCCGTTCCTCGGGCGTGCGCCCGAGACCGCTCGGCGTCACCGTCGTGGTCAGCGAGATGCCGTCCTGGGCCTGGTCGAAGGGCAGTTTCGCGACCGACAGTGCCGCCGCCAGCATCCCGTGCGTGTCGCGCCCGTTCATGGGGTTCGCGCCCGGGGCGAAGGGCTGACCGGCACGGCGACCGTCGGGGGTGTTGCCGGTGGCCTTGCCGTACACGACGTTCGACGTGATCGTCAGCACCGACTGGGTGTGCACCGCATCACGGTACGTCTGGTGCTTGCGGATCATCGACATGAAGTCCGACACCAGCTCGCGGGCGATCTCGTCGACGCGGTCGTCGTCGTTCCCGAAAGTGGGGAAGTCGCCGTGCACGAGGTAGTCGACGACGAGCCCCGACGCATCGCGCACCGGCTCGACGGTCGCGTACTTGATGGCCGAGAGCGAGTCGGCGGCGACCGAGAGCCCCGCGATGCCGCATGCCATGGTGCGCAGGACGTTGCCGTCGTGCAGAGCCATCTCGAGACGCTCGTAGGCGTACTTGTCGTGCATGAAGTGGATGCAGTTGAGCGCGTCGACGTACGTCTCGGCGAGCCACTCCATCATCACCCGGAAGCGCTCGCGCACGTCGTCGTACCCGAGCACGTCTCCCGAGACGGGGGCGGCGGCCGGTGCGATCTGCTTGCCGCTCACCTCGTCGCGTCCGCCGTTGATGGCGTACAGGAGAGTCTTGGCGAGGTTGACCCGAGCCCCGAAGAACTGCATCTGCTTGCCGACCGTCATCGGCGAGACGCAGCACGCGATGGCCGCGTCGTCGCCGCACAGTGCGCGGATGTGGTCGTCGGACTCGTACTGGATCGACGAGGTGTCGATCGAGACCTGCGCGCAGAACTCCTTGAAGCCGTCGGGCAGGGCGTCGGTCCACAGCACGGTCAGATTGGGCTCGGGTGCGGGGCCGAGGTTGTAGAGCGTCTGCAGGAAGCGGAAGGCGGTTTTGGTCACGAGCGTGCGTCCGTCCTCGCCGACGCCGCCGATCGACTCGGTCACCCAGGTCGGGTCGCCCGAGAACAGTGCGTCGTACTCGGGTGTGCGCAGGAATCGCACGATGCGCAGCTTGATGACGAGGTCGTCGACGAGCTCCTGGGCCTCGGCCTCGGTCAGGATGCCGCGCGCCATGTCGCGCTGGATGTACGCGTCGAGGAACGCGGTGTTGCGCCCGAAGCTCATCGCGGCGCCGTTCTGCTCCTTCACTGCGCCGAGGTAGGCGAAGTACAGCCACTGGATCGCCTCGCGGGCGGTGGCGGCGGGCCGGGTGATGTCGAAGCCGTACGAGGCGGCCATCTCGGCGAGCTCGTGCAGGGCGCGGATCTGCTCGGCGTTCTCCTCGCGCGAGCGCAGGATGTTCTCCGTCGAGGGGTGCATGTCGAGCTCCGCCCGCTCGACGTTCTTCGCCGCCACGAGTGCGTCGGTGCCGTACAGGGCGACGCGGCGGTAGTCGCCAATGATCCGGCCGCGGCCGTAGGCGTCGGGAAGGCCCGTGATGATGTGGCTGCTGCGGGCGCGGCGGACGGCCGGCGGGTAGACGTCGAACACACCGTCGTTGTGCGTCTTGCGGTACCGCGTGAAGATCGTCTCGAGGGTCGGATCGACCGGATAGCCGTATGTCTCGAGGGCGCCCTTGACCATGCGCCATCCGCCGTTCGGCATGATCGCCCGACGGAGGGGCGCGTCGGTTTGCAGACCGACGATCAGCTCGTCCTCTCGCCGGATGTAGCCCGGAGCGTGCGACGTGATCGTCGAGGGGGTGAGGGCGTCGACGTCGTACACGCCGCGCTCGCGCTCCGCCGGGAACATCTCGCTGAGCGTCTGCCAGAGCCCGGTCGTGCGGGCCGTCGGTCCCACGAGGAACGATGCGTCACCGGTGTAGGGCTCGTAGTTGCGCTGGATGAAGTCACGGACGTCGACGTCGTCCTGCCACGGGCCCGGGGCGAAGCCCGCCCACGCGGCGGGGACCGCGTCGTCGTCGTGTGCTGTCGTGGTCGGGATGACTGTGCTCATCGTGGGTCCTTCGTCCTGTCGGAAGGCCCGCCGGGGAGCGGGGAAGGCGCTGGTCGTGCCTGCCGCGGCGTGCCTGTGGCCGACGCTACGCCGCACCCGCACGTGGCGGAGGAATCGTGCACGCGAGCGACAGGACGGCGGGAGACCCCTGATTTTTCACAGTGGTCCGACCACAAACGCGCTCAGTCGGCGTAAGGCACGGCCCAACTCGGTTCGGGCACGGGCCAGCCGGCGTCTCGGAGCGCGCGACGGGCGAGCTCTCGAGCGGAATACGGCGTGCGGACTCCGCGGATGTCGCGATAGTCCTGGTGTCCCGGCCCCGCCCACAGGATCGCGTCGCCTTCTCCGACGAGCGAGACGGCCTCGATGATCGCCTTCTCGGGCGGCGACGACTCGCGGATGTCGGCATCCGGTCGCGCTCGCCGAGCGCCCTCCAGGAGAGTGGCCCGGATCGCGTCGGGATCCTCGAACCGCGGGTGGTGGTCGGTCACGATCAGGATGTCGCTGCCGAGGACGGCAGTGGCACCCATGTCGTGCCGCTTGGTCTTGTCGCGATCGCCGTCGGCCCCGAAGACCATGACGACGGTCCCGGGGGTGACGCGCCGCACGGCGGCCAGGGTCTTCTCGAACGCATCGGGGGAGTGCCCGAAGTCGACGTACACGGCCGGGCCGCGGTCACCCGAGACGCGCTGCGTGCGCCCCGGCAGGTGAGCGTCGATGCGTCGCCCGTCCAGCACGCGCACGAGCTCGTCCCACGCGTAGCCGCCCTCGAGCAGCATGACGATCGCGAGGCCGGCATTCGCGGCCATGTGCCGTCCGATGACCGGAACCGTCGTGGTGAGCTGTCGTTCGTCCGGCCCGACCAGGCGGAACTCGGTGCCGCTCTGCCGCTCCGCGACGATCTCGACCGTCCAGTCCGCGGTCGCGGAGGGCGACTCGGCGATCGCGGGTGTGACGATCGTCGTCACGGGGATCTCGGCCCGCGCAACGATCTGGGTGCCGGCTTCGGAGTCGAGGCAGACCACGCCCCGGCGCGCACGGTCGGCACGGAACAGGGGGAGCTTGGCCTCGAAGTACTCCGCCATGTCGCGGTAGTCGTCGAGGTGGTCGTGCGTGAGATTGGTGAAGCCGGCGACGTCGAAGACCACACCGTCGACACGGTGACGTGTCAGTGCCTGCGCGCTCACCTCGACGGCGACCGCCTCGACGCCGCGTTCGCGCATGAGGGCGAGCAGCGCGTGGAACTCCGAGGCCTCGGGCGTCGTGAGCCGCGAGACGATGACCTCGCCCGCGATGTGGCGCTCTGCCGTGGACGACAGCCCGGTGACGGCTCCGAGCTGACCGAGGATGCCCTCGATGAGGTGCGACACGCTCGTCTTGCCGTTCGTCCCGGTCGTGCCGAAGAGAAGAGGAAGGCGGTCGTCACGGCCTGTGCCGTAGACCCAGGCAGAGAGCTCGCCCAGTCGGGCCCGGGGGTCGTCGACGACCACGATGGGCAGGCCGGCGTCGGCGGCGAGCTCGGCCCCGCGGGTGTCGGTGACGATCGCGGCGGCGCCCGTCGCGGCGGCCTGCGTCGCGAACTCGGCGCCGTGCCGCGCCGCGCCGCGGATCGCGACGAACGCTTCCCCCGGACGCAGGTCGGCCGTCGCGAGGGTGATACCCGTGACCGAGACGTCGGATGCATCGCCGACGATCCGGCCGCCGACGTGGGCGGCGAGCTCGGCCAGGGAGCGGCGCGGCGGCGTCTCGGGTCGGAGGACGGGAGGGAGGTTCGGGGCGTCGGTAGGCATTCCCACCATTGTCTCATCCCGGTTCCGGGGCGGCCGCGCCGATTGACGCGCCCGCCCCGGCTGTGCTCACGCGCGTCGGCGGGTGATCGCCAGGACGAGCGCCGCAGCCGCGAGGACGAGTGCGCCGGCCGAGAGCCAGATCGGCAGCGGGTCGGCCGCGGGCGCGGCCGCGGCCGTCGCCTCGGCATCGGCGGCGTCGGACGTGCCCGCGGACGAGTGGCCGCTCTCGGAGTGACCGCCGTGCGCGTCGGCTGCGGCCGCCCCCACAACCACGACGGGAGCGGGGTACTCGAGGTCGTCCGGGTCCTGGCCGTCCTCGGCGACCTGCACCCAGGCAGCCTCTCCCGCCTCGCACTGCTGCGTCACGGGGAAGGCGAAGCTCTCGCCCTCGGCCGATCCCGGGAAGATCACGTTCATGCCGGCGGAGGCCGCGTAGGCGTCGGGGATGGGCGCCACCGCTGTGTACGTGACGCGCGTGGGGATGCCGTTCTCGCCCGCTTCGGTGGTGATGGTCCACGCGCCGTCGATGACGGGGGTCGCTCCCTGTGCCTCGGCGGGGATGTCGACGACGAGCGCCGTCGTGGGCGATCCGTCGCAGCCGTGGCTGAACGAGAAGTCGATGCGGGTCGAGCCGTTGGCGGCGACTTCCTCCGGCGTCACGTGGACGTGCGCGGAGGCGGCCAGCGGAAGGGCCAGGGCGAGTGCGGCGCCGGCGGTCACGCCGACGGCCAGGCGCGCACGGCGGCGCGCGGTGATGGTGAGGGTCATTGTCGTCTCTCGGAACATGCGGGCGGCGTCGTGCCGGCCGCTACGGGAAGGGGGGGGTCACGCGGTGGCGACCGGCGGACCCCGCAGCGACAGAGAGGAACGGAGACGACGTGCCGGGACGACGCGCGTGCTCCCGACGGCGGGACGCAGCAGGGGCGTCCGCGCGCGAACCGACGGCGACATCAGACGCACGAACCGACGGATGCCGCGATGGATGAGGCGCACGAGGCGCTCGCCGACGACGAGCGTCGCGACGGTGACGGCGGCCGCGACGACGTGCGTGGCGGTCATGTTCATGCCGAAGGCGTGCGTGTGCGCGACAGGCCCGAGCGCGGCGAGCGTTCCGCCGTGGACGTGCCCGAGGGGCGCCGTCGGGTCAGTGGAGCCGGCGATGGAGAAGAACGTGTGGAACAGGCCCTGGCTCGCCAGCACGACGAGGCAGGTCCGCCATGCCGAGGGTGCCCTGCCGGCGAGCCAGACGGCCGCGGGGGCAGCGAGCAGCGTCGCGACGACGATGAGCCAAAAGGGCGCGAGCCCGCCCGAGATGGTGTGGGCGGTGGCGGCGAAGACGGTGGCGATCGCGGCGGAGGCGGTTCCGCGCAGCGCGCGAGCACGCCGCACTGTCGCACTCTGCGCCCGCTCCATAGTGGGAGTTTACGGCCTGGGCCGATTCAAAGACTCGGCGGGTACTCTGAGCGGTCGTGACCGTCCTCGCTTTCGTCATCGGCGTCGTGCTGCTCGTCGTCGGGCTCGCCGTGTCGATCGCGCTGCACGAGGTCGGCCACCTCGTGCCCGCCAAGCTGTTCGGCGTGCGCGTCGGCCGGTACATGATCGGCCTGGGGCCGACGCTCTGGTCGCGGCGCTTCGGCGAGACCGAGTACGGCGTGAAGGCGCTGCCTCTCGGCGGCTACATCTCGATGTCGGGCATGTACCCGCCAGCACCCGACGAGCCCGACGCCGCCACCCGGCGCAGTGGTCGCTTCTTCGGGGCGATGGTGCAGGACGCCCGTCTCGCCAACGCCGAGACCCTCGTCGAGAACGACGCGCGTCCGGCGTTCTACCAGCTCTCGGTGTGGAAGCGCATCGTCATCATGGTCGGCGGGCCGCTGATGAACCTCGTGCTCGCGATGGTGCTCTTCGGCATCGCGCTGAGCGCCATCGGGCTGCCGAGCGTCTCCACGACGATCGCCGGTGTGAACGAGTGCGTCGTTCCGGCCGGCGTCGAGCGCACGACATGCGAGCCCGGCGATCCCGTCTCACCGGCCGCGGCCGGCGGCATCCGTCCCGGGGACGTCATCGTCGCCGTCGACGGGACCGAGGTGTCCGGCTATGTCGAGGCGACCGCGATCATCCAGGCGTCGCCGGGACGCACGATCCCGGTCGTCGTCGAGCGCGACGGCGACCGCGTCACGCTCGAGGTCACCCCGATCGCCGCGGAACGTCCCGTGACGACGGCGGACGGCGCGACCGAGGTCAAGGAGGTCGGGTTCGTCGGCATGACGGGAACACGGGTCAACGTGCCGCAGCCGATCTGGACGGGGCCGCAGGCCGCGGTCGAGCGGCTGGGTGCCGTCGCGAGCGTCATCTGGCAGCTGCCGGTCAAGGTCTACGAGACCGGAGTCGCCCTCGTGACCGGTGGGGAGCGCGATCCCAACGGACCGCTGTCGGTCGTCGGTGCCGGGCGTATTGCCGGGGAGGTGGCCGCGACCGACGCGCCGATTCAGGACCGTGCCTTCCAGGTGCTGAACCTGCTCGGCTCGCTCAACATCGCGCTGTTCATCTTCAACCTGCTGCCCCTGCTACCTCTCGACGGCGGACACGTCGTGGTGGCCCTGTGGGACGGGATCAAGCGCGCCTGGGCGAAGCTCTTCCGCCGCCCGCCTCCGCGCCCCGTCGACGCCACGAAGCTCGTGCCCGTCACCTTCGTCGTCGTGATCGGGCTCATCGTCATGGGCGGCACGCTGATCCTCGCCGACGTCTTCAACCCGATCTCGATCCTCGGCTGACGCGCTCGCCGCCGACGCGGCGCGATCAGGCGGAGACGGGCTCGAGCGCGAATCCGATGAGCCGCTCGAGTGTCGGCAGACCATCTCGCGACAGGATCGACTCGAGATGCCCCTGCACGGAGGCGTACGCCGGTCCCCGGAGCGCGTACACGTCACCCGACGACGGGTCCGCCGCGATCTCGGTGTCGCCCAGGCGTTCGGTGCCGGGGGCGACGCGTGCCGTGAACGTGTTGTAGAAGCCGATGGACGCGGGTTGTCCGAACACGTCGACGCTCTTCTGCAGGCCCTGATGGGGCGACGCGAGGGGGGCCAGCGCGATCCCGAGCCGGTCGGCCAGGATCTGGTGGCTCAGGCACACGGCGAGCAGCGGCCTGCCCGCGTCGGCGCGCCGGCCGACGAGCTCGCGCATACGGGCGATGCGAGGGCTGGCGCCGTCGCGCGGATCGCCCGGGCCGGGGCCGAAGACGACGAGACCGGCCTCGTCGACCGCGGCATCCGTGACCTCGTGCCAGGGAGCGATGCGAACGGCGAACCCGAGGTGGTGCAGCTGGTGCCCGAGCATCGTGGTGAACCGGTCCTCGGCGTCGACGACCAGCACCTCGCGGCCCGCGTAGGGGCCGCCCCCCGCTGCTTGCGGGTCGAGCCAGAACTGCGCGAGACGCGCGTTGCGCGAGGAGAGCAGGGCCGCGATCGTCGGATCGTCGCCGATCCGCGGGCGGTGCGCGGCGGGTGCGTCCTCGTCGACCGCCGTCGTGTCGGCGATCGCCGCGGGCGCTTCGTCGCGGTCGACGGCGCCGATCGCGCCCAGGACGCCTGCCGCCTTGCCGTGGGTCTCGCCCACTTCGCCCGCCGGGTCGGAGTGCCGAACGAGCGTCGCTCCGACGGGCACGCGCAGCCGGCCGTCGACGAGATAGGCCGTGCGGATCAGGATGGGGGCGTCGAGGTCGTGGCCGCCTCCCGCCGCGGGGGTGAAGAGGGCGGCGACACCGGAGTAGTAGCCGCGGGGCGTCCGCTCGTGCCGCGCGATCACCGTGCAGGCGTTCTGCATCGGCGACCCCGTGACGGTGGGTGCGAACATCGTCTCCCGAAGGATGTCGCGGGGGTCCATGGTGCTCGAGCCGCGCAGCATGTACTCGGTGTGGGTCAGGCGCGACATCTCCTTCAGATGAGGGCCGGTGATACGGCCCCCGTCGGAGCAGACCGCAGACATCATCTTCAGCTCTTCGTCGACGACCATGAACAGTTCCTCGGTCTCCTTGGTGGAGGAGAGGAACTCCGTCAGCGTCTCGGCGGTCGCGCCACCGCGGGGATGGCGGAAGGTGCCGGAGATCGGGTTCATCGTGACGATGCTCGTGCCGGGCTCCGCGGGCGCCCCGCTGCGCGCGCTGACATGGGCCTCCGGGCTGGCGCCGACCGCGACGTGACCGTCGGTCACGACGAGGAAGGTCCAGTAGGCGCCGCGCTCGTGCTGCAGCAGCGCCCGGAACCAGGTGAGGCCGGCGGTGACGGCATCCGTCTCGACCGTCGCGGTGAAGTCGCGCCGGATGACGAAGTTGGCGCCCTCGCCGCGGCCGATCTCGTCGGCGATCACGCGACGGACGATTTCGGCGTAGTCCTCGTCGGAGATGTCGAACCCGGCGTCCTCGAGCGGCACCCGCTCCGACGGCAACTGGCGCAGTGCCTCGGCCAGGGGCAGGGAATCGTGGTCGGCGACACGCAGGCAGCGCAGCGGTGCCCGGTCGTCGTGGCAGACGAAGCCGCGTTCGACGACCTGGCGGAACGGCACGAGGGCGAGCACTTCGCGCGGTGTGCCGTCGGGATCGTCCAGCGGGATGTCGGCGAGCCGGTCGACGTCGACGACGTCGCCGCGGAGCACCTCGACGGTCGCCCCGTCGCGCGCGATGAGCGCGAAGGGCGCACCGCTCGCCGCGAGATCGGTCAGGGTCGGGAGAGAACCGGTCATCGTCGTCTTTCTTCGTCGGAGCGCCCGCCCCACGAAGAAGACCGCCGGGCCTTCAACGCCGGGCGGTCTGAAACGTGTGCACGTCGAACACACCGCCTAGGCGGTGTGCCACCAGGAGAGGCGCGTGTGCATGGGCCGAAATTATCACACCCGCGCCGGGGACGCGGTGTCGCGCGGCTCCCAGCCCGTCTGCGGCGGTGCCGCGTAGGCTGTGCCCGTGCCAGCTGTCAATCTCGGGATGCCCCAGGTTCCGGACGTCCTCGCCCCTCGCCGCAAGAGCCGGCAGATCCGCGTCGGGAAGGTGCTCGTCGGGGGAGGAGCCCCCGTCAGCGTGCAGTCGATGACGACGACGCCGACCACCGACATCAACGCGACGCTGCAGCAGATCGCCGAGCTCACGGCATCCGGCTGCGAGATCGTGCGCGTGGCCGTTCCCTCGCAGGACGACGCGGATGTACTGCACATCATCGCCAAGAAGAGCCAGATCCCCGTCATCGCCGACATCCACTTCCAGCCGAAGTACGTCTTCCAGGCGATCGACGCCGGATGCGCCGCGGTGCGCGTGAACCCGGGCAACATCCGGAAGTTCGACGACCAGGTCGGTGCGATCGCGAACGCGGCGAAGGCCGCCGGCGTCTCGCTGCGCATCGGCGTCAACGCCGGCTCTCTCGACCGGCGCCTGCTCGAGAAGTACGGCAAGGCGACGCCGGAGGCGCTCGTCGAGAGCGCCGTCTGGGAGGCCTCGCTGTTCGAGGAGCACGACTTCCATGACTTCAAGATCTCGGTCAAGCACAACGACCCGATCGTCATGGTCAAGGCCTACCGGCAGCTCGCCGAGCGCGGCGACTGGCCCCTGCACCTCGGGGTGACCGAGGCGGGGCCGGCGTTTCAGGGCACGATCAAGAGCGCCACCGCGTTCGGCATCCTGCTGGGCGAGGGGATCGGCGACACGATCCGCGTCTCGCTGTCGGCGCCGCCGGCCGAGGAGGTCAAGGTCGGACACCAGATCCTGCAGTCGCTCAACCTGCGGGAGCGCAAGCTCGAGATCGTCTCGTGCCCCTCGTGCGGGCGTGCGCAGGTCGACGTCTACACGCTCGCCGACGACGTCACCGCGGGTCTGAAGGATGTCACCGTGCCGCTGCGCGTCGCCGTCATGGGCTGCGTCGTCAACGGGCCGGGCGAGGCGCGGGAGGCTGACCTCGGCGTCGCGTCGGGCAACGGCAAGGGGCAGATCTTCGTCAAGGGCGAGGTCATCAAGACCGTGCCCGAGTCGGAGATCGTCGCGACCCTCATCGAAGAGGCCCGCCGTATCGCCGACGAGCTCGGTCCCGACGCGCCGCTCGGCACGGCGCAGGTCGTCACCGCCTGAGATCGGTTCCATAAAGCTTCGACGGCGGATGCCGCGGCCGGCATGCCGGTCCTGCCAGGCTCGCTGCGTGCTTCGCCGTCCTGCCGCGCTCCTGTCCCTCGCGCTCGCCGCAACTCTCGCGGTGGGGTGCGCTCCCGTCGACCGAGCGGCGGAAGCACCGACGCCGGCGCGCCCGTCCTCGGACGCGCCCTCCCCGACGCCCACGCCGACGCCGAACCTCGAGCCCGTTCGGGCCTTCGACGGCGACTGCGAGCAGATGCTCACGGGTGAGCAGCGCGACGAGCTCCTCGGTGCGGGGTCGCTGACCCGGGCCGAACAGTACCTCGCGTGGGACGCGGAGCGTCCGGTGGAGGTCGACGTCGAGCCCCTCGGGACGCTCGGGGGCCTCGCCTGTACCTGGTTCGCCGGTGAAGGCGCGGATCTTCCCGAAGGTATCGGCAGCCTCACCATGACAGTGGTTCCGGCGGTGGAGGTGAACAACGAGTTCGCCGCTCGCTACTCCGTGGCGACCTGTGAGCCCAGCTACGACGCCAACAACTGTCGCCTTGGGCGTGTCGTGGCCGATGTGTGGGTCGGCGCGAACGCCGGATGGGGTGCTGTCGAGACCCCGGACGAGCTGCTGAACGCAGCCATCGAGGCGGTCGCAGCCAACCTGCCAGCGGCGACGCAGCCGCGGCGCGCTGCCGCCACCGACGACGTCTGGGCGATTCCCGACTGCGTGGATCTCGGCGAGTCCCTCGGTCTCGAGGAACTCATCGGTCCGTACCGCCACGGCTACTGGGAGGGTTCCGAGCAGCCGGAGGAGGTCCTGCTGGCAGCGGCGGGTGTCTTCCGAGCGTGTCCGCTGTTCTCCGACGGCGAGCGGATAGATTACGAGACGGACGAGTTCCACATCCTCTCGCCGCAGGTCGCGCCGGGCCTGGGGTGGCAGTGGGACGAGTTGCGCGGGCGGGCGGCGGAGTCATCGGTTGTCGAGCTGGACGTGGCCGGTGCGACCGACGCCTTCGCCACAGATTGGGGTTACGGCTCGTACAAGGCGTTCGCGACCGACGGAGTGAACGTGGTCAGCCTCTACGACGAGAATCTCGACCTCGCAGGGCAGGTCCTCGGGCGAATGCTCTCCGCGCTCTCGAGCTGACGAGGCAGCTGCCTCTCACCAGATGGAGCCTGCCGCGTACGAGTGGTCCACCTCGGTGTCCAAGGAGGTGCGGATGGCGATGCGCAACGCTTGCGCAATGTCCGAGAGCGGCAGCGACGGCTGGCCCTCGGGTGCGTTCTCGGTGGCGTAGGGAACGTGGATGAAGCCGGCGGCGCGATCGCCCGGCTCGCCGCCATCCAGGGCCGTGAACATCACGTGGTTGCAGACGAAGGTGCCCGCCGAGTATGAGACCGAGGCAGGGATGCCCGCCGCCATGATGTCCGCGGCGATCGCTTTCACGGGCAGCGTCGCGAAGTGTGCGTCGGGCGCGTGCCTGACCGACGGCTCGTCGACGGGCTGCTCGCCGCTGTTGTCCGGGATTCGCGCGTCCTTGAGGTTGAGCGCCACTCGTTCGACAGCGATCCCCGTGCGGCCCCCGGCCAGGCCGGTCGCGATGATGACGTCGGGGGAGTGCTCGACGATGAGCTCCAGCAGCTGCAACCTGGCCCCGTGGAAGGTCACCGGCAGCACCGCCATGACCAGGTTCTCCGGGCCCGTCCAATGGTCGGCGACCAGGTTCACCGCGTCCCCCGATGGGTTCGTCGCGTCTCCGGCGAACGGCTCGAATCCAGTCAGCAGCACGGTTCTCATGAGTTCAGGCTAGGCGGCCGCTCCGACATTCGACCGGGGCGAGTCGCTGCTCCACGGCCTCCGGCACGGTCGTCATCCGCTCAGATTAGTTCGCACGACCGCGAACCTTCTCGGTGGTGCCGGACACTACATGGTGTGGGAGATGATGAGGCCGCTGCATGGCAGCGACTGCGGGCGGGCGACGAGTCCGCGCTGGGAGACCTGTTCGACAGATACGAGTCGCGACTGTTCCGGCACGCGACCCGGCTGCTGACCGATCGCGAGGATGCGAAGGACGCGGTCGCCATCGCGTTCTTCGAGCTCTGGCGCAGGCGCGCGAGCGTGCGCCTGGTCGACGGGTCGCCGCTGCCGTGGCTCTTGACGACCGTCGCGAACGCGGCTCGCAATCTCGAGCGAGCGGGGCGGCGCTACCGAGCGCTGCTGGCGAAGACCCCTGCGGCGTCCGCATCCGCGGCACCGTCCGCCCACGACGAGAGCGGTGTACTCGCGGCGCTCAAGCAGCTGCCGGCCGGTGAGCAGAGCGTCGTCGTCCTCAGCGTGCTCGAGGGCTACCCGGAACGCGACGTCGCGCAGACCCTGGGCATCCCGGTCGGCACGGTGAAATCACGCCTCTCACGGGCGAAGAGCCGGCTACGAGACGAGATGACGGCGTTGGAGGCATCGTGGACCTGAACGATCAGCTCACCCCGAACGAGCACGGCGATCTGCGCGATCGTGTCGTCGGGGGTGTGAAGCGGCTGCGCGCCGCCCGCGCGCGCCGCTCGCGCATCGTCGCGGGAGCGGCCGCGTCCGCCCTCGTGGCCGTCGTCGTCGCGGGCGTCGCCTTCGCGGCCCTCCGCCCGGACGACCGCATCCTGACTCCGGTCGAGACGTCCACGCCGACGCCGACGCCCACACCCACGCCTTCCCCCACTCCGACGGCGGAGCCTTCGCCCACCCAGACAGCGACTCCGGATGCGGAGCCGCAGCTGTCCGCGCCGACCATGGCCTTCAGGGGCGATTGCACACAGGTGTTCGATGCGAGCGCGCTCTCGTCGGCTGTCGGGGTCGAGCTCGGCCCCGCGACGGACCTCAGCACGCCCGAGGTCCGGACGCTCGGCGGTCTCGATTGCTCGTGGGAATCCAGCACTTTCGAATCCGTGCAGGTGTCCGCCCTCCCCGCGGACGTTGTTCCCGCGAGCGTCGTCTCCACGTACTCCGACACGGTCTGCGAAGGTTTCCGCTACGACAGCGAGGGTTGTCGTCGGGCGGTGTCCGATGGCGACACCTGGATGCTCGTGACGGTCAGCGGCGTGTTCGGTAACGCTGACGGGGTCAGCAATGACGTCGTCACGGCCCGACTCGACGCGGTTGCCCCGCTCTTCATGTCAGCCCTCGAGAATGCCGGTCGTCCGATGCCGGCGGCGCGCACTTCCTCGTGGTGGTCTCCGATGACGTGCGATGAGCTGCGGGAACGGGTCTCGGTGGCCGACATCCTCGGCACGACCGACTTCGTCGAGGGGTACCCCTCGGCTTTCGGCACAGACGTTCACATCGAGATCGCGCGCGACGCGGGGCTCGGCACCGTCTGCCGCTGGTACGCGCCGAACTCAGCCCGTCTCGACGCGGTCATCGTGACGATCTATCCCGGAGGCGCATGGGAATGGAATCGACTCGCCGCAGGTGACGGCCGACGCGACGTCCCGGTGCCGGTCGACGTCGCGGGCGCGACCGAGGCCGTGCGGGGCGTCGGGGCTATCCGTCCTGACAGCTCCTACCTCCTCGCGACAGATGGCGTGAACGTCGTCGAGATCATGGAGGCGCCGGACGTCGTGGATGCCGCGGAGCGCGTGCTGTCGGCGATGCGGGACGCGGCGGGGTGAGGAACGATCGCGCGCGCATCGCGGCCCCGCGGCATCCGTAGACTCGACTCGTGGTCACCCGTATGTCGCACCTGTTCCTCCGCACGCTCCGTGAAGACCCCGCGGGCGCCGAGGTCGCCAGTCACAAGCTGCTGATCCGCGCCGGCTACATCCGACCGCAGGCGGCGGGCATCTTCGCCTGGCTGCCTCTCGGCCTGCGCGTCAAGGCCAAGATCGAGCGCGTCGTGCGTGAGGAGATGGCGGCGGCCGGTGCGCAGGAGGTGCACTTCCCGGCGCTGATGCCGCGCGAGGCGTACGAGGCGACGGGACGCTGGGAGGAGTACGGCGACCTGCTGTTCCGCCTGCAGGACCGCAAGGGCGGCGACTACCTGCTCGCTCCGACCCACGAGGAGGCCTTCACCCTCCTCGTCAAGGACCTTTACTCGTCGTATAAGGACCTGCCGCTGACGATCTACCAGATCCAGGACAAGTACCGCGACGAGGCCCGTCCCCGTGCCGGCCTGCTGCGCGGCCGCGAGTTCACGATGAAGGACGCGTACTCGTTCGACGCGAACGACGCCGGGCTCGAGGCGAGCTATCAGGCCCAGCGCGACGCGTACGAGCGCATCTTCCAGCGCCTCGGTCTCGAATACGTCATCGTGCAGGCGGATGCCGGGGCCATGGGCGGCTCCCGCTCGGAAGAGTTCCTGCACCCGACCCCCGTCGGCGAGGACTCGTTCGTGCGATCCGCGGGCGGGTATGCCGCGAACGTCGAGGCGTTCACGACGGTCGTGCCCGAGGCCGGGCCGATCGACGGGCTGCCGGAGCCGGTCGTCTTCGACTCGCCCGACACCCCCACGATCGAGACGCTTGTCGCACACGTCAACGCGAACCTCGAGGGTGAGTTCACCGCGGCGCATACGCTCAAGAACGTCGTGCTCGCTCTCACGCACCTCGACGGCACGCGTGAGCTCGTCGTCGTGGGCCTGCCCGGCGACCGCGACGTCGACGACAAGCGTGTTGAGGTCGCCTTCGCGCCGGCCGAGGTCGAGCCGGCGACGGCCGAGGACTTCGCCAAGAACCCGCTGCTGGTCAAGGGCTACATCGGCCCCTGGTCGCCCGAGGGCCCGGTGCTCGGCGAGGAGTCGGCCACCGGCATCCGCTACGTCCTCGACCCCCGCGTCGTCGACGGGACCTCGTGGATCACGGGCGCGAACATCGACCAGAAGCACGTGCACTCCCTCGTCGCGGGCCGCGACTTCACGGCCGACGCGTTCGTCGAGGTCGCCACCGTGCGCGAGGGCGACCCGGCGCCCGACGGCTCGGGCCCGGTCTCGATCGCGCGGGGCATGGAGATCGGTCACGTCTTCCAGCTCGGCCGCAAGTACGCCGAGGCACTGGGGCTGAAGGTCCTCGACGAGAACGGCAAGCTCGTCACGGTCACGATGGGCTCGTACGGCATCGGTGTGACCCGCATCCTCGCGATCATCGCCGAGCTCAACAACGACGAGCGTGGACTCATCTGGCCCGCGTCGGTCGCTCCGTTCGACGTGCACGTCGTGGCGACCGGCCGGGACGCCGCGGCCTTCGAGCTGGCCGAGCAGCTCTCGGGCGAGCTCGAGGCGACGGGCCTGGAGGTCGTCTACGACGACCGCCCGAAGGTGTCGCCCGGCGTGAAGTTCGGCGACGCCGAGCTGGTGGGCGTGCCGCGCATCCTCATCGTCGGGCGCGGCGCGGCCGACGGCCAGGTCGAGCTGTGGGACCGTCGGACGGGCGAACGCGAGACCCTCGCCGCGGCCGACGCGGTCGCGCGACTCACCGCCCGCTGATCTCAGCACCCGGTCGCCGGATGCCGCGCAGGTTGCGGCATCCGGCGCACGTGTTCCTGCGCTCGACAGGCCGAGGTGCGCCCGCAAGCGGGCAGCCGCCGAGAGACCCGGGGGTCAGAGGTCGGCGTAGCGCGCGCGGAAGACCGTGAACACGCCGTAGGCGATGAGCCCGGCCCCCACGACGACCACGATCTCGGGGCCGAAAGCCAGGTCGAGCAGCGCCCGGATCGCAGCATCCAGGCTGCCGGCCTGGTCGGCGCGCGAACGCACGGCGGCGACGATGAGCACACCGCCCAGCGACCCCAGAGCAATGCCCTTCGCGATGAAGCCGAGGATCCCGAGGCCCTCGACGGCGCGACCGACCGCTCCGTCGGGGATCGTCATCTTCGAGTGGAAGGAGCGCCGCACGCCCATCACGACGAAGACCACTCCCGCGATCGCGACACCGGCCCCGACGAGCACGATCGCGAACACGCCGCCCGGAAGCGCGAGGATGCCGCGGCTCGCGTCGCGCGCGGCTTCATCGGCCTGCGGGCGTGCGCCGAGCGCCACGGCGGCGGACAACCCGCCGAAGAACAGGAACACGACGGCCTGTCCCCATTCCGAGACCCGCAGCCCCCAGACGGCGGCGCCGCGCCGGCGCCGCGAGGCCAGCATTCCCTCGGCGAGATGCCACACGCCCAGCGCGGTCAGGAGAGCGGCTGCGGCCCACAGCGCGACGAACCCGAGCGGAAGCTCGGCGACCGCGCGGAAGGCTCCCGTCTGGTCGGCGTCGCGGTCGCCGCCGAAAGCGACCGCGACGATGAGCGACCCGATCAGCAGGTGCACGAAACCGTTCGCGACGTAGCCGCCCCGGGCGAGCACGCGCGCCGCGGGATGCCGTTCGACGGCGCGCGCCGCGTCGTGCACCCCGTGTTCGGCCATCCCGCGAGCCTACGACGGCACGGGCCGGAGAGGGCGGCGGCGGGCCGGGACGCGACGGATGCCGCCGCGCCCCGGCCCGGGGGATCAGCCGCGAGCGATGCGTCGGCGACGCAGCGCCAGGAGCACGCCACCGAGGACGGTGAGCACGGATGCCGCCACGGCGACGGGCATCAGGATGCCCGAGTCGCCGCCGGTGGCGGCCAGCGAACCGTCGACGTCCGCGGCAGGTGCGCCGGTCGGCACGGCGCCTCCCGGCGCGGTCCCGCCGGGAACGGTCCCGCCGGGAAGGGCGGGCGTCGTCGGAGCCGGAGCGGGCGCAGCGGCCGCGATCGCGAAGTCGACGCGCTGCGGCGTGATCGAGCGCGCTCCGAGAGCCTGCGAGAGTTCGACGGCGTGCTCGCCGGCGGTCAGGCCCGAGGTGACGACGATCTCCCACGTGCCGTCCGCCGCCACGGCGGTGACGGCGCCGCCGAGGTCGGCACGTGCCGCCACGCCCTCGGCGGCGGGCGCCAGGCGCACCTCGGCGCCGGGGAAGCCGACGCCCGCGAAGCGCACGGACGACACATCGGAGGCGAGCTCGCCCGACGGCGCCTCGCGCACCCCGAAGCCGGTCAGGTCGGCGCGCTGCGTCAGCCACTCGTCCGGCGTGGTCGGGCGGTCGATGATGCGCGTCTCGCCGATGCAGCCATGCCATCCGTTGCGCGCGGCGTCATCGGTCCAGTCGGCCCCGAGGATCCACGAGTGTCCCTCGTGCCAGGCCATACCGCCGACGTTCGTGGCGTTGCGCAGCACCGGGGCACCGTCGACGTACATGGTCGTCGTGCGCGACTCGGGGTCGTTCACGATCGCGACGTGCTGCCATTGGTCGACCATGATCTCGCCCGACCAGTTGACGCGGTCGCCGAGCGTCGCGTCGGCGTCGAGGCTCGTGTACTGGAACTCGCGCAGGTTCGAGATGCCCAGCGCGGTGGGGGAGGCGGTCCAGTCCCAGCGGGTCTCGGGCACACCGATCTGCGACCGGTTGCCGGTGCGGGTCAGGGCCTTCGACCATCCGTTCGCCGAGGCGTTCCAGTCGGCGTCCATCTTCACGAAGGTCTCGATCGTGTACCCCTGCGACAGGTCTGCCTCATTGATCGGGGCGTCGGGGGCCGTCGTCAGGTAGCTGAAGCGCGATCCCGACGAGTCGTCGAAGCACACGGCCGCCGCGTCCGACGAGTAGCCGTGCACGTCGGAGGACTGGACGGTCACGTCCTCCCAGAGCGTTCCGACCGCGTTCGTGTCGGCGGGGTCGGGACGGGTGAGGTCGTTGTCGCCGGCGATGTCCTCGATCACCGTGTCCGCGTCGACGACGCCGTCCTGACCGTTGAATCGCCAGTGGGCGAGCGTGCCCTCGGCCTCGACGAAGTCGAGTTCGTTGCCGGGGGCCTCGGTCGAGATCGGATCGGGGCCCTCGAAGCCGTCGAGGAGGATCGCGCGCGCGGCCTCCGTCAGCTTCGGCTCATCGGCGGAACCGGCGGTGAACCCGGGAGCGAAGCCGGCGAAGCGTTCCCGGAAGTCGATCGGAACCGAGAAACGCTGATGCTCACCGTCGAGGAGGGGCTGGTCGTAGCTCGTGAGGCTCTCCTGCGGCTTCTGCACAACCCACGGCGACCCCGTTTCGAGCGACAGGCGGCCGTTGGTGAGGTCGAACTCGACGAGGCCGAGGTAGCCGTTGCCGCCCTCGTACGCCATCTGATAGTCCATCAGCACCTGATGCACGTCGTGGCCGAAGTCGTTCTGCTTGACCTGTCGCGTCGCGCCATGGAAGTGGCCGTTGAAGGTCAGGAAGATCTGGTCGTTGCCCCGGATGAGGCGGTCCCACATCCGCTGGCTGTCGCCGGTCTCGACGGGGGAGGTCTGGTCGGCCGCGACGTTGATCAGGGCGTGCGAGGTGAGGATGACCGGGACGTCCGGGTGCGCGTCGAGCACGCTCTGGGCCCAGGCGAGCGTTGCGTCCGAGGCGTTCCAGGCGACGGCGAGCGACATGAACCGCTGGCCTTCGGCCTCGAAGATGTGGAACTGGCTCAGCCCCAGCGGGTCGCTGCCGCCGTACGTGCTCTGCGTCGCCGCCCGTGTCGCGCCGAACCAGCGGTTGAAGGGCTCGTTCGCGACGTCGAGCTGGTCATCGCGGACGCCACTGTTGAGCACGTCGTGGTTGCCGGGAAGGATCGAGTAGGGCGCAGCGGCCTCGTCCATGGTGCGCATGGCGGCGTCGGCCGCACGCCACTCGGCCTCGACCCCGGCGCGGTCGACGATGTCCCCGAGGTGCAACGTGAAGGGAATGCGCAGGTCGTCCGCGTGAGCCGTCAGCCACTCCGTCTGCGTCGCGAACGGGTCGGTGCCGTAGCGCGGCAGGAACTGGTCGGCCGAGTAGCGCGAGTAGAACTGCGTGTCGGGCAGCACGGCGAGGGTGAAGCGGGAGGCGAGGTCTTCGGCGGGAGGCGCGGCGGCGGTCGCCGCGGTGGTTGCGGGCGCGGCCACGGCGAGACCGGCGGCGAGGCCCGCCACGGTCAGGGCGGCGGCGGTGCGACGCGTGCGGGTGGCTGACGGAAGGCGTGAGGACACGCGGGAGCTCCTGTTCGACGGGGAGGGCGGCGCGATGTGCGCCGATCCCGACTCTGGAGAGACTCCGTGACGGCTAGGTGTCCGAGGGGCGACCGCCGGGTGGCTCAGCGATGGCCGAAGTCGTGCCGCCAGACGGAAGGAACCGGGCCGGAACGCGCAGCGATGTGCGTGCTCCGGCCCGATCGGCGTATCCGGGCCGTCAGTCCATGACAAGGACGGCCTTGACCGCCTTGCCCGACTGCGTGTCGGCGATGGCTCGCTCGATCTCCGAGAACGGGTACTTGGTGATGAGCTGGTCGAACGGGAAGCGTCCGGCCTCGTGCAGCGCGAGCATCTCGGGGAGGAACTTCTGCGGCACCGCGTCACCCTCGATCGCGCCGACGAAGGTCTTGCCCGAGCCCGAGATGGACGCCAGCGCGATCTCCGTGCCCGGCTTCGGCACACCGACCAGCGCGATCTTCGCGCCGAACGCGGTGGCGGCGACGATCGTGTCGACGACCGCGGGAACGGCCGTGGTGTCGACGGCGAAGTCCGCGCCGACCCCGCCGGTGATCTCGAGGATGCGCGCCACGGCGTCTTCGTCCTTGCTGTTGACCGTGTGGGTTGCGCCGAGCTTCGCCGCGAACTCGAGCCGCTCCGGGATGATGTCGACCGCGATGATCGTCGTGGCGCCGGCCACCTTCGCGCCCATGATCGACGACAGCCCCACGGCGCCGGTGCCGGTCACGATGACCGATGCGCCGGCGGGAACGTCGAGCGAGTTGAGCACGGTGCCGGCTCCGGTCTGCACGCCGCAGCCGAGGGGGCCGGCGATCTCGACGTCGGCGGTCGTCGGCAGCTTCACCGCGTTGCGGGCCTCGACGATGACGTGGCTGGCGAACGAGGACTGACCGAAGAACGAGCCGTGCACGGCGGAACCGTCCGCGGCGGTCATGGTGGCCGAGCCGTCCTCGCGCGCCCCGCCGAAGTTGAGCGCCATGAAGTTGCGGCAATAAGCCTCGCGTCCCGTGAGGCAGTTGGTGCAGTGGCCGCACGAGGCGAACGACACCGCGACCTTGTCGCCGACGGCGTAGCCGACGACGGCATCGCCGACCTGCTCGACGGTGCCCGCGCCTTCGTGGCCCAGGACGAACGGGAACGCCGCGGGGATGTGACCATGCTGCACGGCGAGGTCGGTGTGGCAGAGGCCGGTGGCGGCGAACTTCACGAGCAGTTCGTTCGGACGGATGTCGTCGAGGGTGATCTCCTCGAATGTGAACGGTGCGTCCTGGCCGTGGAGAACGGCGGCGTGCGCGTTGGTGGTCATGAGAGGTTCCTTTCGCGTTGCGGTCGCGGCGGCAGAGCCGTCGTCGCGACCGATGTCACGATCGGGCGTGGTCTCCCGCAGCGCGGGCCGCCCGGTCCTCAAACAGTATGCGCCTGAATCGATACAGGGGAGGCGACCCGGAACCACGCGGGCCCCAGCGGCAGGATGCTGCGACCGAGCGTTCGCGCGTAGAACTTCTCGAGCAGCATGTACGCCGCGAGCGCGGAGGCCAGGAGCAATGCGACCGAGCCGGCTGCTCCGACGGCCGGCGGCCCGCCGAACGCGGTGACCGTCTGCAGGCCGAGGCCGGCCGCGACGGCCAGCAGTGTCACCGGCAGCACGGTGTTGCGCGATGCCGCCGAGAGGGCGAACACGAGGGCCAGGATCGAGAACATGAGCGTGAACACGCCACGCGCGGGCCCCTCGACCTCGAAGAACCCGAGCTCGCCGCCGAGCAGGAAGCCGGGCATGCAGATCCAGTACCACCCGAAGGCGTTGTAGACGATGAAGTGGAAGTCGTCGCCCGCGAAGTACGACAGCATTCCCGCGGTGACCTGAACCACGCCGCCGAAGACGGCACCGACCCAGAACACCGGGCTCTCGTTCTGCAGTCCGAGATGCTCCAGCTGTGCCGTGAGCGTGGCGATCACGAAACCGAGCAGTCCGATCAGTCCGGGGTCGGCGAGGCGGGGAGCGCGTTCGGTCATGCCCCCAGTATCCCGAGATCGCCCGCTCGACGTGGCGTCCTCGGCGCCGGGCAAACACGTTCCCCGCCCCATCGGGTAACGTGGGATGGATGCCGGGAGCGCGAAACGCGCCCGGACAAGAGCTGAATATGGAGGGCCCCCATGGACATCGATCTCTCACTGCTGCGCACCGTCGAGCGAGAGAAGGAGATCCCCTTCGACGAACTCGTCCGCATCATCGAGCAGGCGGTCCTCACGGCGTACGCCAAGCACACCTCGCCCGACGGCGAGCTGCCCGAAGGGGCTCGTGCGGAGCTCGACCGCAAGACCGGCCACGTCGCCATCTACGTGCCCCTCCGCGATGACGAGGGCGCGGTCGTCGGCGAAGAGGAGTCGACTCCCGACGACTTCGGCCGCATCGCCGCCTTCGCCGCGAAGCAGGTCATCAGCCAGCGCCTGCGCGACATCGCCGACGACGCCGTGCTGGGGGAGTTCCGGGGCAAGGAGGGCGACATCGTCGCCGGTGTCATCCAGCAGGGGCCGAACCCGCGCATGGTGCACGTCGACCTCGGCACGATCGAGGCCATCCTCCCGCCCGAGGAGCAGGTCGCGGGCGAGGAGTACCGGCACGGCTCGCGTCTGCGCGTCTACGTGACCTCGGTCTCGAAGGGCACCAAGGGCCCCTCGATCACCGTCTCCCGCACGCACCCCGGACTCGTCCGCAAGCTCTTCGCCATGGAGGTGCCCGAGATCGCCAACGGTCTCGTCGAGATCACCTCGCTCGCGCGCGAAGCCGGTCACCGCACGAAGATCGCGGTCAAGGCCAACGATCCCTCCATCAACGCCAAGGGCGCCTGCATCGGCGAGTTGGGCCGCCGCGTCCGCGCCGTCACCGAAGAGCTCGGCGGCGAGAAGATCGACATCATCGACTACAACGCCGACCTGCCGGCGTTCGTGGCCAACGCCCTGTCGCCGGCCAAGGTCACCTCGAGCTTCGTGCTCGACGCGGCCACGAAGGCCGTCCGGGCGCTCGTCCCGGACTACCAGCTGTCGCTCGCCATCGGCAAGGAGGGGCAGAACGCCCGCCTCGCCGCGAAGCTGACCGGCGCGAAGATCGACATCCAGCCCGACTCGATCCTGGAGTCCTGACGAAACCGGGACGTCGGTCGAGGGGGTAGAATGGAACCTGTTCGAACGTGCGTGGGCTGTCGCGCGCGTGCCTCCCGGTCCTCACTCCTACGAGTCGTGGCCCGCGACGGCGTCTTGATCGCAGATCGAGCCGCGTCGCTGCCGGGCAGGGGCGCGTGGGTGCACGAGACGCACGAATGCATGGATGCCGCGTTGCGGCGCCGCGCGTTCGGACGAGCCCTGCGGGTGTCCGGCCCACTGGACACGCAGGATTTCCCGATTGATCACCAGCGCAAAGGCTGAACGGCTATGGACACGAAGTGAACGGCTCGAAATGAGACCCGTCCGCGCTTAAGCGGTCCGCCCTGTCCGAGGGTGGGCCTTCAGACAGGAGAATTGTGGCAAAACCACGCGTACACGAGATCGCTTCCGAACTCGGCGTCGACAGCAAAGTCGCGCTCGCGAAGCTGAAGGAGCTCGGCGAGTTCGTCAAGAGCCCCTCGTCCACCATCGAGCCCCCCGTGGCTCGCAAGCTGCGGGCTGCGCTCGAGGCTGAGGGCGGCTCTGCCGCCGCGGCTCCCGCTCCCGCTGCGTCGGGCGGCGCCAAGCCCGGTGCCGCTCGTCCGGGTGCTGCGCGCCCCGGCGCCGGCAAGCCCGGTCCCGCCGGAGCGAAGCCCGGCCCGGCCGTCAAGCCCGGCCCCGCGAAGCCCGCCGCGCCCGCAGCTCCGGCTGCCCCCGCGGCATCCGCCCCGGCAGCTCCTGCTGCGCCTGCCGCGCCGTCGGCGACCCCTGCGGCGCCTTCCGCTCCGTCGGCCCCGACGCCCGGCGCCGGCAAGCCCGGTCCGGCCAAGCCGGCAGGCCCGACGCCCGGCGGCTCGCAGCCGCCGCGTCCGGGTGGCGCACGCCCCGGCAACAACCCCTTCGCGCCCTCGCAGGGCATGGGCCAGCGTCCCGCCGGTCCCCGCCCCGGCAACAACCCCTTCGCCTCGGCGCAGGGCATGGGCCAGCGGCCTACGCCCGGCAACATCCCGCGTCCGCAGGCCCCGCGACCCGGTGCTCCCCGTCCCGGCGCTCCGCGCCCCGGTGGCGCCGGTCGTCCCGGTGGCGGCGGTCGTCCCGGTGCTCCCTTCCAGCAGCGTCCCGGCGGTCCCGGTCGTCCCGGCGGTGCCGGCGGCTTCCAGCGTCCGGGTGCTCCCGGTGGCGGTTTCGCCGGTCGTCCCGGTGGCGGCGGTGGTCGCGGTCGCGGCCCCGGCGGCGGCACCGCAGGCGCCTTCGGCAAGGGCGGCGGCAAGTCCAAGCAGCGTAAGTCGCGTCGGGCGAAGCGGCAGGAATTCGAGATGCGGTCGGCGCCGGTCGTCGGCGGCGTCAACGTCCAGAAGGGCAACGGCGAGATCATCCGCCTGCGCCGCGGTGCATCGATCGCCGACTTCGCGGACAAGCTCGAGGCGCTGCGCGGCTACACGGTGCAGCCCGGCACGCTCGTGACGATCCTGTTCAACCTGGGCGAGATGGCCACGGCCACCGAGTCGCTCGACGAGGCCACCTTCGAGGTGCTCGGCGAGGAGCTCGGCTACAAGATCCAGATGGTCTCGCCCGAGGACGAGGACAAAGAGCTCCTCGAGGGCTTCGGTCTCGATCTCGACGCCGAGCTGGAAGCGGAGAGCGACGAAGACCTCGAGATCCGTCCTCCGGTGGTCACCGTCATGGGCCACGTCGACCACGGTAAGACGCGACTGCTCGATGCGATCCGTCAGACCAACGTGGTCGCGGGCGAGGCCGGCGGCATCACGCAGCACATCGGTGCGTACCAGGTCTGGACCGAGCACGAGGGCATCGAGCGTGCGATCACCTTCATCGACACCCCGGGTCACGAGGCGTTCACCGCCATGCGTGCCCGTGGTGCGCAGGTGACCGACATCGCGATCCTCGTGGTCGCGGCCGACGACGGCATCATGCCGCAGACGGTCGAGGCCCTGAACCACGCGCAGGCCGCCAACGTGCCGATCGTGGTCGCGGTGAACAAGGTCGACAAGCCCGACGCCAACCCGGCCAAGGTTCGCCAGCAGCTCACCGAGTACGGTCTGGTCGCCGAGGAGTACGGCGGAGACGTCATGTTCGTCGACGTGTCGGCTCGACAGGGCACCAACATCCAGGAGCTCCTGGACGCCGTCCTGCTCACCGCCGACGCCGGTCTCGACCTGACGGCGAACCCGAACAAGGCGGCGCGCGGTGTCGCGATCGAGGCCAAGCTCGACAAGGGCCGCGGTTCGGTCGCCACGGTGCTCATCCAGTCCGGAACGCTCCGCGTCGGCGACGCGATCGTCGCGGGAACGGCCTACGGTCGCGTCCGCGCCATGATCGACGAGAACGGCGACGCGGTCGACGAGGCCTACCCCTCGCGCCCGGTGCAGGTGCAGGGTCTGAACTCGGTGCCCCGAGCCGGCGACGTGTTCATCGTCACCGAGGAGGACCGCACCGCGCGTCAGATCGCGGAGAAGCGCGAGGCTGCCGAGCGCAATGCCCAGCTGGCCAAGGCCCGCAAGCGCATCTCGCTCGAGGACTTCACCCGTGCTCTCGAAGAGGGCAAGGTCGAGTCGCTCAACCTCATCATCAAGGGTGACGTCTCGGGTGCCGTCGAGGCCCTCGAGGAGTCGCTGCTCAAGATCGAGGTCGACGACTCCGTCCAGCTGCGGATCATCCACCGCGGCGTCGGCGCCATCACCGAGTCGGACATCAACCTGGCGACGATCGACAACGCGATCGTCATCGGCTTCAACGTCCGTCCCGACACGAAGGCGCGGGAGCGTGCCGCCCGCGAGGGTGTGGACGTCCGGTTCTACTCGGTCATCTACAACGCGATCGACGACGTCGAGCAGTCGCTCAAGGGCATGCTCAAGCCGGAGTACGAAGAGGTCCAGTCGGGTGTGGCCGAGATCCGCGAGGTGTTCCGCTCCTCGAAGTTCGGCAACATCGCGGGTGTCATCGTCCGCTCGGGGACGATCACGCGCAACGCCAAGGCGCGCGTCATCCGCGACGGTGTCGTGATCGCCGATGGTCTCGCCATCGAGTCGCTCCGCCGGTTCAAGGACGACGTCACCGAGGTCCGTACGGACTTCGAAGCCGGTATCGGCCTCGGCAAGTACAACGACATCCAGATCGGCGACGAGATCGAGACGACCGAGATGGTGGAGAAGCCGCGCGGCTGACCCATCGTTGGTTGCTACGGCGACGGATGTCGCTCGGATAACAGGACCCCCAAGACCCCGACTATCCGAGCGACATCCATCGCCTCCGCAATCGCCGGTCCGCCGATGAGCGGGCCTGAGTAGGGAGAAGAAGGTATGTCCAGCGAACGTCAGTCGCGTCTGGCCGATCGCATCCGCGTGCTCGTCGCGGAGCGGCTCGAGAAGGGCCTGCGCGATCCGCGCCTCGGCTTCGTGACCATCACCGACGTGCGTGTGACGGGTGACCTGCAGCACGCGTCGGTGTTCTACACCGTGTACGGCTCCGACCAGGAGCGAGCCGACTCGGCCGACGCCCTGCGCGCGGCGACGGGCATGCTCCGCAGCGAGGTCGGTCGCAAGCTCGGCGTGCGGGTGACCCCCACGCTCGAGTTCATCCTCGATGCCATCCCCGAGAACGCGGGTCACATCGAGCACCTGCTGCGCGAGGCGCGCGAGCGGGATGCCGCCACCGCGGCCACCGCGACGGGCGCGAGCTACGCGGGAGAAGCCGACCCCTACGTCAAGCCTCGCGAGGCCGACGAGGACGAGGACTGAGAAGAGGGATGCCGCGCTGCCGCGGCATCCCTCTTCCGTCCCGTCACAGGGGGAGGCGCAGCCGGCCGTCGACGGCTTCGACGAGGCCGTCTGAGACGAGCGAGTCGATCGCGCGGTCACGCTGAGCGGCGTCGGGCCAGTCGCCGATGACGTCCTCGGCGGCGACGTCGTGCGTCGTCGCAGCGCGCAGGACTCGGAGGATCGCGCCTCGTGCCTGCCGGTCGCTGCCCTCGTACCGCGCCTGCTTCACGCGGGTGTCGCCGGTGTCGGGATAGCCGGCGGCGCGCCATGCGCAGCGGTCGGCCAGCGGGCACGCAGCGCACCTCGGTACTCGGGCTGTGCACACGAGCGCTCCCAGCTCCATCGCCGCCGCGTTCACGACGGCCGATGCGGCGATGTCGTGGGGCAGGATCTCGGTCATGTCGGCGAGGTCGCGCTTCGCCGCCGGCCCGGGCTGCGAACGCCCCTGCATGGCTCTCGCCAGGACGCGGCGAGTGTTCGTGTCGACGACCGGATGCCGGTCGCCGTACGCGAAGACGGCGACGGCACGCGCGGTGTAGTCGCCGATGCCGGTCAGCGCGAGCAGGTCGTCGACGTCGCGGGGGACGACGCCGGCGTGGCGGTCGCGGATCTCGACGGCGGCACGGTGCAGCCAGAGCGCGCGCCGCGGATAGCCCAGGTTGGCCCATTGCCGGACCGCGTCGGCTGGGGCCGCGGCGGCGAGATCCGCCGGTGTCGGCCATCGCTCGAGCCACGCCTCCAGCAGGGGGATCACCCGGGCGACGGGAGTCTGCTGCAGCATGAACTCACTGACCAGGGTTCCCCAAGCCCCGAATCCCGGGCGTCGCCACGGGAGATCGCGCGCGTTGTCGCGGTACCACGCGATGAGCGGCGAGGCGAGGTCGGGCATCCGTTCAGCCTACGATGTCGTGACTGTGCTCCTCCGTCGCGGGGTGCGCCGCAGTCTCAGGGTGACGGGCTCATCGCGCAGCTCGACGACGCGCGCGCTGCCGTCTGCGTCGCCCTGCTCGTCCCCCCACGTGAACCCCGAGCCGGTATGCATGATCGTGGTTCCCGCCGGACACAGCCACGAGGCCGCGGGGAGTCTGCGCAACTCGACCGTCGCCGAGGCCTCATCCCACGCCAGGCGGTCGATCACGATGCCGCCGCGCGCGCGGAGCCCCGTGACCTCGCCACGCGGCCACCGTGCCGGAAGCGCAGGCAGCAGATGGAGGGAGTCCATCGTCGACCGAGTGAGCATCGACGCGACGACGGCGGGCAGCGCTCCGCTGGCGTCGAGGTTGAAGATGCTGTCGGCGTCGTGGGTCGTCGTGAGCGACGGCCGCCAATGCAGGAGTGCGAGCCATTCGACGCAGCGCACCGCCGCCTCCGCATCGCCGAGAGCGGCAGCCGCCTGACCGAGCTGCCCGAGCCCGAACGCCATCTCCATCCGGCCCGGCGGGGGAGCGGTATCATGCGCACGCCAGGCGATCTTCGCGTCGATCGTCCGACGAGCGGCCTCGCGCAGCGCGGCGGACGAGGGGCTGTCGGCGGCGAACATCTCGTCGGCGTCGTACCAGAGCGGGTACAGCTGCGAGACGTGTCGGTGCGCGATGTTCTCCGGTACCGCCGGATCGAGCCACTCGGCCAGCGTCCCGTCGGGCGCGACCGCCAGGTCGGGGAGGCTGTTCGCCAGCGCGTCCCACCGCTCGTCGAGCGAGCCGTCTGCCCGGGCTCGACCGAGCAGACGGGCCGCGCGGGCAGCGTCGCGGTAGGCGGCGACGTCGACGGCGGCGTCGACCGCGAGCGGCGTCGCCCACCCGGCCGGAGTGTTCTCGGGTGAATAGCTCGGTGAGAAATGGCGGATGCCGTCGACGACGACCGTCGCGGTCTCACCGAAGGACAGCACGCCCTCGACGAGCTCCCAGAGGCGATCGTCCACGATCGAGCGGTCGCCCGTGAGCGCCAGGACGTCGGCCGCGATCCGGAGGACCCAGGGGCCGGCGCCGGCCCAGAAGACGTGCGGGTAGGCGCGGTCGACATGGTTGGCGATGCCGTGCGTCGACATGCGCGAGGGGAGCAGCATCCCGTCGGCGCCGTAGATCCGCCGCGCATTCTCCCGGTAGTCGTCGAGGTGCGGAAGGACGAGCCCGAGGAGCGAGAGCGCGAGCTCGGGTGTTCCCGTCACGCCCACGCCGGCAAGGGCCCCGTTCTGCACGTTGCCGTTCATCGTGTAGTCGGCCGACCATGCCGGCCTCCAGGTGCCCTGCCAGACGCCCTGGAGGGTCGGCGGCAGCTCTCCGGCCGACGAGATGATGTTCGACCGGCCCGAAACATAGGCGATCTCGATCGCGCGACGGACGGCGTCGGCGCTTCCCGATCGGGCGTCCCGCCACAGCTCACCGGTCGTCGCCGTGCCCACGCCGGGTGCGACGTCGAGGTCGAGCAGCGATGAGGTGACCAGGGAGCCGTGATCGCGCTCCTGCGAGCGGAGCCGGTCGTCCCAGTCGGCAGCGCGCGCGGGAGCGAATGGCTGCCCCACGACCGACAGATCGACGCGCACCGTCCGCCTCACCCCCGCGGGTACGAGCACACGAGCCTCGAGCGCGTCCGCATCCTCCCGCCAGGCGACGCCGGGCTCGGGGATCGCCGCGGTCACGGTGGCGAGGAGTCGACCGGCGACGTCGACGATCTCGAGGCATCCGGTGTCGCCCCCGCGCAGGCGCCCCGTGACGGTTCCGGTGTAATCGGGGGCGAACGACGCGGCGGGGGTGTCGTCGACGGGAGCGAGTGCCAGGCGGATCCGCATCTCGGTGTCGGTGTCGGCTTCGAGGGCGAGCTCGATCGTGTCGGTGTCACGCGGGGCGACGACGCTGACCCGATGGGACGCGCCGGAGTCGTCGCGCCAGGCGACGCTCGCCACGCCGCGGAGGAGGTCGATCTCGCGCGTCTCGGTCGAGCATCCCCCCGTCGTCGCCACCGTCAGCGAGCCGCACAGCGCGAGCGGGTCGGTCCAGACGAGCTCGGCGAACCCGGCTTCGGTCAGCGCGGCGTCGAAGATCTCGGCGGCCAGCGCCGGGTTGCCGCTCCCGAGGGCCGCCCGCAACCGCGGCAGGGCGGGATGCAGCCGGGGTGCCCGTGGCCGCGGGTTCGCGGGCAGGAAGAACCTCTCGTGGGCCATCGAGATGCGCAGCTCGTCGCCGGGTCCGTGGACGACGGCGCCGACACGACCGCTTCCGACGATGAGGCCGTGATCCCACGACTCGGCGGGCTCCGTGCTGCGGAAGACCAGATCCGGGCCGGCTTTCACGAGCGCGCCGAGGTCACAGCGATTCCCGGTGCACGAGCGAGGTGGGCAGCACCTGCACACGCTCGACGTCGTCCCCGCGGATGGCGCCCAGAAGCGTGTCGGCGGCAGCACGGCCCATCTCCTCGAGCGGTTGGCGCACGGTGGTCAGCGGGGGGTCGTTCGCTGCGGCGAGCAGGATGTCGTCGAAGCCGACGAGCGAGACGTCGGTGGGCACACGCCTACCGGCCGCTTGCAGCACGCGCATGGCGCCTGCAGCCATGAGGTCGGAACAGGCGAACACCCCGTCGAGGGTCGGGACGCGCTGCAGCAGCCGGGCCATCGCCGCCGTGCCGCTGTCGAGGGTGAAGTCGCCGTGGACGATGGGTCCGGGCTCGATGCCGTGGCGCGCGAGCTCGTCGGTCCATCCGCGGGTGCGCTCGCGCGCCTGCTCCATGTCGAGGGGGCCCGTGATGATGCCGATGTTGCGGCGCCCGTGCTCGACGAGCGCCCGTGCGGCGAGGACCCCGCCGCCGTAGTTGTCCGAGTCGATCACGATCGGGTCGGGGCCGATCTCGCCGCGTGGGCGGCCTACCCACGCGATGGGCACCGGCGAGTCGGCGAGCCGGTCGACGAGGTGGGTGATCTCGTGCTGGAGCACGACGATGGCGCCATCGAGCGCTCCAGATCGCAGGAACCGCGGGATGCGATCCAGGTCCTCGTGATCGGCGGGAAGCAGGACCGGTTGCACCTCGCCGGCAGAGAGGCCCTTGGCTGCGCCCTTCATGACCGCGGTGAAGAACGTGCCGCTCAGCCCGCCGAGCTCGTCGAAGGCGATGACGAGTCCGATCGCGCCGGCGCGCCCGCCGCGCAGCACGCGCGCGGCGAAGTTCGTCTCGTAGCCCAGGCGCGCGGCCTCGCGGCCGACGGCGGCCGCCATCGCCGGGTCGACGTTCGTCGCTCCGGCCAGGACGCGCGCTGCCGTAGCGCGTGAGACGCCGGCCGCGCGGGCGACGTCGACGATGGTCGGTCGAGACATGGCTCCCTCTTCCTAGGTCGGGTTCAGCGAGCGAAAGATCGTTCTCTGACGCGATGATCTTCGCACGACAGCAGCCGCTGCGCGCAACTTATCCGTTCATGGTCTCGGTCTTGCAGTGCGTGTGACGAGACTGGCGGATGCCGCGGCTTGCCAGCTGTTCGATCTCGGGATACTGTTTCCCGGCATGAGAGAACGATCTCTCAGTGGGGTCTCTGATCGCCCCGCGCACATCACATGTCCCCAAAGAAGAGGAGCAGTTGTGAATCGTCGCAGACTGGCCCTGCCCGTCGCAGCTCTCGGCGTCGTCGCGATCGCGATGACCGCGTGCACGTCCGGTGGATCGGGCGGCGGGTCGGACGACCCGAACGCCGAGTTCGAGTTCTGGTCGTTCACGGGAATCGGGCAGCAGGACTCCGTCAACCAGTACCTCGAGCAGAACCCGGACGCGAAGGTGAAGCTGTCGGAGGTCGGCAGCACCGCCGAGACCGCGACCGCGCTCACCGCGGCCCTGGCCGGCGGACGCGTCCCCGACCTCGTCATGATCCAGAACGACGAGTTGCCGAAATTCATCGAGAACCCCGGGAACTTCATCGACCTCCGCACGCTGGGCGGCGACGACATCGGCGAGGGCTACCTCGACTGGGCCATCGCCGAGGCGACGGGTGAGGATGGCTCGATCATCGGCATCCCGACCGACATCGGCGGGCTCGGCTTCGCCTACCGCGCAGACCTCTTCGAGGCGGCAGGACTGCCGACCGACCCGGACGAGGTCGCCGAGATGTGGTCGACGTGGGACGGCTTCATCGAGATGGGCAAGAAGTACACGGCCGCGACCGGAGAGCCCTTCGTCGACAACGTCGAGACGAGCGTCTTCTTCTCGACCGTGAACCAGGTCACCGAGAAGTACTACACACCGGACGGCGAGCTCATCTTCGACACCAACCCGCAGGTGGAGGAGGCGTTCGACGTCGCGGTGCGCACCTACGAGGCGGGCATCAGCGCCGGCATCGCCGCCTGGTCGTCGGGCTGGGCTCCGGGCAAGGCGAACGGCGCGTTCGCGGTCAGCACTGCGCCCTCCTGGATGCTGTCCGGCTACAAGAACGACGCTCCCGACACCGAGGGGCTCTGGCGAGTCGCCGCGATCCCCGGCGTCGGCGGCAACTGGGGTGGCAGCGTCATCGCGATCCCCGCCCGCGCGAAGAACCCGCAGGCCGCGTGGAAGTACATCGAGACGATGCTCTCGCCGGAAGGACAAACGGCGCACTTCGCCCGCACCGGCACGTTCCCGGCGGCCAAGAGCGCTCTCGAGAGCAGCGAGGTGACCGGCTACACCGATCCCTTCTTCGGGGACTCCCGGATCGGCGAGGTCATCAGCAACTCGGTGCTGCAGTTCCAGTCCTTCCACAACGGGCCGGACACGAGCGCGATCGGGGCGGCGCTGCTCAATGCCCTCGTCGACATGGAAGCGGGCAACGTCGCGCCGCGCGACGCGTGGCAGACCGGCGTCGACAGCGCCCGGGCCGCGATCGGCGGTTGACCTTACCCGCTCGGTGGTGGTCCGCCCGTGGGCGGGCCACCACCCTCATCGAGGACGCATCATGACCGCGACAGTCACCGCCACCGCCATCACCATCGACAAGAAGACCGCTCGGCGCGAGCGTCCGCCGAGACGCGCCATCCGCCAGCCGCTCGCGGAGCGCATCGCGCCGTACATCTACATCGCCCCGTTCTTCGTGATCTTCCTGATCTTCGGGCTGTTCCCCCTGCTGTTCACGTTCTACGTGGCCTTATTCGACTGGAACCCGATCGGGGAGCAGACGTTCGTCGGTCTGGCGAACTTCGAGCGGCTCGTCCAGGACTCCCGGTTCTGGAACGCGTTCGTGAACACCTTCGGGATCTTCCTCATCTCCACGATCCCGCAGCTGCTGCTGGCGCTCGGCCTCGCGCACCTGCTGAACCACGCCACCCTCAAGATGGCGAACTTCTTCCGCATGGCGCTGCTGGTGCCCTACATCACCTCGGTCGCCGCGACCGCCCTCGTCTTCGCTCAGATCTTCGACAAGAACTTCGGGCTCATCAATTGGGTGCTCGACCTCTTCGGCATCCCGGCGGTGAACTTCCTGTCGTCTCAGGTCGGCTCGTGGATCGTCATCTCGTCGATGGTGATGTGGCGATGGTTCGGATACAACACGCTGCTCTACCTCGCCGGGCTGCAGGCGCTCCCGCGCGAAATGTACGAAGCGGCCTCGGTCGACGGCGCGTCCGGCTGGCAGCAGTTCATCCACCTGACGATCCCGTCGCTGCGGCCCATCATCATCTTCACCGTCATCATGTCGACCATCGGCGGGCTGCAGATCTTCACGGAGCCCCTGCTGGTGGCTCCCGAGTCGGGGCTGACCTGCGGCGGCGGGCGACAGTGTCAGACCCTCGCGCTGTTCCTCTACGAGCAGGGCTTCGGCCAGTTCGAGTTCGGCTACGGTTCGGCGATCGGTGTCGCCCTCTTCGTCGTGGTCGTCGTGGTCTCGGCGATCAACTTCTTCCTGACCACCCGCACCCGAAAGGCCCGATGATGTCCGACGCCGTCGACACAGCTGTGCCGTGTCCCCTCGATCCAACCGCGCTGAGCGCGCCCCGCAAGCGTGCGCGGCGCGGAGGCGGGCGCGTCGGCCGCGTGCCCTGGCCGGTCTACGTGCTGCTCGGGATCGCGGTCGTGATCAGCGTCTTCCCGCTGTACTACATGTTCGTGATCGCGTCGGTGGGTGCCTCCGCGGTCACCTCGATCCCGCCGCGCTTCTACCCGGGGCTCAACTTCTTCGACATCGCGACGAAGGTGTTCGACACGGTGCCGTTCTTCCAGTCGTTGCTGAACAGCGCGATCGTCTCGCTCTCGATCGCCGTCATCGCATCACTGCTGTGCGCGCTCGCCGGTTTCGCCTTCGCGAAGCTGCAGTTCCGGGGCCGCAACGCGCTCTTCGTCATCGTGCTGCTCACCATGACGGTGCCCGCTCAGCTGAGCGTCATCCCGCAGTACCTGATCATCTCGTGGCTGGACTGGGTCGACACCCTGCAGGCGATCATCGTCCCGGGGCTCGCCAGCGCGTTCGGCATCTTCTGGATGCGGCAGCACATGGCGACCACCCTCAACGACGAGCTCATGCACGCGGCCCGCATCGACGGGGCGAACAGCTGGCAGATCTTCTGGCGCATAGGGTTCCCGGTCGTGCGGCCGGCGGCCTTCGTGCTCGGCCTCATCACGTTCACCTCGGTGTGGAACGACTTCATGTGGCCGTTCATCGTGCTGAAGTCGCCCGAGCTGTTCACGGTGCAGATCGCCCTGAAGCAGCTGCAGGCGAACCGGTCGATCGACCTGGCGCTGACGATGGGCGGGTCGTTCCTGGCAACCTTGCCGCTGCTCATCGTCTTCTTCGTCGTCGGGCGCCGCATGGTGGCGGGCATCATGGACGGGGCGTTCAAGGGGTGACGGGCACGACATCCACCCCCATCCGCGTGCTGGTGTGGGGCGAGAACCATCACGAGAAGCATCACGACATCCCGCGCGCCCTCTATCCCGAAACGATGCACGGGACCATCGCCGCGGGCCTGCGGCGACTGCTCGGCGACGCTGCCGTCGTCGAGACGGCGACGCTCGACGATCCGGAGCACGGGCTGAGCGAGGAGCGCCTCGCGCAGACGGATGTGCTGTTCTGGTGGGGGCACCTCCTGCACGACGAGGTCGACGACGTCGTGGTCGAGCGGGTCCATCGGCACGTGCTCGGCGGGCTCGGTTTCGTGGCGCTGCATTCGGCGCACTTCTCGAGGATCTTCATCCGTCTCATGGGGACGACCTGCGCGCTGCGCTGGCGGCAGGCGCATGACCGGGAGCTCGTGTGGACGGTCTCGCCGACGCATCCGATCGCCGCCGGCGTGCCGCAGCCGATCGTCATCCCCGAGCAGGAGATGTACGGCGAGTTCTTCGACGTGCCGCAGCCGGACGAGCTCGTCTTCGTCTCGAACTTCTCGGGCGGTGAGGTGTTCCGCTCGGGCATGACGTTCTTCCGCGGTCACGGGCGGGTGTTCTACTTCTCGCCGGGTGACCAGGACTATCCCGTCTACCATCAGCCCGAGATCCAGCTCGTCCTCGCGAACGCGGCGCGATGGGCTCGGAACGACCGCCCCCGCGCCGCCGCCCGTCTGGCGATGCATCGCACGGGGGAGTGGGACGTTCCGCGGGAGTGGGACGGCGAGGAGCAGTCGTGACGGGGCGCACCCGTCGTGTCGTCGTCGTCGGGGCGGGAGCGATGGGGAAGGCCTGGATCGACACGGTCGCTCGTCGTCCTGATCTCGAGATCGTCGGGCTCGTCGACATCGTCGCCGACGCCGCGCGGGCCGCGGCAGTCGAGCGGGGACTCGATGTCCCGAGCTTCGGCTCGGTCGATGATGCGCTCGACGCCGTCGACGTCGACCTGGTCGTCAACGTCACGATCCCGCAGGCGCATCTCGAGGTGAGCGCCGCGGCGCTGCGGGCGGGTGTTCCCGTCCTGAGCGAGAAGCCGGTGACGCCGACCGTGGCCGAGGCGCTGCTGCTGTCCGCCGTCAGCGCGTCGACCGGGACCCTGATGGCGACGAGTCAGTCGCGTCGGCACTCCCGCGGGATCCGGGCGTTCCGCGACGCCCTGGCCAGCCTCGGCGGGGCCGAGCAGCTCGACGTCCGCTTCTTCCAGAACCCCCGGTTCGGAGGTTTCCGAGACGAGATGCCGTCGCCGCTGCTCATGGACATGGCGATCCACCAGTTCGACCAAGCCCGGTACCTGCTCTCGAGTGAACCCGTGTCGGTCTTCTGCGAGGAGTTCTCGCCGAGCTGGAGCTGGTATCGCGGCGCCGCCGCGGCCGAGGCGATCTTCCGCTTCGCCGATGGGCGCCGGTTCTCGTACTCCGGCAGCTGGTGCGCCGACGGTCTGACGACCTCGTGGAACGGCGACTGGCGGGGAAACGCTGCCCATGGATCCGCTGCCTGGGACGGAGAGACCGACGTCGTGATCCAGCCACGTGAGGGCGGCGCGCAGGCTGCTGTGCTGGCGGACGGGGCCGAGGGGCTGGATGCCGCCCTCGCCGAGTTCGTCGCAGCCCTCGACGGCGGTCCGGTGCCGTCCGGCGAGATCACGCGCAACATCGGCAGCCTAGCCATGGTCGAGGCTGCCGTGGCGTCCGCGGCCGCCGGCGTCCCGGTCAGGTTCGACGACCTGTTCGAGCGGGCATCGGCGCGCGCCGCGGAGCTCGCTCGCGTCGGTGGCTTCGATGACGCCGTCGGCAGACTCGGGATCGACCCGCGCCGCGCGTCCTGACGGTCAGCCGAACGCGAGCAGACGCGTGTCGTCTTCCGGCGGTGCGGCCGGCGGCCGCGGGCATGATGGACGGCGCTCTCGCGGTGTGACGGGCACGGCAACCACCCCCTCCCGCGGGCTGGTTCAGGGCGAAGACGATCCCGTCAGAACGGCGGAGCGGACCCCCGAGGCGCGTCGGGTCGCCCCAGTGATCGTGGTGGGGGAAACGCTCCGGGTGGTGCTTGATCGCCTCGGCGATCGGTTGGCTCGTCGATGGTGAAGGCGACGAGTGGTGGGGGTGCGTCTTCGTGGTAGACCCGCCCGGTAGGTGAGGTCCACACGAGCCGCCCACCCGGGAGTTGTCGGACATGCCATCGGGTGTGGTGTTTGACGTCGTGGTGTCTCTTGCAGAGGTTGGCGAGGTTGCACACGTGCGTGCCCCCGCCCTCGGATGCGGCGATCGTGTGGTCGAGTTCGCAACGGATGGCGGGTTGCCGGCATCCGGGAAACCGGCAGTGCCGATCCCTCGCCCGTAGAAGTCGCACCATGGCGGCGGTGGGGCGGTAGCTGTCGCACTCGAGCACGGTTCCGGTGACGGGGTCGGTGAGCAGCCGGTCCCACGAGGTCGCGTTGCCCGCGAGCTCGCGTGCGGTCGCGGCATCGATGGGGGAGCGGCCGGCTAGATCGGCCGGCCCCTCGTCCTGACCCATCAGCGTCAACGCCGACACGGCGACCTGCACGTGTGCCCGGATCGCCCCGAGCGTTCCGTCGCCGTCACCGGTGCCAGTCGGGTCGAGGGCCGGCGCCCCCGCGAGGAGGAGGTCGGAGAACACGTCCGCGCGGACCTGGTCGATCGATCGCGCATCGTCGATGAACGACGACCCGTCGCGAATCGTCGTGTCGGCATCGGGTGAGCCGCCGTTCGCGTCGGCTCGAGTGTCAGGCGTGCCAGGCGCATCAGCCTGCGCCCGCGCGTTGATGATCTCCCGGGCCTGTCGGGTCAGCCGGTCGACGATCCCGTCGGCGATCACCGTCGGCAGCGTCGCGATCAGGTCCGACATCCCATCGGCGCCGGCCTGCACCCGCACGCACCGCCCGGCCGCGGCCTCCTCGTGCCGCTCGGTGAACGACCGCGGGTGAATCCGCTCCGCGATCATCCGCAACGCGTCGCGCACCCGGTTCGGGGTCTCGCCCTCGCACCGTTCGATCGCGACCCGTTCGAACTCTGCCCGTTCCTCCGCGGGCACGAGGCATCCCGTCTCCTGAATCACCCGCACGTGCCCGCGGACGATTCGCCCGGCTTCCCAGGCCGCCATCGTTACCGGATAGTTCTCCACCAGGTCTCGCGCCTCGTCGATGCGCCGCTGCAACGTCCGGTCGGTCGCGACGAACACCCCGGCGAGCTCCGCCGCGATGCCACGCAGCGCCATCTCGCGCGCCTTGACCCGCTCTGCCGCCCCAGCCGCCTGCTTCTCGGCCAGCACGCCAGCTGCCGCGAGCACCCGAACCTCACGAATCTGCGCCAACCGCGCAGCATCCGCCGCCCCCTCCGCATCCGCGACCAGTTGAGCGAGGACGTCGACATCAGCGTCGCTGCCCATCCCGCCACTAAGCTCGCCGTTCGAATGCATGTTCGAATCATGTCACGGACCTCCGACATCGCCCGTGCCTTTCCACAGCCGGCCCGCTCCTCCTCCCGACGGTCAGCCGAAGACGAGCAGCCGCGTGCCGTGAGCCGGCACCGTCAGCGTGACGCGTCCGTCGGCGACCTCGACGCTCGTCCCGCTCCACACATCCGTGCACGAACCCGCCGTCCCCACGTCCCCGAGCCCGAGCCCGAGCCCGAGCCCGAGCCCGAGGTCGGCGAGGTGGACGACGAGCTCCTGCTCATCGTCGCCGAGCCAGAACACCGCACGGTACTCGCGCGCGCCCACGCGCGCGCTCCAAATGACCAGGTGTCCGTCGCGCACGATCTCGCGCGACTCCTCGCCGTCACGCAGCGCGAGGACGCCGGGATTACGCAGCAGCGCGAGCGTCTCTGGCGGAGTGTCGGGCAGGTGGCCGCCCATCATGAGCGGTGAGCGCATCATGCTCCACAGCGTCATGACGGTGCGCTGCTCGTCGACCGACAGGCGGCTGAGACGGTCTTCGCCGACGTGTCCGCGCACGCCGATGCGTCCGAAAGGGAGCATGTCGGCATCCGCCCACGCACCACGCCGCTGGAACGGCGCCCAGCGGGCGGCGCGCTGGAACTGTTCGACCACGTGCGCCCAGTCATCCCAGAAGTCGTCCGAGATCCGCCACATCTGGCCGTGTTCGCGCAGCGTCTCGAGGTGCGCGAGCGACAGTCGCTTGCCGGGCGACAGGCTCAGGACCATCGCCCGTCCCGACCGATCGATCGCGCGCGAGATCGCTGTGATCTCGGCGGTCTCGACGGGCGGGTAGAGCACATCGTCGAGCTTCACGAAGTCGACGCCCCAGGCGGCCAGCTGCGCCATGACCGAGTCGTAGTACTCCTGCGCACCGGGTGCCGTCATATCGACGCCGTAGTTGTCGGGGTTCCACACGCAGACGTTCGAGCGGTCGGCGATCGAGTCGCACGTCGCGTCGGGATGGCCAGAGACGGGCAGAGCCGCATCCGCTGCGGCGCGCGGCACGCCCCGCATGAGGTGCACCCCGAAGCGCAGGCCGAGCTCGTGGACGCGGTCGGCGAGCGGCTGGAAGCTCCCGTCCGCCGCGGAGGGGAAGCGTCCCGGCGCGGGGAGCGGCCGGCCCCAGGCATCCAGCAGCGGCCGAGAGACCTCGCGATAGTCGTGCGCCCCCGGATCGGGTTCGTACCACTGGATGTCGACGACGATCGTGTCCCAGCCGAACGCGAGCAGGTGCTCCGCGACGTATTCGGCGTTCGCCAGCACCTCGGCCTCCGTCACGGACGACCCGAAGCAGTCCCAGCTGTTCCACCCCATCGGGGGACGGGATGCCGCGGCCCGGCGCTCGCCGATCACGGCGCTGCCACCGCCGCGAGGTGAACGACCGCCGCGCGGTCGGGGTGGAACGTGGGGAACTCCAGCCCCACCCGTGCGAGCACGGTACCCGCGATGACCGGGCCGTCACCCACACGCTCGCCGTCACCGTCACCGTCACCGCCGAGCTCGGGGCTCTCCCGAAGCCACGCCGGAACCTGCCAGGGCGGTCCGAAGGAGTCCGAGCCGCTCACCGACACCCGGTAGCTGCGGTCGGTCGACAAGCCGGGGAACCGCACGCGGGCGATCGTGTCGGCCGAGGTCGTCGGCGTGACGATCGTGAACAGCGCCTCCGACCCGTTCGGCGCGACCACGCCGCGCACCTGCGGAGCCGCGGCGTCGAGCTCACCCGAGCCGACGGTGCGCCCCGTCGCGATGAGGTGGCGGTGCCGGCGGTATCGTGCGATCCAGTCGCCGAGGACGCGCCGGTCGTGCTCGTCGAGATCGCGGATGTCCCACTCGATGCCGAAGTGGCCGAGGAAGGCGACGGCGCACCGGAACTGCAGGTCATGCGCGCGTCCCGTGACGCTCGACACGGGGGAGGCGACGTGCGATCCCATCATCTCCGGCGGCACCAGGAGTCCCGTCCAGCGCAGGATGCCGAAACGGTCGTGGGGGTCGTGGCTGTCGGAGGGATGGATCCGGTCAGTCCGTTCGAGGATCCCCAGGTCGACCCGCCCGCCGCCGGAGGCGCAGCTCTCGATCTCGAGGTCGGGATGGCGACGGCGGAGCTCGTCGATGACGCGGTACACCGCGAGGGTCTGCTCGTGAACGGCAGGGGCGCCCGAGGCGGGGTGCCCGGCCGCGATGAGGTCGCGGTTGTGGTCCCACTTGAGGTAGCTCACGCCGATGTCCTCGATGAGCCCGTCGAGCACGCCCAGGATGTGGTCGAAAGCGGCCGGATGCGTGAGGTCGAGCACCTGCTGGAACCGCTGGCGCGGCGGCAGCTCGGGCCCCGCCCGAAGGATCCACTCGGGGTGCGCACGGGCGAGATCGGAGTCCTCGTTGATCATCTCCGGCTCGACCCAGAGCCCGAACTCCATGCCGAGAGAGCGCACCTCGTCGGCCAGTGGGCGGAGGCCGTCGGGCCACGCAATCGGGTCGGGCGCCCAGTCGCCGAGCCCCGCGCGGTCGTCATTGCGCCCCCGGAACCAGCCGTCGTCGAGGACGTAGCGCTCGACGCCGAGCTCGGCGGCGCGGGCCGCCAGATCGACGAGCACGCGGTGGTCGTGGTCGAAATACACCGCCTCCCAGACGTTCATCGTCACGGGGCGGGGGCGGCGCGACGAACGCGAGCGCTCACGCAGGTAGGAGTGGAAGCGCGCCGCAGCGCCGTCGAGTCCGCGCCCGTAGCTGCCGAACACCCAGGGGCCGGTGTACTCCTCGCCGGGCGTCAGCCGGATCTCGCCGGGAAGGATCGACTCGCCGCCCCGAAAGTGCAGGCGCCCGTCGGTGCGCTCGATCGTGTGCTCGTGGTCGCCGCTGAATCCGACGTGTCCGATCCATACCTCGCCGGAGCCGGCGGAGAACCCCGGCGTGCCGACCGCCTGCACCAGCGTCGCGTCGAGACCGGTGCGGCCGCGCCGCGAGACGCGCGAGTGATCACCGCGGACGACCGGATGCCGCTGGGGGATGCGCTCGTGCCCCCATCGGCCGGTGAAGTCGAGCACCTCCTGCGCCCACGTCGGTATCGGAAGGGCGACGGCGAGGGACTGGATCTCGAGCGGTGCCGCCGCCTCGGTTGCGCCGGCGGTGTTCCGGACCCGAGCGCGGGAACGCACGAGGCCGTCTCGTGTGAGATCGATCTCTACACCGAGCTCAATCTCAGCAGCATCGTCGTGGAGGACCGCGTCGACCCGCCCCGCTCCGCCGGACGTCACGCCCGGTCCGGCCTCGGCGCCGTCGAGAGCCAGCGAGCGCAGCACGAACCGCGGCGCCCACCCCGAGCCGTCGCGATGTGCGGACAGCCCCGGGGCTCCGAACCACCCGCGGCTGTGCTCGGGCAGCACGCTCGCGCGGTACGGAACGTCGGAATCACCGGTCATCCCGTTCCGCTGCTCGGCCGCGACGAATGCGAGGAGGTCGGGCTCCGCCGACGTCACCGCCTCGCCCCAGTGGACGATCTCCGGCATCCCATCGTCCGCCGTTGCGATCACGACGGAGACGTCCTCGGCGTTGAGGTGGATCACGCGCATGGAATCCATGCTCCTATTCTGCTGACATCGCTCGGGCGGTACAGTCAGAGATCGATCTCAGCACATCGAAGGAGATGTCACAACCATGACCGCATCCGCCCTTGCGCCCGATGCCTCCCGGCTGCTCCCGGGAACCTATGATCGTCGTCGCCGCACCAATCGCACGTACCTCGTGTCGCTCGACGAGCACGCTCTCGTGCAGAACCACCGCATCGAAGCGGGCATCGGCGATCAGGCCTGGCACCTGAAGCCGTCCGTCACACCGGGCGTCGAGAACGGCTGGGCACGTCATTGGGGCTGGGAGACGGCCGGCGCACTCTTGCGGGGCCATTTCGTGGGGCACTGGATGTCGGCGGCCGCGCGCGAGATCGCCGTCACCGGCGATCCGGTGCTGCGGGGCAAGCTGGCCGTTGTCCTCGACGAGCTCGAAGCGTGCCAGGATGCCGGCGCGGGCTGGGTGTTCGGCATTCCGCAGACGTTCCTGCGCCGGCTCGCCGAGGGGCGCGAGGTGTGGGCGCCGCAGTACAACATCCACAAGACCTTCATGGGTCTGGTGGACGTGTACCGAGACCTCGGCGACGAGCGAGCCCTGCGCATCGCCCACCGCGCTGCGGCGCTGATCGCGGAGTGGGCGCGGGAGTTCGAGCGCGACGAGTTCCAGGCCATCCTCGAGGTCGAGACGGGCGGCATGCTCGAGGTGTGGGCAGACCTCCTCGAGGCCACCGGCGACGACATGTATCGCGAGCTCCTCGACCGATACGACCACCGGTCGCTCTTCGACGGTCTGCTGGCGGGCGAGGACATGCTGACCAACATGCACGCGAACACGACCATCCCGGAGGTGCTCGGTGCCGCGCGGGCCTTCGAGGTCACGGGTGAGGAGCGCTGGCGACGCATCGTCGAGGCGTACTGGGACTGGGCCGTCACACGACGCGGAACCTTCTGCACGGGCGGACAGACCTCGGGTGAGATCTGGACGCCGCCGTTCGCCTTCGCCGCGCGACGGGGCACGAAGACCCAGGAGCACTGCGCCGTCTACAACATGATCCGGCTGGCCGACGTGCTGTTCCGATGGACGGGCGAGGCGTCGTACCTCGACTACATCGAGGCCAACCTCGTCAACGGCATCCTGGCGCAGCAGCATCCCGGCACCGGCATGGTGAGCTACTTCCTGCCGCTGCAGAGCGGAGCGCGCAAGGAGTGGGGATCGCCCACCGAGGACTTCTGGTGCTGCCACGGCACGGTGGTGCAGGCGCACACGCGCCACTCGTCGCTGGCGGTGTACAGCGACGGCGAAGCCGTCACCGTCGCGCAGTACATCCCCGTCCGCGCCGACGTCGCCACGGCAGCAGGCCAGCTGGTCGTCGAGGTCCGCACGATCGACGACGCCCTCTACGTCGGTCCGGACGCGAACGCGGGCCCCGGCGGCCCGGCGCATCGGCCGCACGCTCTTCGGGTCTCGGTGGTGGTCGAGTCGCCGCCGACCGTTCGGGGCCGCGTCCGGACGCGTGTGCCCGCCTGGACCGCGGGTGAGGTGCACGTCCGGTCGGACGTCGCCGTCGTGCGGCGCGGCAGCTTCGTGGAGATCGATCATCCCGGCGGGCGCACCGAGATCGAACTCGGTTTCGGATTCGAGCTGCGGACGGTGCCGATCCCGGATGAACCCGAGACCGTCGCCTTCGTCGAGGGCGCCGTGGTGCTCGCGGGTCTCGTCGACCGTGAGACGCCGCTCATCGGCGACAGCTCCGACCCGGCGACGCTGCTGGCTGCCGACGACGAGAGGCAGTGGTCGCAGTGGCTCACGCGATACCGCAGTGTCGGCGGCTCGGCCGGCATCCGATTCGTGCCGCTGAACGAGATCGTCGACGAGCGCTACGCCGTGTACTTCCCGGTCGTCGCGCCCGCGTGAGCCCCGTCGGTGGCGGCCTCGGTCAGCGCGGACGGCCGGTCGAGCCGCGGGCCACGAGAACCGTCGGCAGCTCGACCACCTCGTCGGCGAGCTGCGCACCGCCCGCCATCTGAGCCAGGAGCGTGACCGCCGCGGCGGCCATCTCGCGGATGGGCTGACGGATCGTGGTGAGCGGCGGATGCAGCCACCGCGCGCCCCGCACATCGTCGTATCCCACGACGAGAACGTGGCGCCCCACCGCGAGCCCAGCCTCGGCGATCGCCCGGTAGGCGCCCGCGGCCATCTCATCGGAGCAGGCGAAGAGCCCGATGGGGCCCTCGCCGCCGAGGTCATCGAGCGCCGCGGCGCACGCTCGTCGCGCGTCCGCCGCACCCCAGTCCGCCGTCGTCAGGATGCGGGGCGCAGCCGGGGCCGTCTCGTCGAGCGTCGAGAGGAAGCCCTCGATCCGCGCACGACCGTAACGGTACGACGGAGCCCCGCCGATGACGATGAAGCGCCGCGCGCCCTGCGCCAGCAGGTGCTCCGCCGCCGCCGAGCCGCCCGCGTGATCGGTGTTCCGCACGCTCGGCACGTGCTGGGTGGTCCCCGACGGAGGCTCGAGCAGGACGACGGGGATGCCCGCGCCCTGCACGACCTCCAGCTGGGCCGCGGTGGGCAGGATCAGACCGAGCACGACCCCCGCCGATCCCCGGGAGCGGATGCGGGCCGGCCAGTCATCGCCCGGATCGTCGCGCTCCGCGGTGAGGACGAGGTCGTAGCTCAGGCGCGAGGCCGCCGTGTGAGCCCCGGCGACGACCTCGTCGGTGTAGGGGTCATGGAAGTGCCCGAGAACCAGATCGAAGATGCGGGACGTACCGCCGCGGGGCCGGCCGCGCGGTGTCCCGCTTCGCGTGTACCCGAGCCGTTCTGCCGTCTGCAGCACACGCGTGCGGGTCTCGGGCGACAGCTCGCCGCGGCCGCGGAGCGCCCGTGAGACGGTCGCGACGCTGACGCCCGCGGCCGTGGCGACCTCGGTGAGGCTCGGTCGGGAAGACGGCATGCACCTATTTTGCGCAAAGCCCGACGTCCGCGTCGAGAGGCTGTGACATCGTGGTCCGCGATCACACGCACCGGTGCGGAGGGAGACGAGGATGTCGAGACGATTGCGCATCGCGATCATCGGGACCGGGTTCATGGGACGGATGCACGCGCACGCCTGGCGCACCGCTCCGCGGTTCTTCGATCTGCCGGTCGAACCGGAGGTGGTCGTGCTCGCGGGCAGCGACGCACAACGCGCGGCCGACGCCGCATCGCGGTTCGGCATCGCCGAGTCGAGCGACGACTGGCGAAGTGTCATCGCACGCGACGACATCGACGCCGTCGACATCTGCACCCCGGGCGACACCCACGCCGAGATCGCGCTCGCAGCCCTCGACGCCGGCCGTCACGTGCTGTGCGAGAAGCCGCTGGCCAACGACGTCGCCGACGCCAACCGGATGACGGATGCCGCCGCCGCGGCGGCATCGCGCGGGGTCGTCGCGATGTGCGGGTTCAGCTACCGCCGCACGCCCGCCCTCGCTCTGGCGCGACGTCTGATCGAGGAGGGACGCATCGGCCGCATTCGGCACGTGCGCGCGCAGTACCTGCAGGACTGGCTCACCGACCCGGACGCGCCGTTCACCTGGCGTCTCGATCGCGGTCGCGCGGGATCGGGTGCGCTCGGCGACATCGGGGCGCACAGCATCGATGCCGCCCAGTGGCTCACCGGCGCGCGCATCACGAGCGTCTCCGGCACACTCCGCACCTTCGTCGACGAGCGCCCGGTCCTCGACGAGCGCGTCGGGCTCGGCGGCCGAGCCGGTGCCGGAGCCGCAACTGAACGCGTGACCGTCGACGACGCCGCGGCGTTCACCGCATCGTTCTCCGACGGCGCCCTCGGCATCTTCGAGGCCACGCGCATGGCCACGGGGCACCGCAACGCCAACCGCATCGAGATCAGCGGTGAACGCGGAGCCGTCGCCTTCGACTTCTCGCACCTGAACGACCTGCTCTTCGCCGACGCGACGCTCCCTGCCGGTGAGCAGGGGTTCCGCCGCATCGACGCGACCGAGCCCGAGCATCCCTATGCCGGAGCCTGGTGGCCGGCAGGACACGGACTCGGCTACGAGCACTTGTTCACCCACCAGAGCGTCGACTTCGTCCGCGCCGTCGCCGGTGAGATCGAAGCGCACCCGTCGTTCGCCGAGGCCGCGGGCGTGCAGCGCGTCCTCGCGGCGGTCGAGGAGAGCGCGGCATCCGACAGCAGAAGCATCCGAGTGGAAGGGGTCATCTCATGACCGCGAGACAGGCGCTCATCGTCCGAGGCGGCTGGGAGGGGCACAAACCCGTCGAGGCCACCAACCTCTTCGTGCCCTTCCTCGAAGAGAACGGCTTCGAGGTCCGCATCGAAGAGGACAATGAGGTCTACACCGACCGGGCGACGATGGAACGCACCGACCTCATCGTGCAGTCGGTGACGATGTCGAAGATCTCACGCGAGGCCTTCGCCGGCCTGCGCGACGCGGTCGAGCGCGGAACGGGGCTGGCGGGCTGGCACGGCGGCATCGCCGACTCGTACCGCGACAACTCCGACTACCTGCAGCTCATCGGCGGCCAGTTCGCGACGCATCCCGCGAAGCACCCCGATGCCCGCGTCGGCGACGAGACCGACAACTACCTCTGCTACACCGTCGACCTCACCGACGCAGGTCGCCGCTCGGAGATCATGGCGGGCCTCGAGGACTTCACGCTCCGCACGGAGCAGTACTGGGTGCTCTCCGACGACCTCAACGACGTGCTCGCGACGACGACGCATCCCGTGCAGCCGTACCACCCGTGGCACCGCCCCATCACCTCGCCTGCCGTCTGGACGCGCGAGTGGGGACAGGGCCGCATCTTCGTCGCGACGCCGGGGCACAGCCTCGTCGTGCTGCGCGACGTCAACGTCCGCACCATCATCGAGAGGGGGATGCTGTGGGCGAGCCGCACGGCATCGGTGTAGTCGGCCTCGGGGTCATCTCGGGCCAGTATCTGGAGACGCTGGGCGATCACCCCGCCGTCCGTATCGTTGCGACGGCCGACCTCGACGTCGACCGCGCCCGGTCGGTCGCCGAGCGGTTCCCCGGAGCCCGCGCCCTATCGGTCGCCGAGCTCGTCGCCGACCCGGCGGTGCAGACCGTGGTCAACCTGACGATCCCCGCCGCTCACGGCGAGGTCGCGCGCGCGGCGCTCGCCGCGGGCAAGAACGTCTACGGCGAGAAACCGCTGGCCGCGACCTTCGACGAAGCGCTCGGGGTCATGGCCGGCGCGGCCAGCGCCTGGGTCGGCGGGGCCCCCGACACCGTGCTGGGATCCGGTGTGCAGACCGCGCGAGCGGTCGTCGACGCCGGCGAGATCGGCCGACCGGTCGCGGCCGTCGCGACGTGGCTGTCGTCGGGCCACGAGGCCTGGCACCCGCATCCTGACTTCTACTATCGCGAAGGCGGCGGACCACTCTACGACATGGGGCCGTACTACCTCACGGCGCTGTTCCACCTGCTGGGACCCGTCGTCAGCGTGTCGGGTGCTTCGTCGCGATCACGCGACGACCGCACGATCGGTTCGGGCCCGCGAGCGGGGGAGCGCATCCCCGTCGAGATCGACACGCATGTCACCGGCGTGCTCGAGCACGCCGGCGGCGCGGTCTCGACGGTCACCTTCAGCTTCGACGCCGCCGCAACCCACGCCGCACCGATCGAGGTGCACGGCGAGAGCGCATCGCTGACCCTGCCCGACCCCAACTTCTTCGACGGCGACGTGACCATGCGGCGACCCCGCGCGGAGGAGTGGACGGCCATCGCGCCGCGCGCGGGCTATCGAGGCGCGGGCCGCGGCATCGGGGTCCTCGACTTCGTACGCGGCGGCTCCGGCGCGGGGCGTGCGAGCGGTGAGGTCGCCCTGCACGTCCTGGAGATCATGAGCGCCCTCACGCGGTCGGCGCGAGAGGGACGCCGCATCACCCTGACCACGACCGCGGAGCGTCCTCCGCTGGTCCCGCTCACCGAGCACGAGCACTGGAGAACCACATGACCTCGTCCGCACGTGCGGTCATCGACCTCGACGTCGTCGGCGATCGCATCAGCCGGCACATCTACGGGCACTTCGCCGAGCATCTCGGACGCTGCATCTACGACGGCTTCTGGGTCGGCGAGGATTCGGCGATCCCCAACACCCGCGGCATCCGCACCGACGTCGTCGAGGCCCTCCGCGCGCTCGACATCCCGAACCTGCGCTGGCCGGGCGGTTGCTTCGCCGACACGTACCACTGGCGCGATGGCATCGGTCCGCGCGAGCAACGGCCGAAGATCGCCAACACGAACTGGGGCGACGTCGTCGAGAGCAACCACTTCGGAACCCACGAGTTCATGGATCTGTGCGACCTGCTCGGCACCGAGGCGTACGTCAACGGGAACGTCGGCAGCGGCACGGTGCAGGAGATGTCGGAGTGGGTCGAGTACCTCACGCGCGACGACGACAGCCCCATGGCGCGTCTGCGCCGCGAGAACGGTCGCGACGAGCCCTGGCGTGTGCCCTTCTGGGGCATCGGCAACGAGCCGTGGGGATGCGGCGGCAACCTGTCTCCCGAGTTCTACGCGGAAGAAGCGCGGCGCTACGCGACCTATTGCCACGACCACGGCGAGAACAGGTTGACGCTCATCGCCGCCGGCGCCAACGAGGACGACTTCGAGTGGACGCGGGTGCTCGTGAAGACGCTCGTCGAGTCGCACGCCGCGAACCTGTACGACAAGCATCCGTACCAGGCGATCTCGTTCCACTACTACACGCACACCGGATCGGGCATCAATCGCGAAGACGCGACGACCTTCACCGACGAGCAGTTCTACGACACGATGGCCTACGCCCGCGACTTCGAGCGGGTCGTCCGCGGACACGTCGCGGTCATGGACTCGTACGACCCCGAGAACCGGGTGAGCCTCGTCTGCGACGAGTGGGGCACGTGGTGGAACGCCGAAAAGGGCACGAACCCGGGCTTCCTGTTCCAACAGAACACGATCCGCGACGCGCTCGTCGCCGGCATCCATTTCGACATCTTCCACCGGTACGCGCGGCGCATCTCGATGGCGAACATCGCACAGACGGTGAACGTCTTGCAGGCGATGATCCTCACCGACGGCGAGAAGCTCGTTCTCACGCCGACCTACCACGTGTTCGAGATGAACAAGGGGCACCAGGACGCCCGTGCGCTCGCCGCCCACGTGCTCGACGCGCCCGCGACGACGGCGCGCGGGGGAGAGCTGCCGCTGGTGTCGATGTCGGCCTCGACGAAGGAGGGGGCGGCGCTCATCTCGCTCACCCACCTCTCGGTGGACGACGAGTGCGAGGTGCGCATCGACCTCCGCGGACGTGGCGCCCGCGTCGTGCGTGCCCGGGTGCTGGGAGCAGAGAGCGCGACGACGTACAACGACGCCGACGTGCCCGCTCGTGTCGAGCCGCGGCCCCTCGCGACCGCCCTCGATGGGGGCGAGCTCGTCGTGACGATGCCGCCGCACTCCTTCGCGACCATCGAGCTGGCGCTGGACTGACCGCGGACGGGGCCGACGGGGCGTCACCGTAGGCTGGGAGACATGCCCGAACCCGCGCCCCGCGGCATCCTGCTCGTCGACAAGCCGGGCGGGATGACCAGTCATGACGTCGTCGCCCGAGCCCGTCGAGCCCTCGGCACCCGCAAGATCGGCCACGCCGGCACTCTGGATCCGATGGCGACGGGGCTGCTCGTCCTCGGTGTGGGGCCGGCGACCCGCCTGCTGACCTACATCGTGGGGCTCGGCAAGACCTACGAGGCGACGATCCGCCTCGGCGTCTCGACCGATTCCGACGACGCCGACGGCACCGTGACGGAGCACGCGACGAACCAAGCCCTCGCCGCGGTCGACCGCGCCGGCATCGATCGCGGCATCGCGGCGCTCACCGGCGAGATCGACCAGGTGCCGAGCCGGGTGTCGGCGATCAAGGTCGGCGGGAAGCGGGCGTACGACCTCGCTCGCGCGGGCGAAGAGGTCGAGCTGAAGGCGCGTCGCGTCACCGTCTCTCGCTTCGATGTGCGCGACGTCCGCGACGTCGTCCTGAACGATGTCGCGGGCGGATCCCGCGCGATCGACGTCGACGTCATCGTCGACTGCACGAGCGGTACCTACATCCGCGCCTTGGCCCGCGACCTGGGAGCAGATCTCGGCGTCGGCGGGCATCTGGCGGCGCTCCGGCGCACCCGCATCGGACCTTTCGATGTGTCGGATGCCGAGGCCGAGATCGCCCCGGACGCGACGCTGCTGCGCGACGCGGATGTCGCGGCCGCGGTGCTCGGCGCCTTCGAGGTGACCGCCGACGAGGCGCGCGACCTGCGCCACGGCAAGCGTCTCGTCGGAGCGGCGGCGCGCCTGTCGGCGCCGCACCCGGCGGCGATCGACCCCGATGGGCGACTGGTGGGGATCGTCGAGCGTCGCGGCGACGACGTCAAGAGCCTGATGAACATGGCGGAGGACGCATGATCACGGTCTTCACCATCGTTCAGGTGGCGGTGGCGGTCGCCGCCGGTCTGCTCTGTACCGTCCTCGGCCTCGCGAACCGCCGCCCGAGCGACCTCTCGGTCGGGTCGCTCGCCCTCGTCGAGGTGCTTCTCATCACCCAGGTCGTCGTCGCGATCATCGCCCCGCTCGCAGGCAACGCCCCTTCGGGCAGTCTCCTGGAGTTCTGGGTGTATCTCGTCTCGGCCGTCCTGCTGCCGCCTGCCGCTGTGTTCTGGGCGCTCATCGAACGCAGTCGCTGGAGCACCGTCATCCTCGGCGTCGCCGCCCTGTCGGTCGCGATCATGGTGTGGCGGATGCAGGTGATCTGGACGGTTCAGGTCGTCTGAAGCCATCCGCGCGACGCCTATCATTGGTGGGGTCATGGATCATCCCCGCCCTCGAATGACCGGCATCGGCCGCGTCCTCGTGGTCGTGTACGCCGTGATGGCGCTCGCCGCGACGGGACGCTCGTTCGTCCAGATCGTCGAGGACTTCTCCAACGCACCGCTCGCGTACTCACTGTCGGCGGCCGCGGCGCTGGTGTACGTGCTGGCGACCGTCGCGCTGGTGAAGTCGGGCTCGCGCACCTGGTACGCGATCGCGTGGGTCGCGATCTGCTTCGAGCTGGCCGGGGTGCTCGTCGTCGGCACGCTCAGCCTCGTGCTGCCCGACCTGTTCTCGCACGACGCCACCGTCTGGTCGGGCTACGGTTTCGGCTACTTCTGGGTTCCGCTCGCCCTGCCCTTCGTGGGGATCTGGTGGCTCGTGTCGCACCGCAACGGTGCCGGAGAGAGCAGCGAGCGCCCGGCCGTCCTGGAGGGATCGTCATGGTGACCGTGTACCGAGACCCCGCGGAGGTCCCCGCGGACTTCGGCCCGAGCGTCGTGGCCATCGGCAAGTTCGACGGCGTGCACTCCGGGCACCGCGCGGTCATCGACCGGGCCCGGGTGGATGCCGCCGCCCGCGGCGCGCGTGTCGTGGCGGTCACCTTCGACCGCAACCCGCTGAGCCTGCTGCGTCCGGAGCTCTGCCCCGAGCCGCTCGTCGCTCTGGATCAGAAGATCGGGCTCCTCGCGGCGGCCGGGGTGGATGCCGTCCTCGTGCTGCGGTTCGACGCCGAGCTCGCAGCGCTCTCGGCGCGTGACTTCGTCGAGAGCATCCTCGTTCGCGCGCTCGGTGCCGTCGGCGTCCTCGTCGGCGACGACTTCCGCTTCGGTCGAGGCGGCGAGGGCGATCCCGAGGTGCTGGCCGCACTCGGGCGCGAGCACGGTTTCGATGTCGACGTCGTCACGGACGTCCGCGCCCGCGACGCCGGCCGGCGCGTCTCGTCGACGTGGGTGCGCGATCTGCTCGCGGCCGGCGATGTCGCCGGTGCCGCCCGCCTGCTCGGCCGCCCTCACGCGGTCGAGGCCGAGGTCGTCCACGGACTCAAGCGCGGCCGGGAACTCGGGTATCCGACCGCGAACCTCGCCACCGACGCCGCGGGCTTCATCCCGGCCGACGGTGTGTACGCCGGCTGGCTCGTCGACCTCGGGATGCCGGGTGCCGACGGCGCGATGCCGGCAAGTGTCATCCGGTATCCGGCGGCGATCTCGGTGGGCACCAATCCCACGTTCGACGACGTGCCGCAGCGACAGGTCGAGGCGTACGTGCTCGACGAGACGGATCTCGACCTCTACGGTCACCGCGTCGAGGTCCGCTTCACGGCCCGCATCCGCGGGATGGTCGCGTTCGCGGGTATCCCGGCGCTCATCGAGCAGATGGACGACGATGTCGTCCGCGTGCGCGAGGCCCTCGCCTGAGGCCAGCGCCTCGCGCGCCCGTGCGGGCCGCAGCCCGCGGGATCAGTACGACGACTCGTCGACCGCGCCGGTGGCTGCGCCGCCGGCCTCGAGTCGGCGCGCCTCGCCGAGAATGGTCGCGCTGCCGCTCGTGCCGAGGCGCGTGGCGCCTGCGTCGAGCATCGCGACGGCGTCAGCGAAGCTGCGCACGCCGCCGGAGGCCTTGACCTGCACGGCCTCGCCGACGTTCTCGCGCATGAGGCGGACGTGGGGAACTGTCGCCCCGCCGCCGGCGAAGCCGGTCGAGGTCTTGACGAAGTCGGCGCCGCCGGCCTCGGTCAGGCGGCTGCCGCGGGCGATCTGCTCGTCATCGAGCAGGCTCGTCTCGAGGATGACCTTGACGATCTTGCCTTCGGCGGCCTCGACCACGGCGCGGATGTCGTCGACCACGACGTCGTCGAAGCCCGAGCGCAGCGCGGCGATGTTGACGACCATGTCGAACTCTGAGGCGCCGTCCGCGGCGGCCTGACGGACCTCGGCGACCTTCGACGCCGTGGACGTCGTGCCGTGGGGGAAGCCGATGACCGTACCGACGGCGACACCGGTGCCCGCGAGACGCGCGACAGCGTGCGGGATGTCGGAGGGGCGTACGCACACCGAGAAGACTCGCCACTCGGCGGCGATGTCGAGCTCGGCGTCGACCTGGTCGCGGGTCAGCTCGGGCTTGAGGATGGCGTGGTCGAGGGTCGCGGCGAGCTCGCGCTCGGAGATCGTGGACATGCTTTCAGCGTACGCCGTCCGGATCTCGAGGCATCGACGGGAATACCCCTGGGGGGTATCCTGTTGTCGTCGCTGAACCACGAAGGAGCATCATGACGACTCAGACCTACACCGTCGAAGGCATGACCTGCGGGCACTGCGCCGCAGCGGTGACCCGCGAGCTCGGGCTCGTCCCGGGCGTCTCCGACGTCGCCGTCGACGTCGACGCCGGCACCGTCGCGGTCACGGCTGTGCAGCCGCCCGACGACGACGTCGTCTCGGCCGCTGTGGCCGAGGCGGGCTACACGGTCACCGGACGCCGCTGATGAGCGCGGACACCGCCGGGCGGGAGAGCAGCCATGCCGTCCTCGACATCGAGGGGATGACGTGCGCGAGCTGTGTCGCCCGGGTCGAGAAGCGGCTGCAGCGCCTGGACGGTGTCCACGCGACGGTGAACCTCGCGACCGAGTCGGCGCGCGTCGAGCATCCCGCCGCCGTCTCGGTCGACGACCTGGTCGAGGCCGTCGGCCAGGCGGGGTATACCGCTCGAGTGCGCTCCTCTCCGGCGCAGCATCCGGCGGAGCATCATGACGCTCCGGGCCACCAGCACGACGTCGAGGACATGCCGGGCCAGACCACTCTGCGCACCCGGCTGATCTGGGGCATCGTGCTCGCCGCGCCCGTCGTGGCGCTCGGCATGGTGCCGGCGTGGCAGTTCCCCGGCTGGCAGTGGGTGTCGCTCGTCCTGACCGCGCCGGTCGTGTTCTGGGCGGGTTGGCCGTTCCACCGCGCCACCTTCGCGAACGCGCGCCACGGCGCGCTGACGATGGACACGCTCGTCACATTGGGCACCTTCGCGGCCTTCGCCTGGAGCCTGTGGGCGGTGCTGTTCGGCTCCGCCGGGCGCATCGGCATCCGTCACGACGTCGTCCTCTTCGGCCCCGTGCACGACCCGACATCGCTCGTCTACTTCGAGGTCGCCGCAGCGGTGACCGTGCTCATCCTGCTCGGTCGCTACATCGAGCAGCGCTCGCGGCGACGTGCGGGCGCCGCGCTGCGCGCCCTGCTCGAGCTCGGGGCGGCGGATGTCGAGCTGCCGGACGGGCGTCGCGTCGGCATCGACGCGCTGCATGCGGGCGACGAGTTCATCGTGCGGCCCGGTGAGAAGGTGGCCACCGACGGCATCGTCGTCGACGGCGCGGCGGCGGTGGACGAGAGCATGCTGACGGGCGAGTCGGTGCCCGTCGACGTCGGCCCCGGTTCCGAGGTCACCGGCGGCACGATCGCCTCCGGCGGACGGTTGCGGGTACGCGCCACCTCGGTCGGCGACGAAACCCGCCTCGCGCATCTGGCGCGGCTGGTCGACGAGGCCCAGTCGGGCAAGAGCCGCGTGCAGCGTCTCGCCGACCGCGTCTCGGCGGTGTTCGTCCCCGTCGTCATCGTCGTGGCAGTGCTGACCCTTCTCGGCTGGGTCATCGCCGGCGCACCCGTCGCCGCGGGCTTCACCGCCGCCGTCGCGGTCCTGATCATCGCCTGCCCGTGCGCGCTCGGGCTCGCGACGCCCATCGCCGTCCTCGTCGGCACCGGCCGAGGCGCCGAGCTCGGCATCCTCATCACCGGTCCCGAAGCCCTCGAGGCCGCCGAGCGCATCGACGTCGTGCTCATGGACAAGACCGGCACCCTCACCGAGGGGCGGATGTCCGTCGCCTCGGTCGTCACCGCGGCCGGAGCCGATCGCGACGACGCGTTGCGGGCGGCCGGCGCCGTCGAATCCGCCTCGGAGCACCCGATCGCGCGCGCGATCGTCGCAGCCGCTGGCACCGTGCCGCCGGTGACGGAGTTCACGGGCGTCGCCGGAGGCGGCGTCAGCGGCGTAGTCGAGGGGCGCGAGGTCACCGCGGGGAGCGTCGCCTTCGTCACCCAGCGACTGGGCGAGCTGAGCTCCGAGCTCGATGAAGCCGCGCGCGACGCCGCGGCATCCGGTGCTTCCGTCGTCGCCGTCGGCTGGGACGGGGCGGTCCGTGCGGTCATCGCGGTCTCGGACCGGGTCCGCGACGACGCCCGCGAAGCCGTGGCGCGGCTGCACCGCACCGGGGCCTCGGTGGTCCTGGTCACCGGCGACAACGCCGGCGCCGCGGGGGCGGTCGCCCGCGAGCTGGGCATCGACGACGTGGTCGCCGACGTGCGTCCCGAGGGCAAGCTCGAGGAGGTACGGCGCCGCCAGGCCGCGGGGAAGCGCGTCGCGATGGTCGGCGACGGCGTCAACGACGCGGCCGCCCTCGCCGCTGCCGACCTCGGCATCGCGATGGGCGGTGGCACGGATGCCGCCAAGCACGCCAGCGACATCACGCTCACCGCTGGCAGCCCCCGGGCCGTGGCCGAGGCGATCGAACTCAGCCGCCGTACCCTCGGCATCATTCGCGGCAACCTGTTCTGGGCCTTCGCCTACAACGTCGCCGCCGTGCCGCTCGCGGTGGCCGGTCTGCTCAACCCGATGGTCGCCGCGGCCGCCATGGCGTTCTCGAGCGTCTTCGTCGTGCTCAACAGCCTGCGACTGCGATCGGCGTTGCGGCCCGCGCGCCGGAGCGCGTAGCGACACGGTTCACCGGCGCGCCCGCGGCCGCATCGCGGGGCGCGCCTGACATGGCATAGAATGGGCGACGGGGACATCGTCGGGTTCGACGCCGCAGCTCGCTGAAGCGAGTGCCCGTGGCCGACCGACGCGAACGCCCTTCGCTCGCATGACGCTCCGGTGTCCGTTCGAGCGGCACCTCGTACGTTTCCGTCACGACGGAACTCCGGCACTCAGGCTCAGGAGGAGCATGCCGACCATGGCCACCGCCGCAGCGACCGCCAACCGCCGACGGAGATCTTCGTCCGCCCGACGCGATGATGACGCGCCGCTGATCCCGATCCTGGCGCGCAAGGTGCGCGAGGTCGAGGCCAAGGCCCAGCGCGGAAAGCTCGGACCCACGAACCGCGTCAAGTTCCAGGTCATCGCCTTCTTGGTGCGCGAAGAGCGCGCGCGGGTGAAGGCCGACGAGAACGTCTCCACCGCCGCCCGGGCGGAGCTGCTCAAGCGGCTCGACGGCGTCGCCACGATCCTCGCGAAGACGGCCGCGCGCGACACGTCTCTCATCCAGCTGCTCGAGGTCGACCAGGCGACGTCGCCGGTGGCGAAGCGGATGCGGCGCGACTGGCTTCTCGAGTCGGGTGCCGAGCTGCCGGAGGACGAGCTCATCATCACCGATGCCGCTCCGGTTCAGGCGCCCGTCGTGCCCGCGGCTCTCGCCGACCGGCAGGTCATACCGCCGCAGGTGATCGCACGACGCGAGGCGAACCCCTTCCTCGCGCCCGACCTCGAGCTGCACGCGCCGCACGACACCCCGCGTCGGAGACTCGACGGCTGGGAGTTGATGGGGCCGCTCTACAAGGCGTTCGAGTCCGGCGCCGGCGGGGCGGCTGCCTCCATGGACCTGCCTCCCGTGCCGGAGTTCGACCGCCTGTCGCCCAAGGGTCTCGAGATCATGCCGCACCAGTCGCGGTTCCTCGAGTCGGTGCGAGCCGGTCACCGCTCGTTCCTGCTCGCCGACGAGCCGGGTCTCGGAAAGACGGCGCAGTCGGTGCTCGCAGCATCCGTCGCCGGCGCCTATCCGCTGCTGGCCGTCGTGCCGAACGTGGTCAAGATGAACTGGGCGCGCGAGGTCGAGCGCTGGACGCCGCAGCGACGCGCGACCGTGATCTCGGGCGACGGCGATCAGATCGACGCATTCGCCGACGTCTTCATCGTCAATTACGAGGTGCTCGACCGCCACCTCTCGTGGCTCGGTTCGATCGGCCTGCGCGGCATGGTCGTCGACGAGGCGCACTTCATCAAGAACCTCAGCTCGCAGCGTTCGCAGAACGTGCTCGCCCTCGCGGGCCGCATTCGCGAGCAGGTGCGCGACCCGCTCATGCTGGCCCTCACCGGAACCCCGCTGATCAACGACGTCGAGGACTTCGACGCGATCTGGCGGTTCCTGGGGTGGACCAACGGCGAGAAGCCCGGCCCCGTGCTCATGGAGCGTCTGGACGAGACCGGCCTCACGCCGGCCGACAAGGCGTTCTATCCCGCTGCCCGCGACGCCGTCATCTCGATGGGCATCGTGCGCCGCAAGAAGAAGGACGTCGCCGCCGACCTTCCCGACAAGCTCATCGCCGACCTGCCCGTGCAGCTCGACGACGAGTACGGCCGGTCGATCCGTCAGGCCGAGCACGAGCTCGGCGAGCGCCTCGCCGCGCGGTACCGCCGGATCATCGAGGCGCGCGGCGACCGTGTGCTCATCGGCGAGGCCGACTCCGACATCGTGCGCCTCGTCGCGACGCAGGAGCTCGAGGAGTCGAAGGCCGCGGGCACCGGCGCCGAGAACGTCTTCACGATGGTCCGCCGCATCGGCCAGGCCAAGGCCGTGCTCGCCGCCGACTACGCCGCCCAGCTGCAGCGCTCCGTCGGCAAGGTCGTGTTCTTCGCCAAGCACATCGACGTCATGGATGCCGCTGAGGCCCACTTCGCGGCCGCCGGGCTGCGGACCGTGTCGCTGCGCGGCGATCAGAGCGCGACGGCACGCCAGGACGCGATCGACGCGTTCAACAACGATCCCGATGTCGCCATCGCGGTGTGCTCGCTGACGGCTGCCGGCGTCGGCGTGAACATGCAGGCAGCCTCGAACGTCGTCCTCGCCGAGCTGTCGTGGACCGCGGCCGAGCAGACGCAGGCGATCGACCGGGTGCACCGCATCGGTCAGGAGGAGCCCGTCACCGCGTGGCGGATCATCGCCGCTCACACGATCGACACGAAGATCGCCGAGCTCATCGACTCGAAGCAGGGTCTCGCCGCTCGGGCTCTCGATGGTGAGGCCGTCGACCCGACCTCGAGCGACTCGGTGCAGCTGTCGGCTCTCATGCACCTGCTCCGCCAGGCGCTCGGCGCGGACTGAGCCGTCCTCTCCGCTGTTCGTCGGTGGTCGGAGGGCGCGCCTGGTCGCATCCGCACGGGCCTCGCGAGTTCTCCCGGCGGGCTCGCCTGGCAGCACCCGCGCCGCGACGATAGTCTCGACCTGAGGCAGCGTCGCCACACTCCACCCTGAGCAACAACGAAGGATCTCCCCATGAAGATCGGCATCCTCACCAGCGGCGGCGACTGCCCCGGACTCAACGCTGTCATCCGAGGCGTCGTGCTCAAGGGCACCACCTCGTACAACATCGAGTTCGTCGGCATCCGCGACGGCTGGCGCGGCGTCGTCGACGGCGACTTCTTCCCCCTCACGCGCCACGAGGTGAAGGGCCTGTCGAAGGTCGGCGGAACCATCCTGGGCACGAGCCGCACCAACCCGTACGAAGGCCCCCGCGGCGGCGCCGAGAACATCGCGGCGACCCTCGACAAGCACCGCATCGACGGCATCATCGCCATCGGCGGCGAAGGCACGCTCGCTGCGGCCAACCGTCTCGCCAACGACGGCATCAACGTGCTCGGTGTGCCCAAGACGATCGACAACGACCTGAAGGCGACCGACTACTCGTTCGGCTTCGACACCGCCGTCAACATCGCGACCGACGCGATGGACCGCCTGCGCACGACCGGTGACTCGCACCAGCGCTGCATGGTGGCCGAGGTCATGGGCCGTCACGTCGGCTGGATCGCCCTGCACGCCGGCATCGCCGCCGGCGCCCACGTCATCTGCATCCCGGAGGTGCCGATGTCGATCGAGGAGATCACGGCGCAGGTGACCAAGGCGTTCGACCGCGGCCGCGCCCCGCTCGTCGTCGTGTCGGAGGGCTTCAAGCTGAAGGGTCAGGACGAGGCCTACAGCGATAAGGGCCTCGACGCGTTCAACCGTCCCCGTCTCGGTGGCATCAGCGAGGTGCTCGCCCCCGAGATCGAGCGCCTGACCGGCATCGAGACGCGCGCCACCGTGCTCGGTCACATCCAGCGCGGCGGCTCGCCGTCCGCGTTCGACCGTGTGCTGGCCACGCGCCTCGGGCTCGCGGCGGCCGACGCGCTCGTCGACGGTGCCTGGGGTCAGATGGTCTCGCTCAAGGGCACCGACATCGTCCGCGTCTCGTTCGACGAGGCCCTCGGCGAGCTGAACACCGTCCCGCTGTACCGCTACGAGGAGGCCGCCGCGCTGTTCGGCTGATCTCCGCGTCGCTTCGTCTCGGCCGCGTCCGCGGCAGGTTCCCCGCCTGCTCGTGACGCGGCCGTTTCGCTTCTCTCGGTTTCAGCGCACCCGCGCGCGCGCACGGATGACCGACCCCAGCGACGCGCGGAGCGGCTGGCCGAGGTAGATGCCGAGCGACGCACCCACCGCCAGGGCGATGCCGACGGTCGCGGCTGCCGCGAGGGTGCTGAATCCGGTGAGCAGGGTCGCCGGGCTGTCACCCGACTCGACCACGCCGAGGAGCCCGCGGAACACCGCGGCACCGGGGACCATGGGCAGGATCGCCGCCGTCGTGATCGCGACAGACGGAACGTGCAGACGATAGGCGGCGAGAATGCCGACGAGGCTCCCGACGAACGCGCCGACGCCGCTCGCCGCCGCCGTCTCGAAGCCGAGCGAGGCCGCGGCCACGTATCCGAGCCACGCGACGACGCTGAGCGCGACGCTGACGACGATGATGCGGAGCCCGGCCCCGTTGATGACGGCGACCGCGAGGGCGATCAGACCTGCGCCGAGGAACTGCAGCGGCACGGGTCCGAGCGGCAGCGCCTCCGTCGGGGCCTCCAGGCCCAGCCCGATGACTCGCGCGGTCTCGATGCCGGCGAGGATGCCGAGCACGACGCCGAGAGTCTGCGTCACCAGCTCGAGGATGCGGCCCATCGCCGTCAGCGCGAACCCGTCGATGGCGTCCTGAGCCGCCCCGACCACGGTGAGACCCGCCAGCATCAGCACGATGCCCGAGGCGACGATGACGGAGGGGCGCATGGTCATCGCGGCCTCCCACCCCGTCGCTCGAAGAAGCGGGGAGGCCGCGGCGACGATCGTGAGCACGAACGCCCCGGCGATCTGACTGAAGAAGAACGGCACGCGCGCCCGGCCCAGGAGGAACTGGGTCACCGCCGCCGACCCCGCGGCGAGGAACGACAGCACGATGACGAGCCAGTTCGCCCCGAACATCACCGCGACCCCGACCGCCAGCAGCGCCTGCGCAGAGACGGCGACGGGCTGCTGATACCGGAACGGTGTGCGACGGATGCCGCGGAAGCGCAGGGCCGCGGCATCCAGGGGGAGTCCCGACCGGATCTCGGCCACGAGCGCCTGCAACCGCTGCAGCCGTGCATGGTCGGGCGCGGCGCCGCGGACCACGCGCATGAGCGTGATCGGTCGGTCCTCGCCGCTGCGATGGTGCGCGACGGTGATCGAGTTGTACGTCACGTCGACGTGCACCGGGTCGAGGCCGTAGACCCCCGAGACCCGCACGATCGTGAGGGTCACCTCGCTGGCCGGCGAGCCCGCCACGAGCATCGTCTCGCCGAGTCGGATCGCCAGGTCGAGCACCCGCACCGCGAACGCGTCGTCGATCACCGGGAGCATCTCCGTCGCCGGGCCGCCGGCCGGATCGGAGGTGTGGACGAGCGCATTCAGCGCCGTGAAGAGCGAGCGGCGTCCCATGCGTTCCAGCCTAGGTCCGTGCGCCCGGGGCCTCGCTCCCGGACGGGTCGTCACATGGCGCTGCGCGCATGGGACGCTCCGTAAGATGGTCCGGTGGGCGCGGCATCCGGGCGCCCGTAGCAATCGCGCCGGCACCGGCATCCGGGAGTCCCACATGGCATTGATCGTGCAGAAGTACGGCGGGTCGTCCGTCGCCGACGCGGAGAGCATCAAGCGGGTCGCGAAGCGCATCGTCGACACCCGCCGCGCCGGTCACGACGTCGTCGTCGCGGTGAGCGCGATGGGCGACACCACCGATGAGCTGCTCGATCTCGCGAACGAGGTCGCACCGATCCCGGCTCCCCGCGAGCTCGACATGCTCCTGAGCTCGGGCGAGCGCATTTCGATGGCGCTCCTGGCGATGGCCATCCACTCGATGGGCTTCGAGGCGCGGTCGTTCACCGGCAGCCAGGCGGGCATGATCACGGATGCCACGCACGGTGCCGCGCGCATCGTCGACGTCACGCCCGTGCGGCTGCGCGAAGCCCTCGACGAGGGAGCGATCGTCATCGTCGCGGGGTTCCAGGGGTTCAACCGCGACACCCGCGACATCACGACGCTCGGCCGTGGCGGATCCGACACCACGGCCGTCGCGCTCGCCGCAGCGCTCTCGGCCGACGTCTGCGAGATCTACAGCGACGTCGACGGCATCTACACCGCCGACCCGCGCGTCGTGCCTAAGGCTCGCAAGCTCGGCGTCGTCTCGGCGGAGGAGATGCTCGAGCTCGCCGCGAACGGCGCCAAGGTCCTCTACATCCGTGCGGTGGAGTACGCCCGCCGTCACGGCGTCATGATCAACGCCCGGTCGACGTTCAGCTCGGGGTCCGGCACGTTCGTGCTCGGTCCCGGGATGACGCTGCCCGAAGGCCGAAAGGAAGAAGAGATGGAAGAGCCGATCGTCGCGGGCGTCGCCACCGACCTCAGCCAGGCCAAGATCACCGTCATCGGCGTGCCCGACGTCCCGGGCAAGGCTGCCGAGATCTTCAAGATCGTGGCGAAGTCGGGCGCGAACGTCGACATGATCGTCCAGAACGTCTCGGCGGCCACGACGGGTCGCACCGACATCTCGTTCACGCTGCCCAAGACGGATGCGACCGTCGCGCTCCGCGCCCTCGCGGGCGAGCAGAGCGAGGTCGGCTTCGAGAGCCTCGTGCACGACGATCAGATCGGAAAGCTCTCCGTCGTCGGTGCCGGGATGCGCACGCACTCGGGCGTCTCCGCGACGCTGTTCGAAGCGCTGTCGAACGCCGGGGTGAACCTCGAGATGATCTCGACCTCGGAGATCCGCATCTCCGTCGTCGTCCGCGGCGACGAGCTCGCCGAGGCGGCTCGCGTCGTGCACACGGCGTACGGGCTCGACGGCGACACCGAAGCGGTCGTCTACGCCGGCACCGGGCGCTGACGCCCCGCCGGCCGTCGACGCCCCGCCGGCCGTCGACGCCCCGCCGACGCCGGGCAGGCGCGGCACCTGCGACAATCGAAAGCCGTCCCCGACCCGTCACCGAGGAGCCCCGCGTGCTGTACATCTCGACCCGAGGCGGCGCTGAGCCGCTGCCGTACTGCGACGCTCTCCTCGAGGGGCTCGCGACCGATGGCGGTCTCGCCGTGCCGCAAGAGATGCCCTCGGTCTCGCCCGAGACCCTGGAGCGCTGGCGTGCCCTGACCTACCCGCAGCTGGCCACCGAGGTCCTGGCGCTCTTCGCCACCGACATCGAGCGCGACGACCTCGCCCGCATGACCGAGGCCGCATACGCTCCCTTCCCCGATGCTGTCGTGCCGCTGCGGCGGATCGGTGGCGGGATCACGCTGGTCGGGCTCTCCGAGGGCCCCACGCTGGCCTTCAAGGATCTCGCGATGCAGTTCCTCGGTCAGGTCGTCGAGCACGCTCTCGCGCGCACGGGGTCCGTGCTCAACGTTCTCGGTGCGACCTCGGGCGACACCGGATCGGCCGCTGAGTACGCGCTGCGCGGCAAGGAGCGCATCGCCGTGTTCATGCTGTCGCCGCAGGGCCGCATGAGCCCGTTCCAGCGGGCGCAGATGTTCTCGCTCGACGAGCCGAACATCCACAACATAGCCATCGAGGGCGTTTTCGACGACTGCCAGAACCTGGTCAAGGAGCTCGCGGGCGACCTCGAGGTCAAGCGGTCGCTGCGCCTCGGCGCGGTCAACTCGATCAACCTCGCCCGCATCACGGCGCAGGTCGTCTATTACTTCTGGGCCTGGCTGCGCGCGACGGACGCCGACGGCCACGCCGAGGTCTCGATCACGGTGCCGTCCGGCAACTTCGGCAACATCCTCTCGGGGTTCTACGCGCGCGAGATGGGTCTGCCGATCCGTCGGCTGGTGCTGGCGGCGAACGAGAACAACGTGCTCGACGAGTTCTTCCGCACCGGCATCTACCGTCCGCGCTCCGCCGCGCAGACGTTGCAGACCTCGAGCCCGTCGATGGACATCTCCAAGGCCTCGAACCTCGAGCGCTTCATCTTCGAACTCGTCGGGCGAGACCCCGAGCGCGTCGTCGCGGCGTGGAAGGATCTCGAGTCGCAGGGCTTCGCGGACTTCTCCGCCGACCTCGCTCGCTTCACCGCCGAGTTCGGCATCGTCAGCGGAACGTCCACGCACGCCGACCGCCTCGCCACCATCCGCGAGGTCCACGAGGAAGCGGGCGAGATCATCGACCCGCACACGGCCGACGGAGTCACCGTTGCTCGCCAGTACATCGAGCCCGGCGAGGCCATGCTCGTCCTCGAGACCGCCAAGCCCGAGAAGTTCGCGGAGACCATCCGTGAAGCCATCGGGATCGACATGACGTACTCCGACGAGCTGCAGGCGATGCTCGATGCGCCGCAGCACGTCGTCGACCTGCCCGACGACGCGGCCGCGCTGACGGCCTTCATCCGCGAGCGCGCCCTGAGCTGATCCCGCCCGTCCGCAGTCGGCCCCGCCGAGGCGTGCCGGTGGCGATACAGCTGCAGGACCGGTGGTGCTGGTGTCGCCTCCGCGTGACTCTGAGTGCGCGTGGGCACCAAACATCCGACGGATGTATCGCGCCCGGCCAGGGGCTGAGCGTCAGCTCGCGGCGCGTAGCGCGACGATCGCGTCCCAGATTGCGCGCGCGACGGCGTCCTTCGGGCCGGAGGCTTCGGCGACGACCGCGCCGCCGTCTCCGATGACGGCGACGGCGTTCTCGCCCGCACCGAAACCGGCGTCCCACCCGACCTCGTTCACGACGAGGAGGTCGACGCCCTTGCGGTCGCGTTTGCGTCGCGCGCGCTCCAGCAGGTCGTCGTCCCGGGTCTCGGCGGCGAACCCGACAACGGTCTGACCGTCGCGGCGAGCGGCGGCGAGCCCTGCGAGGATGTCGTCGTTCGGCACCAGCTCGATCGTCTCGAGCGGACCGTCCTCCTTCCGCAGCTTGTGCTCCGACACTCGAGCGGCGCGATAGTCGGCGACGGCTGCGACCATGATGACGATCTCTGCGGCGGCGGCGGCATCCGACATCGCCCCGCCGAGCTCAGCCGCGGTCTCGACATGCTGGACCGTGATGCGCGGGTGCGCGATGGCGGCGTCGAGAACGCCGGCGTCGACGGATGCCGCGACGAGCGTCACCGTGGCGCCGCGCCGCGCCGCCTCGACGGCGATCTCCGCGCCCTGACGACCGCTCGACCGGTTGCCGAGGAAGCGCACGGGGTCGAGCGGTTCGCGGGTGCCCCCGGTCGAGACCGCGACGTGCAGGCCGTCGAGGTCGGCCGGCGCGGGGGACACCAGCGCGACAGCCGCCGCGACGATGTCCTCCGGCTCCGACATGCGGCCCGGGCCGCTGTCGCCGCCGGTCAGCGGGCCGTCCGCGGGCCCGACGAGCAGCACGCCGCGCTCGCGGAGCGTGGCGACGTTGGCGGCGGTCGCCGGGTGCCGCCACATCTCGGTGTGCATCGCAGGGGCGACCACGACGGGTGCCGTGGTGGCGAGGAGCGTCGTGCCCAGCAGGTCGGATGCCAGACCCGCGGCGATCGACGCGATCGTGTTGGCCGTCGCGGGCGCGACGATCACGAGGTCGGCGCTCTGGCCCAGGGCGACGTGCCGCACACGCGCGACGTCGTCGTGGACGGACGTCGTGACGGGGTTGCGGCTGATCGCCTCCCATGTTGTCAGGCCGATGAAGCGCAGCGAGTCCTCGGTGGGGATGACGTGGACGTCGTGCCCCTGCTGGACGAGCAGCCGTACGAGCTGGACGCTCTTGTAGGCGGCGATGCCACCGGTGACCCCGACTACGATGAACATGCCCCCGATCCTCCCACGGCCCCGGGCGGGGTGCGCGGATCGACCACCGGCCGCCGAGAGCGAGTGATCCCATGTGCACCGTCGTCATCCAGGTGCCCGCCGATCCGAGCCGGCCGGTTCGGCTGCTGGCCGTCCGCGACGAGGATCCGTCGCGTGCGTGGGACCCGATCGGTCCCTGGTGGCCCGACACGTACGCCGATGTCGTCGGCGTGCGCGACCGTCGCGCCGGCGGGGCCTGGCTCGCCGCCGACCCGGCCGCTCGCCGGCTGGCCGTCATCCTGAATCGAGCCGACGTGCTCCCGGATGGCGCGCCGGCGCTGTCGCGCGGCGGCATCGTCCTGGATGCGGTCGCGGGCTCGCCGCCGACGGGCGCCCCGCCCACGCACGGCTTCAATCTCGTCGACGTCTCGCCCGGTGGGGTCCGCGTCTCGATGTGGGATGCCGCGACCCTGCGGACGGTCGACCTCCGTCCCGGCACCCACATGATCGCCCACGACGACGTCGACGATCCGCGCACCGCCCGGATCCGTCGCTGGCTCGGCGAGTTCGCGGCGGCCGCGCCGGAGCTCGATCGCGCGGACGGCCTGCAGCCCTGGCTCGACGTGCTCCAGGACACCGCGGCCACCCCGGCCACCGACGACGCCGCGATCATCCGCGACAACCGTCCGTACGGCGTCCCGACCTTGTCGCTGCTCGTCTGCACCGCCTCCGTCGGCACTGGCGGGGTCGACCTCGCTTACGGCGCCCTCGACGTGCCGGGGGAGTGGAACCGCCCCGAGATGGCGTGAATCGCGCGGTCATCGGCCGTCACGTGCGTCGGACCCGCCCCGGTGCGCCGATAGAATCGCCGAAACCCGATCACGCTCCACGCAAGGAACCGCTATGACCCGCATCTCCGATTCCGGACTCTCCGTCGCCGTCGTCGGCGCCACTGGCCAGGTCGGAAAGGTCATGCGCGAGATTCTCGTCGAGCGGAACTTCCCGATCCGCGAACTGCGCTTGTTCGCCACCGCGCGCTCGGCGGGCACCTCGATCGAGTTCGCCGGGCACGATGTGATCATCGAGGACATCGCCACCGCAGACCCCGTCGGCATCGACATCGCCCTCTTCTCTGCGGGGGCGACCGGATCGCGCGCGCACGCGCCGCGCTTCGCAGAAGCGGGCGCCGTCGTCATCGACAACTCCAGCGCCTGGCGCATGGACCCCGAGGTTCCCCTCGTCGTCAGCGAGGTCAACCCCCACGCCACGGTGAACCCGCCGAAGGGCATCATCGCGAACCCGAACTGCACCACGATGGCCGCGATGCCGGTGCTGAAGGTGCTCGACACCGAGGCGGGGCTCGAGCGCCTCATCGTCTCGACCTATCAGGCGGTCTCGGGCTCGGGCCTCGCCGGCGCCGAAGAGCTGCTCGGCCAGGTCGAGGGAGTCCTCGCTCAGGGACACACGCTCGATCTCGTGCACGACGGCTCGGCGGTCGACTTCCCGCAGCCCGAGAAGTACATCGCCCCGATCGCGTTCGATGTCATCCCGTTCGCCGGCAACCTGGTGGACGACGGCGACAACGAGACCGATGAGGAGAAGAAACTCCGCAACGAGAGCCGCAAGATCCTCGAGCTGCCCGACCTGCGTGTCGCCGGCACCTGCGTGCGCGTCCCCGTGTTCACGGGTCACTCGCTGTCGATCCACGCCGAGTTCTCGCGCGACATCACGCCGGAGCGGGCGCGCGAGGTCCTGGCCGCGGCGCCCGGTGTCGTGCTCGAGGAGGTCCCGACGCCTCTGCAGGCAGCCGGCAACGACCCGAGCTACGTCGGCCGCATCCGCGCCGACCAGTCCGCGCCCGAGGGCAAGGGACTCGTGCTGTTCATCAGCAACGACAACCTCCGCAAGGGTGCCGCGCTGAACGCGGTGCAGATCGCGGAGATCGTCGCCGAGCGTCTCTGACGTCAAGGCGGGGCGGCGGGATGCCGCGCGCCGCCACCGGGATAGACTGGTGCATCGTGAGTGAAAAGGTCGACGTCGTCCTGATCGGCGGGGGCATCATGAGTGCCACGCTCGGTGTGCTGCTGAAGCAGCTCCAGCCCGATTGGAAGATCGAGGTGCACGAGCGCCTGTCGGATCTGGCGCAGGAGAGCTCGAACCCGTGGAACAACGCGGGCACGGGTCACGCCGCGCTGTGCGAGCTGAACTACACGCCCGAGGCGTCGGACGGCTCGGTAGATCCCGGCAAGGCGATCACGATCAACGAGCAGTTCCAGCAGAGCCGTCAGCTCTGGGCCTCGCTCATCGAGCGCGGCATCCTCGACGAACCGTCGACGTTCATCAACGCGACGCCTCACATGACCTTCGTCCGCGGTGAGAAGGACGTCGCGTTCCTCAAGCGCCGCTACGAGGCGCTCAAGGACCAGCCCCTCTTCGCGGGCATCGAGTACTCGGAAGACTCGCGCGTCATCAACCAGTGGGCGCCGCTGCTGATGCAGGAGCGCCGCAAGGGCGAGCCGTTCGCGGCGACGCGCGTCCCCGCCGGCACGGATGTCGACTTCGGATCGCTCACCCGGCAGCTGTTCTCGCACCTGCAGGAGCAGGGCGTGGAGGTCATCACCGACCGTGAGGTGCGCACGCTGAGCCGCCAGAAGGACGGCTCGTGGCGGGTCTTCTGGCGCAATCGCCTCGGCAAGACCCCCGGGCACACCGACGCGCGCTTCGTCTTCGTCGGGGCCGGCGGCTGGGCGCTGAAGCTGCTGCAGAAGTCGGGTATCCCCGAGATCAAGGGCTACGGCGTCTTCCCGATCGGCGGGCAGTTCCTCAAGACCACGAACCCCGCCGTCGTCTCGCAGCACAAGGCCAAGGTGTACTCGCAGGCCTCGGTGGGTGCTCCGCCGATGTCGGTTCCCCACCTCGACACGCGCGTCGTCGACGGCGAGGCCTCGCTGCTGTTCGGACCGTTCGCGACGTTCAGCCCGAAGTTCCTCAAGAACGGCCGCATCACCGACATCGTGTCGCAGGTGCGCCCCCACAACCTGCTGCCGATGCTGAAGGTGGCCGTCGACAACCCGAGTCTCATCTCGTACCTCGTCGGCGAGCTGCTCAAGAACCACCGCAAGAAGGTGGAGTCGCTCCGCGTCTTCATGCCGACCGCGAAAGACGAGGACTGGGAGCTGATCCAGGCCGGTCAGCGTGCTCAGGTCATGAAGAAGGACCCGAAGAAGGGCGGCGTGCTGCAGTTCGGCACCGAGGTCGTGACCTCTGCCGACGGGTCGATCGCCGGTCTGCTGGGGGCCTCGCCGGGCGCCTCGACTGCGGCATCCATCATGCTCGGACTTCTCAAGACGTGCTTCCCCGACCGCATCGCGGGCTGGGAGCCCGAGCTGAAGAAGCTCATCCCGAGCTACGGGCAGCCGCTGAACCCGCGGGCGGATGCCGCTCGCGCGTCGATCGAGGCGACGGCCGAAGCGCTCTCGATCAATCCCTGACGGGCATGGCCAAGCTCTACTTCCGTTACGGAGCCATGAACTCCGGCAAGTCGACGGCTCTCCTGCAGGCGGCTTACAACTACGAGGAGCGCGGCCAGCACGTGCTGCTCGCGAAGCCCGAGATCGACACGAAGGGCGCCGGCCAGATCGCAAGCCGGCTGGGCGTCGAGCGAGACGTCGACTTCCTCGTCGGTGCGGACGACGACCTGCGGGCCGTCTTCGGCGTGCATCGTGAGCGCGTGCGCGCCGAGACGGGAGCGGATGTCGCCTGCCTCCTCATCGACGAAGCGCAGTTCCTGACGTCGGAGCAGGTCGACGATCTGCTGCGGACCGTGGTGGAGGAGAACGTCCCGGTGCTCGCCTACGGCATCCGCACCGATTTCCAGACCCGCGCCTTTCCCGGTTCGGCGCGTCTGATGGAGCTCGCGCACAGTCTCGAAGAGCTGAAGACGATCTGCCGCTGCGGGCGGAAGGCCCTCTTCAACGCACGTCTGGTCGGCGGACGCTTCGTGTTCGAAGGCGACCAGGTGGCGATCGACGAGCTCGCTCTCGACCGGGTGACGTACGAGTCGATGTGCGCTGAGTGCTATCTCCGCGAGTCGGGTGGTCGCCTCGCCTGAGGCATCCGGCGACTGATACGTTTCACGACGCGCCTGTCCAGGGCTTTGCGCGGTCAGACCACAAGATGTATCGTGGTCCGGCCACCAAGGAGAGGGGCGTCATGGCTGACGGAACCCCGGCGCGCGCCTGGCGCGTCGTATTGGAGAAGATCGAATCCGATCTTCTCGCCGGCAAGCTCGGTCCCGGCGACCGACTGCCGTCCGAGCGCGACCTCGTCGCGCAGCTCGGGGTCGGGCGATCCAGCGTGCGCGAAGCGCTCCGCGTGCTGGAGGTCATGGGCCTCATCCGCACCGCGACGGGATCGGGGCCGAGCGCGGGGGCCATCGTCGTGGCCCGCCCGACCGGCGGCATGCAGGCGCTCCTTCGGTTGCAGGTCGCCGCGCAGGGCTTCGCCATCTCGGATGTCGTGAACACGCGTCTCCTGCTCGAGGAGTGGGTCGCCGGTGAGCTGGCCGGCTCGTCCGACGTCGATCTCGAGCGGGCGCGCGAAGCGCTCCGTGCGATGGATGCCGCCGACCTCAGCCCCGCCGACTTCCTGGTACTCGATGCGCAGTTTCACGTCGCCTTGGCCGAGGCGTCGGGCAACGAAGTCGTGGCGGCGATGATGGCGGGCCTCCGATCGTCGATCGAGGACTACGTGCTCCAGGGTGCCGCGCGCATCCCGGATTGGGACAGCGCGGTGGACCGCCTGCGCGACGAGCACAACGCGATCGTGGCGGCGATCGACGAACAGCGGGTAGACGATGCCCGCACCGCCGTCCACGACCACATCACGGGGTACTACGCGTCCGCGAACCCCGTGCGCCCCGAATCCACCTGAACCCATCCGGTCCGACCCCGTCGGCCCCGCCGGAACTGAGGAGAGAATATGGTCGCCCGACAGTTGCCCAAGATTCCCGAGCTGCTCGAACTGATGCAGTTCAAGGCCCCCGATCTCAATGGACGCCGCCGCCGACTCACGTCGGCCCTGACGATCGATGATCTGCGGACCATCGCGAAGCGCCGCACGCCCAAGGCGGCGTTCGACTACACCGACGGTGCGGCGGAGGGCGAGATCTCGCTCGCGCGAGCACGGCAGGCGTTCCAGGACATCGAGTTCCACCCCGACATCCTGCGTCCGGCGGAATCGGTCGACATGTCGACCGAGATCCTCGGCGGGCGCTCGGCGTTGCCGTTCGGAATCGCCCCGACCGGATTCACCCGGTTGATGCAGACGGAAGGCGAGAGCGCGGGGGCATCCGCCGCGGGCGCGGCCGGCATCCCGTTCACCCTCTCGACGCTCGGGACGACGTCGATCGAGGGCGTCCGGGCGGCCAACCCGCACGGACGCAACTGGTTCCAGCTCTACGTCATGCGCGATCGTGAGATCTCATATGGTCTCGTCAAGCGGGCGGCCGAGGCGGGCTTCGACACTCTCATGTTCACCGTGGACACCCCGGTTGCGGGAGCGCGCCTGCGTGACAAGCGCAACGGGTTCTCCATCCCGCCCGCGCTGACCGTCGGGACGATCGTCAACGCCATCCCGCGCCCCTGGTGGTGGATCGACTTCCTCACGACGCCCAAGCTCGAGTTCGCGTCGCTCACGACCACCGGCGGCACCGTCGGCGAACTCCTCAACGCCGCGATGGACCCGACCATCAGCTACGACGACCTCGAGGTCATCCGCAGCATGTGGCCCGGGAAGATCGTCATCAAGGGCGTGCAGAACGTCGAGGACTCCAAGCGGCTCATCGACCTCGGAGTCGATGGCATCGTGCTCTCGAACCACGGCGGCCGCCAGCTCGACCGCGCCCCCGTGCCGTTCCACCTCCTGCCGCAGGTCGTGCGCGAGGTCGGGAAGGACGCCACGGTCATGGTCGACACCGGCATCATGAACGGTGCCGACATCGTTGCCTCCATCGCGCAGGGCGCGAAGTTCACTCTGATCGGACGCGCTTACCTCTACGGGCTGATGGCGGGCGGCCGTCAGGGCGTGGACCGGACCATCGCGATCCTGCGCAGCGAGATCGAGCGCACGATGCAGCTGCTCGGCGTCTCGAGCCTAGAGGAGCTCGAGCCGCGTCACGTCACGCAGCTGCAGCGGCTCGTGCCGATCACAGGCTCAGCGCCGCGTCGCGCCGCCACGCGGGCCAAGACGGCGTCGCGAGCCTGACGACGGGACGCGAAGCAACGGGCCCCGGTGCCGGCAGTCGTCAGGCTGCTCGGCCCGGGGCCCGAATGCGTGGCGCGGTGTCGCCCGCGTCAGTGGGTCAGCGCAGCGGAAGCGTGGGGATGAGCTGGTCGAGGAAGTCGGCGGTCTCTTCCCAGCCCTCGACCGCGTGGCAGGCCACGCCCATCGCGAGCACCGGATAGTCGTTGCCGTTCTCGTCGAGACGGTCGCCGACGAACAGGATGTCGTCCTGCGGGATGCCGCTCTGCTCGATCAGCCGGGTCATGCCGTAGGCCTTGTCGATGCCGCGCTCGGTGATGTCGACCGACGTCGAGCCGCCCGCGCGCACCTCGAGGTCGGGGATGCGGTCTGCCACCGCCGCTCGCAGCGCATTCTTCTTCTCGCCGGAGGGATCCCACGCCATCTTCGCGTCGACGGGAGCTTGCTGGCCCAGCGCGGAGAACGTGATCTGAGACCCACGGTCCTCGAGGATGGGGCCCCAGGTCTCGCTCTCCCACAGGCCGAGCCGACGCGCCTCTTCCTCGACCGCGGCGAGGGCGCGGGACTTCTGGTCATCGGTCAGCGAGCGGGCGTAGACCGTCTCGATGCCGGCGGGGGAGAGGCGGTAGTACTGCGTTCCACAGGTCGGCAGCAGGTGGAAGTGCGACAGCAGGTCTGCATCCGTCTCGGGCAGCTGGTCGACGACCTGCGCGGTGAACTGCGCGAGCTGTCCGCCGGAGATGATCGCGACCTCGACGCGGGCCGCAAGATCGAGCAGCTGGCGCCCGATACGCGGGTTGATGGCGCTCTTCGAGGGAGCGAGGGTGTCGTCGAGGTCGAAGGCGACCAGTCGGGGGATGGGCATCCGTGCTCCGTTCTCCGGTGGCATGAAAGAGGCCCCGCCTTGCGGCGGAGCCTCTTCGCTGTCGGGGTGACAGGATTTGAACCTGCGGCCTCGTCGTCCCGAACGACGCGCGCTACCAAGCTGCGCCACACCCCGTGGCAACCCTCCAAGCTTACCCCGATCCGGCTCGGAAGACGAATCGGCTCACGCCCGAGCGCGGAGGACCAGCACGGAGGCCTCGGGGCGGCACCCGAAACGCACCGGCGCATAGATGGAGTGACCGAGGCCCGCGCTCACATTGAGTGGGACACGGTCCGCACCCCATGAGCTCAGGCCGCGCGCCTGATCGAGCGGAATATCGCAGTTGGCGACGAGGGCGCGCGAGGCGAAGGGGATGCGGACCTGCCCGCCGTGAGTGTGGCCGCCGAAGACCATGTCCGCCCCCAGATCCACGAAACGGTCGAGCACGCGGCGATACGGGGCGTGGGTGACGCCCAGGGTCAGGTCGGCGCTTCTGCGGCCTTGCAGGGCCGCCAGAGCGCCCGGCAGCACGTCGAGGTCGTCCCAGTCGCGGTGCGCGTCGTCGACCCCGACGCCGTCGATTCGCATGCCGGCCACGCGCACGGCAGCGGCGGCGTTGTCGAGCTCGGACCAGCCGAGGTCGTCGGCGAAGAACGAGTCCATCGCCGCGGTGTCGATTTTCGGCGCCGCTTTGGCGTGACGCGAGGGGCCCGTGAAGTAGCGCAGCGGGTTCCGCGCGCTCGGCTCGAACACGTCGTTCGACCCGTGGACGAAGAAGCCCGGCACGCCGCGAAGGGGAGCAAAGGCGCGGCGGATGCCGGCGAGGCCGCGTGCGTGCCCGAGGTTGTCGCCCGTGTTGATGACCAGGTCCGGCTGCGTCGTCTCGGCCAGCTCTGCGATCCACCGCTGCTTGCGCTGCTGCCACGGCGCCATGTGGGCGTCGGAGAGGTGCAGCACGGTGATGCTGGGGCTGCCCTCGGGCAGCACGTGGACTTCGTGGCGACGGACGGTGAACAGATGGCGCTCGATGCCCACCCCCCAGACGACCGCACCGCCGGCGCCCAGGGCGCCGGCGGTGGCGATCGTGGAGAGCGTCCTGCGGACGCCTGCCATCAGCAGTTCTTCGCGGTGTACTCGATGGTGATCTGCGTCCCGCGGCCGACCGCCTCGCCTGCGGCAGGGCTGGTGCCCGTCACCGTCGGCTGCGGCGGGTCGTCCTTCTCGGTACACGCCGTCGTCACGCTCGTGAAGCCGGCGGCTCGCAGTTGGCGCTCGGCCTCCTGCGGGTTGCCCGTCACCGGCGGCACCGTGGCGCCCTGACCGTTGCTCGGTGTGATCGTGATGGTCGCGCCGCCCGCGGCGCGACCCGCGCCCGGATCCTGCGACACGATCCGGCCTTCGGGCTCGGTCGAGTCGGTGGGCTCGGCGACGTTCACCGAGAAGCCGGCCGCCTCGAGGGTGCCGCGCGCCTCATCGACGTTCTGACCGACGACGTTCGGGAGCTCCGTGAGGGTGTTCTTCGTGAGGTTCGTGTCCGGGGTCGGGAACCGATCGCCGCCGAACTTGGCGTTCGCCGCTCCCTGCATCTTCGGCCAGATCGCGTTTCGGATCTGATCGAGTCGCCAGCCGTTGACGCGGTACTCGTTGAGCTTCGCGAAGCCGTCGACGTTGCCGACCCAGACCACGGTGGCCACCTTGGTGCTCGCACCGTCCATCCAGGTGTGCTCGTACTCGTGGATACCGGTCTTGCCGAACACCGGCACGCCGTCGAAGATGCGGGCGCCCTGGCCCGTCGCGTTCATGACGCCTTCGAGCGCGAAAGCGGCAGTGGCGGCGACGTTGGCGGAGATGGCCTGGTCGCAACTCGTCTGCGGCGTGATGTCGGTGCCGTCGGACTTGACCGCACGGTCGATGACCTTCGGCTCGCACCGCGTGCCTCCACCGGCAATCGCCGCGTAGGCCTCCGCCATGTCGATGGGTGCCACCGCCGCGGATCCCAGCACATCATAGGGGTTGTTGTTGACGTCCAGCGGGTCGCCGTTGGACTGCATGACGCCCATCTTCATCGCGACCTGGTTGGTCGAGCACACCGAGATGCGCTCGGCCATCGCGAGGAAGCCCGAGTTCAGCGAGTCTTCGGTGAACTTCTTGATCGTGCCCGAGTAGCCGTTGCTGCTCTGGAAGTTGCCGATCTCGTTCGGGCGGCCGCTGTTGCCGGTGCGGACGTTCTGGGTGGCGCCGTCGCAGCTCGTCAGCACGCGCTTGTTCCCGACACGGCCGTTGATCACTTCGTTCACGGAGTGCCCCTGCTCGAGCCAGTTGATGAGGCTGAACACCTTGTAGGTCGAGCCCGCGGAGTGACCACCGCCGCCGTCCTGGTTGCGCACGTTGTAGTTGACCGGGGTCACCGTGCCGGCGTCGTCTCCGGTGGGCGCGAACGGGCGATTCTGCACCATCGAGAGCACGCGGCCGGTGCCGACCTCGACCTGGACGCCAGAGGCGCCGAGGTTCAGACGGTCGTCGGTCGCGGGCACGACGGACATCGCGTCGAGCGCGGCATCCTGGAGCTGCGGGTCGAGAGTGGTGTAGATCTTCATGCCGCCGCGGCGCAGGTTCTGTTGGCGCTCCTCGAGCGACTCGCCGAAGGCCGGGTCGTCGAGGACGATGTTGCGGACGTACTCGCAGAAGAACTCGGCGCCGGCGGCGAGCTGGCAGCCCTGCGGGCGCTCCTGGATGTTCGGGGTGATCGGCTCCGCGATAGCGGCATCCCGCTCTTCCTGCGTGATCTTGCCATCCGAGAACATGCGTTTGAGCACGTAGATCTGACGGTCCTTCGTCAGCTCGTAGCCGTTCGCGGCGCCGTTCGACTCGCTGTCGGGACGATCCAGACGGTAGGTGTTCGGCTCCTGCACCATGCCCGCGATCGCCGCGGCCTGGCCGATCGTGAGCTGCGAGGCGGGCACGCCGAAGTAGTACTGCGACGCCGCGCCGATGCCGTAGACGGTGCCGCCGAAGTGCGCGATGTTCAGGTAGCCGAGCAGGATCTCGTTCTTCGGATACCGCTTCTCGAGCTGGATCGCGTACCGCATCTCCTGCAGCTTGCGCTCGATGCCGTCGGTGCCGGAGGAGACGGTGGTCGAGCGGAAGCACGCCTCGACCTCGTCCTGCGACTTGGCTTCCTTCTCGCACGCCTGTTGCAGCACGTTCTTGACGTACTGCTGGGTGATCGACGAGCCGCCGCGGGTGTCGCCGCCGCGCAGGTTGCCGAACACCGCACTCGCGGTGCCGAGAAGGTCGACGCCGCCGTGCGTGTAGTAGTTCTTGTCCTCGCTCGACGTGATCGCGTCGAACATGACCGGCGCGACCTCATCCCACGTGACCGGGATGCGGTTCTGGTCGTAGAACTGCGTCATGAGGACGTCGTTGCCGTCTGCGTCCTTGCGGTAGAACTCGGTCGGCAGCATGAGCTCGTCGACTTCGAGGTAGCTCGGCATGTTGTCGAAGACGTCGATCGCGCTGGTGGCTGCGTAACCCGACACGGCGATGGCGGGGGTCACGGTAGCCGTGACGAGGATCCCGGCCACAGCGCTCAGGCCGACCAGGCCGGCGAGACCGCCGAGCACACCGGTGGCCGTGCGTTTCTTGTGAGGCATAGGGTGATCGTAAGCGAGATACCTGGGCATCCGCCTCAGGACCACCCCTTGCGCGCGTGCGTCCGCGCATGCCGGCGCGCGAGCGAAAGCCACAGATCGGAGCCCCGATGACGACGTGGGAGTACCTCACCACGCCCCTGCTGATCCACAACACCGCGGCGATCCTCAACAACTGGGGCAAGCAGGGCTGGGAGCTCGTGCAGGTCGTCCCTGGACCCGAGGGCGGGCTCGTCGCCTACTTCAAGCGTCCCGTGGGCGGGGGAGCAGCCAACGCCGGTCTCGGGGCGGCCCACCAGGCTGCCCAGCAGTTCGAGGGCACGGGCGCATGAGCGTCTCGGCGCGTCTGGCCGAGCTCGGCATCCAGCTTCCGCCCGTCGTCCCGCCCGTCGCCGCCTACATCCCCGCGACCGAGCACGACGGTCTCGTCTACACCTCCGGGCAGCTGCCCATGGTCGACGGTGCGCTGCCCGCGATCGGCAAGGTCGGCGAGGGCGACGGTCTCGTCGCCGCCGACGCGGCCAAGCAGCTCGCGCGTCAGTGCGCGCTCAACGCCATCGCCGCCGCGGCGGATATGGCCGGCGGTGTCGACAACCTCGCTCGGGTCGTGAAGGTGACCGGGTTCGTGGCGTCCGTCCCCGAGTTCACGGGACAGCCCGGTGTCATCAACGGTGCGAGCGAGGTGCTGGGCGAGATCTTCGGCGACGCGGGTCGTCACGCACGGTCGGCGGTCGGGGTGCCGGTGCTGCCGCTCGACTCCCCGGTCGAGGTCGAGGTCGTCTTCGCCCTGGTCTGATCGCCGGGCTCTCCGCCCACCGCGAACCTCGGGCGGAACACCGCCCGTCCGGTCGCCCGCGGCTCTACGCTCTGGTGTGGACCACGCGGAAGGGCGGTAGGGATGCAGGGACTCGAGGTCACGGTTCTGCTGGGCATCGCCCTTCTCGTCGGAACCGTCCTGGCGCCGCGGTTGCGCGTCGCGACGCCGCTGGTGCTGCTCGTGATCGGTCTGCTGCTCGGATTCGTGCCCGAGCTGCGGGCGATCGAGCTGCCGCCGGAAACGGTGCTGCTGCTCTTCCTGCCGGTGCTGCTGTTCCGCGAGGCGTGGACGACGTCGCTCCGCTCAGTCCGCCGCTCGCTGCGCTACATCGTGCCGATGAGCACCCTGCTCGTCGTCGCCTCGGCGTTCGCCGTCGCGGCGGTCGCGACCTGGCTCGGCGTGCCGTGGGAGGCCGCCCTCGTGCTCGGGGCTGCGGTCGCGCCGCCCGACGCCACCGCGGTGGCCGCGCTCGGCAGACTGCTGCCCGCCCGCACCTTCATGAAGCTCAAGGCCGAGAGTCTTACGAACGACGGCACTGCCCTCGTCCTCTATGCCATCGCGGTCTCGCTCCTGCTCGGCGACCAGGTCAGCGCCCTGTCGATCACGGGCATGGTGCTGCTGTCGTACCTCGGCGGCGCTGCGGCCGGCATCGCCGTCGCGGCGCTCGTCTTCCTCGCACTGCGGCGGATGCAGTCGACCCTGACGATCAACCTGACGCTGCTGCTCGTTCCGTTCGTCGCGTTCCTCATCGCCGAGCTGATCGAGGCGTCCGGCGTGCTCGCCGTGGTCTTCGCCGGGCTCATCATCGCCTGGGTGTCCCCGCGCATCACGACGGCGATGTCGCGCCGTGCCGCCGATGCCACCTGGCCGTTCGGGGTGTACCTCCTCAACGGAGCGCTGTTCGTGCTCATCGGCCTCGAGGTCCAGCTGGTGCTGCATGAGATCTCGCCGTCGGAGATCGGCATCCTGCTTCTCGTCACTCTCGCGGCGTGGGTCGCCCTCTTCGTCGTGCGCTACCTGTTCCAGTGGCTGTTCTCGCCCTTCTCGCGCCCGGCGGCCGGGTCGAGCAGATCGCTGCGTCATCGCTCGCGGGTCGTCAGCACGGTGTCGGGGTTCCGCGGCGCCGTGTCGCTCGCCATCGCGCTGTCGGTGCCGATCACGACGGCTTCGGGGGAGCCGGTCGAGGGACGCGACTCGATCGTGTTCGTCACCGCGGGGGTCATCGTGCTCACGCTGCTCGTGCAGGGGCCGTTGCTGCCCGTCGTCATCCGGTGGGCGAAGCTCCCTGCCGACGATGCGGCGATCGAGGAGTACGAGCTCGCCCAGCGGGCCATTTCGGGCGCCGCTCTCGCAGCGCTCGACGACCTCGCCGCGGAGCACGGGGTCAGCGATCGTGTCCGCGACCGTGCCCGGCACGAGGGCTACGAACGCCTCGAGCTCGCCAACGCCCGCGCCGTCGCGCGCCAGCGGGCGGCGGAGGAACGCGACCCGGATGCCGACATCGACGACGACTCGCCCGACGAGGATGCCTCGCGCATGGGCCCCGTGCCGCCCGGGCCGTCGGACGGGGACGGGCATCGGCCTGCGCCGCAGCTCGAGATGCTCGCCGTGAGCGACGACATCGACCTGACGCAGCGCTCGCCGCTCATCCGGCACCGGGAGGCGACGCGGCTGCGGCTGGCGATGCTCGATCGCAAGCGCGAGGTGCTGCTGCGCCTGCGGCGCGACGGCACGATCGACGACCTCGTGGCACGCCGCATCCTCGCCGACCTCGACATCGAGGAGATCCGGGCCCGCGGACTCGATCGCGACGCCGAGTGACGCGATCGAGCCCGCGCGCGGGCTACTTCAGCTGTGCGCTGATGACCGACATCACCGCGGTGTCGGCGAGTGTCGTGGTGTCGCCGACCTCCCGGCCCTCGGCGACATCCCGCAGCAATCGTCGCATGATCTTGCCCGAGCGGGTCTTCGGCAGCTCGCCCACGATGTAGACGTCGCGCGGCCGTGCGATGGGTCCGATCTGCTCGCCGACCCATTGCCGGAGCGACGTCGCGAGACCGTCGGGGGAGTGGGCGTCGAGGTAGCTCTGCTTGATGATCACGAACGCGACGACGGCCTGGCCCGTGGTCTCGTCGGAGGCTCCGACGACGGCCGCCTCGGCGGTCGATTCGTGCGCGACGAGCGCGGATTCGATCTCGGTCGTCGACAGGCGGTGGCCCGAGACGTTCATGACATCGTCGACGCGGCCCATGAGCCAGATGTCGCCGTCGTCGTCGAGCCGGGCGCCGTCGCCGGCGAAGTAGTAGCCCTGCTTCTGGAACTTCTCCCAGTAGGTCTCGACGAAGCGGTCGGGGTCGCCCCAGATGCCGCGCAGCATGCTCGGCCAGGGCTCGGTGATGACGAGCAGCCCGCCGTTGCCCTCGCCCACGCGGTTGCCCTCCTCGTCGACCACATCGATCGAGATGCCGGGGAGAGCGACCTGCGCCGATCCGGGCTTGGTCTCGGTAACCCCCGGCAGCGCGGAGATCATGATCGCGCCGGTCTCGGTCTGCCACCACGTGTCGACGATGGGCGCCTTCTTGCCGCCGATGACCTTGCGGTACCACATCCACGCCTCGGGGTTGATGGGCTCGCCCACCGAGCCGAGGAGGCGGATGCTCGACAGGTCGTACTGCGCCGGAACCTGACGGCCGACCTTCATGAAGGACCGGATCGCGGTGGGGGCGGTGTAGTAGATCGTCACGCCGTACTTCTGGATGATCTCCCACGAGCGGCCCGAGTGGGGCGTGTCGGGGGTTCCCTCATAGAGCACCTGTGTCGCGCCGTTGGCGAGCGGTCCGTACGTGACGTAGCTGTGGCCGGTGACCCACCCGATGTCGGCGGTGCACCAGTAGACGTCCGTCTCGGCGTGCAGGTCGTGCACGACGCGGTTGGTGAACGCGGCCTGCGTGAGGTAGCCGCCGGAGGTGTGCAGGATGCCCTTCGGCTTTCCCGTCGTGCCCGAGGTGTACAGGATGAACAGCGGGTTCTCTGCGGGGAACGCCTGCGCCTCGTGATCGGGGGATGCCGCGGGCACGACGTCGTGCCACCACAGGTCGCGCTCGGCGTTCCACTCGATGTCGTTGCCGCCGCGCCGTACGACGATGACGTGCTCGACGGTGAGCTGCGGGCCGGTACCCCGGTCGGCCAGCGCCTGGTCGACGGCGGGCTTGAGCGGCGAGACCTTGCCCTTGCGATAGCCGCCGTCGGCGGTGATCACGAGCTTGGCTCCGGCGTCGTCGATGCGGGTCCGCAGGCTGTCGGCGGAGAACCCGCCGAAGACGACGGAGTGCACGGCGCCGACGCGGGCGACGGCGAGCATCGCGGCGACGGCCTCGGGGATCATCGGCATGTAGATCGCGACGCGGTCGCCCTGCTCGATCCCGAGCTCGGTCAGGACGTTGGCGAGGCGCTTGACCTCATCGGTGAGCTCGCCGTAGGTCACAGCGCGGTCATCGCCCGGCTCGCCCTCCCACAGCAGCGCCACACGGTCGCCGAGGCCGGCCTCGACGTGACGGTCGAGGCAGTTGTACGCGACGTTCAGCTCACCGTCGGCGAACCACTCGGCGAACGGGGGATTCGACCAGTCGAGTACCTGCGTGAAGGGCTTGTGCCAGTGCAGCTCCCGGGCCTGGTCTGCCCAGAAGCCCTCGCGGTCGGCTGCCGCGCGCTCGTAGAGCTCGGCGGTGCCGACGGCGGATGCGGCGAACTCCGGCGACGGCGCGAACCGCCGGGTCTCGGTCAGCAGGTGGTCGATCTGGCTGCTCATACGGCACGCTCCTTCGCGGTCGATGGCGCCCGCGCGCGGGCGGCGTGCGGTCAATCTAGACCGCGGCGAGATCAGGAGACTACCGCCGATAGTGGGTGGTCATGCCGAGGGTGGTGTGGGCGCGCGGTGATTGGGTAGCAGCCGGTTCGACAGCGTAAGCTGATCCGTGGCTGCGACATCGTTCGCGCCCGTGGCGGCCCGACCTACCCCCCAAGCGGCGGGACGTTGCGTGGGCGGCACCCCTATCCCCCAATGTGGGGTGCCGTCCTTCTTCTTTTCTCCCGGGTTTCACGCGGCGAGGTGGTGCTTCCACTCGTCCGGCAGCGCACGGTGGGGCCGCAGCGGCGAGAGAGCGAACGCGGCCGCTGCGAGTGTCAGCAGCAGAGGCGACAGCAACAGGGCGACACCGTTCGATGCCGCGCTGCCGACGATGCCCGCGACGAGTGCCCCGAGGGGCATGGCGCCCTGCGTGACGAATCGGTTCGCGGCGGTGGCTCGTCCCATCAGCTGCGGCGGAGTCACCTCGGCGCGCAGGCCAGCGGAGCTGATCATCGTCGTCACGACGATCAGGCCGAAGGCGAAGCTCGACCCCGCGACGAACACGACCGAGGGAAGCGGCACCACGTACGCCGACGGCAGGATCAGTGCGGCCACGGGAAGCAGGCAGTATCCGGTGAGCATCGTTCGGATGGGACCCAGGCGGGTGCGGATCCGCATGGCGACGAACGACCCGATGATGGCCCCGGTCGCCCCGATGCCGCTCGCGAGCGCGTAGCCGCTCGCGGTCATCCCGAGGTCGTCCAGCGCGACGAGAACGATCAGCGTTGCGAAGACGCCGGCGCCGGCGTTGATGAGGGCATTCGTGACGAGCATGGTCCGGAGAACGGGATGCCGCCGGGCGAACGCGATCCCCTCGACGAGCGACGCCCAGAACGGGGGAGGGGCGACACCCTTCTCGCGAGGCTCCGGTGCGCGGATGAGCGAGGCCGCGACGGCGGCCAGGATGCCGGTGACCGACGTGATGACGTAGAGGAGCGGTGCGGCCAGGCGTGTGAGCACGGCTGCTGCCAGCGCGGGGCCGACGACCTGCATCGAGGTGTCGGTCGACTGGATTCGAGCCGTTGCCTCGGATACCCGCGACGGCCCGACGATGGCCGGGGTGAACGCCGTCTGCGCCGTGTCGGAGAATACCGACGTCACGCTGATGATCGCGGCGACCACCATGAGCTGCCACACCGAGAGCCAGCCGGCGATGTACGCGACCGCGACGCTCGCCGCAGCGACAGCACGGATGAGCTCGGTGCACACGAGGACGGGCCTCTTAGGCCACCGATCGACCCAGACGCCGGCCGGGAGACCGATCACGAGATAGGCGCTCAGGCCGAGCGCGGAGATGACACCGACCTGCCACGCCTCGGCTCCGAGGACGGCCACCGCCGTCACCGACAGGGCGAGTGTCGTGAACTGGCGCCCGGCCTCCTGGAGGGCGTTCGACGCCCACAACCATCGGAAGCCCCTGTTGCGGTGAACCGCACCGGACGACTCGTCCTGAACCACCATGCCAGTGTCTCGTTCCGGTTCCTCCCCAACGGGGATAAGACACGGCTTGTGCCACGAATGGCGGCGGCCCGCGAATGAGGGCGGGGGCGCTTTCTAGTGTCGGGGCATGGCATCAGCATTCGTCGTCGTTCCGCGCCCGGGCTCCGCTGCGGCCTCACGCGGCGAACCGGCGTCGGTGCCGGGACCGCGGCGACAGCTCGCCGATGATGCGGCGCTCGACCCGCTGCGCGAGTACCTGCTCGATCCCGATGTGACGGACGTCTTCGTCAACGGGGAACGCGGCGTCTTCATCGACCGCGGTCGGGGCGCCGAGGCCGTCGAGGGGTGGTGTCCGAATGAGGCGGAGGTGCGCGCTCTCGCCGTCGCGTTGATCGCCCTCGGCGGGCGTCATCTCGACGACGCTACGCCCTGTGCCGACGTGCGCTGGGCCGGCGGCATCCGGGTGCACGCCGTGCTTTCGCCGGTGGCCTGCGAGGGGTCGGTGATCTCGATCCGGCTCCCCGCGGTCGAGCAACTGAGTCTCGCCGATCTCGAGCAGCGAGGCATGTTCGACACCGCGGTCGCCGCGGACCTTCGTCGGCTCGTCGAGGAGCGGACCAACCTCCTCGTCACAGGGGCGACGGGCGCCGGCAAGACGACGCTCCTCGCAGCGCTGCTCTCGGCCGCGAGCCCGACCGACCGGATCGTCACGATCGAGGATGTCGCCGAGCTTCGGCTCGATCACCCGCACCATGTGAGGCTCGAGGCGCGCCAGCCCAATCTCGAAGGCGCCGGAGCTGTGCCGCTCGCTCGGCTGGTCCGGGAGGCGCTGCGCATGCGGCCCGATCGGCTCGTGGTGGGCGAGTGCCGCGGCGAAGAGGTCCGCGAGTTGCTGACCGCCCTCAACACGGGGCACCAGGGCGGAGCAGGGACGGTGCACGCGAGCGGTCTGGCTGAGGTCCCGGCCCGGCTCGAGGCGCTCGGTGCGCTGGCGGGCCTCGACGATCACGGCGTCGCCCGCCAGGTGGTGAGCGCGATCGGCGCGGTCGTCCACGTAGGAAACGTCGACGGTGTGCGACGGGTCATGGGGATCGCCCGCCCGGTCCTCCGGGACGGGCGCCTCGGGATCGAGGAACAGGCATGACGCGGACTTGGCGCTGGCGCCGTTCCGCGGCTGAGTCGGATGCTGCAGCGGCGGATGTCGCACCCGTCCTGCATCGTCTCGCCGTGCTCCTCGAAGCAGGCATCGCACCCGACCGGGCCTGGGAGCACCTCGCCGCCTCGGGTGACTCGTCACCTCGGCGCGTGCACGAACAACGACGAGCGGGCCGACCGCTCGCCGACGCCATCGCTGCCGAGGAGGGCGCCTGGCGCGAGGTCGCCGAAGCCTGGCAGGTCGCGACGACGGTGGGCGCCCCGCTCGCGCGCACGCTGCGCGGGATGGCCGAGGCGCTCCGCGACGCCGAGGCAGCTCGTGACGACATCCGCGTCGCGCTCGCCGAGCCGACGGCCACGGCGCGCCTGGTCGGGTGGCTGCCGCTCGCCGCCGTCGCGCTGGCACTGCTGCTCGGTTTCGATGTGCTCGCCACGCTGCAGCACCCTGTGGGCGCAGCGTGCCTCGTCGTCGGGGCGCTGCTGATGGTGGGCGCGCACGTGTGGACACGTCGTCTCGTAGCTCGCGCCCGGCCGGGCGGTGGTATCCCGGGCATGTCGGCGGAACTCCTCGCGATCGCGCTGTCGAGCGGCGTATCGATCGGCCGTGCGGAGGAGGTACTGGCATCCGTCGACGTCTCGCCGGCGGATGCCGACCGAGACGTCCTCGATCTCTCGACCTCGGCAGGCGTGCCGGCGGTGGACCTTCTGCGCGCCACCGCGGAGCTCGAGCGCCACCGCGCCCGCATCGAGGGGCGGATGCGGGCGGCGCAGCTGACATCACGGCTGCTGCTGCCGCTCGGGGTCTGCACCCTGCCCGCGTTCCTCCTGATCGGCGTCGCGCCGATGCTCCTCAGCGCGATGACGAGCACCTCGGTGACGCTGTGACGTCGCTACCCCCGCGCGAGCGCGCTCACGTCCGACCAGACCCAGACCGTGCCCACCGTGCCCGATCCGAACACTCAACGACAGAACGGAGCGAACATGAACCGATCCCTTCCTCGATTGACGCGAGCGCGCGCTGCGAGGCTCTTCACCGACGAGTCCGGCGCCGCGACGGCGGAGTACGCCATCGCGACGATGGCCGCCGTCGCCTTCGCGGGCCTGCTGGTGATGATCATGCGCAGCGACGAGGTGCGCGGCATCCTCACCGATCTCGTGCGGCGGGCGTTGACCGTCGAATGAGGTTACGCCGAGACGAGCGCGGCTCGGTGGCCGCCGAGTTCGCGGTCGTCGTTCCGGCGGCGATGCTCCTGGTGCTGCTCGCCGTCGCCGCGTTGGCGGCGGCGGGCACGCAGATCCGGCTCGAGCATGCGGCTGCTCAGGCCGCGCGGCTCGTCGCGCGGGGCGAGGATCCCGGGCGGGCGGCGGCGGTGGTGCAGGCCGCGGCAGGGGGTGCCGTGCTCGACGTGCGATCCGAGGCGGACCTCACGTGCGCGATCGTGACGGCCGATCATGCGATCCCGCTGCCGCTGCCGTCACTGCGCGCGGAGAGCTGCGCGCTCTCCGGAGGGCTCTGATGGCGGGCGTCGCGACGGCCATCGGCGTTCTGGCAGTGACGGCGACGGTCGCGGCGGGCTGCGCCCTGGCGGGAGTCGCGGCGATCCAGTCGGCGCGGGTGTCTGCCGTCGCCGACACGGCGGCGCTCGCGGCGGCCGATGCCGCGCTCGGGTTCGTCGGGGGAGTGCCGTGCGAGCGAGCCGGGCACGTCGTCGCACGGTCGGGGCTCGCGCTCACCGCGTGCGAGGTGGACGGCGTGGTCGCCACCGTCGCGGTCGGGTCGTCGGCCGGCGTATTCGCCGTTCAGGCGCGCGCCCGGGCCGGCCCGCCGGAGTGACTCATTCGATGTCTCGACCGCGGTCGTGAACCCGCCGCCCAGGGGAGCGGCCCGGTCGCCTCAGCCACCGGGCCTGGCCGAGTGGGACTGATCAGGAACCGCCGGCTTGCTGCGATCGTAGGAGGCGCCCGGCATCCCGCGCGTGCCGGTCATCCGCAATGCGTGATTCCCGGCTGAACCCCGTCGCATCGTGCCGTCGCAGACGGGCCTGTGAAGGGTGTATTCCGCGTGCCCGCGCGCGCCCGCGCGGCTCGTGAGTCCTGGCATGCCGACGGGAGGATATGGCGCGCCGTTCCCAGCATCCTCCACCGTGTGGCGCGTGTATGGTGTGCGCTGGAGAAAGGAAGACTCGTGGCAGGCGGCAAGAAACTCGTCATCGTCGAGTCCCCGACCAAGATGAAGTCGATCCAGGGCTACCTGGGCGACGAGTACGAAGTGCTCAGCTCGGTCGGGCACATCCGGGACCTCGCTAAGAAAGAGGACATCCCGGCCGACAAGAAGCAGGCGTACGGCAAGTACTCCATCGACGTCGAGAACGGCTTCGATGCGTATTACGTGGTCAGCGATCGCAAGACCAAGACCGTTGCCGAGCTCAAGCGCGCCCTGAAGGACGCCGACGAGGTCCTGCTCGCCACCGATGAAGACCGCGAGGGCGAGGCGATCGCCTGGCACCTGCTCGAGGTGCTCAAGCCCAAGGTCCCCGTCAAGCGCATGGTCTTCCACGAGATCACCAAGGACGCGATCCGCGCGGCCGCCGACAACACCCGCGAGCTCGACCTCGCACTGGTCAACGCGCAGGAGACCCGCCGCGTCCTCGACCGCCTGTACGGGTGGGACGTCTCGCCCGTGCTCTGGCGCAAGATCGGTTCCGGCCGCGACGGCCAGGCGCTGAGCGCCGGCCGCGTGCAGTCCGCCGCCACTCGCATGGTGGTCGAGCGCGAGCGCGAGCGGATGTCGTTCGTCTCGGCGTCGTATTGGGACATCGAGGCCCACGCGGCGAAGGACGGCGGCTCGTTCTCGACCCGTCTGGCACGTCTCGACGGCGCCCCGCTGGCCCGCGGCACCGACTTCGATGACACCGGTTCGCTCAAGAAGGCGGTCGTCGTCCTCAGCGAGAAGGATGCCCGCGAACTCGCCGCAGCGATCGAGAAGGCCGCCACCGCCGCCGTCACCGCGGTCGAGGCCAAGCCCGGAACCCGCAGCCCCAAGCCGCCCTTCACGACCTCCACGATGCAGCAGGAGGCCGGCCGCAAGCTCTCGATGAGCGCCAAGCACGCGATGAGCGTCGCCCAGCGTCTCTACGAGAAGGGCTACATCACCTATATGCGTACCGACTCGACCGCGCTCTCGGCGCAGGCCGTGACGGCCGCGCGCACGCAGGCGGTCGCGCTGTACGGTGACCGTGCGGTTCCCGCGAGCCCGCGCTCGTACCGCAACAACGCCAAGAACGCCCAGGAGGCGCACGAGGCGATCCGCCCGTCGGGCGAGGAGTTCCGCACGCCTGCATCCGTCGCGTCCGGTCTCGACCGCGACGAGCAGCGCCTGTACGACCTCATCTGGAAGCGCACCGTCGCCAGCCAGATGTCCGACGCGAAGTACGAGACCACGACCGTCACGCTCGAGGTCGACGCAGCCGGCAAGCGGGCCGCTTTCACGGCATCCGGCACCGTCTACACCTTCAAGGGCTTCCTCGAGGCGTACGAAGAGGGCAACGACGAGAAGCGCGGCGACAACGACCGCTCCGCCGACCAGTCGCTGCCGGCCGTCGCCGTGGGCGACGAGCTCGCGCTGTCGGATGTCGAGCCCAAGGGGCACGCGACGAGCCCCAAGCCCCGCTACACCGAGGCGAGCCTCGTCAAGGCGCTCGAGGAGAAGGGCATCGGCCGTCCGTCGACCTTCGCGAGCATCATCGACGTCATCCTCGAGCGCGGCTACGTCACCAAGCGTGGCCAGGCGCTCGTCCCCAGCTGGCTCTCGTTCAGCGTCGTGCGGCTGCTCGAGCAGCACTTCTCCGACCTCGTCGACTACGACTTCACGGCCGCGCTCGAGGACGACCTCGACGCCATCGCCCGGGGTGAGCAGGCGCGCGAGGCGTGGCTGAAGGAGTTCTACTTCGGCTCGGACAACCACGTGGGCCTGCGCAACATCGTCGAGAACCTCGGTGACATCGACGCCCGCGAGCTCAACGCGACGCCCATCGGCGACGTGGCGACTCTGCGGTTCGGCAAGTACGGGCCGTACCTCGACGTCCCCGTCGGCGAGGGCGAGACGCGCATCGTCAACGTTCCGGACGATCTCGCGCCCGACGAGCTGACGCCCGAGAAGGCGCAGGAACTCATCGACGCTCCCGTCGCCGGTGACCGCGTCCTCGGTGAGAACCCCGAGAACGGCAAGCTCATCGTCGTCAAGGACGGACGCTTCGGCCCCTACGTGCAGGAGCTCGAGCCCGAGCCCGAGGAGACCGTCGACGAGGCGACCGGTGAGGTCGCCCCCGCCAAGAAGAAGACGACGAAGAAGAAGGAAGCGGCCCCCAAGCCGCGGACCGCGTCGCTCTTCAAGTCGATGAGCGTCGACACGGTCGACCTCGAACAGGCGCTCAAGCTGCTGTCGCTTCCTCGCGTCGTGGGCGTCGACCCCGAGTCGGGCAACGAGATCACCGCGCAGAACGGCCGCTACGGTCCGTACCTGAAGAAGGGCACCGACTCGCGCACGCTCGCGAGCGAGCAGCAGTTGTTCGACATCACGCTCGAGGAAGCCCTCGCCGTCTACGCGCAGCCCAAGTACGGCGCTCGCGCGGCGTCCAGTGCGCTCAAGGAGTTCGAAGCCGACCCCACCAGCGGCAAGCCGATCAAGCTCAAGGACGGCCGCTTCGGTCCCTACGTCACCGACGGCGAGACCAACGCGACGATCCCGCGCGGTGAGAACGCCGAAGAGGTCACGTTCGAACGCGCCGTTCAGCTGCTCGCCGACAAGCGCGCTAAGGGACCGGCGCCCAAGCGCAAGGCGGCGGCGCGCAAGACCACGACGACGCGCAAGCCCGCGGCAAAGAAGAAGTGACCGGCTCCGCCGACCGCGGACTCTGGATCACCCTCGAGGGCGGCGACGGGTCGGGGAAGACCACCCAGGCGACCGCTCTCGAGGCCTGGCTCCGCGAGAGCGGACGCGAGGTCGTTCGCACGCGCGAGCCGGGCGGCAGCGACGTGGGCGTGCTCATCCGCGACATTGTCCTGCACCACCGGGGAGACATCGCTCCGCGCGCCGAAGCCCTGCTGTACGCCGCCGACCGCGCTCACCACGTCGCGACCGTGGTCCGTCCGGCCCTCGTACGCGGCGCCGTCGTCGTGCAGGATCGGTACCTCGATTCGTCCGTGGCCTACCAAGGGGCCGGGCGGGTCCTGGATGCCGGTGAGGTGCGCGACCTCTCGCTGTGGGCCACCGACGGCGCGCTGCCCGACATCACGGTGCTGCTCGACCTCGACCCCGCCGCCGCCCGAGCACGTCTCGACGCCGACGACAAACCGTTCGACCGGCTCGAGGCCGAGAAGGCCGATTTCCACGAGCGTGTGCGCACCGCCTTCCTCGGGCTCGCCGCCGCGGAACCCGAGCGGTTCCTCGTGCTCGACGCATCCCGTCCGCCGGTCGACCTGTCCGTCGAGATCCGCGCACGCGTCGAACGTTCGCTGCGCGGCTGAGTCGGCGCGGGCGGCGGACTGTGGCCCGCGCGGCGCGGGGTAACCGAGGTCGGGGGCTCCCCGTAGGCTGGACCCATGACCGCCTCCGCTCCGCTCGCGCCGCCGTGGGGCGAGGTCTGGGGTCAGGACTCGGCCGTCGCGGCGCTGCAGGCCGCGGCATCCGACCCCGCGCAGCTCGCGCACGCCTGGCTCATCACGGGACCGCCCGGCTCGGGGCGTTCGACGCTCGCGCACGCGTTCGCGGCAGCGCTGATCGCCGAGCCGGGGGATGAGGGCGCGATGCGGCAGGTCCTCGCGGGCACGCATCCCGATCTCACGGCCCTCCGCACGGAGGGCGTGGTCATCTCCATCCGTGACGCCCGAGCGCTCGTCGAACGGTCGTACTTCTCGCCGTCTCTCGGTCGCTACCGCGTCATCGTCGTCGAAGACGCCGACCGGATGGTCGAGCGGACGAGCAACGTTCTGCTCAAGGCTCTCGAAGAGCCGCCAGAGCAGACGGTCTGGGTGCTGTGCGCGCCGAGTGATGCCGATCTGCTGCCGACGATCCGCTCGCGCGTGCGGACACTGCGACTGCGTGAGCCCGACGTGGTGGATGTCGCACGGCTCATCTCCGCGCGCACGGGCGTCGACGAAGCGGTGGCCGAGCAGTCCGCTCGTCTCGCCCAGCGCCACATCGGTATGGCTCAGCGCCTCGCGACGGATGCCGCCTCTCGGGAGCGCCGCGATGCGACGCTGCGCGCGGTACTGGCGGTGCGCGGGGTGTCCGACGCCGTCGAGACGGCCGGTCGCATCGTGAGCGCCGCGACGGAAGATGCCAAGGCTCTGACGGCCGAACGCGACGAGTCCGAGCGCGAGGCGCTCCGGCGTACGCTCGGGGTCGCTCCGGGTGCACCCGTGCCGCCCGCCGTGCGCGGTCAGCTCAGCGCGCTCGAGGACGAGCAGAAGCGTCGGGCGACGCGCAGCCTGCGCGACGGCATCGATAGGGTCCTCACCGATCTCGAATCGATGTACCGCGACACGCTGATGCTGCAGTTCGGCCGGGAGGGCGACCTCATCAATCGCGAGCTGACGAGCGAGCTCGCCGCTCTCGCGTCGGCATGGACTCCCGACCGCACGCTCGTCGTGCTCGATCGCATCTCGGCCACCCGGAGCGCCCTCGAAGGCAACGCGGCCCCCCTGCTCGCCCTCGAGAGCATGCTCATCACCGTCGCCAGCGGAAGGACACCGTGAAAGCTCCCCGTCGTCTGGTCACCGTCATCGCGATCGCCGCGGCCACGGTGACGGTCCTCACCGGATGCGTCTTCAAGGGAAGCTCCGATCAGGCCTCGCCCGCGCCGAGCCGCACACCTGTCACCGAGGGCGTCTCAGCGGATCTGATGCCGTTCTACGGGCAGGAACTCGAATGGGAGTCCTGCGTGGGCGCCGACTCGGGTTCATACGATTGCACGACGGTGCGCGCGCCGCGTGACTGGAACGATCCGTCCGCGGGCGAGATCGAGCTCGCGGTCGTGCGGCGGGCGGCGGGATCGGGCGAAGCGCTCGGGTCGCTGCTGGTCAATCCCGGCGGTCCCGGCGCGAGCGGGTACGACCTGATCGCCGACAGCGCCCAGTTCGCGGTCGGGTCAGTGCTGGCCGACGCCTACGACGTCATCGGGTTCGACCCGCGCGGCGTGGGCCGCTCGAGCGCCGTCGCGTGCTTCGACGCCGCGGGCACCGACGCCTACTTCTTCGACATCCCGGCCGCCCCTCGCGGTACGCCCGAGTGGGAAGCGGAGTTGACCGCCCGCAACGAGCAGTTCGCCGCCGCCTGCGACGAGAACAGCGGCGGCATCCTGCCCTTCATCACGACCGAGTTCGCCGCGCGCGACATGGATCTGCTGCGTGCGGTGCTCGGCGACGAGAAGCTCAACTACCTCGGGTACTCGTACGGAACCTTCCTCGGGGCGACCTACGCCAAGCTCTACCCCGAGAACGTCGGGCGTCTCGTGCTCGACGGTGCGATCGACCCGAGCGTGTCGTCTCTCGATGTCAGCGCCACCCAGGCGGTCGGCTTCGAGTCGGCGCTGCGCGCGTTCATGGCGGCCTGCATCGAGGAAGAGGACTGCCCCTTCCGAGGGAGCGTCGATGACGCGATGACCGACCTCGGGACGCTGCTTGCGAGCGTGGACGCCTCGCCCCTGCCGGCATCCGACGGTCGCCGGCTCGGCGCCGACTCGCTCATGACCGCGATCATCGCCGCGCTGTACTCGCAGGACAACTGGCCGATCCTGCGGCAGGCTCTCTCGCAGACGCTGGCGGGCGACCCGCAGACGGCGTTCCTGCTCGCCGACTTCTACTACGCGCGCACGCCCGATGGGCAGTACTCGGACAACTCGTCCGAGGCGTTCCGCGCGTACAACTGCATGGACTACCCGGTCGAGAACGATCCCGAGGCCGAGGCCGCGTCGAAGGCGCGCCTCGCGGTGGAAGCGCCGACGGTCGCACCGTACTGGGAGGGCGTCGACGCCTGCGCAGTCTGGCCGTACCCGCCCACCGGTACCCGCGGCGAGATCACCGCCGACGGTGCCGCGCCGATCGTCGTCGTGGGCACGACCAACGATCCCGCCACTCCGTACGAGTGGTCGGAATCGCTCGCCGATCAGCTCGCCTCGGGCGTGCTCGTCACGCGAGAGGGCGAGGGGCACACCGGGTTCCAGAAGGGCAACTCGTGCGTCGACGACGCGGTCGAGGCCTTCTTCCTCGACGACACGGTGCCCGAGGACGGCCTCGTCTGCCGCTAGGTCTCTGCTCCCTCGGCATCCCCCCCAGCTCCCAGCTTGCCGCGCGAGGTCCCAGTTCGCCCGGGAACGGGGCCGCTGAAACCGGCCCACGTGGGACCTCGGCGGTGGTCAGGACGGGCGAGGCAGGGTCCGGAGCATCTCGACCGCTGCCCGCGCGCCCTCGGGTGAGGCGTTGAGCGCGCTGAGAGCAGCGGCGACCCGGATGTCGAAGTCGGCCGGGGCCGAGATCAGACGAGAGACTCCCGGGACGATGCCCTTCTCGTTGATCGCCCAGGCTCTGGCGTCGGCGTGCCACGCGTACCCGAGCCGCACGGCCGCGTTGCTCAGGCAGAGACTGAGGTAGGCGGTGTCGCCGCGACCAGCGACCTTCGCTGCGGCGTCCACGAGGAAATCCACCTGCCACAGATCGTCGAGGAAGGCCTGCCGCAGCGGCTCGGGGTAGGGAATGAGGGCAGCGGAGCTATCGCGCAGGAAACCCGCGCCATCCACGAGCGGCTTCGCGAGCGCGACCTCGCCGGCGTATGCGACGTCCAGGAACCCGAATGGATGCCCCGGCTGTGCGTGGAAGGCGAACTCGCCGCGGCGAGCCCTCGCGACCTGAGCTCGAACGCGGTCGGCGTCGCGGATGATGACGTCGACGGGCATTCCCGCGATCGTCGCCCACGCGCCGCTGTCCACCCACGGGCCCCAGCTCCCGGACGGTCCGATTGTGACCGGTGTCGTCGCCCAGCGAGACACCGCCGCCGAGAGAGGATCGCGATCGATAGTTCGCCCGTCGACCTAGACGCCGAGATCGACGTCCGAGTCGGCGGCATGCGTGCCGCGCGCGCGGCTGCCGCCGAGCGCCACCGCGACCACGCCCGGCGTCGCTGCAAGATCACGGGCGATGCGAACCAGATCGGCATCCGAAAGCATGCCGCCAGGCTAGCCCCCGCCGCCGAGGTCCCACTTGGGCCGGGAATGATGCCGCCATACCCGGCCGAACTGGGACCTCGACGGGCGCGGACCCCGCCCAACGGGGACCTCGGCGGGTATCAGCGCCGAAGGATGCGGCGCGCGAGGGCGTTGCCGAGGAACTGTACGCCCTGCACGAGCAGGATGATGATGATCACGGCCGCCCAGGTCACCCACGGGTTGAACTGACGGAAGCCGTTCACCAGCGCGAACTGACCGAGGCCACCCGCCGCGATCGCGCCGGCGACCGCGGTCATGTCGACGAGCGCGACCACGATGAAGGTGTAGCCGAGCACGAGCGGTCCGAGCGACTCGCGGGGGACCAGCCGGAACAGGATGCGCGAGCGGCTCGCACCGGCGGCGCGGGCAGCCTCGATCACCCCAGGGCGCACCGTCAGCAGGTTCTGCTCGACGATGCGTCCGATGGCGAACATCGACGCGATCGAGATCGCGAAGACGGCGAACTCGATGCCGATGCCGCGGATGCTGAACGCGCGGGCGAGCGGCTGAACCGCGGCCATGAAGATGATGAACGGGATCGGCCGGAACGTGTTGACGATCACATTGACGATGCCGAACACGACGCGGTTGGGGAACAGGCTGCCGGCCCGGGTCGCGTACAGTGCGAGGCCGATAAGGAAGCCCGCGATACCGCCGAACACGAGGCTCAGCGTGATCATGTAGAGCGTCTCGGCCGTCGCCGGCCAGAGGTCGGGGAGCAGGTCGATGAGCCTATCCACGGGAGTCCTCCTCGATGAGCGGTGCGTGGGCGGATGCCGCCGCCACGGCACGGTCGACGGCGTCCTTTTCTCCCGACAGAGCGAGGGTCAGATGGCCGAAGACGCGACCGCGGATGTCGTTGATGCCGCCGTGGATGAGCTCGAACCGTACGCCGTGCGACGACAGCGCCGCGAACACGTCCGCCTGCGGCGACTCGCCCTCGCGGATCGTGAACGTGACGATGCGGCCGGGATGCCGGGCGCGAAGTGCCGCGAGCTTGTCGCCCGTGGGCGCCTCATCGATGATGCTCGCCACGAAGCGGCGCGTGGCCTCGTGCGACGGTGCCGAGAGAACGTCGAACACGTCGCCGCTCTCGATGACGCGTCCGTGCTCCATCACGACGACGCGGTCGGCGATCGCGCGGACGACTTCCATCTCGTGGGTGATGACGAGGATCGTCACGCCGAGCTCGGTGTTGATGCGCTTCAGGAGGGCGAGCACCTCCTGGGTCGTGTCGGGGTCGAGAGCGCTCGTCGCCTCGTCGGCCAGCAGGATGCGGGGGCTCGTGGCCAGCGCCCGCGCGATGCCGACGCGCTGCCGCTGCCCGCCCGAGAGCTGTTCGGGGTAGTTCTTGGCCTTGCCCGAGAGCCCGACGAACTCCAGCAGTTCGGCCACGCGTTGTTTGACCTCGGCACGCGAGCGTCCGGCGACCTCGAGCGGGTACGCCACGTTGCCCGCGACAGTTCGCGAGTCGAACAGGTTGAACTGCTGGAAGATCATGCCGATGTCACCGCGCAGGGTGCGCAGCTCGCGCTCGCGGAGTCCCGTGATGTCGCGGCCGTCGATCTCGACGCTGCCGCTCGTCGGCGTCTCGAGGGCGTTGACCAGGCGCAGCACCGTGCTCTTTCCCGCGCCGGAGTACCCGACGATGCCGCACACGGTTCCGGCCTCGATCTCAAGGTCGACGTCATCGACCGCGACGACGGGCTCGCCGCCCTTGGTGGACGGTGGGAAGCGTTTGGTCACGCCGGACAGGCGGATGAGGGTCATGCGGGGCTCCTCGAACGGGACATGCGTGTGCGGCCCGTCCGGGGGAGCGGGCCGCACACGCGGGGATGTCACTGGTTGGCGCGGATGTCGTCCTCGACCTGCTTCAGGGCGGAAGCCAGCTCGTCCTTCGGCGTCTTCACGAGCACGGCCGAGCCGCCGGACGCCTCCTGCAGTCCGTCGGTGACCGCCTGGGTGTCCTGGAAGATCTCGACGAGCTTCTGGTAGGTCGGGTTGTCGGCGTCCTCGGCCTTCGCGGCGAAGATGTTGATGTACGGCTGCGCGCTCGGGTCGCTGGGGTCGTCGGTCGCGAGCGCGTCGTCGAACTTCAGGCCGGCATCCTCGACGAAGTCGTTGTTGATGATCGCGGCGGCGACATCGGGCAGCGACGTCGCGGTGAGGGCGGCGTCGAGCGCCTCGACCTTGACCTTCGAGCCGGGCTCGACGTCGGCGGTCGTCGAGAAGACCGACCCCCCGTCCTTGAGCTCGATGAGGCCTTGCGCCTGCAGCACGAGCAGCCCGCGGGCCTGGTTGCTCTCGTCGTTGGGGACGGCGACGGTGGCGCCTTCGGGGATGTCGTCGACCGAGTCGTACTGCGTCGAGTACAGGCCCAGCGGGTAGGTCGCGGTCGAGCCGACGGCCACGAGGTCGTCTCCCGCGTTCACGTTGTAGGTCGCGAGGTAGATGATGTGCTGGAACTGATTGAGGTCCAGCTCGTCGGCCGACAGCGCGGGGTTGGGCTGCGTGTACTCGGTGAAGTCGACGATGTCGACCTCGATGCCTTCCTCGGCCGCGGCCTCCTTGTAGGTCTCCCAGTAGGGGTCGCCCGCGCCCACGACGCCGATGCGCACCGGGCCGTCCTGCGCGGCGTCACCGGCGTCGCCGGCGCTGGCGTTCGACGCGCACGCGCCGAGCAGGAGGGTCAGGGGGAGGGCCAGGGCGGCCGCGGTCAGAAGTCGCTTGGACATGAGTGGTGCTCCTCGGATCGGGCACCGCGGGGCGGTGACCCGCCCGTGCGCGACCGGGGTCGCGCTCGCCTCATCGCGGTGCCCTCCGACGGTAAGCGCCACGGGTGGACGGGGAGTAATCGTCGCGTAACACGGCGTCTCCCGATATAAGGGCGTCGGCCGCGCCCCCGGTTCGCGACGGGGTCGGAGACCATGTAACATTGCTGATCGTGCATCGCACAGCGACGCGCGCCGCCTTAGCTCAGACGGCAGAGCGATTCACTCGTAATGAATAGGTCAAGGGTTCGATTCCCTTAGGCGGCTCCACAACGAAAGGCCCGAACTCCGAAGAGTCCGGGCCTTTCGCGTTCCCGTTGGACGGGCCGCCGCGCGGCTTACAGCGTCGCGGCGAACGGGTCGAAGTCGACCGGCACGGTGGGCACGGGCGCCACGGTGCTCGCGACCTTCACGAACTCGCCCGAGGCGGCCGATTCCTGCGCCGAGAGCATGACGTCGAGCACGTGGTAGCCGAGCTCGCCGGTGGCGACATGCGGCCGGTCCTCCGCGATCGCGCGGACCATGTCGAGCAGGCCCAGGCCGCGGCCGGTGAGCTTGCCCTCCTGCTCGATCTCGATCCACTCCTGCTCGCCCCAGTTGCCGTCCGAGATCGACTTCCGCGCCTTGACGTAGGCGATGCGTCCTTCGAACTGGTTGGGGTCGGGGAGCACGATGGAGCCCTCGGTGCCGTGCACCTCGAACACGCCGTGGCGTTCGAGGGCCGAGTCGAAGCTCAGCAGGCTCGCCGCCTGCTGACCCGCCTCGAAGGCCGTGATGACCTGCATCGTGGTGGGCACCTCGACGGGGAAGACGGTGCCCGCGTTGGGCCCGGCCTGGATGGTTCGCTCCTCGAGCTTCTTACGCCCGACGGCGGCGACGCGGTCGACCGACCCGAAGAGGCTGACGAGACCACTGAAGTAGTACGGACCCATGTCGAGCAGCGGTCCGGCTCCCTGGGCGAAGAGGAACGCGGGGCTCGGGTGCCACAGGTCGGGGCCGACGGTCTGGAACGTCGTCGACGCGAACATGGGCTCGCCGACCACACCGCTCTGGATCGCGCGCTTCGCGGTCTGGAAGCCGGGGCCGAGGAGCGTGTCGGGGGCCGAACCGATGCGCAGGCCCGCGGCATCCGCCTGGCGCAGGAGCTCCGCCGTGCTCTCGCGGTCGAGGCCGAGCGGCTTCTCGGTCCAGACGTGCTTGCCCGCCGCGATCGCGCGCGAGGAGATCTCGACGTGGACGGCGGGGATCGTCAGGTTGACGACGACGTCGACATCGGGGTGCGCGAGGACATCGTCGGTCGTGCCCCATCCGGCGACGCCGTGCTTCTCGGCCTGAGCCTTGGCGCGGTCGACGTCGAGGTCGCCGAGGATGACGACGCGGACATCGGGAAACGAGCCGAGGTTCTCGAGGTAGGTGTCGCTGATGACACCGACGCCGACGAAACCGACTCCGACGGGCCCGGTCATGCGCTGACTCCGTTCTCACGCAGGAACGCCAGGCTGGCGGCGACGTCGGCGAAGACGTCGCCGGGTGCCTTGTCGTATTCGACGACGGCGTACTTCAGAGCGGTCGCCGCGCGCAGCGACTCGGCGAGGGGGACGTCGCCCGTGCCGGCGTGACGCTGATCGAGGCTGTCGGATCCGAACTCCGCGGCTCCTGGGGCCCAGGGGTTGGATGTCGGGACGACGCCGTCCTTGACGTGGACGGCGATGAGCCGGTCGCCGAGGCTCTTCACGAGGGCCGGGACGTCCTGGCCACCGGTGAGCGCCCAGAAGAGGTCGAGCTCGAGCGTGACGCGCTCGTCGAGGAGCGAGACGAAGCGCTCGTAGGCGCTCTGACCGTCGAAGGACGCGACGAACTCCTGCGCGTGGTTGTGGTAACCGACGCTCAGGCCGAAGCCGGCGGCGATCTCGGCCTGCGCGTTCAGGCGCTCCGCGATGTCGGCGACGCCGTCCTCGGTGAGCCACCGCTCGGGGGCGACGAACGGGTCGATGACCGTCTTCATGCCGATCGTTGCGGCGGCCTCGTAGACGACCTCGGGTGCGGGGGTGGGGATGGAGCCGTCCGGCGTCCAGAGCTCGTCGGTCAGCAGGGGAGCGTGACCGGTCGGCGAGGTGAGGCCGGCGGCATCCAGCGCCGCGCGGATCTCGGTCGGACGCGAGACGAAGTCGAACGCCTCGACGTGTGCGAATCCGATCTCGGCGAGCTTCGCCAGCGAGCCGGACATGTCGGCGGAGAACTCCTTCGCAAGCGAATAGAGCTGGACGGATGCCTGGACCTGAGTCACAGTCGACCTTCTTTCGTACGTCATCGTGCGGGGTGCCTGTGGTGGCACGACGTCACGCTAACACGTAATACATCCAGGTGGAGGTTTCTTGTTACAGTCGCGGTGTGAGCAACGACGATCGCGCGAAGATGGGGCGCCCCGGCGCGTACGCCAAGGGTGTGGCGCGACGTCAGGAGATCCTCGACCGCGCGATCGAGGTCTTCCAGGAGCGTGGGCTGCAGGGAACGTCGCTGCGGCGGATCGCCGAGGCCATCGGGGTCTCGCACGCCGCACTGCTGCACTACTTCGAGTCGCGCGAGCAGCTCCTCGTGGCCGTGTACGAGCACGCTGAGACGCAGCGCGGACAGCGCGGTCGGACTCCGCCCGAAACGGCGGTCGGGGTGATGACGCGCGCAGCCGTCGACAACCTCGAGGTTCCGGGCCTCGTCGAGCTCTACTCGATCCTCGTCGCCGGTGCGCTCGAGGCGGGGAGCGAGCACGGCAAGCGCTTCTTCACGGCCCGGTTCGAGCGCATTCGAGGCGAGCTGACCGAGCGGCTGCGGGCCGAGCAGCGTGCGGGAACCGTTCGTGACGACGTGCCGGCGGAACAACTGGCGGCTCTGCTCATCGCGGCATCCGACGGCTTGCAGATCCAGTGGCTCCTCGAGCCCTCGATCGAGCTCGAGCGCACGCTCGCCTCTCTCGCAGTGCTCCTGCGTCCGTCATGAATTCGCACCCGGCGTGAACCATACTGAGTGCATGGCCCGAGCGACCCGCTTCCCGAGCCGGCGGCGCGCGTGACGACGACTCTCGATGCGGTCCTCGAGATCCTCAGCTGGGCGGGCTTCGGCGGCGCTGTCACGTTCGGCATCGCGCTCCTCGTGCTGTGGGCGGCGGACGGGACGTGGCTTCCGGCCGACGCGCTCGTCGACCACGAGCCCGACGGCACGTGGGTGCGCTGGTTCGACGACGAGGGTGAGGCGAACAGCGCGCGGGTCGATGAGCATACGGCGGCGCTCCTCGCGGGCCGCGATCGCGCCGACATCTGGTATCGCCATGGGTGGCGGGGAAGGATGCGGCTGACCCGTCGGCCGCCGGTTCGCCGACTGCTCGTCGGCTTGTCATCCGGATTTCTCGCTGTGGGCGTCGTCGCGCTCGTCGCATCCTGGGTCGTCCTCTTCGTCCGCGGCTGAGCGGGGTCTCGAGTCGGCAGACGGACTGGCGTATCCGAATGTAGCTAGATAAGCTACCTACGTGAATAGCGAACGAAGTGTCCCACGCTGGCTGCGCATCGGCATTCCCGCCCTGCTCGTGCTCGTCTGGCTCGTGGGCGGCTCGGTGGGTGGACCCTACTTCGGGCGCGTCAGCGAGGTGGCCACGAACGACCAGTCCTCGTTCCTCCCCGCGAGCGCCGACGCGACGAAGGTCAGTGAGCGCCTGACCGACTTCACCGGCGGTGAGGAGATCCCGGCGGTCGTCGTCGCCGCGGCATCCGATCCGCTCGACGAGGCGCAGCTCGCAGCACTCGGCGAGCTCGGCACCGCCATCGGCGAGCTCGACGGTGTCGGCGAGGTGTCGCCGCCCATCCCGTCCGAGGACGGTCTGGCTGTCCAGGTCTTCGTGCCGATCGACGCCTCGGGGGAGGTACGCGACGTCGTCGAAGAGGTCCGGGTGCTCGTCCAGGAGGACCTGCCCGCGGGCGTCGAAGCGTGGGTCACGGGGCCCGCCGGGTTCACGGCGGATCTCGCCGAGGGCTTCCTCGGCATCGACGGACTGCTTCTGATCGTCGCGCTGGCCGCGGTGTTCATCATCCTGGTCGTCGTCTATCGCTCGCCGTTGCTGCCGATCCTCGTTCTGCTCACATCGGTCTTCGCGCTGTGCGTCGCCCTCCTGACGGTCTGGTGGCTCGCCAAGGCCGACATCGTCGTCCTCAACGGACAGGTGCAGGGCATCCTCTTCATCCTGGTGATCGGCGCGGCGACTGACTACGCCCTGCTCTACACGGCTCGTTACCGCGAGGCGATCGGGGCGGGCGCATCCCGCTGGGACGCGACGCTCCGCGCCTGGAAGGGCGCTGTCGAGCCGATCCTCGCCTCGGGCGGCACCGTGATCGCGGGCCTTCTCTGCCTGCTGCTCAGCGACCTGGCGAGCAACAAGGCGCTCGGTCCGATCGCCTCCATCGGCATCGCGTTCTCGATGCTCTCGGCGCTGACCTTCCTGCCGGCACTCCTGGCGCTGTTCGGGCGGGCCGCCTTCTGGCCCTTCATCCCCCGCACCGGCGCCATCGATCTTCCTGACGACCCGCGTGAGCCGGTTCGCGGACTCTGGCCGCGTCAGGCGCGTTTCGTCGCACGTCGTGCCCGGACGGTCTGGATCGCGAGTACCGTCGTGCTGCTCGTCGGCGCTGCAGGCGTGCTGCAGCTCAACGCAAACGGTGTGCCCTCGAGCGACCTCGTGCTCGGAGCCTCAGAAGCCCGCGACGGTCAGGCCGCTCTCGCCGAGCACTTCCCGGCGGGGTCGGGCAGCCCGGCGTCCGTCATCGTTCCGCAAGACCGTCTCGCCGACGCGCTCGCCGTGCTCGAGGAGAACCCCGGCATCTCATCGGTCGCCGCGGTCGCAGCGGATTCACCCACCGGACAGGTCTCGGTGGCTCTCGAGGGCGGCGAGCCGGTCTTCACCGCCGCCGGGCCCCCGGGGGCACCGGCCCCCGAGCCGACGGTGTCGGAGGGCGATGTCCTGCTGTCGGTGACGCTCGCCGATCCGGCGGACTCGCTCGAGGCCGAGCAGACGGTCCGCGATCTGCGAGCAACCTTCGCCGACGAGGCACCCGAGGTACTCGTGGGCGGGACCACAGCGACGAACGTCGACACCAACGACACCTCGATCCGCGACCGGACAGTCATCATCCCGGTCATCCTGGTCGTGATCCTGCTCATCCTGATGCTGCTGCTGCGCTCGATCCTCGCGCCGGTGCTGCTCATCCTGAGCACCATCCTGTCGTTCGGCACGGCGTTGGGAGTGAGCGCCCTCGTGTTCAACCACGTGTTCGACTTCCCCGGAGGCGATCCCGCGGTGCCGCTGTACGGCTTCGTGTTCCTGGTGGCGCTGGGGGTCGACTACAACATCTTCCTCATGTCGCGTGTTCGTGAGGAGACTCTCGAACACGGAACCCGTCGAGGCATCGCCCGGGGGCTCGTGGCGACCGGAGGTGTCATCACCTCGGCGGGGCTCGTGCTGGCGGCGACGTTCGCGGCTCTCGGCGTCATCCCGATCCTGTTCCTCGCGCAGATCGCCTTCATCGTGGCCTTCGGGGTGCTGCTTGACACCTTCGTCGTCCGCTCGCTCCTCGTCCCCGCACTCGCTCACGACATCGGCCCCGCCATCTGGTGGCCCTCGAAGCAGTGGCGACGCGAGCGGGACGTGCAGCGCGAGGACACGCGGCGTACCCTCGACGCATGACCCGTGCCCTGTTCATCGTCGATGTCCAGAACGACTTCACCGAAGGCGGAGCACTCGGTGTGACCGGGGGTGACGCGGTCGCCGCGGCGATCACGCGTCACCTCCGGGAGCACGCCGGCGATTACGAGATCATCGTCGCCTCGCGCGACTGGCATCACGGCGATCATGACAACGGCGGGCACTTCGCCGTCGACGAGCCCGACTACGTCGACACCTGGCCGGTGCACTGCGTCGCCGACACCGCGGGCGCGGAGTACGACCCCGAGCTCGACGTGTCCGCCGTGACCCATCACGTGAAGAAGGGGCAGGGCGTGCCCGCGTACTCGCTCTTCGAAGGGACGACCGAGGAGGGGCATGCCGTCGCCGACCTGCTGACGCAGAACGGGGTCGTCGACGTCGACATCGTCGGCATCGCAACCGACTACTGCGTGCGCGCATCGGCCCTCGACGCGATCGCGCACGGTCGTCGGGTACGCATCCTGACCGACCTCGTGGCGGGCGTCGCGGAAGAATCGAGCGCGGCCGCGCTCGCCGAGCTGGCCCACGCGGGCGCGGCGCTCGCCGCCAGCACGGACCGCTGAGAGCTCAGCCGCCCGGCTTCTCCGGCTTCCCCGGCTTCTGAGAGCCCGGACCGTTGGACGTCGGCCCCGCGCCGCTGTTCGCGCCGGGACCGTTACCGTTGCCGCTGTTCTCGCCCGGCGCTGATCCGTTGCTCCCCGCGGGAGGCGCGTCGCTGATGACCGTTTCGGTGGTCGGGGTGTCGGCTGGCACGATGTCGGCCGGCACAGTGTCGGTGGTTTGCGTCGGAGCGCCGGCCTGACCGGTGCCGGGGGCGACGACAGTCTGCGTCCCCGTCGTGACATCGTCCGCGGGCGTTTCTGGCTCCTCGCTCTCGCCTGCATCGCCGTCGACGCCCGAAACGGACGGGGACGGAGTCTCGACGACGGTCGGCACGGCGACATCCGTCACCGGAGAGGCCTGCGGCGGCATCAGCATGAGATGTGCGGCGACCACCACGCCAGCCGACGCTGCGGCGAGGGCGCCGACAGCCATCGCCGTCCGCTTTCGGTGACGCTGTCGGGCGGCGGTGACCCGTTCCGGTGCGGACGTTGCGGTCGCACTGAGGCTGGGCGAGAAGAACGTGGGTTCCGTGCCCGCTCCGCGTGCCGCGAGAGCCGCGGCTGCCGTCACGGGGGCGTCGAGGTTCGTCGGCGACGCGGTCCCGCGCGTCGAGGTGAGCGGCCACGCGGCGGTCGCGACGTCAGACTGAGCGGCGCGGCTCGCGGCGGGCACGAAGCCGGATCGCGTCGCTGCTGTGCTCGCCGGGAAGGCGACGGTGGCTTCTCCCGCGACGTCGGCCTGGGCGCGCGCCCCACTCAGCCGTGACATGACCTCGAGCGCGGTCGGGCGATCCTCGGGGCGGCGTGCTGTCATCGCGCACAGCAGGTCGCGCCAGTGATGATCGAGCCCCTGGGGCATGTCGGGATCGCGTGACAAGCGTGCCAGCAGCTGGCCGCGATTGCCGTCCGACCCGGAGAACGCGCGCTCGCCCGTGGCCGCCTCGAGCATCACGAGGCCGAGGGCGTAGATGTCCGACGGCGGGGCCGGGTCGGCCCCGTGCAGCAGCTCGGGAGCAATATAGGCGGCGGTGCCGATCAGCAGGCTCGGTGAGGTGACACGTTCGCTGTCCAGAAGGTGGGCGATGCCGAAGTCGGCGAGCTTGGCGCGCAGCGGAACCCCCGGGACCGCCGAGCGCGCGAGGAGGATGTTGGACGGCTTCACGTCGCGGTGCACGATTCCCGCGTCGTGGACGACGTGAAGCGCGTCCGCGAGCTGGCCGCCGAGCGCTGTGAGCTCGCCCTCGTCGAGCACACCTGTCGCGATCCGCTGCGCCAGCGTCGTCCCGACGACGTGCTCCATCACGAGGAAGCGCGGTTCGGCCGTCAGATGGGCGTCGAACAGCGTGACCAGTCCCGGGTGGTTCAGCGAGGCGAGCAGGCGCGTCTCGATCGCCGCACGATCGGACGCGGCACTGTCGGTCAGCTCGGGCCGCAGCACTTTGACAGCGACCGGGCGTCCGAGGGCCTCGTCGCGCGCGAGGAACACCCGCGCCATGCCGCCCGAGCCGATCGGCTCGACGACGCGATACCGGCCCGCCAGGAGGGCGCCCGGCAGCGCGACATCATCGTTCGCGACACCGTCGATCATCCCGCGTCCTCGTCCTCGGCCGTCCCCACCGCGAGCAACGGTAGACCTGCGCGATCTCGAGCGAAGAGGACTGGCGCTCGGGCCCGGTCCGCGCTATGGGGCGACGGTTCAGGCGTTGCCGCGCAGGGCGACGACGGGTTCGATGCGAGAGGCTCGTCGAGCCGGGATGCCGCCGGCGGCGAGGCCGATGATCGCTCCGAGGACCGTTCCGCCGAGTGCTACCCACGGGTCGAGCACCGGCGACCACTGCTGCACGATCGAGACCCCCAGCACGGCGAACACGCCGAGCGCCGACCCGATGAGGCCACCGAGCAATCCGATGACGATGGACTCGACGACGAACTGGCCGGCGATCTGTCTGCCGGTGGATCCCAGCGCGCGGCGCAGCCCGATCTCGCCGGTGCGTTCGAGCACCGAGAGGGTCGTGACGTTCGCGATCCCCAGCCCTCCCGCCAGCAGCACGATGACGCCGAGGATGAGGAAGACCACATTCACGTCTCCCTGCACGTCGCGGGCGAGGTCGGAACGCCCCTGCGGCGCGCTGACCTCGAGCGTGTCGACCGCGTCGGGGGCGAGGGCCAGCGGTGCCTGCTCGCGCAATTGCGGTCCTGTGCCGACCACGATGCGCGCGATCGCGTCGCCGGGGGAGGCGAGCTGGAAGTCCTGCCGGGCAGCGCCCGTGGGGATCACCACGGCATCGACGACCTCGGCGCGGCGGTCGAGTTCGTCGAAGATGCCGACGATGGCGTAGGCCACCCCTCCGATGAACACCGACGGCTGCGTGTCGACGCGGTTGATCGCGAGCCGCTCGGCGGCCCGCGACCCCAGCATCGCGACGCGGTCGCCGCGTGCGTCGTGCCCCTCGTCGAACGATCGGCCGGTGACGATGCGCCCACCGAGAGTGTCGAGGATCTCGCCCGAGGCCGCGAAGAGCGCCGGCGGAGCGGGCGCCGCGATCGAGGGATCGTTGATGGGGACGGTGGTGATCGTGTTCTCGCGCAGCGTGACGGGCGCCAGCACGGCGGCGGACTCGACGCCGGCGAGGTGCTCGAGGCGCAGGGGGGCGTCCCACGGCAGCGAGGCGGTCGCGACCCGCTGTCCGCCCCGCGCCTGCGCTTCGGTCGGGGCGATGCTCAGATGGGTGGCTGCGGCCGCGTCGAACTGTCGGGCGATCTGCCCGGCTGCGGTCTGCGCGAAGCCGACGGTCGCGACGAGCGCGCCGATGCCCAGCACGGTTCCCATGACGGTCATCACGAGGCGTCCCGGGCGTGAGCCGATGTCGGTCGTCGCCTCGAGCACGAGGTCACCGAATCCGAAGCGATCGGCGCGCGCCACCTGGCGTGCCTCAGCGACCGCAGTCGTCGTCTCGACGTCGGTGCGGCGGCGAGAGACGCGCCCGCGGAGCTTCTTCCAGAACGCCGGCATCAGCTCAGCTCGCTCATGCGGCCGTCGGCGATGCGGATGCGCCGTGCCGCGCGGTCGGCCACGCCTTGGTCGTGGGTGATGACGACGAAGGTCAGCCCACCCGCGTTCAGCTCCTCGAACAACGCCATGATGTCCGCCGTCGTGGACTGGTCCAGATTGCCGGTCGGCTCGTCGGCGAGGATGACCCGCGGCTGCGTGACGACGGCACGCGCCACCGCCACCCGCTGGCGCTCGCCGCCCGAGAGGAGACCGGGCCGGAAGTCGACGCGGTGGCCGAGGCCGACGCGCTCGAGCGCGGCCCGTGCGCGGTCGGCGCGCTCGGCCCGCGGTGTGCCGCTGTAGAGCATCGGCAGCATGACGTTCTCGAGCACGGTCCGCCGCGGCATCAGGTGGAAGGCCTGGAACACGAACCCGAGCCGACGTGCTCGCACCGCGGCGCGCTCGTCCTCGGTGTATCCGCCGGTGAGCTCGCCCGCGAGGCGGTACTCACCCACCGTCGGGCGGTCGAGGAGGCCGAGGATGTTGAGCATCGTCGACTTGCCTGACCCGCTCGGCCCGACGATCGACACGTACTCACCGTCGGAGACGGTCAGATTGATGCCTTTGAGCGCCTGCACCTCGGGCGGTCCGGGGAACGATCGAGTGACGTCGCGCAGTTCGATCACCGGCGGAATTTCATCCGATCGGATGACGTCCTCGCCCGCGTCAGGCGCGGCGGAACGGTCGGAGGTGGCGACGATCGTGTCTGTCATCGCCCGACCACGACGAGATCGTCCTCCGCCAGTTCGCCCTCGGTGGCGCGCACCTCGACGGCGCCGCCGGCCGACAGTCCGGTCTCCACGACGACGAGCCGGGTACGGGCGTCTGGGTCACGCGGGTCGCCCTCGACGACCTCGACGCGGGTCTCGCCGCCCGGCCCCGCCGTCAGCGCCGCCGCGGGAACGCTCAGCACGTCGCCGGCGGTCGCGCCGACGGCGATCGTCACGCGCACGTTCGTGCCCTGGAGCTGCGAGATCTGCTCGGGGGTCAGCTCCGCCGGCTCGAGGCTGACCTTCCACCGGCTTTCGCCACCGGTGCCCGGTTCCACCGCGGTCACGGTCGCGGCGTGCTCAGCCCCATCGGGCAGCGCGAAGGTGGCGGCCGAGCCGACTGTGAGCAGCTTCGCGTCGGCCTCGGCCGCCGAGCCGTTCAGCGCCACGGTCGCTCCGGAGACGGTCATTGCCGCGCCGGAGAGGATGCTGCCGCGCTCGGCCGTGACCGCGTCGACGCGGCGGGGCAGCTCGGTCAGATAGAGCACTTCGCCGGCCGGCAGAGCGGGCAGCGCTTGCTGGCGGGCTCGGGCGAGGTCGTCCTGCGCCTGCGAGAGCTGGCTCGCGGCGGCGTCGACGGCGGCGCGCTCGCTGCTCGTGTCGGGGGCGGCGTTCGCCTGCTCTCGCGCGAGTTCCGCGGTAGCCACCTGGTTCTGGGCGGCGACGATCTCGTCCCAGGAGGCGCCGTTATCCCGCGCACCCTGCAGGACCGCGCGGGCGTTCGCGACCTCGAGGTCGGCGCGAGCGATGGCGTCGCCGTCTCGCCCGGCCGAGGCCAGCTGAGCGCGCGCGGCGGACAGAGCTTGCTCGGCCGATCGGACGCTCTCCTGCGCCGCGCGCACCGCGCTGTCACCGTCTTCTTCCGACTCGGGGCCGGTGTAGCCGACAGCGGCGTACAGCGCGGTGACCGCGTTCGCCGCCTGCTCGTCGAAGACGTTGTCGGCGGGATCTCCCGCGTCGATGCCGACGGAGCGCATGGCCTCCTTGAACTGCACGACATCGGGGCCGGAAACGCCGAACCGGAGTGTGCGGTACGCAGGCAGCTCGCCGGGCAGCGTGATGACGGGACGCCCCGCCACCTCGAGCGCGACCGAAAGTTGCGTCAGCTCGGCTCCCAGAGCCGGAACCTGCCCGGTGACGACGGCCGGACCCGAGATCGCGGACGTGTCGATCTTCACCTCGACGGGGTCGGCGAAGCCCACCTCACCGCGGATGGTGACGTCATTGCTCAATGGGCCGAACTCCACCGGAACGGTCACGAGACCCGGTGCGGGGGCGTCGTCCGCCGCCGCCGAGGCGGGCGCCATGACGAACCGGCCGACGAGCAGCCCGCCGACCAGCGCGACCACGGCGACTGCTGCGGAGATCCAGAGCACGCGGTTGCGTGAGACGACCGACCGCCAGACGGCGAGTCGCCCACCTCCCGCGGCCGGCGTGGATACCGCGGCATCCGTGCTGTCGGCGGCGTCGGGCGCTTCCGCGGGGTCGCCGATGAGTTCATCGAACGAGTCGTCAGCCTCCGAGACGGCGTCGTTCACGCGCTCACCACTCACGGACGAGCCTGCTCAGCAGCCGCCTTCATCGCCTCGAGCTCCGTCTTGTGATCGGCGATGAACTGCTCCTCGGCGTCGAACTGCGCCTTGTCGTACTTCGCGCGGTAGTCGGTCTCCTTGCGGCAGTCGAGATCCGCGAGCGCGAGTTCGACCTCGCGCTCGTAGATGTCGTCCATCGTCGCCTGGTCGGGCCCGGCTTCCGTCATGGTCTCGTACATCTTGTTGAGCTCGTCGAAGATCGAGTTCTGGGCGTCCGCCTGCGTAGCGAATCCGGGGTATCCCGCGGCATCCATGCACGCGGACCATTCGCGGTCGAGGTCGACGATGGCGGGGAGCGACGCGGAGTTCTCGTAGAACTTCGTGATGGCGTCCATCACGTCGGCGAATTCGTCGGACTGCAGTGGGTCGTCGCCGCTGATCTCGTGAGAGGCCCAGCCGTTGCAGCCGGCTGTCTCCCAGTTGTATTCGTACGACCCGTCCTCCGACATCTCCTCTTCGCTCGGGGTCGGCCCGTACAACGCCTCGTAATACGCGGCCTGTTCCGACTCGGAGAGCGCCATGACGTAGTCCGAGTTGGGGTCGGGGGTCATCTGCTCGGGCTCAGGCTGCTCGTCCGCCTCGGGGTACTTCACAGCGCCGTAACCCCACTGGGCCACGAAGTCGCGATCCTCGGGCTTCCATTCGGTGCCCGAGCTGAACGACATGCTGCTGGGGGCGGGGATGTACTCGAAGCCCTCGTCCTGCATGCATTGCGCGACGAGTTCTTCGCGCTGCTTGTTCTCCTTCTCGAACTTCGCCTGCTGCTCTTCCTCGCTCATGTCGCTGCCGTAGAAGGCGGAGAAATACCCGGAGAGCGGCGATTCCTCAGCCGCGTCGGCGGAACCGTCGGCGGCCGTGCAACCGGCCAGAACGAAGACGAGACCGATCGCGGCCGGTGCGGCCCATCGAAGCGTTTTGCGGTGCACGTGCAACCCCCTTGTTTCAAGATCGCCTCAACACTATGGGGTCGCTGAGAGTCGCGAATCATCCATGAGGATGACGTTTGAGTGAAGATGGGCGATACAGACGGAGGGAACCGCGATGACGCGACGCGACTCGGAAAGCGACGACCTCGGCGAATTCGGCGAGTTCTTCTCGGCAGCCGCTGGGGTGCCCGCGGCGTCCCCGGAAGAAGCGTCGGCATCGCGCCGCCGTCGGCGCCGCACCGGCTGGATCGCCGCAGCCGTCACGGCCGCGATCGTGCTCGGTGCGCCCGGGGGATACGCCGCCTGGGCGTTGACGGCCCCGCTCAAGCCGGCTGCGGGCGAGGTCTCGATTCCCCGAGCGCCCGCCCCGCCGGCTGCCGTCGACCTCGGTCTTACCGCTGATGGCGCAGCCGCCCTCTCGGTCGCGGGCGCCGAGCCGTATCTCGGCCCGGAGGCAGCGGGGGTCTGGATGGTCCAGGGCGGTGACGATCCTCGCCCGATCGCCAGCATCACCAAACTCGTCACAGCGCTCGTGGTCCTCGACGCCTACCCGATCACCGACGGCGACCGGGGGCCGACGCTCACCTTCGACCGCGACGATCACGCGCTCTACGACGCGTACTTCGTCCGTGACGCGACGATCGCTCCGATGCCGATCGGCAGCTCGCTCTCGCTGCGCGACGCCCTTTCGACCATGCTCATCCCGTCGGCGAGCAACTACGCCGAGGCGATCGCCGTGTGGGCGTTCGGCTCGGTGTCGGGCTTCCGCGCAGCTGCCGATCGGTGGCTCACGGCGAACGGCCTGGAGCGGACGAGCATCGTCGAGCCGTCTGGCCTGGATCCCCGGAACACCAGCTCCCCGAGCGACCTGATCGCACTCGGTCGCATCGCCGCGGCAGATCCGACGGTGGCGGCGATCGCCGCGACGCCGTCTCTGACCCTGCCGGGGCCGGGGGCCATGGCGAACACCAACCGGTTGCTCGGACAGAGCGGGATCACGGGACTCAAGACCGGCACGCTCGAGGAAAGCGGTGCGAGTCTGCTCTACACGGCGACTGTCGACGTCGGTCTTCCCGAGCCGCTGAGCGTCGTGGGGGTGGCGCTCGGCGGCTCATCGCAACGCGGCGTGGGCGCCAGTGTGCTCGGCATCCTGCAACGTGTCTCCGACGGGTTCCACGTCACCTCTGTCGCGCAGCCCCGTCAGCAGATCGGCACGTACACGACCGCGTGGGGCAGCTCGGCCCGGGTCGTGCTGGGGGAGGGGGCCTCGTTGCGCACGTGGTCCGACACGCCCATCGTCGTCGATGGAGACGTGCGCGAGCCCCGCCTCTGGACCGACGGCGAGGTACTCGGCGAGATCACCTGGTCGGCCGGCCCGGAGTCGGTCACCGTGCCCGTCGTGCTCGACGGCGAGATCGAGCCTCCCTCCGAGTGGTGGCGTCTCACTCATCCGGGTGAAATCGGCTGATCGATTTCCGCGGTCTCCGCGACCGGCGGGAGGGATGGTGTCGGTTGCAGGTCGACCCGTCGTATGCCGCATCCCGCGCATCGGACGTAACGGACGATTCCCTCCGACGTCGGGTGCGCGGACTCGGTCGTCCAGCCGTGCTCGTGAATGCGCGTGTGAAGCGGTGCGGCGGACGATGCGGGGGAGGAGGGTGACATGATTCGATCGTGATGTAATGCCGTTATGCAGCTCAACCCTTACGGCGAGTACGCGGTCCTGCTCGCCGCCTCGCTGGCCAACGACTGGCCGAGCGATCGAGATGGGATCGTCGCGCGCACATACGAGTTCGGGATGACCGCGATCTACGCCCCGGCGGCCCCGTCCGACCTCGATGCGACCCATGCGGTCATCGACTCGTGGCTCGAGGTCGTCGATGCCAAGTCGGCATCGCAGCGCGCCACGCTGCTCAACCGGCTCATGGCCGCAGCGACGGCGTACCCCCGGCTGACCGACCACGACGGCGAGTGGCACCTCCACTACCGCGACGACGACCAGCGTCTGCCGCAGGTTCTCCGCGCGGTCATCGCGGTCGGAACAGCCCTGCACGTGACGACGCGGGGGATGGAGCGCCTGTCGCGGTGCGCCGCGGGCCGTGTTCCCGGCGACCCGTGCCGCAACGTCGTGGTCGACGTGACCCGTAACGGTCGGCAGCGCTTCTGCTCGGTTCGCTGCGCCAATCGCGACGGCGTGCGTCGTCACCGGGCGCGCTCGGCGGTAGCGCATCGGGCGGGCTGACCGCAAACACCGGCGCCCGTCGACGCGGATGGTCACAGTGGAGGGATGCACCACGCCCCTTCCCCGTTCCGGGGTGTCGAGCCACCGGAGGGCTTCGGGCTCGTCGTCGGCAACTGCCAGGCCGAATCGATGCGTATCGTCCTCGACGCCCCCGACCGTCCGACGGTTCGCGTGCCTCCCGTCCACGAGATGGATGCCGCCGACGTCGAGCGCCTGCACGAGCTGCTTCCCCGGGCTTCCTTCCTCGTCGCTCAGCCTGTTCGTGACGACTACCACGGTCTACGCCTCGGAACCCGCCAGCTGGCGGCATCCCTCGCGCCGTCCGCCCGCCTTGTGACCTTCCCGGTCGTCCGCTACGCGGGCCTGCATCCGTTCCAGGCGGCGCTGCACGTGGACGGGATCGAAGAGGTGCCGCCGATCGTGGCGTACCACGACATCCGCACCCTCGCCGCGGCGGCCGGGCTCCCTGCGCTTCCGCTGCTCGACCGCCGGGCCGTGCACCAGGTTGAGGGCGACTCCCTCGCCGAGCTGCGTCGCCGGGAGGAGGCGATCGACGTCGCTGCGTCAGACCTGCTGCGGCCTACCTCCGCCGAGGTCATGCGCACGATCAACCATCCGGGCAACGGCGTCTGGATGCCCCTGGCGGAGCGCGTGCTGTCGGCGCTCGGCCTGCCCGGCGGCCCGACCGACCCGGGGAGGCCCCTGCTGAACGCCGTGCGGGCCCCGCTCGAGGACTGGGTGGTCGATGCCTGGGGGCTGCCCGATGCACCGCGTCGCTCGTGGATCGTCGACGGGGTCGAGGTCGATCCGGCACTCGTCGCCGAAGCTCACACCGAGTGGTACCGGGCGCACCCCGACTTCGTCGCCGCGGCGATCGTCAGGCTCCGCGAGCTGGCCGGGCGGTGGAGCGGTTGACCCCGTCCGGCCCCCGCTCATCGGGGGCGTGCTAGCGTTGAAACGTCCCTTCGGGGCTCGTGTGTCGTTCGCCTGGCTCACTGTCGAGCAGATCGTCCGACGCGATCACTGGTTCATCCAGCTCCCTTCTTCTTCCGCGCATCATGCTGTGCGCGCTCATTCTCAGGACATCGTGCTTTCAACTCTTTCTTCTTCCGCGCCCGCGCTCGTCTGGCGACAGGCGGACGCCGACTTCTTCGTCGCGACCCTCGACGGCCAGTACGCCGGATTCGTGACCACCGGTTCAGCACCGGCGACCTTCGACGCCGAGAGCGGCCACGGCGCCGACCTCGGCACCCACGCCTCGCCCGACGCGGCTGCTGCAGCCGTTGCCGAAGCGGCCCGGCCGGCGTCTGCGCGCCGCAATGCGCGCTCGCCGCGACGACGCACCCGCGGCCCGGCGTCGCCTCAGCGCGTACGCGCCTGAGCTCCGACTCCACCCTGCGAGGTCCCACGTGGGCCGGGTTTCCCGCCGGTTTTTCCGGCCGAAGTGGGACCTCGGTCAGCCGTGGTGCGGGGGATCGGCCTCGAGGTCGCGAGCGACCGTCGCGACGCCTCGGCGCATCTCGAGGTAGATCTGGCGGACGCTCGCGCGCTCGTTGAGCTCGGCACGCCGGACCCACTCGTCGATCGTGAGCCGGAGGACGAGGGCCATCGTCGAGACGGCCGCGCGAGCCGCGAGCACATCGGCGTCGGCGCCCGCCGCATCGACGGCGGCGTCGGTGAGCTGCTCGACCTCTTCGGCCTCATTGCGCAGCGCGACGGCCAGCAGCGACGGCTCCGAGCCGACGAGACGGCGGATGCGCAGCGCGCGGATGTGCTCGTCGGGATGCGCGTCGAAGCGGTCGAGGAGCTTCAGCCAGCTGCGTTCGATCCCTTCGACGACGGACGCTCCCGCGCGCACGGCGTCGATGGCGTCGCCCACGACGCGCGCCGAGTCGTCGGCGCTGGCGAACACCGCTGCCTCCTTCGTCGCGAAGTAGCGGAAGAAGGTGCGCTGCGACGTGCCGGCGCGGCGTGCGATGTCGTCCACCGTCGTGCCATGCACGCCGTGCTGCTCGAAAAGGTCGAGCGCGGCATCCGACAGCTCGCGCTGGGTCTCCTGGCGTCGGCGTTCGCGCAGACCCGCGGGATGCTCCTCGATGATCGGGGCATCGTTCTCGCCGTCGCGGTGCATGGCATAAGTGTCGCACAGCGCCAACGTGGCAGAGACTGCCATATAATCAGTCAGTGACACTTGAGCAGCAGCATCCCGATACCTCAGCCATTCCGACATCTTCTGCCTCCCGCGCGACATCCGTGCGCACCGGCCCCGTCATCGCACTGCTCGTCGCCTCGGCGTTCGTGGTCATCCTCAACGAGACGATCATGGGTGTCGCGCTTCCGCGGCTCATGGTCGACCTGGAGATCACCGCCGCGACCGCGCAGTGGCTCACCACCGGATTCCTTCTGACGATGGCCGTCGTCATCCCGCTGACGGGGTACGTGCTCGCACGCTTCCCGATTCGCGGCGTCTTCTTCACCGCGATGTCGCTGTTCGCCGCGGGCACGCTGATCGCGGCGCTCGCGCCGGGCTTCGGGATGCTGCTCACCGGTCGCGTCGTGCAGGCCTCCGGCACCGCCATCATGATGCCGCTGCTCATGACCACCGTCCTGAATGTGGTCGAACCCGCTCGTCGTGGGCGGATGATGGGCGTCATCAGCATCGTCATCGCTGTCGCCCCGGCGATCGGACCGACCGTCTCGGGTCTGATCCTGTCGGTGCTCGACTGGCGCTGGATGTTCTGGCTCGTCCTCCCGATCGCGCTGCTTGCGCTCGGCCTCGGCGCGATCTGGGTGCAGAACGTCACCGAGACACGCGAGGCGCGCTTCGATGTCGGATCCGTCGTGCTCTCCGCTCTCGGCTTCGGCGGGCTGATCTTCGGGTTGAGCTCGATCGGGGAGTCGGCGACCGGCCACGCACCGGTCCCGGTGTGGATACCCCTCGTCGTGGGTGCCCTGTCACTCGCCGCCTTCGTCGTGCGTCAGCTGAAGCTGCAGCGCACCGATGCGGCCTTGCTCGACCTGCGGACCTTCCAGTCGCGGTCGTTCAGCCTCGCCGTCGTGCTGGTCGTGGTCGTGATGTCGGCGCTGTTCGGATCGCTCATCCTGCTGCCGCTCTACCTGCAGCAGGTGCTCGGTCTCGACACCCTGACCGTGGGCCTGATGCTGCTGCCCGGCGGCGTGCTCATGGGGCTCATCGCTCCCGTGGTCGGCGCGCTGTTCGACCGGTTCGGCCCGACCCCGCTGGTCATCCCGGGCATGATCGTCGCGGCATCCGCACTCTGGGGCATGACGACGTTCGGAGTCGGAACCCCGATCGCCTGGATCATCGCTGTTCACATGGGCCTCAACCTCGGCCTGGGGTGTGTGTTCACGCCGCTGCTCACCTCAGCGCTGGGCTCGCTGCCGGTGCGGCTGTACTCCCACGGCAGTGCGACGGTGAGCACACTGCAGCAGGTCGCCGGCGCAGCCGGAACCGCTCTGTTCGTGACCCTGATGTCGGTCGGTGCCGCATCGGCTGTCGCTGACGGCGTCGATGCGATCTCCGCGACCGCCACGGGCGTCCACACGGCGTTCGTCACCGGCGCATGCATCGCCTCGGCGGCGGTGGTGCTGACGTTCTTCGTCCGCCGCCCGGCCCCCGCCGCGACGCCGGGGCGCTGACGGTCGCCGAACCGACGCGAAAGGCGGTGACGCGCGAAGCGTCACCGCCTTCTTCGTCGGGTCGAGGGATGAGGTCGATCAGCTCCGTGCGGTGACGGAGCGGAGGGCCTCGAGAACGCGCTCCTCCGTCATGCCGCGCTCGCGCAGAGCGTCTGCCGCGGGAGCGGAGAGGCCGAACTCGTCGATGCCGACCACGGCGCCCGTCGAGCCCACGATCTCGTGCCAGCCGAACGGCGACGCCGCCTCGACCGCGACTCGCGCGTGGAGCGACGGCGGCAGGACCGCGTCGCGGTACGCCGCGTCCTGACTCAGGAACCACTCACGGCTCGGCATCGACACGACCCGGACCGCGAGCCCGGATGCTGCGGCCGTCTCGGCGGCCGAGAGAGCGAGGGCGACCTCGCTCCCGGTCGCGATGATGACGGCGTCCGCATCCGCGGCGTCGCGCACGACGTAGCCGCCGCGGCGGACCCCGGCGTGCACGTCATCGATCGGGATGTCGAGCACCGGCACGCCCTGCCGGCCCAGCACGAGCCCGGCGGGGGAGTCCGCCTCGACGATCGCATGCCATGCCGCCACGGTCTCGTTCGCGTCGGCTGGGCGGACGACGGAGAAACCGGGCATCGCGCGCAGGCTCGCCAGGTGCTCGATCGGCTGGTGGGTGGGACCGTCCTGACCCAGCGCGACCGAATCGTGTGACCACAGGTACGTCACCGGAAGTCCCATGAGCGCCGACAAGCGGATCGCGGGGCGCTGGTAGTCGCTGAACACCAGGAATGTGCCGGCGAAGACGCGCCAACCGCCGGCGAGGGCGATGCCGTTCATCGCGGCACCCATCGCGTGCTCGCGGACGCCCCAGTGGATGTTGCGGCCCGCTCGCGTTCCCAGGCCCGTCTCCTCGGGCAGGAACGATCCGCCCGCGTGGATCTCGGTGCGGTTGGGCTCGGCGAGATCGGCCGATCCGCCCCACATCGCGGGCAGCGCCTGCGCGAGGGCCTGGATGGCGGCACCGGAGGCGTCGCGCGTCGACATCTCCGTGCCGGGGTCGAAGCGGGGGAGTCGCGCGCCGAGATCATCGGGCAGACGGCGTGCCCGGAACGTGGCGTGCGCGTCGGCTCGAGCGACATCCGATGCCTGCCACCGTGCGAACGCCTCGTCCCATTGCGCGTGCAGACGCGCACCGCGCGCTCGAGCGACGCGCGAACGGCGCAGGACCGCCTCGCTCACGTCGAAGGGCGCAGCCTGCGTGCCGAGCGCGTCGCGCAGCAGTTCGATCTCGGCGGCCCCCAGCGGAGCGCCGTGGGATGCCGCGGTGTTGAGGGCTCCGGGCGAGGGGTACGCGATCTGCGACTTCAGGATGACCAGGCGCGGCTTGCCGATGGGGTTCGGTGCGCCCAGGACGCGGTCGAGCTCGTCGACGTCGACGTCGCCGCTTGCGGCCAGCTCGATCCGTTCGACGTGCCACCCCTGGGCGCGGAAGCGGGCGCCCACGTCCTCCGACGACGTCAGACGCGTGTCGCCCTCGATCTGGATGTCGTTGTCGTCGTACACCACGGTGAGGTTGTCGAGTCCATGACGGCCCGCGAGGGCCCCGGCTTCGTACGAGATGCCCTCCTGCAGGTCGCCATCGGAGGCGAGGACCCACACGTGCCGGTCGAAGGGCGATGCGCCCCGCGGGGCGTCGGGGTCGAAGGTCGCCCGCTCGTGCAGCATCCCCATGGCCATGCCGACGGCGGTGGCGAGGCCCTGTCCGAGCGGCCCGGTCGTCGTCTCGACCCCGGCGGTGTGTCCGAGTTCGGGGTGGCCGGGAGTGCGCGAGCCGAGCGTGCGGAAGGCGCGGAGGTCATCGATCGTGACGTCGTACCCGGTGAGGAAGAGCTGCGTGTACAGCAGGATGCTCGCGTGCCCGCACGACAGCACGAAGCGGTCACGACCCTGCCACTGCGGGTCGGCGGGGTCGTGCTCGATGTGCCGCTGGAAGAGCGCGGTCGCGATCGGCGCGAGGGCGATCGCGGTGCCCGGGTGTCCGGAGCGAGCGGCCTCCACGGCATCCGCAGCGAGCAGGCGGGCGGCGACGACGACGTCGTGCTCGGTGGCTTCGGTGGTGTCCGGGATGGTGGCCGGTGCGGCGGGCGTCGAGATCAAGTTCTCCATAGTCATCATGATGTCATAACGACTCTGCGACGCAATCTTGCAGGCAAGCCGGGTTTCGGGCATGATCGACCTCGGATTAGTCATGACGTCATGATGACGCGAGTCAGCAAGGAGGCGACCAATGGTGACAGCAGCCGGAACCGCGAAGTACCGGACCGTCCACGACGAACTCCTGCGACGCATCCGCGAGATGGCCGTCGGCGACCGGCTGCCGTCCGAGCCCGAGCTGTGCGAGGAGTTCGAGGTGAGCCGCATCACCCTGCGCAAGGCCGTCGACGGGCTCGTGCAGGACGGATGGCTCGCTCGCGAGCACGGCCGCGGCACGTTCGTCACCGAGCCGGTTGCGGGCGATCACTACCCGGAGCACTTCGCCGACGTCGTCACCGGGTTCCACCGTCAGCAGACGAGCGCGGGCAACGTCGTCACGACCCGCGTGCTCCGTCAGGAGCTCGTGCCCGCCGGTGCGCAGGTGGCCCGCCTCCTCGAACTCGAGGAGGGGGAGGGCGTGGTCGAGCTCGTCCGTCTGCGCTACGTCAACGGCCAGCTCCACCAGCACGTGTTCACGTGGGTTCCGCACGCCCGGTATCCCGGGGTGTACACCGGTGACTTCTCGGACCAGTCGCTGTACGCCTTCCTGCAGGAGCAGTACGGAGTCAGCCTCGTCCGCAACGACATGACGGTGCGCGTCGACGAGGCAGCGCCGGACGTGGCGCTGAACCTCGGGGTGAGCGCCGGCCTGCGGCTGCTCACCATCGATTCCCTCGTGTTCGACGCCGACGGCACGCCGGTCGCCTTCGGCACGGCACGCCACGCTCCGGAGAACAGCGAGATCTCCCTCACGCTCCACGGCCCTCGGCCCGGCGTCTGACCGGAAGGACCCCCATGCTCATCGAACAGCTCAGCGACGACCGCATCCAGTTCGCGACCGACCTCGACGGATGGCGCGCGGCCATCGAGACGGTCAGCCGACCGCTTCTCGGCGACGGCTCCATCACGCGGTCGTACATCGACGCGATGATCGAGTCGATCGCCGCCGGCGGCACCTACATCGATCTCGGGTTCGGCATCGCGCTGGCCCACACCCGCCCCGAGAAGGGTGTCGTGCGCACGGGGCTTTCCGCGCTCTGGGTAGACCCCGCCGTCCTGCTCAACGACGAAGAGGCCCACCCCATCACCCTCTTCTTCTGCCTGGCGGCGACCGACACCGAGTCGCATCTCTCGACGATGTCGGAGCTCGCCCGACTGCTCAGCGACGACCGCGCCCGTGCGGTTCTGCTCTCCGCCCGAACCACCGCCGACGTCCGCGCGGCCCTCATGACAGGAGTCACCCAATGACCAAGTTCCTCGCCGTCTGCAGCTCCGGCCTCGGCAGCAGCTTCATGGTGCACATGAACATCGAGAAGGTGCTGAAGGAGCTGGGAGTCTCCGGCATCACCGTCGATCACGCCGACCTCGGCTCGGTCGCCCGGGGCGACGCCGACACCATCTTCGTCGGCCGCGACATCGCGGAGGCCGCGAGCGGCCTCGGCGACGACGTCGTCGCTCTCGACAGCATCATCGACCTCGCGGAGCTCCGGACGAAGGTCGACGAGGCCGTCAAGCGGCACTCCTGACCTGACCCTCCCTCCACCCGACGCTTTCACCGACGAAAGGAGCATCCGCGATGGATGCTGTCATCGATGTCCTGCTCGACATCTTCACTCAGCCGGCGGTCATCGTCGCGCTCATCGCCCTGATCGGTCTCGCTGTGCAGGGGAAGTCGTTCAGCGACGTCCTCAAGGGCACGATCCGCACCCTGGTCGGCTTCCTCGTGCTGGCCGCCGGCGCCGGCGTCGTGGTCGGCTCGCTCGATCCGTTCGGCGCGATGTTCCAGCACGCGTTCAACGTGCAGGGCGTCGTCCCCAACAACGAGGCGATCGTCGCGCAGGTGCTGCTCGACTACGGCTCCGCCGCCGCGCTCATCTTCTTCTTCGGCATGATCGTCAACATCGTGCTGGCGGCGACCACGCGCTTCAAGTACATCTACCTGTCGGGTCACGTCGCGTTCTACATCGCGGCCATGTTCGCCGTCATCCTCGGTGTCGCCGGCTTCGAGCCGTGGGCTGTCGTGCTCTGGGGCTCGATCGCGCAGGGCATCTACATGGTGGTCTCGCCTGCTCTCGTCCAGCCGTTCATGCGCCGCGTGACCGGCAGCGACGACGTCGCCCTCGGGCACACCGGCGGCGCCGGCGTCGCCCTCAGCGGTCTCGTCGCCCTGATCACTCGGGGCAAGGGCCGCTCGAAGTCGACCGAGGAGATCTCATTCCCCAGCGGGCTCGGCTTCCTCCGCGACACGACCGTGATCGTCGCGCTCTCGATGGCCGTGATCTACATCATCGTCGGACTGTTCGCGGGAGCCGCGTACATCGAGGGGGAGCTGTCGAACGGACAGAACTTCATCGTCTTCCTCGCTCTGCAGGCCGCGACGTTCTCCGCCGGCGTCTTCATCATCCTCGCCGGCGTGCGCGTCGTGCTCGCCGAGATCGTGCCCGCCTTCAAGGGCATCTCCGAGAAGCTCGTGAAGAACGCCAAGCCCGCGCTCGACGTGCCGATCGTCTTCCCCTTCGCCCCGAATGCGGTGCTCATCGGGTTCCTCGCGAGCTTCGTCGGCGGCATCGTCGGCATGCTCGGGATGGCCGCGCTCGGCACAGCGATCATCATCCCCGGCGTCGTGGCGCACTTCATGACGGGTGCCGCCTCGGGCGTCATCGGCAACGCCGTCGGCGGCCGCCGGGGCGCCGTCCTCGGAGCCTTCGCCAACGGTGTGGCGATCACCTTCCTGCCGCTGTTCCTGCTGCCGGTCCTCGGTGACATCGGGTTCTCGAACTCGACCTTCTCCGACTCGGACTACGGCGTCTTCGGCCTGATCCTCGGCGGAGTCTCCGGTGCCGGCGGCCAGATCGCCGTCATCGTCGCGCTCGCCGTCGCCCTCGTCGCGCTCTACGGCACGACCTTCGCCCTGCGCGGTCGCGACCGGCGCAAGGTGGCGGAAGCCGAGGCCGACGCGAGCCCGGCCCCCGCAGCCACGTCCCGCTGAACCGAACCGATGCCCGCCGGGGTCCGCCCCGGCGGGCATCGTCCTCCCTGGAGCATCCTGTGACCACCATCACCCCGCGCGCCGTGCTGTTCGACTGCGACGGCGTGCTCGTCGACTCCCTCGAGGCCGCCGCCATCGCATGGGACGCCTGGGCGAGGCGGTACGCCCCGGGCTTCGACTTCCGCACGCAGATCGAGCACGGGGTGCGCGCCGCCGACACCGTCGCGACGCTCGTGGCGGCAGGGCTGCGCGACGAGGCCGTCGCCGCTCTCGAGGAGGCGGAGGTCGCATCCGCCGCACTGACGGCGCCGATCGCCGGCTCGGTCGCCCTCACCTCACGTATCCCGTCGGGGTCGTGGGCCGTCGTGACCTCGGCCACGCGCGAGCTGGCGCACCGGCGACTCGCGGCCGCGGGGCATCCCGTCCCGTCCGCGCTCGTGTCGGCGGAGGACGTCGGTCACGGCAAGCCCGACCCTGAGCCCTACCTCGCCGGCGCCGCCCTGCTCGGCGTCGACATCGCGCGATGCGTCGTGTTCGAGGATGCCGAGGCCGGCGTGCGTTCGGCTCGCGCCGCCGGAGCGGGATGGGTCGTCGGCGTGGGGGACCACCTGGGTTCCGCCGTCGTCGACGCTCGGATCGATGACCTCCGCTCCGCCGACTGGCGAGACGGCAGCCTGCACCTGCCGGGGTGATGACCTCCCCCGTCGCCGAGCCGACGCGAAAGGCGGTGACGCGCGGAGCGTCACCGCCTTTTCCGTCGGCTCAGGGCTTACCGCGCGGAGGTCCGCACGAGCATCTTGCCGGTGTTGGCCCCGCGCATCATCGCCAGGAAGGCGTCGACGGTGTTCTCGATGCCGTCGACGATGGTCTCGTCGTAGGCGATCTTCCCCTCGGCGAACCAGGCGGTCATCTTCTCGGTGAACTCCGGCGCGAGGTGCAGGTAGGCGGCGAGCGTGAAGCCGGTCGCGGTGAGACCACGGGTGATCATGTTGGCCATGTTGTCGGGCCCCGGCGTCTTCTCGGTGGTGTTGTACCCGGTGATCGCGCCGCAGAGCGCCATACGACCGCCGGTGTTCATGACGTCGAGCGCGGCCTCTAGGTGGTCGCCGCCCACGTTGTCGAAGAACACGTCGACGCCGTCGGGGGCGTGCGCGGCGAGCTGCTCGCGGACGGGCGCGTCCTTATAGTTGAAGGCTGCGTCGTAGCCGTACTTCTCGGTGAGCAGCGCGACCTTCTCCGCAGAGCCGGCCGAGCCGATGACCCGGCCCGCTCCGAGCAGCTTGGCGATCTGACCGACGGCGGTGCCGACGGCTCCGGCTGCACCCGAGACGAAAACAGTGTCGCCCGGCTTCATGTGCGCGATGGCGGTGAGGCCGACGTAGGCGGTCAGGCCCGTCATCCCGAGGATGTGCAGGCGCACCGACAGCGGAAGGCCCGGCACCTCGGGGACGGCACGGAACGTCGAGGCGTCGGCCTGGACGACATCCGACCACCCGTGCTGGTGCAGCACGACCGTGCCCACGGGCAGATCGTCCGAGGCGCTCGCCACGACGCGGCCGATCGCGCCCCCGGCGATCACGTCGCCGAGGGCGTACGGCGGGACGTAGCTGCGGACATCGTTCATGCGCCCGCGCATGTACGGGTCGACGGAGACGAACTCGTTCGCCACGCGCACCTCGCCCGGAGCGGGCTCGCTCAGCTCGACGCGCCCGATCGAGAAGTCGTCGGGCGTCGGCCAGCCCTGAGGGCGGCGAGCCAGACGGATCTGTGTGCTGGTTCCGTGGGTCATGTTTCTCCTTCGTGAGGGGTCGGTGACGGATGCCGCGGGCTCGGTCGGAGTCGCGGACGAGAGGGCGGCGCGGATGGGCGCCGGGTCAGATCGCGAGGCCGAGCGCGAGTGCGATGACGCCGAGAGCGGGGATCACGCCCTGCTTCAGGGCGGCGGAGGCCTTGGAGCGGTCGGAGAGGATGAGCACGAGGCTGGCCGCGACCATGGAACCTGCTCCGGTGAAGACGAGGGCCGCGCCGACCGGGACGTTCCCGGCGATGACGAATGCGATGCCGATGAACACCGTGATCGCGAGGAAGAGGTTGTAGAAGCCCTGGTTGAAGGCGAGGGCCTTCTGCGTCTCGGCCTGCGCGACCGTTCCGGTGCCGAACGTCTTGCGGGCCCGCTCGCTCGTCCAGACGATGGACTCGAGGTAGAAGATGAAAACGTGGATGAGCGCTGCGAGGCCCGCGAGCGCAAGACCGACGATGATCATGAGCTGTTCCCTTCCGGCGGTGGACACCGCAGTTTCTGTATCGCTTGGTTCAATATATACTGAACTGACCGATACACAAAAGGGGGCGCGGCGCATGGGCCGAACGCAGAGCTACGACCGCGACGACGTCGTTCGCGCGGCGCGGAGCGTCTTCTGGGAGCAGGGCTACGAAGGCGCGCCGTTGCCCGAGCTCGAGCGCGTCACCGGCCTGAACCGATCGAGCATCTATCACGCATTCGGCTCCAAGCGCGGCCTTTTCGACGCCGCGGTCGAGAGCTACCTCGACGAGATCATCCGGCCCCGACTGTCGCCTCTGACCGTCGATGAGGTCGCCCCGGGCGCCCTGGAGGAGTACCTCCTCGGCCTGCGAACCGCCCTCAAGCAGCCCGCTTCGCTTCCGGCGTCGAGCGGGTGCCTGCTCGTGAACACGGCAGCGGCGCCCATCGGGCGCGACGAAGCCGTCGCGCACGTGATCGCCGGGTACCGATCCGAATTGCGCTCAGCCTTCGGTCGCGGTGTCGCCGCCCGCCGCTCCGACCTCGACGGTGCTCAGGTCGCGACCCTGGCGGACGCGTGCACGGGGTTGGTCGTGTCGGCCTTCGCCCTCGCGCGCGTGGATGCCGCCGGTGCGGCGGACGCTGTCGGCACGGCGATCGCGCTCGTCACAGGGTCGCCGCAGTCCTGACAGCGGCGGGCGGGTCCGCAGGGCGTCGGCCGGTGATCCGCTTTACGCCCCTCCCTTGACTTTTGGCAAGCGTTCGCGCCGAGTTTCGGCCGAGACCTACGGTGAGCCCGTGGAGCACAGCGATCAGTACACCTTCGACAACCCGGTGACCCGATACGACCGGGTCGAGCCGCCCGTCCAGCACCAGCCCGAGCCGGGCATCCAGGCCAACATGCAGCCGGTTCCCGACCTCGGCGAGCAGACGTACCGCGGTTCGGGGCGCCTGTTCGGTCGCAAGGCCCTGATCACCGGCGGAGACTCCGGCATCGGCGGCGCCACCGCGATCGCCTTCGCCCGGGAGGGGGCCGACGTCGTGATCGTCCACCTGCCCGCCGAGCAGCGCGACGCCGACCGCATCCTCGGCCTCATCGCCGACGCCGGCGTGCGCGGGCATGCCATCGCCGCTGACATCTCGACGGCCGAGGCGTGCCGTGCGCTCGTCGCGGAGGCCGCCGACTTCCTCGGGGGCATCGACATCCTGGTCAACAATGCGGGAAAGCAGGTCGCGGTCGAACGGCTCGAAGATTTGACCGACGAGCAGTTCGCCGCGACCTTCCACACGAACGTCTTCGCGAACTTCTGGATCACGAAGGCGGCTCTGCCCCACCTCCCGGCGGGCGCCTCGATCATCAACACCGCCTCGCTGGAGGCGTACAAGCCGGCACCCGACCGGGTCGACTATGCCGCGACGAAGGCCGCGATCAACAATCTCTCGAAGGGGCTTGCACAGCAGCTCGCGCCCCGCGGCATCCGGGTCAACGTCGTCGCGCCCGGTCCGACGTGGTCGGCGCTCCAAGTGAGCGACGGCGTCTCGGACGACCAGATGCAGGCCTTCGACGACGAGAGCACCTACCAGCGCGCCGGCCAGCCCGCCGAGATCGCTCCCGCCTTCGTCTTCCTCGCCTCTGCCGAGTCGAGCTACGTCTCCGGCGAGACCCTCAACGTCAACGGGGGCATGGTCACCCCGTGAGCGACACCCCCTTCGCGGTCGTCTCGCTTCGCGGGGACGTACCGCAGCTCGACGACGCATCGGACGATTCCGTCGGGGCGTTCCGGCAGATCACGGTCGACCCGGCGCTCGGCGCCGACGCTCTGATCGAGGCCATCGCCGCTGCCGAGATCACCACGCCGTGGATCCTCGTGGCCGGCCACGACGATCACGGGCTCGCGGAGGATCTCGTCGAGCGGATTCTCGACGGCGCGCTCGGCGTCTTCGGTCTCGCCGGGCTCGTGGTCGAGGGGGCGGTGATCCCCGACGGCATCCGCGAGCACGAGGTGCCCGCGACCCTCGTGACGGAGGACGTCGCGGCGTCGGTGCGCGACCTCGCGGCCGACATCGCCGCGTGGGGGCCGCGCGTTCCCGAGGCGTGGGCGCAGGTCATCGCGTCGTCACGGACGGATGCCGCCGTGCGCGCCACCCTCGCCCGACGTGCGCTCGTCGACGATCCGGCCTACCGTCCGACGGCCCTCACTCCCGCGCAGCTGGCGCTCCTGCGCGACGTTGCGCGCCGCATCATCCCGCAGGGCGCAGGAGCGACGATCGATCTCGCTGCCCGCCTCGACCGCATGATCGAAGCGGGGGAGAGCGACGGCTGGCGTCCCACCGGCATGTCGACCGATGTCGAGGCATACCGGGCAGGACTCGATGCACTGGCCGCCATCTGGATGCGCGGACCTGCCGCCCAGGATGCCGTCATCCGTCAGGTGATCGATGGCGAAGCCCCCTCCGGCACGGTCCTCACCCCCGATCAGCTGAGCCTGTGGTTCGAGGACGCCCGCAACGACCTCGCCCGCGTCTGGCTGTCGCACCCGGCGTCGCTCGCACGTGTCGGCTACACCGGCTTCGCGACCGGCGGAACCGGGCCGGAGCCCGCCGGCTACCTCGTGCTGGCCGCGGGCGAGCGCGAGGAATGGGAACCCGAAGAGCTCGGACGCCTCGGCGCCGCGAAAGGACGCACCGCATGAACCTCTCCGGAATGCGCCGATACGACCTCGACGAGGTCGTGGATGTCGTCGTCGTCGGGACCGGAGCCGGCGGCGGGCCGTTGCTCAGCAGGCTCGCCGAGCGCGGACTGCGGGTCGTCGCGCTGGAGGCCGGACCGAACCTCGAGATGGACGAGTTCACCCCCGATGAGCGCGAGGCGACGCGCATCAACTGGATGTCCGACCGGTTCAGCGGCGGCGACACCCCCACAGCCTTCGGCCCGAACAACAGCGGCTGGGGCGTCGGCGGTGGGACGCTGCACTGGGGTGCGTTCACCCCGCGCCCGGACCGCCGCGACCTCTCGTTGCACAGCGAGACGGGGCAGGGCCACGACTGGCCGGTGGACTACGACGAACTCATCCGGTACATCGTCGAGGTCGAGCGGGTCATCGGCGTCAGCGGTCCGACTCCCTACCCGTGGGATCCGCAGCGCGAATACCTCGACGGTCCGACCCGCCGTAACGCGCCGGCCGATCTCGTGCTGCAGGGCTGCGAGCGTCTGGGGATCACCGCGACGGACGCTCCGGCCGCCATCATCACCAGCGATCGCGACCAGCCGCACTACGGCCTGCGTAAAGCGAGCATCGACGTCGGCGGCATCCATCAGGGCGACCGATTCGGGTACAAGGCGACGACAGCCATCACCTATCTGCCCGTCGCGGTCGCTCGCGGAGCGAAGATCCGGCCGGACTCGATGGTGCACCGCATCGAGCAGGATGCCGCGGGCCGCGTGACGGGCGTCGTCTACCTGCACGAGGGCGTCGAGTACCGGCAGCGCTGCGCTGCTCTGGTTCTCGCGGGCGGGGGCATCGAGACGCCGCGGCTCCTGCTGAACACCGGGATCGCGAACTCGAGCGGACAAGTGGGGCGGAACTTCCTCGCCCATGGCGCCGTGCAGGTGTGGGGCCGGTTCGACGAGAGCGTCCGGGGCTACCGCGGCTATCCGTCTGCGGCGATCACGGAGGACTTCGTGCGGCCCGAGGGCGTCGATTTCGCGGGCGGCTACCTCATTCAGAGTCTCGGTGTCATGCCGCTGACGTACGCGACATCGCTCGTGCGGGGCGGTTCGCTCTGGGGACAGGACCTCATGGACGCCCTCGACGCCTGGCAGTTCTCCGCGGGCATCGGGATCAACGGCGAGTGCCTCCCGTCCGACGACAACCGGCTGATCCTCTCGGACGAGACCGACGAGTGGGGCATCCCGCGCGCGGAGATCAGCTTCTCGCCCGGGCCGAACGAGAAAGCGATCGACGACCACGCCGTGGGAATCATGACGCGGATCCTTGACGCTGCGGGCGCACGCGAGACGCGCGTCCTCGCGCGGACGGCCCACACGATGGGCACGTGTCGCATGAGCAGCGATCCCGGTGACGGCGTCGTCGATCCGGAGGGTCGGTCTCACGACATCCCCAACATGTGGATCTGCGACAACTCGACGTTCCCGAGCGCGCTGTCGGCGAATCCGGGACTGACGCAGATGGCGCTGTCACTGCGCACGGCGGATCGGCTGCTCGCCTCGGCCTGATCGGCGGGAAGACGGGGAAGGGCGGATGCCGCGTGCTGCGGCATCCCCCTTCCCTCGTCCGTGCCGTGTTCGATCAGCTCTTCACGAGCTGCTTCTCGCGCTTGCGGGCGACGACGCGGCCCCGCACCGAGACGATCAGCACGAGCGCGAGGAGCGCGTAGAGCACGATCGTGATCGGGCTCTGGACGAGCACGGAGAAGTCGCCGTTGGAGCTCATCGCCGCGTCGCGCAGGCTCGTCTCGGCCAGCGGCCCCAGCACCATGCCGATGATCAGCGGCGCGAGCGGGAAGTCGAGCGCGCGCATGAGGAACCCGAGCAGTCCGATGCCCAGCAGCATGAGCAGGTCGAACGTCGAGCCCGAGGTCGCGTAGATGCCCAGGCCGCAGAACACCGTGATCCCCGCGTAGAGGTACGGGCGCGGGATCAGCAGCAGCTTCGCCCACAGCATCGCGAACGGGAGGTTCAGGATGAGCAGCACGACCATCGCGATGAAGAAGCTCGCCAGCAGCGACCAGACGAGGTCGGGCGCCCGGTCGAACAGCAGCGGGCCGGGCTGCAGGCCGTACTGGCGGAAGGCGGCCAGCATGATCGCGGCCGTCGCCGAGATCGGCAGCCCGAGCGCGAGCAGCGCACCCATCGCCATACCCGTCGTGGAGTTGCCGGCGGCTTCCGGAGCGGCGAGACCACGGATGGCGCCCTTGCCGAACTGCGGGTTCTTGCGCCGCGCGTCGAGTCGCTTCTCCAGGCCGTAGGCGAGGAAGGTCGGGATCTCCGAACCGCCGGCGGGCACGACGCCGAACGGCAGACCGATCGCGGTGCCGCGTGCCCAGGCGGGTGCGGCTTCTTTCAGCTCGCGACGCGAGAGCCACGGCCGTCCCGTCGGCTTGATGAGCGCTTTGTTCGAGGTATGCCGTTCGAGGCAGGCGACGTAGATGACCTCGCCGAGGGCGAGGATCGCGACCGTCACCGTGACGAGGGAGATGCCGTCGAACAGGTTGGGGGAGTCCATCGTGAAGCGCGGAGCGCCCGACACGCCGTCGATGCCGATCACGGCGATGCCGAGGCCGATGAACAGAGCGGTGAGGCCCTTGACGACGTTGTCGGTGACGACCGACGACGTGGCCGCGAACGCGAAGACGGCGAGCGCGAAGAACTCGGCGGGGCCGAACCTGCTCGAGAAGTCCGCGAGGGCTGGAGCGACGAAGACCACGACGATCGACGCCACGAAGCCGCCGATGAACGCGCCGATGGCTGCCGTTGCGAGTGCCTGTGCCGCGCGTCCGTTCAAGGCCATCTTGTGGCCCTCGAAGGTCGACGCGATCGCCGAGGCCTGGCCGGGCGTGTTCATGAGGATGCCCATGGTCGAGTCGCCGAACAGGCCGCCGAAGTACACGCCCGCGAACATGATGAAGGCGGCCGTCGGGTCGAGCGAGAACGTGATCGGCAGCAGCAGGGCGACCGCCATCGAGGAGCCGAGGCCGGGAAGAACGCCGACGGCCGTGCCGAGGAGGCATCCCACGAGCACCCAGAGCAGGTTGGCGGGGGTCAGTGCGCCGGCGAAGCCCTCGCCGAGAAGCTGAAGCACATCCATGTCAGAACCCTCCGAGGTTGCCGGAGGGGAGCGGCATCCCGAGCACCATGTCGAAACCGATGTAGGCGATCGAGCTCACCGTGAGCCCGACGACGAGTCCGCCGAGATGCCTCGTCGAGCCGAAGGCGCGCGCGACGCACCAGAAGAGGAGACCTGCCGCGATGATCCACCCCAGGACCTCGAGCAGGAAGGCGAAGCCGAGGAACGACAGGACGACCCACAGCAGCGAACGCACGTCCACCCGGACGGCCCGGGCGGGAGCGGAGCCGTCGGATTCGGCATCCGCTTCGTCGCCGCCGATGACGTCGGCGCTGACCGCTGCGATGTCGGGCTGTGCCGCCCTCGTCTCGCGCATCTCCTTCACCGCCGACACGACGAGGGCGGCCGCGAAGATGTAGAGCCCTCCGGCGATGATCGCGGGGAAGAACTGGGGACCGGGGAACACGGCGTTCGCCGGCACCTTCATCGTGAAGATCCCCACCAGCAGATAGGTGGCGAATGCGGCGATGATCACCGGCATCGTCAGCCCCTTGAGCAGGGCGGCGATGCCGGGGCCCGAGACGAGCCGCAAGCGATCGCCGACGACGGCCGAGGTCGCGGTCGGGTTCGGGGGGAACGTCATAGTCCCATCTCCTCGTACAGGTTCGTGATGCGCTCTTCCTCGTCGTCGAGGAACGCGGTCAGCTCGTCTCCGGTGATGATGCGCTCGGTCCAGCGGTAGCGCTCGATCGCGTCCTGCCACTCCGGGGTGGCGACAGAGTCGAGCACGAGCTCGGTCAGAGCGGTCACGTCGGCCTCATCGAGCCCCGAGGGCGCCGCGAGCATGCGCCAGTTCGACAGCGAGATGTCGTAGCCCTGCTCAGCGGCGGTGGGGATGTCGATGCCGTCGATCGGTTCCTTCGCGACGAGCGCGAGCGCCCGCAGTCGGCCCGCCTCGATCTGATCGATGTTGTCGGGGTAGCCGCCGGCGGCCGCTTTCGCGGTGCCGTTGAGGAGCGCCTGGATGGCCTCACCACCGCCGTCGGACGAGATGTAGGTCGTGTCGACGGGGTCGATGCCTGCGGCGAGGGCCAGGTCGGTGACCACGAGCTGATCGAACGATCCGCCGCCCGTCCACGGAATCGACTTCGGGTTCTCGCGCCAGGCGTTCACGAGGTCGTCGAGAGTCTCGTACGGCGAGTCGGCCGGCACGACGATGACGTCGTACTCCTCGACGACGACCGCGAGCGGAGTCACGTCGCTGAGCTTGGCGGCTGAGTCGAACTGGATTGTCGCCGCAAGCAGCCCGGTGCCGCCGACGAGCATGTTGCCCGGTTGGCCGTCGAGCACCGAGACGTTGCCGAGCGCGATCGTCCCGCCCGCGCCCGGCATGTTCACCACCTGCACGTTGTTGACGAGGCCGTTGGCCTTCTGCGCCTGCTGCAGCTCGCGGGCCACGCCGTCCCAGCCGCCGCCGGCGGCCGCGGGGGCGATGATCGTCATCGAGGCGTTGATCTCCTGGCCGGTGGCGGCCGAGGTGACCGAGCCGACCGCAGCGGTCGTGATGGCCGCCGCCGCGACGGCGCCCCCGATGATGCGGGCCGCGAGCGTGCGGCCGCGGTGCGCCGGGCGCGCGCCGGCGTCTGTCGCGCTATGCGTCATGATCACTCCATTCGCGCGGACATCGTCGTCTCCGCGAGATCGAATTAGGATGGCACTTCGCTGAGCCGCCCCCGAGCGTGGCGGCATTTGTTCTCATAGATGCGCACGGGCACGGCCCGACAGCGTCCGATCGCACGAGGAAGTGGACAGGATGCCGTTCACGGTGAGAGCGTCTGCCGCGCGCCTCGTGCTGCTCGTGCTCCCGTCGGTGGTGACCCTCGCGGCGTTGTCGGCCACGGTGGCCACAGCCCTCGCGGCGCAGGAACGGACGATCCGAGAGGCGACGACCGAACGCGTGCTCGAGGTGGCGTCGAGCCTCGCCGACCTTCCGGAGGTGCGCGAGGCCGTGACCGGAGCGATGAGCGCGGGGTCGCCGAGCGTGCTCGCCGACGCGGCCGATCTCGCGCCGGCGACCGCGATCCTGCAGCCGATCGCCGAGCTCGTGGGCGAGGCGGCCGGCGTCTACTACGTCGTCATCACCGACGACGAGGGTGTCCGGATCACCCACCCCCTCGCGTCCGAGCGCGGCGTGCAGGTCGAGACCGCCAACGCCTCCGTGCTCGCGGGCGAGACGTTCGTCGGCACGGAGGTCGGCGCCTCGGGGCCGTCGCTGCGCGCGAAGGTCCCGGTGCGCGGTTCGGACGGAACACCCATCGGGATGGTGGCTGTGGGGGTGCTCGAGTCCCAGATCGCCGGCGAGCTCGACGAGGCCGTCGGCGCCCTGCTGCCCTGGGCGATCGGTGCGCTCGTCGTCGCGACGCTCGCGAGCTCGATCCTGACCGCCGCGGTCGAGCGCCGGTTCCGCCGGCTGGATGTCATCGCCGCGGAGCACGCGCAGATGCGGCGGACGGCGACGGCGCTGCGCGAGCAGTCGCACGAGTTCAGCACACGGCTGCACGTCATCCACGGCCTCCTGTCGCGCGGCGACACCGACGAGGCTCGCGGATACATCGAAGACATCGCGAGCGTGCGCCGCCCCCTCGGCACCGGCGACGACGGGGCCCGCGACGACCAGCCCGTGCTCGCCGCGATGATCCCCACCGTGCGTGCCGAGCTGCACGAGATCGGGGCTCGGGTGCGCTTCGACCTCGACATCGATGACGACATCGACGAGGGGGTCGTGTCGGTGGTGTCGAACCTGTGCCGCAACGCGGCGGAGGCGGGCGCGGCGAATGTGATCTGCGAGCTGGGCCGCCGGGGGTCCCGCATCGTGGGCTCGGTCGACGACGACGGCCCGGGTGTCGAGCCGCGCGTCGCCCGCCGCATCTTCGCGCCCGGTTACTCCTCGAAGACCGACACGACGGGCCTCGGTCGAGGCTTAGGACTGGATGTCGTACGCCGAATCGTCACGGCCCGATCGGGCTCGGTCGAGGTCGGGAGATCGGCGCTCGGGGGAGCGCGATTCGCCTTCGAGCTGGAGGCTGCGCGATGACCGGACCGATCCGGGTCCTCGTCGTCGATGACGACCGCGGTGCGCGCGCCCTCCACGCGGGATTCGTCTCCGACACCCCCGGCTTCGTCATCGTCGCCACCGCGGGTACCGGCGAGGCGGCTCTCGAGCACAGCCGGTCCGGGGTCGACCTGATCCTGCTCGATATGCGGCTGCCCGGCATCAGCGGCATCGAGGTGCTCCACCGGCTGCGCACGCTCGGCGACGACGGACCCGACGTGCTGGTCATCAGCTCGTCGCAGGATCAGACCACCGTGCGTCAGGCTCTCGCGGCGCGGGTCGTCGGCTACCTCGTCAAGCCCTTCACGCAGGCCGCGCTGAGCGAGCGACTCGAACGCTATGCCGCCGACCGCGAGCGGATCGTCAGCGGCGACCGTGACGCGCTTCTGGCTCAGGGCGAGATCGACCGGCTGCTGTCGACCGGCACCATCCGAACCGCGTCGGTCGCGGCATCCGGATCGCACCGGGGGGAGGGACGGATGACGGGCGGTGGTGACCACGCCGGCCTGCCGAAGGGCCTCGCTGCGCCGACGCTCGCGCAGGTCGTCGCCGCCCTCGACCCGGTCGTCGCGCTCACGGGAGCCGAGGTGGCCGCGGCCTGCGGCATCTCTCGCGCTACCGCGAACCGCTACCTGACGCACCTGGTCGACACCGGCGTCATCCATCTCTCGCATCGCTACGGCAAACGCGGCCGTCCGCAGGTGCTGTACCGGCTCGCCCCGTCGCCCGAGCGGTGAGCGTCGCCGCGTCGTCGGCGGCTTCGGCGTGCCACCGACGCGCGGGCGTAGCCTGAACGGATGAGTACGCCCGAGGTCTTGCGATACACCGCGTTCAGCACGCGACCCGAAGGTGGGAATCCCGCCGGCGTGGTCCTGGATGCCGGCGCACTCGATGCCAGCGCCATGCAGCGCATCGCTGCCGACGTCGACTACGCCGAGACGGCCTTCGTCACCGGCACGACCGCCGACGGTGCACGCTCGGTCCGCTACTTCTCGCCCATCGCCGAGGTTCCGTTCTGCGGCCATGCGACGGTGGCCACGGCGGTCGCGCTCGCCGCGCGGGGCCAGGTCGCCTCCGACGGTGCGGTTCGTTTCGATACCCCCGTCGGCGTCGTGTCGATCGCGGTCTCGCGCGACGACGACGGCATCCGCGCGTCCTTCACCAGCATCGAGCCGTCGGTCCGCGACCTCGACGACGCCGATCTCGAGGCGATTCTCGGTCTGCTCGGCCTCACGCGGGCCGACCTCGACCCCGAGCTGCCGCCGCGGCTCGCGAACACGGGCAACACGCATCCGGTCATCGTGCTGGCAGAGCAGAGGACCTTCGACGACTTCTCGTTCGATCCCGACGCGGTTCGGGCGCTGCTCGACGACCGCGGGTGGCCCGCCACCATCACCGTTGCTTTCCGTGCGGCATCCGATCGCTTCCAGGCGCGAAACCTCTTTCCCGTCGGTCGAATCACGGAGGACCCGGCCACGGGTTCGGCGGCCGCATCGTTCGGTGCCTACCTGCGCTCGCTCGGGGCCGTCGACGCTCCCGCGGTCGTGGTCATCGAGCAGGGGGCCCATGTCGGCAGGCCGGGGGAGCTGACCGTCGACATCCCCGTGGAGGGCGGCATCACCGTCTCGGGTCACGCCGTCGCCATCGTCTGATCAGCTGCGCCTCGCCGTCGCGGTCACAAGCGATCGGTGCGGATGCGAGCGTTACGGCCGCCGAGCCACCAGACGAGCGGGCCGGCGATCGGGAAGACGAAGATCCCGATGATCCACAGCAGCTTGCCCCCGCCGGTGTAGCGAGGCGAGGCGAGGATCGAGATCAGGCTCGAGATGAACAGGATCGCGACGACGGCAGCGACCACGGCAGCGACCACGGCGGATACCACGGCGACCGACGTCGTCACCCCCGGCATCCACTCGCGAGGCAGCCACTCGTCTGAGACGACGAGGAATCGTGCGGTTTCGATCATGCTTCCAGCCTCGCCCCAGGCAGGGCTCGTGTCGTGAGCCTGTCGATGGTTCTCGCCTACGCCGGCAGGATGACGTTCAATCCGCGAAGAGAGTGATCAGCGAGATCGCCACGAACGCGATGAGCGGCAGCATCAGGATGCCGAGCGCGACGGCGTTGAGCACGAGGTGGTCGCGCAGCAGGGCGAGGTACTCGCGCAGCAACGCGCTCGGCCGGTAGTAGCGGGCGGTGCGCGCGCCGATCGCGTGGCCCGGCATGCCGAGGGTGCGCAGCAGCGTCGCGGCGCGGAACGCGTGATAGTCGCTCGTCACGGCGAGCACCGGGCCGGTGATGCCGCGTTCTGCGAGGATCGCGCGAGTCAGTGTGAGGTTCTCCTCGGTGGTGCGAGATGCACTTTCGACGAGCAGCCGATTCGCGGGCGCGCCGAGCTCGCCGGCGTACTCCGCCATCGCCGCCGCCTCGCTTCGCGGTTCGTCTGCGCCCTGGCCGCCCGAGACGACGAGCATCGCGCCGGGGGAGCGCTGCAGGGTCTCGACCCCGAGCGCCACGCGTTGGGCGAGCAGCGGCGGCACGCTCCCGTCTCGGCGCAGACCCGACCCGAGGGTGACGATCGCTGCCGGCGCGGGCGCGCGTCGCGCGAGGCGCGCGTACACCGCCGACCAGCAGAGGTAGGCGACGAACCCCATGCCGACGTAGCCGATCGGAGCGGCGAGCAGCAGAAGGATGACGGCGAGCTCGAACCATCCCGCCGTGACGGCGACGATGCCGAGCGCGAGGATGGCCAAGACGCCGACTCCGGCCAGGAGCGAGAGGCGGTTCGCCAGCGACCGTCCTTCGCGCTGGATCATCACCACGCCGTTGGCGAGCAGCGCGACGCCGAGTCCCACCGCTGCGAGCAGGGGGATGCTGAAGATCAGCACGAGCGAGACGACGCTGTTCCCGGGAACGGTCAGTGTCGCCAGGACGAGGCCGACGCCGAGGATGAAAACCGCCACCTCGGCCACGAGCGCACTCGCCGCGAGCGTCAGCAGGACGCCCGGCAGCAGTCGTCGCGGATCGCGGGCGGCGAGCAGGATGCCGAGCGCGGCAAAGAGCAGTGTGAAGAAGCCGGGCACGACCTCAGCTTAGAGACGGGGGATAAGACGCCGGATCCGGAGCTGGTTCATCGCCGACGGCGCGGGGCTGCCGCAAAGACCGCGCCATTCGCCGCAGCGCCCGGAACGTCGTCAGCCTGTCGGTGTCGTCGAGCCCCGCCAGCATCCGCAGTTCCACTCCGCGCACCGCCGCCGTCGCCGCGGCCAGTCGTTCACGCCCGCGCGCGGTGAGCTCCGTCGGCAGGGCCTTGCCGGCCGCGGGGGTGCTCGCACGCGTGACTTCGCCGTCTCGCTCCAGTGTCTGCAGCAGGACGTTCATGCTCTGCCGCGTGACGAACGTGCCGCGAGCCAGCTCGGAGTTCGACAGTCCGGGGCGCTGTGCGAGCAGCTCCAAGCACGAGTAATGGGTGATGTTCATGCCGAACGGGCGCAGCACGTCTTCCATCGCCGATCGAAGGGCACTCGATACCTCCTTCACGAGGTACCCCATCGACGTCTCGAGGTCGATGCCGTCACGGTCTTGACTCATGTCAGTATTCTGACATAGTAGTGGGTGTCAGATAACTGACATACGAAAGGATTCTGCTCATGCCCGTCACCGGACCCGACTTCATCTCCCTCCAGGTGCGCGATCTCGCGGCTGCCCACGCGTTCTACGAGCGGTTCCTCGGGCTCGAGCGATCGCCGCAGGGGCCGCCGCATGCCGTCGTCTTCTCCACCTCGCCGATCGCGTTCGCCCTGCGGGACCCGATGCCCGGCGTCGACCTCGACGCGCTCGAGCAGCCCGGCCAGGGCGTCGCGCTGTGGCTCCACGCGACCGGCGTGCAGGATATCCACCGCGAACTTCTTGCTGCCGGCCACCGAATCGTGTCTGAGCCTGTCGACGGGCCATTCGGGGTGACCTTCACCTTTGCCGACCCCGACGGGTACCACGTCACGCTCCACGACCGGGCCTGATCGACTGTTAGGTTCGCTGGGTGCAGAGTCTGTGGCAGCGAATCGGAACGGCCTCCGCCGCAACCCCGTTCGGCGTCATCGTCATGCAGACGATCGTCTGGGTGGGGATGTCGGCGATCTGGATTCCGTGGGCGATCAACGGTGGCGACGTCATCCGCATCGTGCTTGCCGTCATCTCGCCATTTCTCGCGCTCTACTGGGTGGTGGCGCTGATTTTCGGCATCCGTCGGCGGCGAGCATCGCGGACGTCCCGCGATTGATCATCTCCGCGCAGGACTTCGCCGCATCCGCGTGACCGCATCCGGGATTTCCGCGCGGGGCCGTGACCTGCGCGTTCAGCCGCCGGCATCGGCGTCATCCGCCTGATCGCGGCGACGCGCGTCGGCCGCGACGCCCAGCACGATCCCGAGGGAGAGGCCGATCGCGCCGCCGAGCGCGATGTTGTCGAACGCGAGCATGCCGATGGCGCTGCCGAGCGGAAGGCCGAGCGCGATTCCGATCGCGACCCCGTTCACGCCGCCGCTCTTGCTCGCGCTATCGCTATCGCTATCGCCGGATGGCGGCTGGGTCATGGGATCCTCCGTCCATCGAGGAGAACGAGAAATGGCTCAGGCCTGGAGGTGCCTGAGCCATTTCTGCGATCGGATGGGGTCAGTTCGCGGCGCGGTACGCCTCGATGACAGCGGCCGGAACGCGGCCGCGCTCGTTGACGGTGTGACCGTTCGAACGCGCCCATTCGCGGACGGCCGTCAGATCGAGGTCGCTCTTGTTCGCGCGCGAAGAGCGCGAACGCGAAGGCGTGTTCGCGCGGATCGAGCGGGCGACGTCCACGAACGGTGCCAGCGCCTTGTAGAACTTCTCGGCGTTGTCATCCGAGAGGTCGATCTCGTAAGCGCGTCCCTCGATCGAGAACGTGATCTGCTTTCCTTCGCCGCTCTCGAGGACGGTTCCGTCGAGATCGTCGATGAGCTGGGTGATTTGTTTGCGGGCCATGGCTGACATGTTAGCGGTTTCATCGCCTTGCGCATCACCAATTGAGAACACTATTTCGTGTCGTCGCCCCCGGAAGGCTCAGACCTCCTGTGCGCGCGCATTGGGAACGCAATGAGTCATCTGAAGACCGGCCACATCGCGCGGGCCGTTGTGCCCGAGATTGCGCAGTCGCTCGAGTTCGTCCTCGTTGAGTGTTTGGGATTGCAGAGGCGGCAGATCCTTGATCTCGTCCAGCGTGATTCCCAGGCCCTCACCGACGCGACGGCCGAGGTCGTCCTCCACCAGGTAGAAGTGCCAGAGCATCCGCTCCTGGACGGGACGAGCGGCCTGCCCGATCAGGTCGACGAAGTTCGCCACGAGGTCGTCGCGCTCCCAGTCCTCCATCAGCAGATAGCGCTGTCCAGCCTGCGTGTAGTCGTCGGTCCGGGGAATCCGCTTGCGCGTCAGCCGCCCCACGATCTCCGGCCCCTGCTCGTCGTGCGTCGGGTACTGGGCCTCCCGGAGTCCGCCGGTGATCGACGGCTCGTAGTTGACGTGGGGATTCTCACCGCCGTTGTCGACGTGGTACGCCATCTGTCCATCGCGGAGGTTCGTCGCCACCGATGCGTTCTTCGGGGAATTGACCGGCAGCTGCAGGTAATTCGGACCGACGCGGTAGCGCTGAGTGTCGGAGTACGAGAACGTGCGCCCTACCAGCATCTTGTCGTCGGAGAAGTCGAGGCCGTCGACGAGGACGCCGGTGCCGAACGAGATCTGCTCGTTCTCGGCGAAGAAGTTCGACACGTTCCGGTTGAGCACCATCTTGCCGACCACGCGCGGCGGGAACTCGTTCTCGGGCCACACCTTCGTGTCGTCGAGCGGGTCGAAATCGAGCTCGGGATGGTCGTGGTCGTCCATCATCTGCACCCGCAGCTCCCATTCGGGATACTCGCCGCGCTCGATCGCCTCGTACATATCGCGGGACGCGTGACCGAGATCACCGGCTTGCACGGCGGCGGCATCCGCTTCGGTCATCGAGCGGACGCCGACGGAGGGGATCCAGTGATACTTGACGAGCTTCGTCTCGCCTTGCTCGTTGACCCATTTGTAAGTGTTGACCCCGAAACCCTGCTGGGTGCGATAGTTCGCCGGGATGCCGCGGGGGCTGAAGAGGTTGACGAGCATGTGCATCGACTCGGGCGTCTGCGACATGAAGTCGAAGATGCGCGCCGGCTCCTGCCGGAAAGTGATCGGGTCGGGCTTGAGCGAGTGGATGACGTCGGGGAACTTGATCGCGTCACGGATGAAGAAGACACCGAGGTTATTGCCGACGAGATCCCAGTTGCCGTCTTCGGTGTAGAACTTCACGGCGAAGCCGCGCGGGTCGCGCGCCGCCTCCGACGAATCGCGTCCGCCGATGACGGTCGAGAACCGGACGGCGAGGTCGGTGCGCTTGCCCGGCTCCTGGAAGAGCTTCGCGCGCGTGAACTGCGAGATGGGCTCGTCGCCCCACATCCCGGTCGCCTCGAAGTAGCCGAAAGCGACGAAGCCGCGCGCGTGCACGACCCGCTCGGGGATGCGCTCGCGGTCGAAGTGGCTGATCTTCTCGAGGAAGTGGTAGTTCTCGAGCGTCGCCGGCCCGCGAGCTCCGACCGTCCGCTGATTCTGGTTGTCGTAGACGGGGTGTCCCTGTCGGGTCGTCAGCTCGGGACGGTCGTCGCCCTCAGCCGGGCCCTGGTTCGATACATCGGTCATCGCGTCCTCCGTATGGTTCGCATCGTCGTGGGGATGCGGGCGACGCTACGGGGGAGCGGATGCGGTCGGAAGGGGGTTGCGGGGGTGCCCCGCCGCCGAGCATCAAGAATGCCCCCTTCGCGGGCCGGGTCCCCGAGAGGAGTGTCCGAGCCGCGGCGGGGGCGGTGGTCGTGAACGCTCAAGCGCCGGTGGAGGCGAACTCCGGATGCAGCACCACCTTCGTCCAGCCGTAGTCGCGGTTGTCGAAGTGCTCGTAGGACCGCGGCGCGTCATCGAGGCTGAGGTCGTGGCTGACGACCTGCGACGGCGTCGCCTCGCCGCTGACGATCAGATCGCGAAGCGCCCGGTTGTACTTCTTCACCGGACACTGGCCGCTGCCGAGCTTCTGCCCGCGGAACCAGAACTCGCCGAAGTCGAAAGCGACCTGTCCCTGCTTCCCGAGCGGATCGGGCGAACCGAGGTCCTGCGGGACGAACACCCCGACGACGCCGATCTCGTCGGTGAACCTCACCGACTTCACGAGGCGGTTCAGGGTCAGGTTCGGCGGCCCGCTGCCGTCGGCATCGTGCGCGTGGTAGCCGACGCACTCGAATCCGTTGTCGGCGCCCAGCCCCATCGTCATCTCGTTCACCGCCTCGACGGGGTCGACCTTCGAGTCGTCGATCGTGATGCCACCGATCTCCTCGATCTTGCGCAGACTGTCGGGGTGGCGGTCGACGACCATCACCTTCGACGCACCCTTGATGATCGCGGAGTAGGCGGCCATCCATCCGACCGGACCGGCCCCGTAGATGACCGTCGGATCGCCGGGCTTCACGTGAGCGAGCTCCGTCGCGTGATAGCCGGTCGGGAAGATGTCGGCCAGGATCACGTAGTCGTTCTGCTTCTGCGCGGCATCCTTGCCGAGGCGCAAGCAGTTGAAGTCGCCCCCACGGAACGCGCAACAGCTCGGCTTGCCCGCTGGACCGTGGGCCATGTCGGCGAACCCGTAGGCGACACCGGCCCACGCGGCGTTCGGTTGAGCCGTCAGACAATGGTTCGTCAGCCCGCGTTCGCAGGCGCCGGTCCTAGCTGCACCACGCTGGGTTCGAGGTGCTCCATCACTGTGAGCTCAGAGATGGACATATCTCATACGTAGTGGACTCAGCGATGGCATCGTGGTACCGGCGCGCGCATATCGACGAACGGAACCGAATGACTCACGCACAATCCTTCCGCGTGCTCTGGCAGAGACGAAGCTGATTCGTGCTCGCGCATGATGCCCTGCCCGGTGGTGTGGGACTTAGACGAGTGGAGCTACTCAAGGGCCGAGGACACGTCGTTGTTTGCTCGCGAAAGCAAAGTGGTGATCGGCCGGCGTTCAGAGCTGGGCAACGCTGAGCAGTTGATGGAGTTTGGCAGCGTGCACCTCGTAGTGCCGTGCGGGCCCGATCTTCGAACTCTTCAAGCTCTCTTTGATGGTTGCGACTATTGCGCCTCGCTGCTTGGCGGTGTCCAGCTCTGAGTACCCGTCGCGCGACGCGTCGTTTAGGTATCGCGTCGCCTGCTCGCGAAGCTCGGCAGATGGCGCGAGGTAAAGCGCCGATTCAGCGCAAGCACCGCGCCCGGTAGCATGTCGATCTGCTTCTGGCAGCATTCCTAGCGACCAAGCGAGACCGCTGAGGGCGCGGGTGGCTTCATCAGAGGTCAATGCTCCCATGTCCGGCACATCGAGCAGTGCACACGCATTCAAGGCGGCTGAGTCCCGGTATTGACCAGCGCGTCCGGCTACACGAGCCCACGTGATCAGGAACTTTCGAAGAGTGAGCCTTAGGTCATCGAATCGATCGATAGACGTCCACGCTCTTTCCGCTATCAGTAGCGCATCGTCTATCTCGTCGAACTCCCGGTAAACGCTAACGCGGTAATTGACGAGTCGAAGCTGGCGGTCGTCGCCCCTCACCGCACCATCGGCCGCAGCGATAGCCAACGACTTACTCTCCAGATTCTGGCCTGCGTAAACGACTGCCAGGATGTCCTCGTCCCAACGCGAACCACGCGCGCCGCGGACCACGCTTGCGACGACTTCGCGCATCAGATCGACCTCATTGATCGCAAATTCCGGAAGCAGGTCGACTACCTCCTGCGCGATGCGGCGATGTCGCGGAACGATCGAGTCGCCGTGACGCTCGGCCGCAGCTTCACGACCGAGTCGGTAGACGACGAGACCCTCTACCTCCGTTTCGGACATGTCGAGCCACTCACCGAGGTAGGTCAACGGTAGGCGGGAGATGCCGTGGCGGTAAACGAGGCAGATGGCACCGTATGCCTCAAGCAGACTTCTACCGCCTGGCAACTTCACATGGTTCAGCCGCTTCATGAGCTCCCAGATATGCTGCCGAAAGTCATTGCCATAACGAGTCTCAAGCATCGCTCCCAGGAGTGCGCCCTCAGAGTTACCTTGGCTTGCTCCGAAAAGTGCGGAGGCGCGGTCTGCCGGCGTGAGCGTAAGCAACTTTCCCAATGCGCGATCGCCGAATTGCCCCCACGCTCGCGTTATTTGCTTCGCATCGCTCTGCGTGATCCCTCCTACTTTGAACACGCGCAACGCGCGCGACGGGATGCTCGCTGACTCCATCTGCACGGCCCGAGCCCAATCTCCATCACGAGCTGCAAGGAGAAGCTGGATGTCCGAGCGCCCGACACGATCTAGCTCTCTGACGACAGTTGCAATACGCTTAGCAAATAGGTCTGCGTCATCAATCACCACCCATACTCTTGAGCTTGTCACCGGAAGGCTTGTTACGTCGTGCGGTTCGAAACCTCCTGCCGCGCTCATCCAAAGCACCCGATTGCCAAGGTCCTCAGAAAGTCGCCCGGCGATCTGGCGAAGCATGGTGGACTTTCCTTCGCCAGTTGGCCCCGAAAGCAGGTACGCTACATGGTGCGCCGGCTGTTCCTTCAGAACGCGATCTATCTCCTGCGTGAGGTCAAGGCGGGGTGCACGATTGCCGATTGCATCCACCCAGGTCGGCGATCTCCCATCAAAATATGAGATCGCGGAGATTGGTGACGTGTCACGGGATAGGTGGCTCTCGATGAACTCAGAATCTATGTCTTCGAATGCTGGTACCCCAGAGCGTCCGGGCCGCCCGCTAGTCGTCTTACGAGAGCCGGGCCTCAACCGGTCTCGAACCGCCGTTTCGACTGCAGGAAGCAAGCTGTTCGCATCAACGTTCACGTAGGGCTGCAGGCGTCCCGGCAGTGCCTTGTCTGTGAGTCGCCCCAGCTCGGCCGTCGGACCGTGGCAACCCCAAAGTATCTCTATGTCGCGCTCGGCCCCCTCCTCTACGAGGCGCCAGATCGACTCGGTCAGGAGATCATCCCACCCGCCGTAACCGAGGACGATGCACGTCGTCCGAGTTAGCACCTGGCGCAGGCTACCCAGAAGTCGAGGTCGACTTCTGGTTAGTTGTGCGCCCGTGTGCAACGTGTCGCCTTGGTTCCAGTAACCGTGCAGATGGTTCACGGGTACCACACTCGGGAGTGGAGGCGTTGTTGGGATCGCGCCATCGACGTCTGCGCAGACGAGATGCGGAACGAGACCGGCGGCCCTCAGACTCGATTCAATCAGCGGGTCAAAGTTCGTCGTGAGAATCGGCCCTCGTGACTCGTGTGGAACGAGTTCAATCAAGCGCCCAAGTGCACCCAGCCCGCGCGGAATGAGCCAGCCGCGCCAGTCGCTGTCTAGTTGCTCCAGTTGAGCAGAGTCACCGAGGTACTCGCTGGCCACATCGGGGGGAATTTGGGGAGAGCGCGCAGTGAGGACAGCTAGGCGCACAACCCGGTTCAAACGGGATATTCCAGCCCGCTCGATTACGAACTGCGCTGCCGTTTGGTAGTGATCACGGGGCTGCGTTTGAGCGAGCAACTGCTCGAGGTCTCGCTCATCCTCGGGATCCTTGGACATCGATCGCTGGAACAGTTCCACCATTCGCTTGGTCGACGGAGCCGCTCCGTTCGAAATGCCGGCGCCGAGGATGAACGATATCGGTCGCTCGCCCTCGCTGACGACTGCGCTGCGCAGCCGGTGGACCATCGCCGCCTCTTGTGGGGTAGTTGTCACAGCTGCATCCAACCACATGGGCTCTTGCATCTTCGTTGCCAGCGAAGTCGTCATCAGTCCGGACGTCCGTCCATCGGAGCGCCGTCAATCCGCTGCCGTCGTCCGATCGGCGGTCGGTGCACGAGCGGCTAGTGGCGCGCACGACACAGCCGGTGGCCGCCCATGATCACTGGCTAAGAAGAGCCGTCCCATGAAATGCCGGCTGACCGCCCCGCATCTGAGCGGAAGAGAGTCCGGTTCTGGCAACTGCTCCCGCGAGTGAAGAAGCGGCTGCGATCGTGATGCACGCAGGCACTTTTCAATGAGACGCCGTGACCCGTTGTAAGAACTGCTCAAGAGTGTCAACGTCGTTACATGGTCCGAGGGCTCAGTCGCGGAGCTCGCCGGGATCGCAAAGCATCCCGATCTGGTCGTGTTCCTCGCTATACGGGCCTCCGACCGGGCGAGGCCACCGCGCTGCGCATCAAGCACGTCGACACCTTGCGACGCCGAATGAGAGTCGAAGAACGCAGTCGAGGTCGCAGTCAGATCATGATCGGCACACCGTACACGCACGAGAAGCGGACAGTGCCCTACCCGTGTTCTTCGGACCGGTCATCGAGCATCTGGTCGCCACGCGACCGAGAGACGCGCTGCTCTTCGGCGACGGCGACCACTTCATCCGACGAGCCAAGTCGACTACGGGATGGTTCAACAGCGCTGTCATGCAAGTCCGCGGTGAGACGCAGGAGCGCATCGAAGCAGCGACTGCTGCCGGCCTGCGTCCGCCGCATCCGTTCCCGCGCGTCGCACCTCATGACCTGCGCCACACAGCAGCGTCGCTGGCAATCAGCGCCGGCGCCAACGTGAAGGCGGTCCAGCGGATGCTCGGTCACGCGTCAGCCGCAATGACGCTCGACACCTACGCCGACCTATTCGACGACGACCTCGATAACGTGGCTGACGCGTTGGCTCGAGCCGCCGATGCGTCTGGCGTCGGAGACGTTCTCGCCTCGTCGGAGAGCGGCGTACGGGCGCGCAGCCGACGCGCTGCGTCGGCAGGCGACTCGACGACCGGGTACCTCGGACGCGCCCTCACGATCCGTTACCACGGCCGCGGTGCGGCTTGGCGAACTAGCAAACGTCCAGAATCTGACGTCAGAAGTGTTGCCATTCTGTTGCCACGAGGTGGTTCGTGGTGGATCCAGCATCTCAACGTCCCCAAAAAACAAGGGTTTCGACGTTATTTCAGAGGTGGGCCCCGTGGGGCTCGAACCCACGACCCGCGGATTAAAAGTCCGATGCTCTACCGACTGAGCTAGAGGCCCTGAGCTTCCCAGCTTAGTAGCCGCGGGGGAGGGGGCGAACCCGCCGGCATCCCGACCCGCCGACATCCGTCCGGACACGACAAAGCCGCCGGTGTGCTCGCACCGGCGGCTTCGCCTCGGCCACGGAGATACCGAGGCCGTGCCGCGGGAACCCCTCACCGCGGCTGTTCGGGTCACATCGGGGGCATCAGCACCGTGTCGATGAGGTAGACCGTGGCGTTGGCCGTCGTGACGCCACCGCAGATGACCGCGGCGCTGTCGTTGACCATGATGTTGTCGCCCGAGCCGGTGACGGTCAGGTCGGCACCGTTGACGGTGGTGTGGGTGCCGTCGATCTCGTCGGGCGCGATCTGGCCGGGCACGACGTGGTAGGTGAGGATCGACGTCAGCGTCGCCGAGTCGGTCTTCAGCGACTCGATGGTGGCGGGGTCGATCTTGGCGAACGCGTCATCGACGGGGGCGAAGACGGTGAACTCGTCACCGTTCAGCGTGTCGACGAGGTTGACGTCAGGGTTGAGCTGTCCGCTGACGGCGGCGACGAGGGTGGTGAGCAGCGGGTTGTTCGAGGCTGCGGTGGCCACCGGGTCCTGAGCCATGCCGGCGACCGAGCCGGATCCGTCCGGAACGGCTGCGGCGTAGTCGGCACAGCCGGGGCCGACGAGGTTGGCGGCCGGGTCCATCGAAGCGTCGGGCGAAGCCGTCTCCATGGGAGCGGCGGACGACGAGGGGGCCTCGGTCTCCTCGGTCATGGTGTCACCCGATCCCGACGAGCAGGCCGACAGAGCGAGGGCTCCGGCGAAGCCGAGGGCCAGGGCAGCAGTGAACTTCTTCTTGGTGCTGAGCATGATTGCCTCCGTGTGTTCTCCGCCGTGGGTCCGTCCCCGGCGTCGAGGGTTCTTCGGAGGCCCCCACCGATCGGATCGGAAAAAGTTCAAGAAAGTTCGAAACCGAGTTTTCAGGCATCCGAAGCACCCCTCTCATACGAAGAAGGGCGACACGGATGCCGTGACGGCCGTGGCCGCGAAGTGCGGCAGGTAGAGAACCGATAACAGGTCGGCGCTGCATCCGGGAACAGGTCGGAGGATGCGGCATGCTGGTAGCGATGGTCATAGATGGAATGGACGTGCCCGACGACGGGCCGTCGACGGATCACGTCGCGGAGCTGATCCAGCGTTGCGCCGACGGTGACCACAGTGCTTTCGCCCGCCTGTACGACACCCTGTCGGGGCGGGTCTTCGGACTCATCCTGCGCGTGCTGGTCGACCGCGCGCAGAGCGAGGAAGTGCTCCAGGAGGTCTTCCTCGAGGTGTGGCAATCCGCTTCGACGTTCGCTCCGAAGAAGGGGCAAGGAAGATCGTGGGTTCTCACGATCGCCCACCGCCGAGCGGTAGACCGAGTCCGGTCGTCGCAGGCGAGCAGCGATCGCGATGTACGTGCGGGCTACCGAGAGATGGCGACACAGCCCGAAGGCGTCGCCGAACAGGTGGAGCTGCGCATCGAAGGACGGCGCGTCGCTCGGGCTCTCAGCTCTCTACCCGAGGCGCAACGAGAGGCCATCACCCTCGCCTACTACGGGGGTTACAGTCAAAGCGAGATCGCAGCGCTGGTGGGAGCGCCGCTCGGAACGATCAAGACACGGATGCGTGATGGATTGACCAAGCTCCGTAGTGCAATGGGGGTGACATCGTGAACGAACAGACATTCGCCGAGCTCTCGGCAGGGTACGCGCTCGGAGCGCTGTCGCCTGAGGACGAGCTCGCCTATCGCGAGGCCCTCGACGCGCACCCCGAGTGGATGCCCCTGGTCGAGGCGGATGCCGAAGCGGCGGCTCTGCTGTCGGAAGGTGTCGCCGATGTGACGCCCCCGCCCGGCCTGAAAGCGAGCCTGCTCGCGCAGATCGGTGCGTCCGACGCCGTCGAGCCGCAGGCCGAGACGTCCGCATCCGTCGAAGCGCCGCGCCACGAAGACGACATCGCCGACCCGGCGGACGAGCTCCAAGACGACGACCCGCGGGCCGCGGCATCCGGCTACTCCGTCGGCTCTCCCGTGACCGAGGAAGTGCAGCTGGTGCAGCGTCGCAACTGGACGCGCAGCCTGTTCGCCCTGACCGCCTCGATCGCGTTGCTCGTCGGCATCGGCTGGGGCGTCGGCACCCTGACGCAGGGCATGCGCGCGCCGTCCGCCGAGAGCGTGCTCGCACAGATCGAGCGCTCCGACGACGCCCAGTCGAGCACCGCACAACTCGTGGACGGCGGCGAAGCCACTGTTCACTGGTCGCCGAGCGTCGACGGCGTCGTGCTCGTCGCCGAAGGCCTGCCCGAGATCGCCGACGACCAGTCGTACGAGGCATGGTTCGTGCGCGGCAGCGCGCCGATCCCGGCGGGCGCGTTCGAATCGAGCGACGGTTCGGCCGCCATGCTTCTCGAGGGTGACATGCAGCCTGAGGACGTCATCGCTCTCACCATCGAGCAGAGCGGCGGGTCGCCGAGCGGCCTGCCCACCACCGACCCCATCGTCGCGATCCCGACGAGTGCCTGACTGCCCGACCCCGTTATCCGGCAGCGGAACGGCTGGCCCCGCGTGGGCCGGCCGTTTCGTCGTTTCCAGCTTGTGCCCGCGAGGGCCGGAGGGCTGCCGCTCTCGCTTAGCCTGGAATGATGACGGACGGATCCCGGGACTACCACAAGCCCGTTCGGCGACCCGCCGACGAGTTCGATCGGCACTTCGCGGGTGAAGATCCGGCGGAGGTGTCTCGCGTCGCCCACGCGACGGCGGGTGCCCTGTTGTCGCGGGTGCGCGAAGACCCGAGCGACGCCGTGGTCGACCGCCTCGTCGGATTCACCGCCGAGCACGGCATCGACACCGTCGCCGAGCTGTGGTCGCGATCGCCCGCGAAGTCGCTGCCGGGCGCGCTCTGGCGGCTGTACCTCCTGCAGCTGATGATCCACCGCGACCCGCGCACGGCCGCGCTGCTCTACGAACGCGGACGGATCGTGCTGCGTTCTGCCGACGAAGTGATCGCCGGGGCCCCCACACCGGCGGGGCCGGAAGAGCTCGTGGCCCTCATCGACGTGATCATGCGCGGCGTCTTCCGCGGCGACTTCGCCGTCGCGCTCGAACGGGCCGCGTCGTTCTGCCGCGTGCAATCCGCCGGAGCGACCTCGGTGGCCGACGACCACGACGTCAGCGAACCCGACCGTTCGTCGGCGCTGACCGCGCGCGCCCTCCGGCTGAGCACGTACGCCGACGACCTGGGCTCGTGCGCGGGGCTGTGGCGCCGCGAAGCTCTCACCTGAGGCAGCGCCGGCGTCCGGAGAGAAAGCCGGCAAAGACCCCGGAAAAGAGAAGTGCCGGGCCGCAGAACGCCTCTCGGCGCGTGGCCGCTCGCAGCGGCTGAAGATGGAGCCCGGGGTTACTGCGGCCCGGCACATACAGTCTAACGGAGCCTCGGACGTGGGCATTCCCGGGGTAGACAAAACCGGTGGTCGGCCGGTACTGGAGGGGGCTCGCGGGCGGCGGCGGGCGGGCCGCGATGCAAGGGATCGTGGGCGACGCGCCGGGGGGGAGCGGCATCCGTACCGGGGTGTCGCGCAGGATGTCGTGCATCCCGGCACCGGGCGCGTCGTAGGCTCGGCGCATGGCACTGCGTTTCGCGCTGATGATCGACCCGCTCGCGGCGGATGACACCCGGTCGGACTTCGCGTCGACCTTCACCGCGGTCGATCCCGCGGCCCCGGCGCTGACGGTGGGAGAGCTCAGCACCCAGCGCGGCGACGGCATCTTCGAGTCCATCGGCGTGGTCGACGGCCATCCCCAGGAGGTCGAGGCGCACCTCGAGCGCCTGGCGCACTCCGCCGAGCTCTGCGACCTGCCGGCGCCGAACATCGCCCAGTGGTGGGCGGCCGTGGCTGTCGCGGCATCCGAATGCGGTTCGGGAGAGGGAGTCGTGAAGCTGATCCTCAGCCGCGGCATCGAGCACGGACCGACCCCGACGGCGTGGGCGACGGCAGCGGCGGCGGCGGACTTCAGCGAGCCGCGCGCGAGCGGCATCCGCGTCGTGACGCTCGACCGCGGCTACGCCATCGACGCGCCCGCGCAGGCTCCGTGGCTGCTCCTGGGTGCGAAGACCCTGTCGTATGCCGTGAACATGGCCGCGCTGCGCGAGGCGCACCGGCGGGGAGCCGACGATGCGATCTTCCTCAGCTCCGACGGGTTCGTGCTCGAGGCGCCGACGGCATCGCTCATCCTGCGGCGCGGCGACGCATTCGTCACCCCGGCGCCCAACGGCGGGATCCTGCACGGCACGACGCAGCTGAGCCTGTTCGAGCACCTCGCGGAGCGCGGCTTCGAGACGGCGTACGAGACGATTCCGGTCGACGAGCTGCGACGAGCGGATGCCGCGTGGCTGGTGTCGAGCGTCCGGCTCGCGGCTCCCATCATCGAGCTCGACGGCGCCGCTCTCGACATGGACGCCGAGTTCACGGCATCCCTCAACGCCTACCTGCTCTCGCCGCGCGACTGACCCCCGGTCCCGGCGGTCAAGGCCGAGGGTGTGGAGTGGGCATCAGGCGGATGCCGCGAGCTGCAGGCTCGGGTGGGAGCGCAGGGCGCCGAGGACGGCGGACTCGACGAGCTCCCAGTCGTGGCCGACGAGCGCGTAGTCGAAGCGCAGTGTCACGTAACCCCATGAGGCGGCGTTCGCGTCGCGAGTGAGGTCCTTGTGGCGCTTCGCCTCGCCGTGATGATTGGCTCGGCCATCGAGCTCGACGATGAGCCGGTCGCCGATCAGCGCGTCGACGACGCCGACTCCGAAGACGGAGACCTGCGTCCTCACCCGGAGGCCGTGCTTCCGTAGACGCCACCGCAGGAGCGACTCGAGTCCGCTGTCGGCATCCGTTCGAGCGAGGCGCACCGCTTCTCGGCCGCGAGCGTTGGAGTGCCGGCGAAGCCACCGCAGATCGTCCCTCGTGAGTCGGCGCTGTCGCAGCGCGGATTCGAGCGTGACGAAGAAGCGCTCAGGGCCGCGGCATCCGAGGATCTGGCGCAACACCTGCCGGAGGGGAAGAGGACCGGATGCCGCGTCACGTGCATCTCGGTCCCAGTGCTCGATGCACCCGCACGACCCGTGGTGGTGGGCTCGCTGGCCGGTCTTCAGCCATACGTGCGGTTCGTCGTCGTCATCGAGGGTCCAGAGGCCGTGATGCCTCGCGGCCGTCACGCATGCCATCGAGCCGCCGTGCGCTGCAATGGTTCGGGCCGAGGCGCGCGCGCCGGGGGAAGCGTACATGCCGATCCGGATGCGGCTGAGCCGGCCGGAATCGACCGCCGCGGTTCGCCCCGACACCCCGCCCGAACGGCATCCTCACCGGGGTGCCGGCACGGATCCCTTGCATCCGGGCACGACGGCCGCCCGAACGCCCGACGCAGCCCGCCGCACCGGGATGCAAGGCGGAAACGGCGACGCGCCGGGCGAGGAGTCCTCGCACCGGCGCGTCGCGCACGATCCCTTGCATCCCGGCCCTTGCCGGACCCGGCCCACGACGAGCCGGGGGCTCGACTCACCCGAAGCGGCCGGAGACGTAGTCCTCGGTAGCCTGCACGGACGGGGTGGTGAAGATCGACGTCGTGTCGTCGTACTCGATGAGCTTGCCGGGCTTGCCGGTTCCGGCGATGTTGAAGAACGCGGTCTTGTCGCTGACGCGCGACGCCTGCTGCATGTTGTGCGTGACGATGACGACGGTGTAGTCGCTCTTGAGCTCCTGGATGAGCTCCTCGATCGCGAACGTCGAGATCGGGTCGAGGGCCGAGCAGGGCTCGTCCATCAGCAGCACGTCGGGCGAGACCGCGATCGCGCGAGCGATGCACAGACGCTGCTGCTGTCCGCCCGAGAGGCCGGAGCCGGGCTTGTCGAGGCGGTCTTTGACCTCGTTCCAGAGGTTCGCGCCGCGGAGCGACTTCTCGACGAGCGCGTCGGCGTCCGACTTCGAGATGCGACGGTTGTTGAGCTTGACGCCGGCCAGCACGTTCTCGCGGATCGACATGGTCGGGAACGGGTTCGGCCGCTGGAACACCATCCCGACCTGACGGCGCACGAGCACCGGGTCGACCCCGGGTCCGTACAGGTTGTCGCCATCGAGCAGAACGCTGCCCTCGACGCGAGCGCCGGGGATGACCTCGTGCATGCGGTTCAGGGTGCGCAGGAAGGTCGACTTGCCGCAGCCCGACGGGCCGATGAAAGCGGTGACGCTGCGGGGTTCGATGTCGAGGGAGACGCCCTCGACGGCGAGGAAGTCGCCGTAGTAGACGTTGAGGTCGTTGACTTCGATGCTCTTGGACACGGAGGTTTCTTCTTTCGGGTCAGCGGCCGGTCTTGGGTGCGAAGAACTTGGCGATCAGGCGCGCCACGAGGTTCAACAGCATCACGATGACGATGAGGGTCAGAGCCGAAGCCCAGGCGCGGCCGACGAAGGCCTCGGCGGGGATGCCCTGGTTCATGTACTGGGTGTAGGTGAAGACCGGCAGGGTCTGCATACGACCGTTGAAGAGGTCGTAGTTCATGGATGCCGTGAAGCCGGCGGTGATCAGCAGCGGGGCGGTCTCGCCGATGACGCGCGAGATAGAGAGCATCACACCGGTGGTGATACCGGCGATGGCGGTGGGGAGCACGACCTTGGCGATCGTGAGCCACTTGGGCACACCGAGCGCGTACGACGCCTCGCGCAGCTCGTTGGGGACGAGACGCAGCATCTCCTCGGTCGAGCGGACGACGACCGGGATCATCAGCACCGCGAGTGCGACCGACCCCATGATGCCCAGGCGGATGCCGGGGCCGAGGAAGAGCGCGAACAGGGCGTAGGCGAACAGGCCCGCGACGATCGACGGGATGCCCGTCATGACGTCGACGAGGAACGTGATGCCCTGAGCCAGACGCTTCCCCTGGCCGTACTCGATCAGGTAGATCGCGGTGAAGATGCCGATCGGGATCGAGATCACGGCTGCGGCGAGAGTGATCAGGACCGTGCCCATGATGGCGTGCAGCGCGCCGCCGCCTTCACCGACGACGTTGCGCATCGACGAGCTGAAGAACTCGCCGCTCCAGCTGGGGGCGCCGAGCGTGATGACGGTGAAGGCCACCGAGACGAGCGGCACCATCGCGATCAGGAACGCGACGGTGACGACCCCGGTCACCAGGCGGTCGACCGACTTGCGGCGGCCCTCCACGGCGGCCGAGACCGCCGTGATGAGCACGAGGTATGCCACGGCCGACAGGATCAGCCATCCGGGGACGTTGAGCGCATCGCCGGATGCCGCGGCGATGACGCCGAAGAAGATGCCGACGACCACGAGCGAGGCGCCGAGGATCGCCCAAGGACCCCACTTGGGCAGGTGCCCCGTGGTGAGGCTCGTCGAAGCGCTGCGCGCCGACGTGCTCGGGGGAGTGAGAGTCGCGGTCATGTCAGTTGGCCCCCGAGAATTCCTTGCGGCGGCTCACGATGTAGCGCGCGACCGCGTTCACCGCGAAGGTGACGACGAAGAGGATGAGGCCCGTGGCGATGAGGACGTTGACGTTCGTCCCGTAGGCCTCGGGGAAGGTGAGAGCGATGTTCGCCGCGATCGTCGAGGGGTTGCCCGACGTGAAGAGCGCGAACGTGACCCCGCCGGACACGGACAGGACCATGGCGACGGCCATGGTCTCGCCGAGTGCTCGCCCGAGGCCGAGCATGGCGGCCGAGACGATGCCGCTGCGGGCGAAGGGGAAGACGGCCATCCGGATCATCTCCCAGCGTGTCGACCCGAGGGCCAGCGCGGCCTCTTCGTGCAGGGTCGGGGTCTGGAGGAAGATCTCGCGGCAGATCGCGGTGATGATCGGGGTGACCATCACCGCGAGGACGACGGATGCCGTGAAGATCGTGCGGCCCGTGCTCGAGACCGGACCGTTGAAGAGCGGGAACCACCCGACGTTGTCGACGAACCAGCTGTAGATCGGCTGCACCGCCGGTGCCAGTACGCCGATGCCCCACAGCCCGAAGACGACGGAGGGGACGGCCGCGAGCAGATCGACGACGTACCCGAGGGCCTGAGCCAGACGGCGCGGGGCGTAGTGCGAGATGAAGAGGGCGACGCCGAGCGACAGCGGCACGGCCATGAGCAGCGCCAGCGCGGCTGCCCAGACGGTGCCGAAGACGAGCGGCCCGACGTACGACCAGAAGTTGTCGGGCAGGATCGAGGCGTCTTCGTTGGTGGCGACGAAGGCGGGGAGCGACTGGATGACCAGGAAGATCGCGACCGCGGCGAGGGTCACGAGGATCATCGAGCCGGCGAAGAGCGCCGTGCCGGAGAACCAGCGGTCGCCCGCTCGGGTCTTGGCCTTCGGGGCTCCGGTGCGGGTGACCTCGGGTGTGGTGGTCATGGCTTCGATTCTGTGCGACGGACGGGAACCGCGCGAGGTGCCCGGTCCGGCGCGAACCGGACCGGGCACCCGGAGCGTATTACTTGATGGCCTCGATGGCCTCGGTCACCTGCGTGCGCAGGGTCTCCGAGATCGGAGCGGAGCCGGCAGCGGATGCCGCGGCATCCTGGCCCTCGGCGCTCGCGGCGTAGCTGAAGAAGCCCTTGACCATCTCAGCGGTCGCGGCGTCCTTGTACTCGGCGCAGCCGATGAGGTAGCTCACGAGCACGATCGGGTAGACGCCGGCCTCGGTGCTGGTGCGGTCGAGCTTGATCGCGATGTCGGTGGCGGCGCGACCCTCCTCCTCGGGCGAGGCGTCGACGATCGCGGCAGCAGCCTCGGGGGAGTACTCGACGAATTCCTCGCCGACCTTGATCGCGACGGTGCCGAGGTCGCCGGCGCGCGAGGCGTCGGCGTAGCCGATGGTGCCCTGGCCGCCCTCGACGGCCGAGATGACACCCGACGTACCCTGAGCGGCTTCGCCGCCGAGGGCCGGCCACTCCTCGACCGAACCGGCGGTCCAGACGTCGGGAGCGGTCTTGCCGAGGTAGTCGGTGAAGTTGCCGGTGGTGCCCGACTTGTCGGAGCGGTGAACCGGGGTGATCGCGGTCGCGGGCAGCTCGACACCCTCGTTGAGGGCCGTGATGGCCGGGTCGTTCCACGTCGTGATCTGGCCCGCGAAGATCTTCGCCAGCGTCATGGCGTCGAGGTTGAGCGAGTCGACACCGTCGATGTTGAAGACGACGGCGATCGGCGAGATGTAGGTCGGGAGCTCGACGAGGTCGGAGCCCTCGGCGCACGCCTCGAACGGGCCGGCGGTGATCTCGTCGGTCTTGAACGCGCGGTCCGAGCCGGCGAACTGAACGGCTCCGGCCTGGAACGACTCGCGTCCTGTGCCCGAGCCGGAGGGGTCGTAGTCGATCGTGAGACCGGGGTTGGCGGTCTGCAGGCCCTGGGTCCAGGCCTGGACGGCGACCTCCTGCGACGAGGCGCCGCCTCCGACGAGGTTGCCCTCGAGGGAGGGGGCCGAGGAGTCGCTCGAGCCGGCGCCGGCGTCGGGAGCGCCGCCTTCGTTCGCAGCGCAGCCCGCGAGGGCAAGAGAGGCCACGGCGGCCACGGCGCCCAGCTGGGCGAGTCGGGAGAGCTTCACTGTGTGAATCCTTCGCATGTTGATGACGAGAACCCGGTGCAGGTTCGTCCCGAACGGTAGACACCGTCCCTTACGAGAGTGCGCTGTGGGGGTGAACAGAAGGTGAACGGCGCTCCCCAGCCCCGGAAAGACGCGGCTATCGGGGGATCATCGCGTGCGAGATCACACCTTCGGCATGTGGGTTTCGATTGCGACGATCCCGGCCCCGGGGTTCTCCCGCGGCAGGTGCACGACCGAGAATGCGCCCGTCTCGAGCGACGAGGCGCTGCCGAGATACGACCCGCGCAGGGTGCCGGTGGCCAGCGCCATCTCGCTGAGGAGGTCGGGCAGCACCGGGCCGTGGGTGCAGAGCACGACCGGCTTGCGGGCGCGCACGCGATCACCGACGACCGACCGGACATCGGCCTGACCGTTCTCCCAGGCGTCCTGCGAAAGGTGCGGAGACTTGTCGATCCGCTTGCTGATCGCGGCCGCCAGGGGCGTCACGGTGCGCACGCATCGCCGCGCGTCGGACGAGATGATGCGGCGGACGCCGAACGCGACGAGCGGGCCGACGATCGCGTGCGCCTGCTTCTTGCCTCGGGACGAGAGCGGCCGCGCGGCATCCTCGCCGTCCCAGTCCTCGCGAGCCACGGCTTTCGCGTGCCGCAGCGCGATGAGGGGGAATGTGTCGATGGCGCGCTCGTCGACGAGCCGCACGAACTCGTCGAGGATCTCGACGTCGACGGGGTAGCTGAGCGCTTTGCGAGCCTTTTTCAGACTCATCCACTCGAGCGCGGCGATCTCCTTGTTCGGTACGAACGTCGACATCCTGATCGCCAGGTCGGTCGCCTCCGCCGCCCAGTAGTGGACGATCTTCTGCTTCTTGCTCGGCAGGTGGTACCTCGAGACACCGACGGGCGGACCGAGCCGGACCGAGATGCCGGTCTCCTCCCGGATCTCGCGCACGGCCGTCTCGGCGAGCATCTCACCGGGATCGACCTTGCCCTTGGGCAGGGTGAGGTCGCGGTACTTGGTGCGATGGATGATCAGCACCCTGACCTTGTCGTCGACCCACCGCCAGACGACTCCGCCTGCCGCGTACACCGCGGTGTCGGTCATCGCACCGCCCGCGCCCGGCGGCGCCGCTGCACCTGAGCCATGGTGCGGTCCTGCAGATCGACCAGCGGCTTGCCATCGTCGTCGAACGCGTGGCGCGTCCACACCCCGCCGTCACCGAGGTGCCACGAGCTGGTCGAGTCGCTCATCGCCAGGTCGAACAGCGTCGTCAGCTCCTTCACGTGGGCAGGCGCCACGACGCGCACCAGGGCCTCGACGCGGCGGTCGAGGTTGCGGTGCATCATGTCGGCGCTGCCGATGTACGCGATCGTGTCGCCGTCGTTGTGGAACGTGAAGATGCGCGAGTGCTCGAGATAGCGCCCGAGGATCGACCGGACGGTGATGTTGTCGGTGACGCCGGGAAGGTCGGTGCGCAACGAGCAGATGCCGCGCACCCACACGTCGACACGCACCCCCGCCTGGCTCGCCCGGTACAGGGCGTCGATGATCTGCTCATCGACCATCGAGTTGACCTTGATGCGGATGTGGGCGGGCTTGCCGTCGAGCGCGTTGCGGCGCTCGGCGTCGATGTGCCGAAGCAGCCCCTTCCGCAGGTGGAGGGGTGCGACCAGCAGCCGCTTGAACTTCTTCTCGATCGCGTAGCCGCTGAGCTCGTTGAACAGACGCGTCAGGTCGCGGCCGACCTGCTCGTCGCTCGTGAACAGGCCGAAGTCCTCGTAGAGCCGGCTGGTCTTGGGGTTGTAATTGCCGGTGCCGATGTGGCTGTAGCTGCGGAGCGTGCCGTCCTCTTCGCGGATGACGTGCAGCAGCTTGCAGTGGGTCTTCAGCCCCACGAGGCCGTAGACGACGTGCACACCGGCCTTCTCGAGCTTGCGAGCCCACACGATGTTGGCGGCCTCGTCGAAGCGGGCCTTCACCTCGACGAGCGCCAGCACCTGCTTGCCGCGCTCGGCGGCGTCGATCAGCGCCTGCACGATGGGGCTGTCGCCCGAGGTGCGGTAGAGCGTCTGCTTGATGGCGAGCACGTGGGGATCGCGAGCCGCCTGCTCGAGGAACGCGACGACACTCGTGGTGAACGACTCGTACGGGTGGTGGACGAGGACGTCGCCGGCGCGGATGGCGCCGAAGAAGTCGGTGCGCCCGTTCTGCTCGGCGGGCTGGAAGGCGGTCGCCGTCGTGGGGACGTGGGGCTTGTACCGCAGCTCGGGGCGGTCGATGCGCGCGAGGTCGAAGAGTCCGCGCAGATCGAGCAGTCCCGGCAGCCGGTAGACCTCTTGGTCGGTGATGTCGAGCTCGCCGAGGAGCAGGTCGAGCGTGACGTCGTCCATGTCCTCGGTCACCTCGAGCCGGATCGGCGGCCCGAAGCGACGCCGGAGCAGCTCGGCCTCGAGGGCCTGGATCAGGTTCTCGGTCTCGTCCTCCTCGATCACGACATCCTCGTTGCGCGTGAGCCGGAAGGTGTGGTGCTCGAGGATCTCCATGCCGGGGAAGAGGTCTTCGAGGTTGTTCGCGATCAGGTCCTCGAGCGGCAGGTAGCGCTTGACCGACGTGCCGGTGTTCAGCTCGACGAACCGGGGGAGCATCGGCGGCACCTTCAGGCGCGCGAACTCCTGCCGGCCGGTCTTGGCGTTGCGGATGCGGATCGCGAGGTTCAGCGACAGCCCCGAGATATAGGGGAAGGGGTGTGCCGGGTCGACGGCCAGCGGCATCAGAACGGGGAAGACCTGCGCCTGGAAGTAGTCGTACAGTCGGCCGCGCTCGGAATCGTCGAGGTCGTCCCATCCGACGATCTCGATGCCCGCCTCCGCCAGGGCGGGCTGCACCATGTCGCCCCATGCGCCGGCGTGGCGCAGCTGCAGCGCGTGCGCCTCGGCGGAGATGTCGGAGAGCACCTCCTGCGGAGCTCGGCCGACGTTGGTGGGTACCGCGAGGCCGGTGACGATTCGCCGCTTGAGGCCCGCGACGCGCACCATGAAGAACTCGTCGAGGTTGCTCGCGAAGATCGCCAGGAAGTTGGCCCGCTCGAGCACCGGCAGCGTCGGGTCTTCGGCGAGCTCGAGCACGCGCTGGTTGAAGGCGAGCCAGCTGATCTCACGGTCGGTGTAGCGGTGGTCGGGCAGCTGTGCGTCGACGTCTTCGACGGCCGGGTCGAAGTCGTCGTCGTCGGCGTCGCCCAGACCGGAGTCCAGAGCCTCGGTGTCGATCATCCCCTCATCATGGCAGTCCTGCGTGTCCTGCCGGTGAACGAGGCGGAGAGTCAGCTCTGCGCGGATGCGCCGCCGGCGGGAACCGGCTCGTCTTCGTACACGTTGAAGCGGTAGCCGACGTTGCGGACGGTCCCGATCAGCTGCTCGAGGTCGCCGAGCTTCGCGCGCAGTCGCCGGACGTGAACGTCGACCGTGCGCGTGCCGCCGAAGTAGTCGTATCCCCAGACCTCGCTCAGCAGCTGCTCGCGGGTGAACACCCGCGAGGGGTGCGTCGCGAAGAAGTGCAGCAGCTGGAACTCCTTGTACGTGAGATCGAGCGGCCGTCCGTGCACCTTCGCCGAGTACGACGACTCGTCGATCGTGATGCCGGAGGTCTGGATGCGGCTCGAGACCGCCTCCTTGCTGACACGTCCGATCGCCAGACGGATGCGCGCGTCGATCTCGGCGGGGCCGGCGGTCGCGAGGATGACGTCATCGATGCCCCAGTCGGTGGAGACGGCGGTGAGACCGCCCTCGGTGACGATGAGCACGAGCGGTGCGTCGATGCCGGTGCTGCCGAGGATCTTGCACAGCGACTTCGCCCCCACGAGGTCATGACGTGCGTCGACGAAGACGACCTCGGCGCTGGGGGCGTTGACCAGCTGTGCGGGTTCGGCGGGGATCTGCCGCACACGGTGGCTGAGCAGCTCGAGCGCCGGGAGCGCGAGACCACCGCCGTGCGTGGAACTCAGAACGAGAAGCTGTGCCAACGGGGATTCCTCCGGGAGCGGCCGGGACGTGACCTCATCTTAGGCGTTCGCTGGGTGCGGCCTGTGCGCACCGTCGCACCGCGCGACATGGTGGGCCACAATGGGACGGTGACCACGCCCGATCTCGCACCTCCGCGCACCGTCGTCGGAGTCGTCGCCGTCTGGATCGCCGCGGCCGTCGCCGCAGTCCTCGTGGGAATCCTCGCCCCCGCCGAAGACCGGGCGATGTGGATGCCGGTGGCCCTCGGTGGCTGCCTGATCCTCGCCTTCGCGGTCCAGCTGGCGCTGGGACGGGTGCGCGGCTTCATCGAGCGCGTGGCCGTGAGCGTGCTCGGCGCGCTGTTCGTCATGGGCTTCATCGGCATCGGGTTCGGGCTCGCGTCGCTCGTCGGAGCCTGACCGCAACCGCTTGCCACAGGCGTGAACGGTCCGCGCGGGCATAGAGTAGAGACATGGATCTCCTCGCGCTCGAAATCTTCTACGTGGGCCTGCTCGGACTGGCGTCGCTCGCCATCGTCTTCGTGTCGGGTGTCGTCGTGAAGAACCTCTACCGCGGCCAGCGCTGACATCGTGCTCGAGCTGCCCACCGACCTGCCGGCGGACCTCGTCCCGCTGTCGTGGCTGCTCGGAGTTTGGGAGGGCTCGGGCGTCATCGATTACGAGACTGCCGACGGTCATCTGACCGGCGAGTTCGCGCACCAGGTGAGCTTCAGCCACGACGGTGGCGACTATCTGAACTACTCCGCCAGCGCCTGGCTCCTCGACGACAACGGTGCACGCGACCGCCCGCTGGTCGCCGAGACCGGCTATTGGAGGGTCGCGCGTCCGGCAGGAGCCGAGGATGCGGGACCGGGACTGCTTCCGGCATCCGCACCCGGGCGCGAGCGCACCGTCGACGACGTCGAGGCGCTCCGCAACGCTGAAGGCGGCTTCGACCTGGAGGTCGCCCTCGTGCACTCCGACGGCGTGAGCGAGCTCTACCTCGGGCAGGTCCGCGGGCCGCGCATCGACCTCGCGACGGACGCCGTCGTCCGCACGGCGGGGGCGAAGGAGTACACCGCGGCGACTCGCATGTACGGGCTGGTCGACGGCCACCTCCTCTGGGCGTGGGACATCGCGGCGCTCGGCGGCGAGCTCGCCTCGCACGCGTCCGCCCGTCTGGCCAAGGCCGAGTGATGCCGGGCGACGGCGCGACCTTCGCCGGCGTCGACGGAGCGGTGTGCGACGACCTGGGGCTCACGCACATCGGCAATCCGATGCGCGAGCAGCAGCTCCTCGACAGTGGCGGTGCGGTCGCACCCCTGGGCGACCGTGCAGTGGTCACGGTCGCGGGCCCCGACCGGCTCAGTTGGCTCGACTCGCTCACGTCGCAGGCGCTGACGCAGCTGCTCCCGGGGGAGAGCACCGAACTGCTCGTGCTCGACCCGCATGGTCACGTAGAGCACGCGGCATCCGTCGTCGACGATGGCGAGATGACCTGGCTCATCACCGACGTCGAGCGTCTCGAGGCGCTGGTCACCTGGCTCACGCGCATGCGGTTCCGGCTGCGGGTCGAGGTCGTCGATCGTTCCGGCGACACGGCGGCCGTCGGCGGAACGGCATCCGCAGTGGCCGACCTCGCATCGTCCGCCGTGTGGCGCGACCCGTGGCCCGAGGTCTCGATCGGAGGGTGGGGGTACGCGGCCGGTGAGGGGCATCCCGGCGCCGGACGCGACTGGGCCGAGGCGATCGTCGACCGCGAGGACCTCCGCCGGCTCGCCGACGATGCCGCCGCGGGCCGTCGCCGTGTCGCCGGGCGATGGGCTGCGGACGCCCTGCGCGTCGCCGCGTGGCGGCCGCGCGCGGCCACCGAGGCCGACGGCATGACGCTTCCCCACGAGGTCGACTGGCTCCGCACCGCCGTCCACCTGTCGAAGGGCTGCTACCGCGGCCAGGAGACGGTGGCGAAGGTGCACAACCTCGGCCATCCACCCCGACGGCTCGTGGCCCTGCAGCTCGACGGCAGCGACGCGGTGCTTCCTGAACGCGGCGCGGTCGTGCGCCGCGACGGCGACGAGGTCGGTCGCATCACCTCGGTCGCCCGGCACTTCGAGCAGGGCCCGATCGCCCTCGCCATCGTCAAGCGGTCGGTGCCCGTCGACGCCGAGCTCGTGGTGGACGCGGACGGCGAGAGCGTGGCCGCTGTGCAGGAGGTCGTCGTGCCGCCCGACGCCGGGCGCACCGCTGCGCCGCCGAGGCTGCCGCGCCTGAGCCGCCGCACCTGACGTGTCGCCCGAGCGCTCCGACGAGCCGCCCGCCGTCACCGCACCCATCGCGACCGGCTGGCGGGCGCGCGTGCGCCCGCGTCGGGGTTTCGAGCGCGCGCGCGACTCCGCTCCGGCGATCGTGCAGATCGTCGTCGCGGCATCCGCGGCCTACGCCTTCGCGCACCTCGTGCTGGGGCATCCGTCGCCCCTGCTCGCGGCGACCGTGACCATCTCGAGCCTGGGTCTGGTGCGCGACGCGCGGCCTCGTCGGGTTCTCGAGACGGTGATCGGGATGCTGGTGGGCGTGCTCGTCTCGGAACTCATCGTGGTCGTCGTCGGATCGGGAACCTGGCAGCTCGCCCTGGCTCTCGCCGCGACGCTGCTCACCGCACGGGCGCTCTCGGCGCAGCCGAGCTTCGCGATCTCGGCAGCGATCCAGTCGGTGATCGTGATCGCGATTCCCGGAAGCATGCCGTTCCTGCGCCTCGTCGACGGATCGGTGGGAGCGGTGGCCGCGCTGCTGGCGACGGCCCTGCTGCCGCGCCGGCCGCTGCGCGAAGTCTCGCGCGCGGGCCGCGCCCTGTCCGCGAACTTCGACGGCGCGGCGGCGACCGTCATCCAGGCGTTGCGCCGCGGCGACCGCGTGCGTGCTGACCGCGGACTCGAGAAGGCGCGAGCGCTGCAGCCGCTCGTCGACGACTGGGCGACCTCGCTGGACTCCGGGCTCGCCGTAGCGCGCATCTCGCCGTTCCTCCGGCGCCAGCGTGAGGAGCTGCAACGTCAGGACCGGATGCGCGCATCCCTCGACCTCGCGACACGCAACCTCCGGGTCATCGCGCGCCGCGTGGTGTACGCCCTCGAAGACCGCCAGCCGCGCCCGATCGCGGCGGACTTGCTCGCCCAGATCGCGCGCGCCGCCGACCTGCTGGGTCAGTCGATCGACGACATCGCGCTGGAACCGGCCGCCCGAGAGTCGCTGCTCGCGGTCGCCACCCGGCTCGATCCGACCAGTCTGGCGCCCGGTTCCTCACTCGGCGACCAGAACGTCATCACGGCGCTGCGTCCACTGGTCGTCGATCTGCTCACGGCGGCGGGGATGCCGCAGGCCGAGGCCCGCGCGGCGATGCCGCGGATCTGAGCGCCCGCCGACGGTACGGCAGGCAGCAGGGGTTCGCAACCGCCTCGCGCGGCATCCCGGCGCCTCCCTGGCGTGGTCGTCTTCCCCTGGAGTGAGGAGCGATCATGAAGGCAGTGGTCTGGCACGGCATCGGCGACATCCGGCTCGACGAGGTCGACGAACCGCGCATCGAAGACGGGCATGACGCCATCGTCCGCATCACCCGCAGCGCGATCTGCGGCACCGATCTTCATTTCATCCGCGGCACCATGTCGGGGATGAAGGAGGGCACCATCCTCGGACACGAAGCGGTCGGCGTCGTGACCGATGTCGGCGGACATGTTCGCGGCTTCCAACCCGGTGACCGTGTCGTGATTAACTCGACGATGTCGTGCGGCGCGTGCCGCTACTGCCGCGATGGGCACACCGCGCAGTGCGACGTGGCGAACCCGAACGGGCCGCACGCCGGCACATCCTTCTTCGGCGGGCCCGAGGCGACGGGGCCGATCAACGGTCTGCAGGCCGAGTATGCGCGCATCCCGTGGGCGCAGAACACGATGACGAAGCTGCCCGACTCCGTCACGGACGATCAGGCGATCCTGCTCTCGGACATCTTCCCGACGGCATGGTTCGGCGCGCAGCTGGCGGGGGTCTCCCGGGGTGACATCGTCGTCGTGCTCGGAGCGGGGATCGTCGGGCAGTTCTCCGTCGTCTCGGCGTTCAAGCAGGGGGCGGGACGCGTGATCGTCGTCGACGGCGTCGCGGATCGCCTTGCACAGGCCCGGACCCTCGGGGCAGAGATCATCGACTTCAACGACGTCGACCCCGTGTCGGCCGTCATGGAACTGACGAACGACATCGGGGCCGACTGCGTCATCGACGCCGTGGGTGTGGACGCCGAACGTCCGGCTCGTGGGCCGGCCGCTCCGGATGACGACGCCGCGGCGGAATTCGACGAAGAGGTCGCGCAGGTCGCGCCCGACATCGCGCCCCAGGGCGATCTCTGGCGACCCGGCGACGCTCCGTCGCAGGCATCGCGCTGGGTGGTCGAGATGGTCGCCAAGTACGGCCGCATCGGGATCATCGGGGTCTACTCGCCGCTGGCCGAGGTCTATCCGATCGGGCAGGCCATGAACAAGAACCTGACCGTGCGGATGGGCAATTGCGATCACCACAGCGTCACGCCTCCGCTGATCGACATGGTCGCCGCCGGTGTCTTCGATCCCACCGCCCTCATCACGGCGCACGAGTCGCTGGCGGGCGTCATCGATGCGTACGAGGCCTTCGACCGCCGCGAGCCCGGCTGGATCAAGGTCGCCCTCGACATCGGCGGCTGATCCTCGACCCTGCCCTCGGACGTGCTGAGCCGATGCGGCGGCCGCCGATCCTGCCCTGCCGGCGCGCTCGGCCTGTCGACGGAACAAGCGAGCCGGCGAGGGTGTTCGATGGAGGGGAGGGAAGCCACATGACCAGCGAGAACGCCCCCACGGCCGCGGATCTGCTGCGCCGCGCACTGGCCTCACCCGACGGGTCGGAGCGGGTTCGCAGCGCGATGGCGGCGGGAACCTACCCGCGTCCCGAGTACGTTCCGGTGCTCGTCGAGCAGTGCGCGCACGAGCCCGACCTCACCGTTCGCGAGACCCTGACCTGGGCCCTCACCCGGCAGGACCGCGACACGACTCTCGATCGGGTGCTTCCCGAGCTCGGATCGCCGTTCCCGAGGGCACGGGCTCAGGCGCTCCACACGCTCTCGAAGATCCGCGACCCCCGGGCCTGGCCCGCGATCACATCGGAGCTCCTGCACGACGAGAACGCCGAGGTCGCGCGGACCGCGTGGCGTACGGCAGCCGGACTCGCACCCGAGGCCGAGCGCGCCGCGCTCGCATCGGAACTGGCGGCGCACTTCGGCCTCGGGCCGGACGATCTGCAGCAGAGTCTGAGCCGGGCGTTCGTGATGCTCGGCGAATCGGGCCGCGACGCGATCGACCGGGCTGCGGCAGCGGGGGAGTGGAACGTCCGCGTGCACGCCCTCGCGACGGAGCACCTCGTCTCGTACCCCGAGGAGGGCTACGAAGCCGCTGTCGCCGTCGCTCGCCGTGCTGCGGCGCGACGGGACGCCGCTGACTGGAACGAGGGCTGACCTCGCGCGATGACGGACGCGGCGGGCGTCAGTGCGGCGCGACTGCGCTCCACGGAACGGTGAACTCGCCCAGGCGCCACCGTGAACGGTCGCCGAGGTCGATTCCGCGGTCAGCCATCGCCCCCAGGGCCGTCCGCCACCGTTGCACCGGGCCGAAAGCGGATGCCGGCGCGGCCCGCCGCCACTCGTCGTCGAGCGACGACAGCAGCTCGTGCACCCGCTCACCGGCGACGTTCCGGTGGATGAGGGCCTTCGGCAGACGTTCGGCCGCGATCGCGGGGGAGTCGAGCCCCGCGAGACGGAGCGAGATGGTGAGGCTGCGGGGTGCGGCACCCGGGCCCACCTCGATCCAGGTGCTCACCCGGCCGATCTCGTCGCACGTGCCCTCGACGAGCATGCCGTCGGGTGCGAGGCGCGACGTCATCCGGGACCACGCGTCGGCGACATCCGCTTCGTCGTACTGGCGCAATACGTTGAAGGCACGGATGATCGCCGGCCGGCGGCTACCCGGCACGGGCACCTCGAACCCGCCTCGCGCGAATCCGACGCGGGCGTCCGGGGCGAAGGGCGTCCGTCCGACCCGCACCTCCTCGAGTTGCGTGCGCGCGCGAGCGACGCGCTCGGGATCGATCTCGAGCCCGAGCACCTCTACGTCGGGTCGCGCGGGGCGCAGGCGTGCCTCCAGCTCGAACGACGTGACGCCGCTCGCGCCGTAGCCGAGGTCGATCACCAGGGGGTCGGCGCACCGGCGCAGCACGGGATGCCGCGCGATCCAGCGATCGACGCGACGCAGGCGGTTCGTGTTCGTGGTTCCACGGGTGGCCTGCCCGATATGTCCCGGGGCCATGACCCCATGATTGCAGGCCCCGGCTCGATAGACTCGGAGCATGAGTGCGCCCTACACGCTGATCCTCCTCCGCCACGGGCAGAGCGAGTGGAACAAGTCCAACCAGTTCACCGGCTGGGTCGACGTCCGACTCACCGACCAGGGCAAGGCCGAGGCCCAGCGCGGCGGTGAGCTGCTCGCCGAGGCGGGCCTGCTTCCCGACGTCCTGTACACATCGGTCCTCAGCCGCGCCATCCAGACCGCTCAGATCGCGCTCGATGCGGCCGACCGCCTCTGGATCCCGGTCAAGCGTTCGTGGCGTCTGAACGAGCGCCACTACGGCGCCCTGCAGGGCAAGGACAAGGCGCAGACCCTCGCGGAGTTCGGCAACGAGCAGTTCATGCTGTGGCGTCGTTCGTTCGACGTGCCGCCGCCGCCCCTCGCCGACGACGACCAGTACAGCCAGGTGAACGACCCGCGCTATGCCGACATCGACGGCGAGGTGCCCCGCACCGAGTCGCTGAAGCTCGTCATCGACCGTCTGCTGCCCTACTGGGAGTCCGACATCGCCACGGACCTGCGTGCCGGCAAGACCGTGCTCGTCACCGCTCACGGCAACTCGCTCCGCGCGCTCGTCAAGCAGCTCGAGGGCATCAGCGACGACGACATCGCCGAGCTGAACATCCCCACCGGCATCCCGCTGGTCTACAAGCTCGACGAGGACCTGAAGCCGCTCGGTCCGGGAGAGTACCTCGACCCCGAGGCGGCCGCAGCGGGAGCTGCTGCCGTGGCCAACCAGGGCAAGGCCTAAGTACGACACGCACGAAGGGGCGGTGCCGATCGGCACCGCCCCTTCGTCGTCGAGACCGGATGCCGGTCAGAGACCGCTCTCGCTCACGATGACGTTGATCGTCTCGGTGTCGGGGCGCCATTCACCCGTCGCGAGGTAGGCCACGCGCTTGCCGACCGTCACCGCGTGATCGGCGAAGCGCTCGTGGTACCGGCTGGCGAGGGTCGCGTCGACCGTGGCCGCGGCCTCGCCCTGCCAGTTCTCGCTGAGCACCTTCTCGAAGACGCTGAGGTGGAGGTCGTCGAGCCGGTCGTCGAGAGCACGCAGCGTCTCGACGAGCGCGAGGTCTTCCGAGCGCAGCAGCTCGGTCAGCGTGCGCGCGACCTCGACGTCGATCTCGCCCATCTTGGTGAAGGTGCCCTTGAGGCCCTTCGGGATCGCTCGCTCGGGGAAGCGCATGCGGGTGAGCTGCGCGATGTGCTCGGCGATGTCGCCCATGCGCTCGAGCGACGCACTCGTGCGCAGCGCTGAGACGACGATGCGCAGGTCACGGGCGACCGGCTGCTGGCGGGCGAGGATCTCGATCGCCAGCTCGTCGATCGCGATGGCCTTCTCATCGATCACGGCATCCGCGTCGATGACCTCTTCGGCGAGGGTGATGTCGCTCGTGCCGAATGCACGCGTGGCCTTCTCGATCGCGACGGTCACCAGCTCGGAGATCTCGACCAGGCGGGTCTGGACGTCCTCGAGGGACTGGTGGAACACTTCGCGCATCGGAGCACCTTTCCTTCTTGCGGAGACAGCACGACGCCGTACTCACGGCGACGCGATTGTCGCTCGACAAGGTTAACGAACGGTGCCGAGCCGATGAACATCCGCGCGAGTCGGGGTAGGAACGGCCGAGACGCGATGGGCGGACCCTGCGCCGCGTTCTAATCTGGAGGAATGAATCCGACGCAGCTCGCGCTGCTCGCCCTTCTCGCGGGCGTGTTCGTCGGCCTTCTCATCAGCGCCGTGGCCTTCCTCGCCTGGCGTGCTCGCGCTCAGGCGCAGGAACAGGCCGACGGCGAACTGCCTGCGGGCGCGCGTGAGGTTCTGGGCGCCCTCGACGAGGCTGCGCTCATCGTCGATGCGTCGTTCACGATTGTCGCGACGTCGCCCTCCGCCGAGTTGTTCGGTCTCTTCGAGGGCGAGTCGATCCCCGGCGATGAGCTGCGCGAGCTGCTGCGGTCCTCCCGCGGCGTGCCGCATTCCGAGACGGGAACGCTGAAGCTCCGACGCGGCGTCGCGCCGGCGGAACCGCGCCTCATCGTCGCGCGCGCCAGCAGCATCACGCCGCGTTTCACGCTCGTGCTGGTCCGCGACATCACCGAGCGCGAGCGGCTCGCTGAGATGCGCCGCGACTTTGTGGCCAACACGAGCCACGAGCTGAAGACACCGGTCGGAGCCGTCACTCTGCTCGCCGAGGCGATCGAGTCGGCCGCCGACGACCCGGAACAGGTGCGCTCGTTCGCCAGCAGGCTGAGCGCCGAGGCGATGCGGCTCGGCAACCTGACCTCGCGCATCATGAGCCTGTCTCGCCTGCAGTCCTCCGACGAGCTGACCGAGCTGCGCGACGTCGCGATCGACGAGGTCGTCACGTCGGCGATCGAGACGCACGCGATCGCTGCCGAGTCGGCGGGCGTCGCCCTCGTGCGCGGTGGCGACCGCGGGCTCTACGTCCGCGGGGACGTGCAGGTGCTGAGCGAAGCGGTGGGCAATCTCATCGCCAACGCCATCGTCTATTCGCCGCCGGCGAGCCAAGTGGGCGTGGGCATCCGTGGCAACGGCGACACGGTGGAGATCGCCGTCACCGACCGGGGTATCGGGATCCCCGAGAGCGAGCAGCAGCGCGTCTTCGAGCGCTTCTACCGGGCCGACTACGCCCGTTCCCGACGCACCGGGGGCACCGGGCTCGGGCTGTCGATCGTCAAGCACGCCGTCCAGCGCCACGGGGGCGAGGTCCAGCTGTGGTCGCGGCCGGGCCGCGGCTCCACGTTCACCATCCGCCTTCCCGCGATCGCCGCGCCCGACGGCGCGGCGCCGACGCCCCGGAAGACCAGAAAGAAGATCGCCCGGGCCCTTCCCGCCCGGACGAAGGGAGACCCATCATGACCCGTGTCCTGCTCGTGGAGGATGAGCCCGACCTCGCCGACCCGCTGGCCTACCTGCTGCGACGGGAGGGCTTCGAGGTCGAGATCGCCGAGGACGGACCCGCTGCGCTCGAGGCTTTCGAGTCGCGTGGTGCCGACATCGTGCTGCTCGACCTCATGCTGCCCGGGATGCCGGGAACCGAGGTGTGCCGCATCATCCGGACGACGTCGAAGATCCCGATCATCATGCTCACGGCCAAGGACTCCGAGGTCGACATCGTCGTCGGGCTGGAATTGGGCGCCGACGATTACGTGACGAAGCCGTACTCGTCGCGCGAGCTGCTGGCGCGGATGCGGGCTGTGCTGCGCCGTGCGGCGACCGCAGAGGTCGATGTCGACGAACGCGTGCTCGTCGGTGGTCGGGTCACGATCGACCTCGACCGTCACACGGTCGCCGTGGACGGCAGCGTGATCAACATGCCGCTCAAGGAGTTCGAGCTGCTCGAAGTGCTCATGCGCAACGCCGGACGCGTGATGACCCGCGGGCAGCTGATCGACCGCGTGTGGGGCAGCGACTACTTCGGTGACACGAAGACCTTGGACGTGCACATCAAGCGCATCCGCTCGCGTATCGAGAGCGACCCGGGGCAGCCGTCGATGCTGCTCACCGTTCGAGGCCTCGGCTATCGATTCGAAGGCTGACGCTCGCGAGCGCGATGAAAAGAGGGCCCGGCGATGAACGCCGGGCCCTCTGTTCGCGTCAGATGCGCCGAGTCGTCACGGTGTCGGGGTGGCCGACGGGGTGGGGGTCACCGACGGGGTCGGCGTCTCGAGCGGGACGTACTCGGTGTAGTAGGGAAGCTTGCCGTCGAGGACGGGCACGTCGATGCGTACGCCCTCGGCGTCGCCCGACTGGAACGACATCGGAAGGGTCGCGCCGGGCTTGGTGTCGATGCCGTCGAGCAGGATCGGCTCGTTGCCGTCGACGCCCAGGCTGATGCTGTCGCGAGCCGGAACCTCGATCTCGGTGGTGACGCCGTCGAACCCGAAGATGAGCGTGTGGTCCTCGTCGGTGGGGTTGACGATGGCGGCGAGGAAGTTGCCGGCCGTGCCGGACTCGTCGGCGATGACCATCGCGTTGCGGACGTCGAGCGGGCCGGACGGCGGGATGTTCACGCCGTCCGAAGCGGAGAAGTCGATCGTGGTCGCCTGCGGCGCGATCATGCTGCAGCCGGCGGCTCCCAGGGTCAGGGCGGCGCCCACGGCAATCGAAGCGACGATTCGCAGTTTCACGGATCCTCCAGGCAGGCAGACGGCGTCCTCAGCAGTCTAGAGGGTGACGAGGCTGGTCCGCCGACATCGGCTGGATGCTGCGGGGCATAAGCGGCGGCAAACCTTACTGTATGCCCCCTGTGTTATCCTGGATGTTGCCGAAGGGATATAACTCCATGCTTTTTGAGGTTGGCGAAACCGTCGTCTACCCCCACCACGGGGCAGCCACGATCATCGAGGTCAAGGACCGGATCATCAAGGGCGAGACGAAGAAATACCTGAAGCTCAACGTCACCCAGGGAGACCTCATCATCGAGGTCCCGGCTGACAACGTCGACCTGGTCGGCGTTCGCGACGTCATCGGCAAGGACGGTCTCGAGCGCGTGTTCGACGTCCTGCGCGCTCCCTTCACCGAAGAGCCGACCAACTGGTCGCGTCGGTACAAGGCCAACCTCGAGAAGCTCGCCTCGGGCGATGTCATCAAGGTGAGCGAAGTCGTTCGCGACCTGTGGCGTCGCGATCAGGACCGTGGCCTGTCCGCGGGTGAGAAGCGCATGCTCGCCAAGGCGCGTCAGATCCTCGTCTCCGAGATCGCGCTCGCGCTGAAGGCCGATGAGGACCACGCTTCGGGCGTCCTCGACGAGGTCCTCGCCTCCTGAGGCCGATCCGGCATCCGCTGCCGTGGGCATCATCCCCGTTCCGCGCGTCGCTATCGTCGTCGTCGCGGCCGGTTCCGGAACACGATTGTCGGCCGGGGCGCCGAAGGCTTTCGTCGGTATCGACGAGCATTCGATCCTGAGGCACGCCCTCGACGGCATTGCCCCGGCGCCGGCGGCGCAGGTCGTGATCGTCGTTCCCCGCGGACGTCAGGGCGACGCGCAGACCGAGGCCGAAGCGGCGTTCGGCGGGCGGTCCGATCTCGTGTCGGTCGTCGTCGGTGGCCAGACGCGGCAGCAGTCGGTCGCCGCGGGGCTCGCAGCGCTGTGGGCCGACGTCGAGACCGTCCTCGTCCATGACGCCGCTCGCGCCCTCACCCCGCCGGATGTCTTCGAACGGGTGATCGCCGAGGTCGAACGCACCGGCGCCGGGGTCGTCCCCGCCCGGCCGGTCGTCGATACGCTCAAACGCGTGACCGGCGCCGTGGTCGACGAAGCCGTCGATCGCGCTCCGCTCGTAGCGGCGCAGACTCCCCAGGGTTTCCCCCGCGCGCTCCTCGAGGCGGCGTACGCCGCGGCGACGGAGGAGTACACCGACGACGCCGCCCTGTTCGCGGCCGTCGGTCACCCCGTCCACACGGTGATGGGCGACGATCTGTCGTTCAAGATCACCACGCCCGCCGACCTCGATCGAGCGCGTCACCTGTTGCGGCCGGCGACTCCTGCGGCATCCGTGATCCCGCTCGTCGGTATCGGTACCGACGTCCACGCCTTCGGGGGGGACGGGGAATTGCGGCTGGCTGGGCTCGATTGGCCCGGCGAGGCCGGACTGCGCGGTCACTCCGACGGTGACGCCGTCGCCCACGCGATCGTCGACGCGGTGCTCGCGGCCGCGGGCCTCGGCGATATCGGCACCCACTTCGGCGTCGACCGTCCCGAGTACGCGGGTGCCTCGGGCGTCGTCTTCCTGCGGCGGGTGCGCGAGCTCGTGTCTGAGGCCGGGTTCGCGATCGGCAACGTCTCGGTTCAGGTGCAGGCCAACCGCCCGCGATTCGCGCCGCGCCGTGCCGAGGCCGAGGCGGTCTTGACAGATGCCCTCGGGGCGCCGGTTTCCGTCGCCGCGACGACGACCGACGGGCTCGGGTTCACCGGCACCGGCGAAGGCGTCTCAGCGACCGCCGTCGCCCTCGTTCACCGCATCCGCTGACGGGTCAGCCGACATCCGGCACGGGTCGGGCGCAGTTGCGCGGATGAAGCGCGGTTCGAGCTGCGCCTGATGCATCGAAGTGCGCCCGACGTCGACCGTGCTGCGGCTCAGCGAGCAGCGGACTCGGTCGCGGGATCGAGGTCGCGCGTCATGAACACCGACAGCGGATCGGGGGAGTAGTCGCCGAAGGGCGGGCAGCACGAGAACCCGGCGCTCTCGTAGAGTCCGCGTGCCGGGACGAAATCCGCGCCGGAGCCGGTCTCGAGCCAGAGCGAGCGGATGCCGACGTCCCGGGCTTCCCGCTCGAGGTGCTGCAGCATCGCGCGTCCGAGCCCGCGCCCGATGAAGGCCTCGGAGACGCGCATGGACTTGATCTCGGCGCAGTCGCTGCCGAAGACCTTGAGCGCTCCGACGGCGGCGATCTCGTCGCCCAGCCAAGCCGAGTACACCCGCACGGAGGGATGCTGCAGCGCCGTCAGGTCGAGTGCGTGCACGCTCTCGACGGGCGTGTTCGCGAGCATGCCGGCCAGATGTGCGGCCAGCAGCCCGCGCGTCGCGACGCCGGAGAGATCATCTCGGACGATGGTGAGCGATTCCGTCATGTCAGGCCTCCAGGGGTGTCGGGGCAGGGTTGCTACGAGAGCGCGAGGTCGCGGCGAGCAGCACCAGGCCCGCGGCGAGCACCGCCAGCCCAACGAGCGCGAGCGGAGCGAGACGTTCACCGAGCAGGATGACGCCGAGCAGACTTGCCGTCAGCGGTTCGGCGAGGGTGAGAGTCGCCGCGGTCGCGGCGCTCAGACCGCCGAGCCCCCAGGTGAACAGGGCGTAGGCGAGCGCGACGGTCGCGAGCCCGAGCCAGAGAGCCATCGTCCAGCCGCGGGCGTCGGTGAGCCAGCCCATGTCGGTGAAAGGGAGCATCGCGACGCCGCACGCCGCAGCTCCGGCTCCCATCGCGCCCGAGACGGTGAAGGCGTCCCAGCCGCCGGAGATCAGCCGCCGCTGCGCGTTGGCGATCACCGCGAACGAGGCGCCCGCCCCGAGTGACCCCAGCACGCCAAGACCGTCCGCCCCCGCCGAGCCGCCTCCCGCGACGGCGAGCAGGGCGACTCCGGCCGTGGCCAGGGCGGTCGCTGTCATCCACGACGTCGTCGGCCGCCGCCGCGTGAGGGCCCACTCGAGCAGTCCGGCCAGCACCGGCGCGGATCCGAGTGCGATGACCGTCCCTACGGCGACACCGTTGCGCGCCGTGCCGAGGAAGAACAACGGCTGGTAGAGGGCGAGGCAGAGCCCGGTCAGTGCCATGAGGGCGACGGCGCGCGAACTTGCGACCGGGCGGATGCCGTCGCGTGCGAAGCGTGCGCGCTGTCTTCGGGCCCCGACCGAAAGGCCGACGGCAGCGAGCGCCGTGCCGCCGACGATGAGCCGGGCGGCGCCGACCCCCAGCGGTGTGGTGCTCTCGGGGCCGAGAGCCTGTGCGGTGCCGGTCGTGCCGAACAGCACTGCCGCGGCAAGGACGGCGATCACGGGCAGCACCCTCCAGTTCTACCGCGTCTCGGAGCGCGCTCATGCCACGGCGGCGTGGCAGCCCGCCGGTAGGCTGGTGCAGTGACCGTTCGCCTCTACGACACCCGCGCGCAGGCGCTGCGCGATTTCGCGCCGCGCGACCCGTCGAACGTCACGGTCTACGTCTGCGGTCCGACGGTCCAGTCGGGGCCCCACATCGGCCATGTCCGGGCCGCTGTCGGGTTCGACATCCTGCGTCGCTGGCTCGAGTACCGTCACGGGCGGGTGACTTTCGTCCGCAACGTCACCGACATCGACGACAAGATCCTCGCCAATGCGACGGATGCCGAGCCCTGGTGGGCGCTCGCCTACCGGATCGAGCTCGAGTTCACTCGCGCTTATGCGGCGGTCGGCGTGCTCGCGCCGACGTACGAGCCGCGCGCCACGGCATCCGTTCCGCAGATGATCGAGCTCATCGAGACCCTCATCGAGCGCGGCCACGCCTACGCGGCGCCGGACGGATCGGGAGACGTGTACTTCGATGTGCGGTCGTGGCCCGATTACGGTTCGTTGACGCGCCAGTCGCTTGACGCGATGGAGGCCGCGGCGGACGCCGACCCCCGAGGCAAGCGCGATCCGCGCGACTTCGCCCTGTGGAAGGGCGCCAAGCCCGAAGAGCCGTCGGACGCCGCCTGGAGCTCCCCCTGGGGACTCGGCCGTCCCGGCTGGCACATCGAGTGCTCGGCGATGAGCCGGCGCTACCTCGGCGGCGAGTTCGACATCCACGGCGGCGGGCTCGACCTGCGCTTCCCGCACCACGAGAACGAGCTCGCGCAGTCCACCGCCGCGGGTGACGCCTTCGCGCGCTACTGGGTTCACAACGGCCTCGTCACGGTCGGCGATCAGAAGATGTCGAAGTCGCTCGGCAACTTCCTGCTCGCCGACGATGTGCTGCGTGAGCGCGACCCCCGCGTCGTGCGATACGCGCTCGGAGCCGCCCACTACCGCTCGAGCCTCGACCTGACCTCACAGAGTTTCGATGAGGCGGAGGCGGCGCTTGCCCGCATCCAGGCGTTCCTGCAGCGCGCCGCACGCCTGCTTCCCGACGCATCAGCGTCTCGCGACGTCGAACTTCCCGCCGCCTTCGCCTCGGCGATGGACGACGATCTCGCCGTCCCGCAGGCGCTCGCCGTTCTGCATGAGACGGTCCGGGCGGGCAACACCGCTCTCGACGCGGGCGATCGAGACGCAGTGGCGCATGCCGTCGCAGCCGTCTCGGGAATGCTCGCTGTGCTCGGACTCGACGCCGCCGGCGAGGCGCGCGGCGACGACGCCGAGACCATCGCTCTCGATGCGCTCGTGCGCACCATGATCGACCAGCGCGCCGAGGCGCGCGCCACCAAGGACTGGGCGACGGCCGACCGCATCCGCGACGCGATCGCGGCGGCCGGCATCGTCCTCGAAGACGGTCCCGAGGGGACCCATTGGAGTGTGAACCGTGGCTAAGCCAGGAAACCCGTCCGCCGGACGCGGCAAGAAGAAGGGCCCCACCAAGGGCACCGGCGGCAAGAACCGTCGCTCGCTCGAGGGGCGCGGCCCGACCCCCAAGGCCGAAGACCGCGCCTGGCACCCCGCCGGTAAGCGCAAGGCCGCCCAGGAGCGCTACGTCGCTGCCGGCGGCAAGCCGCAGCAGCGCCAAGGCAGCTCGAACCGCGCGCCCAAGTCGAAGTCGGGTGACGACACCGAGACGGTCACCGGCCGCAACAGCGTCCTCGAGGCGCTGCGCGCCAAGATCCCCGCCACCGCCTTCTACATCGCGCAGCGCGTCGAGATGGACGACCGCGTCAAGGAGATGCTGTCGATCGCCACGAACCGCGGCATCCCCGTGCTCGAGGTCACGCGGCAGGAACTCGACCGCATGGCCGGGTTCGACGGCGTGCACCAGGGCGTCGCGATCAAGGTGCCTCCGTACGAGTACGGCCACCCGCAGGATCTTCTCGAGCAGGTCATCGACTCGGGCGAGACACCGCTGCTCGTCGCGCTCGACGGCGTCACCGACCCCCGCAACCTCGGAGCGATCATGCGTTCGGCGGCCGCCTTCGGCAGCCAGGGCGTCATCGTGCCGCAGCGCCGCTCGGCGGGCGTCAACTCGGCCGCCTGGAAGACCAGCGCCGGCGCGGCCGCGCGCATCCCGGTCGTGATCGCACCGAACCTGACGACGACGCTCAAGGAGTTCAAGAAGCAGGGCGTCTTCGTACTCGGTCTCGATGGCGGGGGAGACGTCGCGCTGCCAGCGCTGCAGCTGGCCGACCGCCCGGTCGTCATCGTCGTGGGCTCGGAGGGCAAGGGGCTCTCGCGTCTCGTGACGGAGACGTGCGACCAGGTCGTCTCGATCCCCATCTCGTCGGCGACCGAGTCGCTCAACGCCGGTATCGCGGCGTCCGTCGCGCTCTACCAGGTCGCCACGATCCGCGCCGCCCAGGAGTGATCGCGGTGACGCCGGCTGTGACCGAGCGATGACCTTCCTGTAAATTCCGGGCGGTCCATCAGAGACGACCCCGCGGGATGACGATCCAGCGGGTAGTTTCGAACCGTGAGCGAGAACGACAACACCTCCGGCTCCCGCACGATCGTCGCGACCCACCCGCTGGCGCTCGCGCCGGTGAGCTCGCCTCCGGCCACGGTCGACGGTTTCGTGCGTGAGTTTTTGCTGAACCTCAACATGGAGCGCGGCGTCGCCCTGTCGGCGGCCACCGAGACCGACAAGTACATGGCGCTCGCGGCGACCGTCCGCGATTACCTCGTCGCGCGGTGGCTCGAAGATCAGCGACGTCAGCGCGAGGACCAGCGGAAGGCCGTCTGCTACCTGTCGGCGGAGTACCTGCTCGGGCGCCAGCTCGACAACAATCTGCTCGCGTCGGGGCTCACCGACATCGCCACCGAAGCACTGGCCGCGTGCGGCATCGACATCGACACGATGCGTGCCCACGAGGTCGAGCCGGGCCTCGGCAACGGCGGTCTCGGGCGGCTGGCCGCGTGCTTCGTCGACTCGCTGGCCACCCTCAGCGTGCCGAGTATCGGCTACGGCATCCGCTACGAATACGGCATCTTCCGGCAGGTGTTCCGGGGCGGCGAGCAGATCGAGAAGCCGGATGCCTGGCTCGCACTCGGCTCGCCGTGGGAGTTCCGTCACCCCGAAGCGGCGCAGACCGTGTCGTTCGCGGGTCACACCGAGACCTACGACGATGACGGCGTCATCCGCAGCCGATGGGTGCCGGCCTGGAGCGTCCGTGCCGTGCCCTACAACTACATGGTCCCCGGCTACCAGAACGGTCGTGTGAACACCCTCCGCCTCTGGAGCGCCGAGGCGACGAAGGCCTTCGACCTGCGCACCTTCAACAGCGGCGACTACGTCGAGGCGGTGCGCGCGCAGACCTTCGCCGAGAACATCTCGAAGGTCCTCTACCCCGAGGACTCCACTCCGCAGGGCAAGGAGCTGCGCCTGCAGCAGCAGTACTTCTTCGTCGCGGCATCCATCGCCGACTACATGATGAAGGTGCTGCCGGAGGACTTCGATCTCGAGGATCTGCCCGACCGCGTCATCTTCCAGCTCAACGACACCCACCCCGTCATCGCCGTCCCCGAGATGATGCGCGTGCTGGTCGACGAGCGGAAGCTCGACTGGGATGCCGCGTGGGCGATCACCCAGAAGTGCTTCGCCTACACCTGCCACACCCTGCTGCCCGAGGCGCTCGAGGTCTGGTCGGTCGATCTGCTCGGACGCCTGCTGCCGCGGCATCTCGAGATCATCTACCGCATCAACGACGAGTTCCTGCTGCGTGTGCGCGAGCGGTTCGGCGACGACGAGCAGCGTCTGCGCGACATGTCGATCGTCTCCGAGCACCGGGCCGTGCGCATGGCCTACCTCGCGACGGTCGCCGGGGCGAAGGTGAACGGCGTCGCCGAGCTGCACTCGCAGCTGCTGCGCGAGAAGGTGCTGCATCAGTTCGACGAGATGATGCCCGAGAAGTTCACGAACGTCACGAACGGCGTCACGCCGCGCCGATTCATGCGGCTGGCGAACCCGAAGCTCTCCGAGCTCATCACGGCCGCGCTCGGCACGGGCTGGCTCACCGACCTCGAGCGGTTGCGTGAACTCGAGTCGTACGCGGAGGACCCGGACTTCCGCGCTGCCTTCGCCGACGTGAAGGCCGCGAACAAGCGGCGCCTCAACGACGTTCTGATGAAGCGCGACGGCTTCGAGATCGCCGACGACCATCTGCTGGACGTCATGGTCAAGCGGCTGCACGAGTACAAGCGTCAGACGCTGAAGCTGCTGCACATCGTCACCCTCTACGAGCGTGTCGTGTCGGGCCGAGTGGCGGTATCCGACCTGCAGCCGCGCACCTTCATCTTCGGCGCGAAGGCGGCTCCCGGCTACGCGATGGCCAAGCGTGTGATCCATCTCATCAACGCGGTTGGCGCAGTCGTCAACAACGACCCGCGCCTCGAGGGGCGCCTCAAGGTCGTCTTCCCGCCGAACTACAACGTCACCCTTGCCGAGCGGGTCATCCCCGCCGCCGACCTGTCGGAGCAGATCTCGCTGGCCGGCAAGGAGGCTTCGGGCACGGGCAACATGAAGTTCGCCCTGAACGGCGCGCTCACCATCGGCACCGATGACGGCGCGAACGTGGAGATCCGTGAGCTCGTCGGTGACGACAACTTCTTCCTGTTCGGCATGAGCGAGCCCGAGGTCGAGGAACTCTGGGCCGCCGGCTACCGGCCGGGAGAGTTCGCCCAGGCTGACGACGAGCTGCGCCGTGCCCTGGACCTGATCGGGTCGGGCGCGTTCTCGGAGGGCGACCGCTCGACCTTCGAGCCCGTCGTGTCGAACCTGCTCTACGACGACCGGTTCATGGTGCTGGCCGACTACACGTCGTACATCGCGGCGCAGGAGCGGGTGGATGCCGCCTACGCCGACCGCGATGCCTGGACCCGTTCGGCCATCCTGAACGTCGCCCGCACGGGTTTCTTCTCGTCGGACCGCTCCATCCGCGACTACATCGACCGTATCTGGCACACCCAGCCCGCTCGCTGACTCGCCACACGCGCGGACCGCGGTCTGCGCTCGACACCCAACGGAGGTAACAGTCATGGCACGCATCGCTGTCATCGGAGGCACCGGCTACGCCGGCAGCCACATCGTCGAGGAAGCCGTGTCGCGCGGCCACACCGTGGTCTCGGTCGCCCGCAAGGTTCCCGCTGAGCGCGTCGAGGGTGCGACCTACCTCGAAGGCACCCTGCTCGACGTGCCGGCGCTCGTCGGTCAGCTCGAGGGCGTCGATGTCGTGGTCTCCGCCGTCGCGCCGCGCGGCGACATGCAGGGCCAGGTGCGCCCGAACACGGCGCTGCTGGTCGAGAGTCTTCCCAAGAACGTGCGCGTCGGCGTGGTCGGCGGCGCGGGTGGCAGCCTCGTCGCGCCGGGCGGTCCGCGCCTGATCGACAGCGGCTTCCCCGAGGAGTTCAAGGACGAGGCGCTCGAGGCGATCGGCATCCTCGAAGACCTGCAGGCCGACGAGAGCGGTCGCGACTGGTTCTTCATCCACCCTGCGGGCGGCTTCGGCTCATTCAACCCGGGCGAGCGCACCGGACACTATCGCGACGGTGGAGACGTGCTCGTGACCGACGAGAACGGCGACTCGTTCATCTCGGGCGCCGACTTCGCCATCGCGGTCGTCGACGAGATCGAGAACCCGAAGCACGTCCGCGAGCGCTTCACTGTCGGCTACTGACCGGCCGCACCCCCTCGGAGCGCGGGCGACCTGGCGCTCAGACCAGGTCGCGCCAGTCGACCTCCGCCTCGTCGTCGTCGACCGGGACGGAGTCGGTGACGATCGGCACCGACATCGTCTCGGTCGGCGGCCCCATGACGGTCGCCTCGTCGCGCCGGTGACGGAGCACGTTCTCGACGTACGACGACAGCACCTCCGCGAGGGGAACGGACCGTCCCTCGGTCTGCGAGAGGTACCAGCGGTGCTCGAGCACCTGATGGAAGAGCTCCGCCGGTTCGAGCTTGGCGCGCAGGTCCCACGGCACCGAGAGGACGACGGGCTCGAACACGCGGGTGAGCCACTCGTGCGCGACCATCTCCTCGTTCGACCCGAGGCGTGACACACGCGCGCTGAACTCATCGAGGTCGTTGAGCAGACGGCGGGCCTGGTTCTCCTCGACATCCAGTCCCGTCAGGCGGAGCAGGCGACGCTGGTGGTGGCCGGCGTCGACGACCTTCGGTTGGATCGATACGCGTGTGCCGTCGGCGGCCGCGTCGATCGACATCTCGCCGATGTCGAACCCGAGCGAGTTGAGCTTCTGGACGCGCTCGGTGATGCGCCACGACTCGTTCGCCGAGAACGTCTCCTGGTCGGTGAGGGCCGCCCACAGCGAGTGATACGACGACATGATGCCGTCGGCGATCGCGATGGCGTCCACACCGCCTTCGAGGCGGCCACCGGCTTCGAGGTCCATGATCTCGCCGGCGATGTTCGTGCGTGCGATGTCGAGGTCGTGCATCCGCTGACCGCGCGTGAGGCCCCGCTCATGCAGCTCGCCGGTCTCGGCGTCGACCAGGTACGCGGCGAACGCGCCGGCGTCGCGGCGGAAGAGCGTGTTCGACAGGGAGACGTCGCCCCAGAAGAAGCCGACGTTGTGCAGGCGCACGAGGAGCACGGCGAGGGCGTCGACGAGACGGGTCGCCGTGTCGGGACGCAGCACCTGGGTGAAGAGGGCGCGGTAGGGGAGGGAGAACTTCAGGTGGGCCGTGACGAGGGCAGCGGGCAGTTCCTCGCCGTTCTCGTCGCGACGTCCGTCGATGACTGCGACGCGCTCGACGCAGGGCACGTCGAGGCGCTGCAGCGAGCCGAGCATCTCGTACTCGCGCCGAGCCATCGTCGCCGTCGTCTCCTTGATCGCCACGACGCGTCCGGACAGGTTCGCGAAGCGCACGAGGTGACGCGAGATGCCCTTGGGAAGGTAGACGATGTCGGGCGTCGACCAATCGGCGAGGGTCGTCGACCAGGGGAGGGCGAGCAGACCCGGGTCGACGCTGCTGGCGGTGATCGAGAGCGAGGCGGTCACGGATTCTCCGATCGGATGTGAGGCGCAAAGACTGCGGCGCGGGCGACCAGAGGCCACCCGCGCCGCAGCGTACGAAGATACCGGATCAGGCCGAAGCGATGGCCTTGTCGGTGAGGCGCTCGCCGGTCTCGCCGTCGAACACGTGGACGTGTCCGGTGACGGGGGCGAGGACGACCCGGTCGCCCGCGTTCGGGTGACGGCGGCCGTCGACGCGCGCGACGATGTCGGTGCGCTTGCCGTTGATGTCGGTGTGGCCGTAGAGGTAGCCGTCAGCACCGAGCTCCTCGACCAGGTCGACGTCGACGGTCAGGCCCTGGCCGTCCTCGGGGTTGACGATGATGTCCTCGGGGCGGATGCCGATCGTGACCGTCGAGCCGTGCGCCTTGCCGAGCGTGTCGGCCTCGACCGCGGCGACCTTGGTGCCGAACTGCACGCCGCCCTCGGCGAGCGACGCCGTGAACAGGTTCATGGCGGGCGAGCCGATGAAGCCGGCGACGAAGACGTTGTTCGGCTTCTCGTACAGGTCGCGCGGCGTGCCGACCTGCTGCAGGATGCCGTCCTTGAGGACCGCGATGCGGTCACCCATGGTGAGGGCCTCGGTCTGGTCGTGCGTGACGTAGACCGTGGTGACGCCGAGGCTGCGCTGCAGCGAAGCGATCTGGGTGCGCGTCTGGACGCGGAGCTTGGCGTCGAGGTTCGACAGCGGCTCGTCCATGAGGAACACCTGGGGCTTGCGGACGATGGCGCGGCCCATCGCGACACGCTGACGCTGACCACCCGAGAGGGCCTTCGGCTTGCGGGTCAGGTACTCCTCGAGGTCGAGGAGCTTGGCGGCCTCGAGCACGCGCTGCGCGCGCTCTTCCTTGCCGACGCCGGCGATCTTGAGCGCGAAGCCCATGTTCTCGGCGACCGTCATGTGCGGGTAGAGCGCGTAGTTCTGGAAGACCATCGCGATGTCGCGGTCCTTCGGGGGAACGTCGGTGACGTCGCGCTCACCGATGCGGATGCTGCCCGAGTTGACCTCTTCGAGGCCGGCGAGCATGCGCAGCGAGGTGGACTTTCCGCAACCGGAGGGGCCGACCAGGACGAGGAACTCGCCGTCGCCCACTTCGAGGTTGAGCTTGTCGACCGCGGGGCGCGTGCCACCGGGGTACAGACGGGTTGCGTTGTCGAAAGTGACAGTCGCCATCGTTTCTTCTCCTTCACCGGCAGGTACGTGCCGGACGATCCGTTGTGAATGGAACGGGGTCGCCCCCGTACGCCCCTCATCGGGCGCGCTCTCAGTATGGCACGGGCGCGGGGGTGCGGGAGACAACGCATTCCGGGTGGTGCTCTGGGCTTTCCCAGGCTGGCTGATTACCATCGAGTGACCCGTGAGGCCCGCCGCGAGTCGCCCCGCGCGGCCTCATCCTTACTTCTGTTCCCCGAGGTTCCATGTCTTCTGACGACACTCCTGACGCTCCCGAATCGCCGGCAGTCATCGACCGTCGCGAGGCGGTGCGCGAGAAGGCGCTGCAGGTTCACACCCGGCAGTCGCGTGCGCGCATCGCGCGTCGCTCGGGTCTCGGGGTGCTCGCTGTCGGAGTCGTGGCAGCCGCAGCGGTGGCCGTCACCATGACCGTCTCGAGCGCCGGCAGCAAGCCGCAGCTCGAGCCCGCCACCGCGTCGGGCGACGGTTTCGTCGTCGCCGACGTCGTCAATACCTCGGTCTCCACCGACATCGCCGCCGAGACCGACGCGTCCGCGCCTGCCGAGCCCGCCCCGGATGCCGCGGCCGCGACTCCCGCCGAGGGCCTTCCTACTCCGACCTCCACGACGGCACCGCCCGTCGAGATCCGGGTCTACGTCGACTACCTCTCCGCCGGCGCGCGCGAGTGGCAGGTCGCCAATGCGCAGCAGCTGACCTCGTGGGTCGACGACGGTGCGGTCACGCTCAGCTACTACCCGGTCGCGATGCTGACGGCGAAGTCGAACGGGACGAAGTACTCGCTCCGCGCGGCCAGCGCTGCAGCCTGCGTTGCGACGAACGCGCCCGATGCCTTCTTCGCGTTCAACAACGAACTGCTGACGCGTCAGCCCGAGGTCGACTCCGACGGCTACTCCGACACCGAGCTCGCCAACATGGCGCAAGCTTCCGGCGTCGACTCGACCCGCGTGGTCCGCGACTGCATCGAGTCGGGCTCGTACGCCGCATGGGCGAAGTCGGCGACCGAGCGCGCCGTCGCCGGCATCCCTGACACGAATGGGCTGGCGCTGACCGGAACACCGATGGTGCTCGTCAACGGCAAGCAGTACATCGGCGACCTGAGCGACCCGGCCGAGTTCTCGCAGTTCGTGCTGACGACCGCGAGCGACGCGTACTACAAGTCCGCGCCCACCCCGACTCCGACGCCGACCGAGGCGCCCGCGTCCTGACGGGCCGCCGTCGAGGCTCGCGGCGTTTCGGCGCCGCTCGCGTCCGTCGCTAGACTGGACGCCTTGCCGACTTGGCGCAATTGGTAGCGCACCGTACTTGTAATACGGGGGTTACGGGTTCGAGTCCCGTAGTCGGCTCCGTGACTCCGTCCGGTGTCAGTAGCCCTCGAGATCGGGGTCCCAGTCGTCCGTCTCGATCGGCGCCATCGGCTGCGCCTGTCCGGCGGGGCGCCGATAGGGGTAGTGCGGGTTCATCCGGAGCAGGGTGGCACCGGTCGAGAAGTCCGGTTCGTCTCCGTGCCACGGAGCGGGCTCGGACATGATCGCGATGCCGGGGCCGAGGATGAGGTCGACGCTGCTGTCCGCGGAATCGCCACTCGCGACGGGAATCGTCACCCGCTCGGAGTGCGCAAGGTTGGCGAGGGCGACGTTGAGTCGGAGCAACACGTCGGCGACGTCGTCCGTCGTGAGGACGACGCCTGTTCCGTAGTGGATCCGACGCACCGGACAATTGTCGTCGGGTGGCGAAAGTATGCAAGGTGGCTTGCGCGAGCGGGGGAGCGCGACGCATCATTTGCACCCTCGGCGCGGTCTCCCGACGCCCGACGGGCGCGGTACATTTTGGTCAGCCGCTCGGACGCTCAGGCGTCAGAGGAGCCCCGGTCCGGGGCGGGTCGGGACCGCTGCTCGAGAGGGAGAACCATGGGACATCTGATCTACGGTGTCGCACCGGCCATCAACATCGACGACTGGGCGCTGCAGCATCTCCGTGCGGTCATCGTCACCAAGCTCCGTCGCGACGAGAGCTTCGTCTTCACATGGGGCAGCGAGCCCGACACGCATGGTGACGACGCGGCCGCGGGGCAGGAAGGCGAGTACGGAAGCGTCTGGATCTCACGCGCCTCCTCGCTGTACTTCAGCTTCACCGAAGCGCCGACGGGGACCCTCAACCGGCGGTGGCTCGTGGTTCTCAATGAGGCGGCGAACAGCGCGGCCGGGTTGCGGTTGGTCCCGGAGCCGCCCGGCGACTGAGTCCTCAGGCCGCCCGGCTGGCGATGAACGCGGCGGACTTGGACTGCAGGAACGAGCACAGAGCGGACACCATCGCGAGCTCTGAAGAGAGTTCGAAGGCGCGGCCCGCGTCGAGCTTGACGTCCTGCTCGCGCGCTTCGAACGTGATCGCCCAGTGCGTCGACCCGACGGGCTCGGGCTGCAGGTAGGTCACGGTGCCGGCGTTCACCAGGTCGAGGCCGATGAGGCCGGTGTCGTGGCCCCCGGTGCCGTCCTGAGGCATGACCCGCAGCCGCTCGCTGATCGGGTAACCGAGCTCAGCGAACTCGGCCAGCCAGGCCTCCAGTGTTTCCTTCGTGCGAAACGGCATGCGCTCCTCCAATGGCACCCGGCAAAACACCCTGTCGTGTTGCCAGCGCTCATTATCACCTGAGCTCGCGACCGTTCCCGACGCCCGCGCCCGCGGCGTTCGCTTCGATGCTCGCCTCTACTGAAACGGGATCAGCACGTCGCGTTCCACAGCTCCGTGCCACACTGCGGCCGGCTCAGATGATGTCGATCGCTCCGCCGAAATCGTCGTTCCACGACGTGAGGTCGTCGGTGTCGGCTGTCGGGCCTGGCTCAGGCGCGAGCCGGGGATAGTCGGGATGAAGCTGCAGCCAGCCGACGGCATCCTCGAAATCCGGCTCCGGGATGTCGATGGCGGCGGGCCGGGACAGGATGTGGATGCCCGTCCCGATCACGAGGTCGACCTGCGCGGGTTCCTCCGATCCCGGCTCGATTGCGAGGATGGTGACGACTTCACTTCCCGATGTGGCGGCGACGCTCGCGGTCAGAGCCAGCAGCGCGCGGGCGACGGCGTCGCTGGTGATGAAAGTCTCGCCCCCGTACTTCACGTAACGCATCGCCGTGCACGATGCCACCTCACCCCGCGATGCGGCACGGGGTTGCCAACTCGCGCTCGGCGGGCTAACCGCGCCTGTGGTCGCTCCGACGCGTGACGGCGTTGCGCCAGACGACCGTGTTGAGCTCGCCGGCGGGGCTCATCCAATGCACCACCACGACGCGGTCGTTCCATCCGTGTGCGACAGCCGCGACCCGTTCGGCCGGCTTGTGCGGCCACGACACCCATGCCCACACCGTGGGCCGCTCCGCCGGCCACTCGAGCGGGTCGGGGCCGTAGGCCTGCATCGGGATCGTGCACGGCGGGATGCGCATGAGGACCCGCTCGGTGCGCTCGTCGGCACGGCGATCGATCGCATCGGCGTAGCGCTTGTTGGTCCCCACAGGCCGGGTTCTCCTCTCCCGGCCCGAAGACTGTCATGGCCCGACGACATCCCGACGAGATGGCGCGCGGACGCGTCGTCAGTGCTTGCGGATGTTGACGAGCTGCCAGCCCTCCGGCACCTGCGCGAAAAGCGCCTGCCGGTCATCGGCCTCGATGTCGCGCAAACCGTCGCGCCGCTGATACGTCGCGGTCGCCTTCAGCTCTGTGCTGCCCTTGATCATCTGGACGGGAGCCGACACGAGGTCGAAGCCCTCCGGCGCGGCAGCCTGCGCCTGATCGCGGATCTCCTCGAGCGAGTGCCCGGCAAGCTCGACGGTGGTGTTCTCGACACGACGAATGGTGCCCACGTACATGGGACAAGCCTAAGCGTCGCGTCAGTGCAGCCCGATCATGTCGGCACGATCGTGCATCGTCACGGCATCGCGACCGCCGCGACCGCGAGGGGTCGGCTCCGGGGTCAGGTACAGACCGCTCCCGGAATTCGCGACGGCGGTGAGCGCCTCGAGCCAGTCGCGGTTGAGCTGCGGCGAACGGTGACCGTGGTACTTGAATACCAGGTCGGCGTTCTGATGGATCCAGACCGACCGCCGCCCGTCGCCGATGCTCACGTCGTCGCGCCACGTGAAGAAGAAGCACTCGTTGCGCCGCAGCTTCGACCCGATCACCTGCTGCAGGTGCGCGAGCGCGCGGTCCTCGATCTCGACTTTGGTGTTGCCGTTGCCATAGATGAATCGCCCCATGATGGTCCCCGAGAAGAACGATTCGCGGGTCGGCCGCCGCACCGAGGGGGGATGTGCGACGTGCGGACCAGACCCGCGAACCGTTCCCCGTTCTCCTTCTCCACGGTCCCGGTTCGTCCTGCGAGCGTCAAGAGGGGGCGGATGCAGTGCTCGCGGGTTCGTGGCGTGCGGCGCTCCTGATGCACTATTGACCGAGTGACCGATCAGACTCGACCCCCGGCTCTGCCGCTCGGAGCGGCGATCGCCGCGACGGTGTTCATCGGCGTCCTCACCGCCGTTCAAGCGCGCATCAACGGCGCGCTCGGCGCAGCGATCGGTGACGGGTTCGTCGCGGCATCCATCTCGTTCGGAAGCGGGCTGGTGCTCATCCTCGCGATCACCCTGCTGGCTCCCAGCGGGCGGCGGGGACTCCGTCTCCTGATCGCGGGGGCGGGGCGCGGCATCCCGATCTGGATGCTGCTGGGCGGCCTCGCGGGCGCCGTCACGGTCGCCACGCAGGGACTCACCGTCGCCACGATCGGAGTCGCGCTCTTCACCGTCGGGTTGGTCGCCGGCCAGACGGCGGGCGGACTGGTGCTCGACCGCGTCGGGTACGGACCCGCCGGGGTGGTCGCCGTGACCGTGCCCCGCCTGGTCGGGGGACTGCTCGCGATCGTCGGCGTTGTGCTGTGCGCGCTCGGTCAGCGGGGTGAGCCGGTCGCGTGGTGGATGCTGGCGCTGCCGCTCATCGCCGGAGCCGGCATCGCCTGGCAGCAGGGCACCAACGGGCGCCTGCGCCAGGAGCTCGGCAGCCCGTTGTCGACGACGGTCGTGAACTTCACGGGCGGGTCCGTCGCGCTCGGCATCGCGGCTGCGGTGAGCGTGACCCGCAATGGAATGCCCGCGGCGCTGCCGTCGGAGCCCTGGATGTACCTGGGCGGCGCGATGGGGGTCGTCTACATCGTCATCTCGGCCGCGCTGGTGAAGCGCACCGGGGTACTGCTCCTGGGCCTCGGATCGGTCGTGGGGCTGCTCGCCGCATCGATCGTCCTCGATGCGATCGCGCCCCCTCCGGCCGGACCGTCGCTGCTGGCCGCCACGGTCGCGGCCGGTGTGGCCTTCGTCGGCGTCGTCATCGCCGTCGTACCCTGGCGGCGCCGAGTCCGCTGAGGTGTGATGAGCGCGACTCAGCGACGAGCGGCGTAGTGCTCCGCGAGGCGCGCGAGGCCCTCATCGATCGAGACGGTCGGCGCCCACTGCAGGTCGCGCCGGATGTCGGTCTGATCGAACCAGTGCGCGGTCGACAGCTGTTCGGCGAGGAAGCGCGTCATCGGCGGCTCGTCGGCGCCGGGACGCACCTCCCAGACCTTCTCCACGGCGGCTCCCGCCGCGCGCGCGACGGCAGCCGGTAGGCGCAGCTTCGGCTCGGGGGCTCCCGCCGCGCGGCAGATGCCGGCCATCAGGTCGCCCACGGGCCGCGGTTCGCCGTTGGTGAGCACGTAGGCGCGACCGCCGACGGCATCCGCCCGGTGCAGCGCCGCGACGATGCCGGAGGCGGCGTTATCGACGTACGTGGTGTCGATCAGCGCCGTGCCGCCGTTGAGGAGGGGCAGGGTGCGCCGCCGCGCGCGAGCGACGATGCGCTCGATGAGCTGCGGGTCGCCCGGCCCCCACACCAGGTGCGGCCGCACCGCGACGACGTGCATGGCTGCGCTGTCGCGGCTCAGCGCGATGAGCTCGGCCTCCGCCTTCGTGCGCGCGTATTCGCCGCGCGCGCGGACGGGGTCGGCCGGGTCGGCCCCCGCTCCCGCGAGCGCAGACCCGGCATGGGCGACCGATGGTGAGGAGACCTGGACGAAGCGCGCCACGCCGGCTGCCGCCGCGGCGTCGAGGAGGGTCGTCGTGCCGCCGACGTTGACGTCGTGGAACTCGCGCCGGTCACCGGCGAGCGACACCTTCGCGGCGAGGTGGACGACGGCATCGGCGCCCGCCACCGCATCCGACACGGTCGTCGTATCCGTGACGGATCCCCGGATGTCGTGCGCGCCGACGCCACCCGAGGGGCGACGCTGCAGGGTCCGCACCTCATGTCCGGCGGAGATCAGCTCGGCGACGACGGCGCGACCGAGAAATCCGGATGCACCGGTGGCGAGGACGATCACGGCGCGCTCGCCTTCGCGCCCGCGAGCACGCGCTCGGCCCATGCCGCCAAGCGCGACCGGTCGATCTTGGAGTTGTGACGGATGTCGGTCGGCAGTGCCGGGACGACGAGCGCCGCAGCGACGGGCGTGTCGGATGCCGTGCGGATGCGCTCGGCCAGATCCGACGGTGCGAGGCCCGGCCGACGCGCGCCGGGTGTCGTCTCGACGACCGCGACGCAGACCTGGCGGCCACGTGGTCCGACCCCGACGATCGCGGCACGGCGAACGTCGTCGATGCTCTCGATCTGCTGCTCGGGACCGACGGGCGTCACGGGGCCGTCGGCCGTGACGATGACGTGGGGGAGCCGCCCCTCGACCCAGAGCCTGCCTTCGCCGTCGAGGTGGCCGACATCGCCGGTGCGATGCCAGCGTCCCGGATGCGCCTGAGTGCCGCGTACGGCATCGCGGTCGGTAGCCCAGAGGCGGTGATATCCGCGCTTGAGGTGCGGTGCCGAGACGACGATCTCACCCGTCACGTGCGGCGTGTCGGACAGATCGCCCGTTGCGCGCCCATCGTCGTCGAGAGCCGAGATGCGCACCGTGCCCGATCCGATCGGCGTGCCGACGCAGACCCCGGCGTCGGGTGCCTGCTGTGCGCTCTCGAGCTCGTCGAGGGTGACGTCGGTGACGAGCAGGCACTCGGTCATGCCGTACGGCGTATGCGCCGCGGCGGCGGGCATGAGCTGGTGCGCCTGACGCAGGAGATCGATGCTCACCGGCGCGCCGGTCGAGAGGAACGTCCGGACCTGCGCGAGCGCTGCGCGATCGTCGGGAGTGAGCGCGCCGGCTGTGGCGCAGACGTTCGCGACGGCGGCGGGGGAGAGGAACACGATTCGCGCACGCGAGGCGCGCACGGCTTCGGCGACGGCGGAGGCCGTGAGGGTGCGCGGTGCCGAGACGTCCATGCGCGGCGTCGCCGAGCGCGTCCCGAGCGCGGGCCCGAGCAGCGCGAACGGAGCGAAGCCCGTGACCAGTCCGACGTCCGGGGTGACGTCGAAGTGCGCCCCCAGGGTGTCGCGCAGCGCGGCCAGTTGCGCGTGCGTATAGACGACGCCCTTCGCCGGTCCCGTCGAACCCGACGTGAAGAGGATGGCCGCCTCGTCGTGCGCGTCCGGGGGTGCCGGAACGGTGGCACGCGACCCGGAAGCCGCGATCTCGGCCAGACTCGCCTCGACGCCGAGCGCGCGCGCCGCCGGCGCCGGGAGGTTCGGCGCCGAGACGCGTCGGCCGGGCCATCCGAGTGCGCGGGCCGCTGCGAGGCCCGCCTGCTCGCCGATGACGAAAGCGGGCTCGGTGCCGCGAACGGCCCGCGAGAGTCCGCGGATGCCCAGCCCCCGGTCCGCGACGACCACGACGGCACCGATGCGAAGGCATGCGTAGAGCACGGCCGTCAGGGTCGGGCCGGGTTGGACCAGGAGCGAGACGCGGTCTCCGGGACGGATGCCGAACGCCGCGAATCCGGCGGCGAGCTGGTCGACGCGCTGCGCGAGTTCGTTCCAGCTGACATCGAGCGGTTCGCCGCCGACCCGACGGGTGAGGTCGACCACGGCGGTGTCACCGTCGTCGCGGCGGTCGTACAGTCGCTGCCAGATCGGAACGAACGGCTGAGCGTCGTCGTGCGCGTTCTCCTCCTCGGCGCGGACGCCGCGGTCGACGGGGTCGCCGTGGTCGCCGCCGGACAGGCCCCTGTCGTCGAGCCAGTCGAGCACCAGCTCTGCGTACGGTCGTTCCTCGGCGAGCATGTGACCGGCGCCTTCGAAACGGTGGACGTCGGCGTGCGGGAGGCGACGCGCGAGATCGTCGAGGTGGTGCTCGCCGAAGACGGGGTCGCGCGGTCCGCGCAGCAGCAGGGCGGGCACGGTGAGGTCGACGAGACCGCCCGCGAGCTCATCGAGCGCCGGCGTGCTCGGGTGGTCGGGAGTCGCGGGAATGTCGGCGACGAAAGCGCCGATGCCCCGGCGGAGCTCGCTCGACGCGTAGGGCGCCCGGTAGGCGGCGCGCACGTCGGGCGCGAGCGGGGGATCGGCCAGCGCGAGAGTCGTGTCGAGGAACGCGGTCGTCTTGACCGTCGTGGTGGCCAGCAGCGATCGGGCTCCCGCGACGCGCAGCGCCGAGGGCAGCGGCATCCCGGCCGGGTGGTGCACAGCCGTGTTGAGCACGGCGACGGCGTCGACCCGGTCACGATTGCGCACGGCCCACCCGAGAGAGACCGGGCCGCCCCAGTCGTGTCCGAGAGTGACGAGCGTGCCGGCGATGTCGAGATCGTCGATGATCGCACCGAGGTCGGCGATGCGCTGCGGCAGGCCTCTCGTCAGCGACGTCCGTTCGGAGTAGCCCATCTCGAGCTGGTCGACGGCGACGATCCGCCAGGCCGGCCCGCCGGCCCGTGCACGCTGCAGCGACGCAGCGACGAGCCCGCGCCAGAGATACGACCAGGTCGGGTTGCCGTGCACGGCGACGATCGTCCCGACGGGCGTGATGCCTTCGCGCGCGAGCAGCGGGGCGGTGTCGAGCAGGTGCCACCGGCGCTGCGACCCGGCGTCGGCGCCGACACCGGTGACGACGCGGGTCGTCGATACGTTGCTCTCTACTCCGGGCAGCTCCCGCGGCACCGAGGGGATCACCAGGCGAGCTCCAGCATGCTGGTGTTCAGGCCCGACCCGACCCCCATCAGCAGGACCCGGTCGCCACGCTGCAACGTCGACTTCTCCGCATCGAGGGTGATCGGGATGGACGCCGGTCCGACGTTGCCCAGGTGAGGGTAGGTCACCGGCACACGACGCCGGTCGAGACCGACCGCCTTAACGATCGCGTTGGTGTGCACGGACGAGACCTGATGCGTGATGTAGCGGTCGATCGTCGACCACGAAAAGGTCGACTGCGCTTCCTTCCACGCATCGACGACGAGCGCGAGCCCGCCTTTCAGGAGCGCTTTGGCGTCGGTGAACATCCCGTCGACGCTGCCGACGCACAGCTCGTGGAACTGCGTGGCCGCGCGGGTGACGCCACCGACGATCCGGTGCCCGCCGGGGTTCTCGCTCGCCCGCCCCAGCACGGCCGCGGCGGCGCCGGAGCCGAGCGTGAGCGACGCGAACTCGCTCATGAAGCCGTCGCGGCCGAGACCGCCGCGATTGAGTCGCTCGACGGTGTTGACCTGGATCTCGTCGGCATCCTCGCCGTTGACGATGATCGCGTAGTCGATCTGGCCCGATTGGATCATGCCCGACGCGAGGCTCATGCCGTTGATGAATCCGAGGCAGGCATTGGCCACGTCGAAGTTGATGGCCGAGGTGGGGAGGCCGAGCCCGTGGTGCAGCCGCACCGCGACCGACGGCTCGAGATGCTTGCGCGACACGGAGGTGTTGATGAGCAGTCCGATCTGGTCCGGGCGCACACCCGCCTCGTCGAGCGCTCGCCGACCGGCCTGGATCGTCGCGTCGTCGGACGACTCGCCCGCCGCCCAATTGCGTCGCTCGTTCACGCCCGCGACGCGTCGCAGCAGTCCGGGCTTGAGCTTCAGCTGACGCAGCACATCCGACAGCCGCTCCTCTATCGCGTCTGACGGGGTGATGCGGGAGGGGAGGACACTCGCCACCGAGAGGAGGGCGACGTCGTCGTAACGAGTGGTGGCGTTTCCGTGCAATGCGACTCCCGCGGTGTCTCCGGTGGCCAGCGGCTTCTGCCTCCGACCCGCGCTCGAGGCGCCTCCGGGCATCCCTCGATTTTACGTCTCGACTCATGCGGTCGGCTGCATGCGGATCGCTGTGCTACCGCGGCGCGCCCGTCGGAATGTCTGGCATACGAAGGGTGCGAGGGTGCCGGAGCGTGCGTTGGAAGGCCCGGATGAGGTCGACGGTCACGTCGAGCTCGAGGGCCATCGCATCCACGTGTCCGTCGTGGATGCTCTCGGCGCGCGCGTACTCGTCGACGGACACCAGCATCCGCGCCGCCCATTCGTCGGCTCTCGCCTCTTGCCGTTCGGCGTGGTGCGGGTCGCGAAGCGGCACGTCGCCGTGCACGGCGTGGGCGCACTCGTGCGCCAGGACCGACCGGTGGAGGCGTCGGGCCATTCCCGGCCGGAGTCGGACGACGCGGAGCCCGTGCTCGTACTCTCCGTCGCGGTCGGGAGGCAGGTCGGTGATGGTCAGGCGTACGCCGAGAAGATCGAGTGTGTCGAGAAGTTCGTCATCCGTCACCGTCGTCCCCTCCGCGGTCATCGTGTGGCGCTTTGGCCACCGCCCGCTCAGTATCGCGTGAGGGGCCGACATCGATGCGGGGGAGGGGAGACCCGTCGCGGGTCCGGCGAGACTGCCGGCCCGGCATGACGACGACCTGCGCGATGGGAATGCCGACCGCGCGGCAGACGGCGTCGAGTTGGTCGATCGTGAAGACCTTCTTGGCAGCGAGCACCCGCGACAATTGCGAGGCCGACATGCCCGCTTGGGCGGCGACGTCGGTCTGGCGCAGTCCGCGGCGTGCGATCTCGGTGGCGAGCAGACTCGCCACATGACGACTGAGCGGGCCGGCTTCCGGGGTCTTTCCTGAGGGCACGTGCCCAGTTTGGCGGAGTTGTCGGCATTCTGCCGCTCGGCTGCATCATCCGTCACACTCGTCCGCTCCGCGGTCGTTCTGCGGCGCCTTGGACACGGCGATGTCGACGGCTCCGCTGCCGGGCCACCGCCGCCGGCCGGGCATGACGACGACCTGCCCGATGGGGATGCCGACGGCGCGGCACACCGCGTCGAGCTGATCGATCGTGAAGACCTTCTTCGCGGCGAGGACGCGCGACAGCTGCGAGGCCGACATGCCGGCCTGGGCGGCGACATCGGTCTGACGCAGTCCGCGACGAGCGATCTCAGCGGCGAGCAGATTCGCGACATGACGGCTGAGCGAGCCGGGTTCCGGTGTTCTTCCTGTGGGCACGTGCCAAGTTTGGCTGAACTATTGCCATGTGGCAAGGGCGTCAATAGTGTTGCCATATGGCAGACGGCTTGCTAAGCGCTCGAGTGGCTCGGTCCATCCGCGCGGTTCTCGCGGATGAGCGGTTGACGCAGGAATGGCTGGCAGAGGCGAGCGGGATCCCGATGCGAACGCTCGCCCGCCGCTTGCACGTTCGGCAGCCATCGGCGATGTCGATCGAGGAGCTGGCGCGGATCTCGGCAGCGCTCGACGTCGACATCGCCGACCTCCTCGACGAGCGTCGTCTGTCGGCCCGCAGGCTCCGATCCCGCTCGCAGCCTCCGACCTGAGGGCGATTCAGGGCATCGGGCTCAGAAACGACTCGCCGTCGATCGACTTGCGGCGCCCGGAGTCGCGGTCTGCGGGCTTACCGCCGACATAGAGCCAGCCGAGTAGCTCTTCGCGCTTGCCGAGCTTGTGCGCCTTCGCGACCGCCTTGGATCGCGTCGCGCCGCCCGTGCGCCAGAACACGCCCCACCCGGCCTCGTCGAGAAGCAGGCTCAGCATGTGAGCGACGCCCGATGCCACGGCCTCCTGCTCCCACCGCGGGACCTTGCTCTTCTTGCTGTAGCTGGCGACGACCGCGATGAGCAGCGGGGCGCGCATCGGCTTCGTCGAGACACCGCGTTTGCCCTCGGCCTTGTTCAGCGCACGGCCCAGCCGCGTCCGCCCGTCGCCTCGGATCTCGATGAGCCGCCACGGACGCAACGACGAGTGGTCGGCGACCCGCCCCGCGGCCGAGACCAGTCGCACGAGCTCCTCGTGCGAGGGTGCTTCGTCGGTGACCTTCGACCACGACCGGCGTGCGCCGGCGGCCTCGAAGGCTCCGGTCACTTCTCCTGCTCGGGAGTGAACGACAGCGACAGCGAGTTCATGCAGTAGCGGTCTCCAGTGGGCGTGCCGAAACCGTCGGGGAAGACGTGCCCCAGGTGCGAACCGCAGTTCGCGCAGCGCACTTCCGTGCGCACCATGCCGTGCGAGCGGTCCTCGATCAGCTCGACGGCCTCGGGGCGCACCGACTCGTAGAAGCTCGGCCAACCGCAGTGCGAGTCGAACTTCGTTCCGCTCTGGAACAGCTCGGCGCCGCAGGCGGCGCAGGTGTACAGGCCCGCGCGGCTCTCGTCGAGCAGCTCCCCGGTCCACGCGCGCTCGGTGCCGGCCTGCCGCAGCACCGCGTACTGCTCAGGGGTGAGCTCCTCGCGCCACTGCTCGTCGGTCTTGTTCACGGAATAGGTCATGTCTGCTCCTTCGCCTCGTCCTATTCAACTCGACGTTGCGGGTCGATGTTCCCTGAGAATGGCTTCATGTCCGACGAGTTCGCCGCTGTGATCGAGCGCTACCGACGCTTCGCCGTCTACGAGGCACCCGGGCGATCGGATCTCTACGCGGCATGGGCGCGGCGCGTCGTCGAAGACCGCGACCTGCAGCAGGTGCTGTCGCGGCTTCCCGCGAACCGGCGCCAGCCGCCGCTCGTGTTCGCGGTCTGCCGCCTGCTCGGTTCCGGCGACGTGGATTCGTCGTCGTGGGCATCGTGGGTGCTCGATCATGCCGACGCCGTCGTCTCGGAGACCCTCGTCCGCTCGGTGCAGACGAACGAGCCGCTCCGCTGCGCGGCGCTTCTTCCGACGCTGTCGCGCGTCTCGGGGCCTATCGCGCTGCTCGAGATCGGAGCGAGTGCCGGGTTGTGCCTGTATCCCGACCGCTACTCGTATCGGTACCGGGGTGACGACCGCGAGACGCGCCTCGACCCGCCCGCGGGGGCAGCCGTGGTCGAGCTGCCGAGCGAGGTGAGGGGGGTGCGGATGCCGCGCGTGCGGCATCCCGAGATCGTCTGGCGCGCCGGCATCGATCTCGCCCCGTTGGACGTGCGCGATCCCCGCGACGTCGACTGGCTGACGCGCCTGGTGTGGCCGGGCGAGAGCGGGCGGGCGGAGCGCATCCGAGCGGCGGCGGCTGTCGCGGCATCCGACCCGCCCCTTCTGTTCGCCGGCGACGCGTACGACCTTCTTCCGGACGTGGCAGCGCTCGCCCCGGCCGACGCGACGCTCGTGATCACCACGCCCGGGGTGCTCGTGCACATCCCGCGGGAACGACGCGCGGGCGTGGTCACGCGTGCGCGCGGACTGGGGCGCTGGCTGACGATCGACGAGCCCGCCACCCATGACGGCTGGGCAGGCGGTGCTCCCTCCGGCTGGCGCGACGGCTTCGCGGTCGCCCTCGACGGGGAGATCGACGCTGCGGCCGACCCGCTCGGGCGATGGTGGGAGTGGCGTCCCGGCTCCGAGCGCGCGCGGTCGTAGCGTGGAGACGTGGCACTTTCCGAACGCGACCGCTCGATCCTCGATTTCGAGGCGCGTTGGGGTGCTCACAGCGGCGCGAAAGAAGAGGCCGTTCGCGAAGAGCTCTCGCTGAGCCCTGCGCGGTACTACCAGCTGCTCGGGCGGATCATCGAGTCGGTCGACGCGGTGTCGCACGACCCCCTGCTCGTGCACCGCCTGCGGCGCATGCGTGCGGCGGCCGAGCGCTCGCGCGCCGACCGCGCGGCCATGTGACGCGAAGCTTCGGCAGATAGCATTCCTCCGTGCCGACAACGACATACCCGAAAGACCGCTTCGACGAGCTGCCCGCCGACACCACCCGCGTCGGCGCCCACCGGGCCGAGAACCCCCGGCTGCGTGCCGGCGTGCTCCTGGTCTGGGCTGCCGTCGCGGTCCTCGTCCTGGTGGCGGCGGGCGTCCTCGGCACGATGATCGTCACCGGTCGCATCGGGCTGTTCCCGGCGGCGCCCACGGCGACGTCCGTGGTCGAGGCTCCCGTCGAGGCCGATCCGGTCGTCGACACCTCGTATCCCGTCCTGATCCTCAACGCGACGTCGGAGCGCGGACTGGCGACCGCCCTCCGCGACACCGTCGTCGGTGCCGGATGGAACTCGGATGTCGTCGACGCGGGTGACGCCAGCACTCATGACTTCGCGACGACCACGATCTTCTACGTCCATGCGGAGGACGAGGGTGCCGCGCGGGGCCTCGCCCAAGTGATCGGCGGAGCGGACGTGGAGATGAGCGAGGCCTATGCAGGCCCGGACGGCGCGGACGGGGAGCCCAGCAAGCAGCTCACCGTGGTCGTCGGCGAGGACCGCGCGGGCGGTGGCGGCGAGGGCTGACGACCGGGCGTGTTTCACGCTCGTGAAATTCTCGATGCGGCCGTGTCAACAGTGACCGGAAGCGCCGGATCCGGCGGAACGCCCTGCATACGATGACGCTGTCGCACAGCATCAGGAGATTCGCATGACACAGGGCACCGTCAAGTGGTTCAACGCCGAGAAGGGTTTCGGCTTCATCACCGTGAACGAAGGGCAGGACGTCTTCGTCCACTACTCCAACATCGAGATGAGCGGCTTCCGCGTGCTCGAAGAGGGGCAGGCGGTCGAGTTCACCGTGGGGACGGGGCAGAAGGGTCCGCAAGCGGAATCGGTGCGCGTCGTCGCCTGAATCGCAACACTCCACGGAGCGCACCGCCATCGCGGTGCGCTCCGTCGTTTCCCCGGGTCGCGTCACCGGCCACGCGGCTTGCACTCCCCATGGGCGAGTGCCAGAATGGCTTTAGCACTCACGTTCATCGAGTGCTAAAGACTGTTCTCCACCGTCCGGGAGGGACGACACACACATGGCAAAGATCATCGCTTTCGACGAGGAGGCCCGCCGCGGCCTCGAGCGCGGCCTGAACACGCTGGCCGACGCCGTCAAGGTGACGCTCGGCCCGCGCGGTCGCAACGTCGTGCTCGAAAAGAAGTGGGGCGCCCCCACCATCACGAACGATGGCGTCTCGATCGCCAAGGAGATCGAGCTCGACGACCCGTACGAGAAGATCGGTGCGGAGCTCGTCAAGGAGGTCGCCAAGAAGACCGACGACGTCGCCGGTGACGGAACGACCACCGCGACCGTCCTCGCTCAGGCGCTCGTCCGCGAAGGCCTGCGCAACGTCGCAGCCGGCGCCGACCCCATCTCGCTCAAGAAGGGCATCGAGAAGGCCGTCAAGGCCATCACCGACCAGCTCCTCGCTGACGCCAAGGAGGTCGAGTCGAAGGAGCAGATCGCTGCCACCGCTTCGATCTCGGCTGCTGACGCCTCGATCGGCGAGCTGATCGCCGAGGCCATCGACAAGGTCGGCAAGGAGGGCGTCGTCACCGTCGAGGAGTCGAACACCTTCGGCACCGAGCTCGAGCTCACCGAGGGCATGCGCTTCGACAAGGGTTACATCAACCCCTACTTCGTCACGGACCCGGAGCGCCAGGAGGCCGTCTTCGAGGACCCGTACATCCTCATCGCGAACCAGAAGATCTCGAACATCAAGGACCTTCTGCCCATCGTCGACAAGGTGATCCAGGAGGGCAAGGAGCTCCTCATCATCGCCGAGGACGTCGAGGGCGAGGCTCTCGCGACGCTGGTCCTCAACAAGATCCGCGGCATCTTCAAGTCGGCTGCCGTCAAGGCTCCCGGCTTCGGCGACCGTCGCAAGGCTCAGCTGCAGGACATCGCGATCCTCACCGGCGGCCAGGTCATCACCGAAGAGGTGGGCCTCAAGCTCGAGAACGCCACCGTCGACCTGCTCGGCCGTGCGCGCAAGGTCATCATCACGAAGGACGAGACCACGATCGTCGAGGGTGCCGGTGACTCGGCTCAGCTCGAGGGCCGCGTGACCCAGATCCGTCGCGAGATCGACAACACCGACAGTGACTACGACCGCGAGAAGCTCCAGGAGCGCCTCGCGAAGCTCGCCGGTGGCGTCGCCGTCATCAAGGCCGGAGCTGCGACCGAGGTCGAGCTCAAGGAGCGCAAGCACCGCATCGAGGACGCCGTCCGCAACGCCAAGGCAGCTGTGGAAGAGGGTGTCGTCGCCGGTGGTGGTGTCGCACTCATCCAGGCCGGCAAGAACGCGTTCAGCGGTCTCGAGCTCTCGGGCGACGAGGCGACCGGTGCGAACATCGTCAAGGTCGCGATCGAGGCTCCGCTGAAGCAGATCGCTCTGAACGCCGGCCTCGAGCCGGGCGTCGTCGCCAACAAGGTGGCCGAGCTCGAGATCGGACACGGCCTGAACGCCGCGACCGGCGAGTACGGCAACCTGTTCGAGCAGGGCATCATCGACCCGGCCAAGGTGACGCGCTCCGCGCTGCAGAACGCCGCGTCGATCGCGGGCCTGTTCCTCACGACCGAGGCGGTCGTGGCGGACAAGCCGGAGAAGACCCCGGCTCCCGCGGGCGACCCCACGGGTGGCATGGACTTCTGATCCATCGCATACAGAACGGCCCCTCCTTCGGGAGGGGCCGTTCTGCGTTTCGGAGGGGCGTCAGCGGAACAAGCCCGCGGCCGCAGCCTCGGCCTGCAGGTACTGTTGGCCGGCGGCATCCAGTGCCGATCCGATGTCGCCGAGCGCCGCTTCCACCTCGCGCTGCGCCGCGCGCCACCTCTCCACGACGGCCTGGAAAGCGAGAGCGGCGCTGCCGGTCCACGAGCCCTGCAGTTGTGTCAGTTGCGCCATCATCGCGCCGGTGTCGCTCTCGATGCGTTCCGAGGTGGCGCGGATGGCGGCGGTGGCGCTCGCTACGGCGTCGCTGTCGATCGAAAAGGTGGCCATGTCGCTCCTTGCGTCGTGTGCGGTGGATGCCGACACGCTAGGTCGCCGTCGACCCGCTGCGCTCGCGCGCGGATGCGATCGGGGAGAGGCCAGTGCCCGGTGCGGCGGGGGAGAAGCCGCCGCGACTCCGCTCAGCGCTCGTCGCGCAGACGCGGCAGCGGTTGGGTCTCGATCCAGAGATGCTCGGCGGCCTCGCGGCGATCGGCCAAGGGGAATGCGACCCGGAACGTGGCGCCGCCGCCCGGCGTGGCCTGGACGTCGATCGAACCGTGCAGCGCCTCCACGATCGAGGCGACGATGGACAGGCCGAGGCCCGAGCCGCCGGTCTCGCGCGTGCGCGACGTGTCGGCCCGCCAGAACCGCTGGAAGATCTTCTCGCGCAGGGGTTCGGGGATGCCTTCGCCGTGATCGATCACCGAGATCCATCCCATGCGGGCGTCGCGGTCCAGGCCCACGGCGATCTCGATCGGGGTGCCCTCCGGGCTGTAGCGCCGCGCGTTGCCGATGAGGTTGGCGACGACCTGGCGGATGCGGTTCTCGTCGCCGAGGACGACCGGTACGAGCGGCGGCTCGCTCGGCTGCAGCAGCGGCTTCGTGTCCGTGGTCGCGCCGGGTGACGTGTTCGCCGACGCGGCATCCGTCTTCCGGGACGCCGTGCCGGAGTCTCCCGAGCGTGCGCCCCGCTCGTCCTTCGGTCGCCGACGCAGGCGGGAGAGCGTCTGGCCGGTGCGGTTGCGGGCACCGCCCGAACGCTTCGTCGTCGCGCCGGTCCCCGTGTTCGTCGGCAGATCCACCGTGAGCGTCTCATCGGAGTACTCGATCACCGAGACATGGCGCTCGGGCGCCGCCGCTCGCGTGTCGAGCGCGGCGTCACGGGCGATGGGACGCAGGTCGACCGGCGTGATGACCAGGTCACGGCGTTCGTCGAGGCGCGCGAGGGCCAGGAGGTCTTCAACGAGGCCGCTCATCCGAACGGCCTCTTTCTCGATCCGCTCCATCGACTGCGCGGTGTGCTCGGCGTCGGTGATCGCGCCCATGCGGTACAGCTCCGCGTATCCGCGGACCGTCACGAGCGGTGTGCGCAGCTCGTGGCTGGCGTCGCCGATGAACCGCCGCATCTGCTGGACCGTGGCGTCGCGCTGGGCCAGGGCGGTGTCGATACGGTCGAGCATCGCATTGATGGCGATCTTCAGCCGGCCGACCTCGGTACCGGGGGAGATGTCGCCCATGCGCTGGCTCAGATCGCCCGCCGCGATCGTCATCGCGGTCTCCTCGACCTGGCTGAGGCTGCGGAAGGTGAGGGTCACGAGCCAGCGGGTGCCGAGAGCGCCGGCCACGAGGATGAGGGCGGCGATCACGGTGTAGATGCTGATGAAGTTCGCGACGGTCTGTGTCACCGAGGTGAGCGGCAGCGCGACGAGCTGCGTATAGCTCTCACGCGACCCCTCGGGCTGGAGGACATCGACACTCGCGTGGAAGGTGCCGGTTCCCTGACGGGCGGCGAGCTCGAAAGGCTCGGTGCCCTTGACGACCGTGCGGTCGAGGGGGAACGAAGCGGGCAGATCGGGGCGGACCGACTCGGGTCCGCCCGCGACCGACAGCAGCTCGCCCTCGGCGCTGTAGATCGCGACGACGAAGGTGGTCGGCGCCGGTGACTCCTTCGCCTCGAAGAGCGCGATGCCGTCTTCGACGGTGACATCCATCACCGTGCTCGCCAGGTCGGTCGGGGCGAGCGAGCGGAGGCTCCCGTCGAGCGCGGCGACCTGGGCGTTGCGCAGGAAGATCATCGTTCCCACGCCCGCCGCGATCAGCCCCATCGCCAGCAGGGTGACGATGACGCCCGTGACCTTCGTGCGCAGGCTGATGCCGCGCCACCATCGGGTGACGCCGTCGTTCGCGGAATCGCTCAGGCGTCTGCGCTCCCGCGGATCAGGCCGACTTGTCGGCCTTGAGCATGTATCCGAAGCCGCGCTTGGTCTGGATCAGCGGCTCGGACGAGTGCGGATCGATCTTGCGCCGCAGGTACGAGATGTAGCTCTCGACGATGCCGGCGTCGCCGTTGAAGTCGTACTCCCAGACGTGATCGAGGATCTGGGCCTTGCTGAGCACCCGGTTCGGGTTGAGCATCAGGTAGCGCAGCAGCTTGAACTCGGTGGGCGACAGATCGATCGAGACATCGCCGACCTGGACGTCGTGGGTGTCCTGGTCCATCGTCAGCTCGCCGGCCCGGATGATCGACTCCTCGTCGGCCTGCATCGTGCGACGCAGGATCGCCTGGATGCGCGCGACGATCTCGTCGAGGCTGAACGGCTTGGTGACGTAGTCGTCGCCGCCGGCGTTGAGCCCCTCGATCTTGTCCTCGGTCTCGTCCTTGGCGGTGAGGAAGAGGATCGGCGCGGTGTAGCCCGCCCCGCGGAGCCGCTTGGTGACGCTGAAGCCGTTCATGTCGGGCAGCATCACATCGAGCACGATCAGATCGGGCTCCTCCTCGAGCACCGCCGAGATCGTCTGCGCGCCGTTGCCGACGGCGCGGACCTGGTATCCGGCGAACTTCAGCCCGGTGATCAGCAGGTCACGGATGTTCGGTTCGTCGTCCACGACGAGAATGCGCGGTGCTGTCATAGGCCCATACTGGCACCGGATCCCATCGGTTTGCTGGATATCGCGCCGCAGGGGGTCGACCTGGTAGGGGTCGCGAGAGGATGGAGGCATGCCGCGTCCGATCGATTCCGACCGTCTCGCATTCCATCGGCTCGTCTTCGCGCGTCGTCGTTCGGGGTGGTGGACCCCGCTCGCGGTGGGCGCTCTCGGCATCGTTCTGTTCTTCCTCATGGTGCTGGGCGCCGCACTCGTCGCCCTGCTGATCGCGCTGTCGAGCGAAGAGGCGGCGCGGGCGCTGAACCGGGTCCTCAACGATGGCGGGGTCCTGGACATCTCGGATCCGCTCTCGTTGTTCATCGGCCTCGGCGCGATCGCGCTGCTGCTGCCCGCGTACCTGCTCGCGTCGCTCCTCATCAACGGACGTCGTCTCGGGTTCGCCTCCGCCGTGTTCGGGCGGCTGCGCTGGCGGTGGCTGATCGTGTGCGTCGGGCTCGCCGTGGCCATGGCGGTCGTCGTCGCGATCGTCACCTCGCTGCTCCCTCCCGAGCAGAGCGGAGCATCGCTCACGCCCCCGGCGGGTGCCACGCTGTGGCTGAGTCTGCTCGTGGTCATCCTCGTGGTGCCGGTCCAGGCCGCCGCAGAGGAGTACATCTTCCGCGGCTACCTGATGCAGTCGATCGGGCGGTGGCTGCGGCATCCGCTGTTCGCCATCCTGCTGCCGGTGCCCCTGTTCGTCATCGGACACCTCTACGACCCGGTCGGTCAGGCAGCCGTCGCGCTCTTCGCGATCGCCGCGGGCTGGCTCACGTGGCGCACCGGCGGACTCGAGGCCGCGATCGCGGTGCACATCGTCAACAACCTGCTGGCCTTCGTGACCGGGATCGTGGCGGGAACCGACCCGTCGGCGGCGGATGTCGGCTGGGTGAGCTTCGCCACCTCGGTGCTGCTGCTCGGGGGCTACTGCCTTGCGGTCGAGTACGTGCTGCGGCGGCGGCCGATCGCGCGCACGTACGGCCTCCCGCGGACCCCGCTGCCGCCGCCGATCCCCATGCCGACGCCGACGGCGACTGTGCCGCTTCCCGGCGAGCCGACGCCCGAGCTCACCAAGCCCTGACACGGCCGCCGTGGGGCGGCCGGCTCAGGCCGCTTCGAGCTTCTCGGCGTCGAGGATCGTGTAGCTGTACCCCTGCTCGGCGAGGAAGCGCTGCCGGTTCTGCGCGAAGTCCTGGTCGACGGTGTCGCGCGCGATGAGCGTGTAGAAGCTCGCGGTGTGACCGTTGGACTTCGGACGCAGCAGACGCCCGAGTCGCTGCGCCTCCTCCTGGCGCGAGCCGAACGATCCCGAGACCTGAATGGCGACGGAGGCGTCGGGGAGGTCGATCGAGAAGTTCGCGACCTTCGACACGATCAGCACCGGGATCTCGCCCGTTCGGAACGCCTCGTACAGTTCCTCGCGCTCGTCGACGGGCGTCGAACCCGTGATCTTCGGCGCTCCCAGCGCGTCGGACAGCACATCGATCTGATCGAGGTACTGGCCGATCACGAGGATCTGCTCGCCCGTGTGCTTCGCGACGAGGTCGCGGACGACCCCGATCTTCGCGTGCGCGGTGGCAGCCAGGCGGTACCGCTCGTCATCGGCCGAGGCCGCGTACTCGAGGCGGTCGGATGCCGGGAGGTCGACGCGCACCTCGTAGCAGACGGCGGGGGAGATGAAGCCCTGTGCCTCGATCTCCTTCCACGGCGCGTCGAAGCGCTTGGGGCCGATGAGGCTGAACACGTCGCCTTCGCGGCCGTCCTCGCGGACCAGGGTCGCGGTGAGGCCGAGCCGGCGTCGCGCCTGCAGGTCGGCGGTGAGCTTGAACACGGGGGCGGGCAGCAGGTGCACCTCGTCGTACACGACGAGACCCCAGTCGAGCGCGTCGAGGAGCGCGAGGTGGGCGTATTCGCCTTTCCGCTTCGCGGTGAGGATCTGGTAGGTCGCGATCGTGACCGGCTTGACCTCCTTCGACTGACCGGAGTACTCGCCGATCTCCTCCGGAGTCAGGCTCGTGCGCTTGAGCAGCTCGTTGCGCCACTGCCGCGCGCTGACGGTGTTGGTCACGAGGATGAGCGTGGTCGTCTTCGTGTCGGCCATCGCTGCGGCTCCGACGAGCGTCTTGCCGGCGCCGCAGGGGAGTACGACGACGCCTGAGCCGCCCTCGGTGAAGATGTCGACCGCCTTGCGCTGATAGGGGCGCAGGCTCCAGCCGTCTTCGTGCAGCTCGATCTCGTGCGGCGTGCCCGGCGTGAAGCCGGCGAGGTCTTCGGCGGGCCAGCCGATCTTCAGCAGCTCCTGCTTGATCTGGCCGCGGGCCCAGGCGTCGATGACATACGTGTCGGGCGTGGGGTTGCCCAGGAGCAGCGGCTGGATGCGCTTGTTGCGCGTGACCTCCGAGAGAACGGCCGCGTCGCTCGAGCGCAAGATCAGGGTGCCCTCGTCGTCGCGCTCGATGACCAGACGTCCGTAGCGCGTCACCGTCTCGCGGATGTCGGTCGACACCGACGGCGGCACGGGGAAGCGCGACCAGCGGTCGAGTGTGGCCAGCATGTCTTCGGCATCGTGCCCCGCGGCGCGTGCGTTCCACAGGCCCAGGCGCGTGATGCGATAGGTGTGGATGTGCTCGGGCGCCCGCTCGAGCTCGGCGAAGATCGCCAGTTCGTGCCGCGCGTCCTCCGCGCTCGGGTGGGCGACTTCCAGCAGCACGGTGCGGTCGCTCTGGACGATCAGGGGGCCATCAGCCATAACGAGCAATCGTACCGGTGCTCAGCCCACGTCGGCCTGTACGGAGGGTGCCTGCGATGCTCAGGTCAGCCGGGCGGAGACGATGCTCGACACCGGCAGAGTGCGTTCGACATCCGAGGCGCGGTCGCGCCCACGCAGCCGGCCGCCGCCCAGCCCCGTCGCTTCGAGCACGAAGTCACGCGTCGAGCCGTCCGGCAGACGCACGCTCACCTCGATCACCGCGCGTGCTTTGACCGCCTGCTCGAGCTCGCGGCCCAGCCACGCGGCATCCGCGTCGTCGGAGGAATGGGCTCGGAGCATGCGCTCGATGAGCGGCCGGAAACGGGCCTCGGAGGTGCCTGCCGGTGCGTCGTCCGCCGATGCGGCCAGTTTGGCGCGGTCGAGGATCCGTACCTCTCCGTTCTCGTCGACCGCGGCGACGGGGTAGCGAGCGTCGCTCAGCATCCAGAAGACAGCGTCGACCGAGCTGCGGCTGAGCAGCCGGTCGCCATCGCGCACGAGCCCGAGCGGTCGCAGCGCCTGATCGACGGCGAGCGTGTCGAGGGCGCCCTGGTCGGATGCCGTCACCTGCGTCCGACCGGTGGAGTCGGCGCCCACGCGCAGTCGGCCGTGGCGGCCGGCCGCCCGTTCGAGCTCGTATGCCAGCGGCTGCGGCAGGCCGGTCAGCGAGATCGCGGCGAGGAACTCGGCGAGGGATGCCGGATCCTCTCCGGCCGCGAGCGCTGCTCCGATCGATTCGGCGGAGAACCGGTAGGTCGACGCCTGCGCGCGCGACTCGCGCCGCGCCGCGCGGCGCAGCCGCGCATCGATCGCGGGCTCGAGCGGCCCGGGCGCGATCGCCGTGAGGTCGTTCTGGAGGAAGATGCGGTCGACCTCGCCGGGGAGGTGCTCCTGCAGCGTCGTCCGGTCGACGTCGCCTCCGTTCGCGAGCGCCGTCGCCCAGGCTGCCGGGCGCCCCGATGCGTCGATGATCGCCCACAGCCGCCACTGCGCCGTCAGGCGGTCGGCACGCGCGGACCACTGCGGGTCGAGCGGATAGGCGAGGTGCCACTGCGCCGGCGGCTGCCATCCGCCGTCCGTCGTCCGCAGCGCCGATGGGAGCGCGTCGCGCAGGCGGCCGGCGGTGTTGGCCCAGCGATCGGCGGAGCCACGGAGCAACCAGGCGGTTCCCTCGGTCGTCACCCGCCACTCGCGCTCGACCGGACCGAGGAGCCCGGCGTCGAGACCGATCCCGATCACGAGGTCGGCTGTCTCGGCATCCGCCACCGCTCCTGCTTCAATCAGGCGGCGGCGGTCGGCGGCACCCAGGGTTCCCGCACCGGTGCGTCCGAGGGGCGACGGTTGCGTCAGCGACAGGACATCGGCGAGTGACGAGAGCGCGGTGAAGGCGCGTTCGGCCAGCTGCGCATCATCCTCCGGCGAGCCCGTCGTGATGGAACGGCCCGCGGTCTCGGGGCGGGGGACATCGCGCCACGCCGTAGCGGCACCGGCGTAGGGCATCCCGCCAGGAGAGACGAGCCCGAGATGCAGCAGGGCGTCGCGTGCCGTACCGGGCGGAACCGCATCGCCGGAGGCGACCGCGTCGTCCATGGCCTCGACGAGCGGCCGGGAGAGAAGCGGAGCGGCCTTGGCCACAGCCGCGGGATCGAGCAGGGCCTCGGCGGCGTCGAAGAAATCGGCCCAGGCGACGTCGGGCGAGACGCGGCGTCGACGGAGCAGGTCCGTCAGGACGTCGTCGTCGACCGTGGCGAGCCAGCTCGCGAGGGCACGGGCGTCGACGGGAGACACGTCACCGGCCCTTGTTGGCCCGGCTCCGTCGGATGAAGGTCATGATCAGCACCGTCAGCAGCAGGGCGAACGCGACGGGCGGCGCGATCCACACGATGGCGCTCACCGTGGGCCACGCCCCGGTGCCGAAGTCTGACTGCTCCATGCCGGTCGCGGTGCCGATGATGATCGCGAAGAAACAGACGATCGCCAGAATCAGCAGCCCCAGCGACATGAACGCGAGGATGCGGTCGATACGGCGGACCGGAAGGTCGTCGCCCGTGCTGCGCGTGCTCATCCGCATCAGCGTAGCGGTTCGCAGTGGTGCCGTAGGCTGGTTACCGGGGCTGACACGGCCCCGGCATTCGGTTCTGCCCGCGAAACGCGGTCCGTGACAGCGAGGTACGCACATGCCCACCGGCAAGGTCAGGTTCTACGACGACGAGAAGGGGTTCGGCTTCATCTCCTCCGATGACGGCCAGGACGTCTTCCTGCACGCCACGGCACTCCCGGCGGGCACCGAGTCGCTCAAGCCCGGCACGCGCCTCGAGTTCGGTGTCGCTGATGGCAAGCGCGGTCTGCAGGCGCTGGCCGTCCGCGTGCTCGAGGCTCCCGTGAGCCTGAGCAAGCGCAACCGCAAGCCCGCGGACGACATGGCGATCATCGTCGAGGACCTCGTGAAGCTCCTCGACGGCATCGGCGCCGATCTCCGTCGCGGTCGCTACCCCAGCTCGGGTCACGGCAAGAAGATCGCCGCGGTGCTGCGCAAGGTCGCCGATGACCTCGACGCCTGAGCCCGCCGACACGTCGGCGACGGACGAGGTCGAAGTCATCGAGCCGGCGTCTGACGAGGCCGCAGCGCCCGAGGATGCCGTAGCGTCCGAGCCGGTCGCGGTCGACGAACGTCTGCTCGCCGCTCACGATCTCGCCCTGGCTGCGCTCGCCGAGATCACGCCCCCGTCGACCGTCGGCGATCCCGTCGACTACGTCGTCGAGGCCGAAGGCGTCGTATCTCTGCGCTTCGCCAACCGTCTGGCCGGCTACCCCGGGTGGCTGTGGACGGTCAGCGTCGCCGTGGTCGAAGACGCCGAGCCGACGGTGCTCGAGATCGAGCTGCTCCCGGCCGTCGGATCGCTGCTCGCTCCCGAGTGGGTTCCGTGGGCTGTGCGGCTCGCGGACTACCAGGCCGCTCAGGCCGCCGCGGACGAGGACGATGACAGCGACGACGACGCGGACGATCTCGACGACGACGCGGCCGATCTCGATGACGACGCGGACGACCTCGACGACGACGCGGACGAGGACGACTTCGCGGACGGCAGCACGGCGGTCACCCACGCGGGCGACGTCGACGGGGTCGATATCGACGCGCTCGATTCCGGCGCTGCCGATGACGACGAAGACGACTCGGATGACGACGAGTTCGATGACGATGATGACGACTCGGACGAGGACGATGATTCGGACGAGAACGACGACTCCGACCATGACGAATCGCCCTGGGAGCGCTGACCGCTCGAACGGGAACGAAGAAGGGATGCCGCGCGGTGCGGCATCCCTTCTGTCGTCTCAGCGGCGTTACGCGCTCAGAGACGGTCGATCGTGTAGTCGATGCACTTGATCAGCTGGCGCACGTCGTCGGGCTCGATCGAGACGAACGTCGCGATGCGCAGCTGGTTGCGGCCCAGCTTGCGGTACGGCTCGGTGTCGACGATGCCGTTGCCGCGCAGGCTCTTGGCGACGGCAGCGGCATCGACGGTGTCGTCGAAGTCGATCGTCACCACGACGGGGGAGCGGTCGGCGGGATCGGCGACGAACGGCGTCGCGTGCTCGGACGCTTCGGCCCAGTCGTACAGCGCCGAAGAGGACTCTGCGGTGCGGTCAGCCGCCCACTGCAGGCCGCCGTTGCTGTGGACCCACTCGAGCTGCTTGTCGAGCAGATAGAGCGTCGCGACGGCGGGCGTGTTCAGTGTCTGGTTGAGTCGCGAGTTGTCGAGCGCGTTCTTCAGGCTCAGGAACTCGGGGATGTAGCGGCCCGACGCGGCGACCTGCTCGATCCGCTCGATCGCGGCGGGGGAGACCGCGGCGAACCATATGCCGCCATCCGAGCCGAGGTTCTTCTGCGGGGCGAAGTAGTAGACGTCGCACTGCGAGACCGAGAAGTCGATTCCGCCCGCCGCGCTCGTGGCATCGATGACGGTCAGCGCGCCTTCGTCGCCGACGACGCGGCGCACGGGGGCGGCGACACCGGTCGACGTCTCGTTGTGGGGCCAGGCGTACACGTCGACGCCCTCCACAGCCTCGGCCGAGATGCTCGAGCCGGGCTCCGCCTTGCGGATGTCGGGAGCCTGGAGCCAGGGCGCGGATGCGGCCGCGCCGAACTTGCCGCCGAACTCGCCGAAGACGAGGTTCTGGCTGCGGTTCTCGATGAGGCCGAATGCCGCGGCATCCCAGAACGCGGTCGATCCGCCGTTGCCGAGGATGATCTCGTATCCGTTGGGCAGCCGCAGCAGATCGGACAGGCCGGAGCGGACCTGGCCGACGAGGCTCTTCACCGGCGATTGGCGGTGCGACGTGCCGAGCAGGATCGAGCCGGGACCCGACAGGGCGGCGACCTGCTCGGGGCGGATCTTGGCGGGACCGCAGCCGAAGCGGCCGTCGCGGGGAAGGATGTCTCGGGGCAGGGTGACGTGCGCCATGAGCCGATTCTAGGGGCGGCGTCCGGGCCCGCCGTGCCATGAGCAGGAGGTAAGGGCAGCCTCGCATGTCCTCACCAGCGGATAGGCTGGGATCCTCCCGACCACGCGCACGACAAGGGCTGTGATGACCGATCTCATCGACACGACAGAGATGTATCTGCGTACCATCCTCGAACTCGAGGAAGAGGCGATCGTCCCCCTGCGTGCACGCATCTCCGAGCGCCTCGGGCACTCCGGCCCCACCGTCTCGCAGACGGTCGGCCGCATGGAGCGCGACGGACTCGTCGTCGTGTCGGAAGACCGCTCGCTCGAGCTGACCGACAGCGGCCGGCAGAAGGCGGTCGACGTCATGCGCAAGCACCGTCTCGCCGAGCGCCTGCTCAGTGATGTCATCGGACTCGACTGGGCCTATGTCCACGAAGAGGCCTGCCGCTGGGAGCACGTGATGAGCGAGCTCGTCGAGCGTCGCCTCATCGAGCTGCTCGGTCACCCCACGGAATCGCCCTACGGCAACCCGATCCCCGGTCTCGACCAGCTCGGGGATGTGCCTGCGCGCACCTTCGACGACGGTGTGGTGGGCCTCGTGCGTCTGCTGAACGAGACCGGCGGGCCGATCGAGGGCACCGTGCGACGGCTCGCCGAGCCGGCCCAGGTCGACCCCGAACTGCTGCAGCAGCTGCGGGCGGCGGGCGTCGTCCCCGGCCGTGAGGGCACGTTCCAGTTCTCGGAGGGGTACGTCCTCGTTCAGATGGACGGTGTCGACGAGGGGCTCGAGCTGCCCGTCGAGGTCGCGTCGCACATCTTCCTCACGCGTCGCGACTGAGTCCGCGAGCGTTTGGCCACCGGACCTGAGCGTCCGGTGGGGAAGGGAACGACAGCGTGACTTATTCGTTACCTTCCGGTAGCCTCGAGAAGTCTTCAGGCGAGAAGCCCGCCCGAGACCGCTGCATGGATTGCCTCTTCGGCTCGTCGTCCACGCGGTGACACCCGAATGTCGCGTGGACCTACACGCGCAGTGTCGACGAGCCAGCGCAGACCATCGCGCAGAGGCGCCGGAGGACTGATTTGGCTGAACACAACGATTCGTCGGTAGACGTACCCGAGGTCGACGCGACGAATCCCGAACGCTCTGGTCGCGCCCTGCGTGGCCGCCGCTTCCCGATGGCGAAGAAGCAGAAGCGGGACGTCGCGACCATCGAGAACCGCGCTTCCCGCCGGAGCCGTCGCCGGGTCCACCCCGTTCGCAGCACCTTCACCGTCGCTGCCGTGGTCGGCCTTGTCGCCACCGTCGCCATCCCGGCCTTCGCCGCCGTGCGCGGTACGTCGGCCGACGCGATGACGCTGCAGCAGGTCGCCGCCAACAACGCGCAGTCGATCGTCGTCGCGTCCGAGGTCGGACCCGCGTCTCTCGACCGCAGTGGCTTCACGGCGACCACGCCCGAAGAGATCAAGAAGAAGAAGGACGAGGAGGCCGCCGCCAAGGCAGCCGCCGAGGCCCTCGCGAACCGCATCTCCGCGAGCAGCTCGACCGCCTCGTCGTCGACGTCGTACAGCCAGTCGATCCCGCTCGTCGCGCCGGGTTCCGGTCTCGTGCGTCGTCCGCTGATGTCGTTCAACAACTTCGGCACCCCGTACGCCGGTCACCGCGGCACCGACTACATGGCCGACCGTGGCACGCCGATCTACTCGGTCGCCGACGGCACGGTCGTCGCCTCGAGCGAGAGCGGTCCGGGCTGGGGCGTGTACGTCAAGGTCGCGCACAACATCAACGGCACGAACGTCACGAGCCTCTACGCGCACATGGACTGGGGCACCCGCGCGGTGCAGGTCGGCGACACCGTCTCGGCGGGACAGCTGCTCGGCCAGGTCGGCGATACGGGCCGCGCGTTCGGAACGCACCTGCATCTCGAGATCGTGGTCGACGGCGCGTACATGAACGCCGAGTCGTGGCTCGTCGCGAACGCGGGCTGACGACACGCATCATCCGTTCATCTCCCGTCGACCTTCCTGGGTCGAGGGTGTATTACCCTGAACGCGACGCTCGCGCACGCCGAGGGGGAGCTGATGGGACCAGTACCGGGCATTCGAACCGTGAATGCGATCGGTCGCTACGTCCTGCGGCATCGTGTGCACCACTGCGGCCTCGGCCGTGAATCAAGGCGCTGTCTTCATGACAGCGCCTTTTTTCGTGCTCGCACCCTCGCGGGGCCTGCCCGCACGGCTCGCGCGACGTCGGTCATCGAACATCCGCTGAAGCCGTCAGGGCAGTTCGTGAGGACAGGAAATGCGCACTCTGGTACTGAACGCCGGGTATGAGCCACTCGCTGTGGTGTCGTTCCGTCGTGCCCTCCTCCTGGTGTTGAACGACAAGGCGACGATCGTCGAGCACGTCGTCCACGATCCCGTTCTCGGGATCGATGGAACGTACGAACGCCCGGCCGTGATCGTCCTGACCCGGTACGTCCGTATCCCGAATGCGCGCCGCGTGCCGGTGACGCGGCGTGGCGTGCTCCGCCGCGACGCGCACCGATGCGCCTATTGCGGGAAAGCGGCGTCGACGATCGACCACGTGATGCCGCGTTCGCGCGGGGGCAGCAACTCGTGGGAGAACCTCGTCGCCTGCTGCCTGCGGTGCAACAACCTCAAGAGCGACCACACTCCGCAGGAGATGGGGTGGGAGCTGCGATGGCTGCCGAAGCCCCCGCGAGGCCCGCAGTGGGCCGTACGGGGCACGGAGCGATCCGACCCGCGCTGGGAGCCGTACCTGAGTCTCGCCGCCTGATCGCCGCGGTGCGCGCCTACCGCGCTCTCGGGCCGTAGGCGCGCAGGAATGCGCCGGCGCCATCGGTCATGATCTGTCGGACCCGCTCGGCGTCCGTCCGGCGGCGAGCGGGCTCGTTGAGAACCCGGAGCGTCGTGAGCGCGTGGAAATGCTCGGCGGCGAGTCCCGGGTCGTCGAGGTCGAGCAGACCCTCGGTCGCGAAGTGAGCGAAGCGCTCGGCGAGAACGTCGGCGTGCGCTCGGTCCAGCGGGTGGTCCTCGAGTTCGGGCAGGAGCGACTCGTTCTCCGAGATCAGCTTGACAGCGGCTGCGTAGTTCGTCGACGTGGCGAGGAACCCCCCGAGTTCGGCGGCGAACGCGATCACAGCCTGGTGCAATTCATCGCGGCCGTCGATCGCGATGGCGTCCGGCAGGTGCGTCTCGGACAGCTCGCGGAGGGTGTTCACGGCCGTCTCGCCCGCGCTCTCGACCACTCCGAGCAGCAGCCGCCGTTTATCGCCGTAGTAGTCGTAGACGGTGCGCTTGGAGACACCCGCGCGCGCCGAAACGGCATCCATACTCGAGCGCTCGACGCCCACCTCGACGAAGAGCTCTCGCGCCGCCGCGAGTATCGCGGAGCGCTTCTGCTCCTGGCCCTGCCTGACCGGCCTCGCATCGCTCATCGTCATCCTTTGCTCTTCCCGAACTCTACACCGACCAGTGCAGCAAAACTACACGGTACGGTGTAGTGTACCTGCCGTGCAGAAGACAACGCAGGCATCTCTCCAAGCTCACGATCTCGTCAAGCGCTATGGAACCGTCACCGCCGTGGACGGTCTGTCATTCCAGGTTCGGCCCGGGATCGTGACCGGCTTCCTCGGGCCGAACGGGGCGGGCAAGTCCACCACTCTCCGCATGTTCCTCGGCCTGGACAAGCCCACGAGCGGCGCCGCGACCGTGAACGGGCATCGTCTGCATGAGTTGCCCCATCCGATGCGCGTGATCGGCGCGATGCTCGATGCGCGTGCCGTTCATCCGCGGCGTACGGCCGTGGATCATCTCGCGTCCGTCGCGCGTGCTGGAGGCGTGCCGCGGGGTCGAGTCGGGGAGGTTCTGAAATTGGTGGGCCTGGCTGAAGCAGGGAGCCGGCCGGCTGGCGACTTCTCGCTCGGGATGAAGCAACGGCTGGGGATCGCCACGGCGTTGATCGGCGACCCCGGCATCGTCATCTTCGACGAACCTCTCAACGGGCTCGACCCGGAAGGCATCCGCTGGGCTCGATCCCTGATGCGCGAGCTCGCTGCGGAAGGCCGATTGGTGCTGTTCTCGAGCCATCTGATGGGTGAGATGCAACTGACGGCGGATCACCTCATCGTGATCAACCACGGTCGTCTGCTCGCCGATCAGCCTTTGGACGCATTCATCGCCTCGCACACGAACGAGTACGTCCGCGTTCGGACTCCGAATGCCGACGTCCTGCGTGATGCGCTCCGGCGAGCCGGGCTTCCGGTTCGCGCAGACGCCGATCGCAACGACGTCCTCATCGTCTCGGGGACGACGACGGAGAGCGTCGGCCGCATCGCCTCCGCCGCCGGCGCCGAGGTGTTCGAGCTCACCCTCGTTCGGGATTCGCTCGAAGACGCGTTTCTCGCCATGACCACGATCGAGCAGAAGGCCGCCTGACATGAACCTCTTCGCTTCCGAATGGATCAAAGCCCGCAGTGTCCACAGCACCTGGATCCTCGCTGCCTCGGCAGTCGTCGTGACGGTGATGGTCAGCCTGCTGGGGGTGAGCGGGCTCGTGGCCGACTGGCGGGCCGCGCTGCCTTCCGATTTCGATCCCACCGGCATCAGCTTCAAGGGCATCCTGGTCGGTCAGATCCTCCTCGCGACCATCGGATCGCAGGCCATCACCAGTGAATACGGCTCGGGGCAGATCATCACGAGCCTCGCCATCGTGCCCCGGCGCGGGGCCCTCCTGGCTTCGAAGCTCGGAGTTTCGGCGCTCATCGGCTTGGTCGTGGCAGTCGCGGCGGTGGCGGGCAGCTTCGGTGCCACGCAGGCCGCGCTCGCTGCGGCCGGTCTGCCCGTGTCGGCACTCGATGACCCTGGAACTGCTCGGGCCATCGTCTGCGCGATCGTGTACCTCGTCCTCACGGCCGTCCTCGGCCTCGGATTCGGCATCATCACGCGAGGTTCTTCCGGTGCGCTCGCGATCATCGTGACCGTCGCGCTTCTCGTGCCCGCTCTCGCCCCGGGGATGCCCGGGGTCATCGGTGAGTTCGCGGGTACCTACTGGCCCACGACGGCCGGCCAGGCCTCGTACGCTGTCGGGACGACGAGCGGGATGCCGCCGCTGGTGGGACTCGGGATCATGGCGATCTTCACGCTATGGACGACGCTCGCCGCTCTTCTCGTCCTCAGAACGCGTGACGTGTGAGAGGACCTTCCGCATCCGGTAGTTCGTCAGCGGCCGACCGGTAGGGGCGCAGGGTCACGGGCGGGGTGTCGGAGGCGTTCACGCGATCCAATCTGCCACGCGATGTCGGACGTCGGTCGTATCTTCGATCTCGACATTGATGGTCTAGAACATATGTTCTACCCTTGCTGAGTGAGGTCGATCATGCGCAATCCTGCTGCCGCCGAGGACGTGCAGCGACTGCGCGCGCAGATGGAGCGGATGCAGGGGCGCCGCCTCGACGCTCCGGTGCTGCCGACCCATCCTGCCCTGGCCGGACTGCTGCCCGGGCGGGGGCTGCGTCCCGGCGCGGCCTATTCGCTGGGCTCCTCGTCGTCGCTCCTGTTCGCCCTGCTCGCCCAGCCGTCGCAGACCGGGTCGTGGTGCGGTGTCGTCGGGATGCCGGGCTTCGGTGCCGAGGCGGCGGAGCACGCCGGGGTCGACCTGTCGCGCGTGGTGCTGATCCCCGATCCGGGCGCACGCTGGCTCGCCGTCACCGCGACGATCGCCGACGTGCTTCCTATCGTCGCGGTGCGTCCGCCCGAACGGGCGAAAGACTCCGATATCGCCAAGCTCGCCGGCCGGCTGCGCGACCGCGGCACGGTGCTGCTCGTGCAGGGGCCGTGGCCGCAGACCGAGGCGATGCTCGACGTCACCGATCCGCGGTGGTCGGGGTTGGGCGACGGCGATGGCTACCTCAGCGACCGCGAGCTGACGGTCACCGTGTCGAGCCGGCGGTTCCCGGTTCCCCGATCGGCGCGGATGCTGCTGCCCGCGCCCGATGGCGCGATCTCGGCTGCTCCGCACGAGCGGGCTCTCGCGGGCGGCCCGGTCGTCGAGCCGATCCCGATGCGACGGGCGGTCTGACGTGGGGGAGCAGGAGGCGACGGCACCGGTACGCAGCCTCGTGGTGTGGGTGCCCGACTGGCCGGTCGTGGCGTTCGTGCGCGAAAGCGGCGGCGATCCGAACGCGCCGATCGCGGTCTTCGAGAAGGGCGTGGTCATCGCGTGTTCGGCGGCTGCGCGGGCCGACGGCGTCGCACGTGGGCAGCGTCGCCGCGACGCTCAGGCCCGATGCCCCGCGCTGCAGGTGGCCGACGCGGATGCGGTGCGCGATCACCGGGAGTTCGCGCCGATCGTGGCGCGCCTCGAAGAGATGGCGCCAGGAGTGCAGGTGCTCGAGGCAGGGCTCTGCGCGCTGCGCGTGCGCGGCCCCGCGCGTTTCTATGGCGGTGAGACCGAGGCCGCCGGCGCGCTGCTGGCCGCGGTCGCCGAGGGCGACCTCGACGTGCGGGCCGGTGTCGCCGACGGACCCTTCACGGCGCAGCAGGCCGCGCGGATGAGCACCCGCCCCGACCGGCCCATCCGGGTGGTCGAAGCCGGGCGCTCGGCGGAGTTCCTCGCACCGTTGACGATCGCGGTGCTCGACGACGACTCCGTCGACCTCTTCGCCCGGCTCGGCGTGCAGACCCTCGGCGACCTCGCCGCGATCGAGCCCGAACGACTGGTCGAACGCTTCGGCCCCCGCGGCGCGCGCTTGCACGGCCTCGCCTCCGGCGCCGATTCACGCCCGGTGGTCCCGCGCACTCCGCCGCCCGAGCTGCACCGCGAGGTCTCGTTCGAGCCTCCGCTCGACCTCGCCGACCAGGTCGCGTTCGGCATGAGGGTCGCGGCCGAGGAGTTCATCTCCGGACTCGGCGCGGTCGATCTCGTGTGCACCGAGCTGCGGGTCATCCTCACCGGCGACCGGGGCGAGACGAGCAACCGTGTCTGGCTCCACCCCGGCACCTTCGACGCCGCCGCCGTCGTCGACCGGGTGCGCTGGCAGCTGGCCGAGAGCGGCAAGCTCACCAGCGGTGTCGCTCGGGTCAAGATCGAGCCCGAAGCGGTGGATGCGGCATCCCATCACGCCGTGTCGCTGTTCGGCTCCGGTCCCGAGCAGCGGGTGCACCACGCCCTGTCGCGGGTGCAGGCGATGCTCGGCCACACGGGCGTCGTGACCCCGGTCGTGGGCGGTGGCCGCTGGCTCGCCGAGCGGCAGGTGCTCGTGCCGTGGGGTGACCGCCCGGTGACGAGCTCGCGCGAACGGCCCTGGCCGGGGAGCCTGCCCGATCCGCTGCCCGCGACGGTCTTCGAGCGGGCGCTGCCGCTGGCGGTCGTCGATCGGGAGGGCGACATGGTGGCCGTCGACGGGCGGGGCGAGCTGACGGCGATCCCGGCCGCCCTGGTGTCGTCGACCGGGTCGCGCGGCATCCGCTCGTGGGCGGGGCCGTGGCCGGTGATCGAGCGGGCGTGGGATGCCGCGCGAGCGCGCCATGCCCACCGCTTCCAGATGGTCGATGCCACCCAGACCGCGTGGCTGCTGGTGTGCGACGGCGGCGAATGGTCGGTCGAGGGGCGGTACGACTGATGGGCTTCAACAACCCCTCGGTGCCGTGGTCCGAGATGGAGCGGCTGCTCAGCGGTAACCGGGCGCCGAGCGCGCCGCCGGGTGCGGACGGTGGCGACAGCCCCGCGTGGTCGCGCAAGCGGGGCAAGTACTCCGCGCCGAGGATCGAGCGTCCCGAGGACGCGGTGCCGTACGCCGAGCTGCACGCGCACACGTCGTACTCGTTCCTCGACGGGGCCTCATCGCCCGAAGAGCTGGCCGAAGAGGCCGAACGGCTGGGGTTGCACGCTCTCGCCGTCACCGACCATGACGGGTTCTACGGCATCGTCCGTTTCGCCGAGGCCGCCGAGCAGCTGGCCGTGAAGACCGTGTTCGGGGCGGAGCTGTCGCTCGATCTGCCGCAGCGCGTCGGCGCCGCGCGCAACGAGGCCGACCCGCCGGGCGAGCATCTGCTCATCCTCGCCCGCGGCGAAGAGGGGTACCACCGGCTGGCGCGGGCGCTCACGCAGGGCCAGCTCGCGGGAGCGGAGAAGGGCAAGCCCCGGTACCGGCTCGACGATCTGGCCGACATCGCCGGAGGCGAATGGAGCATCCTCACCGGATGCCGCAAGGGAGCAGTGCGCCGGGCGCTCATCGAGCGCGGACCGGATGCTGCCGCCGCCGAGCTCGACGCTCTGGTCGACCGGTTCGGGCGCGACGCCGTCGAGGTCGAGCTGATGGATCACGGTGAGCCGCTCGACTCGCGGCACAACGACATCCTCGCCGGCCTCGCGCGTGAGCGCGGCCTGCCGATCCTCGCGACGAACAACGTGCACTACGCCGTGCCCGATCGCGCCCACCTCGCTGCCGCGATCGCGGCGGTGCGGGCCAACCGCGGTCTCGACGAGCTCGACGGGTGGCTGCCGTCCCACGCCGGGGCGCACCTGCGGTCGGGAGCCGAGATGACGCGGCGCTTCCGCCGGTTCCCCGGAGCCGTGGCGCGCACCGTCGAGCTTGCCGACGAGCTCGCTTTCCCGCTGCGCCGGGCCAAGCCCGCCCTGCCGAAGCTTCCCGTTCCCGAGGGGCACACGCCGATGTCGTGGTTGCGGCACCTCGTGTGGGAGGCCGTGCCGCGCAAGTACCCGAACCTTCCGGCCGAAGACCGCGACCGCATCGAGCGAGAGCTCGCGGTCATCGAGCAGAAGGACTTCCCGGGCTACTTCCTCATCGTCCACGGCATCGTGCAAGAGGCGCGGCGGCGCGGCATCCTCTGTCAGGGGCGTGGCTCGGCGGCCAACAGCGCCGTCTGCTACCTGCTCGACATCACCGCGATCGACTCCATCTACTACCGGCTGCCGTTCGAGCGCTTCCTGTCCGCCCTGCGCGAGGAGGAACCAGACATCGACGTCGACTTCGACTCCGACCGGCGCGAGGAGATCATTCAGTGGGTCTATGCCACCTACGGGCGCGAGCGTGCGGCGCAGGTGGCGAACGTCATCCAGTACCGGCCCAAGAACGCCGTGCGCGACATGGCGAAGGCCCTCGGGCACTCCCCGGGACAGCAGGACGCCTGGTCGAAGCAGGTCGAACGCTGGGGAGCCACGCTCGACACCGGTCCCGACCACGACATACCCGAGCGGGTGCTCAGCTACGCCGCCGAGCTGTTGAAGGCCCCCCGGCACCTGGGCATCCACTCGGGCGGCATGGTGCTGACCGATCGTCCTGTCGGCGAGGTCGTGCCGATCGAGCACGCTCGGATGCAGGACCGCACCGTCATCCAGTGGGACAAAGACGACGCCGCCTGGATGGGCCTGGTGAAGTTCGACCTGCTGGGACTGGGGATGCTCGCCGCGCTGCAGTACTGCTTCGACCTCATCGAGGGGGCGACGGGGGAGAGGTTCGAGCTCTCGACGCTGCCGAAGGAAGAGGCCGCCGTCTACGACATGCTGTGCCGGGCCGACTCGATCGGGGTGTTCCAGGTCGAGTCCCGCGCGCAGATGGGCCTGCTGCCGCGCCTGCAGCCGCGACGGTTCTACGACCTCGTCATCGAGATCGCGCTCATCCGGCCGGGGCCCATCCAGGGCGGTGCCGTGCACCCGTACGTGCGCCGCAAGCTCGGATACGAGAAAACGACGTATCCGCACGAGAAGCTCAAGCCCGTGCTCGAACGCACGCTCGGGGTGCCGGTCTTTCAGGAGCAGCTCATGCAGATGGGCATGGTCATCGGCGGACTCTCGGGCGAGGATGCCGACCTGCTGCGTCGTGCGATGGGCTCCAAGCGCGGCATCGAGCGCATCGACTCACTCAAGCAGAAGCTCTACGAGGGCATGGCCGAGAACGGCCTGGTGGGGGATGCCGCCGACGACATCTACGCGAAGATCCAGGCGTTCGCGAACTTCGGCTTCGCCGAGAGCCATTCGCTGTCGTTCGGGCTGCTCGTCTACGCCAGCTCGTGGATCAAGCTGCACTACCCGGCGGCGTTCCTCGCGGGGCTGCTGCGGGCTCAGCCGATGGGCTTCTACTCGCCGGCGACACTGGCGGCCGACGCCCGCCGTCACGGAGTCGAGGTGCGGCGCCCCGACCTGCAGCTCTCGGGAGCCGAGGCCGTGCTCGAATCCGTGTCGGGTGAGGCGGGGCGGTCGGGGCCGACGGGGCTCGACAGCTGCCTCGGCGAGCAGCCTCCCGTGCCGGTCTTCGACATCAACGCTCCCGACGAGTCGGCTGCGCATCGCCGTGATGGCGGCTTCGCGGTGCGGCTCGGTCTCGCCGCGGTCACCGGCATCGGCAAGAGGTTCGCCGAGCGCATCGTCACCGAGCGCGAGGCATCCGGCCCCTATCGCGACATGCGCGACCTGGTGCGCCGCACCGGTGCCGACACGACGCAGCTCGAAGCGCTCGCCACCGCGGGAGCGCTGGAGTGCTTCGGGCACACCCGTCGCGAGGCTATCTGGCTGGCGGGATCGGCCGCGCAGGACCGCATCGAGTACCTGCCCGATTCGCTCATCGCCGTGCAACCGCCGCTGTTCACCGACCAGTCGAGCTACGACGTGCTGGCCTCCGACCTGTGGGCCACGGGCATCTCACCCGACGATCATCCGATGACCCATTACCGCTCGCAGCTCGACGCCCGAGGCGTGCTGACGGCGAACGACCTGCGACAGCACGAGTCGGGGCGCCGCGTCGAGATCGCCGGGCTCGTCACCCACCGGCAGCGGCCGGCGACGGCATCCGGCATCACGTTCCTCAACCTCGAGGACGAGCACGGACTGATGAACGTCATCTGCTCGACGGGCATGTGGCACCGCTACCGGCGGGTGGTGCGCGACAGCCCGGCGCTCATCGTCCGCGGCATCCTCGAACGGTCGAACGAGGGGGTCGTGAACATCCTCGCCGACGCGTTCGAAGACCTGCGGGTGGGGGTGAGGCACCAGTCACGAGACTTCCGCTGAGCCGGCGCCACCGCACGACCCGAACCCGATGCGAGCCGACGCGAATTGTCGTCACGCGTGGGGGAGAACCGCCATCTGGGTCGGGTCGCGGGTCAGGCAGGGGTAGCCGATAGCACTGCCCAGCCGCGCGGGGGAAGGGATGCCTCGCCGGCGTGCCTGTCGATGTCGTCGGCCAGCGATCCGGCGAGCACCTGTGTCGCGTCGGCGACCGGCACGGTCACCGGGGCGTCGCCGACGTTGAGCGCCGTGATGACGGCATCCGTTCCCGTCGCGGTCCGCAGCACCATCGCGGTGTTGTCGATATGGATCACGTCGGTGTGGGCGCGATGCAACCAGGGATGCTGCCGGCGCACGGCGATCAGCTGCTGATGGGTGCGGAGGATGTGCTGCGCGGTCTCGGGCAGCGACTCCGGGGCGGGCGGCGCATCGGGGAACTCGGGGCGCACCGCGTCGTCGCCGCCGAGTCGTTCCTCCTTCACCGCCTCGTAGCCGTACTCGTCGCCCGCATACACCGACGGCACCCCCGCCACGGTGAACAGCACCGCCAGCGCGTGCGGCACCAGGTCGGGGCCGATCGCCGAGGCGATCCGCGTGACGTCGTGGTTGCCGACGAAGGTCTGCGGAGCGAAGACCGATAGGAGCTCGTTGTTCCGCTCGATCGCGTGCTTCAGCTCGAAGAGGTTGCGGTCGGCGATGCCGTGCCAGATGCCCTGCCACAGCTCGTATTGCGTCAGCGAGTCGATCGTCGACTCCTCGACGATGCGGGCGGCGTCGCCGTGGATGACCTCGCCGAGGAACCATGCCTCGGGGTACTCGGCGCGAACCCGCGGCAGCACTCTCGCCCAGAAGGCGGACGGCACAGCGTAGGCAGCATCCAGGCGCCAGCCGTCGATGCCGCGGCCCAGCCAGTGGGTCATCACCTCGACGACGAGATCCGCGACGGCGGGGGAGTCGTGGTTCAGCGTGACCAGGGCGTCGTGCCCCTCGAAGACGTCGGCGTCAACCGGCTCGCCGGGCTGCCAGCCGTCCCACCGCACGCGGAAGAGGTCAGCGGTGTCGGCTTCCGGCCCCTGCTCTTCCAGAGCCGCGAACGCAGGGTGCTCGCGCCCCACGTGGTTGAAGACGCCGTCGAACAGCACGCGGATGCCGCGGTCGTGGGCCGCCGCGATCAGACGGTCGATGTCGCCGTCATCACCGAGCCGGGCATCGATGCGGAAGTAGTCGACGGTGTCGTATCCGTGCGTGCTCGAGGGGAAGACCGGGCCGAGGAGCAGCCCGTTGAGGCCGAGCTCGACGACGTGATCGAGCCAGGCCTCGATGCGGTTCAGTCGGTGTTCGACGGGCTGGCCTGCGGCGCCGGCATCCGACTGGCCGTCGTCGTCGGCGCCGTCCGGCCGGATCGGTGCTCCCGTGAACCCCAGCGGGTACACGTGCCACAACATGACGGTCTCGGCCCAGTTGCTCATCCCCGCAGTCAACACGAGCGGATGCCGGATAGGGAACGACGTGCGAGACGCGGCGCGGGGGCCTAGAGTGCCGCCTGTTCGTTCGGTCGCCGTTCCATCAGCCGCCAGGCTCCGCCCGTGAGGGGTGCCGTCGTGACCACGGTGTAGACGATCGCGACGATGCCGAACGATGCGAAGAGACCGAGGCCATCGGCGGCGATGCCGCCGAGCAGCGCGCCGAGCGGGACCCCTGCCCACGTGCCGGCGTTGAGCAGGCCGAAGACGCGACCGCGCATGGGCGCCGGGACGCGCTCGAGCTGCACCGCGCCGAGGATCGGGTTCAACGCACCGGCCGCGAGCCCCGAGACGCCGGCGGCAGCGACGAGCACCGGGAACGGCGCGCCGAGGGCGAACACCGCGCTGGACGGGCCGCCGGCGACGAGGAAGCACAGCGCGAAGGTCACACGCCGCGGCATCCGGTGCGCGATGAAGCCGAAAGCGATGTTGCCCATGAGCGCGCACCCGCCCATGACAGCGACGATGACGGCGAGGGCTCCGGCGCCGCCGAGCTCGGCGTTCGCGTAGAGAGGCATCAGCGAGGCGCTGCGGGCCGCATCGAGCAGGTTGGTGATGAGCACCATGCCGACGATGAGCCGCATGAGCGGATCACGCACGACGAACCCGAACCCGTCGCGCAGCTCGCGCCAGTACGAGCGCCGGGCTGCGGCATCCGTGTCGCCGACGGCGGCCATTCGCACCGTCGTCGCGGGGACCATCAGGCGGGTGATCGCAGCCGAGATGAGAAACGCAGCAGCGTTCGTGACGAGGGCTGCCATTGGTCCGAGGAGAGCGACGAGCGCGCCGGCGACGGACGCGCCGATGAGCTTGGAGAGGCGCTCCGAGCCGTCGAGGAGTCCGACGCTCCGTTCGAGCCTGACGTGCGCCGCCTCCGTGAGCTCGGGCAGCATCACGCGGCGGGCGATCTGGCCGGGGGTGTCGAGCGCGCCGCTCGTGAAGACGAGTGCCAGCAGAGCCCAGAAGGGCAGACCCACCGTGAGCGCGAGCGCGGGGATCGCGAGAACCGTCACACCGCTGACGATGTCGGCGACGATCGCGGTGCGACGGCCGCCGATGCGGTCGACGACCACCCCGCCGAACACGCCTCCCACGATGACGGGCGCGGTCGCGGCGAACGCGGCCAGCCCGATCTCGACGCCCGAGCCGCCCGTGGCCAGGACGTAGAAGGGGATGGCGAAGGCCGTGATGACGTTACCCGTCTGCGAGATCGCGTGCGCCGACAGCAGGGCGTAGAGGGCGCGGGATGCTGCGCGCCGGTGCGTCGCATCGGCCGAACGGACAGGGGAGTCGGTCGTGGTCATGGCCGGCGGTAGGCCTGGTAGACGAGGGCGACCGGTGCGGTGGTCTCGTCTGCGTCGTCGTGTCGCGCGCTCGCTTCCTGCCACCGGTGCATCAGCGATTCGAGCTCGGAGCGCATCGCGGTCAGCTCGTCGAGCGTGAGGCGCATCGTGCGGTCGCCGGTCGCCCCGGCGGCCACCCACTCGGCCGGGAGGGTCGGCATCGCGTCGACGTACTCGCTGTAGCGGGCGGCGTAGATCTGCGCGATCGACTTCTCCAGCGCCGATGAGGCAGCCCGTTGGGCCGGGTCATCGAGGTGTTCCGCCGGTTCCCACGTCGTCTCGGCAGCGGCGGCCTGCCACCAGCGCTCGCGCTGATCGGCGCTGCGCGGCTCGGCGGGCTCGATGAGATCGATCGAGGCGAGTTTGCTCAGGTGGTAGCTGATCGTGCCCGGCGCTTCGTCGACGATTTCGCCGAGCTGAGCCGCCGTCTGCGGGCCGTTCTCGCGCAGGATGCCGAGGAGCCGCAGCCGGGTCGGGTGCGCCAGCACGCGCATGGCGGCAGCGGTCTCGAGTCGAGAAGCGGAGCTGTCGGCGGAGGTCATACCCGCTACGCTAGATGCGCAAGAACCATTGCGCAACAGTTCTTGTGCTTTATGAGTTCCCCCGCCTCGGCGGCGCGCCTCTCAGGTCTGGCTCGCGAGCCACTCCGCGAATGTGACGGTGCCGCGTTCGGCGTGCGCGTGCCCGCGCAGGCGCCCCGACGACATCGCGCGACCGAACGATCCCGGCAGGCGCATCTCGATCGTGGGGCGGCGGATGCCGCGGGCATCGAGCAGCGCTCGCACCATGTCGATGAGCAGTTCGTCGCGCGGCCCGGTCAGATCGCGCGCCCGGCCGACCGGCTCGCCCTCCGCGAGTGTGACGAGGTGCTCGGCGACCTCGCGCGCAGCGATCGGGCGTACCCGGGCGGCCGGCACGACAGTGATCGGGCCCATCTTTCCGCGGACGAGCGTCTGCTCGGCGAACTCGTGGAACTGCGCAGCGCGGAGCAGCGTGTGGGGGAGCGCCCCGCGCTGCACGGCCCGTTCGTGCGCCAGCTTCCCGCCGTAGTAGGCGGCATCCACCCCGTCGATGCCGACGATCGAGAGCGCGACGAGATGTTTGACACCCGCCGCCGTTCCCGCCCGCTGCAGGTTGGCCGACACGCTCTCGAAGAACCGGCGCGAGCGATGCCGCGAGAGCGTCTGGATGCCGCTGACGTCGACGATCGTGTCGACACCGTCCAGCACCGAAGGCGGGAGCGAGGCATGCTCGAGGTCCTGACCCTTGCTGCGCGCGAGCGCGACGACGTCGTGTCCGCGTTCGGTGGCGATGCTGTGGACGAGCTTGCCGACGGTGCCGGTGCTGCCGGCGATCGCGATCCTCACGAGGTCAGTATGACGGTGCCGGGAGTCTCGGACGAGAATCGAGGGATGGATCTCGCGTTCCTGACGCCGCTGCCCACACCCAGATAGCGCATCCGGCGAGGCGGTTCACTTGGCAGCTGTGGCCCCCACCCCCGACCCGAGGGGGCGCGAAGTGCCAGACGAAGCGCCAGCCCGGGCGAGCCACGCCGCCGCAGCCGTGCCGCAAACAGGCTCAGCGGTCGACGCTGACCACTCCGAGCTCGTAGGCGAGGATTACAGCCTGTACGCGGTTCGCGAGATCGAGCTTGACGAGGATGCGGCCGAAGTGCGCCTTCACCGTCGATTCGCTCAGGTGCAGCGCCGCGGCGATCTCGGCGTTGGTCAGCCCCTGCCCGACGTGGCGGAACACGTCGCGCTCGCGCGGCGACAGCGCCGAGAGCGCATCGGGGGATGCCGGTCGGCCCGTGCGCGAGAGATGCGGCATCGCCGCGTCGATGAGCTTCGCGGTGATCCGGGGCGACACGACGGCATCACCCGCCGTCACGGCCCACACCGCCGCGACGAGCTCGTCGGGGCGGGTGTTCTTCAGCAGGAAGCCGGCCGCGCCCGCCCGCAGCGCGCCGAACGCGAACTCGTCGAGGTCGTACGTCGTCAGCACGATGATCCGCGTCTCGGGCAGAGCCGCGGTCAGCCGGCGGGTGGCCTCGATGCCATCGAGTCCCGGCATCCGGACGTCCATGAGCACGACGTCGGGACGCAGCCGCTGCGCTGCCTGCACGGCTTCGGCGCCATCGGATGCCTCACCCACCACGACCAGGTCGGGCTGAGCCTCGAGCACGAGGCGCAAGCCGTACCGGATCAGTTCCTGATCGTCGACGAGCAGCACCGCCGTACGGGCCTCGGGCGCGGCGGGCTGGGTCATCGTTCCTCCGTCGAGAGGCGGACGAGAACCCGCCAGCCGCCGCCGGCGACCGGTCCCGCCTCCACCGAGCCATCGTAGAAGGCGGCCCGTTCCCGGATACCGACGAGCCCGCGCCCCGGAGAGGTGGGCGTGGCTGCCGGCGCCGACACGTCCTTCACCAGGATCGTCACCTCGGAGCGCTCGAACACCAGCCGCACGAGCACGTCGCGCACGTCACGTCCGTGCCGCAGGACGTTCGTCAGCGCCTCCTGCACGATGCGGTAGATCGTCAGGCTCACGGCCGCGCCCTCGGTCACGGTTCCGGTCTGCTCCAGGCGCACCGGGATGCCGGCCGACCGGAACTCCTCGACGAGCGCCGGGATTCGCTCCACCCGGGGTGCCTCTGTCGCCAGCGGCGCATCGCGCTCGCCGCGCACCGCGGTCAGCAGCCGCCGCACCTCGCCGAGGGTCCGCCGCCCGGTCTCGCTCACCCGACCGATGGCGCGGTGCGCCTCGTCGGGCCGCTGGTCGACCGAGGCCTGCGCGCCGTCGGCGAGCGCGACCATCACCGCGAGGCTGTGCGCGATGACATCGTGCATTTCGCGGGCGATGCGTTCCCGCTCGGCCGCGGCCGCGATGCTCGCCTCTTGATCGCGCTCGCGCCGCAGGTGCTCCGCCCGCTCGGCGAGCGCTGCGGCCTGCCGCCGGCCGTGCCCGGCGTTGATGCCGAGCAGGGTCGCGATGAGGCTCGCGGCGATGACCACGACGGCGATGCTCGCCCAGTCGGTCGCCCAGGCTGCGGCATCCTCTCGTGGTGCCAGGCCGAGCAGCGGTGGACCGACCCTCACCCGCACCGCGAGCGCGAGCGACGCCACGAGCGCTCCTGCGGTCGCCCACCCGAACCAGACCCACGCGCGGCGTGCCTCGTCGAGACCGGCGCGGTAGAGCGCGACGACCACGAGGAGGGCTTCGGCCCCCGTTCCCGCGGCGAACGACACCAGCATCAGGGCGACGGCAGCGCCGAAACCGATAGCCGGATGCCGCCGTGAGGCTACGATCACCGCCACCCCGGCGAGCGCCAGCAGCAGCACCGGCCACAGGGGAGTGGCGATCGTCGATTCGACGGACAGGTACCCGAGGAACGCTGCGACGATCAGGTAGGAGACGAGGATGACGGCATCCGCCACGTCCCGTCGCCCTGGGGACGGGCTCACGCGTCCCTCGTCCGCAGCGCCACCGCGCCGATCACGATTGCTGCACCCGCCCAGACGGCCGCGATCAGCCAGCCGGCTCCGACGCTCATGTGTCCGCTCCAGAGGTCGAGGAAAGGTCCGCCTTCGATTCCCACCCGGCCCATGGCGTCACCGGCGTTGCCGAGCAGGCCGAGGCGGATGACGCGAGAGAGGAGTCCGAACGGCAGCAGCGAGCTGAGTACGGGTAGCAGCAGCGTCGCGGCGAAGACGATGATCGATCCGGTGGTCGTCGAGCGGACGAGAGTCGTCACGCCGAGTCCGAACATTGCGCAGAAGCCGAGGTAGACAGCCGAGCCGACGAGGGCGAGCAACACCCCGGGTGCGGTGAGGGGAGCGCCCAGACCGAAGCCGTCGTAGATCGGGTTCGTCACCGCCCACGCACCGAACACGGTGACGAGGGCGACGGCGGTGACGGTCGTGAAGGTGACGAGGGTCTTGGCCGTCAGCATCCGCATCCGATGCGGCACCGCCGTGAGGGTCGTCTGCATGGCACCAGAGGAGTATTCGGCGCCGATCGTCATGACGCCGAAGATACCGGCGATGATCTGCCCGAGCACGACCATCGGTACCGTGACGTCGGCCATGGTGCGCTCGATGGATGGAACCGAGGGCACGCCGGATGATTCGAGGGTCAGGCCGAGGAACAGGCTCCCGCCGATTCCCACCGCCAGGATGCCGACCAGTGCGAGGACGGATGACGGCAGGCTCACGACCTTGATCCACTCGGAGTGCACCACGGCGGTGAACGGCGGGCGCTGAGTGCGGGCGTCGGCGCGGTGGGGCTTTGTGGTGATGGCCATCAGTTGTCCTTATCGTTCTGCGTCGGTCCCGAGGTGTACTCGGTCGCCTGGGCGGTGAGGGCGAGATAGGCGTCTTCGAGCGAGCCCGAGACCGATGTCACCTCGTACAGCACGACTCCTGCGGCGCCGGCAATGCCTGCCACCTCTTCGGCGGTCAGGTCGGTGATGTCGAGTGCCCCGTCTTCGCGCGTGATGACGGTGACTCCGGGGCGCGCGATCGCCACGACCAGCCGCTCGCTGTCGTGCGTGCGCACCCGGACGACCGGCTGAGTCGCTCCCGCGATGACATCGCGCATCGGCCCGTCGGCGATGATCGCGCCGCGACCGATGACGATCAGGTGGTCGGCGGTCTGGGCCATCTCGCTCATGACGTGCGACGAGAGCAGCACCGTGCGGCCCTCGGCGGCGAGTTCGCGCAGCAGGCGTCGGATCCACAGGATGCCGTCGGGGTCGAGTCCGTTGATGGGCTCGTCGAGGATGATCGTCTGCGGGTCACCCAGGAGCGCTGCGGCGATACCGAGCCGCTGGCCCATGCCCAGCGAGAAGCCGCCGACGCGCTTGTTCGCTACCGAGTCGATACCGGTGCGCTCCATCACCTCGCGCACGCGCGGGGCGCGGATGCGGTGGGTCGCGGCAATCGCGAGCAGGTGCTTGTACGCGGTGCGGCGCTTGTGCGCGGCGCGGGCGTCGAGCAGCACCCCGACCTCGCGCAGTGGCGCGGGCAGGTCGCGGTACGCGCGACCGTTGACCTCGGCCGTGCCGGATGTCGGCTTGTCGAGCCCCACGATCATGCGCATGGTGGTCGACTTGCCGGCGCCGTTCGGGCCGAGGAATCCCGTCACCCGGCCCGGCTCGACCGCGAAGTCGAGGCCGTCGACCGCGACCTTCTGGCCATACCGTTTCGAGAGCGATTGAACACGGATCATGTGTCACCTTTCGTCCCCATCGACGCTACGAAGGGGCGCGACATGCCACATCGGACTGCGGTTCGGACTTGTCTGGGCGACCAGTACCTGCGTCTACATGCGCTTTAGCGTCGCCGTCGTCTTGCTACGCGCGTGTGGCTCGGTGAGGATCGAGGGATGTCCGCTTCGTCGCTGCGTCCGGTTCGCTCCCTCGTCATGATGCTTCGGAGTCCGCGGCTGCGGGGCGCCTTCACCGATCTGATCGGGTCGACGCCGTCGGCATCCGTTGATCGAGAGTCGGAGGCGTTCGTCCGGAGCGGCATCGCCGAGCGAACGGATGACGGCGTGCGCCTGAACGAGAGCTTTCTGGATGACGCGCTCGCCGCGCTCGACGCTCAGCTCGGCCCGCTCGCCGTTCTGCAGGGGTCGCGGATCTCCGCCGGCGACCTCGCGCTCGACGAGCTCGACTCCGCTGTGGCGGCCGTGGCCCGCCGGGTCGTCGGCGCGGGCGAACAAGTCACCGAGCCGGCGCTCAACGAGCGGCTGAGCGTGTTCGTGACGGATGTCGCGTTCTTCCGCCGCCACGCCGTCGACACCGGAGTGCTCGAGCGCACGGCCGACGGTGCGCTGTACTGGCTCGCCGATCGCGCGGAGTGACGGCGGGCAATTTTCTGCGGGCCTCGGTCTACGGGGCCGCGGCGGTCACCTGTCGAAGCGTGCCCCGGCGGGGTTGCTCGGCAGTGCGCAGAGCACGAGGACGACGACGCCGCCGATGGGGAACACGAATCCGAGGAACCAGAACGGACCGGCCAGGTTGGCATCGTGCAGCCGGCGCCACGACATGGCGATCATCGGGATGAAGGTTGCGAGCTGCCAGAGCACCAACAGGAACGCACCCACGCCGATGAGCGGCCCGGGCTGGTCCCGTCCCGTGACGGGATCGGTCGTCATCCCGGCGAACGCACCGACGATCATGAACGCGAAGATCGCCGTCACGATGAGCGCGTGCGCGAGGTAGAACCACCAGAACTCGCTCCGGCTCGCGCGCCCCGAGAAGGTCGCGTACTTCCGCCAGAAGCGGGTGAACGCCTCGCCGAACGAGGCGCCGTAAAGAGGCTGTGACAGGGGAGTGGGCACGGAAGCGGGAGCTTGCGGAGCGGCGGCGTAGGTCACAGGATCCTCCAGTGGGTGGTTCGACTCACGAGAATGGTGCGGGCCCATCCTGCCGTATTTGCGCGGTCGCCCGCGGGTTATCGCGCGAGAATCCTCTGGAACAGCCGGTGGTCCTGCCAGCGGCCGGCGATGAGCAGGTATTCGGGCGCGAGTCCGAACTCGACGAAGCCGCACTTTTTCAAGACGGTCTGCGAGGCGACGTTGTCGACGAGCGTGCCGGCCTGGATGCGGTGCAGCTGGAGTTCATTCGTCGCGAGACGTGAGATCTCGTTGACCGCAGCGGTCATGAGGCCGCGGCCCGCGTAGCGCTGGTCGATCCAGTAGCCGAGGTTCCCGCTCTGGAACGCCCCGCGCACGATGCCCGAGAGCGTGATTCGTCCGACGATTCGCGAGCCGTGGGCAAGCACGAGGGGGAGCGCCGTACCGGCCTCGCGGCTCGCGGTGAGCGCGGCGATCTCGGTGCGCTGACCTGCCTCGGTGGTGAAGTTCGCCGGGCGGAGGGGCTCGAAAGGTGCGAGGTGTTCGCTATTCACGCGGTACGCCTCGGCGAGGGCCGCGGCATCCTCTGGGCGGAGCGACCGCAGGACGACATCGTCGTGCAGGTCGATCTCGACAGGGGATGTTGTCACCGTGCTGCCTCGGTTGCCGCCAGCGCCGCCTTGACGCCGACGCGGGTTCCCCACATCATCACGATGACCATGAGTATGGCGCCCACGAGCACCATGACCCCGAGCGCTGCCGGCGGCATCGGCACGAGAGAAACCAGGCCGATCGCTACCGAAAGGTAGCCGGTGAGGAGGGTCGCCCCCTTCGAACGTTCGTGGGCAGCAAGCCAGGCTTCGTCGCTGGCCATGGTGCTGGGTGTGCGGATGCCGGCGAGCGAGTTCCGCTTCAGCTTTCCGGATGCCGCAGCCCGCGCCATCCAGATGAGCAGAGCACCCGAGCCGGCCATCGTGACGAAGAGGACGATGCGGGGGATGATCTCAGCTTCCATCCCTTCGACCCTATCGACGGGGTCTCAGACGACGGCGATGGAGCTCCGATACTCGGCTGCAACCGGGTCCAGGGTGTACTCGAGGACCTCGACGTGATGCTCATTCAGCGCGTTGAGTACGTCTTCGGGCGTCACGCGGAAGTACTCCCGCCGCAGGTTCACCTTGTTCAGCCGTTGCTCAGCGAACTGCTGGTGCAGCATGGACTCGATCGCAACAGCGTCATCGGCGAAGAACAGCGCGTGCACGTCGAATCGGAACGGCACGGACGCGTCTCCGAGCTCGTTCACCCGGTCCATGGGGTCGAGCCGTCGTGTGAGTCCGATCTTCACGACATCGGGGCCAAAAGCACCGATGTTGCTGATCACGTATACGTAACCGGCTCGGATGTTCGCCGCGCGGTAGTCAACGTTCTCGATCGCGTTCTCAACATCGTCGAGCTTCTCGCGAATGCGCTGTGCCCCTTCGAGGTCACCCTTCGCTTCCAGGGTCGCGAGCGCGTTCGCGTAATGCGAGCGCTCCTTCTGCAGCCGCTCTTTCTCTCGCGCGAGCTCCTGCTCAGCCTTCTTCTGCTCCCGCAGTTCCTCGCGTCGTGCGCGCTCGAGCTCCTTCTCGGCCTGGACCGCCTGGAGATGACGGCTCGCAAGTTCGAGCTCGCGCAGCCGAAGCCGGTGGTACCCGGGAGTGATGCGCAGATCGATCATCTTGCCGAGACGCTCGACCTGATCGACGACTGTCGAGAGACGTTTGCGGGCGGCCTCGAGGTTGCCTGCTCGCACCGTCTTGACGCAGTTCTCAGCCTCGGCGTTGTAGGCCCGCAGAAGAAGCTTCGACATGTCGGCGACGAACTTTCGTCCCTTGGCGGCGCTGTTGTTGAACGTGAAGTTCTGCGTGGCCTGCGTGGCCCCACCAGCTCTAATCTTGCTCTTGATCTCGCTGCGCACGGACTCAAGTTCCGTCGCTAGCGCTACTGAGCTTTCCGCGGGATGCTCGAAATCGAAGAGTCCGAACTCCTGCAGTTCGATCTGATTGCGGAGGTCGATGACCTGGGCGGCTACCGATGCCTTCTCCTGGTGGGCCGCGAAGGCACCGGAACGAGCGCGGTCAAGATCCGCTTCTGCCCGCGCGGTCTCCGCCTGAATGCTCACTTTCGCCGCGTCCAAGTCGGCAAGCTCGCGAAGGCCGTAGCGAGCGATGAGTTCCTCGAGGCGGGCATTCTCTGCTTGGAGGTCCTGAGCGAACTTGCGGGCACCGAAGAACGGCACCTTCTGCGGCGGTGTCGACCGAGCTGGCGACAGTTCCTGCGGGGCGAGAGGCGCGCTCGGCTGTTGGGCGATGGTGGGCGCAGCTTCATCAAGGATGGGTGCGCCGACCTGCCCGCCCGCAGCGGGCATGTCATCGCTTACGGACTCGCTGACCGTCAATTCACCGGCCGCGCGCCGTGTCGTGGGCTGGCCGAGCGTGGCAGCGGCGCTTTCGGGTGTTTCGCGGGCCTGCTCGCGCGTTTGAACCCCATTGATCACGATGTGGTCGGTCCAGGTAGCGCCGTCCCAGTAGCGGCTCTCGTATATTCCACCCGGGTCGGGATACCACGATGCGGGCGGGGAAGAGGTGCGATCGGTCACGTCGTTGGGCCTTTCAGATGAGACCCCTCTAATATGCCCGACGGTGGGCGATGCTCAAATTTCGCTTGTCGCCGGCGATCAATGCGCGTCGCATCCTGGACTCACTTTGCTGTCGGCCGAACAGACGAGAGCCCCGGCGTCCGCACTGAGGATACGGATGCCGGGGCTCTCGAAGTCTGTCGGGGTGTCAGCCCCGGACGCCGAGCGCGAAGCTGATCGCGCCCTCGCCGTCGACCTGCGCGTCGAGCACGCGGTCATCCAGCGCGAGGGCTGCGGCCGGGTCGACGAAGATGCGGGCACCATCGGCTTCGACGACGGCATCCTCGCTGTGCGGGGCCTCGGCGAGGGAGAGGGCGAAGCCGGTTTCGGGGGAGCCGGAGTCGCTGATACGGATACCGCCGGTCTCGGCGGGGATCTGGGCGGTGAGGTTCTTCACCGCGGTGGCGGCGTTCTCGGTGAGCGTGAGCATGAAGCTCTCCTTCCGTGGATTGCTGCGGAGCCCGCCACAATTCCGAGAATCAGAGCCGAACGCAAACGTGAGCGGTGACTCCCAGGGGATTCTGAAGGTCGGCGGGCGACTACCGCGTCAGAGGGTTCTGGCGAGAACGAAGCTCACGATCAGCCCGAGCAGCAGGCAGCAGACCCACGCGGTCGCCGCCGACACGTACCAGTTCTGGCGGAGCTCGAGACTGAGGCGATCCGGGTGATCGCGCGGGGTGCGGCGGAGGCTCCGCTGTGTGATGAGCATCGGCGGAACCATCAGCACGAAGCACAGCAGCAGACCGATCAGCTGCAGGAGCGCGCTCGATGACCGTCCGCCGGGAGCGAGGACCTGCCACGCCTCGGCCAGGGCGAGAGTGATGTTGCGCGGCCCGCACAGCGCGACGAGCCCCGCCGCGCCGACGACCATGACGAGGATGCGGAGAGCGCGATCCGGTGTTGTCACGGAAGCTTTCGGGGGTGTGGCCCCGTCGTGCTGGTGAGCCCAGAACTCGCGGTGCGCTCGCCAACCCGCGAGCGGCCACACCGCGACCGCGATGAGTCCCGCGAGCAGCCAGCCGAGCCACTCGTCGCCTTGCATCGGGATGCCGAGCGCGTCGAACGCAATCAGCCCGCCAATCCAGGCGGCCATCGTGGCGAAGAAGAGGGCGAACGCGATGAGGATCCCGAGCGCCGTCCGCAGCGGCCGGCGCGCTGGGGCGGACGTTGGGGCGTCTCGGGTCACGTTGGTCAGCATAGGGCTGGGGTGCGTTGGGGTTGACGAGGCACGGGATGCCGCGGCCCGCGGCCGTCTAGACTTGGGGTGCCTAGCCTCTGTAGCTCAGTGGAAGAGCCACTCCGTCCTAAGGAGCGGGTCGGGGGTTCGAATCCCTCCAGGGGCACCAAGACGGCGTACTGCAGCTTCCACTGGTCTCCGCACCCCGGGAGAGCGACGTTGAGACGAAATCAGTAGCGGGCCATCGGAAACGGCTGCCTGCTTTCCGTTATTGATGATGCCTGCGTGGCGGTTCGGCCCGGTGTCGGCGAAATCGCGTGCGAGTACTCTGTCGCTCGTTGTTGGAACATGTCCCAAGCGTGCTGCGCGGCGAGAAGCTTGATGCATAGAGGTGTCGAGTTCATCACCGATGATCTCTTCGAGACCAATCGTCGCGCGCGGAACTTTGAGGTTTAGTTACCTGAGGATAGGGTGCGTTCGTCGTTCAGACCGGCGTCGTGTTTGACGGTCCTCAGATGGCCGACGAGGTCGCTGCTTCCAAGGCGCTCATCACCTTTCCGTCCTGACCGGTGTAGTCCGCGATCGCTAACGTCGAAGCGTGACCAATCTCGACCTAGAACGCCTCCCGCTCTCTCAGCTATTCGACCTGCACGCGCGCATCCAGCGTGAGTTCGGGCGGCGCGGCATCTCGCGCACATCTGGCGCGATCCAGGGCGAGGTCGGAGAAGGTCTCGCGCTGGCTGTCTACGGCGGTACGCTCCCGCCTCCTGGCACCAGAGCGTACGACCTGACCGACGCGCAGGGGCGTCTCGTTCAGGTGAAGACCCGCACGCTGCCGAAGGGCGTCGCGCGCATGTTCCAGTTCGACTCGCTGGACTTCGATCTCGCGGTCTGCATTCGCTTCGATCGTGACAACAATGCCCTCGGCTGGGCGCGCGAGTACGACGTGGAGGAGCTTCGATCGCTCGTGAGCCCTCATGCTGACGGTCCTCGGCTTCCGATGGGGCGAGCGAAGGCGAGCGGGCGTGATGTGACCGCCACGTTCCGTGACGCCTACGATGCTCTGCGCGGGATGGGGATCGCATAGTGCACGACTGGGTCGCCTCGGCAAATGGCAAGACGCTCGTGCTCCTCGGAGCGGGTGCGTCTGCGCCGTCGTTGCCGGTCTCACGGGAACTCACAGACCTGGTGATCGAGAGCATGAACGAACGACTCGACGATCATCCTGGCTACCTCAAGCGAGCGTGGGAACTGGCGCGGGAGCAACTGCGCGGCACCTCGAACATCGAAGAGTTCTACTCGTCTCTCTCCGACGTGGAGCACCAGGACGAGGACACGACGCGCCACTGGGTAAAGGAATGGGTGCCGCTGCCGGGGGTACTTCCTGCGGACGGCGACAGTGTCAGTGGTCGCCAGTCGTTCGGCTTCCTCGCTCACATGGTGCAGAACTCGGTGATGACGATTCTCGCGGCGAAGACCGAGCTTGCCGACAAGTCCTACCTGCATTCGTTGGTCGCCGCCGACGTCCGTGGGACCGTGACGCTCAACTACGACCTCATGGTCGAGAAGGCTGCTGTCGAAGCCGGTCGTGCGTACACGACAGGGGCAGAGCAGTGGGATGGCGGCGTCCGCTGGTTCGCCGACGAACTCGGAGAGGGCGTTCTTCCGGTGCTGAAACTCCACGGCAGTCTCAACTGGCGCGAGACTCGCGTCGTCATTGGTTCGCCGCTACCGATCGTCGGGTTCGAGGAGGTAGGCGGCAACGGTCGTGGGGCAGGCAAGCTGCTCGCACGTCTGGATGAACCAGCGATCTGCGGTCTCTCCGGCAAGATGTCACCGTACGACCCATACCCCGCTCTGCGGAGCCAGTTCGACAGGATGCTCGAAGAGGTTGAGCTACTCGTGGTCGTCGGGTTCTCCTTCTGGGATGCGCACATCACTGCCCCCATTCGACGCTGGCTCGCACTCGATGATCGACGACGGATCATCGTCGTCGATCCGTACTTCGACCCCGTGAGCACACCGATCCGGGTGCTGGTTGATGCGCTCTGTCTTGACTGCGTGATAGATGGCAACCAGACGCTCGCGGCAGGTCTCGGGATCGACCGGATGCAGGTGCTGACCATGACGGCGGAGGAGGGACTGGACGCACTCTTCGCCCGGTGATCCCCATGTCTCGGACGCGTTCAGGGCAGCAACGCGACCTCATTTCACCCAATGTCCGTGCTTCGCGATTCAATGGCGACAGGCACCCCGAGCATCCGAACGCTCCTGAGCCCCCCGGTAGTCTGAGGACGGGCTCGCTTCGCATGCGCGGAGTGCTGAATGACTGCCCGCGAACTTGCCGAAGGATGCTCTATGGATGATCTCACCGAACTCGAATCTCTCTCTGTCGAGCAACTGGTCGAGATCATCCGGGAGAAGACCGGCGCGGGTGTGAACCTGTCGTTCCCAGGCAAGGTCATGGCTCGTCAGATCGGTCGACGCGTCCGTCCTCGCGTCCAGCGCACCGTGAAGACGCTCAGCGCAGGTGACGAGCATGGTCGTGCTCGCAATCTCATCATCGAGGGCGACAACCTCCAGGCGCTTGCATCGCTCTATCGCGAGCGCGGGCAGATCGACATGATCCTGACCGATCCGCCTTACAACACAGGCGGCGACTTCCGGTACAACGACAAGTGGGACAAAGACCCGAACGATCCGGACATGGGTGACCTGGTTGGCAGCGACGACCCGGCGAAGCACAGCAAGTGGATGAAGTTCATGTACCCGCGTCTCCAGATGATGCGGGCGATGCTCAAGCCGACCGGTGTGCTCGCGATCTGCATCGACAGCCGGGAGTTGTTCCACCTCGGGCAGATGCTCGACGAACTCTTCGGCGAAGAGAATCGGCTCGCGATCATCAACTGGCAGAAGTCGTACTCACCTCGATCCGACAACCGTCACGTCTCCACTGCCACCGAGTATGTGCTCGTCTATGCGAAAGACGAGCGTCTGGCGAAGACCGGCTTGCAGCCGCGCACCGCGAGTATGGACGCGCGCTATCGGAACCCTGACGGTGATCCTCGCGTATGGAAGGGAGAGAACTTCGCAGGTCCGAAGGCGCTCACCCATCAGGGCATGGTCTATGGCATTCAGTCGCCGTTCACCGGCGAGGTACAGTACCCGCCCTCGGGCAAGTGCTGGCGGTCGCCGCAGAGCGATGTGCTGCGCTGGCTAGCGGACTGGGACGTCGAGTACGAACTGCGCACGGTCGATGACGCGAAGACCCGTGCGGACATCATCGGTGTGAAGCCCGAAGATGTTCGTCCGGTGAAGGCTGTCATGTTGAAGACCCCGCTCCCGGAGGCAGAGAAGGCGGCGAAGGCTCGGCTGCAAAGGGGCAACTGGTCACGCATCGTTTTCGGGCTCAAGGGCGACGGTCGACCGCAACAGAAGAAGTACCTCGAAGACGTGAAACAGGGTCGAGTCCCGATGACCTATTGGTCTGACGACGACCTCGACGAGGAACCCGATGTGCTCGGGGCTGTGTCGTGGGATCACGAGGAGTCTGGGCACAGCCAGACCGGTGTGACGGAACTGACGAACATCGTGGGGAGCGGGCACGGCTTCGAGACGGTGAAGCCGATGAAGCTCATGACCAAGCTGATTCAGATTTGGTGTCCCCCGAACGGAACTGTGCTTGACCCTTTCGCAGGCTCCGGTACGACGGGGCACGCGGTGCTCAAGCTGAACGACGATCAGGACGCCGACCGACGTTTCATTCTCATCGAACAGGGGCGACCGGAGAACGGGGACTCCTACGCGAAGACCCTCACGGTCGACCGTCTTCGGCGCGTCATTGAGGGCGACTGGGCGAGCAAGAAGAAGCACGCACCTCTCGGGAGCGGCTTCACGTTCAAGACACTGGAGAAGCGCGTCGATGCGGTGACGCTGCTGTTGATGGAGCGCGACGAGATGATCGACACGGTCATCGCTTCGCACACCGGCAACCGTCGTTCTGCGGTGCTCATCCCGGTCGGAGACGAGCAGCCCTACAAGTATCTCGTCGCGAAGAACGCGAACAACGAGGGCATCTATCTCGTCTGGTCGGGAGCAGGATCGAACACCGATCTCACCGAGGAGGTCTACGAAGAGATTGCAGAGGAAGGCGAAGCCGAGGGGTTGGCACCGCTCTATCACGTCTACTCGCGCCTGACTCTGATCGTCACCGACGACGTGATCTGGTATCAAATCCCAGATCGCATCCTCGCCGACTTCGGTCTCGACGTGCGCACCGAGTCGTTCACCGAGGAGGGCTGATCGCGTGGGTCTCGAACTCTTCCAGTTCCAGCAGGAGGCGGCATCTCAGATCGCCGACCGCTTCAACGAGTACAGCGCAGAGCCCATCGGGTTCGGTCGCGGAGCGAAGCGGCGCAACGTGCCGTTCTACCAGGCGCTTTCGTCGATCACTGGCTCTGGGAAGACGGCGATCCTCGCGCAGGCGGTTAGCGAGATCGTCGCGATGTCCGAGGTGCCGCCTGTGATCTTGTGGCTCTCGAAGGGCAAGGTCGTCGTCCAGCAGAGCTACGCGAATCTTGCGGAGGGCGGCAAGTACAACCACCTCCTCGTGGACACGACGGTGCGGCTGCTGAGCGAGTATGACCCGGAAGATGTCGCTAACTCGAAGGAAGCGCTGCTCTACTTCGCGACGGTGGGCACCTTCAACCAGAAGGATCGCGAGAAGTCGAACCTCAAGATTTTCGCGCTCGACACCGACATCACGGAAACGACCAGATGGGAAGCGCTCAAGCAGCGCCAGACCGCGGAGGGCGTTCGCCGTCCGCTCATCGTCGTTTACGACGAGGCGCAGAACCTCAGCGATCAGCAGACCGAGCTTCTCGTCGAGCAGCAGCCCAACGCGTTCCTGCTCGCGAGTGCGACGCTGAAGTTCCCGGCTCAGTTCAACACCGAAGTCATCGAGCCGCTGCGGACGCAGGGTGAGTACACCGACGAAGACCTCATCACGTCAATCAAGTCATCCGTGGTCGTGGCGTCTGGTCTGGTCAAGGGCATCATTTCGCTCGATGGTCTGAACGCACCAATGCAGGAGACCATCTCGGAGATGCTGTCCGACCTGCGCGAAGCGGAGGAAGCTGTAGCCGCAGAGCAACTGAGCTTCCTCCCCAAGGCGATCTACGTCTGCAACACGAACATGCTCGCGGACGACGCGGGTCAGAGCGACGACCCAAAGCAGGACTTCGACCAGCGGCAAGCACCACCGATTCTGATCTGGCGCTATCTCACGGAGACGTGCGGCATCCCCGCCGAAGAGGTTGCGGTGTACGCCGACCTCAAGACGCATAAGGACTTCCCGCTCCCGGCAGACTTCTACCTCTACTCGGGTGGCGATGGCGACTACGAGGAGTTCACAGCGGGGGACTACCGTCACATCATCTTCAACCAGTCGCTCCAGGAGGGGTGGGACGACCCGGCGACGTACTTCGCGTACGTCGATAAGTCGATGGACTCCACGATCCAGATCACGCAGATCGTCGGTCGTGTTCTCCGGCAGCCCGGTGCGACTCACTACGAGGCTGATCGTCTGAACACCGCGCACTTCTACGTCCGAGTCGATCGCAACGACGCGTTCGCGGATGTCGTGGACGAGGTGCGTAAGGGTCTCGGCGGCGACGCGCCTGAGGTTCGCATTCTCACCACGCCTCCCGGCGCGGAGCGTCCCGAGAGCCTTCCGGTCAAGGAGCAGCGATTCGTCCCGAAGACCGGCATTGACAACAAGCCGACAGTCGCGCCCGTGGGCGCAGTGCTCGCGAAGGTTCACGACTACACGGCTGACGCGATTAACACACGCGGTGTGGGTCGCCGTCGTACCGTCCAACAGGCGATCGGTTCCGGTGAAGCTGTGGACTCCGAGTGGGTGGACTTCGAACAGGCGAACCGCGTGAACGCGCGCTGGGTCTTCCGGCGCGAGGTGTCACGTCGCTACCGCCCTGCACTGACCGTGATGAACACCGAACTCCCGAAGTTCGACGCGAAGATCGGTGTCGGTAGCACGGCGTACGCCAGCATCACCGATGACGCCGCGAGTGCGGTCGAGGAGTACCTGCGGTTTGCCGTCGTGAAGCAGCTCAAGCCGAACCCTTACGAGATCGGCAGCACGCTAGTTCGACGCGGCTCGATGGAGACCTTCGAAAATGCCCTCCACGAGGGCTACGACGGGCTCAACGACACCGAACGGAAGTTCGCGCGTGCGCTCGACGACACGGGGCTGACGTGGGCGCGTAATCGCTCGCAGACCGGCTATCGCATCCCGCTCATCTCACTCGGTCAGACCGTCTGGTTCTTCCCCGACTTCCTGGTCTGGGTGGATGACAAGGTGATCTGCATCGACACTAAGGGCGAGCACCTGGTCGAGACAGACTCGCGTCGCAAGCTGCTGACGATCGAGCCGCACCCTCGCGTGGACACGCGCGTCGAGGTCAAGTTCGTCACTGCGGGGCGTTGGAAGGCGGACGGTACGCCCGACAGCAAGGACGGGTTCTCGATCTGGCAACTTGGCAGCGGCCAAGCGCTTCGCACGCTGCCGTTCGAAGACCTTCCGTCGCTGGTCGCAAGCTTTGTGCCGGACGACAGCGACGAGGAAGACGAGTAGACCTGCCGCACCGCTGCGGCAGGCCAACCAGGGACATAGGGAACCACTGTGGGTGCAGGTAGCGAAGCGCAGAACCGAACAGTCAAGGACTGGCTGGTCAGCATCGACCGCGGGCAGCTTCGCCTGCCGAGCTTCCAACGCGGTGTTGCCTGGGAGCCGAAGCGCGTCGTATCGATGCTGAACACGATCATTCACGACCTGCCGCTCGGTGTCGCGCTCGTGCTGAATGTGGGCGACAAGGAGCAGTTCGTGTCCCGCCCGCTCGTATCCGCGCCGGAGACGACGGAAGCGGTGACCGAGCACCTTCTCGACGGGCAACAGCGCCTCACGGCGCTGTACCGGGCTCTCCGGGACAACGATCGGAAGCAGACCTACTTCGTTCATTTCCCAGACCTCGACGACGAGCCGAGAAACGATGACGAAGAGCCTTCGATCCGGATCGAGAAGCGATGGGAGAGCCGCGACGGCACGATGTATCCGCTCTGGGTGGACTCGCCCGAAGAGTGCCTGAGACGTGGTCTGGTTCCAGTGCGGCTGCTCGATCCGTCTCGGGATGAGACGACTTCATGGGTGGAAGCCGCAACCGGTCATCTCGAACCCGGCGACGACGTGACGGACATCGCGCAGTATCGCGCGATGTCGACCGGAGTCACCGAACTCCGCGACCACCTCAAGAAGGTCATCAGCGACAAGCGCGAGACGGTTCGGCACTTCAACCTGCCTTACCTCCGGCTCCCGGCGTCGACCAGCAAGGACGTCGCGCTGAGCGTGTTCGTCAACATGAACACGAACGCGAAGCCGCTCAAGGCATACGACATCGTGGTCGCGGAGCTCGAAGGTGCGACGGGGCGTCGGCTAAAGGAGATGGAAGCCGGGCTCGATCTCGAACTGCCGCGACTAGCGGGCTACCTCTCGCTCGACAGCGCGGTGCTCCAGACCTCAGCGCTTCTCCAAGGGAAGCTGCCGAACCAGCGCGGCTTCTACGAAATGGACTACGCGGTGTTCGTCGATAACTGGGATCGGATGACGCGGGGGCTCCGCCGCGCTGTTCAGATCGTCGAGTCGATGCGCATCTTCGATGGTGAGCGGCTTCCTTCCGTGATCCCGATCCCAGTGATCGCTGCGCTGCTCGCGCACGAGGCGGAGGACGGCGATCGTCGCGCAACCGTGGACAAGATCGTCCGACGCTATGCGTGGCGTTCGTTCTTCACCAACCGCTACGAGGCGACCGCCGCGACGCGCGCGTACGCGGACTTCCGCGGTCTCACCGCACTTCTCGCGGGCGACGGCAACGAAGTCGACGTGCCGGTGTTCGACGATGAGTTGTACCCTCTACCGACTCTCCGCGATCTCAAGGCTGCCGGGTGGGCGAAGAGTAAGCAATCTCTCGCGCGAGCTATTCTCGCGGCATCCAACTTCTTCGGTGCAAGAGACTTCGCCGACGACACTCCGCTCTCGCGTGAGAACGTCGCCAAGCGCGAGTATCACCACATCTTCCCGAACCAACTTCTGTCCGAGGCGGGGATTGATTCGATGCTCGCTCTGAACTGTGCGCTCATCACATGGAAGACGAACCGCTCGATCGGTCGTCTCGACCCGTTGAAGTATCTGGAGAAGCGCGCAGAGAATGCGCCTGACCCGCGTGACGTTAAGGATCGGCTGGAGTCGCACCTCGTTCCGTACGAGATCATCGCGAAATCGGGTTCGTACGACCAGCCAGTCGGAGCAGAACTGCGCGCAGCAGTGCAGCCCGATTTCGACGCATTCCTCGACAAGCGTGCCGCGCTCGTGAGCGACTTCATGCGGGCGGTGTGCGACGGCAGGCAGCCGCACCTTCGTGACATCTTGGAGACCGTCGCCGAAGTGCATTGAGCGGGGCTCGGTCGCCGAGTGGGCGACTGTGGTCCTCGCTGTCGCGACGATCAGGTGCATGGGGGCAGCGAATGCTTACGCGCGTGAGGGGGTGAGTGTAACCGCCGCCTCGAACCGATTGGCTGTCCAGGCTTATCGAGGTGGTGTGAGAGCAAGGGGCGAAGGCGCCGGCCCGGATTTGGTCGACGGAGCCTGACCCGCTTTTCCGGACACCTGAGTTGAGTCGATGATCGTCTCGGAAGGAGTGCGTGAGATGCTGGGATACTACGACTCGCGAGACCGATCACCGTCGGCCCGGGCCCTGGCTGACGCGGAGCTCACGACAACGATCAGGCGGATCCATGCTGACTCACGAGCAACCTATGGCGCCCAGCTGAGCTGCGGCTCAGGCTCGGCGTACACGTCGCGGGCAAACGCGTCGCACGGTTATACGCCTGGGCGGGCTGTTCGGAGTGTCTCATCGCCGCAAACGCCGCGGCTCGAAGCCGGACACCGCGACGCACGAAGACCTCGTGGAGCTGCAGTTCCGCGCCGATGCCCCGAACCGTCTTTAGTTCTGCGAGATCACCAAACACGCTGCCCGGGACGAATGGGTCTACCGTGCCGCCGTCATCGACGCATACTCCAGGCGGATCGTGGGCTGGTCGATCTCGCACCGGATCACCGCGGAGATCGTCGTCGACGCACTCGAGATGGCCTGCTGGCGGCGCCGCCCGGAACCCGGCACGATCGTCCACGCCGACCGCGCCGCGTAATACACCAGCTGGCTCTTTGGGCGCCGGCTTTGCCAAGCCGGGCTGCTCGGATCGATGGGCCGAGTCGCGTCCAGCGTCGACAACGCGCTCATCGAGGCTTTTGGTCAACCGTGCAGCGTGAGCTCCTCGACCGCACCACCTGACACTCCCGGGCACAGCTCGCGTTCGCAATGTTCGAGTGGATCTTGGGCTTCTGCAACCCCCGACGCCAACACTCCGCAGGTTCTCGCGCGCGCTATTCCCCGAGCAGATCAGAGGCCGACGACTGGGAGCGTACCGAGCTGGCTGACGTTCGATGACGAGCCGTACCGACTGTCTCGTGACAGTCCGTATACGTGGCTGGGTGACTTCCTCGATCTGTGACGCGGGCGACACGCATCGCCTTTGCCCAGGTGCAGTGCTTCAGCGCTTCAGCACGCGCCGCTCCGCGATCTTCCGCAGGACTTCGAGCAATCCGGGCGCGTAGTCGCCCCACGAATCGGTGACCTTCGAGACGTCGATCTTGCCGGTGTGCACGTTTTCGCACAGCCGCAGCCAGGCCTCCCCGGTCGCGGCAGTCAGGGCGAAGGCGACTCCCGCGTTGATGACGCTCCCGGCGCCGGGGATGAGCTTGAGGAAGCTCCGCGCCAGCGCCTGTCCGCTGATTTGGACGCCGAGCTGAGCGAGGGCGCCGGCCGACATCATCGTGGTGAGCTCGAGGTCGTAGATCGCCGCGATCCGGCCCATCATCGCGAGCTGGATCGGCGCGAGGACCATCGCGTCGGCAACCGGAACGGGAACCGCCGCCGCTCCCGCTGCGGCGCCTGCGGCTCCGGTGATGACGGGGCGTGCGAGTTCTCGCTTCCACGGGAGGTTGAGTCTTTGAGCGATGCGAAAGGCGTCTTTCTCGTTGTCCGGCGAGAGGGTCAGGGTCTCCGCCACGAGTTCACCGAGGCCGTGCCCCTTGCCCTTCCCGTGCTTGCCAGTGGTGGAGGTGAGGATGACGCGCTCGATCGGGATGTGGATCGGCCGCCCCTCCGCGTCCACGGGCTCTTCGAGCCACTCCTGAAATTCGGTCACGTCATCGGGGGCGCTTCGCTTGCCGGTCACTGGGTTCTTGATCCAGTCGACTTTGGTGAGCACGAGGATGACGGGAAGCCCTGCCTTGTCGAGCTCACGGATCATGTCGATGTCGGGCTGAGTGAGCCGCGGCAGCTGCGACAGCACGCAGTACCAGACGACGGAGACCTGCTCGATGGCGGGACGCTCCGAGATCGTGCGGAGGTGACCCCGCAGGATGTCTGGCGGGGGAGCGGCGGACCCGATCTCGAACCCTTCGATGTCCCAGATGCCGAGCGCCGAGTCGTTGTAGTACTTCACGCCGCGTGTGACGGGCAGTCCTTTGCCAACCTTGGCGAGGTCGCGTCCAAACACCGCGTTGACGAGCGAGGACTTGCCGACGCCCGTGCCGCCGATGACGGCGAGGTTGAAGCGCCCGTATCTTGATCGCGCATCCGAGCTCGCCTCCGCGAACGCACGCTCGTCTGACTCGGACGCCGTCGTCGTCTTCTTCTCACGCTTGTCCCTCACAGGTCGATCATCCCTCGTCCTGCCCCTGTGTAGCGCCCGTCCGACATCGACATTGAAACGAGCGGTGTCAGGCCTCTCCTCAAGCTCGGGCGTGATGAGTCTAGAACTCTGCGAGGCAACCGAGTGCGTCGTTCGCGCGCAGATCGGCTATCGCGAAGCGCCCGGCTGCCGAGCTCGTTATGGACGCGCGCGCTCGATCGCGTTGGTGAGGTATGAGAGCCTCAAGGCCAGCGCGTACTTCCGTTCGGCGGGTAGCGAGCTCGGGTCGCGAAGCGCCACGGCGAGGTCCGCGGAGTCGAGCTGCGCGAGCAGTGCGATGTTCTCGAGAGTGAGATGGAATTGCGTCGTCAGTCCTTCGAGGATCGCCTGCAGACGCTCGTCGTCGTCGATGTCGAAACCCTGAAGGATCTGCGACGCGAGGACGGACAACCTGGTCGCCTCGTCTGCGGAGAGCGGCTGAAGAGTCGTCGTGACACCGTAGGTGTCCTTTCCAGAGCCGGTGAGGAAAGCTTGAAGCGTCGCGGCCGGCGTCTGGGTGATGGCCTCGAGAGCCGTCTCGGAAATGCGTCCATCAGCGACGGCACGGCTGAGTTCCTCGGCGGTATTGAACATTTGAGCGGCCACGGTCAACTCCTTCGATCGGCATGGGCAGAGCGACGGTGGCGGGAGGAGGCAGGCTCATCCCGCCACCGGTGCCTCGGATTTTATCCCGTGTATGTGTAGAGCGTGTAGTTCGGGACAACGGTGGCAACCGGCACCCCCGCGAGGAATGCCGTACCGGTCAACACTCCGGAATACCGATGACCGCGCAGACGGCTAGTCGGCACCGAACCGGAGAATCCGGACACGATAGTCGTGCCGCCCGAAAGGCCATGACTCACGTCGGTGACACTGAACGAACCGGTGAAAGACGTCGCCGGAATCGACATAGCGATGCTGTAGTGAAAGCTGCCACCCGAACCGGTCACCGTCAGCGTGCCCGCGTCGCCCGGGTACACCGCGTCGGGCGTCATCTGGCCCGGCACCGAGGGCGAGGCGACTCGCTGCAAGGCGAATGTCGCTGTTTCACCCTCTCGGAGCGCGTACGCTCTCCCGTCGACTTCCAGCAGATACTCCGCTGCGCCGAAGCGTTCGCTCGCGTTCGCAGCGGATGCCGTTGTGCCGAGCGAGAAGAATCCGATCAGCATGACCAGGATCACACCGATCGAACGCCTGCCGCGGGCCCCGCGCTGCAAAGCCATCCATCTAGCGCTATTCGCCCTAGATCCCGGTGCAGTCGGCTCTTGCGTTGCCGTGCTCATGATCTTTCCCTCCAGATGGATTAATCGTCGATGCCGGCTCAGAATGCAGCCGATCGCTTTGTACTGTTTGGTCGCCTGGAGGTTCCTGACAGCATGTGCTCGACGCGGCCCGCCGAGCCGTTGCTTCCAAGGGATCGAGAAGTCAAGTGTCAGGTTTGGCATCTTCGGCAAACTGCTTGTAGGGGTGCAGGGAGGTCACATGCCACAGGCGTTCGCTGCTCTTTACGAGGCCCACTCTCGAGTCGTCGAACACTACATCCGTCTGCGCGTCGACGACGTGGACTTAGCGCAGGATTTGACGGCGGATACGTTCACCATCGCATGGGAGAAGTACTCCACCGGCACTGCGATCACCAGGGGATGGCTCCTGAAGACGGCTCGGAATCTCATCGGTAACGAGTACCAACGACGAGCGCGCGTCAGGGAGCGAACGCAACGCTTGATCGCAGAGCAACTCGTTGTAGCGCAACACGAGATCGATGACCTAGCGGACGTGGAGTTGAAGGCCGCGATAGCGCGGCTGCGGCCAGCTGATGCGCTTGTATTGAAGCTCACCTACTGGTGCGGTTTGCCCGCCGCTGAGGCCGCGGAGTTCCTCGGCTGCACAACGGTCTCGTACTGGCAACGTCTAGCGCGTGCTCGTGCAGCCCTACGTGCAGAACTCGGGGCGCCCGGGACGACCATCCTCTAGTCGTGAACTCGGACCGGCGCCCGAGTGCACAGTCCCGTGGTGACCTCGCGCCGCGTCAAAGGAGACGCTGGCGCGCCCGGCGGAGGAAAGGGGAGGTCATTCGCGGGTGATCTCTCCTAAGCGCGGATCCGACGCCGACCCGCCCCGCGACGGCCAGGGGGAGCGCTCGGCTAGCATTTCCGCATGGCCAAAGCACCCCGGATCACCGACGTCTCTATCGGGAGCGACGGCATCCGTCTCGGCCAGTTCATGAAGTTCGCCGGCCTGCTCGACTCGGGCGGCGACGTGAAGGAAGCCATCATCGACGGCTTCGTCACGGTGAACGGCGAAGTTGACCGTCGCCGCGGGCGTCAGTTGCAGCCGGGTGACGTCGTCACCTTTGACGGGCGTTCCGTTCGCGTCCAGCCGTAACGGCGCGAGGCCGCGTCGGCCCAGCCACCGCCAGATGGAAGAATCGTCCGGTGACCGCAACTCTCGTCGCTCAGGGCCTCGCCGGCGGATACGGCCACCGCACACTCTTCGACGGCGTCGATCTCACCGTCAGTCCGGGTGACGTCGTCGGTGTCGTCGGAGCGAACGGTGCCGGCAAGTCGACGCTCCTCCGCATCCTCGCTGGACGAGACGCGCCCCAGGCGGGCACCGTCAGCCTCGCTCCAGCCGACGCTTTCGTGGGCTGGCTGCCGCAGGAGCATGAGCGCGTCGAGGGTGAGACCGTCGCCGCGTACATCGCCCGCCGCACGGGGTGCGCGGAGGCGACGGCCGAGATGGATGCCGCGGCATCCGACCTCGGCGATCCCTCGGTCCCCGGCGCCGACGACCGGTACGCCACGGCCCTGGAACGCTGGCTCGCGAGCGGCGCCGCCGACCTCGACGAGCGCCTGCCGATCGTGCTCGCCGACCTCGGGCTCGAGCTCGACGCCGACGGCACCCACATGACATCTCTTTCGGGCGGTCAGGCAGCGCGCGTCGGACTCGCCGCGCTGCTGCTCTCGCGCTTCGACATCGTGCTGCTCGACGAGCCGACGAACGACCTCGACCTCGACGGGCTCGAGCGACTCGAAGCGTTCGTGCGCGGCCTGCGCGGGGGAGTCGTGCTGGTCAGCCACGACCGTGAGTTCCTCGCGCGCAGCGTCACCCGCGTGCTCGAGCTCGACCTCGCGCAGAACTCCCATCGCATCTACGGCGGCGGCTACGACGCCTACCTCGAAGAGCGGGCGACTGTGCGGCGTCATGCGCGCGAGAAGTACGACGAGTTCGCGGGCAAGAAGGCCGACCTCGTCGCTCGGGCCCGTGTGCAGCGCGAGTGGTCGAGCCAGGGCGTCCGTAACGCGATGAAGAAGAATCCCGACAACGACAAGATCCGCCGCAAGGCCGCGACGGAGTCGAGCGAGAAGCAGGCGCAGAAGGTGCGCCAGATGGAGAGCCGCATCGCCCGGCTCGAAGAGGTCGAGGAGCCCCGCAAGGAGTGGCAGCTCGAATTCACGATCGGTGCTGCGCCGCGGTCGAGTTCCGTCGTCTCGACGCTCAACGGCGCGGTCGTCCGGCAGGGGGCGTTCACGCTCGGACCGGTCTCGCTGCAGGTCAACGCCGGCGACCGTATCGGCATCACCGGGCCGAACGGTGCGGGCAAGTCGACGCTGCTGCGCACGATCCTCGGTCGGCAGGCTCCCGACGAGGGATCGGCCGGACTCGGGTCGAGCGTGAGAATCGGCGAGATCGACCAGGCCCGCTCGCTGCTCGTGGGCTCACGTCCACTGGCCGACGCGTTCGAGGCTCTCGTGCCCGAGATGGCGTCGGGGGAGGTCCGGACGCTGCTCGCGAAGTTCGGTCTCAAGGCCGATCACGTGCTGCGCCCGGTCGATGAGCTGTCGCCGGGGGAGCGCACGCGCGCCGGTCTCGCCCTGCTGCAGGCGCGGGGCGTGAACGTCCTGGTGCTCGACGAGCCGACCAACCACCTCGACCTGCCCGCGATCGAGCAGCTCGAACAGGCGATCGAGTCGTACGACGGCACGCTGCTGCTCGTCACCCACGACCGGCGGATGCTGGATGCCGTGAGCACCAACCGCCGCTGGCACGTCGAGGGTGGCCGCGTCACCGAGGCCTGAGAGCACTGCGTCAGGCGCACGGCTGGACGCCCTCCTAGACCACAGCGCAGACTGTGATCATCGAGAGGAGAACCTCATGCAAGGTGCAGATCCCTTCCGTGCCTATTACGTGACAGTCATCGCGGTCGCGGTCTTGAGCATCGGCGTCGGCATCTTCGGCGGAGGTCTGACCCAGCAGTACGTGATGGTGTTCTTCATGCAACTCCTCGTGGCCGCGCTGCTGGCCGCCTGGTATGTGAGCATCAAGAAGCGCGTCACCGCCAACGACGATTCCGCCGAAACCTCCAGCCGATAAGGTGCGGGCATGCGATCGCCGATGAAAGCACTGCTCGTGGCCGCACCGATCCTGCTGCTTGCCGGCTGCTCGGCAGGCGATCTGCCCGAGTTCGCGACCGAGCAGACCGACCGCGACGTCGTCGCCGACGAGCGGGCGATCGAGGGCATTGCGTCTGACACGACGCGCTTCGTCGGCGAGGTGGACGGGGTCGAGCTGTTCCTCGCGAAGAGCCAGGACGACGAGATCTGCCTCATCCAGCTCCGCGACGGTGGCTTCGAGAACAAGGCATGCTCCTCGGGAGGCGGACTCGGGACGATCATCACGGGAGGGCCTGCCATCGAGGTCGGCGACTTCCGCTACCTGCCGGATGCCGAGGGCCGCCCGGGTCGAGAGCAGATCAGTGACAGCGTCGTCATCATCCGCGGTGGGTTGTAGCCTGGCGCATCCCTCGGTTGGCAACCAAGGTTGACAAGGAGCTCTTCAGCAACCTAGGTTGCTTATATGGAATCCACCCAGATCGCCGGCGTCGCCGCTGACACGCGTGATCCACGTGCGGGTCTGCGCGCGATCGCGTCGCTGCGCTCTCTCACCGAGCGCCTCGAGCTGGCGCAGGTCGAGGCGGGGCTGCGCGCGGGCATGAGCTGGCAAGAGATCGCCGACGCGCTCGGCGTCTCTCGCCAGGCCGTGCACAAGAAGTACGCCAAACGGATCGACCCGACCATCGACGTCCCGAGGAGAACCCGATGAGCAAGCTGACGGTCGCGACCGCGACGATGTACGAGCTGTCCCTTGCCGGGGCCGAAGAAGCATCCCGCCTCGGCGAGCAGAGCGGTGACATCGACCACTTGCTGCTGGCACTGACGATCAACGAGCAGGTCGCCGGTCAGGTGTTGCGTGCGCTCGGCGTCGACCTCGAGCGCACTCGCGCGGCGGTCGAGCAGCAGCACGCCGATCAACTGGCTTCGCTCGGCGTGCAGGCCGCGGCGCCCGGCCCGGGGCGCATCACCTTCCACGAGCGCGGCGACTTCGACTGGAACGACCGCGCCCTCGAGGTACTGCGCCGCGCGGCCAAGGGGGGCAAGCGCGGCGACGCCGCTGCGGTGCTGCGCGAACTGCTCGCCGAGGGCAGCGGGCTGATCGAGGCGATCCTCGAGCGGCTCGACACGACGGCGCACCACGTGCGTGAGCTCCTCGACCAGGCTGAGCAGTACCCGTCGCCGCCGAGCGGGGCCGTCGACGGTCGATCGCTGTCAGGGGCGGGCGCAGCTCACGTGGCCGCACCCGTCGCGCACGTGTGGGCGCTCGTGAGTGACCCGACGCGGATGCCGGAATGGGACCTCGCATTCGGCCGGGTCAGCGATGTGCCCGACGAGGTGGAGGCGCGGTCGGTATGGACCGCACACGCGCTCGAGACCGCGCCCAACGGCAAACCGCAGCGGGTCCGGCCCGATCGTCAGCGTGCTCGGGTCGAGCTCGTGGGGTTCGAGCCGATGACCATGATCGAGTGGACGACGACCTGGCCCGACTCGGCCACGTCGAACACGCGCCGCACGCGCATCGAACTCGAACCCGCCGCCGGCGGCACCCACCTGCGCATCTCCCAGGCCTGGGAACGTACCGGCTCGCGTCGCGGCATCCCGCTGCTGCGCTGGCTCATGCGGCCCCTCTACACCTTCGCGATCTGGCTGCAGATCTCGCAACTGGGCGCCTCGATCGGACGCGCGTTCCGCTGAGCGTGCCGCTCAGCTTCCGAGCGGCACCACGACCCGCGGCGCGCGCACATGCCTCACCGACGCGATCTCTGCGCGGCCCGCAACGCGATCGCCCCGCACCCGACTGTCGACGAAGAAGTCGGTGTCACCGTTCCACGGCAGGATCTCGATGCGCAGGGGGCGCCCGGCGAGCTGCAACACCGCGAGATCCAGCTCCCACGTGCGGCCGTACCAGAACTGGTCGGCGACGAGCTCGTCGCCGACGTAGGCGCGCGCGACATCGCCGAACCAGGTGAGGCGCAGCACGTTCGCGGCATCCTCCTCGTAGGCGAGTGCAGACGTCTCGATCTCGAAGACCGCCGCCTGTTCCCATTCCGCTTCGAGGGGCGCGCTGAAGCGGTTCGCGGTGCCGCCCCGCCGGAGCTCGGGAGCGCCTGAAGCCCCGCGGACGGACCGCACCGCCACCGGTGCGTCGCCGTCGACGGGCGCCAGCGCTCGTCGCGAGAACACTCCGGCACGCTCGGCACCCTCGAGCGCCGGGATCGTCAGGATGTCGGCGGCGCTGCTCCAACGCTCGAGGAGAAGACCGTCGGGCGTGAACGTGAGACCGCCGTCCCACAGCGCCACGACACGCCGACCGTCCACCTCGCCGGCCCAGACCTGTGCGCTCGAATCGGGGTCGAGGATGACCAACCGGGTGGAGCCGACCGTGATCACGCAGTCCGGCCCGGGCGTCGTCGGCACCCAGCGGGCACCCTGCGGCGTCTCGATCTCGTGAACGCCCGAGACGGCGGCATCACCGTCGATACGCAGGTCGAGCTCGACGCCGATGCCCGCGGTCGTCCCGAACACCACGACAAGACCCTCAGCGGTGTCGATCTGCGTGATCGGCTGCACGGTTCCCGACAGCGCGGCGACGTCGCCGTAGGGTTGCGCGACCGGCCAGAACGCTGCGGCCCCGGCCGGCACGTCGGTAGGCGACGCAGGCAACACCGTGCCGTCCGGAAGAGTCAGCTGCACGTCTGAGAGGGCCGGGAGCGCGGCGGCGGCCGGCTGATGGTTGTTGATGAACACGTACCCGCGGCCGTCGGCGACCCGGACGGCCGAGCGGACACCGGCATCCTCGATGTCGGTGAAGACAGCCGGCAGTTCCAACAACTCCGCTCCCCACTCCTGCAGGAACAGGTGCTGGGTGCGCAGCAGGTGGTAGTGCGGCCGAAGCGTGCCCGCTGCTCCGATGGGTGCGAAGAAGTCGTAGTCCTTGCGCGGCAGGTCGTTCGGATACGCCGTCGCCTGCGACTCCTGCATCCCGCTCAGCCGCCCGTTGACCTGCGTCGTGCCGTGGTAGACGTAGTAGCCCTGCCACGCCGAACGGCTGCCCAGCTTGGTCAGCGCAAGCGCGGCGATGTCGGCGGAGTCGACGTGGGGGCGGCGGTGGTAGGCGACGGCCATGCCGCCGCCGAGTTCGCACGTGATGAACGGATACCGATGGTCGTCGCGACCGTCGGTCTCGGGGGCGTTGCGCACGTCGGCGCCGACGCTCAGGTCGTCGCGCACGTCGCTGAAGATGAAGTGCATCCGCGAGAACGCGGGCAGCTCGACATCCGATTCCTCCCAGAAGCCGTCGGAGTAACCGGCGTAGACCGAGATGAGCTCGTCCTGCGGAACCTGGGCGCCGCCCCACCCCGTGGCGACCCAGAACGGCGCGGTCATACCCACCGATTCGGCGAGCCGTCGCAACGTGGCGAGGTGCTCGGGCTGGTCGTAGAGCTCGTTGTCGACCTGCACCGCGATGATCGGCGCGTTGGGAGCATCATCCGATCGGAACTGTCCCCGCAACTGACGCTCGATATCGGCGTACCAGTCCTCGACGAGGTCGAGATAGGCGGGGTCGTTCGTGCGATGCCGCACCGGCAGGGCCTGGAGCCAATCGGGGAAGCCGCCGTTGCGGGCCTCGCCGTGAGCCCAGGGGCCGATCCGCATGACGACGTTCATCCCGACGCGTCCGGCGGTCTCCACGAACCGGCGCACGTCGAGGTGGCCCGCCCAGCTGCGCTCGCCGCGGATCTCTTCGTGGAGGATCCAGATGAGGTAGGTCGCGACGGTGTCGATGCCGCCGGCCTTCATCTTGCGCAGCTCGTGCTCCCAGCGCTCGGGGACGTCGCGGCTGAAGTGGTACTCGCCCATGACGGGGAACCAGCGCTCGCCGCCCCGGATGAGCGATGTCGCATCGATCTCGAGGCCGGCACCGCCCTGACGCGTGACGGGGGCTGCGGAGGTGGAGCGGGAGATCGTGGGCATGCGATCGACGATACGGGCGCCGCGCCGGTGCACATCAGCACAATGCGCGCGCTGACATGGACGTTCCTGCGGTGTCAGCCCTTGTGCTGTGCGCGGTAGGTCGTGGGGTTGACGCCGTGCACCCGGCGGAAGTGACGCGAGAAGTACAGCGGATCGGCGTAGCCGACAGCGGTGGCGACGTCGGCGATCGGAAGCTCGGTGGTGTCGAGCAGCTCGCGGGCGCGCGCCATCTTGACGCCGGTATGGAAGGCGCCCGGTCCGCCGCCCGTCGCCCGGCGGAACAGCGCGCTGAGATGCGAGGGTGACATGCCCACGAGGTCGGCGAGCTCGGCGACCTGGATCGACCCGTCCACGCGGGCCTCGAGGTAGCGCATCGCCCGCTCGAGCGGCGAGCCATCGGCCGGCAGCACGCTGTCGGCCTCGATGCGCGTCAGCAGATGCCACGCGAGACCGGATGCCGAGAGCAGGTGCGCTTGCGAGAGGCGGCGCTCCAGCAGTGAGACGATCTCGTCGAAGAGCGCCGACACCCGGTCGACCGATCGCAGACGCGTCAGCGGGCGAGGGGCGCCGAGCATCGAGGACGACAGCTCCGCGACATCTGAACCGCGCAGGTGCATCCACCAGATCGTCCATGGGTCGGTGTGGGAAGCCTGATAGACGTGCGATCGATGCGGCGGGATGATCACGCAGGCGCCGCGGGTGAGCGCGTGCTCCTGTCCATCGATCGACACGGTGCCGGAACCGGAGACGCAGAGGATGATGATCGTCTCACTGGCGCCGTGCGCACGGACGCGGCGGTGCCCGGCAGCGGCGGGGAAGTAGCCCGCATCCGTCACCGTGAGGCGACGTGTTCCCGGCCGATCGAGGGCGATGTCGACCTGCGGACGCGGAACGACCACGAGGCGCTGATTCTCGAACCCATCGATCCGGTCGTGCGGCCGGATGCGTGGCTGATCCTGGGCCTGGTTCGCTGATTCGTCCATGTATGTCCTCGTTCTCACCATATTCCCATCGCGGCGGCGCGCATAGCGTTGCCCCAGGCGTCACCGACGTCGCCCCCTCCGCCACGCCGAAACGGAAAGGTCAGCGATGACCCTTCATCACCCCGCACCGTCCGATCCCCGCCCCGCCGGCGGCCCCGAGAAGCTCGTGCTGCCCGAGGGCGACGCCGACCTCGCGTCGGACATCGCCGCCGGCCGTGCGGTGGCGTGGAGCGAGTCGGTCGAGATCCTGACCTACGAGGCGGGTACGCCGAGCCCGTACCCGATGTTCCTCGATCAACGCGTCTATCAGGGGTCCCGCGGCACCGTGTACCCGCTCCCATTCACCGAGTCCGTCGCCGACGAGCCGGTGCGCCGTTCGTGGCAGGCGGTGCACCTCGAGAACGCGTACGTGCGCGTCATGGTGCTCCCGGAGCTCGGCGGACGCATCCACATCGGGTTCGACAAGACGACCGGATACGACTTCTTCTACCGCAACAACGTCATCAAGCCCGCGCTCGTCGGGCTCGCCGGCCCGTGGATCAGCGGGGGAGTCGAGTTCAACTGGCCGCAGCACCACCGGCCGGCGACCTACCTGCCCGTCGAGACCGTCATCGAGCATGACCCCGACGGCTCGGCCACGGTCTGGTGTCACGACCACGACCCCTTCGCGCGGATGTCGGCGCAGCACGGCATCCGTCTGCGGCCGGACAGCTCGGTCGTCGAGCTCGTCGTGCGGCTGCACAACCGGACCAAGGAGCGGCAGACGTTCCTCTGGTGGGCGAATGTCGCCGCGCGTGTCGGCGACGACTACCAATCGTTCTTCCCCGAGGACGTGCGCTACGTCGCCGATCACGCCCGTCGCGCGCTGACGGCGTTCCCGGAAGCGGATCGTCCCTACTACGGCGTCGACTACCCCGAGCGGGCGGCAGCTGAGCCCGGGACCGACCGCATCGACTGGTACCGCAACATCCCGGTGCCGACGTCTTACATGATCGTCGACTCGAACGAGGACTTCTTCGGCGGATACGACCACGGTGCCGGCGCCGGCTTCGTGCACTGGGCCGAGCGCCGCGTCTCGCCGGGCAAGAAGCAGTGGACGTGGGGCGATGCGCCGTTCGGCCACGCCTGGGATGCCCAGCTGACCGACGACGACGGCCCCTACGTCGAGCTCATGGCCGGGGTCTACACCGACAATCAGCCCGATTTCAGCTGGCTCCTGCCGGGCGAGACGAAGACCTTCACGCAGTACTGGTACCCGATCCCCGCGATCGGACCGGCGTCTCAGGCCACCCCGGATGCCGCCGTGCACGTCGACCGCAGCGACACCGGCATCCGCGCCGCCGTCGCCGTCACGCGACCGCAGCGTGGCGCAACGCTGCGCATCATGTCGGGCGCTGACGTCATCGCCGGGCGCACCGTCGATCTCCGTCCCGGCGACGTCGCGGAGCTGTCGGCCGATGCGCCCGGTGAGACGGATGCGGGCGACCTGCGGGTCGAGCTGACCGACGCCACGGGTCGCCTCCTCGTTCGATGGGCGCCGGTCGCGGTCGCCGACGACGAGCCGTGGGTGGCCGAGGAGCCTCCGCTCGCCGAGCAGATCGACTCGGTCGACGAGCTCTATCTCACGGGTCTGCACCTCAGCCAGTACCGCCACCCGACCCGCTCCCCGCTGCCGTACTGGAACGCGGCGTTGCGCATCGATCCGGGAGACGTGCGCACGAACCTCGCAGTCGCCGACCTCGACTACCGGGCCGGACGCTACGACGCGGCTCTCGAGCGGGTCGAGCGCGCGCTGACCCGACTGACCCGGCGCAACGCGAACCCGATGGATGCCGAGGCCTTCTATCTCCATGGCCTCGTGCTGCAGCGCCTCGGGCGCCGCTGCGAGGCGGAGCGCGCCTTCGGCAAGGCCGCCTGGGACGGCACCTGGGCCGCTGCGGCCGGCTTCGCGCTCGCGCAGTCGCTCGCGGAGCGCGCGCAGCACCGCGCAGCTTTCCGCGTGCTCGACGAGCTCGACCAGGTCGCCGGGCACGATGCGCGCCGTGCCGCCCTGCGCGTCATCCTGCTCCGTCGCGCCGGCGACGAGGATGCGGCCGCCGCGGTGCTGACCGCCGCCCGGGCGCTCGACCCGCTCGACGCGTGGCTGCGTATTCTCGACGGCGCAGACGTGGCAGATCCCGGCATCCTGCTGGATGTCGCCCTCGATCTCCGCGACAGCGGCGAACGCGACGCGGCCGCCGCGCTCTTCGACCGGGTCGCCGACGCTGATCCCGGGCTCGCCGCGAACCTCTGTGCCGTCGCCTCGTACATGGCGGCGCAGCTCGCCGACACGAGCGGCGCCCCCGCGCGCGCTGCCGCCGAGCGCGCCCGCGCTCGTCGCTCCGACCTCACCCGAGCATTCCCGGCCGGTCTGGACGCCGCCGACGCGCTGACGGCGGCTCTCGAGGCCGACCCCGACGATGCCGTGGCGCATCACCTGCTCGGCACGCTCCTCTACGCGCACCATCGCCGGACCGAAGCGAGCGCGCACTTCGCGCGCGCCCTCGAGCTGGGCGACGCGACTCCCGTGCTTCTGCGCAACGCCGGCCTCGCCGCGTACAACATCGACGCCGACGATGAGCGCGCCTGGCTGCTCTACGAACGGGCGGTCGAGGCCGCGCCGGGCGATGCCCGCCTGCTCTTCGAGCGCGATCAGCTCGCGACTCGACTCGGGCACAGCACGGGTGAGCGTCTCGCGCGCCTGCGCCCGCTCGAGCATGTCGTGCTCGGACGCGACGACCTGACGATCGCCTACGTGACGCTGCTCGTCGCCGAGGGTGACGCGAAAACGGCGTACGAGATCCTGACCACGCGATCGTTCCATCCCTGGGAGGGCGGAGAAGGGTTGGCGATCGCCGCCTGGGACGCCGTTCACGACGCCCTCGGGATGCCGCCGGCCGAGCCCCCCGCGACGCTCGGCGAAGCGCGCAGCCCGTACACGGCACCGGTCGCGCGACACGACGACGGGGTCACCGACTACTTCGCCACGAGCCTTCCCGAACTGCTGCTCTTCGTCCGAGAGCCGGCATCCGACCACCGTCACGATGCGTCGTTTCGTCCATGAATGCCAGCGATTCGCCCATCGTTCGAGGACCGGGTCCGACCTAGCCTGAGGCGCAGGTTCGATGTCGAACCGAAACCGCACCACACCCGGCGATGTCGATTCCCGGTCCTGTCGCACGCACCACCCGATCATCCGGCGCGCCCTGCACCGAGCCGCCGGACCTCACGAGGAACAAAGGAGAACCATCGTGAAGAACCCTGTGAACAAGCCCGTGGTGGCCGCCGCGGTCATGGCCGTCTCGGCGCTCGCCCTCGCCGGATGCTCCGGCGACAACGGCTCGGGCTCCGCGGGCGGCGAGGGCGACGCGGTCACTCTCGTGGTCTGGGAGTCACTCGAGGGTCGTTCGGACTTCATCAAGCAGGCCGGCGAGGCCTACACGGAGCAGAACCCGAACGTCACCATCGAGTACAAGAACGTCGAACTCGGCGATGCCCCCGCCCAGATCGCCCTCGATGGCCCGGCCGGCGTCGGACCCGACGTGTTCGCAGCGCCGAGCAACGCCACCGGTGAGCTCGTCGCCGGTGGCCACATCCTCGCCGTCGCCGGCGCCGATGAGCTCAGGGACGAGCTGCTGGAGGGGGCCGTGCAGAACGTCACCTATGAGGACGAGATGTGGGGCGTGCCGGTCACGATCGACACCTACTCGCTGTTCTACAACAAGGAGTACGTCGCCGACCCGCCGAAGACCTGGGCCGACGTCGTCGCTTTCTCGAAGCAGTTCGCCGCCGAGAACCCCGGCAAGTACGGCTTCGCGATGAACCCGGGCGTCGTGTACTACGCGGGCTCGTTCCTCTTCGACAAGCCCGACAACCTGCCCTTCGGCGAGAACGTCGACGATCCCAGCCAGCCCAACACCGACACGGCGGCGACCGCCGAGGGCGCAGCCGAGCTCGTGAAGCTCCGCGAGGTCCTCGACGTCGCCGCCGATGACCTGGATGACGCGACGGTCGACACCCTGTTCGAGAGCGGCCAGTCGGCGATGACCCTCACCGGCTCCTGGAACATCCCCGTCTTCGACGACGCGGGCCTCGACTACGCGGTGACCACGATGCCGGCGGCATCCGGTTCGGACGAGCCGTCGGGGTCGTTCTCGAACTCGCGCACGATGTACGTCTCGGCGTACTCCGAGCACACCGAGGCAGCGCAGGATTTCGCCGCCTTCCTCGCGAGCCCGGAGATGCTCCAGCTCGCCTACGACCTGACCGGATCGGTGCCGTCCGCCGACATCCCCGTCGACAACGAGGCCACCCTCGGCCTGATCGAGCAGGGTAACTACGCCTTCCCGAGCCCGTCCATCCCCGAGGCCGCCCAGTTCTGGCTCGCGATGGACTCGGCCGTGAAGAACATCTGGAACGGTGCCGACATCGACACCGAACTCGCCACGGCCACCTCGGTCATCGAAGGTCAGTGACGCCTCGTCACCGTCCACGCAGCGGCGCTCCCGCCCTTCGCTCCGGCGAAGCCGCGGGAGCGTCGCCGCCCGGAGAAGGGTTCACGACATGTCGCTTCTGACGCGACGACCGGCTGACGAGGCGACGCGCCCCGAGACCCCGGACGCCTCGGCCTCCGACGCCCGTCGCGTGCGCCTGCTCGCGCTCGCGTTCATGGGCCTCGCCCACATGACCGTGCTGAAACAGCGCTACAAGGGCGCTGCATTCGCAGCGGTCGAGGTGCTGTTCCTCGTCGCCGTGCCGTTCCTCATCGGCAACGTGGTCGGCATGATCACCCTCGGCACACCGCAGCCCGAGCTGCCGGTGCGCGAACGGGACAACTCGCTGTTCATGCTCATCGACGGTGTGCTCGCGTCCGCCGTGATTGCGGTGTTCCTCGCCGTGTACGCGATCTCGGTGCGCAGCGCGATGCTCGATCACCGCCTCGGCGTAAACCGGGAGAAGACCTCGGCGCGCCGCCAGCTCTCGGCCATCACCACGCGCGCCTTCCCCGTGCTCGGCCTCGCGCCGATGGTCGTGCTGATCCTCTTCTTCGTGCTCGTGCCTCTGGTGTTCTCAGCGCTCGTCGCCTTCACCAACTACTCGTCGCCGAACAACATCCCCCCGGCCAACACCGTCGACTGGGTCGGCTTCGACAACTTCGCCGCGATGTTCGGAGGTGACCAGCTGTGGGCGGGCGCGCTCGTGCGCGTCTTCATCTGGACGCTCGTGTGGGCGCTGCTCGCCGTGGCCACGTGCTTCTTCGGCGGCATGATCCTCGCCGTCATCCTCAACGAGTCGAACTTCCGCATCAAGCCGATCTTCCAGGCGATCTTCATCCTCCCGTACGCCATCCCGGCGGTCGTCTCACTGCTCGTCTGGCGCAACATGCTCAACGGGGCGTTCGGTTCGGTGAACAAGCTTCTGCTCGACCTCGGCATCATCGACACCGCCATCCCGTGGCTCACCGAGCCGACCCTCGCTCGATTCACCGTCGTGCTGATCAACCTCTGGTGCGGGTTCCCGTACTTCATGCTGCTGACGATGAGCGCGATGACGGCCATCCCGCAGGATGTGCGTGAAGCCGCCGCGCTCGACGGCGCGACCGGCATCCAGCGATTCCGCTTCATCACGTTCCCGCTCGTCCTCTTCCAGACGGCGCCGCTGCTGATCATGTCGTTCGCGGCGAACTTCAACAATTTCGGCGCGATCTACTTCCTCACCAACGGCGGGCCCAACGAGGCGGATACGACACGCACGGGCGCAGGCTCGACCGACATCCTCGTCAGCTGGATCTACAAGATCACGATCGAACTGCTCCAGTACAACTACGGCGCGGTGATCGCGGTCGTCATCTTCCTGGTGCTCGCTCCGTTCGCGATCCTGCAGTTCCGCCGCACCAAGGCCTTCAAGGGAGAACTGTGATGCGCATCGATAAAGTCCGCGCCGCGGTCTGGACGACCGTCGTCATCATCGGCTGCGTGATGCTGTCGATCGTGGTCATCTGGCCCATTCTGTTCACCCTCAGCTCCGCCGTCTCGCCGGGCCGGTCGGCGGCGTCGCTATCGCCCATTCCGTTCGCCAACGGGTTCACGCTCGACAACTTCTCGAAGCTGTTCACGCAGACCCTCTACCCGCAGTGGTTCCTGAACTCGTTCATCATCGCCGCGTGCACCTGTCTCGGAACGCTCGTGATCGCCTCGCTCTCGGCGTACGTGTTCTCGCGCTTCTCGTTCACCTTCAAGGGATCACTCCTCACGAGCATGATCGTGCTGCAGATCTTCCCGTCGTTCGTCGGGATGATCGCGGTCTACGTGATCCTCATGCGCATCGGCGCCCTCGACACGCTCTGGGGGCTGGTGCTGGTCTACCTCGCGGGCAACCTGCCGTACAGCATCTGGCTCGTCAAGAGCTATCTCGACACGATCCCGCATGGACTCGACGAGGCGGCCCGCCTCGTCGGCGCCTCGCACCTGCGCACCTTCGCGACGATCATCATGCCCATCGCCAAGCCGATCCTGATCTTCCTCGCCGTGACCACGTTCGCGGCACCCTGGATGGACTTCATCTTCCCGAAGCTCGTCCTGCGCAGCCCCGAGATGCAGACCCTCGCCCTCGGCCTCGTGAGCTTCGTCTCGCAGAAGAACAGCGATTTCACCGCGTTCGCGGCGGGCGCGATCATCGTGGCGATCCCGTTCATGATCTTCTTCCTCGTCACCCAGAAATCCCTCATCACCTCGCTGTCGACCGGAGCCCTCAAAGAATGACGACGCCCGCGCCCTACGTCCCTGTGCCGATCCCCGCCCATCTGCCCGAGAAACTGACGATCACGCTGTGGGACTTCTCGTGGTACGTCCGAACCGGCGCGGGGGAGCCGTTCGAAGACCTGGATGCGGCCGCAGCCGACGCCGTCGCCCGCGGCTACAACACGGTGCGCATCTGCGCGATGCCGTTCCTGCTCTTCGGAACCGACATCGACACGTCCGACCTCGAGCTCGACCGGCTCGGCGGAGACTACGCGCAGAACGTCCGCTGGTACGACGTCGCCTCGCCCACCCGCATCGACGCCCGGGCACACCTCCTCGAGCTGTTCCGGGTTCTGAAGCGGCACGACATGTTCGTGATCCTCTCGTCGTGGGAGTATCAGCAGTCATCCGTCTTCGCCACCCACCCGGCCTGGTGGGAGGCGCTCATCGCGGTTGCGCCCGAGGACCGACCGCTCCGCCTGGCCGAGAGCCTCGCCGACCTCGTCTCCTTCGTCGCGGCCGAGGGACTCGACGATCGCATCGCGTTCACCGAGCTGCACAACGAGGTCCAGGCGGGCTATCTCGGCGAGGGCCTGCCGGATGCCGCGACCGAGCCCGACGCCGCGATCGCGGCGCTGACGCCTCGCCTCGACCGCGGGCTCGCCGCCTTCCACGCTCGCCACCCCGCGCACCCGGTCACCGTCAACTACGCCGGCGTCCCCGTCGCGGCGATGCGGACGCTTCCGCGGGAGATGGACGTCCTCGTCACCCACCCCTACGTTTACGGCGTCCTCGACGAGATCACCGCCGCATTCGACCTGCGGGGGAGCCTCGCCGACTTCCCCGTCGAGGCGGTTCGGGCGGCAGGCCTGCTGCGCGCGGACGCCCCGGAGCCGACGAGCTGGGTGCTGCCCGACGAGGTGGCGTGGAAGATGCAGGCGACCATCGTCGGCAAACCTGAGATCTACCTCATGGACTGGGTGGACGCCGCGGCCTTCGACCGCTTCCTCTACGAGCGCTACCAGGTCCACCACCACGAGATGGTGCTGAAGCTCAGTCTCTGGCTCGACGTCGCCGCCGACCGTGCCGCCGAGCGCGGCATCCCCACCGTCTTCGGCGAAGGCTGGGTCGGTTACACGCCGTTGCACGGCGCCTTCGAGGAGGGGCCGATCGGCGCGCAGTTCTGCCGCCTCGCGATGGCGGAGTCGGCTCGGATCGGCGCGTGGGGAACCATCGTGTGCTCGAACGCGGCGCCGCATCATCCGATGTGGCGTGACGTCGCGCTGCAGCGCGAGTGCAACGAGGGGTTCCTCGCCTCAGCGGGCGTGTGAGGAATCGGCTCGCGTCGCCGATCGCTCACCGCATCCGGCCGCGTAGCAGTGTTTCCGAGCGTGCAAGACGGCGGCATCCCGAGTGTTACTCTCTGCCTGAACGAGCCACCACACCCCGGCTCCCCGGTCAGGAAGAGCGCCGTATGACCTCTCGCAGCAGGGAGACCCTGGAAGGGTGGATCGCCGAGTTCCACGAGCGGCACGGCGAGGGCGACCTCATCAAGGTGGCGCTCCAGGACAGCTCGGACGGCGAGGACGGCGGCCTGATCGTCGTACCGCTGCGCAACGCATCGACAACGGTCTACACGCGCCCGCCGACGACGGATGACCCCCGCTGGCGCGTGGTCTTCGAGCCGCAGCCCGATGAGATCGCGCTGTCGCACGAGCAGGTCTCGGCGCTCACGGCGGAGCTCGATACGGCAGCCGCGCTGTGCGCCTTCCTCGAGTCGAAGGATGCCGCAGGCCCGAAGGTCCCCTGAGGAGCGCCGTCTAGGCTCGGGGAATGACGAGCGACGCGACACCCCGGCCGAACCGTCTCATCGAACCCCCGCTGGCCCAGCCCTGGATCGGCGCGCCGCCGCTCGCGGCCCTGCGGCGATGGTTGCAGAACTACGCGACCTTTCGCGGACGCGCGAGCCGGTCGGAGTTCTGGTGGCCGATGCTCGTGATCGTCCTGTTTCCCGTCGCCGTGCAGGTCGTCAACGGTGTCACCGCAGGCGACTGGCGGCCGATCGACACACGCGTGGTCCAAGACGTCCCCGACGTGATCGTGCTCGTCTTCTCGCTGGCGACTCTGCTGCCGATGCTCGCCGTCACCTGGCGTCGCCTGCACGACACGAACCGCAGCGGCGTGTGGTTCTTCTTGATCGTCTTGCCGCTGATCGGCTGGATCGCCCTCGCGATCATGCTCTCGATGCGCGGCGAGCGCGGGGGAGCGCGGTTCGATCCCGTTACGAGCGGCGGGCGATGAGGAGCGCCACGACGGCGACGACACCGATGACTGCGGCGATGCGCGCGGCCTTGCCGGTGCGGCGTGTGAGCGTCAGCGCGCCGTCGACGACCGTGACGTTCTGATCGATCCGGGCGGTGGCGAAGCCGGCAGCCGCGTCGACGATCTTGTCAGCGACGTCGGGAACGGCATCGGGAAGCGCGTCCTTCGCGGCATCCTGCACCTTGTGGATGGCGCCCTTGCCGGTATCCGCGACACCGTGCACGACCCGCGACGCGGCGCGGGTGACGCCCGTGGTGTTCTCGGACGCCTCCGGGGTCGGGGTCTGAGCGTCGGCATCGTCGACTGCGGCGTCGTCGCCCGTGGCAGGTGAGGTGTTGGCGTCCGTCATGACGGCTCCGTTCGTCGGTGCGAGAGGTCCGGACGAAACTCTCGCACCGACGCCGAAGAATCGAGAGGCCCTAGCCGACGCGGCGGATTTCGCGTATGCCCGCTCCGCTCAGGGCGTGGATGACCTCGACCCGGCCTTCGCCGAACGTTCCGATAGCGTCGACGGTGATGAGCAGTCCCTTCGCCGAAGTACCGGTCCTTCCCGTCGTCATCCCTTTCGGCATCGTGGTCTTCGCCGTGCTCCTGGCCGTGCTGTGGGCTCGGCGCAGCTTCTCGCTGCCTCGTGCGGCCGTGGCCGCGGCGGTCGCCGTCTACGCGGCGGGCATCGTGGGCAACACGATCTTCCCGATCTTCCTCGACAAGCCCGACTCGGGGGTGCCCTGGACGCCGGGCCTGGCGCTGATCCCGTTCGCCGACTACGAGCTCGACGACGCGCTGATGAACATGCTCGTCTTCGTTCCGCTCGGCATCCTGATTCCGCTCATGCTCGCCCGGCCGACGTGGCTGAAGGTCGTCGGCGCGGCGGCGATCACGAGCCTGACCGTGGAGTCGCTGCAGCTCGCTGCGCAGGCGTACTTCGCCGGCGGACACATCGCCGACGTCAACGACTTCCTCTCGAACGTCGCGGGCGGTGCGCTGGGCTACGGTCTGCTGCTCCTGCTCGCGCGCGTTCCCGTGCTGGCGCGCTTGATCGACCGGTTCCGCTGGTACCCCCAGGGGAATGCGGGGGCGCGAGACCGCGAGACGGTCGCCTCCCGCGCCTGAGGGGTCAGCGTCCCTGGCGCTTCTTGTACGGCTTGGGCTGACCCTTCACGATGGGCGCGCGACCCGAGCCCTTCGACGCCTTCGCCTTGCCGCCGCCTGACGCTTTCTGTCGGGGCGCGACCGCCGGGGCCGGAGCCGCGGCGACCTCGGCGCGTGCGTCCGCGAGCAGCAGTGTGCCCGCCGGGGTCAGACGGGGCTTGCCGCCGTCCTTGACGAACAGTGGCTGCCCGACCTCTTCTTCGAGCCGGTCGATCGACGAGTACAGCACGGGAAGCGAGACACCGATCTTCTCGGCAGCGCGCGGGAAATGCAGGGTGTCGGCGACGGCGACGAAGTGGACGAGATCGCGGATCTTCACAGGGCACCGTCGGGCGGGGTGGCGCGATCATCGCCGAAGCGGCGCTCGAGCACCGCGCCGTACTCGCTGCCCGTCAGATAGAGGCGCAGTGCGCGGGTGAGGCCGAGGAGGTCCTCGGGGTCGAGTTGGGCGTGGGCTCCCTCGTCGACGGCGCGGTCGATCTCACGAAGCTGCGGGACCAGCGCCTTTCCCGCCGCGGTCAGCTGCAGCGCCACCGCGCGGCGGTCGGCCGGATGCGTCGCGCGTTCGACGAATCCACGACGCACAAGCGTGTCGACGATGCGACTGGGGCTGCCCGTTTCGCAGACGATGAGGCCGCCGAGCTCCTTGAGAGAGATCGGCCCGTAGGAGTCGAGGACGAGCACGATCTCGAATTGCGACGACGTCAGTCCGAGGGGCGCGAGCTGCCGGCTGAGAGCGCGATTGCCTTCGCGCTGCGCCGCCAGTACGAGATAACGCAGCTCGAACGGTGCCAGTCCCGATTCGCGCGGGTCGGTCGTCGGCGAGGTGGCCGTGTCGGTCATTGCGGGTTCCAGCTGTTCGGGGGCGGTGGGGTGGAGGGTCCCGCCCCATTGTGTCAGGAAGTCCGCCCGGGGGGCGGGGGGGGCGCCGCCGGCGGCCCCCGGGGGCGGCGGGGGGCGGGGGGGGGCCCCCCGCCCCCCTCGACCGCGGGTCAGGTGAGCGCGGGGACCGGCGCGGGGATGCCGGTGTCGGCGGCCGTCGACGGTGCGGACGGCTCCGTGCGGCGACCGAACGAGCGTGGCCCGAGGGCTCGCAGGATGCTCGGCATCACCAGCATCCGGATGACCACGGCGTCCAGCGCGACCGCGATCGCCAGGCCGATGCCGATCTCGCGGACGATGCTTATCTGAGCCGTCGTGAACGACAGGAACACCGCGATCATGATCAGAGCGGCGCTGTTGATCATCGTCCGCGTTCGGGCAGCGCCCTGCAGCACCGACTGCTCGAAGGGCATGCCCGCCCGGTAAAGCTCCCGCATGCGCGACATGATGATGACCATGTAGTCCATGCTCAGCCCGAACATCACGGCGAAAAGCAGAACCGGTGTCACCGAGTTGAGCGGATCGTCGCTCATCCACCCCTGCAACAGGGTCAACACGCCCAGGCTCGCGCCGACGACGAGGAGGTTGAAGACGAGCGCGAGCGCCGGCAGGATCACCGATCGCCACGCGAAGGCGAGCATCAGGAACGTCAACGTGAGGACGATCGCGGCGATGAGCGGGATGCTCTGGATGATCGTCTCGTCGAAGTCGAGTCCCTGCGCGGTCGCGCCGGTGACCGCGACGTCCGCGCCGTGGGGGAGACGATCCACGAGGCCCGTGCGGATGTCGCTGACGAGGGCGTGAGCACTGACGGAGTCGGGCCCCTCGGCGGTCGTCGCCAGCAGGCGCACCGTGATGCCCGCATCGTCCGCGTGCCACAAGCGCTGCAGCGGCGGGGGAGTCTCTCCCGCTTCGAGTGCGATCGCCGCAGAACCGCCGAGCGGCGCGAGCGACGCTGCGTCGAGAACGGTGTCGGCGCCGGAGAGATCGGCGATCCACGCGCTCGCCGTGGCTGTCGCCTCGAGCGCATCGACCGGCTGGGTGCCCTCGGGGAAGGTCACGATGACGTCGACGGGGAACAGTCCTTCCTGCCCGACGTTCCGCTCGAGCAGTTCGAGGCCCTGCCGGGCGGGGTCGTCTGCAGGCAGCACCGTCGCGCTCGCGACGGGGGATTGCAGCGACAACCCGAGAACCGGGATCGCCGCGAGAGCGAGCGCAGCGACGCCGGCGGCGCCGACGAGACCGGGGCGGCGGATGCGCGATCGCACGACGTGCTGACCGGTGCCGGCGGGTCGCCGTCGCCGGCCGAACGGGATGCGGCCGGCGTCGATACGCGTACCGAGCAAGGCGAGCCCCGCCGGCAGGACGAACATGGTGACTCCGAGGGCGACGAGCGAGACCGCGACGCCGCCGAGGGCGATGCTCGTGAGAGCCATCACCTGCGGCACGAAGAGGGCTGAGAGGGCCAGGGCGACGGCGATACCGCTGAAGAGCACCGAATGGCCGGCGGTCGCCATGGTCACGGTGATCGCCTCAGGCGTGCTGCGCCCCGCCGCGAGCTCCTCTCGGAAGCGTTTGATGATGAACAGCGAGTAGTCGACGGCGACGGCGAGGCCGATCATCGACACGATGTTGGAGTAGAGATTCGAGATCTCCGTGACGCCCGTGGCGAGCGTTCCGAATCCGAGCGAGATCATCAGCGCTGAGCCGGCGACCAGGAGAGGGAGAAAGGTCGCCATGATCGAGCCGAAGACGAACAGGAGGACCACGATCAGCACGGGGAACACGATGATCTCCGCACGCAGGGCGTCCGCCTTGGAATGATCATTCAACTGGTAGTCGAGTGCCGGCTGCCCCGTGACGAAGGCCTCGCCCGGTATGCCGGCGTCGTCGAGGGCGGCCTGCAGTCTCGGCACGATGTTCTGCACCGCTGTACTGCCCTCGGTGAAACCCGCGATGATCGCCATGGTGCGGCCATCCTCGGACACGAGTCCGGGCTGATCGAACGCGGTGGTAATGGTCTCTGCGCCAGCGTCGGTCGCCAGATCGATCGCGTGCTCCACGTCGCTTGGCGTGAGGGGAACGTCGGCGTCGAGAACGACGACCAGCTGATTCGGTGCCTCATCGAACGTCTCCTCGACCGTCTCCTGGGCCAGCAGCGCCTCGGCTCGCGGGTTGGTGAACCCGCCGCCGCTCAGCACACCGTCCAGGCGGAGAGCAAGCAGAGCGCCCACCAGGAACAGCAGTGCCCAGGCGATGAGGACGGTCCGTGGCCGTCGGATCGCGAGGGTGGTCATGGCCTTCATGGTGTCTCCGATCTGCGTGGTCGAACATGCATGATGTGTCATGTATACAGCATGTTGCGCCAGATGAAGATCTGATGCACCGGTATCGCGAGCTTGACTCGCGCCCCACTAGCTTCGAGTCACACAACACGCATGCTTGGGCAATATATGCGATGTCATCAATAGGACCGCCCGAGAACGGCGGCCCACGTATGAGGGGGAACACCATGACCATTCAGCTCGACCACATCGCCGCGGACACCGTTATGGATCCCGCTTCGGAAGCCATCGCCGCCATCGCACGCGGCGAGATCGTGGTGATCGTCGACGACGAGGATCGTGAGAACGAGGGGGATCTCGTCGCGGCCGCAGACCATGCCGACGCGGGCGTCATCAACTTCATGATCACGCACGGACGAGGACTGGTGTGCCTCGCGCTCCCGGCCGCTCGCGCCGCGGAGCTCGAGCTTCCCCCCCATGGTTCCGCACAACGAGGACCACATGGGCACAGCCTTCACCGTGTCGATCGACGGAACGCCGGCACGCGGCGTGACGACGGGAATCTCGGCCGGCGAGCGCGCGACGACGATCGGTTTGGCGCTCACCGGCACGGCAAATGACCTGCAGCGTCCAGGGCACATGTTCCCGCTCATCGCGCGTGACGGGGGAGTCCTCACCCGCACCGGTCACACCGGAGCCTCGGTGGACATCGCTCGGCTGGCGGGATGCACGCCGGCGGGTGTCATCGTCGAGATCATCGGCGAGGACGGTGAGATGCTTCGACGCGACGCCCTGCGCCTGTTCGCCGATCGACACGGCCTCGTCATGACGAGCATCGACCTCATCCGCCGCCACATCCTCGACGGAGCACGCTGATGCGCAGCGAGGTGCTCGTGCGTCGGATCTCGCGAGCCATCGTGCGACGGCAGCTGCGCACGCACCTCGCCGGGGTCGAAGGGCTGCACCACTTGCCGACGACCGGATCGTTCGTCCTCGTTCCCAACCACCGCAGCTACTTCGATCACTTCGTCATGGAGCTGCTCGTCGGGGCAGCCGTCGGCAGGCCGGTGTGGTTCCTGACGAAGCAGGAGAGCTTCGAGCGTCCCCTGTCTCGGGTATGGACGAAAGCCTGGTACGGCATCCCGGTGGAGCGAGACCGCCCCTCCCCGGGCACACTCCGTGCCGTCCAAGCCGTTTTCGCCGCCGACGAGGTGCTGTGTGTCTATCCCGAGGGAACGCGGAACGCCACCGACGAGATGCTCCCGTTCCAGGCGGGGGCCTTCCGGTTCGCTTTGACTGCCGGTGTCCCGATCATCCCGGTGGCCCTGACCGGCACCGAGTCTGTGCTACCGAAGGGCAGCCGCCGCTTCCGTCGGGAGGGTCGCGTCCGCGTCGCGTTCGGCGCTCCGATCGTCCCGGATCTGGCAGGGGGCAAGCAGCGCGCGGCGCAACGGTTGGCCACGGAGACGAGGGCCGCCATCACAGCTCTGCTCGCGACCGACTGGCGCGCTGCGGACGGCTCGGCCGCCCCACGTGCTCTTGATGACCTCGTGACCGCGGCGCTCGACCCCGCAGGCAGGCTGGCCGTGGCGGACGAGCGACGTCTGCGCTTCGTGCTGCGGCTGATGTCGTCGTCGCACGCGCGGTCGGCCGACATCGAGGTGCAGCACGCCCGGTTACGCGGCCTGGCGATCCTGCGGCGTCCCGCACCTCTCCGTGCCCTGCCGGCCCTGGTGGTGCGTCGCCGCCTCGAGCGTGTGCTCCGCGCCGACCCCGAGCACTCCCTGGCGAGCTACCGCCTCGCGCGCTGGCACCTGGCGATGCCGGCAGCACTCGGCGGTGACTCCACCTCGGCCGAACAGCTGTTCTCGCGGAGCGCGCAGGCAGCGACGGAGGGCGACACGCGCGCTTTGAGCGGTCTGGTCGAGCTGCAGCTCGGGAGCGGGCGGGTGGATGCCGCGCGCGAGACCTTGCGGCGGATCGCCGACGCTCCCGCGGTGGTGGGGTCGCGGGCGGAAGCTCGGGCGACGCGTGCCCGCCTGCAGCTCGTGACGCTGGCGGACCTCGCCGATCCTTCACCCTCCGGGGTGCTCGCATGACCGCGACCCTGAGAAGCGGATCGATGACGGTGCTGGGCGATGTCGCGGTGGTGTTCGACGACGGCTCCCGTATCCGGTGGGCCCGCACGGGCGGCAACCGATGGACCCTGTCGGAGCACTGGCCGAACGCCGAGGAGGGTGCAGCCATCGAGAGGCACCGTGCGCGAGGAGGTTGTTTGCTTGTCGTCTCGGATGGGAGACCGATCACCGCGGACGCATTCGCGAGCGAGGTGCCGCTGGGGGCGGGGGCGTCCCAAGGTGCCGACGTCGTCGAACTCTCGGTGGACCATTTCGATTGGCTCCCCGAGCTGGTGCGTGCGCGCGGGACGGCCTTCCTTCAGGAACAGGCCGATCGGTGGAACGGGCTGCCCGCTCTGCTCAGACCTGCGGTCGTGCTCGACACCGCCATAGAAGAGCCGTTCACCCCGGGCCAGATCACGTTCGCACTCCTGGCGCCTGGCATCAGCCGCAGTCGCATCGAACGCGAGCTCGTCGACTATCTGGCCTTCGTGCGGGGCGGTGGCGCCGCGGCCGGACGGCGCAGCGCATGAGCTACGGCGGACAGGCGGTCATCGAAGCGTCCGCTGATGCGATCGTCGATGTTCTCACGGACGTGGGCGCGCTCGCCTCGTGGAATCCCGCCTTCGGAACGATAGAGGGGGCGGGGTCGGCCGCCGTCGGTCAGGAGTTCCGCACGCGCGTTCGCGGTCTCGTGCCGGCGTCGATCCGTTTCACGGCGATCTCCGCTGTCGAGGTTCGGTACGAACTGCACGCGCCGGGGGTACGCGAACGCGGCGTCTGGCGTCTCCGGCCGAGTCCGGCCCCCGAGAGCGGGACGATCGTCGGCCACGAGTTCACTCACACCGGGGTCGTTCTCGCCATCATGAGGCGAGCGTTCCAGTCGGTCGCGTCGTGGCGCCTCGCACGTCTGCGTCAGGAGGTGATGCGCCGGCGGGCCCCGCAACCGCGCGGGTTCAGCCGTTCGAGTTGACGCGGCGGACGAGCGCCGAACGCAGCGAACGCAGCAGCAGCAGAAGGCCGCCGAGCCCGACCACACTACCCAGGAACGGGAACACCGACACCGAGTCGGTGAGCAGTGGACCGTGCTGGACGACGCCCATCATGACGCCGACGATGACCAGGGTCGCTCCCACGAGCGTCGTGGTGAGGCGTCCGGTGAGCGACTCGACCCACGAGCGGTCGTCGGGGGACTCCAGAGCGCGGAGTCGTACGGTGAGGCGGCCCGACTCGAGGTCGCTGAGGATGCCGTCCACGCGGCGGGGCAGCTCACGCGCTCGCTCGAGCCCGAGCTGCAGCTGCACCTGAGCGGTCATCGCCGCCGAGCGCGGATCGCCCATGTGCAGGGCGTACTGCGGGGCCCGAGAGAGCGCGCGCTTGATCATGTCGTAGTCGGGATCGAGGCGCCGCAGCGTCCCCTCGATCGCGCCGAGCGTCCGGAATCCCAGCAGCAGACCGGGCGGGAGCGCGAGTCGGTGGCGCCGGAGCACCTCGATCAGCGCGGTGAAGAGATGCTGGTCGGAGGTGGAGTTGTGCAGTCGTGTGAGGATGACGCCGATGTCGTGCTGAAGTGCTCCGACATCGAGCTCGGCGTCGCCGCGCGGCTTCACGAGCATCAGGACGGCATCCGTCGCGCCGGAGTCGTCCTCGTTGTGCAATGCCACGAGCATCGGCAGCAGAAGGCGCCGCATACTGCGCTCGATGATCCCGACCGACCCGAAGTCGATGAGGGCGACGATCCCGTCGGGCTGCAGGATGAGGTTGCCGGGATGCAGGTCGGCGTGGAAGACCCCCCGTAGTGCGATCTGCCCGACGATGACGTCGAGCACGGCGTCGGCGATGCGCGTCGCCTCCGCGGGAGCGACGGCGCCCGGTGCATCGCTGCCGGGCTCGGGCAGCCGGCTGAACGGAATGCCCTGCACGTGCTCCATCACGATCAGCTGCTCGGTGCACAGGTCGGGATAGACGTCCGGGATCCGCACCGCGCGAGCGTCGGCGGCCGTCATCGAGTCGCGCAGCATCTCCATGTTCGAGACCTCGACGCGGTAGTCGAGCTCTTCGCGCAGAGCTGCGGAGAACTGCGCGGCGAGGGCCGAGGCGCCGACATCCTTTGCCCACGTCGTGCGCCGCTCGAGGTCGGCGGCGGCACGCTCGATGATGTCGAGGTCAGTTGCGACCTGGGCGCGCGCCTTCGGTCGCTGGATCTTCACCACGACGGCGCGTCCGTCCTTGAGCCGTGCGCCGTGGACCTGACCGACGGATGCCGCTGCCAGCGGCGTCTCGTCGATGCCGGCGAAGACGAGTTCGATCGGCCGGCCCAGCTGCTTCTCGATCGCGGCCTTGGCCTCCGGCCAGGGGATGGGCGTCGTGTCCATCTGCAGCGAGGCGAGCGCACTCGTGATCTCGGCGGGGAGCAGATCGTTGCGGGTGGACAGGATCTGACCGAGCTTGACGAACGTCACGCCCGCGTCGTCGAGGGTGGCCGCGAGCGCCCGAGGCAGTTCGGCTCGCGCCGACTCGCTGCGCATCCCGCCGAGGCCGTGCCGCGAGGCGATCGCGACGATACGCGCGTACCTCACCGCCCGGCGGCGGCGGTGCAACGCCTCGCGGACGTAGGTGACGGGACCGACCGGCGGCCGCGCCGGCCACATGAGCTCGAGCGTGATGAGGGCGATGAGGACGATCGCGAAGAGCCAGGCCAGCACGAGCAGAACGAAGCCGAAAGCGACGGGCTGATCCGTGAGCAGCCCGCCCTGCTCCTGCAGCACGCCCGCTCCGCGCAGCACCCAGATGCCGAGCGGGCCGAAGACGACGAAGACGATGAGCGAGACGACAGGACCGCGCACCCAGCCGACCCGCGCCTCGAGCGCCCGCTTGGCGAGCCAGGTGGCCGCGATCGAGAAGACCACCGCGGCGATGGTGAAGAGCAACCACTCCGGCATCGATACCCCCTCGAGTCCGTCGACCTGCTTCGAGGCTAGGGCACCGGGCTCCGTCGCGCCGGGCCGATCATGCGATCTCGGCAGAGGCGGACTACCCTGAAGCGTGTCCACTTCTGCTGAACAGTCTGTACCCGAGTCCGTCGACGAGCCGCCCGTCATCACTTTCCGCGACCTCGGGCTGGGAGAGCAGGTGCTCAAGGCGCTCTCCGACGTGGGCTACGAGACCCCGTCGGCGATCCAGGCCGCGACCATCCCGACGCTCCTCGAGGGGCGCGATGTCGTCGGCCTCGCGCAGACCGGTACCGGCAAGACCGCGGCTTTCGCGCTGCCTATCCTCGACCGGCTCGACCTGACTCAGAAGACCCCGCAGGCCCTCGTGCTCGCCCCGACCCGCGAGCTCGCGCTGCAGGTCTGCGAGGCGTTCGAGAAGTACGCGTCGCGCACGAAGGGTGTCCACGTCCTCCCGGTCTACGGCGGTCAGGGCTACGGCGTGCAGCTCTCGGCGCTGCGCCGGGGAGTCCACGTCATCGTCGGAACGCCCGGGCGCATCATGGACCACCTCGACAAGGGCACGCTCGACCTGTCCGAGCTGAAGTACCTCGTGCTCGACGAGGCCGACGAGATGCTCAAGATGGGCTTCGCCGAGGACGTCGAGACGATCCTCGCCGACACCCCGGACACCAAGCAGGTCGCCCTGTTCTCCGCAACGATGCCGGCGGCCATCCGCCGCATGTCGAAGCAGTACCTCAACGACCCCGAGGAGATCACGGTCGCGTCGAAGACGACGACCTCCTCGACGATCACCCAGCGCTACCTGATCGTGTCGTATCAGCAGAAGATCGATGCGCTCACCCGCATCCTCGAGGTCGAGAACTTCGAGGCGATGATCGTCTTCGCCCGCACGAAGAGCGCGACCGAGGAGGTCGCCGAGAAGCTGCGCGCCCGCGGCTACTCTGCCGCCGCCATCAACGGCGACGTGGCTCAGGTGCAGCGCGAGCGCACCGTCAACCAGCTGAAGTCGGGCAAGCTCGACATCCTCGTCGCCACGGATGTCGCTGCCCGCGGCCTCGACGTCGAGCGCATCTCGCACGTGGTCAACTTCGACATCTCGACCGACACCGAGTCGTACGTGCACCGCATCGGCCGCACCGGGCGTGCCGGCCGCACGGGTGACGCGATCAGCTTCGTCACGCCGCGCGAGCGCGGGCTCGTGAACGCGATCGAGCGCGCGACGCGCCAGCCGCTCACGCAGATGCAGCTGCCGAGCGTCGACGAGGTCAACGTCACGCGCTTGTCGCGGTTCGACGACCGCATCACCGCTGCGCTGGAAGACACCGACCGCATCGAGCGGTTCCGCGACATCGTCGCCCACTACGTCCGTCACCACGATGTGCCCGAAGTGGACGTCGCCGCCGCGCTCGCCGTGGTCGCGCAGGGCGAGACCCCGCTGCTGCTCGAGCCCGACCCCGAGCCGCGCGCACGCGCGCCGCGCGAGGACCGTGCCCCGCGCTCGTTCGACCGCGACGACCGCGACGGGCGGCCGGAACGCCGCCCGCGTGCGAGCAACCCGAACATGACGACCTACCGCATCGCGGTGGGCAAGCGCCACCGCGTCGAGCCCCGTCAGATCGTCGGGGCGCTCGCGAATGAGGGCGGTCTCAGCCGCGGCGACTTCGGCGCGATCCAGATCCGTCCCGACTTCTCGCTCGTCGAGCTGCCGTCCGACATGCCCCACTCGACGCTCGACCGCCTGGCCGACACCCGCATCTCGGGCAAGGCGATCGAGATCCGCGTCGACACCGGCGGCCCGAGCCGCAGCTCGCGCGGCCGCTTCGACCGCGACGACCGACCGCGTGACCGCGACCGTGACGGCGACCGCGACGACCGGCCGGCTCGCAAGCCCCGCCACCGCTCGGAGACGCGCGACTGACCGCGGCTTCCGGGAGCGGTGCGGCTCGCACGCATCCGCTCCCGGTGCAACCCCGGTTCGCGGCATCCGATCCGCGTGCAGAGTGGGAGGTGCCTCCGCAGTCGGGGGCGCCACACGAGCCGATCGGAGAAGCCAGATGAGTGCCGACCACCACGGGCGAGACGACGAGCACCAGCACGAGGACAACGAAGCGGCCTCGGCCGGTTCCGAGTCGCCGGAAGAGGGCGCCGAGGCCGAAGAGGCCGCCGAGGACGCGCGTACCGACCGCTGACCAGTGCGCCTACGGCGATGCCCGTAGCGCCTGGGAGCACCGGGCGCAACGGGCATCGCGGTGAGCGCGGTGGCGGCGATGCTTCGAGCATGGCTGCTTCCTCGCGTCTCGCCGACCTGTCCGGGCGTACCGTCGTCGTCGTGGGGGCCTCGACGGGCATCGGGAGAGGTGTCGCCCTGCGCGCGGCGAGCTTCGGAGCGGCCGTCGTCGTGTTCTCCCGGCGACCGGACGCGCTGACGAGCCTCGTCGAGCGCATCCGGGATTCAGGCGGACGAGCTCATGCCGTGGTCGGGGACGTCTCGCGTGCGGGCGACCTCGAGCGCCTCGCCGACGAGGCGGAGACGGTGTTCGGGCGCATAGACGTCTGGGCGCACAACGCCGGCGTCGGCACGATCGGCCTGTTCGGCGACGTCCCGATCGAGGAGCACGTCCGCGTCGTCGAGACGAATCTCATCGGGGCCATGCGCGGAGCGCACGTCGCGCTTCGTCGATTCATCGCGCAGGGATCCGGCGTGCTCGTGAACACGGCCTCGGTCGAGAGCGTCGTGCCCCTGGCCTACCAGGCCTCGTACGCGGCGACCAAGGCCGGGCTGCTCAGCCTCACCCAGACGTTGCAGCAGGAGCTCCGGCTCACGGGAGTCTCAGGCGTCGCGGTGGCTGCCGTGCTGCCGTGGGCCGTGCGGACACCCTTCTGGCGGCACGCGGGCAACCACGCGGGCCGGGCGCTGCGGATGCCGCTCATGGATGAGCCGGAACCGGTCGTCGACGCCATCCTTCGTGCGGGCCTGCACCCGCGGATCGCGCAGCCCGCCGGCTGGAAGGCACGGGCCTCGCTCATCGGTGCGCGGCTGGCGCCACGGGTGACCGCGCGCCTGTCCGCCGACATCGCCGACGCGCGCGTCCGTCGCGCTGCGAAGACGCCGCCGAGCGACGGCGCGCTCTTCGAACCCCTCGCTGATCCGGCGACCGTCGCCGAGACACCGCGGCGCTGACCGCCCGCCCGGGCTAGCTCCGCCGGACTGTGCGACGCACGAGGCGGAACACGCCCCACACGGCGAGCACCCATGGGCCCGCGACGAGAACGGGGTCGAGCCAGGTGTGGCGCTGATCGACGCGGCCGCGTCCGAACCGCGACCGGATCGGATGCCGCCGGGCCTCGCTCAGAACACCGGTCTCGGTGATCGGGTTATCGGGCCGCGTGGTCGCGAACGAACGCAGATGCGCACCGATCGCCTCGACGCGATCGCCGGCGATGAGGAGCAGCCAGTGCGCGGCGCGCCCCTCGCTGAACCGGTCGTATCCGAGCCTGCGGATACGACCGGACAGTCCGTGAAGCGGCTGCGCCGTGCCGTAGACGGGGGTGAGGAAGGCGTGCTCGATCGAGCGCTCGCGGCGCGGGTCGAGGCCCTGGCGCGGCGGCATCCCGCGCTCGGCGGCGGCCTCGTCGATCTTCTCGACGGTACCGGAGGGACGGTCGGCGGGATCGAGGTCGACGCCCCATCCCGGTATGCGCGCGCGCAGTGCCGCGCGGTCGGGCGCCGGCCGGGGCACGCTCGCGGTGTACGGCGTCGGCACGTCAGAGCGGTTCGAGGTCATGGGTCAGCCTTCCGAGGGGACGACGACCGTCTTCACGCAGTCATCGAGCTTGGACGAGAACATGTGGTAACCCTCGGCGATGTGGTCGAGAGGGATGCGGTGGGTGATCATGTCGCTCGGCGAGATGTACCCCGCACGGATGTGCTCGAACAGGCGCGGCCACTGCCGTTTGACCGGTGCCTGGTTCATCCGCAGCGTGAGTCCCTTGTTGAGGGCGTCGCCGAACTTCACCGCGCTGAACAACGGACCGTACGCACCGATCACCGAGACCGATCCGCCTTTCCGTGCCCCGTCGATGGCCCAGTTCAGGGCGACGGGCGAGCCGCCTTGCAGCTTGAGCTTGGCAGAGGTGACGTGCTGGGTGACGTTGCCGTCCGCCTCGGCACCCACGGCATCGATGACGACGTCGGCGCCGAGGTAGTCGGTCATCCGTTTCATCTCCACGACGACGTCGCTGTGTTCGGAGATGTTCACCGTCTCGGCATGGGCGAACTCGCGCGCCTTCGTCAGGCGGTAGTCGAGGTGGTCGAACGAGATGACCCGCCCCGCACCCATGAGCCAGGCCGACTGCGCCGCCGCGAGACCCACCGGCCCGGCACCGAGCACCATGACGGTGTCGCCCTCGACGATGCTCCCCAGCTGGGCGCCGAAGTAACCCGTCGAATAGGCGTCCGTGAGCATGAGCGCGTCCTCGTCCGACATCCAATCCGGGATGACGGTGGGTCCGACATCCGCGAAGGGAACACGCACGCGCTCGGCCTGACCGCCGTCGTATCCGCCCGCCGTGTGTGAATAGCCGTAGATGCCCCCGACCGCGGTCGCGTTGGCGTTGACGTTGTGGCAGTTCGAGAACAGCCCGCGTGCGCAGAAGTAGCACGATCCGCAGTAGATGTTGAACGGCACCATGACCCGGTCGCCGACGGCGAGGTTCGTCACCGCACCGCCCAGCTGTTCGACCACGCCGATGAACTCGTGGCCGAAGGTGTGACCGATCCGGGTGTCGGGCATCATGCCGTGATAGAGGTGCAGGTCCGAGCCGCAGATGGCCGCGAGCGTCACCCGCACGATCGCGTCATGGGGGTGTTCGATGCGCGGATCGGGCTTCTCTTCCACACGGACCTTGTACGGTCCGCGGTAGGTCATGGCTTTCATCGATCGCCTCTCTGCCGGGGTTCGTGCGGACACGGTGCCGCCACGATGCGACCGCACCCCGGCCACGGCCCACGGGCTGGACGAGCCGACGACTGCGCGCTATCGTCCGCGCGCGTCGCGCCCGTTCCGTGAGGTGAGCTTGCATACGCGGATGATGCCGGTCAACCCGCTCGAAGGATGCCGCGCGGGGCACGTACGGTCACGGCTGTCACCCCCGAGGAGCCCCATGAGCACCACCATCGAGACCGTCCCGATCGATCTCGGCGTCGCCGACCCCCTGCCGTTCTGCTCGAGGGGACCTGTCAGCGCCATGCTCCAGCGGGTGCTCGTCGCACCGGCGACGAGCGGTCTGCCCGTCGATGCTCCCGAGATCGTCGGTCGGGCGCTCGCCGAGACGGGCGACACCCTCCGCGACGATGACCTGCAGCTCGCCCTGTTCCTGATGTACGCCCTCCACTACGGCTCGCTGCCCGGCCTCGACGCCTCGTGGGAATGGGAGCCGTCGCTCATCGCCGCGCGCGGCCGCATCGAGCGCGCCTTCGAAGCGGCCCTGCGTGACTCCGCCGAGGTCATCGACCCGCCCGAGCCCGACCGTGACGCCGTCGCTCGCTGGCTGTTCGACCTGACCGCCCCGACCGCGGGGCCCGGCATGTCGCGATACGTCGCGAAGAAGGCCTCGCTCGAGCAGCTGCGCGAGTTCCTCATCCTCCGCACCGTCTACACGCTGCGCGAAGCGGACCCGCACTCGTGGGCGATCCCGCGGCTCAGCGGTCGCTCGAAGGCGGCGCTCGTAGAGATCCAGTCCGACGAGTACGGCGGCGGTGACCCGGCACGCGTGCACGCGACGATCTTCGCCCAGAGCGTGCGCGGCGCGGGCCTCGACGACACGTACGGCGCGTACATCGACATGGTGCCCGCCGTCGTGCTCGCCAGCCACAACGCCATGTCGCTGTTCGGGCTCCACCGTCGCCTGCGCGGCGCGATCGTCGGTCACCTCGCGGCGTTCGAGATGACCTCGTCGATCCCCAATCGCTCCTACGGTGACGGCTTCCGGCGCCTCGGATTCGGGACCGACGTCACGTGGTACTTCGACGAGCACGTCGAGGCCGACGCCGTGCACGAGCAGATCGCCGGCCGCGACCTCGCGGGATCCCTCGCCGAGGACGAGCCCGACCTGCTGCCCGACATCCTCTTCGGCGCCCGCGCATGCCTGGTCATGGACGACCTCGTGGGCGACCATGTGCTTGCCGCCTGGGAGGCGGGGCGCAGCGCGCTCCGCGGCGGCGTTCTTCCCGACCTCACGGCGTGATGCGCGGGGACGTCGAGTACGTTCTGCCGCTGCGCTGGGATGACGAGACCCATCGGGCCGATGAGGCCGAGCTGGGGGAGTACCTCGCTTGGCTCGCCCGTCGCGTCGACGTCACCGTCGTCGACGGCTCGCCCGCGCACCTGTTCGCCGCCCACCGCCGAGACTGGGACGTCGTGCGGGTGGTTCCGCCGTCGGTCCCCGGCCGCAATGGGAAGGCACGCGGAGCGATGACGGGGCTTCTCCTCGCCCGGCATCCGGTGACCGTGATCGCCGACGACGACGTCCGGTACGACGACGGCGCGCTGCAACGGGTGGTTGCGGCGCTGGCGGATGCCGACATCGTGCGGCCTCAGAACATCTGGCAGCGACCCCGCCCGTGGCATGCCCGCTGGGATACGGGCCGAACCCTCATCAACCGGGCCTTCGGGGGAGACTTCTCCGGAACCGTCGCCGTGCGGACCGCCCGCGCGCGCCCCGGCTACGACACCGACGTCCTCTTCGAGAACCTCGAGCTCGAACGCACGATCCTCGCCGGCGGCGGCCGCCGTCGCATCGCACGCGACATCTTCGTCGCGCGCCGGCCCGCGACTGCCGGCCGCTTCGGCGAGCAGCGCGTGCGCCAGGCGTACGACAGCCTCGCGCAGCCCGCTCGGCTCGCGGTGGAGCTGGCAGTCGTTCCGCTCATCCTCGCGCTGCGCCGGCGACCGGCAGCACTCGCGCTCGCCGGGGTGGCGGTCATCGCCGTCGCGGAGGCCGGGCGCCGCCGCGACGGGAGCCATGGGGTGTTCGGGCGGATGGATGCGTTGTGGGCCGTCCCCTGGGTCGTCGAGCGAGGCGTGACGAGCTGGGTGGCGCTGTCTCTGCGCCTGCGCGGCGGGGTGCCCTACCGGGGCACGCGACTGCGGAAAGCGGCGAACAGCATGAGAACGCTACGGAAGAAGGAGACACGATGAGCGAGCACCGCGGTGCATCCGTGACCATCACCGCGTGCCCCGACGGGCCGCTGCTCGTGCGGGGCGACGTGGAGCTGCTCGATGACGCGGGCAACCCGATCCCGCGCAACCGGCGCACGATGGCTCTCTGCCGGTGCGGCGTGAGCGCGATCAAGCCGTTCTGCGACGGCACGCACAAGCTCTCGGGCTTCAGAGCCGACTAAGCGCGCGCCCGCCCGGGCCACGGCGCGCGCCGATGCAAGGGATCACCATCGACACCCCGGCCGGAACGGCATCCGATCGGGGTGTCGAGTGAGATCCCTTGCATCGGGGCACGGCCGCGCGCCGGTGACCGTGCCCCGCCGAGGATCAGAGCTTGTCGCGGATGACGCCCTCGGCCTTGTCGAGGAGGTTCGGCTTCGCGTCGGTGCCGTAGAACCGGGGGTCCGGCTGCGTGGGCGGGGGCATCGGAACCGAGGTGTCGGGTCCGTCGAGGTACGTGAACTCGCCCTTGCCGTCGGGGGTGGGACCCGATGCCCACGAGCCCTCGGCTGCCGCGGCACCGTCGGAGAAGTTGATGTACTTGTACGCGTGCTCGCGCGCCTCGTTCGAGAGCGGGAAGTTCGACGGCACGGGGATGTCCTCCACTCCCTCTTCGCGCAGCTCCTGCGCCGCGCGAATCCACTGGTTCTGGTGCATCGTGTCGCGCGCCAGGAGGAACGAGAGCATGTCCCGGACCCCCTTGTCGTCGGTCATGTGGTAGATCCGCGCGACCTGCACGCGGCCCTGCATCTCGGCGTTGGCGTTGGCCGTGAAGTCGGCGAGCAGGTTCCCGCTCGCGGTGATGTACGAGCCCTGCCACGGGTTGCCGTTCGAGTCGACCGGGCGCGCACCGGCACCGGCGACGATCGCGGACTGCACATCCATGCCGCCCATGACGGCGCCGAGGACGGGGTCGGACTTCGCCGCAGCCTCGGACTGCTCGGCCGGGGCCTTCTCGAGCAGCTGCGCGATCATGATCGCGAGCATCTCGACGTGGCCGAACTCCTCCGCCCCGATGCCGTAGAGCAGGTCGCGGTACTTGCCCGGGATGTGGGCGTTCCACGCTTGGAACCCGTACTGCATGGCCACGGTGATCTCGCCGTACTGGCCGCCGAGCACCTCCTGCATTCGTCGCGCGAAGATCGCGTCGGGCTTCTCCGGACGGGCCTCGAACTGCAGTTCCTGTCGATGAAAGAACATCTCGCCTCCTGGGGATCGGCCGAACGCCGAGTGCGCCGGCGCCGCGAACGTATGTCTGCCCTTCCGCGAAAGCCACGGGCCTTGACTCCTCCCGGGCTCGGTGCAACTATCACGCCCGCGCGGCGGGTGGCGGCCGATCGATCTGTCAAGCCCCGCGCGCTCCTCCTAGCCCCCGCGGATCATCGGGCGGGACCGGAGGGGGAGCCATGACCGATCACCGACCGCGCGTGACCGAGGTCGCCGAGGGCGTGTATCAACTCGCCCGCGGCGGCGTGAACGCCTACCTCTTGGCGTCCGATGACGGGCTCGTCCTCATCGACGCGGGACTCCCGCGCACGTGGCCGCTCCTCGAACAGGCCCTCGCGGCTGTGGGCGCCCACCCATCCGACATCGACGCGCTGCTGCTCACCCACGGCCACTTCGACCACGTGGGGATGTGCGAGCGCCTCGCCGACGAGCACCACCTCGTCGCCGACGTCCACCCCGGCGACGAGGAGCTGGCGCGGCACCCGTACCGCTACGCGCACGAGGCCGCCCGGTTCCCGTATCCGTTCCGCTACCCGACGGCGCTCCCGATCCTGGCGAGGATGGTGGGCGCGGGAGCGCTCGGGGTGAAGGGCGTGCGGACCAACCCGTCGATCGTGCCCGGTCGCTCCATCCCGCTTGCGGGCGGCATCCTTCCGATCGCGACACCCGGCCATACCGACGGACACTGCGCGTTCCTGCTCGAATCTGCCGGGATCCTGCTGACCGGAGACGCACTGGTCACCCTCGATCCGTACACGGGACGCACCGGTCCGCGGGTCGTCGCTCGCGCGGCCACGGCGCACAGCGACGAGGCGCTGGACTCGCTCTCGCTGCTCGCCGAGACGGGTGCACACCTCGTGCTGCCCGGCCACGGCGCGGTCTGGCGGGACGGCGGCATCGCCCCCGCTGCGGCCATCGCCCGCTCGCGGGGCGTCGACTGAGGCGGCCCCGCACGGTCGCGCGATGCCGGACTCGGCCCTCTCGTGTCAAGCCCCGTGAATCCGACGGCTGAGGGGGATCGGGTAGAAGCACCGTTCGACGACAGAGAGGGATGACCATGGAACCCCAGCAGCAGAACGTCCCGGGAACCGACCAGGCGATGGTGCCGAAGCCCGACTACGGCGAGGAGACCTACCGCGGCTCCGGGAAGCTCGCCGGCAAGCGCGCGCTCATCACCGGCGGCGACAGCGGCATCGGCAAGGCTGTGGCGCTCGCCTACGCCCGCGAGGGAGCGGATGTCGCCATCAGCTACCTCGACGAGCACGAGGATGCCGAAGAGGCCAAGCGCTTCGTCGAAGAGGCCGGGCGCCGCGCCGTCCTCATCCCGGGTGACATCTCCGACCCGGCCCACTGCCGTGAGGTCGTCCGCCGCACCGTGGAAGAGCTCGGCGGGATCGACATCCTGGTCAGCAACGCCGCCTTCCAGATGAACCGCGAGACGCTCGAGGAGATCCCCGACGAGGAGTGGGACTTCACGTGGGCGACGAACGTCGACGCGTACTTCCACCTGACAAAGGCTGCGCTGCCGCACATGGGGCCGGGGTCGTCGATCATCGGGTCGAGCTCGGTGCAGTCCGACCAGCCCTCGCCCAACCTCCTGCCCTACGCGGCGACGAAGGCGGCCATCGCGAGCATCACGGCATCGCTAGCGCAGATGCTGGGCGAGCGCGGCATCCGCGCGAACAGCGTCGCCCCGGGGCCCATCTGGACCCCGCTGATCCCGGCGACCCTGCCGGCGGATGCGGTGGAGAGCTTCGGCGAGCAGACGCCGCTGGGACGCGCCGGGCAGCCTGCCGAGCTCGCCTCGGCCTACGTGCTGCTGGCGTCGGACGAAGCGTCGTACATCTCGGGCGCACGTCTGGCGGTCACGGGAGGCAAGCCCATCCTCTGAGCCCGGCTCTCGGGACCGGCGTCCGGCGCCGTTCGTTCACGCAACGCTCGTCCGCGGTTCACTCGCCGCGGGCGGGCGTTGCCGCACGATGGATCGCACCCGCCGCGTCGATCCCGAAGGTCCTGAATGAGCGCTCCGCTTCGCGTCCTCTCCCTCACCGAGGGCTTCTTCGCCGGCGGGGCTCGAATCCTGCACAGCGATGTCGTCGCCGGCCTCCACGCGCGGGGCGAACAGCACCACAGCGTGCTCGCCATCGCGTCGCGGGCCCGGCGCGAGTCGACCGTCCAGCACATGGCCGGCGACCCGCGGTATCGGGCGCTGCGCGCCTCGGGCATCGGGATCACGTCTCTGGGAAAGACGGCGGGGCCGGTGCCGCACGCGCCGCACGCCTTCTCCTCGCGGCAGTTGCGCACCGCGGCGCGCGCTATCGCCGCGGCCGACGTCGTGCTCACCCTCAAGGAGCAGCCGCTCGGACTCCTGCTCGCTCTCGACGAGGCGATGATGCTGCCCGACCGGCCTGTCGTGACATGCCTGCACCGGTCCGACCCGGAGCATTCGGGCGATGCTCTGGAGTGGCTGGGTGAGAGCGTCCGTCGTGGGATCGTCACGGCGGCGGTGTCATGCGCGCGGTCGACGGATGCCGCCTACGCGTCGGTCCTGGGCGACACGCAGCGTCATGTCGTCGACAACGGCATCGACCTCTCGCGCTTCGAGCCGTCGGTCACCCGCGGGGGCGACCGCGTGCGGCGTGAGCTCGGCATCCCCGACCGGGCGGTCGTCGTCGCCTATGCGGCTCGGTTCGACGCGATGAAGGATCCCGAGCTGTTCCTGCGGTCGGTCGCCGCGCATCGAGCGCTCGTGCCCGATGCGCACTACGTCATGTGCGGAGCGGGGATGACGCGCGAGAACCCCCGTCTCACGGAGCTGCTGGAGGTCATCGGCGGCGACCGCATCCATGCTCTCGGCATCCGTGACGACATGCCCGCGATCTACCGCGCCGCGGACGTCGTCTCACTCACGAGCGCGTTCGGTGAGGCGGCCCCCCTGTGCCTGCTGGAGGGGGCGGCGAGCGGTGCGGTACCGGTCACGACGGATGTCGGCGACGCGGCCCGTCTCGTCGAGGGGATCGGCATCGTCACCCCGCGCAACCCGGATGCGATCGCGGCCGGTTGGGGTCGTGCCGTCGAGGAGCGCGTTGCGTTCGGAGGCGCCGCGCTCGCCGCTCGGGACCGGTTGGGTCGAGACCGGATGATCACGGAGTACGGCGCCGTCATCGCCGAGCAGGTCGCCGGCCTGCGCATCGCCGCCTGAATCCGCGGTCAGGGCAGCAGGCCGAGACGCCGCGCGCGCGCGACGGCCGCATGACGGGTCGACGCGTCGAGCTTGGCCATCGCCGCCTGGAGGTACGACTTCACGGTTCCCTCTTTGAGGCTCAGCGCCGCGCCGATCTCCGCGTTCGTCGAGCCGAGGGCGCAGCAGGCGAGAACGTCGAGCTCCCGCGGAGAGAGCTGCACCTCGGCATCCTTCGCCGACGCCGCCCCGTCGCCCGCAACTGTGGTGAGGCGGCGCTCGATCGCCGCCAGCCGTGCCCGCAGGTCGGCGTCGTCGATCGTCGCGGCGATGCTGCGCAGCTCGGCGAAGCTCTCGCGTAGGTCCTCTCGCGCGGCGGGGGAGAGGCCGGCCGCGGACTCGGGTGCCGGCGCCAGCGCCAGCCGGCGCTGCACCTCGTCGCGGATGCGCAGCTCGGTGCTGATCGCGTCAGCCGCTCGGAACGCCGGACGCGCCACGAGGTCGCCCACCGGAGCCTGCGACCAGGAGCCGCAGTACAGCACCCCGCGCGCCCGGCCCTCGGTGACGATCGGTACGGCGAAGAGGGTGGCGATGCCCTCGCCGAGAATGGCCCGGTCGTAGTCGTGCGTGATGGTGCGCGCGGTGCGGTAGTCGAGAGCGAGCCGCGGACGCCGTTCGACCATCGCGGCGCCGCCCAGCCCGCGGCCGACGCGCACCACCAGATCGTCGATGGAATGCGACCGCGCTCCGGCGATCGCGGTGACGTGAACCGAGCCCTGGCTCTCGAGGCCGCCGAAGACGACGGGAAAGCGTGTGCTGCGCGCGAGGTCGTCGACCGCGCGGGAGACCAGTTGCGCGTCGTTCTCGGGTGCCGCCAGTGCCGTCACGCACTACCTACTTCCGGGGGTGACGGCCTCGTTGCCGCCTTTCGTAGCGTCGACCCTACCATCGCGGTCGCTCGACGACGACGACCGCTGGAGAGCTGCTCACCATGAGGCAAGGAGGCCACATGACCGCATCGCCCACCCACTCGCCGCCTCCCGGCGGAGTGGACTATGTCGCCGTCGAGGAGTCGGCGCCGTTCCGGGAACTCAAGCGCAAGCACCGCAGCTTCGTATGGCCGCTGACGATCGTCTTCCTCGTCTGGTACTTCGTCTATGTGCTGCTGTCGTCGTTCGCGACCGACTTCATGGCGCAGCGTGTCTGGGGTGACATCACCGTCGGTCTGCTGTTCGGGCTCGGCCAGTTCGTCACGACCTTCGCGATCACCATGGGCTACGTCTGGTACGCCAACCACAAGCTCGACCCGATCTCGTCGGCGATCCGGAACGATCTCGAGCGACAGGAGGCCGGATCGTGAACGGATTCTGGGAAGCGGTGAACGGCCTGGGGGCGGCCGTCGTCGCGGCGGGGGAGACCGTCGACAACAATCCGGTGCTGAACATCTCGATCTTCGGCGCATTCGTCGCGGTGACGCTGTTCATCGTCATCCGTGCCAGCCGCAACAACAAGACCGCGGCCGACTACTACGCCGCGGGCCGCTCGTTCACCGGACCGCAGAACGGCTTCGCGATCGCGGGCGACTATCTGTCGGCGGCATCCTTCCTCGGCATCTGCGGCGCGATCGCGATCAACGGATACGACGGGTTCCTGTACTCGATCGGATTCCTCGTGGCCTGGCTCGTGGCGCTGCTGCTCGTCGCCGAGCTCATGCGGAACACCGGCAAGTTCACGATGGCCGACGTGCTGTCGTTCCGGCTGAAGCAGACGCCGGTGCGGATGGCGGCCGCCATCACCACGCTCGCGGTGTGCTTCTTCTACCTGCTCGCGCAGATGGCGGGAGCGGGCGGTCTGGTCTCACTGCTGCTGGGCATCACCGAGCAGGTCGGCCAGTCGATCGTGGTCGCCGTCGTCGGCGTGCTGATGATCGTCTACGTGCTGATCGGCGGCATGAAGGGCACGACGTGGGTGCAGATCGTCAAGGCGTTCCTGCTCATCGGCGGCGCGCTCGTCATGACGATCTGGGTGCTGGCGATCAACGGGTTCAACCTCAACACGCTCCTCGAGAGCGCGGTCGCCGCCTCGCCGAAGGGAGAGGCGATCCTCGGACCGGGCCTGCAGTACGGCGCCAACCCGTGGGACTTCATCTCGCTCGCGGTCGCGCTCGTGCTGGGAACGGCGGGTCTGCCGCACGTCCTCATGCGCTTCTACACGGTGCCCACCGCGAAAGAGGCCCGTCGCTCGGTGGTGTGGGCGATCTGGCTCATCGGCCTCTTCTACCTCCTCACCCTCGTGCTCGGGTACGGTGCGGGCGCGCTCGTCGGTCCGGAGCGCATCGCCTCGGCGCCCGGCGGGGTCAACTCCGCTGCTCCGCTGCTCGCCCTCGAACTGGGGGGCCCCCTGCTGCTCGGCTTCATCTCGGCGGTGGCTTTCGCGACGATCCTCGCGGTCGTGGCGGGCCTCACGATCACGGCGGCGGCGTCGTTCGCGCACGACATCTACGCGAACGTCGTCAAGAAGGGGAACGTGCCGCCCGACGGCGAGGTCAAGGTCGCTCGCCGCACGGTCATCGTGATCGGCATCCTCGCGATCGTCGGCGGCATCGGCGTGCAGGGACAGAACGTTGCGTTCCTGGTGGCCCTCGCCTTCGCTGTCGCGGCTTCGGCGAACCTCCCGACGATCATCTACTCGCTCTTCTGGCGGAAGTTCACGACGCGTGGCGCGGTGTGGAGCATGTACGGCGGCCTGGCGGCAGCCATCATCCTCATCATCCTGTCGCCCGTGTTCTGGGGCACCGAGACCAGCGTGTTCAAGAACGTCGGCACGGCGATCTGGCCGCTCAACAACCCGGGCATCGTGTCGATCCCGCTGGGCTTCTTCCTCGGCTGGCTGGGTTCGGTCACCGAGCGGCGGCGGGAGGACCCGGTGAAGGCGTCCGAGATGGAGGTGCGTTCTCTGACCGGTCATGGCGCGGAGAAGGCGGTTGATCACTAGGCCGCGACACCTCGCTGATCGAGACGACGGCCCCGGGCGCGCTGCCCGGGGCCGTCGCCGTTCCGGCGCGGCCTACACGCGGCCGGAGTCGGCTCTGCTCTCGAGGTCGAGCAGGAATCGCTTGCGCTCGGGATGGCCGCCATACTGTCCGATCGATCCGTCGCTGCGGACGACACGGTGTGCGGGCACGACGATCGAGATCGGCGTCCGCGCGCACGCAGACCCGACGGCTCGGTGCGCTCGCGGTGAGCCGGCGGTGATCGCGATCTCGCCGTAGGTCGCCACCTCGCCGTAGGGAACGCGGCAGACCGCGCGCAGTGCGGCGCCGGCGAATCCCGGCGGGGCCAGGAGCCAGTCGATCGGCGTCCGGAACTGCCGCAGCCGGCCCGCGAAGTACTCGTCGAGTTCGGCGGCCACGTCGGCAGCCGCGCCCGGGTCGTGGACCGGGAGCGCGCCGAGGCTCAGGGTGAGGTCGGCGAGGGCGATCTCGGCGGGGCGGTCCAGGATGTCGAGGTGGGCGAGGCCGGTCTCGGTCACGACCAGGAGGGCATCGCCGATCGGCGTGGGGTGCACCGCGAATGCTGCGTCGGTCATGGCTCCATCATCCCGGGCGGCCCCGCTGCGCCCCGCGCGCGGCGACGATGCGGGGGATGGGCGGCGGCGACGGGCGCCGGGGGAGGAACCGCCGATCGTCCGGCGTGTCGGAAATAGCGCGAAACTCGGCGGCGCCTGAGGGCCGGATGCAGGCGCGCCGCTTAGGGTGTGTGCTGTGTGGCGAGGAGATCGAGGAGCCGTCCGTCCGGACGCAGCCGACGAGGTTCGGGTCGATTCGGTGACCCCGGCGCAACTCGATGTCGCCGAAGACGACGTCGCCGTCGCCCACGTGGCCGACCCGGAGCGTGAACGCATCCGTGTGCAGGCCGCCCGCCTCGGCGGCCGTTCGACGCTGCTCCACTACATCGCTTCCGACGATGTCGGCATCGACATCACCAAGGCGCATCCGGGCAGCCTCCCGCAGTTCATCACCGGCCGTTCGACGCTCCTGTCGAACCTCTTCCGCGACGAGGTGGCGCTGCGCACGGCCCGCCTCGCCGCCGGGCGCATCACCGCGAAGGACGTCGAACTCCGCACCACGCGCGGCCTCGACACCGTCCACCTGGGCGTCGGATTCGCCTCGTGGCGGGCCGGAGGTCTCACCTACAACGCCCCGGTCCTTCTCCGACCGCTCGCCATCCGCCGCCATCACGGCGACTTCGATCTCAAACTCCACGGCTCGTTCTCCGTCAATCCCGAGCTCGTCGAGATCGCGCGTGCGCACTTCGGAATCGACCTCGACCGGCGCGGGCTCGCCGCGCTCGCGTACGACGGCGGCGTCTTCAAGCCGCAGCCCGTCATCGACCATCTGCGCGCCCTGACCGCCCATGTCGACACCTTCACGGTTCAGCCACGGCTGATCGTCTCGACGTTCGCGGATGTCGCCGCTCGCGCCGAGCGCGATGCGGCAGACCTCGACGTCCCCGTGCTCAACGCTCTCGCCGGCCACGAGGACGACCGCGCGCTCGTGGCGACTCGTTACCCCGTTCCCGACGCCATTCCCTCGGACGACCGCCCGCCGGCATCCGACCGACTGCTGCTCGACGCCGACGCCGAGCAGGAAGGCGTCCTCGACCGGATCGTCGCCGGGCAGTCGCTCGTCGTCCACACGCTGCCGGGCACAGGGGGCACGCAGACGATCATCAACGCCGTCGGCGAGCTGGTCCGCCGCGGCAAGCGCGTCCTCGTCGTCAGCGCTCGCCGCTCCACTCTGGAGGGAGTCCGTCACCGCCTCGCCGGCATCGGGCTGCCCGGGCTGGCCGTCTCGCCACGGGGCGTCCACCGCGACCTCATTCGCGCGATCGCCCGCAACGAGAAGGCGCAGCACCCGAAGATGGGCGAGATCGACGACGCCCTCGTTCGGCTGCGCACGGTTCTGCGCGACTATCGCGTCTCGCTGACGCAGCGGCATCCCATGCTCGGCGTCTCGCCGCTCGAAGTGCTGCAGAAGCTGACGACGATCGCGGCCGAGTCGCCGCAGCCGTCGGCAGCCACGCGCTTCGATGCCGCGACCCTCCAGCGCCTCTCGACGCGTCGCGCCGAAGCGGCCGCATCGCTCGCGACCGCCGCTCGGCTGGGCGAGTTCCGTTTCGGGCCCGATGACTCGCCGTGGTACGGCGTCGCGTTCGAGACGACCGAGCAGGCACGCGCGGCACACGCTCTGGCAGGCCGCCTGCATCGCACCGAGATCCCCGAGATCCTCGAGCGCGGGTACGAGCTCATCGGGCAGACCCGGATGCGGCCGTTCACGACGCTCGCCGAGCTCGGTGCGTACATCCGCCTTCTCCAGGGGATCCGCGCGTCGCTCGACCGCTTCAGCCTGACCGTCTTCGAGCGTCCGCTGGGCGATCTGATCGAGGCGCACTCCACCCGCCGCGACACTCCCGAGATGAACGGTGCGACACGGCGTCGCCTGCGACGGCTCTCGAAGGAGTACGTCCGGCCGGGCATGCACGTCACCGACATGCACGACGCCCTCGTGCGCGTGCAGAAGCAGCGCGAGCAGTGGCAGCGTCTGGCCGAAGTGGGCGTCGTCCCCGAGATCCCCGCGGGTCTCGACGCGGTCGCGACCTCGTGGCAGCGCGTCGACGCCGACCTCGCCGAGCTCTCGCGCGTGCTCGGCCCGGGGCACGATCTGCTCGCGACGCCGATCCCCGAGCTCGTGCGGATCCTCGCCGGGCTCGCCGCGGAGTCCGACGTGTTCGACAACCTCGTCGAACGAGCGACGCTGCGCGGTGAACTCGCTTCCCTCGGCCTCGAGGGCCTGCTCACCGAGCTTTCGGTGCGCCATGTGCCCGAGGAGCGCGTCGCGGCGGAGTTCGAGTTCGCCTGGTGGCAGTCCGCCCTCGAGGCGATGCTTCGCAGCGACCGTGCACTGCTCGGAGCCAACACCAGCGTCGTCGATCGCCTCGAACGCGATTTCCGCCTCGTCGACGAGGCGCACGCCGCCTCGGCGGGGCAGCAGCTGGCGGCCGAGCTCGCGACGCGATGGAAGATCGCGATCGTCGACGAGGCTGACGAGACCGCGGCGCTCAAGGCCGCGCTGCGCGAGGGCACAGCGTCGGCTGCCGAACTGCTCGCCGTCGCACCGAAGCTCCTGCGCACGCTCGCGCCCGTCTGGATCGCGTCGCCCTACGAGGTGGCCTCCCTGCCGGCCCGGCCCGCGTTCGACGTCGTGATCCTGGCGGATGCCGGCGCCCTGAGCGTCGCCGAATCGGCCTCGGCCCTTCGCCGCGGGCGGCAGATCGTCGCGTTCGGCGACCCCGTCACGCAGCGCCCGACCCCGTTCGAGATCGCCGCCGACCGCGATCCGTCGGACGAGCCGATCGCAGACCCCGACGAGCGGAGCGTCTTCGAGCGCCTCGCCGAGATCGTTCCGGTCGAGACCTTGACCCGCAGTTACCGCGCGGGCGGCGAAGACCTCGCCGAACTCGTCAACGAGGCCTTCTACGGGGGCGAGATCGTCTCGTTCCCCTGGGCCGGCTCGTATCTTGGACGCGGCAGCCTCAGCGTCGACTACGTCGAGGGCGGTGTCGGTGCACCGGACCCCGACTCGGGAGCGGTCGAGAGCCCCGATGCCGAGGTCGCCCGTGTCGTGACGCTCGTCGTCGAGCACGCCGTCAACCGGCCGAACGAGTCGCTGATGGTCGTCACGGCGTCGACCAAACACGCCCTCCGCATCCGGGCCGCCGTCGAGGCTGCTTTCGCCGGACGATCGGATGTCGCCGAGTTCGTCGGCCGCGAGACGGCTGAGCCGTTCGCCGTGCTCGGGCTCGAGGAGTCGGTCGCCGAGAGCCGAGACCGCGTCGTGTTCTCGCTCGGTTACGGTCTGACGCGCCACGGGCGCGTGCTGAGCGACTTCGGTGTGCTGTCGGGGCCGGATGGTGAGCGGCTGCTGACGGTCGGCATGACGCGCGCCCGCCGTTCCATGGTGATCGTGTCGTCGATCCGGCCGTCGGCGTTCGACGACGGACGACTCGAGAACGGCGCCGCCACGCTCATGTCGATCCTCGGGGGAATCGCGGCACGCGCTCGCGAGGCCCGTCTCGAAGACCTCGCCGACCCGCTGACTCTGGCCCTCGCGCAGAACCTCCGCCGTCTGGGCGTCGCGGTCGATGTCGCGTATCGCGGGCTGCTGCCGCTGGTCGCCCAGCGTGACGGCAAGGCCGTCGTCGTCGAGGGTGACCCCGAAACGATCGGACAGTCGCTCCGGGAGTCGCTGCGGCTGCGGCCCCAGATTCTGCGGCGGCTGGGATGGCACTACATCCGCGTGCACTCGTTCGACCTCTACAGCGACCCTGCCGGTGTGGCCGCGCGCGTCGCTGCGATCCTGGGCGTCGAGCCCGAGGCGCCGACCGCGGACGCGAGCACCGAGCCGCTCGATGTCATCGAGTGACCGACAGCGGGTCGAGCGGGTCGGCAGCCGCCGAGCTCGACTGACCGCCGCTCCGGGTACGACGGCCGAGCCGACATCGGCCGATGAGACGACGGATGCCCCGGCCGGCGCCGAGGGCGCGGCCGGGGCATCCGGTCCGAATGATGCGCGGATGCGGAACGAGGTTCCGCCGCACTACTGATCCGGTCAGGCGGACGGCGCCGCCGGGGGAGTGTTCTGCGAACGGCGCAGCGGGGCGTCGGTGGTCGCGGCTGCGGCGCTCGAAGCAGAGGTCGCGGCGTTGTTCTTCTCCAGCAGATCGCGGATCTGGATGAGGAGCTCCTGCTCGGTCGGGAGCTTCGCCGCCTCTTCGACGACGCCGGCCTTGGCGGCCTGACGCTCCTTCCACTTGTTCATCGGAACGACGAACACGAGGTAGACCACGAGAGCGACGGCGAAGAAGCTGATGATCGCGCTGATGAGTCCCCCCAGGGGGAACGGGACCGGCTGACCGTAGATCCCGGTGAGCGTCGGGCCGGCGATGCCCTCTTCGTTGGGCTGGTAGAACAGCTCGACGAGTGGGTTGATGATGCTCGATACGATCGCGTTGACGATGGCGGTGAACGCACCGCCGATGACCACGGCGACCGCCAGGTCGATGACGTTGCCGCGCATGATGAAGTCGCGGAAGCCCTTGATCATGGCTCTCCTCTCTCCGGACGCGCCGGGTGTCATGAACCCGCCGCGGCGGGGGAGGACTTCGCCTCGGACTTCGATGATGCCGAAGACGAGGAGTCGCCGCCACCGGTTGACGTGCCCGCCCCCGAGCCGCTTGCGCGGGAGTCGGTGCGGTAGAAGCCACCGCCGTTGAACGTCACGCCGATCGACCCGTACTGCTTGCGGAGCTCGCCCGAGCACTCGGGGCAGACGGTGAGAGCGGGGTCGGCGAAGGACTGGACCGCATCGAAGCGGTGCCCGCACGACTTGCAGGCGTAGGCGTAGGTGGGCATGGTTCCTCGGTCTTCAGTGCGCCTCGGGGGCGAGGACGACGGTTCGGGTGGGAGTGACGACGCCGGTGACCGGCTGATCGTGCAGATCGCGCGGCACCTCGTCGACGAGTTCGGAGTCGAAGAGCACGGCGTACACCGGCGGGCGGTTCTCCATCGAACCGAGGGTCTTGTCGAAGTAGCCTCGGCCCCAGCCGAGACGCATGCCGGCGGAGTCGACCGCGGCGGCGGGGATCACCAGCAGGTCGACCTCCCCGACGGAGATCGGACTGAGCACCTCACCGATCGGCTCGGGAATGCCGAACAGTCCGTCCGAAACCGCGGCGCCCGGCTCGGCGACGACCCAGTCGAGCAGACCGTCGTTGCGGCTGATGGGCAGGAGTACCCGGACGCCCGCGGCGACGGCTTCGTCGATGAACGCGCGCGTGCCGGGCTCGGTGGGCGCCGAGAGGTAGCACGAGATGGAGCGGGCGCCGGTGCTGGCGACGAGTTCGCGGAGCTGTGTGCGGATGCCGTCTGCCGCAGCTTCGCGAGCGGCATCCGACATCCCGTACCGGCGTTCGCGGAGGTCCGCCCGCAGAGCGCGCTTTGCGTTGTCGATCGCGTCGGACATGCCCCCGATTGTAAAGGGTGGGCATCAAACCACTCGCCTGCGCCACCTGATCGATATTGTGGACCCATGTCTCAGCAGCGCATCAAGGCGGTCATCCCCGCCGCAGGCCTCGGCACCCGCTTCCTTCCCGCCACGAAGGCGATGCCGAAGGAGATGCTGCCCGTCGTCGACAAGCCGGCGATCCAGTACGTCGTCGAAGAGGCGACGCAGGCCGGCATCGACGACGTCCTGATCATCATCGGCCGCAACAAGAACAACCTGTCGAACCACTTCGACTCCGTTCCCGAGCTCGAGCACAACCTCACCCGCAAGGGCGACGACGTCAAGCTTCGCAAGGTGCAGGAGTCGTCCGACCTCGCCGACATCCACTTCGTCCGTCAGGGCGAGCCGAAGGGCCTGGGGCACGCCGTGCTGCGCTCGCGGGCGCACGTCGGTGACTCGAACTTCGCCGTCATGCTCGGCGATGACCTCATCGACGAGCGCGACCCGCTGCTGCCGAAGATGCTCGCGGAGCAGGAGCGCTCGGGTCTCACGGTCGTCGCCCTCATGGAGGTCGACCCCGACCAGATCCACCTCTACGGCGCCGCGGCCGTCGAGCCGACCGACGATCCGGATGTCGTGAAGGTCACCGGCCTCGTCGAGAAGCCGAAGAAGGAGGACGCCCCCTCCAATTACGCGATCATCGGGCGTTACGTCCTCAAGCCGAACGTGTACGAGATCCTCGAGCGCACCGAGCCGGGCAAGGGTGGCGAGATCCAGCTGACCGATGCGCTGCAGGAGCTCGCGACGACCGAGGGAGTCCTGGGTGTCGTCTTCCGCGGACGCCGTTATGACACCGGGGACCGACTGGACTACATCAAGGCCATCGTGCAGCTCGCCTCTGACCGTGATGACCTCGGACCCGAGCTCCGCCCGTGGCTGAAGGACTTCGTCGGAAACCTCTGACACGAGAACCGGAACGCGCGTGGATGCCACCGCACCCCGCCACCACGGATCGGTGGCCATTCGGCTGATCAGGCCGCGCGATGCCCGCACTCTGCAGGCAGAACTCCTCGCGAACCGTTCCTGGTTGCAGCGGTGGGAGGCGACGAGCCCGGACGGGCCGGTGTCTTTCGACATGCGGCTCGGCATCCGGCGTCTGTTGCAGCAGTACCGTGATGGCGCCGGTGTGCCCTTCGTCATGGAGCACGACGGGCAGATCGCGGGACAGCTGAACGTCTGGGGCATCGCGCGCGGCTCACTGTCGTCGGCGACGATCGGGTACTGGGTGAGCGAGCGGTTCGCCGGCAAGAGCATCACGCCGACCGCTGTCGCCTTGGCGACCGACCTCTGCTTCGAGGAACTGCGGCTGCACCGGATGGAGATCTGCATCCGGCCGGAGAACCGGGCGAGCCTGCGGGTGGTCGAGAAGCTCGGATTCCGCTACGAGGGACTCCGCCGTCGCTACATCCACATCGACGGCGACTGGCGCGATCACTTCGCTTTCGCGCTCGTCGCGGAGGAGGTGCCGCGCGGCGTCCTCGGGCGCTGGCTCGAGGGCGCAGTGCCGCCTGATGCAGCGGCCATCCCCCGTGCCGACCGTCGCGCGGCCGGACTCGAACCTTAAAGTTGAACAAGAACTTCAGACACGCGTGTGTCTGGGGTGTCACCACGCGGGATGCCACGTACGGTTGTCCCCATGGGTGGGCAGGTTCTCGGCGGCGGCGTGATCGTCCTCGTCGCGGTCGCGTTGTGGATGGTCTATCTGCTTCCGTCCTGGCACAGTCGTTACCGCTACGACGCCGCCGAGCGCAACGCCGTCCGCCTGAACCAGGCGCTGCGCGTGCTCGCCGAGACGGCTGAGGCGCCGGAGGAGGTGCGGGTCGAGCTCTCGACGCGCACCGCGCTGGCGCAGCAGAAGCTCGCGCGTCAGGTGCAGCACGAGAAGGAGCAGCTGCGACTCGAGAGCGAGCGCCGCCGGCTCATCGAAGCGCGCCGCGAAGTGCGTGTCGCGCGCTCCGCACGCATGACGTCGCCCGAGCACCGCGCGCGTGTCCGTCGCCGTCTCCGCCTGGCGACGACGATCGTCGCTCTGCTGGCTGTCGGCGCGAGCGGCGCCGGCGGCTGGATGCTGGCATCGTCCGGATCGGCCGCGCTGCTGATCGCGGGCATCGCGACCCTGCTCGTGGCCACCGTCGTGCTCAACCGTATGGCTGCGGTTGCTCGACGCGCCGCCCGCTCTGCCGTCGTCGCGCCGTCTGTCACCGCTACCGTCCAGCCGGCCTCGGCCGTGGTGCCCGAGTTCGAGTTCGCCGACGCGCGTGCCACCTGGACTCCCCGCGAGCTGCCCCGCCCGCTTACGGCCTCGGCCGGGTCGCGTGCCGCCGCCGTGCTCGACGAGGTCGACGCGCGCGAAGCTCTCCGTCAGGCCGCCGTCGGTGAGGCGATCCAGCGAGAGGCCGCGCGTCGCGCGCCGGCATCCATTGCCGCCAGCCGCGCCGCCAAGGCACCCACCCCGGCGTTCGTGCCGACGGGTCAGGTCGACGACGCGCAGATCGAGGACCACGTCCGGCGACTTCTCGCGCAGCGCGCAGCAGGCTGATCCCGGCTCAGCGCTGCAACAGGACGCGCCCGTTCCCCACGACGAGCTCGCGCTCGGGCGTCCGAACGAGGGCGTCCATCGGGTTCTCTGCGTCGACGAGGATGATGTCGGCGCGAGAGCCCGCCTCGATCCGGCCGACCGGCAGTCCCGCGAAGGGGGCCGAACCGCCCGTCGCGATGTCGACCACACGGCGCAGGTCGTCGTCGCGGACGAGGCTCGAGGCGCGGGCGTACTGCCAGGCGATGCCGAGCAGATCACCGGTGCCGTAGGGGCTCCACAGGTCGCGGATGCCGTCGGTGCCGAAGCCGAAGCGCACGCCCGCGGCATCCATCTCGTGAAGCGGCAGCTGGGAGAGGCGCAGGGGCGCCACTGTCGTCATCGTGATGTCGAGCGCGGCCATCGCCTGCAGCAGGTCGCGTCGGTGCGACGCGCCGACCTGTGCGAGCGCGAACCCGTGCGCGAGGTTGACGCGTCCCGCGAGGCCGAACCGCTCGGTCCGCTCGATGATCAGCTCAATCTGGAACGCGCCGAGCTCGGCGGGGTCGTGCAGATGCAGGTCGATTCCGACCCCGCGGTCGGCGGCGACGCGGAAGAGCGCGTCGAGCTGGCCGACCGGGTCGCGATCGATCGACGCAGGATCCAGCCCGCCGATGAACTCCGCGCCGGCGGCGGCCGCCTCGTCGAGCAGGTCGATGACGCCGGGGCGGCGCAGCACGCCGTCCTGGGGGAAGGCCACGATCTGCACCTGGAGGGCCCCGTCGTATGCCGCGACCGCTTCGCGCACCGCTTCGATGCCGCGCTGGGCGACACCGAGGTCGACATCGACATGCGTGCGGATCGCGGTCGTGCCGTGACGGACGAACTGCTCGAGGACGTGCGCCGTCGTCGCGACGCTCGGGATCCCCAGCTCGTCGCGGCGGGCGCGTTCGTGTCGGATGCGGCCATCGGTGCCGCCCTCGCCGCCGTACGACTGCCACGGCAGGCCCCACCACGACTTGTCGACGTGAGCGTGGGTGTTCACGAGGCCGGGCAGCGCGAGCATCCCGCGTCCGTCGATCTCGAGGCCTGTGTCGCCCGCGTCTGCCGACGGCGCCTGCGGCGTCGCCGGCTCGATGGAGGTGATCACGCCATCGGCGATGCGGATGTCGACGGCGGAGGCGTCGGAGACACGGACATTACGAATCAGGGATGCCGCGGGGTGGTGCATCCCTCCATTGTGCGCGCACGGAGCAGTCCCGACAGCGTGATAGTGTGGGGGAGTTCCGGGCCTGTGGCGCAGTTGGTAGCGCGCTTCGTTCGCAATGAAGAGGTCAGGGGTTCGAATCCCCTCAGGTCCACCGAGAAAGCCCCCGCATCGCGGGGGCTTTTCACATTCTGACGACGCGTACACTGTATGCAACTGAATCGATCCCCCGGGAGGTTTCGTCCATGACCACCTACAACGTCGGCGTCATCGTCGGCAGCATCTCGTCGACCTCGATCAACCGTCGTCTTGCGAAGGCGCTCACCAAGCTCGCCCCGCAGGCCGACCTCGAGCTCACCGAGATCCCGATCGCCGCGCTGCCGTTCTACTCGGCCGACAACGACGCGTCGATCCCGGCCGAAGCGGCCGAGTTCAAGGCTGCGGTCGAGAAGGCCGACGGCGTCATCATCGTCACCCCGGAGTACAACCGATCGGTGCCCGGCGTCCTGAAGAACGCTCTCGACACCGCGAGCCGTCCGTGGGGCGACAACAGCTTCGCCGGCAAGCCGTCCGCCGTCATCGGCATCTCCATCGGCGCGGTGGGCACCGCCGTCGCGCAGCAGCACCTGCGCTCGATCCTCTCGTTCCTCGCGTCGCCCGAGCTCTCGCAGCCCGAGGGCTACCTGCAGCTCACCGAGGGGCTGATCGACGACGACGGCACCGTCACCAACGAGTCGACGTCCGAGTTCCTGCTCTCGTGGCTGAAGGCCGTGCACGCGCACGTCGCGAAGAACCTCGCTGCCGCCAGCTGATCAGCAGACCCCTCTCGACAGGGCGCCCGACCACACGGTCGGGCGCCCTGTCGTCGTGATGCACCCCGGCGCATGGTGTCGTCGCCGGTAGGGTGACAGGCGTGACGCGCCCTCCCGAGACCGACGAAGCCCAAGCGGTGCGCGCTCTCGGCGCGACCGTCCGTGACTCGCGTAAGCGCCTCGGGCTGAGCGTGCACGCCCTCGCGGAGAAGGCGGGAGTGAGCTTCGGGCTCGTCAGCCAGCTCGAGCGCGGAATGGGCAATCCGTCGCTCCAGTCGATCCATCGACTCGCGGGTGCCCTCGGTGTGCCGGTCGGCCAGTTGCTCGACGAGCCGGCGGGTGAGCTCGCCGTCGTGGTCGCCGGCCAGGGGCACCGGATGCCGCCGATCGCCGACATCCCCGCCGATCAGCAGTCGGTCCGCGAACTGCTGACCCCCCGGGGGGAGTCGATGCTGCAGCTGATCCGGTCGACCCTGCCGGTCGGGTTCAGCAACGAGAGCCGCCCGTTCCGGCACATCGGCACCGAGACCGTTACGGTCGAACGCGGGGTGCTCATCGTCGCGCAGGGCGAGCGCCGCGTGCGGCTCGAAGCCGGCGACACGGTGACCTACGGCTGTTCCGAGGCGCACTGGTGGGCCAACGGGCACGACGATGTGACGGTCGTGCTCGGCGCCGTTACGCCCTTCGAGCGCTGAGATCCGCGCGCAGATCGCTCGCGCGCAGCTCGACGAGCCGGTGGAGCTCGGCGAGTGGGTTGCCGTGGTCATCGACCCGGAGGTCGACCCATGCGTCTCCGGCGAGACTCGGCGAGGTCACGACGACCGCAGCGCTCTGGCGACCCCGGCGATCACCGCCTTGCGCTTCCCCCGCCGCGAGAGCGGCGACGAGACGCGCGGCGAACGCGGCCGCATCGGGGGCCGGGGCGACCTCGCCATCGTCGTCACCTGCCATCCAGGCGTCTCGGATGGCAGTGAGCACGTCTTCGCCGGTCAGCAGGTTGCCGGCGACGACGAGGTCGTGCTCGACGAGGTGGCCGCTCCACGGCGAGGTGTTCGCGCCGGTGTGCGCTGCGCCGGGACCTGCCGACGGCAGGACGGCGGCCTGGCGCAGTGCCGGCTCGTCATCCCAATGGGGGATGAGGGCGACGGCATCCGCTGCGGATCCCGACGCGACGGCGTCGAGAAGGCGGCCCCGCAACGCCCGGTTGGTCCAGGCCTGGCTCGCCGCCGCGCCGACGCCCCGCCGCACCTCGATGACGGCGTTGCCGACGGCGAGCGACCTGCTCGCCGTGGCGGCGCCGATCAGGCCCGTGCGGCCGTCGCGTGCCAGGACGGTGAAGGTCATGCGATTCCTCTCGCGGGGCGATTGTGAAGATTCTGTTTCGAGATGGGCCTGTGCTTGTCGCCCTCCCTCATGGTGGCACATACTGATCGAATCATCATCAAAATGATGCACCAGCGATGATGCCCTGACCGATGACCCGATAGGCAGACCATGAACAAGCGCACCGCATTCGGCGCCGTGACTTTCGTCGCGGCGCTCACCCTCGTCGGTTGCTCCGCGGGCGAAGGCGTCGACCTCGACGGCGCCGCCGGCGTCGAAGGAGACGTCCTCGTCGCGGCCATCGGCGGTGAACCCGACCAGCTCGACCCGCATCGCACGAGCTCGTACTTCGCGTTCGAGGTGCTCGAGAACGTCTTCGACACGCTCGTCGCCCCCGATGAGAACCTCGAGATGCAGCCCGCTCTCGCCGAGAGCTGGGAAGTCAGCGACGACCAGCTCACCTGGACCTTCGATCTGCGCGACGGCGTCACCTTCCACGACGGATCCGACTTCACCAGCGCGGATGTCGTCTACTCCTACGACCGCATCATCGACGAGGAACTCGCCAACGCCTGGAAGTTCAGCGCGGTCACCGACGTCACCGCTCCCGACGACGACACCGTCGTCATCACCGTGTCGCAGCCCACGCCGAACCTGCTGAGCAACCTCGGCGGCTTCAAGGGCATGGCGATCGTGAAGAAGGAGAACGTCGAGTCGGGCGACATCACCACCGCGCCGATCGGCACCGGACCGTTCTCGGTCGCGAGCTACACGGCCGGTGACCGCATCGACCTCGCCGCCAACGAGGACTACTGGGGTGGTGCGCCCGACCTCGGCGGTGTCGAGTTCCGCTTCATCTCCGAGCCGGCGACGGCTCTCGCCGCGCTCCGCGCCGGAGACATCCAATGGACCGATGTCGTGCCGACGCAGCAGGTCTCCGACCTGCAGGGCGACGACGCCGTGCAGCTCGGCCTCACCCCCTCGAGCGACTACTGGTACCTGGCTCTGAATGAAGCGCGGGGACCGTGGAGCGACGTGCGGGTGCGGCAGGCGATCGCGTATGCGATCGATCGGGACGCGATCGTCCAGGCGGTCAGTTACGGAACCGCAGCCCAGAACCAGCTCGCGATCCCCGAGCAGAGCGTCTGGTACACCTCGTACGACCGGTACTCGACCGACCTCGACACCGCCCGCGGGCTGCTCGACGAGGCCGGCTTCGCCGGCGGAACGCTCGACCTGCTGGCCACGTCCGACTACCCCGAGACCGTCACGGCTGCACAGATCATCGCCGCGAACCTCGAACCGCTCGGCATCGACGTGCAGATCCGCCAGCCCGACTTCTCGACCTGGCTCGACGAGCAGAACTCCGGCAACTTCGACATGCTCATGATGGGCTGGCTCGGCAACATCGACCCCGACGACTTCTACTATTCGCAGCACCACACTGACGGGGCCAGCAACGCGCAGAAGTACTCCAACAGCGAGGTCGATGGACTGCTCGACGCCGCTCGCGTCGAGGTCGACCAGGACGCGCGCAAGGGCCTCTACGCCCAGGCCGCGACGATCATCGCCGACGAGGCCAGCTACATCTACCTCTACAACCCGTCGGTCATCCAGGTGTGGTCGCCGCAGGTCTCGGGCTACGAGACGCGTGCCGACCGCGCCATCCGGTTCGACGACGCATCGATCGGCGACTGAGGTGACGACCTCGAGCAGCACGGTCCGTCCGAGAGGAGGCCTCTTGAGAATCAGCCCCGCGCGTATCGCCCGGTTCCTCGGCGTGCGCCTGCTCTCGTCGGCGCTCGTGCTGCTCGGGGTCGCCGTCGTCGTCTTCGCCCTCATCCAGCTCGTGCCGGGCGACCCGGTGCGCCTGGCCCTCGGCACGCGGTACACGCCCGAGGCCTACGAGGCCCTGCGCGCGGCATCCGGCCTCGATCGCCCCCTGTGGGAACAGTTCTTCGGCTACCTCGGCAGCGCCGTCACGGGTGACCTCGGGGTGAGCTTCCGCAACGGGCAGCCGGTGACCGTAACGCTGCTCGACCGCCTGCCCGCGACGGTCTCGCTGGCTCTGGTGGGTCTCGTCATCGCCCTCGTCCTGGCCGTCCCCGCGGGAATCCACTCGGCGCTGCGCGAAGGACGCGTGAGCGATGTCATCGTGCGGCTCACCAGTCAATTCGGCGTCTCGATCCCGGACTTCTGGCTCGGGATGCTGCTCATCTCGCTGTTCTCCGTGACGCTCGGCTGGCTGCCGGCGAGCGGCTACGTCGCCTTCGGAACGGATCCCGGCGGATGGCTGCGACAGGTGTTCCTGCCGGGGCTCACCGTCGGCCTGGTCGCGGGGGCGATCATGACCCGCTACATCCGAGCGGCCGTCATCGACGTGGCGTCGGCAGGGTATGTCCGCACCGCGGTGTCGAAGGGGCTTCCGCGCCGAGTCGTGACATTCCGGCATATCGTGCGCGGAGCCCTGGTGCCGGTTCTGACGATCGCCGGGATTCAGCTCGCGACCATTCTCGGCGGCGTCGTCGTCGTCGAGGTGGTCTTCGCCTGGCCGGGTCTCGGACGTCTCGTGTTCGAAGCCGTGGCCGCGCGCGACTATCCGCTCATCCAGGGGGCCGTGCTGCTGGTGGCCGTGATGTTCATCGCGGTCAACCTCATCGTGGACGTGCTCTACGCGATCGCCGACCCGAGGATCCGTGTCTCATGACCATCGACGCCTCTTCCGCCCCCGAGCCCGCCACGGCACCCGCCGCCACCGAGCGTGGCCGCACGCCTGCCTGGCGTCTGCTGCTGTCCAACCCGACGACCGTGGTGAGCGGTGCGGGCCTGCTCGCCATCGTGCTGCTCTCGGTGCTGTCGGGCTGGATCGCCCCCTACGGCATCAACGACATCGACGTCTCGCGTGCGTTGCAGCCGCCCGGCCCCGAGCACTGGTTCGGCACCGACGAGCTCGGTCGCGACGTCCTCTCGCGTGTGCTCGTGGCGGGGTCGACCTCGCTCACGATCGCGGTGGTCGCCGTGCTGTTCGCCCTCATTCTCGGCCTCGCGATCGGGGCCATCGCGGGCTATCGCGGCGGTTGGGTGGATGCCGCCCTCATGCGGGTCGTCGACGTGATGTTCGCGTTCCCGGTGCTGCTCCTCGCGCTCGCGATCGTCGCGATCTTCCAGCCCGGCCAGGTGACGACGACGATCGCGATCGGCATCGTCTACACCCCGATCTTCGCCCGGGTGGCTCGAGCCAGCGCGCTGTCGGTGCGCACCTCGGCGTTCGTTCAGGTGTCGCAGACGATGGGGACGCCCGGATGGTGGATCCTCAGCCGCCACGTCCTCCCCAACATCGCCGGACCCGTCGTCGTCCAGACGTCGCTCTCGCTCGCCTTCGCAATCCTCTCCGAGGCGGCGCTGTCGTTCCTCGGACTCGGCGTGCAGCCTCCCGCGCCCTCGTGGGGAGGGATGCTGTTCACCGCGCAGGGCTTCCTCGGCCAGGCCTGGTGGATGAGCGTCTTTCCCGGCGCCGCGATCTTCGTCACGGCGCTCGCCTTCAACCTCGTGGGCGATGGCCTGCGCGACATCCTCGATCCGCGTCAGCGGACCCTTATCGAAGCGAGGAGGGCGCGATGACCGCCGCTGCTCACCCGGTGCTCTCGGTGCGCGATCTGCGCGTGACCATCGGTACGAGAGAGATCGTTCACGGCCTCGGCTTCGACGTCGCTGCCGGCCAGACCCTCGGTATCGTGGGCGAGTCGGGGTCGGGCAAGACGATGTCGGTGCTCGCCGCGACCGGGCTCATCGACGCACCCGGGGCGCGTGTCAGCGGGTCGAGCGTGCTGCGGCGCCGGAACGAGGACGGCAGCATCGATGCCACGGGTGTGGAGCTCGTCGGTGCATCCGAGCGCACGCTGCGCAGCGTGCACGGCGACCGTGTCGGCTTCGTCTTCCAGGATCCGTCGACATCGCTCAACCCCTTCCTGACCGTGGGCCGCCAGATCACCGAGTCGCTCGAGACCCATCGCCGCCTCTCTCGTCGCGCGGCGCGTACGCGCGCGATCGACCTGCTCGACGCTGTCGGGCTGCCGCGGCCCGACGAGCGCGTCGACGCCTACCCCCACCAGTTTTCCGGCGGTCAGCGTCAGCGCGCGATGATCGCGATCGCGCTGGCCTGCGATCCGGCGCTGCTGATCGCCGACGAGCCGACGACTGCGCTCGACGTCACCACCCAGGCCCAGATCATCGACCTCGTGCGCGAGCTCCAGAACGAGCGCGGCACCGCCGTGGTGTGGATCAGCCACGACCTCGGCGTCATCGGGCAGGTGGCGGACGACGTCCTCGTACTGCGCGAGGGACAGACCCGCGAGCACCGGCCCATCGGCGACATCTACGCCGCCCCCGAAGACGACTACACGCGAGAGCTGCTCCGCGCGCGGCCGCGGATCGTGGCGGATGCCGGCCCGCCCGAGCCCGCGACATCCGACGTCCTTCTCGACGTGACGGATCTCGATGTGTCGTTCACGATCCCGACTCCCACCGGACGTCGCACCATCCACGCCGTTGACGGGGTGTCGTTCTCGGTGCGGCGGGGCTGCACGACGGCCCTCGTGGGGGAATCGGGTTCGGGCAAGTCGACGATCGCGAACACCCTGACGGGTCTCGTGCGCCCCGACTCGGGCACCGCCACGCTCGCCGGACGCGACGTGCTGCGTGCCGGGCGGCGCGAGCGCCGGCGGATCTCCATGGTCTTCCAAGACCCGTTCGCCTCGCTCGACCCGCGACGGAGCGTCGGCGACGCCATCGCCGAACCCCTCACCGTGCACCGGCTCGGCGGGCCGAACGCCGTCGCGAGAGAACGGCGCACGGCAGAGCTCCTCGACATGGTCGGTCTTCCCGCGGCATTCGCGACCCGGTTCCCCCACGAGCTGTCGGGCGGGCAGCGTCAGCGCATCTCGATCGCTCGCGCCCTCGCCCTCGAACCGGAGCTGATGATCCTCGACGAGGCGACGGCGTCGCTCGACGTCTCGGTGCAGGCGCGCGTGCTCGACCTTCTGCGCGACCTGCAGGGCGAGCTGGGACTGACGTACCTCTTCATCGCCCACGACCTCGCGATCGTGCAGCAGATGAGTCACGACGTGGTCGTGCTGCGCGACGGCAAGGTCGTCGAGTCGGCGCCGGCCCGGCAGATCTTCGCCGAGCCGTCGGATGACTACACCCGGCGACTCCTCGCCGCCGTGCCGCCCGAGGAGCCGCGCGTCCGCCTGTCGCTTCCGTGACCTGGCGACGGCGCGGGTCGCGACGGCGCTGGTCGCGACGGCGCTGTCGGGTTCGTTCAGGTGCGAGGCGTAGCATGGTCGGCGGGGTTCGGCCCGCGGCATCCGATGTTCCGCCGCCCGGCCCGTGATCGACGGCAGATCCTCTTCTGTCCGTCGTCGACCTGCGAGAAAAAGGAAGCGAGGTGAGGTGCTCCATGAGCGGTGATAGTTGCCATCGCGAGATCATCAGCGCCGCGCCCGCTGCCGCCCCGCTCGTCGACCGAATCGACTCCTGAGCGGACGAGCCGCGGTGCGTCGCACCAGCAGGCTTCGCGATGTTCTCCGTGCCGTCGTCGTCGTGACGACGCCGCGGATGCGCGCGCGTCCACATGAGGAGGGCTCCCATGACTCCGGAGCAGATCAACGAACTGACCATCGTCGTCGACGGCATTGCCGCGCCCCTGTCGCGCGGCGATCTGGCGTCCGCCGCGGCCGCTCTCGCCGCGGTCGAGCCCGAGCGCCTCGCTGACGTCCTGGAGCGCCTCGACGGGCGACGCCGCGCGGTGGCCTACCGGCTGCTGCCGAAGGGACACGCCCTGCAGGTGTTCGAAGCGCTGTCGCCGAACATGCAGGGCGAACTGATCGGTGACCTGCGCGATGCCGAGGTGGCGCACATCTTCGGTGATCTCGACCCCGACGACCGCGCCTGGCTCGTCGACGAGCTGCCGGCCTCGCTCGCATCCCGCCTGATGCGCGGGCTTCCCGCGCACGAGCGCGAGATGACCGCGGCGGTGCTCGGGTACCGCCGGGGATCCATCGGGCGCCGCATGAGCCCGGAGTTCATCTCGGTTCCGATCGGCAGCACCGTCGCAGGAGCGCTCGAGCGGGTGCATGCGCGACTGCACGACGCCGAGACGGTGTACACGCTCCCTGTCGTCGACGCGGGTCGTCGTGTCGCCGGAGTCGTCAGCCTGCGCGATCTGCTCGCCGCCGAACCCTCCGATGCCGTGCGCGACATCATGCAGGCCGCGCAGACAGCGGGGGTGGACGACGACGCCGAGACCGCCGCGCGCCGGTGCACCGAACGCGGCCTGCTCGCGCTGCCCATCGTCGACAGCGAGGAGCGACTCGTCGGCATCCTGACTGTCGACGACGCCGCCCGCATCCTGGAGCACGAGGAGAGTGAGGATGCCGCGCGCCAGGGTGGCGCCGAACCCCTGCGCCGGCCCTACCTCTCGACGCCGATCCTGCAGATCGTGCGATCGCGGGTCGTCTGGCTGCTCGTCCTCGCCGTCGGAGCCACCCTGACCGTGCAGGTGCTGTCGGCGTTCGAGGCGACGCTCGCGCAGATCACGGTGCTCGCGCTGTTCGTCCCGCTGCTCATCGGCACCGGTGGCAACACCGGCAATCAGGCGGCGACGACGGTCACGCGTGCGCTCGCGCTGGGCGACGTGCGACCTCGCGACGTCGTGCGGGTGCTGAGCCGCGAGGTGCGCGTGGGATTCTTCCTCGGCAGCATCCTGGGGCTCGTCGGGTTTGCGGTCACAGCACTCGTCTACGAGCCGCGCATCGGTCTCGTCATCGGGGTGACTCTGATCGCGGTGTGTACGATGGCCGCGACGGTCGGGGGCGTCATGCCCCTGCTCGCGCGTGCGATCCGGGTCGATCCGGCCGTCTTCTCGAACCCGTTCATCACGACGTTCGTCGATGCCAGCGGCTTGATCCTGTACTTCCTGATCGCCCGCGCCATCCTGCAGATCTGAGCCCATGCCTGCGCCGTGGGTCGGTGCCGGGATGCAAGGGATCGGGCGCGGCGCGCCGGTGCGGATGCCGTTCCGCCGGCGTGTCGGCCACGATCCCTTGCATCCCGGTTACGCGGTCAGACCAGGGCGTCGCGCGCTGCCCCGGCGGCGAGGCGTTCGGCGGCGAGCGACTCCGCGGCGGCGAGCGGCGTGACACCTCGGGCCTCTGCCTCGTCGAAGATGCGCCGCAGCACGTCGCCGATGCCCTCGACGCGCGTCGCGATCACGCTGCGATCGCGCTGCTTCGCGGCGAGGTCGAGGTAGATGACGCCGCCCGCGTTCACGACGAAGTCGGGGGCGTACAGGATGCCGCGCGCGGCCAGGCGGTCGGCGCCGGAGCGGTGCGCCAGCGGGTTGTTCGCCGGTCCGCACACCGCCTGCGCATCGAGGGCGTCGATCACCTCGTCGGTCAGCACCCCGCCGATGCCCGCTGGCACGAACACGTCGGCCGAGGCGAGATGAGCCTCCGCGGGCTCGATCCACGTCGCACCCAGGCTCGTCGCGAGCTCGCGCTTGGCCGGGTTCACATCGGTCACGGTCAGCTCTGCTCCCTCGGCCGCGAGCTGCATAGCCAACCGGCTGCCCACCTGTCCGAGCCCGGCGATCGTGACCCGGCGTCCGGCGACCTCGCGAGAACCGGTCGCGCGCTCGAGCGTCGCGAGCAGCGACGCGTGCACGCCGATGCTCGTGGGGCCTGCGGGCTCGCCCGAGCCGCCCACACGGTCGGGGAGCCCCACGACGTGTGCCGTTCGCTCGCTGACGGTCAGCATGTCGTCGGTGGTCGAGCCGACATCCTCGGCCGTGCGGTACAGGCCGCCCAGCGACTCGACGGCGTCACCGAGGTCGAGGAATGCGGCACGGCGCCGCTCGGCGTCGAGCACGGTTCCCGGAGGCAGTCCGATCACGGCCTTGCCGCCGCCGGCATCCAGACCCGCGGCTGCGTTCTTCAGCGTCATCGCCGCCGACAGGCGCAGGGCGTCGCCGAGGGCGTCGCTCCAGTGCGGGTACGTCCACACCCGGGCGCCACCGAGGGCGGGGCCGAGCACCGAGGAGTGCAGCGCGGCGGCGATGAAGAGGCCGCTCCGCCGCCCCGTGATCACCTCCACGCGCTCGTGCGTGAAATCGGGCAAGGGCAGGGCGTGGGTCATCGCGATCCTCTTTCGGCGGAGCCTTGTGGGCTCATGCTCTCCGTGCCGCGGCGTTGCGGCATCCAGCCCATTGTGCCCCTTCTAGAGTGTGAGCGTGACCACCGATCTGCCTCCACGAAGCCGAATCGTCCACGCCTCCCTGCGCGCTGCCGGCATCCTCGGCGACATCGTCGTTCTGCCGGATGCCGCATCCACGGCCGCCCTCGCCGCAGCGGCGCTCGGCGTCGAGGTGGGGGCAATCGCCAACAGCCTCGTCTTCTGGTCCGACGGCGAGCCGCTGCTGGTCATGACCAGCGGGGCGCACCGCGTCGACACGGCCGCACTGGCCGAGCGCACCGGGCGCAGCGCGATCACGCGCGCGAGCGTCGAGCAGGTCCGCGCCGCGACGGGACAGGCGATCGGCGGGGTCGCGCCGACGGGACACCCGGCACCTCTCGCGACGCTCATCGACGAAGACCTCGCGCAGTACGACGAGATCTGGGCGGCCGGCGGCACCCCGCACACCGTCTTCCCGCTGACCTTCGACGAGCTGGTGCGCCTCACCGGCGGAACGGTCGTCGCCGTCGTCTGAGCGGGGCTCAGCCCTTCGGGCTGTCGAAGGTCCATTCGTCGGGGTCGGTCGCGGTCGCGACATCCCAGTCGTCGGTCCGCCACGTGAAAGTGGCCACCGCGCACGTCGGCATCCCGCCGATGCCGCCGTTCGACAGACGCTCGGCGAGCACCGTCATCCCCGGGTCATGCGCCACCACGAGCACCGACCGCGCACCGCTGCCGCTCGCCGCGTCGAGGAGCACGCGCGCCGAGGCGCCGTAGAGCTCGTCGCGCAGTTCGGGTTCGAGCCCGAGCACGGCACCGAAGGCGGCCGCCGTCGTGCGAGCGCGAAGCGCGGTCGAGGCGAGGATGCGCTCGACCTCGACGCCCGTGCTCGCCAGCCGCTCAGCCATCGCGGGGGCGTCGCGCATGCCGCGGTCGTTCAGCGGACGGTCGTGGTCGTCGAGTGAGGGCGAGCCCCAGTCGCTCTTGGCATGCCGCGCGAGGATGAGCGTCGTCATGGAATCATCCTCCCGCGCCGAAGACCGCGTGGGCGATCGTGTAGATGACGAGTCCGGCGAGCGATCCCACGATCGTACCGTTGAGTCGGATGTACTGCAGGTCGCGGCCGACCATGAGCTCGATCTTCTCGGTCGTCTCCTGAGCGTCCCAGCGCTCGACCGTCTCGGTGATCACCGAGGCGATGTCGGCCCGATGCCGGGCCACGAGCGTCGCGGCGGCGTCGATGACGCGCGCGTCGATCCGCTGCTGCAGTGCCGTCTCGGTCGACAGGCGTTCGCCGACCTCGGTGAGCGCGGCAGCGATGCGACGGCGGAGCGGGCTCTCGGCGTCGCCGAGCGAGCGGACGAGACCGGCCTTCGCCGTGCCCCACGCCTCGGCGGCCAGGGCGCGAACGCGAGGACTGTCGAAGACCGCCGCTTTGGCGGCCTCGAGCCGCGCCGCCGTCTCGGTCTCGCCCTGCAGATCGCCGGCGAGACGAGCGAGGTAGCCGTCGATGGCCTTTCGTGCCGGGTGCTCGGGGTCGTTTCGCACGGCCGCGACGAACGTCAGCGCCTCGCGGTAGACGGTGTCGTCGACGAGCCGTGTTGCCACCGACGGTAACCACGACGGCAGGCGGCGGGAGACGAGCCCGGTGAACACCGAACGGTTGGCGACGAGCCAGGTCTCGATGTTGTCGATGGCGAGATCGACGGCGCCGTGGTGAGCGCCGGCGCCGACGACGCGCTCGAGCCATCCCCCGATCGAGGGCCCCCAGGAGGGGGCCAGCAGGTGCTCGCGCGCCAGGTCTTCGAGCAGGTCCTGCACCTCGTCGTCGCTCAGCGCCGTCAGGATGCCGGATGCCGCCGCCGATGCCTCGGCCGAGACGCGCTCCGCGTTCTCGGGACGCCGCAACCACGCGCCGAGCCGCGTCGCGATGCCCATCGATTCGAGCTTGCCGCGGATGACGCCCGCTTCGAGGAAGTTCGTCTCGACGAACTCGCCGAGGGTGTGGCCGATCTCGTCCTTGCGCCTCGGGATGATCGCCGTGTGCGGGATGGGCAGGCCGAGCGGATGCCGGAACAGCGCCGTGACGGCGAACCAGTCGGCGAGGGCTCCGACCATGCCGCCCTCCGCGGCGGCGCGGACATAGCCGAAGGCGGGGACGGTCTGCTGCAGGGGGAAGGAGATCGCGAAGACGATCGCCATGAAGATCAGCGCGCCGAGGGCGACGGCCTTCATCCGCCGCAGCCCCTGGCGTCGAGCCTGGTCGGCGGGGGAGAGCAGGGAGGTCGGCGTGCGTGCCATCCGGTCATCCTCCCACGGGGCTTCGCCGAGCGGGGCCGGTCTCGGCGTATCCTGACCGCGTGATCGACGACATCCAGAAGCGAGCCCTGCGCCGCACGAGCATCCTCGAAGGCCAGGTCCGCGGGCTCGCCCGGATGATCGAGAACGAGGACTACTGCATGGACATCATCGCCCAGTCACGGGCCATCCAGAAGGCACTCGCCTCGCTCGACAAGCTCCTCATCGAGAACCACCTCCGCACCCACGTGACCCACATGTTCGAGAACGGCGGCGCCGATCGCGAGCAGGCCGTCGCCGAGCTCCTCAAGGCCTATGACCTCGAGACCCGCTGACCGCATCCGTCCCTCCGCCTACCGTCGAGTCGCCAGGAATTGCGGATCCGGTGGCCCCGGCATCCGCGGTTTGTGGCGAGTCGACCGGCCCGGGCCGAGCGGGCAACCGGTCAGGGGGTGAGAGGGCCGAGCCAGGCGGCGGCGACGGTGCTGTGGGCGGACTCCGGATCCGAAGGGTGGAACATCCCTGCTACGACGTCACGGTAGAGGCGACCGAGCTCGGAGCGGGAGAAGTACGACGACCCGCCCGCCACCAGCATCGCCTCGTCGACGACGGCCTTCGCCGAGGTGACGGCGCGGTGCTTCAGCCCGCTGAGCTTCGCGAACCAGAGGCCGCCGTGATCGGCCCGCTCGTCGATGTCGCGCGCGATCGCCTCGAGCTGCGGCAGCATCCCGTCGTACATGAGCGCCATCTCGGCGATGCGCCAGCGGATGTCGGGATCCTGGCTGTACGCCAGCCCCGTCTTCTTCGAGGTGCGCGACCGGGCGGCGACGACGGCGACGTCGAGAGCGCGTCGGGCGATGCCGGTGTACACCGACGCGAGCAGCAGCTCGAAGACCGAGAAGATGCCGAAGACGAGCGGATCCGGGTTCGGGCCGGGGGAGAGCCGACGGACGACGCGGTCGGGTGATGCGATGGCGCCGTGCAACTCGGTCGTGCGCGACTGCGTCCCCCGCATGCCGACGGTGTCCCAGTCGTCGCGCGTGCGCACCGCGTCCGTGCGGTCGACGAAGGCGAACACCATCTTCGGCGCGTCCTCGCTCGTGGTGTCGAGGCCGTGCAGCCCGAGGTGGTCCCACACCGGAGCGAGCGAGGTGAAGATCTTCGTGCCCGTGAAGGCGTACCCGCCGTCGGACTGCGGCTCGGCCACGGTGTCGCTGCCGAACAGGACGAGGTCGTTGCCCGCCTCGCTGATGCCGAACGCGAACACCTCGCCCGCAGCGGCGCCCTCCTGCACGATGCGCAGGGCGTCGTCACCGCGGTCGGACAGCACCTTGGCAACACCCGTCCACACGAGGTGCATGTTGATCGCGAGCGCTGTCGCGGGCGCGGCACCGGCCAGCCGCTGCTGCAGAACGGATGCCTGCGCGAGCGACAAGCCCGCGCCGCCGAGCTTTTCCGGAACGAGGATGCCGAGGTAGCCGGCTTCTCGCAGCTCGGCGAGATCCTCGTCGGGGAAGACGTTGTCCGCGTCGACGCCCGCGGCTCGCCCGCGGATCCGTTCGATGAGGCTGTCGGGAAGGTATCGGGCCGGGTCGAAGTCGCTCACGGCATCCATTCTGCTCCCGCCCTCCTCACCCGGTCGCCTGGTGCAGGATGGGGGCATGATCTCGACCGACGCCGCGCTCGCCCTGCGCGAGGCCGGGCTCGTCTGGCGCCCGGCATCTGGAGACCGCTTCCAGCTCAACGAGCCGGAGTTCGAGGCCGACGTCTTCACCGTCAGCGAGATGACGATCGAGCCGCGGCGCTATCCGACCGGGACGATCCTCGCGTTCAACGGCACGACGGAGTGGGCGCTCGACTCCGTCGCGCTCGACGAGGCGCTATGGCTTCCCCGTGAGGACCAGCTGCGTGAGATGCTCCGCGGCGGCTTCCGGAGTCTGCGCCGGCTCGCAGACACTCACCGCGTGGAGATCGAGTTCGCCGGCGAGGAGCTGGCGTTCGAGCATCCGCAGCCCGAGGATGCCTACGCGGCGGCCGTCCTCGCGATGCTGCAGCGCGTCAACGACTGAGCGATCGTCTGCGCGGAACCAGCCTCACGTGATCGTGTGGACCGGTGCGGTGTCGGGAATGGGTGACGCGTCGCGCCCGCGGAGGTCGGGGAACCACTGCACGCACGTCACCGCGACGAGGAGGCCGACGACGGCGAACAGGGCAGCGGCCACATATGCGCCCTGCGGGCCCACACCGTCGATGAGGAAACCGGCGATGGCGGAACCCGCCGCGGCTCCGATGAGCTGCCCGGTGCCGATCCAGCCGTAGGCTTCGGCCGTCTCGCTGAACTTCACGCTCGCCGAGGTGATGGCGAACATGACCGCGAGCGCCGGCGCGATGCCGATGCCGGCGACCAGCAGCGAGCCGCCGAGCCACCAGGCGTTGAGCGAGAAGATGGTCGCCGCCAGCCCGACGGTGACGATGAGGAAGCGGCGAGCCATGGCCCACCGTCCGATCGGGATGTGGCCGAACGACAGGCCGCCTGCCAGGCTGCCGACGGCGAAGACCGCGAGGACGAGGCCGGACTCGAGTCCGCCGTGACCGAACGACGCGACAACGCCCGCTTCGACCGCGGAGCACGCGCCGATGAGGAGGAAGCCGGTCGCGGTCGCGAGCATGACCGGCGGCTTGAGCAGCACGCGGCCCAGGCTGCGCCGGCTGCGCGGGATGCGGACACGTCCGAGCTCCGGCGAAGAGATGAACCATGCGCCGCCGCCGATGAGGATGACGACGACGAGCAGGAGCCCCGGCACGGTGCCGGCCTGCAGCGCGACGAAGGTGATGAGCACCGGCGCGATGATCCAGATGATCTCCTGCAGCGATGCGTCGAGGGAGAAGAGGGGGGTGAGCTGCCGCGACGTCACCATCTTCGGGTAGATCGTGCGCACGGCCGACTGCACCGGCGGGGTCGACAGGCCCGCGATGAGACCGAGCGCCATGTAGACCCAGAGCGGCACGTCGAGCACCGCGAGCAGAGCGATCGACGCCGCGCACACGGCGAGCGTCAGCGTCAGCACCCGCCGCATGCCCCAGACGCCCATCCATCGACTCGTCACCGGACCTGCGATCGCCTGTCCGACTGAGGTCGCCGCCAGGACCAGACCGGCCGACCCGTAGGACCCGGTCACGTGCTCGATGTGGAGCAGGATGGCGAGGCTCGTCATCCCGCTCGGAAAGCGAGCGGTCAACTGTGCGGCGATGATGCGCGCGACACCCGGTGCGCGCAGCAGTTCTCTGTATCCCGCCACCCCTCAACGGTAGCGATTCCGAAGCCCGGTCGGCGACGCCCGGGCGGCTGCCGTGGCGACACGCCCGCGACACGCCGATGCGACGAGATCCGCCCGAATCGGATGTCGGTGGGTCGGTCTAGCGTCCGACCTGTGGACAGACTCGCTCGACGTCGCCCGGAAGCGCGGAATCACGCGTCGAACCGGGCTTCGATCGAGTCGCCGATCTGTGGATGAAACGGTGGACAAGATGTGTTGTACCTGGGGAGAGCGGTGCAAAACTACAGACTTGTAACTACTACCCCTTGTGGTGCCCCCCGATGTCGGCACCCATATGTAGTATTGAGGCTCCGGCAGGTTCTCAGCCGGAGATGCGTAAGAAGCGAAGGGAAACCACACTCGACATGGCGATCACGGTCTACACCAAGCCCTCCTGCGTGCAGTGCAACGCGACGTACCGTGCGCTGGACTCGAAGGGCATCGAATACGACGTCCTCGACCTCTCCGAGGACCCGGCGGCGCTCGAGCGCGTCAAGTCGCTCGGCTACCTGCAGGCCCCCGTCGTCATCACCGACGAGGACCACTGGTCGGGCTTCCGTCCCGACAAGATCGACGAGCTGGCCGCTCGCTTCGCCTGAGCCATGAGCACGGCGGTCGCGACGCGGGCGCCTCTGCTCGTGTACTTCTCGAGCGTCTCCGGCAACACCGCGCGATTCATCGACAAGCTCGGACTGCCGGCGCTCCGCATCCCCCTTCACTCCTCACCGACGCCCCTCGTCATGACCGAGCCCTTCGTGCTCGTCACCCCCACCTACGGCGGGGGACAGGGGCGCGGTGAGGAGAAGGGTGCGGTGCCCAAGCAGGTCGTTCGCTTCCTGAACGACGTGCGCAACCGCACCCTCCTCCGGGGAGTCATCTCCACCGGCAACACGAATTTCGGCGAGTCGTACTGCCTCGCCGGCGACATCATCAGTCGCAAGTGCTCCGTGCCGCACTTGGACAAGGTGGAACTGTTCGGCACGCCCGAAGACGTCGAGCGCGTGAGCGCAGGATTGGAACGATGGTGGAATCAGCACTGGAAACAGCCTTGACCGATAACGGCTTCAAGGTCGACGCGCGCTTCGACGGGCTCGACTACCACGCCCTCAACGCGATGCTCAACCTCTACGGCGCGGACGGCAAGATCCAGTTCGACGCCGACAAGCGCGCCGCGCGGGAGTACTTCCTCCAGCACGTCAACCAGAACACGGTCTTCTTCCACTCCCTCAAGGAGCGTCTCGACTACCTCGTCGAGAAGGAGTACTACGAGCCCAAGGTCATCGAGAAGTACTCGCTCGAGTTCATCCAGAAGCTCAACGACTTCGCCTACGGCAAGAAGTTCCGCTTCGAGACCTTCCTCGGCGCGTTCAAGTACTACACGAGCTACACGCTGAAGACCTTCGACGGCAAGCGCTACCTCGAGCGCTTCGAGGACCGCGTCGTCATGACCGCCCTCGGCCTCGCCGACGGTGACGAGAACCTCGCGATGCAGCTCGTCGACGAGATCATCTCGGGTCGTTTCCAGCCCGCCACCCCGACGTTCCTCAACACGGGCAAGGCCCAGCGCGGCGAGCTCGTGTCGTGCTTCCTGCTCCGCATCGAAGACAACATGGAGTCGATCGCCCGCGGCATCAACTCCGCCCTGCAGCTCTCCAAGCGCGGCGGCGGCGTGGCCCTGCTGCTGTCGAACATCCGCGAGGCCGGCGCTCCGATCAAGCAGATCGAGAACCAGTCGTCGGGCATCATCCCCGTCATGAAGCTGCTCGAAGACAGCTTCAGCTACGCCAACCAGCTCGGTGCGCGTCAGGGAGCCGGCGCGGTGTACCTGTCGGCGCACCACCCCGACATCCTCAAGTTCCTCGACACCAAGCGCGAGAACGCCGACGAGAAGATCCGCATCAAGACGCTGTCGCTGGGTGTCGTCATCCCCGACATCACCTTCGAACTCGCCAAGAACGGCGAGGACATGTACCTGTTCTCGCCCTACGATGTCGAGAAGGTCTACGGCGTTCCGTTCGGCGACATCTCGGTCACCGAGAAGTACCGCGAGATGGTCGACGACGCGCGCATCAAGAAGACGAAGATCAACGCTCGTGAGTTCTTCCAGACCCTCGCCGAGATCCAGTTCGAGTCGGGCTACCCGTACATCATGTTCGAGGACACGGTGAACAAGGCCAACCCGATCAAGGGTCGGATCAACATGTCGAACCTGTGCTCGGAGATCCTCCAGGTCAACACGCCGACGACGTACAACGAGGACCTCTCGTACGCCCAGATCGGCAAGGACATCTCCTGCAACCTCGGGTCGATGAACATCGCGCTCGCGATGGACGGCAAGGACCTCGCCCAAACCGTCGAGACCAGCATCCGCGCCCTCACCGCGGTCAGCGATCAGAGCCACATCGCCTCGGTCCGCTCGATCGAGGACGGCAACGACCGTTCGCACGCGATCGGTCTCGGTCAGATGAACCTGCACGGCTACCTGGCGCGCGAGCACGTCCACTACGGCTCGGAAGAGGGCCTGGACTTCACGAACATCTACTTCTACACGGTGCTGTTCCACGCGCTGCGGGCCTCGAACAAGATCGCGATCGAGCGCGGCACGTACTTCGAGGGCTTCCCCGACTCGACCTACGCGTCGGGCGAGTTCTTCGACAAGTACATCGAGCAGGAGTGGGCGCCCCAGACCGACAAGGTGAAGGGTCTGTTCGACGGCATCCACATCCCGACGCAGGACGACTGGCGCGAGCTGAAGGCATCCATCCAGCAGCACGGCATCTACAACCAGAACCTGCAGGCGGTGCCCCCGACCGGCTCGATCTCGTACATCAACAACTCGACGTCGTCGATCCACCCGATCGCGTCGAAGATCGAGATCCGCAAGGAAGGCAAGCTCGGCCGCGTCTACTACCCGGCGCCGTTCATGACGAACGACAACCTCGAGTACTACGAGGACGCGTACGAGATCGGCTACGAGAAGGTCATCGACACCTACGCCGCCGCGACCCAGCACGTCGACCAGGGTCTGTCGCTCACGCTGTTCTTCAAGGACACCGCGACCACGCGCGACATCAATAAGGCCCAGATCTACGCCTGGCGCAAGGGCATCAAGACGATCTACTACATCCGCCTGCGGCAGATGGCGCTCGAGGGCACCGACATGTCCGAGTGCGTCAGCTGCATGCTGTGACGGATGCCGGAACCCGAACCAGGAACTGAAGCGACATGACTCCCGAACCGCTCAAGCTCGTCGACCACGTGCAGGCGATCAACTGGAACCGCATCCAGGACGATAAAGACCTCGAAGTCTGGAACCGTCTGGTGAACAACTTCTGGCTGCCCGAGAAGGTGCCGCTGTCGAACGACATCCAGTCGTGGAACACGCTGACGCCCGATGAGCAGACGCTCACCATGCGCGTGTTCACGGGGCTGACGCTCCTCGACACGATCCAGGGCACCGTCGGCGCCGTCTCGCTCATCCCCGATGCGATCACGCCGCACGAGGAGGCCGTCTACACGAACATCGCGTTCATGGAGTCGGTGCACGCGAAGAGCTACTCGTCGATCTTCTCGACGCTCGCCTCGACCCCCGAGATCGACGACGCGTTCCGCTGGTCGGTCGAGAACCCGAACCTTCAGAAGAAGGCCTCGATCGTCATGGACTACTACCGTGGCGACGAGCCGCTCAAGCGCAAGGTCGCCTCGACCCTGCTCGAGTCGTTTCTCTTCTACTCGGGGTTCTACCTGCCCCTGCACTGGTCGGCGAAGGCGAAGCTGACGAACACCGCCGACATCATCCGCCTCATCATCCGTGACGAGGCCGTGCACGGCTACTACATCGGCTACAAGTTCCAGAAGGGCTACGAGCAGCTCACGCAGGCCGAGCGCGACGAGATCAAGGACTACACGTTCTCGCTGCTCTACGAGCTCTACGACAACGAGGTGCAGTACACGCAGGACCTCTACGACGCCGTCGGCCTGACTGAAGACGTCAAGAAGTTCCTGCACTACAACGCCAACAAGGCGCTGATGAACCTCGGCTTCGAGGCGATGTTCCCCGCCACGGTCACCAACGTGAACCCGGCGATCCTCTCGGCCCTGTCGCCGAACGCCGACGAGAACCACGACTTCTTCTCGGGGTCGGGCTCGTCGTACGTCATCGGAAAGGCCGAGGCCACCGAAGACGAGGACTGGGACTTCTAAAGTCCCTGACCAATAGAGAATTCTGCAGAGGAGGTGAAGATGAGCAAGCGCAGCACCACGATCGATCGACAGCGGCAGGTGCGTTCCCGTGCCCACATTCTGCCCACGGCTCATCGACACCGATTCAGCGCGACGTTCTCGTCGCGCTCCTCGGCAACCCGATTCGAAGGGCCCTCGCGCATACCCGCGAGGGCCCTTCGCCCGTTGTCCCCGGCATCCGCATCGGGGCGAACTGCATCGAAAGGAGGTACCCCGCAATGACGAAACACTTCCCTCAGGGGCCTGACGGCTCCTGGAAGACCGGTCAGCGCGTCCCGTTCGACGGAACGTGGGCTGACCAGCACGGGATCGTCAGCTTCCACGAACGTGGAGCGACGTTCCCGCCGTGCATCGACCGCAAGGGAGAATGCGCGTTCCGTTATCTGGTCGAGGCTGTTGCAGCAGCGTAATTCGATCAGCTGAGTAAGGCATCGGCCCCCGACTTCGGTCGGGGGTCTTTGTCGTTCACGGGGGGGTCAGCCTTGCGGTCGACGCACGGTGGGATCAACAGACAGCATCGTTCACGTATGCCCCCCGCCGCAAGTTGGGATCCCGGGCGTGTCACGAAACCGCTGACGCGCGAGCGACGGACATCGCAGCGGCCACCGCGTCGAGGTCATCGTCGAATAGGTCGGCGTAGACGTCGAGCGTCATTGCCGCCGAAGCGTGTCCGAGCATCCGCTGTACGGCCTTCACGTTCGCGCCCGACGAGACCGCGAGCGACGCCGCGGTGTGCCGTAGGTCGTGCGGAGTGATGCGAGGGAACGTCGCGTCTATCGCTTGGGCCGCCTTCACCGCTCTCGCGAACCATCCGCTGGTCGCATGGGTGTGGGCGAGCGGCGCAGCGCCATCGCCGAACAAAAAGCCGTCGGGGCCCTTGCCCTCGCAGAGTCGCGCGAGCTCCTGCACGAGATGGGGCGGCATTGGGACGATGCGAGCGAGCCCGGACTTCGGCGTTCCGATCTCGTAGGTGCCCTTCACCGTGACGGCGTTCTCCTCGACGGAGATCCGTCGCCGCAGCATGTTAATGTGGCGCACACGTAGCGCGACAGCCTCACCCCAGCGCAGGCCCGTGTACGCGAGGAACTCGATGACGAGCGACTTGTCGCCGGCCGCTTGAGCCAGTGTCGCGACCTGCGCGTGCGTCAGGTAGCGCGCCGGCTTCCGACGCTTCTTCGGGAGCGCAATCCCGGCCGCGGGGTTCGTCGGGCGTGCGCGCTCTCGCACGGCGATCGCAAGCACGCCGGAGAGCACGAACACGATCCGTCGGATGGTCTGCGCTGACTTCCCAGCCGCGAGCATCTCGGCGACCCACGCCGCGATCTCCGACTCGCTGATCCCGGCGACACCTCGGCTCGCCCACTTCGGCTCGACGTGCACGCGCCAGGCGGTCTCCATCGCGTGACGAGATGAGGGCTTGAGTAGAGCGAGGCGTTCCGCCTTCCACTGCTCGCTGAACATGCTGAGGGTGCGGCGCCCGTCTGACGGGTCGACATACTCGCCGCGGGCCTTCGACACGGTCACCGACGCCAAGAACAGCTCGGCATCTCGCTTCGTCTTGAAGCCGCGCTTATCGGTCTGAGACTTGTCAGGCTTCCGGTAGCGCACCCGGTATCGGCGGCCTTTTGCCGTCTCGTACGGGTCGATCGAGCCGGCCACGTCAGGCGATCTCCTCGCGGTGCGCCCACATCCCGGCGCCCATCTTCGGCGCGATGTAGACCGTGTCGCCCACGCGCAGCAGGATGCGCTGGTACGCCTCGACGATGCTGCGGACGACGCCGAGGTCGTGCGCCATAGCGCCGGCATGGCCGTGGTGGATCGCTTCCGAGTTCCTGTAATCCTCGTGGCGGATGAGTCGCATCGCTGCCCACTCGTCCGCACGGCGCTCTTGCTTGGCGTTCAGCGGTCCGAACATCGACGGCTCGTCGCCGAAGACAGCGTGCGCGCATTCGTGGGTCAGGACGGAGCGGTGCAGGCGGTTCGTCATCCCGTGACGGAGCCGGATCAGCTTCCGCTGGTGGACGTACTCGCCGTCTCGGTCAGCGGGGAGAGCCGCGTACTCGATGCGCACGCCCATCGCGTCGAGAGCATCGTGGATCTGGTCGTCAGGTGTCATTGCTCCTCGCCGCGGTCCGGATCGGCCTTGCGTGCCGCAGCAGGGAGATCCTCTCGGCTGGCTCCGACATCTCCACGCGGGCGCAGCTCAGTGACGGTCGCGGTTCGTTCTCCTGCAGCCCTCGTGAAGATGACCTCCGGCTCGACGCCGAGCGCGTCGGCCAGCTTCGAGATGTCGTCGGTCGTGAGCGCGGTCTCTCCGCGCATCTTCACGAAGAACGTGTTCCGGCGGATGCCGGAGCGGGCGATGATCTCTGCGCGAGTCAGGCCGCTGTCGTTGATGAGCTTCTCGATCTGGTCGATCACGCGCCAGTTGAAGGTTCGGGGGGTCACGTTGGTAGACGCTACCCAATTTCGGTACTTTCGGCAATAAGTACTGATTTCGGTTGCGAGACGGTACGGAAATCGGTACCGTCTCCCGCATGGCAACCGAACTTACCGACTTCTCGCTCCGGGTGGCGGGTGCAGTGAGGGCCGAACTGGCCCGACGCAACCTCTCCCGTGAGCACCTCATCCCCGTGCTCGGCATCGGCAAGAACGCCGTTTATGCACGCATCCGCGGCGAGCAGTCTTTCGAGGTCGAGGAACTCGCGAAGATCGCGGCGCACCTCGAGATCGACATTTCGGCTCTCGTCTCTCCGGCGATGCAGCCTGCGATGGCGGTGGCCTCGTGACTGCGCCCGTCGTGCAGCTGCGCCCGGCTCCCGCCGCCGCATCCACCAAGCGCTACCTTTCGCCCGAGCAGGTCTGCGAACTCATCCCCGGCATGACCGTCGCGAACCTCAAGGACCTCCGCGCGTCGGGCAAGGGCCCGGCCTACTTCAAGCCCACGGGAGAGCGCGGGCACGTCACTCTCTACAGCGAGGCCGACATCATTTGCTGGGTCGAGGCGAAGCGCGTGACGACTCGGGAGCAGTCGTGAGTATCGCTGCTCGCGCTCTCGGCATCGTAGTGCTGGTCGTTCTCGTCATCCTCGCGGCGCCGACCGCCGCCGCCCCCGTCCTCAACTCGGCTGACTTCGTCTGCTGGTCGGCTCCCTTCATCTTCATCGCGCTGGCCATGCCGCGCCGATCCCAGACCCCCGCCGGGGACCTCGCGTCCCCCAGCGCCTCGGCTTCCCCCATCGCCGAGTCCCCGGCGGGTTCCCTCCAGTAGCGCACTCGCGCACCGCACCCCACCTCCACCCTCGCGTCGCGGCACCCGCTGCGGACCGCTATTCGTCGCGCCCTGACGCGACCTGACCAATCCAAGGAAGAGACATGACCATCGACCTGACGACCACTCCCGAGCTGCCGGCACCTGTGCCCGCTCGCGGCGGCGAGGGTGTCGACGTCCGCGTGAGCCGGGACGACGAGGTGCTGGCGCGTGTCGCGCTGGCCTCGCTCGCTGGCTTCGGCGCTGCCGTGCTCATGCTGCTCGTGTTCGGGATCTCGGCGATCTCGTGAGCACCGTCATGGGCTACGACACAAGCCTCAGCATCACCGGTGTCGCGCAGATCGATCTCGGTGTCGGCGCGTTCGATCAGGTCGAGGCCGTCGGCTGGACGTGGGGCCGCCCGAAGATCGATGCGATCGAGGATGTCTCGCCGCTCGGGATGCGTCGCCGCCAGCGCGCGATGCTTCGCGAGGTCCTGGCGCTCACCCCGGACCGGTTCGACCTCGCGGTGGTTGAGGGCCCGTCGATGAACCAGAAGTTCGCGGCCCTCGCTGACGAGCGCGCCGGGCTCCGGTGGATGCTCATCGACCAGCTGCTTGCCCGCGGGCCGGTGGTGCTGCTGTCGCCCAAGACTCGGGCGCTGCTGGCGACCGACAACGGCAACGCGGGCAAGGCCGATGTGCACGCCGCGGTGCTTGAGCTGTTCCCGCGTGCGCAGATCCCGAAGACGGGTACTGGCCGGTTCGACGTGGCGGATGCCGCGGTGCTCGCCGCTGCTGGCGCGCACGCCCTGGGGATGCCGTGGCCCGGCGTCCTGTCCAAGAAGCAGATTTCGGCGCACGCGAAGGTCGCGTGGCCGGTGACGACGGCCGCCTGAGCCGTCGGAAGAGAGGAAGAAACCATGGAGACCAAGCCCACCTCATTCGCCCGTGGCGTGCCGCCCGAGGAGCGCAACGGCTTCTTCGGCATCGAGGAGGAGCTGATCGCTTCGGCCGCGGATCCGCAGCCCGTCATCGCGATCGTCACCTACCAGCTCGACGAGGTCGTCACCAAGACGATCGCCGGTCAGACGTACCCGGTGATGAAGGCGTTCTCGATCGAGCCGCTGCACAACGAGGACGCGGTGAAGGCCGCGAGCGCGCTGCGTGACGCCGCGATGAAGGCACGGACGGGCGTCGAGGCGCTCGACCTGCCGGAGATCGACGACTGATGGCCGCCGCAGCACCCGCCCTCGCCGGCGTCAGCGCCGGTCGCTTCCGTCGACGGAACTACGGCCGCAACCACGGATACCTGCTCGACGGCCAGAAGATCATCTCCGTCACGAAGATCCTCAGCCTCGGGATGCCGAAGCCCGCGCTCATCAACTGGGCGGCGAATGAGGCCGCGCAGCTCGCGTGGGAGCAGCGTGAGGAGCTGTCGAAGGCCGGCTACTCCGAGTTCATCATGACCGTGGCGAAGGCCCACGAGCGGAAGCGGAACACGGCGGCCGTGAAGGGCACCGCGGTGCACTCGTTCGGCCAGCGCCTCGTCACCGGTGAGCGCGTCGACGGCATCCCCGACGAGGTCGCGAAGAAGGTCGACCAGTACGTCCGGTTCCTGAACGAGTGGCAGGTCGAGCCGATCGCCGTCGAGCGTGCGATCTGCAACCTGTCGACCCCGTACGGCGGGACGTTCGACCTCGTGTTCCGGTCGCCGCTGTTCCCGGGGCGCGTGTTCCTCGCCGACATCAAGACGGCGAAGGCGGTCTACGGCGACAACGCGCTCCAGCTCGAGGGCTACGCCCGCGGCGACTTCTACGTCGGTGAGGGTGAGGGCGAGGTGCCGATGGCTGACCTCGGCATCACCGACCACGTCGTGATTCACCTCGAGGAGGAGCGGTACAACATCGTCGAGATGGTCCGCGGCGATGACGTGTGGGCGATTTTCCAGTCGGTGATCGGCGTCGCGAAGGCGATGGACGGTCCCCGGGGTGAGTCCGAACTGGACTCGATGGTCGTCGGCGAGCTGTACCGTCCCGGGCAGGGCTGGCTGTGAGCGCCGGCACGATCGAGCGTCGCCCGACGATCGCGCTCCCGACCACGTCCGACCCGGAGCTGTGGACCGACGACGAGAAGGCGCTGCTCGACGCCGCCGGCCTCGTGGTGCGGAAGAAGGGCAAAGCCCCGGAAGCCGCACCGCGGCCGACGGTCGTCGCCTTCCTCGCCCACTGCCAGCGCACGGGGCTCGACCCGATCGCCCGTCAGATCTACGCGATCGAGCGCGGCGGCAAGTGGGGCATCCAGGTGTCGATCGACGGGTTCCGACTCGTCGCCGAGCGGTCGCGGCAGTACGCCGGCCAGAAGCCGGTGGAGTGGACCGCCGACGGCACCACCTGGACGGACGTCTGGGTCGCCGAAGGTGCGCCGCTCGCCGCCCGCGCGACGGTGCTTCGCCGGGACTTCGACGAGCCGCTCGTCGCGGTCGCGCGCTTCGCGTCGTACGTGCAGCTCATCGACGAGTACGAGGGGTCGTACGACAACCGGCGCAAGACCGGCAGGAAGGTCCCGGGCGACATGTGGGCCCGGATGCCCGAGGTCATGATCGCGAAGGTGGCGGAGGCGCTCGCGCTCCGCAAGGCGTTCCCGATGGAGCTGTCCGGGCTCTACGCGGAAGAGGAGATGGACCAGGCGCTGAACGCCGATGCCGCTCCGCAGACGCCGCGCGCCGCGGCGCCGACGCTGGAGCCGGGTACCCGCTCGGCGCAGCGCGACCCGCTGCCCTCTGCGGTCACCGAGGCGTCCGGTGAGGTCACGACCCCCGCAGATCCTGCTGAGCCGTCCACGGCGACGTCAGAGCCGGTGGCGGGGGAGGACGACCCTCTGCGGCCGACTCCCGAGGAGCTGGCGGAGTGGGGCGGGCAATCGTGAACGGGCTCCGTGGCGACGTCGACGAGGCGGTGCGGGAGTACGTCGCGCAGCCGGCGAACTTCGGCGTCGACACTAACGACCTCCGCGCTGCAGAGGGTGACGCGTTCCGGGCGGCCGTGAAGTGGACGCTCGACAACGCCGACTGGCGGGTGCTCGCCGGGTTCATCCCGGGTGCACTGCGGGTCACCCACCTGCGGGTCGGCGACGTCGTGGTGGCGCAGGGCGTGACGGGGACGGTCATCTCGATCGTCCCCGGCGCGCGGGCCACGCACTTCGTCGTCCGCACCGAGGGCGGCGCGGAAATCGTCCTCGAGCGGCAACCGTCCGAGCGTGTCGCGGTCCGTGAGACGGCGGCGATGGCATGAGCGAGCACGAGGATCAGTCGCTCGTCTGGCCGAACGGCGAGATGGTGACCGTCGAGTCTGTCGAGGGATACACGGAGGATGCGCGGGTCGTTGCGCACCCGCTCGACGACGCGCAGATCCTCACTCCGGACTGGGTGATCTCGCAGCTCACGGACGTCTCCCGATGGGCCGCGAGGATGCCGAAGCTGACGGCGAAGGCGGAAGCCCTGAAGAAGGATCGGAAGCGCGAGCTGGATGCGAAGCGCGCGCAGGCGGTCCTGGATGTCGCCAAGTACCCGGTCCGGGAGCATTCCGCGCGGGTGACGCTCGCGATCGCCGAGGAGCGGCGCGCATACGACCGGGCCGCCGTGGCCTTCGAGGAGGCGCGTCGCGTCGGGAACCTCCTGTCGGACTACACCAGTCGGCTGCAGTCAATCGGCAAGCAGGTCGAGCTGGTCTACCGCGGCGAGGGGCGGCAGTGATGGGCGCCGAGTACTCCGCCGCGAAGGTCCGCCACCTGTTCTTCGAGCGAGAGGGGCAGCGGTGCTTCTACTGCCGTCGCCCGCTGTCCTTCTCGCTCCGGGGATCGATGCTCGCCGGCGGCTGGTCGCTGCACCACCGGAAGGGGCGCCGCGGCGACGACACGTCGTACCCGAACGCGCTGATCCTCTGCGGCACCGGGAACACCGGATGCCACGGCTGGGTCACCGAGCACCCCGATCAAGCGCTCGACCTCGGCCTCGCGATCCGTCGCCTCGCGACGACGCCCGAGTTCGAACCCATCAACGTTCGCGCCCGCGACAAAGCGGGTCGCTGGTTTCTGCTGACCGCCAACGGTCGAGCAGTGGAAGTGGAGGACACGCCATGGGCGTGAGGAGAACGCACCTCGATTTCGAGGGCAAGTTCACGCAGGTCCCGAACGCATGGGCCCGCGATGAGCGGCTGTCGCGAAAGGCCCGCGGGCTGTTGGTCGAGATCATGTCGCACCGAGTCGGCTGGCACGTCTCGGTGTCCGCGCTGCAGAAGGCAGGCATCGAGGGTCGCGACGCGATCAAGTCGGGCCTCGTCGAGTTGAAGGACGCCGGCTACCTGCGGGTGTCGCAGTCCCGCGGCGAGCAGGGCCGGTTCAACGAGGTCGAGTACGAGCTCCAGGAACCGCCCACCGCGAGCGGGTTTTCCGTCACCGGTGGATCAGCCGCTAACGGGTCGACCGCTGACGGGTCATCCGCTAGCGGCCAATCCGCTACTAAGAACACCAGTCCTATAGAAGACCAGTCAGAAGAACATGGTCTGTTCTCTGGGGATGGGCTCGAAGTGCCGACGGCGCCGACGGCGACGTTCGATGAGTTCTACTTCGCGTACCCGAGGAAGGTCGGCCGGGCCGCGGCGCAGAGGGCGTTCGAGCGCGCGGCCAAGACGACCGACCCGGCTGTCATCGTGGCCGGCGCTCGCCGGTACGCCGCGGATCCGAACCTGCCCGACAAGCAGTTCATCCCGCACCCGTCGTCCTGGCTGAACGCAGGACGCTGGGACGACGAGGCCGAGGCTGCGCGTGACGGCGACCAGCGTCCCGCGATCGCTGCCGAGGACGAATGGATGTTCCGGTGAGCGCCGACACGTCGACGTCGGTCGCCATGGCGGAGAAGTACGTGATCGGCGCGATCTTGCAGTCGCCGTCGATCCTGCGGTCGGTGATGGAGGAGGTCGTCCCGGCCGACTTCGAGGACATCCGCCTCGGCGCGATCTACGGCGGCATCTGCCGGATGCAGTCCGACCGCGAGCCGATCGACTACATGACCGTCTGGGAGAAGTTCGACGTCTGGGACGTCCGCGGCGTCGACCTCACGCAGCTCGGCACCTGGATGGACAACGTCCCCACGGTGTCGAATGCCGGCTACTACGCGGGCATGGTCCGGCGGGCGGCGCTGCGGCGCGAGCTGCAGGTCGTCGCGACGCAGCTGCGCGAGGACGCGGCGAAGGACGAGACGGCCGCGCTCGAGCGGGCGATGTCGAACCTCACGCTGCTGCGTGACCGCGACCTCACGTCGAACGCCGACACGTCGAAGACGCTGCGCGAGATCCTCGACGTCCCCGAGCACGAGGACGCGTACGACTGGGTCGTTCCGGGTCTCCTGGAGCGCTCTGACCGGCTGATGCTGACCGGCATCGAGGGCGGCGGCAAGTCGACGCTGCTGCGGCAGGTGTGTGTGCTCACGGCCGCGGGGCTGCACCCGTTCCAGTTCGTGCCGGTGCAGCCGATCAAGGTCGTCGTCATCGACGCGGAGAACAGCGAGCGGCAGTGGCGTCGTGCGGTGCGCAGCATCGCGGACGAGGCCAAGCTGCGCGGCGCGCGTGACCCGGGGGACTCGATCAAGCTCCGCTTCATGCCGCGGTCCGACGTGACCCGCGCGGACGTGCTCGGCAGCGTGCACAAGCTGCTCGACCAGGAGAAGCCCGACCTCCTGATGATCGGCCCGCTGTACCGGCTCACGAAGGGTTCGATCAACAACGACGACGACGCCGCCCCGGTGCTCGCCGCGCTCGACTCCATCCGGGATCGGGGCGTCGCGATGCTCATCGAGGCCCACGCCGGCCACGCCGTCGCGAACCACGGCGAGCGGGATCTCCGGCCCCGCGGATCGTCGGCGCTTCTCGGGTGGCCGGAGTTCGGGCTCGGCCTCCGGCGCGCGAAGGAAGTGCACCAGGGCCGGGTCGCATTCGAGCTCGTCAAGTGGCGAGGGGACCGGGATGCCCGCGCGTGGCCGACGCGGCTGTCGCGGCATCCGTCGCAGGTATGGCCGTGGGAACCGGCCGGTCAGTGAATCAGGAAGGAACGAAGTACATGGCACAAGCAACCAAGCCGCGCCGCACGCAGGTCGAGGCGGTCGACGCTCTCGCCGCGGAGGTGCGCACATCGAATCTGATCGCGGTGCTCGCGCTCGGCACCTCGGCGCTCGACGACGTCGACGTGTCGAAGTTGAAGCAGCCCGCGACCGTCGCCCGGCAGGAGCGTCTGAACGTCGCTCGCGCCGGCATCCGGGAAGGACTGGGTCTGTGAGCGAACGAATCGACCACGCCGCGGAAGCGGCGAGCGACATCCGCTACGCCGACGAAGTGCTCGAGCAGGGCGCAGACCTCGAGGTCGCGAAGGCGATCGCTGCGGTCGGCCAGGTGCAGGCGACGCTCGCGCTCGTCGAGCAGCAGCGCATTGCGAACATCATCGCGCTGAGTTCCCCTCAGGAAGCTCTCGATGGGGCGGAGTGCCGCATCCCTTCGTTCGTGCGCTCTGGGTCCGTTCCGGACCTGCGCGACGACATTCGGGAAGGACTGGGGCTGTGAGCGCGGTCGTTGACGGAATGGCGCAGGCGATGTGCGCCGTCGAGACCAGATCGAAGGCCGCGACGCTCGAAGAGGTGGCAGACGGCATCCAGCGCTGGACGCGTCATCGCTACGAGGCGGAACGTCTGATCGACGAGCTTCGGGACCACGGCCTCCAGGTGACGCCGATCCCCGAGCCGCCCACCGAGCCGAGCGTCGAGGAGTGGTCCGCCGCGATGGACGCTGAACGCGCCCGGCAGATCGAGCACGGCTACGACGACGCTCACGACCAGGAGCACGGCCCCGCCCATCTCCTGAACTGGGCCATGGACTACGCCCGCCGAGGCCGGGTGCTCGAAGCCGCCACGATGATGCGGTCAGCGCTCCGTCTGCTGTCCGCCGAGCCGCCCACCGACGACGAGCGGGAAGCGCTCGCGGACCTGCTCGACGAGGTGCACGACGGATGCATCACCGAGGGTGGCTGCGAGTTCCGAGGATGGGTGCGGGGATACCGACCTGGCGACGCGGCGAAGCCGAGCGCCCACGTCGACCGCATCCTCACCGAGTGGCGCGACCGTGGGCGCGGACCGATCACCGACGACGGCGCGTCGCATGCCGGCACCGAGTACGCGCTTGAGGTCGGCCATAACGAAGACACCGAGGGGGTGTATCTCGCCGACGCGTTCGAGGAGATGGCAACGCCCGCCGAGCTGCTCCCATACGTGCCTGGTGCCCGCCTCGTGAAGCGCGAGTGGTCCGTCACCGACTGGGCGCCCGTCCCCGCCGACGAACTCGACGACGACGAAGCCGCTCGCGATGCGGAGGTCGGCCGATGAGCATCACGATCCAGGTGGAGCTGCCCGTCGTCGATGTCGAGGTCACGAACGACTACACGGTGGCCGTCACGGTCACTGACCCGCTCACGCACACGACCGCGACCGTCTCGCTCGACCAGGAGCAGACCGCCGAGTTCATCGGGATGCTGCAGGTCTCGAAGGCTGAGGCGCTGTCGGCGTACTGGGAGGACCGTCGCGCGCGGCCCGTGACTCGGATCCACGGGTTCGACACCGACGGGCCCGTGCACCCCGAATGCCGCCAGGGGAAGTGCGGCAACTGCGACGGCCAGACGATGGACGGCCGCGACCAGATGGTCCCGTGCACGCACGGATGCCACGCCGGAGGCCAGGCATGAGCGCGCCGGCTCTGTCGCCCACCGAGCGAGCCGAGGTCGACCGCTTCGGTGCGCACGACGAGGAGATCCTCGCCCATCTGGAAGAGCACGTCGACGAGGAGCCGGAGTGCCAGGTCGCGCGGTGCGAGGAGGCGGCGACGCACGTCCTCGTCTGCGAGTACTGCGGGAAACAGGCGGGCCTCGTCTGCGGGACGTGCTCGAAGCGCATCGGCAACTCGCTCACCCGCGCCGAGCACACGCCGTGCCACGCCGTCGACATGGTGTGCCTGCTGCTTCGGTCGGTGCCGTTCTGAGTACCGACGTCGTGCACGCCGATGGACGTGCGCTGCACCACACCACCGGCCGCGCCTACTGCGGCCGCAAGACCAAGAACACCGAGAAGGACTGGAACCGGGTCACCTGCGTGGACTGCCACGCCGCCCGACGAGCAGACGAGGAAGCACGATGACCGCTCTACTGACACTCAACACCGGGAACGATGGTTCCCTCGACTACGAAGCGTTCCTGCGCGAGAAGGTCGCGTTCGACCGTGCGTTCGGGTTCGAGGTCACCGATGACCAGCTCTCGCCGATCATGCGCGAGGGTCACCCCGACTTCAAGCCGCACCAGGCCGCGATCGTGAAGTGGGCTGTCGCCGGCGGCCGGCGCGCGATCTTCGCCCGCTACGGGCTCGGCAAGTCCGTGATGCAGCTCGAAGTACTCCGCCTCGTCGTCGAGCACGCTCACGAGCACGGCGAGCGGGATGCGCTCGGGCAGCGGGTCCGCCGCGGCCTGATCGTCGCGCCGCTCGGGGTCCGCTTCGACATCATCCGCGACGGCCGGAAGCACCTCGATACCGAGGTCCGCTTCATCCGCCACTCCGACGAGATCGACCCGGACTGGTCGGGCCTGTACGTCACGAACTACGAGTCCGTGCGCGAAGGCAAGATCGACGTCGACCGGTTCACCGCCGTCTCGCTCGACGAGGCCGCGATCCTCCGCTCGTTCGGCTCGGAGACCTACCAGCGGTTCCTGCCGATGTTCGCCGACGTCGCGTTCCGGTTCGTCGCGACCGCCACGCCGTCGCCGAACCGCCACAAGGAGCTGATCCACTACGCCGGCTTCCTGGGCATCATGGACACCGGCCAGGCGCTGACCCGGTTCTTCAAGCGCGACTCGACGAAGGCCGCGAACCTCCAGCTGTACCCGCACAAGCGCCGCGAGTTCTGGCTCTGGCTGAACACCTGGGCGTGCTTCATCCAGCGGCCCTCCGACCTCGGCTTCTCCGATGAGGGGTACGCGCTTCCCGCGCTCGACGTCGTCTGGGACGAGGTAACCGTCGGGCTTCTCTCCGACCAGGTGGAGCGCGACGGTCAGGGCGTGCTGGTGCGTGGGGGAGCGATGTCGATGGTCGACGCCGCTCGCGAGAAGCGCCACACCCTCGAGGCTCGGATCGAGCGCGCGATGAAGATCGTCGGTGCGCACCATGACTGGAACTGGGAGCCCGAGGTGTACGGGGCCCGACCCCAGATCATCCTGTGGTGCGACCTGAACGATGAGCAGGAGGCGCTCGAGCGTGAGCTGCGCGACCGTGGCATCTCGTTTTCGTCCATCCACGGCGGCCTCGCCGACGAGCAGATAGAGCAGCGCCTGCAGGAGTGGCTCGATGGCGGGACGTACGCGCTCATCGGTAAGCCGGTGCAGCTCGGCCGCGGATTGAACCTCCAGCAGTGCTCGGCGGCCGTGTTCGTCGGCATCACCCACAAGTACGAGCAGATCATCCAGGCCGTGCACCGCATCCACCGCTTCGGTCAGACCCGGCCTTGCACGGTGCACCTGATCTACGCCGAGACCGAGACCGAGGTGCGGTCCTCGCTCGAGGCGAAATGGGCGGAGGACGATGCGCTCACCGACACGATGTCTGAGGTCCTCCGCGAGTTCGGCCTCTCGGCATCCGCGATCTCGCTCGCCCTTGTCCGGGCGATGGGTGTTGAGCGTGAGGAGCACTTCGGCGACGCGTGGACGATCGCGCTGAACGACTCCGTCGCCGAGGCCCGGGACCACCTCGAGGAGAACAGCGTCGGCCTGATCGTCACGTCGATCCCGTTCGGCAACCACTACGAGTACTCGCCGAACTACGCCGACTTCGGCCACACCGACGACAACGCGCACTTCTGGTGGCAGAACGACTACCTCACCCCGTCGCTCTACCGGGCCCTGATGCCCGGCCGGATGCTCGCCGTGCACGTCAAGGACCGGCTGCTGTTCGGCTCCGTCACCGGCCGCGGCGTCTACACCGTCAGCGAGCTGCACGCCGAAGCGATCGCACACTACCGACAGCACGGGTTCGACTACTACGGCATGATCACCGTCACCACCGACGTCGTGCGCGAGAACAACCAGACCTACCGGCTCTCGTACACGAAGATGCTCCGCGACCACACGCCGATGGGCGTCGGCTCGCCTGAGTACGTGCTGCTGTTCCACAAGCCCCAGACCGACCGGTCGAAGGGCTGGGCCGACGAGCGTGTCGTGAAGGACCGCGACGAGTACTCCGTCGGCCGGTGGCAGATCGACGCGGCCGCGGACTGGCGGGCATCCGGCGACCGGCTCCTGTCGATCGACGAGCTCGCAGTACTCGACCCCGGCACCCGCTCCCGCCTGTTCACCCAGCAGGCGCAGCTGTCGGTCTACGACTACGAGCAGCACGTCGCCCTCGCCGAGCGCCTGGCCGCCGCCAACGCGCTCCCGGGCACCTTCGCGTCGCTCGTACCCGGGTCGGCCCGCCCCGACGTGTGGACCGACATCCTCCGCATCGAGACGCTGAATTCCGCGCAGCGTCGCCGCAACGTCGAGCAGCATATCTGCCCGTTCCCGCTCGAGATCCCGCGCCGCCTCATCGCGCAGTACTCGAACCCGGGGGAGCTGGTCTACGACCCGTTCAGCGGGCTCGGCTCCACGGTGCTCGAGGCTGTGCGCCAGGGCCGCCGCGGCTACGGATCCGAGCTGAACCCGGCATCCGTCGCCGACTCGCTGGTCTACCTCCGCCAGCACGACGCGGCCGAGACGACGCCGACGCTGTTCGACCTGCTCGACCTCGAAGGGACCGCAGCATGAGCGCGTTCGGATCTGCGGCGCCGGGCTCACGCCGAGATGCCACGCCGCTGTGGACGAAGGCACCGGACGGCTTCTGGCCGCACGGCGACGCGTGGACCGCGAGTGTCGCTGACGGTCAGCTGCGCGCTCTTCGTTCGACTGATGCCGGTCGCCTCCACGTCTCCGTGTCGCATTCGTCACGGCTGCCGTCGTGGGATGAGCTTGCCGACGCGCGGTACCGATTCATGCCGGATCGCATGACTGTCGGTCAGCTCCTCCCGCCGCGCGCCGAGTGGGTTGATCACCACCCGCGCACGCTTCACCTCTGGGAGCTGCCCGAGGCTTCCGACGTCGACGAGAACCTCGCACCATGAGCGGCCGCCAGCTTACGGAGCAGCAGCGCGAGCGGGTCGTCGCGCTGCGCACCGAGGGACTGCCTGCCCGGTGGATCGCGGAGGACCTCGGGACGACCGAGAACACCGTCACGAACGTCTGCCAGGCGCGACCGGAGGAGGTCGCCGAGTGGCGGTCGGTCTTCCAGTACATCCGCCGTCATCCGGAGCTGTTCAAGCTCCACACCGAGATCGCGCCGAAGCGCAAGAGAGGGGCATCCCGATGAGGATTCTCACCGTTCGCCAGCCGTGGGCGTGGGCGATCATCCATGGCGGCAAGGACGTCGAGAACCGCGTCCGCAACATCGCCGGGGGCTATCGCGGGCCCGTCGCCATCCACGTCGCCCGCGAGATCGACACGCACGCGATCGCCACCCCGTCTCACATCCATCCGTCTTTCCGTGAGGCGGCAAAGCGCTACATGGCGGCCAACACGGACCCACTCAAGGGATCACCCTGGATGGGCGGCATCGGACACATCATCGGTGTCGTCGACCTCCTGGACGTGCACAGCGCCTCGGTGATCAACGGCTGCGGCCGCATTGATCACCACTGCGCCGAGCACCCGGCTGGATGCCGCCACCACTGCTCCCCGTGGGCGATGGGCCCGGCACCCGAGGGCTGGTATCAGCACCTCGTGCTCGCGCATCCGCGCGCCCTGGTTGAGCCGATCCCGTATCGGGGTGCGCTCGGTCTCCGCCGACTCGACGACGACACGGTGTCTCGCATCGAGGCGGCGATCGCGTGAGCATCCCGCTCGACGCCATCGACCCCGAGGCGGGGTACCGCGAGTGGGTGCGCCAGTATCTCTGGCACATCGACCAGATCCCCGCGCTGTTCGAGACGGTCGGCGTCCTCGCAACGCCGAGCATCGGCGTCTCGCGCGGCGGCTCCCGCTTCGACGCGGTTCAGATCACCGGCGGCGGCTACTACGACAACGTCCCGATCCGCGACGGCGCCGCCACGGCGGACTCCGAGGAGCTCTGGATGACGGTCCGCCAGTACCTCGACGCGGTGCGCCGACACGGGACCGACGCGCCAGCCCTCGCGCTCAGCTTCCCGGGCGTTGTCGACGTAGCGCGGCGGGAGGCATACCGGGTCACGGCATGGCTCGCCGAGCACGTCGAGCACATCGTCGACTGGGGGGACCTCGGCCAGCTCGAGGACGAGATGTTCAGCCTCATCCGTCGGATGAAGGGCCGCTACCGCGGAGCCGGTACCGAGCGCAGGGCCCGGCCGCGCGTGTGCGCGTCGTGCGCGGAGCCTGCCGTCGTCATCGACTGGATCGACGGCCCGAACGGGTCGCCGAAGCCCGTGCAGGTCGGCGTGTGTCGCTCCTGCGGTGCCACCTACTCAGAAGGCGCATCGCCCACGGAAGCAGCTGGGGCAGGAGGCGGAGGATGAATTCCAGGAGGTCGATGTCGATCATGCAGGCATCGTGTCGGGGCGGAAGCCCGACCAGCGGTCCGTGCCCTCCCTCGTGAAGACTCTGACCTACCGGCAGGCCGCCGCGCGCACCCGCCGAAGCATTCGGACTATCAACCGGTGGCGCAAGCGTGGGATGCCGATGACGTGGGAGCTGCGCGGCGGTCAGCGCGTCCGGGTGGTGGAGGAGCGCATCCTTCTCGCGTGGTGGCGGGACCGTATGACGGCTGACCCGGTTCACCAGATCCGGCTGCGCCGAGCACTCGCCGCTCAGGCCGCGCAGGACGACGATCCCTCACCCGCACCCACGGAACGGCGTTCAGGGACGCCACGAGGCGCACACGACCGGTGAGATACGAATCCGAGTTGACACGTCCGCGGTGTCAGACCCTACGTTCATGGTTAGACAGTTCTCACACACCGAGAACACGATCGAGAGCCCCGGCCAGCCACACGGCAACCGGGGCTCTCGCATTCCCCGTAGACGGTCCCGGGCAGGCGCGCCAACGCCCACCCGAGACCTCACCCACACCATCGAGTGCAATCGATAGGAGGGCTGCCGTGGAGCCTAACCACGGGCACGGACACGACTACCTCGCCACGAACCGTCGCAACATCGAACGGCTCCGCGACGACCGGGATCGTGCCGGACTCATCCAGCTCGCCGACGTCCTCGACGGCCGGCACACGCACGACGCCCGCACCCTCGCCGCCGAGGCACGCGACGCGGCCGCGTTCATCGACTCCACCGCACCCCGCACCTTCGACGTCGACGACGCCGACGGCATCCGGGTCGGCGACATTCTCCGGTACTGCCGGGGCAGGCACACCCGCGAGGGCCTGGTGCTCTCCATCGACGGATACACCGTCACCACGAACCACGGCGACCAGGTCGCCATCTAGATCCCTCGGCCGGGGGTTCGAGCCCATGGCACGCAGCGACATCGGGATTCGCGCGTCCAGCTCCTCCCGGCCGAGGTGACCAGACCGGTGTCAACGCGGCGATCTTCCCCGCGAAGGGCTCCCACAATCGCCTGCCATCTGCTCAGGCGAGGAGATACCTGCACCGCCCGAGGGGCGCCGAACCGTGACGGCGCCGGCGCCCCTCGTCACCACCTCAGGAGGCACCGTGGCGAGAACGAACACCCGCCTCGACCACGACCTCCGCGACGAGTTCTTCGACGAGGGGAAGCGGCTCGACGCCGAGCCCGAGACCCGGCCCGCGTCCGTCTGCTGGCTGTGCGACGGCCGCATCGACTACAACGTCGGCGCCGGCACCGCCCCGGACTCGCACCACCTCGACCACTACTTCCCGGTGTCCACGCATCCCGAGCTGCAGCAGGACCCCGACAACTTCCGCCACTCGCACATGCTCTGCAACCAGCAGCGCGGCAACGGATCCCCGGCGCCCGAGCTGGGCGACATGGTGCCCGACTGGTGGTAGCGGATAGCGGTAGCAGGCGCTGACGCTCTAGCCGTCGAGGTCGATGGGCTGCCACGACTCCATCAAGTCGAGGCTATCCGTTACTCGAGTCACGCCATTACGAGCCGGCCGCAACGCCTTTCGGAGCGGAACGGAGATCACTTCGGCGGGCTTGAGGCTATCGAGAAGGCTCGTCAGCTGGTCACGAACGGTGCCCATCCCTTGCAGGGGAGCTATAAGTTCGTTGTAACCCCTCGCGTACGCGGTTTCCGGCAGCAGGCTCTTGGTCAGCTGTCGCACACGCCGCATGTCGACGTCGAGCGCCTTGGTCACGTTGAGCATCTCCTCGCCCTGGGAGGCGAGCGCGTTGGCGGGCTCCTCGAAGGCACCAGCCGCCCGGCGACTCCACGCCTGCAACTGCTGCGGCGTTTGAGGCCGAGAACCTTGGTTACTCTGCCTCGCTGCTTCTCCCAATTGCTGCACAGTAGGTGTCAAGCTCGACGCGATGCTGGTGACGCGGTTCACGTTGTTCTGAATCGATTCCATGAGCTCTGCCAATACCGGACCATCGTCGTCGAGGTCGCCGTCACCGTCGGCGTCGTCGCTGGCGTGGTGGTCCCCGGCTTCGTTGGCTGGCTTGACCGGCTGCAGGTCGGCGCCGTCGAGCGTCGCGAGCCGCGCCTCGGCTGCGGCGTAAGAGTCCACAAAGCGGTCTGCCAGATGGGCCATCGTCACCTTCCACGCCGACGTGCCTGGATCGGACAGCACAGCGTCCTCGATCACCTCCCACTGGCGAGCCGCGGCATCACGCACTAGTTCATCGTCGGAGTTGCGATTGAAGATAGCCGGAGCGTTCAGGAGAAGCACCGGAAGGATGAGTTCTCGAACGCCGAGCGCCGAGGCATTCGAGTGAAAACGGTTGAACTCCCAGCGGCAGTTCTCGCTGTCCAGGTAGCTCGCGCTGAGCATGGGGATGAACACCGAAGCTCCGAGGATCCGAGTCTCGAGTTCGTTCTCCCAGATGTCGCCCCACCGGAGGTCGTCCTGGTCGAAGAAGGCCTTCACCTTGCGACCGGACTTCGCGTGAACGAAGTGGATAAGCAGCTCCTTGAAGTGGCGCACCATCTTGTAGACCTTGTCGTCAGCTCGTGCATAGCTGAGAAAGATCGTGATCTCGCCGTCCTCCGACTCACGCATGGTGCCGCTTGTCGTCGAACTGAGTGAACGGTTGTTCCCTTGTGCAGGGTTCTGCGGACGCTTGCCGCTTCGTGCCTTCGCCATAGTTGCCCCCCAGTGCTCACGATTGCTGCCCCCGACGGTAGCGGAACGGCGCGTTCGGTTGCGACGCCAGTTCGCTTGGACGCCCAGAAAATCCAGCAAGTCCATCGGGGGTGGACCAGAGCCCGGGGGAGCTGTCCTCTCTCCCCGGGCGATCTGCCCACCCCCATCACGCGCGCCCGCGCAGAAAAGAGGTCCAGCGATGCTGTCCGTGGTCCGTTTCCCCGTCGACGAGCTGCAGGTGTTCCATCGGAACCCGCGCCGTGGCGATGTGCGGGCGATCGCGGCGTCGCTGGATGCTCAGGGTCAGTACCGGCCGATCGTGGTGAACGTCGGGACGCTCACGGGGCGGCCGAACGAGATCCTGGCGGGGAATCACACCTACCTCGCGGCGTGCTCGCTCGGGTGGGCGGACATCGAGGCGACGACGGTCGACGTCGACGAGGCGACCGCGCACCGGATCGTGCTCGCTGACAACCGGCTCGCGGATCTCGGCGCGTACGACGACGCCGACCTGATCGCCGCGATGACGGCCGCGGGTGACCTCGAGGGCACCGGCTACACCGGCGCCGACCTCGACGCGCTGCTCGCCGCCGCCGACGAGCCCGTCTCGCTGACGGACCCCGACGACGTGCCGGCCCGGCCGGATGCCACGGACGCCGTGTCGCGCCTCGGTGACGTGTGGCAGCTCGGCCCGCACCGGCTGCTCGTCGGTTCGTCTGGCGACCTGGACGCCGTGCGCGCCGCGATACCGGAGGGCGTCGCGTTCGACTGCGTGTGGACGGATCCGCCGTACGGCGTCGAGTACGTCGGCGGCACCGGCCTGAGCATCCAGAACGACGGCGAGGCGGACGCGATCGCGGTGTCGGTCGCGTTCCTGGAGGTCGCCGCGCAGGTGTGCCGCCCCGGCGCGCCCGTCTACGTCGCGCACTCCGACGTGCTGCGCGTCCCGCTGCAGGCTGCGATGGGCCGGCTCGGCATCCGGTACCGGCAGACGCTGATGTGGGTGAAGGACCGCTTCGTCCTCTCGCGCGCCGACTACCACTACCAGTCCGAGCCGATCCTGGAGGGCGAGGTCGACCGCGACTTCGACCCGATCGCGTACGGCTTCACCGCCGGCGGCGATGGTCGCCTCGGCCGTGGCGGTCCGCAGTGGTTCGGCGACAACCGCTCGTCGACGGTGTTCGACGTCGCGCGGCCGTCGCGGTCCGCGGAGCATCCGACGATGAAGCCCGTCGAGCTGGTCGAGCGGATGCTGACCAACTCGTGCCGTCCGGGCGGCTGGGTGCTCGACGGGTTCGCCGGATCCGGTACGACCCTGATCGCCGCGCATCGCCTCGGTCGCCGCGCGATGGTCGTCGAGCTGGACCCGACCTACGCCGACGTGATCTGTCGCCGCTACCAGGAGCACACGGGCGTTCAGCCGGTGCGCGGGGGCGTGGCCGTGGACTTCTCGGAGATGGTCGATGCCTGACGTCGATCCGTCGAAGGCGTTGGCGCTGTTCCGTGCCGCGATCCCGTACGACACGATCGCGCAGCAGCTCGACTGCACGGTCGACGAGGCGCGCGATGCGGTCCAGGTCGCGATCGCCGCATCGCCGGTCGCGCTCGACCAGACCGCGTCGCGCATCCTGGAGCTCGAGCGCCTCGACGCTCTGCACCGTGCGATGTGGAAGAAGGCGATCAACGGCGACGTCGCAGCGACCGACCGCGTCATGCGGCTGATCGAACTCCGGCAGCGACTGCTCGGCGAGCCGAACCGCGTAAAGGACGCCATCACCGACGCCTTCGAGGACACACTCAAGGAGCTGAAGACCGAAGGCGCGGATGCCGCGCTCATCGCGTCATGCCGCCAGGTCGCTCGGCAAATCGACCACGCCGTCGCGAACGGCACGTCCCTCGAGGCGACCAAGGCGCTCTACCTGCTCCCGCACCTGTGGAACGGGCTGCGCGAGCTCGGCGCGACGCCGGCCGCGCGCGCCGCCCTGAACGCATCGGTGCCCGCACCCACCGACCCGCCATCCGGCGAGTCGACGTCCGACGAAGGAGGTCCGGTTGACCTCGGTAGCTTCAAGGACCGGCGCCGACGCGGGGGAGCTGCAGGCTGACCTGTCCGACCTCGTCGGCCGGGAAGAACCCCGGCTGTGGACGCGACCGCTGCGCCCGCTCACGGAGGAGACTTCGCTCGGCTTCGAGGTGATCGAGTTCGCGCTCGTGTTCCTCGGGGTCGACCTGTACCCGTGGCAGAAGTGGCTTCTGATCCATGCGCTCGAGCTGAACTCGGACGGCACCTTCCGGTTCCGCCGCGTCGTCGTGCTCGTCGCCCGCCAGAACGGCAAGAGCATGCTCGCCGCAGTACTCGCGGCGTGGTGGCTGTTCGTGGACTCGGACCGCTTCGAGGACCGCCTCCCTCCGTTCCGGTTCAAGGTGCTCGGCACCGCGCAGAACCTCGACACCGCTCAGGACGTGTGGAACCTCACGGCCCGCTGGTGCGACGAGGACAACGACGGCTGCGTGCCGGCGCTCGCGAGGGTGCTGTCGAAGATCCAGCGGAAGAACGGCCAGCCCGGCATCTACCTCCGCAACGGCGCACACTACGAGGTCCGCGCGGCATCCCGAAAGGGCGGCCGCGGCAAGTCCGCCGCCCGCGTCCTGATGGATGAGGGTCGCGAGCAGCAGACCTGGGATGCGTGGGACTCCGTCGCGCAGACCACGAAGGCCGTGTTCAACTCCCAGCTCTGGATGATCTCGAACGCCGGCGACGCCCGGTCGGTCGTGCTCAAGAAGCTCCGCGAGAACCTCATCGACGAGATCGAGGCGTGGCTCGAGCGCGGCATCGACGAGCTGGAGGCGTACGCCAACGGCGAGCTCGCGGCGCCGACGTCGGCCCTGTTCGAGTGGTCGGCGCCGGACGGCTGCGCTCTCGACGACATCGACGGCATCCTGCAGGCGAACCCGAGTATCGGGTACGGCGAGATCACGATCGAGATGATCCTCCAGGACTCGCGCGACATGCTCGAGGCGTCCTACCGCACCGAGGTGCTCTGCCAGTGGGTCACGTCGAAGGTCCGTTCCTTCATCGCCCCGAAGGACTGGCGGCAGCTCCACGTGCCCGTCTCCGAGATCGTCATCCCGCGAGGCACCCGCACGGTGTGGTCGATCGACACCTCAACGCCCGACAGGTCGACGACCTGGATCGGTGCGGCCGCGATGACCGCCGACGGACGGCCGTTCGCCACGGTGCGCCACCGCCGCGCCGGCATGCTCTGGGTGCCTGACTACATGGCCGAGCTCGCTGAGGCATCCGGCCAGCGCGAGGTCGTCATCCAGGCGCGCGGTACCGCGGCGGTCGAGTTCATCGAGCCGCTGAAGGCGCTCGGCCTGCACGTGCACGCGCTTGACGGCGGCACGTTCGCGACCGCGACCGGCCGGATCCGCGACCGCGTTCGGGATCGCCGGCTCGTTGTCGTCAATCAGCCCGCGGTCGACCTGGCCGTCGAGGGCGGTGTGGTCACGCAGTACGCCGAGAACCTCGCATGGTCGCGGCACAAGTCGCAGCCGGTGGACATCGCCGGGCTCGTCGCCATGACCGAAGCGCTCTACGGGCTCGAAGTACTCGAGCCTCCGGCGGCGCCGACCATCAGCCCGCCGCCGCCCGCGGCTCGCATCATCACCCGCGACGACGTCGCGAACGACGAAGAGAACCTCGCTCACGCAGCGTTCTGACAGGAGGTCCCGTGACCGAGATTGGATACCAGTCCGGCGGTGCCGTCCGATCGTGGGCGGGCCTGACCGCGGAGACCCACGAGACGAATCGCGACCTCCAATGGCCGCAGTCGCTGAACGTCTTCGATCGCATGCGCCGCGAGGACCCGCAGGTGAAGTCGGTCACGCGGGCGGTGATGCTCCCGATCATGCGCACGGAGTGGGCGATCGACGGCACGGGATGCCGTGACGAAGTCACCCGGCTCGTCGCCGAGGATCTCGGCCTGCCAATCAAGGGGCAGCCGCCTGTTGCGCCGCTGCGGACGAAGGGCCGCTTCTCGTGGAAGGAGCATCTTCGCCTCGCGCTGCTGGAGCTCATCTACGGCCACTCGTTCTTCGAGCAGGTCTACGACCAGTCCACGGGTCGCACGCGGCTGGCGAAGCTCGCCTGGCGACCGCCTCGCACCATCCGCGAGATCAAGGTGGCTCGCGATGGCGGCCTCGAGGGCATCTTCCAGTACGACGTCGATCGGATGATCGGCGTCGACCGGCTGGTCGCCTACGTCAACGAGCGCGAGGGCGCCAACTGGATCGGCGAGTCGCTGCTGCGGTCCGCCTACAAGATGTGGCTCCTGAAGGACCGGGTGCTCCGCATCCAGGCGCTCACGGCGGAACGGAACGGGCTCGGCCTGCCGACCTACACCAGCGCACCGCCGCCCGACGGCGCGACCTACGAGCAGGTCATGGCCTGGCTCAAGGAGGAAATTGACCGCGGCCTCGACATCGCGAAGAACGCGCGGGCAGGCGAAGGTTCCGGCGCCTCGCTGCCGCACGGTGCGCTGCTGAAGTTCCTTGGCGTCGAGGGCGACCTGCCCGATACCGATGCGCCGATCCGGTACTACGACGAGCAGATCGCGCGCGCAGTACTCGCGCACTTCCTGAACCTCGGAACCGAGACCGGATCGTGGGCTCTCGGGTCGACGTTCGCGAACTTCTTCACCGACTCGCTGAATGCCGTCGCCCAGCACATCGCCGATGTCACCCAGCAGCACGTCATTGAGGATCTCGTCGATAAGAACTGGGGCGTGACCGAACCCGCGCCCCGGCTCGTGCCCGCCCAGATCGGCGAGCGGCAACCCGTCACCGCCGCCGCGCTCGAGCAGCTGGTGCGCTCGGGTGTCGTTCGCCCTGACGACAAGCTCGAGGACTTCGCTCGCGACCGCTTTGGCCTGCCGATCCCGGATCTCTCGACCCGCCGGGAAGTCACCGTCCCACCAGCAGCCAAGGAGGCCGCATGACCAAGGAAGCGAAGCAGACGAACCGCTTCTGGGGGCAGAAGCCTGTCCCCACGACCAAGGCAGAGTTCTTCAACGCCGTCACGACGCCGGCACCGTCGGGAGACGGCACCGTGGCGACCATCCGCATGTACGGGCCCATCGACTCGTGGGGCGCATTCTGGGGCATCTCTACGAAGGACATCGGCCAGGTGCTCGACGCGATGCCGGACTCTGTGGACCAGATCATCCTGCGCATCAATTCGCCGGGCGGCGAGGTGTTCGAAGGTGTCTCGATCCTCAACATGCTCCGGGCGCACAAGGCGAAGGTCACTGCGGTCGTCGACGGGCTCGCCGCGTCCGCTGCATCCGTCATCGCGGCGGGATGCGACGACACGGTGATGTCGCCTGGAACCCAGATGATGATCCATTCGCCGTGGACGTTCACCCTCGGGAGCGCTGCCGAGCTGCGGAAGGACGCCGAGCGGCTCGATGGTATCGAGTCCTCCATCATCGAGATCTACGAGGACAAGGCCGGGGTCAAGAACTGGACCCAGCTCCTCGCCGATGAGACCTGGATGAACGCCACGGAGGCGGTGAACCTCGGTCTCGCTGACCGTGTCGCCGTCATTCCCGACGCCGGTGAAACCGAGACCGTCGGCGAGTCCGAACAGGTCATCGTCATCCCCGACGACGACGAGACCGACGACAGCGCTGCCGCGCGCGTCGTTCGGATCACGGCGCGCGCTGCGGCCGCGCCCTCCATGCCCCCCGTCTCGACCGAGCCGGGGTCCACCATCCGAAAGGAGAACGTCGTGGGATACGACGACCTGAAGGCTGGCTTCGCGCAGCGGCTCGGTGTGACCGACGCCGACCTGACCGACGAGTCGCTGCTTGCAGCGCTCGACGAGGCGCTCGAAGAGCAGACCGACACCAACCCCACCCCGGCCCTCGCGGTCGCGTCCGTCGAGACGCTTCCCGACGGCGCGATCGTCGTGGACAAGGCCGCGTACGAGGAGCTGCAGAGCAACTCGGCCGCCGGCCGCCGTGCGATGGATGCGATCGACGGTGCGCGCCGTGACGGCGTGATCGCGTCGGCGCTCCGCGAGGGCCGCATCGCTGCGTCCGCGAAGGACGACTGGCGTGCCCAGCTCGATAAGGACGAGGACGGCATCACGAAGCTGCTGGCCTCGTTCCCGAAGAACGCGGTGCCCGTGACGGAGATCGGTAAGGCCGACTCGCTCACGAGCGCTGACGACGCGCTCTACGCCTCCGCGTGGGGCTCCGACGAGAAGCAGGAGGCCTGAGATGGCTGACCACATCCACCTGTTCGAGCCCGGCGCGAAGATCACCTGCGTCGCCGGCGCCGACGTCATCGGCGGCCGCCTGGTCGAGATCAGCGGCCCTCGCGAGGTGTCGCCGGCCGCAGTGTCGAGCGTGAAGGTGTTCGGCGCCGCCGCGCGGGATGCGAAGGACGGCGAGGACGTCCTCGTGCTTCGCGGCGGCGTGCAGAACCTCGTGGCCTCCGCCGCGATCACCGCGGGCACCCGCATCAAGGCCGCCGCCGACGGCAAGGTGCAGGCCGTCGCAGCGGGCGAGACCGGCAACGGCCTCGCCATCACCACCACCACCGCGGCGGACCAGCTGGTCCAGGTCGCACTGGACTGAGAAGGAGAACGAACTGATGGGAAGCTCCCTGACGTACCCGGTCCCGGCGATCGATGACACCGCGGACCTCACCCCCGAGCAGATCCACCAGCTGCTCGGTTCGCAGTCGGCCATCGGCCGGCGCATCCGCACGCTCGCGGCTCAGCGCTTCATCTCCGACGCGCTGCTGAAGGGCCGCTTCCGCAGCATCGGCGGCGCGGTGCTGTACGAGAACGGTGACCCGCTGTTCGCGCCCGACGACCCCGAGTCGATCGCGCCCGGCGGCGAATACCCGCGCTCGCAGGTCACGGCCGGCGACCTCGCGGCTGCGCGAGTCGACAAGTGGGGCCGCGACGTGCCGGTCACCGACGAGTCGATCAAGCGCCGCGGCATCGACGTCGTCAATCGCGCGCTGCTGCAGCTCGTGAACCGCATGGTGAAGTTCGTCGACTCGGCGGCGCTCGGCGTCATCGCGTCGAAGATCACCGCCACGATCGCGTCGCCCGGTCCGTGGACCGACGTCGTGAACATCGTCCTCTCGGTCGAACTCGCGAAGGCCAAGGCGGAGGAGTCGGGCGAGGGTCACAGCCTCGACACCATCGTCCTGACGCCGACCGCCTACGCGAAGGTGATGGCGGCCTTCCTCCAGGCTGGCCTCCTGCCTCGCGAAGCCGCGAACCCGCTCATCACGGGCACGTGGCCGACGGTGCTGGACCTGATCTGGCTCCGCTCGCCGCACACGCCCACCTCCGCGCCGCTGCTCATCAACAGCGACGAGCTCGGCGGCATGGCGGACGAGGACCTCGGCGGCCCCGGCTACACGAAGGCGCTCCCGGGCGTCGAGACGAAGTCGATCCGCGAGGACAAGACCGACAGCTACCTGCTGCGGTCGCGGCGCGTCACCGTGCCGATCGTCCTCGACGCCACCGCGGGCGTCACCATCACCGGAACGGAGCTCTGATCATGGCAGCCAAGACCCGCCACCGTGTCACCGCGGTCATGATCGTCGCGAAGGTGCCCGGGGCGCAGGGCGGGGAGACCTACCTGCGCCAGGGCCGCTTCCTCCCCGACTCGGTCACCGCGGACGAGGTCAAGCGACTCAGGGGCCTGGGTCTCGTCGAGACCGTGAAGGTCGAGGACGCGGTGACCGACGAGGCTGCCGCCGCAGCCGCGGCCGCGAAGAAGGCAGCCGACGACGCCGCGAAGCAGCAACAGACGCCGCCGGCGTCCTGACCGAAGGGGCGATGATGCCGATTAAGCATTCGGATATCACCACGGACGAGGACCTCGGCCGTCGGGTGCTGGTGCGGGCTCGCATCATCGCCCCCTGCCTCGACTCGCTCGACACGGAGACGGAGGCGGGGAAGGATGCGATCGCGATCCTCAAGGGCGTGATCGCGGAGCTCCCCGCCGCCGGCTCCCGGCGTACACGGTCCCTGAGCCGCAACGGCACGTCGATGTCCTTCGAGGCGATCGACGCTGCGTTCGATTCCGACTCGCGCGCCTCTCTGCGTTCGCTGTGCGGCCTCACGTCCGCGCCTGGGCTACCACGGGGGAGCTTCCCCGTTGAGTCGCCCATGGCGCGCGTGTGGCCTGAGGGGCGGTATTCGTGACCTGGCCTGCTGCGTTCTTCTTCCCCGACAAGGTGCGCATCAAGGCGTACCTCGGGTCGGGCGGCGCCGGCGAGGTGTTCGCGGACGAGGTGCAGGTCGACGCTGAGGTCATCGACAAGACCGAGCTGATCCGCAGCGCGGACGGCGACGAGGTCGTGTCTTCCTCGCGCGTCACTGTCCCGCTCGAGACGATCGTTCCGCCCGGATCGCTCGTCACGCTGTGGCCCAGCCGTGGCTTCGAGCGGACGGCGAGCGTCCTCCAGGTGGCGCGGGAAGAGAACCCGCCGCCGCTGCCGTCGCACCTCGTGCTCTACCTGAAGTGAGGGGGCCCCGTGGCGAAGTTCAATCCGATCGTCACCAAGCTCGAGAAGTCGATCCAAGCGGGCCTGCGTGACGCCGGCCGCGCGGTGCTGAAGGTGTCGCGCGCGAAGTCCCCCGAGGACGCCGGCGACCTGAAGAAGGAGGGGTTCGTCGCGGTCGATGACCTGACAATGCAGATCGGGTATCAGTCGCTCAAGGCCCGCCTCAATCACGAGGACCTCGACTACGAGCACGACGACGGCCAAGCGAAGTTCCTCGAAGCAGCCGCCGACGAGGTCGATATCGGCCCGATTCTCGCCGCCCGGAACCGGAAGGACCTCGGCGGTGGATGACGCGGCCCTCACTAACTGGCTATGCGAGCAGCTGGGCTCCATCGACGGGTGGCTGTACGACGCCGGAGGATCCGCCGTCTACACGTCCGACGTCGTCGGCGTCCGTCAGGGCCGCCTCGCCGCGTCCCCGGACCGCGGCGTAGGAGTCCGCATCTACGACGGCTCCGACGACCCGGAGACCGGCACCAAGACGCGTCGCGCTCAGCTGCGATCCCGCGGTGCGCCCGGCGCGCTGCTCGGCGCCGACCAGATCGCGGATGCCGCGTTCGATCGCCTCTCGCAGCTCATGCGGGAGGGGGTCATCAGCGAGGTCATCCGCCTGTCGTTCTCGCCTGCGGGCGTCGACGTATCCAAGCGCGAAGAGCGCACCGACAACTACCTGATCATCTTCGACAATCCGGAGGCATAACCACCATGAACAAGCGCGTTCCCCTGCCCGAGGGCTTCGTCCGGGGCAAGTCCTACGAGTACGGCATCGACGTCAACCTCGCCCCTCGCGGCGAAGAGAAGATCTGGCAGCCGCTGCGGCGCATGTTCGGCTACCAGCCGAACGAGACGCCCACCACCAGCGACTCCCGCACCTACGACGACCTCGGCGCTCAGAACAACAGCGTCGACGCCTGGTCGTTCGGCGCGTCGGTGTCCACCCACGTCAACCGGTCCCGGACGACCGGCGAGTACCTGCCGGAGATCGAGGCGCTCCTCGATCGCATCCGCCCCAGCGCCCTCGACGAGGACGCGGAGATCGAGATCCGCGAGTACCACAAGCCGGCCAAGGGCGCCCCGAACCTCCGGGACGCGCGGCAGGGCTACGTCACCGTCGCCCGCCAGCGCGGCCAGACCGGCGCCGACGGCCAGACCGAGACGTGGAACTGGACCTTCACCGGCGTCGGCTCGGCCACCGAGATTGAGAACCCGTGGGGCGGCTGGGACGGCGACGCCCCCCTCGTCTCCCACGTGGACCCGATCAGCGGACCCGCCGCCGAGCTCGTCACCCTCCGCGGCACCGGATTCAAGGACGGCCTCGGCGCCGTCCTCGTCACCGGCGCCGACGGCGTGAAGTTCGGCGGCGCGAACGCCGTCGACTACACGGTCGTCAACGCCACGACCATCGTCGCCCTCGTGCCCGCCGGCGCGGACGGCCCCGCGCCCATCACGGTCAAGACCGTCAACGGCACATCCACCGCCCGGCCCTTCACCCGGACGGCCTGACCGTGGCCACCGCGGTCGACTTCGCCGAGTGGGCCGCGCCGGATCTGAGACTCACGCTGGGGGAGCGCACCTACAAGGTCGCGCCCCCCAGCGTGAGCCGGGCCCGGAAGATCATCGCGCTCGCCGCTCGAGCGGAGATCAATCTCCGCATCGTCAAGGGCGAGCTCGACGAGGACACTCGCGAGGTCATCGACAGCATCGGCCCGATCGAACGCCCCGGCCTCGGCAAGGCAGCCGCCAAGATGGCCGCCGACGACATCGACGTCGAGACCATCGACCGGATGGAGTATTACGCCATCTTCTACTGGGCGCGCGGCAAGATCTACGCCGACGCCATCGCCATCGCGCTCTGGGCGCCGCGCGCGGATGCCCTGGACGGCGGTGACGCGCCGGCCCCAAAAGCGCGGACGCGCTCACCTCGAAAGAGTGGGCGCAGTACGGCGTAGGCGAACCCATCGACCACGACGAGGCTGGCATCCCGATCTACGCCGACTACCGGCTGCCCCCGGAGATGCAGGCGCCCGCCATGACCCGGGCGCCCGAAGTCGAGGTCGACGGCTCGTGGGTCGCCCTCATTCGCCACTGGCGTCTCGTGGTCGCTGACCTCCGCAAGGAGGAGGGTATCGACCTGTACTCGCCGGCAGTGCTCGCCGGGTCGTGGCTACCCGTCCGGTCCGCGATCTTCTCGCTCCTCGACTCGCCGACGCGGCTGAGGAGCGCACTCACCCGGAGGTGATCCATGCCCGCTCTGCGCGCCGCCGAGCTCGAGGTGCTCTACACCGCCAACACGGTCGGGGTGCAGAAGGGCGAGAAGGAGGTCAAGGACTCCGCTGAGCGGATCGAGAAGAAGCCGGTCGTCAAGAAGGTCGGCGCCGACACCAGCGACGCCGTCGCGGGCATGGACCGTGTCGAGGCCGAGGCTAAGAAGCTCGTCTCCGAGCGCGCGGTGCTTCAGGTCGAGGCCGACATCACCCGCACAGAGAAGAGCCTGCAGCGCGCACGCGACAAGGTCGAGGACCTGCAGATCCGCGGCGAAGCCGGGTTCGAGGTCACAGCCGAGACCAAGCGCGCCGAGGCCGCGGTCGCCCGCCTCGAGCAGCAGGCCGAGCGGCTCGGCAAGCTCCGCGAGTCGATCACGGTCGAGGCCGAGACAGAGCGCGCCGAGAGCGGCCTCAAGAGGTTCCTGGCCCTCTTCAAGCGCGAGGCCGAAGACGCCGGTACCGAGTCCGGCCGGTCCCTGTCGCAGGGCCTCGACACCGCCACCCGCGGCGCGGGGGAGAAGGTCGGGCAGGTCGTCGGCGGTGACATCGAGGGTTCCCTCATCGCCGCGCTCACCGCGATTCCGATCGCCGGCGGCATCGTCCTCGGCGGCGTCGCGATCGGCAAGGCCATCGCCGCCGGCGTGCAGGACGGACTGCAGCAGGAGGTCAGCTTCGACCGCCTCGAGGCGCTCACGGGCATCAGCCCCGAGCAGGCGATGCGCATCGGCCGGGCTGCCGGCGAGGCGTACACCAATGTCTTCGGCGAGTCGATCGAAGCGAACATGGACACCGCACGGCTCGCGCTGCAGTTCCGCATCATCGACCCCGACGCCTCCAACCGCGACGCGCAGAAGGTCGTCGAAGGGCTCTCCGGCATCGCCGACGTCCTCAGCGAAGACGTCCGGCCCGTCGCGACCACCGTCACGCAGCTGCTGCGCAACGGCCTCGCCGGGTCGGCGCAGGAAGCGTTCGACCTGCTCGCCACCGGTGCCCGCAACGGCCTCAACGCCAACGAGGACCTGCTCGACACCCTCACCGAGTACCCAACCCTGTTCCGTCGCCTCGGCCTCACCGGACCTGAAGCGCTCGGGCTCATCAACCAGGGGCTCGCCGCCGGAGCCCGCAACAGCGACCTCGCCGCCGACGCGCTCAAGGAATTCCAGATCCGCGCGACCGACGCCTCCGAGCTCTCGGCCGAAGGTTTCCGCTCGCTCGGACTCGACGCCGAGGAGATGACCGCCAAGATCGCGGCCGGTGGCCAGGGCGCGCGCGACGGGCTCGACGAGGTCCTCCGCAAGCTGCGCGAGACCGAGGACCCCGTCCTGCGCAACGCCGCCGCCGTCGCCCTCTTCGGCACCCAGGCCGAGGACCTTGGCGACGCGCTCTACGCGATGGACCCCTCCAACGCCGTCGCGTCGCTCGGCCAGGTCGAGGGCGCCGCGCAGCGCATGTTCGACACCCTCGCCGACAACGACGCGACCAAGATGGAGCAGGCTCAGCGCAACATCGAGGTCGCCGCCGACGGCATCAAGGGTGCTCTCGCTGCGGCGTTCTCGGACCCGCTGCAGGACTTCGCCGACTTCGTGTCGCAGAACCGTGGTCCCGTGCTGCAGTTCTTCCTCGATATGGCCAACGGCGCTCTCGACTTCGCCGAGACAGCATCCGACGGGTTCGGTGACTTCGTCACGGGACCGCTGCGAGAGACGCTGCAGGGGCTCCGCGACTTCGTCGAATGGCTGCCTGGCGATGCCGACCTCGAAGGGCTCGACGCGGTCATCGAAGGAATGGGCGACGTCGACAAGACCACCGACGCCATGTCCGACAAGATCGCGGACGCGCGGGACCGGCTCAACGAATTCGCCGAGCCCGCGGTCAGGATTGGCTACCTCAACGACGCGCAGCTTCGGCTCGCTGAGGCGATCGACATGGTCGGGGAGTCCGCCACCGAAGGGCGGTCGCTCCTCGACGGACTGACCGAGGCGCAGGACGGCAGCACCCGGGCCACGGGTGAGCTCGACGCGCAGATCCGTTCTGCGGTTGACGCGCTGATCGCGCAGCAGACTGCGGCCGCGGCAACCGGTGAGGAGCAAGACGCTCTCAGCGGCCGGTGGCGCGATGGTGCCGGCGCGATCGCTGAGCAGCTGCAGCAGATGGGACTCACCGAGGTGCAGGCGTGGAAGCTCATCGCCGCGTACGCCGGCATCCCGGAGTCGGAGGTCACCGAGATCCTCTCGAACGCTCCCGACGAGCAGTCGAAGGTGCAGGCGCTCGTCGACCGGGTCAACACCATCCCCGACGGCGCGACGACGATCTACGCGGACACATCGCCCGCCGAGGAGGCTATTCGCGCGCTCCGCTCGAGCATCGCTGCCGGCGCCACCCTGGGCGTCAACGTCGCAACCGTGGGCGCGCGCGATCGACCCGGCGGCGGCCAGTTCGCCAACGGCGCGATCGTCGAGTTCATGGCCGCCGGTGGTCTCCGCGGCCTGCGTCCGATGGAGCCGCTCGCGCAGATGGTCCCGGCAAGCTCCTGGCGCGTCGTTGGCGACCGAACGGACGTCCCCGAGGCATACATCCCGCTCGACGGGTCAGCACGCTCGCTGGCGCTCCTTGCGGAGACAGTTCGTCGGATGCCGGGGCTCGAGATGCAGAGCCCGGGAGACAGTGCCCCTCGGCACGTCTCCGTGTCGCTGGCAGGAGCCGTGTTGACCCTCCTGGTCGACGGGCAGCCGATCCGCGCTGTCATCCAGGAACAGATCGTTGGCTCCCGTGCCGAGTCCGGGCGCCGGCTGTCGAGTGGGGAGTCGTCAAGGTGATCGTTTCGCTCATCGCGCACGCCGACTTTGTCCCCGTACCCCGGGTGGAGGTCCGGCTGCAGGACGCCCCAGCACTCCAAGGCGGATCGCCCGGGGAGACGGGGCCCGTGTTGAGCGGCGGAACGCCCTCGGTGATCGGTGAGCCGATTACTGGGGGTGCGGCAGCCCAACTCAACGTCACAGTTCCGGAGACGGCCGATGCGTTCACCCTGTGGCGCGTCGACGGGGATCGGAGGCGAAAGGTCCAAGGAGTCGTGGATCGCCCGTACGCCGGCGCCGCGTCGGCGATGGACTTCGCTGCGCCCCCGGATGCGACGAGCTCCTACGAATGTGAGTTCACCTCGCAGGGCTACCCCGTTGGGAATGTGCCTTTGGGAACCGTCTTTCTCCCGTGGTCAGGGCCCGACAAGCACGTTCTGATTCAGAACCCGCTCAATCCGAGCCTGAGCGCTTTGGCGAAGAACATGGCAGGGTCCTGGCCAGAAATCAGCAGGACGGCTCCTGGGGCGGACGTGTTCGTCGAAGCGGATGACCTCCCGGTCTTCGTCGGAGGGGGGCCACTGACCGGGATCGAGGCGCTCGCGGTCGACTTCCAGGTGCCTGATCGGCAAACAGCGGCGCGGGTGTGGGCGACGTTGGGGACGAAGGAGCAGCCCCAGGTCCCCGTCTGGCTAGTGCGCTCGCCCAACCCGGGCTTGATGCCTCGGGTGTTCTACGGGCGGGTGTCGTCACTTCAGGAGTTGGACCGCACCGTTGGGCGTAGCCGCGGCGCGGGCGGAGGCGGCTCGTCCCGATTCCGAGCCACCCTGATCGAAACCCGACAGCCCACCCCGGGGATCATCGCACCGTCGCTGCGGTACTCGGATCTCGCAGCCGCGCTCGGTGGCACGTACAGCGGCATCGCGGACGTGCTGCCGCGGTATAGCGAGTGGGCCTCGGCGTGGGAGTACAGCGGCGCAGCCGGGTAGAAGGGAGCGCGTCGTGCGACAAACATCCGCTCGTATCAGTCAGGCGATCGCGGACGGCGGGACGAGGAAGTCGTGGGTGTTCGACCTCATCTACGACAATGCGCGTCGTCTCGCGAACGTCCCAATCCAGCGCGAACCCGCGCTCGACTGGGACGCGTCCCGCTTCGTTACTGGGTCCGGGTCGGCGCGCGTCGTCTGGACCGACGACCACGCGCACACCCTCGTGCCGCGCGAGATCGGCGACTGGTTCTCCCCGTTCGGTGCTGAGATGCAGGTCGACTGCATCATCGGCGCCGGAGTGTTCGCCGAGCGCATCCCCACCGGGCGGTTCGTCATCACCGAGGTGCCGGACGCGACGGAGTCGCGGATGCTGTGGGAAGGGCGCCTGATCCACCCCGGCGAGGCGTTCACCGTCACGTTGAAGGACCGGCTCGCGAAGGTCCAACGGGACGACTTCGGGATGCCGGCCGCGCCGCGCACCGCGTCGGTCTGGGATGAGATCCAGGACCTGACGGGGATGCCGGTGGTGCGGAACCTTCCGGATGCTGCTATCGGGGCAATCGCCTACGAGGGGCCGAAGGAAGACGCGCTGAAGGCGCTGTACGACCGCATCGACGCGTGGGCGCACCCCGACGCTACGGGGGCGCTCACGGCCCGCCCGAAGGCGTGGCCGGAGCCGGTCGACACCATCCGGAACGTCGTGTCCGCGCCCACGTCGATGACGTCGCAGTTCACCTACAACCGGGTGGTCGTGAAGGGCCGCTCGGCGGAAGGGCGGCCGCTGTACGGCGTGCGGGAGATCACCGAGGGGTTCCTCCGCGTGCGGAACAGCAACGGCTCCCAGTCGCCCTACGGCGGCGCGACGTACACCTACCCCGACACCCTCGGGGTGCTGGATACGCAGACGAAGGTGGACGAGTACGCCGCGAGCCTGCTTCCTCGGGTGTCTCGCATCCGGTCTGTGACCCGCGAGGTCACCGAGCCTTTCAACCCGCTGCGAGAGATCGGTGACGTCCTCGTGTTCGAGGACCGCCGGGCGTACGGCACGGCCCCGGTGCGGGTGCAGACCCTCCGGCACCGCGGGGCGCACACCGTGATGACGGTGGAGGTGCCGGATGGATGACATTCAGGCGATCCGCGCGCTCGTCGCGGGCAAGTCGCGGGTCACCCCGTACGTCGGGCGGTATGTCGGGAACGACAGCATTCACGCTCTCGTCGACATGGGCGGTGAACGGCTGACGATGCCGTTCGTGTCCGCTCTGGTGCCCGAGATCAACGAGCCCGTGCACGTGTGGTCTATCGACGGTGCGATGTTCATGGTCGGCCCGTCCACCCCGAAGCCCGGCATGGGAGTGGTGAAGACAACCAGCGGCGACTTCGTCACCGTCGGCACCGATTTCGGCGACTTCGTGATGCCGTACGGGCCGCCCGGAGAACCGCCGACATCGGGCGACACCGTCGCGATCAACTGGTCGACCAGCCCGTCCTGCATCAAGCTCTCCACCTCACCCGACCCGGTCGAACCACCGCCCGCGCCTGGTGGAGGTCAGGCCAGGGAGCAGACGGTCGAGATCCGTGCCTCCGAGGCCGGGTCGATCGCGAAGACCGGCGCCAACGGGTGGTGGCAGGCGCGCCCGTGGAACTCGCCCAGCAACTACGGGGTGTGGTTCTACCCGCGCATCGCGGACCTCATTCCCGCCGACGCGGAGTTCGTGTCGCTCGAGATCTTCCTGACGTGGGCGGTCCGCCGGTACGACAACACCCTCCGTTGGGGCACGCACACCTCCCCGTCGAAGGGCGCCGGCCTCCCGGCGGTGAACGGCAGCGCACCGTGGGACCCCGGCCGCGGTGCCGGCTGGTTCACCCCACCGTGGGCGCAGGACTGGTTCAACGCCGCGAAAGCGGGAACCTTCGGTGTCGCTCTGAACGCTCAGGGCGTCGGCCGAGAAGAAGCGAAATCACTTGCCGAGGACGGCCAGTCCGGAGCTCTCAGGATCACCTACCGGAGGTAGCGGATGGGAAACACCAAGAGCGCGAACGGGTCGCTCACCATGAACGACGACGCCACGAACGACGGCGGCCCTGTCGCTGACTTCCAGGCGATCGCTGACCGTGTCGAGCAGATCGGCGGCGTGCTGAAGCTCCCCTCCGCCGAGCGTGAGCAGCTCGTCGCCTCGTCGACGAAGGTCGGGTGGCTGCTGGTTGAAACGGACACGAGCCGGATCTTCCTCCGCACCCCCGACCGCCCGCAGGGGCTCCTCATCATCGAGGACACCGGGTGGATCGACCTGACCCTCGCTTCCAACTGGAAGAACTGGGGCGAAGCGTACGAGCTCGCCCGGGTCCGACGCGTGAGCCGGGTGGTGCACGTCACCGGCCTGATCCGCGACGGCGAGCCCGGGGTCGGGACGCTCCTCACGACCCTGCCCGTCGGGTTCCGTCCCGGGAAGGTGCAGCAGAAAGTCGTCTGGGCGAACGGGCAGGCCCGCCAGGTCGACATCTACCCCGACGGCCGCATCCTCGTCGGCGACACCCCGGTCTCGTCGTTCCGCACCACCCTCGACCTGTCGTTCGTCGCGGAACAGTAGGAGGCGGATCATGCTCACCCGAGCTGAGTTCTACGCCGTCCGCATGTGGACGCTGCTGTTCGCCGCTTGGGGCGCCGCGTACTCGATCGTCGAGTTCCGGCATATCGGTATCGACATCGGCACGAGCCGACAAGCGATCGACGTGCCGGCGCTGCTGGGTGGCGCCGTCGTCCGGGTCATCCGGATGTCGCAGACGCTCGGGTCCGTTGTCGTCCTCGACGTCGGACACGGCCTGTTCCATTCGTACTGCCACCTGTCGAAGGACCGTCTCCCGGCGGTCGGGCAGTGGATCGGGGCTGGTGACCGGGTCGGCCGTCTCGCCGGCGGGCCGCGCACCCTGCCCTTGAGTCACATCGATTACCCCGGCAGCGCATGGGGCGGCATCCACCTGCACCTCGTCATCAGCACCCACCCCGATTCGGCGCACAGCAAGGTGCGAGGTCACCGCACGCTCGGCGCGTTCCGTGACCCCGCCGAAACCATCCGCGCGGTCCTCGCGCAACCCGCTGGCGGCAACAGTCGCCCGTTCGTCCCGCAGGCCGTCGAGGTCGTGGAGGAAGAGGAAGAGATGAAGATCATCACGTCGAGCATCGGTCAGTCGCTCGTCATCGGCTCCTTGGTCGTGCAGTTCGGCTCGCCCGAAGAGGTCGAAGTCGCCATGTCGAAGGGCCTCGAGGTGCAAGAGGTTCACCCCGAGACGCACAAGCGGATGATCGCGGAGTCGAACCTCCGGCGCCACGACCGGCTCCCGTTCGTGCTCGTCTACGGCGACCCGTCCGGCACCGTCTACACGTTCGCCGGCGACGAGCTCAACCCAGTGTTCGATCCCGCGACGCTGCCGGTTCTGAAGCAGTCCGCGTACGACACGGTCACGTGGTCGCCGGAAGAGATCCGCCTACGGCTCGCCCGGCAGGCCGCGGCGACGAGCTGACGCGTGGCCGAGTCGGAATCGATCGAGATCAAGCTCGCCCGCCTCGATGAACGCACCAAGGGCACCGCCGACGACGTCGCCGAGATCAAGCTCAACATGGCGACCCGCTCCGACCAGGCCCGCGTCGACGAACGCATCCGCGACCTCACCGGCGCGCTCGAGCGTGAGCGCGCCGAGAGGGTCGCCGCGGTCGACGCGGAGAAGGCCGAACGCATCGCCGCGGACGAGAAAGAAGCTGCCGAGCGGAAGGCCGTCGCGGGCCGACTGCAGATCGTCGAGGACCGCATGGAAGCACGGAAGTACAACACCGCGATCGCAATCCTCCTGTCATTCCTCGGCACTGCGCTCGGCGTTATCGCGCTCGTGTTCCGACCGATCTTCGGAGGCTGAGATGACTCGCGCACATCGTTCACGGACAATCTTCGTCGGCCTCGTCGTCGCGCTCCTTGTCGCGATCGCCGCCCTGGCGACGTTCACGCTCAGCAACCTCGCGCAGCGCGTCGGCGCGGCGAATGACCGCAACGCCGCGCAGGCGCAGCAGATTGACGGGCTCCTCGACGACCTACACGCGTCGCAGGAGAACGCGCAGCGGTTGTACGACCAGCTGCTCGCGCTCGGCGCCCCGCCAGATGGCTCGTCGCCGGACGATGTCGTGACCGGCCCCAGCGGGCCGTCTGGGCTGCAGGGGGCTCGAGGCGAACGCGGGACCGCCGGTGAGCCCGGCATGCCCGGTGAGCCCGGCGCACCGGGAGAGCCCGGACCTGCTGGTCCTCCTGGCCCGGCAGGCACCGACGGCGACAGCGGGGCGCCCGGAAGCACCGGACCTGCGGGCCTGTCCGGACCACAAGGCGAACCGGGTCCGGCAGGACCGCAAGGGCCAGCAGGCGAAACCGGACCCGCCGGCGCACCAGGACCGGCCTGCCCCGACGGCTACTCCGCCTATGCCTTCGACGTCCAAGTCATCGACCCGGACACGGGCCTACCCACCACACAACAGGCCGCGCTCTGCGTCCCCACACCTTCGACCTGAGGAGGTCATCATGAACACCCCCACGCGCCAGGAACTCATCCTCGCCACCATCCGCACCGCTGTGCCGGCCGCGATCGGCTGGCTTCTCGCATGGCTGATCGGCACCATTCCCGCCGTCGCCGGCATCATCGCGACCATCGACGGCATCCTCGCGACGTCGGCGCCCGGTTACACGGTGTCCGTGATCCTTACGGCGATCTCGATCGGTCTCGTCACCGCCCTCTACTACTGGGTGGTCCGTGAGCTCGGGAAGCGGTGGCCGATCGTGGAGCGGTTCCTGCTCGGCTCCGCGAAGCAGCCGACGACTTACGTGATGCCCGAGGGCACCTACAGCACGCGCGTCAACGGCGCACACAACGAGTAACGCGGGGAAGGAGAGCAGCATGGCCGAGGTTCGGCAGATCATCCTTCGCTCGGGCACCAGTGCCGAGTGGGAGGCATCCGGCGCGGTCCTCGCGCTCGGTGAGCTCGGATTCGACTCGACCGTCGGGCGGGTGAAGACCGGCAACGGTAGCGACTCGTTCGCGGGCCTGCCGTGGTCGACGATGTCCGGCGCGGAGGTGCAGCGCGTGCTGGACGCGGCGGAGATCATCGAGTCCGCCGGCACCGCGACGGACGCGGCGATGGCCGTTGAGCTCGCGAAGCCCGACTCGGCATCCCGGGCTGTACTAAGCGACGCCTTCGTCGAGGCACTGGAAGAGGACGCGGCCTCACCTGCCGGCGTCATCCCGATATCAGTGGCGTCCTATGGCGATGGCCGCTACGCCGCATTCAGCAAGATGAAAGCTGGCTCCCTTGCCGCGGCTTTCGGAACCGTTCGTGAGCCGTTCCCGCCGGTCACGGCAGACGCACCGGCGATCGTCCACGCAGCGGCGACGGGAATGTCGGGCGCTTTCGAGATCGTTTCGGCGCAGGACGCGCGCATCACAAAGCTGGGACACCCAGGGGAATGGAACTCCACCTTCGGGCAACTGCGAGTTTCAGGGCCCGGGCACGCGGTTGGCTTCATCGTGGGGAGCGCGACGTTCGAGATTCGTTGGTATAACAACGCTCCTGACAACGTTCTCTGGCTGTGGGTTGATGGTCATCCGATGACCGTCTCGCCTGAAACGCCGGCCGGGCTGTCGGCGGCGACGCTCTACACGAAGCTCACATTCCCGACCGCGAAGGTGCGACGCATCGAGTTCTGGGCGCAGAACAATGACAGCTGGCTCGACGTTCGCGTGCCCATCGGCGCGTACGTGGCTCCGCTACCGAAAGCACCAAATATCGCCTTCGTCGGCGACTCGTTCCTAGCGGGAAGCGACACCACCTTCTGCCCAACCCAGAAGACCGCCGCCTACGTGATGGCACGGTCGCTCGGCGCGCGAGCCTACAACGCTTCTATCGGCGGGACGGGGTACGCGACGCCCACTGCGGCAACCCGATTCGGTTCCGCGGATCGGGTTGCGCTCGTGGCGAAGACACCCGACCTTGACCTCATCGTCATGGAAGGTTCCGTCAACGACGACCCCTACGCTGCAAACGTCCAAGCTGCTGCCGAAGCGACCTACGCCGCTTACGCTGCAGCGTGCCCGGGCGTGCCGATCATCGTCTTTGGCCCGCAGCCTTCCAACGCCACAGATACGATCAGCGCCAACCGGCGGAACAACGTCAACGCGGTGAAGGCCGCTGCAGCATCGGCTCCCAATGTGATTGCCTTCATCGACATGGTGGGAACCGCGGGGCCGGCGATCCCCGCATGGTCGTCTGCCACCACCTACAGCACGGGGTCACTGGTTACCTATCGCGGTTCCGTGTGGGAGGCCGCCAACGGAACAGGCACCGTCTCGGGCTCAGGGGAGACCCCCGGGTCATCCATCCGCTGGAAGCTCCGAACTCTCCTGTACACCGGGACTGGGAAGGTCGGCGCCACAGTAGGAGACGGCACGCGCGACACTGTGCTGTACTCAGACTCGGTGCACCCCACCGAGACCGGGTCATACCTTATGGGGCTCCGTCAAGCCGGAGACATCATCCGGGCACTGCAGCTGTATGCCTCTGGTGCCTAACCTGTCGCACGCAGGGGTGTCCGCCCCTATCGCAAGAGGGGTGCAGGGCGTGCTCCGCTACGCCGAGATGCCGCAGAAGGGCTTCGGCGGGACGTCGATTCGGTGCAGAGCCACCAGACGAGCATGATGACCGCGAGATTTGCGACAGCCTGCAATAAGGAGCCGCGCCAGAGGAAGATGAGGTAGAAGGGGATGACGCTTCCGAGGACAGTGGGCGCGCCCCAGACACGCATCTGTGCTTCGTTCCTCTCATCGGCACGACGCAGGACGATGCCGATCGCGAGCATGGCGATGATGACGCCCGGCCAACCGAAGTTGATGAACGCTTCGGCGGGCAGGGGAGCCGAGAGATTCTGGAAGACGTAACCCTTCTGCTCGGCGAGAAGGATGCCCGTGTCGACAGGCTTCGTAGGCCACAATGCGCGAGGTACGAAGAATAGGGCGACCCCGAGCAGCTGCAAGCCCCAGGTGAGACCGAACGTGTCGACGCTCCACGCAGTGTTCACAATTTGCCCGAAACCGTCGAAATCACCGGACAGCAGATCCTCAAGCGGGTTCGACTGTTCAAGGACGCTCGATTCGCGGCGGAAGGAGTCGAGGATCGGGAAGACCGTGACGAGCCCGACGACCGAGGCGACGGCGGCGATGCGGTATCGCCCCATGGAACGGAAGAACCCGCCGGCAGCGAGCAGCCCGAGGATCGCAACGGCGAGGATGAACCGCGCGGAAGCGAAGGGATTCACCAGCAGGATGAGAATCGCCGTGGAGCCGGAAGCGAGCATGATGGGCGCTTTCACGCCGGCCGCGCGTCGACGTCGGAACAACTCGTATTGGCTGACCACCGCCACCAGAAGGCCGACCGTCACGAATGCGATCAGGAGCGTGCGTAGCGCCTCATCTGACACGGCGGACTCCGTGGCGAGGTTCCGGGCCTCGCGGTTGACCAACAAGTTGCTTGCCCCGATAAGGCCGATGTAGGCGGCGGACAGCAATAGCAGCAGCATGGAGACGGAGGTCGCGCGCGATCCGCTCAAGCGACGGCGGGGCTCGTGAATCTCGCGACTGGCATTCCGCTTCCCGAAGGAGCTGCCGGCGATCAGGCAAACCTCGCTCGCGAGCACGATCGCCCAGGCGGTCCCGTCATATTGGTGAAGAAGGTTGGGTGTGGTACCCGGGTCGGTGGCGAGTCGCAACTGCACCAACGGCGCCAGCCCAAGGAAGATGTAGAAGAACAGCCACGTCATCAACTCGTACAGACGGCGCGTGGCGGACCCGATGATCCAGGTGAAGCGGGCTCCGGAGATGACCATGGAGACGATCGCCCAGGGCCAGGACTGGATGGGCGCCGCGCTCTCTGTCGCCTCGACCACCACGAGCGGGACGGCGACGCAGAGTGCAAGACCCACGTAGGTTGCGAGGAACGGCGCGGTCTTACCTTGTCGGTGAGTTGCCGAGTCGTGTGCTTCGTGTGCGCGGAAAGCTGCCATGTTTTCAGTCCTCAGATGGGATGCGTTCCTGCACCAATGGCCTCACGAAGTCGGCTATGGCGACGTGACCGGCATCATTCGGGTGGACGCCGTCAGCGCCGATCAAATCGTCGCGGTCGGCGAGGAGCCCGGTCTCGGTCGGATCGACGAAGTCGAATCCGTGTGCGGCAGCAGCCTCCGACAGGGCCGCATTGATGTCGATGATGCTGTCGGGGACGTCGCTCGAGGTCCACGGCGGTCCGATGATCAATACTCGCGCGTTCGGCGCCTTCACGCGCACAGCGTCGTACATGGCGTTCGCGGCGTCCTGCACGTCGTCGGCGTCGTCATCGTTGCGGCTGCCCATAATCACGATGAGGTCCGCGGTGGAGGGAATCTCATCGGCGAGCGTAGGCAGTGGAGGCCCGACCGGCCCCTCATTTACATACCCGGACCCTCCGCGCGCGAGCACTGTCGCTGCGAGGTTCAGATCATTGTCGAGCAGCGTCGTCCACCGTGCGTCAGGGCCGGAGTCCTCGCCGGACCCGCCTGTGTACGAGTCGCCGATGAAGACGACCTGCGCTCGGTCGGGCTGCCCGTTCGAGAAGCTGAAGGTCGGGACCGGACGCGGCTGCTGGTTCGGGTCTGCGTTGCTCTGTGCAGGCATCGCGAGCACTGTGCCGACGCCGAGCGCGACGAGCAGCGCAAAAGCGCCCACGATGCCCCACAGCGGCATCCCGCCGAACTCTTGACGCCAAAACCCCCCGGGCTGGTCGTAGCTGCGGCGGCCGCGTCGTTTCCCCATGCGCGCGATTCTATGCGAGCGTCGACCGACCCCCGACGCTGCATCGTCGAAAGCACAAACAGCAGTTGCCCCCGCATGACGGCGGTGCCGCTCAGCAGACGTCAGCGCATGTCGGAAGCGGGCTGCTCGACCGGTGGGGACGCCGGACGGGCCGGCCGGTCAAGGCGCTTCCTCAGCGCTTGGACCGGCCGCTCGACGAGCCACCAGCTAGCCGTCGCAGCCACGATCGTCAGCACGATGGAACCAATTGCGGCGATAGGGGAGAGGGGCCGATCGCCGAGCCACAACACGATCGGATAGTTCCACAGGTACGCGGCGTACGAAATTGTCCCCAGCGCGAGCAACGGGCGCAGCACCGGGGACGGCAGGTCCCGCCACGACGACCACGCCATCATCAGCGCTACGGTCACTACAGCGACAACGGGGCCGAGCAGCAGGTAGCCGAACGGCGAATTTTTCGGGTCGGGGATGAACGACAGTGCGACGAGGATGAGCGCCGCGGCGCTACCTCCGGCTCGCGGGGTGAACCACGTCGGCATCGTTCCACGCACCTGGTGCTCCCACACCTTCGCGGCTGCGCCGATGATCATGGCAATCGCCCAGGACGTCGGCAGCGTGTAGATGCGGTGGATGTTGGGGGCCGTCAGCAGGATCGAGGCGACGACTGCGGTCGCGAGGAGCACCGTCGAGATGCCGAAGGCTCGGCCCATCGATTTCCGACGGAACGCGAACGTAAGTATGAGCGGCCACACGAGGTAGAACTGCTCCTCGGTCGCGAGCGTCCAGAGGTGGTCGACGGCGGCGGAGCCGTGATCGTACGGCAGGTTGCCCGTGTAGGTGACGGCGGTGAAGATCGCCCGCACGATGCCATCGCGATCGTCGAGGGGATTGAGCGTCAGGGTGACTACGACGAACCCCGCCAGCATGAAGAGTAGTGGGGGGAATAGACGCAGCGCTCGGTTCCGGTAGAAGCGGCCGTAGCGCACGCGGCCGCGCGAGCGCACGTCCTTCATGAGAATGCCGGTGATGAGGTAGCCGCTGAGCGCGAAGAACGCGACGACGCCCACGATGCCGCCTGAGCCGACGATCTCAGGCCACGCGTGCCGCAATAGCACGAGACCGATAGCTATTCCTCGGATGAGGTCCAGTCCGGCGAGTCGACCGTGCACCCCGGTTCCTGCTGCTGACGTCATCTCGGCACCTTCCAGACTCGGCTTAGAGTACTGGGCCGGGATCACCTATGCGTGACGCGATCGACCCAGCAGTTCTCCACAGATAGTTCAGCCCCCGGCTGCCTCACCTCGAGGCGGCCGGGGGCTTTCGTCGTTCCGCGAGCTCACGGGCGCGGGATCGGCGCACCATGCCGGGGGATGCCGCGTCGTCGCCGGCCTTCGGTGACCCAGCGCTCAGCACCCGGGAGCGCGCGCAGTGCGGCCGCGAGCGCGCGGGTCTCGGCGCCATCGAAGTAGCCGGCCCAGATCCCAGCGGCCCGTGCGAGGACGTCGTCTCGTCCGCCCGCCGCGGCCGTGAGTTCAGCGATGACCGGCGCCGGGTCGCGGGTGTACTGGTTCCGGGCGCAGATCGCGGACAGCGTCACGTCCAGCATCGCGTCCGGGTCGAGCGGTGATCTCATGGCCGGGCATCCCTTCCCCGGCCGAGAGGATGCCATCGTACGCCGACATAGGCTGGCCGCATGGACGAGTTCGACGACTTCGACATCGGCTCGGAGCCGCGGTGTGAGGTCTGCGGAACCGTCATGCGCACCGTCGACGGTGCCTACCGCTGCGGCGGGTGTGGGTGGGAGATCGAGGTTCCCTGGATCGAGCACCCCGGTCCTGGAGACGTACCTGGCATCCACGGTGGGTGAGCCGGTGGCTAGGCTCTCGCCTGTGAAGAGAGTTTGGAGCACGGCAGTCGTCGCTGTGGTGCTAATCCTGTCCGGCTGCGGCGCGCAAGGTGACGCGGGAGAATCGACTGCGACGTCGCCCTCTGCGTCCCCGACTGCGGACCTCAGCGCCCTCGACGATCTCCGGGAATCCTACGTGGCGGCCGGAGGTCAGTGCGCGACCATGACCGCGAGGGAGACCGCCGTGGCGGAGGACGCAGGGGACTGTGATGGGGGCGCTCTCCTCACGACCTATCGGTCCGAGTCGCAGCGTGACATCGCGATCGACACGCTCGAGGCTCTTCAGGAATCGAACCCCCGCCCGCATGTCATCGCGGTCGGCCCCGACTGGATCGTCAACGGCACCGACGCCGAGTCTCGCGCAGAGGCGACGGGGGGCGCGGTAGTCCAGATCGGGCGACCCGCTGCCTCTGCCCCTGCATTCGACTTGGCCACCGACGAAGGCCTGTGCGCCGCCGACGCGGACATGACGAACCTCGAGCTCAACGACGCGCTGGCTCCGCTTCTCGGGTATCCGGCTCATCGTGATGCTCGGACCTCTGACCAGGACGACGCGATCCGCGAGTACAAGAACGCAGCGTTCGAGCGGGCGTGCCCCGCACGTGCCGGTTGATCTTCGGCCCCTCCCTTTGCTTCGGCCCCCATCCTGATCCTCAGGGTGGGGGCATCTTTGCGTCAGCCGGAGTGCTTCGTAGCCTGGGCTCGTGCCCACACTTTGCCCACAGGTGCTCCCAACATGTGCCTGCGGCTGCCCCCGCTTTCCTACGCGCTCACCGCGTGTTTCTGCGGGTCGGGCCCGACAATGCGACGAAGCCACGAACCACGACTTCTTCTCGGGGTCGGGCTCGTCGTACGTCATCGGCAAGGCCGAGGCCACCGAAGACGAGGACTGGGACTTCTGAGCCGACTCGCGCACGAAAGCGGCGCGTGTGACGGGATCGCTCCGGCGATTCCCGGCGCACGCGCCGCTTTTTCGTTGACGCCGCGCCGCGCCCACGCATAGGGTTGCGACGCCGCGCGAATCCGCACGGCATCACCGGAGGAACGACATGACCACGCGCAACGAGCGCCTGATCGCAGCGGACCTGGACCAGTTCCAGCTCCGCAATGAGTCGTACCCTCCGGTGCGAGACGTCTGACCCGCCACTGTCAGAACGCCCCGCACCGCACAGGTCCGGGGCGTTCGTGTGTTCCTCTCCATGCGCCCGTTCCCGGACCGTCATCACAAGGAAAGGAACCATGGAGAAGCTCTCGAACAGGCTGCTGTCGTGGGCGAGCATCATCGACGAGAAGACCCTCGATCAGGCTCGCACCGCGTCTGGCATGCCGTTCATCCACCCGCATCTGGCGCTCATGCCGGATGCGCACCTCGGCAAGGGGGCGACCGTCGGATCGGTCATCCCGACGCTCGGGGCGATCATGCCGGCTGCCGTCGGCGTCGACATCGGATGCGGCATGATCGCCGTCCGCACGCAGTTCACGAAGTCGCAGCTGCTCGGCCGCGACCTGGGGGCGCTGCGTGAGCAGATCGAGCGGGCGATCCCGCTGTCGGCCGGTCGCGACAACCGCAGAATCGTCGCGACCGCTGAGCCGCGCGTCGCCGAGCTGGAGGAGCTCGCCGAGAAGAACGAGTTCGACCCCGCCCGCTATGCCGGGCACTGGCGCAACCAGCTCGGGTCGCTCGGCTCGGGCAACCACTTCATCGAGGTGTCGGTCGACGAGACCGACGCGGTGTGGATGTTCCTGCACTCCGGCTCGCGAGGAGTGGGCAACAAAATCGCGACGCACCACATCGGGGTCGCGCAGCGGCTAGCGAAACAGTGGTGGATCGACCTTCCCGACCCCGACCTGGCGTACCTCGTCGAGGGCACGGAGGAGTTCCGGCGCTACATCCGCGAGCTCCGGTGGGCGCAGCGCTTCGCGCTCCTGAACCGCGAGGAGATGATGGACCGCGTCGCCCGTCAGCTGTCCGAGACGATGGGCGCCGATGTCGAGGAGCTCGAGCGCATCAACTGCCACCACAACTTCACCGAGAGCGAGAAGCACTTCGGCAAGCAGGTGTGGGTGTCGCGCAAGGGCGCGATCCAGGCGGATGCCGGCCGGCCCGGCCTCATCCCGGGATCCATGGGCACGGCGTCGTACGTCGTCTCGGGGCTCGGCAACCCGCTGTCACTGAACTCGTCCCCGCACGGGGCGGGGCGGGAGTACTCGCGGTCGGCCGCGCGCCGGACCTTCACGCACGACCAGTTGCGTGCGGCGATGGCGGGGATCGAGTTCCGCGACACGGATGCCTTCATCGACGAGATCCCGCAGGCCTACAAGCCGATCAATCGCGTCATGGCGGATGCCGCCGACCTCGTGGAGGTGCGGCACACACTGCGTCAGCTGGTCAACGTGAAGGGCGACTGACCCTCGTCGTGACGGATGGGAGGGGCGGATTCTGCGGCATCCGCCCCTCCCTACCCGCGGTACCGGAGCAGACCTGCACAAAGGAGGTGGCCCAGGGGGAAATCACCCTCCGTTGTGCGGATCTCCTCCGGAAGCGGTCAGGCGTCGCCCTGGCCGATATCGGCGGCCTCGGCGAGCGCGGTCTCGTGCGGGCGGCCGAGGTGGCTGAGGGTCCGGCCGGCGAAGGCGAGGATCGCGATCGCGACGATGAGCGCGGCGACACCGAGCCAGTAGGGCGCACTCGGGGTGATCGCGGCGGCGAGGGGGCCGGCCACGGCGGGAGCGATCGCGCCGCCGATGAAGCGCACGCCCGAGTAGGTGCCGCTCGCGACGTTCCGGGGGAGGTCGGTGGCTTCCATGACAGCCTCGGTCAGCGCGGTGTTCAGCACGCCGAGGAACAGACCGGCCACGATGACGGTGACGATCAGCACGGTGGCGCTGTCGATGCCGATCGCGAGGACGGCCTCGGCGACGGCCAGCAGCCCGAGCATCGTGAAGAGAACGGGCCGCAGGCCGAGCCGCCGGGTCAGCACGGGAGCTGCGAGCACTGACGTCAGTGCGACGGCGAGCCCCCAGCCGAAGAAGACGAGTCCGAGCTCGTGGGCTCCGAACGTCATCCCGGCCTGCGCCGCGGCGGACTCGATGGGATACGGGCTATAGGCCAGCAGCACGAAGAACGCGACGTTGTAGAAGAACGCCGTCAGCGACAGCGTCAGCAGGGCCGGGTTGCGCAGCGCGCGGAACGACGCGAGAAGCGACACCTTCGCCGGCGCGGCGGCACCGGCCGCCCGCGCGGGGGAGCGGAACACGACGAGGATCGCGAGCAACGCGATGGCCATGAGTGCGGCGGTGCCGAAGAAGGGACCGCGCCACGACAGGTCGCCGAGCGCGCCGCCGAGGAGTGGTCCGACCGCCAGGCCGATGCCGAGGGATGCCTCGTACAGCACGATCGCCTGACGGCTTCCGCCGCTCGCGGCTCCGACGATCGCGGCCAACGCCGTCGCGATGAAGAGCGCGTTGCCGATTCCCCAGCCGGCGCGGAAGCCGATGATCTCGACCACGCCGCCAGAGAGTCCTGCCGCCGCGGCGAACACGACGATCAGGGCGAGCCCGAGCAGCAGGGTCTTCTTCACCCCGAGCCTCGACGACACCCAGCTGGCGAAGAGCATCACGATGCCCGTGATGAAGAGGTAGCTGGTGAACAGCAGCATCGTCTCGGACGGCGTGGCATCCAGCTCGCGGCTGATCGCCGGGAGGATCGGGTCGACCAGGCCGATGCCCATGAACGAGACGGTGCAGGCGAAGGCGATCGCCCATACCGCGACGGGCTGTCGCCAGATCGACGCCTTCGCGGTCTCGGCTGTCGCCTTCGTCTGATCGCCGGTCGCGGGCCGTTCTGTATGCATCGCGCTGGTCACGCGCACCTTCCTCTCTTCGGCGTCTGTGGTGGTCATTGCAGTTCCGGCTCCTCGAGCAGCCCTGCAAGGAGCTCGGCAGCGCGCGCAAGGGTGGATCGGTCGGCGGCGCTGAGCCTCGCCCAAGCCGGCCCGGTCACCTCGAGCGCCTGCGAGCGGAACGCCTCGAACTGGCGCCGCCCCTCCGCGGTGATCGACACGAGCGAGGCCCGGCCGTCCTCGGGGTCGGCTGCGCGCTCGACGAGCCCCTCCGCTTCCATCCGACGCACCAGCGTCGTCATGGTGGGCTGGCTGACGCGTTGCCACTCGGCCAGGTCGCTCACCCGCGTGGGGCCGAGCTCGTCGAGGGCGGCGAGCGCACGCCACGTTCCCGCGGCGGCGGCGACCTCGACCCGGCGGGCCACAGCACGGTTGAACCGGCTCGACGCCGACATCAGGAGGATGGGGGAGTCGGAGAACTGCATAGCTCAACTATACAACATGCATAGAGGAGCTATCTAAAAGGCTCGACCCCCGAAAATGACGAAGCCCCCGGCATCCTCCTCGCGAGAGAGGATGCCGGGGGCATTCGCGTGGCGTCAGCGGCCGCCGTTGATCAGCCCGAGCCATTGACCGAACGGCTTCTCGCCGCGGATGTCGGTGTGTTGCTCGTTCTGCTCTTCGTTCGTGATCATGGTGACCTCCCCGCTTCTTCCGTGGAACTCATCATGAACATCGGCTCGCGTCGGCGCGCGGTCCTTGACGAACGACGCTCGGCGCGTTAGGCGCGCGACACAGCTTTTCTCGGTCGCCATCACCGCATGAGAGAGCCCGCGCCTCCTACAATCGTGACCGTGTCGGAAACTCCTGCCCTCACGCGCGAGCCGCGCTTCAGCCCGGTCATCGCGCTCATCGCCGTCTCGGCGTCGTGGGAAGGCCGGCTCTCCGCAGCCCTGCGCGACCTCGGCCTGTCCACCCGCAAGTTCGGCCTGCTCGGGCACATCGGGTCAGAGCCCGGAATCTCGTTCTCCGAGCTCGCCCGCCGGTCGCACATCACGGTGCAGTCCGCGCACACCGCGGTGCGCACCCTCGTCGACGAGGGGCTCGTCGCCGATGCGACCGCGCACGCCGGCTCGGCATCCGATCTGCGCATCACAGCGAAAGGCATCGCAGTCATGGAGCAGGCCCACCAACGGCTGCTCGAGCTCGACGCGACGCTCAGCGACAACATGCCGGGGCTGGCCTCGTCGATGGACGGCATCCGCGCAGGAATCGTCTGAGTCGGCTGGATAGGGTTCGAGGGTGTTCCGAACCCCGCTGACCGCATTCCGTTCGCTCGCGATCGCCGAGGCATTCTCGTGGACGCTGCTCATCCTGGGCCTCATCCTCCGGTCCGCCTTCGACCTTCCGATCGCCGTGACGATCGGCGGGGGCATCCATGGCTTCGTGTTCCTCTGCTACGGCGCGACCGCGGTCCTCGTCGCGTGGAACAACCGGTGGTCGCTCGTCCCGACGATCTGCGCCGTCGCCGCCGCCGTGGTCCCGTACGCGACCGTGCCGACGGAGATCGTGCTGCGTCGTCGCGGGCTCCTCGAGGGGGAGTGGCGCACCGAGGCGACCGACGACCCGCGCGACCAGCGGGCAGTCGACCGATTCCTCCGGTGGTTCGTCCGCCGTCCGGCGGTGCTCGCCGTGATCCTCGCGGTCGGCATCATCGCGGCGTACGTCGTGCTGCTGGTGATCGGACCTCCCGGACGGGCGTAACGTGATCGAATGCTGCGCATCGTTGCCCGCTTCGCCCTTGCCGCTCTGCTGATCGTCGCGGGAGCCGCGCATCTGACCGTGCTCCGGCGGGGGTATCGCATCGCGGTGCCCGACTGGGCGACGCGGCTGCTGCACACCGACAAGGACATGTTCGTCGTCGCCAGCGGCGCGGTCGAGATCATGCTCGGCACCGGGCTCATCGCGCTGCCGCGCGAGCGCCGACGCATCGCCGCCGCGATCGCCGCCTTCTTCGTCGCGGTGCTCCCGGGCAACATCCACCAATGGCGCACCGGAGCCGCGGCTCCCGGCCTCGACACCGACGCGCGGCGATTCGGCCGCCTCTTCCTCCAGCCGGTGCTCGTCGCCTGGGCGCTGTGGGTGGGCGGCCCCGCGCGCGACACGTCAGCGTCGTCGCGCTGACGACGCAATACGCGGACACGGAATTTCTCGGGACGGCCCCGCGTTTGGTTGCCTGTCATGGTGAGCACATCCGCATCCGCAGCAGCATCCGTCTCTTCGGCTGAGTCCGACTACCGAGCCTGGGCGGCCTACCGCCGGGAATCGGTCTCAGCTCCGCAAGGGTCCCTCGCCCTCGTGCTCACGCACTGGTCGGCTCCGGGCGAGCCCGCCGTCGACGACGAGACGGCGCGTGCGGGGCATCCGGTCGACGCGCTGCTCACCCGACTGCAGCGAACCGACATCGAGACCGGTCTTCCCCAGGAGGGCTACCGCATCTGGCGGCAGGACTCGCCCGCCAACGAAGCGTTCGAAGACATCGAGCGCTGGGAGTACGACCCGGCCTGGGTGATCGAGGGCCGCTTCGAGCTCGTCGACGAAGACCGCGTGGTCCCCTTCGAGCACATCAAGGACGGCGGCGCGACGCGCGGCCTCCCGGTCTCGGGCGACCTGGTCTTCGAGATCGACGGCACCGAGTACCGGCTCGCCGCGTTCGACACCAACTACGGCGGTCCCAAGCTGCACCTCGTCTTCGGCGACCAGACCAACGGGGCCGAGTCCTACGGCGCCGGTCGCTTCCTCTTCCTCGACCACCCCGGCGCGACCGGCGACCTGGCCCCCGGCGACAGCACGCCGGTCACGGTCGACTTCAACCGGGCCGTCGTTCCGCCGTGCGGCTTCTCGAACCAGATGAACTGCCCCCTCCCGCCGCTGCAGAACCGCCTGCCCTTCCCGGTCCGTGCCGGGGAGAAGAAGGTCCGGTTCGCCGGCGACTTCTCGCTCTGACCTTTCTCCCGCACCACTCGAAACGGCGAGCGCCCGCACCTCGCTCCGCCGCCCCCTCCACACAGCAAAGGAACACCCGTGACTTCACGCGGCTTCTCCCGGATCGTCGCCGCCACCGCGGCAGCGACGGCCGGTCTTCTCGTCCTGGCCGGATGCTCCGGATCCACCGAGCCGGCCGGTTCGGCCGGCGCGAGCGACCCGAATGCCGAGATCGTCGTCGGATCGCAGAACGAGCCGACCAACCTCGACCAGATCTTCGGCGGCTCATCCGGGGTCACCGAGGTCTTCACGGGGAACGTGTACGAGGGTCTGTTCCGGATCACCGATGACGCGCAGGTCGAGCCCCTTCTGGCAGCCGAGACGACGGTGTCGCCAGACGGGCTGGTGTACACCTTCACCCTCGAGGACGCGACCTTCCACTCGGGTAAGGAGCTCACCGCGGATGACGTGAAGTACAGCCTCGAGCGCTTCGTGGGCGACGAGTCGATCGCGGCGCGCAAGCGCCAGCTGAGCGTCATCGACACCGTCACGGCGGTCGCCGACAAGACCGTCGAGGTGACCCTCTCGCAGCCCTCGATCAGCTTCACCTACAACCTGGGCTACGTCTGGATCGTCAACGAGGATGCCGGCGACCTGACGGCGACTGCCGACGGCACCGGTCCCTACGAGCTCGGTGACTACCGCAAGGGCGACTCGATCACCCTCGATGTCAATGACGCGTACTGGGGCGACGCGCCGAAGAACGGCGGAGTCGTCTACCAGTACTACGCCGACCCGACGGCCCTGAACAACGCTCTGACGACCGGGGCGGTCGACCTCGTCACGAGCCAGTCGAACCCCGACAGCATCGCCGAGTTCGAGGCCGCCGGCTTCCAGGTCATCGAGGGCACCTCGACGACGAAGGAGCTGCTGGCGTTCAACGACCGGATCGCTCCGTTCAACGACGCGCGCGTGCGCAAGGCGATCTACTCGGCTATCGATCGCGAGAAGCTGCTCGATGCGATCTGGGACGGCCGCGGCGAACTCATCGGCTCGATGGTGCCGCCCTCCGAGCCCTGGTACCTCGACCTCGCGGACAACAACCCCTACGACCCGGCGCTGTCGGAGAAGCTCCTCGCCGAGGCCGGTCAGCCGGGAGGGTTCACGTTCACCGTCGACACCCCCGACTCGGGCGTGCACTCGACGGTGGCCGAGTTCCTGAAGTCGGAGCTCGCGAAGGTCGGAATCACGCTGAACATCAACATCATCACCGACGACGAGTGGTACCAGAAGGTCTACACCGAGAAGAACTTCGAGGCCACGCTGCAGGGCCACGTCAACGACCGCGACATCAACTTCTACGGCAACCCTGACTTCTACTGGGGTTACGACAACGCCGATGTGCAGACGTGGCTCGCTGACTCCGAGGCGGCCGCATCCGTCGACGAGCAGACCGAGCTGATCAAGAAGGCGAACCAGCAGATCTCGGATGACGCGGCCAGCGTGTGGCTCTACCTCAACCCGCAGCTGCGCATCGCGGCCGAGGGCGTGTCGGGCGTGCCCAAGAATGGACTGAACTCGTTGTTCTACGTCTCCGACATCACGAAGGCCTGATCTCCATCACCCGGTATCTGATTCGACGGACAGGATTGCTGCTGCTGGCCTTCGCGCTGGCGGTGGTGATCCTGTTCGTCGTGCTGCGCGTTCTCGGCAACCCGGTTTTCGCCCTCATCTCGGTGGGGGCGACGGACGCCGAGATCGCGGCCGCCGCCGCGCGGCTCGGCGTCGATCGGCCGATCCCGGAGCAGTTCCTGGCCTACCTCGGCCAACTCGCGAGCTTCGACCTGGGGCGATCGTTCACGAACAACCTGCCGGTCGGCGACGAGATCCTCCGTCGGCTGAACGTCACGCTGCCCCTGACGCTCATCGCGTTCGTCCTGTCGGTGCTGATCGCGGTGCCGGTGGGGTTCATCGCGGCCTGGAAGGCGCGCACCTGGTACGGGACCGCGTTCTCGGCCGTGTCGCAGCTGGGCGGAGCGATCCCGGTCTTCTGGGTCGGCATCCTGCTCGTCGCGGTGTTCGCGCTGAACTGGCGATTGCTGCCGGCAGGCGGCTTCCCGCGGCGCGACTGGGAGGACCCCGGCGCCGCGCTCGTCTCGCTCACGCTCCCGGTGCTCACGATCGCGCTCGTGGCGGGCAGCGATCTCGCGCGGTACGTCCGCAGCGCGACGCTCGACGTGCTCGGCCAGCAGTATCTGCGCGCGGCTCGGGCCACGGGGCAGAGCTTCGCCACGGCGATCTGGCGTCACGGCGTGCGCAACGCCGTCGTCCCGTTGATCTCGATCCTGGCGATCCAGCTGTCGACGACTTTCGTCGGCGCCGTCATCATCGAGCGGGTCTTCGCGCTCCCCGGTCTCGGCGACATGCTGCTGGTCGGCATCAAGGAGCAGGACTTCCCGAGCGTCCAGGGGGTGCTGCTCTTCTCGACCGCCCTCGTGCTGCTGCTCGGCTTCGCGGCCGACATCACGCAGCGCATCATCGACCCGCGACTGCGCGACACGATCTCGGGCAATCGCAGAGCGAAGGCGGCGGCATGACAGCGACGACCCTTCCGGACTCGGGTGCCGTCAGGGCGCCCGGGCGCGGGCGCCCGCGACGCCGGCGCTCGGTGAACCTCGCCGTCGGCGGCATCCTGTTCGGTGCCATCGCGGTGATCGGCCTGATCTCGCTGCTGTGGACCCCGTTCACCTTCGACGACACCAGCGGCGGCCGGCTGCAGCCGCCGTCCGCCGAGCACTGGGCCGGAACCGACCGCCTCGGGCGCGACCTCTTCACGCAACTCATGATCGGGGCGCGGCTCGCGCTGACCGTCGGATTCGGGTCGGTGCTGATCGCGGCCATCGTCGGCATCGGGCTCGGTCTGCTCGCGGCTGTGGCCCGGCGGTGGGTCGATGATGCGCTCACGAGCCTGCTCGACATCGCGATCGCCTTTCCGACCCTGCTGCTGGCGATGCTGATCGTCGCCTGGCGCGGGGCATCGGTCGACTCGGCGATCCTCGCGATCGGTCTCGCCGGCTCGGCGGTGATCGCCCGGCTCACCCGCATCGCCGCGACACGCGTCCTCGCGATGGACTACGTCACCGCCGCTCGAACCTCGGGCACGAGCAGGCTCGGCATCGTGTTCCGACACGTGCTGCGGAACGTCTGGCCGACCCTCATCGTGCCGCTCGCCCTGCAGTTCGGCGGCGCGGTCGGCGCGGAGGCGTCGCTGTCGTACCTCGGGCTCGGCTCCCCGCCGCCCAACGCATCGTGGGGCCGGATGCTCGAGGAGGCGCAGAGCACGGTGCTCGTCGCACCGACGGCGGCGATCCTCCCCGGCGTCCTGCTGGTCGCCTTCATCATCGGCGCGAACCTGCTGGCCGACGGCCTGCGCGACATCGCCGATCCGACCACGAGGAGCATCGGATGACCGCCGCGCTGACCGCATCCGGTCTCGGCGTCCGGATCGGCGACGACCGCACGCTCGTGCACGGCGTCGACGTGACGCTCGAGCCCGGCGAACGTCTGGGCATCATCGGCGAGTCCGGCTCGGGCAAGTCGCTGACCGCGCTGGCGATGCTCGGTCTGCTCGCGTTTCCGCTGACGCCGTTCGGTTCGGCGACGATCGCGACCCCCGACGGCCGGGTCGAGGTTGTCGGAACCGCCTCGCGCCGCCTCGACCGGGTGCGCGGCCGGACGATCTCGGCGGTCTTCCAGGAGCCGCTCGCCTCGCTCGATCCGCTCATGCGTGTCGGCAGACAGCTGGCGTGGCCGCTCGCCAAGCACCGCGGCCTGAGCGGTGACGGGCTGCGTCGCGGCGTGCTCGATGCGCTCGCGGACGTGCAGCTGCCCGACCCCGAGCGCATCGCGCGATCGTTCATCCACGAGATCTCCGGCGGCCAGCGACAGCGCGTCGCGATCGCGCTCGCCCTGGCCGCCGGGCCGAGCATCCTCATCGCCGACGAGCCGACGACCGCGCTCGACGTGACGGTCCAGGCAGGCATCCTCGATCTGCTCCAGCGCGAGGTGAGCGAGCGAGGGATGACGCTGCTGTTCATCAGCCACGACCTGCCGGTCGTCTCGCGTATCGCCGACCGCGTCCTCGTCATGCGTGATGGGCGTCAGGTCGAGCTCGGCGACACGGCGCAACTGCTCCGGTCTCCCCAGCACGAGTACACCGCGCAACTGGTCGCCGCCTCGCGCGCTCTCGACGACTTCCTGCCGGCGAAGGGAACCCGATGACGGCCGACGGTCGCGCGACACTCGCGCTCGAGCATGTCGACTTCGCCTACGGTCGCAGCGCGAATGTGCTCCACGACGTATCGCTCTCGCTCGCTCCCGGCGAGACCGTCGGGCTCGTGGGGGAGTCGGGCGCGGGGAAGACGTCGGTACTCCGGCTGCTGCTGGGCCTGGCGACGCCGACATCGGGGCGCGCGCTCTTCGAGGGCGCGCCGCTTCGCGGCGCGGACCGTGCACAGATGCGTTCGCTGCGCCGAGCGGTGCAGCCGGTCTACCAGGACCCGTTCTCGTCGCTCGACCCGCGGATGACGGTGGGGCAGTCGATCGCCGAACCGCTGCGGTCCCTCCGCATCACCCGCGACCGATCGCAGCTCGACGCCCGGGTCGCCGAGCTCCTCACGGCGGTCGACCTCGACGCGGATGCCGCGGGCCGCTACCCGGACGCGTTCTCCGGAGGACAGCGCCAGCGGATCGCCATCGCTCGCGCCCTCGCGCCGCGGCCCCGACTGCTGCTGGCGGATGAGCCCGTGAGTGCTCTCGACACGTCTGTGCGCATGCATGTCATCCAGCTGTTCCAGCGGCTCGCGGCAGAGCAGGGCATCGGAATGCTGCTGGTCTCGCACGACCTGACGATCGTGTCGGCGCTGTGCGAGCGGATGACGGTGCTCCGCGCCGGTCGCGTCGTGGAGGAGGGCCCGACGTCGCGGCTGCTCACTTCGCCGGCGAACGAGTACACCGCGCAGCTCGTCGACGCCGTGCCCCGTCTTCCCGCGGAATGACGCGGATCTGCGGACGCGACACGCCCGGGATGTCGCGTCGCTTTGCCACGATGCCGGGAGCCGCGTAACTTATTACTTGTTCGCCCCACAGGGAAGAGCGAGAGGGCCGGAAGGTCCCGCCTCCCTCAAGCGGAGAACAACCCGAAACAGACGCTTCCGAGCGTCGCAGGTCCAAGGCCTGCCACAGGGTCCCCATCACACCCCCACAACTGACTCGGTCTCCGAGTCTCGTTCTGGAACAGGTCGTCGGTGGGGTATGGTTGTGAAGTTGCCCTCTGGGCTGGCTGTGAGGTCAGTTGGGGGAGCGTCCGATCCTTGAGAACTCAACAGCGTGCACTTGTCAAATGCCAAATAACCTCGACTCCACTTCGGTGGGGTGAGATTCCTTTGGATCAAAGACCTTCCCTTCGGGGGAGGCAACGGATAGTCAGCAATGATTTATCTCTTTGGTCAGCATCAAACTCGCTGCTCCAGTCTTTTTCCGGCTGGTCGCAGCAAATTTTCTTTACGGAGAGTTTGATCCTGGCTCAGGATGAACGCTGGCGGCGTGCTTAACACATGCAAGTCGAACGGTGAAGCAGAGCTTGCTCTGTGGATCAGTGGCGAACGGGTGAGTAACACGTGAGCAATCTGCCCCTGACTCTGGGATAAGCGCTGGAAACGGCGTCTAATACCGGATACGAGCTGCGACCGCATGGTCAGTAGCTGGAAAGAATTTCGGTCAGGGATGAGCTCGCGGCCTATCAGCTTGTTGGTGAGGTAATGGCTCACCAAGGCGTCGACGGGTAGCCGGCCTGAGAGGGTGACCGGCCACACTGGGACTGAGACACGGCCCAGACTCCTACGGGAGGCAGCAGTGGGGAATATTGCACAATGGGCGAAAGCCTGATGCAGCAACGCCGCGTGAGGGATGACGGCCTTCGGGTTGTAAACCTCTTTTAGCAGGGAAGAAGCGAAAGTGACGGTACCTGCAGAAAAAGCGCCGGCTAACTACGTGCCAGCAGCCGCGGTAATACGTAGGGCGCAAGCGTTATCCGGAATTATTGGGCGTAAAGAGCTCGTAGGCGGTCTGTCGCGTCTGCTGTGAAAACCCGAGGCTCAACCTCGGGCCTGCAGTGGGTACGGGCAGACTAGAGTGCGGTAGGGGAGATTGGAATTCCTGGTGTAGCGGTGGAATGCGCAGATATCAGGAGGAACACCGATGGCGAAGGCAGATCTCTGGGCCGTAACTGACGCTGAGGAGCGAAAGGGTGGGGAGCAAACAGGCTTAGATACCCTGGTAGTCCACCCCGTAAACGTTGGGAACTAGTTGTGGGGTCCATTCCACGGATTCCGTGACGCAGCTAACGCATTAAGTTCCCCGCCTGGGGAGTACGGCCGCAAGGCTAAAACTCAAAGGAATTGACGGGGACCCGCACAAGCGGCGGAGCATGCGGATTAATTCGATGCAACGCGAAGAACCTTACCAAGGCTTGACATATAGAGGAAACGTCTGGAAACAGTCGCCCCGCAAGGTCTCTATACAGGTGGTGCATGGTTGTCGTCAGCTCGTGTCGTGAGATGTTGGGTTAAGTCCCGCAACGAGCGCAACCCTCGTTCTATGTTGCCAGCACGTAATGGTGGGAACTCATGGGATACTGCCGGGGTCAACTCGGAGGAAGGTGGGGATGACGTCAAATCATCATGCCCCTTATGTCTTGGGCTTCACGCATGCTACAATGGCCGGTACAAAGGGCTGCAATACCGTGAGGTGGAGCGAATCCCAAAAAGCCGGTCCCAGTTCGGATTGAGGTCTGCAACTCGACCTCATGAAGTCGGAGTCGCTAGTAATCGCAGATCAGCAACGCTGCGGTGAATACGTTCCCGGGTCTTGTACACACCGCCCGTCAAGTCATGAAAGTCGGTAACACCTGAAGCCGGTGGCCCAACCCTTGTGGAGGGAGCCGTCGAAGGTGGGATCGGTAATTAGGACTAAGTCGTAACAAGGTAGCCGTACCGGAAGGTGCGGCTGGATCACCTCCTTTCTAAGGAGCATCTGACTCTTCGGAGTCCAGAACCCAGTTCGAAGGCACATGTTCTTCGCTGGGAGCTCATGGGTGGAACATTTGACATGGTGCGAAGGATGAGGTTCTTCTCTAGTACGCCGCTTGCGGTGGGAACGGGGAGGGTTTCGGAGGTCGCACCTGCACGCTGTTGGGTCCTGAGGGACCGGATGAGAGTCCGCAACCTCTGGGCCTTTTCTTCATGCTGCTTGGGTGGCATGTGGGGAGGGTACCGCCCGTACTTTGAGAACTACACAGTGGACGCGAGCATCTTCGATGCGACACCTTCGGGTGTTGTGTCGTGAAGATGATCTTAAAGATCATTAGTCAATTTTTTGACGATTCAACTCATGTGATTTCAAGTCTTTAAGAGCAAACGGTGGATGCCTTGGCATCTGGAGCCGAAGAAGGACGTAGCAATCTGCGATAAGCCTCGGGGAGTGGATAAGCACACTGTGATCCGAGGGTGTCCGAATGGGGAAACCCCGCTGGGCGGCGTGCCGACCTAGTGACTCCCGCCTGAATATATAGGGCGGGTAGAGGGAACGTGGGGAAGTGAAACATCTCAGTACCCACAGGAAGAGAAAGCAACAGCGATTCCGTTAGTAGTGGCGAGCGAAACCGGATCAGGCTAAACCTTGCGTGTGTGATAGCCGGCAGGCGTTGCACGTTGGGGGTTGTGGGACTTTTCTGATCATTCTGCCGAGTGGTCGACGTTACAAGAAGGTATAGACGAACAGGTTTGAATGCCTGGTCATAGAGGGTGCGAACCCCGTAGTCGAAATGCTTCTCTTGGCGTGAAGAGTATCCCAAGTAGCACGGGGCCCGAGAAATCCCGTGTGAATCTGTCAGGACCACCTGATAAGCCTAAATACTCCCAGATGACCGATAGCGGACAAGTACCGTGAGGGAAAGGTGAAAAGTACCCCGGGAGGGGAGTGAAATAGTACCTGAAACCGTTTGCTTACAAACCGTTGGAGCCTCCTTAGTAGGGGTGACAGCGTGCCTTTTGAAGAATGAGCCTGCGAGTTAGCGATACGTGGCGAGGTTAACCCGTGTGGGGTAGCCGTAGCGAAAGCGAGTCTGAATAGGGCGATTCAGTCGCGTGTCCTAGACCCGAAGCGAAGTGATCTATCCATGGCCAGGTTGAAGCGACGGTAAGACGTCGTGGAGGACCGAACCCACTTAGGTTGAAAACTGAGGGGATGAGCTGTGGATAGGGGTGAAAGGCCAATCAAACTTCGTGATAGCTGGTTCTCTCCGAAATGCATTTAGGTGCAGCGTTGCGTGTTTCTTGCCGGAGGTAGAGCTACTGGATGGCCGATGGGCCCTACAAGGTTACTGACGTCAGCCAAACTCCGAATGCCGGTAAGTGAGAGCGCAGCAGTGAGACTGTGGGGGATAAGCTTCATAGTCGAGAGGGAAACAACCCAGACCACCAACTAAGGTCCCAAAGCGCGTGCTAAGTGGGAAAGGATGTGGAGTTGCTCTGACAACCAGGAGGTTGGCTTAGAAGCAGCCACCCTTGAAAGAGTGCGTAATAGCTCACTGGTCAAGTGATTCCGCGCCGACAATGTAACGGGGCTCAAGCACGCCACCGAAGTTGTGGCATTGACATTATTGGTAGGCCTTCGTGGTCCAGCCGTGTTGATGGGTAGGAGAGCGTCGTGTGCCGGGTGAAGCGGCGGGGTGACCCAGCCGTGGACGGCACACGAGTGAGAATGCAGGCATGAGTAGCGAAAGACGTGTGAGAAACACGTCCTCCGAAAGACCAAGGGTTCCAGGGTCAAGCTAATCTTCCCTGGGTAAGTCGGGACCTAAGGCGAGGCCGACAGGCGTAGTCGATGGACAACGGGTTGATATTCCCGTACCGGCGAAGAACCGCCCAAGCTAATCCAGTGGTGCTAAGAGTCCTAACCCGGGCTTAGTTGATCCCTTCGGGGTGAGACGGTCCGGTCTAACGCTCGACCCCATGCTGGTGCGGCTAGCGTATTAACAGGTGTGACGCAGGAAGGTAGCCCAACCCGGGCGATGGTTGTCCCGGGGCAAGTGCGTAGGCCGAGTCATAGGCAAATCCGTGACTCATCAAGGCTGAGACACGATGCGGATAAAAAGTGGGTGATCCTATGCTGCCGAGAAAAGCATCGACGCGAGGTTCTAGCTGCCCGTACCCCAAACCGACTCAGGTGGTCAGGTAGAGAATACCAAGGAGATCGAGAGAATCGTGGTTAAGGAACTCGGCAAAATGCCCCCGTAACTTCGGGAGAAGGGGGGCCTTCCACTTATTAGGATTTACTCCGAAAGGGTGTGGAGGCCGCAGAGACTAGTGGGTAGCGACTGTTTACTAAAAACACAGGTCCGTGCCAAGTCGCAAGACGATGTATACGGACTGACGCCTGCCCGGTGCTGGAAGGTTAAGAGGACCGGTTAGCCGCAAGGCGAAGCTGAGAATTTAAGCCCCAGTAAACGGCGGTGGTAACTATAACCATCCTAAGGTAGCGAAATTCCTTGTCGGGTAAGTTCCGACCTGCACGAATGGCGTAACGACTTCCCAACTGTCTCAACCGCGAACTCGGCGAAATTGCACTACGAGTAAAGATGCTCGTTACGCGCAGCAGGACGGAAAGACCCCGTGACCTTTACTACAGCTTGGTATTGGTGTTCGGTGTGGCTTGTGTAGGATAGGTGGGAGACTTTGAAGCGGTGACGCCAGTTACCGTGGAGTCATTGTTGAAATACCACTCTGGTCACTCTGGATATCTAACTTCGAACCGTAATCCGGTTCAGGGACAGTGCCTGGTGGGTAGTTTAACTGGGGCGGTTGCCTCCCAAAAAGTAACGGAGGCGCCCAAAGGTTCCCTCAACCTGGTTGGCAATCAGGTGGCGAGTGTAAGTGCACAAGGGAGCTTGACTGTGAGACTGACAGGTCGAGCAGGGACGAAAGTCGGGACTAGTGATCCGGCAGTGGCTTGTGGAAGCGCTGTCGCTCAACGGATAAAAGGTACCTCGGGGATAACAGGCTGATCTTGCCCAAGAGTCCATATCGACGGCATGGTTTGGCACCTCGATGTCGGCTCGTCGCATCCTGGGGCTGGAGTAGGTCCCAAGGGTTGGGCTGTTCGCCCATTAAAGCGGTACGCGAGCTGGGTTTAGAACGTCGTGAGACAGTTCGGTCCCTATCCGCTGCGCGCGTAGGAAATTTGAGAGGATCTGACCCTAGTACGAGAGGACCGGGTTGGACGAACCTCTGGTGTGCCAGTTGTTCCGCCAGGAGCACCGCTGGTTAGCTACGTTCGGGATGGATAACCGCTGAAAGCATCTAAGCGGGAAGCCGGCCTCAAGATGAGATTTCCATGCCTTCGGGCGAGAGGCTCCCAGCCAGACTACTGGGTTGATAGGCCGGATGTGGAAGCGTGGTAACACGTGAAGCTGACCGGTACTAATAAGCCGATGACTTGATAACACACCGTTTTTGGTGCTTGCGTCCACTGAGTGGTTCTCGATGTACGGTCGAGAACCGCATAACGAATTGATCGTTGTGCAGACTGAAACATCAATAGTGTTTCGGCGGCCATAGCGTGAGGGAAACGCCCGGTTACATTCCGAACCCGGAAGCTAAGCCTCACAGCGCCGATGGTACTGCAGGGGGGACCCTGTGGGAGAGTAGGACACCGCCGGACTTCTTTCGTAAGAGGGCCACCCAATGCTGGGTGGCCCTTTTTCGTGCCCCCGGGGCCGTTCGCTTGACGTACTGAGCCAGGTAGTGTGCAATATATTGCATGCCGCTCGTTCCCGTCTCTCGCCCAGCCTCTCTGCGCGACCACGCGTACACGGCGCTTCGCGACGCGATCGTGAGTGGCAGGCTCGAGCCGGGCGCTCGTCTCCGCGATAGCGAGCTCGAGGAGTGGCTCGGGGTCAGCCGTACGCCGATTCGCGAGGCGATCGCCCGTCTGGAGGCCGCGGGGCTCGTCCGGACGCGGCGGGCGAAGGCCACGGAGGTGGCGCCGCTCGATGAGCGCGAGGCTCTCTCGGCGCAGCGTATTGCGGCATCACTGCATGAGTTGGCGGTGCGCGAGGGAGTGCGCCAGCTCACGGTGTCGGACCTCGATGCGATGCGTGCTGCGAACGACCGGTTCGCGGACGCACTGCGCGCGGATGACATCGACGCAGCGCTCGCGGCCGACGACGACTTCCATCGCGTCGCGGTTTCGGCGAGTGCCAACCCTCTTCTCGGCACTCTGCTCGAGCAGGTGACACCCCTTCTGCGACGCCTGGAGCGTGCTCGGTTCTCGAGCCTCGCCGGCCGCGACTCGGTGGCGGCCCATGCCCGCATCATCGAGCTCTGCGCCACCGGCGAGGGCGAGGCGGCCGCTGCAGCGACGCGTGAGAACTGGCTGACGCTCGAACGCCTGTTGACCCATCCCGATCCCGCCTGAGCTCCACCCGACCCCAGGAGAACCGATGTCCCTCGCCGACTTCCCTCGTCACCCGCTCACCTTCGGACCCAGCCCCGTGCACCCGCTGGATCGCCTCTCAGCCCATCTCGGGGGTGCCCGTGTCTGGGCGAAGCGAGAAGACGTGTCGAGCGGCCTCGCATACGGCGGCAACAAGACTCGCAAGCTCGAATACATCATTCCGGATGCTCTCGCTCAGGGCGCCGACACGCTCGTCTCCATCGGCGGGATCCAGTCGAACCACACTCGCCAGGTGGCGGCGGTCGCGGCGCACCTGGGGCTGAAGGCCGTCGTCGTTCAGGAGAACTGGGTCGACTGGCCGGACGCTGTCAACGACCGGGTCGGCAACATCCTGCTCTCGCGGCTCATGGGAGCGGATGTCCGCCTGTCGCCCGCGGGCTTCGACATCGGATTCCGAGACTCGTGGAAGGAAGCGATCGCCGATGTGGAGGCCTCCGGCGGCAAGCCCTATGCGATCCCGGCGGGCGCGAGTGATCACCGCCTCGGCGGACTCGGGTTCGCCAATTGGGCGCACGAGGTGCGCCAGCAGGAAGAGCAGCTCGGTGTGTTCTTCGACACGATCGTCGTCTGCACCGTGACGGGGTCGACCCACGCCGGGATGGTGGCCGGGTTCGCCGACCTCGCGGAGAACTTCGGTGACCGTCCCCGGCGGGTCCTCGGCATCGACGCCTCGGCCACGATCGACAAGACCCGTGACCAGGTGCGCCGGATCGCGCGTCGCACGGCGGAGCTGATCGGTGTCGGCCGTGAGCTGCGCGAGGATGAGATCCAGGTTCTCGAGGGCTGGGCGGGGGAGCGCTACGGCATACCCGTGGACTCGACGGATGAGGCGATCTACCTCACGGGGCGCCTGGAAGGAGTCATCCTCGACCCGGTCTACGAGGGAAAGTCCATGGCGGCTCTGATCGACCTGGTCTCTTCCCGCGACATCCCCGCTGACTCGAACGTGCTCTATGCGCACCTCGGCGGGCAGCAGGCGATCAACGCCTACAGCGGCCGCTACCACTGAGACGGTCAGCGGCGCGTGGACACCGTGACCGTGAACTTCGGGTCTCGGGCCACCTGCCGGGTGGGGCCGACAACGCGCTCGAGCTCCGCTCGGTACTGCAGCGCGGAGTTCCAGACGCACCACAGTTCGCCGCGCGGCCGCAGCACACGCGCCGCATCGCGGAACAAGCGCGGGGCGATGCGGTCGCTCACCGCGGCACCGGAATGGAACGGCGGGTTCAGCGCGATCAGCGACGCGCTCGCATCCGGGCGCCGGGCGAGCAGGTCATCGCGTACCACCTCGACGCGCTCGGACACACCGTTGGCCCGCATCGTGGCCGCCGTGGACGCCACGGCTGCGGCCGATTGATCCGAGGCATACACGCGGACGTCGGGGTGACGGGTGGCCCACGCGGCCGCGACGACTCCCGTGCCGCAGGCGAAGTCGATCCACGGGTCGTCTGCCGTTCCGCCCGGTGCGGTCTCGGGCAGGTTCGCGAGGAGGAGTCGTGTCCCGATGTCGAGGCGCGGACCCGCGAACGCGCCGCCGTACGCGCGGATCTCGATCCCGTCGCTGCGTCCAGATCGCGCCTCGGGAAGCGTCGTCTGCGGGAGTGGACCGCGGGCGACGAGCACCCGCGACTTCCCACGCGCATGCGTGACGTCGAGGCGCTCGAAGGAGCCGCGGAGAACGTCGTTCATCGCGACCGTCATGTGCTTGATTCGCCCTCCGGCGTAGACGACGACGTCGGGGGAGGCCGCCGCCGCGATGGTGGCGGCGATGTCGGCGAGAGCATCGAGCGAGCGTGGCAGCCGAAGCAGCACGACTCGCGCGCCCGCGACGAGCGCGGCATCGAGCGGGAGAGAGGTGAATGTCGCCTGGGGGACGAGACGCTTCGCGTTCGCGGCGAGAGCGGCCTCGCCGCTGAGGGGGTCCTGGTGGACTCGGATGCCCTCGGCTCCGGCGGCCGCAGCGCCCAGGGTGAGCGCGCCGTAGCTGTCTCCGATGACGGTGACCTCGTCGGGGCCCGTTTCGGCGCGGGCAGATTCCGATTCATCCAGGATCAGGAGATCGGCGGCATCGGCGGCGACGAGACCGGGCGCTTCGACGTCGGGCCAGCGGCGGAGAAGGGAAAGATCGAGCGCGCCGGACACCCGGGTAAGCCTAGTGCGGAGAAAGCAAGGGTTCGCCGGGCGGCCGTGGAGCGCGCAGACTGAACGCATGAGAACCGCGCTCCGCTGGCTGCTCGCCGGCGCCATGATCTTCGCCGGCCTGAGCCACCTGTTCTGGGCGCGCCGTGACTTCCAGGCCCAGGTGCCTGACGCGGTCGTCGAGAAGCTCCCGATCGATCGTGATGGCGTCGTCGTCGCCTCCGGAGCGGTGGAGGCACTGTTCGGGGTGGCGCTGCTCGCCTTGCCGCGCGAGCGCTCGCGCATCGGTGCGCTGCTCGCCGCGTTCTTCATCGCCGTCTTCCCCGGCAACATCGATCAGTGGCGAAAGGGACGCAGCGCCTTCGGGCTCGACACCGATCGGCGTCGATTCGTCCGGCTCTTCTTCCAGCCCGTTCTCGTCACGTGGGCCTGGTGGTCGACGCGTCAACCGCGCGACGCTGCGTAACGGTGCTCCGGGCGGCCCGTCGATCCGTAACGCAACCGCACGTCGACGACCCCGCGCGCGGCCATCGCCGCGAGGTGGCGCTGAGCCGTCGCCCGTGAGATACCGCATTCGGTCGCGATCTCGCCCGCCGATGCCTCCCGCGCCCCGAGGGTCGTGAGGATCATCTGCTCGGTCGCCGAGCGCGTCGTGGTGGCGGGACCGCCGTGGACGATCGACAGGGCGCGATCGATGTCGTCCTGCTCCACGTCGGCGGTGTCGAGGACGTTCCGGTAGCGGGCGTACCGCTCCAGGCGCTCGCGGAGAGCGCGGGAATCGAACGGCTTGATCAGGTAGCCGATGGCCCCCGCACGCAGGGCGCGGCGCACCGTCTCGGCATCGGAGGCCGCCGACAGCACGATGGCATCGGTGTCGATCGAGCGCACGAGCTCGACGCCCTCGCCGTCGGGCAGGTAGTTGTCGATGAGAACGAGGTCGGGGCGGTGCTCGGCGATCGCGGAGCGAGCTGTGCCGATCGACCGGGCCGGCTCGAGCGCGCGGAACCCGGGAACCGCGTCGACGGCGTCGCGGTGGAGATCCGCGACGCGGAAGTCGTCGTCGACGACGAGGACCCGGAGCGGGGCTGTCGTGGTCATGAGTCGTCCTCCTCGGGGCGGGGTGCGGTCGGCTCGGTAGTCGCGGTCGTGTCGGGCGCCGCGGTGCGCAGCACGCCCGGTAGCCGGGCGGCGAAAACCGCTCCGGATGCCGCGGAGCCGCGGCCGCCCGGATCGATCAGCCACACGTCGCCGCCGAGACGGCGCGCCAGCTCGCGCGAGAGCGGCAGGCCGATCCCGCGCCCGCGCACGCGGTCGTCGCCCGGCTCCGCAGACGGCGCGAAGACATCGCGGCCGTCCGCCACACCGGACCCCGAGTCGGCGACGGTCGTCACGAGCGCGTCGCCGTCGCCGAAGAAGGTGACCTCTACCCAGCGGGGTTCGGCTTCGCGCGCCGCGGCGGCGACGGCGTTGTCGATGAGATTCCCGATGACGGCCGCGGCATCCTCGACACGCGAGAGCTCTCCGAGGACGAGGGTGTCTTCGCCGACGGCGATGCCCACTCCGCTCGCGGCTGCTTCGGTCGCTTTCGCCGCGAGGAGCGCCTGGAGGAACAGGTCGTCCACCCGCTCGATGCCGGCGACGGCGATCGGAACGCTGCCGCGCTCGAGGAGTTCGTCGAGGAACGCTCGGGCGTCGCCGACCCGCTCGGCGTCGATCAGGCCTGCGGCGACATGCAGGCGGTTCGAGAACTCGTGCCGCTGCACCCGCAGCGCCCCGGTCACGGTCTGAACCGACGAGAGCTGTTCGCCGAGCTCGGCGACATCCGTGTGATCCCGAACGATCACCACGTCCCCGAGCTCGCGGCCACCGCGCCGCACCGGATGCACGTCAACGGCCAGCACGCGGGGGCCTACGACGACACGGTGCAGCGGAAGCCCTTCCATGATCGCGGAGACGACAGCCGCGGGCAGGGGCAGAGCGGAGAGCGGCTGCCCCACGGAGCGCTCGAGACCGAGCAGCTGTTCGGCAGTCGTGGACGCGACCCGCACGACACCGTTCTCGTCGAGGGCGAGCACGCCGTCTCCGATGCCGTCGAGGACCGCGCTCTGCTGCTGCACCAGCGCGGTCAGCTCCTCGGGCTGCAGACCGAGCGTCGTCTTCTCCCAGCGGCGTCGCAGAACCGAGCCCGCGGCGATGCCGATGCCGAGTGCAAGAAGCGCGGCGATCCCGATCGCGAGAAGCACGGACGGCAGGTCGTCGAGCACGCTGCCCTCTTCGAAACCCACACTCACCTCACCCACCGGCTCGCCGCCGTCGGGCGGGAGGACGGGCACCTTGGCGCGTGCGGAGCGCCCGAGGGTTCCGACCTCCCAGTCGACGACCTCCTCGCCGCCGAGAACGCGGTCGAACGGGGTCGACACGGTCTCGCCGAGACGACGCGGATCGGGGTGGGCGAGCCGGATGCCGTGGTCGTCGGTGATCACGACGAAGAGCGCGTCCGTGCGCTCGGCGATCGCGAGAGCCGTGCTCTGCAACGATCCGCCGACGAGGTCGGCAGCATCCGGGGTACCGGGGTCGTCGGACCACCGGGCGACGGCGGTGCGCACCTCCGGGGTCGCTGCGACCGAGCGCGCGATGTTGAGGGCGCTCTCTTCCGCGGCGTTTCGCACCTGCGTCACCGCGATCACCGCGAACGCCGCCGTGCACACGAGCAGCACGGTCGCGACGACGCCGAGCTGCACGAGGAAGAGCCGCGTCGTGAAGCGCATCCGACCTCCCCTTGCTCGCGCGCAGAATGCGCAGAACACACGCTACGCGCTCAAGTCGCCGGAATGAGCCCAAGCGCGCGGGTCGACGGCGAAGCGACCTAGATTCGACCGATCGCACCGTGGGTCCGTGCGCCCGCCGACGAAGGAGTCGACATGACAAATCCTGTGAACCTCGTGGCCGCCGCCGCGGCCGAAGAGGGGTACGACCTCGCCTTCATCCCGCCCGAGGGCGTTCTCGTCGCGCTCGGGTTCACGATGGTGCTGACCTTCATGGCGCTCATCATGACGCGCCGGCTCACCCCGATGGTCGCGCTCATCATCGTGCCGACGGCATTCGGCCTCTTCGCCGGCGCCGGCCTGGGGCTCGGCGACATGATCATCGACGCCATCACGAGCATGGCGCCGACCGCGGCTCTGCTGATGTTCGCGATCATGTACTTCGGCATCATGATCGACGTGGGGCTCTTCGACCCCCTCATCCGGGTGATCACCCGCGTGCTCAAGGACGATCCCGCCAAGGTCGTGCTCGGGACCGCTGTGCTCGCGGCGGTCGTCTCGCTGGACGGCGACGGCTCGACCACGTTCATCATCACGACCTCGGCGATGCTGCCCATATACCTCCGCCTGGGCATGAGTCCCGTCGTGCTCACTTGCGTCGCGGGCCTGATGAACGGCACGATGAACATCGTCCCGTGGGGCGGGCCGACCGTGCGTGCGGCGTCGGCGCTCGGTCTGCAGCCGACCGACGTGTTCGTGCCGATGCTGCCCTCGCTCGCGGCAGGCATCGTCGTCTCGCTGACCTTCGCCTGGTTCCTGGGACTCTCGGAGCGTCGACGGCTCGCGGGCAGCATCGACACGTCCCGTCTCGGCGGGGGAGACGGCGTGCTCGGTGGGCCCAAGCTCTTCCGCGGTGCCGACCCGCGACCGGGCGCGCTGGCAACGCTGCGCACCGGGAACGTCGTGACCGTGCGCGGCCGGAAGCCCGTTCCGGCGGCGCAGTGGGTCGAGGAGCGCGACACCGCTATGGCCGACACGATGCTCGACCCGAACCGGGCCACGCTGCGTCCGCGCCTGGTGTGGGTCAACCTCGCGCTCACGCTCGTGGTCATGGTCCTGCTCGTCCTCGACCTGTTCCCGCTCGCGTACGTGTTCATGGTGGGCGCGGCGCTCGCCCTCGTCATCAACTTCCCGAAGCTCAAGCAGCAGGCGGACGAGATCGTCGCCCACGCGCCCTCCATCGTCGGCGTGGTCTCGATGGTGCTCGCGGCGGGCGTGCTCGTGGGCGTGTTGAACGGTACGGGGATGGTGGCCGCGATGGCCTCGTGGGTCACCGAGGTGATCCCGTCGCAGCTCGGACCGCACCTCGCAGTGATCACGGGCGTCCTGTCGATCCCGTTCACGTTCTTCATGTCGAACGACGCCTTCTACTTCGGCATCCTTCCGATCCTCGCCGAGAGCGCCGCGACCTATGGCATCGAGCCGGTCGAGATGGCGCGTGCGTCGATCACGGGGCAGCCTGTCCACCTGCAGAGCCCGCTCGTGCCCGCCATCCTGCTCCTCGTGTCGCTGGCGAACGTGAATCTGGGCGACCACCACAAGAAGGTGCTGTGGCGTGCGTCGATCGTGTCGCTCGTCATGCTCGCCGTCGCGGTGCTCGTGGGCGTGGTGCCGTTCGCCGCCTGAGCGGGATCACCCTTCCTGCGGGTAGCGCACGCCGATCTGATCGCGGATATCGTCGAGCACGCCCATGATCGCGACGGTCTCTGCGATCGGCAGAACGTCGCCGTCGGTCCGTCCGGCGGCGACGAGGGCCTCCGCCTCGAGGGCCTGGAACTGCATGCCGCGCCCCTCGATCTCCGAGCGGTACTCCTCGAGGATCGTGCCGTCGTGCGATACGACGCGGAAGTCGGTGGCCGCGTACCAGACGCCCGAGATCTCGACCCGCGCTTCGGTACCGACGATGTGAGCGGTGTTCGGCCCGGCCCCGCGGGAAGACGACACGGTCGTCGAGACCGCACCCGAGGGGTGGGTCATGACCGTCGCGACCTCGGCGTCGGCGCCTGTCTCCATCAGCCGCGCGAGCGCCCTCACCTGCGTCGGGAGCCCGAGGAGGTCGCAGACGAACGACACGGGGTAGATGCCGAGGTCGAGCAGCGCGCCGCCACCCAGCGAGAGATCATTGAGACGGTGCGTGGGATCGTCGGAGATCCGCTGCGTGTGATCGGCGAACACCGTCCGGACCTCGCCCAGGGTTCCGGCGGCGACGATCTCGCGCAGGCGGACCATGTGCGGGAGGTAGCGAGTCCACATCGCCTCCATGACGAGGACGCCCGCGTCGGCTGCCAGATCGCGCAGCGCCACGGCCTCGTCACGGTTGAGGGTGAACGGCTTCTCCACCAGCACGTGCTTGCCGTGCTGGATCGCGAGCGCGGCGGCGTCGCGATGACCCGGATGCGGGGTGGCGATGTAGATGATGTCGACGTCGGGGTCGGCCGCGAGCTGCTCGTACGAGCCGTGAGCGTGGGGGATGCCGTATTCCTCGGCGAAGCGTGTCGCCGAGTCCTGTGTGCGTGAGCCGACGGCCACGACCTCCCGGCCCGCTGTTCGCAGATCGCGGGTGAACGCGTGGGCGATTCCGCCGGTCGCCAGAATGCCCCATCGCAGGCCGGTGTCGGAGCTGCCGGACGTCGTCTGATTCGTCATAACGCGAGCCTAGCCAGCGGCTGACCGACCCGCGCGGCGTAGGCTCGCAGGGTGGACACCGCTGCCGTCGATCGCTTCCGCGAGCTGTTGCGGATCCCCACCGTCTCGCACGCGGAGCCGGCCTCGTCCGATGGGGCTCAGCTCGTGCGCTTCCGCGAAGCGGTGCGTCGGCTCTACCCACGCCTGCACGACGAGCTCGAGTACGAGACGGTGGGGGAGCACGCGATGCTCTACCGGTGGCGGGGCCATGCCTCGGACGCGTCGCTCGTACTCATGGCGCACTACGACGTCGTTCCGGTCGTTCCCGGCGAATGGATGCATCCGCCATTCGACGCCGTCCTGGCCGGCGAGGGCGAGGAGAGGACGATCCATGCGCGCGGTGCGATCGACGATAAGGGCTCACTGGTGGCGATTCTCGAAGCCGTCGAGGCTCTCGTCGAGGAAGGATGGCGGCCGGCGCGCGACGTGTATCTCGCCTTCGGGCACGATGAGGAGGTCGCCGGTCTCGGTGCTCCCGCGATCGTGGAGGTGCTGCGCTCCCGTGGCGTCCGGCCGGCGCTCGTCCTCGACGAGGGCGGGGCAGTCGTCTCGGGTGCCGTGCCCGGCGTCGACGTCGAGACCGCGATGATCGGCGTCGCCGAGCGCGGGGTGATGACGCTCGGGCTCACGGCGCGCGAGGCGGGAGGGCACGCGTCCACTCCGCCCCCGCTGCCGGCCACCGCGCGACTGGCGCGGGCGATCGACCGGTTGCATCGACACCCGGCGCCCGTGCGGCTCGTGCCGCCGGTGCGGGCGATGTTCCGCACCCTGGCACCATTCGCCCGCGAGCCGTTCCGCTCCATCTTCACCAACCTCTCCGTCACCGGAGCGCTGCTCGCGCGGGCGCTGCCTCGCTTCGGCGCCGAGACCAACGCACTGGTGCGCACGACCGCGGTCGTGACGGAGCTCGACGGGGCGGATGGCGAGAACGTGCTCGCCACGGCTGCTCGCGCAGCCGTCAACATCCGCCTGCTCACGGGCGACTCGGTTGCTGCGGCAACCGAGCGCGCGCGGCGAGCGATCGCCGATCCCCGGATCGAGATCGAGGTTCGCCACGGCTCGGACCCATCGCCCGTGTCACCCTGGCGCGGCGAGGGATGGCGCCGGATCGCGAGTGCGGTCGGTTCCGCTCTCGGCGAGGACGTCGTCGCCACGCCGTACCTGCAGCTCGGGGCGAGCGACAGTCGGTGGTTCACCGCGATCTGCGAGAACGTCTACCGATTCGCGCCGTTCCGGCTGACCGCCTCCGAGCGCGAAGCGCTTCACGCGCACGACGAGCGGATCCGTGTGCACGTGTGGCTTCGCGGGATCGAGTTCTACCGCGACCTGCTGCGACTCAGCTGACGGGGGAACGCCGGGGCGGCGAATCGGAGACGCCGGTGAGGAACGCGACGATCTCGTCGGCGCTCGCCGAGATCTCGGGTCCGCGACCGAAGGTCCAGCCGGCGTCGGTCGCGCGCACGGTGTGGCCTGCGATGGCGGCCCGTCGTGCGAACGGGGCGCTCGTCGAGGCCGCGAGCGCGACCGCGCCCGCGATATCGAACGGGAGCGGACGCCGGTCGCTCGGCAAACGGAGGTAGGCACGCGCGACCGCCGTGAGTTCTCGGACGCTGCGCCGTCGCCCCCGCGCGATACGGCCGGCGAGTTCGGCGAGGGAAGCGCCGTCGCCGTCGCCCGACAGGCCTGCTTCGTCGACGAAGGCGCGGCGGCGATCGAATGGAGCACCGTCGAGCGCGGAGGCTGCGAGGGCGACCACCGTCGCGATCTGCCCACGACGGTCGGAGGGGGCCGCCGCGGCGTCATCCGCCGACCGGTGACTCAAAGGCAGGAAGCGCGCCAGGTCGGACATGCGGTCAGCATACGGCGGTGTCGGGGCGGGAGGGCTTCTCGCCGCTGGTGTGACGCGAACCGCGGTCGTCACATGGCCGCGGAGCGCTCCGTGTGACTGTCACATAGAGCGGACCACGTGTTTTCGAAACCCGCGGTGCATAATGGGCACGAGCCGATGTGAACGTGCGCATCGGGCCGGAGGAACCATGAGCGAAGACGCTACGGGCCGTCGCCCGAGCATTCGCGATGTCGCGCGTCTGGCCGGTGTATCGCATCAGACGGTCTCGCGCGTGCTCAACAATCATCCGAGCATCCGCGCGGAGACGAAGGATCGCGTGCTCGCGGTCATGGCGGAACTGGACTACAGCCCCAATCGGGCGGCCCGCGCGCTCGTCACGAGCAGGTCGCACACGATCGGAGTGCTGACGTCGTCGGCGACCCAGTACGGTCCCGCGTCCTCGATCGCGGCGATCGAGGCGGCCGCGCGCGAACGCGGCTACTGGGTCTCCACCGCCAACGTCGACGCCCGGGATCCGAGCTCGATCCAGGCCGGGCTCGCGCACCTGGTGGCCCAGGCGGTCGAGGGACTCGTCGTGATCGCGCCGCAGGTGCGCGTGTTCCGTGCCCTGGCCGCCCAGCCGATCGGCATCCCGTACGTCACGCTGCAGTCCACCGAGGTGGATCCCGGCCACGCCCTGTCGGTCGACCAGATCGCCGGCGCCCGACTGGCCACACGGCACCTCATCGAGCTCGGCCACCGGTCGATCTACCACATCGCCGGCCCCCAGGACTGGATCGAGGCAGAGGCGCGGATGCGCGGATTCCTCGAGGAGATGAGCGATTCCGACATCCCGACGACGGCGCCGGTGCTAGGCGACTGGACGGCCGAATTCGGCTACTACGCCGGGCGCGAGCTGCTCCGGGTCCGTGACTTCACCGCGATCTTCTCGTCGAACGATCAGATGGCGCTCGGGCTCCTGCACGCCATCCGCGATGAGGGGCTGGACTGCCCGCGCGACATCAGCATCATCGGGTTCGACGACATCCCCGAGGCCGCGCACTTCTGGCCGCCGCTGTCGACCGTGCGTCAGGACTTCGCCGAGCTGGGGCGTCGTTGCGTGGATCTGTTGCTCGGCCAGGGCTCGGGCGAGGTGGACCCGGCGGTGCTCGTGCCCGAGCTGGTCGTTCGCTCGTCCACCGGGCCGCGCCGCTGAGTCGTCGTTATCGATCCGAGACACGCCGGGAGTTGACACTCCCGTTCGGACCGTGGCTATAGTGTCGCAATGTGAACGGTCACATCGATCGTCACACGATCGAGGCCCGCCGATGGTGGCCGGGCGAAGGAGCACTCGAGTGGCACGCAACGCAGCGATCAGCAGCGAGTACGTCGACGGCGTGAAGGTCGAAGTCGCGGTGGCGCGGGTTCGGGCCGAGGTGGCGTCGTTGCACGCGGAGCTGGTGCGTTACGGGCTGGTCGTGTGGACCGGTGGCAACGTGTCGGGGCGGGTTCCGGGGGCTGATCTGTTCGTGATCAAGCCGTCGGGGGTGTCGTATGACGAGTTGGCTCCGGAGAACATGATCGTGTGCGATCTGGACGGCAATGTGGTGCCGGGGACGCCGGGCAGTGACCGGTCGCCGTCCAGTGATACGGCGGCGCATGCGTATGTGTATCGGAACATGCCCGAGGTGGGTGGTGTGGTGCACACGCATTCGACGTATGCGGTGGCGTGGGCGGCGCGGGGTGAGGAGATCCCGTGTGTGATCACGGCGATGGCTGATGAGTTCGGGGGGCCGATCCCGGTGGGGCCGTTCGCGATCATCGGTGATGACTCGATCGGCCGGGGGATCGTGGACACGCTTCGGGGGCATCGTTCCCGGGCGGTGTTGATGCAGAACCATGGGCCGTTCACGATCGGGTCGAGTGCGAAGGATGCGGTCAAGGCTGCGGTGATGGTGGAGGACGTGGCTCGCACGGTCCACATCGCCCGGCAGGCGGGGGAGTTGCTCCCGATTCCGCAGGACGCGATCGATGCGCTGTACGACCGGTATCAGAACGTTTACGGACAGACCACCGACGACCGCCGGTAGCCCCGCACCGGGGCGCGGTCACCATTTCCCGCAAGACAGTGAAGTCACTGGAAAGGACACACAGTGAACAAGAAGTTCCTGTACGCAGCAGCGACGCTCGCCGTCGGCGCCCTGGCGCTCTCGGCATGCTCCAGCACCGGCGGCGGCGCCGGCGGCGGTGAGGGCGGCGGAGACGGCGGCCTCATCGGCGTCGCGATGCCCACCAAGAGCTCGGAGCGCTGGATCCAGGACGGCAACGCCGTCAAGAAGGCCCTGGAGGACCAGGGATACCAGGTCGACCTCCAGTACGCCGAGGACGACATCCCGACCCAGGTCTCGCAGATCGAGAACATGATCACCAAGGGTGCCGAGGCGCTCATCGTGGCCTCGATCGACGGCACGACGCTGACCGAGGCGCTGCAGAACGCCGCGGACGCGGAGATCCCCGTCATCGCCTACGACCGACTGATCAAGGGCACCGAGAACGTCGACTACTACGCGACGTTCGACAACGCGCTCGTCGGCCGTCAGCAGGCCTGGACGGTCCTGAACGGCCTCGGGCTGACCGACCTCGAGGGCAAGCCGCTCGACGGCGCGCCGGCCGGTCCCTTCAACATCGAGCTGTTCGCCGGCTCGCTCGACGACAACAACGCGTTCTTCTTCTGGGACGGTGCGATGGAGGTCCTCGAGCCGCTGATCGACGACGGCACCCTCGTGGTCAAGTCGGGTCAGACCGACATCGAGCAGGCCGCAACGCTGCGCTGGGACGGCGAGACCGCCCAGAGCCGCATGGAGGACATCCTGACGGCCAACTACTCCGACGGCACGCAGGTCGACGCCGTCCTCTCGCCCTACGACGGCATCTCGCGAGGCATCATCTCCGCGCTCGAGGGTGCGGGATACTCCACCGGCGCCGAGTGGCCGATCATCTCGGGCCAGGACGCCGAGGTCGACTCGGTCAAGGCGATCCTCGCCGGTGAGCAGTACGCGACCATCTTCAAGGACACCCGCGAGCTCGCCAAGGTCGCGGCCGACATGGCCGCCGCCGCTCTGAAGGGCGAGGAGCCCGAGGTCAACGACACCGAGACGTACGACAACGACGTCAAGGTCGTGCCCTCCTTCCTGCTGGCGCCGGTTCCCGTCGTGAAGGACAACGTGGAGTCGTCGCTCGTCGACACCGGTTACTGGACCGCCGAAGAGCTCGGTCTCTGAGCCGCGGCATCCGCCCATCCTCGGAACGGCGGCGGGAGCGAACCGCTCCCGCCGCCGCACCCGAGAAATCATCCACCCCCACAAGGAAGTCGGAGACGTGAGCGAAACCATCCTCGAGATGCGCGGGATCACCAAGACCTTCCCCGGCGTCAAGGCGCTCTCGAATGTCAATCTCGCCGTCCAGCGCGGCGAGATCCATGCGATCTGCGGTGAGAACGGCGCGGGGAAGTCGACCCTCATGAAGGTGCTGTCCGGGGTCTACCCGCACGGCGCCTACGACGGCGAGATCGTCTACGCGGGCGACACCGTCGAGTTCAAGAATCTGCGCGACAGCGAGGCGCGCGGGATCGTCATCATCCACCAGGAGCTGGCGCTCAGCCCGTACCTGTCGATCGCCGAGAACATCTTCCTGAACAACGAGCGGAAGGGCGCCGGCGGCCTCATCGACTGGAACAAGACCAACTTCGCCGCGGCCGAGCTGCTGCGTCGCGTCGGGCTCAAGGAGAACCCGACGACGAAGGTCAACCAGATCGGCGTCGGCAAGCAGCAGCTCGTCGAGATCGCCAAGGCTCTGTCGAAGGAGGTCAAGCTGCTGATCCTCGACGAGCCGACCGCCGCGCTCAACGACGAGGACTCCGACCACCTGCTCGATCTGATCCTGAGCCTGCGCGAGCAGGGCATCACGTCGATCATCATCAGCCACAAGCTGAACGAGATCAAAAAGGTCGCCGACACCGTCACGGTCATCCGCGACGGCAAGACGATCGAGACGATCTCGAAGAACGACGTCACCGAGGACCGCATCATCAAGGACATGGTGGGCCGCGACCTCGAGCACCGCTATCCCGATCACGAGCCGCAGATCGGCGACGAGCTGCTGCGGGTCGAGAATTGGACTGCGCACCACCCGCAGGACCCCACCCGCGTCGTCGTCGACGACGTTTCGGTGACGGTCCGGGCGGGCGAGATCGTCGGCATCGCCGGGCTCATGGGCGCCGGACGTACCGAGTTCGCGATGAGCCTGTTCGGCCACAGCTACGGCACCCGCATCTCGGGCAAGGTGTTCATGCGCGGCAAGGAGATCCGCACGCGCACCGTCTCGGAGGCCATCGCCAACGGGCTCGCGTACGCCACCGAGGATCGCAAGACCTACGGGCTGAACCTCATCGAGGACATCAAGCGCAACATCTCGATGGCGTCGCTGAAGAAGCTCGAGAAGGCCGGGCTGGTCGACGACAACGAGGAGTTCTCCGTCGCGAACCAGTACCGCAAGAGCATGAACATCAAGGCGCCGACCGTCCTCGCCAAGACCGGGAAGCTCTCGGGCGGCAACCAGCAGAAGGTCGTGCTGTCGAAGTGGATCTACTCCGACCCCGAGGTGCTCATCCTCGACGAGCCCACGCGTGGCATCGACGTGGGGGCGAAGTACGAGATCTACACGATCATCAACAAGCTCGCCGCAGCGGGGAAGGGGATCATCGTGATCTCGTCCGAGCTGCCCGAACTGCTCGGCATCTCCGACCGCGTGTACGCCCTCTCCGAGGGGCGCATCACCGGTGAGCTGCCCATCGCCGACGCGACTCCCGAGTCGGTCCTCAAACTCATGACCATGGAGAAGCCCCGCTGAGCGGGGCCGCAGGAGATCCTCGAATGTCTCAGAACAACGCCCCAAACCGCCGCCGGCGGCGGGCTCAACCCGACCGAGAACCGCTTCACGCGCTGGATCGGACACATCCTCGCCGACCTCGGCAAGAACGGCATCTTCATCGCGCTGATCGCGGTGGTCGCCCTGTTCGCCATCCTCACCAACGGCATCCTGCTGCGCCCGCAGAACCTGTCGAACCTGGTCGTCCAGAACGGCTACATCCTGGTGCTGGCCATCGGCATGGTGATGATCATCATCGCCGGCCACATCGACCTCTCCGTCGGCTCGGTCGCAGCCTTCATCGGCGCCGTGTCCGGTGTGTTGGCGGTCAAGATGGGGATGCCGTGGTGGCTCGCCATCGTCCTGTCCCTCCTGATCGGCGCGCTCGTGGGAGCCTGGCAGGGCTTCTGGGTGGCCTACGTCGGCATACCCGCGTTCATCGTGACATTGGCGGGCATGCTCATCTTCCGCGGTCTCGCGCTCGTGGTGCTGGGCAACGCGAACATCGGCTCGTTCCCCACCGAGTATCGAGCGCTCGGCAACGGCTTCCTGGCGGGCATCTTCGGTGAATCCGATCCCGACCTGTTCACCCTCGTCATCGGTGCGCTCGGCATCGTCGCGCTGATCGTGCAGCAGTGGCGGACTCGCGCCGGACGCCAGAAGTACTCGCAGGACGTCGAGCCGCTCGTCTGGTTCGTCGCGAAGCTCGCCCTCATCGCGGTCGTCATCGGGTGGTTCACGTGGGCCCTCGCCTCGTACAAGGGCATCCCCGTCACCCTGATCGTGCTCGCGGTGCTGGTGCTGGTGTACGGCATCGTCATGAACCGCACCGTGTTCGGCCGTCACATCTACGCGATCGGCGGCAACCGCCACGCGGCCGAGCTCTCGGGCATCAAGACGCGCCGCGCGGACTTCTGGCTGTTCGTCAACATGGGCGTGCTCGCCGCTCTCGCCGGTCTCATCTTCACCGCCCGACTGAACCTCGCCGGGCCCAAGGCCGGTGACGGATTCGAGCTCGAGGCGATCTCCGCGGCCTTCATCGGCGGTGCGGCGGTGCAGGGTGGTGTCGGCACCATCGGCGGCGCGATCATCGGTGGTCTGATCATCGGTGTGCTGAACAACGGCATGTCGATCATGGGCATCGGCATCGAGTGGCAGCAGGCCGTGAAGGGTCTCGTGCTCCTGCTGGCCGTCGCCTTCGACGTCTACAACAAGCGGCGCTCGGGCAACTGACGACCCGCGCCTGAGCGAAGCGGCGCCCGCGCCGGCATCCTTCCGAGGATCGCCGGTGCGGGCGCCGCTTCGCTGTGGTCGGGGGAGCTGCCGGTCAGGGCAGGAGCGTGATCTTGCCCGGAGTGTGTGCGGCGACGAGACGGTGCGCCTCTGCAGCCTCGGCGAGGGGCAGTTCGGGTCCGAGCTCGACGCGGAAGGCGCCGGCGGCGAGCAGCGCCGCGGCCACCGGGATCGCCTCGGCCCGCCAGGCCACCTGCTGCTCGGTGAGCGGCTCGGGGCTTCCCCCGGAGAACGCGCGGATGCCGAGCCCCGCGGCATCTGCTCCGCGCACGATCGTCGCGATGCGGGAGCGGTCGGCGACCAGCTCGAGCGAGACGTCGAGCGCCTCGTCGGTGCCGGCGCAGTCGAGGGCCACGGTCACCCCCTGCGGGGCGGCCGCGCGGACACGGTCGGCGAGGCCGTCGCCGTACCCGACGGGCGTCGCGCCAAGATCGCGGACACGGTCCGAGCGGGCCTCGCTCGCCGTGGCGATGACAGCAGCTCCCCTCAGCCGGGCGAACTGGATCGCCGCCTGACCGACCGAGCCGCTGCCGCCGTGCAGCAGCAGGGTGTCGGCGGGTCCGACGTCGAGCGAGCGCAGCGACTGATACGCCGTCGCCACGGGGATGCCGAGAGCGGCGCCGACCGCGGGGGAGACCCCGGCGGGGAGCGGCGTCAGCTTGTCGGGCGTGACGACGATGTCGGTCGCATAGACACCGCTCGCCCCGAAGACCACGACCTCGTCCCCGACACGGAAGCCGTCGACATCCGCGCCGACCGCCGTGACAACGCCGGCGCCGTCATTACCGATGCGCCGCGGCTTCGAGATCCTCGCCGACGGCCGCAGGCCCGCCCGCAGCTTGTGGTCGATCGGGTTCACACCGGCCGCTGTCACGCGTACACCCACCTGACCGGGGCCCGGAGCGGGCACCTCGATGTCGCTGAGGGAGAGGACCTCGGGTCCGCCGAACTCGGAATACGTCACTGCGTGAGCCATGGGGCCACGCTACCGACTGATCAGCCCGTGCCGGCCAGCGTCTTCGTGATCCGCTGGATCGACACGGGCTCGGCGGTGCCGAGACGCTGTGCGAAGAGGCTGACGCGGTACTCCTCCAGCAGCCAGCGTGCGTGTCGCAGGTTCGGCGGAGCGTCGTCCGCTGGTGGGATCGTCCCGCCTGCTTCCGTGAACAGCGTCGCGGCGCGCTCGTACTCGGTGAGGCGCTGCCGGTCGCGTCCGGGGTTGTCGCTCAGGGACGACACCCGTTCGAGAGCGCCCTGGAGGTACCGCGGCAGGTGCGCGAGCCGGGACGTGCCGGTCCGTGACAGGAAGCCGGGGAACACCAGGCCGGCCAGTTGCTGCTTCACATCGCCGAGAGCGGCGAGCAGGACCATCGAGTTCTCCTTGCGGATCGCCCGCTCGACGTCGCGCTGAAGGGTGAGGATCCGCGCGCTCAGCGAGACGGTCTGGAACAGCTCCTCGACCACGGCCGCCGAGAACGCGGCGCGCACCGCCTGGAACTGCGCCGGCGTGCGGACGGATGCCGCGGTGCGGTCGATGACAGCATCCGCGACAGCGACACGCGCATCCTCGATGAGAGCCTTCGCCGACGCGTACGGGGATGCCGCGAGCGCGAGCTTCTCGGGCGCAGTGAGGTGGTCGAGGACGTACGTGGCCGGAGAGGGGACGGAGAGCAGGACGAGTCGCCTGACGCCCGCGCGGGTCAGGCGATGGGCCCGCTCGGGGGTCGCCTCGATACGCAGGGCGACGGATGCTCCCTCGTCGACGAGGGCGGGATACCCCCGCACGATGCCGCCGGCGACCCTGGTGTCGACGAGCTCGGGAAGATCGCCGAAGGTCCAGTCGGTCAGGCCGGTCTGCTCGACGATCCCGGTCCGCTGGTCGCCTTCCGGTCCGGCACCCGTCGGCGCGGCCGGTGACGCTGCGGCGGGCTGCGCGCCGGGACGCGGGGCGGCCTTCGCGAGGGAGCGGGCGACGGAGGCCCGGCTGCGGTTCGCGAGTCGCTGCTGCAGCTCGGCGAGATCGCGCGACGAGCCGAGCGGGCGCCCGCGCTCGTCGACGGCGCGGAAAGACATCGACAGGTGCGCCGGCACGCGTTCGAGGTCGAAGTCCGATGACGTGACCGGCTGATTCGCGACCCGCTGGATCTGCGCAGCGAGCGCGTCGCGCAGCGTCAGGGCGGGCAGGCCGTTCCGCGACTCGGGTCCATCGCCGGCGAGTTCCTCGGCGAACCGGGAAGCCCAGTCCGCGGCGGGCACGACGTGCCGGCGGATCGCCTTGGGGAGAGCACGCAGGAGGCCCGCGATCAACTCGTCGCGCAGCCCCGGCACCTGCCAGTCGAACCCGTCCGGGCGGAGCGAGGCGAGCAGCGCGAGGGGGACGACCACGCTGACGCCGTCGTCGGGCGCGCCGGGTTCGAAACGGTACGCGAGCGACAGCACCTGATCGCCCTGGCGCCAGCGCGCCGGGAAGGCGCGCTCGTCGCTTCCCGCGGCATCTCCGGCGAGGTCGCTCTCGGTCATGTCGAGCAGACGCGGCGTGCGGGCGCTGGCGTCGCGCCACCACGCTTCGAAGGATCGGACATCGAACACGTCGCGCGGGATGCGGGCGTCGTAGAACGCGAACACCGCTTCGTCGCCCACGAGGATGTCGCGACGCCGTTCGCGTTCCTCGATCTTCTCCAGGCGTCGCCGCAGCTCGAGGTTGCGGCGCTCGAACGCCGTCAGGCGCTTGTCGAGGTGCGCGGAGTTCCAGTCGCCCTCGACGAGCGCGTGCCGGAGGAACAGCTCGCGGGCGAGCTCACGGTCGCGCCCGGCCAGCTGCACTCGCCGGCGCGGCACGATCTCGACCCCGAAGAGGGTGACCTTCTCGGCGGCGACGGCGGCTCCGGCATCCTTCGACCAATGCGGATCGCTCATCGAGCGGTGCGCCAGATCTCCGGCGAGTTCTTCGGCCCAGGCGGGGTCGATCGCCGCCACCGTGCGGGCGTACAGGCGCGAGGTCTCGACGAGCTCAGCGGCCATCACGGCGTCCGGTGACGCCTTGCGCAGACCCGAGCCGGGGAAGATCGCGAACTTCGCGCCGCGGGCGCCGCGGTACTCGGCACGGGGGCGCTGGGGCTTGCCGCCGCCGCTTCGACCGGCCGCGGTCCGCGTGGCCGAGGTGCTCCGGGTGTCGAGAATGCCGATCTGCGAGAGGAGACCGGCCAGGATCGCACGGTGCACATGGTCGGGCTGCGCGGCGCCCGTCGTCGCGATGGGCTCGTCGCGTCCGCGCTTCCCGCGGTCGCGGTCTCCGCGGGCGAGCGCGCTCAGCTGGCGGTGGACGTCGAACCATTCCCGCACGCGGACGTAGTTCAGGTGTTCTGCGCGGCAGGTGCGGCGGAACGCGCTGGAACCGAGCTCGCGCTGCTGGTCCTGCAGGTGGTTCCACAGGTTGAGCAGCGTCAGGAAGTCGCTCGTCGGATCGGTGAACCGGGCATGCAGCCGGTCGGCTTCCTCGCGCCGCTCTTCGGGGCGCTCCCGCACGTCCTGAATCGACATGCCCGCCACGATCGCGAGGACGTCGCGCGTCACGCCGAGCGTGCGTGCCTCGACGAGCATGCGCGCGAAACGCGGATCGATCGGAAGACGCGAGATCTCGCGGCCGGTGTCCGTCAGGCGCCAGGCGCCCTTCTCGTCGCGGCGTACCGCCCGCAGCTCCACGAGCAGATCGAAGGCCGCCTTCACACCGCGGGAGTCGGGCGGGGTCAGGAACGGGAAGTCGGCGATGTCGCCGAACCCGAGCGCGAGCATCTGCAGCACCACCGACGCGAGCGATGTCCGCAGGATCTCCGGCTCGGTGAACTCGGGCCGCGAGATGAAATCGTCCTCGGCGTAGAGGCGGATCGCGATACCCGCCGAGGTTCGGCCGGCACGCCCGGCGCGCTGCTGCGCGGAGGCCTGCGACACGGCCTCGATCGGCAGCCGCTGGATCTTCGACCGGTTGCTGTAGCGCGAGATGCGCGCCGTTCCGGCGTCGACGACGTAGCGGATGCCGGGGACGGTGAGGCTCGTCTCGGCGACATTGGTCGCGAGGATGACCCGGCGCCGGACTCCGGCGACCCGCGAGGGCTCGAAGACGCGGTGCTGTTCCGCGGCGGAGAGCCGCCCGTACAGAGGGAGCACCTCGGTGGGGCGTGCGTCTTTCGCGTACGCGGAGCGCACGGCGTCCATCGCGTCGCGGATCTCCGCCTCGCCGGGGAGGAAGACGAGCACATCGCCGTCGGGCTCGCGGTCGAGTTCGCGCAGCGCCGCGATGAGCCCGTCGACATCGTCTGCGGTCGTCTCATCCTCGCCGTTGTCGTCGTGCGGCCGGTACCGCACCTCGACGGGGTAGGTGCGCCCCGAGACCTCGATGATCGGCGCGGGGGCGCCTTGGGCGTCGGCGAAATGCGCCGCGAAGCTCTCCGGATCGATCGTCGCCGAGGTGACGATGACCTTCAGGTCGGGGCGGCGGGGGAGGATGCGGCGCAGATAGCCGAGAAGGAAGTCGATGTTGAGCGAACGCTCGTGCGCTTCGTCGATGATGATCGTGTCGTACCGGCGCAGCATCCGGTCGCGGTGGATCTCGTTGAGCAGGATGCCGTCGGTGACCAGTGCCACTTGCGTGTCGGCGGAGACCTGGTCGGTGAACCGGACCTTGTAGCCGACGGCGCCGCCGAGGGGCACCTCCATCTCGGCGGCGATGCGCTCGGCCACCGTCCGCGCGGCGATCCGACGCGGCTGAGTGTGGGCGATGCTCGTGCGTCCGAGCTCGAGACAGATCTTCGGCAGCTGAGTGGTCTTGCCCGACCCGGTGGCACCCGCGACGATCACGACCTGGTGGTCTCGGATGGCGCGCGCGATCTCTTCCCGTGCCCCGCTGACGGGCAGCTCAGGCGGGAAGGAGATCACAGGGGCGGGCGAGGACACAGCCCTCCATCGTACGGCGCTGCGGCGCGGTTCAGGCCTGTTCGCTGCGGATCTCGTCGAGCAGTGGCAGATCTGCGGCGGTCACGAGGCGTGAGAGCACCGCGTGCTCGACGAGTCGCGCCCGCCGATTGGTGGCCAGCTTGCCCACGCCGCCGCGGAGGCCGCGCACGCCCTCACGGTCGAGCTTGTCGCAGACGTTGTCGAGCTTGCGGTTGAACGTCGTCAGCGGCCAGCCGAGACGCTCCGCCGCCGCAGCCGACGTCGGCACCTGGCTCGAGCCGACCATGCCTCCCCGGAGGATCGGCTCGCACAAGGCCAGCAGCAGCAGACGCTGGCTGGAGGTCAGCGCGACGGCGCCCACGGTCGTCGTGCCGACGTGGTCGTCCGTCGTGCGAGGAAAGCTGTCACGGACGGTGAATCGAGACCCGTCGGTGTGGACCGTCAGCTCGTAGGTGTACGCGCCGGCCGTGAACATGACCACGAGAGCGGGGAACACGAGGGGAACCCGCGCTCCCGGGCCGAGTACGGCCTGATAGGCGCCGTCGGGAGTGGCGAGACTGACGGAGATCGACTGTCCGATGTTCGACAGCCACCACAGGCCGTGCTCGGCATCGATGGCGAGCAGCCGACGGTGCAGGTACGGGTTCGTGTCGATGACGAGGTCGGCGTCGCGGCCGATCGCGTAGGTGGTCCCCGCGACCGGACGGAACCACTCGCCGCAGAACTCGATCGCGACGCTCTCGGCAGTCTCGCCGGCAGCGGCGCCCACCTCCTCGCGGTCGTGCTCGTCGGTGTCGTGCTCGATGGCTGTCATGCTCCTCCTCCGATGATCAACACGATGGCCGTCGCGGCGGCGCCGAGGAGGATGACCCCGGCCCCGACGACCGCGATGACCGTGCCGTTCCCGCGGCGCTTCGCGGCGGTCGCCGCGGGCTGGCGGACGGGCGCCTCCACGCGGACGCGCGCGACCTCCGGGACCTCGCGCGGCGCGCGGGCCCGGTAGCGCTCGCCGTCGGCATCCGGCCCGACTGCGAGACGATCGGTGTCGACGCGGCCGCGCACCACCTCATCACGCAGCGCTCGCCGCACGAGGGTCGTCGGCTCGCTGTCGGGACCAGCCAGGGGGAGGTCCTGCGGCGGCCGGGATCCCTGCGCGCCGGGGAGGGACCGCGACACCAGACGCGTGTGATCGTTGTCGGGGTCGCTGCTCCGGGCCGAAAGGACGGTGCGGTCGTCAGCCTCGGCGGCGCGACGGACGGCCAGAGCGGTGCGGTCGTCGTCGGGGCCGGTGCGCCGCGCGGCCAGCACGGTGCGCTCGTCGGAATCGTCGTCGACCGGGTCGCGGCGGCGTTCGGCGAGCACGGTGTGGTCGGGGGCGTCGTCGTCGCCTTCGGGTCGGCGCCGACTCGCCAGCACGGTGTGCTCGTCTGCGGGAGAGTGCCGCGTCGACAGCACGGTCCGCTCGTCCTCGTCGGGCGGAGCGTCCGCCGTAGCCGCAGCATCCTCTTCGACCGGCTCACGGACGTCGAGGTGCGTGACCGGGAGGTGACAGTCCGACTCGATGCGCTGCAGCTCGAGGCCGAACTCGGCGGCAGACGGACCTCGCCCCGCCTCCGTCGACTCGAGGGTCGCGAGGACGAGCGTCTCCAGTTCGGCAGGAACCGAGTCGACCCCCTCGAGCGGCGATGCCGTGTCGGCCACGGGGCGTCCCGTCAAGAGCTCGGTGGCCGCCGCGGCGAGGCCGTGCACATCGGTGGCTCGCGCACGAGGCGACAGGTCATGCCCGTCGCGAAGAAGCAGATCGTCACTGTCGAAGCCGATGATGGCGGGCCAGCCGTAATCGGTCGTCAGAACGTTCTCGATACGGATGCGGCCGTGGGCGATTCCGCTCCTGTGGGCGGTCTCGACAGCGCCGCAGAGGCGGACGAGCAGCCGGAGGGTCTCGGGCACGCTCATCGGACGCCGCGAGGCGGTCTCGGCGAGGGCAGCGCGCGAGCAGTACTCCATCACGAGGTACGGTCTGCCGTCGTCGGTCGTGTCAGCGGAGTGCACCGTCGCCGCGCTCGGATGCGTCGTCAGGGCGATCAAGCGCGCGGCGGCTGCGGCGAACGCCGTGCGCTCGCGCTCGCCGAGCGGATGGCGGAAGACCTTGACCGCTACCGGCTTCCTGCCGGCGGCATCCCGGTACAGGTGAACGTCCGCGCGGTCGCTCGACGACAGCACTCGGTCGGGGTTCCGGCCGTCGATGGCCGCAGGGACCGGGACCGGCGGGCGGGACCGACGACGCAGCTCAGCCATGGTCCGCTCGGCGGCGTCGAGAGCGCGCCGTGGCGACCTCGACCGTCGCGGTGACGGACTCGCTGTTCATGAAGCCGCCGGTCGTGTCCTCGAGCCGAGGACTGATGCCGCCGGCGACGACGTCCAGGACGATCGTGCTGATGTTGTCGCGGCCGCCGTGAGCCAAGGCCTGCGTGACGAGGGACTCCGCGGTCTGCGCGGGGGAGCCGCCCATCATGAGCCCCGCGCGAAGAGCCTCGTCGGAGAGCTCTCCGGTGAGCCCGTCGGAGCAGACGACGATGCGCTCACCGGTGACGATCGGGATGAGCCAGAAATCGGCGCGGCTGCGCTCGCCGCCGATCGCTCGGGTGATGACGTTCCGGCCCTCGTACGTCGACATCTGATCACGGGTCAGCTGCCCGGCATCCACGAGCTCCTGCGCGACCGAGTGGTCGATCGTCAACTGCTCGAGGCGCTCGGCGAGCAGACGGTAGACGCGCGAGTCGCCGACGTTGACGATGAGCCAGCGCCGCACCCCGCCCTGCTGCACGGCGACGACGCCGGACAGGGTCGAGCCCGCACCGCGGGAGGTTCCGGCGGCGACGACGGACACCGCGGAATGGGCCCGTTCGACAGCGTCGGCGACCTCCTCGGGGCGCAGGTCGTCGCGGCCCACGAGCGGCCGGAACACCTCGATGACCGCGGCAGATGCGCGATCGCCGGCATCATGTCCGCCCATGCCGTCGGCCACGACGAACACGGGGTACTCGGCCAGCAGAGCGTCCTCGTTCACCGACCGGCGGCGCCCCGTGTCGGTGCGGCTGCCGCTGGTCACATGGACGTCGATCGGAGGAGTGGCGGTGGTCATCAGGCCTCGGTGAGCTGGAGCTCGGCGTCGCCCAAGTGGAAGACGCCCGATACCGGCGTAGGCCCGGAAGCCTCGACATCGTCGGGACCGACGAAGACGCCGTTGGTGGACGCCAGGTCGGTGATCGTCCAGACCGTACCGGTGTGCTGCAACAGCGCGTGCGTCTTCGACACCGTGCGGGTGACATCGTCGATCGCGATGATCTGCGCGTCGGGCGCTGCGTCGGGGGCGACCGGGTTCCGGCCGAGGACGACGGCCGCAGCGGAGAGCGCGACGGACGACCCGTTCGGCAGACGGAGCGTGGCCTGCGGTCCGCGGCGGGCCGCGAGCACGGTGCGCTCATCGACATCCGCCTCATCGTCGACGGGCGCGGCCACCGGGGCGGCCACCGGGGCGGCCTGCGCGACCGGTGCCGCAACCGGCTGCGGTGCCGGCGAAGGCGAAGCCGTCGGAGCGGACCACGACTGGGGGGCCGGATCCGCAACGCCGGGCCCGGCGGGCGGAGGCGGCGGAGCCCAGGGGCTCGCGCTGATCGGCTCGGCTGCGGGGGCGGCGGGCGTCGGCACGCCGGGCGCGGCGTTCGACGGTGCGGCGCTCGCGGGAGCGAAGAGCGGCGGTGCCGGTGGCGCGGCCGGCGCGGGCGACGCGAGAGCGGCCGTGGCCGGGGCGGACGGGACACCGGCATCCGTCGGGGGACTGCGGAAGGGCGCCGGCTCGGCGGGCGCCTCGCGGCCGAGCCACCGGGCGGAACCCCACCCGACGACGCTCGCCCACACCGGGAAGAGCAGGGCGCCCAGCACGACGAACCCCGTGCCCAGGCCGAACCCGCGGCACAGGGAGCGCAGCATGCGGATCTGGATCACCAGCGCGAAGGCGAGGAAGCCCAGCCAGATGAGAGCGGGCACGACCGCCGCGGCAGCCAGGGCGCCGGCGGCGCTGCCCGCGTCGCCGCCGAAGCCGGCGTTGAGGGCGATCCCGGCGAAAACCCCGGCGACGACCCCCGAGATGATCGTGACCAGCACGGCACCGCCTGCCAGCACCGCCGCCCACCAGCCGCGCATTCCGGCGAGGACGTAGAGCTCCCAGAAGTTGAGCACCGGGACCCACGCCCGCCAGGGATCGACACCGGTCTTGCGGAACACCGCCGTCAGCGCGAGCGCGGTCCACACATAGATGCCGATGCCGAGCACCACCTGGACGATTCCGAGCGCCGCGAACGCGCCCGAGGGCCCGCCGTTCCCACCGCCGAGCGCCATGACGGTCGTCGCAGCGTCGATCGTGAAGCCGTGTGCCTTCACCTGTTCTCCTGCCCTCGAGCGCGGTGCATCCCGCGCGTGCCGCGTGCCACCTTATCGATCCCGTCGGCTGCGCGGCAGTCGTTGCGCACGGCTGATGCGACGTTCCCGTCGCATCAGCGAACGCAGCGACACCCGCGCGCGCAGCCGAGCCCAGAAGCTCAGCCCCTCGTCGAGCCGCGAGCGCTCCGACTCGACGATCCGCCAGAAGCGATCGGCGTCGTCCTCATCGGGCGGTGCGACATCGAACACGGAACGGTCCGCGAGCGTCGCCAGCTCGGCTGCTCCGGCCGAACCGCCGTACGCCGTGACGAGCTCGTGCCGCGTCCGTGAGCCGGGGCCGGGGAGACCGTGGTCGACCGCGGAATCGACGAACTCCTGCCAGCCGCCGGTGAATCGCGCGACCGGGTCGGTGCTCGTGCGGCGACCGCGGCGCCGCGCAAGCTTGACCAGCACGATGAGCGCGAACGGTCCGAAGAGCAGCAGCAGGACGAGCAGCGAGACCCCGCCGATGCGAAGCGCCGTCCACAGGGCGGTGAGGTCCTGCGAGGTTGCGGAATCGTCGTTCGGACTCCGCCCGCCGTCGCTCGGATTGGCGTCGGCGGGCTGCACCGTCTCGGCCTGCTCCTGTCGCACGTCGGTCGGGATCTTCGGGTCCTGCCGCTGCTGCGTATCGGGAGAGGGGAACACCGCGTGCTGGGGAGTGACGTCGACGGCAACCCACTCGGGGCCGACGCCGCGTACCTCCAGCCAGGCCGAGACGTCGCCTGCCGCGCAGACCCCCTCGTCACAGGTCGTGAGCGTGTCGTCGGTCGAATCCAGCCGCGCGCCCACGACGATCCGGGCGTCGAAGCCGAGCCGATCGGCGATCATCATCGCCGCCACGGCGAACTGCTCGTCGTCGCCGACCGCGGCGACCAGCGCCGCGTCGTCGTCACCGCCCACCTCGTCCTCGCGTGCGAGGAGATCCGCGAAGAGCTGGTCGATGCGATCGGTGGAGTGCCCGGCCCGGCTCGGCTGGAACGCGTAGTCGCCCAGCTCGGCAGTCCACGCCGGCGGTGCCGCCGGATCGATCGTGAGCGCATGGCTGAGGAAGCCCCGTGCGCGCAGCAGCTCCACGAGCTGTTCGAGGCCGGCGCCTCCGGACCCGCTCGCGTGCTCGTCCACCCACCGCACGAGAGTCTCGGGCACGACATCCTCGCTGAGCGTCGGACCCGATCGTGCCGGCTCAAGCGAGCCGAGAGTCGGCGGATCCTCGCGATACGCGGTGCCCTGTCGGTACTCCGCCCCGGGCGCGAGCCCCGGCGGGGCCAGCTGGACCCCCGCGGCCGTCTCGGCGTTGTAGTAGAAGCCGTCGGCGAGGGTTGCGGCATCCGATCCGTCGAAGTCGACCGAGGTGACGGCGCCGAGCGTCGGCATCCAGACCTCGTTCCACCCCTCGATGACGATGCGCCCGGCACCGGCCGCGGAACCGGGGTCGGCAGGCAGCGCCGACGGAACCCGGGTGAAGGAGGAGCGCGCGTCACCCGGCGCCGCGGCGGGGTCGACGACCCGGGCCGACCGGCCGTCGTAGTACGGCAGCGTGGCCAGGCGCACGCGGTCGACACCCGCCGGCGCGGCCACACGGAACATCGTCTGGTCGAACCGGTCGTCGCCGAACCAGGTGCGGTACTGCCCGAGGGGGCTCAGCTCGGCGGCGATCTCGAGTCGCGGGTCGACCTCGGCTCGCAGAACGTCGCGCGAGGTGCCGGCGAGCGCCCACGGCGCGACGACGGTCGCCGCGACCAGCCCGACGGCGACCATTCCCGCCGCGGTCGCGGCGCGGCCGGCGAGCCCTCGGATGGGGCGGTTTCCGCTCCGTACCCCCGTCGCGGCCGTCGCGGCCGCTATCGCGCGTCGGCGATCCGCCGTGGTGCGCCACACGATCGCGACGAGAGCCATCACGAGCGCGGCCATTCCGACCAGCGCCTCCCGGCTCAGCGACACCGGCCCGACGCTCAGGCCCGGCATCGGTGCGGTGGCGCCGAAGGCGATTCCGAAGACGGTCGGGAGGAGTGTCGTGACGACGGCCAGCGGCCACCATCGTCCGCCCCGCCACGCGATCGAGAGGGCGAGCACCGTCGCAGCGAGGAAGACCAGAAAGGCCGGTGCGAGTGTCGCCTGGTAGCTGCCGAGCGGCAGCTCGAGCGTCAGCAGGTCCTTCCATCCGGTGACCGGGGCCGTCACGACTCCCCGCAGTCCCTGAAGGGCCTGAGACACCGAGCCGAGCGAGCCGGGGGCCGCGAGCGGGAGGCCGAGGACGACGTACGTCGCGATCGTCGCGAGCGCGAGCCACCAGCCGTTCAGGCGCCAGCGCAGGCCGGCTGCTGCGAGGGCCGTCCCCGCGAGCATCGCGGCGACGACGACGATGACGAACGCGGCGCTGCGATAGATCGGCCAGGCCGCGAGAGCGCCCACGGAGATCACGAGCAGGAGGACCGCGGCCTGCGCGATGAGGAATCGCCACGCGGTTCGGGGGGTGCGTCGAGCCCGCAGGTCGCGCCGTGCCGGGGCGCTCACGACTGCGCCGCCCGCGACAGCAGCTGACGGAGGTCGTCGAGGAGCCCGATGGAGAGCACCGACATCGACCCGAGGGCCTTGAAGCCGGGCTCGGCCTCGAGTGAGCAGGTCACCGCGATGACCCCGACGTCGGCGGGGAAGGCCAGCGCGGCGGACTGCAGCTGCGCGGCGGTCAGGGTCGAGCCGCAGACGAGGAACGCGATCGACACGTCGGGGTGGCTCTCCGCAGCGAGCGACGCGGCATCGCGCAGGGGGCTGACATGCTCGATGCGGTCGAGCCCGGCGAGGTCGTCGAGCAGCGTGCGGGTCGTGATGGTGGTGAGCTCGCGGATGGTGCGGATGCGCCGACGTGCGAACTCGGGCACCTCGCCGCCGACGACGACGTCTACGTCGCGGCCGTCGCGGATGCCGCGGATGCCGAGTGAGGCGGCGGCGCTGACGGCGAGCTCGAACTCCTCGTCGGAGGCGTACTCGTCGTCACCGACCGCGAGGGCGATGACCATACGACTGCGCCGGGTCTCCTCGTACTGGCGCACCATGAGGGTGCCGGTCTTCGCCGTCGACTTCCAGTGGATCTGGCGCTGCGAGTCACCGGCGACATACGGCCGGATGGCATGGAAGGAGAAGTCCGCGTCGACGACGGTGCGCGACGCGCTGCCCTCGAGATCGCGGATGTAGCCGGTCGTGGTGCTGCGCAGCGTGGTGGTGACGGGGTGGATGTAGAGCGTGTGCACGTCGTCCCACGTCCCCTCCCGCTTGAGGATGCCGAGGGGGTCGCCCCGCACGGTGCGAGCGGGGCCGACCGTGATGATGCCGCGCCGGTGCGTCGGCACCACGACCTGTTCGGTGTGGGTGTGTCCGTGGCGCAGCAGGGGAACGTGCACATCGACGATGCCGTCGCCCACCGGGACGTCGATGCGACCGGGCAGGGCGGGCGCTGTGCCGACGTTGGTCACGACGAGCGTCCCCTCGACCTGCGTTCCGGCGACGACCCGGTCGTGCTCGAGCTGCAGGTCGACCTGGTAGGCGCGTGCGCTGAAGAGGAAGGGCACCGACAATGCGAGGAGCACGAGGGCCGCCACACCGGCGGCGGCGAGCTCCATGAGACCGAGCGGCAGTCCGACACCGAGCCCGACGACAGCGGTGATGACCATGAGCCACCCGGCCACCGTGACCGTCTCGGAGATCCATCGCGCCGTGGCCGTGGCTGCGCGTCGCAGACGCCGCCACGATTGCACGCCGCGCACCGCGAGCACGGTGGTGCGGCCGGTCGTGCCGAACCGCGTGCGCGCGAAACCCGTGCCCTCCGAGAAGGAGGTGCGGGTGAGGCGGGACTCGGTGTCGAAGCTCACACGGTCTCTCTCTGGCTGGGCGGCACCGTGTCGAGGAGCACCTGCCCGATGACGGCGCCGGCCGTCACACCGTCGAACTCGGCCTCGGGGTCGAGGATCAGCCGGTGCGCGAGCACCGGCTCGGCGAGGGCCTTCACGTCGTCGGGCGTGACGTAGCTGCGACCGTGGGCGATCGCCCAGGTCTTCGCCGCCTTCGTCAGCGCGATCGCGCCGCGGACGCTCACCCCGAGGCGCACTTCGGTGGCGAGGCGGGTGGCCTCGATCAGACGGGCGATGTAGTCGAGGACGAGCGCGTCGAGGTAGACCCCGCGCGCGATGTCGGCCATGCTCACGACGCCCTGGGGGGTGATGACGGGCGAGACCTCGCGGCGGGTCTCGGCAGCGCCCTCGAGGATGCGCACCGTTGCCGCGTGGTCGGGATACCCGAGTGTCGTCTTCATCAGGAAGCGGTCGAGCTGCGCCTCCGGCAGCCGGTAGGTGCCCGCCTGCTCGACGGGGTTCTGCGTCGCGACGACGAGGAAGGGCACACCCACCCGGCGGCTGACGCCGTCGACGGTGACCTGGCCCTCTTCCATGACCTCCAGCAGCGCCGACTGCGTCTTGGGCGAGGCGCGGTTGATCTCGTCGGCGAGCACGACGTTGGCGAAGATCGGACCCTGGTGGAACTCGAACTCGCCGCGGCTCTGGTCGTAGACCGTGATGCCGGTGACATCGCCGGGCAGCAGGTCGGGGGTGAACTGGATGCGGCTGCTCGTGCCCTGCACGGTCTGCCCCATGGCGCGGGCGAGCGAGGTCTTGCCGGTGCCGGGGTAGTCCTCCAGCAGCAGGTGTCCCTCGGAGACCATCGCGGTGAACGCGAGCTCGATGACATGCCGCTTGCCGAGGACGACCTTGTCGACGTTGTCGACGAGCGTCGCGAACGTCTCCTGGAACCAGGAGGTCTGCTCCGGTGTGATGCTCATGGGGTCCTCTCGCTTCGCCGTGCGGCGGGGGTCAGGGGGTGCCGTCGCCGGCACCGCCGGCGGGGTCGGTGGGAGTCGGTTCCGGTGCGGCGATCTGCTCGCAGGTGCGTTCGAGGGTGAGCTTCTGCAAGCTGGACAAAGGCCCCGCCCACGTGATCGTGTAACGGTTGCTTCGTACCGCGCCCGTGCCGCCGACGGCCTCGGAGGCCACCGAATACGTGCCCGACGGGAGACCGGGCGGATTCCAAGCCGGAACCGACGTCTGATCCGAACGGCACGACGGTAGCGAGTTCGCGGACACCTGAACCGGGAAGGAAGCCGTGGACGACGCAGGACCGATGGGTGAAGCATCCGAGCAATTGGTCGGGTAGCCGAGGAACGTGTCGCACCACTGTCCCGACCAGCCAGTCACCGGTCCGTTGTAACTCGGCGCGAAGTCGCGGGCCGGGTTGCCACCCTGCAGCAGGCGGAACTGCGCGTCGTCAAACGGGGGGTTGGTCGGCTGATTGAGCCGGGCGTCATAGGTGTACGTCGTCCCATCGCCGTTCGGCCGCGTGTTCACGGAGAACGTGATCCCGTCCGGCGCCTCGACGTTGCCGACGGGACGCGCAGAGATCTCGGCGCCGGTGACGCCGAAGCCCTTCTTGCCGTTGAACGTGTGCTCAGCGCATGCCCACACCGTCTTGCGTTTGAACGCCTGCGCTTCGAACTGCTGACTCGTCGCCGAACCGGTGGGCACGCATGCGTCGGCCGAGACGTCGCTGAAGCCGATGAGGGTCTGCGTCCCATCGCCGTTCGAGGTCACCGATGCGGTCACGCGCATCGAGTTCGACGTGTTGGTCTCCGACAGGGTCAGGCCCGGGGCCCCGACTCCGTGCGCCGTCACGGCACGCGACTGTCCTTCGCTCGAGCCCGCCGCGATGGGAGGCAGGTCGAAGGTCGTCAGCGGCGTCGCAGTGAGCGTGGTCGCGGAGTTGGAGCCGACGTCGTAGTTCGTGAAGGTCGCGGTACCGCCGACCACCGGACGCGTGTCCGATCCCTGGCGGCCGCCGGTCAGTCGGACGCTGCCGGTCGTGGCGTCGAGTCCTGTCACCGTGATCGTCGCGCGGCCGCCGTCGCGGCCGTTGGGCACCGGCTCGAACGACGAGCCGGCGGGCTGTGCCGGCGGGCGGTAGGCCCAGGCCTGCGCGCGGACGGTCGAGCGCGATTCGCCGACCGAACTGTACGCGCGGGCCTCGTAGGTGATCTTCTCGCCGACGGGCGCGGAGATCGGCGAGCACGACCCGGAGGCTGGGCACGTGGCGACCTCGCGACCGTCCGCCGTGATGCGGTAGCCCTGGACCGCGGGGTAGGAGCCGCCGTCGGAGGTCACACGCAGGCTCACCGAGTCGCCGGTGTACGCGGTCCACTCCATGCGGGCGGGATTCGCCGGAAGGCCTTGCAGGTCGAGGATGACCTGTCCGTTGCGGGCACCGCTGGACTGCCGCCCCTGCGCGTCCTCGACGGTGAAACTCCCCGTGCACTCGGCCGCGCCCGGCGCATCCGAGCTCCACGTCGCGCGCACCGCGGTGTCGCTCGCCCGGGAGAAGGACACCCCGGTGCAGTTGCCAGGGCCGCTGGCTCCGACAAGCCGCAGCGGAGTGCCGGGCAGCGGGTTGACCTCGCCGGCGCCGCCGATCACTTCGATCGTGCACGAGGTCGCGCCGCCGGACTGCGAGCAGGTCTGCACCGCCGACCCGCCCTTGGGGAGCGTCGACGGTGCCGGACCGACGGTCAGGAGGAGGTTCGCCGGTGCGGCGTCGGAGTGACTCGGGAGCGAGATCGCGACCGGTTCCTGGCGGCCGGGGCGCGCGGTATCCGCTGCCGTCACCGTCGCCGTGTTTCCGTCGACTGTGACGGTGAACTGGTCGCCGCCGTACGAACCGGCGTAGCGGACCGACTCCCAGTCGGCGCGGCCGGCCCACTGGACCATCTGCGCGAGGTCGTAGGTCTGCGTCGATCCGGGACTCACGGTGAGCGACGCGCTCCGCAGAATCGGCTGCGGGATCTCGGCCTCGACGGTCACGCGGAGCGTCAGGAACGTCGGGACGTCTTGCGTGCTCAGCCGCGCCGGCACGATGCAGCTGTCGGTCCACGGTGCACCGGCGCCCGCGGTGTAACGGATCGTGGTGCCCGATACGACGCTGCAGACGGCTTCGCCGCGCGCGCCGCCCGTGCGGATGCCGTCGTCGATGACCAGGGTCGCGCCGCGGGGCACGCGCACCGCGTCGGCGAGGTCGACCTCGACGCTTTCCTTCTCGCGCACCTGCAGGGGCGGGTAGCCTTCACGCAGCGCGAGCCGGACGTCGGCCTCACCGGGCACACGGAGGAATCCGTAGGACGTGACCTCGGTGCCGTCGAAGGCGGTTCCGGTGACCTCGAAGGGGATGAGGCGTGATCGCTCGGGCAGCTCACCCGAGATCTTCCAGCCGTCGACGTCGAGATCCGTCGGTTCGCCCCAGAGCGAGAGACGCAAGCCCGAGGCGTCGCCGGTGTTCCACGACACCTGTCCGTCGAGGACATCGACGCCCTGCGGGAAGTCCTCACGGTTCTCGAGCGTCAGCACGGTGTCGCGCACGACGGGATAGTCGGGAACCGGCTCGCGCACCGTCTTGACGACGATAAGTCCGATGGCGGTGTCGCCGCGCTCGTTCCTCACGGTGTAGGTGTACGAGAAGGTGCCGAGCACGTCGCCGGCCCGCAGCGTCACGGCGCCGTTGTCGACGGTTCCGATCAGGCTCTGCAGGGTCTCGTACTCGCTCGAGCCTTCCTGAGCGTTGGGGGCGACGCCGATCAGCTCGAGGTCGCTCCCCGCGGGATCGATGTCGTTGTCGGTGGGCCGCACGACCGCCGTGCTCTCGGCGCCGACCTGCACCTGCAGGTAGTCGCTGTAGGTGACCGGGCTCGGGTCGGTCTGCGTGTCGATGACACCGACGCGGACATCCGCGGTGCCGGTCGCGCCACTGGGGTCCCGGACGGCGTACGGGAACCTGACCTGACCGCTGAAGCCGTCCGGGCTCGTGTAGATGATGGCCGAGCCGTCTGCGGAGATCGTCGCCGACCCCTGCTCGGGCTGCGCGACGATCCGATCGAGCACGACGGGGTCGCCGTCGGGGTCGACCGCGTAGCCGTCGAGGGGGATGCTGACCGATTGCCCGCTGAGGACACGGCCGACGAGCGTGCGCGGGAGCGGAGCCTGATTCGACTCGTCGCCCACGACCGTGACCGTCACGCGGGCCGTATCGGTGACCTCGGGGAAGCCCAGCCGGAAGACCGTGTAGGTCAGCGCGTACGTCCCGGCCTGCTCGGGCGCGAGATAGCGCAGCAGACGGCTGGTGGCGAAGGCGAGTCCGCCGCCGGTCTCGTTCACGATCGACGACGGGTCGATCGCGATGAGCGCGCCCGACGGGGCGGTGTCGTTCGCGAGCACGGGGATGTCGATCTGCGTGCCCGCTCGCACCGTCACAGCATCGTCGACCGCGATGGGAGGCTCGGCGCTGGCCGAGGGCAGCAGGACCACGGTGAGCTCGCCCTGGGCTGTCGCGGCTGCACTGCCGGTCCCGTCCGAGACGGTGTACCGCACGACGCCGAGGCGCCCCGGCTCTCCCGAGTCGGTCGTCCCGCTGACCCGCAGCAGGCTCTGCCCGACCAGGTCGACGCCCAACGATGCGAAGGGATCGCTCTCGGGGCGGATGTCGCTGAGCAGCAGCACCGAACCGGCGGGGTTCGACACCGCCGCGGCGACGTCGATGGTCGCGTCCTCGTTCGGCCGCACGAACGCCGTGAGAGGCGGGGTCGTGATGCCCGCGGATTCGGGCGCGAGCATCGTGACGCGCACCATCGCGGTGGCCTCTGTCAGCGAATCCCGCACGTTGTACTGCACGAGATATGAACCGGGGGCCGAGGCGGTCACGACCATGCTGAGGGCGGCGGGGTTCGCCGCCGCCGTCGTCTGCGCCTCGTTGAGCGGCACGACGCCGGTGAGGGAGACCGGCCCGGCGGCGCCGGCGACGTACGGCGCCACGGACACATCCAGGGGCTCACCGACGACTCCCGTAACGGCGAACGACTCAGCCGTGAGCTCGGGCGTCGGGGTCACGGTGATCGTGAGCGGCTGCGTCACCGTCGCTCCGCGCGCGTCGGAGACCGTGACCGTGATGGTCACGGCCAATCCCTCCGTCGTGTTGGGATCGGGATGCTGGTAAGTGAGCGTCCCCTCGGGCGACGTCGTCACGGTTCCCACGCCGGTGTCGTTGGTCGCGCCGGCGAGGAAGACCGGATCGCCCTCCGGATCGACCCAGCCCTCGAGCAGCTCCGCTGAGACGGTTCCGCCGGGAGCCACCGTGAGCGATGGCCACGTCGCGAGGCATCCCTCGACGCCGCACCACACCGGCGGGCTGTTCTGATCGTCGGGGACGACCGTGAGGGTGACGGTGGCGACCTCGGAGAGCAGGCCGTCGGCGGCAGTGCCGTCGGTCACGCGGTAGCGGAGCGTCGCCGTGCCGGAGGCCTCGGGGGAGACCGCGACCGTCAGCTGCTGCTGCGCGCCCGTGATGGACGCCGTGCCGAATGCCGGATCGAGGTTCTCGAGCGAGGCCGGGTCGATGCTCAGCACGTCCTCGTTCGGGTCGTGGTCGTTGAGCAGGACGGGCAGGAGCGTCACCGAGCCGGCGCGGACGCCGAACGCGTCGTCGACGGCCACCGGCGGCTTGGGGTCGACCACGCGCTCCGAGGTGGCATCATCCTGCTGCTCGACCTCGACTTGGCGATCGAGGTCCCACTGCTGCGACGATGCGATGAGGGCCCCGTCCGGGACGTTCCACACCCAGCCGGAGCGGCGATCGTTGAGTGCGAGCCTGGTGCCGTTTCCGACGAATGCCGGGTCGACGTTGTCGCCGATGTCAGCGCCCCGGTAATCCAGGTCGGTCACGGCGCCGGGATCGGCGCTCGACCAGAGCGAGCCGGCGGATTCACCGTCGCCGAGCCACGCGGCGTACACCGTCGTGTCGAGCACGGCCGGCTTGGCCGGGGTGCCGGCGCCGGGGCGGTCGAGCACCCGCGATGCGGTGCCGCCGGAGATATCGACGGCCACGACGCCCTCGGCGTCGGCGACGTAAGCCCGGTCTCCCTCGGGAGCGGCATCCTGCAGCCGCGCGCCGGTGGCGAGGTCGGTCGTGATGGGCTCGTCGCGGCCGCGCAGCCAGACGTCGCCGGTCGCTTCGTCGAGGAGCACCCAGCGGGTTCCGACGACACTGAGCTGCGCCGTCTCGAGCTCCGCCGGTCCGGTGTCTTCGCCGAAGATGCTGCCCGTGCGCGAGTCGGCGCGGACCACACGACCCTCGTCGGCCGAATAGGCGTACACCACGCCTGCCGCGTCGACGGCGACGGCGGTAGCGACGAAGCGGGGCCGCTCCTCGCCCTCGGGCACCTCGGCGTCGGCGTACGGATCGATCGGGATGCCTTCGCCGCCGCCGGACAGGCTCGACCCGAACACGGCGCCGGCGTCCGTCCGGTACGCGATCGCGTCGCCGGTCACGGCGATGTCGGCGGTTCCCGGAGGCGTCGGGGTGAAAGCGTCCTCCGCGTCGTCCGTGAGGTCGGCGGGACGCCCCATGTCGACATCGGAGAACTGGGAGGCGCCGTCGCTGTAGACGAACAGACGGTCCGTCGTCTGCGCGACCGCACTGCCGTTGTCGACCTGCTTCACGGTGTCGATCTCGCCGAGCTCGAGGTTGACACGGGCGTATCCGCTGCCGGCGCCGTTCTGCAGCGCCCACACGGTCGGGTCGTCGGGCGGCGTCTGCTGCGCGTCGTATCCGGGCCACACGACCGCCAGGGCCGCCGTGACCGCGAGGACCGCCGTCACGGCGCCCGCGGCGATCCAGGTGGTCCGGCGCACGCGGGGTCGCGTGCTCTCGCGCCGCGCCATCTCAGAACCCTCCGCCGACGATGAGGAGCGTCGTCGCCGCTCCGGCTCCGGCCACCAGCAGAGCGCCGCCGGCGATCAGCGCGACCCGCGCGGCGGTGCCGAGACGGCGGGTCGGCTCGGCCCCGGCGAGGATCGTCCCCTCATCGGGGCGACGGTCGACGGCCTTCGCTGCCCGCGCCGGGCGACGCGACTCGTATGCCACCGACGGACGGACGGGTCCGCGCGCACGGTCATCGGCGAAGTCGACGCTGGCGCCAGCCGCGGCCCACTCGTCGACGGCGACCTCCATCGGAGTGTGCGGGAGTCCGAGTTCGTGCTGGACGAGCTGCAGGTCGTGGGCGAGGTCGGCTGCCGTGGCGTGCCGCGCACCCGGATCGCGACTCATCGCGCGTGCGAGGACCTGTTCCAGGCGCTCGGGCACGTCGCCGCGGCCGATCGGTGTGTACGACGCTTTCCGGATGCGCGACTTCAGCTGCTCGCGGCTGTTCTGGCCGCTGCCGGCACGCTCGAACGGGCTGCGGCCGGCGAGGAGTGAGTACAGCGTCGCCCCGAGTCCCCAGACCTCGGCCGTCACCGAGCCCGAGATGCGCTCGTCGATGATCTCGGGAGCACTCCAGGGCACCGACATCGCGAACACCTCGTCGCCGTCGGAACGGCCCGAGATGGCGGCGGCGATGCCGAAATCCGACAGCACCGGAGTTCCGAAGGTCGTGATGAGGATGTTGGACGGCTTGATGTCGCGGTGGAGCAGTCCGGAACGGTGCGCGGTCTCGAGCGCCGAGCCGATCTTCACGCCGAGCTGCAGCACCTCCGCGACCGGGATCACCTCGCGGCGGTAGCGATTGGTGAGGGAGGTGGGGCAGTACTCCATCACGATGTAGGGCCGACCATCGGAGGAGATCGAGGCCTCGTAGATGGTCAGGATCGAGGGATGCGAGCTCAGACGCGCCATCACGTCGGCTTCGGCATTGAACATGCGGAGCAGGTTCTCGTCGACGATGTCCTCGAGGAGCACCTTCACGGCGACAGGACGGCGCGGGAGGTTCTGCTCGAAGAGGAAGACATCGGCGAACCCACCGGTTCCGAGGGGGCGGACGTAGGTGAATCCCGCAAGACCGGGCGGCGCGGAGGGCAGTCTCGACGCCACAGTCATGCACCCCCTGTCAACGGGGGCGCGATGTCATCGTCCCCCGGAATCCGAATCCGGTGAGATTTTTCTAACACACCGAGGTCGGGCCGGGAAATCGCTTGTCGTCGCCTCACGAGAGCGACTCGAAAGTCGCGCGGATCCCGTCGCCGAGATCGAGCACGGCCCCGGGGGAGACGCGCGAGGCAGCGCCGCTCCGCAGCAGGCCGGCTTCGCCCGAAGCGTCGCGCACGATGGTGCCGTTGGTCGAGCCGAGGTCGCGCACGACGAGCGCGCCATCGTCGAGCCGGACCTCCACGTGAGTTCCCGACACCTCCTTGCGGGGCGAGGGCACGGCAACGATCCGGGCGCCGGGATGCTGCGCCGCACGGGGCGCCCTCCCCAGCACAATGGGGCGGTCGAGCGGGTAGTCGCCGCCGGGCTCGAGACGCAGGACGTACCGGTGGGATGCGGGTGCGTCGGCTACGGGGGCGGGGGCGCGACGGGACCCGAGGACCGTGCTGTCGTCGACCTCCGCCTCCCGAGGCGATTCCGGTTCCGATACCAGTTCGGGTTCGGACTCGGGTTCGGGCTGCGGGCGCCGTCGCGGCCCGAAGGGCGGGGTCAGCGCGCGTCGGTCGACGGCGACGGTCTCGAGCGGGTCGGCGTCTTCGAGCGCGGCAACGGGGTCCGCGGAGGATGCGGCGGAAGCCGTCATCGCCGCGACGGCGGCGCGTGCGGTCGCGCCCCATTCGAGGGCGTCGGTGCGGACGACGCCCCGACCGATCGGGAGCAGTGAGCGACCGGGCTCGGTGCCGAGCCCGAGCGAGATGCCGGCCACGTGCTGAGCCGATCCCTCGACCCACGTCCCGACGCCGGTTCCGGCATAGCTGCTGCGCTGCGGACCGTGCAGGTCGATCGTGGCCGCGCCGCGGACGGCGACCGAGACCGCGCTCGATCCGGCGTCGACGACCTCGACGAGGGCGAAATCGGGCAGGGCTCCGATGCCGACGGCCGCGATCGCCGAGAGGACGTCCTCGAACGCGGCATCCCTTCCCGTCATCGCCTCCCACACCGCAGCGGCGAGCGCCTCGCCGGCACCCGGACCGAGCAGCAGGGCGAAGTGATCGGTGACCATCGCGAACCCCGCGCCGCGGGTGTCGTCGGGCGTCGGGTAGCGGAACACGCGCCTAGCCTACGGTGCCGCGCGCGGCGGGCGTCAGACCCAGCCGGGCAGCCAGTTGTGCAGCCGGTAGAACTCGTAGGGCACCGAGATCGCCGACCATAGCGGGAACCAGAATGCGGCGAGGACCAGGACGAGGCCGAGGAACACGATGACGACGCGTTCGACGCCGCGGGTGGTTCCTCGATCGCGACGCGCGGACCGGACCGCCGATCGGATGACGAACACCAGAGCGAGCAGGAGGAACGGCTGGATCAGGACCGTGTAGAACTGGAAGATCGTGCGCTCGGGGAAGAGCAGCCACGGCGAGTACGTCGCGACGACACCGGTCAGGACGATGCCGTACGCGCCGTCACGGGTGCGGAACAACAGGTAGACGAGGTACAGCACGCTCGCGACGCCCGCCCACCAGACGATGGGGTTCGGCATGCTGTACAGGATCTCCCAGCAGCCGTTGGGGTCGGTGCACGAACCGGTTCCGCCGGGCGTGCTGCCCGCGTACATCGAGGTCGGGCGCAGAAGGAGCGGCCATTGCGCCGCGGGGCTCGCGTAGGCGTGGGGAGTCGACATCCCGGCCGTCGACCCGTACATCGACTCGTGATATCGCCACAGGCTCTGCAGCGACAGGGGTACCCATGACCAGAATCCGGTCGCGGGGTTCGCGTCCGCAGCGTGCCGGTCGTACCCGCCGTCGGTCACGAACCAGCCGGTCCACGACGCGAGGTACACCACGAGCGCCACCGGCACGAGCAGCACGAACGACACCGCCCCTTGCCGGACCGTCGCGTCGGCGGGCCAGAACAGGATGCCGGCGCTGCGGCGGGCGAGGGCATCGCTGACGACGAGATAGATGCCGATCGCCGCCAGCACCCAGACGCCCGACCACTTCACCGCTGTCGCCGCGCCGGCCGCCGCACCCGCGGCGATCACCCACGGGCGGTTCCACAGCACCGGTCCCCAGGCGGGGGCGCCGACGTCGTCCCATCGCGCCGCGATGCGCTCGGCGAGAACGACCCGGCTGCGTTCGCGGTCCAGCACGACGAACCAGAACGCCAGCAGGGTGAACAACGTCAGGAAGATGTCGAGCAGCGCCACCCGGCTCATCACGATCCCGAGGCCGTCGATCGCGAGCAGGCCGGATGCCAGCGACGCGAAGACGATCGAACCGGTGAGGCTGCGTGCGAGGAGGTAGAGCACGAGCACGCACGCCGTGCCGGCGAGGGCCGTGCCCAGGCGCCAGGCGAAGGTCGAGTCGGCGCCGAACAGGGCCATCGGCAGCCCGATGAGGTACTTGCCGAGCGGCGGGTGCACGACGAAGCTGCCCGTCGTCGTGAAGATGTCGGTCTCGCCCGCGAGGAAGCGTTCGTCGGCGCCGTCCGGCCAGGTTGCGGCGTACCCGAGCACCCATTGGCTCCAGGCGTCCTTGACGTAATAGGTCTCGTCGAAGACCACGGCGTGGGGATGAGCCAGGTTCCACATCCGCAGGACGGCGGCGATCAGCGTGATCACCAGCGGTGCGATCCAGGCCATCCGCCGGGCGAAGGCCGGGTCGCCGCTGAAGCGGGCGTGCCACCGGGCGAGAAGGGTCGGCCGACGCCTCTCGGGGAGCAGCGGCTCAGCGGTCGTCGTCACGTCGCCAGCCTATGCTGGGGCGGTGATCATCCTCGCCGCGACGCCCATCGGCAACCTCGGCGACGCCACGACGCGGCTCGTGACCGCGCTCGAACAGGCGACGACCATCGCCGCCGAGGACACACGCACCACCCAGCGCCTGCTCCAGGCCCTCGGGGTGACCAACCGTCCCCGTCTGATCGCCCTTCACGACCACAACGAGAAGCAGCGAGCCGTCGAGCTTGTCGAGCGCGCCCGTACCGAAGACGTCCTCGTCCTCAGCGACGCCGGGATGCCCACGGTCAGCGACCCCGGGTTCGGGCTCGTCGCCGCTGCGGCGGCAGCAGGGGTCACCGTGACCGTCCTGCCCGGCCCGAGCGCCGTGCTCGCCGCGCTCGCCGTCTCCGGGCTTCCGACGGACCGGTTCGCCTTCGAGGGCTTCCCGCCCCGCAAGCCGGGGGACCGGCGCCGGCTCTTCGACCAGCTGGCCGGCGAGCAGCGCACGCTCGTCTTCTTCGAGGCGCCGTCGCGCATCGCCGAGGTGCTGCGGGCGATGGCCGAGGCGTTCGGAGGCGACCGCCGAGCGGCCGTCTGCCGCGAGCTGACGAAGCTGCACGAGGAGGTGGCGCGCGGCACGCTCGATGAGCTCGCCGAGTGGGCTGCCGACGGCGTCCGCGGCGAGATCGTCATCGTGGTGGAGGGCGCCGGGGCGCGCGAGATCGACCCCGCCGACGCGCTCGCGCAGGTGCAGCGGCTCGTCGCCGACGGCATCCGGCTCAAGGAGGCCGCCGCCGAGGTCGCGGCCGCGACCGGCCTGTCGTCCCGCGACCTGTATCAGGCCGCTCTCGCCGCCCGCGCTGGGTCCTGACGCGGGCCCGTTCGCGCGAGAACGCACCGACCCCGCGAGAACGCACCGTATCGGGCACGTTCTCGCGACGACGGTGCGTCTTCGGCGTCAGCTGCGCCGCATGCGGGCGCCCCGCCGGACGGCGAGGGGCAGACCGACGAACACGAGAAGCGCGGCGGCCGTGAGCGCGGCGAGGGGGAGTGCGCCGCCGGATGCTGCCAGGGCATCGGGTCCGGCGGTGAGCGCGGACGCCGTGCCGGGCAGCGCAGGTGCGGATGCCTCGGGGGCGGGCACCAGCCCGACGAGCGCATCGAGCGCAGCCCGGAGCGTCGTCGTCGAGGCGTCGACCTCCGCCTGCGGCGTCGCCGGGGCCGCCAGGACCGAGCGCGCAGACGCCAGTGCCGCGTCGACCGCGGCGAGGGATGCCGCGGTGTACATCGACCGGTCCAGCGAGGCGGCCTCGACCGTCGCCGCGGTCAGCGCCGCGAAGTCCGCCGCGGGTGCTGCGCGGACGAGCGCGACGTCGTCGATCGTCCCCCAGGCGCCGGCGGGCAGGTCGCCTGCGATCCGGACGGTGAGCGTATCGCCCGCTGACGCGAACACGGCGTCGGTGACCGGGGTCGACCACACGCGCCAGCCGTCGAGGGCGAAGCCGGTCTCCGCAGGCAGCGCGCGGGCAGCAGCCGCTTCGTTGGACAGGCTGAGCTGCAGGCGTCCGTCGGCCCCGGCGGCCCCACCCTGGGCGGCCGCGGAGGCGGTGTACCAGCCCGCCTCCGGCACGACGACCTCCTGCGCGAGGGAGAAGCCGTACGCGGCGTCGGCCCAGAAGTGCGCCGAGTACGTGCCGGTACGAGGATCGTCCTCCGCCCGCACGGTCAGGCCGCCTCCTTCCGAGCGCCACATCGAGACGTCCGCGTCTTCGAAGCCGCCGTTGCGGAGCAGGTTCCGCGCGATGACGGTGACCGTCGCCGACGTGGAATGGCCTGCCGAGGTGGTGCCCGAGAAGGTGTGCACGCCCACGCCGTCGACGGCATCCGGTCCCGGGGTCCAGTCGACGCTCTGCTCCTCGGTCGTCCCATCGGTGTACGACACGGTGACGGTGTCGGGCAGCGCGATCGGGTCGCCGTCCGTGACGGTGAGCGCGACACGCTCGACATCGCTGACGGTCCGCGGAGCGATCGCGCCGGTGCGCACGTACGAGAACACGTTCAGCGACGCGAGGGGGTAGCCGTCGTGGTCGAACAGGGCCTGGTTGTCCCACGCGGAACCGCCGAACCACTGTCCCGCGTCATGGGGCTCGTAGCCGCCGGCGTAGCTCGACGCCCAGCCGGATCCGTCGCGCTCCCAGAGCACGCGGTTGGACTCGAGCTGCTCGGGCGGACCGACCGGCAGCCACGCGGGCTCCCAGTAGAAGACGCCGAGCCCGGCCTCGCCCACGTTCGCCACGGCTTGCACGACGTCGCGTACGGCGGTGGCCTGGCCCTGCACGCTCACGGGGTAGCGCGTCGCGTCTTCCGGGGTCTTCACGACGTTCGGGTGTCCGTCGCCGTCGTCGAGCGTGTACGCCCACGACGTCTCGGCCACGAGCACCTTCTTGTCGTACGTCGAGGCGATCTGCGACAGCACCGCCGTGAGGTTCTCGGGCGTGCCGTGCCAGAACGGGTAGTACGACGACGCGAACACGTCGTAGTCGACATCCCGCGCCTCGAGCTCCCGGGCGACGCCCGCGTAGAACCCGGGGCGCTCGGGGTTGGTGAAGTGCAGCACGACGCGGGCGTCGGGCATGACGTCGCGGATCGCGGCCGACCCAGCGCCGAAGATCCGCGCCATGTCATCCCACCCGGTCACCCCGGCGATGCCGCCATTGGTCTCGTTTCCGACCTGCACCATTCGCACGTCGACCCCGGCGTCGCGGAATCGTATGAGCGCGTCGCGCGTGAACGCCCCGGTCGCCGCGACCTTCTCGTCGACGGTCATGCCCGCCCAGGCCTTCGGAGCCTGCTGCTTGGCGGGGTCTGCCCAGAAGTCCGAGTAATGGAAGTCGACCAGGACGCCCAGGCCCGCCGCCGTCGCGCGACGGCCGATCTCGATCGCCCGGGTGACGTCGACGTCGCCACCGCCGTACCCGTTGCCGTCGGCGTCGAAGGGGTCGTTCCAGACGCGGATCCGGATGTCGCTGACCCCAGCATCCCGAAGGATCCTGAACAGGTCGCCCGGGTTGCCGTCGGCGTCACGGAACACCACGTCCGACTCCTCGAGCGACAGCACCGACGACACGTCGACGCCGCCGATGAAGTCGGCCGGCAGGTTCTCGACCCGCGGCACGGTGATCGTGCTCGGGACTGGCGCCGGGTCGTCGGCTGCCGACGCCGGCAGCGCGAGCGCCCCCAGCGACAGGACCGCCGCAGTGACGGCCGCGGTCAGCCGCGGGATGATTCGTGGCATGTGCCTCTCCTTCGAGGTCGGCGCGCGCGGGCGCGCGAGAGCGTACGGTCCCGGCGAGTGCGTACCGGGGAGGGTGTTGTTTGGGCGAGAGGGTGCGTTCTCGGGCGTCAGCCCTTGACGGAGCCGGCGGTCAGCCCGCCGATGATGTAGCGCTGCAGGCCGAGGAACAGTGCGAGCACGGGGATCGCGGCGAGCACCGCGCCGGCCGCGAAGAGGCCCCAGTTGCTCGCGAGCTGGTTCGACACCCACTGGTACATGCCCACGGCGAGGGTCCAGTTGTCCTGCGACACCAGCACGATCTTCGAGATGATGTAGTCGCCGAACGATGCGATGAACGCCAGTAGGGCCACGACCGCGAGGATCGGGGTGACGAGCGGCATGATGATCCGCCAGAACACCTGGGCGTGCGTTGCGCCGTCGATCTTGGCCGACTCGTCGAGCTCCATCGGGATCGTGTTGAAGAACCCGTACATGAGGAAGGTGTTCACACCCAGGGCGCCGCCGAGGTAGACGCAGATGAGCGCGATCTTCGAGTTCAGGCCGAGGGCGGGGAACACCTCGCCGAGGGCGAGGAGCATCAGGAAGATCGCCACGAAGGCGAGCGCCTGCGGGAACATCTGGATGATGAGCAGGGCCGTGAGGCCCGGACGGCGACCGCGGAAGCGGAACCGGGAGAAGGCGTACGCTGCCGCGGCCCCCATCAGGACGGCGCCGACCGCCGACGCCCCGCTCACGATCAGCGTGTTGCCGTACCAGGTCCAGTACGACGTGCCGCTGAGGGAGGCGAAGTTCGCGAGGTCGAAGACGCCGAACAGCTGGTTGCTCGCGGCGAGGCTGCCGCGCGGGTTGAGCGCGGCCGAGATGACGTAGAGCAGCGGGAACATCGCGTAGAAGAGGATGACGAGCGCGACGAGGTACTTCCAGCCGACTTCGAGCAGCCACCGGCGGCGGCGAGCGCCGACGCGGCTGGGCGGGGTGGCGACGGTGGTGGTTGCGGACATCACTGGTACTCCTCCAGCTTGCGGGTCTGGCGGAACGCCAGGGCGGAGATCGCGCCGACCACGATGAACACGAGGATCGACAGGGCGCTGGCCAGGCCGTAGTCGGCAGCGCCGCCCGAGACTCCCGAGATGTCCCAGATCGCGGAGATCAGGATGTCGGTGGATCCGAGCGCATAGGGCGCGCCGGGGATCGCCGGCCCGCCGCTGTTGAACATGTAGATGACGGTGAAGTTGTTGAAGCTGAAGGCGAACGACGAGATCAGCAGCGGGGCGGTCGCGACGAGCACGAGGGGGAGGACGATCGCACGGAACTGCCGGAACCGGCCCGCGCCGTCGATCGACGCGGCCTCGAGCGTGTCGGACGGCAGTGCCTGCAGCGCGCCCGTGCACACGAGGAAGTAGTACGGATAGGTCAGCCACACGTTGACGAAGAGCACCGCGATGCGAGCCAGCCACGGGTCGCCGAGCCAGTCGATGTTCGCGCCGCCGAAGAAGAACTCATTGATGACACCGAACTCGGCGTTGAACATGCCGCGGAACAGCAGGGCCGACATGAACGCCGGGAAGGCGTACGGGAGGATGAACAGCGTCCGAAGGATCTTGCGGCCCTTCACCCGCGGGTCGTTGAAGATGAGCGCCACCACGAGCCCCATCGCGAACGGAATGAGCACCGACAGCGCCGCCCAGACGAACGTCCAGAGCGTGACGAGCGCGAGCGGCTCGAGCAGGCCCGGGTCTGTGACGAGGCGCAGGAAGTTGTCGAACCCGACGTTCACGACCCAGCCGGTGGGCAGGGCCGCTCCGTCCGCGGAGACGAATCGGCCGTCGTCTGTTGCCGTGTAGACGGCACCGGATGCCGTATCGGTGATGGTCTGCGCGTCGGCATCCCACGTCAGCGTCGAGAGGTACACGGCGCCGGTCGAGCCGTCGCGCGTGCGGATCGAGCCGTCGTTGGGGTCGTCCGAGACCGGTACGCGCAGCTCGACGATCTGCTCCTGCAGCGCGGGGTCGCCGAGGAAGGTGCCGCGGGGAACGACGTTCCAGCCGGGAACGTCGGTGGGGGCGCCCGAGCCCGACGCGTCACCGACGACCTCGAGCGGCCGGTCGGTGGCCCCGGCCTTGATCTCGCCGTCGTCGACGATCGCGAAGCCGTACTCGCCGCCCTGTTCGACGACCGAGAGCGGGTACGAGGGCGAGGTGTCGATGCGTCGCTCGCCCTGGGCCAGGGCAGCGGCCACCGCCTGGTCCTGCGAACCGACGTGGCCGGCGCCGTAGTTCGTGAAGGCGATGTACGCCGTGTAGCCGAAGATGAAGACCTGGAACACCAGCAGGAAGGCGAGCCCCGGGAGCAGGTACTTCAGCGGCAGTGCGCGCTTGGTGAAGTACACGATGTCGGCGGCGACGAGCAGGACGGCCGCCGCGGTCGCGATGAGCCACGACTCGGCTTGGACGGCGGCGAACACCCCCATCAGGCCGAAGGCATTGACGATCGCCATCAGCACGAGCTTCACGACGAAGCCCCAGCCGATGCCCGACCAGCGTCGGCCATGCGGTTCTGACTGCTGCGAGCGGTCGGGGGAGCGAGGCGGCGGTGCGCTCTCGCTCACGGTTCCCTGGGGGACCGACATGTGCATCTCCTTCACGAGAGAGGTCCGGGGGCGGAGCGGTGTGCTCCGCCCCCGGAGGGGGTCAGCCGATCGCGGCCTGGACGTCGGTCACCATGGTGTTCCAGGTGCTGACGGGGTCGCCGCCCTTGATGATCTGCACCTGTGCGGCGTTCCACAGGTCCCAGACCGAACCCATCTCGGGGATCGAGGGCTGCGGCACGCCGTTCGCGGCGGAGGCGAGGAAGCCGGCGACGACGGGGTCGGACGAGACCTCGGCGGCGAGGGTCTTCCACGCGGGCAGGCGCGGGTCGGCCTCGTAGAGGGCGCGCTGCGCGTCATCCGTTGCGAGGTAGGTGGTCAGGAACTCCTGGGCCAGCAGCTTGTTCGCGCTCTCCGAGCTGATGTAGAAGCCCTGGACGCCCACGAACGGCGCGGCGGTCTCGCCGCCGGCCGACGGGATCGGGTTGACCTTGACGTTCACACCGTTGGCGGTGAGGGCCTCGATCGCCCACGGGCCCTGAACCGTGTACGCGGCGGTACCGGCGGCGAAGAGCTCGTTGTTGGTGTCGTAGTCGATCGTGGTCGAGATCTCGCCGGAGCCGGCCTCGCCGTGCGCGCCGAGCCAGGTGGCGAAAGCCTCGCCGCCCGCGCCGCCCATGCCGACCTCGGTCGTGTAGGAGCCGGTGGCGTCCTGCACGAACACCGGGGCGCCGAACGACGTCTGGAACCCGTACATCGTGTACGCGTCGCCCTTCTGACCCGCCGTGTTGATGACGAACGGACGCTCGGCGCCCGCGGTCTGGGCGCGGGCGATCATGTCGTCGAACGACGACGGCGCCTCTTCGCCGACGAGGTCGGTGTTCTGCACGAGCGCGATCGTCTCGAGCGCGTAGGGGAAGCCGTAGAGCTGCCCGTCGTAGGTGAACGCGTCGACGGCGACCTTCTCGATCTGGTCGGTTTTGTCGCCGAGGTCGATCGTGTCGACGACGCCGGCCGAGACGAAGGAGCCGAGGAAGTCGTGGGCGCCCACCGTGATGTCCGGACCCTCGCCGGTCGGCACCTGGTTGATGAAGTCGTTGCGGATGTCCTCGAAGTTCTTCTGGACCAGCTCGATCTTGGTGCCGGTCTCGTCTTCGAAGGCCTTCGCCGCCGCCTCGATGGCCGGCGCGCGGTTGGCGTCGGTCCAGACGACGAGCGAGCCGCCGCCCGAGCCGCCTTCGGCGTTGCCGCTGTCGCTGGGGGTGCTGCCGCCGGAGCAACCGGCGAGCAGGACGGTGGTCGCCGCGATGGCGACGATTCCGGTCCCGATCTTGCGCATGGATCTTCCTTCCGAAGTGGTCGATCGGAAGGGCCTCGTGCGAGGTCGCTCCGTCACGACCGATGTGGATGCCGCTGCCGGGTGGCGGCGGCGCTTTCTCAGTGCATGCCGTGAGACGTCGGCTGTCTCCCGGCGTCGGGGTGGGTCAGTGACCACCCCCGGGTGCTGTGCGCGGTGCGCGGATGACGGCGACGTCGCCCGCACTCACCTCCAGCGTGCCCCGGACGGCGCGCCCTGAGAACAGGTCGACACCTTCCAGGGCGAGCTCAGCGTCCGTCGCCGCATGGTTGATCGCGATGACGTAGTCATCGGCGTCGCCCGCGCGGCGGACGATCTCGAGGCCGGCCGGCGCGTCGACCGGGGCGATGCCCGCGTCGGCGTAGACCTCCGCCATGATGGCGGCGAGGCCGGCGGCATCCGGTCGCGTACTGACGTACCAGCCGGTGCCCGCTCCGTGCCGCTTGCGCGTCACCGCGGGCATCCCGGCGCCCGGTCCGTCGACGTAGGTCGCGCGGGTCTCCGCGTCCGACACCACCAGGTGCTCGTGCCAGACGTCGGCGGTATGGGACGCGCCGCCGAACTCGATCGTCGTGGTCGCGCCCGCGCGCAGCGGCAGGTGCTCCTCGACGCGGACTCCGAGCGACGGCTCGAGGGGAGCGGCGAAGCCGCCCGGGTGCACGGCATCGTTCTCGTCGACGACGGCCGAGAAGAACGAGACGACCAGCGTGCCGCCGGCTTCGACGTACCGGTTGAGGTTGTCGGCGTCAGCCTGACGCAGGAGGTACTGCGCGGGGGCGATGACGAGCTTGTAGCCGGAGAGATCGTGGCCCGGCAGGGCGAAGTCGACCGTGATGTTGTCGCGCCACAGGCGCTCGTAGAACGCCCGGATCCGCTCGTCGTGCGAGACGTCCTCCGAGGGACGCCACTCGAGGTCCTGCGCCCAGAACGACTCGAAGTCCCACAGGATCGCGACGTCGGCGTGGACGCGCGAGCCGCGCACCTCGGTGAGGCGATTCAGCTTCGCGCCGAGATCGACGACCTCGCGGAAGACGCGTGACTCGGTGCCGGCGTGCGGCAGCATCGCCGAGTGGAATTTCTCGGCGCCCGAGCGCCCGGCGCGCCACTGGAAGAAGAGGATGCCGTCGGCACCGCGGCCCAGGTGCGACAACGAGTTGCGCGCCATCTCGCCCGGTCGCTTGGCGACGTTGCGCGGCTGCCAGTTGACCGCCGAGGTCGAGTGCTCCATCAGGATCCAGGGCTTGCCGCCCCCGACCGAGCGTGAGAGGTCGGCGGCGATGGCCAGGCCGATCTCGCCCTCGACGTCTGCAGCCCACAGGTAGTGGTCGTCCGAGACGATGTCGACCTCACGCGCCCAGGCCCACAGATCGCAGCCGTGGTGCTGATTCGCCATGAAGTTCGTCGTCACCGGAAGGGACGAGAACCGCCGGATGGCGTCGCGCTCCGCGATGAAGCACGCGCGCAGCTGGGCGTCGGTGAACCGCGCGAAGTCGAGCCGCTGCGCGGGGTTGACGACCGAGGGAGCGGCAGCGGGGACGCCGACGTGCTCCCAGACGCCGTAATGCTGCCCCCAGAAGGCGGTGCCCCACGCCGCGTTGAGGGCGTCGAGCGAGCCGTACTTCTCCTGCAGCCAGCCGCGCCAGGAGCGCTGGGCGTGCTCGGAGTAGTCCTCACCGACGGGGACGCCGTACTCATTGTGGACGTGCCACATGACGACGGCCGGGTGGTCGGCGTAGCGCTCGGCCAGCGTCGAGGCGATGCGCACGGCCGCCTCGCGGTAGGCGGGGGCCGAGTGCGACGCCATGCCGCGCGACCCGAAGCCCATCACCACGCCGTCGCGGTTGACGGCGCGGGCATCGGGGTGCTCGGCGAAGAACCAGGCCGGCGGGGATGCCGTCGGGGTGCCGAGGTCGACGGCGATGCCGTTCTCGTGGAGAAGGCCGATGATCTCGTCGAGCCAGTCGAAGTCGAAGACGCCCTCGCTGGTCTCGATGAGCGCCCACGAGAAGATGCCGACGCTGACGAGGTTCACTCCGGCTTCGCGCATGAGGCGGACGTCCTCGCGCCAGACCTCGCGGGGCCACTGCTCCGGGTTGTAGTCGCCGCCGTAGGCGATCCCGTCGATGGCCGGCCAAACGCTCGCAGGCATGAAACGCGTCCTCGTGTCTCTCAGATGCGCCGGTCGTACTGTGACCGGTCACAGGGGTGTGTGACCACTGTAAGCGCGCGACCGATTCGCGACCCGCCCCGTTATCGAACTGTGACCGGTCCCAGAAGGATTGCCAGCCTCGGCGCGTCCTCCAGGGCGCGAGACGGGTGAACGTCCCGTCCGGAGTAGGCTCGCGACGTGAACGGCTCCACCGGCGCGTCGCGCAAACCGACCATCCGCGACGTCGCGGCAGCGGCCGGCGTCTCGCACGGCACCGTGTCGCGGGTCATCAACGGCGGGCACTGGGTGTCGCCCGAGGCGCGGGACGCCGTCGACCGCGCGATCCGCGAGACCGGCTACACCGCGAACCACGCGGCCCGGAGTCTCGCGACGGGGCGGTCGAACTCGCTGGCCTTCCTGCTGACCGAGCCCCAGCACCTGCTCTTCGCCGACCCGACCTTCGCCCTGCTGCTGCGCGGAGCGACCGAGGCACTGGCCCAGCGTTCGATGACCCTCGTGCTGATGATCGCCGACACCGCGGCCGAGCGGGCGAACGTCGAGCGGTACGTCCGCGCGGGTCACGTCGATGGCGTCCTGCTCATCTCGTCGCACGAGTCGAACCCGCTGCTCGCCTCGCTGATCTCCGCGGGCGTGCCCACCGTGTGCACCGGTGTCCCGCTCGGCGATCGCGCGCACGTGCCCACCGTCTCGGTCGATGAGCAGGAGTCCGCGCGCATCATGACGCGTCACCTCCTCTCGCGTAGCCACCGCCGCATCGCTGTGATCACCGGGCCCGACGACACCCCGGGCGGTCGGTACCGCCTGCAGGGGTTCCGCGAGGAGATGGGCGATCTGTTCGATCCCGAGCTCGTCGAGCAGGACGTCTATTCGAGCGACGCCGGCGCGGCGGCCATGACCCGTCTGCTGGAGCGCGCCCCCGACATCGACGCCGTCTTCGCGGCATCCGATGTCATGGCGGTGGGGGCGATCGCCGCCATCCGCCGCAGCGGACGGCGCGTTCCGGACGACATCGCCGTGGCCGGCTTCGATGATTCGGGCCTCGCGGCGACGCACGATCCGCCCCTGACGACGATGCGTCAGCCGTGGAACGAGATCAGCTCGGCGATGGTCGACATGGTGCTGCAGGTCATCGCCGGAGGCGACCCGGAGCCGCTCGTGCTGCCGACATCCCTCATCGTGCGCGAGACCGCGTGACGCATCGCCGTGTCGACACACGGCCGCGGCGGTCCGCGCACTCGAACTAGAATCTCGGGGTGAGCAACGGCCGCAGCTTCTACATCACCACGCCGATCTACTACCCGAGCGACCTGCCCCACATCGGGCACGGCTACACGACGGTGGCGGTGGACACGCTCGCGCGCTGGCACCGCCAGGCGGGCGACGACACGTGGATGCTGACGGGCACCGACGAGCACGGTCAGAAGATGCTCCGCGCCGCGGCGGCGAACAACGTCACCGCTCAGGAGTGGGTCGACAAGCTCGTCGAGGAGTCCTGGTTCCCGCTGCTGCGCACCCTCGACGTCGCGAACGACGACTTCATCCGCACGACGCAGGAGCGTCACGAGGAGCGCGTGAAGGTGTTTGTGCAGACGCTGTTCGACCGCGGATACATCTACGCGGGCGAGTACGCGGCGCTGTACTGCGTCGGCTGCGAGGAGTTCAAGCCCGAGGCCGAGATCGTCAACGGCACCGGTGCCTTCGAAGGCCTCAAGGTCTGCGCCATCCACTCCAAGCCCCTCGAGCTGCTGCAGGAGAAGAACTACTTCTTCAAGCTCAGTGAGTTCCAGGACCGCCTGCTCGAGCTGTACAAGACCGTCCCCGATTTCGTCCGCCCCGAATCGGCGCGCAACGAGGTCGTGTCGTTCGTGAAGTCGGGCCTCAAGGACCTGTCGATCTCGCGGTCTGCGTTCGATTGGGGCATCACGGTGCCCTGGGACCCCTCGCACGTCATCTACGTGTGGGTAGACGCTCTGCTGAACTACGCCACTGCGATCGGCTACGGCACCGACCCCGATGAGTTCGCGCGGCGCTGGCCCGCGTATCACGTCGTGGGCAAGGACATCCTGCGGTTCCACGCCGTGATCTGGCCCGCGATGCTGATGGCCGCCGGGCTCGACGTGCCACGCGGCGTCTTCGCGCACGGCTGGCTGCTCGTCGGCGGCGAAAAGATGTCGAAGTCCAAGCTCACCGGCATCGCGCCGACCGAGATCACCGACGTGTTCGGCTCGGACGCCTACCGGTTCTACTTCCTCTCGGCCATCGCGTTCGGCCAGGACGGCTCGTTCTCGTGGGAAGACCTGTCGGCCCGGTACCAGGCCGAGCTCGCCAACGGGTTCGGCAACCTCGCGTCGCGGACGATCGCGATGATCGAGCGCTATTTCGAGGCGATCGTGCCGGCGCCCGCCGAGTACACCGAGAGCGATCTCGCGATCCAGCGCATCGTCGCCGACGCCGCCGTCGCCGCGGACACTGCGATGGAACGGTTCCGGCCCGACGAGGCGATCGCTGCGATCTGGACGATCGTCGACGCGCTCAACGGCTACATCACCGAGAACGAGCCGTGGGCTCTCGCGAAGGACGACGCCCAGCGGGCGCGTCTGGGCACCGTGCTGTACACCGCCGCCGAGGGGCTGCGCGCCCTCGCGGTGCTCCTGTCTCCCGTGATGCCCGAGTCGACGCGCAAGCTGTGGGTGGCGCTCGGCATCGACGCCCGGCTCGAGGACCAGCCGCTGCGCGACGCCGGCACCTGGGGTGTGCTCCCCGCCGGTACGACGGTCAACGGCCTCGCGCCGCTGTTCCCCCGCGTCGAGCAGCCCGCCTGAGCATGGTCGACTCGCCAGAAAGCGCGGATCCGGCAGGCCCGACATCGTCACGTGGTGGCGAGTCGACGGATGACGTGTCGCAGTACGTGCGCCAGCGCTCCCAGGCTGCGCGGGATGTGCGCTGGCCGGAGGCGCCGGAACCGCTTGCGGTGCCGGTCTACGACAACCACACCCATCTCGAGATCGAGGACGGTGACGAGCCCCGCTCTCTGGCGGAGCAGCTCGAGCTCGCGGCATCCGTCGGTGTGATCGGCGTCGTCCAGGCCGGCGGCGACATCGACTCGTCGCGGTGGTCGGCGTGGGCGGCGGCATCCCAGCCGCGCGTCCTCGCCGCCGTCGCCATCCACCCGAACGAGGCGCCCCTCTACGCTGCGGCGGGCCGGCTCGGCGAGGCCATCGCCGTCATCGACGAGCTGGCCGCGCAGCCGCGCGTGCGTGCGATCGGCGAGACGGGGCTCGACTTCTTCCGCACCGAGGAGGACGGGCTGCCTGCCCAGTTCGAGAGCTTCGAGGCGCACATCGAGCTCGCGAAGAAGCACGGTGTCGCGATGCAGATCCATGACCGAGACGCGCATGACGCGGTCCTCCAGACGCTCGAGCGGGTCGGTGCCCCCGAGCGCACGGTCTTCCACTGCTTCTCGGGCGACGCCGACATGGCGCGGATCGCCGCCGACCGGGGTTACTGGCTGAGCTTTGCCGGCAACGTGACCTTCAAGAACGCGCAGAACCTGCGCGACGCCCTCGCGGTCACGCCCCGCGAGCGCATTCTCGTCGAGACCGACGCCCCGTTCCTCACGCCGACTCCGCACCGGGGGCGGCCCAACGCTCCGTACCTGATCCCGGTGACGCTGCGCTTCATGGCCGCCGAGCTCGGGGTCGACGTCGAGGAGCTGTCCGCTCAGGTCGCCGCGAACACGCTCGAGGTCTACGGCGAGTTCTGACGCGTCAGCGCGTCGACGAGCCGCGGACGATCTCCCATGGAAGGTCGACGACGTCGGGCGACGTGGCATCGCGGATGCTGCTGAGCGCCTGGAACATCGCGGCGGGGGCGAGCTCCGGGTGCACGCAGACGTGCGTGACGCCCAGGCGCGTGTTCACGGCGCAGTCACTGGTGCACAGCGCGACGAACTGCATGTCGCGCGGGATGACGAAGTCCATCTCCTCCAGCTGCAGGTAGATGGCCGGCCCCTCTTCGGCGAAGGAGAAGATCGCATCCGCGCCGGCATCTCGGAGCTCGCCGACCCGGCGGGGGAGGGCGCCGTGCTCCGCGTCGAGATAGGCGACGAGGGGTTCACGGCCGCGCACGGTGCTCCACGCGCGGTACGCGGTCTCGCCGATTTCGTCGCGGGGCGAGCCCGCATCGTCGACGAGGAACCCGATTCGCCGGGCCCCACCGGCTTCGAGCAGGGCGAGCGCCGCGCGCACCGCCTCGTCGTAGCCGGTGCGGACGGTGATGGACAGCTCGGTGTCGACGTAGAGGTCATTGGTCGCGACGGGGATGCCGCGGGCGATGGCCTCGCGCAGCAGCAGGTCGTCGGCGGCCACCTCGGCGAAGTAGACGACGTCGATCTGCGCACCACGGAGCAGATCGGGTCGTGCCGCGGGCAGCATCGTGACCGTGAAGCCCTGATCGGCGGCAGCGCTGACGAGCGCGCCGATGTGCCGGCTGCGGTGGAGGGCGCCGCGCTTGGACAGGTCGAGCTCGGCATCCTGGGGAACGACGAAGCCGACCGACATCGTGCGGCCGCTCCGCAGCGCCGCGGCGTACTTGTTCGGCTGATAGCCGAGCTCGGCGGCGATCGCCTTGATGCGCTCCCGGGTCTCGGGGCGCAGGCTTCCGCGATCGTTGAGCGCCTGACTGATGGCGGCCGTCGAGACACCCGCGCGCAGCGCGATGTCTTTCAGGGTCACCGGCCGGCTCATGACCGACCGGCTCCCGCTTCGGCGTCGCCCGGGGCGCGCTCGGTCGGGACGGTGCCGCCCGGCGAGGTCGCTCCGGGCGCGGCGGGGAAGACGGTGGCCACCGCATCGGCCCAGGCTGCACCCGAACCGGAGGAGGCGAGCGTGTGCCCCTGCGCGATCAGGCGATGCAGCAGGACGCCGGAGAAGTGGCGCAGCGCAGCCTCGACCTGAGGCGATTCGCCCCGCAGGTGAGCCCGCTCGAGCTCGTCGTCGAGGATGCCGGTGATGTAGCCGCGCATCGCCACGACCGACGGGGCGACCTCGTGCACGCGACGCGCGGCGGCGTGCCGTGCTGCGGCTCCCGCGACGATCTCGCGCGCCTCGTCGAGCGTCGCGAATTCGTCGATCGGCGCGTGGATGCGGATCGTCTCGAGGTCGAGCAGCTCGATGTCGGGAACATCGCGCAGCGCCGGGTCGACGTTGCGGGGCAGACCGAGGTCGATGATCAGCTGCGTGCGGTCGGCGCCGCTGCGCCGTGCCGCGTGCTCGGCAGCGGTCAGAGCGTAGGTGTCGGTCGTGGTCGTGCAGGTGATGATGACATCGGCGGCTGCCGCCTCTTCGGCGTAGTGCTCGGCGTAGACGGCGACGAGGTGCTCGCGCTGGGCGAAGCGGCTGCGGCCCGAGCGCGAGTGCACGCGGACGTCGACGGCACCCTTGTCGCGCAGAGCGGCGAGGGATGCCGCGGCGTAGCGGCCGGTGCCCACGAGCAGAACCCGTGCAGTGGACCAGTCCGCCACCCGCGAGGATGCGAGCTCGAGGGCGAGTCGCACGAGCGAGCGGCCCGACTCGCCGATGCGTGTGCTGTTCTTCACGGCGCGCGAGGTCTCGGTGGCCCGCTGGAAGAGGTGCTCGAGGGGCGCCGTGGTCAGTCCGCCGCGCCGCGCGTCGTCGAGGGCGCGGCGCACCTGGCCGGCGATCTCGTCCTCGCCGACGGCGACGGAGTCGAGTCCGGATGCGACGGAGAAGAGGTGGTGGGCGACCTTGTTGCCGTGAGCGAAGTCGACGGTCTCGCGAACGGTCCGGTACGGAAGATCGCTCAGCTTCGCGATCTCTTCCATCGCGGCATCCATCGCCGGGATCGTCGAGGGGAAGTCGGCGTCGTCGCGCAGGTCGAAGTACGCCTCGAAGCGGTTGCAGGTCGCGAGCACGACGGCACCCTGGATGGCGTCATGGGCCTCTGTCAACCGGGTGCCGACTTCGTCTCCGATGACGGAGAGTCGCTCGAGTGAAGCGAGCGGCGTGGAGCGCTGATGCGCGGTGAGAGCGACGAGCACGTGCGGAAGAACCCCCTGGAATCGTGACTAGTATATCGATTAACTCATTCGAGGAGATCATCATTCCGGCATCCGCCCACCCTCTCGTCACGCACGCCACCGGCTCGAGCCGGCTCGTGCGCACCCTGCTCGGCGAACGCGTCGAGAAGACCCCCGTCTGGTTCATGCGCCAGGCCGGCCGGTCACTGCCCGAATACCGTGCGCTGCGCTCGCAGGGCACGATGCTCGACGCCTGCCTGACGCCCGAGCTCGCCAGCGAGATCACGCTCCAGCCGGTACGCCGGCACGGCGTCGACGCGGCGATCTTCTTCAGCGACATCATCGTGCCGTTGGCGATCCTCGGCATCGAGGTGGAGATCGCGGCGGGTCGCGGACCCGTCTTCGCCCAGCCGCTGCGGACGGCGGCCGACATCGCCCGCGCCGTCGAGATCGATCCCGCTCTCGTGCGCGAACGCGGCGAGGCCATCGCCCGTGCCGTCGAGCTGACGACCGGGATGCTGGCCGAGGAGTCCGAGTCGCGCGGCGAGCCGCTGCCGCTCATCGGCTTCGCCGGAGCCCCGTTCACCCTCGCCGCCTACCTCGTCGAGGGCGGACCGTCCAAGGACCACCTGGCCGCCCGCCGTCTGATCCACGAGGACCCGGCTGCCTGGCGAGCGCTGACGGAGTGGCTCGCCCGCGTGACGGGGGAGTTCCTCGCGCTGCAGGTCGAGTCCGGCGCCAGCGCCGCGCAGCTGTTCGACTCGTGGGCGGGCGGTCTCCCTCCCGAGGACTACCGCGCGGCGGCTCTGCCGGCATCCGCGGCGTCGTTCGACGCCGTGCGAGCTCTCCCGGTCCCCGTCGGCTCGGGCATCGACCACATCCCGCTCGTGCACTTCGGTGTCGGGACGGGCGAGATCCTGCGTGACATGGCCTCGATCGGCATCGACGCCCTCGGAGTCGACTACCGCGTGCCCCTCGACGAGGCCGCTCGTCGGGTCGGCGGCGACCTGACGCTGCAGGGCAACCTCGATCCCGCGTTGCTCTTCGCTCCGACCGAGGTCCGCGACGCGGCGATCGCGCGCATCCTCGAGGCCGGGCGTGCGGCCCGCGCACACGTGTTCAACCTCGGGCACGGGGTGCCCATGGAAGCCGATCCCGACGCCATCAGCTCGGTGGTGCGGACAGTTCACGCCTGGCGGTCGGCATGACCGTCGAGACCGACGTCGTCGTCGTCGGGGCCGGTATCGCCGGGCTGGTCGTCGCGCTCGAAGCCGTGACAGCGGGGAAGCGCGTCACCGTCCTCGAGTCCGATGACCAGATCGGCGGGATGCTGCGCCGTGGGCGCATCGCCGGAATCGACGTCGACCTCGGGGCGGAGTCCTTCGCCAAGCGGACCGATGCGGTGCCGCGACTCATCGCCGACTTCGCCCTGCCGCTCGAGGTCGTCGCACCGCGGTCGGGTCCCGCGCACCTGGTCTCGCAGCACGGCGTCGGCCTGCCCGGCACCCGGTGGAGCCGTCTGCCGTTGCCGCGACGCACGGTCATCGGCATCCCGGCCGACCCGCTCGCTTCGGATGTGGTCGCGATCATCGGCGACCGCGCGGCCGAGCGGGCCGCCGCCGAGGTGCTCGACGCCCCGATCGACCCGACCGCCTCGCTCGCCGACGTCGTCGAAGAACGCCTCGGCGAAGGCCTCCTCCGTGCTCTCGTGGATCCGCTCTGCCGCAGCATCTACTCGCAGCCGGCCGCGGCCGTTCCGCTCCCGCGTCTTCACCCGAAGATGTGGGCGGCGTTCGAGCGAACCGGATCGTTGCTGGCCGCGGCCGCGGAGGTCGCCCCGAACGCGCCCGGCGGAACCGCTGTGGGCGGGATCTCCGGGGGCATGTGGCGGCTCGCCGACGCCGTCGCCAGCCTCGCCGCCGAGCGAGGCGCGGTGATCCGCACCGGCACCGCGGTCGGCCGGGTCGATTCGGCGCGGGGCTCCGGCGTCACGGTGGCGCTCGCCGACGGCGGGACGATCCGGGCCGAGCACGTCGTCATCGCGACCGGCCCGCGAGGCGCCGCAGCCCTGCTCGGGCAGGACAGCGGCGCCATCGACGCAGCCGCCACGGCGCCGATCCAGCCCGCGGTTCGCCTGCTCACCGCGGCGGTCACCTCCGACGACCTGTCTGCGGAGCCGGTCGGCTCCGGCGTCATCGTCGCTCCTGACGCGCGCACCGCGGCCAAGGCTCTCACCCACATCGACGCGAAGTGGGCCTGGGCCCGGGAAGCGCTGCCCGAGGGAACGCATGTCGTGCGCCTCTCAGCGCGTGCCGACGACACCGCCGGCCTCGACTCCGCCGCAGCCGTTGCCCGCGAGATCTCGCATCTCACCGGTGCGCGCGTCGACCGAAGCGACGTCGGTGAGATCATCACCACCCGCTGGCGCGATGCCGTCGTCCCGGCCGAGTCCGAGGCGTGGACGGCGACGGTGATGGATGCCGCCGCCCGCGGCATCCACGTCACCGGCGCCGTCGCCGCCGGGACCGGACTCGCCTCGGTCATCCCGCACGCCCGCGCGCTGGCCCATGAGCTCTTCGCCGTTCCCTCCGTTCGAAAGGACTCCCGATGACCGAAGAACAGATCCCGCTCGGTTACACCCTCTTCGCGATCCTCGCGGGCCCGCGCCCGCGGCCGCAGACGCCCACCGACGCCGACCTCGCCGAACTCGAGCGCGTCGTCGCCGGACTGCCCGACGCAGGAGTGACGGTGCGTGGCCTGTACGACGTCACCGGCATGCGTGCCGGCGCCGATCTGATGGTCTGGCTGCACACCGCCCCCGGCTCCGACGACGACCCGGCGGCGCTGCAGCGCGCCCTGCGCGAACTTGGGCGGACGGCCGCGCTGGCCGCCTTCGACCTCGAGTGGAGCGCCATGGGCGTGCACCGCGAGGCGGAGTTCAACAAGCGGCACGTTCCCGGTTACCTTCGCGGCGAGCACGCCCGCGACTGGCTCTGCCTCTACCCGTTCGTGCGCAGCTACGAGTGGTACCTGCTGCCCGAGGAGGAGCGCTCGGCGATGCTCGCCCAGCACGGCCGCCGCGGCGCGAAGTTCTCGGACGTCATCGCCAACACCGTCTCGACCTTCGCCCTGAGCGACTACGAGTGGCTCCTGCCCCTCGAGAGCGACGAGCTGATCAGTCTCGTCGACCTCATGCGCGACCTGCGCGCCACCGATGCGCGGCGGCACGTCCGTGAAGAGGTGCCCTTCTACACCGGCCGACGCGTCGAGGTGTCCGAGCTGGCGGAGGTGCTGTCCTGATGAGCGCGAACGAGTTCCGCCCCAAGCCCCCGCGTGCCCAGAGCGCGCCGCCGTGCGCCCCCGGCTGCGCGGTTCCCGCCGCCGGTCCGGCGTCGTGCGGGGGAGCGCCCCACGTGAGCGAGCCCACGTCGTACGACGCGCTCCTCCTCCTCGGCTTCGGTGGCCCCGAGGGCCAGGACGACGTTCTGCCGTTCCTCCGCAACGTCACCGCCGGGCGCGGCATCCCCGACGAGCGCCTCGAAGAGGTCGCGCACCACTACCGCCACTTCGGCGGCGTGTCGCCGATCAACCAGCACAACCGCGAGCTCAAGGCCGCCCTCGAGGCGGAGATCGCCGCGCGCGGCCTCGGGCTGCCGGTGTACTGGGGCAACCGCAACTGGATGCCGTACGTCGACGATGCCCTGCGCGACCTGCACGCCGACGGGCATCGTCGCGTCATCGCGATCGCGACGAGCGCCTACAGCTCCTACTCGTCGTGCCGCCAGTACCGCGAAGACCTGGCCGACGCGATGGAGGCCACCGGACTGGCGGGCGAGGTCGAGATCGATAAGGTCCGGCAGTTCTTCGACCACCCCGGGTTCGTCGCTCCGTTCGTCGACGGCATCCGCGACGGCCTGGCGAAGGTGCGCGAGCGCGGCATCGCCGAGGAGGACATCGAGATCCTCTTCTCGACGCACTCGATCCCGAACTCCGACGCCGACCGTTCCGGCCCGCCCGAGCGCGGCTTCGGCCCCGGTGGCGCGTACGTCGCGCAGCACACCGCTGTCGCGGAGGCGATCGTGGCCGAGCTCGGCACGACGAGCCCGTGGCAGCTGGTGTTCCAGAGCCGGTCGGGCCCGCCGTCCGTGCCGTGGCTCGAGCCCGACATCAACGACGCGATCGCCGAGCTGCCCGCCGCGGGGCGCAAGGCCGTGCTGATCGTGCCGCTCGGGTTCGTCAGCGACCACATGGAGGTGCTCTGGGACCTCGACACCGAGGCGATGGAGACGGCCGAGGAGCACGGGCTGTTCGCGGTGCGCACCGCGTCGCCCAGCACGCACCCGGCCTACGTCGCGGGTCTGGTCGACCTCGTCGAGGAGCGGCTCGAGGGGACGCCCGTCGAGGAGCGTCCCGCGGTGACCTCACTGGGCCCCTGGTACGACGTGTGCCGTCCCGGATGCTGCGAGAACAAGCGCCTGGGCTTCCAGCCGGCGCTCGCGGGGGTGGCGCCGTGACAGCCGGTGCACACGACGTCGACAGGTCCGCGGCGCCGGTGCTCCGTCTCGGGACACGGGCGAGCCTGCTCGCCACGACCCAGTCGCGCCACGTCGCCGACGCGATCACGGATGCAACCGGGATCACCGTCGAGCTCGTCGAGATCACCACTGACGGCGATGTGCTGACCGGCTCGCTCGCGCAGATGGGCGGTACCGGTGTGTTCGCCACCGCCTTGCGCGAGGCGCTGCTGCGGGGCGACTGCGACCTCGTCGTGCACTCGATGAAGGACCTTCCCACCGCGCCCTACCCGGGATTGACCATCGGTGCCGTGCCGCCGCGGGCTCCGCAGCGCGACGTGCTGTGCGGTCCGAGCGAGGAGACGACTCTCGACGGTCTGCCCGAGGGGGCCGTCATCGGCACTGGGTCGCCGCGCCGCGTCGCGCAGGTCCTCCGGCGCCGGCCCGACCTGCGTGTGCGCGACATCCGCGGGAACATCGACACGCGCCTGCGCAAGATGCGCGACGGTGAGTACGACGCGATCGTCCTCGCCGAGGCGGGGCTGCGGCGCATCGAGCGCGACGCGGCGATCGGCGAGGTCTTCGGGCTCGACCAGTGGCCGACATCGGCCGGTCAGGGAGCCCTCGCGGTCGAGATCCGCACGGTCGACCTCGACGGACCGATCGGTCGCGCGGTCGCGCTGATCGACGACGCCGAGTCGTCGTCGCGCGCCCTCCTGGAGCGTGCGGTCCTCCGCCGCCTGGAGGCCGGGTGTGCCGCGCCGGTGGGGATCTCGGTCACCGGGCTCGCGGCCGAGTCCGTCTTCGTCGCCGAGGTCTACGCGCCCGGGGGCGACCGCACGGTGCGCGCCCAGCGTGCCCTGCGCGCCGACCTGACCTCCGAGGGCGAGCGTGAGTCGGTCGCCGCCGATGTCGTCGCCGAGCTGCTGGACGGCGGTGCCGCGGACATCGCCGATCTGCCGGGGACGAGCCGATGACGGGCGGCCTGAAGGGACGCCGCATCCTGATCCCCCGCGGGGGATCCTGGGGCGAGCGCGTGCGCGATGAACTCGAGCGCCGCGGCGCGACCGGCGTGATCGCGCCCCTCATCCAGTCGCGGCCCCCGCGCGATCTCGCCGCCCGCGACGCCGCCTTCACCGCTCTGGCTGCGGGGGAGTACGCCTGGGTCTTCATCACGAGCGCCGCGACCGTCGAGCAGCTCGTCGCCCAACGAGTGAGCATCCCGATCGGAACGCGCATCGCCGCGGTCGGCCGCCCGACTGCGCGCGCCGTGGCCGACGCCGGCTTCGAGGTCGAGTTCGTGCCGGTCGGCACCTCGTCGGCGACCAACATGATCGCGCAGTGGTGCGCCGGACGCTCGCCGCGATCGACGGGGCGCTGTCTCGTGCTCCGCTCGGACCTGGCGATGGCCGTCATCAGCGACGAGCTCGAGCTCCAGGGCTACGAGGTCGACGTCTGCATCGCGTACCGGACGGTCGGGGTCGACCTGACCCCCGAGATCGCCGAGGAGGTGCGCACCGGGAAGATCGACACCGTGCTCCTCACGTCGCTCAGCGTCGGGCGCGAGCTCCGCCGTCAGGTCGGCATCCCCGGGCCCGAGGTGTTCATCGCCTCGATCGGTCCCGGCACCACGCGCGACGCCGAGAAGCTCGGCTACACCGTGCACCACACCGCACACTCGCAGAGCGTCGACGCCCTCATCGCAGAGCTCGACGCGCGACCCGCACCAGAGGATTCCCCATGAGCACCTTCCCCGAGCGGCGCCTGCGCCGCACGCGCCGCACCCCCGCGATGCGCCGCCTGTCGACCGAGCACCACCTCGTCGCCGCGCAGCTGGTGCTGCCGGTCTTCGTGAAGGAGGGCATCGACGAGGCGCTGCCGATCGCCAGCATGCCGGGCGTCATGCAGCATCCGATCGAGGCCATCGCGAGCGTCGTGACGGATGCCGCGGACGCGGGCATCGGCGGCATCATGCTCTTCGGCGTTCCGGCCGTCCGCGACGCCGAGGGATCGGGGGCGGTCGCCGAGGACGGCATCCTCAATCGCGCGATCCGCGTCGCGCGAGACGCCGCTCAGGGACGCATCACGGTGCAGGCCGACCTGTGCCTCGACGAGTTCACCGACCACGGTCATTGCGGGCTGCTCGCGGCCGACGGGTCGGTCGACAACGACGCGACCCTCGAGGTCTACGCGCGGATGGCGCTCGCCCAGGCTCGGGCCGGTGCCGAGGTGCTGGGGCTGTCGGGGATGATGGACGGCCAGGTCGCCGTCATCCGAGCCGCGCTCGACGAGGCCGGTCACAGCGACGTCGCGCTGCTGGCGTACTCAGCGAAGTACGCCTCGGCCTATTACGGGCCCTTCCGCGACGCCGTCGAATCGACTCTGCAGGGCGACCGCCGTACGTACCAGCTCGACCCCGCCAACGGGCGTGAGGGGCTGGCCGAGGCGATTCAGGACATCGCCGAGGGCGCAGACTACGTCATGGTCAAGCCCGCGGGCCCGTACCTCGATGTGCTCGCGCGCGTCGCGGAAGCCGCCACAGTGCCGGTCTGGGCGTACCAGGTGTCGGGGGAGTACGCGATGATCGAGCTGGCCGCGCGGGCCGGCGCGATCGATCGTGACCGTACGATCGCCGAGTCGCTCGTCGGCATCCGGCGCGCGGGTGCCGATGTGATCCTCACGTACTGGGCCCGCGAGGTGGCGGACTGGATCCGCGCTGGAAAGGACTTCGCATGACCCGCAATGACGAACTGTTCGACCGTGCCCGGGCTGTCATCCCCGGAGGTGTGAACTCCCCGGTCCGCGCCTTCGGCTCGGTGGGGGGCACACCGCGCTTCTACGTTTCCGCGACCGGTCCCTACGTCACCGACGCGGAGGGACGCGACTACGTCGACCTCGTCGCGAGCTGGGGGCCGGCGCTGGTCGGACACGCTCATCCCGAGGTCATCGACGCCGTCGTCGACGCTGCCCGCCGCGGTCTGTCGTTCGGTGCGTCGACCCCCGCCGAGACCGAGCTGGCGGAGGAGATCCGCCGCCGCGTGCCGATCGCGGAGAAGATCCGTCTCGTCTCGACGGGCACGGAAGCGACCATGACCGCCATCCGGCTCGCGCGCGGTGCGACCGGACGTGACCTGCTGGTGAAGTTCTCGGGCCACTATCACGGTCACTCCGACGGGCTCCTCGCTCAGGCCGGCTCGGGACTCGCGACCCTCGCCCTGCCCGGATCGGCGGGCGTCCCCGCTCCGATCGCCGCGCAGACCCTCGTGGTGCCCTACAACGACCGGGCCGCCCTCCAGGCCGTCTTCGCCGAGCACGGCCCGAACATCGCCGCGGTGATCACCGAGGCCGCCGGCGCGAACATGGGGGTCGTCCCGCCCGTGCCCGGCTTCACGACGTTCCTCCGCGAGCTCACGACCCGGCACGGCGCGCTGCTCATCAGCGACGAGGTCCTGACCGGATTCCGCTCCGGACCCTCGGGCTACTGGGGAGTCCTGCGCGAGACGGGCGAAGACGTCGCTCCCGACCTGCTCACCTTCGGCAAGGTCGTCGGAGGTGGTCTTCCGGTCGCGGCGCTGGCGGGACGCGCTGAGATCATGGATCTGCTCGCGCCCCTCGGCCCCGTCTACCAGGCCGGCACGCTCTCGGGGAATCCCGTCGCGGTCGCGGCCGGTCTCGCCACCCTCCGGCTCGCCGACGCCGACGTCTACGCGCGCATCTCGCGAGCGGCCGACACGGTCTCCGTCGCGGCCTCGGCCGCCCTCGATGCGGCCGGTGTGCCGCACATCGTCCAGCGCGCGGGAACGCTCTTCAGCGTCTTCTTCGGCTCGGCGGTGGTCGCGGGCGTCCCCGACTACGAGACGGCGACGCGTCAGGATGCCGGCGCCTACGCGGCCTTCTTCCACGCGATGCTCGACGCGGGGGTGTCGCTTCCCCCCTCGGCGTTCGAGGCATGGTTCCTCACCGCCGCGCACGACGACGTCGCCCTCGGCCGGATCCTCGAGGCGCTGCCGGGCGCCGCTCGGGCTGCCGCTGGCGTCTCCGCGGACGTATGACCTGCAGCGCCGCGCCGTCCGCCGGGCGACGCGGCGCCGCGCAACTAGGCTGGTCCTCATGCCTGTGACCCTGCTCGGTGCCGCCGAGATCCGCGCCCTCGCGGCCGAACTCGACGTGACGCCGACCAAGAAGCTCGGGCAGAACTTCGTCGTCGACGCCAACACCGTCCGCAAGATCGTGCACGCCGCCCGCGTCCAGCCCGGTGAGCGGGTCGTCGAGATCGGACCCGGTCTGGGGTCGCTGACGCTCGCGATCCTCGAGGCCGGAGCGAGCGTCACAGCGGTCGAGATCGACCACCGCCTCGCCGCGCACCTTCCGGTCACCGCGGCCCGGCACGGCGTCGCCGACGGCGCGCTGACGGTCGTCGACGCCGACGCGCTGCGCGTCACCGAGCTTCCGGGCGAGCCGACCGTGCTCGTCGCGAACCTGCCGTACAACGTCAGCGTTCCCGTCCTGCTGCATTTTCTCGAGACCTTCCCGTATCTGCGGCGCGGTGTGGTGATGGTGCAGGCCGAGGTGGCCGAACGCCTCGCCGCTGCGCCCGGGTCGAAGATCTACGGCTCGCCGAGCGCGAAGGCCGCGTGGTACGGATCGTGGCGTCTCGCCGGCACGGTGTCGCGGCAGGTGTTCTGGCCCGTCCCGAACGTCGACAGCCTGCTGGTCGCCTTCGAGCGGGATGCCGAGGGGCGCGGCGACGAAGCCCTCCGCCGCCGCACGTTCCAGATCATCGACGCGGCATTCGGCCAGCGGCGAAAGATGCTCCGCCAGGCGGTCTCGCCGCTGTTCGGCGGAACCGCGGCGACGGCGTCGGCGGCTCTCGAAGCCGTCGGCATCGACCCGACCCTGCGTGGCGAGCAGCTCACGATCGACGATTTCGTGCGGCTCGGGGCATCTGTTCACTGAACGCTCATCAGCGCGTCATCGGGTTCTCCCGAAACATGCCGGTAACATTCGGGACGAGCCGCGAACGTCGCGGCGAGCATCACCCGACCCGGAAGAGACGATGCGAACCGCCGAGTACCCGGCACCCGAGAGGGTGCTGCTGCACCTGAGCGACACCCACCTGCGAGCGGCCGGCTCCCAGCTGTTCGACCGCGTCGACGCGGCCGCCCACCTGCGCCGGGCCCTCGACGCCATCGAGACGGCCGCCCTCCGCCCCGACGGGATCGTCTTCACCGGCGACCTCGTCGATCTCGGCGAGCGCGGTGCGTACGCCGAGCTGCGCGACCTGGTCGAGCCGTTCGCCGAGCGTCTCGGGACGCGCGTCTTCTGGGTCATGGGAAACCACGACGACCGTGAGGGATTCCGCGAGACGCTGTGGCGCGAGCCCGGCACCGCTGAGGCCGCCGATCGCGTCGACGAGATCGACGGGCTTCGGCTCATCACGCTCGACACCAGCGTCCCCGGCGCCCATCACGGCGAAGTGCGCCCCGCGCAGCTGGCGTGGCTGCGCGAGGTGCTGTCGACCCCCGCCCCGCTGGGGTCGATCCTCGCCATGCATCATCCGCCGGTCCCGAGCGTCCTGCCGCTGGCGGCCAGCGTCGAGCTCCGCGACCAGCGCTCGCTCGCCGCTGTGCTCGCGGGCTCGGACGTGCGCGCCATCATCGCGGGCCACCTGCACTATTCGACCTTCGCGACGTTCGCCGGCATCCCGGTCTCGGTGGCGTCCTCGACCTGTTACGCGCAGGACCTCACGGTTCCCGTGGGAGGCACGCGCCCGCAGGACGGCGCGCAGTCGTTCAACTTCGTCCACGTGTACGACGACACGGTCGTGCATTCGGTCGTGCCGGTCGATGCGCCGGCCACCCTCGAGTACACCGACGCGGGCGAGGCTCAGCGGCGGCTTGCCGAGGCCGGGATCGCGCCCGTCAGCGCTTCACGCCGGAGCGCGCCGCCGACGCGTCCCGTGCCCGTCCTTCGCTGACCGCCGGGATCTCCCAGGGCGCGCGGATCGGGAACATCCGCTCCAGCACATCGCGCAGCGATGCGACCCGGATCTCCTCCGGAACCTCGGTCTCGCCGCCGTCGTTCAGGCAGAACATGTCGATGTCGCGACGCTTCGCCAGCCGCTCCATTCCGGCGAGCGAGCGGGCGAGCGTCGTCTGCACGTACCGGGTGCGCGGCACCGATGTCGGCAGCGCGCGCCCCGTGAACATCGCGTAGTAGTGGTAGAGCGAGTTGGTCACGGAGATGTCGGTCGCAGCGCGGAAGCGGGATGCCGCGGTGCGGCGGAAGTCCTCGGGGAACGTCTCCTCGAGCTCCCGCATGACGCTGCGGCGCAGGGGAGCGGCGCAGTGCTCGAGGTCGCGGACGATGACGCGCCCGAAGCGCTCCTGCAACAGGGCTCGGTTGACGCGCAGGCCGTTGTCGTGGCCCGAGCGCTCCAGGCGCGGGTCGCCCGCGCCGATGCGCACGTCGCACTCGACGAACGACGAGATGCCGCCCGGCGAGAAGAAGAGCTCGGGATGCACGGGGCGACCGAAGAACATGTCGTCGTTCGAGTACAGGAAGTGCTCGGCCAGCCCGTCGATGCGGTGCAGCTGGGCCTCGACCGCGTGCGAGTTGTGCGTGGGCAGAGTGGAGGGGTCGGCGAAGAACTCCTCGCTGCGCACGATCGTCACCTTCGGGTGGTCGGCGAGCCATGCGGGCGCGGGGGAGTCCGTCGCGATGAAGATCCGCCGCACCCACGGCGCGTACATGTGCACGCTCCGCAGGGCGTAGCGGAGCTCGTCGACGTGCCGATAGCGGGCCGGACCGTCATCTCCCTCGCCGACGACGTACTCGGAGAGCTGGGCGGCGCGCTGCCGCTGGAACTCGCTCGCCGAGCCGTCGACCCACGAGAACACCATGTCGATGTCGTGGGTGACCTCGCGGGGGTGCGGGTCGAGCATTCCGACCACCGTCTGCCATTCGCGTCCGTACCGCGACCCGCTCACGATGTGCACGTCCTGCGCCGGCGTGATGCGCCGCATGAGCGCATTCGCCTGCGGAGCCTCGACGGCCGTCTCGCCGAACCGCCAGAACTCCACGCGCACGCCGTACTCGTGGTCGTACCGCCGGCCTCCGCCAGCGCTGACGCGGGGGCGGTAGGCCCGGAGCGCGTGGGGTGCGGAATCGGGGATGTCCGCATCGGCCGCGAAAACAGGGGCCGTGCCTTTCGCCTTGAGATACAGCGGCTCGCGCTGACCGAGGCTGCGCAGGGTCGCCGCCGTCCTGTGCGCGTCCGCGAGGTCGATCGCGAGCGCGGGCGTGTGGAGATCGTGCCGGATGAGCAGCGTGCGGATGCCGGCGGACTCGAGCGCGTCGGCGATCAGCAGCAGGTCGGCGGTGCGGGCGCCGTCCGGCGTCGTGGTCTCGTGGACGAGGCGCAGGACGCCTTCGTCGAGGATCACGTCGTCGCGGCTCGCGGGCAGATCGATCCAGGGGTTCTCGCGGCGGGGCAGAGCGGAAAGGGCCAGGGTTTCCTCCTCGGGGGATGATTGTCTCGGTAGGCAGACTAGACATTCTCCGTTACATCGGTGTTTCCGCGCACCTCGGAGACTCTGCGCGAATGAGGACGCAGGCGGGTGCGCGCTCGATAGGCTCGGACGGTGACCGCCTCGCCCCGCTTCCCCGCCTCGCGCGGCGGAGACCTGCACCGTCCCTATACCGCAGCCCCCGATCGCTACGAGAGCAGCGGGTACCGCCAGGTCGGGGCCTCCGGGCTGTTCCTGCCGCCGATCTCGCTCGGGCTGTGGTGGAACTTCGGCGACAACATCCCCTTCGACCGTCAGCGCGAGGTGCTGCGCCACGCCTTCGACCGCGGCATCACGCACTTCGATCTCGCCAACAACTACGGGCCGCCCTACGGTTCGGCCGAGACGAACTTCGGACGCATGATGCGCGAGGATTTCGCGCCCTACCGCGACGAGCTGATCATCTCGTCGAAGGCGGGGTACGACATGTGGGACGGCCCCTACGGCAACCACGGTTCACGGAAGTACCTGATCGCGAGCGCCGAGCAGTCGCTGAAGCGGATGAGCGTCGACTACGTCGACATCTTCTACTCGCACCGCGAGGACGACACGACCCCGATCGAGGAGACGGTGGGAGCGCTCGACGCGCTCGTGCGTCAGGGCAAGGCGCTCTACGTCGGGATCTCGTCGTACTCGGCCGAGAACTCCGCTCGAGCCGCCGCGGTGGCCCGCGACCTCGGCACGCCGCTGGTGATCCACCAGCCTTCGTACTCCATCCTCAACCGCTGGATCGAGGACGGCCTGACCGACCAGCTGCGCCGAGACGGGATGGGCGCCATCGGCTTCATGCCGCTGCAGCAGGGTCTGCTGACGGGGCGGTATCTCGACGACGGCACGTCCGAGCGGTCGATGCAGCGCTTCTCGCTGCCCGATGACGGGCGGCTGTCGGCGTCCGCACTGGCGGGCCTGCGCGAGCTCGGCGACCTCGCGCGCGATCGTGGGCAGACCCTCGCCCAGCTCGCCATCCGGTGGACGCTGCGTGACCCGGTGGTTGCTTCGGCTCTCATCGGCGCATCGCGCACCGCTCAGCTGGACGAGAACCTGGCGGCGCTCGACGGGCCCGACCTCACCGAGGACGAGCTCGAGCGGATCGACGACATCGCCTCCCGCATCGGCTCGATCTGGGACGGGCCGGACGGCTCATGAGCCTCAGCGCCGTCCCCGACCGCGTGCGTGTGCGGGCTCCCGGCAAGATCAACCTGTTCCTCGACGTCGGGTCCGTCCAGGACGACGGCTACCACGACGTCGCCTCGGTCTATCAAGCCGTCTCGCTGTACGAGGACCTGGTCGCCACACCGGCGGACGACTTCAGCGTGAGCGTCGTCGATGAGGCGGGTGCGCCCGTGCCCGGCGTTCCGCTCGATGATCGCAACCTCGCTCTGCGCGCCGCACGGATGGTGGCGCGCGAGGTGGGGTATCTCGGCGGCGTGCACCTGGAGATCTGCAAGGCGATCCCGGTGGCCGGCGGCATGGGCGGAGGCTCGGCGGATGCCGCCGCCGCCCTCGTGGCCTGCGACGCGTTGTGGGGCGCCGGGCTCACCTCCCCGGCACTGCAGGAGCTGGCAGCGCGACTGGGCGCCGATGTCCCCTTCTCTCTCATGGGCGGCAGTGCCGTCGGGACGGGACGCGGCGATCGCTTGAGCCCGGCGCTGGGGCGGGCCCGCTTCGACTGGGTCGTGGTGATCGACGAAGCCGGACTCTCCACCCCCGAGGTGTACGCGCAGCTCGATCGGCTGCGAGCCGAACGCCGTCCCGACATCGCGCCACGGCCCGAGCCGCCGGAGGTCGACCCGGTCGTCCTGCAGGCCCTGCGTTCGGGTTCCCCCGACCTGCTCGCGGGCGCGTTGCGCAACGATCTGCAGGATGCCGCGTGCGCGCTGCGCCCCGACCTGGGCGAGCTGCTCGATCGCGCCGTCGAGATCGGCGCGCTGGCCGGCCTCGTGTCGGGCTCCGGCCCCACGCTGGCCTTCCTCGCCGCCGACGCCGACGCGGCGCGCGGCATCGAGCAGAACCTGTCCGCGATGGGCCACCGTGCCCGTCACATCTCCGGCCCGGTGACGGGCGCGAAAGTGGTGACCCGATGACCGAGCCCCAGACCTCCTTGCTGAACCGTGACGTCGACGAGGCGTCGCATCGCGCGCTCGCCGAGCGCGGCTTGACGTACCTGACCGTGGCCGCCGGCGAACCGGCGTTCGAGGGCTGGATCCAGGCCGTCTCGCGCGGTTTCCAGGACGGCGAGCGCTCGCCCGAGCAGATCGCCGGCGCACGCGGCAGGAACAGCGGTCGGCGCCTGACCGGCGTGTTCGACGAGAGCGGGCCGATGCCGGAGGTGGCGGTCGGCACGATCGCGTCGTGGCCCTCCGAGCTCACCGTGCCGGGCGGAACGATCCCCGCCGGTGCGATCAGCGCCGTGACCGTCGCGCAGACGCACCGGCGCCGAGGCATCGCGCGGGCGCTCCTGGAGGGCGAGGTGCGCACCGTCGCGGCGGCCGGGCTTCCCATCGCCATGCTCACGGTGACCGAGTCGACGCTCTACGGCCGTTACGGCTTCGCCTCGGCGGCTTCCGCCGCGATCCTCGACATCGACACCCGCCGGGTGCGCTGGGCGGGTCCGACGCCCGACGGGCGCCTCGATTTCATCGATCGGACGGCCGCACGCGACCTCGTGGCGACGCTGCACGAGCGCACGCGTCACCGCACCCCCGGCGACATCGCGCTGCCGCCGGGACACGGCGACCGCTTCACCGGCACGGATCCCGACGAGAAGGACGGGGGAGCGATCCGCTGCGTGCAGTATCGCGACGCCGCGGGCGAGGTGCGCGGCATCCTGACCTACTCGCTCGCGCCTCATGAGCGGGACATCGTCAAGGGCACCGCGAAGGTGACGATCCTCATCGCCGAGACCGACGATGCGTACGCGGCGCTCTGGCGGTTCCTGCTGGAGCTCGACCTGGTGGCCCACGTCCGCGCGGAGCTGTGCTCGGTCGACGAGGCGGTGCTGTGGATGATCGGCGATCGGCGGGCCGCCTCGGTCTCGGTGTTCGACCACCAGTACCTGCGCATCCTCGACGTGCCGGCCGCCCTCCGCGCGCGCACCTACGGCTCCGCGGGGCGCGTGCTGCTGCGAGTGAGCGACCCGCTCGGGATCGCCACCGGCGAGTACCTCCTGACGGTCGATGACGACGGCGAGGGCGCGGTGGCGACGGCGGCGGATGCCGATACGGCCGGCGCCGATGTGCTCGAGCTGTCGGTCGTCGCGCTCGCGGCCGTCTATCTCGGCGGTGTGTCGCCCGAGACTCTCGGGCGCGCTGGACGCCTGACCGGCACCGACCTCGCGGCATCCTCGCGCATGTTCGCATCGACGATCGTTCCCCGCGTCGGCCTCTGGTACTGATCGCTCCGCCCGAGCCGGGATGCGCTGTTTAGTCCATTTCGCGACATGACGCAACACGGCCCGAGTGTCGGCTCCGAACGCTAGCGTGAGAGACCACAACGGAGGGCGGCGCCATGCGTGCACGACTGGGCGACACGATCATCGCCGAAGCCGACGAGAGCGATCTCGTGCGGATCGAGGGCAACTGGTACTTCCCGCCGCGGAGCATCGCTCCGGGCGTCCTGACCGAGAGCGACACCGCGTACACGTGCGCGTGGAAGGGTGACGCCCAGTACTTCGACGTCGCCGGTTCCTCGGACAAGGCGTGGTCCTACCCCACGCCGTACCCGACCGCGATCGAGCGCGTCGGCACAGATTTCTCCGGCTACGTCGCATTCGACCGCTCGGTCGTCATCGAGAGCTGAACGCGTGATCGAGTTCCGCGACGTCGTCAAGGAGTTCCCCGACGGCACCCGCGCGGTGCAGGACTTCTCTCTGGTCATCCCCTCGCACAAGACGACCGTCTTCGTCGGATCGTCGGGATGCGGCAAGACGACGCTGCTCCGCATGATCAACCGCATGGTCGAGCCGACCTCCGGAGCCATCGAGATCGACGGCGAGAGCGTCGCGACCGGTTCGCCGGTGCATCTGCGCCGCCGTATCGGATACGTCATGCAGAACTCGGGGCTGCTGCCGCACTTCACCGTCGCCGACAACATCGCCACGGTGCCCGTGCTGACCGGCACGAGCCGGCGTGACGCGCGTCGCCGGGCGCTCGAGCTGATGGAGACGGTCGGTCTCGACACCCGGATGGCCGATCGCTACCCGAGTCAGCTGTCGGGTGGCCAGCAGCAGCGCGTGGGAGTTGCCCGGGGCCTCGCGAACGACCCCAACATCCTCTTGATGGACGAGCCGTTCGGCGCGGTCGACCCCATCGTGCGTGACGAGCTGCAGCAAGAGCTGCTGCGTCTGCAGCGCGAGCTCGGCAAGACCGTCGTCTTCGTCACCCACGACATCGACGAGGCGTTCCTCCTCGGCGACCAGGTCGTGATCCTCGCGGCCGGCGCCCGGAAGCTGCAGGTCGGCTCGCCCAGCGAGATCATCCGCGACCCGGCCGACGAGTTCGTCGCGAGCTTCATCGGCGTCGACCGGGGCAAGCGCGCCCTGCGCGTCGAGCGGACGGCCAACGGCGCGGTTCTCGTCGATTCCGAGGGGCGCACGCAGGGCACCCTGGTCGAAGGCGACGCCTGACGTGTCGTGGATCTGGTCGAATCTCGACCTCATCTTCTCGCTCGCTCTGGATCACATCCGGCAGAGCGTCATCGCGATCGTGCTCGGGTTCGTCCTCTCGGTGCCGCTCGGGTGGGTCGCGTGGCGCTATCGCCTGCTGCGCGGGTGGGTCATCACCCTGACGGGGCTTCTCTACACGATCCCCTCGCTCGCGCTGCTCGTTCTGCTGCCGAGCGCGCTCGGGTACGGCATCCGCACCGAGACGAACCTCATCGTCGGGCTGACGATCTACGCCATCGCGATCCAGACCCGCTCGGTCGCCGACGGCTTCGACTCGGTCGACCCCGGCGTCCGGCAGGCGGCCACGGCCATGGGATACGGCGGGTTCCGTCGTTTCTGGGCGGTCGACCTGCCGCTGTCCGGACCCGTGCTGCTCGCCGGCCTGCGGGTCATGGCCGTCTCGACGGTGTCGCTCGCGACCGTCGGCATCCTCGTCGGCGTCACCAACCTGGGGTATCTCTTCACCAACGGCATCCAGCGCCGCCTGCTCGAAGAGGTGTTCGCCGGCATCGTCGCCGTCGCGATCATCGCGCTCGTTATCGATGCGCTGCTCGTACTGATCGGACGACTCGTGATGCCTTGGGCGCACGCGGGCTCGGCCCGCCGCGATCGTCGCGCGCGCCGCCGACGGGAGGTGACCGCATGAACGTCTTCGTCGACGCGATCGCCTGGATCCTCGACCCCGCCCAGTACACGGGCAGCAACTCGGTGCCGTTCCTGATCGGCCAGCAGCTGTTCTACACCTTCGTCTCGGTCCTGATCGCCGCGCTCATCGCCGTACCGATCGGCTGGGCCATCGGCCACACGGGGAAGGGCCGCGAGTTCGCCGTGGCCGTCTCGGGAGCGGCCCGCGCCATCCCCTCGTTCGGACTGCTGATCCTGCTGATCCTGCTGCTGGGCGTCACCCAGAAGACCGAGGCGGCGTTCATCACGTTCGTCGTGCTGGCGATCCCGCCGCTGCTCGCGGGCGCCTACAGCGGACTGCAGGCGATCGATCGCCGCACGATCGACGCCGCCCGGGCCGTCGGCATGACGGAGTGGCAGATCCTCTGGCGCGTGGAGGTTCCTCTGGGCCTGCCGCTCCTGATCGGCGGACTGCGCTCCGCGGTGCTGCAGGTGGTGGCGACCGTGACGATCGCGGGGTACACCGACCTCGGGGGGCTCGGCTTCCGCATCATCCAGGGCATCGACCTCCGCGCGATCGACCAGGTGCTCGGCGCCGCACTGATCCTCGCGCTGCTCGCCCTCCTGCTCGACGCCGTCTTCGCCCTCCTGCAACGTCTCAGCGCGCCACGCGGTGTGCGCGCCGCCGACGCCCCGCAGCGGAACCGCCGGCCCGTCGCCGCGACCGCCTGACCGACCTTCCCGACCCACAGCACCGAACTCCCGCACCATCGAAAAGAGGAACCCATGTCCCGCTTCACCACCCGCCGCCTGCTGACGGCCGGTGTCGGCGTGCTCGCCGCCACCACCCTGTTCGCCGGATGCGCGAGCTCCGACCCGCTCGCGGAAGGCGGCGGCGAGTCGGCGGCCCCCGCCGACGGCACCATCGTCATCGGCTCGCAGGACTACTACTCCAACGAGATCATCGCCGAGATCTACGCCCAGGCGCTCGAGGGCGCAGGCAAGACCGTCGACCGTCAGTTCACGACCGGCCAGCGCGAGGCGTACCTGCCCGAGCTCGAGAGCGGCTCGCTGACGCTGTTCCCGGAGTACACCGGCAACCTGCTGCAGTACTTCGACGAGGACACCACCGCCCGCACCTCCGAGGACGTGTATGCCGCTCTCGCCGACGCGCTCCCCGAGAACCTCACGGTGCTCGACCAGGCGACCGCGAGCGACCAGGACTCGTACACCGTGACGGCGGCGTTCGCCGAGCAGTGGAACCTGACCACGATCGCCGACCTCGCGAACGTCACCGAGCCGCTGACCCTCGGCGGCCCGGCCGAGCTCGAGCAGCGTCCCTACGGCCCGACGGGCCTCGCCGACACCTACGGCATCGAGGTCGGCTTCCAGGCGACCGGCGAGACCACGGTCGACGACCTCGTCGCCGGCACCGTCAACGTCGCGAACGTCTTCACGGCCGACCCGCGCATCCAGACCGACGACCTCGTCGTGCTCGAAGACCCCGAGGGGCTCTTCCTCGCGTCCAACGTCGTCCCGGTCGTCAACAAGGACCTCGCTGGCGAGGTCGAGGACACCATCAACGCCGTCAGCGCGAAGCTCACCCCCGAGGCCCTGGTCGCCCTGAACGTCCAGAGCACGGTCGACAAGCTCGAGCCGGCCGCGATCGCGAAGAAGTTCCTCGAGGACAACGGACTCGTCTGATCCGCAATGAAGCCCCCGGTGCGCACAGCGCCGGGGGCTTCGTCGTGCGGCGCGCACTCAGCCGTCGATGGCCTCGCCGAGCTCGAGCCAGCGTTCCTCGAGGGTCGTCGTCTCGGCGACGAGTTCATCGCGCCGGCGCTGCAGGCTCATGATCCGCTCGAAGTCGTCGTGAGCCTCCGCGAGCTGGGCGTCGACGGCCGCGATCTCGCCCTGGATCTTCTCGAGACGGCGGTCGATCGCCGAGATCTCCTTCTCGGCCGCTCGCCGCTCCGCGCCGCTCAGAGTGGGGGCCGCCGGGCTCGCCGCCCCGCCACCCGATGCCGGAGCGGATGCCGCTGAGGTCGACCCCGTGCGCCCGGGCTGCTCGCGTCGCAGCCGCAGGTACTCGTCGACACCGCCGGGAAGATGTCGCAGCCGCCCGCCGAGGATCGCGTACTGCTGATCGGTCACGCGCTCGAGGAAGTAACGGTCGTGCGAGACGACGATGAGTGTGCCGGCCCACGAGTCGAGCAGGTCCTCGATGGCCGCCAGCATGTCGGTGTCGAGGTCGTTGGTCGGCTCATCGAGGATCAGCACGTTCGGCTGGTCGAGCAGGATGAGCAGCAGCTGGAGACGCCGCTTCTGCCCGCCGGAGAGGTCCTTGACCGGCGTCGAGAGCTGCGCCGAGCTGAACCCCATGCGCTCGAGGAGCTGCCCCGGGGTCAGGTCCTGCGCCTTCGATCCCGAGCCGATCGTGTAGCTCGTCCGCAGATTCGAGATGACGACGCGGACCGGCTGGTCGAGGTGCTCGTCCAGTTCGCTCATGCGCTGGGAGAGGGTCGCGACCTTGACGGTCTTGCCGTGCTTGACGCGTCCCGCGGTCGGCTCGACGGTACCGGAGATGAGCCCGAGGAGCGTCGATTTGCCCGCGCCGTTCACGCCGAGGATGCCGGTGCGCTCGCCCGGCGCGATGCGCCACTCGACCTTCTCGAGCACGACGCGATCGCCGTAGCTGACACCGGCGTCGAGGACGTCGACGACATCCTTACCCAGTCGCGACACCGCGAGCGACTGCAGCGCGACCCGATCGCGGATCTCGGGAACGTCGGCGATCAGCTCGTTCGCCGCGTCGATGCGGAACTTCGGCTTCGAGGTGCGGGCGGGGGCGCCGCGGCGCAGCCACGCCAGCTCCTTGCGGGCGAGGTTCTGCCGTCGGGCCTCGATGGCGGCGGCTTGCCGGTCGCGTTCGACCCGCTGCAGGATGTACGCCGCGTAGCCGCCCTCGAACGGTTCGACGATGCGGTCGTGGACCTCCCAGGTCGCGGTGCAGATCTCGTCGAGGAACCAGCGGTCGTGCGTCACGACGAGGAGCGCACCGGAACCGGCCGACCAGCGGCGCTTGAGGTGCTCGGCGAGCCACGAGATGCCCTCGACGTCGAGATGGTTCGTGGGCTCGTCGAGGAAGATGACGTCGTGATCGCCCGCGAGGAGCGCGGCGAGCGAGACGCGACGGCGCTGACCGCCGGAGAGCCCGCGGATCGGACCTTCCCAGTCGAGGTCGCCGAGAAGGCCCGCGATGACGTCGCGCACGCGGGCGTCGCCCGCCCACTCGTGATCGGCGAGGTCACCGACCACCGCGTCGCGCACCCGGAGGTCGTCGTCGAGGTCGTCCGCCTGCGCCAGGACGCCCACCCGGGTGCCGCCGCGAACCGTCACGCGGCCCGAATCGGGCTCGACGAGCCCCGCGAGCATGCGCAGGAGGCTCGACTTGCCGTCGCCGTTGCGGCCCACGATGCCGATGCGGTCGCCCTCGTCGACTCCGAGGGAGACCCCGTCGAACACCACTTTGGTCGGATACTCGAGGCGAAGGCCCTCGGCTCCCAGAAGATGCGCCATATTGCTTCCAGGCTAGGCCACGCCCGCGGCGGGGCCGCTGTCAGCCGGAGCGGGATGCGTCAGGCGGACGCCGGCGGGGGAGAGCCGTCGAACCCCAGCGACAGCTTGCGCAGCAGCGACGCCAGGCGGTCCCGGTCGCCCTTCGACAGGCCGGACAGAAGCACGGCTTCCGCGTCGACGAGACGCGTGATGGCCGCATCCACGCGGATGCGTCCGTCGTCGGTGAGGGTCACCAGGACACTGCGCCCGTCGCCCGGATCGGCCTCGCGCCGAACGAGCCGGCGCGCGACGAGCCGGTCGATGCGGTTGGTCATCGTGCCGCTCGAGACGAGGGTCTGCTGCAGCAGCTGCTTCGGGCTCAGCTGGTAGGGCTCGCCCGCGCGGCGCAGGGCCGAGAGCACGTCCCACTCCCACGGCTCGAGATCGCTGCGGCGAAACGCCTCGCGCCGCGCCCGGTCGAGGTGACGCGACAGCCGGTCGACGCGCGAGAGCACCCCGAGGGGGGAGAAGTCGAGGTCGGGGCGCTGCAGCGACCACGCACCGACGATGCGGTCCACCTCGTCGGTCTCGTGTGCCATGGCACCATTATCCCGACCCGCGGGGCGGGACTCAGCCGCGGCGCAGACGCGACCCCGCGCGCTCTGGCAGACTTGTCGGGCTGCACCTGCGTGCGGCGTTCCGCCGTGGTGTAATGGCAGCACGACAGCCTTTGGAGCTGTGAGGTCTAGGTTCGAGTCCTGGCGGCGGAGCATGAGCGACACCCCACTCGACCCCCGTCTCGCTGTCGTGATCCTCGCCGCGGGGCAGGGGACGCGGATGAAGTCCTCCCTCCCGAAGGTGCTGCACCGCATCGGCGGTCGCCCCCTCGTCGGCCATGTGCTCGACACGGCACGCGACCTCGCACCCGCTCACGTGCTCGTCGTCGTCCGGCACGAGCGCGATCGCGTCGCCGAGGCCGTGCTCGGCGTCTCGCCCGAGGTCGTCGTCGTCGACCAGGACGAGATCCCCGGCACCGGCCGGGCCGTCGAGGTCGCTCTCGACCAGCTGCCGGACTTCGACGGTGACGTGCTCGTACTCAGCGCGGACGTCCCCCTTCTCGATGACGCGACGCTCGGCGAGATGCTGCGCACCCATCGTGCATCGGGCGCCGCCGCCACGATGCTGAGCGCACGCCTGAGCGACCCGACCGGTTACGGTCGCGTCATCCGTGACACCGCGGGCAGCGTCGACCGCATCGTCGAGCACAAGGACGCGTCGGATGCCGAGCGCGCCGTCGACGAGGTCAACGCCGGGGTCTACGTCTTCCAGGCAGCGCCGTTGCGCGAGCGGCTCGGCCGCATCAGCATCGCCAACGTGCAGGCCGAGAAGTACCTCACCGATGTCGTCGGCATGCTCCGCAACGACGCGCTCGCGGTCGCCGCGCAGCTCGTCGCGGACGCGAATCTCATCGTCGGCGTCAACGACCGGGTGCAGCTGGCCGAGGCCGCGCGCCTGCTCAACGCCCGCACCGTGCGCCGCTGGCAGCTCGAGGGGGTGACCGTGCAGGACCCCGCCACGACGTGGATCGACGTCACGGCGACGCTGGCCCCCGACGTGACCGTTCTGCCGAACACGCACATCCTGCGTGCCACGGTGATCGCGGAGGGTGCGACGATCGGGCCCGACACCAGCCTCTCGGACTGCGAGGTCGGCGCGGGCGCGACCGTCACGCGGAGCGACGCGACCCTCGCCGTCATCGGGGCCGACGCGACCGTGGGGCCCTTCTCGTACATCCGGCCGGGCACGCAGCTCGGCGAGCGCGGCAAGATCGGCACGTTCGTCGAGACGAAGAACGCCGTCATCGGGGAAGGCAGCAAGGTCCCGCACCTGTCGTACGTCGGCGACGCCGAGATCGGCCGCGGCGTGAACCTGGGGGCGGGTGCCATCACCGCGAACTACGACGACCTCGCCAAGCACCGCACCGTGATCGGCGACGAGGTCCACGCCGGCTCGCACAACGTCTTCGTCGCGCCGGTTAAGATCGGTGAGGGCGCCAAGACGGGCGCCGGAGCGGTCATCCGCAAGGACGTCCCGGCCGGTGCTCTCGCGCTCAGCGTCGCCCCCCAGCGCAATGTCGCAGGGTGGGTCGAGAAGAACAGACCCGGTACTGCAGCCGCCGCAGCAGCGGCACGCGTGCGGTCTTCACAGGAAGCGGACGATGGCTCGCAAGAAGAACACGGTTGACCTCGACGTCTCGCGGGGCATCGCCCCGGGACTGGTCGCCAAGACCAAGAAGCGTCTCGTCGTGGCATCCGGTGGCTCGCACCCCGCGCTGTCGGCCGATGTAGCAACGCAGCTCGGCACGGAGCTCGTCCCGACCGAGCACCGCACCTTCGCATCGGGCGAGATCCTCACCCGCTTCGAGGTGTCGATCCGCGGATGCGACTTCTTCCTGGTGCAATCGTTCGGACCGCCGGTCAACGAGTGGCTCATGGAGACGCTGATCATGCTGGATGCCGCCAAGCGCGCGTCCGCCAAGCGCATCACCGTCGTCGCGCCGTACTACCCCTACTCGCGGCAGGACAAGAAGGGTCGCGGCCGCGAGCCCATCAGCGCGCGTCTCGTCGCCGATCTGTTCAAGACGGCCGGCGCCGACCGCGTGATGAGCGTGGACCTTCACGCCGCGCAGATCCAGGGGTTCTTCGACGGTCCCGTCGACCACCTGTTCGCCAAGCCGGTCCTGCTCGAGCACTTCGAGCGCACGCTGAGCCCGGAGGACCGCGAGAAGCTCACCGTCGTGTCGCCGGACACCGGCCGCGTCCGCGTCGCCGACACCTGGTCCGACAGCCTCGGCGCTCCGCTCGCGATCATCCACAAGCGGCGCGACCCGAACGTCGCCAACCAGGTCACCGTCAACGAGATCGTCGGTGATGTCCGGGGTCGTGTCTGCCTGCTGGTCGACGACATGATCGACACGGGTGGCACGATCGTCAAGGCCGCGCAGGCCCTGAAGAACAACGGCGCCGAGCGCGTCATCGTCGCGGCGACGCACGCCGTCTTCAGTCACCCCGCGGTCGAGCGTCTGCAGGATGCCGCGATCGACGAGGTCGTCGTCACCGACACGATCCCGCTCGGTGACGACAAGCGCTTCCCCGGCCTCACCATCCTCCCGATCGCCCCGCTCCTGGCGCGCGCGATCAAGGAGGTCTTCGAGGACGGCTCTGTCACCAGCATGTTCGACGGCGCCGCCTGATCCCCGTCGCGCCCGGCTTCGGGCCTTGCGCGGCGGGCTCCGGTGTTTCGCGAGGCCGCACGCCGTAGGATCGGCCGCATGGCTGCCCCTGTCTCCGAGGCGGACCTCGAGTCGCCTCACCCATACGCCCACGCCGGAGGCGAGGTCGCTGCGGCGCTCGGCACCGGCCCCGACGGACTGAGCGCGGACGAGGCGGCGAGGCGCCTGGCGAGGGTCGGGCCCAATCTCCTGCCCGAGGCGAAGCGCACGCCCGCGTGGCTGCGGTTCCTGTCGCACTTCAACGACACGCTGATCTACATCCTCCTGGCCGCCGCGGCGATCAAGGCCGTCATGGGCGACTGGCTCGACGTGTGGGTCATCCTTGCTGTCGCGATCATCAACGCGGTGATCGGGTTCGTCCAGGAAGGACGCGCCGAGAAGGCTCTCGCGGGCATCCGCGGGATGCTGTCATCGGAGGCGAGCGTGCGTCGGGACGGGGCCTGGCGCCGCGTCGCCGCCGCTGACCTCGTGCCGGGCGATGTGGTGCGCCTCTCGCCGGGCGACAAGGTGCCCGCCGACATCCGGCTCCTGCAGGCCAGCCAGCTGCGCATCGACGAGGCGGCGCTGACCGGAGAGTCGGTGCCCGCGTCGAAGCAGACCGACCCTGTCGATGCGGATGCCGGCGTCGGCGACCGCGCGTCGATGGCGTTTTCGGGCACCATCGTGGCTGCGGGTCAGGGGCGCGGCATCGTCACGGGCACCGGCGCACGCACCGAGATCGGCAGGATCCAGGAGCTCGTCGGGGGAGCGGGTTCGCTCGCCACGCCCCTGACCAAGCAGCTCGACGCCTTCGGCAGGATCCTGACCCTGGTCATTCTCGGGATGGCCGCGGCCATGATGCTCATCGGCCGGTTCGCGCACGGGATGCCGTTCGGTGAGCTCGTGTCGGCGACCATCGGCTTCGCGGTGGCGGCGATTCCCGAGGGCCTTCCGGCGCTCGTGACGATCACGCTGGCGATCGGCGTCCAGCAGATGGCCCGCCGTCGGGCCATCACGCGCAAGCTTCCCGCCGTCGAGACGCTGGGTTCGGTGACGACCGTGTGCTCGGACAAGACGGGCACCCTGACGAAGAACGAGATGACGGTTCGCCGCATCATCACCCCGATCGCTCGTTACGAGGTCTCGGGTCTCGGTTACGAGCCCGCGGGGGAGATCACGCGGGCCGACGGCGACGGCGTCTCGGGCACCGACCTCGCTGCCCTGCTGGCGGTCGCCGATCTGTGCAACGACGCCGATGTGGTGGCGGATGACGACGGCTGGAAGCTGGTCGGCGAGCCGACCGAGGGCGCGCTGCGCGTCGTGGCGATGAAGGGTGGACGCGTCGGCAATGCCGAGGGGGTCAAGCGCATCGACGTGTTGCCGTTCGACTCGGCGAACAAGTTCATGGCGACGCTGAACGAGGGCGCAGACGGCTCGCGCGCGCTGCTCGTCAAGGGGGCGCCCGACCGGCTGCTCGATCGTTCGACGCGCCAGCGCGGGGCAGCGGGGTCGGATGAGCTCGACCGCGACTTCTGGGAAGCCGCTGTCGCCGAGCTGAGTGCGGAGGGTCTGCGTGTGCTCGCTGCAGCGCGCAAGCCCTCGCGGCTCGACGAGGTCGCCATCGACGACGTCGACGAGCTCGAGTTCCTCGGGCTCTGGGGCATCGTCGATCCGCCGCGTCCCGAGGCCATCGAGGCCATCGCCGACTGCCACCATGCCGGCATCCGCGTGAAGATGATCACGGGCGACCACGCGGGGACGGCGGTGGCGATCGGCCGCGAGATGGGATTGGTCGCGGACGATGAGCCTCGTGTCCTGACCGGCAGCGAGCTCGAGTCGCTCAGCCAGGAGAAGCTGAAGGATGTCGTCCGCGACGTCGACGTCTACGCGCGCACGAGTCCCGAGCACAAGATCCGCATCGTTCGCGCACTCCAGTCGCATGGTGAAGTCGTCGCGATGACGGGAGACGGCGTCAACGACGCTCCGGCGCTGACGCGAGCCGATGTCGGGGTCGCGATGGGCATCAAGGGCACGGAGGCGACCAAGGAAGCAGCCGAGATCGTACTGGCCGATGACAACTTCGCCACGATCCGCTCGGCCATCCGCGAGGGGCGGCGGATCTACGACAACCTGCGGAAGTCGATCGTCTTCCTGCTTCCCACCAACGGCGCGCAGTCGCTCGTCATCCTCGTCGCGGTGGTGTTCGGGCTCGCTCTTCCCCTCTCGCCGGTGCAGGTGCTGTGGGTCAACATGGTGACCGCCGTGACGCTGTCGCTCGCGCTGGCGTACGAACCGGCGGAGCCGGGGATCATGTCCCGTGCGCCACGAGCGAGCGGAGGACCGATCATCTCGCTGCGCGAGCTGATGTTCGTCCTGGTCGTATCGGTGCTGATCGGGGGCGCGACGCTCGCCGCCTTCGCGATCAGCCGGGCGACGGGCGCAGACCTCGAGGTCGCACGCACCGTGTCGGTGTCCGTGCTGGCGCTCGGGCAGCTGGCGTTCCTCCTGAACTGCCGGTTCCTCACCCGGTCGAGCCTGACCGCGGACGTGCTGCGCGGGAACCGGGTGATCTGGTGGTCGGCTGCGGCCCTGATCGTGCTGCAGCTCATCTACACCTACGTGCCGTTCATGAACGCGCTGTTCGATTCGCGCCCGCTCGCGGTGCAGGACTGGCTGCTTCCGCTCGGATTCGCCATCGCGATCTTCCTGGCGGTGGAGGGGCTGAAGGCGCTGCGGCGATCGCGCGAGCAACTCGATGCAAACGCATAGGAACCGCAGAGGGGAGGCATGGCATCGGGCCGCTAGCGTGAGATCAGCCCACCTCCCCCCGGAGGGGCACGACACAGGAGGACCCGCCATGATCCGCGCCACTGCCGTACCCCGTTCGCTCCGCGTCACCGCTGCGGCGGCATCCGTCGCCGGCCTCGCTCTTCTCGCGGGCTGCGCCGGACAGGCCGACGCCGAGCAGACCGTTTCCGGCTCGACGCCGTCCGCCGACGCGACACCCGCGACCGGATCGACCGGCTCGGCCGGTGGGGCGGGCGCAACCGGCGGCACGTACACGGACGGCACCTACACGGCTGAGGGTACGTACCAGACGCCCGAGGGACCCGAGACGATCACCGTTGAGCTCACGATCGCGTCCGATGCCGTGACCGCTGTCGAGGTCACGGGCGAGCCGACCCGCCGCGAGAGCAAGCAGTACCAGTCGCAGTTCATCGGCGGCATCTCGGATGCGGTCGTCGGCAAGAGCCTCGACGAGGTGAAGGTCGATCGTGTCGCCGGCTCATCGCTCACGAGCGGTGGCTTCAACGCCGCCGTGGAGGAGATCCGTACCGACGCGGCGGCATGATCCCTGCGCCTGTCGCGCCCGGCCGGTGGGACTTCGAGGCCATCGGCACTGCGTGGCGCATCGACAGCGAGGCGCCGGTGCGAGACGCCGATCGTGCGGCCGTCCTGGCGCTGGTCGACGCGTTCGACCGGGACTGGTCGCGGTTCCGCGCGGACTCGACCGTGAGTCGGCTCGCGACTGGTGGGACGGTAGCGGCGCCGCGAGATGCTGAGGCCATGCTCGGGCTGTACGACGAGCTGGCGGATGCCACGGACGGCTCCATCAACCCGCTCGTCGGTGACGCGCTCGCCCGACGCGGCTACGATGCCTCGTACTCGATGCGCGACCGCGGCGCAGCGGCTGCGCCTCAGCGCTGGCGGGAGGTCGTCGACCTCTCCGGAGACAGCCTGACCCTGCACCGTCCCGCCACGATCGACGTCGGCGCCGTCGGAAAGGGGCGCCTCGTCGATCTCGTCCGGGCAGAACTGCGGCAGCGGACCACGGGGTGGCTCGTCGTCGACGCGAGCGGCGACCTGGCGATCGACGGGGTGCAGCAGCGGGTCGCGCTCGAGCATCCGTACGATCCGTCGCGAGCGGTGGGCGTCTGGACGCTGGATTCCGGGGCGCTGTGCGCCTCGGCGACCAACCGCCGCGCGTGGGGCGACGGGTTGCACCACGTGCTGGACGCCCGTACGGGTGAGTCGGTGCGGGAGTACGCGGCGACGTGGGCGGTCGCCGCCGATGCGATGACGGCGGATGCCGTCGCCACCGCCCTTTTCTTCGACGGCGGCCCGCGGTTCGCGCAGGCGCAGGGGGCATCGTGGGTGCGGATGCGCACCGACGGTTCCGTCGAATGGTCACCTCACTGCGAAGCGGAGTTGTTCGTATGACGTCCCTGACAGCCTTTCGGAATCGGACCGTCGGCGCGCTCGGGCGAGTGTCGATGTACCGGTTCGTCCTCGTCGCACTCTCCGCGCTCGCGGTGATCGCTTTCGTGCTCACTCTCGTGGGTCAGATCGCCGGCGACCCGCTCGCGCTGCCGGTGTCGCTCATCGTGCTGGCCGTCGCGATCATCGCGGTCGATGCCGTTGCGCAGCGGATGCTCGGTCGCACCTGGCGCATCGAGTCGGCGCTCATCACCGCGCTCATCCTGTTGTTCGTCCTGCGCCCGACGCTCGAGCCGGTCGGACTCCTGGGGCTCGCCGTCGCGGGAGCGGTGGCCTCGGCCTCGAAGTACCTGCTGGCCTGGCGCGGGCGGCACATCTTCAACCCCGCGGCGGCGGGCGCGACCGTGCTGACGGTGCTCAGCATCCCGTTCCCCGACCTCGGCGCATCCGCATGGTGGGTGGGTTCGCCTGTGCTGGCCGTGCCGGTCATCGTGCTCGGCGGGCTGGTGCTCGTGCGCACGGAGAAGGTGCGGGTGGTCGCGGTCTTCCTCATCGTCGCGGTGGCCGTCGCGCTCGTGCGGACGTTCGTGCAGTACGCGCAGGTGTCGCTCCCCGTCGACGCGTCCGTCATCGCGCAGGTGCTGTGGTCGTCGCCGTTCCTGTTCCTCGGCGCGTTCATGCTGTCGGAGCCGTTGACCCTGCCGCCGCGTCGGCGGCAGCAGTACGCGGTCGCGGCTCTCGTGGGGGCTCTCGCGGGATGGCCGATCCTCGTCGGCGACGTGAGCCTCGGGCAGGAGCGTGCGCTGCTGATCGGCAACCTGCTGGCGTTCTTCTTCGCGTACCGCGCCGCGGTGCGGCTGACCTTCGTCGAGCGCACAGCCCTGACTCCGTCCGTTCGCGAGCTGACCTTTCGGGCGCACCGGGGTTTCCGATTCCGCCCGGGTCAATACCTCGAGCTCGAAGTGCCGCACCGTCGCCCCGATGCGCGGGGGACCCGACGCGAGTTCTCGATCGTCTCGGCGCCCGCGGAGCTGCCGGAGGTGCGGATCGCTATCCGCGAGGGTTCGCAGTCGAGCTATAAGAAGGCGCTCGCACTGGTCGAGCCCGGTCGCGATCTGCCCGTCACCGGCGTGTGGGGCGATTTCGTGCTGCCCGCACGGACCGATGCCAAGGTGCTGCTCGTCGCGGCCGGCATCGGGGTGACCCCGTTCGTGTCGCAGTTGCGCGAGATGCGTCTGGCGGGGGAGCGGCGGGATGTCGTCATGGTCTACGTGGCATCGGATGCCGACGAGCTGGCCTTCCGCGATGACATCATCGCTGCGGAGATCCCGGTGATGGTCGTGACGCGAGACGAGCCTCGGAACCTGCCCGACCACTGGACGTGGACGGGCGGGGCGCGGCTGACCGCGGCATCTCTCGCCACGCTCGTGCCGGACCTCACCGAACGGCACGCGTTCATCTCGGGACCGCCGCGGCTCATCGCCGACCTCGCCCCGGCGCTCTCGAAAGCGCGGTCGCTCACCACGGACGCCTTCGCCGGATACTGAATTCGCAGTGCGTGTCGAGATCGCGCGACGCATCAGAAGGGTCGCGACGCATCAGAAGGGTGGAGCGAGATCCGGCGGCGGCCCGCCGGATCCGACGCGAGATCGCGGTGGGCCGGAGGTGTCGATGGTGAAGCACACCGCGGGTATGGGGACGTCTTCGCGGTAGACCCTGCCCAGGGGTGAGGTCCATTCGAGAACGCCGCCGCCGACCTGCCTGACCTCCCACTTGGTGAACTGCTTCATGGAGTGGTGTCGTTGGCAGAGGTGGGCGAGGTTGAAGATGTGGGTGTGCCCACCGAGGGCGTAATCGATCGTGTGGTCGAGTTCGCAGCGGATCGCGGCCCGCCGGCATCCCGGGAACCGGCAGTGCTGATCCCGAGCCATCAGGAGCTTCTTCATCGACGCGGTCGGCCGGTAGGTGTCGATCTCAACCGGCGTCCGGGTGACGGGGTCGATGAACAGCCGGTCCCACTCGCTGACCTGCCCGGCGAGCTGCCGCACGGTGTCAGCATCGACGAGCCCGGCCCCAACGGCTTCGGCGGGGTTCTCGTCGCGCCCCATCAACGTCTCGGCGGTGACCGCCACCTGCACGCGTGCCCGGATCGCCCCGAGCCCACCAGCCCGATCGATCCCATACGTCGGGTCAACGACCGGCGCCCCGCCGAGCACCAGGTCGCCGAGGATGTCGGCCCGCAGCTGATCCATCGTCCGCGTATCGGCGGGCTCGCCCGCCCCGACGGCATCCGCCCCGGCGGCATCCGCCCCGGCACCCGCACCCGCACCCGCATCCGCACCCACGGTCCGGGCGTCCTTGACGGACTGTCCCATCTGCGTGAGCCGGTCGAGCATGCCCACCGCGATCACGGTCGGGACGGTCGCGATGACATCCGACATCCCGTCCGTTCCGTGTGAGACCCGCACACACCGCCCGGCGGCGGCGTCGCGGTGCCGGTCGGTGAACGTGCGCTCATGAAGTCTCTCCGCGAGGGCACGCAGCGCCGGTTTCACCCGGGTGGCGATGTCGCGCTCGCACACCGCGATCGCCGCGACCTCGAACTCGCCCCGCACCTCATCGGGCAGCCCGGTCCCCGCTGTGACGACCGCGTCGACGTGGTCGCGGGTGATCCGCCGCTCCTCCCACGCCGAGAAGACGGTCGGGTAATCGTCGACGATCGTCAGCGCATGGTCGATGTCGGCCTGCAGGCGCCGGTCGGTCCGCCGGGCCAGCCCCGCAGCTTGAGCCGCGACCGACCGCAGCTCCATGTCCGAGGCCATCCCACGCACTCCGTCACGGCGCGCCTCACGCAACGCGGACCGGCCCAGCTCGGCCAGAGCCCGCACCGAAGCGACATCCGCGTCATGCACCAGCGCGAGCGCCTCGCCGTAAGCCGCGATCGCGGGGCCGTGCGGCGAGACCTCGATCTCGTCCGAGCCGCCACCCCTGTTCGCTGACATGTTCCCATTGTGGCAGCCGGGTCAGACATTCACATCGAACATAGCTACGAAATGCAAAACTCGTCAGACCCCACCCCTGGGGAGGAATCGCCGACCGGCTCAGCCGCCCGCCCGACCGCGCCCGTCGATCTCGGAACAACGGTGTTCGACAGCACGTGCGATGTCATCCACCGCGCGCCACAGCGCCGTCGATGCATCCGTCGGCGACGGGCTGGCATCCCCGCGGAGACGGCGCTTGAGGAGGTCCTTCGCTTCAGCGCGTTCGATGTCGGCGGCGAGCTCGAAAGCGAGAACGTCGAAGTCGCGCTCCGCATATCCGTCTACGGTCGCTCGTACTCTGCCCAGCTGCGCATCGTCGCTCTCGAGGTGCAGGTGAGTGCGGAGCGCTGGGTCGTACGGTGTCGCACCGACGTAGGCGATGTCGCCTGTCGCCGCGTCGACCCAGACGTAGATCCATGAGCTGGACGGCTGCACCCGCCCGCGGCGGACCGCCACGATCCGCGGCTCACCGAGCGTCACGGCATGTCCTGCGTTCCGCTCGCCTGCTCATTCGTGGTCGGTCCCGTCCCGGCATCCGACGGCTCGCCCGTCTCCGGGGCGGCCGGTCTCGCGGTCAGGCGCAGTTCGAAGGTGGTCGAGCCGGGCTCGCTCTGCACGGTGAGCGAGCCTCCGTGCGCGGCAACGATCGCGCGCGCGATCGACAGGCCCAGCCCTGTGCCGCCGGTCTGACGCGCGCGGGAGCGATCACCGCGTGAGAAGCGTTCGAAGATTTCGTCAGCCACGGCGGGGTCGATACCCGGGCCGTCGTCGTGCACCGACAGGATCGCCGTGCCGTCCGCAACGCGCACGGAGGTGGTGACGGTGGTCCCCGCCGGGGTGTGCACGCGGGCGTTCGCCAAGAGGTTCGCGACGACTTGCGTGATGCGGGTGGCATCCGCGGCGACGATGACCGGATCGTCGCCGACGTCCAAGCGCCATTCGTGGTCCTGGCCCGCGGCACGCGCGTCGGCGACGGCATCGACCGCGAGCGCCGTCAGGTCGACGGTGCCGTAGACGAGCTCCTGGCCCTCGTCGAGGCGGGCGAGGAGCAGCAGGTCTTCGACGAGCCTGGTCATGCGCAGCGACTGCGCCTGGATGCGCTCGAGGGCGGCCGTCGTCGTCTCTTCGACCCCGGGCACGCCCTGGCGCATCGCGCGCAACGAGAGCTCCGAGTATCCGCGGATCGAGGCGAGCGGGGTGCGCAGCTCGTGGCTGGCGTCGGCGACGAACGACCGCATGCGCTCCTCGTTGCGCTGGCGTGCGATGAGGGATGCGTCGACATGGTCGAGCAGCGTGTTGAGGGCGGCGCCCACGCGGCCGATCTCATCATGGTCGTCGGTCTCCTCTGCGGGCACGCGCTCGGTGATGGAGACAGCGCCCTGCGCGAGGGGGAGCGACGCGACCCTCGTCGCGGTGTCAGCCACAACGCGCAACGGCCGGAGTGAGCGCTGGATGACAACCGCGATCGCCGCGCTGAGGAGGAGCAGGCCGCCGACGGTCACGATCGTGATCGTGGTGACGACGATTGCGACAGTCGTATCGACCTGTGCGAGCGGAAGAGCACCCAGCCCGGTGATGTCGCCCGCTTTGAACGACACGACGCGGAACGCGCCGAGATCGCCGATCTCGATCGTCGCCGGAAGGGCGCTGAGGTCGGTCGAAGCCAGATCGTTGAGCTCCGCGGTCGTGAGGCTGCGCACTCCCTCGTCGCCGTCGAAGGTCGCGCCGGTGACGGGACCGCGCGGGTCCTGCACCAGCAGCGTGTAACCATACGGGAGACCCGTCGTGCCGGCGATCGTCTCCTCCGCGGAGCGCACACGCACGACGTAGCCGCTGCTGTCGAAGAGTTTGAGCCCGCGCGTGAGCGATTCGGCGTTGGTGGTGACGGTTGAGACCAGCACAGTTCCGATCGTGGTCGCGAGCCCGACGGCGCTCGAGATGAGCGTCAGCGCGACGACACCGACCACCGTGACCATCAGCCGCGTCTGCAGCGTCCAGCGCTTGCGGGCGCGCCGGTCCGTGCGCCCGTGCGCGCCGGCGCCATCCGGGGCGGACGTCACTGCGGAGCTTTGATCATGTAGCCGACACCCCGCACGGTGTGGATGAGCGGCTCGCGACCCGCATCGATCTTCTTGCGCAGGTACGAGATGTAGAGCTCGACGACCGAGGATCGCCCGCCGAAGTCGTAGTTCCACACGCGGTCGAGGATCTGGGCCTTCGACACCACGCGGCGCTGGTTTCGCATGAGGTAGCGCAGGAGCTCGAACTCGGTGGCGGTGAGCTCGATGCTCGTCCCGCTGCGTTCGATCTCGTGCGAGTCCTCGTTGAGCGTGAGGTCCCCGACGCGTAGCACGGGGTCGGCGCCACCGGCTGTCGCGGTTCCGGCGCGCCGCATGAGACCCCGCAGCCGTGCGACGACCTCCTCGAGACTGAAGGGCTTCGTGACGTAATCGTCGCCGCCCGCTGTGAGCCCAGCGACGCGGTCGCCCACGGAATCCTTCGCGGTGAGGAACAGCACGGGAACATCGTCGCCGGACTGACGAAGGCGCTGCAGCACCGACATCCCGTCGAGGTCGGGCATCATGATGTCGAGCACCATGGCGTCCGGCTCGAATTCCCGGGCGAGCGAGAGCGCCTCGAAGCCGGATGCCGCGGAGCGGACCTCCCAGCCCTCCATCTTCAGTGCCATCGAGAGCAGATCGGTGAGCATCTGCTCGTCGTCGACGACGAGGATGCGCAGCGGGGAGCCGTCGGGACGCTGCAGTGCCGTGGGAGCGGGAGTGGTCATGAGCCCATTGTGAGGCGTTCGCTATGGAGAAGCTATGGACGATGCTATGTGCGCGCTGTGAGCTCGGGATGTGGCATACGGTGACGTCATGACGAACGTTGAGGCGGCGGTGTATGTCGACGGGTCGCGGATCGGCGACGGTCTGGCGCCGCGCGACGCCGCGGTGCTCGCGCGCGAACGGGGCGGCTTCGCGTGGGTCGCGTTGATCGACGTCGACGACGCGCAGATCGAGTCTCACGCGGTCGAGCTGGGGGTATCTCCCATCGCGGTCAAGGAAGCCCTCCGCCCGCATCAGCGGTCGATCTTCGAGCGGTACGGCGACCACGCCTTCGTGGTGCTGCAGCCCGCGCATTACGACGATGCCTCCGAGACGGTCCGCTGCGACGAGATCGACGTGTTCCTCGCACCGCACCTCATCGTGACCGTGACGCGCTCGGATCGCATCGACCTCAGCGAGCTCCAGGGTCGTCTCGACAGCCACCCCGACCTGCTCCGCCGCGGCCCGGCATCCGTCATGTGGGTACTCGCGGAACTCGTCACGACCGGTTACCGCGACGTGCTCGACGGCGTCGAGAACGACATCGACGAGATCGAGGATCAGCTGTTCGGCGACGACCCCGGAGTGTCGAGGCGCATCTTCGACCTGCAGCGGGAGGTGATCGACCTCGCTCACGCCACGACGCCGCTGCCGGACGTCCTGACGCGGCTCGGTTCGACCCTCACGGATGCCGCGGCCGGCGCCGAACCGGCCGGATGGGACGACGTCCGCGGCCGCGCGCAGTACGTGGCGGAGCGCGTGCAGTCGATGCGACACACGCTCGACGACGCGTTGACGATCCACGCGACCCTCGTCAACCAGCGGCTGGACGAGAAGATGGCTGACCTCACCGTCGTCCAGGTGCGCCAGAACGAACAGGTCAAGAAGATCTCGTCGTGGGCGGCGATCGGATTCGCCCCGACGTTCGTCGCGAGCGTTTATGGCATGAACTTCAGATTCATGCCCGAGCTGGACCAACCGTGGGGCTACCCGATGGCGCTCGGGCTGATGGTGCTCCTGAGCGCCGGTCTCTACGGGATCTTCAAGCGCAACGACTGGCTCTGACGTCTCGTCGTCGCGTACAGCGAAGGCCCCGCCGAGCGGAGATGCTCGACGGGGCCTCGTGACCTCAGGAGTGGGGTCAGTGCGTGTCTTCGGCCTCGACCTCGGAACGGTCTCCCGACCACAGCGTGTGGAAGGTGCCGTCCTTGTCGATGCGCTTGTAGGTGTGCGCACCGAAGAAGTCGCGCTGGCCCTGGATGAGGGCTGCCGGCAGGCGCTCCGCACGCAGGCCGTCGTAGTACGACAGCGACGAGCTGAAGGCGGGAGCGGGGATGCCGGCGCCGGCCGCGGCCTGCACGACGTGGCGCCACGCGTCCTGGGCGCGGCCGAGCGCCTCGACGAAGTACGGCGCGGTCAGCAGGACGGGGAGCTCGTCGCCGGTCGCGTACGCGTCGGCGATGCGGTTGAGGAACTGCGCGCGGATGATGCAGCCGCCGCGCCAGATCTTCGACACCGCGCCGAGGTCGATGTTCCAGCCGTACTGGGCAGCGCCGGCACGGATCTCGTCGAAGCCCTGCGAGTAGGCGACGATCTTGGAGGCGTAGAGCGCGAGGCGCACCTGCTCGATGAAGGCGTCGGCGTCCTCGACCGTGAACGACGCGTCGTCAGGGCCGGGCAGCGAGCCGGACACGTCGCGCTGCTCGCGGTGGCTCGAGAGCGAACGCGCGAAGACGGCCTCCGCGATGCCCGAGACGGGCACGCCGAGGTCGAGCGCGGTCTGCACGGTCCACGCGCCGGTGCCCTTGGCACCGGCCTGGTCGACGATCACGTCGACGAGGGGCTGACCGGTGGCGGCATCCGTCTGACGCAGCACCTCGGCGGTGATCTCGATGAGGTACGACTCGAGCTCGCCGCGGTTCCACTCGGCGAAGATGTCGGCGATCTCGGCGGGCGTCTTGCCGGTGCCGCGGCGGATGAGGTCGTAGGCCTCGGCGATGAGCTGCATGTCGGCGTACTCGATGCCGTTGTGCACCATCTTCACGAAGTGGCCGGCGCCGTCGTGGCCGACGTGCGTCACGCACGGCTCGCCCTCGGCGACCGCGGCGATCGACTTCAGGATGGGGCCGAGGGTCACCCACGACTCGTCGGGGCCTCCGGGCATGAGCGAGGGCCCGAGGAGGGCACCCTCCTCACCACCGGAGACGCCCATGCCGACGAAGTTGAAGCCGGCCTCGCGGACCGCCTTCTCACGACGGATGGTGTCGGTGAACAGCGAGTTGCCGCCGTCGACGATGATGTCGCCCGGCTCGAACACCCGCATGAGCTCGTCGATGACGGCGTCGGTGGGGCGACCCGCCTTGACCATGATGATCGCGGTGCGCGGCTTCTGTAGGTTCGCCGCGAACTCCTCGTACGAGAAGGCGGGGATGAAGTCCGCCTCGGGGTGAGTCTCGATGAGCTCGTCGGTCTTCGAACGCGACCGGTTGAACACGGCGACCGTGTTCCCTTCGCGGCTCGCGAGGTTGCGGGCGAGGTTCGAGCCCATGACGGCGAGTCCGACCACACCGATGTTCGCGGAGCCGGACCCGGCCTCGGCGGGAGCGCTGCTCTCGTCGGGGGTCGGGCGGTCGACCTCCTCGGGACGCGGGGCGCCCTCGTGGACCGTGGCCGCTTCGTGCGGCGCCTGATCCTGATCGGTCGAGGGTCCTGTCGGTGAGGGGGTCGACGCCATGCGTAGCTCCAGGTTCGCGTGCGGGTGGGGTGGCCAGGTGCTGCGAGAGAGCCCGGCTCTCTCGCCACTTTATCCGTTCGGCAGGCCGGCCGGAGCGGCTTGCGACAAGGCGTCGACACGTGCGACCGCGTCGGATGCGGCGCGGGTGATGGCGGCGGCATCGCGTGCTCGGACGGCGGTCCGCGGCAGCATCCACGAACCGCCGACGGCGGTCACCTGCGGGTGCGCGAGATAGGCGTCGAGGTTCGTGGCGTCGATGCCGCCGGTCGGCACGAACCGCAGGTCGCCGAAGGGGCCGGCGAGAGCACGCAGGGCGGGGAGGCCGCCCGAGGTCTCGGCGGGGAAGAACTTGACCGTGGTGATCCCGGCCGCGAGCGCCCCCATGATCTCGCTCGCGCTGACGGCTCCGGGAATGAGGGGAACCCCGAGGTCGGCGGCGCGGTCGGCGACCGCGGGGTGGAAGCCGGGGGAGACGAGGAAGCGGGCACCGGCGGCGACGGCGGTGTCGACCTGGGCGGGCGAGACGATCGTGCCCGCGCCGACGAGCACGTCGCCTCGTTCGGCGATGGCTTCGATGGCGGCCGGTGCTGCGGGGGTGCGGAAAGTGATCTCGGCCACCGGGAGCCCGCCCTCGGCGAGCGCAGCGGCGATGAACAGGCCCTCGTCGGCGGTGTCGGCCACGACGACCGGAACGAGGCGGTGGCGGGCGATCTGATCGAGAACAGCGACCATGATGTTTCTCCTCGGGGTGTCCATCGTCGGCCGAATGATCATATCATTGAGTCTCGGCGACGCTGCTGCCCGCCGGACACCCGACGATGGGCCCCTATGAAGATCCTCGCTCTCGAAGCCAGCACCACCTCGGCGAAGACCATGCTCTTCGACACGGACACCGGCGCGGTCGCCGTTCGCAGCCGCCGGTTCGAAGTCGATGGGCCCGATTCGGCCGTCCGAGATGCCGACGCGATCTACATCCAGCTCATGGCCCTCGGTCGCGAGGCCGCAGCCGGCCAGCGGATCGACCTCATCGTGCTGAGCGGCACGTGGCACGGCCTCACCCTTCGCTCCGACGACCTCTCGGCGGTCACCCCGGTGATGGAGTGGCCCTACACCGGCGCGCAGGACCTCAGCGCCGCCCTCCGTGCGGACGACGACTTCACGTGGTGGTTCTACGAGCGCACGGGCTGCATGGTCAATGCCATCTATCCCGTGTTCAAACTTCAGCACCTCCGTGCGCAGGGGCTCGACATCGACGGGCTGCTGGCCCTCGACCAGGCCAGCCTCATCTTCGCTCGGATGACGGGTGAGGTCTGGACGAACGATTCCCTGGCCTCAGGCAGCGGGCTGCTCTCCGCCACCGATGCGACGTGGGACAGCGAGGTCATCGACCGGTTCGATCTCGGTCGCGTCCGGCTGCCCGAGCTGCACGAGACCACTGCCACGGCGCCCCTGTCGGCCGAGGCCGCGGTGCTCCTCGGACTCGCCGCGGGCATCCCGGTGCTCACCCCCGGCCCGGACGGCGGCTTGAACCAGATCGGCGACCTCGCGACCGAGCCCGGCGAGATGACCTTCTCGATGGGGACGAGCGGCGCCCTCCGCGTCGCGTCGCGTCATCCGGCGTTCTCGCCCACGCTGAGCACCTGGTCGTACCGCTCGCCGCTCGGTGCGCTGAGCGGCGCAGCGACCTCGGGATGCGGCAACTGCGTCGACTGGGCGCGCGACCGCCTGTTCGGGGCTTCGACCGACTACCTCGACATCGAGCCGTCGCTGTCGACCGACCGGGTCGACCTGCCCGTCTTCCTGCCCTTCTTGTTCGGCGAGCGGAGCCCGGGCTGGCAGGACCAGCGCCGCGGCGGCTTCGTCGATCTCGCGCCGGCACACTCGCGCGTGGACATGTACCAGTCGGTGCTCGAGGGCATCGTGTACTCGCTCTACCACTGCTACAAGGAGCTCACCGCCCTCGGTGGGACGCCTCGTCGCATCGTCCTCTCCGGCGGCGTCCTGTCGTCGCCGTTCTGGACGCAGCTCACGGCCGACGTGTTCGGGGTCGAGATGCAGGTCTCGGCGCAGCAGCACACCTCGATCGTCGGTGCGGTGCGGATGGGGATGCTCGCGAGCGGGCTCGACCTGCGGCATCCGGCCTTCGACGACGTCGAGGTGCGGACGATCACGCCTCGTGAGCAGCACCGAGATCGATACGACGAGGGGTTCGCCCGGTACCTCGATCAGTATCAGCGCACGGTGCCCGGATCGTTCGAGGCAGTCCGATGAAGGTCCTGGTGACGCCGACGTCTCTGTGCCGCGACCCGCACGGCGCATCGCTCCGCCGCCTCCGCGAGCAGGTCGGCGAGGTTATCCTCAATCCTCACGGGCGGCCACTCACGGCGGCGGAGCTCATCCCGCTCGTCGCCGATGTCGACGGCATCATCGCCGGGCTCGACGAATACGACGGGGCCGTCTTCGCGGCCGCGCCCCGATTGCGTGTTCTCGCTCGCTACGGGGTGGGTGTCGACCGGGTCGACCTGGACGCCGCCGCGTCGAGAGGCGTCATGGTCACTCGGACTCCCGGCGCGAACGCGATCGCGGTCGCCGAGCTCGCGATCGGCCTCGTGCTCGCCGCAGCGCGGGGCATCCCGCGGCTCGACGAGGCGGTGCGTGCGGGGGAGTGGCCGCGCCTCGAGGGCAAGGAGCTCACGGGCACCACCGCGGGGGTCGTGGGCTTCGGCGCCATCGGCCGCCTGGTCGCCGAGCGTGCGCGAGGGCTCGGTATGGAGGTGGTCGCGTACGACCCGATGCTGCCCGACGAGGCGTTCGCGCAGGCCGGGGTCGAGCGGGTCGGCATCGACGAGCTGTGCCGCCGCAGCGATGTGGTGAGTCTGCACGTCCCGCTGCTGCCCGAGACCCGTCATCTGCTCGATGCGCGCCGACTGAGCCTGCTGCCGCCGGGAGCGATCGTCGTCAACACCGCGCGAGGCGGCCTGCTCGACGAGGCCGCGGCGCGCCGCGCACTCGACGAGGGGCGCCTCCACGGGGTCGCCGTGGATGTCTACGAGACCGAGCCGCCGTCCAGTTCGCCGCTCGTCGGGCATCCCGGCGTGGTGGCGACGCCGCATGCGGGAGGGCACACGAGCGGTGCCGTGCAGCGAATGACGGATCAGTCGATCGATGCGCTGCTGGCGGCGCTGCGCGGCGAGCAGCCCGACGGCCTGGTCACACCAGCGCCCGGACCTCGCTGAGGACCGCGTCGACGTAGCCACGGGTGTGGCGCTCCGCACCGTCGGCGTCGCCGCGCGCGATCGCCGCGGCGGTGCGCACGTGGTTGTCGAGCGCCGCTTCGTAGGGGATCGCGGGAGTGAGTCCCACGTCGGAGCGCCCGGCGATGACGGCGGCGATCGCCGCCTTGTTCGCGGCGAGCATGAGGTTGCCGCTCATGTCGAGGATGAGGTCGTGGAACTGGATGTCGACCTCGAGGTACTCCGGCGATGCGCCCTTGCCGCTGCGACCGAGCTCCTCGAGACGCGCCGCGAGGCCGAGGAGCTGCGAGCGCTGCACGTCGGTGCCGCGCTGGGCGGCCAGTCGTGCGGCGATCGGCTCAACGGCGGACCGCAGCTCGTTCACCACGACGATCTGGTGGTCGCGGCGCGGTGATGCGAGCTGCCAGCCGATGAGGCGGGTATCGAGCGCGCTCCACTCGTTCGTCGGCGTCACGGTGAGACCGACGCGTCGGCGCGACGAGAGCATCCCCATCGCCTCCAGCACCCGAACCGCTTCGCGGATGACGGTGCGGGAGACCCCGAACTCGGCTTCGAGGTCGGCCAGAGTGCACACCGATCCGGGGGCGAGTTCGCCCGAGGCGATGCGCAGGCCGAGCGCGTCGAGCACGGATCCGTGGGATGCCTGCGCCATGACGCCTCCGATAAATACGATCAGTGGTTGTAAAAAATACGATCATTGTGCGAGGATCGCTCTGCTCCGCTGCCGTGGCACGGGGCAGCTCGAATCCTAACGCGGGACGATCCGCGGGGCTCAGCCCTCGGTCGTCCGCTTCCCGACATCAACGGAGATACCGATGGAAGACTGGACCCAGACCCTGGGTGCCGGACCGCTGCTGCTCATCGCAGTCGGCGCGATCGCCCTCATCCTGTTCCTGATCATCGTCTGCAAGGTCCACGCCTTCCTGACGCTGATCATCGTCTCGCTGCTCACCGCGTTCGTCGCGCAGGTGCCGGTCTCGGCGATCGCGAAGACGCTCACCGATGGATTCGGTGGGACACTCGCCGGAGTCGCCCTCCTCGTCGCCCTCGGCGCGATGCTGGGCAGGCTCATCGAGCACTCCGGCGGCGCCAAGGCGCTCGCCGACAAGTTCGTCGAGGTCTTCGGCGAGAAGCGAGCACCCTTCGCGCTCGGCATCGCCTCGCTCATCCTCGGCTTCCCGATGTTCTTCGACGCGGGCCTGGTGATGATGCTCCCGATCATCTTCGCGATCGCCCGCCGCGTCTCGAAGGCGAACGTCCTGCTCTTCGGCATCCCCGCCGCCGCGGCGTTCTCCGTCATGCACGTCTTCCTGCCGCCGCACCCCGGCCCCGTCACGGCGACCGAGGCGTACGGAGCCAACCTCGGTCTCGTCCTTCTCCTCGGCCTCGTCGTCGTCTTCCCCGTCTGGTACGTCTCCGGTTACCTGTGGGGCAAGTTCATCGCCGCGCGCATCCCGCTGCCGGTGCCGGCTCTCTTCGGCGAGAAGGATGACGACCAGCCGGCGAACCCGCCGCGTCCGCTGACGATCGTCCTGCTCCTGCTCCTGCCGATGTTCCTCATCTTCATGAACACGGGGCTCACGACCCTCGCCTCCGCCGGCGCCGTGTCGACGGACGACCTGTGGGTCCAGGTGCTGGTGCTCCTCGGCAACTCCTTCGTGGCTCTGCTCATCACCGTCATCGTCGCGACCTTCGTGCTGGGCACGCGCCGCGGCGAGAACGGCACGGCGCTCGAGAAGGTCGTCGACTCGGCTCTCGGTCCTGTCGCCTCGGTCATCCTCATCACCGGCGCCGGCGGCATGTTCGGCGGCGTCCTGCGCGCCTCGGGCATCGGCGACGCGCTCGCCGACACGCTGTCCGACCTCGGCCTGCCGATCATCGTGGCCGCATACGTCATCGCCGTCATCATCCGCCTCGCGCAGGGGTCGGCCACCGTCGCTCTGGTGACGGCAGCAGGCCTCGCGGCGCCGGCTGTCGCTGCGGGTGACTTCAACCCGCTCCAGGTGGCCGCCATCGTCCTGGCCACCGCGGCCGGCTCGGTGTTCGCCGGACACGTCAACGACTCGGGCTTCTGGCTCGTGGGCCGCCTCATGGGCATGGACGTGAAGACGACCCTGAAGACGTGGACCGTGCAGCAGGCCATCGAGTCCGTGACCGCGTTCGTGCTCGTGCTCGGTCTGTTCGGGCTCGCGTCCCTCATCTGAGCCGCTGCTGACGGCTCTGCCCTGACGTTAAGGAGTTCCGATGTCCTCTCTGTTCGATGTGACCGGACGCGTCGCCCTCGTGACGGGCTCGTCGCGCGGGCTCGGGCGCTCCCTCGCGCTCGCGCTCGCCCGCGAAGGCGCACGTGTCGTCGTGCACGGCCGTGATGCCGAGGCGGTCGAGCGCACGCGGCGTGAGGCCGCCGAAGCCGGTTCGCCGGAACCGGTGGCGGCGGTCTTCGACGTCACGGATGCCGCTGCCGTCGAGGCGGGGGTCGCGGCCATCGTCGCCGAGGTCGGGGTGCCCGACATCCTCGTCAATAACGCGGGGATCCAGCGGCGGGCCCCCTTCGCGGAGTTCTCGGTGTCCGACTGGGACGAGATCGTCGCGGCCAACCTCAACGGCGTCTTCTACGTCGCGCGCTTCGTGGCCCCGGGAATGGTCGAGCGCGGGTCGGGGAAGATCGTCAACATCGCCTCGGTGCAGTCGGCGCTGGCGCGCCAGACGATCGCGCCGTACTCGGCGACCAAGGGCGCGGTAGCGCAGCTCACGAAGGGGATGGCGGCCGACCTCGCTCGACACAACGTGCAGGTGAACGCGCTGTCGCCCGGCTACTTCGCGACCGAGATGAACCGCGCCCTCGTCGACGACGCCGATTTCAGCGCGTGGCTCACGCAGCGCACCCCGGCACAGCGCTGGGGCGACTTCAGCGAGCTCGATGGGGCCCTGCTCTTCCTCTGCTCGGATGCCTCGAGCTTCGTGTCGGGGCAGAACATCTTCGTCGACGGCGGCATGACCGCCGTCGTCTGATCCGGAAGGACCGCCATGCGCGCAGCGCACATCCATGGAAAACAGCACATCGAGATCTCGGACGTCCCCGAGCCGTCGCCCGGCGAGGGAGAGGTGCGGATCCGGGTGGACTTCGTCGGCATCTGCGGGTCCGACCTCCACTACTACTACGAGGGTGCCAACGGGGCTTTCGTCGTGAGGGAGCCGCTGATCCCGGGGCATGAGCTCAGCGGCCGCATCGATCTCGATCCGACCGGGGAGTGGGAGTCCGGCACGCCCGTGACGCTTCACCCCGCCACCTTCGGCCGCAAGGTCGAGGCGATCGCCGACGACCCGCACCTCTGGCCGGGCGGAGCGTATCTGGGCAGCGCCTCGACGACGCCGCACACCCAGGGCGCCCTCGCCGAGCTCATCGTCGCCGATCGGTCCATGGTGCGACCCCTCCCGCCGACGCTGCCGGTCCGTCGTGCCGTGCTGGCCGAGCCGCTCGCGGTCGCCCTGCACGGGCTGAGCAAAGTAGGCGACGTCGCGGGTGCGCGGGTCCTCGTGACCGGTGCCGGGCCGATCGGACTGCTCGCGGTGGCAGCGGCGACCGCTGCCGGGGCGGCGGAGGTGCACGCCACCGATGTGCTGGCAGGACCCCTCGACCGTGCGAGCCGACTCGGCGCGACCCGAACGTTCGACGTCACCACGGAGCAGCCCCCCGCCGACGCCTACGACGTCGTGCTGGAGTGCTCGGGCGTCGCGGCGTCGGTGTCCGCCGCGTTGCGCGCCGTGCGGCCGGCGGGGCGCGTCGTACAGGTCGGCATGGTCCCCAACGAGCCGCGACCGGTCAACCTGGCGCCCTTCATCTCCAAGGAGGTCGTCTACGTCGGCACGTTCCGCTTCAAGGACGAGATCGACGAGGCGGTGCGCCTCCTCGACGAGCGACCCGAGATCGAGCAGGTGATCACCCACGTCGTCGACGCCGCCGACATCGTCGAGGCGTTCGCGACGGCGAGGGACTCGGAGGCGTCCGGCAAGGTCGTCGTCGCGGTCTGGCCCGCCTGAACTCGACACGAAAGCGCGAGGCTGACGGAGACGATCGACCCGAGCGTCATCGCTCCGATGACCCACAGAAGCACGTGAGAGAACCAGCCGTATTCCATTTTTCCTCCGGGCGTAGACGACGTCTCACCCACCCTACCCAGCGCTGGTAGAGTAGGGGTGTACTTCGGCGAGGGATGCCGCGTGCCCGCTGTGCGGGAACCGGGATCCGTGATCGACGAGGGTGTGTGCAGGACGTTTCCTCTCCACGCGCTCGCGTTCGCGTCGAACCCGCATACCGCTGAGCAGGGCCCCGGGCCCACAAGGAGAAACGCATGTCCATCGAGACCGACACCAAGGTCGTTGCAGAGACGCGCACCAACTTCGGCAAGGGCTTCGCCCGCCGTCTGCGTGCCGCCGGTCAGATCCCCGCCGTCATCTACGGGCACGGCACCGACCCCGTGCACGTCGCCCTGCCGGGCCACCAGATGCTGCTGCTCGTCCGCCGCGCTAACGCCGTCATCGAGCTGACCATCGACGGCAAGGAGCAGCTGGTCCTCGTCAAGGACGTCCAGCGCGACCCCGTGCGCCAGATCATCGAGCACATCGACCTCCTCGTCGTGAAGAAGGGCGAGAAGGTCCAGGTCGACGTTCCCGTCGTCGTCACCGGCGAGCCGTTCTCGGGCACCATCGCGACGCAGGACGCGTCGTCGATCACGCTCGAGGTCGAGGCCACCCACATCCCCACCAACGTCGAGGTCGACGTCGAAGGCCTCGAGGACGGCGCGCGCATCACGGCCGCCGACCTGACGCTGCCCCGCGGCGCCACGCTGGTGACCGACCCTGAGACGCTCGTCGTCGCCGTGTCGGTCCCCGCAGCGACGCTCGCCGCCGTCGACGAGATCGAGGCCGCCGACGAGGCGACCGCCGCCGAGCAGTCCGACGAGGCTGAGGGCGACGAGAAGTCCGAGTAATACTCACCCCTGCGGAGCCCGTTCTCACCTCGTGAGGACGGGCTCCGTCGTTCGAAAGGCGCGCCATGGCGGATACCTGGCTCATCATCGGTCTCGGCAATCCGGGGCCGCGCTACGAGGCGACCCGGCACAACATCGGCCAGATGGTCATCGACGAACTGGCGAGCCGGCGCGGTGAGACGCTTCGTTCGCACAAGGCCAACTCCTGGGCAGCCGAGTCCTGGCTCCGGCCCGGTGCTGCCAAGATGGTGCTGGCCAAGCCGAAGACGTTCATGAACGTCTCGGGAGGCCCCGCGGCTGCGCTGGCCTCCTTCTACGGCGTCGACCCGGACCACGTCGTCGTGGTCCATGACGAGCTCGACATCCCCTTCGACACCATCAAGCTCAAGACGGGCGGCGGCCACGGCGGCCACAACGGCGTCCGTGACATCGCCAAGGCGCTCGGCACCCCCGAGTTCGCGCGTGTCCGCGTCGGGATCGGGCGGCCCACGGGGTCCCAGGATCCGGCCGACTGGGTGCTCGACCCCTTCTCGGCGACCGAGCGCAAGACGCTCGGCATCCTTGTCTCGGATGCTGCGGACGCGGTCGAGGCGGTCGTGGGTGATGGTCTCCTCGCCGCGCAGCAGCGCTTTCACGCACCGCGCTGAGCACGCTGCCCGGGCACGGCGAGGCGCCCGTGTCGGCGGCCGGCGGTAGGCTTCTGTGGTGACAGTTCCCGGGATCGTGCGCGCCCTTTCGCAGGCTGACTCCTTCCGGGAGGCGGTGACATCCGGTGCGGTCGGCAGCGTCGACTACTCGCTGGCCGACGGCCTCGACGCCCCGCTCCTCGCCGCGCTGCTCGAGCAGCGCCGGAGCGAGGGCCGACCCGCTGTCGTCCTCGCCGTCGCGCCCACCGGTCGTCGCGCCGAAACGCTCGGTGCTGCGCTGCAGTGTCTCGTCCCCGAGGCCGAGATCGTTCACTTCCCCGCCTGGGAGACCCTGCCGCACGAACGTCTGAGCCCGAGCCCCGAGACGGTGGGGCGTCGGCTCGCCGTGCTCCGCCGTGCAGCGGCCCATGATGGCGGCACGCCGTTGATCATCACCGCCTCGGTGCGCGCCGCTCTGCAGCCGCTTGCCGCGGGCCTGACCGACGCCGAGCCGATCTCGCTCACGGTGGGCACGCGCGGGAGCGACCTCGAGCAGGTCGTCCGCCGTCTCGTCGAACTCGCCTATCACCGTGTCGACATGGTCTCCCGCCGCGGCGAGTTCGCCGTGCGCGGCGGCATCCTCGACGTCTTTCCGGCCGCGGCCGACCACCCGCTGCGCATCGACTTCTTCGGTGACGAGGTCGACCAGATCCGCGCGTTCTCGATCGCCGACCAGCGGTCGCTCCCGGGCGAGGTCGAGAAGGCCGAGCTGCTTCCGGCCCGCGAGCTGCTCCTGACGCCGGCCGTCCGCGAGCGCGCTGCGGCGATGGCGCCGACGTTCCCCAGCCTGACCGGCATGCTCGAGAAGATGTCGCAGGGCATCCCCGTCGAGGGGATGGAGTCGCTCCTGCCCGCGCTGGCGGAGGGGGTCGTGCCGCTCGTCGACTACCTGCCCCGAGGCTCCGCGATCGCGCTGGTCGATCCCGAGCGCTCGCGCACTCGGGCGCGCACGCTCGGCGAGACGAACCGTGAGTTCCTCGAGGCGGCGTGGAGCGCGGCCACCGCCGGGGCGGACAGCCCGGTCGATCTCGGCGCGGGCGACTTCCTGACGCTCCCCGCGCTGCGCGAGGCGATGCGTGAACGCTCCGGCGTGTGGTGGACGCTCAGTGCGTTCGACTCGGGAGCAGCGGATGCCGCGGACGAGGGGCTGACCGACACGGGCGACGACCTGCGCATCGACGGCAGTGCGGTGCCGTCTTTCCAGGGCAACGTCGACGGCGCCACTGCTCATATCGGTGACCTCCTCTCGCGCGGCTGGCGCGTCGTGGTGTGCGCGTCCGGTCCCGGGCTCGTCGACCGTGCCCGCGACGTGCTCGCCGAGCGCGGCATCGCCGCACGTACGAGCGATGGGGTCGCCGAATTGGCCGACGAGGCCGTCGCGGTCTGCGTCGTCGCGTCGCTCGAGCGCGGCTTCGAGTCGGCGGAGGCGAAGCTCGCCGTCCTGACCGAGAGCGAGTTCTACGGGCGCACGATCGGCAGTGACGGCCGCGTGGTGAAGAAGCTCGCGACACGACGGCGCAACGTCGTCGATCCGTTGCAGCTCAAGCCCGGTGACGTCGTCGTCCACTCGACCCACGGCATCGGAAAGTTCGTCGAGCTCGTGCAGCGCGAGGTATCGAGTGGCGGACGCAACGCGGTGAAGACGCAGCGCGAGTACCTCGTGCTCGAGTACGCGCCCGCCAAACGCGGCTATCCCGGCGACAAGCTCTTCGTGCCGACCGATCAGCTCGACCAGCTCTCGCGCTATGTCGGTGGTGAGGCGCCGGTGCTCTCGAAGATGGGCGGCAGCGACTGGGCGGCCGCGAAGGGCAAGGCGCGCAAGGCCGTTCGTGACATCGCCGTCGAGCTCGTCAAGCTGTACTCGGCCCGCATGGCGTCGAAGGGTCACGCGTTCGGGCCCGACACCCCGTGGCAGCGCGAGCTCGAAGAGGCGTTCCCGTTCGCGGAGACGCCCGACCAGCTGCAGACGATCGACGAGATCAAGGCCGACATGGAGAAGCCGATCCCGATGGATCGCCTGCTCTCGGGCGACGTCGGGTTCGGCAAGACAGAGGTCGCCGTCCGCGCCGCGTTCAAGGCGATCCAGGAGGGGAAGCAGGTCGCGATGCTGGTCCCGACCACGCTTCTCGCGAAGCAGCATCTCGAGACGTTCACCGAGCGCTTCGCCGGATTCCCGGTCAAGGTGCGCCCCCTGTCGCGGTTCCAGACTGCGAAGCAGGCCCGCGAGACGGTCGACGGGCTCGCCGACGGCACCGTCGACATGGTCATCGGCACCCACCGCATCCTGACCGAGAAGGTCGCCTTCAAGGATCTCGGGCTCCTCATCATCGACGAGGAGCAGCGGTTCGGTGTCGAACACAAGGACTCGCTGAAGAAGCTGAAGACCGGCGTCGACATCCTCGCGATGAGCGCGACGCCGATCCCGCGCACGCTCGAGATGGCCGTGACCGGCATCCGCGAGATGTCGACCCTGGCGACCCCGCCCGAGGAGCGGCATCCGATCCTGACCTATGTCGGACCCCGCAGCGACAAGCAGATCGCGGCGGCCATCCGACGTGAGCTGCTGCGCGAGGGCCAGGTGTTCTTCGTGCACAATCGCGTGCAGTCGATCCAGCGGGTCGCGGCGCAGCTCGGTGAGCTGGTGCCCGAGGCGCGCATCGCCGTCGCGCACGGCCAGATGGGGGAGCACCAGCTCGAGCAGGTCGTGGACGATTTCTGGGAGCGGCGTGCCGACGTCCTCGTCTCGACGACGATCGTCGAGACCGGACTCGACATCTCGAACGCCAACACCATCATCATCGACCGTGCCGACAAGTACGGACTGAGCCAGCTGCACCAGCTGCGCGGCCGGGTCGGGCGCGGGCGCGAGCGCGCTTACGCGTACTTCCTGTACGACGAGAACAAGCCGCTGAGCGAGACCGCCGCCGACCGGCTCGAGACGATCGCGGTCAACAACGACCTCGGCTCGGGCATGCAGGTCGCGCTGAAAGACCTCGAGCTGCGTGGCGCGGGCAACCTGCTGGGCGCCGAGCAGGCCGGTCACATCGCCGGTGTCGGATTCGACCTCTACCTGCGGATGATCGGCGAGGCCGTCTCGACCTTCCGGGGCGAGGAGGTCGACGGGCCGGCCGAGCTGCGGCTCGAGCTCCCCGTGGCGGCGCGCATCCCCGAGGACTACATCGACAGCGAGCGCCTGCGCCTCGAGGCCTATCAGAAGCTGTCGGCTGCGGCAGCCGTCAGCGCGAAGGATGACGCGATCGATCTCGTCGTCGAGGAGCTGACCGACCGGTACGGCCGCCCGCCGGCCGAAGTGGAGGGACTGCTCGCGGTCGCTCGTCTGCGTCGTCGGGCCGCCCAGTCGGGGCTCACCGACGTCGTCGCGATGGGGCCGAACCTGCGGGTCGCGCCGGCGCGCCTGCCCGAGTCGATGCGCATCCGACTGCAGCGGCTGTACCCCAAGGCCAAGCTCCTCGCCGGCGGCGAAGCCCTCGTGGTCCCGCTGCCGACGGCAGGCGGCACCGTGCTCGGCGATGCGGATCTCATCGCCTGGACGGGTCAGCTGCTCGAGCAGCTCTTCCCCGTCGCCGCGCCGACGACGCCCGCCGCGACGTCCTGACGCGTCTCGGCCTCCTCGTCGGGGGCGCGCGTCAGAGGGTGATGCGACCGGTCGCCAGCAGCACGACGGCGCACACGGCACCGAGCACCGACGCGCCGAAGATCACCCATTCGATGCGCGTGAAGACGCGGGCTCCGGCGCGCCGACGCGCCGCGGCGAAGAGTGCTGTGCCCGGCACGATGATCAGCAGCGAGAGCAGGAGGTAGTGCGCTCCGGCAGCGATCAGGAGGAACGTCGTGTACGCCGTCGCGATCACGGCGACGACGAGGTCGCGCATCCGCGCACGATCGCCCGGGCGATAGGTCTCGCCGGTGACGGTGAGCTTGAGCGCGTACCCGGCCGAGAGGACGAACGGGATCAGCACGAGGACACTCGTCAGATCGAGTGCCACCGAGAACGCGTTCTCGGCGAAGAGGACCACGACCAGCAGCACCTGCACCAGCGTCGTCGACAGGAGGAGCGCACCGACCGGCGTGTCGTCGGCATTGGTCCGCGAGAGGAATCTCGGGAGATCGCCCGACCGCGACGCCTCCAGCAGGACCTCCGCGGCCATCAGGGTCCACGACAGGTACGCGCCGAGCACGGCGACGATGAGGGATGCGCCGATGAAGACTGCACCGGCCGGGCCGACGATCGTCTCCAGGACTCCGCCCAGCGACGGCTCGGGCAGAGCGGCGATCTCCTCCCGCGGCAGCACGCCGAACGAGACGATGGTCACCGACGCGAACACCGCAAGCACGCTGAGGAAGCCGAGGAGGGTCGCGCGGCCCACGTCGCGGCGCGACCGGGCGTGCCGCGAGTTGACGCTCGCGCCCTCGAGACCGATGAAGACGAAGACGGTGACGAGCATCGTGGCGCGGATCTGGTCCCACAGCGGAGCGCCCGACGGGCCCGCCCAGTTGGCGGCGAACACCGCGGGATCGAAGACGGTGGCGCAGAGGATGACGAACACGACGATCGGCAGCGTCTTCGCGATGCTGACGACGCGGTTGACGGCGGCCGCCGATCGCACTCCGCGGCGGATCAGGATGAAGAACAGCCAGAGCCCCGCCGAGGACACGGCCACGGCTGCCACCGTGTCGCCTGCGCCGAGGGCCGGGAACACCGCTCCGAGGGTGGAGGTGATGAACACCCAGTAGAAGACGTTGCCCGCGCACGCGCTGGCCCAGTAGCCGAACGCCGAGAAGTATCCGAGGTACCTCCCGAAACCGGCTCGCGCGTAGCTGTAGACACCCGCGTCGAGATCCGGCCGACGATTGGCCAGAAGCTGGAACGCGAAGGCGAGCGCGAGCATGCCCCCGCCCGCGACCGCCCACGCGATGAGCGTCCCGGCGACCCCGGTCTCGGCCGCGAAACCAGCGGGGAGCGAGAACACGCCCGCTCCCACCATCGACCCGATGACGAAGGTCGACAAGGTGAGCATCGACACGGTCGCCGGGCGGGCTCCGGGGCGCGTGAGAGCGGACTCCATGGGGGAGGAGGGGTCGGAAGGCACGGGGTGAAAGCCTAACCCGGCTCGCACCCCGCCCGGCCCCGCGGCAGCGTCAGATGACGCCCTGGGCGAGCATCGCGCGTGCCACGCGCTCGAACCCGGCCGCATTCGCCCCGACGACGTAGTCGCCCGGGTGGCCGTAGCGCTCCGCGGCCGCGAATGCGGCGTCATGGACGTTCTTCATGATCTCGCGGAGCTTGTTCTCGCTGTCGGCGAAGCCCCACCGCTGGCGCGACGCATTCTGGCTCATCTCCAGCGCGGATGTCGCGACACCGCCCGCGTTCGCCGCCTTACCGGGGCCGAAGAGCACTCCGGCCGCACGGAACGCATCGACAGCCTCGGGGGTCGAGGGCATGTTGGCTCCCTCGACGACGACCCGGACGCCGCTGTCGACGAGCGCGCGGGCGTCGTCTCCGTCGAGCTCGTTCTGCGTCGCGGACGGGATGGCGACGTCGACCGCGGTGCGCCACGGGCGGCCACCTTCGATGAACGTCGCGCGGGGCCGGTGATCCAGGTACGCCGAAATGCGTCGGCGGTCGATCTCCTTGACCTGCTTGAGCACGGCGAGGTCGATCCCGTCCTCGTCGACGATGGTGCCCGACGAGTCGGATGCCGTGATCGGGGTCGCACCGAGCTGGTACGCCTTCTCGATGGCGTACGTCGCGACGTTGCCCGAACCCGACACCGCGACGCGCTTGCCCTCGAGCGAGTCGCCCGCGACGGCGAGCATCTCCTGCGCGAAGAAGACCGCGCCGTAGCCCGTCGCCTCGGTGCGGACCTCGGCCCCGCCCCACTGCACGCCCTTGCCCGTGAACATGCCCGACTCGTGGCGGTTGGTGATCTTGCGGTACTGCCCGAAGAGGTACCCGATCTCGCGCGCACCCACGCCGATGTCGCCGGCCGGGACGTCGGTGTGCTCGCCGAGGTGGCGGTACAGCTCGTTCATGAACGACTGGCAGAAGCGCATGATCTCGGCATCCGAGCGACCGTGCGGGTCGAAGTCGCTGCCGCCCTTGGCGCCGCCGATGCCCTGACCGGTGAGGGCGTTCTTGAAGATCTGCTCGAAGCCGAGGAACTTCACGATCGACAGGTTCACGGTCGGGTGGAAGCGCAGCCCGCCCTTGTACGGTCCGAGCACTGAGGAGAACTGCACGCGATAGCCGCGGTTGACGCGAACGGTGCCGGCGTCGTCGAGCCACGGCACGCGGAACATGATCTGTCGCTCGGGCTCGACCAGACGTTCGAGGATGCCGTCGCGCGCGAGCTCGGGCTGGACCTCCACGACCGGCGCGATCGCCTCGAGCACCTCGTGCACGGCCTGCTGGAACTCGGGCTCGTGCGGATTGCGCTGGAGGACGGTGTCGAAGACCGGCTGAACGGAGGAGGGCAGGGGAGCGTGGTGTTCGGTCATGGTGGAGCTTTCTGGCCGAGCGGGCGGGACCCGATCCACGCTAGCGGGCACGACGGTGCGCGCCCGGCCATATGACGATCACCCGGTGTTCTGGAGGCCCGCCGCGACGCCGTTGACGGTGATGAGCAGCAGGCGCTGCCACTCGGGCGGGGTGGGTGCGTCCTGCTCGGTCGAGCGGAGCACACGCAGCGCCCGCAGCTGCAGGAGCGAGAGGGCGTCGACGTACGGGCTGCGCATCTTCACGGCGCGCTGGAGCACGGGCTTGTTGGCGAGCAGACCGTCGCCTCCCGCGATGCGCACGACCCAGTCGCGGGTGAGCAGCATCTCGTCGACGACGAGCTGTGCGAGATCATCGCGGTCGGCGAGCGCGAGGTGCCGACGAGCCATGCGCGGGTCGGCCTTCGCGAGGCTCATCGCCACGTTGTCGATGACCGTGCGCAGCAGGGGCCACTGCTGGTACGCCTCACGCAACAGCGCTTCGTCTCCGACCGCCTCGAGTGCGGTTCCGAGCCCGAACCAGCCCGCGAGGTTGATACGCGCCTGCGTCCAGGCGAAGACCCACGGGATCGCGCGCAGGTCTTCGAGCGACTCGACGGACAACCCGCGGCGCGCCGGGCGCGAGCCCAGGGCGAGGAGGCCGATCTCCTCCATCGGCGTGACGGCGGCGAACCACGGGGCGAACCCGGGTGCCTTCACGAGGGAGAAGAAGCGCTCGCGCGAGGCGGCATCCATCGTCGCCGCCACGTCGGCATACCGCTCGGCGGCTCGGCTGTTGCGCTCTTCGATCGACGGCGCGGAAGCGAGCAGGATCGCGGCGGCCACCTGATCGATGTGGCGCAGGGCGATGTCGGGGTCGCCGTAGCGGGCGAAGATGACCTCGCCCTGTTCGGTGAGCTTGAAGCGACCGTCGACCGAGTGCGGCGGCTGGGCGAGGATGGCGGAGTTGGCGGGCCCGCCGCCGCGGCCGAGAGCGCCGCCGCGGCCGTGGAACAGAGTGAGCTCGATGCGCTGCTCCTGCGCCCATGCGGCGATGCGTGCCTGCGCCTCGTAGAGGGCGAGGTTGGCTGCGACCGGTCCGACGTCCTTCGACGAGTCGGAGTAGCCGAGCATGACCTCCAGGCGCCGGCCGGTGGCTTCGAGGCGCGCGGCGAACGCCGGGTGGTCGACGATCTCGGCGAGGATTCCGGGAGCTGCCTGCAGATCGGCGAAGGTCTCGAACAGCGGGATGACGTCGAGGACCGGCGGGGTCCCGTCGGGACCGACGGCGTGACGCGCGAGGGCGTGCACGTTCGCGAGGTCGTCCGCCGACTGCGTGAACGACACGATGTAGCGGCCCGCGGCCCGCGGGCCGAAGCGCTTCTGCACCTGCGAGATGGTGCGGAAGACCTCCAGGACCTCGTTCGCGAGATCGCTCAGCTCGCCGCCCGCCTCGCACTCGGCGAGAACCTTGGCGTGGACGGCGGAGTGCTGCCGGACCTCGAGCTCCGCGAGGTGGAAGCCGAAGGTCTCGACGGCCCAGATCAGCTGCTGGAGCGCGCCGAAGGCCTGGCGCTTGGCGCCGGCCTCGTCGAGCGAGCTCTGCACGACACGCAGGTCGGCGAGGAACTCCTCGGGGTCGCTGTAGGCGAGGTCGGCGTTGCGCGCACGGGTGGCGCGGATGCGGCGTGCGAGCAGCATCATGACGCGCTTGTGGTGCTCCCCGGGGGCGCGCTTCACGGCGTCGGCGGCGCCCTCGTCGTCGGACGCGGCGAGGCGATCCCACAGTGCTCGCAGCGCGGGACTCGGGGGCGTCGTGTCTCCCGACATGGTCAATCCGCGGCCGACGCGCTCGGTGCTGCGCTCAAGGCCGAGGAGCACGTGCTCGGCGGCGATGCCGGCGGCCTTCTTCGTGACCGACGCGGTGACGAAGGGGTTCCCGTCACGGTCGCCGCCGACCCATGTACCCAGACGCACGAACGGCGCCACCACCGGGGGACGGCTGCCGGCGACCTCGCCCTGCAGGGCGTCGTCGAGACGACGGTAGACCAGCGGGATCGTCGTGTAGAGGGTGTCGTCGAACACGGCCATGACGGCGCGGACCTCGTCGGTCGGCGTCGGCTTCTCGGCGCGCAGCGGCGACGTGCGCCAGAGCGTGTCGATCTCCTCGAGCATGCGGCGGCGGGCCCGTCGGTGCTCGGCGCCACCGGCAGCGGAGTTCTCGAGCGTCTCGAGCAGGGTCACGAGCCTCCGGATGCTCTGCGAGACCGCGCGGCGACGTGCCTCCGTGGGGTGCGCCGTGAAGACGGGGTGGAAGCGCAGTTCGCGCAGCCGGCGCGCCGCTTCGTCCTCGCCCACCTCGGACGACAGCTGCGCGTACGCGGCGGGGATCGAGTCGCTCGCGCTGTCCTGATCGGAGATGCCCGCGCGCTCGCGCAGGAGGCGCACGCGCTGGTGCTCCTCGGCCAGGTTCACGAGGTGGAAGTAGACGGTGAAGGCGCGTGCCACCTCGTCCGCACGCGCGACGCTGAACGACTCGGCGATGGCTGCCGCGCGCTCGAATGCCTCGGGGGAGTCGTCGGTGTACGCCTGGATCGTGGCGCCTCGCAGGCGTTCGACGTCGTCGAAGAGGCCGGGCGAGCCGCTCTCTCGCAGCACCTGGCCCAGCATCGAGCCGAGCATCCGCACGTCGGCGCGCATCGCCTCGGGGATCTCCTGCTCGGCCTCGTATCGGCCGACGAGATCGATGGCTTCGGTTCGGGTCAGCTCGCGCATGCCTCCAAAGTACTGGCACGCGCGACCGCGCTTTGACACGGGCGTCACACACGCGCCGTCGGCTGCCGCTGTGTTACGGCGGGGCTAGCCTGGGACCGTCCCGTACGAAGGAGCCCGATGTCCGATCCGCTGCGTGACGCCGCCGAGACGATGCGCGCCGTGCGCGACCGATGCGTGTGGACGGCGCAGATCTCCCATCGCGATCTCGTCCCGTACCTCATCGAGGAGTCGGCGGAGGTGGTGGATGCCGTCGAGGCGGGCACGGTGGACGACCTCCGGGAGGAGCTCGGAGACCTGCTGTGGCAGGTGCTCTTCCACGCTGAGATCGCGTCGCGTGCGGCATCCGATCCGTTCGACATCGACGACGTCGCCCGGGGTCTGACTGAGAAGATGGTGCGGCGGCATCCCCACGTTTTCGGCGACGCGACGGCCGAGACTCCCGAGCAGGTGCTCGTGCTCTGGAACGCCGCGAAGTCGGCCGAGAAGCGTGCGCGCACGAGTTTGCTCGACGGAGTGTCCGCCCACATGCCGACGCTCGCCCTGGCCCAGAAGATGCTCGCCAAGTCGGAATCCGTCCTGTCGGCCGCACCGGCGCCACCCGCGGAACCGCCCGCCGACGAAGCCGGGCTCGGTGACGCGCTGCTCGCGCTCGTCGCTCACGGCCGCGCCCAGGGCTGGGATGCCGAGCGCGCCCTGCGCGAACGACTGCGCACCCTGGGCGCCGACATCCGCGAGGCCGAGGGCACCAGTGGCGCCGCCGCCGACCTGGAAGGATAGGACGGTGCCCACCGTGAACCCGCCGCGCGGCATGCGCGACTTCCTTCCCGCCGACAAAGCCCGCCGCGAGCGCGTTCTCGCCGTCGTCCGCGAGCGCTACCGAGCGCACGGCTTCGACGAGATCGAGACACCCGTCATGGAGGAGTACGGACGTCTGCACGCCGGAATCGGCGGCGACAACGAGAAGCTCGCTTACAACGTGCTCGCGCGCGGACTCGACGCCGACGGCATCCGTGCCGCGGCGGACGACCCTGCCGCGCTCACCGATCTGGGGCTGCGCTACGACCTGACGGTGCCGCTCGCCCGCTTCTACGCCTCGCACCGTGCCGAGCTGCCCACGGTGTTCCGCGCGATCCAGATCGCGCCGGTGTGGCGCGCCGAGAGGCCGCAGAAGGGTCGCTACCGGCAGTTCGTGCAGTGCGACATCGACATCATCGGCGACGCGACCTCGCGAGCGGAGACCGAGCTGATGACGGCGAGCCTCGACGCTCTCGACGCGCTCGGGCTGACCGGTGCGTCGGTGCGCATCAACGACCGGCGCGTGCTCGATGCGATGCTCGCGACGTTCGGGTTCGCCGAGTCCGAGCGCCCGGGAGTGCTCATCACGATCGACAAGCTCGACAAGCTCGGGACGGACGGCGTCGTAGCCGAGCTGCGCGAGCGTGGTGCGACCCCGGCCGCCGCGGACGCGTTCGAGGCGTTCCTTCGCCGCCCGCAGTCGGATGCCGCGGCCTTCGACGCCGACGGCATCCGCTCGCGACTTCCCGAGGGCGTGGGCGACCACGTGATCTCGCACCTCGTCGGCATCGGCGAGGCCGTGCGGTCGGCGCGGGGCGGGTCGACCGAGGTGCCGCTCGTCTTCGACCCGTTCCTCGTGCGGGGCATGGGCTATTACACCGGCACGATCTTCGAGCTGGCGCACCCCTCGGTGTCGTATTCGCTCGGCGGGGGCGGCCGCTACGACGGCATGATCGGCCGGTTCCTCGGCTCGGACGTGCCGGCCGTGGGCTTCTCGCTGGGGTTCGAGCGGCTCGTCGACCTGCTGGGCTCGTCGGCGGGCGATGACCGCACCGGCGTCGTGCTCGTCCACGATCGTGACGTGCCGCTGCCCGAACTCCTCGCCGCGAAGGCACACCTTCTCGCGACCGGTTCGCGGGTGCGGCTCGAGCAGCGCCCGAAGAACCTCAAGGCGCTGCTCGAGCGCGCCGCTGCCGACGGCTACGCCGCCTTCGTCACGCTGCGTGCGGGGGAGGACGTCGGATCGGTCGAGCCACGCCCGATCGGCTGAGGGACTCCCGACGTCGTTCGCGCGAGCGTCGGATAGTCTTCCGCGCCCGTTCACTCGACGATGTTGTGCTGGCGTCATGACCACACCTGTCGTGCGCATCGCCGCGGCCGTCGGCGGCGCCGTTCTCTCGGCTGGAGCCGTCGCGCTGGCCTCGGGCGTCGTGCTGGCACGGCAGGCCGCGCTCGCGCGAGAGCGAATCGGCAAGCCCCTGGGTGAGCTCGCCCTCGACGCCGACCGGCTGTGGCGCCGCTCCTATGCGGGCGAGCCGGTGCGTCTGGTCATGCTCGGCGACTCGCTCGCCGCGGGCCTCGGGGCCGAGCGTCGGAAAGACACTCTCGGCGGACGGCTCGCGCGCGGACTGGCGAAGCGGGCGCGCCGCCCCGTGCGGCTCCGGACCGGCGCCGTCGTGGGCGCGGAGTCCTCGACGCTGCCGGACCAGATCGCAGCACTCGGCGACGATGCCGCAGCCGATGTCGCGGTGATCGTGGTCGGCGGCAACGACGTCACGCACCGCATCCCCGCCGCTGACGCGGCTCGCAGCCTCGCCGACGCCGTCGAGACGTTGCGCGCTCGGGGGTGTGCGGTCGTGGTGGGCACCTGTCCGGACCTCGGGGCCCTCCGACCGGTCCCGCAGCCGCTGCGGAGCTTCGCATCGCGGGCGTCGCGGGCGCTCGCGCAGGCTCAGGAGACCGCGGCGCGGGCAGCCGGCGCGCGGGTCGTCTCACTCCGCCGCGCTGTGGGACCGGTGTTCGTCGACAATCCGGACGAGATGTTCTCCCTCGACCGATTCCACCCGAGCGCACTCGGGTACCGGCGCACCGCTGACGCGCTGCTCCCGGCGGTCGCCGCCGCCCTCGACGAGGTGATGGCGGAGCGGATGCTGGCGCGCGCGGACGCCGTGCGGTTGGCTGAGAGCATGACGACCGACCCCACTCCCGACAGCTGGCGGCGTACCGACGCGTACCTGACGGCGACTCTCGTCACGCCCGATCCGGATCTGGATGCCGCCCTCACCGATCAACGCGAGGCCGGGCTTCCCGCCATCGAGGTCTCACCGCTCAGTGCCAAGCTCCTGCAGCTGCTCATCCGGATCGGTGGCGTTCGGCGGGTCCTCGAGATCGGCACGCTCGGCGGCTTCTCGACGATCGCGATGGCGCGCGTCCTGCCGGCGGACGGACGGCTGCTGACCATCGAGGCCGAGCCCCGGAACGCGGAGGTCGCCCGAGCGAGCATCGCGCGCGCCGGCGTCGACGACCGCGTCGAGGTGCGCGTCGGACGCGGCGCGGACGTGCTCCCCGACGTCGACGAGGAGTTCGATCTGGTCTTCATCGACGCCGACAAGGAATCCAACACGATCTACCTCGATCACGCCGCGCGGCTGACCCGGCCCGGCGCGATCGTCGTCGTCGACAACGTCGTGCGTGCGGGCCGCGTCAGCGACCCGGCGACGGAGGACGAGCAGGTGGCCGGCACCCGCCGAGGACTCGAGATGCTCGCCCGTGATCCGCGCTTCGAGGCGACCGCGCTGCAGACGCTCGATCTCAAGGGCTGGGACGGGCTCGCGATCGCGCTGCGAGTCGACCCCGCGTCATAGTCCCGGCAGACCCGGTGGCGGCGGCTCCGGTCATCACTAGACTCAGAGTGGACCGACGACGCTCCACGACTCACCCTCCACAAGCAAGGAGTACCCCTGTGGCACTGATCGAGGCTGTAGGCGCACGCGAGATTCTGGATTCGCGTGGCAACCCGACCGTCGAAGTGGAGGTGCTCCTCGACGACGGCATCGTCCAGCGCGCGGCCGTCCCCTCCGGCGCATCCACCGGCGCGTTCGAGGCGTACGAGCTCCGCGACGGCGACAAGAGCCGCTACGGCGGCAAGGGCGTGCTCAAGGCCGTCACCGCCGTTATCGACGAGCTCGGCCCCGCCATTGAGGGCGTCGACGCGAGCGAGCAGCGCATCATCGACGAGATCCTCATCGAGACCGACGGCACCGAGAACAAGTCGCGCACCGGCGCGAACGCCATCCTCGGCGTCTCGCTCGCCGTGGCCAAGGCGGCCGCCGATTCGGCCGACCTGCCGCTGTTCCGCTACCTCGGTGGCCCGAACGCGCACGTCCTGCCCGTGCCGCTGTTCAACGTCATCAACGGCGGCGAGCACGCCGACAACGGCATCGACATGCAGGAGTTCTTCCTCGCGCCGATCGGCGCCGAGACCTTCAGCGAGTCGCTGCGCTGGGGTACCGAGGTCTACCACGTCCTCAAGGGCGAGCTGAAGGCCGCCGGCTACGCCACCGGTCTCGGCGACGAGGGCGGCTTCGCGCCCGACCTGCCCAGCAACCGCGAGGGCCTCGAGTTCCTCGTCAAGGCGATCGAGAAGGCCGGTTTCAAGCCCGGCTCCGAGATCGCCCTCGGCCTCGATGTCGCGGCGACCGAGTTCTTCAACGACGGCGTCTACCGCCTCGACAATAAGGACTGGAACGCCGAGCAGCTGACGGACTACTACGTGCAGCTCGTCAACGACTTCCCGATCGTCACGATCGAGGACGCCCTCGCCGAGGACGACTGGGACAACTGGACCGCCCTCACCGAGAAGCTCGGCGACAAGGTGCAGCTGGTCGGCGACGACCTCTTCGTCACCAACCCGGCGCGCCTGGCCGACGGCATCCGCCGCCAGGCCGCCAACTCGCTGCTGGTGAAGGTCAACCAGATCGGCACGCTGTCCGAGACGCTCGACGCGATCGCGGTCGCTCACCGTGCGGGCTACACGACGATGCTCTCGCACCGTTCGGGTGAGACCGAGGACACGACCATCGCCGACCTGTCGGTGGCGGTCAACGCCGGTCAGATCAAGAGCGGCGCGCCCGCGCGATCGGAGCGTGTGGCGAAGTACAATCAGCTTCTGCGCATCGAGGAGGAGCTGGGTGACGCCGCGGAGTTCATCGGCCGCGCTGCGTTCCCGCGATTCCAGGGCTGATCTGCGCTGAAACGTGACGAGAGGGGGAGCCGTGGTCAAGACGACGGCTCCCTCTCCTCGTTCCCGGCGGCGGGTGGACGTCCGCGAGTGGATGGGCGGCATCCGCGTGTCGGGCTTCGCCTTCATCATGCTCGGGCTCGTCGTGCTGGCCGCGTGCGTGCTCGTCCCCTCGGTCAGCACCTACCTCGATCAGCGCGCTCAGATCGCAGCGCTGGAGGAATCGGTCCGTGTCAGCCAGGAAGAGGTCGACGCCCTCTCCGCGGAGCGCGAGCAGTGGCGTGATCCGGCCTTCATCATGACGCAGGCGCGCGAGCGCCTGTACTACGTCCGTCCCGGCGAGGTCGTCTACCTCATCGACGACGATCTGCCGGCATCCGCCCTGCCCGATGATCCGGCCGCTGTCTCGAGCGACGTCGAACGCACCCGCACCGACTGGATGTCGCAGTTCGTGCGCTCGGTCGTGACCAGCGGATCCGCTCGAACGGCAGCCACCGGCCCCTGAGCACCGCTGCCGTGCCGCCCCAGGAGTCGGCCAGCGGCGGACGGTAGCCTGTCAGAGTGACTGCTCCCGCTCTGACGCCCGCGACCGACGCCGACCTCGAGGTCATGCGCGAGCAGCTGGGACGCCCGATGCGCGGCGTGGTCGGGATCGCGGCGCGTTGCGTGTGCGGCAACCCGACGGTCGTGTCGACCGAGCCGCGGCTGCCCGACGGCACGCCGTTCCCGACGTTCTACTACCTGACCCACCCCGGTGCCACCGCCGCGATGTCGGCCCTCGAGGCGACCCACGTGATGCGCGAGCTCTCCGACCTGCTGGCCGACGACTCCGACATCGCCGCGGCCTATCGGAGCGCCCATGAGAAGTACCTCGCCGACCGCGCCGCGTACGGTGAGGTCGAAGAGATCGCGGGGATCTCCGCCGGGGGCATGCCGACGCGCGTCAAGTGCCTGCACGCCGTCGCGGCCCACGCCCTCGCGGCGGGGCCGGGGGTCAACCCCATCGGCGACCTCGCGCTGGAGCGATCCACCTGGTCGCCCGAGCGGTGCACGTGCGCGAACCCCCGGGTGGCCGCGTGACGCGGCGCGTCGGGCGGCTTCTGCGCGCGGCCGTCGTCGGCGTGCTCGTCGTCACCACGACGACGGCCGGTGCGGTGGTGCCTCCGACAGACCCCGCGCGTCAGGCGGAGTACTGGCTCGACGACTACGGCATCCGCACGGCGTGGCAGACCACGCGCGGTGCAGGTACGACGATCGCGGTCATCGACACCGGCATCGGACGCGGACCGGCCGAGTTCGAGGGGGCGGTCACCGCCGGAGCGGACTTCTCGGGCTCGGGCAGCGCCGACGGCCGCACTCCTGTGGGAGGCGACGACCGCGACCACGGCAGCTGGGTCGCCTCGCTCGCGGCATCCCGCGGCACCGGCCCGGACACCGGGATGATCGGCGTGGCTCCCGAGGCGAAGCTGCTGTCGCTCTCGATCGGCTTCGGCGGCAGCTCCGACATCCCGTTCGCCACGCAGGTCGCCGATGCCATGACGTGGGCTGTGGACCACGGGGCCGACGTCATCAACCTCTCGTTCACGACGAACCTGCTCGAATGGGACCCGTCGTGGGACACGGCCTTCCAGTACGCCTACGACCACGACGTCGTGGTCGTCGTGGCCGCGGGCAACCGGGGGACCGGAACCGACCGCGTCGGAGCGCCGGCGACGATTCCGGGTGTGCTCACGGTGGGCGGCGTCGACCGAGGCGGGCTCGCGAGCCAGGAGGCCTCGACGCAGGGCATCACGATCGGCATCTCCGCGCCGAGCGAGGGGCTGCTCGGGGTTTCCGCCGACGGACGCATCGTCGTATGGGACGGCACGAGTGGCGCAGCCCCCATCGTCGCGGGCGTCGCGGCCCTGGTGCGCTCGGCGCACCCCGGGCTCGACGCGAACAACGTCATCAACCGCATCATCAAGACCGCGCGCGCGGTGCCCGGCGTCTCGGCGAAGCCCGACCCGCTCTACGGCTACGGACTGTTGGATGCCGCTGCCGCGGTGAACACCGCCGTTCCGGCGGTTTCGGAGAACCCGATGGGTGATCTCGCCGAGTGGGTGCGCATCTACCGTCGGGCAGAGCAGGCGCCGGCGCCGCAACCCTCGACATCGCCGGTCGCGCTTCCGGAGATCCCGGCCGCGGATCCGCCGTCCGAGGCTGGTTCGCCGCTGCTGCCGAGCCTGAACACGCTCCTGTACGGGACCGTCCCGCTCGTGGGTGTGACCATCGCCGCTATACTGGTGGCGCTCGGCGTCACTGCTGCTGTCCGGCGCATCCGATCGGCCCGCGCGTCGCGCTAGCCGAGCCCCCGATCAAGGAGTTCTTCCGAACGTGTCCACATCTGTGCCCCAGATCCTCGTCGTCGGTGGCGGCTACGCCGGCTTCTACACTGCGTGGAAGCTCGAGAAGCACCTCCGCAAGGGTGAGGCCGAGGTCACCATCGTCGACCCGCTGCCGTACATGACCTACCAGCCGTTCCTCCCCGAGGTCGCGGCCGGTGAGATCGAAGGCCGCCACGTCGTCGTCGGCCTCCGTCGTCATCTCAAGCGCACGAACGTCGTCAACGCGAAGGTCACCAAGATCGACCACGCGAACAAGGTCGCCACGATCACCCCCGCTCAGGGCGAGCCGTGGGAGCACCGTTACGACCAGATCGTCGTGACCGCGGGTGCTGTCTCGCGCACGTTCCCGATCCCGGGCATTGCGGACAACGCGATCGGCCTGAAGACGGTCGAAGAGGCCATGGCCATCCGCGACCGCATCCTCACGAACTTCGACCGCGCGGCGAACCTGCCGGCCGGTCCCGAGCGCGACCGCCTGCTGACCGTCGTCGTGGTCGGCGGCGGCTTCGCGGGCATCGAGGTGTTCGCCGAGCTGCGCGCGATGGCGTCGTCGCTCCTCAAGAGCTACCCCCAGCTCCGTTTCGAGGACACGCACTTCCACCTCATCGAGGCGATGGGCCGCATCATGCCCGAGGTCTCCCTCGAGACCAGCCAGTGGGTCCTCAAGGACCTCGCGAAGAAGGGTGCCAACGTGCACCTCGACACGCAGGTGCAGGGCGCCGAGGGCGGCAACGTCGCGCTGTCGACGGGTGAGGTCATTCCCACCGACGTCATCATCTGGACCGCCGGCGTCATGGCGAACCCGACGGTCGTCCGCGGCAGCGACCTGCCCGTCGAGGAGCGCGGTCGCATCCGTACGCGCGCTGACCTGCGCGTCGGGACGCCCGAGGAGATCGTCGAGGGCGCCTGGGCTGCCGGTGACATCTCGGCCGTTCCCGACCTCACCGGCGGCGGCGTGGGCGGGTACTGCGTGCCCAACGCGCAGCACGCCGTACGCCAGGCCAAGCTGCTCGCGAAGAACCTCGTCGCGGTTCTCCGCGGTGAGACGCCTCGCGAGTACTTCCACAAGAACCTCGGCGCAGTCGCCGGTCTCGGCCTCGGCAACGGTGTCTTCCAGTCCGGCAAGATCGCGATCAAGGGCTTCTTCGCCTGGGTCGCGCACCGCGGCTACCACGGCCTCGCGATGCCGTCTTGGGAGCGCAAGTGGCGCGTCGTCGGCGACTGGTGGATGAACTTCTGGCTCGGCCGCGACAACGTCGCGCTCCAGGGCACGCTCACCCCGCGCGCCGCGTTCGAGGAGTTCGCCGCGCGTCCGCGTCCCGCTCAGCCGGCCGCGGAGAACCCGCAGCCGCCGATCGACCCGAAGAGCGTCGCGAAAGACGAGGGCGCCGCAGCGGTCGCTCCCGCCGAGAAGGACAACAAGGTCGACGCGAACTGATTTCGCCCGTCACGACGAGGCCCCCGCACCGCACGGTGACGGGGGCCTCGTCGTTTCTGCGCAGTGCGCTCAGTTGGCAGGTTGCGCCGCTTCGTGGGGTGCGAGTGGGCGTGTGCTGCCAGGTGAAGGGTCACCCCTGGGCCCGAGCGGCCACCCGGGGGCCGGTAACGTGGGACCGGGCCCCCGTAGCCCAATGGCAGAGGCAGGCGACTTAAAATCGCTTCAGTGTGGGTTCGAGTCCCACCGGGGGTACGTCGGGGATCTTCGGGCCCCGCTGTGCGACGGCGGCGGTCACCGAAGCGAGCACCGTGACGAGGCCGGCGGTTTGGAGGGCGCTCAGCGTCTCGCCGGCGACGAGCAGCCCGAGCAGGACCGCCACGACGGGGCTCAACAGCCCCAGGAACGCCGGAAGGCGCGTCGGCAGCGCCCGCACGCCGCGGAACCACAGCAGGTAGGCGAGCGCCGTGCCGATGAGCGTGAGGTACGCGTAGGCCCCGAGTTCGGGCGCGGTGGGAAGCGCGTCCGGCAGCGGCTCGAGGAACGCCGTGAGCACCGCGAGCAGGATCCCGCCCGTGACGAGCTGCCACGCTGTGATCGTGAGCGGCGGCTGCCCCGCGCCCCAGCGCTTCGTCAGGACTGTGCCGACGGCCATCGAGACTGCGCCGCCGAGCGCCGCGGCGATACCGATCGGGTCGAGGTCGGCGCCTCCGGGCGCGACGATCATCCCGACGCCGATGACACCGGCGACTCCGGCGATCGACGTCAGCACGGTCAGCCGCTCGGAGAGGATCCACCAGCCGAGCATTGCGACGATGAGCGGCTGGATCCCGCCGACGACGGCTGCCACGCCGCCGGGTAGCCGGTCGGCGGCGACGAAGAGGCACCCGAAGAAGACCGTGAAGTTGAGGGCGCCGAGGATCCAGGCGCGCCACCACCACGACCCGGTGGGCAGACGTCGGGCCACGAGAAGCAGGATCAGCCCGGCCGGCAGCGCGCGCACGGTCGCGATGAGCAGCGGATGCCCCGGCGGAAGGAACGTCGTCGTGGTCAGGTACGTGGTTCCCCAGACCAGGGGCGCGATGGCGGTCAGGGGAACGAATGCGGTCCGATTGCTAAGCACTTAGTGACTATAGCTCAGTGCTTAGCCAGTAGGATCGAGGACATGGACCGCGTCGACCGGATTCTGGAACAGTGGGCGCGTGAGAGGCCCGGCCTCGACGTGACCCCGATGGCGGTCATCGGGCGGCTCGGGCGGGCGGCGGCCGCCGTCGATGCGCGCCTCGCGGCCACGTTCGTGCGTCACGGTATCGACGCGGCGACCTTCGATGTGCTTGCGACGCTCACCCGGCAGGGGAAGCCCTATGAGCTGACGCCCGCTGAGCTCGCGGCGGATGCCATGATCACCTCGAGCGCCGTCGCCCAGCGGCTGAACCGGCTCGAGGGCCTGGGCTACGTCAGCCGCCATCCTGACCCCGCGGACGGACGGGGGAAGATCGTGCGCCTGACCCCGAAGGGGCTCCGGGTGGTCGACCGCGTCCTCCCGGACCATCTGGAGAGCGAGCGTGCGGTGCTCGCGCCGCTCACCGAGAGCGAACGGTCTCAACTCGCCGTGCTCCTGTCCCGGCTCGCCCCGGGTGGGTAAGACCTGCGAGTTCGCGTGCGTGGCCGGTTCGGCCGGATACGCCCTGGTTAGACTGGTCGCGGAGAAGGGGGACATGCAATGGAGTGGCTGATCCCGGTCATCGTCATCGTCGCACTGCTTGCCGTGATCGGCATCTACCTGTGGGCGACCTACAACTCGCTCGTGGCGTTGAACGTCCGCGTCGACGAGGCCTGGAGCGACATCACCGTGCAACTGAAGCGGCGCGCGGACCTTCTCCCGAACCTCATCGACACGGTGCGCGGCTATGCCGCACACGAGAAGGCGGTCTTCGAGAACGTCACCCGTGCTCGTGCCGAGATCCTTTCTGCGAACGGGCCGGCCGAGGCGGGAGTAGCCGAGGGGCACGTCCAGCAGGCGTTGAAGTCGCTGTTCGCGGTCGCCGAGGCGTATCCACAGCTCCAGGCGAGCCAGAACTTCCTGCAGCTGCAGCAGGCGATCGTCGACACCGAGGACAAGATCCAGGCGTCGCGTCGCTTCTACAACGGCGGCGTGCGAGAAATGAACACGAAGATCAAGGTGTTCCCCAACAACCTCTTCGCGCGCAGCCTCGGGTTCTCCGAACGAGAGTTCTTCGAGGTTCAGAACGGCGCGGCGATCGCGGAGCCGCCGCGCGTGCAGTTCTGAGCGGACGCTCTGAGACCGCCCCCGACGGTCGGACGCGCCCGCGGCGCAGTCTTAGACTGGCCGGATGAGCGACGACAAGGTCGGGCGGTCCTTCTTCGACGCCCTGCGCACCCGAACCGTTGCCACCGAGACGTCGACGGGAATTCCCCGGGGCCTGCGTTTGGCCACGGCGTACTCCTGGCGGCTGCTCGTGGTCGCTGCCGCCGCGGGCGTGGCCATCTGGATCATCATCCAGCTCAAGCTGCTCGTCATCCCGCTGCTCATCGCGATCCTGATCGCGGCGCTGCTCTGGCCGGGTCTGCTCTGGATGCTGGAGCACCGTGTGCCGCGCTGGGCGGCGATCGTGGTGAGCGTGCTCGCGACCATCGCCGTCATCTCGGGCCTCCTCTGGCTCGCGATCTGGCAGATCAGCCGGCAGTGGTCTTCGGTTCAGGCGAGAACGGTCGAAGCCGTCGGCCAACTTCGTCAGTACCTCATCGACGGTCCGCTCCATCTCACTTCGACGGAGATCGACGGTCTGCTCCAGCAGGGCTGGGGCTTCCTCGAACAGCAGGCGTCACTCCTGTGGTCGGGCGCCCTCGCCATCGGCTCCACCGTGGGGCACGTCGCGACCGGAGCGCTGCTCGTGCTCTTCATCCTGCTGTGCATCCTCGCCGACGGCGGGCGCATCTGGCGTTGGGTCGTCCGGCTCTTTCCCCGTCAGGCTCGTCCGGCGGTCGACGGCGCCGGCCGGACGGGGTGGCGCACCGTCGTGACCTACGCGCGCACCCAGCTGCTCGTCGCGACGATCGACGCAACCGGTATCGGTCTGGGCGCCCTCTTCCTCGGCGTGCCGCTCGCGGCCCCGATCGCTGTGCTCGTGTTCCTCGGTGCCTTCATCCCCTTCGTGGGGGCCGTGGTCACGGGGGCCCTCGCCGTCTTCCTCGCGCTCGTCTACAACGGCCCCTGGATCGCGCTGTGGATGCTCGTCATCGTGCTCGGCGTGCAGCAGCTCGAGGGGCACATCCTGCAGCCGCTCCTCATGGGCTCGGCGGTGAAGGTCCACCCGCTCGCCGTCGTCATCGTCGTCGCCGGCGGTGCGATGATCGCCGGCATTCCCGGGGCCCTGTTCGCGGTTCCGCTGGCCGCATTCATCAACGTCGTCGTGCTCTACGTGTCGCGACGTTCGTGGGAGACCGGGGTCGCCCCGCGGCCCGATGAGATGATCTGGAGCACCGTGCCCCGAGACCGGAGGAAGAACGCATGACCGGACCCACTCCGGCCGACCTCGACGCCGCAGCGGCCGTGCTCGACGGCGTCGTCACCCGCACGCCGATGGAGTACTCCGAGCACCTCTCGGATCTCCTGGGCGTGCCCGTGCACCTGAAGCTCGAAAACCTGCAGCGCACCGGCTCGTTCAAGATCCGCGGAGCGACCTACCGCCTCTCCCGCCTCACCGAGGAAGAACGCGCGCGCGGCGTCGTCGCGGCGTCGGCCGGCAACCACGCCCAGGGCGTCGCGCTCGCAGCGCAGAAGCTCGGTATCCGGGCGACGATCTTCATGCCGCTCGGCGTCCCCGTCCCCAAGCTCCTCGCCACCCGCGGTTACGGCGCCGATGTCGTGCTCGAGGGCGCGACGGTCGAGACGCCCCTGCGCCTGGCCGCCGAATTCGCCGAGCGCACCGGTGCCGTGCTGATCCATCCGTTCGACCACCCCGACGTCATCACGGGCCAGGGGACTCTCGGACTCGAGCTCGTCGACCAGGTGCCCGACATCGAAACACTCCTGATCCCGATCGGGGGAGGCGGTCTCATCGCCGGCGTCGCCGCCGCAGTGAAGGGCCGCGCTGCCGCCGAGGGGCGCCGCGTGCGCGTGATCGGGGTGCAGGCGGAGAACGCGGCTGCGTATCCATCGTCGCTGGCTGCAGGGATGCCGCTCGCGGTCGAGACGACCCCGACGATCGCCGACGGCATCGCGGTCGCCCGCCCCGGCGACGAGACGTTCGCGGTCATCCGCGAGCTCGTCGACGAGGTCGTCACGGTCTCGGACGACGACATCGCCCGTGCGCTTCTGGTGCTGCTCGAGCGCGCGAAGCAGGTCGTCGAGCCCGCCGGCGCAGTGGGTGTCGCAGCCATCCTCGCGGGCAAGGTGACGGCGTCGGGCCCAACGGTCGCGGTGCTCTCGGGCGGCAACATCGACCCTCTGCTGCTGCAGCGCGTCGTCGCCCACGGCCTCGCGGCATCCGGTCGGTACATGACGCTGCAGATCCCGCTTCCCGATCGGCCCGGCCAGCTGGCTCGCGTCTCGGAGCTCCTGTCGGTCGCGGGCGCGAACGTCATCGAGGTGCTGCACACCCGCCACGGGCAGGGGCTGCAGATCAGCGAGGTGATCCTCCAGCTGAGCGTCGAGACGCGGGGTGAGGAGCACCGCGCTCAGGTCATCGCGATCCTCGAGGATGCCGGCTTCGCGCCGACGGTCGTCGCCGATTGACGGACGCCGGCGCGAAGCTCGCGGGTCACTGGCCCGAGTAGGTCTCGACCTTGACGATCTCGACGGAGATGTCGCGCCCGTTCGGCGCGGTGTACGAGGTCTTGTCGCCCTCCTTGAGGCCGAGGATGGCCTCGCCGAGCGGTGACGCCTCGCTGTAGACATCGAGCTCTGAGCCGGCCGCGATCTCGCGGCTGCCGAGGAGGAAGACCTCCTCGCCGCCGGCGACGAGCGCGGTGACGACGGTGCCCGAGAGCACGGTGCCGTCGGATTCGGGAGCCTCTCCGACGGTCGCGTCCTTGAGCAGCTGCTGCAGCGTGCGGATGCGCGCCTCCTGCTTGCCCTGCTCGTCCTTCGCGGCATGGTAGCCGCCGTTCTCCTTCAGGTCGCCCTCCTCGCGCGCGGCCTCGATGCGCTTGGCGATCTCCTCGCGGCCCGTCGTCGAGAGGTGTTCGAGCTCCGCGACGAGACGGTCGTAGGCGTCCTGCGTGAGGAAGGTGACGGGAGCGTCGTTCGACATGTGATCTCCTTGGACTGGCGCGGCGCACAGCCGCCTATGGCGAACGCCCCGGCATCCGACCGGGGCGCACAAGAAATGCCTAGACTACGGGATCCAGCAAGAGGTCACCAAACCATTGGTCGCCAGCGCCACGGTCGGGATGGTCTCGGTGAACGCTCGTGAGACACCGTCAGCGGCCGGATACTCGACGACCCGCCACCCGACGACGCCGTGCTCGGTGTCCTGGGCCTCGAGGGCGCACGCGAGCGGCTTGTCTCGCGCGCCGCTGACCTGGAACGAGACGACCACCGAGTGCTCGTCGATCACCTGGAATCCGGTCGCGTCGGTGTCGACGGAGTCGATGGCGCCGGTCACGGTCGTCCAGGCGACGAGTCCGAGAACGCTTGCCCCCACCACCGCAGCGGCACCGATCAGAATCCGCCGGGACCGCTTCTCACGCGTCCGACCGTAGCGCTGGTCGAGCTTGAGCTGCGTGGTCATGATGACGGTCTCCGGGGTGGTTCTGACGGGATTAGGCTGGTGGTTCCAGGCTAAGCGCTTCTCGCGCAGATCGAGGAACCATGAACTCCCTCCTGTGGCTCACGTCGGCGGCGACACCGCTCCCCGAGATCACGGTCGACCCCACGTCGGTCACGCCCGGCCCGTGGGGCTTCGGAGCGATCGTGATCCTGACGATCGCCGTCGTGCTCCTCCTGCTCGACATGCTGCGACGGGTACGTCGGGGCCGATACCGTGCCGAGGTGCGCGAGCAGCTCGACGAAGAGGATGCCGCCGCTCGCGGCGAACGGGACGCCGACACGCGCTGACCTAGGGGGCCGTCGGCCTCGTCCCTCCGCGACCTCAGCCCGCGTGATACGCGGGCTCGAGCGCGATGAGGAGGCACGCCGTCCAGTGGCAGAGGAATGCCAGGACCGTGCAGACGTGGAAGATCTCGTGGAAGCCGAAGTGGCCCGGCCACGGGTTCGGCTTCTTCAGCGCGTAGACCACCGCGCCGCCGCTGTAGAGCAGGCCGCCGATGATCACCAGGATCATCATGGCGGCGTTGGCCTGGAACAGCGGAACGATGTACATCACCGCGGCCCAGCCCAGCGCGAGATAGAGCGCGACATAGAGCCAGCGCGGTGCGTGTATCCAGAACACGCGGAAGAAGATGCCCGCGATCGCTCCGCCCCACACCAGCGACAGCAGCAGCACCGTCTGCTCGGTGGGAAGGGCCAGCACCGCCAGCGGCGTGTACGTTCCGGCGATCAGGAGAAGGATGTTCGCGTGGTCGATCCGCTTGAGGATCGCCTTGGTGCGCGGCTTCCAGTCGAACCGGTGGTAGAGCGCGGAGTTGCCGAACAGCAGCAGCGAGGTGGTCATGAACACGGCGCTCGCCCACTTGGCCGGCGCGCCCTGTGCGAGCACGATCAGAACGATGCCTGCGGCGATCGCGACGGGGAAGGTCGCCGCGTGGATCCAGCCCCGCCACGACGGGCGCAGCTCGACCTGAGCGCTGACGGCAGCGGCGTCCAATAGGGGAAGCTGGGGCATCTCGACGCCCTCATCGGGTGCGGGTCGGGTCACAACACGAGCGTACGCTCTGGCATATGCCAGCGTTCACATGAGGGCGAGGAGTAACGTGGGGGAGTGGCTGCGAACCGCGGACGAGGACCCCTCTATCGCCTGTATGCGTCCCGGCTGCGCCGGCACCTGACGCCGGAGACCGTTCCGCATCACGTCGCGATGATGATCGACGGCAACCGTCGGTGGGCGCGCCAGGCGGGTTACCCCACGCCCGCCGAGGGCCACCGCGCCGGAGCCGCGAAGATGCACGAGTTCCTGCGCTGGTGCGACGAGCTCGGCATCCGCGTCGTCTCGCTCTATCTGCTCTCGCACGACAACCTCGCCAAGCGCGACTCGCGCGAACTCGCCGACCTGCTCGAGATCATCGCCGAGCTGGCCGAGACGCTCTCGAGCGAGCCGGGGTGGCGCGTGCAGCACGTGGGCCGCGCGGGCCAGCTGCCCGAGGATCTCGCCCGCGTGCTCGCCAAGGCGGAGGACCGCACGCGCGAGAACACCGGTCTGCACGTCAACCTCGCCGTGGGTTACGGCGGGCGGGGCGAGATCGTGGATGCGGTGCGGAGCATCATCACGAGCCACCACGAGCGCGGCGGATCTATGGAGGAGCTCGCGGAGAGTCTGACGCCCGAGCAGATCGGCGAGCACCTCTACACCGGTGGCCAGGCCGACCCCGATCTCGTCATCCGCACCTCCGGCGAGCAGCGCCTCAGCGACTTCCTGCTCTGGCAATCGGCGCACAGCGAGTTCTACTTCGTCGAGGCGCTCGGACCCGACCTGCGTGAAGTGGACTTCCTGCGCGCGATTCGCGACTTCGCGACGCGCGACCGCCGCTTCGGCGGCTGACGCGCCAAGCACGGCACGCAGAGTTCACGTTCGCGAAACCTTCGCGGGCGTGTCGCGCTGGCGGGCTGCCGGTCGCCCGCCGTACTGTCATCGCAACGGGCACGGCGCCCGTTCGAGTCGGCCTTCTCACGACTCGTGACCCCTGGTCGACTCGTGTGAATCGGGTGAGACACCCGAGGCGGGGAGTGGGTTGTGGCCGCACGAGCAACAGAGCAGCAGCGTCACGTCATCCACGGCGGAGGTGACGAGCTCGACCAGGAGCTGCGCACCTACGTGCTGGACACGTCGGTCCTGCTGAGTGATCCGCGAGCATTGTTCCGCTTCGCCGAGCATTCGGTCGTCGTCCCCGTCGTGGTCGTCACCGAGCTCGAGGGCAAGCGGCACGATCCCGAGATCGGCTATTTCGCCCGCCAGGCGCTGCGCCACCTCGACGACCTGCGGGTCGAGCACGGCCGGCTCGACTTCCCCGTTCCCGTCGGCGAGGGCGGCACTCTGCGGGTGGAGCTGACGAACACCGACCCCTCGGTGCTCCCCGCCGGGATGCGGCTGGGTGACAACGACACGCGCATCCTCGCCGTCGCGATGCACCTCGCTCAGGAGGGGCAGCCGGTCACGGTCGTCTCGAAAGACCTGCCGATGCGGGTCAAGGCGGCTTCGCTGGGCATCAGCGCGGAGGAGTACCTCGCCGAGCAGGCTGTGGACTCCGGATGGACCGGCATCGCGAACATCGACCTCTCCGGCGACGAGATGAGCGATCTCTACGAGAGCGAGGTCGCCACGAGTGACGAGGTGCGCGGCGTCCCGGTCAACACCGGGCTGGTCATCCACTCCGAGCGGGGGTCTGCCCTCGGGCGTGTGACGGGGCCGGGCTCGTTCCGCCTCGTGCGGGGCGATCGTGACGTGTTCGGACTGCACGGACGCTCGGCGGAGCAGCGGATCGCGATCGACCTCCTGCTCGACCCGGATGTCGGCATCGTCTCGCTCGGCGGTCGCGCGGGCACGGGAAAGTCCGCGCTCGCGCTGTGCGCTGCCCTCGAGTCGGTGCTCGAACGGCAGCAGCAGCGCAAGATCATCGTCTTCCGCCCGCTCTTCGCCGTCGGCGGTCAGGAGCTCGGGTACCTTCCCGGCGACGCCCAGGAGAAGATGAACCCCTGGGGTCAGGCCATCTTCGACACTCTGGGCTCGGTTGTCTCGGGCAACGTGGTCGAGGAGATCATCGCGCGCGGGCTGCTCGAGGTGCTGCCGCTGACGCACATCCGCGGTCGCTCGTTGCACGATGCCTTCGTCATCGTCGACGAGGCCCAGTCGCTCGAGCGCAACGTGCTGCTGACGGTACTCAGCCGCATCGGTCAGAACTCCCGCGTCGTCCTCACCCACGACGTCGGCCAGCGCGACAACCTGCGGGTCGGCCGGCACGACGGCATCGCCTCCGTGATCGAGACGCTCAAAGGCCACGACCTGTTCGGCCACGTGACGCTCACGCGCTCGGAGCGGTCGGCGATCGCGGCGCTCGTGACGGATCTGCTCGAGGCGGGCGAACTCAGCTGATCCCGGATGAGGTCGGCCTCGGAAATACCGGGGCCGGCCTCAATCCCAGCGGTACCCCTCGCCGCGTACCGTGACGATGCGCGAGGCGCCGACCTTGCCCCGCAGGTAGCGCACGTAGACGTCGACCACGTTCGACCCCGGGTCGAAGTCGAGCTCCCAGACGCGGCTCAGCAGTGTCTCGCGGCTGAGCACCTCGCCGGCATGGCGGAGGAACTGCTCGGCGAGCGCGAACTCCCGTGCGGAGAGGTCGATGTCGCGACCGTCGACGGTCGCGCGTCGGGTCAGCATGTCGAGGCTGACGCCGTCGCGGGTGATCACGGTCGTCGGGCCCGCGCTCTCGCGCAGCCGCGAGCGTACCCGGGCGAGGAGTTCGGCGACGACGAACGGCTTGGACACGTAGTCGCTCGCCCCCGCATCCAACCCTTCGACGGTGTCGTTCGTTCCGCTCCGAGCGGTGAGCATGATGACGGGCACAGCCGATCCGGACGCGCGGAGGCGGCGCAGCACCTCGAACCCATCGATTCCCGGAAGCCCGACGTCGAGGATGACGAGGTCGACCTCCTCGCCCTCGAGCAGGTCGAGCGCCGTCTCACCGTCCTCGGCGACGAGCGGCTCCATGTCGGCGGTGCGTACCGCACGCTCCAGGAGGCCGATGATGTGGGGCTCGTCGTCGACGAGCAGGATGCGGGTCATCCGATCTCCTTGCGCTGGAGGACGACCTCGTCAGCCCGCACCGGCGCGGGGAGGCGCCGGGCCGAGCGGAGCGGGATCGTGATGGTGAAGGTAGCGCCGCCGCCCGCGGTCTCCGTGACCGTGCAGGAACCGCCGTGGCCCTTGGCGATCGCATCGACGATGGCGAGGCCGAGACCCGAGCCGCCGACCGACCGCCGGCGACCGCCGCGATCGAATCTGCGGAAGATGCGATGCCGGGCCGCGGGCGGGATGCCGGGGCCGTGGTCGCGCACCCAGAGGTGGAAGGCGCCCGCGTAAATGCCGCTGCCGAGCTCGATCGCGGTTCCCACCGGGGTGTGCTTGGCGGCGTTGTCGGCCAGCTGCAGCCATGCCTGGAGCAGGCGGTCGGCGTCGCCGTGGATGATCCCGCGCTGCGTCGATTCGACGGCCCAATCGTGCCCGGGGATGACGGTGACGAGGTCGACCACGCGCTGGGTCAGGCTCTCGATGTCGACCTCGTCGAGGGCGAACCGCTCGCCCTCGACCGAGGCCAAGAGATCGATGTCACCGATGAGGCGGGTCATGCGATCGAGTTCGCCGATCGAGATCTCGCGGACGGCGTCGACATCCGCCGGGTCATCGGCATCGACGAGTTCGAGGTGCCCCCTCACGATGGCGATCGGTGTCTTGAGCTCGTGACGCACGTCGTCGAGCAGACGTCGTTGGGCCTCGACCGCCGCGTCGAAGGCGTCCTGAGCCGCCGCCTCGCGCGGCGGGGTGGCCAGGAGCGGCCAGCCGACGAGCCATACCGTCACAAGAGTGCCGGCGCCGGCGACGGCGAAGACCAGAACAGCCGCCCAGGGGAGCTCGACTCCGAGCAGCAGGAACACCAGCAGCGAGCCGATCGCGGCTACGACGAAGCCGGCGCACACGATCGCGAGGACGATCCCCAGGATGCGTGCGCGCCGGGCTTCCGACCGCGACGGGTTCACCCTCCGATTATCAACCAGGGTGCGTCATCGAGAGCAGATCGAGCTTCTCGTCGAGCTGCGCCTCGGTCAGCTCGCCCCGCTCGACGTATCCGAGGTCGATCACGGCCTCGCGGACCGTGATGCCCTTGGCGACGGAGTGCTTGGCGATCTTCGCGGCGGCCTCGTACCCGATGAGCTTGTTCAGCGGGGTGACGATCGACGGCGACATGCCTGCGAACGCGGCGGCGCGTTCGACGTTGGCCTGCAGACCGGCCACCGTCTTGTCGGCGAGCACGCGCACGGCGTTCGAGAGCAGGCGGATCGACTCGAGCAGCGCCGTGCCCATCACCGGGATGGCGACGTTCAACTCGAACGAGCCGGATGCCCCGGCCCACGCGACCGTCGCGTCGTTGCCGATGACCCGGGCCGACACCATCAGCACGGCTTCGGGAACGACCGGGTTGACCTTGCCGGGCATGATGGACGAGCCGGGCTGGAGGTCGGGGATGTGGAGCTCACCGAGACCGGTGTTCGGGCCCGAGCCCATCCAGCGGATGTCGTTGTTGATCTTCGTCAGCGATACCGCGATCGTGCGCAGGGCGCCGGATGCCTCGACGAGGCCGTCTCGGTTGGCCTGCGCCTCGAAGTGGTCCTTCGCCTCGGTGATCGGAAGCTCGGTCTCGGCCGCGAGCAGCTCGATGACCTTCTGCGGGAAGCCGAGGGGCGTGTTGATGCCCGTCCCGACGGCGGTGCCGCCGAGGGGGACCTCGCCGACGCGGGGCAGCACGGCCTGGACGCGCTCGATGCCGAGGCGCATCTGGCGTGCGTAGCCGCCGAACTCCTGACCGAGGGTCACGGGCGTGGCATCCATGAGGTGCGTACGACCGGACTTCACGACGTCCTTCCACTCCTCGGCCTTCGTCTCGAAGGCGACCGCGAGGTGGTCGAGGGAGGGGATGAGGTCGTCGATGAGCGCCTGGGTCACGGCGATGTGCACCGACGTCGGGAAGACGTCGTTCGACGACTGCGACGCGTTGACGTGGTCGTTCGGGTGCACCGTGCTGCCGAGCGCGCGGGTCGCGAGGGTGGCCAGCACCTCGTTCATGTTCATGTTCGACGACGTGCCGGAACCGGTCTGGTACGTGTCGACGGGGAAGTGCGCGTCGTAGCGCCCGGTGACGACCTCATCGGCTGCTCCGGCGATCGCATCGGCGATGGCGGGGTCGAGCGTGCCGAGCTCCTTGTTGGCGAGCGCGGCGGCCTTCTTGATCCGCGCGAGTGCGGCGATCTGGCTCGACTCGAGCCCCGAGCCCGAGATCGGGAAGTTCTCGACCGCGCGCTGGGTCTGCGCGGCGTAGAGGGCGTCCTTCGGGACGCGGACCTCTCCCATGGTGTCGTGCTCGATGCGGTACTCGATGTCGGTCACGTCGTTGTTCCTCTCTCGGTGGGATGTCGTCAGGATGCGGCGTCGTCGTGGACGTCGCCGAGGATGATGGAAGCCTCAGCGGCGCCTTCGCCGAGGCGGTAGTTCGCTCCGATGATGGCCAGTCGGCCCTCGGCGACGGCGGTGCTGATGAGCTCGGACGCGTGGAGCAGCTGACCGACCGTGTCGCGCAGGTGCTCGCGGCCCACGACCTCGGCGTCCACGTTCTCGGCGGTGACGCCGGCGTCGGCTCCTGCCCGCAGGACGCGGCGCACGGCGGGCACGATGGGGGAGATCTGACGCCAGATGAGCGGCGGCAGCGGGGGAGCGTCGATGCCTGTGCTGTCGATCGCGGCACGCACGGCGCCGCAGGCGTCGTGGGCGAGGACGACGATCAGCGGCACGTTCAGCACGGCGACGGCGTACTCGAGGCTGCCGACGACCGAGTCGGAGATGACCTGACCGGCGTTTCGGATCACGAAGAGGTCGCCGAGGCCCTCGTCGAAGATGATCTCAGCCGCGAGGCGCGAGTCGGAGCAGCCGAAGAGCGCGGCGCGCGGAGTCTGCGAGCCGGCGATCTCGTGGCGGCGCTCGACGTCCTGCCGGGGGTGGCGCGGGGCGCCTTCGACGAATCGGATGTTTCCCGCGCGCATCTCGTCCCAGGCTTCCTGGGGCGTAGGGGATGCCGGAGCGGCCGCGGTCGACGTCATGGTGTCTCCTCCTGCAGTTCGACGATCTGGGTCGCGAGGCCGCGCGCAGCGGTGCGCACGGTCTCGGCGTCGATGGCCCCGCCGCCGTAGACGAGGATGGTGTCGACTCCCGCCTGGGTCGTCAGGGCATACGAGATGTTCCCGGCGCGCGCGGGATCGGGGATCTCGAAGACCTCCCACGACACGCCGTCGATGGTCTCGGTCGACGTCGTGCGCGAGCCGCTGACCTGCCGCGACGCCCAGCCGGCATCGGCGTCGAACGCCTGCTGCACGTTGACGTATCCGCTGGCTGGCGCGTAGACGATCTCCCAGGTCTGGACGTCGTCGCCGGCGAGCTCCGCCTTGTTCACGCGCCACGCTTCGGGCACCTCGGGAGCCACGAGCTGGCGACCGATGCCGGAGCCGACATCCGTCGCGACCGCGGCGACGTCGATGCCGGGCTGTTCGGGGACCGAGCCGCGCGGCACGGCGAACACGATGACCGCGACGACGGCCACCGTGACGATGAGGGCGGCGAGCAGGTTCCGCACGTTCTGGCTCGAGCGGTAGACCTGCGACGACGCCGCCTTGCGGGCGGCGGTCTCGTCGGGCGTCTCGGGGCGGCCGAGCTCCGCGACGACGCGGGGCCCCTTGGCCATCACGCGTCGTCCGCGCGCGTGGCGCGCGCTTCGTCGAGCCGGCGCTTGGCGCCGAGCAGCCATTCCTCGCATCGTGCGGCGAGCTGCTCGCCGCGCGTCCACAGGGCGAGCGACTGCTCGAGAGTCGGCGCACCTTGTTCGAGCTCGGCCACGACGCGCACGAGCTCGTCGCGCGCCTGTTCGAAGCTGAGGGTCTCGACGTCGGCGGAGAGCCCTTCGGCCGGCGGAGTCATGTCAGCCATTCTAGGACGGGTCCGCCGGTGCGCCCGCCGCCTCAGCGGGCGCGGCCCCGTCGTCGACGACGCCTTCGGAGCGCGCCGCGAACGCGCCGCGGCCGACGGTGACGGTGACGTGCGAGCCCGCCGGGGCCTGCGCGGCGTCTCGGATGATGACTCCCGCATCGAGATGAGCGATGGCGTAGCCACGGTCGAGTGTGGCGCCCGGCGAGAGCGCCTGGAGTGTGGCGCGGAGCCGGGCGATGTCGTGGCCCGCGGCATCCATGCGGCGCGTCACGACGTCTCGACCGCGCGCCGTGAGGACGTGCAGTTCGTGCGCGCGGGTCGTCATGAGCGATTCCGGATTGCGCAGCACCGGCCGCGATCGCAGTTGCTCGAGCTGCGCGAGATCGTGCGAGACGCGCTGCGTGAGGCGCGTACGGGCGCGGCTGCGCAGCTGCTCGACGAGCGCGCGCTGCTCCACGACGTCGGGCACGACCCGCTTGGCGGCATCCGTCGGCGTCGACGCGCGGAGGTCGGCGACGTCGTCGAGGAGCGGATGGTCGTTCTCGTGGCCGATCGCCGACACCACCGGCGTCGTCGCCGCGGCCACGGCCCGCAGCAGCCTCTCGTCGCTGAAACCGAGGAGTGTCTGCGGGTCGCCGCCGCCGCGCGCTATGACGATCACATCGACCTCCGGGTCGGCGTCGAGGGCGCGCAGAGCCGCGATCGTCTCGGGAACGCACCGATCGCCCTGCACCGCCGCGTGCACCGTGCGGAAGGTGACGTGCGGCCAGCGCAGCTCGGCGTTGCGGTGCACGTCGCGTTCCGCGTCGCTGCGCTCACCCGTGATCAGGCCGATCATATGGGGGAGGAACGGCAGGCTCCGCTTGCGGGACGGATCGAACAGACCTTCCGCCCGCAGCTTCGCGCGTAGACGCTCGAGCTGGACGAGCTGATCGCCGAGACCTGTCGGTCGCATGGCCGACACCGTGAACGAGAAGTCGCCGGACTTCACGAAGTAGTCGCTCTTGACGCACGCGACGACGCGGTCGCCGACCTGCGGGCTCGAGCCGAGGCGCTGCAGGGTGCTCGACCAGAGGCGGAACGAGAGCGCGGCATCCGCTTCGGCGTCCTTCAGGCGGCCGAAGACATGACCGCCGCGGAGGTTCCAGGAGGTGATCTCGCCCTCGACCCACACGGCGTTCCACCGCTGCACGAAGTCGCGGATGGTCTCGTTGAGCCGCGAGATCGAGGTCGGCGTCTGCGGCGACGAATCGCGAGGATGGACGGCATCCGGCGGCGGCGTCTGATCGGGCGCGGTCTCGAACGACGGCATGGGGCTCCTCACGGCCGGTTCCGAGCGGCTGGCAGGATGCGCCTCGTAGAATCGAGGAGTGAGCACTCCCGCCGTCCGGCTGCCCGTTCCCCGCGTGCCGGGGCGTCACGGCCGTCTCCAGGATATCCCTGTGGGCGCCGCCAAGCGGGTGCTCCTGGCAGCTCCGCGAGGATACTGCGCCGGAGTCGACCGCGCCGTCGTCGCGGTCGAGAAGGCGCTGGAACGCTTCGGTGCGCCCGTCTACGTGCGCAAGCAGATCGTGCACAACATCCACGTCGTGCGCGAGCTCGAGGAGCGCGGCGCCGTCTTCGTCGACGAGGTCGACGCGGTGCCCGAGGGCGCGCACGTCGTCTTCAGCGCGCACGGGGTGTCTCCCGCGGTGGTCTCGGCGGCGTCCGATCGGGGGCTGCAGGCGATCGACGCGACCTGCCCGCTCGTGACCAAGGTGCACCGTGAGGCCGTGAGGTTCGCGCGCGACGACCGCGAGATCCTGCTGATCGGCCACGAGGGGCACGAGGAGGTCGAGGGGACCGCCGGCGAGGCGCCCGAGCACATCACGATCGTGACGTCGCCCGAACACGCAGACACCGTCGAGGTGCGCGACCCGTCGCGGGTCGTCTGGCTCTCGCAGACCACGCTCTCCGTCGACGAGACGATGGAGACCGTTCGGCGGCTGCGCGTGCGGTTCCCCGAACTGCAGGATCCGCCCTCGGACGACATCTGCTACGCGACCCAGAACCGCCAGGTCGCCATCAAGAAGATCGCCGCCGAAACCGACCTGGTGATCGTCGTGGGGTCGGCGAACTCGTCCAACAGTGTGAGGCTCGTCGAGGTCGCGCTCGAGTACGGCGCTCGCGCCGCGTACCGCGTCGACTATGCCGATGAGATCCGGCAGGAGTGGCTCGACGGCGTCCGGACGGTCGGGGTCACGAGCGGCGCTTCGGTACCCGAGGTGCTCGTGCAGCAGGTGCTCTCCAGTCTCGCGGATGCCGGTTACGCCGATGTCGACGAGATCCGAACGGCCGAGGAAGACCTCATGTTCTCCCTGCCGAAGGAGCTGCGCACGGATGCCGCCGGGAAGCAGGACGCCCGCGCACGCGGCGGACGGGGGCGGTCATGAGCGAGCAGGAACGTCCGCGCCCGCAGTACGGCGAGTACGCCACCCCCGAGGAGCAACGCGCCCGCATCGCGGCACTGGGCGGGGAAGCACCGCACCCCGATGTGGTCGAGACGGCGCAGGTGCCGGCCGGCTCAGCGGCACCCCGTCCCCATGAGTCCGCACGACAGCAGCTTCCCTCGCCGCGCCCGACCACGTCGGCTGCGCGCCCCACGCGGCTCGCCGACCGGATCATCACGGTCGCGCTGCTCGCGTACGGGCTGGTGACGGTGCTCGGAGCCATCCCGCAGCTGGTCGACTTCACGGGCTTCGCGCAGACGTGGATGGACATGGCTGGTATCGACGGGACGCTCGCGGACCCGGCGGGCGGACGGGCGTGGGGCATCGCCGCCGCCGTCGTCTACGGCGCGGGGTGGCTGCTGACCGCGGTGCTGTCGTGGTGGTCGCTGTCGCTGCGGCGGCTGTCGTGGTGGATCCCGCTCGTCGGCGCGATCGTGACATTCATCATCGTGAGCCTGCTGCTGGCGGTGCCGCTGCTGTCCGACCCGGCTGTGCTCGACGGGTTCTCGACCAGCCGCTGACGCGCACCCGAGAACGACAGAACGGCGCCCCGCGAACGAATCCGCGCGGCGCCGTTCCGTGTGGCCGGCGGTCAGCTCTGGGACTGGCCGAACGAGCCGAGCTGGCGGGTCGCCTCGACGACGCGAGCGGCCATGGCCGACTCGGCCTTCTTGCCCCAGGCGCGCGGGTCGTAAGCCTTCTTGTTGCCGACCTCGCCGTCGACCTTCAGGACGCCGTCGTAGTTCTGGAACATGAACCCGGCCACCGAGCGCGTGAACGCGTACTGCGTGTCGGTGTCGATGTTCATCTTCACGACACCGTTCGCGACGGCGAGGGCGATCTCCTCGTCGGTCGAGCCGCTGCCGCCGTGGAAGACGAGGTCGAGGGGCTTCTCGCCGGTGCCGAACTTCGACGCGATGCCGGCCTGGATCTCGCCGAGCAGCTCGGGCTTGAGCTTGACGTTGCCCGGCTTGTAGACGCCGTGGACGTTGCCGAAGGTGAGAGCGGCGATCCAGCGGCCCTGGTCACCGAGCCCGAGAGCCTCGACGACCTGCGAGACGTCACCGGTCGTGGTGTAGAGGGCGTCGTTCGAGCCCTCGTGCTGCACGCCGTCCTCTTCGCCGCCGACGACGCCGATCTCGACCTCGAGGATCGCGCGGATCGCCTTGATGCGGGGAAGCAGCTCCTTGGCGATCTCGATGTTCTCGGCGAGCGGCACGGCCGAGCCGTCCCACATGTGCGACTGGAAGATCGGCTGACCGCCGTCGGCGACGGCCTCCTCCGATGCCGAGATGAGTGGCAGCAGGAAGTCGTCGAGGGCGGGCTTCGGGCAGTGGTCGGTGTGGAGCGCGACCGTGACGGGGTAGTTCTTGGCGACCTCGTGGGCGAACTTCGCGAAGGCGAGCGCACCGGTCGCGCGGCCCTTGACGGTGTGTCCGGCGAAGTAGTCGGCGCCACCGGTCGTGACCTGGATGATGCCGTCGGAGCCGGCCTCGGTCAGGCCCTGAAGAACGGCGTTGATGGACTGCGAGCTGGCGGCGTTGATGGCGGGGTAGGCGAAACCACCGGCCTTCGCGCGATCCAGCATCTCTGCGTACTGTTCGGGGGTGGCGATGGGCATGAGAGCTCCTCAAATCGGCGGTGTTACCGAGCCCACTTTATCGAAGGCCGCTCTCGCCGTCCGCGGGGCGGCCGGAGAAACGACGCTGCTTGTTGTCACGTGTTCGCGACGCGGCTGGATGTACGGATTCGTTAAGAATCCCGATTCCTTCGTGGGCGCGCGGCCGAAAGCGGCGGATCCCCGCGCCTGCCCGCACCTATGCTGTGGCGCATGGTGAGTTTGACCGCCGACATGAGTCCGCTGCATCCCGATCGAAACCTCGCGCTCGAGCTCGTGCGCGCGACAGAGGCGGCGGCGATCCGTTCGGTGCCGTTCATCGGCCGCGGGCAGAAGGAACTCGCCGACGGGGCGGCCGTCGACGCCATGCGCGCGTTCCTCACGACGGTCAACTTCGACGGCGTGATCGTCATCGGCGAGGGTGAGAAGGATGCCGCACCCATGCTCTTCAACGGCGAGAAGGTCGGCACCGGTCGCGGGCCCCAGGCCGACATCGCCGTGGATCCGATCGACGGCACGACCCTCACCGCGGAGGGGCGCAACAACGCGCTCTCGGTCATCGCGGTCGCCGACCGGGGAGCGATGCTCGACGCCTCGTCGGTGTTCTACATGGACAAGCTCGTCACCGGCCCTGCGGGTGTCGGCGTCGTCGACATCCGACTGCCCATCGCCGAGAACATCCGGCGGCTCGCGAAGGCTCTCGGCAAGCCTGTCGATGAACTGGTGGTCTCGGTCCTGAACCGTCCGCGTCACGCGGAGCTGATCCAGGAGATCCGGGATGCCGGCGCGGGCACGCGGCTGATGAGCGACGGCGACGTCGCGGGTGGGATCAACGCGGCCCGGCACAACGCGCGCACGGACATGTGCGTGGGTGTCGGCGGCAGCCCGGAGGGCATCGTCACCGCGTGCGCCATCAAGGCCCTCGGCGGTCACATCCAGGGCCGGTTGTGGGCGCGCGACGACGACGAGAAGCAGCGCGGCATCGACGCCGGGCTCAACCTCGACGGTCACGTCTACGAGGCCGACGATCTCGTCCGCGGCAAGAACACGATCTTCGTGGCGACCGGTGTGACCAACGGCGAGCTCGTCGGGGGCGTTCGGCGCGAAGGCGACTACGTGTACACCGAGAGCGTGGTGCTGCGCGGCGCGTCGGGGACGCTGCGTCGGATCACCTCGGAGCACCTCACATCCAAGTGGCTCTGAACTCGGTCGGGTAACTATCACGACACGACTGCGTGTCAACCACTGATGCTCCCAGCAAGGCTCTGTCAGAATGGCAGCGGTATCAACGGCGATGACCACCCTTACGTCAGCACCCGGGAGAACCATGTCGATGACAGCAAACAACCCGCCGACCGGCCAGGTCGCGGTGACGATCGACCCCGCTCGACGTCCGGACGTGCTGCTGCGTCGGCGCCACCCCGAGGGACATCAGATGAGTGCCTGGTGGATGATCGGCGCCTTCCTCGCCGTCTCCGTCGCCGTCGTCGGCCTCGTCAACATGTTCCCGGCCTGACCGGACAGCTCGCCTCCCTTCCCCTCCGCCGACGCGTCACAGCCGTTCGCGAAGCTCGCCGACGTCCGCGCTGAGCAGCTCGGGAGCCGTCGTCATCCGCGTCGACGTCTCGATCGGGCTCGGCGCGCTCGTTGCCTCGAGCCGTGTCTCGTCGATGCCCGGGAACTTCCGCGCCGTCACGAGCACCCTGCTCTCGAGCGTCCCCACGAACTTGTTGTAGGACTCGACCGTCCGCTCGATCGCACGGCGCAGGTCGCCGGCGTGGGAGGCAAGCCCTCCGAGACGCTGGTACAGCTCGTTGCCGAGGTCGAACAGGCGCCGGGCCTCGTCGGAGACGTCTTGCTGGGTCCACGTGTATGCCACGGTCTTCAGCACCGCCCACAGGTTGACCGGTGACGCGAGTGCGACGCGCCGGCTGAAGGCGTAGTCGAGCAGCGCGGGGTCTTCGTCGAGCGCCGCCGCGAGAAGCGATTCGCTCGGGATGAAGCAGACGACGAACTCGGGACTCGAGCTCAGGCCCTGCCAGTAGGCCTTCTTCGCGAGGGCGTCCACGTGGGCGCGCACCGCCTTGACGTGCGCCGTCAGCAACGCTTTGCGGCGTCGCGCCTCCTCACCCTGCGCGGTGACGGGTATCGCGCTCGCCTCGAGATACGAGTCGAGCGGCACCTTCGCGTCGACCGCGAGCGCCTTGTCGCCGGGGAGACGGACGATCAGGTCGGGGCGCCCCGCGCCGCTGTCGGACGAGATGCTGGACTGCAGCTCGAAGTCGACGTAGCGGGTGAGGCCGGCGGACTCGACGATGCGTCGCAGCTGCGTCTCGCCCCAGACGCCACGGGCCGCGCTCGAGCGCAGGGCGCCGGCGAGCGACTCCGTCGTCGAACGCAGCGCCTCGTCGGTCTCGCGTCCGAGTCGCAGCTGCTCCGCGACCGAACCGAACTGCTCGCTGCGTTCGCGTTCGAGGAGCTCGACCTTGGCCTGCATCGCCTGCAGCGACTCCTGGACGGGGGCGAGCGCTCGCAAGACCGCCTGCTCGCGGCGTTCGCGTTCGTCGCGAGCGGCCTGGTCGAGCCGCGCCTGGGTTCCCAGCTCGCGCTGCAGCTCGCGCTGTCGTTCCAGTTGCTCGGCGTGGGCGTCGCGCTCGGCCTCAGCAACGGCCGCGCGAGCCTCGAGACGGACTCGGTCGGCTGCTCCCTCGCGTGAGGTGCGCGCGGAGCCCGCGAACCAGCCACCCGCGGCGGCGATCGCGGCGACGACGATGAGGATGAAGACGAGAGCGGCGTCCATGTGTCCAGGATGCCCGGTGGCTCTGACATCGCACGGAGGCGGGGCGTGCGGCGCGGCTCTCTCCGCGCCCGGAGCGGACGGTGCGGCAGGATGTCGGCATGAAAGGCTACGTGCGCCCGACCATCGACACGCCGGTGTTCCGCGATGCCGACGGCGCGGTCATCGAGTACGGCAGACGTTGGCCGGGATCGCCTCCAGAAGACGCCTATTCGGTCGACACGCACCCGGAGCGCTTCGCGCCGCTGCATGCTGTCGGCGATGCGCTCATCGCTCACCTAAGCGAGACATTCGAGGTCGACGTCGAGGAGGGTGTTGAGGTCGCCTCAGATCTGAACAGACCGAGCTCTTTCGCTGTGCTCCGTGCGGTGCGCCTGCAGCCCGCCGACCCGCAGTGCGCATCGGTGACTTTCGTTTTCGATGCGTATCCGGGTCTCTCGGTGCACTCGGGACTGCTGCATGACGCTCACTACCCCCATTGCGGGTGCGACGCATGTGACGAGGAATGGCGGTCTGTCGCAGACGAACTCGAGGAGCAGGTCTTCGCGGTCGTGACGGGGAACTTCCGCGAGGCTATCGTGCCCGGCGCCGAGCTTCCGGTGGAGCACGCGTTCACATTCCCCGAGGGCAGCCGATCCGGCCAATCGCGCGTGGAGGACTTTCCGGTGCAGCGGCTGTCGAGCGCCGCGGAGGTGCTCCGCACCGCGGCGGACGGGTGGGCACCGTGGCCGCGCACGCAGGCGTCGCCGGGTGATGGCGCGTAGTCCCGCACTCCCGCGCGCGGCGCTGACATGGAATCATCAATCGGCCGCGCTGAGCAGGCGACCAGGGCGAACCGAACGATGGACTCGTCAGAACCGTGGAAGCCGGGGTCGGGTGGGTCTGTGCACGCTCAATCGGTGACCGGTACCGGCGAAACGGCGAGCTGCGTACGCGCGAGTGCGCCAGCGAGCGCAGGCCGAACCCGGTCCGTGCACGCCGAACCCACGACCAGCGCCAACCGAAGGGCGAACTCGTCAGAACGGTGGAAGCCCCGGTCCGGGTGGAGCCGCGACGGTGAATGCGACGAGTGGTGGTGGTGCGTCTTCGCGATAGACCCGTCCGGTGGGTGATGTCCAGATCAGCCTCCCGCCCGGGAGCTGTTGGACTCGCCATCGGGTGTGGTGTTTGACGTCGTGGTGTCTCTTGCAGAGGTTGGCAAGGTTGCACACGTGGGTGGCACCGCCGTCGGATGCGGCGATGGTGTGGTCGAGTTCGCAGCGGATGGCGGGTTGCCGGCATCCGGGGAACCGGCAGTGCCGATCGCGGGCCCGCAGCAGTCGCACCATCGCGGCGGTGGGCCGGTAGCTGTCGCACTCGAGCACCGTCCCGGTGACCGGATCGGTCAGCAGCCGGTCCCACGAGGTCGCGTTGCCCGCGAGTTCGCGTGCGGTGGCGGCGTCGATGGGCGAGCGTCCCGCCAGATCCGCGGGCCCTTCATCTTGACCCATCAGCGTGAGTGCCGACACGGCCACCTGCACGTGTGCCCGGATCGCGCCCAGTGTTCCGCCGCCGTCGCCGGTGCCGGTGGGATCGAGGGCCGGCGTCCCGGCGAGGAGCAGGTCGGAGAACACGTCGGCGCGAACCTGGTCGATCGTGCGGGCATCGTCGATGAACGACGACCCGTCGCGAATCGTCGTGTCGGCATCGGGTAAAGCGCCGTTCGCGTCGGCTCGAGTGTCAGGCGTCCCAGGCGCATCAGCCTGAGCCCGCGCGTTGATGATCTCCCGCGCCTGCCGCGTCAACCGGTCCACGATCCCGTCCGCGATCACCGTCGGCAAGGTCGCGATCAGGTCCGACATCCCATCCGCCCCGGGCTGCACCCACACGCCCCGCCCCGCCGCTGCTTCCTCGTGCCGCTCGGTGAACGTCCGCGGGTGAATGCGCTCGGCGATCATCCGCAGCGCGTCCCGCACCCGGTTGGGTCTCTCGCCCTCGCAGCGCTCGATCGCGACGCGTTCGAACTCCGCGCGATCTCCCGCGGGCACGATGCATCCGATCTCGTGGATCACCCGCACGTGCCCGCGGACGATGCGTCCGGCCTCCCAGGCCGCCATCGTCACCGGGTAGTTCTCGACCAGATCGCGGGCTTCATCGATGCGACGCTGCAGGGTCCGGTCGGTCGCCACGAACACCCCGGCCAACTCCGCCGCGATGCCGCGCAGAGCCATCTCGCGCGCCTTGACCTTCTCCGGTGCTCCCGCGGACTCGGACTCGGCCAGCTGGCCGGCGGCAGCGAGGAGACGAACCTCCCGGACCTGTGCCGCGCGCGCGGCATCCGCTATGCCCTCGGCATCCGCGACCAGCTGAGCGAGTGTGTCGACGTCTGCGTCGCTGCCCATCCCGCTACCAAGCCCGCCATTCGAATGCATGTTCGAATCATGTCATGGACCTCCGACATCGTGCCGGAACCTTCCACAGACCCGCGGACGACCAGCGACCCCGTCAGGCCGGGCTGAGCAGCGAAGCCCCGATCGGCTCGTGCTCGGGCACGCGCACCCCCAGCAGCATCGCTAGTTCGACGAGGTCGTGCGCGCCGGCCCGGCGAGCCGCGTCGATGGTGATGTGTGCGCAGGCGAGCGCGTCCGCGAGGGCATCGTGATGCGCGAAGTCGAGGAACCCGACGGCAGCAGCAACGAGCGGCAGCCGGTAGGAATCGAGCTGATACGTCTTCCGCGCCAGCTGCACGCTGCACACCGAGCGGATCGCCGGGAGCGCGGTATCCGTCGCCTCGCACGCGCGGCGCAGCACTGCCATGTCGAAACCCGCGTTGTGGGCCACCAGCACGTCGTCACCGATGAACTCGAGAAGCCGGGGGAGTTGCGCTACCCAGCCGGGGGCATGCTGCACCGCATCGGCGGTGATGCCGTGGATGGAGACGTTGATGTCGAAGAAGCGGTCGTGGCCCGAGGGCGGGCGAATCAACCAGCCGTCGGAGGCGACGACCTCACCGTCGCGGACGCGAACCAGGCCGACAGAGCATGCGGATGCACTGGAGGAGTTCGCCGTCTCGAAGTCGATCGCGGTGAAGTCCAGTGCCACGGGACAAGCGTCACCCGTGTCCGGAGGACGAGAAGGGAGGCGCGCCGCCGAGCCGGGCGATCCGGATCGGTCGGAGGCGATGTCGGTGGGCCACGTAGACTGGATGCCCGTGGCTCTCACCATCGGAATCGTAGGACTGCCCAACGTCGGCAAGTCGACCCTCTTCAACGCCCTGACCAAGAACCAGGTTCTCGCGGCGAACTACCCGTTCGCGACGATCGAGCCGAACGTCGGCGTGGTGAACCTCCCCGACCCGCGCCTGAAGGTGCTGGCCGAGATCTTCCACTCCGAGCGCATCCTCCCCGCCGCGGTGTCGTTCGTCGACATCGCCGGCATCGTGCGCGGTGCGTCGGAGGGTGAGGGGCTGGGCAACCAGTTCCTCGCCAACATCCGCGAGGCCGACGCGATCGCGCAGGTCGTCCGCGGCTTCGCCGACGACGACGTCGTGCACGTCGAGGGTGCGGTGAACCCGCAGAACGACATGGAGACCATCAACGCCGAGCTGCAGCTCGCCGATCTCCAGACCCTCGAGAAGGCGATCACGCGCTACGAGAAGGAGGTTCGCGGCAAGAAGCTCGATCCCTCCGTGCTCGAGGCTGCAAAGGCTGCGCAGGATGCGCTTCAGCGCGGCGAACTGCTGTCGGGAGCCGACTCCAAGATCGACCTCGCACCCATCAAGGAGCTCGGCCTGCTGACGGCCAAGCCCTTCATCTTCGTCTTCAACGTCGACGAGGCCGTTCTCACGGATGACGCGCGCAAGGCGGAACTCGCCGCGCTCGTCGCTCCTGCCCAGGCGGTGTTCCTCGACGCGAAGATCGAGTCGGAGCTCATCGACCTCGACCCCGAGGAAGCCGCAGAACTGCTCGCGTCGACCGGTCAGGACGAGTCGGGCCTCGACCAGCTCGCGCGCATCGGATTCGACACGCTGGGCCTGCAGACCTACCTCACCGCGGGCCCGAAGGAAGCGCGCGCCTGGACGATCGGCAAGGGCTGGAAGGCTCCGCAGGCTGCCGGCGTCATCCACACCGATTTCGAGAAGGGCTTCATCAAGGCCGAGGTCATCTCGTTCGAGGACCTCGTCGCGACCGGCTCGGTCGCCGAGGCCCGCGCGAAGGGCAAGGCGCGCCTCGAGGGCAAGGACTACGTCATGCAGGACGGCGACGTCGTGGAGTTCCGCTTCAACGTCTGACGCCCTGCCGCTATCGGTGAAGCCCACCGCCCACGGCTGGCACAATCGAGGCATGCCACGCGAGCGCGCCGGAGATCCGCAGTACGACGGGTCGCCCGGTGTCGACACGCCCACAGATGACACTCTGCAGGCGTACGACCGACGAATCGGAGCGCTCGTGATCGAAGACCAGGTCGTCGGTCATGTGGCGAGCGTCGTCCGCGAGATGCGATTTCCGTCGAGGCAGCGCTGGTTGTGGTTCACCGTCGTGTGGCCCGATGGATCGCGTGAGCTCCCCTTCGAGGACTACGGTCCTGGATGGCACACGGTTCGCGAGCTCGAGGCCGGGTACCTTGCTTACCACCTGCAAAGCACGGTGCACGAGCGGCGTCTGTTGGGCCGCCACTGGCTCTCGGCGAGGTGGGGTGCGTCGCAGACGTTCGGCGTGCGATGGCTCGAGGGAGACGTCGCCGCTCGTCGTTGGCTCGAACTCGGTCTTCGTGACGAAGACTTCTGAACACCCGTTACCAGCCCCCGCACGTTCCATCAACCGGTGGGCGCCGCGCCCTCGCCCTGCCTAGCGTGGATGTCATCTCGACTCGAGGAGGCAACACTATGGCCACGAACACCACCACCACGCGCAACAAGCGCCGCGCTTCCGGCGCCGGTCTGACCAACGAGCAGAACGCCGAGAGCGGCTTCCGCGCCTCGCAGAAGCTCAGCGAGAACACCCAGAAGGTGCTCGTCGACCTCATCGAGCTGTCGCTCCAGGGCAAGCAGGCGCACTGGAACGTCGTCGGACGCAACTTCCGCGACACCCACCTCCAGCTCGACGAGATCATCGACGCCGCCCGCGAGTTCGCCGACACCGTCGCCGAGCGCATGCGTGCGCTTCACGCCCTCCCGGATGGCCGCAGCGACACCGTCGCCGAGACCACGACGCTGCCCGAGTTCCCGCAGGGCGAGATCGACACCGCCGAGGTCATCGACCTGATCACCGAGCGCCTCGAGGCGACGATCGGCACGTGCCGTGATGTGCACGACGAGGTCGACGAGGAAGACCCGACGACCGCCGACATCCTGCACTCGATCCTCGAGCGCCTCGAGCAGCTCGCCTGGATGGTCAGCGCCGAGAACCGCAAGCCCCAGGGCTGATATGCCCCAGGGCTGACCAAGTCCCGGCCGGGTAGTCCCGGCGACGAAGACCCCGCTCGTGACCACTGCGTCCGGGCGGGGTCTTCGCGTATCGCGTGTGTCAGACCAGCCGCGGATCGATCATCGTCATGCCCGCCGCTGCCGCGGTGTCCATGGCCGGCAACAGTCGCGCACCTTCCTCCAGTCCGACGACCCGCTGCACGAGGTCCTGCGGGCGCAGGCTGCCGTCGCCGATCAGCGCCATCATTCCGGGGTAGTCCACTGCTGCCATGCCGTGGCTGCCGAGCAGGTCGAGCTCCCACGCGATGACGCGGGCCAGGGGAGCGGCGCTACGACCGGATGCCGAGGGCAGCAGCCCGATCTGCACATGACGTCCTCGACGACGCAGGCTCAGAATCGCATCGGATGCGGTCTGCTCGCTGCCCACCGCATCGACCGAGACGTGGCTGCCCCCGCCCGTCAGCTCGTGAACGACGGCGGGGACGTCCTGCCCGTCAGCGACGACGTGTTCGGCGCCGAGCTCCGAGGCGGTCTGCAAAGCGCCAGGCGACCGGTCGACCGCGATGACCCGCGCTCCCAGAGCCCGTGCGATCATCACGGCGCTGAGGCCGACACCGCCTGCGCCGACGATCGTGATCCACTCGCCGCCGCTCAGGGTCGCCCGGGCGATCAGCGCGCGGTACGCCGTGGCGAAGCGGCATCCGAGCGCCGCCGCGGCTTCGAACGAGACGCCGTCGGGGATGCCGACGAGGTTGACGTCGGCCGCGGGCACGACGACCCGCTCGGCGAACGAGCCGGCGTAGGTGAAGCCGGGCTGCTGCTGGTGCGGGCAGACCTGGGCGTCCCCGCGTGCGCACCACTCGCATCGACCGCAGCCGATCACGAACGGCGTCGTGACGCGATCACCCACCTGCCAGCCCGCGACTTCCGCACCGACCTCGGAGATGACACCTGAGAACTCATGCCCGGGGGTGTGGGGGAGTGCGATGTCGTCGTGGCCGGCCCAGGCGTGCCAGTCGCTTCGACAGAGCCCGGTGGCGCGCACCGACACCACCACCCCGTCGGCGGGGACGCTCGGATCGGCCACCTCGCGAACCGTCACCGGCCCGCGGATGCTGTCCATGACCATCGCTCGCACGTTCGGCCACGCTACGCCATCGAGCGAGTCAGCGCCGCACGGTCGACGGCAGTGTGACGCGAAAGGTCAGGCGTCGCGGAAGCCCTCGAGGTCGGGGTCCCACTGTGCGGGTGCCTCGTCGTCGAGGGCATAGAGGTGAGCGCCCTCGGAACGGCGCTGAGGGTAGCTCTCGTGTGCTCGAAGGTCTTCCGCCCCCTCGGAGAAGTCCGGTTCATCGGCGTCCCAGTCGATGGGCGCGGACAGCACGTCGTTGCCGACCCCGATGACAAGTTCGGCCTCATCGACACGCCCGCTCGGTTCGAGCACGATCGGAATCCTCACGGCTTCGGCGCGGCCGTAATTGGCGACCGCCGCCGTGAGCTCCACCAGTGCCTCCGCAACGTCATCCGTCGTGATCACCGTGTCGCCCGCGTACGTGATTCGTCTCATGACAACACTGTGTCGGCTAGCGCCGCCGGGCACCTCGCACTTGCGCTGACGATCGTCATCGGATACGGCTCGCATCGGCCGAGGATCATTGCACGAGGCTCCCGGCTGGTCAACGCGCCTGACGCGATCGGCGGCGCTGCCTAGCGTGGTCGAGAGCGTCGGAATCGGCGCGCCGACAGCGAGGGAGACGTGATGAGCCAGCAGGACCCGGCGACCGACCAGGAACCGCTCTCCGAGCCGGAGGCGGTCCGCAAGGACATGCGCTACAGCCCGGCCAGCGACACCGAGACCCGTGAGAAGCAGGACGAGGCCCCGACCAGCCCCGACGAGGACGTCGATGACGAGCTCGTGCGTGCGCGTCCGGGAACCGGCGGTCCCGACGATGTCGGCGACGTCGATTTGCCCGCCGAAGACCTCAATCTGCCGTGGCGCGACGACGAGGCGGGCGCCTGACAGTCCACCGTCTGTTGGCGCGGGCGATCAGTTCCACCCGACGGTGTTGAACCACTGAGCCCGGGCCTCGGCCTCGGCGGCATCCGTCGTGCCGCGGAAGGCGTCGTGGCGGTCGATGCGACCCTCGCTCAATTCGACGAAGGCCGTGCACACGGGGCACAGTCCCCGTCCGAAGGGAAACCCGCCGGGCAGTGTCGGCGACGGCTGCGCAGGCTCACCGCTGCCCGAGCATCGTGGCGGATCGGCCTGCGCGTCTGACCACATCTGCGACGTTCCGAGCCGGTTATGCAGCCCCGCGTGTCCCCTCGGGCGGGTGCACAATGCCGATCCGCGGCGGGACCGGCACCACAGCGCGGTCGGATAGTTCGCGGCGGCCGGTTCGCTCACGCCGTCAGATCCGGATGCCGCAGACGCCGCACTCGCCCGCGGCGGACACCTCGACGAAGCAGTCCGGGCACATCGCGCGGACGACATCCGAGGGTGCGGGCGCCTTCGGAGTGCGCGGCGCTGCAGCGCGGGGCGCGGCGCGTCGCGCGGGTGCCGGACGTGTCGCGACCGCGACGGGTTGCTTGCGCTCCGGAACGTGCGACTCGCAGTAGAACCGGACGAAGCCGCCGTGGTTGGTCGGGTGGCGGTGCTTGACCGCCCACAGGTGGTCGCGATCATGGGCACCGGCGTCGGCGGGGCAGGCGGCGCATCGCGCGGGATCACCCGGCATGACGTCGGCGACGCGGTAGGGCGTCTCGTAGGTGAGGCGATCGCGCCAGTCGGCCGAGTCGACGATTCTCATGATGGTCCTCTCCGGCACTCGCGCGCCGGATTCCAGCGTACCCGCGGCGCCGGGGAGGCGGTCCGCCCACCATCCGGTGAACATTCGCGAAACGGCGTGCGCCGCCGCGCCGCGGGCCCGGCGGCCTTTGCGACAGTGAGGGGGTCACCACGGGCGAGAGGGCGCGAATGGAACTGGCGACCCCGGCACCGATGGACGTGCTGCTGCGTCCTGCTGCACTGGCACGCGCATGGATGGGGCCGGGCCGCGACCAGGAGACGATCGCCGTGCCCGGCGTCGTGCTCGGGCCGGGCGAAGTGCTCGTCCGTGTCGAGCTCGTCACGATCACCGAGGACGACATCGCGATCACGGACGGTGAGGAGCAATGCCCGGTGCCGACGGTCCTCGGCCGTGAGTTCGTCGGCAGGGTCGCGGCGCTCGGCGGCGCGGTCGCGGCGGCGGACGGCATTCCGCTCGAGCTCGGGGAGCGCGTCGTGAGCGCCGTGGGACCGCATGAGCGCATCGGAGCCCATCGCGAACTCGTGGGCGGCTTCGCGACGCACGTGCATCTGGTCACCGGCACGCCGATCGTCCGTGTGGGCGAGGCGCTCCCCGCCTGCATCCTGGCCCCCGTGTCGGGCGCGGTCGCGCGAGCGGCCGGGCTCGTGCGACGGCTGGAAGAGATCTCCGATCCCGAGGACCTGCTCGTGACCATCGCCGGCACCGGCGCCGATCCGCTCGTGCTGTCCGCCATGATCGCCGAGCGGGGTGGACGAGCGCGGCTCGCCTCAGCCGATCCGCGGGTGCGCGCGCGGGCCGAGCGCTTCGGCGCTGCGCTGGCGCCCGAGCACGTGCCCGAGACGGATCTGAGCGCGCGCTTCCGTACCGCGAGCGAAGCCTCACCGGAAACGACCCTGCGGGTCGGCGTGCCGACATCCGCCGACCTCGAGGCTGCCGTCGCCTTCATGCGCGCCCCGGGCACCCGCCGCTACCCGTTCGCCGACCTCGTCTCGACGCCCTTGCCGCTCGACCGGCTCGACGACGCGATCGAGCTTGCCCGGTCGGGTCGCCACCTGCGCGTGGCGATCGCCCCCGGAGCCTGAGCTCGCGGGGGCGATCGGAAGCCGTGTCGGCGGCGTTCAGGACCGACGGGTCACGCGGTCTGGCCGGCGTGCTCGCCTTCTTCGATCTCCTCGATGACCTTCGCGTTGAAGGCCGGGAGGTCATCGGGCGTTCGGCTCGAGACGAGGCCCTGGTCCACGACGACCTCCTCGTCGACCCAGGTGGCACCGGCGTTCATCAGATCGGTGCGCAGGCTCGGGAAGCTCGTCAGGGTGCGGCCCGAGAGGACGTCGGCCTCGGTCAGGATCCACGCCGCGTGGCAGATCGCGCCAACGGGCTTGTGCTGTTCGAAGAACGCGCGCGCGAAGTCGACCGCGTTCGCGTCGAGTCGCAGGTTGTCGGCGTTGACGACGCCGCCCGGAAGCACGAGCGCGTCGTACTCGTCGGCCTCGGCATCCGCCGTGACGACGTCGACCTTCTGGGTGTGGCCGTTCTTGCCGGTGATCTCGCCCGATTCGGGGGCGATCATGACGACGGTCGCGCCCGCGTCGGAGACGGCCTGCCAGGGCGAGGTCAGCTCGCTGTCCTCGAAGCCGTCGGTTGCCAGGAATGCGATTTTCTTGCCATCGAGAGTGCTCATGTCGCCGACGCTACGCGCGGCCGACGGCGGCTGCGACGCGCTTGACACGCTCCGCGACGCATGGTCCGCTGCGGGGTTACGATGGCGATATGTCCACAGCATCCACGCCCCAGCCTCAGACACTGCAGCCGGTTCCCGATGAGAAGAACCTGCTGGTCACCGCGAACGACGACGCAGGTTCCTGCTGCGGCGGAGGATGCTGCTCGACCTCTTGAACCTCGCCTCGAGGCGTACGACGAAGCCGCCGGTGCATGACGCACCCGGCGGCTTCGTCGTTCTCGCGCGATGGCGGTGAGGCCGGCTCAGTGCGCCGCGGGCACGCCTTCGGGGCTGTCGGCCGGCTTGCGGATGAGCAGCGCCCCGATGATCAGCGGCGACGCGATGATCGCGGCCACGAAGAAGGCCGCCCGCGCGCCCGCGGCGCCGGCCGCCGTCGTCCCCGGATCGGCGGCGCCGGCCTCGGCAGCGGCCATCACCGTGATGAGCAGAGCGATGCCCGCGGCGCCCGCGACCTGCTGGATGGTCGAGACGATCGCGCTGCCGTACGAGTAGAACCGCGGCTGCAGAGAGCCGAGGGATGCCGTGAACAGCGGCGTGAACGACATCGCCAGGCCGAGCGAGAGACACGTCTGCAGCGTGAGCAGCAGCCATACCGACGTGTTCTCGGTGAGGGTGGTGAAGCTCCACAGGATGCCGGTGACGATGACGGCTCCGGGGACGAGGAGCACGCGCGTGCCCCAGCGGTCGTAGATGCGCCCGATGAACGGGCCGGCGATGCCCATCGCGAGAGAGCCCGGCAGGACGATCAGCCCGGACTCGAGCGCGGAGAGCCCGAGGACGTTCTGCATGTACAGCGGCAGCAGGGTGATCGCGCCGAAGAACGCCATGGACATGACGCCCAGCTGGGCCACCGAGAGCGAGAAGTTGGCCGAGCGGAACACGCGCAGGTCGAGCAGCGCCTCGTCGTTGCGCTGCAGCACGAGCTGACGCCACACGAACGCGCCGAGCGCCACGACCCCGACCGACAGGGAGATGATGAGCGGCAGGTTCGACGCGGGCGCCGCGGCCGCGGCATCCCCGCCGCCGTGGCCTCCGGCGCCGATCTGGCTGAGCCCGAACACGAGGCCTCCGAAACCGAAGGCCGAGAGCACGACGGAGAAGACGTCGAGTGGCGCGCGCCGGGTCTCGCCGAGGTTGTGGATCCAGCGGACGCCGATCGCGAGCGAGACCAGGGCGATCGGGAGGACGACGCCGAAGATCCAGCGCCAGCTGAGGGTGTCGAGGAGGAACCCGGACAGCGTCGGCCCGATCGCGGGAGCGAGCGACATCACGATGCTGACCCGGCCCATCATGCGGCCCCGAGCGTGGGGCGGGACGACCGTCATCAGCGTCGTCATCAGCAGCGGCATCATGATCGCGGTTCCCGAAGCCTGCACGACACGCGCGACGAGGAGGAAACCGAAGCTCTGCGCCAGGACGGCGATGAGCGTTCCCGTCGAGAACAGGCTCATCGCAGCGGTGAAGACAGCCCGCGTCGTCAGACGTTGCAGCAGGAAGCCGGTGATCGGGATCACCACCGCCATCGTGAGCATGAACGCGGTCGTGAGCCACTGCGCCGCCACCGCCGTGATGCGGAAGTCGGTGATCAGGTGCGGGATCGCGACGCCCATGGTCGTCTCGTTCAGGATCGCGACGAAGGCGGCGACGAGCAGGAGCCAGATCACCCGGTTCGCCTCGGCGGTCACGACGGTGGGCACGGCGGGCGATGCGGCGGATGCGGGGGCGTTCGTGGACGACGGCGCGACGGCCATGGGCAACTCCTCGGTCGGAAGATCGGTCGTCACCCGAGGGCGGACTCCGCAGGGCCAACGCCCCGACGGATCGATTATTCCCGGGGCCGACGACACGGCGCCAGCATCAGCTTCCGGTCGGTCGACGCGGATGCGCGCGGCGGATCACCAGAGGCGGGCGATGTCCCACAACTCCGCGGCTGCCGGGTCGGCGGCCCGGTGACCCGGTGCTCGTTCCCGGAAGTCGCGGACCAGCCCGCCGATCCGCCGACGGTACTCGGGATCGGGATGGGTCGCGGCGATGCGCACGAGCGGGGGAACGTCCATGTCGAGCACGAGCCGGACCCGGGCCGTGGCCGCGGCACGGGCATCGGCGGCGTCGAGCACCGCCAGGCCCGACCGCAGCGCATCGAGATAGTCGATGAGCACGGGCAGCTGTGCACGGTGCTGCGTGATCGACGACCCGTCCGCCCGCTCGCGCCAGTGCACGACGACGTCCGGAATCACGTCGAACGCTCGGGCGCGGGTGTACATCTGCTGTGCGACCAGCTGGTCCTCGTACAGCCGGTTCTCGGGGAAGCGCAGTCGGTGACGTCGCCAGAACTCGATGCGGCTCGCTTTCGACCACGCGACGATGTTCCCCGATGCCTCGGGATGGTCGGCGAGGGTGGTCCCGATGCGGGCAGGCCGAGTGGATGCCGCGACCCAGGGTTGCACGGGGCCCGGGACGTAGCCCTCATCGGTCGGACGCAGTCGCACGTAGGCCCCGGCGACGAAGTCGGAGCCCGAAGCGTCGAGCGTTCCGATCCAGCGCTCCAGGGCCGACGGGGTGAGGACGTCGTCCGCGTCGAGGAAGGCGACGAACGGGGTGTCGACCCGATCGAGCCCCGCGTTCCGTGCGGCACCCAGCCCGACGGCGCGATCGTGTGCGATCACGCGGAACCGCTCGTCCGACGCGGCCGCTTCCGCGAAGATGCGTCCGGTCGTGTCGCGCGATCCGTCGTCGATGAGGATCGCGGTCCACTCGCCGAGGGTCTGGGCCTTCAGGGAAGCCAGCGCTTCCTCGGCGTAGGGGGCGACGTCGCGGCCGGGGACGATGACGGTGACGACGGGCGAGCTCACGACCCCGATCGTACTGCCGAGACGGCGTCGGCCACCGCGCCCGCGAGCGCTCCCGCATCCGGCACCGTCGCGCGATCGAAGCTGAACCGCACCGCGGTGCGGGCGTCATCGGCGTCGAGACCCATCGCCGTCAAGACGTGCGACGGCTCGTCGCTGCCCGCGGCGCATGCCGACCCGCTGCTCGTGACTATTCCACGCCGTTCCAGTTCGAGGAGCACGGCCTCGCCCGAGGTCGCGGCGAACGTGAACGAGGCGAGGCCCGGAAGCCTCCGATCAGGGTCGCCGGTCGCGCGCGATCCGGGGACGGTGCCGAGCACGCGGCTCGTGAATGCGTCGCGCGCCGCCGCGGCCCGCGCAGCGGCCTCGGGGCGCTCGCGCTCGGCCAGCTCGAGCGCGAGCGCGAGGCCCACCGCCCCCGCGACGTTCTGCGTGCCCGAGCGCCGGCCGCGCTCCTGGCCGCCGCCGTGGATCACGGGCTCGAGGGGGAGCCGGCCGCGGACCGCCAGCACACCGATGCCCTGCGGCGCGCCGATCTTGTGGCCCGCGACCGACAGAGCCGAGGCGCCCGTGCCGGTGAGGGGAAGCCACCCGGCCGCCTGCACGGCATCGGTGTGCACCGGGACCGAACCCGCTGCTCGCGCGATCGCCGCGACATCCTGAACGGTTCCGACCTCGTTGTTGGCGTAGCCGATGCTCACGACGGCGGTGTCATCGCGCACGGCTCGGGCGACGGCGTCGGGGTCGACGCGTCCGAGCGAGTCCACGGGCAGGACGTCGACGTCGTATCGATGCATGCGCTGGAGGTAACGACAGACCGCCAATACCGAATCGTGCTCCACCGCCGTCGTGACGATGTGGCCGGGAGCGCGTCCGCGGGCCCCGAGGGCGGTGCCCGCGATCGCGAGGTTGTTCGCCTCGGTTCCTCCGGACGTGAAGACGATGTCGCCGGCGCGCATGCCGACCACCGCCGCCACCCGCCGCCGCGCGTCGTCGAGGGCGCCGGCGACGTCTTCACCGACCGTGTGGATGCTCGACGGGTTGCCGAATCGCCCGGTGAGGAATGGTGCCATCGCCTCGAGCACCTCACGACGCACCGGACCGCCCGCGGCGTGGTCGAGGTACAGCATCAGCGCGCGTCGACGACGAGGTCGAGCCCGAGGTCGAGCGAGGGCGCGGAGTGCGTGAGCGCTCCGACGGAGATCACGTCGACACCGGTCTCGGCGATCGCACGCACGCTCTCGAGCGACACTCCGCCCGACGCCTCGACGACCGCGCGACCGGAGACGATGGCGACCCCGCGGCGCAGATCGTCCAGCGAGAAGTTGTCGAGCATGATCGTGTCCACGCCGGCGGCGAGCACGGGCTCGATCTGATCGATGCGGTCGACTTCCACCTCGACGTGGGTCGTGTGAGGAAGGTCATCCATCGCGCGTCGCAGCGCTTCGGTCAGCCCCGTCCCATCGGCGGTGATGACACCGAGGTGGTTGTCCTTGAGCATGACCGCATCCGACAGGGAGAACCGGTGGTTGTGGCCGCCGCCGTCCCGGACGGCCTGCCGCTCGATCAGACGCAGCCCCGGTGTCGTCTTGCGGGTGTCGACGATGCGGGCACCGGTCCCCGCGACTTCGTCGACGTAGCGACGGGTCAGCGTGGCGATCCCCGACATCCGCTGGGTGAGGTTCAATCCGACGCGTTCGGCGGTCAGCACGGCGCGCGCCGGACCGCGGACGGTGGCCAGCGTGTCACCGGGGCGGATGCGCGAGCCGTCGGGCACGTCGATCACGACGTCGCAGCTCGGATCGGTGAGCGCGAAAGCCGCGGCGAAAACTGCCCCGCCGCTGAGGATGCCGTCGACGCGCGAGACGAGCGCGGCCGTGGCCCGCGCCGCCCCGGGGATGAAGGCGGTGCTGGTGAGATCGCCCCATGGGGCGTCCTCATCGAGTGCGGGGCCGACGACGGCAGCGATCTGTCGGGGTGTGAGCATCATGCGACCTTCTCGGGAGCGGCGGCGGGTCGGACGGATTCGTCGGCGGTCAGCGGACGAGCGGTGGTGTCGTCGCTGCGGTGGTGTGCGCCGATCGATCGGGTGCGTGCGAGCGCGGCGGTGGTCATCGAGCTCGCGACGAGGAGCAGGTTGGCGTCCTCGTGTTCGCGCCGGGAGCGGGGTGCGACTGCGGCGCGCGACCACTCATCGAAGATGTCGAGCGCGAGAGCGAGCCCGGAGGCGTCCCGCTCGAGTCCGACGTGCCGCCACATGAGCGACTGCAGGGCCGCCCGGCTGAACGGTCCGTTCGCCGGTATCCGTCGCGGCGCACGGGACCGGCCCGCCACGGCGCGAGGTGACGACGAGACGCTCGGAGACGCCGTTGCGACCCGCGGGTCGCCGTCGACGACGGCATCCGCGGTGCGCAGGGCGAACACGACGGCTTCGAGCAGCGAGTTGGAGGCCAGCCGATTGGCGCCGTGCACGCCCGTGCGCGCGACCTCGCCGACCGCGAACAGCCCGTCGACGTCGGTCCGACCGTCGAGATCGGTCACGACGCCGCCCATGAGGTAGTGCGCGGCGGGAGTGACGGGAACCGGATGCCGCGACCAATCCCATCCGCGCGCCCGCACGGACTTGTCGATCGTCGGGAACCGGTGGGCGAGGAAGGCAGCCGTCGCCGACGGAGTCTCGCGCAGACCGGTCGCGTCGAGCAGCACCGGCCGGCCGCCCTGACGCGCCATCGCCGCCGCGATCGAGCGGGCCACGACGTCTCGTGGAGCGAGTTCCGCATCGGGATGCGCATCGACGCAGAAGCGGCGCCCGCGCTCGTCGATCAACACAGCACCCTCGCCGCGCACGGCCTCCGACACGAGCGTCCCATCGGTCAGGGCGGTGGGGTGGAACTGCACGAACTCCAGGTCGGCGACGGTCGCGCCGGCGCGCAGGGCGAGCGCGATCCCGTCGGCGGTCGCCACCGCGGGATTCGTCGTGTGGGCGTACAGCTGTCCCGCCCCACCGGTCGCGAGGACCACGGCATCCGCGGCCAGCGTCTCGGTGCGGCCCTCCGAGAGCACCCGCACACCCCGCGCCGCCCCGTCGGAGACCACGACGTCGGTGACGAGAGCGTCGGAGCGGATCTGGACGGGCGCGAGAGCCAGCGCGCGGTTCAGAGCGCGCTGGATCGCGGCTCCGGTCGCATCGCCGCCGGCGTGCAGGATTCGCGGAACCCGGTGCGCACCTTCCAGGCCGAGTCGCAGCGCGCCGCTGTCGTCGCGGTCGAACGCGACCCCGATCGCCTCGAGCGTCGCGACGGCGTCCGGCCCCGCCGATGCGAGCGTGTGCACGGCGTCGCGCTCGCCGAGGCCCGCGCCGGCGCGCAGAGTGTCGTCGACGTGGGCGAGAACCGAGTCGCCCGTGGCCGTCACGGCGGCGATGCCGCCCTGCGCGTAGGCGGTGTTGCCGTCGCCGAGCGCTCTCTTCGTGACCAGGACGACCTCGCAGCCGGCGTCGGCGGCGCGCAGGGCGCACATGCCGCCGGCAAGACCGGAGCCCACGACCACGACACGCCGGGTCATGGCCGCGCCGCCAGCATCCGTTCGAGGGCGGCCCGTGCCGGCACGGCGACGTCGTCGGAGACCCGGATGCGGTTGGGGGTCCGTCCCGCGCAGAGCTCGTCGAGGACCCACGCCAGGTAGCCCGGGTGGATGCGGTACATCGTCGAGCACGGGCAGACGACGGGATCGAGGCAGAAGATGCGGTGCTGCGGGTATTGCGCGGCGAGCCGCTGGACGAGGTTGATCTCTGTGCCGACCGCGAAGATTGTGGGCTCGGTCGCGCCGTCGATCGCGCGGCGGATGTACTCCGTCGATCCCGCCTCGTCCGCGGCGTCCACGACCGGCATCGGGCACTCGGGGTGGACGATGACGCGGACGCCCGGGTGTTCCGCACGCGCCTGCGCGATCTGCTCGACGGTGAAGCGGCGGTGCACCGAGCAGAAGCCATGCCAGAGGATGACCCGAGCATCGCGCAGGGACGCCTCGTCGTTGCCGCCGAGCGGGCGGCGGGGGTTCCACATCGGCATGCGGTCGAGCGTGACCCCCATCGCCTTGGCGGTGTTGCGTCCGAGGTGCTGGTCGGGGAAGAACAGCACCCGGCGGCCGCGTGCGAAGGCCCACTCGAGCACGGTGCGGGCGTTCGAGGAGGTGCACACGATTCCGCCGTGCCGGCCGACGAAGCCCTTGATGGCGGCGGAGGAGTTCATGTACGTGACGGGGATGACGGGGAGAAGTCCTTCGGCGTCGGGGCTGCCGAGGTCGCCGTAGATCTCGCCGAGCTGCTCCCAGCACTCCTCGACCTCGTCGATCGACGCCATGTCGGCCATCGAGCATCCGGCGGCGAGGTTGGGCAGGATGACGGACTGCTCGGGCCGCGACAGCAGGTCGGCGGTCTCGGCCATGAAGTGGACGCCGCAGAAGACGATGGCCTCGGCCTCGGGGTGGGCCTTCGTCGCTTCCGCGAGCTGGAACGAGTCGCCCACGTAGTCCGCGTGCCGCACGACCTCTTCGCGCTGGTAGAAGTGCCCCAGGACGACGACCCGGTCGCCGAGGGCGGCCTTGGCGGCGGAGATGCGGTCGTGCAGCTCGTCCTCGTCCGCGGTCCGGTAGTACTCCGGGAGCTCGCCCTGGCGGGGCGCCCCGGTCGGGATGACGTCGCCCATCGACGAGCCTGGGCCGTACCCCGGCCGTGCGTCGAAGCTCCACGGTCCCGCGGCGAGATCGGTGTTGCATGTCTCGGCGTTCGACGCGCCGGCGACGATCGCCTGGATCCCGTGATCGACGCTCGGGTCGATCGGTCGCGGCGACAGCGTGAGCGGAGAAGTGGTCATGCGCGTTCCTTCATCGGGGGAGCGGCCCGCGGTCGGCGAGCTCGACGTCGTGGTTGTAGCGGTAGAGCCGGGCGGGGCGGTGGCTGCCGGTGCGGAACTCGCGTGTCGGGATGAGGGTGCCCGACCCCTCGACCTGGCGGCGGAAGTTCGCCGGATCGAGGCGCTTGCCGCCGATGGCCTCGTACACCTCGCGAAGCTCGGCGAGGGTGAACAGGTCGGGCAGAAGCCCATGCGCGATACGGCTGTAGCCGACCTTGTTGCGCAGCCGCCAGAGCGCGTACTCGATGATGCTCCGGTGGTCGAACGCCAGCTCCGGCAGATCGGCGGCGTCGAACCACGCGACGTTCTCGTCCTCGGGCAGCGGTGTCGATGCGACGTCCTCGCGCACCAGCGCCCAGTAGACGATCGACACCACTCGCGAGGGAGAGCGGCCGACGTCGCCGAAGACGTAGAGCTGCTCGAGATAGCTCGGAGCCAGCGCGGTCGTCTCGGCCAGGGTCCGGGATGCCGCAGCCTCGAGGTTCTCAGACACATCGAGCCATCCGCCAGGGAGCGCCCACTGTCCGGCGTGGGGATCGCGTGTGCGACGCACCAGGGGGAGCACGACGGAGGGAAGCTCGCCGCCGTCGTGGCGCAGGCTGAAGATGACCGTCGAGACGGCGACCCGGATGTCGTCCTGCGGCCCATCCGTGGTGGTTCGTGTCATTGTGACGCTAACTGTCGCACCGATCTTATAGTCATCGCGACACGAAGCGCAAAATGGGGGACTCACAGCGGGACGCCGTACGCTGGCCTCCGTTCCCGAGGAGGTCCTGTGCTGCTGGTCGACGTCATCGTCGTGATCCTCCTCGTCGGCTTCTTCGCCATCGGCGTGACACGAGGCCTCGTCGCGATCGCGGGCTCGCTCGCCGGGCTCGTCATCGGCTCGCTCCTCGCCGTATGGGCTGTGCCCCTCATCGCGCCCGGCGTCGCCGACTGGGAGTACCGGTCGCTCGTGCTCGCCATCTGCGCCATCGCGATCATCATCCTGTGCACCGCGCTCGGCACCGCTGTCGGTGCGGCGCTGCGCCGCGGCGTCGACCGAGCCAAGCTGCGCATCCTCGACCGCATCCTGGGTGCCGGCGGGGCGACGATCGCCGGCGGACTCGTCCTCCTCCTCGGCGCCGGCGCGGTCACCGCGAGCGGCATGCCGCTCGTATCCACCGCCGTGGCCTCATCGCGCGTGCTCTCGTTCATCGACGGTCTCACCCCCGACCCCGTCGACAGCGCGCTCGCCGAGGTGCGCGGATTCGTCGTCGACGAGGGGATCCCCCGCATCGGCGAGCTTCTCCGGCCCGAGGTCGCGCCGACCGCGCCCGCCGTCGCGCTCGATGATCCCGAGCTGCAGCGCGCGGCGGCATCCGTCGCCCGCATCAGCGGCACGGCCTACGCCTGCGGTGTGTCGATGACCGGGTCCGGATTCGTCGCCGCCGACGACCTCATCGTGACCAACGCCCACGTCGTGGCGGGCGTCGACACCCCCGTCGTCGAGCTGCCGGGCCGCGACGCGCGTGAAGGGCGCGTGGTGTACTTCGACCCGATCGACGACCTCGCCGTCATTGCGGTCTCGGACCTGGGCGTGGCGCCCCTGCCGGTCGTTCCGCCGGTCGCCGCGGGAGCAGCGGTCGCGGTCCAGGGATACCCGCTCGGCGGGCCCTTCACGAGCGGAGCCGCCTTCGTCCTCTCGGTGGGCTCGGCCCCCGTCCCCGACATCTACGACGAGTCCAGCGCTCCGCGTGAGATCTACGCGCTCGATGCCGACGTCCGCCCGGGCAACTCCGGCGGGCCGCTGTTGACCGACGCCGGTGAGGTCGCCGGCGTCGTGTTCGCGCGCGGCGCCGAGGACGAGCGGCGGGGCTACGCGATGACGACGACGGAGCTGCTGCCGGTGCTCGCGGGCGCCTCTGCGGACGCTCCGGCCGTGACGGCGGGGAGCTGCACGCGCTGAGCGGCCCAGTACAGCGGAGCCTGCGCGGTCTCGCGCGGTGACGCTATGCTGATCGCGCAACTGAAGACAGGCCGCATGACGCACGCGGGAGAGCCCCGGAGAATTCCGGGCACCGAAGGAGCAAGCCTCCCCGCCAATCTCTCAGGTCCGCGTACCGCGCGCGTCCGGCCGCTCTGGAAAGCGATCCCCTCGGGGATCCGCCGACGGTGAAAGCCGGGTTCGCCCGGTGAAACTCTCAGGCCCAAGACAGAGGGGGAGTTCCGGATGCCGCAGCCGTGGCAGCCGCCCGCCCGCAACGGGAGAACTCATGTCAGATCCCCGCTCCACCGTCCTGCACCATCGTCACGCTGCGCTCGGCGCATCGTTCACCGACTTCGGCGGCTGGCTCATGCCGGTCCGCTACACGTCCGACCTCGCCGAGCACCACGCGGTGCGCTCCGCCGCCGGATTGTTCGACATCTCGCACATGGCGGAGTTCGAGGTGACCGGCTCGGTCGCCGGGGACTGCCTCGACGCCGCCCTCGCCGGCAGGATCTCGACGATGGCCGTCGGGAAGGCGAAGTACTCGCTCGTCCTCGCCGACGACGGCGGGATCATCGACGATGTCATCGTCTACCGCCTCGGCGACGACCGCTTCCTCATCATCGCGAACGCGGGCAACCGCGAGCCCGTATGGGCGGCGTTGCAGGAGCGTGCCGAAGGCTGGGACGTCGAGGTGCGAGACCTCACCGATGACTACGCGCTCCTGGCCGTCCAGGGCCCGGCGGCGCTGGCGGTCCTCGAGTCCACCCCGGGCCTGTCGACGCCCGACGTCGCGCTCGCGGACACGCGGTACTACGCGTGGACCGCCGGCGAGTTCGCGGGCGAGCCGCTGCTCCTCGCACGCACCGGGTACACCGGCGAAGACGGATTCGAGCTGATGATCCCGGCCCGCGCGGCCGAAGCCCTCTGGGATGCCGTGCTCGCGGCCGGGTCACCGCTCGGGCTCGCTCCGGCGGGCCTCGCGTCGCGCGATACGTTGCGGCTCGAAGCCGGGATGCCGCTGTACGGACACGAGCTCTCGCGCGACGTCGCTCCTGCGCAGGCGGGTCTCGGCCGCGTCGTCGCCACGGACAAGGGCGCCTTCGTGGGCCGCGAGGGCCTCGAGTCCCGCGACTCCTCGGGCGGGCCGGTGCTCGTCGGTCTCGTCTCGGCGGGCCGCCGCGCCGGCCGCGCCGGCTACGCCGTGCTCGGCCCCGACGGCGAGCGCGTCGGTGTGATCACGAGCGGCGCCCTGAGCCCGACCCTCGGGCATCCCATCGCCATGGCCTACGTCGCACCCGGATACGCCGCACTCGGCACCGAGCTGGCGCTCGATGTCCGCGGTACCCGCATTCCCGCCACCGTCACCACGCTGCCGTTCTACCGGAGGAAGAAATGACCGATCTCGACGCCCTGAAGTACACCGCCGAGCACGAGTGGGTCGCCCTCTCGGGCACCACCGCGACGGTGGGCATCACCGACTACGCCGCCGAGAAGCTGGGTGACGTGGTGTTCGTCGATCTCCCTGCCGTCGGAACCGCGGTGACCGCCGATGCCGTCTGCGGCGAGATCGAATCGACCAAGTCGGTCGGCGAGCTCTACGCGCCGCTGAGCGGAACCGTCGTCGAGGTCAACGAGGCCGTCGTCGACGACCCGTCGCTCGTGAACGCCGGGCCGTTCGGCGACGGGTGGCTCGTTCGCATCGAGATCGATCCCGCCGACGCGGACGGTTTGCTCGACCGCGCCGCCTACGTCGAGCTCACCGGCGGAGACCGATGACCTCCGCTTTCGTCGCCCGTCACATCGGCACCGACGGCGCCGCGCAGCAGCGCATGCTCGAGGTCCTCGGTTATCCGGACGTCGACGCTCTGCTCGCCCGAGCCGTGCCCGCGGCCATCCAGGTCGATGCGGTGCCCGACAGCGTGATCCCGGCCGCGGCCGCCGAGCACGAGGCGCTCGCGGAGCTGCGCGAGCTGGCATCGCGCAACCGTCCGGCACGGGCGATGATCGGCCTGGGGTACTACGACACGCTCACGCCTGCCGTCATCCAGCGCAACGTCCTCGAGAACCCGTCCTGGTACACCGCGTACACGCCGTACCAGCCGGAGATCTCGCAGGGCCGCCTCGAAGCGCTCATCAACTTCCAGACGATGGTCACCGACCTGACCGGGCTCGCGACGGCGAATGCGTCCATGCTCGACGAGGCCACCGCCGTCGTCGAGGGCATGCTCGTCGCACGGCGGGCCTCGAAGTCGCGCAGCAACGTGTTCCTCGTCGACGCGGATGCGCTGCCGCAGACGAAGGCGCTGCTCGGCCATCGAGCGGCGGCGCTCGGCATCGAACTGCGCGAGATCGACTTCGCCGGCGGCGCGGGCACGGCCCCGTCCGACGAGCCGGTCTTCGGTGCATTCGTGCAGTATCCCGGTGCGTCCGGCCGTGTGTGGGATCCGAGCACGGTCATCGCGGAGGTGCAGGCTGCGGGCGGTCTCGTCGTCGTGGCGGCGGATCTCCTCGCGCTGACCCTGCTGCGATCGCCCGGCTCGCTCGGGGCGGACGTGGCCGTCGGCACCACCCAGCGGTTCGGCGTGCCGATGGGCTTCGGCGGACCCCACGCCGGGTACATGGCGGTGCGTGCCGGCCTCGAGCGCCAGCTGCCCGGACGGCTCGTCGGCGTCTCGGTCGACGCGGCGGGCGATCCCGCCTACCGGCTCTCGCTCCAGACGCGCGAGCAGCACATCCGTCGCGAGAAGGCGACGTCGAACATCTGCACCGCACAGGTCCTGCTGGCGGTCATGGCGTCGATGTACGCCGTGTACCACGGCCCGGACGGGCTCCGGCGCATCGCCGAGTCCGTCGCCGGTCACGCGGCCCTTCTCGCGGAGTGGCTGGCCGATGCGGGGGTCGAGGTCGAGCATGATGCGTTCTTCGACACGCTCGTGGTGCGCGCGCCGGGCCGGGCAGCAGGCGTCGTCGCGGCGGCCCGCGAATCCGGTTACCAGCTGTGGCACCGCGACGACGACACGGTCGGTGTCGCCGTCGACGAGACGACGACCGTCAGCGATCTGCACGCGATCGTCCGAGCATTCGGCGGTCCCGAGCAGCGCGCATTCGCATTCATCGGCGGATCGACGTGGGCTGACCGGCACGCGCCGGCGTCGCTTCGGCGCGAGGACGAGTACCTCACCCATCCGGTGTTCAACAGCCACCACTCCGAGACGGCGATGATGCGCTACCTCAAGCGCCTCGCCGACCGCGACTACGCGCTCGACCGTGGCATGATCCCGCTCGGGTCGTGCACGATGAAGCTGAACGCCGCGACCGAGATGGCCGCCGTGACCTGGCCGGAGTTCGCCCGCGTGCACCCGTTCGCACCCGCCGACGACGTGCGCGGCTATCTCGAGCTCATCGAGCAGCTCGAGGGGTGGCTCGCCGAGGTGACCGGTTACGACGCCGTGTCGCTGCAGCCCAATGCCGGCTCGCAGGGCGAGCTCGCGGGGCTGCTCGCGATCCGCGGCTATCACCGGTCGCGAGGCGACGACGACCGGACCGTCTGCCTCATCCCGTCGTCGGCGCACGGCACCAACGCCGCGTCTGCCGTGCTCGCCGGTATGCGCGTCGTGGTCGTGGCCTGCGACGAAGCGGGAAACGTCGACCTCGACGATCTCCGCGCCAAGATCGACGAGCATGCTGCGGCGCTCTCCGCTCTCATGATCACCTACCCCTCGACTCACGGGGTGTACGAGCACGAGGTGCTCGCGATCACCGATGCGGTGCACGCGGCGGGCGGTCAGGTCTACGTCGACGGCGCCAACCTCAACGCCCTCCTCGGTTTCGCGCGCTTCGGCGACCTCGGTGGCGACGTCTCGCATCTCAACCTCCACAAGACGTTCGCCATCCCGCACGGGGGCGGCGGACCGGGCGTGGGCCCCGTGGCTGCCAAGGCGCACCTGGCGCCGTTCCTGCCGTCGCACCCGCACGCCCAGCGGGCCGAGCACGCGGGCGGGTTCGTCTTCGAGGGCGGTCCGGTCTCGGCCGCGCCCTACGGCTCGGCATCCATCCTTCCGATCTCGTGGGCGTACGTGCGCATGCTGGGGGCAGCCGGGCTGCGGGCGGCCACGGGAGCTGCGGTGCTCGCGGCGAACTACATCGCGGCGCGGCTACGCGAGCACTATCCGGTGCTCTACGCCGGCGAAGGCGGACTCGTCGCGCACGAGTGCATCCTGGATCTGCGTCCTCTGCGGGAGCGCACCGGCATCACCGTGGACGACGTCGCGAAGCGGCTGATCGACTACGGCTTCCACGCGCCGACGATGTCGTTCCCGGTGGCGGGGACGCTCATGGTCGAGCCGACGGAGTCGGAGGACCTCGCCGAGATCGACCGTTTCGTCGAGGCGATGATCGCGATCCGCGCCGAAGCCGACCGGGTCGCCGCGGGGGAGTGGCCGGCCGATGACAACCCGCTCGTCGGCGCGCCGCACACGGCTGAAGCGGCGGTCGCGTCGGCCTGGTCGCACGCTTACTCGCGCGAAGAGGCCGTCTATCCCGTGCGGTCCCTCGTCCGCGGCAAGTACTGGCCACCGGTGCGTCGTATCGACCAGGCCTACGGCGACCGCAACCTCGTGTGCGCCTGCCCGCCGCCGGAGGCCTTCGCCTGACGCCCCCGGCGTCGCGAGAACGCACCGTCCCGTCGAGCTCGCACCGTTCAGCGTGCGTGCTCGACGCGGGGGTGCGTGCTCGGTGAGCGCGACGTGTCAGAAGAGCCCGGGCCACCACGATGCGGCCAGCGGGTAGCCGATGAACGCGATGAGGTCGATCACGACGTGCGCGACGACGAGCGGCATGACCCGGCCCCAACGGTGGTAGACCCACCCGAAGACCACGCCCATCGCGATGTTCCCGAAGATCGGGCCGACGCCCTGGTACGCGTGGTACATCCCGCGGAGCGCGGCGGTCGACAGGATGATCGTCCACGTGCTCCAGCCGAGACGGCGAAGCCGGTCGAACAGGTAACCGATGAAGATGACCTCCTCGGTGAGTCCCGCCCGCAGGGCGGCCAGCGCGAGGAGCATGACGGCGGTCCAGCCGCCGTCGAGCGGTGCGGCCCCCACCTGGACGGTGATCCCGAGCGCCCGTCCGAGTGCGTACAGCCCGAGGCCCGGCCCGCCGATGAGAACGACGAGCAGGATGCCGGCGCCGGCATCCTTTCCGAACACCCGGAAGTCCAGACCGATCCGCCGCAGCGCCGAGAGGCCGGGCTCCCAGAGGAAGTAGATCGCCAACGCGACGGGCGCGAGGTTGAAGAGGTTCGAGAAGACCTGCGACACCACCTGCCACGGGTCGACGGTCGCTGCACCGGGATTGAGCGAGGTCGACTGGTCGCCGAGGCTCACCGGGCTCGTCACCGCCTCGAGGAACGACAGCACCGAGAAGAACGCCGACCGGCCGACCGAGAGCGCCAGAACGAGGGCGATCTCCCACCACAGTCGGGTCCGTGACACGTGCGTCATTCTTCCTCCCGGGTCGATGTTAAGCCGGGGGATGGCGGGTCACGGGCGGCGGCGTTTGCGCGCGGGGGTCTCGGTCGCCAGGACGTGCTGCAACGGCTCGGGATCGGCGAGGCGGCCGATGGCGAGCATGGTCTCGACGCGGTCGATGCCCGGGATCGGCCAGACCTGCTCGACGAGCAGTCGCTGCAGATCGGCGTGGTCGCGGACGCGGAACCGCGCCATCAGGTCGTACCCGGCCGCCAGGACGATGACCTCGGTCATGGCGTCGATCGCCTTGAGCGCGGTCAGCACTGCGGCAGCGTCGGCGTTCCCGGTCAGCCGTAACGGCATCACGACGAGCATCGGATAGCCCAGCGCCGCCCAGTCGAGCTCGATCGTGTGCCGGCGGATGACGTGCCCGCGTTCCATCCGCGCGATGCGTTCCGCGACAGCCGGAGCCGACATCCCGACGTCCGCCGCGATGCTGCGCATCGACGCACGGGCGTCCTCGTGCAGGCGATGCAGGATCCGCCGATCGACGTCGTCGATCTCGAGGACCTCGCGCTCGGGTTCGAGCAGCGAGCGCAGGTGCGCTGGATCGGTCGTCATGCCCCTCCCCGGGGTGTGTCGGCGAAGCCGCTGCGTTCGAGCTCCCGGAGGACGTCGAGGGTGAACTGGACGTGGTCGAGGAAGTCTTCGACGTAGCCGTGCTCATCGTAGCCGTGCATGTTCCCGGCCGGTCGCAGGGTGCCCGTGGGGGAGATGATGGGGGCTCCGAGGTGCTCGAGGAACAGGGCGCCGGGACCCGCTCCCGTCATCACGTCGTAGACGACCGCGTCGGCGCCGAAGGCATGCCCGGCGGCGCGCACGACGGCCTCGCCGAAGGCGGACTCGACCGGTGAGTACGCGGGCGCGAGGGCGCGGATGACGGATACCGAGATGTCCGGATGCCGTGCGGAGAGGTGGGCGCGGACAGCATCCACCACGCGCTCCGGCTGCATCCCGGGGACGAGCCCGAAGCGCACGCGTGCAGACGCCGACGCCGGAATGCTCTGCCGCACGCCGTCGTCGAGGTCGAACCCGGAGAGACTCATCGACGGCTCGAAGACGAACCGCGTCGAGAGCTCCGCGTCCGTCCCCGGCAGATAGGGCGACACGCCGTCACGCGCGATCGAGGGTCCGGGCAGGGTGATGTCCGCCGTGCGGCGACGCGCGCGCTCGTCGGGGACGAGAGCCTCATCCCGCACACCGGCGACGGCGATCCGGCCGTCGTCGGTGCGCATCGACGAGATCGCCTTCATCAGCTCGAGCGGTGCGGAGCGCAGGATCGAGGAGTACGACGGATGCTGCGCCGCGGCGAGGATGTCGAGCGACAGCTCGATCTCGAGCGAGCCCCGGCATCCGAACCCGACGGCGGGGCGCCCGTCCTCCTCGCGGAGGTAGCTCTCCCACAGGCACGCATCGGCGCGCAGCTCGGCCGCGTGCGCGGCGAGGACAGCGTCCAGGCCCGGGCTGCCGATCTCCTCGCACGGGTCCGCGAGGTAGATGACGCCGAACGGAGTCTGCCCGTCGTGGTCCTCGATCCAGAGGCGGAGCGAGGCGAGACGGCCCGCCACGTCGGCCTTGTCGTCGCACGCGCCGCGCGCGTACATCGCACCGTCCCGGATCTCCGCGGCGTACGGCGGCGAGGTCCAGCGCGACGGATCGCCCTCGGGCTGGACGTCGTAGTGGTTGTACAGCAGCAGCGACGCATCGCTCGCCCCGGCTCGGAAACCGACGACGACGGGTCCATAACCGGGGATGTCGTAGCGCACGACGCGATCCATCAGCGGCGCGAGGCGCTCCTCGATCCAGTCGGCGGCCGCTGCGATCGCGTCGAGTCGACCGGCGACTGTCGGGAACCGGCACAGTTCCCGCCAGATCTCGACGATCTCGTCGGCGCGGTCGTCGATCCGGGCGTCGCGCGCCATCCTCACTTGCCCCGGGGCAGCGAGACGGGCACGAGGTCGTAGGGGTAGTCCGAGATGAGCTCGTAGCCGTCCTCGGTCACCAGCACGATGTCCTCGAGGCGAACGCCTCCGAAGCCCTGGCGGTAGCAGCCCGGCTCGATGGCGATGACGTCACCGGCCACGAGGACGGCATCGTTCTGGTTGAGGCTCGGCGGTTCGTGCACCTCGAGGCCCACGCCGTGTCCGAGCGAGTGGAAGTACCCCTCGTCGAGCACCTCGCCCGGCTTCTTCGTCAGCTGGGTCGGCTGGCCGGCGGCCTCGATGGGCTCGCACGAGATGCGGTGCAGCTCCGCCACCGGCAGTCCCGGACGGATCGCCGCGAGCGTCGCGTCGAACGACTTCTTGACGATGTCGTAGTAGAAGGCGAGCTCGTCGTCGATGTCGCCCTTGACGAAGGTCCGGGTCATGTCCGAATTGCCGCCCGAGGCGATGTCGCGCGGGCAGATGTCGACCGTGACCGGCTCGCCTTCGAAGATCTGACCCGATCCGGCGTGGTGTCCGATGCACGTCTGGGCTCCGTGGGCGACGATCATGCCCGCGTCTTCGCAGCCGTTGCGGAGGAAGACCGACCGGATGCGGTCCTTGAGGTCCTCGCAGGTCAGCGGCGTGCCGTCGAGCAGAAGGCCGCCGTCGGCGTCGACGGTGGCGCGGTGCATGGCATCGGCGACGAGCGAGACGCCCGCCTCAGCGGCGACCTGCGCGCGGCGGATGCCGGCGAGCTCGTGCGGAGTCTTCACGCGACGGCGCTGCACGAACAGGTCACGGTCCACGCGGACCTCCACCCCGTTGGCGCGCAGGTGGTCGGCCACCTCGAGGGGGAAGGTGGGCGGCACTGCGGCGTGTGTCACGCCGAGCTTGCGGCAGGCGGCGACGAGAGTGGAGAGCTCCGCGAGGTCGGGGTCCTGGCCTGCGGCGCGGAAGTCGTCGAAGCCGAGCTCGTCGAGGGGGAACACGGTCATACCCGGCACATCGCGCATGCGCGCCGCCTCGAGCGACTTGATGGCCACGTGCGGCGCGCCGTCGACCTCGATGTAGAGGAACGGGTCGTGCACGTCGTGGGGGATGACGTGGCGCATGTCGGCGGCCAGCGTGCTCGCGTAGATGAGGATGGCGTCGTCCACCACAGCGGCTCTCCTTCGGTCGTGAGTTCCGGTGGGATCCGGGACGACTCGACCTTACATCAGAGAGGTGGTCGCGCCCGTTCACCTTCATATCCAAAGCTTACGTGGGCGCTCGCGAGTGAAGTGGAAGGTTCCCGCGGGTGGTCGCGATCGGGTGGCTGGCAGCCCGGTTGACGCACCGCCCAGAGGGCGAGGCTCACCCGGTGCACGATGACAACCCCACGGGCGCGATTGTTGCCGACATGTAACGGTTTGGGCCTGGATGCGGTCACAGGGCGGGAGCGCGCTTATCGTCGGGGGTATATCCCGTGCTCCGGACACCGGTGTGTCTTCGCCGCCGTCGACCGTGAGCGCGTACCCGTCACCCAGGAGGAAACATGTCGAGACGACGTTGGGGAGTCGGCGCGATCGCGCTGGTGTCCGCCGTCACGCTCACGCTGGCCGGTTGCTCGGCCGGCGGCGACAGCAACACGGGCGGGGGCTCCAACGCCTCCGCGATCATCACCACGAACGGCACCGAGCCGCAGAACCCGCTGCTGACCTTCGGCACCACCGAGACCGGCGGCGGCCGCATCCTCACCTCGATGTACGCGGGCCTGGTCAGCTACAAGGCCGACGGCACGATCGAGAACGAGGTCGCTTCCTCGATCGAGAGCGACGACAACGTCGTCTGGACGATCACCGTCGCCGACGGCTGGAAGTTCACCAACGGTGAGGAGATCACCGCTCAGACGTTCGTCGACACCTGGACCGCGGGCGCGCAGGATGAGAACGGCGCGTACTGGTTCTACACGATCGAAGGCGCGTCCGACGACGGCAGCACCGCCCCGAGCGGCCTCGCTGTCGTCGACGACATGACCTTCACGGTCACGCTCAAGGCTCCCGACGCGGACTTCCCGCTGCGCCTCGGCTACACGGCTTACATGCCGCTGCCGTCCGTCGCGTTCGAGGACCTCGAGGCGTTCGGTGAGAACCCCGTGGGCAACGGCCCGTACATGCTCGACGGCGAGGGCGCATGGCGCCACAACGAGGGCATCAACCTCGTTCCGAACCCCGACTACAAGGGTGTGCGCGAGGTCAAGAACGACGGTCTGAACATCGTCTTCTACACCTCCCTCGAGTCGGCCTACGCCGACGCGCAGGGCGGCAACCTCGACGTGCTCGACACCGTTCCCGACACGGCTTTCGCGACCTACGAGACGGACTTCCCGGAGCGTTCGGTCAACCAGCCCGCGGCGATCTTCCAGGGCTTCAACATCCCCTTCTACCTGCCGAACTTCGGCAACGACGAAGAGGGTCAGCTGCGTCGCGCGGCGATCTCGATGGCGATCAACCGCGAGGAGATCACGGACACGATCTTCCAGGGCACCCGCACGCCGGCCACCGACTTCACGTCGCCGGTCGTCGAGGGCTGGAGCGACGACCTGCCCGGCTCCGAGGTCCTCGAGTACAACCCCGAAGAGGCGAAGGCGAAGTGGGCCGAGGCCGAGGCGATCAGCCCGTACGCCGGACCGTTCACCATCACGTACAACTCCGACGGTGGCCACCAGGCCTGGGTGGATGCTGTCGCGAACAGCATCGCCAACACGCTCGGCATCGAGGCGGTCGGCTCACCGCAGCCGACGTTCGCCGCTGCGCTCGACCTGCGCACGACCGGCACCCTGACCGGCGCCACCCGCGCCGGATGGCAGGCGGACTACCCGTCGCAGGGTAACTTCCTGTCGGCGCAGTACAGCACCGGCGCAAGCTCGAACTACGAGGGCTACACCAACCCGGAGTTCGACCAGCTGCTGACGCAGGCCGCATCGGCTCCGTCCATCGAGGACGCTGCCGGCCTGTACGAGCAGGCTCAGGAGATCCTGATGCGCGATCTGCCCAGCGTTCCGCTGTGGTACCAGAACGCCGTCGGTGTCTGGGGCGAGGGCGTCGACAACGTCGTCTTCGGCTGGGACTCGGTGCCGCTCTACAACCAGGTCACCAAGGGCTGAGTTCGGCTCCAGGCGATCATCGAGTACGGTGTCCGGGGCGCATTCGCGTCCCGGACACCGTGCTGACCGGGGCCCTCTCGCCCTCACTACCCGAACCCATTTAGGAACTATTCGTCGATGCTCTGGTTCATCGGTCGACGGCTGCTGCAGCTGATCCCCGTCTTCTTCGGGGCGACCCTTCTTATCTACGCCCTCGTCTTCCTCTTGCCGGGAGACCCGATCGCCGCCCTGTACGGCGAGCGTCAGCCGTCTCCCGCCGTCATCGAGGCGGTGAGGGCGCAGTACAACCTCGACAAGCCGTTCATCGTGCAGTACTTCCTGTACATCGGGGCGCTGCTGCAGGGTGACTGGGGCACGACGTTCTCGGGCCGCCCCGTCATCGACGTCATGGCTCAGGCGTTCCCCATCACGCTGCGACTGGCGGTCCTCGCCCTCGCGATCGAAGCGTTCTTCGGCATCGTCGTCGGTCTCATCGCGGGCCTGCGCAAGGGCAAGCTCTTCGACGCCACCGCTCTGGTCGTCAGCCTGCTCCTCATCTCCGTGCCGACCTTCGTCATCGGTTTCGTTCTGCAGTACATCCTCGGCATCCAGCTCGGCTGGTTCCGCACCACCGTCAGTGCGGGTGCGCCCTGGAACGAGCTCCTCCTGCCGGCGATCGTGCTCGCGACGGTCTCGTTCGCGTACATCGTCCGGCTCACCCGCTCTTCCGTCGCGGAGAACCTCTCCGCTGACTTCGTCCGCACGGCGACGGCCAAGGGCCTCAGCCGCCGTCGCGTCGTCACGGTGCACGTCCTGCGCAACTCGCTCGTCCCCGTGGTGACCTACCTGGGCGTGGATCTCGGATCGCTGATGGTCGGCGCGATCGTGACCGAGAGCATCTTCAACATCAACGGCGTCGGCGGCACGATCTATCGCGCCATCACGATCGGTGAGGGACCCACGGTCGTGTCCTTCGTCGCCATCATGGTGATCATCATCATGCTGGCGAACCTGCTCGTCGATCTCCTGTACGCCTGGCTCGACCCGAGGATCCGCTATGCCAAGTAATCTCCGCCGGAATCAGGAACACTTCGTCGCTCCCGAGGAGGAGACGCCGCTCCAGGCGATCGACGCCGTCTCGACCGACGACAAGCCGCGCACCGTCTGGAGCGACGCGTGGCAGTCGATGCGCCGCCGGCCCATGTTCTGGGTCTCCGCCGTGCTCATCGTGCTGATCCTCGTCGTCGCGATGTTCCCCGGGCTCTTCTCGCCCGTGTCGCCGACCGCGAACTGTCAGCTGGCCGACAGCAACGCCGGTCCGCGTGCCGGACACATCTTCGGATTCACCCGCCAGGGCTGCGACGTCTACGCCCGCGTGATCTACGGCACGCAGTCGTCGGTCATGGTCGGCTTCATCGCGACGCTCATGGTGACGATCTTCGGCTCGATCGTCGGCGCCCTCGCCGGATACTACGGCGGCATCCTCGACGCGATCCTGTCGCGCGTGGCGGACATCTTCTTCGCCATCCCGACCGTGCTCGGCGCCATCGTCTTCATGTCGGTCGTGCCCGACCGGACGCCGCTCGTCGTCGCCCTCGTGATCGCGGTCTTCGCGTGGCCGCAGATCGCTCGCATCATGCGCGGCGCGGTCCTGACGGCGAAGCAGGCCGACTACGTCGTGGCGTCCATCGCGCTCGGCGTCTCGCGCTGGCGCGTGCTGCTGCGTCACGTGCTGCCCAACGCGATCGCACCCGTCATCGCCGTGGCCACGGTGTCGCTCGGAACCTTCATCGTCGCCGAGGCGACCCTGTCGTTCCTCGGCATCGGCCTGCCCGGGACGGTGATGAGCTGGGGCAACGACATCAACTCCGCGCGCCAGTCGCTCACCACGAGCCCCATGGTGCTGATCTACCCCGCCGCCGCCCTGTCGGTGACGGTCCTGTCCTTCCTCATGCTGGGTGACGTCGTGCGCGATGCCCTCGACCCGAAGGAGCGTGCGCGCCGATGAGCGACACCACGTCCTCGGATGCCACGCCGCTGCTGGACATCCGCAACCTCCACGTCGGGTTCCAGACGAAGGCCGGACTCGTCCCGGCCGTCCGCGGCGTCGACCTGACGATCTACCCGCGCCAGTCGGTCGCGATCGTCGGCGAGTCCGGTTCCGGAAAGTCCACGACGGCTCAGGCGATCATCCGGCTGCTCCCGGGCACCGGGCGGATCACGGACGGCCAGATCATGTTCGAGGGCCGCGACCTCGCGGCGCTGTCGAACCGCGAGCTGCAGGCCGTGCGCGGGGCGCAGATCGGCTACGTCCCGCAGGATCCCATGTCGAACCTCAACCCGGTGCTGACCGTCGGGTTCCAGGTGCGCGAGGCTGTCCGCTCGAACCGCAGCGCGACCGGTCGCGCCGCGGTCCGCGATCGTGCCGTCGAGGTCCTCACCGAGGCAGGGCTGCCCGACGCTGCCGACCGGATGCGGCAGTACCCGCACCAGTTCTCCGGTGGTATGCGTCAGCGTGCGCTCATCGGGATCGGTCTGTCGGCGCGTCCGAAGCTCCTCATCGCCGATGAGCCGACGTCGGCTCTGGACGTCACCGTGCAGCGCCAGATCCTCGACCACCTCGGCACGCTCACGACGGACTTCGGCACGTCGGTGCTGTTCATCACCCACGACCTCGGCCTGGCGGCCGAGCGCGCCGAGCACCTCGTCGTGATGTACCGCGGTCGCGTGGTCGAGTCGGGCCCGTCGCAGGAGATCCTCGCCGATCCGAAGCATCCCTACACGAAGCGACTCGTGTCCGCGGCCCCGAGCCTCGCCTCACGTCGCATCCAGGCGGTGCGCCACCACGAGGACGTCGACGTCTTCGGCGCGGGGGAGCAGTTCCTCGCACGCGCCGAGGAACGCGAGGCCGAGGCAGAGGCGGTCGCTGCGCGCAGTGACTTCATCGACATCCGCAACGCGCGGCGTGTCTACAAGGTGCGCACCGGCGGCCTCTCATCGAAGCAGATCGTCGCCGTGGACGACGTCAGCATCCAGGTGGCGAAGGGAACGACGACCGCGATCGTCGGCGAGTCGGGGTCGGGCAAGTCCACGCTCGCCAAGCTCTTCCTGCAGCTGGAGCAGCTGACGTCGGGTGAGATCCGCTTCGACGGCAAGAAGCTCGGCGGGCTCAGCCGCGCCGAGGAGCTCGCTTTCCGCCGCCGGGTCCAGCCGGTCTTCCAGGACCCGTACGGCACCCTCGACCCGCAGTACAGCGTCGGCGACACGATCGCCGAGCCCATGCGGGTGCACAAGTTCGGCACCCAGAAGGAGCGGTCGGCGCGGGTACGCGAGCTGCTCGACCAGGTGTCGCTGCCGGCAGCGGCGAAGGATCGCTATCCGAGCGAGCTCTCGGGCGGGCAGCGTCAGCGCGTCGCGATCGCCCGTGCCCTCGCGCTCAAGCCCGACGTGCTCGTCCTCGACGAGGCCGTCTCGGCGCTCGATGTGCTCGTGCAGGGTCAGATCCTGAACCTGCTGACGGAGTTGCAGACGGAGCTCGACCTGACCTATCTGTTCATCACCCACGACCTCGCGGTCGTGCGTCTCGTGGCCGACAACGTCTCGGTCATGCGACGGGGTCGCCTGGTGGAGTCGGCGACGACCGACGAGGTCTTCGACCACTCGACCGAGGAATACACGCGCGAACTGCTCGCGGCCATTCCCGGCGCCGGATTCCAGTTCGGCGTCTGAGCCTCCGCAGTATGCGCAAGACCTACCGGCCGGCGTCGGCGACCATCGCGGTCGCCGGCGCCGGTCTGCTCGGTGCGTTCCTCCTCGGTGACGCCTTCGTCCGGGGCGGCGTCGTGCAGGGTCTGCTGCTGGCCCCCTGGGTCCTCCTGGCGGTCTGGATCATCTACACGCTGCTCTACGCGCCGTTCATCGCGACCGACGAGAACGCGATCGTCATAGCGAACCCGCTCCGGGTGACGCGTGTGCCCTGGCCGTCCGTCACCGACATCCGATTGCGCTGGCAGGTCATTGTCGACACCGCCCAGGGGCGGTCGATCTCCGCCTTCGGCGGCCCCTCTCCGAGCCGGCCGTCGCGCGTCGGCCGTGGTGCCTGGTCGAGCGTCCGGGAGGAGGCGGAGCGGATGCCGGCGGCGGTGCGGGAGATCGAGGAGATCCGCTCGGCGTGGGAGGAGCACGCGCCCGAAGCCCCGGACGAGGCCGTGACCACCGCCTGGAACCGCGCGGTCCTGTTCCCGCTCGCGGTCATCGCGGTCTGGGCCGTCATCGCCCTAGCCTTCGGCGGCTGACGACGCCGGGGCTCCCGGCTGCCTATGTGCTCAGCCGTCGCCTTCCGCGATGAGCAAGGCGTGCGCCGACGGCGGCATGGGTAGGACACATTTTGCTAACGAACTCGTTTCGCGCAACACGTTGGAAACGAACGCACGCAAGGGTAGTGGTCATCTGAACTCGGCGGCCGTGTCGCCGAGCGGGGAGCGGAAAGGTCTTCCGTCGCCCGGATCATCAAGAGAACAGGAGTGGGAATGCGTTTCACGCGTATCTCCATGGCGGGCGCGAGCGCCGCTGCCCTGGCGCTCGTCGTCGCCGGCTGCGCGCCGGCGGACGGCGGCGAACAGGAGACGACGACGGCGAGCCAGTCCATCGCCGTTTCGGTCGGTCCGAACGACTTCATCAGCTACAACGGCTTCACGCCCGAGACGTACTCGACGTACAACTCGGCGATCGTGGACCGGCTCCTCGCGGGCTTCAGCTACTTCGACGAGGTCGGCGCCATCCAGCCGAACACCGATCTGGGCTCGTACGAGCTGATCTCGGAAGACCCGATGGTCGTCGAGTACACGATCGCCGACAACGCCGAGTGGTCCGATGGCACGCCCATCACGGTGGCCGACGCCGTTCTCGCCTGGGGTGTCCAGAACCCCAACCTCGCCGGCGCCGAGGGCCCGCTCTTCAACTCCGTCTCGCAGGACTTGGGTGACACCGTCCCCGAGGGCCCGCAGGGCGACGCTGACGCCAAGTCGTTCACGGTCCAGTTCGCCGCGCCCGACCCCGACTGGCAGATCCAGACCTGGATGCTCAGCCCCGCGCACGTCGTCGCCGAGCAGGGCGGTCTGTCGACCGAGGAGCTCGTCGAGGCGATCCGCGGCGGCGACGCCGCTGCTCTCGCAGACGCAGCCGAGTTCTGGAACACCGGATGGAACACCGCCCCCGGCACGCTGCCGGACGAGGCGCTCATCCCCAGCTCCGGCCCGTACGTTCTCTCGTCGTGGGAGGCCGGCCAGTCGGTGACCCTCAAGCGCAACGAGAACTACTACGGCACGCAGGCAGCCAATGACGAGCTCGTCATCCGCTTCGTCGCGCAGGACGCGATGGTCCAGGCGCTGCAGAACGGCGACCTCGACGTCATCGCCCCCCAGCCCACGGTCGACACCGTCTCGCAGATCGAGGAGCTCGGCGACGCCGCTCAGCTGCTCACCGGCCAGACGCTGACCTGGGAGCACCTCGACTTCAACTTCAAGGGCAACGCGTCGCTCGCGAACAGCCTCGAGCTGCGTCAGGCGTTCGCGATGTGCGTGCCGCGCCAGCAGATCGTCGACAACCTCATCAAGCCGGTCAGCTCGGACGCCGAGGTCATGAACGCGCGCGAGGTGTTCCCCTTCCAGGAGAACTACGACGAGGTCGTCTCGGCCGCGTACGACGGCCGCTACGACGAGCCGAACCTCGAAGAGGCCAAGGCTCTCGTCGACGCCGCCGGCGCTGCCGGCACCGTCGTGCGCATCGGTTACTCGGCCCCCAACCCGCGCCGTGCTGACGAGGTCGCTCTCATTAAGTCGTCTTGCGACCAGGCCGGCTTCGACATCCAGGATGTCGGCAACGCCGACTTCTTCCAGCCCGGTGGTACCCAGGAGCGCGGCGATTACGACGTGGCGCTGTTCGCCTGGGCCGGCTCCGGCCAGATCACCTCGGGCCAGAACATCTACGCCACCGACAAGCCGCAGAACTACGGCGGTTACTCGAGCCCGGTCGTCGACCAGGCGTGGGAGACGCTCGCGACGAGCCTCGACGAGTCGGTGCACCTCGAGCAGACGAAGATCATCGAGAAGCAGCTGTGGGACGACCTCTTCGGCATCCCGCTGTTCGCTCACCCCGGTGTCGACGCCGCTGCCGCCGACATCGAGAACGCACAGCACTCGGTGGGCCAGAGCGGCATCATGTGGAACGCCGAGAAGTGGTCGCGCGCAGAATAAACGTATTCTGTCTCTGACACGACCAGAGTGTGGGCCGTCGCTGCGGTGACGGCCCACACTCCCGTGAGGGGCACATGCGTGCCCCGCGTACGACCAAGGGACCTCGACTTCCGTGCTGAAATTCATCATCCGCCGTCTGGCGGCAGCGGTGGGCATCATGCTCGCCGCATCCCTCTTGATGTACGTCCTGACGATCAACTCCGGCGACCCGCTCGCCGATCTGCGAGAGAGCAACGCAGACAACCGCGAACAGTTGATCGCTCGGCGTATCGAATACATGAACCTCGACCAGCCCTGGTTCCAGCGCTATCTCGGCTGGCTCGTGGGCGCGAGCAAGTGCCTCATCGGCCAGTGCGATCTCGGACTCACCCGGCAGGGCGTCGAGGTCACCACGCTCGTGGGACAGGCGGCTGCCTCGACGCTGAGGCTCGTCCTGCTCGCCACGATCCTGGCGCTAATCATCGGCATCGCCATCGGCATCATCACCGCGATCCGGCAGTACTCCGGCCTGGACTACGCGGTGACGTTCCTGACGTTCCTCTTCTTTTCGCTGCCGGTCTTCTGGGCGGCGGTGCTCTTCAAGGAGTACCTCGCGATCGGATACAACGACTGGATCCGTGATCCGGAGCTCTCGCCGATACAGATCATCGTGATCGCCGTCGTCATCGGCTTCGTCGTGCAGGTGCTCGGCGGCGGCTCGCTGAAGCGCCGGGCGATCACCTTCGCCGCCACCGCCGCGGTTCTGGGGGCAGCGCTGCCCCTCATGCTGGCGACGAACGCGTTCCGCGAGCCGCGCCTCACCGTCATCGGTGTGGCCGTGCTCACCGTTCTGCTCGCGCTCAGCGCGACAGTGGCATCGGTGGGACTGCACAACCGGCGGGTGCTCGTCATCGGCCTGGCCAGCGCAGGACTCGTGGTCGTCATGCACCTGGCGCTGACCAACGTGTTCATCTATTACATGAACTGGGGCGTGCTCGCCGGCGGTGCACTGCTGGCGATGATCGTGCCGTTCCTCATCGGACGGTTCTTCGGCGGGCGTTTCCGAGGGCCGGCGACAGTCGTCGCGTTCGTCACGATCTTCGGCGGTGCCCTCCTGACGGTCGTGGACGCGCTCTTCCGCGTGTGGCCCTCGTTCCTGCAGCGCAAGCCGCGTCCGATCTCGACGATCGGCGCGCAGACGCCGAACTTCGACGGGACGTTCTGGCAGACCTTCCTCGACATCGGCACGCAGATGCTGCTGCCGACGCTGCTGCTGACGGTCATCTCGCTGGCGTCGTACAGCCGCTATACGCGGACGTCGATGCTCGAGGTGGGCAACCAGGACTTCATCCGCACGGCGCGGGCGAAGGGCGTGCCGGAGCGGCTGGTCATCTTCCGCCATGCATTCCGCAACGCCCTCATACCCATCGCGACGATTGCGGCGTTCGACTTCGCCGGACTCATCGGCGGGGCCGTGGTCACCGAGCAGGTGTTCGGGTGGAAGGGCATGGGCGACCTGTTCGCGACCGGACTGCGCGAGGTCGACCCGAATCCCGTGATGGCCTTCTTCCTCGTGACCGGCCTTGCCGCGATCGTCTTCAACATGCTGGCGGACATCTTCTACGCCGTCATCGACCCGAGGATCCGAGTATGACGAACCCGAACGACAACGTGCCGACCACGACGTCGGTCCTCTCGGTCGCGGAGGCCGAGGACGCTGCGCTCGCGAAGAGCACGGCCGCGCCCCGCTCACAGGCCCGCATCGTCTGGGGACGCTTCCTGCGGCACCGCGCGGCGACGATCTCCGCGGTGATCCTGATCTTCCTGACGCTCCTGAGCTTCACCTCGGTCGGTTTCTTCGGCATCCCGGGATGGTGGCCGCACGACTACCGCGCCGCCGGTGACGTGGTCAACGGGGGCGCCCCGACGCTGAGCCTGATCCCCGAGTGGCTCGGTGGCGACGGCATCCGCATCGGCGAGCACCCGTTCGGGCAGGAGAACACGGGCAAGGACTTCTTCGCACTGACCATGATGGGCACGCAGCGTTCGATTCTGCTGGGCCTCGTCCTGGGCATCTCGTCGACCGTCATCGGAAGCATCGTCGGCGCTGTCGCCGGCTACTACCGAGGCTGGGTCGACTCCATACTGATGCGCATCACGGATCTGTTCATCGTCATCCCGCTGCTCGCCCTCGCAGCTGTCGTGGGTCAGATCGCCGGGAACATCGGCAAGAACCCGATCGTGCTGGCTTTCATGCTGTCGCTCCTGACCTGGACCGGTCTCGCGCGTCTCGTTCGTGGTGAAGTGCTCTCGCTCCGCGAGCGCGACTTCGTGCTCGCCGCCCGCGCCTCGGGCGCCGGGGGAGCGCGCATCATCTTCCGACACCTCATGCCGAACGTCGTGGGCGTCATCGCCGTCAACGCCACGTTCGCGATCGCCGGCGCGATCTTGCTCGAGAGCTCGCTGTCTTACCTCGGATTCGGCGTCGTCCCCCCGGAGACGTCGCTGGGCCTGCTGATCAGTCAGTATCAGGGCAGCTTCACCAGCAGGCCGTGGCTGTTCTGGTGGCCGGGCATGATGATCCTCGCGATCGCCCTGTCCATCAACTTCCTGGGCGACGGCATCCGCGACGCGTACGACCCGCGCCAGTCGCGCAGCGTGCGTCGGGAGATCAAGAGGAGGAACCGCGCATGAGCGTCACCGCCACGCGTACCGCACTGAAGTTCACCGACCTTTCGGTCACGTTCCTCACCGGATCGGGCGATGTCAACGCCGTCAAGGGCATCTCGCTCGAGGTGCGCCCGGGCGAGGTCGTGGCCGTGGTCGGCGAGTCCGGCTCCGGAAAGTCGGTGACCTCTCTCGCCGCCATGGGGCTCCTCGCGGAGAACGCCATCACGCGAGGATCCATCACGGTCGGCGAGACCGAGGTGATCGGGCTCCCGAACGAGCGCATGCGCAAGCTCCGTGCCAGCGAGATCGCGATGATCTTCCAGGAGCCGATGACGGCGCTCAACCCGGTGCTCACGATCGAGCGTCAGCTCACCGAGATCTTCGAGCTCCACGACGTCGCCTACGGCGAAGACGCGCGGGACCGGTCGATCGGCCTGCTGCGCGACGTCGGCATCCCCGAGCCGGAGCGGCGCATCAAGCAGTACCCGCACCAGTTCTCGGGTGGTCAGCGTCAGCGCATCGTCATCGCGATGGCGATCGCGCTCGACCCCAAGGTCATCATCGCGGACGAGCCGACCACCGCCCTCGACGTCACCGTCCAGGCGGAGATCCTCGACCTGCTCCGGCGGCTGAAGGACCACCGCGATGCGGGCATTCTGCTGATCACGCACAACATGGGCGTCGTCGCCGACATCGCCGATCGCGTCGCTGTGATGTACCGCGGTGACTTGGTCGAGGTCGGCGACGTCGAGGACGTCCTCACCCGGCCGCAGCATCCCTACACGAAGAAGCTGCTCGCCGCCGTTCCCCGTCTCGACCCCGAGCTGACGGCGCGAGTCGCCGCCAGCGCCACGCGCGACGTGGTGCTGGAGGCGAAGGGACTCGTCCTCGAGTACGCCGGGCGCGGCAAGACGTTCCGCGCCGTCGAGGACGTCTCGTTCGACCTCGCCGCCGGCGAGGTGCTCGGCATCGTCGGCGAGTCCGGCTCGGGCAAGTCGACGATCGCGCGCGCCGTGCTCGGGCTGATGCCGGTCGCGGACGGGACGCTGAGTCTCGGCGGACGAGACCTCGCGAAGCTGCGCGGGCGCAAGGCGAAGAACGTACGGCGCGAGATCGGCGTCGTCTTCCAGGACCCCGCGGCATCCCTCGACCCGCGGTTCCCGATCGGCGACTGCATCATCGAGCCGATGGCCATCCACCGTGTCGGCACCAAGGCGGAGCGGCTCGACCGGGCCCGCGAGCTGCTCGACGCCGTGCGGCTGCCGCGCGACGTGCTCGAGCGCTACCCGCACGAGCTGTCGGGCGGTCAGCGTCAGCGCGTCTCGATCGCGCGGGCTCTCACGCTGCGGCCGAAGCTCTTCGTCGCCGACGAGCCGACGTCGGCGCTCGACGTGTCGGTCCAGGCCGCGGTGCTCGACATGCTGAAGGAACTGCAGGAGACGTACTCGTTCGCCTGCATCCTCGTCAGCCACGACCTCGCCGTGGTCGACCAGCTGTCGGACCAGATCCTCGTGCTCAAGTCGGGGCGAACGGTCGAGCAGGGGCCGACGTCGCGGGTGCTGCTGCAGCCTCGCGAGTCGTACACCCGGGAACTGCTGGCCGCCTCGCCGGTGCCGGATCCGATCGAGCAGCGCCGGCGCCGCGAGGAACGCCGGGCCGCTCTCGACGCGTCCTGAGGGTCGGACTCCGACCTTCTCGCAGGCGCCCCGCGAACTCGCAGGGCGCCTGCGTTAAACTGTCCCGTCGGCATCCCGGCGTTTTCCCTTCATCCTGAGGACCCCCTTCATGGCGCATGCCCTTCGTCCTGACCTCCGCAACGTCGCGATCGTCGCGCACGTCGACCACGGCAAGACGACGCTCGTCGATGCCATGCTCCGCCAGACCGGCTCGTTCGGCGACCACGCGCACGTCGAGGAACGTGCCATGGACTCGAACGATCTCGAGCGTGAGAAGGGCATCACGATCCTCGCCAAGAACACGGCGATCACCTACAACGGCGTCCACACCGACGTGCCCGTGACGATCAACGTCATCGACACCCCGGGTCACGCCGACTTCGGCGGAGAGGTCGAGCGCGGCCTGTCGATGGTCGATGGTGTCGTGCTGCTCGTCGACGCGTCGGAGGGTCCGCTGCCGCAGACCCGTTTCGTGCTGCGCAAGGCGCTCGAGGCCAAGCTCCCCGTCATCCTGCTCGTCAACAAGACCGACCGCCCCGACGCCCGCATCGCGGAGGTCGAGGAGGAGGCCCACGACCTGCTGCTGGGCCTCGCCGGCGACCTCGTCGACGACGTGCCCGACCTCGACGTCGACGCGCTGCTCGACGTGCCCGTCGTGTACGCCTCGGGCCGCGCGGGCGCGGCGTCGCGCAACCGTCCCGACAACGGCGAGCTCCCCGACAACGACGACCTCGAGCCGCTCTTCGAGGCGATCCTCGAGCACGTGCCGGCGCCGTCCTACGACGACGAGGCCCCGCTTCAGGCCTGGGTGACCAACCTCGACTCGAGCCCGTTCCTCGGACGCCTCGCCCTGCTCCGCGTCTTCAACGGCACCCTCAAGAAGGGCCAGACGGTCGCGTGGGTCCGCCACGACGGTTCGCACTCGAACGCGCGCATCACCGAGCTCCTCAAGACGAAAGCCCTGGATCGTTTCCCGGCCGAGTCCGCCGGCCCGGGCGACATCGTCGCGATCGCGGGTATCGAGGACATCACGATCGGTGAGACCATCGCCGACCCGGAGGACGTCCGGCCGCTCCCGGCGATCACCGTCGACGACCCGGCCATCTCGATGACGATCGGCACGAACACCTCGCCGCTGATGGGCAAGGTCAAGGGTCACAAGCTCACCGCGCGCATGGTCAAGGACCGGCTCGACCGCGAGCTCATCGGCAACGTCTCGCTCAAGGTCGTCGACATCGGACGCCCCGACGCATGGGAGGTGCAGGGTCGAGGCGAGCTCGCGCTGGCGATCCTCGTCGAGAACATGCGCCGCGAAGGCTTCGAGCTGACCGTCGGCAAGCCGCAGGTCGTGACGCGCCGCGACGAGAACGGCAAGCTCACCGAGCCGTTCGAGCACCTGACCATCGACGCCCCCGAGGAGCACCTCGGCGCGATCACGCAGCTGATGGCAGCTCGCAAGGGCCGGATGGACACGATGACGAACCACGGCACCGGCTGGGTCCGCATGGAGTTCGTCGTTCCGTCGCGTGGCCTGATCGGGTTCCGCAGCGAGTTCCTCACGATCACGCGCGGCACCGGTATCGCGAATGCCATCTCGCACGGCTATGACGAGTGGGCGGGCGCGATCTCGACCCGTCAGAACGGCTCGATCGTCGCCGACCGCTCCGGCGTCGTCACTCCCTTCGCGATGATCGCCCTCCAGGAGCGCATGAGCTTCTTCGTCCAGCCCACCGAAGAGGTCTACGAGGGCATGGTCATCGGCGAGAACTCGCGCGCCGACGACATGGACGTCAACATCACGAAGGAGAAGAAGCTCACGAACATGCGTTCGTCGACCTCGGACTCCTTCGAGTCGATGACGCCCCCGCGCGTGCTGACTCTGGAGGAGTCGCTCGAGTTCGCGCGTGACGACGAATGCGTCGAGGTCACCCCTGAGAAGGTGCGGATCCGCAAGGTCGTGCTGGATGCGACCGAGCGCGGCCGCGCCGCGTCGCGCGCGAAGCGCCAGGACGCCAACGCCTGATCCGGCTCCCCGAAGCCCGCCACGACCCCGGATTGCCGATCCTCGGCCTCCGGGGTCGTGGCATTCGCGGGGGCCTCCGGTTCGGCGGGTCGATAGCATCGGAGCGATGGAGCAGGATGCCGCGACGCGGCGCGCGTGGCGCGATGGGATCGGCGTATCCGTCGCGACGAGCGCCTACGGCGTATCGTTCGGCGCGCTCGGGGTCGCCGCGGGGCTCGATGTCTGGCAGACCTGCGTGCTCAGTCTCCTGATGTTCACGGGCGGCTCGCAGTTCGCCTTCGTCGGTGTCGTCGCGACGGGTGGCTGGGCGGCGCTGCCCGCGGCCATCGCCTCCGCAGCACTCCTGGGCGTTCGCAATGTGGCATACGGTCTTCGCATGGCGCCGGTGGTCGGCGGGAGCATCGCGCGGCGGCTGAGCGCCTTCCCGTTCACGATCGACGAGTCGACGGCAGTCGCCCTCGCGCAGTCGGGCCCCCGCGCACGCCGCATCGGCTTCTGGGCGACCGGAGTGGGCATCTATATCGGATGGAACCTCTTCACACTCCTCGGCGCGCTGCTCGGCGACGTCCTCGGCGACCCCCGGGCTTATGGACTCGACGCGGCCGCCGCGGCAGCCTTCCTCGCGCTGCTGTGGCCGCGGCTCCGCCGGCTGGACGCGGTCGTCGTCGGAGTGGCCGCCGGAGTCGTCGCCGGTGTCGCGACGCCCCTCACGATGCCCGGGATCCCCGTCCTCATCGCCGGCGTCGTGGCCATCGTGGTCGCCGCGGCCATGCCGGGCCGGCGTTCGTCGCGGGGCGATGACGCGAAGACGACGGGGGAGGCCCGATGAGCCCGTGGACCGGCATCCTCGTCGCCTCGATCATCTGCGTGGCGCTGAAGGCGCTGGGATACCTCCTTCCGCCGCGATGGTTCGACGGGGAACGCGCGCAGCGCATCATCGACCAGCTGACGATCGCTTTGCTCTCCGCGCTGGTCGTCGTGCAGACGCTCGGCGCGGGCGCCGCGATCGTGGTGGACGCGCGCCTGCCTGCCGTGGCGGTGGCCGCCGTCCTGCTCGCCGCGCGCGCCCCCTTCCTCGTGGTCGTGGCGGGGGCGGCGCTGGTGGCGGCGGTGCTTCGGGCGTGCGGATGGGCCGCTTAGACTGGCTCGGTGAATCAGACCTGGACCCGCTTCGCCGGGTGGCTCGTCGCCGCGATCGCGGGAGCCGTCTACGGTGTCGCGGGGACGATCACCCAGGCGTACTCCTGGGGTGTGCTGCCGGTGGGGCTCATCGTCGCTGTCGCCGGCGTGACCGCCCTCGTCGCGGGGCTGCGGCTGCTCACCGACGACCGGTGGACGGCGCTGGCCTGCGGGCTGGGCGCTCTCGTCGCAACCGTCGTCTTCTCCGGACGCGGGCCCGGCGGCTCGGTCGTCGTGCCTGCCCCGCCGGACGGGCAGCTGAGCACCGGGCTGATCTGGACGTTCGCTGTGCCGGTCATGGTGGCCGTCGTGGTCGGTTGGCCCTCGTTCGCGGGAGCACGCCGGGCGGCCGCGTCCGATCGCACGAACTAGACTCGTCATGTGACTTATGTGATCGCCCTCCCGTGCGTGGACGTGAAGGACCGCGCCTGCATCGACGAATGCCCCGTGGACTGCATCTACGAGGGTGAGCGCTCGCTGTACATCCACCCGGATGAATGCGTCGACTGCGGCGCATGCGAGCCGGTGTGCCCGGTCGAGGCGATCTACTACGAAGACGACCTGCCGGACGAGTGGCAGGACTACTACACCGCGAACGTCGAGTTCTTCGACGACCTGGGATCTCCCGGAGGCGCCGCGAAGGTCGGCGTCATCGCGAAGGACCACCCCCTCGTGGCCGCGCTGCCGCCGCAGGGGGAGGGGCATTGAGCGTCCGCGACCTCGCCGACTACCCCTGGGACGCCGTAGCGCCCTACGCCGAGAAGGCCCGCCGCCACCCGGGCGGCATCGTCGACCTGTCCATCGGGTCGCCGGTCGACCCGACGCCTGAGGTCGTCGCCCGCGCCCTGCGCGAAGCGACCGACGCGCATGCGTACCCGCAGACCGTCGGCACCCCCGCGCTTCGGGAGGCCATCGTGCGGTGGTACGAGCGTCGTCGCGGTGTCACCGGTCTGGCCCCCGACAGCGTGCTGCCGACGATCGGGTCGAAGGAGCTCGTCGCGCTCCTCCCGCTGCTGCTCGGCCTCGGTGCCGGCGATGTCGTCGTGCATCCCCGCGCCGCCTACCCGACGTACGAGGTCGGCGCCCGCCTGGTCGGTGCGACGCCGGCAGCCGCAGACGACCCGGCCGACTACCCGGAGGGCACCCGACTCGTCTGGGTCAACTCGCCCGGAAACCCCGACGGACGCGTGCTGGACGTCGCGGAGCTGCGGCGGATCGTCGCCCGCGCACGCGAGCTCGGCGCCGTCGTCGTCTCGGACGAATGCTACGCCGAGCTCGGCTGGGACGGGCCCTGGGCGAGCGAGACGGTGCCGAGCGTGCTCGACCCGCGGGTGAGCGAAGGCGACGTCAGCGGTCTGCTGTCGGTGTACTCGCTCAGCAAGCAGTCGAACCTCGCGGGTTATCGGGCGGCGTTCCTGGCCGGCGACCCGACGATCGTGGCCCGGCTTCTCACCGCGCGGAAGCACCTGGGACTGATGCAGCCCCTGCCCGTGCAGCGGGCGATGGTCGCAGCCCTGGGCGACGACGATCACGTCGCCCGACAGAAGGACCTGTACCGCCGCCGTCGCGATGTGCTCCGACCGGCGCTCGAGCGCGCGGGCTTCCGTATCGATCACAGCGAAGCGGGACTCTATCTGTGGGCGACGGCGCAAGAGGACGCGTGGGAGACGCTCGGCCGGCTCGCCGAACTCGGCATCCTCGCGGGCCCCGGCCACTTCTACGGAACGCAGTTCCCGCAGCACGTTCGTTTCTCGCTGACCGCGTCGCAGGAGCGGATCGACGCCGCTGCCGCACGCCTGACGGGGTCGTAGGTTCTCTCCTACCGATCCGCTGATCCTTTGGCGCCGTACGGAGTAGGCCCGTGCGCCCGATAGGCTGTAATGACCGCACCGGACGATCGCAAGGAGGCTTCGTGAACGACACGGGCACCCCGCAGAAGGCCACCGTCACCATCGGTGACCGCACCGCCGAATTGCCGGTGCTGCACGGAACCGACGGAGTTCCGAGCGTCGATTTCTCGACGTTCACCAAGCAGACGGGCCACACGAGCCTCGACTACGGCTTCGTCAACACCGCGGCCACGCGGTCCGCCATCACCTACATCGATGGTGACCAGGGCATCCTGCGTTACCGCGGCTACCCGATCGAGCAGATCGCCAAGCACTCGACGTACCTCGAAGTGGCCTGGCTCCTGCTCTACGGCGACCTGCCCACGGCTGACGAGCTGGCTGACTTCGACGACCGCATCCGTCGTCACACGCTGCTGCACGAAGACCTCAAGCGCTTCTTCTCGTCCCTACCGCACACCGCGCACCCGATGTCGGTGCTGTCCGCCGCCACCGCCGCCCTGTCGACGTATTACGAGGACCAGTCCGACCCGAACAACCCCGAGCACGTCGAGCTCAACACGATCCGGCTCCTCGCGAAGCTGCCCGTGATCGCCGCGTACGCGCACAAGAAGAGCGTCGGGCAGGCCTTCCTCTACCCCGACAACTCGCTGAGCTTCGTCGACAACTTCCTGCGCCTGAACTTCGGCGTCCTCGCCGAGAACTACGAGGTCAACCCGGTCGTCTCGCGCGCGCTCGAGCGTCTGCTCATCCTGCACGAGGACCACGAGCAGAATGCCTCGACCTCGACCGTGCGCCTGGTCGGGTCGACCGGTGCGAATCAGTTCTCCTCGATCTCGGCCGGTATCAACGCGCTCTACGGGCCGTTGCACGGCGGCGCGAACGAGGCCGTCCTCGACATGCTGGCCCGCATCCGCGACTCCGGCGAGAGCGTCGAGCGCTTCGTCGCCCGCGTGAAGAACAAGGAAGACGGCGTGAAGCTCATGGGCTTCGGGCACCGGGTCTACAAGAACTACGACCCGCGCGCGAAGCTCGTCAAGGAGTCCGCGGACGAGGTCCTCAACGAGCTCGGCGTCGTCGACCCGTTGCTCGATCTTGCGAAGGAGCTCGAGGAGATCGCCCTGAGTGACGACTACTTCCGCGAGCGTCGCCTGTACCCGAACGTCGACTTCTACACGGGCGTCATCTACAAGGCGATGGGCTTCCCCACGCGCATGTTCACGCCGCTGTTCGCGATCGGTCGGCTGCCCGGCTGGCTCGCGCACTGGCGCGAGATGCAGAACGACCCGCAGACGAAGATCGGGCGTCCGCAGCAGCTGTACGTCGGCTCGGCGGAGCGGGACTACCCCACCTCCTGAACGGCGCTCGACGATCACGAGAGGCCGGCACATCACAGCGATGTGCCGGCCTCTCCCATGCGGTCGCGGATCGCGCCACGTTACCTCGACGTCCGCGGGGTGCCGCTGGACCGGGGCACCCCGTGTGTCACTTGTCGATCAGTGTCGCCGCGTAGTCGGGGACGTATCCGTCGAGCTGCTGCGGCGGGCGGTCGTAACCCCCGGATGGCGGGCGCGGTGGGATCTCGATCTCAGGCCGCTCGACCACTTCGTAGGGGATCTGTCCGAGCAGATGGTGGATCATGTTGATCCGGCCTCGGCGCTTGTCCTCGTTGTCGACCTCGTGCCAGCGCGCCTCCGGGATGTCGGTGTGCACGAACATCGTGTCCTTCGCGCGCGAGTAGTCCTCCCACTTGGTGATCGAGAGCACGTCGTTGGGGGAGAGCTTCCACCGCCGCATCGGATCCTCGTTGCGCGACCGGAATCTCTTCTCCTGCTCGACATCCGACACACTGAACCAGTACTTCAGCAGCAGGATGCCGTCCTCGACGAGCATCCGCTCGAAGATCGGCGCCTGATGCAGGAACCGGTGGTACTCCTCGTTGGTGCAGTAGCCCATGACCCGCTCGACCCCGGCGCGGTTGTACCAGGACCGGTCCATGAGGACGATCTCGCCGGCGGCCGGCAGATGCGCGACGTATCGCTGGAAGTACCACTGCGAGCGTTCGCGCTCGGTCGGCGCGGGAAGCGCGACGATGCGCGCGACCCGAGGATTGAGATACTCGGCGACGCGCTTGATCGTGGATCCCTTGCCCGCGGCGTCGCGCCCCTCGAAGATCACCACGATGCGGGCGCCGGTGGCCTGCACCCAGGCCTGCATGTCGACGAGCTGCGCCTGCAGCCGCCGCAACTCGGCTTCGTACACCTTCTTCGGCAAGCGATCGGCCATCGAGCCACCTCCTGACGCGAGCATACGCCCCCCTCGCGCGGGTGTGCGGCCCGGTCTAGGGTGGGCCGCACGCACGAGCAGGGGAGCGAAGCATGTGGATGCAGACGACCGATCCGCTCGGCTCGCTGGCGCTGTCGGCACTCGTCGCCGCCATTCCGATCATCGTCTTCCTCGTCGCGCTCGTCGGACTTCGCCTCAGCGGCATCCTCGCCGGTCTCATCGCGCTCGTCGCGCAGCTGCTGGTGGCCGCACTCGGATTCGGGATGCCGCTCACGGCAGTCGGGGGTGCGGGCCTGCTGGGCCTGCTCACGGCGGTCTGGCCGATCGCCTACATCATCGTGATGGCGGTGTGGCTCTACAAGCTCGCTGTCGCGAGCGGTCGCTTCGACGTCATTCGTTCATCGATCGGGGGCATCTCGAAAGATCAGCGGATCCAGGTGCTCCTCATCAGCTTCTCCTTCGGCGCCTTCCTGGAGGGCGCCGCCGGGTTCGGCGTGCCCATCGCCATCTGCGCCGCGCTCCTGGTGCAGCTCGGGTTCCGCCCGCTGCGGGCGGCCATGATCTCGCTCGTCGCCAACGCGGCGGCGGGAGCATACGGCGCCATCGGCATCCCCGTGATCGTGGGTGCGCAGGTCAGCGGCCTCGAGGTGCAGGAGCTGTCGCGTGCAATGGTGCTGGTGCTGCAGCCCCTGACGCTGCTCATCCCGTTCTTGCTCGTGGTCATCCTGGACGGTTTCCGCGGGCTGCGTGAGACGTGGCCGGCCACGCTGCTGGTCACCATCGTCTTCAGCGGCGTGCAGGCGGGCGTGCTGTGGTTCCTCGGCCCCGAGCTCGCCGACCTCGGTGCAGGCCTGGCTGCGATGGTCGCGCTCTTCCTCCTCGGCCGGGTCTGGCAGCCTCGGCGGGTCCATCGTGAAGTCGGCGCGCCCGAGCCGGAGCCGCACAGCGCCAACGTACGTGAGGTGATCGGGGCATGGAGCCCGTTCTACATCCTGACGGCGGTCATCCTGGTCTGGAGCCTGCCGGTGTTCAAGAACCTGTTCGCCGCGGGCGGGCCCTTGGCCGCGCTGGTGTTCGCGGTTCCGATGCCCGGGCTCACCGGCAGCGTGCAGACCCCCGGCGGTGATGTCGTCACGGCGACGTGGGGCTTCACTCCCATCAACGCGACGGGCACGGCGATCCTGCTGGCGGTGATCGTGTCGTTCTGGACGACGCCGCGCCTGCGCGCGGCCGACCTGGTGTGGACACTGGTGGAGACGGTGCGCGGCCTCTGGCGCGCGTTGCTGCTCATCGCGATCATTCTCGTCCTGGCCAACGTCGCGAACTACTCGGGCGGCTCGGCCTCGATGGGCACGGCTCTGGCGGCGGTCGGGCCGCTCTTCCCGTTGCTCGCACCGATCATCGGCTGGATCGGCGTCTTCCTGACGGGGTCGGTCGTCAACAACAACACGCTGTTCGCGCCCCTCCAGGTCGCCACCGCCGAGCAGATCTCCGTCGACCCCGGGTTGCTCGTCGCTGCGAACACGGCAGGCGGCACAGCCGCCAAGGTCATCTCGCCTCAGTCGATCGCGATCGCGGCCGGTGCGGTCGGACTCGCCGGACGCGAGTCGGAGATCCTCCGGGCGTCGCTCTGGTACAGCCTCGGCATGCTCGCCGTGGTGTGCCTGTGGGGCGGTCTGCTCTCGGCGCTCCTGCTCTGAGCGCCGCCCGGATCACGCGACGCGATCAGGCGTGCAGAGCCTCGTTGAGCGTGACTCCGACGCCCGCGCGGCGAACAGCCTCGATCGCGCCGGTCAGCGAATTCCGGCGGAACAGGATGCCGTCGCGCCCGGACAGCTCTGCGCCCTTGACGCTCGGACGCGCACCCGAGGCCGTGGCGGGCTCGTCGGCGAGGACGATCTTCGACCCTGCCGTGACGTAGAGCCCGGCCTCGACCACGCAGTCGTCGCCGAGCGAGATGCCGATGCCGGCGTTGGCGCCGAGCAGCGTGCGACGGCCGATCGACACCCGGTGGCTGCCGCCGCCGGACAGCGTGCCCATGATCGAGGCGCCGCCCCCGATGTCGCTCCCGTCACCGACCACGACGCCCTGCGAGATGCGACCCTCCACCATGGAGGCGCCGAGCGTGCCGGCGTTGAAGTTCACGAAGCCCTCGTGCATCACGGTGGTGCCCGGTGCGAGGTGCGCGCCCAGGCGGACGCGGGAGGCGTCGGCGATGCGCACTCCGGGGGGAGTGACGTAGTCGAGCAGACGGGGGAACTTGTCGAGGCTGTGCACCTGGATGCCGTCGCGCTGGAGCAACGGCCGACGGCGCGTCGCGTCATCCGGGTGCATCGGGCCCGCGGTCGTCCAGGCGACGATCGGGAGGTGCCCGAAGATCCCGTCGAGATTGACGGTGTTCGGTGCCGCGAGGCGGTGTGAGAGCACGTGCAGGCGGAGGTACGCATCCGGGGTCGACGCCGGCGCCGCATCGAGGTCGATCGAGATGGTGACGGCCTCGACCGTCACGCCCCGGCGCTCGTCGTCCGCTGCGAGCGGCGCCCAGGTCACCATCGCGGCGGCGGACTCGGCGGCCGCCGGTGTCCCGAGCGCGGGCTCCGGGAACCAGGTGTCGAGTGTCGTGCCATCGCTGCTCGAGGTCGCGAGTCCCACGCCCCATGCCCACCGTTCGCTCATGGCTCCAGGTTATCGGTGCAGTCGCCGCCGATAGAATCGCCGCATGCCCGAGCTCGATCTGACCGTGTCCAGCGCCGATCTGACTCGGGCGGTGTGCGACATCCCCAGCGTGTCGGACGACGAGACGGCCCTCGCCGACGCCATCTTCGCCGCCGTATCGCCGTTGGCGCACCTCGAGGTCATCCGCGACGGCGACACGATCGTCGCGCGCACGCAGCTCGGTCGCGCGCAGCGCGTCGTCATCGCCGGTCACATCGACACCGTTCCCATCAACGCGAACCTGCCCGTTCGCGAGATGGTCGAGGACGGGCAGGAGTTCCTGTGGGGGCGAGGGACCGTCGACATGAAGGCGGGCGTCGCGGTGCAGCTGAAGCTCGCGGCAGAGCTCGTCGACCCGCGCGTCGACATCACGTGGATGTGGTACGACCACGAGGAGGTCGCCGCCGAGCTCAACGGCCTGACGCGGCTCGCGGCGAACCGTCCCGACCTGTTCGCGGGCGACTTCGCGATCCTCGGCGAGCCCTCCAACGGTCAGGTCGAGGGCGGCTGCAACGGCAATCTGCGCGCGATCGTGCGGACGCACGGGGTGCGTTCCCACAGCGCCCGCGCGTGGATCGGCGACAACGCCATCCACCACGCGGCCCCGATCCTCCAGCGACTGTCGGAGCACACGCCCGCCGACGTCGAGGTGGAAGGACTCGTCTATCGCGAGGGGCTCAACGCCGTCCGGATCTCGGGCGGCATCGCCGGGAACGTCATCCCCGACCTCTGCGAGGTCGAGGTCAACTACCGCTTCGCGCCGAGCCGTTCGCCCGAAGAGGCCGTCGCGATCGTCCGCGAGTTCTTCCACGGCTTCGAGGTGGAGGTGGTCGACCTCGCCGGAGGTGCACGACCGGGCCTGGATGCGCCGCTCGCCCAGGAGTTCGTCGCCGCGGTGGGAGCCGAGCCTCGCCCCAAGTACGGCTGGACGGATGTCGCCCGGTTCTCGGCGTTGGGAGTGCCCGCCGTCAACTACGGCCCGGGCGACCCCTCGCTCGCGCACCACGACCAGGAGCGGGTGCCGGTCGAGCAGATCGACGCCGTCGAGCGCGGCCTGCGCACCTGGCTCTCGAACCGGTGACCCGGCGCGCATGAGGTCGCTGCGTCGCGCCGCGATCGCGCTGCCGCCCGCGGTTGCGATCGCGCTGATGTACCTGCTCTCGCGCGCTGTCACGACGGGCTTCCTGCTCGGAGCGGCCGAGCTGAGCGGACCCCGGTCCCGCTTCGGCGCCGACGCGACTCTGGGCACTCTGACGATGGGGTGGGACGCGCAGTGGTACTGGCTCATCGCGTTCAGCGGATATCCCGCCGAGCTGCCGCTCGACGCGGCGGGCCACGTCGCCCAGAACGCGTGGGCGTTCATGCCGGTCTACCCCGTCATCACAGGCGCCGTGGGGTGGGTCGTCGGCGGATTCCCGGTCGCTGCGCCCCTGGTGTCGGCAACGGCCGGCTATCTCGCGTGTCTCGTCCTCTTCGCTCTGCTGCGCCGCCGCATCGGCCGCGCGGCAGCGATGTGGGCGGTCGCCTTCTTCAGCTTCGCGGGCCCGATGGCCGCGCTGTTCCAGCTCGGCTACGCGGAATCGCTTTTCCAGCTCTGGCTGCTCCTCGCGCTCCTCGCCGTGGAGCGCCGCCGGTGGTGGTGGCTGTACCTGTGGATCCCGCTCATGGCTTTCACGCGGCCCGGTGTCCTCGCCTTCTCGCTGATGCTCGCGCTGTACGGGATCTGGCGGTGGTTGCGGCGTCAGCACGACGACCTGCACCCGCCGGAGATCGCCCACGTCGTCGCGAGCGGGCTGCTGGCGGCCGCCTGCGGATTCGCCTGGCCCGTCATCACCGGCATCGTGACGGGTGATCCCGGGGCCTACCTGCAGACGGAACTCGCGTGGCGACGATCCTGGATCGGGGATCACGGGGGGTTCGTGCCCTTCGACGGCACAATGCAGGCCGCCGTGCTGTGGTCTGGAATCTGGGGGATTCCGGCGTGGGTGTGTCTCGCGGGGCTTGCGGCGATCGTGGTTCTCACCACGCTCCTGCTCGTCGCTGATCGCCGCGTGCGTCGCCTCGGTGTTCCGATACGTCTGTGGTCGGCCGCGTACGTCCTCTACCTGCTGGCGGTCTTCTTCCCCCAGTCGAGCACGTTCCGACTGCTCGTCCCGCTGTCACCGCTCTGGGGCGCCGTCGCGCTGCCCCGCGCGCTCTGGTGGCGCATCAGCGTGCTGGTGCTCGGTATAGCCGCGCAGTGGTGGTGGATCCACACGATGTATGCGCTCGGAAGCACCTTCGCTCAGATTCCCTGAGGGACGTGTCCGCGCTGTGCCTGCGCTGCACGATAAACTCTTCAGGTAGTCCTCATGACGAAAGGGAGCCGCGATGGCAGCCATGAAGCCGCGAACCGGAGACGGACCGATGGAGGCCGTGAAGGAGGGGCGCCTGATCATCGTGCGTGTCCCCCTCGAAGGCGGAGGGCGTCTGGTCGTCTCGGTCAATGATGAAGAGGCCAAGGAACTCCACAGCGTGCTGAGCGGAGTCGTCGGCGCAGCCTGACGATGCTGCACGGAAACGGCCGGTCCCTCTGGGGCCGGCCGTTTCCGTCTCTGCCGCTGAGCCGCCGTCAGGCGGTGGCTGCCGTCGTGAGTTGCAACAGTCCCTCTCCGACGATCGACAGCGCACCGAGCACCGCCGGCGACGACTGCGTCTCGTGGATGAGCGAGCGGTAGGCGCGGGTGATGTCGTCGCGGCGGACGGGGTCGGCGACGGCCCCACCTGCCAGCACACGGGGCACGAGGACCATCCCGCCCGGGCGTACGAGCCGAAGCCCATGCTCGACGTACTCGATGACACCGTCGGGGTCGGCGTCCACCAGCACGATGTCGTACGAGGCCTCATTCATGCGGGGGAGCACATCAGCCGCGCGGCCCGTGATGAAGCGGGCACGAGCCGGAGGGATCCTCGCTTCGGTGAAGGACTGCCGGGCGACGGCCAGATGCTCGGGCTCGATGTCGATCGTGGTCAGCGTGGCGCGTGGCGCCCCATGGAGCAGCCAGAGCGCGGAGACGCCGCCGCCGGTACCGATCTCGACGATGTTCAGTGCGCCCGTCGCGGCGGCGAGCACAGCGCATTGCGCGCCCACCGGCGCACTGATCGGCGCGGCTCCGATCTCGAGGGCGTGTGCACGCGCGCGAGAGATGTGCTCCGGTTCCACCGTCGCCTCCATCGCGAACCTGCGGATCGCTTCCTGATCACCCATGCATTCCTCCTTGTTCCAGCGTAGGCGCGCGGATGGCTCCGGCCGCTGAGGCGCACGGGTAATCTGGGGTCATGTTCTTCGGCCTAGACGGGGACAAGCTCATCCTCATCGGGGTCGCCGCTGTCCTGCTCCTCGGACCCGAGCGCCTTCCGCAGCTCGCCGAGATGCTCGCGCGTTTCACGGTCCGGGCACGTGATTGGGTCAACGGCGCGAAGGACCGCGTCAAGGACGAGATGGGAGAGGACTTCTCCGACGTCGAATGGCGCAAGCTCGACCCTCGGCAGTACGACCCGCGTCGCATCATCCGCGACGCTCTCCTCGAGGACGCCCCCGTACCGACGGTGCGCGCGGCCGCCGCGGGTGCGGCGATCAGCACGGCGACCGCCGTCGGGATGGATGCTGCGGGCGAGGCGGCGAAGCGATTCGAGCGCGGTGCCGACGTTCCGTTCGACGACGAAGCGACCTGATCAGCCCACACGCAGAGGCAGCGGGCGGCCGCGGAGATCGCGTCCGGTGCCTGCGATGGTGTCGGCGATGCGCGCGATCGCCTCGGCGGCGGCGTCGTCGGGATGCGCGACGACGACCGGGACTCCGCTGTCGGCGTCGCTGCGCAGAGCCGGGCTGAGCGGCACGGAGCCGAGCATCGGCACCGGCTGGTCGGTCGACAGGGCCTCGGCGACCCGCATCCCGCCGCCGCTGCCGAAGAGGTCGAGCGATGTCCCGTCGGGAAGCGTCATCGCCGACATGTTCTCGATGACCCCGATCACGCGCTGCCCGGTCTGCCGGGCGACGAGGCCGCTGCGCACCGCGACGTGGGCGGCGGCCGTCTGCGGAGTCGTGACGACCACGACGTCGGCGTGCGGGAGCAGCTGACCCACGCTGATGGCCACGTCGCCGGTGCCGGGGGGCATGTCGATCAGGAGGACGTCGATGTCGCCGAAGAACACGTCGGTCAGGAACTGCGAGACCGTGCGATGCAGCATCGGCCCGCGCCAGGCGACCGCGCCGGGGCTCCTCTGATCGCGCGGCAGGAACATGCCGATCGAGATCGTCCGGACCTCGTGCGCGATGGGCGGGATCATGAGCCCGTCGATACGCGTCGGCTGCGGTGGCAGGCCGTCGGCATCGACGAGACCGAGCAGCGCGGGAATCGAGAAACCGTGCACATCGGCGTCGATCAGCCCGACGGCGAGGCCGCGCTGCGCGAGGGCGACAGCGAGGTTCGCGGTGAGGGTCGACTTGCCGACGCCCCCCTTGCCGCTCGTGATGGCGATGACGCGTGTGAGCGAGTCCGGACCGAACGGGTTCTCGCGGGCGGCCTTCCCACCGCGCAGCCGCTCGGTGAGTGCGGCGCGCTCCGCCGGGGTCATCACCCCGACCTCGACCGAGACCGTCTCGATGCCCGGGGCGGACAGCGCGGCATCCCGGACGTCGCGCTCGATCCGATCGGCTGCAGGGCAGCCGACGATGGTCAGCGCGATGCCGACACGAGCGTGGGCGCCATCCACGGCGATGTCGCGCACCATGTCGAGCTCGCCCAGGGGCTTGCGCAACTCGGGATCGCGCACCGCCGCGACGGCCGCGCGGACGGCGTCCGTGCTCATCGCGTGTCCGGGCGCTCGTCGGAGTCGAGGCGGTCGAGCGCGGTACGCAGCTCGGCGCGCAGCGTCTCTTTGGTGACGAGTCCGTCGGTCAGGTCGGAGATCGCCATGCGCAGGGCGACGACCTCGCGTGCCAGGTACTCCGTGTCGGCCAGGTTCCGCTCGGCACGCTGACGGTCCTGCTCGATCTGCACGCGGTCGCGGTCGTCCTGCCGGTTCTGCGCGAGCAGGATCAGGGGCGCGGCGTACGACGCCTGCAGCGAGAGCATGAGCGTCAACGCCGTGAAGCCGTTGGCCGCGGAGTCGAACCGGAGCTCGACGGGCATGAGCGTGTTCCAGGCGAGCCACGCCGCACAGAACAGCGAGAGCGCGACGAGGAAGCCGGGCGTGCCCATCGCCCGGGCGATCCACTCGGTGAACCGACCGAACCGGTCGCGGGACGGCTGCGACGTCCGCTGACCGAGCACACCGCTGACACCGCTGCGCCGTCCACGGGGCGCCTCGAGCGAGGGGGTCTTCGACGAGCGGGCCATCAGCGGCGCCCCCGCATCGCAGCGGCATCCTGGGGCTCGACGTCTTGCGACCGCCAGTCGTCCGGAAGCAGATGATCGAGCACATCGTCGACGCTCACGACGCCGACGAGCCGGCGGGCCTGGTCGACGACGGGAACCGAGACCAGGTTGTAGCTGGCCAGCATGCGTGCGACCTCGGCCGCGGACGACGACGCCGCGACCGGGTCGACGGTGTCGTCGATGATCGCGCCGAGTCGCTCGTGAGGCGGGTAGCGCAGCATCCGCTGGAAGTGCACGGTGCCCAGAAGTCGCCCCGTCGGCGTCTCGTACGGGGGGAGCGTCACGAAGACGGATGCGGCGAGGGCCGGATGCAGCTCGTGTCGGCGGATGAGCGCGAGCGCCTCAGCCACCGTCGCCTCCGCCGACAGCACGATCGGGTCGCTCGTCATGAGGCCGCCCGCGGTGTCGGGACCGTACTCGAGGAGGGCGCGGACGTCCTCGGCCTCCTCCGGCTCCATGAGGTCGAGCAGCTGCTCGATGCGGCCTTCGGGGAGCTGACCGAGCAGGTCCGCCGCGTCGTCGGGCTCCATGGCGTCGAGGATGTCGGCGGCGCGCTCGTCGCCGAGCCGCTCGAGGATGTGGACCTGCTCATCCTCGGGCATCTCCTCGAGCGCGTCGGCGAGGCGCTCGTCGGGGAGTTCCTCGGCGACTTCGAGCAGGCGCTCCTCCGGAAGGTCGAGCAGCGTGTTGGCGAGGTCTGCGGGCTTGAGCTCCGAATAGGTCGCGACCAGCTGCTCGGCGGACTGGGCGGCGCCCGAGGACTGGTCCTCGCGCACGTCTTTCCAGGCCGCGAAGGTCGTCGGCCCCTTGGCGAACGGCGACGCACTCGTCTTGGGACGGCGGAGGAAGAGCTGGCCGATGTCCCATTCGCCGAGCCGGTTGCGCTCGATCGCGACATCCTCGATCACTGCGCCGCCCGACCCGTCGCGCAGGTAGACCTTCCGACCTAGGAGCTCGGCCATGACCCGCACCTCACCGCCGCGTTGCTGGAAGCGCCGCACGTTGATGAGACCGGTGGTGATCACCTGGCCGGTCGCGATCGAGGTGACACGGCCGATGGAGAGGAAGACGTTGCGTCTGCCCGGGATCTCGACGACGAGGCCGATGACTCGCGGAGGGTCCGATTTACGGAAGATCACGACCACGTCGCGGACCTTGCCGAGACGGTCGCCTGCGGGATCGAACACGACGCACCCGACCAGGCGCGCGACGAAAACCCTCTGCGTACTCACCGCTCCAGCGTAGTCGGCGACCGCGAAGGTGGCCGTGACACAATGACGGAATGAGCATGATGGGCGGGACGCCCGCGGTCACGGGTGAGAAGGTCGCCGAGTACGCAACGTACGAGGCCGCGCAGAAGGCGGTGTCGACTCTCATCTCGGCCGACATCCCGGCCCGTGAGATCGCCATCGTCGGCTACGGACTGCGGTCGGTCGAGACGGTCACCGGCCGGCTCGGATATGCGACGGCGGCGCGGACGGGTGCGATCAACGGCATCCTCCTGGGGCTGATCTTCTCGCTGATCTTCGTCTTCGGCACTCCTGACGCCGCCATTCAGCTTTTCCTCGGCGTGATGCTGGTCGGCGTCGCGATCGGCATGATGATGAGCCTCGTCATGTTCGCTCTCGTGCGCCGTCGTCGCGACTTCGCATCGGTGACGCAGGTCGTCGCCGACCACTACGAGGTGACCGTGCAGGCGAGCAGCATCCATCGCGCCCGTGGCGCGCTGAACGTCGCGCCGGCCCGGCCCGCGGCGCCGGCCACGCCGGTGCCGGACGGGCCGCCCCGGTACGGCGAGCGCATCGACCCCGTGCCCGCTCCGTCGGGCGATCGGCCCGCCCCCGGTCCGGCGGCACCCGCGGGCAACCCGATCGCGCCGCCGTCGGGATCGCCCGCCCCCGGCCCCGCCGACGCCCCGCTGCCGCCGGCCGTGGGCCCGGTGCCCGGCGGCGAGGCCCCCGGCCCGCAGACTCCGGGTACGCTCGAGCCCCCGGCGACCGATCCGCAGCGATGATTGACGCGGTGCCGGTCGACATCGCGGCCGGGACCGTCGACCTGCCGCTGACGTACGACCGCGCTGAGCGTGCGGACGCTGTGATGATCCTCGCTCATGGCGCGGGCGCCGGACCCGAGCATCCGTTCCTCGGCGGTTTCGCGCATGCCGGCGCGGCGGCCGGGATCGATGTCGTGCGCTTTCCGTTCCCCTATGTGGTGGCGGGCCGCCGACTGCCCGGCGCCGCCGGTGACGCCATCGCGTCGTGGGCGGCGGTCTTCCGCGCCATCGCCGACGCGCACGCCGGGGTGCCCATCGTCGCGGCGGGGAAGTCGTACGGCGGCCGGATGGCATCGATGGCGGCCGCTTCCGGAGCGATCGACCCGGCTCTGCTCGTCTACCTCGGGTACCCGCTGCATGCGCCCGGTCGGCCCGACCGTCCGCGTGCGGCTCATCTGCCGGAGGTCACGTCGCCTCAGCTGTTCGTGTCCGGGACCCGCGATCCGTTCGTCGACCCGGTGACCGACCTCGAGAGCGTCGTCGCCGGATGCGCCGACGCGGAGTTGCTCTGGGTCGAGGGCGGCCGCCACTCCTTCGAGGTCGCGGGACGCAAACGGGATGCCGAGGAGGTCGGCGGCGCCGTGGCCGAGCTGGTCGCGCCGTGGTGCCACCGCCGGTTGTCGCAATGAGGGCGGGCGCTCCGCTTCAGCGACCGGCCGCGTAGCCCTGCATCCCGCGCGGGTTCGACGCCGCCCAGAGCAGTCCCCGCGACCGGTCGATGCCGACGGCCGAGAGACGTCCGAGGCTCCACGGCCCGACCACGGTGACGTCGTGCCCCCGCGCGCGCAGGCCCGAGGCGACCTCGTCGCCGAGCCGGTCTTCCATCACCACTCCTGCGGGCGTCCAGGTGCGCGGCCAGAACGAGTCGATCATCGCGGTCGTGTGAAGCGTCGGCGCATCGATCGCCGATTGCGCGTCCCAGCCCCCGACCAGCATGCGCAGCAGCATCGGCAGCTGCCACTGGTCCTGCTGGTCGCCTCCGGGCGTCCCCATCGCGATGTCGGCCCGGTCGCCGGTCATGACGAGGGTCGGGGAGAGGGTCGTGCGTGGGCGGGCGCCCGGGCGGAGTGCGGCGGGCGACGTCTCGTCGAGCCAGGTCATCTGCAGCCGCGTGCCCAGCGCGAAACCGAGTTCCGGGATCGCGGGGGACGACTGCAGCCAGCCGCCGGACGGTGTCACCGAGATGATGTTGCCCCACCTGTCGACGACGTCGATGTGACAGGTGTCGCCGCGCGTCTCGCCCGCTCGCCCGACCGTCGGTTCGCCCGTGCCGGCGACGCTCGTCCCGTCGGGACGCACGAGCGGCGGACGATGCGGTGCGCGCCCCGCCACGGTACCCGGGCGCCATTCGTGCGAGGCATCCGGGAGCAGCTGCGCACGACGCGCGGCGAGGAAGGCGGGGTCGAGGAGCTCGCTGACCACGCTGTCGTGGCCGAAGTGCGCGTCGCGGTCCGCGAGGGCCAGCTTGAGGGCCTCGACGATCGTGTGCGCGCCCTCCGCAGTCGCGGGGTCGAGGCGCGCATCGGGCAGCGGATCGAGCAGGGCGAGCGCCTCGAGCAGTGCGGGACCCTGCGTCCACGCGCCGGCCTTGACCACGGTCCGTCCGCGGAAGGTCGTCGTGAGAGGCTCCTCGTACCCTGCGGAGAAGTCGGCGAAATCGGCCTCCGTGATCACGCCGGCGTGGTGGCCTCCGGTCGAGTGTCGATGGGGCCGGGCCGCGAACGCGGCCGTCGCGTGCGCGACCGTGCCCGTCCGCCACTCGGTGCGAGCAGCCTCGATGCGCGCGGCCCGGTCTGCGGCGTCTCGTCCCGCCGCCACGAGACCCTCGAACACCGCGGCGAGCGCGGGGTTCCGGAACACATCGCCGGCCCGCGGCACGGTGCCCCCGGGCAGCCACAGATCGGCCGAGGACGGCCATTCGTCGCGGAAGAGCTGCGCGACGCGTGCGATGGTCGCTGACGCGGACGCGAGCAGAGGGTGCCCGTCGCGGGCGTAGCCGATCGCGAAAGCGAGGACGTCGGCGAGCTCCCACGTGCCGTAGTCGCGCAGCAGGACGAGCCAGGCGTCGACTGCTCCCGGCACCGCGGCCGCGAGGGCGCCGGCGCCCGGCACGGTCTCGAGCCCCTCCGCGCGGTAGTGCTCGATCGTCGCGCCGCGAGGCGCCGGCCCCTGGCCCATGAGCACGCGGGGCCGTGGATCCTCGGCCGCGTGGAAGAGGCCGACGAGATCGCCCCCGGGCCCGTTGAGGTGGGGTTCGACGACCTGCAGGACGAAGCCGCCCGCTGCGGCGGCGTCGAAGGCGTTGCCCCCGCGTTCGAGCACAGCCTGGGCCGTGGCGGTGGCGAGCCAATGGGTCGCCGCGGCCATCCCGAACGTGCCGGTCAGCAGCGGGCGCGTCGTCTGAGCGGGCGGCGGCGAGAACCGATCGGTCACGAGGTCGCGCGTGCGATCCAGGCTTCGACCTCGTCAGCTGTGCGCGGGATGTCCGCAGAAAGGTTGACGGGTCCGCTCTCGGTCATGAGGATGTCGTCCTCGATCCGGACCCCGATACCGCGGTACTCCTCGGGCACGGTGAGATCGTCGATCTGGAAGTACAGACCGGGCTCGATCGTGAACACCATGCCGGGCTCGAGGATGCCGTCGTAGTACATCTCACGGCGCGCCTGCGCGCAGTCGTGCACGTCGATCCCGAGGTGGTGGCTCGTGCCGTGGACCATGTAGCGCCGGTGCTGGCCGCCCCGGTCGGCGTCGAGCGCCTCGTCCGCCGTGACGGGGAGCAGACCCCAGTCCGCGACGCGGGCGGCGATGACCGTCATGGCGGCCTCGTGGATCGAGCGGAACGTCACACCGGGCCGGGCAGCGGCGAACGCGGTGTCGGCCGCCTCGCGAACGGTCTCGTAGATGCGGCGCTGGATCTCGGTGAAGCGTCCCGACACGGGCAGCGTGCGCGTGATGTCGGCGGTGTAGAGGCTGTCGACCTCGACGCCGGCATCGACGAGAATGAGGTCGCCGGGCACCACGGGCCCGTCGTTGCGCGTCCAGTGCAGGTAGCAGGCGTGAGGTCCGGAGGCGGCGATCGTGTCGTAGCCCTCGCCGTTGCCGTCCGTGCGCGCGCGCAGGTGGAACACGCCCTCGACGACGCGCTCGCCCCGGGGGGTGGCGATGATGCGGGGGAGGTCGGCCACGATGTCGTCGAAACCACGTGCGGTCGCCGCGACAGCGAGACGCATCTGCTCGATCTCGTACTCGTCCTTCGTCAGCCGCAGCTCGGACACGGCCCGCGTCAGGTCGGGATCTGCTTCGAGGACCAGGTCATCGGTGCGTAGCTCGACATCCGCGAGATGCGCGGTCGCAACACCGAGATCGGCGGCGACGTCGGCGAGCGCCGGGCGCGGTCCGATCCAGAACTCGCCGACCGAGGCGTCGGCGTAGAACTCGGCCGTGGTGCGATCGGCTCGGTCGCGGAGGTACAGGGTGACATCGTGTCCCCCGGCGGTGGGCTCGAAGACGAGCACCGAGTCGGGTACGGCGTCGCTGCCCCAGCCCGTCAGATGCGAGAACGCGGAGTGCGCGCGGAAGGGGTAGTCGGTGTCGTTCGAGCGCTGCTTGAGAGAGCCCGCGGGGATGACGAGGCGCCGACCGCGGAACTCGCGTGAGAGCCGTTCGCGGCGAGCGGCGGCGAAGCGCGCCGCGTCGCGGGGCGGCGTCGTCGTCTCGGGCCGCGATCCCCAGCCCTCGGAGATCGTGTCGAGGAAGCCCTGCGGGAACGGCTGACGCCGGTTGGTGTTCTCGGCGGGCGCTTCGGTCTCGGCGGTCGCGGTTCCGATCGTGTCGGTTGCGGTCGGCTCGGTCTCGCTCGTGGTCATGCCTCCAGTCTCGCACCCGGAGGCGGCCGCCGCGACGGTTCAGCGCCGCGTGTACTGCACGACGAGCGGGCGATGGTCGCTGCCGGAATGATCGAGCGACGAGATGACGACCGAGCCTTCGGGCTTCCAGGACGCGGTTGCCATGATGTGGTCGATCGGCGCTCCGAGCGGAGCCGGCAGGTCGGTCGGCCAGGTCCCGATACCGCCGTTGCCGGTGGACCGGGCGGCGTCGTGGCAGCGACCCAGATCGGCGTCGTCGACTCCGAGACGCGCCATGTGGTCGAGCGTCGCGTTGAAGTCACCGGCCATGATGACATCGTCCGTGGCGCACTGGTCGGCCAGCCACTGGAGGTCGCTGCGCCAGCTCGCCATCTCCTCCGGCCGCGGGGCGACCGCGTGCACCGCCACCACCACGGGGCCGTCGCCGTCGACGGGCATGGCGACGGCGCTCGGGACGATGGTGGTGTTGGTCGTACCGGCTGCCTCGGACTCGATGACCGCGTAGTCGCCGAGCTCGGGTGAGATCAGCAGGGCCGTCGAGTTCGCGTCCCAGCTGTCCGGCCCCTCGTAGCTGTCCACGTGCGCCCACATCGGGCGCCCGCGCTCGCGCATCGCCACCGCGACCGCGCGTCCGGTGTCCATCGTCGTCTCGGGCAGCGCCACGATGTCGGCCTGCATCGCCACGGCGGTCTCGGCGATGGTCTGCGCATCGGTCGCGGGACCGGCGGTGTTCCAGGTCATGACGCGGATGCTGTCCTCCGTCTTCGGCGGCAGCGTCTCCGCGCCGAGCCCCCTCACCGCCAGGGTTCCCGCGCCGCCGATGGCGACGACCACGGAGACGAGCACGACCCACAGGCAGAAGGCACGGATGCGGCGGCCCAGCGAGAGGACGAGGAAGATCAGGGCGATCGCGACGAAGGCGCCGATCAGGAACGGACGCAGCGCGACCGCCTGCGCGAACGGGAACTCGCGTTCGAGGCGAAGAAGCTCCGGCCAGGTGGCCACGATGGCCCCCGCTGCGAACAGGGCCACCACGAGGGCTCCGAACACGCGCTTCACGCCTCGACTCTAAGAGAGCGAGCCTGGACGATCGCCGGGCACGGCTACGCTGTGGAGGATGGGTACGGCAGAGCGCGCGCACGGCTTCCACGGCCCCAGCGATCTGCATCTGCACTCGGTCCGCTCCGACGGGACGGAGCCTCCCGCCGGAGTCGTGCAAGCCGCCCACCGTGCGGGTGTGCGAACGATGGCGCTCACCGACCACGACACGACGGCCGGCTGGGCCGAAGCGGCCGAGGCCACGGCGTCGCTCGACATGACCTTCCTCCCGGGTATGGAACTCAGCGCCCGCCACGAGTGGCGAACCGTGCACCTGCTCGCGTACCTCTTCGATCCCGACCATCCGCGGTTGCGCGCAGAGATGGAGCGCATCCGCGAGGACCGCATCGGCCGGGCCGAACGGATCGTCCGCAGCATCGCCCGTTCGCACGACCTGACGTGGGACGACGTGCTCGCGCAGACCGGTGCCGGCGCCACGGTGGGACGGCCCCACATCGCCGACGCTCTCGTCGCGCGCGGCCTCGCCGTCGATCGCGCGGCGGCGTTCGCCGGCATCCTGCACCCCAGCCAGGGACATTTCACGCCGCACTACGCTCCCGACCCCGTCACCGCGGTGGAGCTCGTCGTCGCCGCCGGGGGAGTGCCGATCCTCGCGCATCCCTCGCCGAGCGGACGCGAGCGGATGATGCCGCCCGCGGTGCTCCGCGAGCTCGTCGCCCACGGCCTCGCGGGCTTCGAGGTCGGGCACCGCGAGAACACAGCGGACGGCAAGCGCGTCCTGCGTGCTCTCGCCGCAGAGCTCGACCTCATCGTGACGGGGTCGAGCGACTACCACGGTCTCGGCAAGCCGAATCAGCCCGGTGAGAACACGACCGACGATGACATGGTCGCGCGCATCATCGCCCGGGCAAGCGGAACGGCGCCCGTCTACGCGTAGTCGGGCGCCGTCGCGCGAGATGGCCGTATCAGCCTGCGGCGGGAGCCGTCGAGCCTGCCGCGCCGGATCCCGATCCGCCACGACGACGGCGACGCCGGCGGGGGGAGGTCTTGCCATCGCGGTGCTCGGATCCGCCACCATCGTGCGTGCCCGTCCCGGCATCCGTCGACGCGGCCGCCGAGCCCTCAGCGGCCGCCGCACCGTCGCCCGAGCCGCGCGAGCGGCGGCGACGGGGACGCTTCGTATCGCCCTCGGACGATTCCGTCGAGACCGTCTTGACGCTCTGCGTCGTGGGCAGCTTGCGGAGGCGTCCCTTGGTTCCCGCGGGGATGTTCAGGTCCTCGAAGAGGTGCGGGCTCGACGAGTAGGTCTCGACGGGCTCGGGCTGACCGAATTCGAGCGCTCGGTTGATGAGGGCCCACTTGTGCAGGTCTTCCCAATCGACGAAGGTGACCGCGATGCCGGTGCGGCCGGCGCGACCGGTGCGGCCCGCGCGGTGCAGGTATGTCTTCTCGTCGTCGGGGATGGTGTGGTTGATGACGTGGGTGACGTCGTCGACGTCGATGCCGCGCGCGGCGACGTCGGTCGCGATCAGGACGTCCTTCTTGCCGGCCTTGAACCCGGCCATCGAGCGCTCCCGCGCTTCCTGGCTCATGTCGCCGTGGACCGCGCCGGCGTTGAAGCCGCGGTCGTTCAGCTCGTCGACGAGCTTCTGGGCCGCGCGCTTGGTGCGCGTGAAGATGACGGTCTTGCCGCGGCCTTCGGCCTGGAGGATGCGGGCGATGACCTCGTCCTTGTCGAGCGAGTGCGCGCGGTAGACGAGGTGCTTGATGTTCGCCTGGGTCAGGCCCTCGTCGGGGTCGGTCGCGCGGATGTGGATCGGGTTCGACATGAACCGGCGCGCCAGCGCGACGATCGGTCCCGGCATCGTCGCCGAGTAGAGCATCGTGTGACGGACGGGAGCGACCTTCTGGAAGATCTTCTCTATGTCGGGGAGGAAGCCGAGGTCGAGCATCTTGTCGGCCTCGTCCAGCACGACCTCCGTCGCGTTGGACAGGTCGAGCAGACGCTGGCCCGCGAGGTCGATCAGGCGGCCCGGGGTGCCGACGACGATCTGCGCTCCGGCCTTCAGCTGGTCGATCTGGCCCTCGTAGGCCTTTCCGCCGTAGATGGCCACGACACTCGTGGACCGGTTGCGGGTGAGCATGTCCATGTCCTCGAACACCTGGACGGCGAGCTCGCGGGTGGGGACGACGATGAGGGCCTTCACGCCGGGCGCGGGGTCGAGTCCCAGGCGCTGCACGACGGGGATGCCGAAACCGAAGGTCTTACCGGTGCCGGTCTTGGCCTGGCCGATGATGTCCTGGCCGGGCAGGCCCAGCGGGATCGTCTGCTCCTGGATGGGGAAGGCGTCGACGATGCCCTTGTCGGCGAGGGCGTCGACGATGTCCTGGTCGACGCCGAGGTCAGCGAATGTGGTCATGGGTGACGTGCCTGTCTGGCGGTGAGAAGCCGCCGGTGATGTGGGTCCACGCCCTTCACTCAGCCACAGGCGCGGGGCCCCGGTCCGATGCCGGGGCGCATCCAGCCTACCGCGACCCTAGGCTGGACCCGTGGTGAGCTGGTTCTTCAAGCGCAAGCGTCCTGTCGGTCGCACCCTGCGGCTGCGATCCCGAGGCGACTACGGGGATGTCCGTCGCGTCGATTTCGAGGAGCTCGCTCCCGATGTCGACACCTTCCTCGGTCAGGCCGCGTATCTGCAGCTCGGCTACTTCGAGACGCTGAGCGACCTGATCGCCTCGACCCCCGAGCTGTCGCAGAAGGAGTCACTGTCGTTGGCGGCGGGCACAGCCCTGCTCAAGCACCGCGAGCTCGTCGGCGTGATCCGCGATCGCGGCGCCGATCCGCTCGAGCTGATGCTGCCCTTCCGTGAGCCGCTCGATGCCTTCCGCCGCGCGACGCACGGCGCACGGCCACTCGAGACGATGCTCTCGGTGCACCTGACGGCCGGCATGCTCGACGACTTCTACCTCGCGCTGTCGGCGAGCTACGGCGACACCGGACGGCAGGTCGCCGTCATCCTGCGGGCGCACGACGACCGCAGTGCTCTGGTGCGCATCATCACCGATGCGATCGCCGCGGACGAGCAGTGGCGGGGACTGCTCTCGCTCTGGGGCCGCCGCCTCGTCGGAGACACGCTGCTGATCGCCCGGGCGGCGCTGCGGTCGACATCGCTGCAGCCCGCGGACGAGAAGAGGGTCGAGCCCACCTACGCCGACGTGATGGCCGCGCATTCGCGCCGCATGGCCGCGATGGGCCTCGAGGCCTGACGCCTCGGGCGGTCAGGCGATCCGGAGGCGACGACGCTCAGCGGCATCCGTCCGGGCTCGCGAGCGCGTCAGCAGCAGGAGGACAGCGGGCACCAGCACAGCCGGAGTCACGATGGCGACGAGCCAGATGACGGGGTTGTCGACCGCGAGACCGGCCCAGGTCATCACTGCCCACGCGACGCCGCCGATGACGGCGCCGAGAACAGGCGCGAGCGCGGCACCACGGGCCTCGCGCCCGGGAATCGCGAACTCGGCGGCGAGGCCGATCGCGGCGCCCATGATCAGCGCCAGGACGATCTGCACGGTCAGGCCACGAAGCCCACGCGGCGGGTCTGGTCGGTGCCGACCTCGACGAATGCGATGCCCGCGGTCGGCACGATGTAGGAGCTGCCCTTCGCGTCGTTGAGCTCGACGAAGGGAGCGCCGGAGGTGAGAGCCTCGGAGACGGTCGCCCGAACGGCGTCCGCCGACTCGTTGGATTCGAGGCTGAGCTCGCGGCCGGTGTTCGCGATGCCGATACGGATCTCCACGGATACATCCTCCTCCGCGCCCGTGCGTCGGGCGCTCTTCGACTCTACGACACCGGTCGGACCGGGATGCCGGCCGGGTCACGCCCTGGGCGAACGCCGACGGCGAACCGGTGTCGGCGGTGCCGGTTAGCGTGGAAGACATGGGTCAGGTCTCCGTGGGCGTCGTGCCCGACGCCGCGCAGTCGCGCGCGCTCGAGCTCCCGGCCGAGGCGAGCGCCGTCGTCGTCGGCGCGCCGGGCACAGGTAAGACGCGGACCATCGTCGAACGGGTGCGACGGCTGGTCGTCGACGGACTCGACCCCGACGCGCTCGTCGTCCTGACGGCCACGCGCCAGGCGGCCACGGACCTGCGCGACGACCTCGGCGTCGCCGTCGGCGTGGCGACGGCCGGCCCCCTGGCCCGGTCGGTTCCGGCCTTCGCCTTCCAGATCGTGCGTGCCGAAGCGGTCAGACGCGGCGTCGAACCGCCGCGTCTGCTGACGGGCGGCGACGAGGACGCGATCATCCGCGACCTTCTCGACGGCGACGCGGAGGACGAGCGCGACGGGCGGTCGCGGTGGCCGGACGAGCTTCCCGCGCACGTGCGCGACTCGCGCGGCTTCCGCGCCGAACTGCGCGCTTTCATCGCGGAGTGCACGGCCTCGGGCATCGACCCGAGCACTCTCGTCGCCCGCGCCGTTCGCGAGGGGCGACCGGCCTGGCGGGCCACTGCGTCCTTCATGTCCGAGTACTTCGCGGTCCGCGACGCCATGCGCGGCGCCCACCGCGACGCAGCCGGGCTCATCCGTGAGGCGGTCGAGATCGTCTCCCATCGGGGGATCCCGCAGCTGCGGGTCGTGCTCGTCGACGACGCGCAGGAGCTGACCGCCGGCGGCGTCGACCTCCTCCAGGCTTGTCGCGCTCGCGACATCGCCGTCGTCGCGTTCGGTGACCCCGATGTGGGCTCCGGTGCGTTCCGAGGCGCGACGCCCGAGAACTTCGCCCGTCTCGCCGCGGGCCGCGACGTCGTCGTGCTCGACACGGTCCACCGGGCCGAGGCCCGCCACGCCCCGCTCGTCTCCGCCATCACCGCCCGCATCGGCGCGGTCGGGCTGGTGGCGCATCGACGGGCTCCAGAACCGGATGCTCCCATGGTCGGTGTCCGGGCGCTGGCGCTGCGATCGCGCTCGGAGGAATTCGACGCCGTGGCGCGGCTGCTTCGCGAGCGGCACGTGCACCACGGAGTGCCGTGGGAGGAGTGCGCGGTCATCGCCCACGACAGTCGTCAGGTCACCGCGCTCGAGGCCGAACTGGCTGCGCGCGACGTCCCGACGGCGACCTCCGGCACCGGTACCTCGCTCGGGGAATCGCCCGTCGTCCGCGACCTGCTGCGGCTCGTCGATCTGGCGGCACGTCCGGGTGAGACCTGGGAGCGCGACGAGGTCATCGCCGCACTCTCCGGCGCCGGGCTCGACGCCGTCGACCAGCGCCGGCTCCGGTCTGCGCTCCGTCAGGCGTTCCCGCCGCGCGAGGGCGAGCCGGTGTCGGCGTGGGAGCTGCTGCGCTCAGCGATGCTCCACCCCGCCGAGCTCGCACTGCTCGATCTGCGTGAGGCGCGTCGGGCGGCGCGTGTTGCGGACACTCTGAGGACCGTCGCCGACCTCATCGCCGACGGTGCGACGGCACACGAACTGCTCTGGGCGTCGTGGGAGGGGTCAGGCCGGGAACGAGCCCTGCGCGAAGCCGCTCGCGGCCACGGGCCGCTGGCCGCGCAGGCGGATCGAGATCTCGACGCGGTCGTCGCCCTGTTCCAAGCCGCCAAACGCCACGGCGAGCGCGAGGACGGCACGACCCCCGTCGTCTTCCTGCGGGGCATCCTCGACGCAGACGTCGGCGACGACCGGTTCGTTCCGCCGCCGGTGAGCGGAGCGGTGCGGGTGCTGACACCGGCCGCGGCTCTGGGCACCGAGTTCGACACCGTCGTGGTGGCCGGGGTTCAGGAGGGCATCTGGCCGAACCTTCGCGTGCGCGGCGGCCTGCTCGACACCTGGCGGCTGCCCTTCGACGACCCCGCGGTCGCGGACGCGCTCGATCGCCGTCGCGGTGTCCTGCACGACGAGCTGCGGCTTTTCGCGCGTGCGGTCTCGCGAGCACGCGAGCTCGTCGTGGTCACGGCCGTCGATGACGACGACACGGGACCGAGTCCGTTCTTCGGGCTGCTGCCCGAGGCGGAAGGGGCCCCGCCGGAGGCGGCGCACCCGCTGACCCTGCGCGGTCTCGTCGCACGGCACCGACGTGCCCTCACGGATCCGCGCACCGCGGAGAACGACCGCCGACGCGCGGCCGGGCAGCTCGCGCTCCTGGCCGATGCGGGTGTCGCGGGCGCCGATCCCGACGAGTGGTTCGGCATCCGTCCGCCGACCACGACGGCGCCGCTGCGCGACCGCGAGGTCGAGACGATCCGCGTCTCGCCCTCACGCCTCGAGACCCTCGAGGAGTGTCAGCTGAACTGGGTGATCGCCGACCTCGGCGGTGACGCGTCGAGCGCCACAGCCGGTATCGGCACGATCGTGCACAGCGCCCTCGAGATCGCGTCTCCCGACGAAGAGTCGCTCTGGCGGGCCGTGTCGGCGCGGTGGAGCGAGCTCGAGTTCGAGTCCGCCTGGCGCGAGCGCGCGGAACGGATGCGCGCCCGTGATCTCGTGCGACGGCTCGCCCGCTATCTCCGGGATTTCGAACGCGACGGCGGCCGTCTGCTGGGGGCCGAGCCGCGTTTCGAGGTGGAGCTCGCCCATGACGACGCCGACGGGCGCATCGTCCTCAGCGGCGCGGTCGATCGCGTGGAGCTGCGTGCCGACGGCAGCGTCGTCATCGTCGATCTCAAGACCGGGAAGCGCGAGCCGCAGACCGACCGTGCCGTGACCCATCACGCGCAGCTCGCGGCGTACCAGCTCGCACACGAGCACGGTGCGATCCCCGCAGCCGCGGGCCTGCCCCCCGGGGGTGCGATGCTGCTCGTGCTGCGACCGACGGCCGCGACGAAGGACTACGCCGCGCCTCGCCAGCCGCCCTTCGGCGACGACGAGCGCGTCGGCTTTCTCGGCCGCGTCCGCGGCGCCGCACGCGTCATGGCCGGGAGCAGCTTCGAGGCTCCGTTCGAGGAGCATTGCCGGGACGATCATTCGTTCGGGCTCTGCCGCATCCACACGATCGCGGCGGTGAGTGCGACATGATCGTCTCGCCTGCAGCCCTGGCGTCCGCCCTCGGTCAGTTCCCACCGACCCCGGAGCAGAGCGCGGTGATCGCCGCGCCGCTCGCGCCGGCGCTCGTCGTCGCCGGCGCCGGCAGCGGCAAGACCGAGACGATGGCGGGCCGCGTCGTGTGGCTCGTCGCGAACGGACACGTCCCGCGCTCCGGCATCCTCGGCCTCACCTTCACCCGTAAGGCGGCAGGCGAGCTGAGCGAACGCATCCGGCGGCGACTCGATCGCCTCGCGGAGTTCGAGGACGCGGGCCTGCTGCCGTATCTCGACGCGCTGCACCGACGAGGAGCACTGGACGTCTTCGGCGAACTCGAGCGAGCGGGCGACCCGGGCGGCGCGCGACGTCACGCCGCGCAGCGCCGCCTCGTCGACGACACCGGTGCGCGCACGCTCGGACCCGCGACGGACTCGCTGCTCGAGCGCCCGACGGTGTCGACCTACAACAGCTTCGCCGACGGCATCGTGCGCGAGAACGCGGTGCGCATCGGGCGCGACCCCGAGGCGGCTGTGCTCAGCGAATCCGCCGCGTGGCTGCTGATGCGGCGCGTCGTGCTCGAGTCGGATGACGAGCGTCTCGAGACGCGGGAGAACGCGCTTCGCAGCATCATCGACGGGGCTCTCCGCATCGCGCGCGACGGCGTCGACAACCTCGTCGACTTCGACGAGCTCGCGCGTTTCGGGGCGGCGTTCCAGGATGTCCTGGAACGCCCGTCGACCCGCAGCGGCACGACCGTCTACGCCGATGTCGCGCGGGCGGCGGAGCAGGTGTCGGGCCTGCCGCTGCTCGCCGACCTCGCGGTGGAGTACCAGCGTCGCAAGCTCCGCTCGGGTGTCATCGACTTCTCCGACCAGGTGGCTGGGGCGCTGACGATCGTCCGCGCCCACGCAACGGTCTCCGCCGACCTCCGCGCGCGGTATCCCGTCGTCCTCCTCGACGAGTATCAGGACACTTCCGTCGTCCAGACCGAGCTGTTGAGCGCCGTGTTCGCCGGTACGTCGGTGATGGCGGTCGGCGACCCGCACCAGTCGATCTACGGCTGGCGCGGCGCGAGCGCCGGCAACCTGGGCGACTTCGCGGCCGCCTTCGCGCCCGGCGGCGGCTCGGGCAGGTACTCGCTCGCGACGAGCTGGCGGAACAGCGAGCGCATCCTGGATGCCGCCAACGCCGTGCTCGCCCCCCTCGCCCAGCGATCGCCGGTGCCGGTCGACCGGCTGCGGCCGCGGCCGAATGCCCCCGCAGGCGGGGTCGACATCGTCTTCGAGACCGATCTCGACGCCGAGACCGAGCGCGTCGCGGCATGGTTCGAGGAAGTGAGAGCGGACCGGCAGCGGCGCGGTCTTCCCACGAGCGCGGCGATCCTGCTGCGCAGCAAGAAGCACATGGTGCGCTTCGCCGACGCCCTCGCGCGGCGCGGCATCCCGCACCGCATCCTCGGACTGGGCGGGCTGCTGAGCACCCCCGAGGTCGTCGACGTCGTCTCGGCCCTGCGTGTCATCAGCGATCCGACGGCAGGGTCGGCATTGCTCCGACTGCTCGGCGGGCCGCGCTGGTCGATCGGTCTTCGCGACCTGCGTTCGCTCGCTGAGCTCGGGCGCCGACTCGCGCGTTCCGACGTCGGGTTGCAGCCGCTGGCTGCTGAGCACGCGACGGAAGAGAACGCGTCGCTGATCGACGCGCTCGACTTCTTCGTGCGCGTCGGCCCCGATCACGGTTGGCTGGCTGACTTCAGCGCACCCGGCCGTGAGCGTCTCCGCGAGGCGGCGGCCACGTTCGCCGGGCTGCGGCGCGCGTCGTCGATGCCCATCCCGGAACTCGTGCGACTGATCGAGGCGGAACTGCGCCTCGACGTCGAACTCGCCGCGAACGAGAGCCGGGGCCCCGCTCGGGTCGCCTCCGATCAGCTGCGTGCCTTCGTCGACGAGCTGCAGGGTTTCCTCGCGACCGATGAGTCAGGATCGCTGCCGAGCCTGCTCGCCTGGCTCGACCACGCCGAGCGGCAGGACGAGTTCGCCCCGCGCACCGAGCCCCCCGAGGATGACGTCGTGCAGATCCTCACGATCCACGGATCGAAGGGACTGGAGTGGGATGCTGTCGCCGTCGGCCGGGTCGTCGCCGACGAACTCCCCGCTCGGCCGCGCGACAAGCAAGGGTGGCTCGGATTCGGAGTCTTGCCGTACGCCTTCCGGGGTGATGCGCGCTGGCTGCCCGACCTCGGGTGGGAGGCGCACGTGGCGCCGAGCCAGCAGGACCTCAAGGCGGCGCTCGCGAGATTCGCCGAAGACAACGCCGATCGACAGCGCGAAGAGGAGCGTCGTCTGGCATATGTCGCCGTGACCCGCGCTCGCGACGCGCTTCTGCTCAGTGGGTCACCGTGGTCGGGCACTCGCAACCCCCGCGGTCCGAGCCCGTTCCTGCGCGAGATCGCGACCGCGCTCGAACACGACCTCGCCGATGCCGAACCGGGGGAGAACCCCTACCTCGATCGTCGTCAGACGATGCAGTGGCCGCTGGATCCCCTGGGCGCGCGGCGCGCGCGGGTCGAGGCGGCTGCGCAGCGTGTGCGCGACGCCTGCGACGCGGGCGGGCGGGATCAGCCCGAGCGCGACCTCGCCCTCTTGCTGGCGGAACGTGAGGAGAGGGCCGGAGGCGTCCGACGGGTCGCCCCCATCCGCATCCCCGCGTCGCGCTTCAAAGACTTCGCCGCCGATTACGACTCCGCCGTGGAGGCGACTCTGCGGCCGATGCCGGAGCGTCCATACCGTGAGACGCGGCTGGGTACGCGCTTCCACGCCTGGGTCGAGCAGCGGTCCGGTCTCACCGCACGGGGGCCGCAACCCGATGCGCCGCTGTGGGAGGTCGATGACCCCGCCGATGACTCGGGCGGTGGCGCGGACGACGATCTGAGCCGTCTGCAGGAGAACTTCCTGCGCTCTGAATGGGCCGAGCTGCAGCCGATCGAGGTCGAGACCGAGATCGACTTCGCCGACGACCGGGTGCTGGGCGACGGCCGCCCGCACGTCATCATCTGCAAGCTCGACGCGGTCTACCGCCGTGCCGACCGAGATGGGCGCATCGAGATCGTCGACTGGAAGACGGGGCGACCGCCGCGAACACCGGCGGAGCGGTCCGAGCGGATGCTTCAGCTCGAGCTCTATCGCCGGGCGTACTCGATCCGCCACGGCATCCCCGAATCCGAGATCGACGTCGCGCTGTTCTACGTGGCCGACGACCTCGTCCTGCGGGGCTGAGCGCGACTCGTCAGTCGGCGGTGGACCAGCGCCGCAACGCGTTGCGCGCGGCTTCCGCGTGCTCGGGGTCGTCGCCGTCCTCCTGCTGTCCCGTCGCAGAGGTCGGCGTGACGGTCGGTGCGGCGCCGGTGTCCCCGCGCCGGTCGCTCGAGGCGCCGTCGGGCGTCCAGTCGGACAGGTCGATCGGAACCGTTTCGATGTCGGCCTGCTCAGCGGTGTCCTGGTCGGCAAGGTACGCCGCCAGAAGTGCCGGGTCGTAGGTGTCGGTCTGCATGGAGGTGTCGCCCGCAGCCACCGCAGCCGGCGTGCGGCCGAGCAGCTCGAGCGCGTCGTCGACGGTGCTGTAGTCCTCCGGCAGGAGAGGCTCGTCGCGCACGCCCTCGTCGAGCGCGTTCAGCAGCGCGACGGCATCCTCCACGACCCGGGCAGCACCGGTCTCGTGGCCGTGTGCGAGCCACCGCGCGAACTCGAGCTCCGCATACAGACGCGAGCGCGCAGCGAGAGCGGCGTCGGGCGTGTGGTGCGCGGCCTCGGCGTAGGCGGCGAGCACGTCGTCGCGGGCATCCGGAGCCGAGGCGAGCCAGCGGAGGTCCTCGGCAGGGTCGCCGACGCCGAGACCGTGCCAGGCGAGAAGACCCGTGACAGTGGGGCCGGCGGCGGTGTCGCTCAGGACGAAGCGGCCCGGGTCGACCCCGCCCAGCGTGACCGTCGCCTCGAAGCGCCAGAGACGGTCCTCGCCGAGTGCCGTGCTCCAGCGTCGGAGGAGACCGAAAGGCAGCGAGCCGGTGGCCTCGGCGCGGTCGAGCAGACGTTCGGCGTCTTGGCGCACGTCGGCGCTCGTGCGGACACGCAGGCCGGCGTCGCGCGCGACCGCGTGGGGGAGGGCGTGGACGCGCGCTATGGCCGAGCCGAGCGACCAGGCCGCGCCGCGGCCCGGCGGAATGTGGCCCGCTTCAACACGGTAGCCGGGGACGTAATCCTGCACGACCGCGGTGAAACCGCCCATCCGGGCTGTGCCGAGAACCGCGGGGGCCTCGAAGGGAAGCAGGCCGCGCACACCCGGCGTCAGGGCGCGCAGCGCGCGGGTGTCGGCGACGAGTTCGAGGTCGGCGTCGACGTCGACCGGCACGCGCACGACGACTCTCCGGCCGTCCTCGAGGGTCACCAGGGCACTGTCGTATCTGCCCTCGGCGCGCTCGGTGAGCTCCGCGGCATTCACGACGGCAGCCCCGGGGAGAGCCGAACTGACGGACGCGGCTAGAGTGAAGGGAGAGCGAGCCATGCCATCAGGGTAGGTCGGGCGGCCGCGCAGGCCGACGCGCCACGCCCGCGAGAGAGGTCCCCGAGATGCGAATGCAGCCGCCGGCGCTGGCCCGGTCCGTCTTCGAACCGTCACCGGAAGAGCGCTCCGATGAGACGCTCATCGATCGTCTTCGTGCCGACCCGGCGACCCGCGTCGTGCAGATACACGGTGACCGTGCCCGTGTTCGCGGGAACCGACTCGTCTGGGACGAGCCCGCGGCTGTCGAAGAGGCCGGGGACGCCACCGAATGGGGCTTCCTCGGACGTGCCGTCGACGGTTCGGCGCGGCTCGTCGCGGCTGTCGCGTCGCCGGTCGACGGCGATGACGCGGGCGCGTGGGCGTCGCTGCGGATGTCGGGGGGCGACCTCGTCGACGAGGACGCGGGTGCCTTCGTGACTGCTGTGGCCCTCGGACGCTGGTTCTCGGATTTCCGGTTCTGCCCGCGCTGCGGTTCCCCCGCACGGCTGCGGTCGGCGGGGTGGTCCCGCGCGTGCAGCGGGTGCGGTCGTGAACAGTTCCCACGGACGGATCCCGCGGTGATCGTCGCGGTTCGCGACGTTCGCGACGAGCGACTGCTGCTCGGGCAGAACGCGGCCTGGGCCGTGGACAACCGGTTCTCCACCTTCGCGGGGTTCGTCGAAGCGGGTGAGTCACTCGAGACGGCCATCCGCCGCGAGGTGGCCGAAGAAGCGGGCGTGGTCGTCGATGACCTCGTCTATCGAGGCTCGCAGGCGTGGCCTTACCCGCGCTCGCTGATGCTCGGGTTCCACGCCGTAGCCGCAGATGCGCCGGCGGCCCGGCCGGACGGCGAGGAGATCGTCGCCGTGCGATGGTTCGACCGCGAGGAGATCCGCAGTTCGCTCGCCGGCGCCGGGCCGGTGAATCTTCCCGGCACCGCCTCGATCGCGCGTCGGCTCATCGCGGACTGGTGCGGGGACGCGGCGTGAGCGACTCGCTCGCCGGCCTCGACGAACAGCAGCGCGAGGCCGCCTCGGCGTTGCGTGGCCCCGTCTGCGTCCTCGCGGGCGCCGGGTCGGGCAAGACCCGGGTCATCACGCACCGGATAGCCCATGGCGTCGAGACCGGGGCGTACTCGCCGAGCCGGGTGATGGCGGTGACCTTCACCGCCAAGGCCGCGGGCGAGATGCGGGGCCGCCTCCGGGCGCTGGGCGTCGGGGGCGTGGCCGCTCGAACCTTCCACGCCGCCGCCCTCGCGCAGCTGAACTACTTCTGGCCGCAGCTCGCCGGTGACGCGGCCCCCACGATCCTCGGCAGCAAGGTGCGGCTGCTCGCTCAGGCTGCCGACACCATCGGCGTCGATCCCGACCCGGCGGTGCTTCGCGATGTCGCGACACGCATCGAGTGGCGGAAGATCACGATGCGCTCTATCGAACGCTATGCGCTCGATCGTCCCGAGCCGGTGGGGTCTCTCTCGCTGGACGCCGTCGTCGCGCTGCAGCGCGCTTACGAGCAGCTCAAGGACGAGCGCCGGCAGCTCGACTTCGAAGACGTCCTCCTCGCCTGCGCGGGAATGCTCGAAGCCGAGCCGCGTGTCGCCGCCGAGGTTCGTGAACAGTACCGGCATTTCACGGTCGACGAGTTCCAGGACGTCTCACCCGTCCAGCACCGGCTGCTCGAGCTCTGGCTCGGTGAGCGCCGCGATCTCTGCGTCGTGGGCGACGCGAGCCAGACGATCTACTCCTTCGCCGGTGCCGACCCGTCGTATCTGCTGGACTTCGGGGTGCGCCATCCCGATGCGCGCGTGCTGCGACTCGAGCGGAACTATCGATCAGAGGCCGGCGTCGTCGCCGTGGCGAACTCGCTCATGCGGGGTCGTCCCGGCGCGCTCGAGCTCACCGCGAACCGGGCGACACCCGACCATCCCCGCCCGACGATCCGTGCGTTCGCCGACGACAGCGCGGAAGCCGACGGCGTGGCGGAAGCAGTCGCCGACCAGATCGCTCGGGGCATCGATCCGCGCGACGTCGCCGTCCTGTACCGCGTCAACGCGCAATCCGCACCACTCCTGGCGGCCCTGGCTCGGCGCGGCATCGCCGCGGCGGTGCTCGGAGGGAAGCGCTTCTTCGACATCCCCGAGGTGCGTCAGGCCGTCATGGCGCTGCGGGGTGCGTCGGTCGCCCCGTCGTCGGGCGACCTCGTCGGAGACGTCCGCTCGATCCTGCGTTCGCTCGGGCTGACAGACGAGCCGCCGCCGGCGGGCGGGCCGCTCCGTGATGCCTGGGAGGCGCGCGCGGCGCTGCTCCGTCTCGCCGAAGAAGCGCCGGCGGGCACCACGATGCGGGCCTTCACCGACGAGCTCCAGGTGCGCGCGAAGGACCAGCACGAGATCCCGACCCGCACGGTGACGCTGTCGACGCTGCACGCCGCGAAAGGGCTGGAGTGGGACCACGTTCACCTCGTCGGCCTCGCGGAGGGACTGCTGCCCATCGCTTACGCCACGACCTTCGAGCAGATCGACGAGGAACGGCGCCTGACCTACGTGGGGGTCACGCGGGCAGCGCGCACGCTGACGATGTCGTGGGCCCGGGCGTCGGGACGGTATGAACGCCAGGTGTCGCGCTTCGTCCGGGAGATCGGCACCAGCACGCTGGATGAGGTTCGTGGTCGCGCCACGCCGCCTCGGCGGTCGACGCCAGCACGGTCAGCGAGCGGGTCCGCTCCGTCACCGGCGCGCTGATCAGACGCATCGCCGTGGCGCATGCCGCGGCGATGGCGGCGGGCTCGGTGGGAGAACAGGGCCGGGCGAGCAGTTGCGCGGCAAGCACCGGCCACGCGGCATCCTGAGCGCGACGGTGTTCGTGAAGGCACGCCAGACATCCGGTGCGACCGGGAACGACGAGCGGCCCCACGGTGACCTGGTCGCCGGCGAGCTCGAGGGCGAGATGCGGGATGTCGCGGGCCACGAGGGATGCGGCCCGGCGTGGCTCGACCAGCCGGGAGGCGACGAGGATGACGACGCCGGTGGAGTCCGGGTTGGTTGACGCCCGCAGCCGTGCACCGGCCGCCGCGAACGCATGGTCCACCGCGGCCCGATCTGCGGCCGCGACCTCGTCGCCGAAGGACACGGTGACGGACACGGGGGACCGGGGCCGAACCAGCACGGGACGCAGCGACTCGCGCAGGAGTTCGATCTGAGCCGGGTTCGCGCCGCCTTCTCGAGCGATCGTGTCGAAGAGCTCGTCGGGGATGCCGGTCACCAGCGCGTGCAGCAGCCGTTCATGCCACGATTCGACCGGCTCCAGCACGATGCTTCCCGGCTCGTGGCCGAGCTGCACGGCGGTGGGGGAGCGCCACAGCGGCGCAGCGGAGGGCGCGAGACGGATCATGCCTCGATTCTCGGCTCGGGCCGTGGTCCCGGGGGCGGTCTCCACAGGAAGCATCGCGTCGGACTGACGAAGAAGCAGTGGGGAGGAGACGCGGCCGCTCAGACGGGCGAAGGCCCGCCGGGTCCGTCGTCGTCCCGCCGCGTCCGATCCTCTTCCGGGGCTTCGTGCGTCGAATCGTCGCCCTCGGCCGCGGAGGCCAGCAGCGCGTCCAGCGCGTCGTCCATCTCGTCGCGTTCGGGTGCCTCGCCGCGTGCCCGCGCCTGCAGACGCGCGATGAGAGCCGACGGATCGTCGACATCGGCGGGTGCCGGCATGAGGTCCGGGTAGTCCCACAGGCTGTCGCGGGCGTCGCGCCCGACGGCATCCGTGATCGCGCGCCACATCGCCGCCGCCTCGCGCAGACGACGCGGCCGCAGCTCCAGGCCGACCAGCGACGCCATCGCCTGTTCGGCGGGACCGCCGACGGCACGGCGACGACGCACAGCCTCAGCGATGCGGTCCGCGGCGGGAAGACGCGTCGTCGCGTCCGCGGACACGACGTCGACCCAGCCCTCGATCGTGGCGAGCAGGTGCTCGAGGCGCGTGAGCGCGGCGGACTGGGCCTCGGATCGCTGGGGGAGCAGCACGCCGCTCTCGAGCGCCTGGCGGAGCTCCTCGGGCTGAGAAGGATCGAAGCGCGAGGCCAACTCCTCGAGGGCGTCGGTGTCGACGTGGATGCCGCGTGCGAAGTCCGTCACCTGCGAGATCACGTGCAGGCGCAGCCAGCGGGCGTGTCGGAAGAGCCGAGCATGGGCGAGCTCGCGGGTGGCGAGGGAGAGAGCGAGCTGCTCGTCGTCGATGCCCAGGTCGCGACCGAAGTCGGCGAAGTTCTGGGGCAGGATCGCGGCTTCGCCGTCCGGCATGACGGGGATGCCGACGTCGCCGCCGGAGACGACTTCGAGTGACAGCTTTCCGACCACCGCGCCCAGCTGCGCGGCGAACAGGGAGCCGCCGACCGTCCGCATCAGGCGACCAGCGCCGGCGATCATGCCCTGCATGTCTTCCGGAGCCTGCGATTCCAGGGCCGCGGTCAGCGCGTCGGCGACCGAGGTTGCGACCGGCTCGGCGAGTTCCTGCCAGACCGGGAGGGTCGCTTCGACCCACGCCCCGCGGGTGAGGGCTCGCGGCGGCGTGGCCAGATCCGAGATCGTGGTCGCCTCGCTCAGCCACAGCGTGGCCAGCGCGAACGCCTCGGAGAAGTCCTGCTTGTCGCCTGCGCTGATGCCGTGACCGTCCTTATTGGCCAGGTGCAGCGCCTGCGTCCGCGTCGCGCTCCAGTCGACGCCGCCGTCGCCGCCCGCGGCGAAAGCGCCCTGGAGATGCTGCACCATCTGCTGCAGCATCGCGGGGTCGACGCCCATTGCCGACAGGCGTTCGAGCTGCTCGGGCCCGAGCGTGCCGCCCTGGCCCAGCAGGCTGCGGAGCAGCTCCTGGAACTCGTCCTCGGGAGAGCGGTCGTCATCAGCCATGTCAGGCGCCTTTCAGCAGGGCGGTCAGCTCGCGTTCTACGCTAGCCGCACGACCTCGTCGCACGGCGCGAACGGACCTCGTTCGCTTTCGCCGGTCGCGAACGACCGGGACCAGAAAGCAGCACGTGTCACTTTTCGACGAGAACGCACCCGCCCCTGCGCCCCGGCGCCGCCGCATGAGCCGCGCCTCACTCGCGGGTCTGTGGGCGGTGTCCTTCTCCCTCATCGCGCTGCTCATCCTCACCGTCGTGCCGACGTCCTTCGTGATCCAGCGCCCCGGGCCGGTCTACGACACGCTCGGTTCCGTGGCCGCCGGCGACGGCGAGCAGCGCCCTCTCATCAGCGTGTCGGGTGCGGAGACGTTCCCGACGTCGGGCTCGCTCGACCTGCTCACGGTCGAGGTTCTGGGAAACCGCGAGCGTACGCCCTCGTGGCTGGAGCTGGCGGCCGCCTGGTTCGATCCGGCCCGCGCGGTCGTGCCCATCGACGAGATCTTCCCCGCGGGCGTGACGACCGAGCAGCGCAACGACGAGAACGCCGCGCTGATGGTGGACTCCCAGAAGGAGGCCACCGCCGCCGCCCTCTCCGAACTCGGGTACGACGTCACGTCGCTCGTCCGTGTCTTCCAGCTCGCCGACGACTCGCCGGCGGCCGGTCTCCTCGAGCCCGACGACGTCATCCGCTCGGTCGACGGGGAGTCCGTCGCGACCACGGCGGCTCTGCGAGACGCCGTGAACGCCGCGGGCGGACGTCCCCTCACGCTCGAGGTCGATCGCGCGGGAGAGCGGCTGTCGGTCGAGGTCACCCCGAAGCAGATGACGGTCGACGGCGAGACCCGGTGGGTCATCGGCGTCACGATCGCGCAGGACTTCGACTTCCCGATCGACGTGACGCTTCAGCTCGACAACGTCGGCGGCCCGAGTGCGGGCATGATGTTCGCCCTCGGCATCATCGACACGCTCACCCCCGGAGAGCTGACCGGCGGGGAGCGTTTCGCCGGGACCGGCACGATCGATGCGACGGGCACCGTGGGCCCGATCGGCGGTATCCGGCAGAAGCTGTACGGCGCCAAGGATGCCGGAGCCGAGTGGTTCCTCGCCCCGGAGCGCAACTGCAACGAGGTCGTGGGTCACATCCCTGATGGCCTCCGCGTGTTCTCCGTCGCGGACCTCGACGACGCCCTTTCGGTGGTCGAGACCGTCAGCACGGGCGGCGATCTCGACGCTCTTCCGACCTGCACCGCGGGCTGAGGCTCGGCGTCCCCCCAGCGGGCGGCGCCTAGGATGGAGGGGTGACCACGACCTCAGCGCCGAACCCGGCCACACCCAGCAGATCCCGCCGCGCCGTCGGCATCACCCTCGCCGTCATCGCGGCCGTGGTGGTGGCCTTCTTCATCTTCGCGAGCCTCTACGCCGATTGGCTGTGGTTCCGTCAGCTCGGCTTCGACGGCGTCCTGGTGACTCAGTGGACCGCCCGCGCGATCATGTTCGTCGTCGGCTTCGTCGCGATGGCGGTGCCCGTCTGGCTCTCGATCCAGCTCGCCTACCGGTTGCGGCCCGTCTATGCCCGCCTGAGCTCGCAGCTCGACCGCTATCAGGAGGTCGTCGAGCCGCTGCGTCGTCTGGGCATGTGGGGCATCCCGACCTTCTTCGGCTTCTTCGCCGGCTTCGCCGCTTCGGCGCAGTGGGAGACGGTGGCCCTCTGGCTCAACGGCGGCACCACCGGCACCGCCGATCCGCAGTTCGGGCTCGACACCGGCTTCTACCTGTTCACGCTGCCGTTCCTCTCGGCGGCCGTGGGCTTCGTCTCGGCGATCGTCATCGTGTGCCTCCTGGTCACCGCCCTCGTGTCGTACCTCTACGGCTCGGTCCGGGTCGGCCAGCGCGAGCTGCGGATCTCGAAGTCGGCGCGCATCCAGCTCGCCGTCATCGCCGGCATCTACCTTCTGGTGCAGGGCGTGAGCATCTGGATCGACCGTTATCGCACGCTGGTCACCCCGAATGACCGCATCACCGGGGCCGGGTACGTGGACGTCAACGCCGTCATCCCGGGGCAGACGATCCTCGCGATCGCCGCCGCGATCGTGGCGGTGCTGTTCTTCGTCACTGCGATCATCGGCCGCTGGCGCTTCCCGCTCATCGGCACCGGCCTCCTGGTCGTCACCTCGCTCGTCGTCGGCGTCGCCTACCCGTGGTTCGTCAACAACGTGCAGGTGCGGCCGAACCAGCTGACCCTCGAGTCGCAGTACTACGAGCGCAACATCGAGGGCACGAAGGCGGCCTACGGCATCTCCGGCCTCGAGAAGACCGACTTCCAGGCAGTGACCGACGTCGAGCCGGGTCAGCTGCGGGCCGATGCCGACACGACCGCTTCGATCCGCATCATGGACCCCGCGATCATCGGACCGACGGTGCGGCAGATCGAGCAGTACCGCTCGTACTACCAGTTCGCCGAGCCGCTCGACGTCGACCGCTACGAGATCGACGGGCAGTCGCAGGACACCGTGGTCTCGGTCCGCGAGCTCAACGTGAACCAGCTCGGCGACGCGGCGTCCTGGTACAACACGACGCTCGTCTACACCCACGGTTACGGCATGGTCGCGGCGAAGGGCAACGAGCGCACGGCCGACGGCAACCCGGTCTTCGTCGAGCGAGGCATCCCGGCATCCGGTGAGCTGACGAACGGCCAGGAGTACGAGCCGCGCGTGTACTTCGGCGAGTTCTCGCCCACGTACTCGATCGTCGGGGCGCCCGAGGGGTCGTCTCCCATCGAGCTCGACTATCCGCGCGGGCAGGAGGGCGAGAGCCAGACGAAGACGACGTTCGAGGGAGACGGTGGTCCGTCCATCGGCGACGTCTTCCACCGCCTGATCTACTCGCTGAAGTTCCAGTCCACCGACATCCTGTTCTCGGACGCCATCAACGAGGACTCGCAGATCCTCTACGACCGCGACCCGGCGACGCGCGTGCAGAAGGTGGCGCCCTACCTCGAGCTCGACAACGACCCGTACCCGTCCGTCGTCGACGGACGCATCGTCTGGATCGTCGACGGCTACACGCTGAGTGCGAACTACCCGTACTCGTCGATCGTCAGCCTCAGCGACGCAATCTCCGACTCGTCGAACCCGCAGCCCCGTGTCGCGCTCGACAACATCAACTACATCCGCAACTCGGTCAAGGCGACCGTTGACGCGTATTCGGGCGAGGTGACGCTGTACGCGTGGGACGAGACCGACCCGCTGCTGCAGGCCTGGCAGAAGGTCTACCCCAACACGCTCAAGCCGATCAGCGACATGAGCGGCGACCTGATGAGCCACGTGCGGTACCCGACCGACCTGTTCAAGGTGCAGCGCGCCATGCTCGGCACCTACCACGTCGACACGGCGCAGTCGTTCTACTCGCGCGACAACGCCTGGAAGACGCCGAACGACCCGCAGCAGGACACGCAGCTGCAGCCGCCGTACTACCTGACGATGAAGATGCCCGGCCAGGACGCCCCGTCGTACTCGATGTTCTCATCGTTCATCCCCGGCGGTCAGGACACTCGTAACGTCCTGATGGGCTACCTGTCCGTCGACTCCGACGCCGGTTCCGAAGCTGGTGTCGTCAGCGGTGAGTACGGCAAGCTCCGGATGCTCGAGGTCAATGCCGAGACGCCGGTTCCGGGTCCCGGCCAGGTGCAGAACACGTTCAACGCCGATCCCGTCGTGTCGTCGTTCTCGAACATCCTGCGTCAGGGTCAGTCGGAGGTCATCAACGGCAACCTGCTGACACTGCCCGTGGGTGGCGGTCTGCTCTACGTCCAGCCCGTCTTCGTGCAGTCGTCCGGAGCTACCAAGCTGCCGACGCTCCAGAAGGTGCTCGTCGGCTTCGGCGACCAGGTCGCCTTCGAGGACACCCTGCAGGAGGCGCTCGACAAGCTGTTCGGCGGCGACTCGGGTGCGAGCACCGGAGACACGGATGTCGTTCCCGAGCCCAGCCCCGGCGACGAGGCGACTCCGGGCACCGGCGACGGCGGAACGGCGCCGACGACTCCCGCCGCGGACTACCAGGCGGCGCTCGACCAGGCGCGCGATGCTCTCGCCGAGCGCAACACGGCGATGCAGAACGCCGACTGGGCGGCGTACGGTGCCGCAGATGCCAAGCTCACGGAGGCGATCTCGCGTCTGCTCGAGCTCGGTGAGCAGGGCGAGAACTGACCCCACCTGAAACGGAGAGAGGGCCCCGACCTCGGTCGGGGCCCTCTCTTCGTCGTGTCCTGCTTCTTTTCACCGCCGAGGATGCACGAACGCACGGTGCCCAGGGGCTGGGACCGTGCGTTCGTGCTCTCTCGCGAAGCGCGGGGCGTCAGTCGCGGGTGTAGCGGCGGGCGCGCCCTGCGAGGCCGGCGAAGTGGAACGGGCCGGGGGAGGCGGCCGCGATCTCGACGTCGACGGTGCTGTCGCGGTGCGTCGCGTCGTGGAGCTCACGGTAGGTGGGGACATCGACTGCGGTCCGCGCGGCGAGGATGGCCTCGGTCTCCGCGCCGCGGGTCGCCTCGCGGTAGCCGGGCTGGACGACGAGGGTGAAGAACTCGCTGACCGACCCCGAGCCGTAGCTGAAGAGCCCGATGCGCGAACCAGTGAGGTCGTTCTCGCCGTCCAGGAGCGCTGCGAGAGCGATGTAGAGCGACGCCGTGTAGGAGTTACCGATCCGGCGGTTGTAGCCGGTGGTCGCGGTCACGAGCTCGGGGTCGAGTTCGACGCCGACGTGCTGACCGAGCGCGCGATGCGCCTTCACGGCCATCTTGGTGAACGGCTGGTGGTGGCAGAACCAGTCGATCTGATCGATGTCGACGCCGCCGCGCGACCGGTAGTCGTCCCACGCGCCTGCGACACCGTCGAGGTAAGCGCTGACGGAGAGCTTGCCGTCGACGACCGCGGTGACGCTGTCGTTGGGACGCCAGAAGTCGTCGACCTCCGCAGTGTAGACGCCGGCGGCGGTCTCGAGGACGGCGAGCGCCGGCTCAGCCGACACGAGGAAGGCGACCGCCCCTGCACCCTGCGTCGGCTCAGCCGCGGTGTCGAGCTCGTACCGGGCGACATCACTGGCGATGACCAGGACGCGCTCGTCGGGGTTGCGCGCGATGAGACCGGCCGCAGCCTGAAGGGCGGCCGTCGCGGAGTAGCAGGCCTGCTTCAGCTCGACGACGCGGACCGAGCGGGGGAGGCCGAGCAGCTCGTGGACGTGCACCCCGGCAGCGCGCGACTGGTCGATGCCGGTCTCGGTGGCGAAGAACAGGGTCCGGATGCCGTCGACACCGTGCCGGTCGATGATGCGCTGCGCGGCCGCGGCGCCCATCGTGACGATGTCCTCGTCGAGGCCGGGGATGCTCATCTGCTCCTGGCCGAGCCCGATGCGGAACTTCGCGGGGTCGATGTCCGCGCGTGCGGCGAGGTCGTCGAGCTCGACGACGTGCGAGGCCGTGGCGACAGCGAGGTCGTGGATGCCGATGGTGGTCACTTCGTGGAATCCTTCCGGCGCTCGAGGAGCAGGTGCGACTGCATGAGCTCCCCGGGATTGGTCTGGGCGGCGAGCAGCGAGAGCTCGCCGCAGAGGACGGTGGCGGCGATCAGCCCCGCGAGGCGTCGGGCGTTCTCGCCGGAGGGACGCTCCTCACGGCAACCGAGGCGCGCGAGAGCGTCGTCGACGGCAGGCAGGTCCTTGCCGTTGCCGACGGTGCCGACGATGAGGTGGGGCAGCGTGCACGAGAAGTACAGGTCGCCGTCGCCGCGGACCTCGGCCCAGGTGAACCCCTGCGAGCCCTCGACGATGTTCGCGGCGTCCTGACCCGTAGCCAGGTAGAAAGCCAACAGCATGTTGGCGTAGTGCGCGTTGGCGGAGCGCAGCGCTCCGGCGATCGTCGAGCCGACCAGGTTCTTCTGAACGTTCAGATCGACGATGCGCTGCGCGGTCGACCGCAGCTGCTTCTGTACGAGGTCTGCGGGGATCACGATCTCGGCGATGACGTTGCGCCCGCGGCCGAGGATGCCGTTGACGGCCGTGGCCTTCTTGTCGGTGCAGTAGTTGCCGGAGATCGAGCCGTACGAGAGCTCGGGGTGCCACGAGAGCACGCGCTCCATGAGCGTCTCCGCGGCGAAGGTCACCATGTTGTGGCCCGAGGCGTCGCCGGTCGTCAGCGCGAAGCGGAGGTAGAGCAGGTTGCCGACGACCTCGGTGTCGAGGTCGATGAGCTTGGCGTGGCGGCTGCGCTCCGAGACGGCGGCAGCGAGCTCGTCGAAACGGGCGACGATGGCGCGCGACGCAGCGACGGCGGCCGCCGCCGACTGGGCGACGAACAGTGACGAGCGCGTCATCCGTTCGTCGATGACCGTCACGCGGATGCCGTCCTCGACGAGCCGCGAGATGCGCGCGCCGCGGCCGACCGAGGGCCACAGCGGCGACTCGTAGGTCGCGAGCGGGACTTCCTGCTCGGTCTCGACGTCTCCGGTGAGCCGAAGCGGTCCCACCCACCGCAGGGGGATCGGGGTGAACTCGGCGCTCATCGCGCGTCCTTCCCGCCGGCGCGACGCGCCAGGCTGTCGATATCGATACCGCGGGCTCGCGCGAACTCCGCCGCGCGTCCGTGGATGATCAGGTCGGTACGGCGGAGATCGTCCGGACGGGTCGCCCCCACCAGGGAGTGCAACGCCGTGAGGTGGTCAGACCATTCCCGGATACGGGAGATCAGCGCCTCCGCGCCGCCGTCGAGCACGACCGAGAGGAACGAACCGGAGGCGCCGACCGCACGCGCGCCGAGCGCGAGGCCGCGCGCGACGTCGAGGGGCGTGCGGACGCCGCCGGACGCCAACAGCACGGGCGCGTCGGCCGGGGCCTCGAGCAAGCACTCCACCGCGGACTGTCCCCACCCGGCCAGGTACGCGTAGTCGCGGCCCGATCGCCGGTCGTTCTCGATGCGCATGAAGTCGGTGCCGCCGACGCCGGACACATCGGCGAAGCGCACACCCAGGTTCCCCAGACGGGACAGCGTGGCGGCGCTCAGACCGAACCCCACCTCCTTCACCACGACGGGCACCTCGACGGCGGCGACGATGGCCTCGAGCGAGGCCGGCCAGCTCGAGAACGAGCGGCTGCCCTCGGGCATCACGGTCTCCTGCATGGCGTTCACGTGCACCTGGAGAGCGTTCGCCTCGAGGGCGTCGACGGCGCGCCGCGCGTCTTCGGGAGACCGTTCGATCCCGACATTGGCCATGACGAAGCCATCGGGGTTCTCGTCGCGGATCACGCGGAACGTCCCCATGAGGTCGGGGTTGTCCAGCGCGATGCTCAACGAGCCCGATGCGATCGCGACGCCGGTCTCACGCGCGGCGATGGCGAGGTCGCGGTTGATCGCACCGGTCGAAGCGCTGCCGCCGGTCATGGCGTTGACGTAGAACGGCAGTGCCCAGCGGGCACCGGCGACCTCGACGCCGAGATCGACGCGCTCGGCGTCGACACCGGCGAGGGCATGGTGGACGAAGCGGACGTCGTCCCAGCCGTTCGGCCGCGGCGGCTCCTTCTGCTGTGCGGCGGCGAGACGGACGTGGTCGTCCTTGCGCTCGGAAGCCAGTTCAGCCGGCATGATGCTCTCCTTCCGGCGGGTGCACGCCGATCGTGAGGTGTCGGATGTCGTTGGTCTCCCAGACCCGGAGCATGCCGGCGACGTCAGCGCCCGCGGGCGCGAGCACGATGCCGCAGTCGCCACCGCCCGCCCCGGACGGCTTGGCTGCCGCGCCGATCGCCTCGGCCGCGTCGCAGAGGATCCTCAGGCGGTCGGTCTCGATCGTCACACCCGTCCGTGCTCCGAGCGCCTGCAGCAGGCGACGGTTGCGCCGGATCGCGTCGAGCGCGAGCGCGTCGTCGGAGGCAGCGCGGGGCGGTGTCGTTCCGGGCGGCGAAGCCGCGAGCGCGCGCCACAGATCCTCCACGCAGGCGCGAGAGGCATCCAGGAAGCCCGTATGCGCGCCGTCCGCGACGTCGGTGCCGCGCGAGACACCGCTGACCAGGCGCTCCGTCGACGCCGGGTGCCCCGTCCAGCCGACGAGCAGGTCGAGTCCCGCGGGAGGCGCGAGACGTGTGATCTCCGTTCCTCGCCACGCGTCCGAACCCAGGACACGGGCGACGTCGTTCTCCGCGCGCGCCGCGCGCAGGCGGTCGCGGTCGGGGGAGCGATAACCGATCCAACCGCCGTAGGTGCTCGCGGCGACGTCACCACCGGAAGCATGGGGGGCGACGGCGATCGTGGCGAGCATGGCGAGCTCGTAGCGGCCGCGTGTGCCCAGGTCGAATCCGTAGAACCGGTCGATCGCGGCGATCGTCGCGACGGTGACGGCAGCCGACGAACCGAGGCCGAACTTGCGTCCGCTGGGGTCGTCGAGCCCGCTCTCGATGAAGAGGTCGAAGAAGCGGGGACGCAAGCCCCGCTCGGCGCGCAGACGCTCGGAGACCTCGATCGCGGCGATGACGTAGTCGTAGGGGTGGTGCTCGCGATCGAGCGTCAGCCCGTCCTGCCCCCGGGTCCAGCGCACCGGCATCCGGCTGTACTCCGGCGAGTGGATGCTGCCGGCGTCGACGCTCTCGGACAGCGACACCGTCAGGTAGCGGTCGACGGCGATGAGCACGGATGGCTCACCCGGTGAGACCACCGCATACTCACCGGCCACGAACAGCTTGCCGGGCGCACGCGCGACGATCGCGCGGGTCGAGTCGACGGTGGTCATTCGCCCGCTCGCGAGACGAGAGCTGCGGCGGGTCCGGGGTGGGCGACAGCGAGCTCGGCGAGACCGTCGAGCGCGGCAGTGACCGCATCGACGGACGCGGGCCGCGTCAGGATCACGACGTTCGGTCCGGCATCGGCGGTCGCCCAAGCTTCGACGCCGGACTCGCGCAGGGCCGAGATGCGGTCGAAGATCTCGACGCTCACGGGGCTCAGATAGCGGATGGGCGGGTCGCACGACTGGATCAGGGCGTGCATCCGCAGGGCGTTGACCTCCGTGATGCGGCCGAGGCGCTCGACATCGCCGTCTCGGCATGCTTCCGCGGCTGCTTCGAGGCTCTCGGCCGTCGACGAGACCCAGGCGGGGTAGAAGGGCGAGGTGAGCACCGTGCGGCGCATCGCCTCACGGCTGGACACCGGCTTCTCGCGCTTCTCCACCATCGCCACGACCATCGCGAGATCCGGCGCTGCCACGGGCTCGGCGAAAGAGGTCTCATCGCTGTCGCCGGCGTGCCAGATGGCGAATCCGGGGATGACCGAGCGCGACGCCGATCCCGAGCCGCGGCGGGCGAGTCGGCTCAGGGAGCGGGTATCGAGGTCCAGCCCGTAAGCCGCGGAAGCGGCGACGGCCAGCGCGGCGAAGCCCGAAGCGGACGACGCGAGACCGGCGGCCGACGGCACGGTGTTGACTGTCTCGACGCGAGCGGAGAGCGTGCTGCCCGCCATCTCGCGAACGATGTCGAGGAATCGCGTGACCCGCTCGGAGGGTCCGTCGACGCGCTGCTCGCCGTTGAAGACGAGGACGTCGCCGGACGCTCCCTCGTCGAGGCTGACGGTCGTCGTGGTGGGGAAGATGTCCAGCGTCATCGACAGGCTGCCCGTTGCGGGGAGGTTCAGTGCGCTGTCGCGCTTGCCCCAGTACTTCACGAGCGCGATGTTCGGGTGCGCGATGGCTGTCGCGGTGCTCATGCCGCTCCTTCGACGGTGGTGGTCCAGACCGCGGCGGCGCCGGCGCGGGTGAGTCGGTCGCCGAGCTCGGCGGCGGATGCCGCGTCTCGAGCGAGCGCGAGGACGCAGCCGCCCCGGCCGCCGCCGGTCAGCTTGGCGCCCAGGGCGCCGCCGGCGGTCGCGGCCTGCACGAGGTGGTCCAGCGCCGGATCGCCGACGCCCAGGCCCGTCAAGAGGACGTGGGCGCGGCTCATCGCGCTTCCGATCGCCTCGCGGTCACCCGTCGAGACGTCGCTGCGGAGGTCGGTCGCCAGCGCGCCCAGCTCGTCCAAGGCGGCTTCGACCGCGCGCGGATCGCTCTCCCGCCGCTGGGCGACGGCGGCGACGGCTTCACGGGTGCGCCCCCGGACTCCGGTGTCCGCGATGACGAACACGAGATCGCGCCCGACGGAGACGGGCTCGATGCGGCCCTGATCGAACCACACGGCCGCCCGAGCGCGCACGGTGCGCGCGTCCAGTCCGCTCGGTGCGCCGTGGGCGGCGCGCTCGGCCGTCTGGATGAGCTCGTGCATCGTCTCGTCGTCGGCCGCGAAGCCGCACGCTCCCAGCACTGCCTCGATGACCGCCGCGGACACGGCGGCGCTCGACCCGAGCCCGCGTTCGGCCGGGATGCTGCTGTCGATCGAGATGTCGAGCTCGGCGCCCGGCCTGCCTGCCGCCGCCAGTGCGGCGCGCATGGCTGTCAGCGTGACGTGCAGCCGCTCGGGCGCTCGGGCGATGGGGCCGTGGAAGAGCGTGCTGGCGAGGTGACCGGGGCCTTCGGCCGGCTGCGCGTGCGCCTCGACTCCGAGAGCGTTGACCGGGATCGCGATCGCCGGGCGGCCGTACACGACGGCGTGCTCGCCGAGGAGGATAGCCTTCGCACCGGCGCGGCCCGTCGCTCCGGGCTCCGCGGCCGAGCCGTGCGTTGCCACGTGCAGATGGGCGTCCGGTGCGATGGGGACGTCGGTCGGTGCAGTCATGGAATTTCGTCGAGCGTAACAGTCCGCCCCCGGGCGAGGCCTGAGTGGCCATGGATGTGCTCCGGAGGCCTCCGAGCGCTATCATGGGCGCCGCACCCAGCAACCTTTAACCCCGTCCTGTGAGGCGGAGAAGGGAGCGGCGGATGAGCACGCGCACCGTGCTGCATGAAGCCGACATCGCGCGGGCCCTGACGAGGATCTCCCACGAGATCCTCGAGTCGAACAGGGGACCCGCCGACCTCGTCATCCTCGGCATCCCGCGGCGGGGCGTTCCCCTCGCTGCACGCATCGGCTCTCTCCTCGCGGAGATCTCCGGGACGGTCGTCCCGGTCGGAGCACTCGATGTGACGATGTACCGCGACGATCTGCACCGCAACCCGACGAGGGCACCGCAGCCGACCGAGATTCCGGAGGGCGGCATCGACGGCAAGGTCGTCGTCCTCGTCGACGACGTGTTGTTCTCCGGACGATCGATCCGCGCGGCCCTCGACGCGCTGCAGGACATCGGTCGCCCCGCGGCCGTCAGACTCGCGACTCTCGTCGACCGCGGCCACCGCGAACTGCCCATCCGACCCGACTTCGTCGGCAAGAACCTGCCCAGCGCCCGCGACGAGCGGGTCAATGTGCGCCTGCGCGAAGTCGACGGCATCGAGGAGGTGACGATCGGAGCATGAGGCACCTGCTCGACACCAAGGACCTGGATCGGCGCGACGCCCTGCGCATCCTCGACGTCGCGGAGGACATGGCGGCTACGCAGCAGCGCGAGGTCCGCAAGCTCCCCACGCTCCGAGGCAAGACCGTCGTGAACCTCTTCTTCGAGGACTCCACGCGCACCCGGATCTCGTTCGAGGCCGCCGCCAAGCGCCTCTCGGCCGACGTCATCAACTTCTCGGCTAAGGGCTCGTCGGTCTCCAAGGGCGAGTCCCTCCAGGACACGGCACAAACGCTGCAGGCGATGGGGGCCGACGCCGTCGTGATCCGCCATGGCGCCTCCGGCGCACCGCAGACCCTGGCCGGCAGCGGATGGATCAGCGCCGGTGTGGTCAACGCCGGTGACGGCACGCACGCGCATCCGACGCAGGCCCTGCTCGACGCATTCACCATCCGCAAACGATTCTTCGGCGAGGCCAGCCGGGGCCGCGACCTCGCCGGTCTCCGGGTGACGATCGTCGGCGACATCCTGCACTCGCGCGTCGCGCGATCGAACGTCTGGCTGCTGACGACCCTGGGTGCCGAGGTGACCCTCGTCGCACCGCCGACCCTCGTGCCGCAGGATGTGTCGGCCTGGCCGGTCCGCGTGATCTACGACCTCGATGAGGCCATCGCCGCGGGTCCGGATGCGCTCATGATGCTCCGCATCCAGCTCGAGCGCATGAACGCCGCCTATTTCCCGACTGAACGGGAGTATTCGCGGATGTGGGGCCTGGATGCCGCGCGGCTCGGCGCGCTCCCGGCCGATAGCATTGTCCTGCACCCCGGCCCGATGAACCGGGGGATGGAGATCTCCGCCGCCGCCGCCGATTCGCCGCGCTCGACCGTGCTCGAGCAGGTGGCGAACGGTGTCTCGGTGCGGATGGCCGTGCTCTACCTGCTGCTCGCGGGCGAGCGCACCGAAGCTGAGGAGGACGGACGATGAGCGAGAGCTTCCTCATCCGCGGAGCGCGCCTGGCCGGCAGCGACGCGACGGACATGCTGGTCATCGACGGGACGATCGCCGAGGTCGGCACCGGCCTGAGCGCCAGAGGTGCCACCGTCGTCGACGCCGACGGGCTCATCGCCCTGCCGGGGCTCGTCGACCTGCACACCCACTTGCGCGAGCCGGGGTTCGAGGCGTCCGAGACGATCCTCACCGGGTCGCGTGCCGCAGCGGCGGGCGGGTTCACCACCGTTTTCGCGATGCCCAACACCTCGCCCGTCGCCGACACCGCGGGTGTCGTCGAGCAGGAGCTCGCCCTGGGCGAGGCCGCCGGGTACGTGCACGTCCAGCCGATCGGCGCCGTCACGATCGGGCAGAAGGGCGAGCGCCTGGCCGAGCTGGGCGCGATGGCCGCCTCGCGGGCGCGCGTCCGCGTGTTCAGCGACGACGGCTTCTGCGTCTTCGATCCGCTCATCATGCGCCGCGCCCTCGAATACGTGAAGTCGTTCGACGGCGTCGTCGCCCAGCATGCTCAGGATCCGCGGCTGACCGAGGGCGCCCAGATGAACGAGGGCACCGTGTCGGCAGAGCTGGGACTGACCGGCTGGCCGGCGGTCGCCGAGGAGTCGATCATCGCGCGCGACGTCCTGCTCGCCGAGCACGTCGGCTCTCGACTGCACGTCTGCCACCTCTCGACGGCGGGCTCGGTCGACATCATCCGGTGGGCGAAGAAGCGGGGCGTGAACGTGACCGCCGAGGTGACCCCGCACCACCTGCTGCTGTCGGAAGAACTCGTCCGCGGCTACGACGCGCGTTTCAAGGTCAACCCGCCGCTTCGCCGTGACGAGGACGTGCGGGCAGTCCGCGAGGGCCTCGCCGACGGCACGATCGATATCGTCGCGACCGACCACGCGCCGCACCCCGCCGAGGCGAAGACGTGCGAATGGGCCGCCGCGGCGAACGGCATGGTCGGTCTCGAGTCCGCGCTGCGGGTCGTGCAGCAAGCGGTCGTCGACACCGGACTGCTCGATTGGGGCGACGTCGCCCGCGTGCTCTCGACGGCTCCCGCTCGGATCGGCCGCCTGGCCGATGCCGGCACGCCGCTCGAGGCCGGCCGCCCCGCCTCGTTCACGCTGTACGACCCGCGCCCGGTCCGCACCTTCACGGATGCCGACCTGCGGGGTCGCAGCGTGAACTCGCCCTACGTCGATCGCGAACTGCCGGGCGAGGTGCGCTGGACGTTCTTCCGCGGCACGCCGACGGTCGCCGACGGTGACCTGCTCGAACGCCCGGGAGCCCGCGCGTGACCCGCGAAGGAGCTCTGCTCGTCATGGTCGCGGTCGCCCTGGTGCTGCTCGCACTCGGGGTCTGGGCCTGGCGACGACGAACGAGGCGCGACAGCGGCCTCACGGCACCGGTGGGCGAGTTGCCCGCGGGCGCCGTGCAGACGGCGGCGATCTCGGGACTCTACGTCGCGACGACCCGCCACGACGAGCCGCTCGAGCGCCTCGCCATCCGCGGGCTCGGATTCCGCTCCCGCGTCGACGTCATCGTCGCCGCGGGAGGCGCGGGTGACGGCGTGGCCATCGACCTGACCGGTCAGCCGCGCCTGTACATCCCCGCCGGGCGCATCGTCTCCGTCGATCAGGCCACCGTCGCCATCGACCGTGTCGTCGAGAAGCAGGGCCTGACACGCCTGAGCTGGCTGATCGATGACGAGACGATCGTGGACAGCTACTTCCGGCCCCAGACCGCATCGGCCCGTGCGCTGGCCGATGCCATCCAGACCATCGTGACCCCCACCCAGACCCCAGGAGGCGACGCGTGACACTGTTCACCCGTGACCCCGCCGTGCTCGTGCTCGAGGACGGATCCCGCCACATCGGCCGCGCCTACGGCGCGCGCGGCACCACCCTCGGAGAAGTCGTCTTCGCGACCGGCATGACCGGCTACCAGGAGACCCTCACCGACCCGTCCTACGCGGGCCAGATCGTGCTGCAGACCGCACCCCACATCGGAAACACCGGCATGAACGGCGAGGACGTCGAGTCGCGCCGCATCTGGGTCGCCGGCTACATCGTGCGCGACCCCTCGCGCGTCGTGTCGAACTGGCGCTCGGAGCACTCGCTCGACGAGTCGCTCGAGCGCGACGGCATCGTCGGCATCAGCGGCATCGACACGCGCGCCGTCACGCGCGTCCTGCGCTCGGCGGGCTCGATGCGCGGCGGCGTCTTCAGCGGCGACGCCGCCGAGATCGATCCCGAGGAGCAGCTGCGCATCGTCCGCGAGGCGCCGGAGATGACCGGTCGCAACCTGTCCGCCGAGGTGTCGGTGCCCGCCGCCGAGGTGACCCCGGCGACGGGGGAGCGGCTCGGAAACCTCGCGGTGCTCGACCTCGGCGTGAAGCAGGCCACGGTGAACAACCTCGCCGCCCGCGGATTCGACGTCCACGTCCTCCCGCAGGACGTCACGTTCGAGCAGCTCCGTGCGATCGACCCGATCGCGGTGTTCTACTCCAACGGCCCGGGCGACCCGGCCGCGAGCGACCACCACGTCGAGCTTCTGCGGGGCGTCCTCGCCGAGAAGCTGCCGTTCTTCGGGATCTGCTTCGGCAACCAGCTCCTCGGCCGCGCCCTCGGCTTCGGCACCTACAAGCTGCCCTTCGGCCACCGCGGCATCAACCAGCCCGTGCTCGACAAGCAGACCGGGCGCGTGGAGATCACCGCGCACAACCACGGCTTCGCCGTCGACGCGCCGATCGAGGGCGTCGTCGACAGCCCGGCCGGCTTCGGCCGCGTCGAGGTGAGCCACGTCGGCCTCAACGACAACGTCGTGGAGGGCCTGCGGGCCCTCGACCTGCCGGCATTCTCGGTGCAGTACCACCCCGAGGCCGCCGCCGGCCCGCACGACGCCAACTACCTCTTCGACCGCTTCCGCGACCTCGTGGTCGCGACCCAGGAGAACAAGAACTGATGCCCAAGCGCGACGATATCCAGAGCGTCCTCGTCATCGGGTCGGGGCCGATCGTCATCGGCCAGGCCTGTGAATTCGACTACTCCGGCACCCAGGCGTGCCGCGTGCTCCGCGAGGAGGGCGTCCGCGTCATCCTCGTCAACTCCAACCCGGCGACGATCATGACCGATCCCGACTTCGCCGACGCCACGTACATCGAGCCCATCACGTGGCAGGTCATCGAGACGATCATCGCCAAGGAGCGCCCCGACGCGATCCTGCCGACCCTGGGCGGTCAGACCGCTCTCAACGCGGCGATCGACCTGCACAAGCACGGCATCCTCGAGAAGTACGACATCGAGCTGATCGGCGCGAACTTCGAGGCGATCAACAAGGGCGAGGATCGGCAGATCTTCAAGCAGCTCGTCATCGACTCGGGAGCGGATGTCGCCGACAGCCGCATCTGCCACACGATGGACGAGGTGCTCGCGGGCGCCGCCGAGCTCGGCTACCCGCTCGTCGTGCGCCCCTCCTTCACGATGGGCGGGCTCGGCTCGGGCTTCGCGTACGACGAGGAGGACCTGCGCCGTATCGCCGGAGCGGGCCTGCGCGACTCGCCCACGACCGAGGTCCTGCTGGAGGAGTCGATCCTCGGGTGGAAGGAGTACGAGCTCGAGCTCATGCGCGACTCGGCCGACAACACCGTGGTCGTCTGCTCGATCGAGAACGTCGACCCGGTCGGCGTCCACACCGGCGACTCCATCACGGTCGCGCCGGCACTGACGCTCACCGACCGCGAGTACCAGAAGATGCGCGACATCGGCATCGACATCATCCGCGCCGTCGGCGTCGACACCGGTGGCTGCAACATCCAGTTCGCGGTCGATCCGCAGACGGGGCGCATCATCGTCATCGAGATGAACCCGCGCGTGTCGCGTTCGTCCGCGCTGGCGTCGAAGGCGACCGGGTTCCCGATCGCGAAGATCGCCGCGAAGCTCGCGATCGGCTACCGCCTCGACGAGATCCCGAACGACATCACGAAGGTCACCCCGGCGAGCTTCGAGCCGACGCTCGACTACGTCGTGGTCAAGGTGCCGCGCTTCAACTTCGAGAAGTTCCCGGCCGCCGACACCACCCTCACGACGACCATGAAGTCGGTGGGCGAGGCGATGGCGATCGGGCGCAACTACGCCACGGCTCTCCAGAAGGCGCTGCGCTCGCTCGAGAAGCGCGGATCGAGCTTCCACTGGGGCGACGAGGAGCGCTCGGTGGACGAGCTGCTCGAGATCGCGAAGACCCCGACCGACGGCCGGATCGTGGTCCTGCAGCAGGCGATGCGCAAGGGCGCGACGGTCGAGCAGGCTTTCGAGGCCACCGCGATCGACCCGTGGTTCCTCGACCAGATCGAGCTGATCAACGAGGTCGCGGCGTTCGTGGCCGACGCGGGCGAGCTCGACGAGTACGTCATTCGGACGGCGAAGGACCACGGGTTCAGCGACGCGCAGATCGCGCAGCTGCGCGGCATCACCGAAGAAGAGGTGCGCGGCGTCCGCCACGGCCTCGGCCTGCGGCCGGTCTTCAAGACGGTCGACACCTGCGCCGGTGAGTTCCCCGCGCTCACGCCGTACCACTACTCGTCGTACGACACCGAGACCGAGGTCACGCCCTCCGAGCGCACGAAGGTCGTCATCATCGGCTCGGGCCCCAACCGCATCGGGCAGGGCGTCGAGTTCGACTACTCGTGCGTCCACGCCAGCTTCGCGCTGGCGGACGCCGGCTACGAGACGATCATGGTCAACTGCAACCCCGAAACGGTATCGACCGACTACGACACGAGCGACCGGCTCTACTTCGAGCCGCTGACGCTCGAGGACGTCCTCGAGGTGCTGCACGCCGAGTCGCAGTCCGGCACGATCCTCGGCGTCATCTGCCAGCTCGGCGGTCAGACGCCGCTCGGGCTCGCAAAGGGCATCGAGGCGGCCGGGTACAGCATCCTGGGCACCCAGCCCGCGGCGATCGATCTGGCGGAGGAGCGCGAGCTCTTCTCGCGTCTGCTCGACGACGCCGGTCTCGTCGCCCCGCGCAACGGCACCGCCATCGACGTCGAGGGGGCCGTCGAGGTCGCCGAGTCGATCGGCTACCCCGTCCTGGTCCGCCCGAGCTTCGTCCTCGGTGGCCGTGGCATGGAGATCGTCTACGACACCGAGAGCCTGCGCGACTACTTCGTGCGCGTCGCCGACCAGGCGATCATCGGCCCGGGCCTCCCGCTGCTCGTCGATCGCTTCCTCGATGACGCCGTGGAGCTCGACGTCGACGCGCTGTTCGACGGTGAAGAGCTGTACATCGGCGGCGTGATGGAGCACCTCGAGGAAGCCGGCATCCACTCCGGTGACTCGAGCTGCACGCTGCCGCCGATGTCGCTCGGCCGCACCGAGATCGACCGGGTGCGCGAGGCGACTCTCGCCATCGCCCGCGGTGTCGGCGTGCGGGGTCTGCTGAACGTGCAGTTCGCCGTTTCGGCGGGCGTGCTCTACGTCATCGAGGCGAACCCCCGCGCGAGCCGCACCGTGCCCTTCGTGTCGAAGGCGCTCGGCATCCCGCTGGCCAAGGCCGCGTCGCGGATCATGGCCGGGTCGTCGATCGCCGAGCTGAAGGCCGAGGGGCTGCTGCCCGCCGAGGACGGCTCGCGGGTCCCGCTCGATGCGCCGGTCGCCGTCAAGGAGGCCGTACTCCCCTTCAAGCGCTTCCGCACCGCTGACGGCCGGACGGTCGACTCGGTCCTCGGCCCGGAGATGCGCTCGACCGGTGAGGTCATGGGCATCGACCGCGACTTCCCGACCGCCTTCGCGAAGAGCCAGGCGGCCGCCTACGGCGGCATGCCCACCTCGGGCACCGTGTTCCTGTCGGTCGCCGACGACGACAAGCGCGCCGTCATCCTGCCTGCCCACCGGCTGCAGGAGCTCGGCTTCCGCCTGATCGCGACCGAGGGGACCGCCGAGATCCTCGCTCGCAACGGCATCCGCGTGGAGGTCGTCGGCAAGTACTCCGAGACCCAGGGCTCGGGGGAGCGAAACGTCGTCGATCTCATCAACGCCGGCGAGATCGACATGGTCGTGAACACGCCCTCGGGCGGCGTCGCTCGCGCAGACGGCTACGAGATCCGGGCCGCGGCCGTGGCGGGCGACCGTGCCCTGTTCACCACGATGGCCGTCCTCGGTGCCGCCGTGAGCGCGCTGCCCGTGCTCCGGGAAGGGTTCGAGGTCAAGAGCCTGCAGGACTACGCCCTCGAGCGGGCGGGGCGCAGGTGACCGCATTCGGGGAGCGCCTGTCCGGCGCGCTCGACACGTATGGGTCGCTCTGCGTCGGCATCGACCCGCACGCCGCACTGCTCGCGGACTGGGGCCTTCCGGCCTCGGCCGCGGGCGTGCGCGAGTTCGGTCTGCGCGTGGTCGAGGCCGCGCGCGAGCGGGTGGGCATCGTCAAGCCGCAGGTCGCCTTCTTCGAACGCTACGGGTCAGCGGGCTTCGCCGCGCTCGAAGAGGTGCAGCGCGCCGCACGCGACGCGGACCTCATCGTCATCGCGGACGCCAAGCGCGGCGACATCGGCAGCACGATGGACGGCTATGCCGCGGCGTGGCTCGAGCCGGGCGCCCCGCTGGAGGCGGACGCCGTCACCGTGAGCCCGTACCTCGGCCCGGGGTCGCTCCGCGGCACGATCACAGCCGCGGCGCGCGCCGGCAAGGGCGTCTTCGTCCTCGCCGCCACCAGCAACCCCGAGGCGTTCGGACTGCAGTCGGCGGAGGTCACCGTCGTCGAGGCGCAGCGCGGCCAGACGGTCGCGGACTGGGTCGCCGCCGGCGTCGGATGGGCGAACCGTGCGGCGGCGGACGCGGGAGGTCTCGGTCACGTCGGGCTCGTCGTGGGTGCGACCGTCGACCGCGACGAGCTCGGTCTCACGCACGAATCGCTTCGCGGCGCACCGATCCTCGCTCCCGGCTTCGGCGCGCAGGGCGTGGCGCTCGGCGCGGTGCGTTCGGTGTTCGGACCGCTCGCGGGCCAGGTGGTCGCGAGCGCCAGCCGCAGCGTGCTCGCCGCCGGTCCCGACGGAATCATCGACGCCATCGACGCGCATCGGCGGGAGCTCGCCGAGGCAGAGGAGGAAGCCCGTGGCTGATCGTCCCCACCCACCCGAGGTCGACCGCGCCGCGGCGTCACGCCGTGCCGTCGAAGCGCGACGCGAGCGGGCGGCGCTGAAGAAGGATGTCGCGATGCGCGTCATCTCACCTCAGGAGCTCCTGCGGCGCGCTCTCGCCGATCCCGAGTCGGCGGCCGGCGCCATGCGGGTGACCGACTTCCTCACGGCGATCCCGGCGATCGGTGAGAACAAGCGCGACCGGATCCTCGCGGATCTCGACATCTCGCCCGTCAAGCGCCTCGGCGGGCTGGGGTCGCGTCAGCGGCTCGCGCTTCAGCAGTTCCTGGATGCCCGCCTGCCCGAGCCCCAGCCGCGTGCCGGCCGATCGCGGCTGCTTGTGCTGGCCGGGCCCACTGCCGTCGGCAAGGGAACGGTCGCCGCGCACATCCGCGACAACCATCCCGAGATCATGCTGTCGGTGTCGGCGACCACCCGGGGCCCGCGGCCGGGAGAGGTCGACGGCGAGCACTACTACTTCGTCGACGACGCCGAGTTCGACCGTCTCATCGCCGAGGGCGAGCTGCTCGAGTGGGCCACCGTGCACAACCGTCACCGGTACGGCACGCCGAAGGCGCCCATCGAGGCGGCACTCGCGGCGGGGCGCACGGTGCTGTTGGAGATCGACCTGCAGGGAGCCCGTCAGGTGCGCGCGGCCGCGCCGGATGCGACCCTCGTCTTCCTCCTGCCGCCGAGCTGGGACGAACTGGTCGACCGGCTGGTCGGGCGGGGAACCGAGGACGCCGAGGAACGCGCCCGTCGCCTCCGTACGGCGCGTGTCGAGCTCGCCTCGCAGGGCGAGTTCGACTACCGCGTCGTCAATGACACCGTCGCGCGCGCGGCCGACGAGGTCGCCGCGCTGGCCGACTGATCGCGTAGACTGGGGGGATGCCTGCGCCTGCGGCGCGGCAGCAGACTCTCCACCGACATCGATCCCGGAAGGATCCGCCATGGCCGGAAGCAACGAAGGCATCATCGACCCGCCCATCGACGCCCTGCTCGACAAGGTCGACTCGAAGTACCAGCTGGTCATCTACGCGTCCAAGCGTGCGCGTCAGATCAACGACTACTACTCCGACCTCCACGAGGGCAACCTGTTCGACAACGTCGGCCCGCTCGTCGACTCGTCGGTCGAGGACAAGCCGCTGACGATCGCGATGCACGAGATCCACGAGGACAAGCTCCGCCTGCGTTCGCTCGACTGATCCGGCGGTAGACCCGTCACATTTCTGCCCGCGGCAGCCGGATGTCGGCCGCCGCGGGCAGAATCGTCTCCGTCCCGATCCCGCCCCGTTCCGTCCCACAGGGAGCCCCGATGAGCCAGCTGCGCCTGTTCACGTCCGAGTCCGTCACCGAGGGGCACCCCGACAAGATCTGCGACCAGATCTCCGACAGCATCCTCGACGCGCTGCTCACGGTCGACCCCGGCTCCCGTGTCGCTGTCGAGACCCTCGTGACGACGGGTCTGGTGCACGTCGCGGGCGAAGTGCGCACCGACGGTTACGCCGACATCCCCGGCATCGTCCGCGGCGTCGTCAACGGAATCGGGTACACCTCGAGCGAGACGGGCTTCGACGGCGACTCGTGCGGTGTGACGGTGTCGATCGGCGAGCAGTCGTCCGATATCGCCGCCGGCGTCGACAACGCCCTGGAGCACCGCGAGCAGGGTTCGATCGATCCGACCGATGCGCTCGGCGCCGGCGACCAGGGCATCATGTTCGGCTACGCGACCAACGAGACGCCGCAGCTCATGCCGATGGCCATCTGGACTGCCCACCGCATCGCCGAGCGTCTGACATCGGCCCGCCGCACCGGGGCCCTGCCGTTCCTGCGGCCCGACGGCAAGACGCAGGTGACCCTCGGCTACGAGGGCGCGGTGCCCCGCACGGTCGAGACCGTGGTGCTCTCGACACAGCACCAGCCCGACATCTCGCTGCCGGCGCTGCGGGCGGCCGTGCAGGCCGAGGTCATCGAGCCGGTGCTTGCCGAAACCGGTCTCGACATCTCCGACGTCGAGTACGTCATCAACCCCGCGGGGCCGTTCGTCGTCGGCGGCCCGAAGGGGGATGCCGGACTGACCGGCCGCAAGATCATCATCGACACCTATGGGGGCGCCGCACGGCATGGCGGCGGAGCCTTCAGCGGCAAGGACCCGTCGAAGGTCGACCGCTCCGCGGCCTATGCGATGCGGTGGGTCGCGAAGAACGCCGTCGCCGCAGGCCTGGCCGACCGTCTCGAGGTGCAGGTCGCCTATGCGATCGGGCGCGCCGCACCCGTGGGGCTCTACGTCGAGTCGTTCGGTACGGGCCACGTCGCCGACGAGGTCATCTCGGCGGCCATCCGCGACGTGTTCGATCTCCGGCCGCAGGCGATCATCGACCGCCTCGACCTCCTGCGGCCCATCTATGCGAAGACCGCCGCGTACGGTCACTTCGGCCGCGAGCTGCCCGAGTTCACCTGGGAGCGCACCGACCGTGTCGAGGAGTTGCGCGCCGCCGCGGGCCTGTGAGCGACGCGCCTCGGCGGGTCGCCCGAGTATTGATCGATTCGCCCCTGCCGCAGCTCGATCGCCTCTTCGACTACGTCGTTCCCGACGTCCTCCGCGAGGCCGCGTTGCCCGGTGTGCGGGTCAAGGTGCCGCTCCGCACGGTCGGGCGCACCGTCGAGGGCTACCTCGTCGAGCTCGGCGACGAGACCGACGGCGACCGTCCCCTGTCCGAGCTCGAGGATGTCGTTTCGCCCGTCGAGGTGCTGCCGGAGCGGCTCTACGCCCACGCACGCCGGGTGGCCGATCGGGCCGCGGGGTCGGCGAGCGATGTCCTGCGGCTGGTGATCCCGAAACGGATGGTGCGGGCCGAGAAGGCCTGGGCGGCCTCCGGTCCGCCTGACGTACCGGTCGTGAGCGCGGAGTCCCTCGCCTGGGCCCGCGAGACGACGGCGGCGTACCCCGATCTGGAGGGTGCGGTCGAGAACGGCGAGCGCCTCGCGGTCGACGCCCCGCCCCGCCCCGCCGAGGACGTCCCCGCCTGGTCCGAACTGCTCGCCGCGCTGGCCGTGCTCACGCTCGCGCGGGGCAAGAGCGCGGTCGTCGTCGTGCCCGACCACCGAGACGAGGCGCATGTCCTCTCCGTCCTGGCGCGTCGGGTCGACGAGGGAGCGGTCGTCAGGGACGATGCGCGCCGCTCGGGCCCCGAGCGCTACGCGGGGTACCTTCGGCTGCTGGCCCCGGTGCCGTGCATCGTGGTGGGCAATCGGTCGAGCGTGTGCGCCCCTGCCCATGACGTCGGCGCCGTCCTCCTCTGGGACGACGGCGATCCGCTGCTCGCGGAGCCGCTGAGCCCGGGTGTGCATGCGCGAGACGCCGCCCTCGTCCGGCAGGAGCTCCAGGCCTGCGCGCTGGTCTTCGTCGGTCTGACACGGACGACCGACGTCGAGCGTCTCGTAGCACTCGGCTGGGTGCGCGAGATCGCGGCCCGCCGTCGTGAGAGCCCCCGGGTCGTGCTGTCGGCGACGCGCGAGGGCGAGTCGCGGGGCACGCGGGTCCCGTCGGCGGCGTTCGCCGCGGCGCGCGAGGCGCTGACGCACGGACCCGTTCTGGTGCAGGTGGCACGACCCGGGTACGCCCCGGTGCTGGTGTGCGCCGACTGCCGCACGCCGGCGCGCTGCACGCATTGCGCCGGTCCGCTGCGCGCCCGTCGGCCGGGTGCCGTTCCCGAGTGCGCGTGGTGCGGGCGGGGTGCGCCGGCGTGGGGATGCGCGTCATGCTCCTCCCAGCGCCTGCGCATGGCGTCGTCGGGGAGCGAGCGCACGGCCGACGAGCTCGGACGCGCCTTCCCGAACACCCGTGTCATCGTCTCCGACGGCGAGCACCAGGTCACCCACGTCGATGCGAGACCCGCCCTCGTGATCGCGACGCGCGGCGCGGAGCCCTTCGCCGCCGGCGGGTACCACGCCGTCATCCTGCTCGACGGCGATCGGATGCTGATGACCGAGCAGCTGCGGATCGCCGAGGCGTGTCTGCGGTGGTGGTCGGATGCTGCGGCTCTCGCGGCGCCCGGTGCGCCGGTGCACCTCGTCGGTGTCGCAGGTCCCGCCGCCCGCGCGCTCGCGACATGGACGCAACCGGCGTACGCCCGGGCGGAGCTCGCCGAGAGGGCCCCGCTCCACATGCCGCCGACGGTCCGCGTCGCGGCCGTGGAAGGGACCGCGTCAGCCGTATCGGAGGCGATCGAGCAGCTGCGGGCCGATGTGCCCGCTCTGACCGAGACGTCGATTCTCGGCCCCGTGCCGCGCGAAGACGGCGTCCGTGCGCTCGTGCGGTTCGAGTACGCGCTGGGGCGCGCGGTGGCCGAGTCGCTTCGGGCGTCGGTCGTCGCCGCGGCGCTGCGCGGGCGTCGTCGGCGCGGGGCGCCGCCAGGACCGCGCAATACACTCAGAGTACGTCTCGACGTGCCCGATCTCGATCTGTGAGGAGCGCCATGCGCATCGTCTTCGCCGGGACACCGGAACCCGCCCTGCCCTCGCTCCGGCGACTCGCCGCCTCTCGCCACGAGATCGTCGGAGTCGTGACGCGCCGCGACGCGCCGCTCGGTCGCAAGCGCGTGCTGACGCCCTCGCCGGTCGGCGCGCTCGCGGCTGAGCTCGGACTGCCGGTGCTGAAGACCGACCGCCTCGATGCGGCGGCGACGGAGACGATCACGTCGTGGGGCGCCGACCTCGGCGTCATCGTCGCGTACGGAGGGCTGGTGCGCGAGCCGCTCCTGTCGGCACCGCGGCACGGGTGGATCAACCTGCACTTCTCGCTGCTGCCGGCCTGGCGCGGGGCGGCGCCGGTGCAGCATTCGCTCATCGCCGGGGACCGGGTGAGCGGCGTAAGCGTGTTCCAGCTCGTTCCTGAGCTCGACGCGGGCGATGTCTTCGCGCAGACGCGCCACCCGGTGGACCGGGGCGCCACCGCGGGGCGACTTCTCGCCGAACTCGCGGATCTGGGTGCGGACACCGTCTCGGATGTCGTCGACGCGATCGCCGACGGCACCGCGACCGCCGTCGCGCAGACGGGCGAGCCGACCCTCGCTCCCAAGCTCACGCTCGCCGACGGGCTCCTCGATTTCGCACTGCCCGCCGACACGGTGCTCGACCGCTTCCGCGGCACGACGCCCGAGCCCGGCGCGCACACCACGGTGGCCGGGCAGCGGCTCAAGGTGCTGTCTGCGAGGCGCGGGCCGGATGCCGCTGCCCTCGCACCGCGCGAGATTCGCCTCGTCGGTAAGGAGGTCCTCGTCGGAACCGCCGACGGCACGATCTCGCTCCTGTCGGTGCAGCCCGCGGGGCGCGGCGCGATGCCGGCTCCCGACTGGTGGCGCGGACTGCGCGTCGACAGCCTCGAGGCGGGATCGTGAACCCCGCACGCCGTGTCGCCTTCGACGTGCTGCGCGCGGTGGCCGACTCCGACGCGTATGCGAACCTCCTTCTGCCGCAGGAGCTCCGGCGGGCGGGACTGAGCCCTGCCGACGCCGGGCTCGCGACCGAGCTGACATACGGCACGCTGCGCCGCCAGGGCACCTACGATGCGATCATCGAGCAGGCGTCGGGGCGTTCCATCGACACGATCGATCCGCCGGTGCGCGACGCGCTGCGCCTCGGTGTCCATCAGCTGCTGTCGACGCGGGTCGCGTCTCATGCCGCGGTGAACGAGAGCGTCGAGCTGGTGCGGCGCGCGGGCGCGCCCAACGCGGCCGGTTTCGCCAACGCGGTCCTGCGACGCATCGCGCGGGACAACCCGGGCGATTGGCTGCAGCGGGTGGATGCCGCAGCACGCTCGGACGACGAGCGGCTCGGGCTGCGCTACTCCCACCCGGTATGGGTCATCCGTGCGTTCCGTCGGGCACTCGCGGCCGAGGGGCGCGCGGACGAACTCGACGAGCTGCTGGCCGCCGACAACGTCTCGCCGAGCGTCACGATGACCGCGCTGCCGGGCCTCGCCGACATCCCCGCCGACCGGGCACGGACCCCGTACTCACCGCTCGGTTTCCGCCTCGACGGCGGTGATCCCGAGCCGATGGTGCGTCGCGCGGAAGGCCGCATCCGCGTCCAAGACGAGGGTTCCCAGCTCGCGGCGCTCGCGCTGTCGCGCGCGCTCCCGGTCCGCGCCGGTGAGCGCTGGCTCGATCTGTGCGCCGCGCCGGGCGGCAAGACCGCTGTCCTGGCCGCCGAGGCCCTGGCGGGAGGGGCCGTGGTCGAGGCCAACGAGATCTCGTCTGCGCGCGCACGTCTCGTTCGATCCTCGGTCGCCGGCGTTCCGCTCGAGGTGCCGGTGTCGGAGGAGGACGGGCGCGAGCGTGCCGGCCGAGGTCGTTACGACCGCATCCTCGTCGATGCGCCCTGCACGGGGCTCGGCGCGCTCCGTCGCCGGCCGGAGGCGCGCTGGCGCAAGAGCCCCGCGGATGTCCCCGACCTCAGCGCCCTCCAGCGCGAACTGCTCTCCGCCGCCGTCGATGCGCTCGCCCCGGGCGGGGTCGTCGCCTACGTGACCTGTTCTCCCCACCTCGCCGAGACCGCCGTGGTCGTCGCCGACGTGCGAGCAGCCCACCCCGATCTCCGGGAGCTCGATGCCCGCGAGGTCGTCCGGGCGGTCAGTCGGGGAGAGATCGATCTGCCCGAGCCGCAGGACGGGTCGGGCCGCGCGCAGCTGTGGCCCCACCGCCACGGCACCGACGCCATGTCCATCACCCTGCTGCAGAAGCCGTGAACGGCGATAATGGGGGAGTGAGCGACGCCGACGCCCTGCGCATCAACCCCAGCATCCTGGCCGCGGATTTCGTGAACATGCAGGCCGAGCTCGGCCGCATCCGATCGGCCGACTTCGTCCACGTCGATGTGATGGACAACCACTTCGTCCCGAACCTGACGTTCGGGCCGCAAATGGTCGAGCGGATCCAGGCCACGAGTCCGATTCCGCTCGACGTCCATCTGATGATCTCGGACGTCGATCGCTGGGGTCCCGGCTACGCCGAGCTCGGTGCCGCGAGCGTCACCTTCCATCTCGAGGCCGCCACCGACCCCGTCGCGCTCGCTCGCCGGCTGCGCTCGATCGGCTCACGCGCCGGTGTCGCCGTCAAGCCCGCAACGCCCGTCGAAGGCCTCTTCGACGTGCTGGACGAGTTCGATCAGATCCTCGTCATGACGGTCGAACCGGGCTTCGGCGGCCAGAGCTTCATGGCCGACCAGATGCCCAAGCTCCGCCGGCTCGCCGACGAGGCGCGCCGTCGCGGTTCTTCCGTCTGGCTGCAGGTCGACGGCGGCATCTCCGAGTCGACGATCGCGCAGGCGGCCGAGGCCGGAGCCGACACGTTCGTGGCCGGCTCGGCGGTGTTCGGCGCCGACGATCCGGATGCCGCGATCGCGAGCCTCCGCGATCGGGCGCTGCGGGCGCACCGGCACTGATCCGTCGCCCGCCGCGGTCGGATCGCCCGTCGCGGGCCGGTACCCTGGCTAGGTGAAGACGTTCGACGCGCTGTTCGCAGAGCTCACCTCTATCGCCGAGACCCGGCCCGAGGGCTCGGGCACGGTCGCGCAGCTCGACCGCGGTGTGCACGCCATCGGCAAGAAGATCGTCGAAGAGGCGGCCGAGGTCTGGATGGCGGCCGAGTACCAGTCCGATGCCGAGACGGCCGAGGAGATCTCGCAGCTGCTCTACCACCTGCAGGTGCTCATGATCAGCAAGGGTCTGAGCCCCGAAGACGTCTACCGACATCTCTGAGCGACGCCCCGCCCTCCCGCTCCGAGACAGAAAGACCCCCATGCTGCGCATCGCCGTCCCGAACAAGGGATCGCTCGCCGAGACCGCCGCCGAGATGCTGGCCGAGGCCGGATACACCGGACGCCGCGACTCGAAGGACCTCCACGTCATCGACCCCGTCAACGAGGTCGAGTTCTTCTACCTGCGTCCGAAGGACATCGCCACCTACGTCGGCTCGGGCGCCCTCGACGTCGGCATCACCGGCCGCGACCTGCTGCTCGACGCCCGCATGCCGGGCGCGCGCGAGATCGAACGGCTCGGCTTCGCGGGTTCGACCTTCCGCTTCGCGGCCCCGACCGGCACGTTCACCGACGTGGCCGAGCTCGCCGGCAAGCGCATCGCGACGTCGTACCCCGGGCTCGTCGACGCGTTCCTCGACGAGCGCGGGATCGCCGTCGACCTCGTGCCGCTCGACGGTGCCGTCGAGTCCGCGGTCCGCCTGGGCGTCGCAGATGCCGTCGCCGACGTCGTCGAGACGGGCACGACCCTCCGTCAGGCCGGACTCGAGGTCTTCGGTCCCGAGATCCTGCGTTCGGAGGCCGTGCTGATCGCGGGTCCCCACGATGCGGACGGCACCGAGCGGCTGCTGCGCCGGCTTCGCGGCGTGCTCGTCGCGCGCCGCTACGTGCTGGTGGACTACGACCTGCCGGCCGCGCTGGTGGATGAGGCCGTCGCTATCGCGGGTGGCATCGAGTCGCCGACGATCTCGCCGCTGCGCGACCCCGAGTGGGTGGCGGTCCGCGTGATGGTGCCGCGCGCGAGCGTGAACACGACGATGGACGAGCTGTACGCCATCGGCGCGCGCGCGATCCTCGTCACCGCGATCCACAACGCGAGGCTCTGACATGACGTTGGCACGCCGCGTCATCCCGTGCCTGGACGTCGCCGCCGGTCGCGTCGTCAAGGGCGTCAACTTCGAGAATCTGCGCGACATGGGCGACCCGGTCGAGCTCGCGCGACTGTACTTCGAGCAGGGCGCCGACGAGCTGACCTTCCTCGACGTCACCGCGACCGTCGACGGACGCGCCACGACCTACGACGTCGTCCGTCGCACCGCGGAGCAGGTCTTCATCCCGCTCACCGTGGGAGGCGGCGTCCGCTCGGTCGACGATGTGGCGCGGCTCCTCTCGGTCGGTGCCGACAAGGTCGGCGTCAACTCGGCCGCGATCGCTCGCCCCGAGCTGCTCGGTGAGATCGCCGACCGCTTCGGCGCGCAGGTCCTCGTTCTCTCGCTCGACGTCAAGCGCGCCGAGGGCACCGAATCGGGTTTCGTCGTGACGACGCACGGCGGGCGAACGGCGACCTCGATCGACGCGCTCGCCTGGGCGCGCGAGGCCATCGAACGGGGTGCGGGGGAGTTGCTCGTCAACTCGATCGATGCCGACGGCACCAAGGACGGCTTCGATCTGGAGCTCATCTCGCTGATGCGCGAGATCTCGTCCGTCCCGGTGATCGCCTCGGGCGGCGCGGGTGCGACGGAGCATTTCGTCCCCGCCATCGAGGCAGGAGCGGATGCCGTCCTGGCGGCATCCGTGTTCCACTCAGGCCAGCTCACGATCGGCGACGTCAAGGACGCGCTGACCGCTCAGGGCATCGAGGTGCGGCGATGACCGAGAGCATCGACGAGCGCATCGCCCGGGTCTCGTTCGACGCGAACGGGCTCGTCGCCGCGATCGTCCAGCAGCACGACACGCGCGAGGTGCTCATGCTGGCGTGGATGGATGCCGAGGCGCTGCGCCGCACGCTCACGAGCGGACGCGTGACCTTCTGGTCGCGCTCGCGCCAGGAGTACTGGCGCAAGGGCGACACGTCCGGCCACGTCCAGCTCGTCCGCGGGGCGCGGCTCGACTGCGACGGCGACGCCGTGCTCCTGCTCGTCGAGCAGGTTGGTGCTGCGTGCCACACCGGCACCCGCACATGCTTCGACGCGGACGACCTCGACCCCGTCGTCGCGGTGCCATGATCCGCCGGTCCCGCATGCTCGCCGTCCTCGCGGCCGTCGTCGGCGGCGGCCTCGCGGTCATCGGCGCGACCCAGCCCTGGCTCGAGGCGACGCTGCGCGACGGCGCCCAGGCGGTCCTTCCGGTGCCGGGCACCGAAGCGCTCCCGCTCGTCACCCCGCTCGGCCTGGCGGCGCTGGCGCTCGGTCTGGCGCTGTCGATCGTCGGCACGGTGCTCCGCTACGTCTTCGGCGTCATCGGCGTGCTCATCGGCGCGGCTCTCCTCGCCGAGTCGCTGCGGATCGCCCTCACGGCACCGCCGGAGGCCGTGGTCGGCGTCGTCGCCGACACGACCGGCCTCGCGGGGGTCGAGGCGGTCGGGACCCTCGTGTCGGCCATCACCGTCACCGCTTGGGCCTGGATCACGGCGATCGGCGCGCTGGCGGTGTTCCTGGGCGGCGTGCTCACTCTCGTCACGGCGCGCTCGTGGCGCAGCACCGCACGCCGCTATCGCACCGACCCTGCGGTCGAGGCCCGCCGTCCCGGCGGATCGCGTCCGCATGATTCGCACGATCCGATCGATTCCTGGGACGACCTCAGCCGCGGGTCCGATCCGACCGCCTGAGCCCCGGTAGACTGACCTCAGCCCGAGAAATCCCGCGAAGGAGAACAATGAGCAACATCGGCGACCCCGGCCACGGACACTCCCCGGCGGCGTGGACCGCTGTGGTGATCATGCTTCTGGCGTTCGCGCTCGGCACCCTGTTCTTCTGGCTCGACATGCCGGTGCTGGTCTGGGCGTCCGCGGGTCTCCTGGTCGTCGGCCTGATCGTCGGCTGGGCCATGGCGAAGGCCGGCTACGGCGCATACGGCGACAAGTACACCCCGAAAGCGCACTGACGTGCTGGCCGGTCTCACGGCCGGCGCCGTCGAGGATGCCGAGGCCCGTGCGGCCGAGCGGCCCCTCGCCGTCGTCGAGCGCGACGCGCTCGCTCAGGCCCCGGCCCGGGACGCCCTCGCGGCGCTCGCGCCGGCCGAGCGGGTCAAAATCATCGCCGAGGTCAAGCGCGCGAGCCCCTCGCGGGGCGATCTCGCCGCCATTCCCGACCCGGCGCTGCAGGCCGCGCGGTATCAGGAGGGCGGCGCATCCGTCATCTCCGTGCTGACCGAGGGTCGACGTTTCAAGGGGAGCCTGGCCGACCTCGAGGCCGTTCGCGCCGAGGTGTCTATCCCCGTTCTCCGCAAGGACTTCATCGCAGGCGCCTACCAGGTCTTCGAGGCACGGGCAGCAGGCGCCGACCTGGTGCTGCTGATCGTCGCCGCGCTTGAGCAGCCGGTGCTGGCCGAGCTCCACGAGCTCGTGCTCGAACTCGGCATGACGCCGCTCGTCGAGACCCACTCGCTCGACGAGGTGCATCGTGCCACCGACATCGGAGCGCGTCTGGTCGGCGTCAACGCGCGCAACCTTTCGACGTTCGAGCTCGATCGCGATCTCTTCGGCCGGCTCGTGGAGCACCTTCCGGCTGACGCTGTGAAGATCGCGGAGTCCGCCGTCCTCACCCCCGACGACGTGTCCCACTACCGTCGCGCGGGTGCCGACGCCGTCCTGATCGGCGAGGCGCTCGTGACCAACGACCCCGGGACCACCCTGCACGCATTCCTGGAGGCCGGCGCGTGAGCCTGCGAGAACAGCACGGTCCCTTCTTCGGTGAGTTCGGCGGGCGATTCATGCCCGAATCCCTCATCGCGGCGATCGACGAGCTGACAGCGGTATACGAGTCGGCCATGGCCGACCCCGAGTTCGCGGCCGAACTGACGCGGACCCTCGCGACCTACGCCGGACGTCCGTCCGCATTGACGGAGGTGCCGCGTTTCGCCGAGCACGCCGGTGGCGCGCGCGTGTTCCTCAAGCGCGAGGATCTCAACCACACCGGCTCGCACAAGATCAACAACGTGATCGGTCAGGCGATGCTGACCAAGCGTCTCGGCAAGACGCGCGTCATCGCCGAGACCGGAGCCGGTCAGCACGGCGTCGCGACGGCGACGGCCGCAGCCCTGTTCGGCTTCGACTGCACGATCTACATGGGCGAGGTCGACACGGAACGGCAGGCGCTCAACGTCGCGCGGATGCGCTTGCTCGGCGCCGAGGTCGTGCCGGTCACGACGGGGTCGCGCACCCTCAAGGATGCGATCAACGAGGCGTACCGCGACTGGGTCGCCTCGGTCGAGACCACCAACTACATCTTCGGCACCGCGGCGGGGCCGCATCCCTTCCCCGCCATGGTGCGCGATTTCCAGAAAATCATCTCGGAAGAGGCACGCGAGCAGCTCCTCGCCGAGACCGGTCGGCTTCCGGATGCCGTCGTCGCCTGCGTCGGCGGCGGATCGAATGCGATCGGCATGTTCGACGCCTTCCTCGATGACGAGGGCGTCGCGCTGTACGGCGTCGAGGCCGCGGGTGAGGGAGTCGACACCGAGCGTCACGCCGCGTCGATCGGGCGGGGCCGCCCGGGCGTCCTGCACGGGGCGAAGACTTTCGTGCTGCAGGACGAGGACGGCCAGACGGTCGAGTCGCACTCGATCTCCGCGGGACTCGACTATCCGGGCGTCGGCCCCGAGCACGCCTGGTTGGCGTCCATCGGTCGTGCGTCCTACATCCCGGCCACCGACACCGAGGCGATGGAGGCGCTGCGGCTGCTGAGTCGCACCGAGGGCATCATCCCCGCTATCGAGTCGGCCCATGCGCTGGCCGGTGCGCTGCGCATCGGACGTGAACTCGGCCCCGACGCCATCATCGCCGTCAACCTGTCGGGGCGCGGCGATAAGGACATGGACACCGCGGCGCGCTGGTTCGAGCTGTACGACGACGGTGCGGAGCCGGTGGTCGAGCCCGAACACGACGAGGCGGCGTCGGGCGAAGGAGTGGAACTGTGACCTCCCGCGTGGCCGCGGCGATCGAGGCCGCACACGCCGAGGGGCGCGGCGCGTTCGTCGGTTACCTTCCGCTCGGCTTTCCCGATCTCGAGACGAGCATCGAGGCCGCCGTCGCGCTGGCAGAGGCCGGCGCCGACGTCCTCGAGCTCGGCCCCCCGTACTCCGACCCCGTGATGGACGGCGTCGTCATCCAGGAGGCGACCCAGGTGGCCCTGGCCGCGGGTTTCCGACTGCGCGACACCTTCACGGCAGTCCGGGCGATCGCAGAGCGCGTCGACATCCCGATCCTCGTCATGACCTACTGGAACCCCGTGCTGCAGTACGGCGTCGACCGCTTCGCCGACGACCTGGTCTCGGCCGGCGGTGCAGGTCTGATCACGCCGGACATCACTCCGGATGCAGCGCCAGAGTGGCTCGCCGCGTCGGAGCGCACGGGGCTCGACCGCGTCTTCCTCGCCGCGCCGACGTCGACCGAGGAGCGACTGCGGATGATCGTCGAGGCCTCCACGGGCTTCGTGTACACCGTTTCGACCATGGGAATCACGGGGGAGCGGACGGAGCTCGACGCGGCCGCCCGCACTCTCGTCGGCCGTATCCGTGCGCTCGGCGCAGCCCACGCCTGCGTCGGCATCGGCATCTCGACGCCCGAGCAGGTCGCGGGCGTCGTCGACTATGCCGACGGCGCCATCGTCGGGACCGCACTCGTGCGTGCCCTGCGCGACGGGGGAGTGGCCGGACTCACCGACACCGCGCGTGAACTCGCGGCGGGCACCGCCCGCGAGCGCGTCTAGACTTTTCCGGTCGCACGACCACCGATTTGCGAGGGACGATCCGATGATCCACGCTGCACACACGCTCGTCGCGAGCATCCCGAGCCCGTCGGTGAGCTACATCGACCTGGGCCCGCTGCGCATCCACTTCTACGCGCTGTGCATCATCGCCGGGATCATCGTCGCGACGCTGATGACCAACCACCGCCTCACGAGGCGCGGTGCGGAGCCGTGGGTCGTCATCGACATCGCACTGCTGGCTGTGCCGTTGGCCCTGGTGGGTGCGCGCGCATTCCACGTCCTGACGCACCCGGGGTTCTACTTCGGACCCGACAAGAACCCGTGGGCGGTGCTCTTCATCTGGGAAGGCGGCATCGCGATCTTCGGTGCGCTCATCGGCGGTGCCGTGGGCGCCTACCTCGGCTGCAAGTGGACCGGCATCCGGTTCTGGAGCTTCGCCGACGCGCTGGCTCCGGGAATCCTGCTCGCTCAGGCGATGGGGCGCTTCGGGAACTGGTTCAACCAGGAGCTCTTCGGACTCCCCACCGACCTGCCCTGGGGGCTGGAGATCAATCCCAACAACCCCGCGTTCCCCGCGGGACTGGCTCCTGACACGCTCTTCCACCCGACGTTCCTCTACGAGGTGATCTGGAACGGTCTCGGCGTGCTCGTGCTGCTGTGGGTCGGTCGCAAGGCCTGGGCGCAGTGGGGCAAGCTCTTCGGTCTCTACCTCGTCTGGTACGGCGCCGGCCGCATCGTGTGGGAGTCGATCCGGATCGACCCGAGTGAGATCATCCTCGGCATCCGCACCAACGTCTGGGCGGCGATCTTCGCCGTCGTGGTCGGAATCGCGATCATCGTGGTGCAGACGCGACGTCACCCGGGCGACGAGCCGTCGCCTTATCAGCCGGGTCGCGAATGGGTCGCTCCGAGCGCGCTACAATCGCAGAGCACCGAAGACTTCGTGGATCTGAGCGCACCCCCGACGCCCGAAGCTCACGCAGACAGCGCCACAAGCGCAGTCACCTCGAAGCAGTAGTTCCCCAGGGCCGACGTCGTCCCGGTTTCAGCACCAATGTGAGGACGGTCAGTATGGCCTCGAGCCCTCGACCCCAAAAGTCCGGATTCGGTTCATTCCCTCCTAAGCAGGGCATGTACAACCCTGCGTTCGAGAAGGACGCGTGTGGTCTGGCGATGGTCGCCACGCTGCGCGGCGAAGCCGGTCACGACATCGTCGAGCTCGCCTTGACGGCTCTGCGCAACCTCGAGCACCGCGGCGCCATCGGCTCCGACGCAGGAACCGGAGACGGAGCCGGGATTCTGACGCAGATGCCCGATGCGTTCCTCCGCGAGGTCGTCGACTTCGACCTGCCGCCCGCCGGCGAGTACGCCGCGGGTATGGCGTTCCTGCCGCGCGACGCCGACGAACGCCACGCTCTGAAGGCCGACATCGAGGCGCTCGCGGCATCCGAGGGTCTGACGGTCCTGGGCTGGCGCGACGTGCCGACCGAGGATGAGAACCTCGGCAAGCTCGCCTTCGCCGCACGCCCCGCTTTCGAGCAGCTCTTCGTGTCGCGTCCTGCCGTTGGCGACGCGCCCGCCCTCGCCGGAATCGAGCTCGACCGCCGGGTCTATCGCCTGCGCAAGCGCGCCCGCCATGAGCACGACGCCTACTTCGTGTCGCTGTCGAGCCGCACGCTCGGCTACAAGGGCATGGTCACGACGCTCCAGCTCGAGCCGTTCTACCCCGACCTGCAGGACGAGCGCTTCGCGTCGGAGCTCGCGGTGGTGCACTCGCGCTACTCGACCAACACCTTCCCGTCGTGGCCGCTCGCGCAGCCACTGCGCATGCTCGCGCACAACGGTGAGATCAACACCGTCAAGGGCAACCGCAACTGGATGCGCGCGCGCCAGTCGCAGCTCGAGTCCGAGCTGCTCGGCGATGTGCAGCCGCTGCTGCCGATCTGCACGGACGGAGCGAGCGACTCGGCCTCGTTCGACGAGGTCCTCGAACTGCTCACGCTCACCGGGCGCAGCCTGCCGCACGCCGTCATGATGATGGTGCCCGAGGCGTACGAGAAGCAGACCGACATCGATCCCGATCTCCGGGCGTTCTACGACTACCACTCCATCCAGATGGAGCCCTGGGACGGCCCGGCTGCCCTCATCTTCACCGACGGCACGCTCGTGGGCGCCACTCTCGACCGGAACGGCCTGCGCCCGGGACGATGGACCGAGACCACCGACGGACTGGTCGTCATCGGCAGCGAGACCGGCGTGCTCGACTTCGCCCCCGAGCGGATCAAGCGCCGCGGTCGCCTGCAGCCCGGGCGGATGTTCGTCGTCGACACGGCCGCGGGCCGCATCGTCGAGGATGAGGAGATCAAGCGCGAGCTCGCGACGCTCCACCCGTGGCAGGAATGGCTCGACGCCGGTCGCGTGCGGCTCAAGGACCTGCCCGAGCGCGAGCACATCGTGCACCCCATCGCGTCGATCACGCGCCGCCAGCGCACCTTCGGCTACACCGAGGAGGAGGTGCGCATCCTCCTCACCCCCATGGGGCAGGTGGGAGCAGAGCCTCTCGGTGCCATGGGCAGCGACACCCCCGTCGCGGTGCTCAGCGAGCGCCCGCGCCTGCTGTTCGACTACTTCACGCAGCAGTTCGCGCAGGTGACGAACCCGCCGCTGGACTCGATCCGCGAAGAGGTCGTCACCTCCCTGTCCCTCGGGCTCGGTCCCGAGGCGAACCTGCTGGCCTGGGGGCCGCAGCACACCCGCACGGTGACGCTCGACTTCCCCGTGATCGACAACGACGAGCTCGCCAAGATCCAGCACATCGACACCGCCCTCAAGGGCCGCTCGTCGGTGACGATCCGCGGTCTCTACCGCGTCGAGGCCGGTCACAAGGGCATGCAGAAGCGCCTCGCGCAGATGTGCGCCGAGGCCGACCAGGCCATCGAGGACGGCGCGGAGTTCCTCGTGCTCAGCGACCGCGACTCGAACAAGGACCTCGCCCCCATCCCGTCCCTGCTCATGCTCGCCGCGGTGCACCACCACCTCATCCGGCAGCAAACCCGTATGCGGGTCGGTCTCGTGGTCGAGGCCGGCGATGTCCGCGAGGTCCACCACGTCGCGACTCTCCTCGGCTACGGCGCGTCGGCGGTCAACCCGTACCTCGCGATGGAGACCGTCGAGTACCTCGTGCGTGCCGGGTACATCACCGGCGTCACTCCCGAGAAGGCCGTCAAGAACCTGATCTACGCGCTCGGCAAGGGCGTGCTGAAGATCATGTCCAAGATGGGCATCTCGACCGTCTCGTCCTACGCCGGCGCCCAGGTGTTCGAAGCCGTCGGGCTCTCCGACGAGTTCGTGTCGAACTACTTCACCGGCACCGAGACCAAGCTCGGCGGTATCGGCATCGAGGTCATCGCGGCAGAGAACGCCGCGCGGCACGCCTACGCGTATCCGGAAGACGCCGCCGTCCGCGCCCACGAGCGGCTGTGGACCGGTGGTGAGTACCAGTGGCGCCGCGACGGTGCCCCGCACCTGTTCAACCCGGACACGGTCTTCCGCCTCCAGCACGCGACCCGCACCCGTCGTTACGACATCTTCCGCGAGTACACGAAGCTCGTCGACGATCAGGCGGCCGAGCTGAAGACGCTGCGCGGCATGTTCAAGCTGCGCACCGGCGTCCGGCCCCCGGTGCCGATCGACGAGGTCGAGTCGGTCGCGTCGATCGTGAAGCGATTCTCGACGGGCGCGATGAGCTACGGCTCGATCTCGAAGGAGGCGCACGAGACGCTCGCGATCGCGATGAACCGGCTCGGCGCGAAGTCGAACACGGGCGAGGGCGGCGAGGACGTCGAGCGTCTGCTCGACCCCGAGCGCCGCAGCGCGATCAAGCAGGTCGCCTCGGGCCGATTCGGCGTCACGAGCATGTACCTCACGCATGCCGACGACATCCAGATCAAGCTCGCCCAGGGCGCCAAGCCCGGCGAGGGCGGTCAGCTGCCGCCCGGCAAGGTGTATCCGTGGATCGCCCGCACCCGCGGTGGCACCCCGGGCGTCGGCCTCATCTCGCCGCCGCCGCACCACGACATCTACTCGATCGAGGACCTCAAGCAGCTGATCTTCGACGTCAAGCGCGCGAACCCGGCCGCCCGGGTGCACGTCAAGCTCGTGAGCCAGTCGGGCATCGGTGCCGTCGCGGCGGGAACGGCGAAGGCCCTCGCCGACGTCATCCTCGTCTCCGGGCACGACGGCGGAACGGGCGCGAGCCCGCTCAACTCGCTCAAGCACGCCGGTACGCCCTGGGAGCTCGGTCTCGCCGAGACGCAGCAGACGCTCATGCTCAACGACATGCGCGACCGCGTGGTCGTGCAGGCCGACGGCCAGCTGAAGACCGGTCGCGACGTCGTGATCGCCGCGCTGCTCGGTGCCGAGGAGTTCGGTTTCGCCACCACCGCCCTGGTCGTCGAGGGCTGCATCATGATGCGCGTCTGCCACCTCGACACGTGTCCCGTGGGCGTCGCGACGCAGAACCCCGTGCTCCGCGAGCGTTTCACCGGCAAGCCCGAGTTCGTGGTGAACTTCATGGAGTTCGTCGCGCAGGAGGTCCGCGAGTACCTGGCCGAGCTCGGTTTCCGCTCGCTCGACGAGGCGATCGGGCGCAACGACGTCCTCGACGTCGACGGCGCGATCGAGCACTGGAAGGCCAACGGCCTCGACCTCGGACCCATCCTCACCGGACCCGCGTTCGCCGACGACGCGCCGCGTCGTCACCGGCGCGACCAGGACCACGAGCTCGACACGCACTTCGATGTGCAGCTCATCGAACGAGCGCAGGATGTCGTCGCGCACGGCGGTCACATCGAGATCGATCTGCCCATCCGCAACACCGAGCGCGCCGTGGGCACGATGCTGGGCAACCGGGTCACGCTCGCGCACGGCGAGAACGGCCTTCCTGCCGACTCGATCGTGGTGAACCTGACGGGTTCGGCCGGACAGTCCTTCGGAGCCTTCCTCCCCGCCGGCATCACGCTGCGTCTCGAGGGGGACTCGAACGACTACGTCGGCAAGGGGCTCTCGGGTGGACAGATCGTCGTGCGCCCGCCGCGCGGAGCGGCCTTCGACGCGTCGGAGAACGTCATCGCGGGCAACGTCATCGGCTACGGTGCGACGCAGGGCACGATGTTCCTGCGCGGCGTCGTGGGGGAGCGGTTCCTCGTGCGCAACTCCGGGGCCACGGCCGTGGTCGAGGGCGTGGGCGACCACGCACTGGAGTACATGACCGGCGGCCTCGCCGTGATCCTCGGCGCCACCGGGCGCAACCTCGGCGCCGGGATGTCGGGTGGCAACGCCTACGTCTACCGCCTCGAGACCGCGAACGTGAACCGCGAGGCCATGGCCAGCGGCGAGCTCGTGCTCGGGGAGATGGGGTCCGGCGACGCCGAGATCCTCCGCGACCTGCTCGAGCGCCACGTCGCCGAGACGGGGTCCGAGCTGGCAGCCCGGCTGCTGGAGGACTTCGAGAACGAGGTCGCCAACTTCGTCCGTGTGGTGCCGCGCGACTACGCCGCGGTGCTCGAAACCCGACAGACGGCGGCCGCCGAGGGGCTCGACCCCGACGGCGACGAGGTCTGGAGCCGCATCCTGGAGGTGACCCGTGGCTGACCCCAAGGGCTTCCTGAAGATCACGGAGCGCGAGCTCCCCAAGCGCCGTCCCGTTCCCGTCCGCATCATGGACTGGCGCGAGGTCTACGAGCCCGGTGACAGCGCCGTGCTCCGCCGTCAGGCGGGGCGCTGCATGGACTGCGGCGTGCCGTTCTGTCATCAGGGGTGCCCGCTGGGCAACCTCATCCCCGAGTGGAACGACCTCATGTGGCGCGGCGAGGGGCGCTCGGCCATCGAGCGTCTGCACGCCACGAACAACTTCCCGGAGTTCACCGGGCGCCTGTGTCCGGCACCGTGCGAGAGCTCGTGCGTTCTCGGCATCAACCAGCCGCCGGTCACGATCAAGCAGATCGAGGTCTCGACGATCGACGAGGCGTTCGCCAACGGATGGGTCGAGGCCGAGCCCCCGGGGCGTCTGACGGGCAAGACGGTTGCCGTCGTCGGCTCCGGCCCCGCCGGACTCGCCGCCGCGCAGCAGCTGACCCGCGCCGGTCACACCGTCGCCGTCTACGAGCGCGACGACCGCATCGGCGGCCTGCTGCGGTACGGCATCCCCGACTTCAAGATGGAGAAGCGTCACATCGAGGCGCGCCTGCGTCAGATGCAGGACGAGGGCACGCGTTTCCGTGCCGGCGTTGAGATCGGCAAGGACATCTCGTGGGACGCGCTGCGCGCCCGCTACGACGCGGTCGTGGTGGCGACCGGCTCGACCCTGCCCCGCGACCTCGCGATCCCGGGCCGCGACCTCGCCGGCGTGCACTTCGCGATGGAGTACCTCGTCGAGTCGAACAAGGCCGTCGCGGGAGACCAGGTCGCGAACCAGATCCACGCGGAGGGCAAGCACGTCGTCGTGATCGGCGGTGGTGACACCGGCGCGGACTGCATCGGCACGGCGCACCGTCAGGGCGCGCTCAGCGTGACGAACCTCGCGATCGGCAAGCAGCCGCCGTCGGACCGCCCCGACACCCAGCCGTGGCCGATGATGCCGACCATCTTCGAGGTCGCCTCCGCGCACGAAGAAGGCGGTGAGCGCAGCTACCTGGCGTCCACGGTCGAGTTCCTCGGCAACGAGGCGGGAGAGGTGCGCGCGCTGCGCGTCGCCGAGACCGAGTTCGTCGACGGTCGCCGCGTGCCCAAGAGCGGGACCGAGCGCGAGATCCCCGCCGACCTCGTCCTGATCGCGATGGGTTTCACCGGTCCCGAGCGCTCCGAGCTCGAGGCGCAGCTGGGTACGTTGTTCACCGATCGCGGCAACGTGGAACGTGCCGACGACTACCAGACCACCACGCCGGGTGTGTTCGTGGCCGGCGACGCCGGGCGCGGACAGTCGCTCATCGTGTGGGCGATCGCGGAGGGCCGCGCCGCGGCATCCGCTGTCGACCGCTATCTGATGGGCGACACCGACCTTCCGGCGCCGGTGCGTCCGACCGACGTCGCGATCGGGCTCCAGCGGGCATAGGCTGGACCCAACCCCCCTCCCGACCCGAAACCACCGGAGTATCAGTGAGACGCGCCAAGATCGTCGCCACCCTGGGACCGGCCACAGCCAGCTACGAGATGGTGCGAGCCATCATCGACGCCGGTGTGGACGTGACCCGATTCAACCTCAGCCACGGAGACTATTCGGAGCACGAGGCCCGCTGGGCCAACGTGCGGAAGGCCGCCGACGACGCAGGTCGCCCCGTCGCGATCCTGGTCGACCTGCAGGGGCCGAAGATCCGTCTCGGCAAGTTCGAGAACGGGCCGCACCAGCTCGCGGTCGGCGACGTCTTCAAGATCACGACCGACGACATCCTCGGCACCAAGGAGATCGTCTCGACGACGTTCAAGGGCCTGCCCGGCGACGTCAAGCCCGGCGACTTCCTGCTCATCGACGACGGCAAGGTCCGCGTCGAGGTCGTGTCGGTCGAGGGCTCGGTCGTCACGACGAAGGTCATCGTCGCCGGTCCCGTCTCGAACAACAAGGGCATCAACCTGCCCGGTGTCGCCGTGAGCGTTCCGGCGCTGTCGGACAAGGACGAGGCCGACCTGCGCTGGGGGCTGCAGCAGGGAGCCGACATCATCGCACTGTCGTTCGTGCGGGATGCCGCCGACGTCACGCGTGTGCACGAGATCATGGCGGAGGAGGGCCGCAAGGTCCCCGTCATCGCGAAGATCGAGAAGCCGCAGGCGGTCGAGAACCTCGAGGAGATCATCGACGCCTTCGACGGCATCATGGTCGCGCGCGGTGACCTCGGCGTGGAGCTTCCGCTCGAGGCCGTGCCGATCGTGCAGAAGAAGGCCGTGGCGCTGTGCCGCCGTATGGCCAAGCCCGTGATCGTCGCGACCCAGATGCTGGAGTCGATGATTGAGAACCCGGTGCCGACGCGCGCCGAGACCAGCGACGTCGCCAACGCCGTCCTCGACGGCGCCGACGCCGTGATGCTCTCGGGCGAGACCAGCGTGGGCAAGTACCCCGTCGTCGTCGTCGAGACCATGGCGCGCATCGTCGACTCGACCGAGACCCACGGTCTCGAGCGCATCGCACCGCTGACGGCGAAGCCGCGCACGCAGGGCGGCGCGATCACGCTCGCCGCCATGGAGGTCGCGCAGTTCATCGAGGCGAAGTTCCTCTGCATGTTCACCGAGTCCGGCGACACCGCGCGCCGCATGTCGCGTCTGCGTCCCGAGATCCCCATGATCGCGTTCACCCCGGACCCGGCGATCCGTCGTCGCATGGCCCTGACGTGGGGCATCCGTTCGAGCCTCGTGGAGGAGGTCGCGCACACCGACCTGATGTTCCACCAGGTCGACGACTACTTCCTTTCGAACGGCCTCGCCGAGGTCGGCGACAAGGTGGTCGTCATCTCCGGGTCCCCTCCCGGAATCCAGGGATCGACCAACGACATCCGCATCCACAAGATCGGCGACGCCGTCAACGGCCGCGCGCCGATCTACCAGGCGATCCAGTAAGCGCCACGTGAATGCCGAAGGGCGGGCACCTCTCCACGAGGTGCCCGCCCTTTCGTCGTGCCGGTGGTGGGAGTCGAACCCACACGTCCGAAGACAACCGAGTTTGAGTCGGTCGCGTCTGCCATTCCGCCACACCGGCGCACGCACATCGACAATACCGCCTCACGCGGTGTCACCCGACGGAACCGTGTTCGGAACGCCCATACCGTAGGATCGAAAGGTGACAGAGCAAGAAGAGGTCCCCACGTCGGCCGCTCCCGCACCGCGCCGAGTCGTCGTGGCCGAAGACGAGTCGCTCATTCGACTCGACATCGTCGAGATCCTGCGCGACAACGGATACGACGTCGTCGGCGAGGCAGGCGACGGCGAGACCGCGGTGCAGCTTGCGACCGAGCTGCGTCCCGATCTCGTGATCATGGACGTCAAGATGCCCGTCCTCGACGGGATCTCGGCCGCCGAACGGCTCGGCAAGGCGCACATCGCGCCCGTCGTCCTGCTGACGGCGTTCAGCCAGAAGGAACTCGTCGAGCGGGCGACCGAGGCCGGTGCTCTCGCCTACGTCGTCAAGCCCTTCACCCCGAACGATCTGCTCCCCGCCATCGAGATCGCGCTCGCCCGCTACGAGCAGATCATCACCCTCGAGGCCGAGGTCGCCGACATGGTCGAGCGCTTCGAGACCCGCAAGCTCGTCGACCGGGCGAAGGGTCTGCTCAACGAGAAGATGGGTCTCAGCGAGCCCGAGGCGTTCCGCTGGATCCAGAAGGCGTCGATGGACCGCCGCCTCACGATGCAGGACGTGGCCAAGGCGATCATCGAGCAGCTCGCCCCCAAGAAGTAGTCCGCGGCGCCGCGGCGACGAGAAAGCCCCCTCCCGGTTCGGGAGGGGGCTTCGTCGTCGCGTCAGGATGCCGCGGGGGCGTCCTTGATGAGGTTCGTGATGCGGATGGTGGAGCACCGGCGCCCCTGCTCGTCGGATACGACGATCTCGTGCACTGTCATCGAGCGCCCGAGATGCAGGGGAGTGCACACGCCCGTCACGACACCGCTCGTCGCGGATCGCGTGTGCGTGGCGTTGATGTCGACGCCGACGGCGAGGCGTCCCGGGCCGGCGTGCATGTTCGCCGCCATGGATCCGAGAGACTCGCCGAGCACGACGTACGCGCCGCCGTGGAGCAGGCCCACGGGCTGGGTGTTGCCCGCGACGGGCATTGTCGCGACGCAGCGCTCGGTGGTGAACTCCGTGAACTCGATGCCCATGCGCTCGGCGAGAGCTCCCTTGCCGCGGCCCTGTGCCCAGGCCAGGCCGGTGTCGGTGTCGGTCTTCTCGGGCATGCTTCACCCCTCGGTCGCAGCGGGTCGTGGTGTCCGCGGTCGTCGTTAGGCTGGACGGGTGACGGACTCCGCAAAGCCTACCCTTCTCGTCGTCGACGGCCACTCGCTGGCTTACCGGGCGTTCTTCGCGTTGCCGGTCGACAACTTCACGACGAAGGACGGCCAGCACACCAACGGCATCTACGGGTTCCTGTCGATGTTCGTGAACCTGATCAAGGCCGAGAAGCCGACCCATCTCGCGGTCGCCTTCGATACGTCGCGACAGTCGTTCCGTACGCGCGAGTACACGGAGTACAAGGCCAATCGCTCCGAGTCGCCGGCCGAGTTCAAGGGCCAGATCCCGCTTCTGCAGGAGTGCCTCGCCGCGATGAACGTGACGGTGCTGACGAAAGAGGACTACGAGGCCGACGACATCCTGGCGACGCTCGCGACCCAGGGCGAAGCGGACGGATTCGAGGTCCTCGTCTGCTCGGGCGACCGCGACACGATCCAGCTCGTGACCGACGACGTGACGTTGCTCTACCCCAGCGTCCAGGGTGTTTCTCAGCTCAAGCGATACACGCCCGAGACCGTCATCGAGAAGTATGGTCTGCCGCCGCAGAATTACCCCGACATCGCCGCCCTCGTCGGCGAGACGAGCGACAACCTGCCTGGAGTGCCCAAAGTCGGCGAGAAGACCGCGGTCAAGTGGCTCACGCAGTGGGGGTCGCTCGACGCCCTGCTCGAGAACGCCGACAAGATCGGGGGAGTGGTCGGAGGGAACCTCCGAGAGCACCTCGACGATGTGCGGCGCAATCGTTCGCTGAACCGGCTGCTCCGCGACGTCGAGCTCGGGGTCACGCCCGCAGACCTCGCGGTGGGCCCGATCGACGCCGAAGCGGTGCGCGACATCTTCGCCCGGCTCGAGTTCCGGACGCTGCTGCCGCGCGTCTTCGAGGCAGCGGGGGCAGATCCCGCGATGGCCGTCGAGACCGCCGCGCCCGCCGTTCCGGCCCCGACGGCCGCGGAGCTCTCCGCCGCCGACCTCGCCGCGTGGGCGGCGGCCCGCGACGGCGAGGTCGGCGTGACCGTCATGGTCGCGGGAGGTTTTCCGCAGCGCATCGGTCTGGCCGACGCCGCCGAAGCGGTCGAGGGCACCTGGGGCGACGACGTCGCCGAGGCCCTGCGCCTGTGGCTCGAGTCCGACGCGCCCAAGGTGATCTCCGACGCCAAGCTCCAGGTCAAGGCGCTGCGGCGCGGCGGTGTCCGCTTGGGCGGGCTCGTCTTCGACCCGATCCTGGCCGGGTGGCTCCTGCGCCCCAGCTTCCCCGACAAGACGCTCGCCGACCTCGTCCACCGCTACCTCGACGAGAAGCTGCCGGAGGCCGATCCGACTCAGCTCGTTCCCGAGACGGAGGGTGCCACGCCGGGACAGCTCTCCTGGTTCGCGTTGCGCACGGCAGCGGCGGTTCGCGCCGAGATGCCCGCGCCCGTCCTCTCCGTGCTCTCCGATATCGAGCTTCCGACGCTCGACACCCTCGCTGACATGGAACTCGCGGGTGTTGCCGTGTCGCACGAGAAGCTCTCGACGTTCTCGGCAGAACTCGCGGCACGAGCGGACGACATCGCACAGCGCGCGTACGCCACGATCGACCGCGAGGTGAATCTCGGTTCGCCCAAGCAGCTGCAGGAGGTATTGTTCGAGCAACTCCAGCTGCCGAAGACCCGCAAGACGAAGACGGGGTACTCCACGGACGCGGCGGTGCTCGCCGATCTGCAGGAGTCGAACCCGCACCCGTTCCTCGAGCTGCTGCTCCAGCACCGTGAAGCCACCAAGCTGCGTCAGATCATCGAGTCGCTCGATACCGCGATCGCCGCCGACGACCGCATCCACACGACCTACGTGCAGACGGGAAGCCAGACCGGCCGGCTCTCGAGCACCGACCCGAACCTCCAGAACATCCCCATCCGCAATGAGGAGAGCCGCCGCATCCGGGCCGCCTTCGAGGTGGGCGAGGGGCACGAGACCCTGTTGACCGCCGACTACTCGCAGATCGAGATGCGCATCATGGCGCACCTCTCCGAAGACCCCGGGCTCATCGAGGCGTTCGTCTCGGGCGAAGACCTGCACCGCTTCGTCGGCGCGCGCGTATTCGGCGTCGATCCGGCCGATGTCACGCCGGCGATGCGCACGAAGGTCAAGGCCATGTCGTACGGACTCGTCTACGGCCTGTCGGCGTTCGGCCTGTCGAAGCAGCTGCGCATCGAGCAGTCGGAGGCCAAGCAGCTCATGCTCGAGTACTTCGCCCGTTTCGGGGCGGTGCGCGACTACCTGCGCTCGAGCGTCGAGCAGGCCCGCATCGACGGCTACACGGAGACGATCTTCGGCCGGCGCCGTCCGTTCCCCGACCTCGCGAGTCCGAACCGAGTGCTCCGCGAGAATGCCGAGCGCGCCGCCCTGAACGCACCCATCCAGGGCAGCGCAGCCGACATCATGAAGATCGCGCTCTTCCGGATCGACCGCGAGTTCCGCGCCGAGGGCCTCCGCTCTCGTGTGCTGCTGCAGATCCACGACGAGCTCGTGGTCGAGGTCGCTGCGGGTGAGTGGGATGCCGCCGAGCGCATCGTGCGCGATCGCATGGGCGACGCCGCTCAGCTCACGGTGCCTCTCGACGTGCAGATCGGGCGCGGCGGCGACTGGGACGTCGCCGGTCACTGACCTCGTCGCGCGGGGGTGCCGCAGTAGGCTCGGAGGATGACCGAAGCACAGCGCACCCCCACGCAGATCGACCGGATCGCCGATGCGTGGGTCGACACCCTGGCCGAGCTCTCTCCCGGGCTCGCGACGTACATCGGCCGTTTCGAGCACAACGCACGACTCGACGACTACTCGCCTGCGGGCACGGCTCGCGCACTCGAGGCCGCACGCAGCACCCTCGCCGCCCTCGAGGCGGCCGAGCCCACGGACGACGTCGATGTCGTCACGAAGGCGGACCTCGCCGGTGACCTGCGGCTGAACATCGAGCTGGCCGAGGCGGGCGCTCACCTGCGCGACGTGAATGTGATCGCGTCGCCCGCGCAGGAGATCCGCAACACCTTCGACCTCATGCCCACGGCTACGGTCGACGACTGGAGCGTCATCGCCGACCGTCTCGGTGCGGTTCCGGCCGCGATCGACGGGTACATCGAGACGCTCCGCGAGGGCATCGCCCGCGGCGTCGTCCCGGCGCGCCGTCAGGTCTCCGAGGTCGCCACGCAGATCGGTCGCTACACGGCGGACACGGGTTTCTTCGCGACGTTCGCGGCAGATGCCGCGCCGACCGAGGGCAGCCTCCCCGCATCGTTGGCTCGTGAGCTGGCGGACAACGCGAACGCTGCCCGCGTCGCGTACGACGCTCTCGCCTCCTTCTTCACCGGTGAGCTCCTCCCCGAGGCGGGCGAGACCGACGCGGTCGGGCGCGAGCTGTACGCGCTGCACTCCCGCCGATTCCTGGGCGCCACGATCGACCTCGACGAGACCTACGAGTGGGGCCTCCAGGAACTGGCCCGGATGGTCGCGGAGCAGGAATCGATCGCGAACGAGATCCTCCCCGGCGCCACGGTGGAAGAGGCGGTGGCGCACCTCGAGAAGGACGAGTCCCGGAAGCTCCACGGCACCGAGGCCCTGCAGAAGTGGATGCAGGAGACGAGCGACCGCGCCGTCGACGAGCTGGGTCGCACCCACTTCGACATCCCCGAGCCCATTCGCACGCTCGAGTGCATGATCGCCCCCACCAACGAGGGCGGGATCTATTACACCGGTCCGACCGACGACTTCTCGCGCCCCGGTCGCATGTGGTGGTCGGTGCCGGAGGGGGTCGACTCGTTCGACACCTGGCGTGAGCTGACGACGGTTTATCACGAGGGCGTTCCGGGCCATCACCTGCAGATCGCCCAGGCGGTGTACAACCGGTTCGAGCTGAACTCCTGGCGGCGGCTGCTCGCCGGGTCGAGCGGACACGCCGAGGGCTGGGCACTGTACGCGGAGCGCCTCATGGAGCAGCTGGGCTACCTCGATGACCCGGCGGACCGGCTGGGCATGCTCGACGGACAGCGCATGCGTGCCGCTCGCGTCGTGCTCGACATCGGCGTGCATCTGGGGAAGGAGCGCCCCGACGGAGAGGGCGTGTGGGACGCGGAGTATGCGCTCGAGTTCATGAAGCGCAACGTCAACATGCCCGAGGAGTTCATCCGCTTCGAGGTCAACCGCTATCTCGGCTGGCCGGGCCAGGCGCCGTCGTACAAGGTGGGTCAGCGGATCTGGGAGGAGATCCGCGATGACTACGCCGCGCGCGCGGGCGAGCAGTTCGACGTGAAGGCCTTTCACATGAAGGCGCTGCGCCTGGGCGGTGTCGGACTCGACACGCTCCGCATGGCGCTCGCACAGGGCTGAACACGACGACGGCGGGACGGGAATACTCTTCCCGTCCCGCCGTTGTATGCGGGTGAATGAAAGGTGGCCCCATGACCGCGACATCCGTCCAGTTCGCCCTCGACACGTTCGGCGACGTCACCCGCGGCGCCGACGGCGAGCTGCTGTCCGACGCGCAGACGATCCGCAACGTCGTCGACCAGGCGGTGCTCGCCGATGAGGTCGGACTGAGCTTCTTCGGCGTTGGGGAGCACCACCGTCGCGAGTTCGCCGTGTCGAGCCCCGAGATCGTGCTGACCGCTGCCGCGGCCCGCACGAAGGACATCCGCCTGGGCACCGCGGTCACCGTCCTCTCCAGCGATGACCCCGTGCGCGTCTACGAGCGCTTCGCAACCCTCGACGCCGTCTCGAACGGCCGGGCCGAGATCATCCTCGGACGCGGCTCGTTCACCGAGTCGTTCCCGCTGTTCGGGTTCGATCTCGCCGATTACGAGATCCTCTTCGAGGAGCGCCTCGACCTGTTCGGCCGGCTGCGGTCCGAGCAGCCGGTCACCTGGCAGGGCCGGACCCGACCGGCGCTGACGGACGCGGATGTCTTCCCGAAGACCGAGAACGGCCTCCGCGCGTGGGTGGGCGTCGGCGGCTCTCCCGAGTCGGTGCTGCGAACGGCCCACAATGGCTATGGCCTGATGCTGGCGATCATCGGCGGCGGCGCGGCACGGTTCCGCCCGTATGTCGATCTCTTCCACCGCACCCGCGATGCGATGGGTGCCGACCGGTTGCCGGTCGGGGTCCACTCGCCCGGTCATGTCGCCGACACCGACGAACAAGCGTGGGAGGAGCTCTTCCCGGCGATGAAGGTCAACCGCGACGCGATCGGCGCGGAGCGCGGGTGGCCGCCCTACTCGCGCCTGCAGTTCCAGCACGATCTCGGACCGGACGGTGCCGTGTACGCGGGGTCGCCCGAGACCGTCGCGCGCAAGCTCGCGCAGACGATCCGCACCCTGGAGCTCGACCGGTTCGATCTGAAGTTCTCGCACGGGACGCTCGCCCACGAGAGCATGATGCGCTCGATCGAGCTCTACGGCACGAAGGTCGCGCCTCTCGTGCGGGACATGCTCGCCGACGACTGAGTGAGTGGCGTCCGAGGGCGTCGCGGGTCAATAGCATGGTCGAATGACCGATACCGCGACGCCCTCGGTGGCGCGCCGCCTCGACGATCTGCCCTTCGGGCGTCGGCACCTGAGAATCCTCACCGGGTCCGGGCTGGGATGGGCCCTCGACGCGATGGATGTCGGGCTGATCTCTTTCATCATCACGGCGCTCATCGCGCAGTGGTCGCTCGACACCTCGCAGGCGTCGTGGATCGCGTCGGCCGGCTTCGCCGGCATGGCGATCGGTGCGAGCCTCGGCGGGCTGCTGGCAGACCGGTTCGGACGTCGCTCGGTGTTCGCGGTCACACTCCTCGTCTACGGAGTCGCAACCGGCGCGAGCGCTCTGGTCGGCGGACTCGCGATGCTGCTCGTCCTGCGCTTCGTCGTGGGACTCGGCCTCGGCGCCGAGCTGCCGGTCGCGAGCACGTATGTGAGCGAGTTCGCGCCCGCCCGCATTCGCGGCAGGGTCATCGTCATCCTCGAGGCCTTCTGGGCCGTCGGGTGGACCGCAGCCGCTCTGATCGGCTACTTCGTGATCCCACAGGTCGACGAGGGCTGGCGCTGGGCATTCGTCGTCGGCGCGATCCCCGCGGTGTACGCGCTGATCGTGCGCTGGGGGCTGCCCGAGTCGGCCCGATGGCTCGAACGCCGCGGCCGGCACGCCGAGGCCGAGGCGGTCGTCCGGAGCTTCGAGACGAACAGTGCGACCACGTCGCGCGACGTCGGCGCTGCCGTCGGAGCGGAAGCGATCGCGGCGCCGGCCGCCGTGTCGTCGACCGGCCGGCTCCGCGCGCTCTGGTCGCCCGAGTTCCGCGGCCGCACCGCGAGCCTGTGGCTGGTCTGGTTCTGCGTCAACTTCTCGTACTACGGCGCCTTCATCTGGATCCCGACGATCCTGTACACGCAGGGCTACGACCTCGTCCGATCGTTCGGGTTCACCCTGATCATCACTCTCGCTCAGCTGCCGGGCTATGCCGTGTCGGCCTGGCTGATCGAGGTCTGGGGCAGACGCCTGACCCTGTCGGTCTTCCTCATCGGCTCGGCGGCATCCGCCGTGGTGTTCGGGACGGCCGGTACCGAGACGGTCATCATCGCCGCGGGCATGGCGCTGTCGTTCTTCAACCTGGGCGCCTGGGGTGCGTTGTACGCGGTGACGCCGGAGATGTACCCGACGTCGCTGCGCGGCACCGGGGCCGGCTGGGCGGCCGGTGTCGGCCGCATCGCATCGATCCTCGCGCCCCTGTCGGTGCCGCCGCTCCTGTTGTGGGGCGGCGCTCCGGTGCTGTTCGTCGTGTTCGCCGTGTTCTTCGTCCTCGCCGCCGCCGGTGCGTGGGGACTCGTCGACCGCAGAGGAGAGTCGCTCGATGACCGCTGAGACAGAGGTTCGTTACGTCGCGATCGGCGATTCGTTCACCGAGGGCGTGGGGGACGAGCTGCCCGACGGCGCCGTGCGCGGCTGGGCCGACCTCGTCGCCGCCGGCTGGGCCGATGCGACGGGACGACCCGTGCAGTACGCCAACCTCGCAATCCGCGGCAAACTCGTCCGCCCGATCGTCGACGAACAGCTCGAAGCCGCCCTCGCCCTGCGCCCGACCCACCTGTCGTTCAATGGCGGTGGCAACGACATGCTGCGCCCGCGCACGTCGATCGCGCACATCGTCGACGCTTTCGTGCAGGTGCTGCGGCGGTGCGATGAGGAAGGCGTCCGCCTCATCCTGCTGTCGGGTGCGAACCCGTCCGCGCAGCTGCCGCTGGGCGGCCTGATCAACCGGCGGGGCGACGCGCTCTCGGACGCCGTCGTCGAGCGCATCTCAGGTCGCGACGACGTCGTCCGCGCCTTGAACTGGTACGACCGCGCATTGACCCATCCGTCCTACTGGTCGGCCGACCGACTCCACATGAACGCCCGCGGTCACCATCGGGTCGCCGCTCGGGTGCTCGGTTCCCTCGGCCTCGAGGCGCCGGGGGAGTGGTGGTCGCTTCCCGTCGACGACCAGCCGCCGGTGCTCGCCCGAGGCGAGTACTTCCGAGAGCACCTCGCTCCCTGGGTGCGTCGCCGACTCATGGGGCGTTCATCGGGTGATAACCGGCAGCCCAAGTTCGGCTCGTGGATCGAGGTCGCGCCGCGCGCCTGACACGCCGCGAGAACGCGTGTCAAGCCGGTGCGTGGAACCACGCGCGCGCGTCAGTATCAGCGGGTCCGCACACCCGAAGGGAACTGACATGAGCATTGGTGCCGGAATCGCATTGTTCGTCATCGGCGCGATCCTCGCGTTCGCCGTGAACGTCGAGGTCGAGTGGGTGAACCTCGACCTCATCGGCTACATCCTGATGGGTGCGGGAGCCCTCATCTTCCTCATCGGCCTGGTCCTGATGGTGCGCCGCCGTCAGACCGAGACGGTCAGCCGTACCGCCGTCGACCCCGCCAGCGGCCAGCGAGTCACCCGCAACAGCACGAGCACCTCGGGCGACCCCATCCTCTGACGCAGCTGCTGTGAACGGCCGCGGCGGGCTCACGCCCGTCGCGGCCGTTTCGGCATGTCCATCCCGATGTGGATGCGGGTGCGCTTGCGTTCGATCGCGATGAACGCACCGCCGATGAGCCATAGCGGCACCTGGGTGAGGAAGGCGATGCGGAAGGCTTCGAGCGAGTACGTCGCCGGCGTTCCCGCACCCTGCAGGTCGAGCGCCAAGCCGATGCTGAACACGGCGATCAGGGCGGCGAGGAAGCCGCCGGCGTTCGTCAGTCCCGTCGCCGTGCTGAGGCGATGCGAGGGGTTGTGCGTCCGGGCGTGATCGAACGCGATCATCGACGCAGGACCCCCGGTCGCGAGGGCGACGGCGAGAGCCACGAGGAGCCATCCCGGCGCGGTGCCCGGCCAGAGGATCACCGCTGTCCATGCGATGAGCTGCACGGCGACCGCCGGCAGGACGAGGGCGCGTGAGCGGAGGTTGGGGATGCGGCGGGAGAGCTCACCCATGATGGGTCCGAGCGCCATCCCCGCGAAGACGTAGAGCGTCGTGATGAGGGTCGCTTCGGCCTGAGTCCGGCCCTCTCCTGCCGTGAGGAACGGGATGCCCCACAGCAGGATGAACGCCGTGCCGGCGAACGGCGTCGTGAAGTGAGACCAGAACGCCAGCCGGGTGCCGGGGTGCGCCCACGCGGCACGGATGCCGACGCCGGTGTCGACGCTCGAGGTGACCACCCGGATGGCGCCCGTGTCGGTGTTGACGCTGACGTCACGATCGACCTCCGGCGGGTGGTTGCGCACCAGCAGGAAGACGAGGACCGCGAAGAGGACGCCGAGGCCGGCCACGCTGCCGAAGGCGACCGACCAGCTGGTGGCGTGCAGGAGTGCTGAGAGGGGGATGACGGCGACGAGCTGGCCGGCCTGACCGAGTATGCCGGTCATCTGAACCATGAGCGGCCCGCGCTGCGCCGGGAACCAGGTCGCGACGAGTCGGAGGACCGCCGGGAAGATGGCGGCGTCGCCGGCTCCGAGGAGCATGCGCGCGACGATGGCGACGCCGACGCTGGGGGAGAGGGCCATCGTCAGCTGGCCCACCGCCATGAGGATCATGCCGATCGTCATGATGGGCCGGGAGCCGTAACGGTCGAGCAGGACGCCGATGGGTATCTGCATCCCGCCGTACACCGCGAGCTGGACGACAGCGAACATCGACAGCGTCGCGGCGTCCGCCTGGAAGCGTTCGGCTGCGTCCACGCCCACGGCCGCGAGCGACGTCCGATTCGTGATGGACAGGACGTACGCGGCGACGCCGGTTCCCCAGACGAGCCATGCCCGGAGCCCCGGGCCGCTCGTCCGAGCCGCGACGCTCATCGGGTGACCCGTCCGAGCGGGCAGAGCGTCGGAGAGGTCACCCCTCTACGCTACTCCGCTGTCGGACGCCAGCTGCGCGCGCCTTGGTGTCCGCCGTCTCCGTCCTCTGAGATGATGCGGAGCATGAGTGCTCCGGTGGCCCCGCGATGACCGCGCTGACCGCGCTCGAGACCGATGCGACGATCGTTGTCGAGCACGTCGCGCGTCGCGAACGGCCGGTCGACGGCGAGACGATCGCGCGCCTTCGCGGCGAGTTCCCGCGGTTGCACCGTCTGTTCCGAGCTCTCTACGGCGAGCGTCCCGACGGGCTCGAGTCGCTCCTGCACCTCGTCGACGTGGCGCTGGATGCCCGGGGAGAGCGCACCGCCGAGCTCAAGCAGCTCGACCGCGTGCGCGCCGCGGACCCCGCGTGGTTCGAGTCCGAGAGGATGCTGGGCGGCGTCTGCTACGTCGATCGCTTCGCGGGTGACCTCGACGGCGTCCGCCGGATGATTCCGTACTTCCGCGAGCTCGGACTGACCTACCTGCACCTGATGCCCCTCTTCGACAGGCCCGACGGCGACAACGACGGTGGCTACGCGGTGTCGGACTACCGCACGGTCGATCCGGCCCTCGGGACGATGGCCGATCTGCGTGCGCTCGCGAGCGAGTTGCGTGAGGCGGGCATCTCGCTGGTCCTCGACTTCATCTTCAACCACACCTCGAACGAGCATGAGTGGGCGAAGCGCGCCCTCGCCGGCGACCCGGTGTACGAGGACTTCTACCTGATCTTCCCCGACCGCGAGCTCCCGGATGCGTACGAGCGGACGACGCGCGAGATCTTCCCGGACGACCACCCGGGCTCGTTCGTGCCGCTTCCCGATGGCCGGTGGATCTGGGCCACCTTCTACCGGTTCCAGTGGGATCTCAACTACGCCAACCCCGACGTGTTCACAGCCATGGCGGGGGAGATGCTGTTCCTCGCGAACCAGGGTGTCGAGATCCTGCGGATGGATGCCGTCGCCTTCATCTGGAAACGCCTCGGAACGGCCTGCGAGTCGCTGCCCGAGGCGCACCTGCTGCTCCAGGCGTTCAACGCCGTGCTGCGCATCGCGGCGCCGGCGGTGCTGTTCAAGTCCGAGGCGATCGTGCATCCCGACGAAGTGCAGGACTACATCTCGCCCGATGAGTGCCAGCTCTCCTACAACCCGCTGCAGATGGCTCTGACGTGGGAGGCGCTGGCGACCCGTGACGCGCGCATGCTTCAGCTCGCGCTGGACGAGCGTCACGCGTTGCCGCCCGGGACGGCGTGGGTCAACTACGTCCGCAGTCACGACGACATCGGCTGGACGTTCGCCGACGAGGACGCCGCGCGCTTCGGCATCGACGGCGGTCCGCACCGCCGGTTCCTCAACGACTTCTACATCGGTCGCTTCGACGGTTCGTTCTCGCGCGGCTACCCGTTCCAGGAGAATCCACGCACCGGTGACGCCCGGATCGCGGGCACCACGGCGTCGCTGGCCGGGATCGCCGCGGGCGATGCCGGGGGCGAAGACCGGGTCGTGCTCGCGCATGCGCTGGCGATGTCGACGGGCGGCATCCCGCTGCTCTATCTCGGTGACGAGGTCGCCCAGCTCAACGACGACACGTTCCAGGACGACCCCGAACGTCGGGGAGACAGCCGGTGGGCGCACCGGCCCCTGCGATCGACCGCGCGATACGCGCAGCGCCTCGACGAGTCGACCGTCGCCGGTCGGGTGTTCACGAGGCTCCGGGGTCTGATCGAGGTGCGCGCAGCGACGCCGGAGTTCGCCGGCAACGAGCTCGTCCCGTTCCACACGCCTCACGACGCGGTCGTGGGGTTCATGCGTCCGGCGGCGGATGGCGGCGGGGGAGCGGTCCTCGTCCTCGCCAATGTCGGCGATGCGTCGGCGGCCATCCGCCCTGAGACCACGAGCGGGCTCGAGGATTCTGCGATGGATCTCGTGAGGGGGGTGCCGGTCGAGCTCGGGCGTGGCGTCGTGCTGCCCGCGCATGGATTCGTCTGGTTGCGCGTGCGCCGACGCTGACGGGTCAAACCATCACAGGACGTCCTCGAGGATGAGGTCGCGCAGCGTGCTGCGGCGCAGATCGTGCGCGGTCACGACGGTGCCGTCACCGAGGTTGCTGCGGCCGCTGAGGTGCTCCGCGACACGGCGCGCCGCGATGCGGCGGTCCTGCTCGTCATCGAGCACGACGCCGATGGCTGTGAGATCACGGCCCAATGAGTTGCTCGAGTGGACGCTCGCACGATCGATGAGCTCGCTCGCGAAGACGCGGCCCTCGCTCAACCGCCCGGCCGCGTGCACCACCGCGACGAGGACGCGGGGCGACACGCGGCTCAACTCGTGCTCGAGCAGCGCGTCGACCTCTGCGATGCACGCGGGGAGCGCGTCGGACGACGCGGGGAGTGACACGCCGATCGTGAGTGCATCGGGCCGGTGATCGGGCGTCGCGACCTGCGTCAGTGCGTCGATGATGTCGGCATCCAAGCCAGCGATGTGCATGGCCGTCTCCCTTCGTCGCGCTCCATTCGAGCGAGGATGACCGATTACTGTACCAGCTGGACGGTACAAATGCAGGTCGGCGCGACGAGGTTCATCCGGAGGTGACCAGGATGCGACCTGGGCCGATGGGAACCAGGGGAGCGCGGTAGGCGAGGCCGGTGTCCGCGGGATGCAGCACCACTCGAGCCTCGCCGAACCGCCACAAGCGATTGAAGAGGAAGACGGTGATCTCCACGGCCTCGTCGGCGGGCACGAGCCAGGTGCCGACGCCCCATTGCGCGGGCTGTCCGCGGCCGTCGATCACGATGGTCGGGCGCACGCCGGGAATCAGGTGGAGCACGGGTCGGCGGAGATCCAGCGTGACGCGTCGTCCCGGTATCGCGGCATCGTGGGTCATGCCTGCATCGCTTCGTCGAGACGCGTCGGTGTCTTCATTTCACAACCGTATCGGGACGATGGTGCGGCACTCGAGATGGAAGCGGCGGTTCGCGGGTGCTCGATCTCGAGCCGATGGGGAAGATGCGCACCGACGAGCTCACACCTGAACTGACATAATGTGCATTATCGGATCAAACGGCAGAAGCCACTGAGGCCCTGCGGGAACGGGCCGACGGCATCCCGCCACTGACGGCAAGTGCACCGAGAACCGTCGCAATGATCGTGACCACCGTCAAGACAGCCGTGACGAGCGTGCGCCCGGAACCAGACGCGTAGAACGCACTCAGCGCGACGGCCGTGATCGCGCCGCCCATGACCAGGACGGGTGCGAGACCGCGCAGCCGGCGCTGCGGACGGGTCAGGACGGCCGCGGCCTGCCCATGACGGTGACGCGCCGCCGTGACGATCAGCGCGGCAATCGTGTACCAGAACCCCACGACGAGGCTCGCCGTGACGACATCGCTCGGTCGATGCCATCCGGCGGCGATCACACCCATGCCGGCGACGGCGGCCCAGGTGACCAGAACCGGTGCGAGGACGAACTTGATCCGGTTCGGTGCCGCGAACAATGCGGCGCACGCCGCGGCGATCGCGATGGTGGCATGGCCGGACGGCAGTGAGTTGCCATATGCGCCCCAGCCGCTCGCCAGATCCGGGCGTGCGATGACCTCGTGCTTCAGCACCTGTGTCACGACACTCGACCCGACGAAGATCACGGATGCCGCCGCAGCCTCGGCGAAGCGCCGCCGCACGAGGGCGGCGGTGATGCCGACGAGCATCGTCACGGCGGCGACCACGATGATGTAGTTCGCGCTGACGTGCTGAGCCGCGCGAAGGACGGGATTTCCGGACGCTGTCGTGGCGACCATGGCGGCCTGATCCGCGTACTGGCCGGACTCCGTGAACACGCACACCAGGATCGTCACCGCTATCGCCGCCAGCTGAACGCCCGCCAGCTGCAGGTAACGCACGTTGCGCCTCATCCGATCACCTCGCTCTCGCCGTCGTTCCACCGTACGAAGTGGCGGCTGTGAGCCGGGTCAACGCGCCCACTCCCCTAGGCTCGGAGGGTGCAGGTCGTGACCGGATTCGTCGTCGTCGGGGTCGCGATCATCGTCGGATACGTCATCGGCCGCATCGATCTGCTCGGGCCGCACGGCCGCCCGGTGCTCGCGCGACTGATCTTCTTCGTCCTGTCGCCCTTCCTCATGTTCGTCGTGCTCTCGCAGGCCGACGTCTCGACGCTGTTCTCGGCACTGCTGCCCGTCTCCGCCATCGCTGCGGCGTCGATGTTCGTCGTCTACGCGCTGATCGCTCGACTCGCGTGGCGTCGTTCGGTCGGTGAGACGCTCATCGGAATGCTGTCGGCCGGGCAGGTGAACTCCAACAACATCGGGATCCCGCTCTCGCTCTACCTCCTGGGCTCAGCCGCGCTGCCGGCGCCGGTCATCCTGATGCAGCTCATCGTGTTCACCCCGATCACGATGGCGATCCTCGAGGCCGTCACGACGGGACAGCGGCGGCCGCTCCCGATCCTCAAACGGACCGTCGGCAACCCGATCGTCATCGCCTCGGTCGCGGGCGTCATCGTGTCGGTCTCGGGGCTGGAACTGCCCCCTCTCGTGCTCGACCCGCTGCAGCTCATCGCCGACGCATGCGTGCCGGTTCTCCTCATCGCCTATGGGATGTCGCTGCACGGACAGCGCGTGCTGTCCGCTTCCGGCCGTCGGCGAGACATCCTGCTGGCGGCAGGTCTGAAGCTGATCGCCATGCCGCTCGTGGCGTGGGCCGTGGCCGCTCTCGTCTTCGACCTCTCCCCCGCCGACATCCTGGCGGTCACCGTGCTCGCAGCACTTCCGACCGCGCAGAACGTCTTCAATTTCGCGCAGCGCTACGACATCGGCGAGACCATCTCGCGCGACACGGTCTTCTTGACGACCCTCGGGTGCGTCCCCGTCCTGCTGGGTGCCACTCTCATCCTCGGCTGATCAGCCCGGCACCGCGCGGGGCCGCATCCGGGGCTCTGACGCCCGCCCTCCCGGTGCACTAGCGTGTGGCGTGTCGGGGGTGCTCCGCTCCCGCGAAGGAGGTTCCGTCATGGCAACTGCAGAGAACATCGCCGGAAGATTCGTCAGATCGCTGCGGACGTCGTTCATCGTCGGCGGCATCCTGACGCTGATCCTCGGCCTGCTCATTCTCATCTGGCCCGGTCGCACGGCGCAGGTCCTCACCGGCATCATCGCCGCCTACGCGATCATCGCGGGTATCGTCTACGCCGCCCTCGGGATCCTCTCGCGGACGAAGCGCGGCTGGGCGCGCGTCGGGCACGTCGCGCTCGGCCTCTTCTTCGTGATCGTCGGCATCGTGGCATTCGCCAACCTCGCAGCCTTCACCGCGTCGTTCGCCGTGTTCCTCGGCGTGCTGGTGGGCATCATGTGGATCGTCGAGGGCGCCGTCTCGCTGTCGGTCGTGAGCGAGTCGTCGTCGCGAGGGTGGACGATCGCGTTCGCGATCCTCTCGATCATCGCCGGCGTCATGCTGCTGTTCACACCGCTGTGGGGCGTGTTGGTGCTCTGGTGGCTGCTCGGCATCTCGGCCGTGGCCCTCGGCATCGTCAACATCATCCGGGGGCTCTCGTTCCGGCCCTGACCGGGACGGTCGTCACGCCGGGAGGTGGCGTCCCCACCACTCGAGGAGGGCCTCGAACCGTTCCACGCGGTGACGGGGCCGCCCCGAACGGGTGAGCTCGTGGTCCTCGCCGGGGAACACGAGGAGCTCCGCCTCCGTGCCCTGGCGGCGCAATGCCGTGTAGTAGCGGGTGGCCTGTTCCAGGGGGCACCGGAAATCGAGCTCCGAATGGATCACCAGGGTCGGCGTGGTGACGTCCTTCACGACGGCCATCGGGCTCTGCGCTCGGATCGCGGCCGCCTCGGTGCCGACGTACTCGTCACCGAAGAACGAGCCGATGTCACTCGTTCCCTGGAACGTCTCGGGATCGAGGAAGCCGCGCTCGACGACAGCGGCCGCGAACCGGTGGTCGTGCGCGATCGTCCACGCCGTCAGGTAGCCGCCGTACGACCCGCCCAGGATGCCGACGCGGCCGCCGTCGAGTCGCGCATCCGACGCCACGGCTCCGTCGAGGAAGGCGAGGACGTCACTCAGATCGTCGGTTCCCATACGGCCCCGGATGCTGCGGCCGTGGGCGCGCCCGTATCCAGCGCTGCCCCGGGGATTGCAATAGACGACGGCGTAGCCCGCCCCGACCAGGACCTGCGTCTCGTCGAAGAGGTGCACGCCATAGGACGCGTACGGACCGCCATGAATCTGCAGCAGGACGGGGAAGGGGCCCTCGCCCTGGGGCGTCGTGACCCAACCGTGTACGGGGTAGCCGTCGGGTGCGTTCACCTCGAGCTCGCGCGGGAGGACGAATCCGGCGCGGCTGGCGGCATCTCCGAATGACGTCAGCAACCGCGCCTCGATGCCTTCGCCGTCGAGGAGGAGAAGCTCGCCGGCCGACCGATTGGTGGCTACGGCGCAGACGATGCGCTCGCCTGCGGCATCGGCGGCGTGGCCGACGACCTCCATGCCGCGACGGAGGCGCGTGGCCGCGCCGTCGCGCGAGACCCGCAGCAGGTGCACTTCGCCGCGCGTACGGTTCTGCACCAGGAAGTCATCGCCGATCGGCGTGATGTGCGAGCCCACTTCGCCGAGGTCGATCGTCTCGGGGTCGGTGAGCCGACGGGGCTCGTCACCCTCGAGCACCCAGAGCGCGACGCCGGGCGCGACGAAGTCGGTGCCGTCCGGGCCCGGGTCGGAGGCCAGGAACGCGATGGTGCCGTCGGAGGCGACGGTGACGTCGACGATCGACAGGGTCGCGGGAACGACGACCCGCTCCCCCGTTCCGTCGATATCGATCGCGATCAGCGGCGAGCGAAGGTCCCGACGCTCGTGCTCGATCCCGTCCGTCGTCGTAAGGATCTCCGAGCCGTCGGCGGTGAACACGACCCCGTCGTGCGAGAGCGCACCGGAGGTGAGCTGACGTGCGTGCTCCGGAACCTTCCGCGGGGCGTCCGAGGAGCCGGAATCCGGTGCCGGGGCGGGAGTGTACGTCGGCTCGGAATGGAGGTCTGGTGCGGCGACGACGAAGACCTGAGCGGGGCGGTCCGCGATATACCCGAGACCGTTCGCATGCCAGCGGATGCCGGTGATCCGCCGAGCGGATTCCGCGTCGGGAGACAGCCCGTCGACGGTGCCGTAACGCCCGCGTTCAGGTATGCGTGCGGTGAAGGCGAGGAGCTCGCCCGTGGGCGACCAGGCGAAGGACCCGACACCGAGGGGTGCGTCCGTCACCTGAATCGCTTCCGAGCCGGATGCCGCGATCACGTGGATCTGCGGCTTGCCGTCAGCGTCTCCGCGGAGGAAGGCGACGTGTCGGCTGTCGGGCGAGAGCCTCGGAGAGGCGTCCGCGACACCGCGCGTGAGTCGGTGCGGCTGGCCCGACGGCAGGTCGACGCGCCAGAGCTGCCCCACGTTCCGATCGGCGGCGATGTCGGGGCGAGATGTCGCGAACACGGCGAAGGAACCGTCGGCAGCGACCGTCGGACGCCCGACAGCGATCAGCGCCTCGATGTCGGTGGGGCGCATGGTCACTCGCCGCCGAAGGACGAGATGTCTCCGACGAGGCGCGTGTTGTCAGCGGGAATCGGTTCGACGGCGGCGAGGGCGATCTCGGCGGCGAACTCCGAGACGTTGTAGAGCTTTCCGGCCGACTCGCGGCGCGTCTCGATGGCGCCCGGGTTCGCCCGCTCCAGCAGCGTCGCGGTGATGGTGCCCTCGATCATGTCTCCCGACACGACGACGAATCCGATGCCCCGTTCGGTCAGCTCGCCCACGCGCTCGCGGAGAGCGTCCTCGCCCGCCCGCTTCGACAGGGCGACCGCCTCGTACTCGGGCATCGTCGGCGTCGTGCGGATGAAGTGCGCCTGGTGGCTCGTCACGAACACGACACGCGACCCGTCTTCGAGCAGCGGCAGCGCCGCATCGAGGGTGCCGAGCTGCGCGTCACGGTTCAAGGTGAGGGCGTAGTCCTCGGCCATGCCGCCCTCCATGCCGCCTGATGCATTGAGCACGAGGATGTCGAGGCGGCCGAAGGTCTCGCGGACGGCGGCGAACATCTCGTCGACGGAGGCGCGGTCGGTCAGATCAGCGCCGACCACGAGGACCTCGACGCCGAGCTCTCGCAGCTCCGCGGCCAGCTTCTCGGCGCGGGGAGCCTTGTTGCGGAAGTTGATGACGACGTTCGCGCCCGCCTGTGCCAGGTAGCGCGCGGTGTCCGCGCCGATTCCGCGCGACGATCCGGTCACCAGTGCCGTGCGACCCGTGAGGGTTCCGGCGGGAAGGGGCTGAGTCATGTGGCGCTCCTGCGGGGAAGAAAGGCTCTCGGCACGGCGGACCGCCGGCACCGCACGAGCCTATCAACCGGCCCGGATCGAACCCCCGACTGATAGGTTCGGATGAGGGACGAAGGAGCGCCGATGTTGCCCGATCTCACGCAATACCTGTGGATAGCGTGGCTCGTGCTGGCCCTGATCTTCGTGATCGTCGAACTGCTCACCCTCGAGTTCACCTTCCTCATGCTCGCGGGCGGCACGCTCGTCGGCGGACTGGGAACGAATCTTCTCGGCGCCCCGTGGTGGCTGCAGGTCGCGGCGGCCGCTGCCGTCTCGGCCCTGCTCCTTTTCACGATCCGACCGCTCCTCCTGCGCGCTCTCCACCGCAGCAGTCAGCACATCCCGACCAATGTCGACGCTCTCGCAGGCCTCGGCGCGCGCGTCCTCGTCCCGTTCGTCGACGGCGCCGGTTCGGTCAAGCTCGACAACGGTGAGACGTGGACCGCTCGTCTCGTGGGCGAGCCGGGCGAGGCCCCCGTCGGTTCCCGTCTCGTCGTCCGCGCCGTGCGGGGCGCCACCGTGGAGGTCGGTTCCCCCTCCCAATCCCCCGACCCGAAGGAGAACACCCATGGTTGATGTCGGCGCTTTCGTCGGTCAGATCTTCGTGATCGTGCTTCTCGTGGTTCTGGCGATCTTCGTGATCGTCGTGCTCTTCCGAGCCATCCGCATCATCCCGCAGGCCTATGCGGGAGTCGTGGAACGGCTGGGCCGATACCAGCGCACCCTCTCCCCCGGGCTCAACCTGCTCGTGCCGTTCATCGACCGGGTGCTGCCGCTCGTCGACATGCGCGAGCAGGTGGTGTCGTTTCCGCCGCAACCCGTGATCACCGAAGACAACCTCGTCGTCTCGATCGACACCGTGGTCTACTTCCAGGTGACCGACGCGCGGGCCGCCACCTACGAGATCAACAACTATCTGGGTGCCGTGGAGCAGCTCACGACCACGACGCTTCGAAACGTCGTCGGCGGCCTCAATCTGGAAGAAGCGCTGACGAGCCGCGACAACATCAACGGTCAGCTGCGCATCGTGCTCGACGAGGCGACCGGCAAGTGGGGCATCCGCGTCTCGCGCGTCGAGCTCAAGGCGATCGACCCGCCCACCTCGATCCAGGACTCGATGGAGAAGCAGATGCGCGCCGAGCGCGATCGTCGTGCCGCCATCCTCACCGCCGAGGGGTCGAAGCAATCGCAGATCCTGGAGGCGGAGGGCCGCCGTCAAGCGGAGATCCTGAAGGCCGAGGGCGACAAGCAGGCACAGATTCTGCGGGCCGAGGGCGAGTCGGCTGCGATCCAGTCGGTGTTCCAGGCCATCCACGACGGGAACCCCGACGACAAGCTGCTGGCCTATCAGTACCTGCAGACCCTTCCGAAGATCAGCGACAGCGCGTCGAGCAAGCTCTGGATCATCCCGAGCGAGTTCACGGAGGCTCTCAAGAGCATGAGCGCCGGATTCGCGGGTCGTCGGGACGACCGCCCGGCGGCATCGGCGGACCGTCCTGCGCCTCCCGCGCCGTGACGCACCCGTACTTCGGCTCGGAGCGTCCGCGGGTTCTCGCGCACCGCGGTTTCGTGCCGGCGGATTCTGAGGGCATCGTCGAGAACACCTTCGCGGCCTTCGCTGCGGCACACGCGCTCGGCGTGCGGTACGTCGAGTCGGACTGCCATCTGAGCGCGGACGGGACGGTGATCCTGTTCCACGACTCCGACCTCTCGCGGGTCGCCGGAGATCCGCGCCCGATCGCGGATGTCGGAGACCGCGAGCTCGAGAATCTCATGGCCGACCGCGGCGGGCTGGTGACGCTCGCACAAGCCCTCGACGCGTTTCCCACGCTGTTCTTCAACCTCGACGTCAAAGCCGAATCGGCTGCAGAGACGGTCGGGCGCCTGGTGGCGCCGCATGCGGATCGGGTGCTGCTCACCAGCTTCTCCGACCGCACACGCGAACGCGCACTCCGCGCCGCCCACGATGCCGGGGGACGCCCCGCGACGTCGGCAGGCACGATCCGAATCGCGGCTCTCGTCGCAGCCGTCGCGTCAGGTGTGCCATGGTTGATGGGTCGTGCGTTGCGCGGCATCGACGCGGTGCAGGTTCCCGAGCGTCGGGGGCCCATCCGCATCGTCTCCCCCCGAATGATCCGCGCGGTCCACCGTGCGGGTGTCGAGATGCACGTCTGGACGGTCAACGACGCGGACGGCATGAGACGCCTGCTCGCGGCCGGCGTCGACGGTATCGTCACGGACCGAGCCGACCGCGCGATGACCATCGTGGCGGAAGAGCGCTGAATACCCCGACACGCTGAACATCGGCTGTGAAACCCCGAAGACCATCCCTTCTTCGGATGATGCACACAGCCGCGCACGTTACAACTGATAGCCGACGAGAGGACCACACAATGGCAGACCGCAGCTTGCGCGGCATCCGACTCGGCGCCTCGAGCCTACAGAGCGAAGAGGGCGTCGTCTTCCACGACCGGGTCAACCACACGTACGTGTGTTCGCGCTGTGCGCACGAGACCGTCATGACGTTCGCCGCCGACGCGGAGGCGCCCGAGACCTGGGAGTGCCGCGCGTGCGGCGCCGAGGCTCTCCTGCGCGTAGGCGAGGGCGTCGTCGAGGTCGATCACTCGGGCGACAAGGCCGCCCGAACCCACTGGGACATGCTGCTCGAACGCCGCACGATCCCCGAGCTCGAGGAACTGCTCGAGGAGCGTCTGGCCATGCTCCGCGAGCGCCGCGGCTCCCGCTTGAGCGCCTGAGCCTCCAGCTCCGCGCGAATGCCGTCGGTCCTTCGGGACCGACGGCATTCTCATGTCGCGGACGTGCTGCGTGAGCGTCGTCGCGCGACCGCGACGGCGACGCCGCAAGCGAGGAGAGCCAGGAGGCTTCCCCAGCCGAGGATGACCTGCACAGCGCCGCCGACGATGACGGCGGGCGTGAGTCCGGTGCGCAGCGGCACCTCGGTGATCATCGCACCGGCCTCCGCCGCCGGCAGGCCGTCGATCTCCGTGCCGTCGGGCGCGATGACCTGGCTCGTGCCGACCGTCGAGATGTTCACGACCGCTCGGCCGGTCTCGATGGCGCGCATGCGCGCGAACGCGAGCTGCTGGAGATTCTCGTCCGTGTCGCGGAAATCGGCGTTGTTGGTCTGGAAGACATAGAGCTGCGCACCGTCACGTGCACCCGTCCAGATCACGTCGTCGTAGAGCACGTCGAAGCAGATCGCGAGCCCGACGCCGATGCCGGAGACGTCCATGAAGGGCGGGTTCGTTCCCGGTGTGTACTCGCGCTGGATGAGACCGATGAGGTCTGGGACGATCAGCTCGAAGAACCACCGGTCGGGGACGTACTCGCCCATGGGAACCGGGCGTGACTTGTCGTGGATCGCGACGGGATTATCGGCGCCAGCCCGCCAGAGCATCGACGTGTTGTAGATGTCGTCACCGCGCTGCGTGGCTGCGTTGACCAGCAACGGCGCCTCGATGCGCGCCGACAGCCGATCGAGCGTGTCGACGACGGACGCATTCGACAGCGGGTCCGCATCGATGCCGCCCTCCGGCCAGACGAGAAGGTCCATGGGCTCGTCGATGATCGGCTGTGTGGCCGCGAGCTGCGAGCGCAGGACGTCGTAGGGCTCGCGAGAATCGAAGTATCCCGTGGGGCCGTCGCCCTGGACGGAACCGACGCGGTACGTCCCGGCATCCGTCGTCGGGAAAGCGGGCAGCGCCACGAGCGCGACGGCGACGACGGCCGCCGGGAGCGCCGTGCGGAGGTCGCGCAGCCTGCCCAGGCGCAGCCACTCGATGACCGCCGCTGTGACGAACACCATGAGGAATGTCAGGCCCGCCACCCCGGTCCAGGACGCGACGTGCGCGAGCGGGCTCTCGGACTGACTCATGCCGACGCGGCCCCAGGGGAAGCCGGTGTAGGGCCATGACCCCATGAAGAGCTCGCGCGCAGTCCACAGTCCCGCGACCAGGGCGGGGAGGGCGATCAGTCGTGCTCCCTGGCTTGGCAGCAGACGCGGGACCCAGCGGTACGCAAGAGCGATGGGGATCGAGCCGACCGCGAAGAAGAGCGTCTCGATGCCGGCGAGTCCGAACCACGGGATGGGCCCGAGATAACGGGTGATCCACGAGATGTGGATGAAGTAGAAGGACGCTCCGAAGACGGCCCCGACCGCGAGCGCACCCCACGCCGAGCGCCCGATCAGACCGGCGAGAGCGAACGCGACACCGGCGAACGCCAGCGGCCACCACCCGATGTCGGGGAATGCGGCGTCCAGAACCGCACCGCCGACGACGGCGCCGACCAGTGCCAGCCACAGCGGTATCAGAGGCCGCACCGCGGCCGGAGACGAGTCGGGCACGTGTTCGAGCCTAGACGCCGGAGTATGCGACGATGCCGCGCTGGACGGCATCCAGCGCGGCACGCGCTGTCCGCGCCAGATCGGCGTCGGCGACGAGCGAGAGCTGATCGAGGAGATCGATCGTCTGCTTCGCCCAGCGCACGAAGTCGCCGGCGGCCATGTCGGCCTCGAGCAGGACGCGATCGAGCATCATGCCGCGTGCCCACGAATGCATGGCCTTCGCGAGGCCCGTGGCCACCGGCTCGGTGCCGGGCAGGCGGTGGTCCTGTTCGAGGTCGTCGAGGACCGCCCACAGCTCTTGCGTCTCGGCCAGTGCCGTTCGGAAGGCGCCTCGCGGAAGCCCGTACTCGCCCGGACCGTCGCTCTCGCGGCGCGGCTCGTAGACAAGACTGCACGCGAGGGCCGCCAGACCGGCGGGATCGAGCTCGCGCCACAGGCCCCGGCGAAGCGCCTCGGCCACGAGGAGGTCGCGTTCACCGTAGATCCGACGCATCGTGGCGCCCGCCTCGGTCAGCGCGGTGGTGCCGTCGCTGTCGACCGAGACGTAGTCGAGGGCGGCCAGGACGTCGACAACTCGATCGAACACCCGCGCCACGGTGCCGGTGCGCGTGTCGATCTGCTGCCGCAGCTTCTGCACGTCGCGGCGCAGCCGCCAGTAGCGCTCGGCCCACCGGGCATGGTGCTCCCGGTCCGGGCAGTCGTGGCAGGGGTGCCGCTGCATCCGCTTGCGAAGGCCGGCCAGCTCGTCCTGACGGCGCTGACGGATGCGTGCCGGTGCGGTGCGGTCGTTGCGATTGAGCTTCTCGAGGTCGCTCAGCTCGCGACGGATGCCGGAGTACTCCGCGAAATCCCCCCGCTCGCACGTCATGGAGCGGGCGTAGCCGTCGAGCGTCTGCTCCTTCTCCTTGACCTGGCGCGCGAGGCCGACGACGGACCGGTCGGCCTGGAACTGGGCGAACGACGACTCGAGGATCTCACGTGCGCGGTCGCGACCGAAGCGGTCGATGAGGTTCACGGCCATGTTGTACGTGGGGCGGAAGCTGGAGTTCAGCGGGTACGTGCGCCGCGACGCCAGCGCGGCGACCGACTGCGGGTCGAGACCGTCGCTCCATTGGATGACCGCGTGCCCTTCGACATCGATGCCCCGGCGACCGGCGCGCCCAGTCAGCTGGGTGTACTCCCCCGAAGTGATCGCCACGCGTGCTTCGCCGTTGAACTTCTCGAGCTTCTCGAGGACGACGGTGCGTGCGGGCATGTTGATGCCCAGCGCCAGCGTCTCCGTCGCAAAGACCGCCTTGACGAGCTTGCGCTGGAAGAGCTCCTCGACGACCTCCTTGAACGCTGGCAGCAGTCCGGCGTGGTGGGCCGCGACGCCGCGCTCGAGGTTGTCGCGCCACTCCCAGAACCCCAGCACAGCCAGGTCTTCCTGCGCGAGCGCGCGGGTGCGGCGATCCACGATGGCGCGGATCTCATCCCGTTCCTCGGGTGTCGTGAGCCGGATACCCGACCTGCGCACCTGTTGGACCGCTCCGTCGCACCCTGCGCGGCTGAAGATGAAGAAGATCGCGGGCAGCAGATTGGCCCGGCCCAGGAGTTCGACGACAGCCGGTCGGTCGAGGCGTTCGAGGCGCTGCGCGGCCGCGGGGCGTCCCGACCCCTGTCCGCCACGGTGCTTGCGATGAGCCTCGCGGCCCCCCGCACCGCGGTAACCGTGCGAGCGCCGGTTGCTGTCGTATCGCTGGCCCTGCGGCGAGCGCAGGCGGGTCAGCTCCTGGTTGACCTGCGCAGTCGCCACACCCGCCCGGTCGTCGAACAGCGGCAGCAGATCGCCGCGGACCAGAACGTGCTGTTCGAGAGGAACGGGACGGATCTCGGAGACCACGACGGCGGTATCGCCTCGCACGGTGTCGAGCCAGTCGCCGAACTCCTCCGCGTTCGAGACCGTCGCCGAGAGCGCCACCATCCGCACCGAGCGGTGGAGATGGATGATGACCTCCTCCCACACGGCGCCTCGGAACCGATCGGCCAGGTAGTGGACCTCGTCCATCACGACGTAGCGGAGGCCACGCAAGGCCGGCGAGTCGGCGTAGAGCATGTTCCGCAGCACCTCGGTGGTCATGACCACGATGCGTGCGTTGCCGTTGATGTTCGTGTCGCCGGTGAGCAGGCCGACCTCATCCTCGCCGTACACGTCGACCAGCTCGCGGAACTTCTGGTTCGACAGGGCCTTCATGGGCGTCGTGTAGAACGCCTTCGTGTCGGGCTCGAGCATGGCCAGGTGCATCGCGAACTCGCCCACGATCGTCTTGCCGGCTCCCGTGGGCGCGGCGACGAGGACGCTCCGCCCGTCCTCGAGGGCGTGACATCCGGCGATCTGGAACGAGTCGAGATCGAATCGCTGCATGTCGGCGAACGCCGCGGTCAGCGGGTGGGCCCGGGCCGACTGCGCGGCGAGGAACCGCTCCGCGGGGCTGGACGCGCTCACGGGAGCGGATCAGTCGTTGGGGGCGGGCCGGGGACAGTGAGCTCGGGCGCGCGACGCGACCGGCGCAGGTCGAGGAGGAGTGAGAGCGCCGCGGCCGCGAAATAGAGCACCGTCAGGATCGCCGCCAGCATCAGCATGCTCACGATGTCGGCGGCGGGGGTTGCCAGGCCCGAGAAGACGACGGCGATGAGGATGGCGACGCGCCATCCCTTGAGGATCGCTTTCCCGCTCATGATGCCGGCGAAGTTCAGCGCGACAAGGAACACGGGAATGATGAACGCGACCCCGACGACGAGCAGGAGCTTGAAGACGAAGTCGTAGTAGTACTTGCCCTCGTAGAAGTTCGCCGACGCCTCCGGCGAGAACGTCGCCATGATCTCGACAATGTGCGGCATGACGAGCCAGCCGGTGTAGACACCGGCGAAGAAGAGGGGAACCGCGGCCGAGACGAATCCGACCGTGTACCGGATCTCTTTCCGGGTCAGTCCGGGCATGAGGAATGCCCAGATCTGCCAGAGCCAGATGGGAGCAGAGAGGATGATGCCGACCGAGAACGAGATGCGCAGGCGCATGTCGAACGGTCCGGTGATCGTCGAGTACATGAGCTTCACCGCTTCGGTGTCGCCTCGCTGCTCCGCGACGACGCGGATCGGCTCGGTCATCGCCCAGATGATCCAGTCGGTGAGGAAGAACGACACCACCATCGAGACCACCAGGGCGAGCGCCGAGATGATGAGGCGTCGCCGCAGCTCGATGAGGTGCTGCCCGAGGGACATGCGCTTGTCGCGCCGGGGCGCACCGTCCGCCCCTGAGCGCGTGCGCTCAGCCGTCACCACGCGGCGCTACGGTGTGGGAGCTGCGGGACCGCTCTTCGGGTCCGCAGGCTTCTCGACGGGCGCGACGTCAGCGGTCGTCGAGGCGGCGGTGCCGGCCGTGGCATCGTCTTCCTTCATGGCCTTCATCTCGCCCTTGAAGATGCGGGCGGACTGTCCCATGCTCTTCGCCAGCGCCGGCAGCTTCGCAGCGCCGAAAAGCAGCAGAATGACGATGAGTAGGATCCACAGGTGCGGGCCTGCGAACAGATTGCTCATTGAGTCTCCCCATCGATCGTTTCGCACAGTCTAACCCGCGCACCCGGCGGGAAGCCCGTCTCAGGCGTACTGATCGAGACCGGCTCGGGCCCAATCGCGGGCGGCACGCCGGGCCTCGGCCGGTGCGAGGACCTCGATGCTCCCCCCGCTGCGGGCGACCAGTCGTTTGAGCGAACGGGGGTCGGCGACGCGGATCATCGCCGTCTGCGATCCGCCCTCGTCGCGCACCTCTGCGTTCGTCAGGAATTCGCCCACGATCGTCGCCGCATGATGCGGGTAGCGGATCTCGGCGAGGATCTCGTCGTCGCCCGGCTCGAACAGCTCGGGCACCGGCTCCGTCGAGTGAAGGGCCGGGATCTCGGTGAGCGCCGGGTCGGTCACGCGATCGAGGTGGAAAGTGCGCATCGCGCGACGTGTGTGGCACCATCCCTGCAGGTACCAGCGGCCGGCGGAGATCGTCACCTTCACCGGGTCGACGGTGCGCGTCGTCGGCGCGCCGTCCGGTGCTGTGTAGGTGAACGCCAGGGCGACGCGCTCGCGCAGCGCTCGCGCCACCGTCTCGCGAACGTCATCGACCGGCGCCGGGGCGACGATGACGTCGGCGGGAGTCTGGCCCGCCCCGCGCGCGAGCTTGGCGAGGAGCCCCTGGACGATACCGCTGTCGCCGACACCCGGGACGGATGCCGCCAGCTGCAGACCGGCGAGCAGCGCTGCGGCCTCGCGCGCGGTGAGCCGCGGCGATCGCTGCAACCCCACGGTGTTGGTGATGACGATGCGGTCCTCGCGGTCGAGGAGGTCCCAGTCGATGTCGAAGAGGTCGTTGGCCATCTGCCAGAAGCCGCCCTCGCCGGGAAGCCCGATCACGGTGAGCTTCTCGACCATCGAGCGCATCTGCTGCGGCTCGACGTCGAAATCGCGCGCTGCGTCGGCCACCGTCACCTCTCCTTGGGCGATGAGGTACGGAACGAGCTGCATGATCAGGGCCGCGCGGTCGGTTGCGACGATGGGCTGGGCACTCACGACGTCACCGCCGATCGGTCAAGGGCACCGCGGAGGCGCTGCACGACCGCGTCGCGCAGATCGGCCGGCGCGTGCACCATCGCCTCCGGTCCGTAGGAGGCGAGCTCGTCGGCGAACACCTCGAGATCCACAAAGGGGATGCGCAGCCGTCGTCCGCTCGAGGCCTCGGCGAGAGAGCGTCGGCGCAGCCGCAGCTCAGCCTCCGTGCCGGGGACGACGGTGACGTCGGCGCTCTGACGGTGGGCGACGTCGCGCAGTCCCGACAAGGCGCGTTCTCCGGCGCCGGCACGAAGCGCGGCGTCGAAATTCTGCCGAGTCACGACGACGTCCGCGACGATGCGCGACAGCAGGAACGTCCGCTCGGCATCGACACCGGCATCCCACCCGAACAGGTGCCAGCGTGCCTCGAACTCGACGAGCGCGAGAGGCCGCACACGTCGTCGTCGCGGCCGATCGGACCCCGGGCGCAGATAGTCGAACTCCACCTCGCGAGCCTGCTCGATGGCGCGCTGCAACGGCAGGAAAGACGAGTCGTGAAGATCGAGTCGCGGGGCGAAGCCGATGATCGGCTCATCGACCTCGATCCCGAGGGAGCGGATCTTCCGCAGTCCCGACCGAGCGCCCGCCGAGAGCGTCTGCTCGCCCCACACTCCCCCGGCCAGCGTCAGCACAGCGAGCTCGGCTGGGGTGAAGCTGATGTCTGCGGGCAGCTCGTACTCCGTCGGCGGGATCCGGTAGCGCGCTTCGCGTAGGTCGTCGGGGTCGGCATAGTCACCGATCGTCTCGATCGGGACGCCCAAACCGCGCAGGTTCTCCTTGTCGCGTTCGAACATCTTCTCGAGCGCTTCGCGTCGGGCGCCCGCTTCTGCCTGCTCTCGATAACCGGAGACCGAACCCAGGATGGTGTCTTTCGTCACGCCCTGCTCGGTCGCCATGAGGGCGACGACGAGATTGACCAGGCGTTCCTCGGGCGGAACGCGAGTGGGCGAGACGGACACGCCTTCGATTCTAGGCGTGGCCGTCGTCCCCCGACTCAGGACGCGGCGTCGAGGCCGAGGATGTCGACGACGAACACGAGCGTCGAATCGGCGGGGATGCCGCCCTGGGCCGTGTCGCCGTAACCCTGGTCGGGCGGGATCACCACGAGGATCTGCGAGCCGACGGTCTGGCCTCGGAGCGCTTCGGCGAACCCGGGGATCGTCTTGTCGAGCTCCATCGGCTGCGCGCCCTGACCCCACGTGCTGTCGAAGACCTTCTTGTCGGCCCACGTCACGCCGGTGTAGTGCACGCGCACCGGCACATCGCCGGTGACCTCTTCACCGTCGCCCTTCTTCAGCACCTCGATCGCGAGGTCGCTGGGCGGGTCGTTGTCGGGGATGACGATGCCGGGGCGTCCGTCAGGAGCGACCACGACCGAGGGCATGCCGGCCCGATCGTTGAACTGCTCGGCACCGTCAGCGGCGGCGAGATACACCTTCTGCAGATCGAGGACGACGACCGTCGTGGCGTCTTCCGCCATGCCGAACCGTGCACGAGTGTCGGCCGTCACCTCGTCCGGGCCGAGCGCCATCACGACGCGCGAGCCTTCGGTCGCGCAGTGCAGGGCGTCGACGAGGCCCGGGAATGTGGCATCCCAGCTGTCGAGCGGGTAAACCTCCGACAGCTCGCCGGTGTATCCGGATGCCGCGATCGGCGCACCCGATGACCCGTCGAGGACCGTGAGGTCGAAGACGACGTCTTGTGCGTCGCTCGTCACCGCACGACCGTCTCCCGTCACGGTGTCGCGTGCTGCGAGACCGTCGACGTGGACCGGCGCCGAGAGGGCGACGGTGGGCTTCGTGCCGACGGGGCTGTCGCTGACGTCGACGAGATCGAGGGCCGAGGACTCGGACACGTCCCGCGTGCACGACGCTGAGCCCGAGGACGGCGTGGCACAGGCCGTCAGGGCGAGCACGGTCAGAGAGAGAGCGCCGGCGGCGGCGATGATCCTACGCACCGCAGCAGTCTACGCGGAGTCGTCGTCGTGCCCGTCCGGAACGGAGAGCGAGCTCCGCGCGGCCCGCTGCGCTTCGCGGACGCGCTTGCGGAGGTTCTTGTCCGTGATCTCGCGGTCGCCGACGGCTCCCGGCGTCCAGATCTCGACGTCCGCATCGTCGTACGACGGCTTCTTCAGCGCGCGCTTCCGGACATCGGGCGGGATGGCCCCCGGAGCGAGGCGGCGGGCGGTGATGAGGAATCCGGTGTGAGCCACCATCCGGTGGTCCGGGCGCACGGCCAGACCCTCGACGTGCCAGCCGCGGATCATCGTCTCGGACGCGTCGGGATCGGTGAACAGGCCCGTGCCGCGGAGATACTCGGCGACACGGCTGAGCTGGGTAGCAGTGGCGACGTAGCAGAGCACGACGCCCCCGGGGGCGAGCGCGTCGGCGACGGCGTCGATGCACTCCCACGGCGCGAGCATGTCGAGGACCACCCGGTCGACCGTCCCCGGCTCGACGGCGTCGGGCAGGCTCTCGACGAGATCGCCGACGATGACCGACCAGTTCGCGGGGGTACCGCCTGTGAACGTGGCGACGTTCGCCTCGGCGACCTCTGCGAACTCGGCGCGTCGCTCGAATGACACGAGCCGTCCGTGGTCGCCGATCGCCCGAAGCAGCCAGAGCGACAGCGCGCCCGAGCCGACACCGGCCTCGACGACGGTGGCGCCGGGAAAGATGTCGGCCGCGGCCAGAATCTGAGCCGCATCCTTCGGGTACACGATCGCGGCACCACGGGGCATCGACATCACGAAGTCGCGCAGCAGGGGGCGGAGTGCCAGGTACTCGTGCCCACCGCTGTTGGTCGCCACCGACCCGTCGGGCTGGCCGACGAGGACCTCGTGGCGCAGCACGCCGTGGTGGGTGTGCAACTCGCCGCCCTCTCGGAGGGTGATCGTGTGCATCCGTCCCTTGGGGCCGGTCAGCTGGACGCGGTCGCCGTAACGGAAGGGGCCGCGGGGCTGGAGGTCGTCGGTCATGCGGAAGCTCCGAGTCGGTGGCGGGTGAAGAGATCGGCCAGGTCTGCCACCGAGCGCCCCGCGAGGGAGTCCCAGAGAGCGTGAGCACCGAGGCCGTGCAGTGGGACCATCAGCGGTACTCCGAGTGCGACGGCGCCGGAGGCGACCGCCGAACGCAGGCCGTTGGGTGAGTCCTCGATGGCGACGGTGTCGGCGACATCGACCCCGAGCGCTGCGCACGCCTGGAGGTAGGGGTCGGGGAACGGCTTGGGGCGTGCCGCCTCGTCGCCGGCGATGACGACGTCGAACGCCTCGAACGGGATAGACGACACGACGGTGTCGGCCATGCTGCGCATCGACATGGTCACGAGCGCCGTCTTGATCCCGGCTTCGCGGAGCCCGGAGAGCATCTCGCGCGCACCCGGGCGGAACGGAGTGCCGCCGCGGCGCAACTGACCCGAGACCGTCTCGGTGAGGTGGTCGATGATCTCGCGCGTCTGCATCCGGACACCGGCATTCTGCAGGATGCGCGCGGAGTCCTCGAGCCCGAGTCCGACGAGGCTGAGCGCCTGCTCGGGCGTCCACACTCCCCCGAAGCTCTCGACGAGCGGACCCTCGGCCGCCATCCAGTACGGTTCGGTGTCGACGAGCGTGCCGTCCATGTCCCAGAGGACCGCGGCAGGGGAACGAGAAGTCATCCGCACCATGTTACCGATGCAGGGGTGAGACGCCGCGTGGCCCGACCCGCATGCGCTGGCCTCGGCGTATCGTGGAGCAGACCCGCTCGCGCAGAGCGAGCCGGCTCGGAACGGAGGACGGGTTGAACAGTCTGGGACGCCGCGTCCTCGTGGTCGCGTTCGACGGGTGGAACGATGCCGGCGAAGCCGCGACCGCCGCCGCGACACAGCTTCGCGAATCCCGTCCCTATGACGCCGTCTACTCGGTCGATCCCGAACTGTACTTCGACTACATGTACACGCGGCCGCACGTCCAGGCCGACGCTGACGGCCGCCGCTCGCTGAAATGGCCGGATGCGACGATCTGGCGACCGCGCGCGACGGCACGCGGCACGCGTCTATGGGTCCTCAGCGGCGCCGAACCAGCGCGTGCCTGGAAGTCGTTCGCGGCCGAGCTGGTGGATGCGGCGCTGAGCGAGGACATCACCGGTGTGGTCGCGCTCGGCTCGATGATGAGCGACGTTCCCCACACTCGTCCCATCACCGTCTTCAGCGGAAGCGACAACGAAGAGCTGCGCACGGCGCTCGGTCTCGAGCGCTCGACCTACGAAGGCCCCGTCGGCATCCTGTCGGTCATCGCCGCTGCGGCGGAGGAGGCCGGGATCCCTACGGCGGCACTGTGGGCGAGCGTGCCGCACTACGTTGCGGGCCACTCGCCGTCGCCGAAAGCGACCCTGGCGCTTCTCGACAAGCTCGAGGGCATCACGGGCGCCAAGGTCGCCCGCGGCTCGCTGCCGGGTGATGCGCTCGCCTGGGAGGCGACCATCGACGCCGCGGCGGCTGACGACGAGGAGATGACGGAGTACATCCGTCAGCTGGAGCAGACCCGCGACACGTGGGACTCCCCCGAAGCTTCGGGGGACGCCATCGCGCAGGAGTTCGAGAGGTACCTCCGGCACCGGGGCGACGGCGGCGACGGCCGTGGCCTCGGTCGCGGCCCGCATCGCTGAGACGCGCGCCGCGACCGTCCGGCCGGCTCAGTACGCCTGCAGGACTCCGAGCGAGAGCAGAACGATCAGCACCGCTCCGAGCCCGACACGATAGAGCACGAACGGCAGGAAGCTGCCGCGCTTGAGGTACTGCATCAGGAAGGCGATCACGGCGAGTCCCACGCCGAAGGCGACGACGGTGGCCACGGCGGTGTCGACGAGCGAGAACACCGACGCTCCCGGCTCACGGATCGCCTGCAGCAGCTCGTAGAGACCGCTGCCGAACACGGCCGGCACGGCGAGGAGGAACGCGACCTCTGCGGCCGCGGGCCGGGTGTACCCCAGCGCGAGCCCCATCGTCGTGGTGGCGCCCGAGCGCGATACGCCCGGGATGAGCGCGAGCGCCTGCGCGAACCCGAGGGCCAGACCGTGACCGTACGTCAGGTCCTTCTCGGTCCGGACGCGTCGCCCGAGCGCGTCGGCCGCCCCGAGGATGAGGCCGAAGACGATGAGCACGATCGCGACGAGCCAGAGATTGCGGAAGGTGTCGCGGATGACGTCCTGGAACAGGAACCCGAGAACGCCGATCGGCAGGGTACCGATGATGACGATCCAGCCGAGACGAACGTCGGCATCGTCACGCGGGACCGAACCGTTGAACGAGCGGAACCAGCGACCGATGATGCGGGTGATCTTCTTCCAGAAGTACACCAGCACGGCCAGTTCGGTCCCGATCTGAGTGATCGCGGTGAAGGTGGCGCCGGGGTCCTGCGCGGACGGCAGGAACTCCCCCACGATGCGCAGGTGGGCGCTCGAGGAGATCGGCAGGAACTCGGTCAGACCCTGGACGATGCCCAGGATGATGGCCTCGAGGAGCTGCATGGGCGGCCTTTCAGTACGTGCGGATGAGATCGATGAGCACGCGCTGCCCGAAGACGAGCGCGTCGATCGGGACGCGTTCGTCGACACCGTGGAACATACCCGTGAAGTCCATGTCGGCCGGGAGGCGCAACGGCGCGAAGCCGAATCCTGCGATGCCGAGCTCGGACAGCGCCTTGTTGTCGGTGCCGCCGCCCATGAGGTACGGCAGCACGGGCACGCCGGGATCGTGCCGGCCGAGCGCGCCGACCATGGTGTCGACGAGCGACCCCGCGAAGGGGACCTCGAGGCCGATGTCGCGATGCACGATCTCGATACGGATGTCGTCGCCGACGATTCGCTGGATCTCCGCCAGCACCGCATCCTCCTGTCCCGGGAGCGTGCGCACGTCGATCGCAGCGGACGCGGCATCGGGGATGACGTTGTGCTTGTACCCCGCGGTCAGACCCGTCGGATTCGTCGTGGTCCGGAAGGTCGACGCGAGGAACGCGGACGTCGGCCCGGTCGCGTCGGCGACGGCATCCGGATCCGACGCGTCCCGGCCACTGAGCGCCGCGAGGTCGTCGACGAGTCGTCGGGTCGTGCGCGTGAGCTCGATCGGCCAGTGCGCGCGACCGAGCTTCGCGACGGCCTCGGACAGACGCGTGATGGCGTTCTCCGGATGCAGCCGGCTGCCGTGGCCCGCTCGTCCGGTGGCGTGGAGCCGCAGCCAGACGAGGGCCTTCTCGCCGACCTGCAGCAGGTATGCCCGGTGCCCGTCGACGCCGATCGAGTATCCGCCGACCTCGCTGATGGCCTCGGTCGCACCGGCGAACCACTCGGGCCGATCGCGCACGACGAGCTGCGATCCCTCGACCCCGCCGTTCTCCTCGTCGGCGAAGAACGTGACGACGAGATCGCGCTCGGGCTGCTCCCCCGCGCGCAGGAGCTCGGCCACGGACGTGAGGATCATCGCGTCCATGTCCTTCATGTCCACGGCGCCGCGACCCCACAGCATCCCGTCGCGGACGACGCCCGCGAACGGGTCGACGCTCCAGTCTTCCGCCACGGCCGGCACGACGTCGAGGTGGCCGTGCAGGACGAGAGCCGGCTTCGAGCTGTCGCGACCCGGTATGCGCACAGAGACGTTCGTGCGCCGCGGGATCGGCTCGTAGTACTCGGGTCGAAGTCCGAGCGCCTCGAGATAGGCCCCCACGTACTCGGCCGCTTCGCGTTCGCCGCGCGAGCGCCCCTCGCCGAAGTTGGTCGTGTCGAAGCGGATCAGATCCCGCGCGACGCGGGCGACCTCGGGCAGATCGTCGTACTCGGACATGCTCTCCACGGTAGTCGTGAACCGTTCCGGGAAATGACGAAGGGCTCCGTTTCCGGAGCCCTTCTCTCACTGTGCGCGAGGGGGGACTTGAACCCCCACGCCCTATACGGGCACTAGCACCTCAAGCTAGCGCGTCTACCTATTCCGCCACCCGCGCAGTGTTTTTCAGTTGTTCCCAACCGAGGAACAACACTAACACGTCACCGGCGGGGCGGAGAATCGTCGGCACGCCGGGCGTGGCGCGCCGACGACGTCACGATCTCACGCGTGATCGCAGGACCGCGATGCGCGCCTGGAGCTGGGCCACGGTCGCATGCGACACAGCCGGTCCGCCGCACACGCGGCGAAGCTCGGCGTGGATCTGGCCGTGCGGCTCACCGCTCTGGCGGGCGTACAGGCCGACGAGGCTGTTCAGGAGCTGTCGCTGCTCCTTCAGCGACCGGTGCAACGGCTCGGGCAGTGTCGACTCGGCGCTGGGAGCATCCCCGCCGGATGCGGCACCCGCTGCGCTCTCGCGTGCCTCGCGGCTGTGCCGGTGCTTGGTCTGCCGCGACTGGCGCTGCATGAGCAGCTCGTGCACGTGCTCGGGCTCGAGAAGTCCGGGGATGCCCAGGAACTCCTCCTCCTCGGGCGTGCCGGGCACCGCGAGCTGGCCGAACTCGGCGCCGTCGAAGAGGACGCGGTCGAAGTGGGCGACGGAGCCGAGCGCCTGGTAGCTGAACTCCTGGGTGAGCTCATCGGAGGCCTTGTCCTCGCTCTCCGCCTCGGCGAGGAGGGTGTCTTCGAGGCCGTCGTCGTCGCCTGCCTCTCGGTCGAGCGCGTGGTCGCGCTGACGCTCCATCTCAGCGGCGAGGTTGAGCAGGACGGGCACGTTCGGGAGGAAGACGCTCGCCGTCTCGCCGCGACGACGAGCCCGGACGAAACGCCCGATCGCCTGCGCGAAGAACAGCGGGGTCGAGGAGGACGTGGCGTAGACGCCCACCGCGAGCCGCGGAACGTCGACGCCCTCGGACACCATGCGCACCGCGACCATCCACCGGGTGGTCGACTGCGCGAAGATCTCGATGTTGCCCGACGCGGACTTGTCGTCCGACAGCACGACGGTCGGCGCCTCGCCGGTGATCTGATGCAGGATCTCCGCATACGCCCGCGCCGCCGTCTGGTCCGTCGCGATGACGAGGCCGCCGGCGTCGGGCACGTCCTGGCGCACCTCGCTCAGGCGACGGTCTGCAGACCTCAGCACGGCGGGGATCCAGTCGCCCTCGGGGTTCAGCGCGGTGCGCCACGCCTGCGAGGTGATGTCCTTCGTGTTGTCCTGGCCGAGGTGGGCCTCGAATTCGTCGCCGGTCTTCGTCCGCCACTTCATGTGGCCGGCGTAGACGAGGAACAGCACAGGGCGCACGACACCGTCGGCGAGGGCGCGTCCGTAGCCGTAGTTGAAGTCCGTCTTGGAGAGGCGGATGCCCTTCTCGTTCGGGTGATACTCCACGAACGGGATCGGAGCGGTGTCGCTTCGGAACGGTGTTCCCGAGAGAAGCAGACGTCGCGTCGCCCTGCCGTAGGCCTCGCGCAGCGCATCGCCCCAGCTCAGCGCGTCGCCGCCGTGATGGACCTCGTCGAGGATGACCAGCGTGCGGGCATCCATCGTCAGCCGCTGGTGGACGGATGCCTTCACCGCGACCTGCGCGTAGGTCACAGCGACGCCGTGGTACTGCCGCGACGGCATCCCGTGGCGGTTGCTGAAACGCGGATCGAGACGGATGCCGACTCGGCCGGCGGCATCCGCCCACTGCGTCTTGAGGTGCTCGGTGGGGGCGACCACGATGATGCGATCGACAACGTCACGGCGCAGCAGCTCCGACGCGAGGCGGAGAGCGAACGTCGTCTTACCGGCGCCGGGGGTCGCAGCGGCGAGGAAGTCGCGCGGTCCGCGTCCGACACCCTCCGGGCCGTCGGCGCCGAAGTACTGGTCCAGCGCCTCTGCCTGCCACGCACGCAGGCGCTGAGCGGTACCCCACGGCGCACGCTGCGGGAACGAGGGTGACAGGTGTTCTGCGGCGAAGCTTCCGAAATGCTCCTGGGGGTCCTCTGTCACGATGGACCACCTTAAACGACCCCACCCACACGATCGCCCGGCACGAGATAGCGTGGCAGGTACGGAGCTTCGAGGAGGGTCATGAGAAACAACGAGCCATCCGAGGACACGCGGCGCACACCCTATGTGCCGAACGAGACCGCTCACCCGTGGCGTCGCATGGTCGCGATCGGCGACTCGTTCACCGAGGGAATCGGCGACCCCGAGCCCGGCAGCCCCGGCGGGCACCGCGGCTGGGCCGACCGCGTGGCCGAGGTGCTCAGCTCACAGGTGCCCGACTTCGCGTACGCTAATCTCGCCGTCCGGGGCAAGCTCATCGGCCAGATCGTGACGGATCAGATCGAGCCCGCACTCGCGCTCAAGCCCGACCTGGTCACCTTCTCGGCGGGCGGCAACGACGTCATCCGACCGGGGTCCGACCCCGACGCCGTTGCGCAGCAGTTCGAAGATGCCGTCGTACGCCTGTCGTCGACGGGCGCGACGCTCGTGCTCTTCACCGGCATCGACACCAACTTCACCCCGGTCTTCCGCGGCATCCGCGGCCGGGTGGCGATCTACAACGAGAACATCCGGGCGATCGCCGACCGTTACGACGCGATCGTCGCCGATCAGTGGGCGCTAAAGGAGGTGCAGGACATGCGCTTCTTCGACGACGACCGGCTGCACTACAACTCGCTCGGCCACCACGAGGTTGCGCGCATGGTGCTGCGGGCGCTCAACGTGCCCAACGACCTGCAACCGATGCAGCCCGACACGACACCGGTGCTGACCTGGCGGGCGGCCCGCGCGAACGACCTCGTCTGGGCTCGCGAGTACCTCATGCCGTGGGTGCTGCGCCGGCTCCGGCATCAGTCCTCGGGCGACCACATCACCGCCAAGCGGCCCGAGCCGCTGCCCGTCCTGCGGCGCGCCGACGACCCCGACTGATCAGCGCAGGGCCCAGAGCGACACCGCGGCGGCCGCGGCGACGTTGAGGGAGTCCACTCCGCCGGCCATCGGGATGGTGACGACGGTGTCGGCGACCGCGAGGGCGCGCCGGCTGAGCCCGTCGCCCTCGGTCCCCATGAGCAGTGCCACCCGATCGGGCCGCGCTGCGGCGAACTCATCGAGCGGGACGGCGCCGTCCGCGAGGGCGAGGGCGGCGAGGTGGAGACCGGCCTCGTGGAGCAGCGGCGCCGCCTCCGGCCAGGCCGGCAGACGCGTCCACGGCACCTGGAAGACCGTGCCCATGCTGACGCGGACGCTGCGGCGGTAGAGGGGGTCGGCGCAGCGCTCGCTCACGAGCACCGCATCGGCCCCCAGACCGGCGGCAGCTCGGAAGGCGGCGCCGACGTTCGTGTGGTCGACAATGTCCTCGAGCACCAGCACGAGCCGGGCGTCCGCGACGATCTCACTGACCGGTGCCGTGACGGGCCGGTGCATGGCGGCGAGGGCTCCGCGGTGCACGGCGTAACCGGTCACCTGCTCGGCGACCTCGTCCGAGACGACGAAGACCGGCGCGTCGCCTGCGAGGTCGGCCACATCCGGAAGCCATTTCTCCTGCACGAGGAACGAGCGCGCGCGGTGCCCTGCTGCGTGAGCGCGAGAGATGACCTTCGCCGACTCGGCGATGTAGAGGCCGCCTGCGGGCTCGAGCACCCGGCGCAGCGCGACATCGGTCAGGTCGCGGTAGTCCGAGAGGCGGGGGTCGGTGGCGTCGTCGATGCGGATCACGGGCACTGTCTCAGCCTGTCACGTCGCCCGGGCGATGCGCTGACGCTCGTAGAGTGGGACTGTGACGAACCCCGACCTCGAGACGCCCGCGGGCGACGAGATCGACAACGCCCTGCAGGTACTCGCGGGCCGTCGCATCGCGGTGCTCACTGGAGCCGGCGTGTCGACCGACTCGGGCATCCCGGACTACCGCGGCGCCGGAGCGCCGGTGCGCACGCCCATGACGGCGCAGCAGTTCCTCGCGAGCGCTGACGCGCGTCGGCGGTACTGGGTCGGCAGCCATCTCGGCTGGCAGGCTTTCGCGGCGGCGCGACCGAACGACGGGCATGCGGCGCTGGCGGATCTCGAGCGCTCCGGCGTCGTCACGGGCGTCATCACGCAGAACGTCGACGGTCTGCATCTGCGGGCCGGAAGCAGCCGGGTGGTCGAGCTGCACGGAACGATGCGACGCGTGTTCTGCCTGCACTGCGGTCAGGTCTTCGACCGGCGCGATCTCGCCGAGCGCGTGGAACGGGACAATCCGTGGATCACGGTCCCCGAGAACGTCGAGCTGGGCCCCGACGGCGACGTCCTGCCCGCGACGAGCGACGGCTTCATCGTGCCCACGTGCACGGTCTGCGGTGGCATGCTGAAACCGGATGTCGTCTTCTTCGGCGAGTTCGTGCCGCGTGAGAAGTTCGCGGAGGCCGAGCAGCTGGTGCGCACGAGCGACGCGCTCATCGTCGCCGGGTCGTCGCTGGTGGTCAATTCGGGCGTCCGGCTCGTCGAGCGCGCACGCCGCCGCAAGCTCCCGGTGGTCATCATCAACCGAGGCGCGACGCGCTCCGACCCGAAGGCAACCGTCAAGATCGATGACGGCACGAGTCATGTCCTGCGTGTGTTGGCCGACGCGCTGCCGTCCCGGCGGTGAGGTCGAGGTCGGACGACCGTCAGCGTAGGGTCGAGAGGTGACCATCCTGACCCTCGTGCGCCATGGTGAGACCGACTGGAATCGTGAACGGCGGATCCAGGGCTCCACCGACATCCCCCTCAACGACACCGGACGTGAGCAGGCTCGCGCTGTCGCCGCCGCCCTGCGGGAGTCGCTCGACGGGGATGCAGTCGTCGCCTCGAGCGATCTCTCGCGCGCAGCCGAGACGGCTCGGATCATCGCAGACGGGCTGGGGGCCGCTGCGCCGCGCACCTATCCGGAGCTGCGGGAGCGCGGCTACGGGGATGCCGAGGGCGTCGGGGTCGAGGAGTTCCACGCTCGCTGGGGCGAATGGGCCGTGGCCGACGTGCCGAACGCGGAGCCGTGGCCGGTGGTCCGCGAGCGGGCGCTGCGCGGGCTCGAGCGGGCCGTCCGCGATGCGCGTGCCACCACGGCACCGATCGCGGTGCCGCTGATCGTCGTCGCGCACGGCGCCCTCATCCGTGAGGTCATCCGGCATGCGACCGCAGAGGAGTTCCCGTTGCAGGGAGTCCGCCTCGCCAACGGATCGGCGCACACCTTCGTCATGGAGCGCGAGCGTCTGCGCCTCATCGACTCCCCCGCGCTCGCGACGATCTGACCCTGCCGCCGCCCCGTCGCTCGCCGCGAGAGGCGATGCTCCGAGGTGGGGCTCCGAGCGGTGTATCGTCCAGCATCATGACCATGCACGACCGCGTCGACCTCGCGTTGCTCGAAGCTCTCGCCGATGACCCCCGCGCGACGGTGGTCGCGCTCGCCGAGCGCCTGCGCATGTCACGCAACACGGTCCAGGGGAGGATGGCACGGCTGGAGCAGTCGGGTGTCTTCCTCTCGTACGAGCGGTCTATCTCGATGCGTGCTCTCGGCTTCCCGATCGAGGCGCTCATCAGCGTCGTGCTCCGTCAGCCCGACCTGCCCCGTATCGCGCAGGAGCTCGCAACCATCCCCGAGGTGCTGCAGGCTCAGGGGCTGAGCGGTCAGGTCGACCTGATGGTCCGCGTGGTCGCGCGCGACACGCAGCACCTTTTCGCCGTTGACGCGCGCATCCTCGCCATCGATGGGGTCGAACGCACGGAGACCTCGCTCATCATGGACGACGTGATCCCGCACCGGGTCAAGCCGCTGCTCGCTGAGGGGCGCGCGGGCTGACGGCTGCCGGTGCGCGTTCGGCGTCGAGCCGCACGAGGACCACACCGACGAGGATGAGCGCCCCGCCGACGAACTGGACCGGCGCGGGCGCCTCGGCCAGGAGCAGCCACGCGAAGCCGAGTGCGAACAGAACCTCCGAGAGACCGATGAACGATGCCAGACGCGACCCCGTGCGCGGAACCGCGGAGACTCCCAGGGCGTAGGCGGTCCCGGTCGCGGCGCCCACCCAGAGCAGGACGACGATGGGCGGCAGCTGCATCCCGACGACGTCTGCGAGCACGGTGCTCGTCGCGAAGGGCAGGAAGCCCGTGAGAAGGAGGGTGCCGATGATCGCGCTCGCGATGACCATGCCTCCGGCGGCCAGGACGAGGGGCGGCAGCGTGTCGCCGGTGCGCTCGGCCATGACGAAGTACACGCACGTGCAGAGGGCGGCACCGAGGGCGAGGAGAGTGCCCCAGAAGTCGAAACGGGCTCCGGCGATGTCGACGACCAGCACCAGACCCGCCATGGCGACGACGGAACCGGCGATCACCGTCGGTGACGGTCGGCGGCGGGTGGTGAGCCATACCCAGATCACCAGGAGGACGGGCGCCAGATACTGGATGAGGAGGGCGACGGCGACCGGCATCCGCTGCATCGCTGAGAAGTAGAACAACTGGCAACCGACGACGGGCATCGCACCGAAAGCGATCAACGCGAGTCCGTGCCGGCGCAGGAAGTGCCGTTCCCGAGCGATCGCGCGAATCAGGAACGGCGACAGCACGAGGGCTGCGACGCCGATCCGGATGAACAGCGCGGCGCCGAGCGACCAGCCGTTCTCGAGGAGCGGCTTCACGAGCGGACCACTCGACGAGAACGCCAGCGCGGAGGCGATGGCCATGGCCATGCCCGCGGTTCGCCTGCCCGGGACGCCAGTGGGCGGTGTCTCCGGTGCGCCTGCGATGATGGGCAGGGGCGCGGTCGGGTTCGTCATCGGCAGCCTCGGTGGTCAGGGGTGAAAGTTATCTACACTCGTGACAGTAACGCTCGCGATCGTCAGGAGTCAACGTGGTCTTCATCCATGACACGGAATTGTCGCTGCGCGCGACTGCTGCACTGGTCAACACGCTCCCGCTCACGAGCGCGGACGCCGCCGACACGCTCGTCGACGGGGACGACCTGGATGCCTTTCTCAGCGAGTTCGCCTTCACCGGCGCGATCGTGCGCGACGAGGCGGAGCTGCAGGCGATGCGCGGCATCCGGCCGCGCCTTCACGAGCTCTGGGAGCTCGACCGGGACTCCGCCGTGCCCCACGTGAACGCGATGCTGCGCGACGGCCGCGCGCAGCCTCAGCTGGTGATCCACGACGGATACGACTGGCATATCCACGCGACTCCCGACGACGCGCCTCTGGCAACGCGCGTGCTCGTGGAGGCCGGCATGGCGTTCGTCGACGTCATCCGCGCGGACGCGTACGACCGCGTGCGGATCTGCTCCGCCGACGACTGCGCGGCGGTCTACGTCGATTTCTCCAAGAACGGTTCGAAGCGCTACTGCGACACCGGCAACTGCGGCAACCGCATGAACGTCAACGCGTACCGTCGTCGGAAAGCGCGAGAAATCGCCTGATCGCGGTGGCGGCCTCGCGAGGCTTCTCGTAATGGATGAGGTGCCCCACCCCGTCGATCTCGACCAGCTCGGCCTCGGTGAACAGCTCGCGCAGCCGGCGCTCGGCCTCGATCGGGGTGATGTCGTCCTGAACGGCGGCGATGAGCAACGTCGGCTGCGGGATGCGCGGAGCGAACGCGCGGACGTCGTTCGAGACGGACGTCACGAACGCGTCGCGGAGCACGTCGCGATCGGCGAAGCTCGAGAAGTAGGTGTCGTGCTGCTCGTGGACGAACCGGCGCAGGGTCCGGTCTCGCGTCTTGACCATCGCGAGGCTCATCACCCGGACGATGAGCCGGTTGCGCAGCAAGGCTTCGCCCACCCGCCGCGGGAGGCGCGCCCCGACGTCGTAGTACCAGACGGCGAGGCGCGTGAAGACCCCACGGGGTCCCTCGAGGGCGGGCGCGCCGATGGGGTTGATGAGGATCATGCGGGGGGCAGGAAGCCCGCCCGCCACCGCAGCGGCGGAGACGATCGAGCCGAATGAGTGGCCGACGACCACCGCGCCGGGAGCGACCCCGGCCGCGAATGCGGTGAGCCAGTCGGCGTATGTCTGCAGGTCGTGTTCGCGGCCCGGTATCGCTGGGGTCTCGCCGAAACCCGGCAGGTCGGGCATGATGACGCGCACGTCGCCGAGGTGCGCGACGACGGGCTCGAGACCGTGATGCTCTCCCCGGAACCCGTGGACCGCCAGGAGCGTCAGAGGTGCCTCGTCGCGCCCGTAGACCCAGTACGCGGTCGTTCCGCCGAGGACCTCGGTCTCGAGGCGGCGCACCGGGATGCGCGCGAGCAGGGAGTCGTACGGGGAGACGGTCGGCACCCGTCGAGTCTACGGAGGCGGCGCGTCGAATCCTGCGTGTCCGACCCGAGCCGTAGCCTCGATTCCGTGGAGCCGGATCGCCCTCTTGTCGTCGCAACGCCCGAACTCGACCTGTGGCCCTGCTCGGCACCCGAATGGTGCCAGGTGGTCGGGGTCTTCGATCTGGAGACGACGGGCGTCGACGTCACCGTGGATCGCATCGTGACGGCGCACGTGGGCGTCCTCGACGCCGACGGAACACCGGTGCGGGCCGACAGCTGGCTGGCCGACCCGGGGATCGACATCCCCGATGGTGCGGCGGCGATCCACGGCATCACGACCGAGCATGCCCGTCGGCACGGACGGCCCGCATCGGACGTGGTCGCGGAGGTCGTCGCAGCCCTGCGCGGCCTGTTCGACGCCGGCATCCCGGTGGTGGCGTACAACGCGCCGTTCGATTTCTCGATGCTCAAGTACGAAGCGCTCCGGCACGGGATCGATCCGATCCACTCGCCCTCCCCCGTCATCGATCCGCTCGTCATCGACAAGCGGTACGACCGCTACCGCCGCGGGAAGCGCACCCTCTCGGTCGTCGCCGAGCACTACGCCGTCACGCTCACCGGGGCGCACGAGGCCTCCGCAGACGCGATCGCTGCGGGGCGCGTCGCGCAGATCCTCGCTGAGCGGTTCGCCGAGGGGCTGCCGTCGACCGCCGCCGAGCTTCACACCCGCCAGGTCGGCTGGGCGCGGGCTCAAGCAGAGAGTCTCACCGAATACTTCGTGAGCATCGGACGGATCGACGCCGACGTCGACGGCTCGTGGCCCATCCGCTGATCGGTCGGCGTCCGGAGTCTCGACAGGTGGAAGGCTGACGACGGAGCGGGGGCGGCCCCGACCGACCAGCGAGGCCGCCCTCGCGGCGGTGCGACGATCCTCAGACCGCGGTCAGCTCCGACGAGCGCTCGCGGGTGCGGATCGCGCGGTTGACGCACGATACGACGGCTTTGAGGCTCGCCGTCGAGATGTCGCCGTCGATGCCGACGCCCCAGAGTCGCTGGTCATCGACCTGCAGCTCGACGTAGGCCGCCGCCTGAGCGTCGCCACCCGAGCTCAGCGTGTGCTCGACGTAGTCGTAGAGCGAGATGTCGAAGCCGCGGTCGCGCAGCACCGCGAGGAACGCCGCGATCGGGCCGTTGCCGACACCGGACACATCGTCGTGCTCGTCACCGTCGCGCAGTGTGACGTCGAGCCGGACATCACCCGACATGTCGCTCTGCGTGCGGGTGCCGAGCAGCTCGAACCGGCCCCACTTGTCGTCGTCGGCCGGTGCGGGCAGGTACTCGTCGGTGAAGATCGACCAGATCTGCTCGCTCGTGACCTCGCCGCCCTCGGCATCCGTCTTCTCCTGCACGACTCCCGAGAACTCGATCTGCAGCTTGCGCGGCAGATCCAGGGCGTGGTCGGTCTTCAGCAGGTAGGCGACGCCGCCCTTGCCCGACTGCGAGTTGACCCGGATCACGGCTTCGTACGAACGACCGAGGTCCTTGGGGTCGACGGGCAGGTAGGGCACCGCCCACTCGATCTCGTCGATCGAGACGCCGTCGGCAGCCGCACGTGCGGACATCGCCTCGAAGCCCTTCTTGATGGCGTCCTGGTGCGAGCCGCTGAACGCGGTGAACACGAGGTCTCCGGCCCACGGGCTCCGCTCGGGCACGGGCAGCTGGTTGCAGTACTCGACCGTGCGCTTGATGCCGTCGACGTCGCTGAAGTCGATCTGCGGGTCGATGCCCTGCGTGAACAGGTTGATGCCGAGCGCGACGAGGTCGACGTTGCCGGTGCGCTCCCCGTTTCCGAACAGGCAGCCCTCGATGCGGTCGGCGCCGGCCATGTAGCCGAGCTCCGCGGCAGCGATCGCGGTGCCACGGTCGTTGTGGGGATGCAGCGACAGCACGACGTTCTCGCGATGCGCGAGGTGACGGCTCATCCACTCGATCGAGTCGGCGTACACGTTCGGCGTGGCCATCTCGACGGTTGCCGGCAGGTTGATGATGACCTTGCGGTCGGGCGTCGGCTCGAAGATCTCGATGACCTGGTTGCAGACGTCGACGGCGAACTCGAGCTCGGTGCCGGTGTAGCTTTCGGGCGAGTACTCGTAGTAGACGGCCGTCTCGGGGATGGTCTGCTCGTACTGGCGGCACAGGCGCGCGCCCTCGAGTGCGATGTCGATGATGCCCTGGCGGTCGGTGCGGAAGACCACCTCACGCTGCAGGATGCTCGTCGAGTTGTACAGGTGGACGATCGCCTGCTTCGCGCCAGCGATCGCTTCGTACGTGCGCTTGATGAGGTGCTCGCGAGCCTGCGTCAGCACCTGGATCGTCACGTCGTCGGGGATCAAGCCGTCCTCGATCAGCTGGCGCACGAAGTCGAAGTCGGTCTGGCTCGCGCTCGGGAACCCGACCTCGATCTCCTTGTACCCCATCTTCACGAGCAGCTCGAACATCACGCGCTTGCGCTCGGGACTCATCGGATCGATGAGCGCCTGGTTGCCGTCCCGCAGATCGACAGCGCACCAGCGGGGCGCCGTCTCGATGCGCTTCGCCGGCCAGGTGCGGTCGGGCAGATCGACACGGATCTGCTCGTGGAACGGCCGATACTTGTGGATCGGCATGCCCGAAGGCTTCTGGTTGTTCTCCATGGTCGTCTCGCTCTTCCTCATCGGGTGTGACGGGCCAACGCGAAGCTCCGCGACGAGAGAGGCCCTAGAACGAGGACTCGTCGCGGCGACTAAGGAGAAGCAGTCGGCCGAAGCGCATGCGCCCAGGCTACACCCCGCTCACCGCCGAGGCGCACACGGGCGTGCCTCACCTGAGACGAAGGCGTCGTGCGCGACACTGTGGGGATATGAGAACTGCGCGCGCGGGCTCGTCCGCCCTCCTGATGTGTGCGATCGCCCTGACGGCGGGCTGCGCCTCGACGCCCGCGGCCGGCCCGACTTCCCTCGACCCGGCGCCCCCGAGCGGCGATGTCGTGGCGCAGGGGACGGTCCTCGACGACGGCTCCGGTGCCGAGCTCTGTCTCGGCGCTGTTGCGGAGTCGGCGCCGCCCCAGTGCGACGGCATCCCGTTGAAGGAGTGGGACTGGTCCTCGCTTTCCGATGCGTCCACGATGTCGGGCTCGACGTGGGGTACCTATGCCGTCCAGGGACGGTACGACGGCTCTGCCCTGACGGTCACCGCGCCCGCCGTCCCGCTGGCGCTTTACGACCCGATGCCGATTCCCGACCCGACGGGCGGCGTGCCCGGCACAGCGGACGACGCGACGCTGCGAGACGTCGAACAACGGGTGCACGACACCCTCGGCGACACCGTGCTCGCCTCCGGTGCGTACGACGGCCGGCTCTGGGTCACGGTCGTCTGGGACGACGGAACGCTTCAGGATGCCGCCGACGCCGAGTTCGGCGCGGATGTCGTCGTCGTCCAGTCGGCGATGCGCGAGGCCGGCTAGAACCCGAGGCGTCCCAGCTGCTTGGGGTCGCGCTGCCATTCCTTCGCGACCCGGACCCGCAGCGAGAGGAACACCCGGGTCCCGACAAGCGGCTCGATCTGAGCGCGGGCACGAGCACCGACATCGGCGAGCCGTGAGCCTTTGCGGCCGATGATGATGGCCTTCTGGCTGTCGCGTTCGACGACGATGTTGGCGTACACGTCCGTGAGATCGGAGTCCTCGCGCGGCGCGACGTCCTCCACCGTGACGGCGATCGAGTGGGGCAGTTCGTCGCGCACGCCCTCGAGGGCCGCTTCTCGGATGATCTCGGCGATCCGGTCCTCGGTCGACTCGTCCGTCACCACGTCGTCCGGGTACAGCGCCGGCCCTTCGGGCATCAGCGCGAGCAGCTCGTCGGCCAGCACGTCGAGCTGGTCCTCGGTGACGGCGGACAACGGGATCACAGCCGCCCAATCCTCGCGAAGGCTGTCGACCTCCATGAGGCGCTCCATGATCTCGTCGCGGGTCGCCAGGTCGGTCTTGGTCACGATGGCGACCTTCTTCGCGCGGGTGTAGCCGTCGAGCGACGCGGCGATGCGGCGGTCACCGGGCCCGACCTTGTCCACGGCGGGCACGAGGAAGCCAATGACGTCGACGTCACCCAGCACCTGTTCGACGAGGTCGTTCAGGCGCTGGCCGAGCAGGGTGCGCGGCTTATGGATGCCGGGCGTGTCGACGATGACCAGCTGTCCGCCGGGCCGATTCAGGATGCCGCGGATCGCGCGCCGCGTCGTCTGCGGCTTGTCGCTCGTGATCGCGACCTTCTCCCCCACCAGGGCGTTCGTCAGCGTGGATTTCCCGACGTTGGGACGTCCGACGAAGGTCACGAACCCCGATCGGCTCTCTGCTGCGGTCATCTGCTGTCTTCTCCTCTTCGTGCCACGCGGACCTCTCCGGTCCGCGGGTGCGTCGTGTCGTCCGTCTCGTCGGTGGGAGCGCGTTCGACGAAGACGGTCGCGAGTCCCCGCCCGCGGCCACGAGAGACGCCGCCGGTGATCGTGATCCCGTCGACGGTCACGGTCGCCCCCGGCATCGGGACCCGGCCGAGCGTCTTGCCGAGCAGCCCGCCGATGGAGTCGACGTCGTCATCGTCCAGCTCGATGCCGAACAGCTCGCCGACCTCATCGAGGCCGAGCCGGGCACTCACGCGGTAACGGCCGGGTTCGAGCTCGACGACCTCCGCCGCGCCGCGGTCGTACTCGTCGGCGATCTCACCGACGAGCTCCTCGATGAGGTCCTCGAGGGTGATCAGGCCGGCGACCCCGCCGTACTCGTCGACGACGAGGCACACGTGGACGGCATCCCGTTTCATCTGCTGCAGCAGCGATTCGGCGCGCATCGACTCCGGGACGAACACGGCCGGGCGCGCCACGCGGCCCACGGGTACGTCTCGCCACCCCTTCGCCTCGCCGTACGAGAACTGCACGAGGTCCTTGAGGTATACGACGCCGACGATGTCGTCGCGCTCGTCGTCCGTGACCGGCACCCGCGACACACCGCGCTCGAGGAACAGCGCGAGCGCTTCGTGCGTCGTGGCCGTCTGCGGCACCGTGACCATGTCGGTCCGGGGCACCATCACCGCACGGACGAGCGTGTCGGTGAAATCGAAGACCGAATGGATGAGGTCGCGATCGTCGGCTTCGATGAGGTCCTGCGAAACCGCCTCGTCGACCATGCTCAGGAGTTGCTCTTCGGAGGCGAAGGAGGTGCCGCGCGAGACGCCCGGCGTGACGCGATTGCCCACGATCACCAGGAGGTGGGCGAGAGGTCCCAGCACGATGCGGGCACCGCGCACGATCGGAGCACACGCGATGAGCAGGCCACGGGCGTGCTGGCGCCCGACCGATCGCGGGCTCGCGCCGACCAGAACGAAGGACACCGCCGTCATGAGCAGGGCGGCGACGAGGATCGCCCACCACAGATTCTCGAGCGCGAGGGTCAGCGCCGCCGTGACGAACACCGCAGCCGTCGACTCCGCGAGGATGCGGATGAAGACGACGGCGTTCGCGTGGGCCGTCGTGTCATCGGCGATGCGGCGGAGCGCCTGCTGGCGCCGACTGGACTCCGCCCAGTCGGCGAGGTCAGCGCGCGATGTGACACCGAGAGCGGCATCGAGAGCGGCCATCAGACCCCCGAGCGCGACGAGGAACACCGCGCCGAGGACGAGGAGGAAGACGGTCACGCGCGGCGGCGCTCGCTTGCGTGGAAAGCCGAGATCAACTCGCGCTGGAGGCCGAACATCTCGCGCTCCTCCTCCGGCTCGGCGTGATCGAACCCGAGCAGGTGCAGCAGCCCGTGCGTCGTGAGGAGGATGAGCTCGTCGAGCGTCGTGTGGCGCGCGGCCTGCGCCTGTGCCTCGGCCACCTGCGGGCACAGCACGATATCGCCGAGAAGTCCCGGCGGGGTCGGGGCGTCCTCGGTGCCCGGGCGGAGCTCGTCCATCGGGAAGCTGAGCACGTCGGTGGGGCCGGGCTCGTCCATCCACTGCACGTGGAGAGACTCCATGGCGCCCTCGTCGACGAGGAGGATGGCGAGGTCGGCGTCCGGGCTCACGTTCAGCTGCGCGAGGTTGTGCTCGGTCAGGCGCAACAGCACGGTCTCGTCGACGGACACGCCGGATTCGTTGGTGATCTCGATGGTCATGAACGTCCTCGTTTCGGGAGTCGGTCGCGCGGACCGACGGGCCGTGTCGCGGTGCGCCGCTCGGCCCGGTTGGCGAACTCGCTGGCCTCGTCGCGCTCACGACGCGCGGCCAGCCGCTGCTCGTCGTACTCGCTGTACGCGTCGACGATCCGGCCGACGAGAGTGTGCCGCACGACGTCCTCGCTGGTGAGGGTGGCGAAATGAATGTCGTCGATGCTCTTCAGAACGCGTGTCACGGTGCGCAGGCCGGACGTCCCCTGGGGCAGGTCGACCTGTGTGATGTCGCCGGTGACGACCATGCGCGTACCGAATCCGAGACGCGTGAGGAACATCTTCATCTGCTCGGGCGTGGTGTTCTGCGCCTCGTCGAGCACGACGAACGAATCGTTCAGGGTGCGTCCGCGCATGTACGCCAGCGGCGCGACCTCGATCGTGCCGGTGGCCATGAGCTTGGGGACGAGCTCGGGGTCGAGCATCTCGTTGAGAGCGTCGTACAGCGGCCGGAGGTACGGGTCGATCTTGTCGGTGAGGGTGCCGGGCAGGAAGCCGAGGCGCTCTCCCGCTTCCACGGCGGGGCGCGTCAGGATGATGCGATTGACTTCCTTGCGCTGCAAGGCCTGCACCGCCTTCGCCATCGCGAGGTAGGTCTTGCCGGTTCCCGCGGGGCCGATGCCGAAGACGATCGTGTTCTCGTCGATCGCGTCGACGTAGGCCTTCTGCCCCAGCGTCTTCGGCCGGATCACCTTGCCGCGCGAGGAGAGGATCGCCTCCCCCAGCACCTCGGACGGGCGCGGGCCTTCATCGCCCTTTCGCCGCTGCAGGATGCGACTGGACGTCGACACGTCGCTCGGATCGAGGCCTTGCCCGGCCCGTGCCATGGCGATCAGCTCGTCGACGAGCGACTTCGCGGCGGCGACGTCATCGTTCGAGCCCGTCAGGGTGATTTCGTTGCCGCGGACGAGGACGTCGACGTCGGGGTGCTCCCGCTCGACGACGCGCAGGAGGCGGTCTTGGGGCCCGAGCAGCTGGACCATGGCGACACCGTCGGCGAGGATCGTCGCGACGGCGGGTTCGGAAGCATCAGCCACCGAGGCTCCCTTCGGAGAGGCCACCGGCGAGGACGTGCGCGTGAACGTGGAACACGGTCTGTCCTGCGCCGGGGCCGGTGTTGAAGATCAAACGGAAGTCGCCGTCCGAATGCTCGGCAGCGACGGAGTTCGCGAGCCCGACGAGCTCGCTGAGGAGAGCGGGGTCGCCCGCGGCGAGCTCAACCACGGTGCGGTAGCGCTCGGTCTTGGGGATCACGAGGACATGCACCGGAGCCTGCGGAGCGATGTCGCGGATCGCGAACGCATTCTCGGTCTCCGCGATGATCTCGGAGGGGATCTCGCCGCGGAGGATGCGCGTGAAGACAGACGGTTCGCTCATACGTTCAGTCTATCGACGGGGTGCGGTGGCGGGACGGGCGGCGTTACCAGCGACCGAGGGCGACGTTGACGACGCCGAGCGCAGCGGGGCCGGCCGTCGACGTCCGCAGGACCGTGTCCCCCAGACGCACGGCGACCGCGCCGGCCGCGACGAGCGCGTCCAGCTCCTCGGCTGCGATCCCGCCCTCGGGACCGACCACGAGCGACACGTCGCCCTCGCCCAGTTCGACCTCGCTCAGTCGCCGCGTCGCCGTCGGCTCGAGCACCAGCACTCGCTCGGAGCCGCATCGCGCCGCGAGCTCCGTCGTCGACACGGGCGCGTCGACGGTGGGCAGCCACGCGCGATGCGCCTGCTTCGCCGCTTCGCGCGCGATGGTCGCCCACCGCTGCACACCGCGCTCGACCTTCGGTCCGCTCCACCGCGAGACGCTTCGCGCAGCCTGCCAGGGCACGATCGCATCGACGCCGAGCTCGGTGCAGGCCTGCACCGCGAGCTCGTCGCGATCGCCCTTCGCGAGCGCTTGGATCAGCGTCACGCGCCGTGCGGGCGCGGAATGCTCGACTCGCGAGAGCGCCTCGATGCGGACGAGCTTCGGATCGGCTGCGGTGACGGTGCCCTCGAGCCACGCCCCCGCGCCGTCGCCCACCGTCACCGTCTCACCGACACGCACGCGACGGACGCCGGCCGCGTGATGAGCCTCGGCGCCGGTGAGGTCGACGAACTCGCCCGGCCGAGTGATGAGCGGCGGGTCGACGAGGAAGTGCAGGGCCATGCGCTCAGCTGTTCCGGAACCGATCGCGGAGCTTGGCGAAAAGGCCCTGGTGGAACTCCGCGAGCTGTGGTGCGGGCGACTTCGTGCGCTTCTTCAGCTCCTCGATGAGGGCCCGCTCCTTGGCATCCAGACGCGTCGGGGTGACGACGTGAACGCCGACACGCAGGTCGCCGCGCGTCGAGCCGCGAAGCGGCGTGATGCCGCGACCCTTGACGGTGAGGACGTCGCCGGACTGGACGCCGGGGCGCAGCTCGAGCTCGACCGGACCGTCGAGCGACTCGATCGTGGTGCTGGTGCCGAGGACGGCGTCGGGCATCGACACCTCGAGCGTGGCGAGCAGATCGTCGCCCTCGCGGCTGAACACGTCGTGCGGAGCGACCGTGACCTCGAGGTACAGATCGCCGTTGGGGCCGCCGGCGGGACCGACCTCGCCGGATCCGGGGAGCTGCAGGCGCAACCCGGTCTCGACACCTGCGGGGATGTCGAGCGAGACGGTGCGGCGAGCCCGGACGCGTCCCTGCCCCTGGCAGGTCGTGCACGGGTACGGGATCGTCGTGCCGTAACCCTGGCAGACGTTGCAGGGCTGCGACGTCACGACGTTGCCCAGCAGGCTGCGGACGGTGCGCTGCACGTTGCCCGCGCCGTGGCAGACGTCGCAGGTGACCGGCTGCGTTCCCGGCTGGCAGCACGAGCCCTGGCAGGTGTCGCAGAGCACCGCGGTGTCGACCTCGATGTCGCGATGCACGCCGAAGACGACGTCGCCGAGCTCGAGGGTGACCCGGACGAGCGCATCCTGTCCGCGTTCGCGCCGGGAGCGCGGACGCCCGGCGCGACCGCCGCCTCCGGCGCCGCCGCCGAAGAAGGTCTCGAAGATGTCGCTGAATCCGCCGAAGCCCGCGGCGCCGCCGAAGCCGCCGGCGGAGTCACCGCCCATGTCGTAGCGCTGACGCTGCTCCGGATCGCTGAGGACGTCGTAAGCATGCGTGACGAGCTTGAATCGCTCGGACGCATCCTCTCCCGGGTTGACGTCGGGGTGCAGTTCTCGTGCCAGGCGTCGGTACGCCTTCTTGATCTCGTCGGGCGACGCGTCGCGCGCAACGCCCAGGACCTCGTAGTGGTCAGCCACGGATCGCCTTTCCGCCCGTTCGGGCGTGGGTGGGGTGGGTCAGCGGGACTTCTCGTCTTCGTCGAGAAGCCGGCTGAGGTAGTGCGCGACGGCGCGGACCGTCGCGAGGTTCGTCGGGTAGTCCATGCGCGTCGGTCCCATGAGGCCGACGCGTGCATGCGAGCCCGGGACGTCGTAGTCGCTCGTGACGACCGAAGCTTCGGAGAGCCCGTACGCCTCGTTCTCGCGGCCGATTCGCGCTGCGACGCCGCGGTCGTCGGCGACCATCTCGCCCATGAGCCGAAGCAGCGTCACCTGCTCCTCGATGGCTTCGAGCAGCGGATAGATACTGCCGCGGAAATCCGCCTCTCGCCGCGCGAGCGTGGCGGTGCCGGCCATGACTAGGCGGTCCTGCCGGAACGTCTCGAGCTCTTCGACCAGGATGCGGGCGATCTCGCGCACCGCATCGCCGATCGGGTCGCCGACCGACTCGCTCTCCGCGAGCGCCGACACCGCGGTGACGGCGTCTCGCACGGCGACGCCGGTGACAGCGGCGCGCAGCGTCGCCTTGGCTACGGCGAATTGCGCTTCGTCGAGGAGGGTGCGTACCACGCCCACCCGCTGGGAGACACGGCCGGTGTCGGTGACGACGATGACGACGAGTCGTCCGCCGCCGAGGTCGACCAATTCGAGGTGCGAGACCTGCGCGCGCGCGAAGGAGGGGTACTGCACCATTGCGACCTGGCCCGTCAGCTGGGTGAGCGCACGAACCGTCCGCACGAGCAGGTCGTCGAGGTCGGTAGGGCCGTCGAGGAAGGTCGTGATGGCCGAGCGCTGGGCGGCGCTCAGGGGGCGAAGGCCTGCCAGATGGTCGACGAAGACGCGGTAGCCCTTATCGGTCGGCACGCGTCCGGATGACGTGTGGGGCGCGGCGATGAGCTCCTCGTCCTCGAGGAGCGCCATGTCGTTGCGGATCGTGGCAGCCGAGACGCCGAAGGCGTGGCGCTCGACGATCGACTTGCTTCCCACGGGCTCGCGGGTGTCGACATAGTCCTGCACGATCGCCCGCAGCACCTGCAGTCCGCGCTCTGAGACCATGTCCGTCACCTCCTGTTTGGCACTCGATGTCTGCGAGTGCCAATTCTACCGCGTGGGCGAGGCGGGTCGCCGCCCGGGATCACTCGGTGAGCGCCCGTACGACCGCATCGGCCATGAGGCGTCCGCGGCGAGTCAGGACGACCCGACCGCGGACGGCGTCCGCGCCTTCGATGAGCCCGTCGGCGATGAGCGATGCGACGGCACGGCGCGAGTCGTTCGCGAGCTCATCGACGGCGAGCCCATCCACGATGCGTGATCGCAGCAGGACGGACTCGAGCCGTCGGGCCTCGGCATCCGGGCGCTCGCGGCCTGCGGCGGGAGACTCGCCCGCGGAGAGCCGCTGAGCATATGCCGCCGGGTGTTTCACGTTCCACCAGCGGAGGCCCGCGATGTGACTGTGCGCGCCCGGCCCGTAACCCCACCAGTCGGTTCCGCGCCAGTAGGCGAGATTGTGGCGCGAGCGCTGGTCGGTCGACCGGGCCCAGTTCGAGACCTCGTACCAGGAGAAGCCGGCGGCGGCGAGACGGTCATCGGCCAGTTCGTACATGTCGGCCTGGAGATCGTCGTCGGGCGCGGCCACCTCACCGCGGCGGATCTGACGCTCGAGACGGGTGCCCTCCTCGATGATCAGCGCATAGGCGGACACATGGTCGGGTTCGAGCGCCACCGCGGTGTCGACCGAGCGCCGCCAGTCGTCGAGGCTCTCCCCCGGCGCTCCGTAGATCAGGTCGACCGAGACGTCGAGTCCAGCCCCGCGCGCGGCAGCCACGGCGGTGGCGACGTTGGCGGGATCGTGCGTTCGGTCGAGCGCTGCGAGCACGTGCGGAACCGCGGACTGCATGCCGATCGACAGGCGCGTCACGCCCGCCGCCGCCAGCTCGTCGGCGACCCGAGGGTTCATCGTGTCGGGGTTCGCCTCGACGGTGACCTCCGCGCCGGCGGCGATGCCGAACGTGTCCCGCACTCCGCTCAGCATCCGAGCGAGGTCCCCGGCCGGAAGCAACGTGGGAGTGCCGCCGCCGAAGAACACCGTCTGCGCCGGACGCCGGGGGCCGCGCTCGTCCATCACATCGGCCGAGAGGGCGATCTCGCGCAGCACCTCGTCGGCGTAGGCATCTTGCCGCGCGCCACGCAGCTCTGTGGCGGTGTAGGTGTTGAAGTCGCAGTAGCCGCACCGCACCCGGCAGAACGGAACGTGCAGGTACACCCCGAACGGGACGTCGGGGTCGATGACGAGGTCGTCCGGCAGCGTCCCGCCGACCGGCACCGGATCACCGATCGGCAGTGCCGCGCCCATCAGGCCTCAGGCGTCGCGTACAGCGGCGAGATCGCGCGGAGGTAGCCCTGGAACAGCATCCGGCGGCGGCGGCGGACGAGACTCTTGAGCATGCGGTAAGCCAATGCCGTCGGCCGATCGAACGCCCGCACGACGAACCAGACCTCATCGTTATCGCGCCATTCGAGGAGGAAGGACTCCTCGCCGCTCACGACGGAACCGCCGACGGTCCCGAGAGCGAACGCGACCCGGCGGGGCTCCTCGTCGACGAAGATCACGCGGAGCTCCGCATCCGCATTCAGCCCCGACACACGCCCGTGCACCTGAAGCGTGGTGCCGGCTCCGACGTAGGGGGTGCCGTCCGCCGCGAAGCGCTGCTCGTGTTCCATGCTGCTGGGCGCGACGGCGTTTCCCTGGTCGTCGAACGCGACGCCGGTGTACATCGGTCCCGATGCGGGCCGAACATCCGCGACGCGCAAACCCGCCCCACGGAGCGCTGCCCACGACATGAGGAGGTCGGCGGCGGTGTCGAAGCGAGCCTGCCCGCTGCCGATCCGCCATGCGTCCTCCGCGGGGATGCTGTGTTCGGGCGGATACGCCATGAGGTCGTGCGCGCGTGTCGCGCCGACCGCCGCGTAGTCGACGGTCTCGTCCCGGAAGGTCCCGCGTCGCTGATGCATGGGTCTCCTCGTTGCTCCCCGTGGGGCTACTTCTTGTCCTTGCCTTCGACGTCGCCCGACAGCGCGGCGATGAACGCCTCCTGCGGCACCTCGACGCGACCCACCATCTTCATGCGCTTCTTGCCCTCTTTCTGCTTCTCGAGGAGCTTGCGCTTACGCGTGATGTCACCGCCGTAGCACTTGGCGAGGACGTCCTTGCGAATCGCGCGGATGTTCTCGCGGGCGATGATACGTGCGCCGATGGCGGCCTGGATCGGCACTTCGAACTGCTGGCGCGGGATGAGCTTGCGCAGGCGCTCGGTCATCATCGTGCCGTAGGCGTAGGCCTTCTCGCGGTGGACGATCGAGCTGAACGCGTCGACCTTCTCACCCTGCAGGAGGATGTCGACCTTCACCAGGTCGGCGGTCTGCGACCCGGCGGGCTCGTAGTCAAGGCTCGCGTATCCCTGCGTGCGCGACTTGAGGTGGTCGAAGAAGTCGAAGACGATCTCGCCGAGCGGCATGTTGTAGCGCAGCTCGACGCGGTCCTCGCTCAGGTAGTCCATGCCGAGGAGAGTGCCGCGGCGCGACTGGCAGAGCTCCATGACCGTGCCCACGTAGTCCTTCGGGGCGAGGATGCCGACCTTCACGACCGGCTCGGACACCTCGGCGACGCGGCCGTCGGGGTACTCGCTGGGGTTGGTCACCACGACGGTCTCGCCCGTGTCGGTCGCGACCTCGTAGGTCACCGACGGTGCCGTGGTGATGAGGTCGAGGCCGAACTCGCGCGACAGGCGCTCGGTGATGATCTCGAGGTGCAGCAGTCCAAGGAAGCCGCAGCGGAACCCGAAACCGAGCGCGACTGAGGTCTCCGGCTCGTACTGCAGCGACGCGTCGGACAACTTCAGCTTGTCGAGAGCCTCACGCAGGTCGCCGTAGTCGCTCCCGTCGATCGGGTAGATGCCCGAGAACACCATCGGCTTGGGGTCGGTGTATCCGGGCAGTGCCTCGGACGCGGGCTTCCGATGATTGGTGATCGTATCGCCGACCTTGGACTGGCGGACGTCCTTCACGCCGGTGATCAGGTAGCCGACCTCGCCGACACCGAGTCCCTTCGTGGGGATGGGCTCCGGGCTCGACACGCCGATCTCGAGCAGCTCGTGCGTCGCGCGCGTCGACATCATCTGGATGCGCTCGCGCGGTTCGAGCTTGCCGTCGACCATACGGACGTAGGTGACGACGCCGCGGTAGGCGTCGTAGACGGAGTCGAAGATCATCGCGCGCGCCGGTGCGTCGGGGTCGCCGACGGGGGCAGGGATGCGGTCGACGATGCGATCCAGCAGATCCTCGACGCCCATGCCGGTCTTGCCGCTGACGCGGAGGACGTCTTCCGGGTCGCCGCCGATGAGGTTCGCGAGCTCCGCGGCGTACTTCTCGGGGTCGGCCGCCGGAAGGTCGATCTTGTTGAGGACGGGGATGATCTGCAGGTCGTTCTCGAGCGCGAGGTAGAGGTTCGCGAGCGTCTGCGCCTCGATGCCCTGCGCGGCGTCGACGAGCAGGATGGCTCCTTCGCACGCGGCGAGAGAGCGGCTGACCTCGTACGTGAAGTCGACGTGACCGGGCGTGTCGATCATGTTCAGCGCGAACGTGCCGGAGTCTTTCGACCACGGCATCCGGACCGCCTGGCTCTTGATCGTGATGCCGCGCTCGCGCTCGATGTCCATGCGGTCGAGGTACTGGGCGCGCATGTCGCGGTCGGCGACGACGCCGGTGATCTGCAGCATCCGGTCGGCCAGCGTCGACTTGCCGTGGTCGATGTGGGCGATGATGCAGAAGTTGCGGATGAGCTCGGGCGGCGTTGCGGCAGGCGCGAGCGGCTGGAGTGCGCGCGGAGACATGTCCCGGAGAGTCTACCCGGGGCCGCGCGACGGCACTGCCGCGAACCCTCGCGCGCGGGATGTTACGAGGCCGAAGGCCGGACACGCCAGCACTCAGCTGGGTGATAAACAATTAACCATTCCGCTACTTGCCGAACACGTCGATGACGTCGAATGCTCAGTGCGGCGGCCGGTGGTTGCGCGATATCCCCGCGCCCGGTCCGCCCCCGGGAGAGCACCGTGATCACAGCAGACCCTGTCGCGCCCGCGCGACGCCCCTGGCACAGATGGGTGGCCTCCAGCGCCGCCGTCGCGATCGTGGCGGGAGGTGTGGGGTGGGCCGCGATGCCCGCGAGTGCCGCGGTCGGCGCTGACGCGCCCGTCGTGATCAACGAGATCTACGGCGGCGGTGGAAACAACGGCGCGCCCCTGAACCGCGACTTCATCGAGCTTCGCAACACCTCGGATGCCGCCGTCTCGCTCGACGGCTGGAGCGTCCAGTACGCGTCGAGCACGGGAGCCAACTGGCAGGTCACTGCTCTCGCGGGTGCCACCATCGAACCCGGCGGGCACCTGCTGATCGGCCAGGCCATCGGCGGTAACGCCGCGCTGCCCGGCTTCACGGCCGACATCGAGGGCTCCATCCCGATGAGCGGCACGCAGGGCAAGGTCGCGCTCGTGAGCTCGACGGCCGCGCTCAGCGGCGGATCGGGCCTCGCGCAGAACGACGCTGTCGTCGACTACGTCGGGTGGGGCAACGCGACCGACTTCGCAGGCTCCGGCGCGGCACCGGCGACGTCCAACGCGACGAGCATCGCTCGGGACGACCAGGGCGCGAACACCGCCGACAACGGGGCCGACTTCACGGCCGGTGCACCGACGCCCCAGGGCGCAGCCGGGACGATCCCCGAGCAGCCGGGTGAGCCGGAGCAGCCGGGTGAGCCGGAGCAGCCGGGTGAGCCGGAGCAGCCCGGTGAGCCGGAGCAGCCCGCTGGGCCCGAGGTGGTCTCGATCAGCGAGATTCAGGGCACGGGCGCTCGTTCGCCCCTGGCAGGTCAGACCGTCACGACGGAAGGCGTCGTCACGGCGCACTATCCCACGGGCGGGTACAACGGCTACGTCATCCAGACAGGCGGCACCGGCGGTGCGATCGATTTCGCGACGCATCGGGCCTCCGACGCGATCTTCGTCTACTCCCCCGCTGCGGTCGGAGAGGTCACGACCGGTAGCACGGTGCGCGTTACCGGTGTCGTGGGCGACTACTTCGGGCTGACGCAGCTCACCGTCGGCCCGGGAGGTGCGACGGCGATCGCCGACGCGGCCCCGGTGGTGCCGGCGACGGTGGCGTGGCCGACCGACGACGCGCACCGCCAAGCGCTCGAGTCGATGCTGGTTCAGCCGCAGGGCGACTTCGTCGTCGCCGACAACTACAACCTCAACCGATTCGGCGAGCTCGTGCTCGCCACGGGTGCCGAGCCGCTGCGCCAGCCCACGGATGTCGCTCGTCCCGGTTCCGCGGAAGCGGCGGCCGTCGCGGCGGACAACGCCGCACGCCGCGTGGTGCTCGACGACGGCTCGTCGACTAACCTCGCGGCAGCCGGTGCGACACCGCCCTACATCTCGACCAGCGAGCCCGTTCGCGTCGGCGCTCGGGTGACGTTCGACGCGCCGGTCGTCTTCGATTACCGCAACGACGCTTGGAAGCTGAGCCCCGTGCGGCACATCGTCGCCAGTGAGAACCGTGACGACGACATCACCGTCGAGAACACGCGCACCGCCGTTCCGGCGGAGGTCGGCGGGGACGTCTCGGTGGCGTCGTTCAATGTCCTGAACTACTTCACGACCCTCGGTGTCGAAGACAGCGCCTGCCAGGCCTACACCGATCGTGAGGGCAAGGGGACCAACGTCCGCGGGGGCTGCGATCAGCGCGGGGCGTGGGACGCGGCATCCTTCGAACGCCAGCAGGAGAAGATCCTCGCCGCGATCAACGCGCTCGATGCCTCCGTCGTCGGACTCATGGAGATCGAGGACTCGGCGCGGCTCGGTGAGCAGCCTGACGAGGCGACCGCTTCGCTCGTCGCCGCCCTGAACGCGGCGGCCGGCTCGGAGCGCTGGGCGTTCGTGCCGTCGTCGGACGAGCTGCCGGATGCCGCGGGGCGCGACGTCATCACGAACGCGATCATCTACCAGCCGAGCGCCGTCGAACGCGTCGGCGACGCTCGGGCTCTCGGAACCGAGTCCGACGCGGGCGAGGCCTTCCAGAACGCACGGGCTCCGATCGCGCAGGCCTTCGCCCCGGTCGACGGCGGCGAGCCGTTCCTCTTCGTCGTCAACCACTTCAAGTCGAAGGGCTCGGCGGGTCCCTGGGCGGGTGACGCCGACACGGGAGACGGCCAGGGAGCCTCGAACGAGTCGCGCGTGCGACAGGCGCGCTCGCTCGACGCGTGGGTCGATCGGATCCAGGGCGACGTGGACTCCGTCCTGCTGGCGGGAGACTTCAACTCCTACTCGCAGGAGGACCCGATGCAGGTGTTCTACGAGTCGGGATATGTCGACGCGGGGATCACGTTCGATCCGACGGACACCAGCTACGTGTTCCAGGAGCTTTCCGGCTCGCTCGACCACATCCTCATGAACGAGGCCGCGTACGAGCGCGCCACGGGCGCCGACGTGTGGAACATCAATGCGGGCGAGTCCATCTTCCTGGAGTACAGCCGGTACAACTACTTCCCGGTGAACTTCCACGACGACGGCCCCTACCGTTCCTCCGACCACGACCCGGTCAAGGTCGGCCTCTCGGCGGAGGCCACGGCCCCGGTCGAGCCCATCGATCTGACGCTGCTCGGGATCAACGACTTCCACGGCCGCATCACCGGGGTCACGCCCGCCAAGCCCGCCGAGGGCAAGGTGGAGGCCCAGCCCGAGGTTCCGGGGACCGTCGGGTTCGCCGGAACCATCGAGGAGCTGCGCGCCGCTGCACCCGACGCTGTGCTGCTGTCGGCCGGTGACAACATCGGGGCTTCGCTCCCGGCGTCGTCACTCGCTCAGGACGAGCCGACGATCGACGTGCTGAACGCCCTCGATCTGCGGGCGAGCGCGGTGGGCAACCACGAGTTCGACCGCGGCTTCGCCGACCTGCGCGACCGCGTCATCCCGCGTGCGGACTTCTCGCACCTCGGGGCGAACGTCTACGCCGCCGGCACGACCGATCCCCAGTTCGACGAGTACGAGCTCATCGAGTCTCAGGGCCTCACGATCGGCGTCATCGGCGTCGTGACGGAGGAGACCGCGTCGCTGGTGAGCGGCGCGGGCATCGCCGGTCTCGAGTTCGGCGACCCCGTCGAAGCGGTCAACCGCGTCGCAGCCGACCTCACCGACGGCTCCGGCGACCAGGCCGATGTCATCGTCGCGCTCTACCACGAGGGTGCGGCCGACAGCGCCTCGGACGCGAGCCTCGACGAGGCCGTCGCCGACAGCGCGGTCTTCGCCCGCATCGTCAAGGAGACCTCCCCCGAGGTCGACGCCATCTACACCGGTCACACGCACAAGCTGTACGCGTGGTCGGCGCCGATCCCGGGAACGGACCGGACGCGACCGATCGTCCAGACCGGCTCGTACGGCGAGTTCGTCGGCAAGGTCGTCCTCTCGGTCGATCCCACGAGCGGCGAGGTCGTCTCGCACTCACAGGAGAACGTCGGCCAGACCGAGACGCCCGCCGCCGACCTGATCGCGACCTACCCGCGCGTCGCCGAGGTCGACGAGATCGTCCGGCAGGCGCTCGCGGACTTCGCTGAGATCGGCAACACGCCGGTCGCGACGATCTCCGCCGATATCACCAGCGCGTACTCGGGCGGCTCGTATGTCGACGGCGCCTATGCCGGCGGCAAGCGCGACGACCGGGCGTCGGAGTCCTCGCTCGGAAACCTCGTCGCGGAGTCGATCCGCTCCAACCTGGCGAACTTGCCGAACGGCGCGCAGATCGGCGTGACGAACTCCGGCGGCCTTCGGGCCGACCTGTTCGACACGCAGGCCGAGTTCGGGGCCAACGCGGTCGCGGGCGTGCCGGACGGCACGATCACCTGGGGTCAGGCGTACGCCGTGCTGCCGTTCAACAACACGATGGCCCTCGTGACCCTCACGGGCGCCGACTTCGTGCGCGTCCTCGAGCAGCAGTGGCAGCGCGATAAGGACGGCAACGTGCCGTCGCGTCCGTACCTGCAGCTGGGCCTGTCCGACAATGTGACCTACACGTTCGACGACACCCGCCCGGAGGGCAGCCGGATCACCTCGGTCACGGTCGACGGGCAGCCGCTCGACCTCGACGCCGAGTACCGCATCGGCACGCTCTCGTTCCTCGCATCCGGGTCGGGAGACAACTTCCGCGCCTTCGCCGCGGGCACCGACTACGTCGATACCGGCTTCCTCGACCACGAGGCCTGGATCGAGTACCTCGGCGCGCAGCAGCCCGTCGCGCCGTCGTTCACGAAGCACGCCGTCCGCGTCCAGGGCGTCCCCGAGACCGCTGCCGCGGGCTCGACGCTCGAGCTGACCGTGTCGAACCTCGACATGACGAGCCTCGGAGCCCCCCAGAACGGTGCGGTGGATGTCTCGCTCGGCGGCGAGGTCATCGCGTCCGCACCGGTCGCGGGCGGAAGCACGGTCGTGTCGGTGCCGCTTCCGGCCGACCTCCCGGACGGCGCCGCGGAGCTCGTCCTGATGACGGATGCCACGGAGACGACGGTCACGATCCCGGTCCGGATCGGCGAGCCGAGCACCGAGCCGGGTACCGAACCGGGCACGGCGGCGTGGGCGCAGGTCCAGCTCTCCACCACCCGCGTCGAGCAGGGCGGGTTCATCGATGTGCGGGTCTCGGGCCTCGAGCCCGGCCAGCAGATCGGTGCGACCCTCTTCAGCGAGCCGATCGAGGTACGTGGCATCCCGGCCGCTGACGGCTCCGGCGTCACGTCATTCCGGGTGGCGATTCCCGCAGACTTCGCGGTGGGAGCCCACACGCTGCGGATCTCGACGGCCGGCGAGGAGCCGCTGGAGTTCGCGATCACCGTCGTGCGCTCGGGGCAGCTCGCGGTGACCGGCGCGGAGACGCCGCTCGGCGTTCTGCTCGCGGGAGCGATGCTCCTCGTCGCGGGCGGCGTCATCGCGGTGACGCGGCGACGAGGTGCCGTCTCGGAGCGATGATTTCGCGGGCACGCTGATGCGACGTGAGGGCGGCCGGGATCACCGGTCGCCCTCACTCGTTCATGTGCTCGCCGAGCTGCTCCCCCGCGCAGGGTTCGGGTCCGTAGGGTGGAAGCATGACCGCGCAGGTGGTGCTCGTGCACGGGATCCGGACCTCGGCCACGATGTGGCGCGCTCAGGTGGCCCACCTCCAGGATCGCGGCATCCCCGTCACGGCGCTCGACCTGCCCGGCCACGGCACTCGCATGGCCGAGACCTTCACCCTCGATGGTGCGTTCGCGACGATCGACGATGCGGTTCGGGATGCCGCTGAGCGCGGCCCCGTGTTGCTGGTGGGCCACTCGATGGGCGGGCTGCTGAGCACCGCTTACGTCGGCCGCGAGGAACGCCCGCCGGTGTCGGCGTTCATCGCCGCGTCCTGCACCGCGATCCCCCGTGGCTTCGGCCTCGCGGTGTACCGAGCGCTCGCCCTCGGGTTCGACCGCTTGCCCGGCCGTGGCCAGCGGATCACCGACTGGGTCCTCGACCGCACGCTTCCCGTCGAGACCCGGCCGGACTTCGGCGCCGGCGGATACGCCTACGACGCGCAGGACGTTGCGCTGGCGAGCCTGTCGGTGCTCGACCTGCTCGCGGCGATCCGACGGATCGATGTGCCGACCTGGTTCGTGAACGGTCAGTACGACCAGCTACGCGTCAATGAACGGCTGTTCGCGAAGCTCGCCCCCGAGGCGGAACTGATCGTCGTCCCCCGCACCAGCCACCTCGTCACGGCCATGCGTCCGCGCGTGTTCAACGCGGTCATCGACCTCGCCCTCGCGACCCTCGCGAATACCGGCTCTCGCGACGCGACCTGATAGACTCTGAAGTCGGCTTGCCGTGTGGGTTCCTCCCTCACACGACCGCCGTGCGGCATCCCTCTACTGTCGCCCGGCACATCCACCGAAAACTCCGAACGAAAGATACGTCGAACGTGGCGAACATCAAGTCGCAGATCAAGCGCAACAAGACCAACGAGAAGGCGCGCGAGCGCAACAAGGCCGTCAAGAGCGCGCTGAAGACCGAGGTGCGTCGCACCCGCGAGGCCATCGCCGCCGGCGACAAGGCCGCTGCCGAGAAGGCGCTGGCCAAGGCCACGAAGAAGCTCGACAAGGCCGTGAGCAAGGGCGTCATCCACGAGAACCAGGCTGCGAACCGCAAGTCGGCTATCGCGAAGCAGGTCGCCGCTCTCTGAGCCGCCGCTGTCGAAGGCCCGTCCCCATGTGGGGCGGGCCTTTCGCTTTGCCGCTGAGCGATCAGGACCCGTAGGGTGACCGCGTCGCGATGACGGTGACAAGCCGCTCGACCGCGAAGACGGGGTCGCGCGAGGCGCCCTTCACCTCGGCATCCGCGCGGGCGGCCGCCTGGATCGCGGTCGCGAGGGCGGATTCCGTCCAGCCGACGAGATCGCGCTTGGCTCGGTCGACCTGCCAGTCCTTCATGCCGAGCCGGGCAGCGAGCGCGGCGGACGGCTCGCGCGTACCGACGACGCGGGCCATGGTGCGCAGCTTCGAGGCGATCGCAGCGACGAGCGGCACGGGGTCGGCCCCACTGGCCAGAGCGTGCCGCAGCGTGATGAGGGCCTCGCCGTAGCGGCCGGCGATCGCGGTGTCGGCGACGGCGAAGGCGGTCGTCTCGACCCGACCCCCGTAATACCGCTCGACGACCTGGTCGCCGATGTCACCGGGCACGTCCGAGATGAGCTGCTGACAGGCGGCCGCGAGCTCGGTCAGGTCGTCGGCGAAAGCGGAGACGAGGCTGCGCAGCGCCGACGGAGCGATCCGCTTGCCCGCAGCCTTGAACTCCCCCGCCGCGAAGTCGAAACGGTCGGAGTCGCGCTTGATCGCGGGAACTGAGATCTCGACCCCGCCCCCGATGCCCGAACGGATGGCCTCGAGCAGCTTCTTGCCCCGGACACTCGCACCCGTGTGCCGCAGGACGATCGTGGCGCCCTCCTGCGGATTCTCGAGATACGCGAGGGCCTCTGCGAGGAAGGCGTCGGAGCACTTCTCGACGCCCGCTACTCGCACGAGCCGAGGTTCGCCGAAGAGTGAGGGCGACGCCATCCCGAGAAGGGTGCCCGCGGCGTAGTCGTCGGCGCGGATGTCGGAGACCTCGAGGCTCGGGTCCTCGGCCTTCAGATAGTCGCGGAGTCCGGCGATGGCGCGCTCGGCGCACACCTCTTCGGGGCCTGCGACGAGCACGATGGGCGCCGGTTCCGGCGTACGCCACGACAGCTGCCGGATAGCCGACTTCGCGGCACTGCGGGCGGCAGGACGTCGGGGACTCGGCGGCATGCTCCCAGCCTAATCGCGACCACCGACCTCACCTGGCGCCACCCACAGGCAGGACACAAGCTTCCGAGCGGAGGAACTCTTGCGAAGTGACTGCGCAATGCGCGGTTCCACGATCATGGCTTGAGAGCCGGGGCCCATGAGGCATGATGGGGCGCGTGGTGAATAAGACTAATCCGGACCTGCGCATCGAGGAGTTCACCTCCCGAGCCGAGGAATCCCTCGCAGACTGGCAGGCTATCGACGCCGCGATCGTGGCGAATGGTGGGACGCTTCGCCTACGACGACGAGCGGCGACGGACTCCTTCATCTCGCTTGCGATCTCCTGGGAGTCGTTCATGTCGTCATGGTTCACCGCTGCCGTCAACCGCGAGCCGCGAAAGGCGATCAGATACCTGACCAATCAACTCTCGAGCTACGCGCAGAATGAGCTACGCATCCCTGCCAATATTCTGTCGAGCACACTGCTTACCTCCAGCCATGTGACGCATGCGGATGTGGTGAAGATCCTGGATAAGAACGGCCGCAACTTCGTCATGGCCGATTTCGCCGACTTCACGGAGAAGTCGAAGAGGTGGCTCTATCATCCATATGGCACACGGACTGCGACCATCAGTGAGGCCGAGTTTTCCACCGCTTACGCCGCGCGGATTCTCCGCAATCTGTTCGCGCACGAGTCCTCGTCCGCGGCGGCCGAAGCATGGAAGCTCGTGACGGAGTATGAGTCCCTTCTCCCCTCGCTGAAGGTGACTTCGCGCACCGAGAGGAAGTTCAGCATCACGAGCTGGCGCGGCTACATCCTGGAGTCCGTGGGAAAGAAGCCTCGCGTTCAGATTTTCCACGAAGAGCTTTCCTTGCTGGCCGGGAAGCTGCGAAGGTAATGCTTTGCGCCTCGCGCGGCTCCGAGATAGCCGCCTCGGCGTGGCTGCTTTCGGGCTATCCTGGCGCCACACCCGGATGCCGTCATCCGTCATGGTGAGCGCTGCCGCCCCGGTCTCGTCGGTGCGGACGATCTCGTGACCGAGCGACCGCAGGAGGGCGAGGGTTTCTTCGCGTGGATGGCCGTAGGAGTTCTCCCCCACCCCGATCAGCGCAACGCGCGCGCCGAGTCGGCGGTACAGCGACGCGGCTTGGTCGGCGCTGCCGTGGTGCGACACCTTCACGACGTCGTATGTCGACCGCAGCGAGGCGCCGAGGGCCAGCTGGGGCGTCTCCGAGAGATCGCCGAGGAGCAGCACGGCGGGAATCCCGCCTCCGCGGACATCGATCACTACGCTTGAATCGTTGCCGGGCGCGAACCCGCTCGCGCGACTGCGCGGCCACAGGACCTCCCACTCGGCGGCGCCCAGCACCCCCGCCAGCCCGGCGGAAGCTGTGCGAACCTCTGCCCCGGCAGCGGCGAGCCGCGCGAGCAGCTGCTCCTCCTGCGGCTCCGCGACCGGACCGTGAAGAACCGCACCGACGCGCCCCATGACCGCATCGCTGCCGCCGACATGGTCGAGGTCGAAGTGGGTGAGTACGAGGAGATCGATACGGCTGACCTCGAACCGGTCCAGGCACGCCGCGAGGGCCTCGGGATCGGGACCGGTGTCGACGAGAGCGACGGCGTCATTCGAGCGCACGAGGACCGCGTCGCCCTGGCCCACGTCACACAGCGCGATCGCCCAGTCCTCGGGTGTTCGCGCCCGGTCGAGCGGCCCCGTTACGAGGCCCGCGCCGACCGACCCGCCCACTGCGAGGGCGACGAGCCCCGTCGAAATGCGACGAACCCGGCGAGGGGTGCCGGGCAGCATAGCCAGCAGCAGCGCGGTGCAGAGGACCGTCGCCAGCATGACGCCCGGCGCACCCGGGATCCATGCGATCGAGTTACCCGGGACGGCGTCGACCGCTTCCGCCGTGGCGGCGATCCAGGCACAGGGCACCCAGGCGATCGCGGCGAGACCGCTCGCCAACAGCGGCACCCCGGCGCTCAGGCATGCCGCGAGGCCGGCGATGGTCGCCAGCGGTGCCGCGGGCGCGGTCAGCGCGTTGGCGAGCACGGCGTACACGGGCAGTCGCGGATCGATCATCACCAGGATCGGGGTGCACGCGAGCTGGGCAGCGGCCGGTACTGCGATAGCGAGCGCGAGCGGGCGCGGCATGAAGCGCCGAAGCGAGTCGCTCACAGGTCCGGCGAACAGGATCAGGGCTCCGGTCGCCGCCGACGACAGAGCGAACCCGATACTGCCGGCGAGCCAGGGGTCGGCGATCAGACACGCGACGATTGCCAGGCACAAAACGGATGTTCCCGCACCCGCGCGCCCGAGCAGCGCTGCGAGCATCGCGATCCCGGCCATGGCAGCCGCGCGCACGACGCTCGGCTCGGGTGAGACGAGGATCACGAAGCCCGAGAGCGCCGCGAGCCCGATCGTGACGCGCCACGGGCGGCGCAGCCCCAGCATCCCGGCGCCGACGAACGCGATGCCGACGACGAGCGCGCAGTTCGCCCCGGAGACCGCGGTGAGATGCGAGAGCGAAGCGGTCTTCATCTGCGCATCGAGCTCGACAGTGACCGCGGATGTGTCGCCGACTGCGAGCCCTGCGACCAGGCCTGCGCCCGGCTGCGGCAGCGAAGCGGCCTGCGCGAGCAGCGTCGTGCGGAGGCTTGAAGCCAGGGCGAGGGGACCCCGCGGCCGGGACACCACCTCGGGCGGGCCGGCCGCCGTGATGACGAGGACCGGCCGCTCCCCCGGCCGGGCGGGCGCGGCGGAGCCGGTGAGCGAGACAGTGGCACCGAGGTCGAGCCCGACGGGACGCTCGGCCGTACGGACGACGACAGGCACCCGGGTCGCGGTGACGTCGCCGCCGATCCGCACACGGGTGGCGACAGCGTCGAAACGCCAGCCCGTCGCAGAGCTCAGGATCTTTCCCGTGACATCGGCTTCGATCGCCACCACTCGCCCGCCGGAGAGGGGCAATGCGAGGACCCGATCGCGGTCCGGCGCGCTCATCGCGATGTGTGAGACGGCCGCGGCGGCGAAAGCGAGAGTGACGGCGAAGATCGTGATCGGCGAACGTCGCGGGCGTGCGGCGCCGCGGGACCTGCGAAGGGAGATCGCCACGGCCACCAGCAATGCCGTCGCGACCGTCCAGAGGACCGCCGCCACGATGACCGCGACCTCGGGATGGTGCGTCACCACGAGTGCGACGACCCAGACACCGATCGCGACGGGGAGCAAGCGGAGGTCGCGACGGCGGATGCGGGCGCTCACACGCGGACCCGATCCCGCAGTGCCTCCAGCATCTTCTCGCCGATCCCGGACACCGCCAGCAGGTCTTCGACGCTCGTGAAGCGTCCGTTCTCCTCGCGCCAGGCGATGATCCGCTCGGCCAGCGCAGGACCGACGCGCGGGAGGGTGTCGAGCGCAGCGGCATCCGCGGTGTTCAGATCGACGAGGCCGTCCGTACCTGCCCCGCCGGGCGCTCCACCTCCTGCCGATTCGGGCGGCGCTTGACCGGGCTCGGGGACGAAGAGCTGCTCGCCGTCGGTGACGGTGCGCGCGAGGTTCACTCCCGCCGGATCGGCCGTGTCGCTGAACCCGCCGGCCGCGGCCACAGCGTCGACCACGCGCGCGTCGGCGTCGAGGCGATACAGGCCGGGACTCACGACGGCGCCGTGGACGTGGACGTACACGGCGGCGGCGCCGGTGTCGCTGTCAGGCCCCGCCGTCGGCGTCACGACGGGGGTCACCACCGCCACCGGCGCCGCGAGCGATCGGATCATGCCGATCGCGACGGTGACCGCCGCTGCGGCGAGAACGAGGACGACCAGTGCCCCGACACCCAGGCGGCGCCGGGCCGGAGCGGGGTCGGGAGCAGTCACGCCGTCAGGCTAGGCGGGACGCTCCCGACCGCTCGGCCGCGGGTCGTCGCTTCGGGAGATCGTGGGCATCACCCTGTCTGGGGAGGGCCCGACGCGGCATCCGGCCGTCGTCGAGTAGCCGGCGCTGATCCCGGATCCGCACCTGCGGGTGGATCCGCCTCATGGGTGACCGGGACGCTCTTGTCCTCTGCGGTGCGCATGTCCCACAACGGCTTGCGCACGGCGTAGAAGATCAGCGGCGGTGCACCGAGGACGATGATCACCAGCCCGACGATCCAGGGATACAAGGCGGGTGAGAACGCGGTGAAGCCCGACGGCGGGATGAACGAAAACACGAACGCGGCAAGGCTCGCGAGCAACCCGACACCCGCGACCAGCCCCATGGCCGGGACGCGGTAGGTCCGCTTGACGCCGGGCTGAGTGCGCCGGAGCACGAGCGCAGCCGCGAACATCATCATGTACATGATCAGGTAGAGCGCCGCGGCCATGTCGATCAGTGCCACGAAAGCCGCGCTCACGTTGGGAACGACGATGAAGATCGCCGCCAGGATCGTGACGATCGTGCCCTGCAGCATGAGGATGCCGGACTGCACGCCGGCTTTGTTCTTCTTCTGCAGCAGCGGCGGGAGGAGCCCGGTCTCCGCGGCCGCGAGCACGCCCTTGGACGGACCGGCGATCCAGGTGATCACCGAGGCGAGCGGGCCCGCCGCGATGAGCGCCGACATCGAGGCCGTCGCCCACTGCCCCACGCCCCAGTGCTGGAAGTACTCCTGGAACGCGAGCATGATCCCGTTCGTCAGTCCGAGCTTCTCCTGCGGGACCGCGACCGAGATCGCGATGGTCGGCAGGATGAACACCAGCAGGATCAGGATCGACGAGATGAGGATCGAGCGCGGGAATCCGCGGCCGGGGTCCTTCATCTGATTCACGTGCACTGCATTGACCTCCATGCCCGCATAGGCGAGGAAGTTCGACACGATCAGCACGATCGATGCGATGCCGGTGAACGGCGGGATGACCGCATCCGGGGTGAGCGGCACCTGGCTCTGCTCGCCACCGAACACCCAGATCGCCCCGAAGACGATCAGGAAGGCCGCCGGGAGCAGCGTTCCGAGGATGCCGCCCCAGGAGCCCAGTTTTGCGAACAGGTTCCCGCCGCGGAGCGTCACGAGCGTCGAGCCCCAGTACAGCACGAGGATCACCACCGCCGTGAAGAAGCCCGAGCTCGACAGTGACGGATCGAGGAAGACGAACGCGAGGGCGGCGGCGATGAACGCGAGCTGCGTGGGGTACCAGACGACGTTCTGGATCCATTGGAGCCAGACGGCGGTGAAGCCCCAGCGGTTGCCCATCGCTTCGCGGATCCAGACGTGGATGCCGCCTTTCCAGCCCGTCGCGAGCTCAGCCGCCACGAGCGCTGTCGGAATCAGGAAGAAGATCGCCGGGAGGATGTAGAGCGTCACGCTGCCGAGGCCGAAGACGGCCATCGCCGGGAGCGAGCGCAGGCTCGCGACGACGACGAGCGTCAGGAGCGCGAGTTGGCCGACGCCGAGGTACGCCGTGACGCTCGACCGCGGCGCGAGGGGATGGTTCGGCGTCGTACGGGGGGGATGGTTGACGCGTGGACATGGCAACGTGCCTCAGTGGTGGAACGCCGAGTTCGCGGCGGCCGTGGGCATGGGCGACTGCAGGCCGTCGAGATACGCCACCTCGCGCTGGATGTCGGCGAGCAACGACTGGGCGAGATCCATGCTCAGCCCATTGCGCACGACGATGCGCTGGACCGTGATGTCGGTGAGGTCGTCCGGCATCGGATAGGCCGGTACCAGCCAGCCGCGCATCCGCAGACGATCCTGCAGGTCGTAGAGCGTCCAGTTGTCGGTGTGCCCCTTCTTCAGACGCCACGCGAACACCGGGATGTCGCTGCCGTCGTTCCAGAGGTCGAACGCGTCGAGAGCGCCGATCCCGGCCGCGAGATACTTCGCGACGTCCTGCGACTCCTGCTGCACGGCACGGTAACCCTCGAAGCCAAGCCGGAGGAAGAGGTAGTACTGCAGCAGCACCTGAGCGCCCGGCCGCGAGAAGTTGAGGGCGAAGGTGGGCATCTCGCCGCCGAGATAGCTCACCTTGAAGATCAGGTCCTCGGGCAGCCACCGTGCTTCGCGCCACACGACCCAGCGGAGGCCCGGATAGACGAGGCCGTACTTGTGGCCGGAGGTGCTGATCGAATGGACCCGCTCGAGACGGAAATCCCAGACGAGGTCGGGCTGCAGGAAGGGTGCGATCATTCCACCCGATGCCCCGTCGACGTGAACGGGGATGTCGAGCCCGGTGCGCTCCTGGATCGCGTCGAGTGCCGTAGCGACCTGCGCGACGGGCTCGTACATCCCTGTATACGTCACGCCCATGATGGCGACGACACCGATCGTGTTCTCGTCGACGTATTTCTCCAGGTCGTGTCCGTCGAGCGTCTTGTGTTCCTCGGTGATCGGAACGAATCGGGCCTCGACGACGAAGTAGTTGCAGAACTTCTCCCAGCACACCTGCACGGCGCTCGAAATGACGAGGTTCGGAGTGGACGCGTCCTTGCCCTGGGCCCGGCGAAGCTGCTGCCAACGCCGCTTGAACGCGAGCCCGCCGAGCATGCACGCCTCCGAAGAACCGATCGTCGAGGTTCCGATGCTGTGCCCGGCATCCGGTGAGTTCCACAGATTGGCGAGCATTCGCCAGCAATTGTCCTCGATAGCCGCGGTCTGCGGGTACTCGTCCTTATCGATCATGTTCTTATCGAAGGACGAGGTGTAGACGTCCTTCGCCTCGTCGTCCATCCACGTGCTCACGAACGTGGCCAGGTTCAAACGCGCATTTCCGTCGAGGATCGTCTCGTCCTCGACGATCTGCTTCGCGGTCGCGGGAAGGGATTCGCTCTGGGGAATCACGTGCCGCGGCGCGCCCTTCGCCTCCGTCGGCCGGGTGAACAGAGGGGCTGCCGGGCTGATCGTCTCGTCGTTCATTTCGTCTCCTCGTTGCACGCCGAAGAGAGGCGACAAGGGGTCGACCGTGTCCCGGCGGTCAATGCTGCCCCCGTGAATGCCCCTCAAGCTAGGCGGCCTTCCGAGCGCGAATCGCCCCCGAGACTGAGCTCAGGAATCGGAGGACGCACCGTCAGGTGCGAGCTATGTCCGGGCGCGCCCGACGATGCCCGTGCGCTGCAGGAGCAGGTACATCTCGCAGCCCAGACAGAATCCGAACGCGGCATTCAGGAAGGCTGCCGCGAATGCGAGAGCGGTAGCGCTCGGAAGGGCCCACGGCACTCCCGCGAGATGCAGAATCAGCCCGATCGCGGTTACGGCGAGGCCGACTCCTTGCGCGAAACGCGGTGGACGAGCGTCCTCAAATTCCCGCCGGGGCGACAGGCGCGGCCGCACCACGCGGCGGAAGAGCACACCCCAGGGCGCGCTCCGCGGTGACGAGACACCCCAGAGGAACAGCAGCGCGGCGATCAGTACGAGCACGAAGCCCGCGTCGACGACTCGGTCGGCAAGTGGCGCTGCAGGCAGGCGCCATTCGGCTCCCACAGACGCCGTTGCGATTCCGAGCAGCGATGCGAGGAAGGCCACGAGCAGCAGTCCCGCGGTGATGGACGCGGCGAACCGCGGTGCTCGGACATCGATACGCTCGATCGCGGTCACCTCAGACCTCCCGCAGCAGACGGCTGATCTCGGTCGCGAGCGCGGACCGATCCGGAAGACCACCGGTGCGCTGACGAACCCTCCCGGTACCGTCGAGCACGAGAACCGTGGGTGTCTGCATGACTTCGAACCGACGAGTCATGTCCGGGCGATGCGTGAGGTCCACCTCGACGTGGCGGACGCCGTCATGCTCCGCGGCGAGCGACGAGAGAACGCGTCGCGCCGCGGGGCACCGAGAGCACAGCTCGGTGCTGAACTGCAGCAGCGTGGCGGAGCCACCGAAGGCGCTCACGCCGACCATCGCGGGCGTCACGAGCTCGCCGTCTGCGACATCGCGGGAGCGACCCCGCGAACGCCGGGAGACCAGACCGACCGCCGTGACGAACGCGACGAGCGCGACGGTGAGGATGACGGCGGGAAGCGGCTGCACGATCGCCACCGTAGACCGCCGGCGACAGCGGCGGGGAAGTGTGTCATCGCGTGACGACTCCCCCGCCCTCGTCAGCGAGCGGTGGTGAAGCTGACCACCTTAGGCGCTCGCACCACGGCGCGGGCGATCTCACGACCGTTGAGCGCGCGGACGATCTTGTCGTCGCTGCGGGCGAGCGATTCGAGCTCGTCGGAGGAGATCTTCGCCGACACGCTGAGCGTGCCGCGGACCTTTCCGTCGATCTGGACGACCGCGGTGACGGACTCCTCGACGAGGAGGGTCGGGTCGGGCTGACGCCAGACGGCGAGGCCCACGAACGGCCGGTGGCCCAGCGTCTCCCACATCTCCTCGGCGGTGTGCGGGGCGAACAGGTCGAGGATGACGGCGATCGCTTCCGCTGCCTCGCGAACCGCCGGGTCGCCGGCGCCGGCGCCGCTGTCGATGACCTTGCGGGTGGCGTTCACGAGCTCCATGAGTCGAGCGACGACGACGTTGAACTTCGTCTGCTCGACGAGCCCCGGAGCGTCGGCCCAGAGGCGGTGGGTGACGCGACGGAGCGCGGCATCCCCCTCGGCCCAGACGACGTCGATCTCGCTGTCGACGTCCGCGGCCACGCGCAGCGCACGGGCGAGGAACTTCGCCGCTCCCGTCGTCGAGACGTCTGCCCAGTCCTTGTCGTCCTCGACGGGTCCGGCGAAGGCCAGTGCCACACGCAGGACGTCGGCGCCGTGCTGCTCGAGCTCCTCCTGGAAGAGCACGAGGTTGCCCTTGCTCTTCGACATCTTCGCGCCGTCGAGGATGACCATGCCCTGGTTGATGAGGCTCGAGAACGGCTCGGTGAACTCCACCTGCCCCATGTCGAAGAGAGCCTTGGTGATGAACCGTGCGTACAGCAGGTGCAGGATCGCGTGTTCGACCCCGCCGATGTAGAAGTCGACCGGGCCCCACTTGTCGGCCTCGCGAGGCGCGAAGGGCTGGCCTGCGTCGTTCGGCGACAGGAAGCGCAGGAAGTACCACGAGCTGTCGACGAAGGTGTCCATCGTGTCGGGGTCGCGAAGGGCCGGCTCCCCCGTCTCGGGATCGGTCGTGGTGACCCAATCGGTCGCCGCCCCGAGCGGCGAGGAGCCCTTCGGCGTGAGGTCGAGCCCCTCGACGGACGGCAAGCGAACCGGCAGCTCCTCGGCGGGCACCGGGACGATACGGCCGTCGTCGGTGTGGATCATCGGGATGGGCGTTCCCCAGAAGCGCTGACGCGAGATCAGCCAGTCCCGCAGACGGTAGGTCTTGGCTGCGCGCCCATTTCCGGTCGCGGTCAGCTGCTCGATGGCACGGGCGATGGCGTTGCGCTTGCTGAGCCCGTCCAGCGCGCCGGAGTTGATCATCCGGCCGTCGCCCGTCAAGGCAACACCCGTGCGGGCGGGGTCGACGTCGTCGATGGCGGGCGCCGGGTCGATCGGCACGCCCTCGTCGTCGAGCTCGATGACCGGCATGGCCCCGGTCACCGGCGCGGTGGTGTCGACGACGACGCGCACCGGCAGGTCGAATGCGCGTGCGAAGTCGAGGTCGCGCTGGTCATGCGCCGGAACAGCCATCACCGCACCGTGGCCGTAGTCGGCCAGGACGTAGTCCGCCGCCCAGATCGGCAGTCGCTCGCCATTGATGGGGTTGATCGCGAAACGGTCGAGGAAGACGCCGGTCTTCGGTCGATCGGCGGTCTGACGGTCGATCTCGCTCGTCTTCTGGACCGTCTGCAGGTACTCACGGAAACGCTGCTGCACCTCCTCGGACGACCCCGCCGCCAGCTCGGCGGCAAGGTCGGAGTCGGGCGCGACGACCATGAAAGTCGCACCGTGCAGCGTGTCCGGTCGGGTCGAGAAGACCGTGATCTTCTCGTCACGGCCCTCGATCTCGAAGTCGATGTCGGCGCCGACCGACCGGCCGATCCAGTTGCGCTGCATCTGGATGACCTTCTGCGGCCAGAAGCCCTCGAGCTGATTCAGATCGTCGAGCAGGCGGTCGGCGTACTCGGTGATCTTGAAGTACCACTGCGTGAGCTTCTTCTTGACCACCTCGGCGCCGCAGCGCTCGCAATGCCCGTCGACGACCTGCTCGTTCGCGAGCACCGTCTGGTCGTTCGGGCACCAGTTGACCGGACTCTCCTTGCGGTAAGCCAGCCCCTTCTCGTACAGCTTCTGGAACAGCCACTGGTTCCAGGTGTAGTACTCGGGGTCGCTCGTATGGAGCACGCGGCTCCAGTCGAACGAGACGCCGTACTCGTGCAGGCTCTGCTTCTGCTGGGCGATGTTGTCGTACGTCCATGCGCGGGGGTCGGCACCGCGCTTGATGGCGGCGTTCTCAGCGGGCAGGCCGAAGCTGTCCCAGCCGATCGGGTGCAGCACGTTGTAACCGCGGTGCCGCCAGAAGCGGGCCACGATGTCGGAGTAGAGGTAGTTCTCGGCGTGCCCCATGTGAAGGTCGCCCGAGGGGTACGGGAACATCGCGAGGACGTACTTGCGGGGACGCTTGTCGTCATCGCCGCCGGCCCGGAAGGGATCGGCGTCTGCCCAGCCGCGCTGCCACTTCGCCTGCACGGCGTGGGCGTCGTAAGCGGCGGAATCGGGCGTGTTGGCGCGATCAGTGGAGCTGTCGGTCACGGGTGAACCAATCTGGGAATGCGAAAAGGGCGCGAGAGCACCGCTCCCAGGCTACCGGACCCGTTCCCGCCACCGGGGCGGCAGGTCCGCTCCGAGTGCGGCCAGCGGCGCCCGCGCCTTCAACGCGACCTCGTCGACCTCGGCTTCCGGCTCGGATCCCCACGTGATGCCCCCGCCTGCGCCGACGTAGGCCTGCTCGCCGTTCACGACGATCGATCGGATGATCATCGCGAGATCGGCGTCGCCGTCGCGGCCGACCCAGCCGAAACAGCCCGCGTACGTCCCCCGCGGAGCGCCCTCGAAGCCGTGCAGGATCGTCATCGCCGAGAGCTTCGGTGCACCCGTCATGCTGCCGGCCGGAAACGCGGCGGCGAGCACTTCCGACAGCCGCGTACCGGGCCGGATCGATCCCGACACGCTGCTGACGAGCTGGTGCACCGCGGGGTAGGTCTCGACCTCCAGCAGACGCTCGACCACGACGGAACCCGGCGCACTGACGCGCTGGAGGTCGTTGCGCATGAGATCGACGATCATGACGTTCTCCGCGCGTTCCTTCGGGCTCGTCACGAGGTCCCGCACCAACTGATCGTCGGATGCCGCGTCATCGCCGCGCCGCCGCGTGCCCTTGATCGGACTGGTCAGCACGGTTCCGCCGGTGAGCCCGAGGAAGCGCTCGGGGCTCGCGCTGATCAGCGCCCGCTCCCCCGATCGGATCAGCCCGCCGTGATGCGACGACGACGCGGCACGCAGCCTCCGGAACACCGCGAGCGCGTCGAACGGGTGATCATCGCGAACGGTGAAACGCGTCGTGAGGCACAGCTGGTACGCGTCACCCCGGCGGATCGCGCTCCGGCAGTCCCCGACGAGCGCGGCGTACTGGTCAGGGTCGACGCGGGCCTGAGCGACGAGATCACCCGTCGCCGCGTCCCCCCGCGCGCGCGCGGAAGCCCCTGTGCGCCAGGTGTCGACCTGCGCCGCGAAGTCGTCGACGGCGTCGGCCGGCGCCGCCACCCATACGCGCCGCGCGGCATGGTCGAACGCGACGAACCTCTCCACTCGGAGCCAAAGAGCCTCGGGGTCCGCAGCATCCCGCTTCGACGGCGCGCCTGCTCGGGATGCCGCCGCGTCGTACCCCGCCCAACCGACCCAGCCGCCGACGAAGGGGCCCGTGCGTGCCTCGCGGCCCATCCTCTGCCGGGAGGATCCGTCGACGACCGGGTCCGGCGGATCGCCGGGCTCGCCCGAGCCGATCCAGCTCCAGCCCGAGGCGGCGTCGACGCCGGCGTCGAGCCAGAAGACATGCTCGCCGGGCACCTCGCCGATGAGGTTCGCGGGATCGGTCCAGCCGTCGAGGCAGCGGAAGCTCGTCGTCTCGGGCACGATCACAGGTTATGTCTTAGGTCACGCCCCTAGGCTCGGAGCGTGAACGAGATCCTCGACTGGATTCTGAACACCGTGCAGAGCATCGACCCGGTGTTGCGCACGGTCGTGGCGGGTATCGCGATCATGCTCGAGACCAGTGTGCTCATCGGGCTCGTGGTGCCGGGGGACACCGTGGTGATCGTGGCCGCGACCGCGGTCGGGAGCGTCGGCGAAGGCCTCATCCTGGGTGCTGCGGTCGTCGCCGGCTCGCTCGCGGGAGAGTCGATCGGGTTCGCGCTCGGGCGCTGGCTCGGCCCTCGCATCCGCTTCTCTCGTCTCGGGCGCCGCATCGGCGAGGACAACTGGGTGCGTTCGGAGCTCTATCTGAGACGCCGCGGCGGCCCCGCGATCTTCCTCTCGCGATTCCTGCCCGTCCTGCATTCGCTCGTGCCTTTGACGGTCGGCATGAGCGGCTTCTCGTATCGGCGCTTCATCGCGTGGACGGCGCCGGCCTGCGTGATCTGGACCTCTCTCTACGTCGGAGTGGTCGCGGCCGCGGCGAAGACCTATCGCGAGGTCTCCGACAACATCCAGTACGCGGGATACCTCTTCGTCGGCGTCATCGTGGTCTTCCTGCTCCTCGCCTACCTCGTGAAGCGACTGATCAGCCGCCGCGAGGCACGTCATCTGCGGCTCGAAGAGGAGAAGATCCGACGCGCGGACGGGGACGTGAAAGACTGAGGTGATGGCTTCCTCACCCGCACCACGGAAGAAGATCCTGTGGTTGGCGCGCCTCGAGCGCCGCTTCCACTCGTGGCGCGAACGACGCGCCCGCGCGCGCGGTCAACGACCGACCGTCGCCGCGTACCCCGGCTATGGCGGCGACGGCTGGGTCCGTGTCCTCGGACGCGTGCTGATCGCACCGAAGAAGCGCCCCGCGAAGGGTGGCGAATACGCCTCGGTCCGTGGGTGGCGCAGCTTCGCGTCGGTCCCGGTGGCGTTCGCGCAGGTGAGGGTCACCGTCGCGGGTACGACGCATGAGATCGTGGCCGATCGCGGCGGCGTCATCGACGTCGAGCTGCCCGGAGCCCTCGAGCCGGGCTGGCAGACGATTTCGATGACCGTCGAAGGCAGCGAGGTCATCGAGACCCGCGTCTTCGTGATCTCCGGCGACACCGACTTCGGAATCATCTCCGACATCGACGACACGGTCATGGTGACCGCTCTGCCGCGTCCCTTCGTGGCGGCATGGAACTCGTTCGTCCTCGACGAGCACGCGCGCCAACCGGTGCCCGGGATGGCCGTCATGCTCGAGCGGCTGACGCGCGACCGTCCGGGCAGCCCGGTGATCTATCTGTCGACCGGCGCGTGGAACGTCGCGCCGACCCTCATCCGATTCCTGCGACGCCATGTCTTCCCCTCGGGACCGATGCTGCTCACCGACTGGGGGCCGACCCACGACCGCTGGTTCCGCAGCGGACGTGATCACAAGGCCGAGAACCTGCGCCGCCTCGCGAAGGAGTTCCCGCATGTACGCTGGCTCCTGGTCGGCGACGACGGCCAGCACGACGACGCCCTCTACACGGCGTTCGCCAGTGAGTACCCCGATCGGGTGCGTGCTGTTGCGATCCGTCGACTGTCACCGGCGGAGGCGGTTCTCGCCGGTGGCCGCACCGCGGTGAACGATCACTCCGCGGCGCAGGTGCCGTGGGTCTCCGGCTCGGATGGAGCGGCGCTGCTCGACCGGCTCGCCGATGTCGGCGTGATCGCGCGCGACTGAGGTCGGCATCGCCCGGATGTCGCACGGGCGCCCTACGCTGAAGACATGTGCGGTCGTTTCGTCGTAGCCCGCGTCGGTTCCGAGCTCGCGAGCGTTCTGCACGCCGAAGTCGTCCCCGACGATCTGCCCCGTCCGTCGTTCAACATCGCGCCGACAGCGCAGGCGACGATCGTGCTCGACTCGGTCAAGACCGAGCCTCCGACGCGTCGCCTCGCCTCCGCCCGCTGGGGCCTCGTGCCCGGCTGGGCCAAAGATCCGTCGGTCGGATCGCGGGCGTTCAACGCCCGGTCCGAAGAAGCGGCGGAGAAGCCGACGTTCCGCGATGCGCTGGTCTCGCGCCGGGCCGTCATCCCGGCATCGGGCTATTACGAGTGGCGAGATCACGGCGGTGCGAAGACGCCTCACTTCGTCCGGCCCGAGAACGGTGAGCCGCTCTTCTTCGCCGGGCTCTACGAATGGTGGAAAGACCCGTCGCGCCCCGTCGACGACCCGGGCCGGTGGCTGCTGAGCTTCACCATCCTGACGCGCTCAGCGGTCGGCGGTCTGGCCGAGATTCACGACCGCATGCCGCTGATGATTGACGCCGAGTATGCCGATGTTTGGCTCGATCCCACCACCGAATACCCGGCCGACCTGCTCGACGCGGTGTCCGAGGCGGCTCCGGCCGTCGTCGACACGCTCACCTGGTTCGCCGTCGGCTCCGCTGTGGGAAACGTGCGCAATGACGATCCATCGCTCATCGAGCCGGCGTGACGCGGTTTCCCAGCGCACCGGTGTCTATCCTCGAGAGGTGACGCTCCGCCTCTCCGCCCCCGTGCAGTTGGCGCCTGAGACATGGCATCAGCTCGCCGACGAGCACGCGGAGCGCGCTGATGCGCTCACGGAGGCGCACCGGCGGCGCGCTTCGCGCGCTGAGAAGCACCCGGTCGAGGACTTCCTGTTCACGTATTACTCCTACAAGCCGGCCATTCTCCGGCGCTGGCATCCAGGCCCCGGTGTCGTCCTGAACGGCGGCGCGGACCAGCGCGGCGGCTGGCGCTGGTATGAGATCGTCGGCGGCCGCAACGTGCGTGTCGCAGACGAGCAGTTCCGCCAGGAGCGCGCGTCACTGTACCGCGGTGTGACGGGACTCCTCCGCGCAACGCGCGACCGCGCGGGGGTCTTCGGCTGCTTCGGCCTCCATGAGTGGGCGATGGTCTACCGGACCGATGCCACGCGCCACGAGATCCCGCTCCGGCTGGGCGCGGCGGGAACGGATGCCGTCGTCGAGGCCCACGACCTGCGCTGCACGCACTTCGACGCGTTCCGGTTCTTCACGCCCGAGGCCGTGCCGCTCAATCGCGAACCGCTCGACCGAGAAGGGGCCGTCGCACGCGAGCAGCCGGGTTGCCTGCACGCCGGCATGGACGTCTACAAATGGATGCTGAAGCTCGGGCCCCTCGTTCCCGGACATCTGCTCCTGGACGCCTTCGTTCTGGCTCGCGACATCCGCGAACTCGATATGCGCGCCTCGCCCTACGATCTGCGTGACTGGGGCTACTCCCCCGTTGCGATCGAGACTGCCGACGGCAAGGCCGAGTACGTGCGCCAGCAGCGGCTGCTGAGCGCCCGCGGTCAAGCGTTGCGCGCCGCGGTGCTCGACGTGGTCGACGCCGCAGCGGCCGTCTGAGCATTCGAGTCACGCCGGGTGTGTCGCCCGAGCCGCAGAACTCCGCCACTCGGGCGACACCACCGCCGTAAAAACACGAAATCCCCGCCGAAGCGGGGACTTGGTGGACCTGAGGGGACTCGAACCCCTGACCCCCTGCATGCCATGCAGGTGCGCTACCAGCTGCGCCACAGGCCCATGGTTTCCGCTCTCGCGGCAACTCATTTAGCTTACAACATCTCCAGGGGTGCTCGTGACCACGGCGGCCTCGATCGGGATGACCGGGCAGTCCTTCCACAGGCGCTCGAGCCCGTAGTAGACGCGCTCCTGCTCGTGGAACACGTGAACGACGAGGTCTCCGAAGTCGAGCAGCACCCAGCGCGACTCGGTGCGGCCCTCCCGGCGCAGACGCTTGTGGCCGGCCTCGAGCATGCTCTCCTCGACCGCATCGGCGATCGCGGCGACATTGCGCTCGCTGTTCCCACTGACGAGCAGGAACGCATCGACGAGCGGGAGGGGCTGCGACACGTCGAGGGCAACGAGGTCTTCGCCGCCCTTCGATTCTGCGGCCGTCGCGGCGACGGCGACCATGTCGATGACTGCTTGTGAACTCATCCGAAGACTCCTGTGAAAAGCGAGACGAGCAGAACGCCCGCCAGGGCGAGGGCGAGGGCCCCCGCGGTGATGGCGAGGGCGACCGTCCAGCGGCTGCCCTTCTCCGGCGCCGGCGGACGAATGACGTCCTCGGCGCTCTTGATGGTCGAGATGGCCGCGCTCGCGGCGATGGGAGTGGGCGAGGACGACGCCGGCAGCTCGCCGTCCACGAGAACCGCATCGACCTCCTTGCCGTCCGCAACGCCCGGGACGACACCGGTCGAACCGAAGTTCTCGGGCAGCGTGAACGTCCCGGTGATCAGAACCTCGCCGGTCGCGGTCACGGGTGCGACCAGCGGGCCGCCGTCGGGGTTCTCGGCGAGGATCAGTGCGTTCGGCGTCGTGAACGCGCCCGTCGCCGCGGCACTGCGCGACAGCAGCTGATCGAACGATGCGGGCACGTCGCTGGCGGCGGACTCCCCCGCGAGCAGATCGGCGCCGAGGTCGTTCGAGACGACGTGGCGCTCTGGTTCCTCTTCATCCGCGGTCTCGTCGATCGCGCGCTCGTCGTCACCGACAACATCGTCCTCGGCGATTTCGTGCGCGGCGCTGTCGTGCTCGGAGATGGACTCTTCGGGGACGGTCTGCTCCGCCTCGACAGCCTCGGAGCCCGCTGCCTCGGACTCGGTCTCGACCACAGCGTCAGTGACGTCCGGGGAGGCGGCTTCCGTTTCGGCATCCGCACCATCGGCCGCCTCGGCCTCACCGTCAGCCCCGGGGGCGTCGAGCTCGGCGCGGTCCTGGGCATCCTCGTCGGCGGCATCCGACTCGACCGCTCGAGCCGCTTCATCGGCGCCGTGTGGACCGGACGCGTCGGAGTCGTCGGATTCGGCCGCCACGGTCGGGTGCTCGCCGGTCGCTGTCACGACAGGGATGGATGCCGTGCGGATCTTCTCCTGCAGGCGAGCCTGGCGGCGGGTCAGCGCGGGCGAGCCGAGATCGACAGACGTCTGCGGGACGGGCGCCGGGGGAACCTCGACCGGCTCCGCAGCACGCGGCAGCGGCACCGGGGCTGGCGTCAGCTCCGCTCCGGTCGCCGACGCGTCGTCGGTGGCGTCAGGGTCGACGATGATCGGATTGGAAGCCGTGTTGCGCAGCTCACGCAGTTGTCGGCGCGTCAGCTGCGGAGTCGGTGGCTGTTGCTCGTTGTCGCTCATGCCTTGCTCCGATAGAGATGATGCTTCGCAATGTATTGGACGACCCCGTCTGGAACGAGGTACCACACCGGATGTCCGCGTCCGACTCGTGCCCGGCAGTCGGTCGACGAAATGGCCAGCGCGGGGATCTCGAGCAGGCTCACGTCATCACTGGGCAGTCCGGCACTGGAAAGCGTGTGGCCGGGACGCGAGACGGCGACGAAATGCGCGAGCTCCCACAGTTCATCATGGTTCCGCCAGCTGAGAATCTGCGCGATGGCGTCAGCTCCGGTGATGAAGAAGAAGTCGGCGTCGGGACGTTGTGCCTTCAGATCGCGCAGTGTGTCGATCGTGTACGTCGGACCGTCGCGGTCGATGTCGACGCGACTCACCGTGAACATCGGGTTCGAGGCCGTCGCGATGACCGTCATGAGGTACCGATGCTCCCCCGGCGACACGAACGACTTCTGCCACGGCGTTCCCGTCGGCACGAAGATGACTTCGTCCAGATCGAACGACTGCGCGACCTCGCTCGCGGCCACCAGGTGCCCATGATGAATCGGGTCGAACGTGCCGCCCATCACGCCGATACGCGGCGCACGCGTTCCCGTCATCGGTGCGGCCTCAGTGGTGGCCGTTCTCCGACTGCGTCAGTTGCTTGCCGTGAGCGGCGGCGTAGGCCTCGGCCTTGCCGTCGTGGCGGTTGGCGACGTTGCGGTACGACAGCGTCACGAGACCGAGAGCGAGGAAGATGACCAGGGCGATGACGCCGAAGATCATCGTCTCCGCCTGCACATTGCCGTGGTGCTCGGTCTGCTCGGCGGCGAATGCGGTGATCGTGGCGAGGGTCATCGTGGCTCCGTTCGTTTCGCGCGGCGGCGCGTATCAAGTTTAGGTGGTCAGGCGCGCGTCTGCCCGGCGCCGCGCGCGAGCCACTTCGTGCTGGTCAGCTCAGGAAGTCCCATCGGGCCCCGGGCATGCAGCTTCTGAGTCGAGATGCCGACCTCGGCACCGAAGCCGAACTCGCCCCCGTCGGTGAACCGCGTCGACGCGTTCGCCATGACGACAGCGGCGTCCACTTCAGCGAGGAAGCGCTCGGCATTCGCATCGTCGGCGGTCACGATGGCCTCGGTGTGCATCGTCGAGTAGCGACGGATATGGTCGAGAGCCTCGTCGAGATCGTCGACCACGCGCATGGCGAGGTCGAGGCTCATGTGCTCGGTCGCCCAGTCGTCGTCCGTTGCGGGAACGGCGGCGGGCACGAGGCGGCGCACGTCATCGTCGCCGTGGATCGTGACTCCTGCGCCGATGAGCGCCGCGGACACGGGCGGAACCAGACGGTCGGCCGCCGACCGCACGACGAGCACGGTCTCGACCGCATTGCAGACGCTCGGCCGCTGCGCTTTCGCGTTCACGACGATCTCGCGCGCCCACTCGAGCGGAGCGGACTCGTCGAGGACGATGTGGACGACCCCGGCTCCGGTCTCGATGACCGGCACCGTCGACTCGGTAACGACGGTCTCGATGAGCTGGGCACTGCCGCGAGGAACCAGGACGTCGACGAGGCCCCGGGCCCGCATGAGCGCCCGCGCGCCGTCGCGGCCGAAGTCATCGACGGTCTGGATGCCGTCGGGGTCGACCCCGGCTCGCTGCAGCGCACCCCGCATCGCCTCGATCAGCGCGGCGTTGGTCGACTGCGCTGCGGAGCCGCCGCGCAGGACGACGGCGTTTCCTGAGCGCAGCGCGAGCGCCGTGATGTCCACCGTGACGTTCGGCCGGGCTTCGTAGATGGAGGCGACGACGCCGAAGGGCACGGACACCTTCTGGAGTCGCACGCCGCCCGGCAGCTCGCGCTCATCGAGCACACGCCCGACAGGATCCGGGAGGCGTGCCACATCGCGCACAGCACGCGCGAGGGACGCGACGCGTGCCTCGTCGAGCATGAGGCGGTCGCGCAGACCGGCAGAGATCCCGTCCGCCTCGCCGTGCTCCAGGTCATCGCGGTTCGCCGTGACGATGCGGGCGGTGTCGGCGATCAACGCGTCGGCGATGCCGTCGAGGAGCAGGGTCTTGGCGGCATCGTCCAGAAGGCCGATCGAGCGGCTCGCCCGTTTCGCGGCGCCCAGGCGCTCGGCGACGTCGGATGCGACGGCTGTGGTCATCACGCCAGTCTAGCGACGGCGGCCTCAGCCCTGACCGACGCCGATCGCCCCGGTACCGGTGATCAGCGCGGGCGCGGGATTCGCCTCGAACCACGTGCCGACATCCGCACCCGCGAGGGCTTCGCTGGCGAGGTCGATGCTCGTCACGAGCGCCGCGACCCCGCCCTCGGCGGCCAGCCGCGCGGCCGAAGCCTTCGTTGCGGCACCGCCGGTGCCGACGCTGTTGACCACCGTCGCGCCGAATTCGTACCCGCTGAGGTCGTCATCGAAGGAGACGGTCTCGATGGGGCGCGCGCCCGGCTCGCTCGGCGGCCGGGTGTAGAGGCAGGCGATATCGCTGAGCAGCACGAGGGCGTCCGCCCCGACGAGGCGCGAGACGAGAGCCGCGAGCCGGTCGTTGTCACCGAAACGGATCTCGTGTGTCGCGACGGTGTCGTTCTCGTTGACGATGGGAAGGATGCGGAGCCCCAGCAACCGCTCCATCGCGCGGCGTGCGTTCGATCGGTGCGTCGGGTCGTCGAAGTCCCCGGCGGTCAACAGCACCTGGCCCGCGACGATGCCGTACTGTCGCAGGGCGTCCAGGTAGCGATAGACCAGGACGTTCTGCCCGACGGCCGCTGCTGCCTGCTGGGTGGCGAGGTCGGTCGGGCGCTCGTCGAGACGAAGGTACGGCATGCCGGTCGCGATCGCGCCCGACGAGACGAGCACGACCTCGGTGCCGCGGGCGTGCGCCTCTGCCAGCGCGTCGACGAGGGAGTCGATCTTGCCCGCGTTGTCCCCGCTGATCGAGGAGGAGCCGACCTTCACGACCACGCGTCGGGCACCGTTGAGCTCCCGGCGCGCGAGCAGGCTCACGCGTCGTCCTCTGCGACACCTCGCGACTTCTCAGCGCGGCGCTCTGCCTCGAGTTCCGCCCGAGCCTCAGCCTTGGCATCCATCCGCTCGCGGTACCGCTCGCGACGCTCATTCGACGTCCGGCGCGGATTGAGGTCGAGACGCGGATCGGTGCCGCGCGGAGCGGTCATGAGCTCAGCGGCCGACGACAGCGACGGATGCCAGTCGAAGACGATGCCGTCGCCCTCGCCGATCACGACCGTCGAGCCCGGGGTCGCACCGAGCCGGAACAGCTCGTCCTCGATGCCGAGCTTGTCGAGACGATCGGCGAGGAAGCCCACCGCTTCCTCGTTCTGGAAGTCGGTCTGCTGCACCCAGCGCACCGGCTTGGCGCCGAGGATGCGGTAGACGTTGCCGTAGGTGCCGCCTTCGACGCGGATAGTGAAGTCGCGTTCGGCGCCCTTGGGGCGGATGACGATCCGTTCTGCGGGAACCTCGGCAGCGGCGGCGACACGGTGCTCGGCGACGAGCTCGGCCATGGCGAACGAGAGCTCGCGCAGACCCTGACGGCTCACGGTCGAGATCTCGAACACGCGGTAGCCGCGGGCTTCGAGGTCGGGACGCACGAGGTCAGCGAGATCGCGAGCCTCGGGGACGTCGGTCTTGTTGAGAGCGATGAGCTGCGGGCGCTCCAGCAGCGGCACCTGACCCTCGGGAACCGGATACGCGCCGAGCTCGGCGAGGATGACGTCGAGGTCGGTGAGGGGATCGCGTCCCGGCTCCAGCGTCGCGCAATCGAGCACGTGCACCAGGGCCGAGCAGCGCTCCACATGGCGCAGGAACTCGAGACCGAGTCCGCGTCCCTCGCTCGCGCCCTCGATGAGGCCCGGCACGTCTGCGATCGTGTAGCGGATGTCGCCGGCCTGGACGACGCCGAGGTTGGGATGCAGCGTCGTGAACGGGTAATCGGCGATTTTCGGGCGGGCGGCGGACATCGCCGCAATGAGGCTCGACTTGCCCGCGGAGGGGAACCCGACCAGTGCGATGTCGGCGACCGTCTTCAGCTCGAGCTGGACATCGCCTTCCCAGCCCGGGGTTCCCAGCAGCGCGAAGCCGGGAGCCTTTCGCTTGGGAGACGCCAGTGCCGCGTTGCCGAGGCCGCCCTGTCCACCCGGAGCCACGACGAAACGCATGCCCGGGGTCACCATGTCGACGAGCGTCTCGCCCTCGGGCGACTTGACGACCGTGCCGACAGGGACGGGGAGCTCGAGGTGCTCCCCCGCCGCGCCCGAGCGGTTGTCGCCCATGCCGAAGCCGCCGTTGCCGCCCGACCGGTGGGGCGAGTGGTGATACGACAGAAGCGTCGTCACCTGGGGATCAGCGACGAGGACGACGTCGCCGCCGTCACCGCCGTTGCCTCCGTCGGGGCCGGCGAGCGGCTTGAACTTCTCGCGGCGCACCGACACGCAGCCGTTGCCGCCCTTGCCGGCACGCAGATGCAGCGTGACCCGGTCGACGAACGTCACCATGCGGTGCCTCCTGGAAAACAGGGCGAGGGGCGAGCCGAAGCCCGCCCCTCGCCGCGAAGTGGTCTGGTCCGAATTACTCGGCAGCCGCCACGATGTTGACGACCTTGCGGCCGCCCTTCGTGCCGAACTCGACGGCACCGGCCGCAAGTGCGAACAGGGTGTCGTCGCCGCCACGGCCGACGTTGGCGCCGGGGTGGAAGTGCGTGCCGCGCTGGCGGACGAGGATCTCGCCGGCGTTGACGGCCTGGCCGCCGAAGCGCTTCACGCCGAGGCGCTGTGCGTTGGAGTCACGACCGTTACGGGTGGAGCTTGCGCCCTTTTTGTGTGCCATCTCTGCGTCTCCCTGGCTTACTTGATGCCGGTGATCTTGACGCGCGTGAGGTCCTGACGGTGGCCCTGGCGCTTCTTGTAGCCGGTCTTGTTCTTGAACTTCTGGATCACGATCTTCGGGCCGCGCTCCTCACCGAGAACCTCGGCGGTGACCGTGACCTTCGCGAGCTTGTCAGCGTCGGTGGTCACGGCGTCGCCGTCGACGAGGAGAACGGCGGGAAGCTCGAGCTTGTCACCGATCTGAGCCGCCTGACGATCGAGGACGACGATCGTGCCGACCTCGACCTTCTCCTGACGGCCGCCGGCGCGCACAACTGCGTAAACCACTTCACACCTGTTTCTTCTGTGGAGCGCACGGCTCCGATTGTCTTTGCGAGACTGGAAAGTCTTGGTGCGCGTGCCCCAGAGGATCCTGTGGCTGAGCCGCAATCGTGACGGGACGTCGACGGACTCGCTGCACCAAGGGTCCACTTTACCGGATGCCGGGAGATCCGGCAAAAGGACGGCCGGGTGTGTCGCTTCGGAGCCGCCGAGCGAGGCGCTCCCTAGGATCGGAGGATGGTGATCCTCATCGACGATCCGCGCTGGCCGGCCCACGGCCGCCTGTGGTCGCACCTGGTCAGCGACACGGACCTCGATGAGCTCCATGCCTTCGCGCGACGCCATGATCTGCCCGCGCGGGCATTCGACCTCGACCACTACGACGTCCCCGATTCGGCATTCGAGCGCCTCATCGCCGGCGGCGCCCAGCACGTCTCTGGCCACGAGCTCGTACGCCGGCTCATCGCCTCCGGGCTGAGGGTCACAGCGCGCGAACGCCGCGGGATCTGAAGCGATCCCGCGGCGTTCGTCTCGACGATGGGCGTCAGTCGTCCGAAGCCGGCGCAGCCGACACCGGGGTGCCGCTGAGAGCGGCCGTGGTCACGCGACGACGTCCTCGTCCCTGACCGGGCGCCTTGGGCTCGGGAAGCGCGTTGAGGACCGAGTCGAGGAGAAGATCCTTCTCGGTCCGCGGCGCCTTGGGCTCGGCCTTCTTGCGACGGGGCTTCTTCGGGCGCTCGACGGGCGCAGGCTCGGCCTCGACGGGAGCCGCGATGATCTCGGCATCCTCATCGGCCGCGGTCGCCTGGATCGTCGAGGCAGCGATCTGCGCCAGGGCCGACTTCGCGCCCTCGGTGATGACGTGGGTGCCACCGTTCGCGGGAGCCGGTGCCGCGTTGCCGGAGCCGCGACCGCGCCGCGCCGAGCCGTTGCCGTTGCCGTTGCCGCCCTGAGCTCCGCCACCGCGGTGCTTGACGACCGGGTCGTGGTGAACGACGACCCCGCGGCCAGCACATACGTCGCACGCCTCGCTGAATGTCTCCAGCAACCCGAGGCCCAGCTTCTTGCGCGTCATCTGGACGAGACCGAGAGAGGTGACCTCCGCGACCTGATGCTTGGTGCGGTCGCGGCTCAGGCATTCGATGAGGCGCCGCAGGACGAGATCGCGGTTCGATTCGAGCACCATGTCGATGAAGTCGACGACGATGATGCCGCCGATGTCGCGCAGACGAAGCTGGCGGACGATCTCTTCCGCAGCCTCGAGGTTGTTCTTGGTGACGGTCTCTTCGAGGTTGCCCCCGGAACCGACGAACTTGCCGGTGTTGACATCGACCACGGTCATCGCTTCGGTGCGGTCGATCACGAGCGAACCTCCGGAAGGCAGCCACACCTTGCGGTCGAGGGCCTTCTCGATCTGTTCGGTCACGCGGAACGCGTCGAACGGGTCCTGCTCGTCCTCGTACTTCTCGACGCGCTCCAGGAGATCGGGAGCGACGCCGGTGAGGTAGGAGGTGATCGTCGAGTACGCCTCGTCACCCTGGATGAGCATTCGCGAGAAGTCCTCGTTGAAGACGTCGCGCACGATCTTCACCAGCAGATCGGGCTCGGAGTGCAGGAGGGCCGGCGCCTGGATCTTCTCGAGCTGCGAGCTGATGTGCTCCCACTGCGAGGTGAGGCGCTGAACGTCGCGCGTCAGCTGATCCTCGGTCGCGCCCTCGGCGGCGGTGCGCACGATCACACCCGAGGACTCCGGGAGCACCTCTTTGAGGATGCGCTTGAGACGCGCCCGCTCGGTGTCGGGCAGCTTGCGAGAGATGCCGTTCATCGCACCGCCGGGGACGTACACGAGGTAGCGGCCGGGCAACGAGATCTGGCTGGTGAGGCGCGCGCCCTTGTGGCCGACGGGGTCCTTCGTGACCTGCACGAGGACGCGGTCGCCCGACTTCAAGGCGAGCTCGATGCGACGGGGCTGGTTGCCCGTCTCGACGGCATCCCAGTCGACCTCGCCCGAGTACAGCACGGCGTTGCGGCCACGCCCGATGTCGACGAACGCGGCTTCCATGCTCGGCAGGACGTTCTGCACGCGGCCGAGGTAGACGTTGCCGATGAGGGAAGCGTCCTGGTTGCGCGCGACGTAGTGCTCGACGAGCACGTTGTCCTCGAGCACGGCGATCTGGATGCGGCCGCTCTTCGAGCGCACGACCATGACGCGGTCGACCGCTTCGCGTCGCGCGAGGAACTCCGCCTCGGTGACGACGGTGCGTCGACGACCGGCTTCCCGCCCGTCGCGGCGACGCTGCTTCTTCGCCTCCAGGCGAGTGGAGCCCTTGATGCGCTGGGGCTCGGTGATCAGCTCGACGGCGCGCTGGCGCGGAGCGGGCTCATTGCCCTCGTCGCCGTTCGACCCGCCGCGGCGACGGCCACGGCGGCGCGAGCTGCTCGAGCTCGACGAGGATCCGTTGTCGTCGTCATCGGTGTCGTCCGGCAGCGCGGGAAGAGGCGCGATCTCGGGCGCGTAGAAGTGCAGCGCGGTGGACACCGCCGATACGAACTCCGCCGGCAACAGGCCGAGCGAGACCGCGGTGGGCGGGCCGGAAGCGGCCGGCTCGTCCGTGGGCGCCGATTCCTCAGCGGTGGCCGGCTCCTCAGCTTCTTCGGCGGGCGCCGGCTCGCCGGTGGGGACGACGGGTTCCTCCGAGGGCGCGGCCTCCTCGACGGGCGGGGACTCGGGCGCGGGTGCGGCAGACGTCCCCTCGGTGCCGGTCTCCGCGGTCATTCCGGAACCGGGTTCCGGCACGGCATCCTCGGCGGCGCGCCCGCTGTCGATGTGCTCCTCGGTGGCGTCGATCGACGTCACCGCGTCAGCGAGCTCGGCTGCGGCGGGGTCTACCGCGTTCGCGGGCTCATCGGGGGTCGGGCTGTCGTTGCGATCATCGGCCATCACTGGCGTACTCCTCTTCGGGCGGCACCGCGCGCCACCCGGTACATCTCTGGCGGCGTCGCTCCCGGAAGGACGAGCCGCGAACTCACTCGGTGTGCAGCCGGCTCTCGGCGCGGCCTGCGTGGGCAGCCATTGCCCGAAGTCTCTCGTGATGTCCTGTCGCAGCGCGGCTGCAGACGAGCATCGGCATCCATTATCGCACTACGCGCGTCGCTTCGTGGGACACGGGGCCGATGCTCGCGGCGGGGTCATCGATGCCGATGGGATAATCGCGGTCATGTCCGCACCCCGTAGCCACGCCCGCCCTGTCGCACTCGCCGTCTGGCTGATGATCGCGGGCGTCATCGGGTGGATCGCAGCGTTCGCGCTGACGACAGAGCGGCTCCACCTGCTCGAGGACGCCACGGCCACGGCATCATGCGACTTCAACCTCGTCGTGCAGTGCGGGGCGAACCTGACCTCTGCCCAGGGTTCGGTCTTCGGCTTCCCCAACCCGCTGCTGGGGCTCACCGGCTGGGTCGCGCCGATCGTCGTGGGCGCCGCGATCCTCGCGGGCGCACGCTTCGCCCGGTGGTTCTGGCTGCTGTTCTGGGCGGGCATGGCGTTCGCGTTCGGCTTCGTGGTGTGGCTGATCTCGCAGAGCATCTTCGTTCTCGGAACGCTCTGCCCCTGGTGCATGGTCACCTGGTTCGTGACCATCCCGAGCTTCTACGCCGTCACCCTGCACCTGCTCAGGTCGGGTGTCGTGCCGCTGCCGCGTCGAGGCCGAGCGATCGCCGCCACCCTGACCGGCTGGGTGCCGCTCCTCGCCGTGCTCAGCTACGTCGCCATCGCCGTGATCGCACAGGTCCGGCTCGACTGGATCGGCTTCCTCTGAGACGACGACGCCCGCCGCTCGACGTCGTGACGTCGAGCGGCGGGCGTGATGTCGCGGATGCGGTCAGCCGAACCAGATCTCGAGCTCGCGCGCGGCGGACTCGGGGCTGTCGGAGCCGTGGACGAGGTTCTGCTGAACGGCCAGGCCCCAGTCGCGTCCGAAGTCGCCCCGGATCGTACCGGGTGCGGCCGTCGTGGGGTCGGTGGTTCCGGCGAGCGAGCGGAAGCCCTCGATGACGCGATTGCCGGCCAAGCGGATGGCGACCGAGGGGCCGCTCTGCATGAACTCGAGCAGCGGTTCGTAGAACGGCTTGCCGGCGTGCTCCTCGTAATGCTTCTCGAGCACCTCCCGGTCGGGTTCGACGAGCCGGATGTCGACGAGCGCGTAGCCCTTCGCCTCGATGCGGGCGAGGATCGCGCCGGTGAGGCCGCGGGCCACACCGTCGGGCTTGACGAGGACGAGGGTCTCTTCGGTGGGCATGTCAGTCTCCGTTCGATTCGTCGGCTGCGAGGGCGGCGTTCCGCCGGTCGAGAGCAGCCCCCTTGATGGTCGCATACGCGTACATGCCGCCGAAAACCAGCGCGACGATCCCGAGCGCCGGCACGAGGAACACCCCGAGCGCCAGGACCACCTGCAGCAGCCAGCCCAGGAGGATGCCCCATCGGTGCCGCAGCAGCCCTGAGGTGACGATCATCGTCACGGCGAGGACCGCCCCGGCGACCACTCCCCACCAGTCGGCGACGCCCTCCGGCAGCGCACCGAGTCCGTAGACGGTCAGTCCGCCGAGGAAGACCACGATGGATTCGAAACCGAGGACGACCGATCCGAGCGACTCCGCGGCACCGCGACGTCGGCGCTCGCGAGGCCGTCTCACGCCTGCCATCCCGACTTCCAGTCCTCTGCGGCGGCGAGGGCGATCGCTTCGCCCGCGAGTACGACCGAACCGGCGATGATCACCGCGCGCCGTTCCGCAGCCGCGGCCCACTCGCGCGCAGCCTCGGCCGCTTCGACGAGGTCGCGGTGCTCGGTGACCCCGAGTCCGCGCTCCTCGGCAAGATCGGCGACGAGGGTCGGCTCCGACGCGCGCTCCGAGTCCGGTGAGGTCGCGAACACGTGCGCGGCGACCGGTGCCAGGGCCTCGACGATCCCCGCGGCGTCCTTGTCTCCCAGAACACCGAGCACGACGCCCCACTCGTCGAAGTCGAACGACTCGCGCAGCGCCGCCGCGAGTGCCGCTGCCCCGTGGGGATTATGTGCACTGTCGACGAGCACGGTCGGGCTGATCCCGAGCAGCTGCAGACGACCCGGGGAGGTGACAGCGCCCAGTCCGTCCGCGACGACCTCCGCGTGGAGTGCCTGGTCCTCGGCGCCGATGAGAGCTTCGACCGCGGCGACCGCGAGGGCGGCGTTCTCGGCTTGGTGAGAGCCGTAAAGCGGCAGGTAGAGCTCGGGGTACTCCCCCGCGCGCCCCCGAACACTGATCTGCTGTCCGCCGACGGCGAGGCTGTGCGCGGTCAGACCGAACTCCTCGCCGGCGAACCCGACGGTGGCGGCCGCCTCCGCGGCGCGCGCTCGGATCTGCTCGGCCGCCTCGGGTGTCTGCACGGCCGAGACGACCGCCGCGCCGGGCTTGATGATGCCCGCTTTGACCGCGGCGATCTCGGCGATGGTCTCGCCGAGGCGGTCGGCGTGGTCGAGCGCGACGGGGCCGATGACGGCGACGTCCCCGTCGGCGGTGTTGGTCGAGTCCCACGATCCGCCCATGCCCACCTCGATGACCGCAACATCGACGGGCGCGTCGGAGAACGCGACGAAGGCGAGGACGGTGAGCAGCTCGAAGAACGTCAGAGGAGCGTCACCCGCCGCATCCAGCTCAGCGTCCACGAGGTCGACGAAGGGAGCGATCTCGTCCCACGCGTCGGCGACCGCGGCGTCGGCGATCGGCTCGCCGTCGATCAGGATGCGCTCGGTGAAGCGCTCGAGGTGCGGGCTGGTGAAGAGCCCGGTGCGCAGCCCGTGCGCGCGGACGAGGCTCTCGATCATCCGGCTCGTCGACGTCTTGCCGTTCGTTCCCGTCACGTGCACGACGCGGTAGGTGCGCTGCGGGTCGTCCAGCAGTTCGAGAACGCGTCGTGTCCGCTCGACGCGGGGCTGCACCCACTGCTCCCCCTGACGCTGCAGCAGCGCCGTGTACACGGCGTCGGCGCGGGCCTGATCGGTCATGCGGTCTCTCCTGTCAGCCGGGTGACGCTCACGGCGAGGTTTCCCCTGTTGGCGTAGGTCTTGGCCGCGACCACGGCCTCGAAGTCGGGCTCGGTCGCGGCGACGGACTCCGCAGACTCGGCAACGGTCGAGGTGCGTGAGCGCACCACCCATTCGCGCGCCAGCGTCTCGCCCGCCACATCGGCGGCATCGAACGCCGATGCGACAGCAGCGGCGTCCTCGTCGGAATCGAAGGTCAGCATCAGCCGGATGCGGTCGCTGACTTCGAAGCCGGCGGCCTTCCGGGTGTCCTGCACCGCGCGGATCACGTCGCGCGCCAGGCCCTCCGCCTCGAGCTCCGGGGTCGTGGTGGTGTCGAGCAGGACGAACCCGCCGCCCGACAGCAGTGCGATCGCGGTGCCTTCCGCCACCCCTCCCGCTTCGAGGGTCAGGTCGTACTCGCCGGGCTCGAGCGCGACGCCGTCGACGGTCACGACACCGTCCTGCTCGCTCCACAGGCCCGCCCGGGCACCCGCGATGACGTGCTGCACCTGCTTGCCCAGTCGTGGACCGGCCACGCGCGCATTGACCGAGAGACGCTGGCTGATGCCATACGAGGCCGCGAGGTCGTCCGAAAGCTCGGCCACAGCGACATCCTTCACGTTGAGCTCGTCGCGGAGGATGTCGGCGAACTGCTCCAGCGACGCCGCGTCACTCATCGCAACCGTGAGCTGAGGCAGCGGCAGGCGCACGCGCTTGCCCTCCTTCTTGCGCAAAGCGTTGGCCACCGATGAGACCTCGCGGACGGCGTCCATAGCCGAACGGATGTCGGCTGCGGGCGCGAACTCGTCCGCGTCCGGCCAGTCCTCCAGGTGAACGCTCCGTCCGCCGGTGAGGCCCTGCCAGACGCGCTCGCTCACAAGGGGCAGAAGCGGCGCTGCGACCCGGGTCAGCGTCTCGAGCACCGTGTAGAGGGTGTCGAACGCCTCCGTCGAGGAATCGTCGCCGGGCACGACGCCCACCCAGAAGCGATCGCGGGAGCGGCGGATGTACCAGTTCGTAAGCGCTTCGGCGAAGTCGCGCAGCTTGGCGGCGGCCATCGTGGAGTCGAGGGCCTCCAGGTCGGCTGCGACATCGCGCACCAGGTCGCCGGTCAGCGCCAGGATGTAGCGGTCGAGCACGTTCGTGGAGTCGGTCCGCCGCCGCGCCTCGTACCCCGCCCCGCCCTCACCGCCGGCCGCGTTGGCATAGGTGGCGAAGAAGTACCAGGTGTTCCACAGCGGAAGCAGGAACTCCCTCACGCCCGCCCGGATGCCCTCTTCGGTGACGACGAGGTTGCCGCCGCGGAGCACCGACGAGCCCATCAGGAACCACCGCATGGCGTCGGAACCGTCGCGATCGAAGACCTCGGACACGTCCGGGTAGTTCCGCAGCGACTTCGACATCTTCTGACCGTCGCTGCCCAGCACGATGCCGTGGCAGGCGACGCCCGAGAACGCCGGCCGGTCGAACAGCGCACCCGAGAGCACGTGCATGACGTAGAACCAGCCGCGAGTCTGTCCGATGTACTCCACGATGAAGTCGGCCGGCGCGTGCTCGTCGAACCACTCCCGGTTCTCGAAGGGGTAGTGCACCTGCGCGTACGGCATCGACCCGGAGTCGAACCATACGTCGAAGACGTCCTCGATGCGGCGCATCGTCGAGCGGCCCGTGGGGTCGTCGGGGTTCGGACGCGTGAGGTCATCGATGAACGGCCGGTGCAGGTCGACCTCGCCCGCCTCGTTGCGCGGTAGGCGACCGAAGTCGCGTTCGATGTCGGCGAGCGAGCCGTACACGTCGGTTCGCGGGTACTCGGGGTCGTCGCTCTTCCAGACCGGGATCGGCGAGCCCCAGAAGCGGTTGCGGCTGATGGACCAGTCGCGCGCGCCCTCGAGCCACTTGCCGAACTGCCCGTGCTTGACGTTCTCGGGTGCCCACGTGATCTGCTCGTTGAGTTCGAGCAGGCGGTCCTTGATCGCCGTGACCCGCACGAACCAGCTCGACACCGCCTTGTAGATGAGCGGATTGCGGCAGCGCCAGCAGTGCGGGTAGGAGTGCTCGTAGCTCGCCTCGCGAAGGAGACGGCCCTCGGCCTTCAGGAGGCGGATGAGCGGGCGGTTGGCGTCCATCCACAACTCCCCCGCGACGTCGGTGACCTGCGGGAGGAAGCGCCCGCCGTCGTCGAGGCTCATGATGAGCGGGATGCCGGCTGCACCGGTCACGCGCTGGTCGTCCTCACCGTAGGCCGGGGCCTGGTGGACGATGCCGGTGCCGTCGGTGGTGGTGACGTAGTCGTCGACGAGCACCCGCCACGCGGAACCCGTTCCCCAGGTGTCGGTGTCCGCGTAATAGTCGAAGAGCCGGTCGTACTGCACGTCCGAGAGCTCGCTGCCGAGAACGGTCCGCTCGATCGCGGCGCGCGCCTCGTCAACGTCGCCGTACCCGAGGTCCTTCGCGTAGCCCGCGAGGAGGTCTTCGGCGAGGAGGTAGCGGTGGGCGTCGGCCTCGACACGGTCCTCATGAACGTCGGCGGCGCCGGCCGGCCCGCCGGGCAGCACGACATAGCGGATGCCGGGGCCGACGGCGAGAGCGAGGTTCGTGGGCAGCGTCCACGGGGTCGTCGTCCACGCGAGAGCGCGCACACCGGTGAGGCCGAGGGACTCGGCCTTCGCCCCGACGAGCGGGAAGGTGACGGTCACCGACGGATCCTGACGCATCTTGTAGACGTCGTCGTCCATGCGCAGCTCGTGGTTCGACAGGGGCGTCTCGTCGCGCCAGCAGTAGGGCAGCACGCGATGCCCCTCGTAGGCGAGGTCCTTGTCCCACAGCTCCTTGAACGCCCAGAGCACCGACTCCATGAAGCCCGTGTCGAGCGTCTTGTACCCGCGTTCGAAGTCGACCCACCGCGCCTGCCGGGTGACGTAGTCCTCCCACTCGCGCGTGTACTCGAGGACGGATGAGCGCGCCTTGTCGTTGAAGGCGGCGATGCCCATCGCCTCGATCTCGCTCTTCTCGGTGATCCCGAGCTGCTTCATCGCTTCGAGCTCAGCCGGGAGGCCGTGGGTGTCCCAGCCGAAGACGCGGTCGACCTTCTTACCGCGCATGGTCTGGAAGCGAGGGAAGACATCCTTCGCGTACCCGGTGAGCAGATGGCCGTAATGCGGGAGCCCGTTCGCGAACGGAGGGCCGTCGTAGAAGACCCACTCGGGCGCCCCCTCGCGCCGCGCGATGGAGCTGCGGAAGGTGTCGTCGCGCTCCCAGAACGCCAGCACGTCGCGCTCGACGTCGGGGAAGCGGGGGCTCGGAACGACGCTGTCGGCGGCGGGGCCGAAAGCAGAGGACTTCGGATAGGTCATGGCTTCTCTCGCAGGGTCGGACTTCCTGCGAGGACGATCGTGCGACCGCGGTACCACCCCGCTTGCCCCGGAGGGCCACTCTCCCAGCGGCTGTGACGGGCCTGCCCCGCTCGGTTCTACTGGGCGGGTGACCGCCGTTCTTCCGAGAGCTCCCCGGTGATGGCCGGATCGGTGCTGATGAGCCCATCATACCGTCGGCATACGCTGAACGTATGGCCCGCCCTCGTACCCGTCCCACGCCCCCTCGGGTGAGCGAACCCGACCTGCCGCGTCACCTCGAGCCCGGTGTCCTCACTAGACACGGCGATCTCGTCGAGACGTCGATCGCACTCAACGGCGGCGCGGTCGACGGCGCCCACGCACGGCTGAGCGAGAGCGTCGTCGAGGCCGGGTCCCCCGACCGGCTCGATCTCACGGGCGCGGTGCTCGCCGACGTGGCCATCCGCGACCTCGCGACGGCCGAGTTCCGCTCGGGCGACGGCAGCTGGCGCACCGTGACCCTCAGCGGTGGGCGGATCGGCACCCTCGACGCCCAGCGTGCCCGCTGGGACGGCGTCATCCTCCGCGGCATCCGGATCGACTACCTCTCGGTGCCCGCCGCGACGTTGCGCGATGTGCTCATCGTCGACTGCCGCATCGGAACGCTCGATGCCCCGGGCGCGATGCTCGAGCGGGTCCGTTTCGTCGACACGACGGTCGACGAGTTCGACTCCCGTGCGCTCTCGAGCACGGATCTCGACCTCCGCGGCCTGGAAGCACTCGCCTTCACGGACATCCGGGCGCTGACCGGCGCCACTGCATCGCGTCGGCAGATCGAAGCGCATGCCCCCGCGTTCGCCGCTGCGCTCGGATGGGACGTGCGCGATGAGGCGTCCGCCGAGGAGCCGAGCCGATGATCGCCCGCACCGAACGTCTGGTCCTCCGGCTGATGACCGAGGACGATCTGGACCCGCTCCGCGAGATACTGACCGACCCCATCGCGATGACCGCCTACGAGGGGGCGTTCGACGACGACGAGAGCGCGCGGTGGCTCGCGCGCAATCTTCGTCGCTACGAGGAGGACGGGTTCGGCCTCTGGGCCGTCGACCTCCCTGGGGCCGGCATGATCGGGCAGTGCGGCATCACGCGGCAGTTCGTCGGCGACGAAGAGGTGCTCGAGGTCGGCTACCTCTTCCAGCGGGTGCACTGGCACCGCGGTTACGCGACCGAGGCCGCCGCCGCCGCGCGAGACTGGGGATTCCGCGAGCTCGGTGCTCCGGCCATCTGGGCCAAGGTCCGCGACACCAACATCGCATCCATGAACGTCGCCATCCGCCTCGGCATGACCGTTCGCCGCCGGTTCATGGTGCACTACCGAGGCGTGGACATGCCCCACCTCGGATTCGCCGTCGATCGCTGACGGCGCCTCGTCAGGACGCCGACCAGGCCTCGCCGCGTACCTCGGCGAGCGGCGATTCCCGCAACAGGCGCGAGATCGGGCAGCGATCGTGCGCTGCAGCGGCGAGTTCCGCCGCCTCGGAGGCATCCAGCCCCTCGCCGGAGATGAAAGCCGTAACGAGGAACTCGTACCCCGTGCGCCCCTCGGCGTCGCGCAGCTCGACCTCGACCCGCGCCTTCGTGCGGTGGCGGCCCGCCACGATCGCCTGCGCCGTCGCGTTCAGGCACGTCGACCAGGCCAGCGCGAGGAGCTGCTCGGGATTGCTCGCGGCGGTGTCATGGCCCGGCTGCAATGGATTCGACACGGCGACCTCCAGGCCGTCCGGAACGCGGCTGACCCCCGTGCCGCCGTCGTCGTTGAAAGCAGAGGTGCGGTACCGGGTGACCATGGTTCGACTATAGTTGAACGTCGTCCAACTATTAGGGGATGCCCTGTGCCACCGACCGACGCGCCGATCGCCCTCAGCGGCGTGAGCGTCACCTACCCCGGCGGAACCCGCGCTCTCACCGACGTCGATCTCGCTGTATCTCCGCGCGAGATCTTCGGAGTCATCGGCGAGAGCGGTGCCGGCAAGAGCACTCTCCTGGCTCTGCTCACCGGCGAGATCAGCGCGACCGCAGGAACCGTGAGGGTGCTCGATCAGGACCCGACCGGTCTCAGCCGGACGGCGCTGCGGGATCTGCGCCGGCGGATCGGCGTGGTCTTCCAGGGTGTGCACCTGCTGGCGAATCGCACCGTCCGTCAAAACGTCCTGCTCGCCCTCGAACTGCGCGACCGCCGGAACCGCCTGAGTGTGAATGAGCGACGCGCCGCGGCCGACGAGACGCTGCGTTTCGTCGGTCTCGGTGGTCGCGAGGATGCGTACCCGTCTGAGCTCAGCGGCGGTCAGCGTCAGCGCGTAGGGATCGCCCGCGCGCTCGTGGGCCGGCCCGAGGTCCTGCTCTGCGACGAGCCGACCTCCTCGCTCGACGCCACCACGACCGACGGCGTCCTCGCGCTCCTCCGCGAGGCCCGGGACCGGTTCGGAACGACAGTGGTCGTCGTGACGCACGATCTCGCCGTCGTGCGGCGCGTCTGCGACCGCGTCGCGCTGTTCGAGGACGGGCGTCTGCGCGACATCCTGCACGTCGAGCCCGCATCGGATCTGGGCCGGGAGAGCTACCTCGACCGCGCCCGGCGGGAGCTGGGCGCATGACCGGCCTGGTCGAATCACTCGAGCGCCGCGGCGGAGACCTGCTCGAGGCGCTCGGCGAGACCGGATACATGCTCCTCGTCTCACTGGCCGCAGCGGTGGTCCTCGGACTCCCCCTCGGGATGCTCGTGTACCTGACGCGGCGGGGCGGCGCCGCGCCGAACCGGTTCGTGTGGTGGATCGGAAACCTCTTCATCAACGTCGTGCGCTCCTTCCCGTTTCTCCTCCTGGTCGTGTTCCTCGTGCCGGTGACACGTCTCGTCTACGGGACGACATTCGGCACTCCTGCGGCGACGTTCTCGCTCTGCTTCGTCGCGGTCGCGATCTACGCACGACTCGTCGAGCAGATTCTGCGCGAGATCAGCCCGGGCATCCCCCGGGTCGCGCGCACGATGGGAGCGACCCTGCCTCAGACGATCCGGCGCTTCCTGCTTCCCGAGGCCGTTCCCGGCCTCGCCTATGCGCTGACCTCGGCGACGATCAGTCTGCTGTCGTATTCCACCGTGCTCGGTGTGGTCGGCGGTGGCGGCATCGGCGACTTCGCGCTGCGCTACGGCTACCAGGAGTACGACTATCCGCTGATGTACTTCACGATCGCCGTCATCCTCGTCGTGGTGCTGGTCATCCAGTCGGCCGGTCACCGCCTGTCGATCCGACTCGACCACCGTTGACCCTCGTCCACCCGCTCTCACAAGGAGAACCCATGCCCGTTCGCACCCTTCGCACCCGCATCGCCTCGGCGGCCATCGCCACCTTCGCGGTCGCCGGACTCCTCGCCGGCTGCGCCGGCTCGCCCGGAGACACGGATTCCGGGGTCACGACGCTCCGCGTGGGCGCGGTGACCGCCCCCGCGACGGACATCGTCGAGGCTGCCGGAGCCGCGATCGCCGACGGGTACGAGATCGAGCTCGTTCCGGTGTCGGACTACGTCACGATCAACAACATGCTCGCTGCCGGCGACATCGACGCGAACTTCTCGCAGCACGAGCCGTATATGACGGAGTTCAACGAGAAGAACGGGGCATCGCTCGAGGCGGTCCAACCCGTCTACAACTTCGTCATCGCCTTCTACTCGAAGACGCTGACCGACATCGGCCAGCTCCCCGACGGTGCCACGGTCGCCATCCCGAACGACTCGTCGAACACCGCGCGTGCGCTCAAGCTGCTGGCCGACGCCGACATCATCGACCTCGCCCCCGGCATCGACCCGTACACAGCGACCCTCGACGACGTCGCGGAGAACCCGAAGAACCTCCAGTTCCTGTCGCTGGAGATCAACCAGTTGAACACGGCGTACGACGAGGCCGACCTGGTCTTCCAGTGGCCGTCGCACATCGCCGCGCTCGGCCTCACGCCGCAGGACGACGGCCTGCTCACCGAACTCGACGACCGCTTCGCGCTGCAGCTCGTGGTCCCCTCGGCTGAGGCGGATTCCCCTGCCACGAAAGCACTCATCGACGCGTTCACGAGCGACGAGGTGCGAAAGGTCATCGACGGCAACGAGACCATCGAAGCCGCCTTCTGACCCCCGGTAGACTCGGACGACGCACACTCAGGCACGCTCACACAGTGCCGCACATATCGTCGAGGAGTTCCCATGACAGCGCACATTCCCGAGAAGCCCGCTCTGGAAGGCCTCGAGCAGAAGTGGGGCGCCGCGTGGGCCGAGCAGGGCACCTACCTGTTCGACCGCGCGCGTGCCGCGAAGACCGGCCGCGGCGGCGTCTTCTCCGTCGACACGCCTCCCCCGACGGCATCCGGGTCGCTGCACATCGGCCACGTCTTCTCGTTCACCCACACCGACCTCAAGGTGCGATTCGAGCGCATGCGCGGGAAGAGCGTCTTCTACCCGATGGGCTGGGACGACAACGGCCTGCCCACCGAGCGCCGCGTCCAGAACTACTACGGCGTGCGCTGCGACCCGACTCTCCCCTACGACGAGTCGTTCGTCCCGCCGTTCGAGGGCGGCGACAACAAGTCGAGCCGTGCCGCCGACCAGGTGCCCATCAGCCGTCGCAACTTCATCGAGCTGTGCGAGAAGCTGACGATCGAGGACGAGAAGCAGTTCGAGTCGCTCTTCCGCCAGCTCGGGCTCTCCGTCGACTGGACCCAGACGTACCGGACGATCTCGGACGAGACCATCCGCACCAGCCAGCTCGCGTTCCTGCGCAACCTCGAGCGCGGCGAGGCCTACCAGGCGCTGGCCCCCACGCTGTGGGACATCGACTTCCGCTCCGCCATCGCGCAGGCCGAGCTCGAGGATCGCGAGCAGCAGGCGTCGTATCACCGCATCGCGTTCCACAAGACCGACGGCAGCGGCGACATCCACATCGAGACGACGCGGCCCGAACTGCTTCCGGCGTGTGTCGCCCTCGTGGCGAACCCCGATGACGAGCGCTACCAGCCCTACTTCGGCAAGACCGTCCGCACGCCGCTCTTCGACGTCGAGGTGCCCGTCCTCGCCCATCACCTCGCTCAGCCCGACAAGGGCTCGGGAATCGCGATGATCTGCACGTTCGGCGACGTCACCGACATCATCTGGTGGCGCGAGCTCGACCTGCCCAACCGCACGATCCTCGGCCACGACGGTCGCATCGTGGCCGAGGCGCCTGACGTCATCGTCACGGATGGCGCACGCGCGGCCTACGCCGAGCTGGCGGGCAAGACCGTCTTCAGCGCCAAGAAGCGCGTGGTGGAGTTGCTGCAGGAATCGGGCGAGCTGCTCGAGGTGTCGAAGCCCTTCAGCCACCCGGTGAAGTTCTTCGAGAAGGGCGATCGCCCGCTCGAGATCGTCTCGACCCGTCAGTGGTACCTGCGCAACGGTGCCCGCGACGAAGAGCTCCGGGCGCGCCTCATCTCGCTCGGTCAGGAGATGTCGTGGCACCCCGACTTCATGCGGGTGCGCTACGAGAACTGGACCAACGGTCTCACCGGCGACTGGCTCGTCTCCCGTCAGCGCTTCTTCGGCGTACCGATCCCGATCTGGTACGGCCTCGATGAGAACGGCGAACGCGATTACGAGCGCGTCATCACCCCCGATGCCGCCCAGCTCCCGATCGACCCGACCACCGATGTCCCTCCGGGATACACCGCCGAGCAGCGCGGCGTGCCCGGCGGGTTCGACGCCGAGCGCGACATCTTCGACACTTGGGCGACGTCGTCGCTGACCCCGCAGCTCGCGGGCGGGTGGCAGCGCGACGAGGAGCTGTGGCAGCTTGTCGCGCCGTTCGATCTGCGGCCGCAGGGGCAGGACATCATCCGCACCTGGCTGTTCTCCACGATGCTCCGCAGCGCTCTCGAAGACGGCCGCGCACCGTGGTCGGATGCCGCGATCTCCGGCTTCATCGTCGACCCCGACCGCAAGAAGATGTCGAAGTCGAAGGGAAACGTCGTCACCCCCGCCGACATCCTCGCCCAGCACGGCACGGATGCGGTCCGCTACTGGGCCGCGTCGAGTCGCCTCGGTTCCGACGCCGCGTTCGATCCGCAGAACCCCACGCAGGTGAAGATCGGCCGCCGTCTCGCCATCAAGGTGCTGAACGCCGCGAAGTTCGTGCTGTCGTTCCCCGTGCCCGAGGGCGCGGCGGTGACCCACGACCTCGACGCCGCCATGCTCGCAACGCTCGACCGTGTGATCGTCGATGCCACGCGGGCGTTCGAGGCCTACGACCACGCTCGCGCGCTCGAGATCACGGAAGCGTTCTTCTGGACCTTCTGCGACGACTACCTCGAGCTCGTCAAGGAGCGCGCGTACGACCGCTCCGACGCGGGTCAGGCGTCGGCGGCGCTGGCACTGCGACTCGCGCTGTCGTCGCTGCTGCGTCTGCTCGCCCCGGTGCTCGCCTTCGCCGCAGAGGAGGCATGGTCGTGGTTCGAGGAGGGCTCCGTGCACACCGCGCCGTGGCCGGAAGCGAGCGGCATCGACGGCGACCCGGCCGTTCTCACCGCGGCCAGCGCCGCGCTCATCGGCATCCGCCGCGCGAAGACGGAAGCCAAGGCCTCGCAGAAGACCCCCGTCTCGGTACTGACGCTGCGCGCGGATGCCGCGACGATCGAGCGACTGCGCCGCGCGGAGGGCGACCTGAAGGCGGTCGGACGCATCGCCGAGCTCGAGCTCCTCGACGGTGACGGCGACCTGGTCGTGGAGCGCGTCGAGCTCGCGCCTCAGGAGGCGTGAGATGCGTTTGGGAACGCGGTGGACCAGCGGCGATGAGCCGCCCGTCTCGCTGCCGGCCGCTTTCCGCGACCGGGTTCGCGCGGTCGACGGCGGGCTCGACGCAGATCCGCGTCCGAAGTGGACTCTGACCTGGCTCGAGGGACGCCCCGTGGCCGAGCTCGAGACCGGTGTCGTGGTCTCGTTCGACGCCGCCGGTGAACCGGTCGTCGGTCAGATCGACGACGACGAGTTCTGACGCCCCGCTCTCCCGCCGCTCACTCCGACGCGGCGGGAGAGCTTTGCGCGGACGCGGAGCGGATGAGGCGCGTGCACGCGGCCGTCGCGGTGAGGCAGACAGCGCCCGCAGCGATGAACGGCAGCCGCAGGTCGATCGACGCGACCAGGCCGCCCAGGCTCGTCGCCACGGGGAAGAGTCCCCAGGTGAGCGTCCGGATGATGCCCAGAGTGCGCCCGAACAGCGCCGGCGGGATGATCTGCTGCCGCAGCGCACCCCACGGGACATTCCACACCGACACCGCGAACGCCATGCCCGCGTAGGCGATGACCGCGACGACGATTCCGGGGGCGAACCCGACGGCGACCATGCACGCTGCGGCGGCGAGGTTCGCGCCCCACATGACGTTGCCTCGGCCCCAGCGGGCGACCATGCGCGCAGCGAGGAGTGAGCCCGCGAGCGCACCGACCCCGACACCCGCCGTGACGAACCCGATGGCGAACTCGGGTACCCCGTGGACATCGAGGAAGTAGAGCAGCGTCGGAGCCTGCGCGAAAGCGAAGGCGCAGCCGACGACCGACGTGAACACGACCAGGGCACGCAGGAACCGATGGCGCCAGAGGTAGCGCAACGCTTCCCCGGCGGGAACGGCGACGTCCGGTGCTGCCGGCAGGGGCTCGGGGACGGCGCCGGCGACGACGTCGCCCTGATCCGCGCCGATGACGTCCGAAGCCCGTGAACGCGCCGCGGCCAGCGGGAGAAGGAGCGCCAGCGCGATCGGCACCAGGTAACCCGCGGCGCCGACCCACAGCGGTAGTGCGAGCGAGACGGCGAAGAGAACGCCGGCGACGGGCTGCGCTACGAAGCTGTCGATGGTGATCTGCGCGGCCTGGATGCGCCCGTTGGCCCGATCGAGCTGATCCCGCTCGACGACGCTCGGAATGATCGCGTTGGTCGCGTTGTCGAACAGGGTCTCGCCGAAGCCGAAGACGAGCGTGCCCACGAGCAGCCACACGATGTCGAGACTGCCCGTGACCGTGAGCACGGCCAGACCGACCGCGGCCGCGCCGCGCACGCTGTTCGCCAACGCCATGACACGGCGCCGGTCGAACCGATCGACGATGACGCCGGCAGGCACCCCGAAAACGAGCCACGGGAGGAAGGCGGCCGCGCCGAGCAACGAGATCAGCAGCGGGTCGCGCGTGAGTGTCGTGGCGATCAGGGGCACCGCCGTGCGGCCCAGGCCGTCCGCGAGGTTGCTGAACGCGGCGGCGGTCCACAGTCGCGAGAAATCGCGCCCGAGCGGACGGGGGCGCCCGGACTCGGGTGGGCGGGTCCGGGAGACGGTCACGCTGGTCATCGTCAGTCGCTCTCTGTCGTGATCGGAAACGCCTCGGCGCGCAGCGAGACGATGCGGTGTTCGGAGGACGAATGCGGGCCGGGGTCCGGGTCAACGCGGTACTCGTCGACGACGTCGTCGATGACTCTTTGGATACGCGCGTTGACCTCGCGGAGCTGCTCGACCGTCAGCGAGACGGTGGCCGAGGTGATGAGCGCGTTCTCGGCCCATGGGTCGAGTTCCTCGCGCAACGTGCTCTCCACGAAGCGCATGAGCTGCTCGTGTCGACGATCGAGGAACTCGCCCATGACGACCTGGGTCGCGGCGCGGCCCGCCGGCGTCCGCATCGTGTCCGCACCCGGGAACGAGACGCCGCCGGTGGGCCGTTCCCACCATCGCTCGCGCGCCGTGCCCCGATCGGGGATCTCGCGAATGAGGTCGTGCTTCGCGAGAGCGCGCAGGTGGTAGCTCGTCGAACCGGACGACTCCCCCGTCATCGCCGCGAGCGAGCTGGCCGTCTGAGGGCCTTGCTGACTCAGGATGTCGTAGAGACGCACGCGCACGGGGTGAGCGAGGGCACGGAGCGCGCCCGAGTCGAGCGTGCGGATGTCGCGAGGCGTCCGCTTCTCGGCGTTGATTTCGGTCATGGGTCCAAAGATAGCTTTGCAAGCATCTCTTTGCAACATAGTCTTTGGAACACATCGTAGGCTTGTGCCATGTCGGCATCTTCGAATTCCCTTCTCACCGCCTCGTCACTCGCGTGGGGCCTCCCCGACTACCGCGAGATCGACGTCAATGACTACCTGCCCGCCTTCCGCGAGGCCTTCGCTCAGCAGCGGCGCGAGATCGACGCGATCGCCGGCAGCACCGAGCCTCCGACGTTCGAGAACACGGTCGTGGCATGGGAAGAGAGCGGCCGGCTCCTGGGCGACGTAGCGCGCGTCTTCTACACGGTCAGCTCTGCGGACGCCACTCCCGCGGTGCAGGCCGTCGACGAAGAGCTCGCCCCGCTGATGTCTGCGCACTCCGACGCGATCCTCCTCGATCCCCGCCTGTACGACCGGATCGAGCGCCTGCACGCGAGCCGCGATGATCTCGGACTCACGGCCGAGCAGCGCTACCTGCTGGAGCGGCGGTTCGTCCAGATGACCCACGCCGGCGCCGGGCTCGACAGCAGCGCTAAGGAGCGACTGACCGAGCTCAACAGCCGACTGTCCGTTCTCACGACGACCTTCGAGAAGAACCTCCTCGCCGACACGAACGATCTGGCCGTAGTGTTCGAGTCGCGGGAGGAGCTCGACGGGCTGAGCGAGGGTGAGATCTCCGCCGCCGCGCGCGCGGCTGCCGATCGCGGGCGACCGGGGGCTTACGTCATCACCTTGACGCTGTTCACGGGCCACCCGGCGCTCGCCTCGCTCACGGACCCGCGGTCCCGTCGCCGCATCCTCGAGGCCTCGCGCGCTCGCGGCTCCCGCCCCGGCCGCCACGACAACCGGCCCGTGCTGCTCGAAATCGTCCGCCTCCGTGCCGAGCGCGCGGAACTGCTCGGCTTTCCCTCGCACGCGGCCTACGTCACTTCCGACCAGACGGCTGGCAACCCGGAAGCGGTATCCACGCTGCTGCGCCGGCTCGCCGCTCCTGCTGCGCGCAACGCACAGCGCGAGAAGCTGGCCCTGCAGGAGGTCGTGGACGGCGCCGAGGTCGGTCCGGAGGATTGGGCATTCGCAACCGAGCGCGTGCGCGCGAGCACGCTCGACATCGACACGCCCGCGCTGCGCCCCTGGTTCGAGGCCGAACGAGTGCTGCGCGACGGCGTCTTCTTCGCGGCGACACGTCTCTACGGCATCACGTTCCGTGAGCGCGATGACCTGCCTGCGTACCACGAGGACGCGCGCGTGTTCGAAGTCTCGAACGAGGACGGCTCCCACCTCGGACTGTTCGTGCTCGACCTCTACACGCGCGACACCAAGCGCGGCGGCGCATGGATGAACTCCATCGCCTCCCAGTCAGCGCTACGCGGGGCGACTCCGATCGTCGTGAACAACCTGAACGTCCCGAAGCCCTCCCCGGGCACGCCGACGTTGCTGACGCTCGACGAGGTGACGACACTCTTCCACGAGTTCGGGCACGCGCTGCACGGCTTGTTCGCCACGGTCACCTACCCGACCTTCGCCGGAACCAACGTTTTCCGCGACTTCGTCGAGTTTCCCAGCCAGGTCAACGAGATGTGGATCTACCGACCCGAGGTGCTGGCGAACTACGCCCGCCACGTCGACACCGGTGAGCCGCTCGCCTCGGACGTCGTCGAGCGCCTCGAAGCCTCGGGGGCCTTCAACCAGGGATTCGCCACGAGCGAGTATCTCGCCGCCGCATGGCTGGACCTCGCATGGCACTCGCTCAGCGCGGAGGATGCAGCAGCTGTCACCGACGTGGCAGCCTTCGAAGCCGCGGCCCTCGCCGACATCGGACTCGATGACTCCGCTGTGCCGACACGCTACTCGTCCGCTTACTTCGCGCACATCTTCTCAGGTGGCTACAGCGCCGGGTACTACTCCTACATCTGGAGCGAGGTTCTCGACGCCGACACCGTTGAATGGTTCGAGGAGAACGGGGGGCTGACCCGCTCGAACGGGGATCGCTTCCGTCAGCGCCTCCTCGGCGTCGGCGGTTCGAAGGATCCGCTCGAGGCATACCGTGACTTCCGGGGCCGTGACGCGCGCATCGAGCCGTTGCTCGCACGCCGCGGGCTGAGCGCCTAGGTCGCGTCTGCGGCGAGGAGTCCGTCGGTGGGAGCGCTTTGCGCGTCGCGCCCACCGACGGGGATCACGTCGTAGACCAGGCGCGCGAACGCCCCCACCCGTTCTGCTGAGCGCAACGCGAGCCGGTCCGACTCGATGCGACGCGGAAGCAGGGGCGCTCCCCCACCCAACGTCACGGGCGCAATGGAGACCGCGATCTGGTCGAGCGCACCGGCGTCGAGGAACTGACCGGCCAGGTCGCCACCGCCGACGACCCACACATCGTGCCCCGCAGCGGCCTCTCGGATATGCGCAAGCGCATCGGACACGGGCCCGGACACGAATCTGACGTCTGCGCCCGCCGGACGCGGAAGCTCGCGGGTCGTGAACACGAAGGTCGGCCGATCGCCGTGGAACTCCTGCCATCGCTCGGGGTGCGCGAGGATGTCCGACTCGGCGAGTACCCACTCGTAGGTCGTGGACCCCTCGACGATCACGCCCGCGTTCTCCGGGAGCAGACTCGCGTCGGGCTCGTCGCCGCCGTCGACCGCGAACAGCCAGGAGAGCGAGTTCGCGCCGTCGGCGATGAAGCCATCGAGTGAGCTCGCCGTGTCGAAGATGATGCGTCCCATATCGGCAGATTAACCGGGACCTCCGACACCGAAGCAGGCGATGCGACTCCGTCGTCAGGCGCTCTTGCGCTTCTGGCGCAGGACGAGCGTGGGCGGAGCACCGTCATCGACGGCAGCCCGCGTCACGATCACCTTGTCGACATCGTCGGCCGACGGGATCTCGAACATGATCGGGCCGAGAACGTCTTCGAGGATGGCGCGCAGGCCGCGGGCACCGGTCTTGCGCGCCACGGCGAGATCGGCGATCGCGCGCAGCGCCTCGTCTTCGAACTCGAGCTCGACGCCGTCGAGTTCGAACATGCGCTGGTACTGCTTGACGAAGGCGTTCTTCGGACCGGTGAGGATCTCGATGAGCGCCTTCTGGTCGAGCGGCGCGACAGACGTGACGACGGGGAGACGGCCGATGAACTCGGGGATGAGACCGAACTTGTGCAGGTCTTCCGGCTCGACCTCGCGGAAGAGGTCGAGTTCCTTGTCCTTCTCCTGCAACGGGGCGCCGAAGCCCACGCCGTGCTTGCCGACACGGGACGAGATGATCTCCTCGAGGCCGGCGAACGCGCCCGCGACGATGAACAGCACGTTGGTCGTGTCGATCTGGATGAACTCCTGGTGCGGGTGCTTGCGTCCGCCCTGCGGCGGAACCGACGCCACCGTCCCCTCCAGGATCTTCAGCAGAGCCTGCTGCACACCCTCGCCCGACACGTCGCGCGTGATCGAGGGGTTCTCCGCCTTGCGTGCGATCTTGTCGACCTCGTCGATGTAAATGATGCCGGTCTCCGCACGCTTGACGTCGAAGTCCGCCGCCTGCAGAAGCTTGAGCAGGATGTTCTCGACATCCTCACCGACATAGCCCGCCTCGGTGAGCGCGGTCGCATCGGCGACGGCGAAAGGCACGTTGAGGCGTTTCGCGAGCGTCTGCGCCAGATACGTCTTGCCACAGCCGGTGGGACCGAGCAGCAGGATGTTGCTCTTGGCGATCTCGACGTCGTCGGCGCGCTGTTCGGCGGGCTGGAGGGTCGAGTGCGCCCGCACGCGCTTGTAGTGGTTGTAGACCGCGACCGAGAGCGCACGCTTCGCCGGGTCCTGCCCGACGACGTACTCCTCGAGGAAGGAGAAGATCTCGCGCGGCTTGGGGAGGTCGAACTCGGCGACCGACTCGTCGCCCGACTCGGCCATGCGCTCTTCGATGATCTCGTTGCACAGCTCGACGCACTCGTCGCAGATGTAGACGCCGGGTCCTGCGATCAGCTGCTGGACCTGCTTCTGACTCTTTCCGCAGAACGAGCACTTGAACAGGTCGGCACTCTCACCGATGCGAGCCATGTACCCCTCCTGGATGCCGGAAACCATCGCTCACCTGAGAACGTGGTGCTCCGAGCCTAACCTCTCCCGCAGACATCCCCGCGGATTTGCGAGCCCTTCGAGTCGAACCGCCCCCATGACGCGTATGGCCCCGGCTCGTCGCCGGGGCCATACGCTGCGAACTCGCCTCGCTCAGGCGGTGATCGCGGCGGGGGTCCGCTTGCGCGACGTCAGCACCTGGTCGACGATGCCGTACTCCATCGCCTCGTGTGCCGAGAGGATCTTGTCGCGGTCGATGTCCTTATTGACCTGCTCCTGCGTGCGGTTGGTGTGGCGCGCCATGGTCTCCTCGAGCCACGTGCGCATGCGCAGGATCTCGGCCGCCTGGATCTCGATGTCCGACGCCTGACCGTGACCGGCCTCGCCGACGGCGGGCTGGTGGATGAGGATGCGGGCGTTCGGAAGCGCGAGCCGCTTGCCCGGGGCGCCGGCGGCGAGCAGGACGGACGCCGCCGAAGCCGCCTGACCGAGCACCACCGTCTGAATCTGGGGCGACACGTACTGCATGGTGTCGTAGATCGCGGTCATGGCGGTGAACGATCCACCGGGCGAGTTGATGTACATGATGATGTCGCGGTCCGGGTCCTGCGACTCGAGCACGAGCAGCTGAGCCATCACGTCATCAGCCGATGCGTCGTCGACCTGGACGCCGAGGAAGATGACGCGGTCCTCGAACAGCTTGTTGTACGGGTCCTGGCGCTTGTAGCCGTAGGCGGTGCGCTCCTCGAACTGCGGCAGGATGTACCGGCTCGAGGGCATCGCCGCACCGTGGGGAAGGCCGAAGGCGGGTGTGTTCATCGTTGTCTTTCTCCTTCGGTCGATCAGTTCTCGGTGCCGCCGCCGCCGACGACGTCAGTGGCCGACTCGCGGATGTGGTCCACGAAGCCGTACTCGAGCGCCTCCTGAGCGGTGAACCACCGGTCGCGGTCGCCATCGGCGTTGATCTGCTCGACGGACTTGCCGGTCTGGGCCGCGGTGATCTCGGCGAGACGACGCTTCATGTCGAGGATCAGCTGCGCCTGCGTCTGGATGTCGCTGGCCGTGCCGCCGAACCCGCCGTGCGGCTGGTGCAGCAGAACCCGGGCGTTGGGCGTGATGTAGCGCTTGCCCTTCGTGCCGGCGGTCAGGAGCAGCTGCCCCATGGACGCGGCCATGCCGATGCCGACGGTGACGATGTCGTTCGGAACGAACTGCATCGTGTCGTAGATCGCCATTCCGGCCGTGATCGAGCCGCCCGGCGAGTTGATGTAGAGGTAGATGTCCTTCTCGGAGTCCTCGGCGGCGAGCAGGAGGATCTTCGCGCAGATCTCGTTCGCGTTCTCGTCGCGCACCTCCGACCCGAGCCAGATGATGCGGTCCTTGAGCAGTCTGTCGAAGACGCTTGTTGCGATGAGGGGGTCAGCCATGTGTGCTCCTGATCCGAAGTTTCGTGACGTGTCGAATCTACCGACGCCGCCGCATGCGCCTGACCGTGTTCGCCGTGGGCATAGCCCGTGTCACCGCCGTCCCTGATGCGGAGCATCTGTCGGGCAGAGCAGAAGGGGCGGATGCCGCAGCATCCGCCCCTTCTGCCGGTCGGGCGACCGTCGCGATCAGGAGATCACTCGGCGGCAGCCTCGTCGGAGGCCTTCTTCTTGGCGGGGGCCTTCTTGGCCGGCGCCTTCTTGGCAGGAGCCTTCTCGTCGGTGGCGGGAGCGTCGTCGGCGGCATCCGCCTTCTTCTTAGCGGGCGCCTTCTTGGCAGGCGTCTTCTTGGCCGGCTTCTCCTCCGCCTCGGCGGCGTCGGCATCGGCGTCAGCGGCCTCGTCGGCGATCTCCTGCGCCTCCTCGACGACCTCGTCGGCGGCGGACTCCTCGCCCTCGACGGTGATGAAGCCGGTCAGGTCGACCGACTTCCCGTCGGTGTCGACGACCGTGACCTTGCCCAGGGCGATCGCGAGGGCCTTGTTACGGGCGACCTCGCCGACCATCACCGGAAGCTGGCCGTTCTGCTGGAGCGCGTTGACGAAGTCCTGCGGGGCCATGCCGTACTGCGCAGAGGCCTGGATCAGGTACTGGGTCAGCTCGTCCTGCGAGACCTGGACCTCGTGCGTCTCGGCGATCTTGTCGAGCACCATCTGCGTGCGGAACTGCTTCTCGCTCGCCTCGGTGACCTCGGCACGGTGCGCGTCGTCCTCCAGACGACCCTCGCCCTCGAGGTGCGCGTGAACCTCGTCCTCGACCAGTCCGGCCGGAACCGGGATCTCGACCTTCTCGAGGAGCGCGTCGACGAGCTTCTCGCGCGCGGCAGCGCCCTGCGTGAACAGGCTCTGCTGCGAGACGCGCTCGACAAGGCTCTCGCGCAGCTCGGCGATGGTGTCGAATTCGCTCGCCATCTGCGCGAAGTCGTCGTCGGCCTCGGGGAGCTCGCGCTCCTTGACAGCCTTGACCGTGACGGCGACCTCGGCCTCTTCGCCGGCGTGGTCGCCGCCGACGAGCTTGGAACGGAACGTGGTGTCCTCACCAGCGGTGAGCGACTCGATGGCCTCGTCGATGCCCTCGAGGAGCTCGCCCGAGCCCACCTCGTACGACACACCCTCGGCGCGGTCGATCTCGTTGCCGTCGATCGTCGCGACGAGGTCCAGCTCGACGAAGTCGCCCTTCGCGGCAGGACGGTCGACGGTGACGAGCGTGCCGAAACGGCCGCGCAGGCGGTCGAGCTCCTCGTCGATGGCGGCGTCGTCGGTGGCGACGGGCTCGACCTCGATGGTGATGTCCGCGTAGGCGGGAAGCTCGAACTCGGGACGCACGTCGACCTCGACCTCGACCTTCAGGTCGCCCGAGAAGTCCTTGTCGCTGGGCCAATCGACGACCTCGGCCGACGGACGCCCGAGGACGCGCAGCTCGTTCGCGGTGACGGCTTCGCGGTAGAAGCCGTCGAGGCCCTCGCTGACCGCGTGCTCGATGACCGCACCGCGGCCGACACGCTGGTCGATGATGGGAGCGGGCACCTTGCCCTTGCGGAAGCCGGGAATCTGCACGTCCTGAGCGATGTGCTCGTACGCGTGGGTGATGCTCGGCTTCAGCTCGTCCGGGCTGACCGTGATGTGGAGCTTCACCCGCGTGGGGCTGAGCGTCTCGACGGTGCTGGTGACCATGCCTGTCGTTCTCCTTTATCCGGCCGCGCACATGCGCGTCCGTTCGGTGGTCTGGGTTCGTGGGGCCGTTGTCGGGGCGACAGGATTTGAACCTGCGGCCTCCCGCTCCCAAAGCGGGCGCTCTACCAAGCTGAGCTACGCCCCGGGCGCGCAGCACACGTGCGTCGGAAAACGGCCGTGGTCAGTCTAGCCGACGGAGTCCGCTAGACTGTTCTAGTTGCCAGCGCTGGACATGGTTCTCAGCGTGAGGGCGATCCACATCCGATCCAGGTCGGATGCGGGGCTGTAGCTTAGTGGTAAAGCCTCTGTCTTCCAAACAGATGATGCGAGTTCGATTCTCGTCAGCCCCTCCGATGCTCCTCCTCGTCTTCGTATGCGGAGGAGCTTTTCATTCAGCGCAACGGGCGCCGTGATCGGTGGCCAGCTGCAGGTATGTCGCGGCGTTCCCGTGGAGCCCGCCCCGTTCGTCCTCCGTGAGCGCCCGGCGGACCTTCGCCGGCACCCCGGCGACGAGGGAACCGGCGGGGATCACGGTTCCCTCGAGCACGACCGCTCCCCCGGCGACGAGAGATCCGGCTCCGATCACCGCACCGCTGAGGATCGTGCTGTTCATCCCGATGAGGCAGCCGTCCTCCACCGTGCACCCGTGGACGACGGCGTTGTGGCCGATCGAGACGTCGTCGCCGATCTTCGCGGGCGACCCCGCGTCGACGTGGATCACGACGCCGTCCTGGACGTTGCTGCGATCTCCGATCACGATGCGCGACCGATCACCGCGGATCACCGCGTTGTACCAGACGCTCGACATCTCGCCGATGACCACGTCACCGACCAGTCGCGCCCCGTCCGCGACGAACACCGTCGGATGCAGGCGGGGCCGAGACTCTCCGAGAGACACGAGGGATGCGGACGAGGCGACGGGCATGGCCTCACGTTACCCCTGGTGAGCCCAGCCTTCTCTTGCTTGCGGAATGTTCCGGCGTGAGTAGCGTTTGGACAGATGCAGGCCACGACCTGCCAGAAGGAGCGCAGACATGACCGACACCAACATCACCACTCCCGCCCTCACCGCCGACCCCGAGGTCGCCGCCGCTGCCGCGCAGTTCCTCACCCCGGTCGTGCACAAGATGCAGGCGCTCGTCGTCAACGGCAAGCAGGCGCACTGGAACGTCCGCGGCTCGAATTTCATCGCGATCCACGAGTTGCTCGACACGGTGGTCGCCCACGCCCAGGACTACGCCGACACCGCCGCTGAGCGCATCGTCGCCCTCGGCCTGCCCGTCGACTCGCGCGTCTCGACCATGGCCGAGAAGACCAGCACCGCCGTGCCCGCCGGGTTCGCGCAGTGGCAGGACGAGATCAAGGCCATCGTCTCCGACATCGACGGGGTGCTCGTCGACCTTCAGAACGCCATCGACGGTCTCGACGAGGTCGACCTCACGAGCCAGGACGTCGCGATCGAGATCAAGCGCGGCGTCGACAAGGATCGCTGGTTCCTCCTCGCACACCTCGCCGAGTAATCCTCAGCGCCGAACGGGGCGGTGATCGGGACGAGGGCAGCTGGACGCTTCCCCACCGATCACCGTCCCGTTTCGCCTTCCCGGGACGCGTGCCCCGAAGAACGCGACTCAACCGATGTGCGTGATCCGGCCGCCGAGGAGGGTCGCCGTCACGCCGGTTCCGCGCAGAGCTCCGGGCGTGTCGGCGGCGAGAGGGTCACGGTCGACGATGGCCAGATCCGCGATGTCCCCCGGCGCGATCGCCGAGCCGGTCTGCGACCCACCCGCCGTTGAGGCTGCGAGGGCGACTGCAGCCGCGATTCGCTGATGCGGACGCCAGGGATCGCGCTCGTCACGCGTACGGAACACCGCGTCCGACATCGTGGTCCAGGGATCGAGACGGGCCACCGGCGCGTCCGAACCGAGCAGCAGGTTGGCTCCGGCCTCGACGAGCTCCCGCATCGGGTAGCCGACGGCCGTCTGCCCCGCCCAGAACTCCTCCGCCATGTCGCGATCATCGACGGCATGCGAGGGCTGCACACTCGCGCCGATGCCGAGTCGGGCGAACCGCGGGATGTCGGCGTGAGCGACGAGCTGAGCGTGCTCGATGGTCCCGGTGGCTCCCGTCATCGCGAAGGCGTCGAGGGCGTGCGAGTTCGCGACGTCGCCGATCGCGTGCACCGCGCAGGAGATGCCGGCCCCCGTTGCGCGCCGCATCAGCTCGACGAGCTCGGCAGGCGGCACGGTCATGACTCCGAAGTCGTGCTCGGCGTTCGGATAGTGGTGCGAGCACGCCGCCGTCCGGGTGCCGAGTGAGCCGTCGGTGATGACCTTGAATGGCCCCATCCGCACGAGCCCCGCCGGATCTATCGCGTCGCCGGTCTGCAGTCCCGCTGAAATCGCTCGATCCAGCATGCTGGCGTAGACGCCGAACGACACGCGCACCGCGTCGTATCCGCGAGCCAGCCTGCGATCCCAGGCCTCCGCGTTCCATGCCATGTCCAGGTCGACGATGCCGACCACGCCGCGGGCGGATGCCGCGGACATCGCCTCGATCACCGCGGCATCCGCGACCGCCGTGTCGAGGGCGTTCAGGCGGCGGGAGATCTCGAACGCGGGCTCCTCGCGCAGCAGCCCGTCGGCCGCCGACATCCCCTCACGCCGGAGCGCGGCGCTGTTGAGCCAGACGCTGTGGACATCGGAGTTGATCAGATAGGTGGGCGCGTCGCCCGTGGTCGCGTCGAGCAGTGCGAGCGAGGGCCGATCAGGCCAGAGCGCGTCGCGGAAACCCGAGCCGACGCGGCGACCGTCGAGCTCCAGTCCCGCTCGACCCATGACCGCCGCCGCCTCGGCAGCGCTCACGATGCCCTCGAGGTCGACGCGGCGCGCCGCCAGGGCCCACTGCAGGGTGTGAACGTGGTGGTCCCAGAGTCCGGGGATCAGCCAGCCCCCACCACCGTCGAGAACGACCCCGCGTCGCGGGAGGGCGCCCGCAGGCGCGATGTCGACCACGACATCACCCGCGACGTGCACGTCGACCAGATCGGCACCGAACGGATCCGTGCGCCCCGGGCCGGTCAGTCGGACGTCCGCGATGATGTCCACTGTCTCGCCCGGCGCTGCGAGGTTCACGACCGATCCTCGCGGGCGGCGCGCATCGCCTCGTGAGCCCGGCGCATCTCCGTCGCCAGCCGGGGGTCGGCATACGGTGTGGCGGTCTGCTCGAGCTCGGCGATGATGGTGTCGACCACGGCATCCGGCCGATTCTGGCTGAGCTTGCGTTTAGCCTCGACTCGGGCCGGTGAGAGACGGAATCCGACGGTCCCCCGCTCGAGACGCCGGACGAAGTCCTCATCGTTCGGCGCGGCCCACATGCCCCGTGGCGCACCCAGGCCCGACTCGAACCGGTCGACGAGGCGCTCGAGCACACGCAGGTTCTCTTCCGGCGCGAGGATCTCGGGCACGCCGGAAAGATGAACCGAGACGTAGTTCCAGGTGGGGACGGCAGGCACGTCGCCGTACCACTGAGGCGACACGTACCCGTGCGGCCCCTGGACCACGACGAGCAGCTCGCCGCCACCGAGGCCGTGGATCACGTCATCCGGGCGCCCGACGTGCCCCACGATCGTGAGGTCGTCGCGTTCGTCGTCGAGGAGCACGGCGTAGTGCGACGCGACGAGTCCGTCGGTGCCCGCACTGATGATCGTGACCCACGGGTTCTCGTCGATCACACGGCGCAGCTCGACGACATCCGTCATCGCGAAGCTGGGATTCTGTCTCATGCGCTCACCTCTGGCAGTTCGGGCACCAGTACAACTTGCGTGACGCCATCTCCTCGAGGACGATCGACGTTCCGCACACGCGGCAGGGCAGGCCCGCCCGGTGATACACCCAGTGCCGGTCGTCACGATGGGCCATCGCCCGGCGCCATGCCTCGGGATCGAGATCGTCCATCGTCATCATCTGCCCCGTCTCGACGCCGATCGCGAGGAGCCGTACCCAGTCGCGCCAGAGCTCTCGGACGGTCTCGTCCGGCACGCCGCGGCCCGGCGTGTGCGGATTCAGGCGTGCGCGGAACAGCATCTCCGCGCGATAAACGTTGCCGATTCCGCTGACCACGCTCTGGTCCATGAGAAGCAGACCGATCGCCGTCGGCTTGCGGCGGACGGTCGCGGCGAATCGCTCCTCGCCCTCCGTCACGTCATCCACGAGCGGATCGGGCCCGAGCTTCGCGATCGTCGCCTGAACCTCTTCCGGTGTCTGCAGCTGACAGGCCGTCGGTCCGCGAAGGTCGGCACAGGTCACGTCGGTGAGCAGGCGCAGGCGCACCTGACCGACGACGGGCGGCGGCCATCCCCCGTCTTCGGCAGCACCGTCGTCACCGAGCCCCGTGGTCTGTTCGCTCATGCGGACTCGTCCGCGGGCTCGTCGCGGCGCACCGATCGAGCTGAGGGAGTTCTCTCCGCCGGCGTCGTAGATCGGCGCGATCTCGGTGCCGCGCTGATTCGTGTGGCCCATCCGCCCGTTCGCGGACGCGATCGTGGGGTCGACGAGGATCTCGCCGGCGAAATCCCACGCGCCATACATCCCGAGGTGGACGCGCAACCAGACGTCGTCCTCGAACGCGAGGAACATCTGCTTGCCGACCGCCCGCGCCTCGATCGCCTCGCGACCGTCGAGCACCGCCGCGCCCTCGACGAACCGCCCTTGCGGGCTCGACGCGGCGACGACGCGGCCGACGACGTTGCGCTCGAACTGGCGGGCGATCCGGTGGACGGAATGGCCCTCGGGCATCAGCCCGCTTCCGGATCGAACGAGTCGGTTGCGGGCAGCGGCGACGTGGTGCCGCCGTCGACCGCGCGCGGGTCGGGCAGCAGGCTGCCGTCGGCTTCGTAGGCGGCGAGCTGGGCGATACGTCGCGCGTGGCGCTCCTCCCCGCTGAAGGGCGTCGCGATGAAGCGGTCGATGAAGGTGACCGCCTCGTCGAACGTGTGCTGGCGCGCGCCGATGGCGATGACATTGGCGTTGTTGTGCTCCCGCGCGAGCTCGGCCGTCGGGATGTTCCAGACGAGCGCTGCGCGTGCACCATGCACCTTGTTCGCCGCCATCTGCTCGCCGTTGCCGGACCCGCCGAAGACGACGCCGAGCGCCTCGACGCCCGCCTGCTGATCCCGGACGACGGCCTCCGCCGCACGGATGCAGAACGCGGGGTAGTCGTCTACCGGGTCGTACTCGATCGGGCCGTGGTCGACGACATCGTGACCCGCTTCGGCGAGGTGGTGCTGGAGCTGAGTGGAGAACTCGAGACCGGCGTGGTCGGTCGCGATATGGATGCGCATGGCACCATCCTATGAACGTGGGAGCCCCGAAAGCGTAGGCTGGCACGGTTGCCGTCGGCGCCAGCAGCGCGCGGCCCCGAATCCTCACCCCGACCCTGGGAGCAGAACGCACGTGCCTGGAGAGAACCTCACCCGCATCGAGGCGCAGGAGCGCCGCGCGATCGTCGACACGCAGAGCTACGACATCGCCCTCGATCTGACCGTCGGCGCGGAGATCTTCCGCTCGCGCACGGTCATCCGTTTCGCCGCCGCCGAGGGCGCCTCGACCTTCGTCGATCTGATCGCCCGCGATGTCCGGGAGATCACCCTCAACGGCCGGGCGATCGACCCCTCGGCATTCAGCGATTCCCGCATCGCACTCGACGGTCTCGCGGCGCAGAACGAGCTCATCGTCGATGCGGACTGCCTCTACACGAACACCGGCGAGGGCCTGCACCGCTTCGTCGACCCCGTCGACGGCGAGGTCTACCTGTACTCGCAGTTCGAGGTTCCCGATTCGCGTCGTGTCTTCGCGGTGTTCGAGCAGCCCGACCTCAAGGCAGAGTTCCGCTTCACGATCACGGCCCCCGTCGAGTGGAAGGTCGTCTCCAACTCCCCCACACCCGAGCCCGTGCCCGGCGACGGCGGGACGGCCACGTGGGCCTTCGAGCCGACTCCCCGGATCTCCTCGTACATCACCGCTCTCGTCGCGGGCCCGTATGAGCAGGTCTTCTCCGAGCTCACGAGCGCCGACGGGCGCGTGATCCCCCTCGGCGTCTACGCGCGCAAGAGCCTGTGGCAGTACCTCGACGCCGACTACGTCTTCGAGAAGACACGTCAGGGCTTCGCCTACTTCGAGGAGAAGTTCGGCGTCCCCTACCCCTTCGCGAAGTACGACCAGCTCTTCGTGCCGGAGTTCAACGCCGGCGCCATGGAGAACGCGGGCGCCGTGACCTTCACCGAGACCTACGTCTTCCGTTCCAAGGTCACCGACGCGGTGAAGGAACGTCGGGTCGTGACCATCCTTCACGAGCTCGCCCACATGTGGTTCGGCGACCTCGTCACGATGAAGTGGTGGAACGACCTCTGGCTCAACGAGTCGTTCGCCGAATGGGCGTCGACGATCGCGACGGCCGAGGCGACCGAGTGGACCGAGGCCTGGACGACCTTCAATGCGATGGAGAAGACCTGGGCCTACCGCCAGGATCAGCTTCCGTCGACGCACCCGGTCGTCGCCCGCATCAACGACCTCGAGGATGTCCAGGTCAACTTCGACGGCATCACGTACGCCAAGGGCGGCTCGGTGCTCAAGCAGCTCGCCGCGTGGGTCGGCGTCGAAGCGTTCTTCGCCGGCGTCTCGGCGTACTTCCAGAAGCACGCGTGGGGCAACACGGAGCTGTCCGATCTTCTCGTCGAGCTCGAGGCCACGAGCGGTCGCGAGCTCGAGACCTGGTCGAAGAAGTGGCTCGAGACGGCCGGCGTGAACACGCTCGAACCGGAGATCGTCACGGATGCCGACGGGATCATCACCCGCTTCGCCATCGTCCAGACGGCACCCGCCGACTACCCGACCATCCGTCCGCACCGCCTCGGCGTCGGCTTCTACTCCCTTCAGGGCGGCACGCTCGTGCGCACGCACCATGTCGAGCTCGACGTGGACGGCGATCTGACGGAGGTGCCGGAGCTGAAGGGTCGCGCGCAGCCCGACCTGGTCCTCCTGAACGACGAGGACCTCGCGTACGCCAAGATCCGCCTCGACGAGCGCTCGCTCCGTACGGCGGTCGAGCACCTCGCGAAGATCAGCGACCCGCTCGCGCGGTCCCTGGTGTGGGGCGCCGCGTGGGACCAGACCCGGGACGCCGAGGCATCAGCGACCGATTACATCGACCTGGTGCTCCGCAACATCGGCACCGAGACCGAGTCCACCACGGTGCGCACGACGCTCGGACAGCTCCAGCTCGCAGCGAACTCGTACGTCGATCCGCAGACCCGGGATGCCGCGCGTGCCCGCGTCGCCGACGGGCTGTGGGAACTCGCTCAGCAGGCCGAGGCGGGCAGCGACAGCCAGCTGCAGTTCGTGACCGCGTTCGCGTCTGCGGCGTCGACGGCTGCGCACGCGGACGTCGTCCGTGCGCTGCGCTCGGGTGAGACGGTGCTGCCGGGGCTGGAGATCGACGCCGACCTCTCGTGGGCGCTCCTGGTATCGCTCGCCGCGTCCGGTGCCGTCGCGGCGTCCGACATCGACGCTGCACTCGCAGCCGACAACACCGCGAAGGGCGGGGAGTTCGCGGCGCAGGCGCGGGCGGCACTGCCGACGGCCGAGGCGAAGCGCGCCGCATGGGCGTCCCTCATCGAGAGCGACGACCTGCCTAACACCGTCGTGCGATCGGCGGCCGCCGGCTTCACCCACCCGGCGGGCGTGACGCACCTCACGCCGTACGTGGCGGAGTACTTCCGGATGCTGCTGCCCATTTGGGAATCCCGCAGCTACCAGATCGCGCAGTACCTCATCGTCGGCCTGTACCCGGCGGCCCTCGCCAACGCCGAGCTGCGCGACGCGACCCGCTCGTGGCTCTCGGAGAACGCAGAGGCCCCGGCTGCGCTCCGCCGACTTGTCGCCGAGAACCTCGCGGGCGTCGAGCGGGCGCTCGCTGTGCAGGAGCGCGACGCGCAGGACTGACGTCATCCGCAATGCTGATGGGCGTCGTACTCCGGTACGACGCCCATCAGCGATCTCGGCACTCCCGGCGGACGACAGCGGGATGCGCCCGTCGATAGCGTGGGGCGCATGATCGTTGCAGAAGGCCTCACGAAGAGGTACGGAGACAAGACGGCCGTCGACGGGGTGAGCTTCACCGTGCAGTCGGGCAAGGTGACCGGCTTCCTGGGGCCCAACGGCGCCGGCAAATCCACCACGATGCGGATGATCGTCGGCCTCGACCGGCCGTCGTCCGGGCGCGTCACCATCGACGGCCGCGACTACCGCTCGCTGCGGTCACCGCTCACCGAGGTCGGCATCCTCCTCGACGCGAAGGCCGTCCACACCGGCCGCAGCGCGCGCAACCACCTGCGCGCGATGGCGGCGACCCACGGCATCCCTCGCTCCCGCGTCGATGAGGTGATCGAGATCACCGGCCTCGGCTCGGTAGCGGGCAAGCGCGCCGGCAAGTTCTCGCTCGGCATGGGGCAGCGCCTGGGCATCGCAGCCGCGCTCCTCGGCGATCCGCAGACCCTGATCCTCGATGAGCCGGTGAACGGTCTCGACCCCGAGGGCGTTCGCTGGGTCCGGCAGTTCGTCCGCGGTCAGGCGGCGCAAGGGCGGACGGTACTGCTCTCGAGCCACCTCATGAGCGAGATGGCCCTCACCGCCGACCACGTGATCGTGCTCGGCCGAGGCCGCGTGCTGGCTGATGCCGGCATCGACGATCTGGTCCGCTCGTGGACGAGCAACACTGTCGTCGTCCGCACCCCGCGGGCCGACGAACTCACCCGCCTCATCGCCGGCCCCGACGTCGCGGTGACCACGGGCGAGCCGGGACTCCTGCAGGTCGCCGGCCTGAGCGCGGCCGCGATCGGCGACACCGCAGCCGCGCACGGCATCCCGCTTCACGAGCTCACACCGCGCGTGGGATCGCTCGAAGACGCCTACCTCGCCCTCACCGAGGGGTCGGTCGAATACCAGACGAAGGGAGCGGCGCGATGACCGCCACCACCACCGTGCAGACCCCCGCGCCGGCGCGCGCCACGCCGCCGAACGCGCGACTGTCGTTCGGTCGCCTTGTCCGCAGCGAGACCATCAAGCTGCTCTCGTTGCGCTCCACCTGGTGGTCGCTGGGAGTCACGGCCGTCCTCGCGATCGGCATCTCGCTGCTCATGGCGTGGGCTTCGCAGGATTTCGGTGGCGACTTCAACCCGGTCAGCGCGATCGTCGCTCCGATGCAGTTCACGATGCTGGTGGCGGGCATCCTCGGTGCCATGGCGATCACCGGCGAGTACTCGACCGGCATGATCCGATCGACCCTGACCGCCGAGCCACGACGCGGTGCCGTGCTCGTCGCGAAGGCGGTCGTGGTCGCACTGCTGCTCGCCGCCACGACGGTCGTCACCACGATCGTGTCGGTCGTCGCCTCCGCGCCGATCTTCGGCGACCGTGCCATCGACTGGGCGGACGCGGAATCGTCGGTGCTCCCCCTCGTACTCGGTGTTCTGGCGATGGCCACGTTCGCCCTGCTCGGACTCGGATGGGGCTTCATCATTCGCAACGGCGCCGGCGCGATCGCCGCCACGGTCGGCATCCTGTTCGTCATGCCGATCGTCCTGAGCCTGTTCGCCTTCGGCGGGGAATCGTGGGCGTGGATCGTCGACCTGGGCAAGTACCTGCCCGCGAGCGCAGCGCAGACGGTGACCTCGCCCGGTTCCGACGACTTCGTCACGGGCCTCATCACGCTGCTCGCGTGGCCGACCGCGACGCTGCTCGGCGGCTGGGCTATCCTCCGCTCGACCGACGCGTAGGGTACGAGGAGTGTCTCCCGGAAGCCGTGGCTCATCGTCGCCCGACGATGAGCTGCGGCTTCCGCGTCCGCCCGGATTCCTCCGGCGGTTCTGGGGGCGGCACCCGGTCTTCGCCGACATCCTCACCGCGCTCATCTGCCTGGCCTTCTCGCTCGTCCCGGCGACGAGCTTCACGGATCGCATCGACGACGCGATCGGTGTCGGCCGGCTCTGGGCCACCACGGCTCCTATCGTCATGGTCGTGGTCGTGCTCGGGTGCGCCTCGCTCCTCGTGCGCAGGCGCTACCCGACGCTCGTGTTCGTCGGAGCCGTGGCGGTCGCGCTGGCTTACCTTCTTGCCCCTGCGCCGACCGGTGGGCCGATGCTCGGCATCGCGGCGTACACCCTCGCCGTCCATCGGAGTGCTCGGGCCTGCCTGATCGGTGTGGCCGTCGCGTTCGGCACCATCGCCGCGTTGGTGGCCGGCCTCGCGTTCACGGGAATGATCGGCCCGATGATCGCCTGGAACGCGCTGGTCGGCGAGGGCCTGAGCGCGCTCATCGGGGCCCTCATCGGCACGAATGTCGGCAACCGGCACCGTTACGTCGCCGCTCTCATCGACCGGTCGCGCCAGCTCGTCGTCGAACGCGATCAGCAGGCGCGCCTCGCCGCGGCATCGGAACGCGACCGGATCGCCCGGGAGCTGCACGACATCGTCGCTCACTCGCTGACGGTGATGGTGGCCCTGGCCGAGGGCGTCGCCGCATCGAGCGACATCGACCGCGCCCGTCCCGGCGCCACCGCCATCGCATCGACGGGGCGCGAAGCCCTCAGCGACATGCGCGCGACCCTCGGCATCCTCCGCGAGGACGACGCCGCTCCGCTCGCCCCGCTGGCACGCGACACGACCGCGGACACGGTCGATTCCGCGCGCGCCGCCGGGTTCGACGCGACTCTGACCATCTCGGGCGACAGACCGGACCTCAGCAGCGCGGTGCAACTCGCGATCTCGCGCATCGTGCAGGAAGGCGTCACGAACGCGATGCGCCACGCACGCGGTGCCGAACGGATCGACGTGCGGGTGGGTTACCGTCCTCACGCAGTCCAGGTCGATATCGTCGACGACGGCGAGCCGGTCGCTTCCTCGACGACGTCGTCATCGGGGTACGGCCTGCGTGGCCTCCGAGAGCGCGTGGTCCTGGCGGGCGGAGCGGTGACCGCGGGACCGGGATCGGGCCGTGGGTGGCGCGTGCACGCCGTCATCCCCCTCGAACAGGAGAATAATGACCGCTGATCCAGCTTCGCCGATCCGCGTGCTGATCGTCGACGACCAGCAGCTCATCCGCCTCGGCTTCCGGATGGTGCTCGACGCCGCTGACGGCATCGAAGTCGTCGGCGAGGCAGCCGATGGCGCGGCCGCCCTCCGCGCCGTCTCCGAGTCGTCGCCCGACGTCGTATTGATGGATGTGCGCATGCCGGTGGTCGACGGCATCGAAGCCACCGCTCGCATTCGGGGCGAGCATCCGACCGTCGCCGTGCTGGTGCTCACGACGTTCGACCTCGACGAGTATGCGTTCGGGGCGCTCCGCGCCGGCGCCGGCGGCTTTCTCCTGAAGGATGCGCGACGCGATGAGCTCGTCGCTGCCGTCCGCGCTGTCGCCGCAGGCGAGGCGACGCTCGCTCCGCGGATCACCCGTCGCATGATCGAGCTCGTGACCGCGACCGGGCTGCCCGCTCCGCAGCCCGTCACCCCGGCCGTTCTGACGGCGCGGGAGGCGGATGTGCTGGCTGCCATGGCGCGAGGACTGACGAATCTGGAGATCGCCGGTGAGCTCTTCCTCAGCGAGTCCACGGTCAAGACGCACGTCGGCCGCATCCTGACGAAGCTGCCCGCGCGAGATCGCGTGCACGCCGTGCTGATCGCGCACGGGCTCGCCGAGCCCGGCCTCGATGCCTGATGGCTCTCTCGGAAATGTCGTGGTGCCGCTCGGTAAAATCGGATCGATGACCACCGTGACCACTGCCGTCCCGCTCGCCTGGGAGTTCCCCGCCGAGGAGTTCTGGAAGTTCCTCACCGACGCGGGATGGAACATCGTCGCGGTCGCGGGCATCATCCTCGGCGCCTTCGCGCTCTCCTGGTTGATGCGCCGCCTGATCGCCCGCATCGTCGACCGCATCGTGCGCGGTGCGAAGACGCGGGCCGAGGCCGAGGACACGCGAGCGATCGACATGTCGCCGCTCGCACAGGTGCGTATCGTCCAGCGGACCCGCACACTCGGGTCGATCCTGACCAACATCGTCAACGTGACGATCGTCATCGTTGCCCTGCTGATGATCGTGGGCGTTCTCAGCCCCGACATCCTCGGGTCGTTCACCCTGCTGTCGGCCGCGATCGGCGCCGGTCTCGGTTTCGGTGCTCAGAACATCGTCAAAGACGTCCTGAACGGGATGTTCATCGTGGCCGAGGACCAGATCGGCATCGGCGACGTCGTCGACCTCGGACTCGCCACGGGCATCGTCGAGTACGTCAGCGTCCGTGTCACGCATGTCCGAGACGTCAACGGGACGCTGTGGTTCGTTCGCAACGGTGAGATCACTCGCATCGGGAACATGTCGCAGGGCTGGTCGCGCGTGATCATCGATCTCGGCGTGCCGACCGACGCCGACGTCGATGTCGTCGAGAAGACCGTGATCGACGCCGCGAAGGATCTCGCGCGCGAACCGAAGTGGCGCAGCCGCATCATCGAGAAGCCCGAACTGTGGGGGCTCGAATCGATCAGCGGCGACGCGTTGGTGATCCGTCTCGTCGTCAAGACGCGGCCCAACGCCAAGGACGATGTCGCGCGAGCCCTCCGCGCGCGACTCAAGGATGCCGTGGACGAGCTCGGCGTCGCGCTCCCCCAGCTCAACTCCACCGTCCTCACCGGTTTCGAGGGTGCCCAGAGCATCCGAGGCGCGAACCCGCCGCGGACCAAGCCCCAGCCGGTGGCACCGCCGCAGGTGAAGGCGCGCCCCCAGTGGCGGCCGAAGCGCAGCAAGGGGGCCTCGGCGTCGACGCAATCGCCCGACGCCCAGGAGGCGCCCGCCGGTGACGGCGACGCAACGGATCAGCAGAAAGACACCCCGTGAGCGACCAGGTCAGCTTCTACGACGAGGTCGGCGGTCACGAGACCTTCGTCCGCCTCGTCGATGTCTTCTACCGAGAGGTCGCCGCCGACGAGGTGCTGCGGCCGATGTATCCCGAGGCCGACCTGGGGCCGGCGGCGCACCGGCTCACGATGTTCCTCGAGCAGTACTGGGGTGGCCCGACCACCTACGGTGAGGAGCGCGGTCATCCTCGGCTGCGAATGCGCCACCGCCCGTTCCACGTAGATCCCGACGCTCGCGACCGGTGGCTGCGCCACATGCGCACGGCACTCGACGAGCTCGCGCTGCCCCCGCTCCATGACGCGACCCTGTGGGACTACCTCGAGCGCGCTGCGTACGCCATGGTCAACACGTTCGAGCCGGCCGGCATCGGTCCACAGGGCTCGGCACGGCGGCCGATGCTGGGCGTGCACCCCGCATCCGCCGCCGACGCCCCGGCGTCGGACTGAATCAGCGCGGCGTTCCCGTGGCGCGAACGGGAGTGAGACCCATCGCGACCGGCCCCCGTGTCAGGACGTGGCCCCGTGCGAACGACACCCGCGTCCAGACGTCGGTACGGCGGATGGTCGGGTGCTCGGCGCCCGCGATGAACCCCAGGCCGACCGCGGCGAACGCGACTCCCAGAGGAAGGCCGCCCAGATCCTCGTCGGGTGCTCCCCAGATCGACGAGCGGACGAGATGGACGACGTCATCGCCGGCGCCGGCGGGGAGTTGACGAGCGACCGCCGCGATCCCCCACTGCGCCCGGAGCGACACCTGAGCGGAGTCGAGGCTGCCGGCCTCGCGCCATCCCGAGCGCGGAGGCGACACGCCGGCCCAGGAAGCAGCGACCCCGCTGTCGGGAAGTCGCACGGCACGGTCGTCATCGCCATCGGGTGCGAGCGCAGCCGCGTCGATCGTCAGGTCGCATTCGAGCTCGGGATCGACGCGAGCCGTCCGGAGCGCAAGCACGAACGGAGTCGCGTCGGTCAGTGAACGCGGTGCCAGGGGCGCGCACGAGAGCGCTAGGACGCCGGCACGAGCGCGGAGCCGAAGGATGCCGTCGCCGTGGCGGGCTGCACGGCCCGCGAATGTCAGGACGTCACGGGCCACCTCGGGCTGCGGGAACAGGAGGCGCTCGGACATCCGTCCTAGACTACCGACCGATGCCCGCACACAGCTCAGAGCCCATGCCCGACAGCCTCACGGAAGAGACGGATCCCGTCGCCGCGATGCTCAGCGTGCTCGATCTCTCCTCCAGCGAGGCGCGGACCATGGAGGACATCTTCACCGGCAGGTCGCAGGTGATGCCCCAGGGTCGGGTCTTCGGCGGCCAGGTGCTCGCACAGGCGACGATGGCGGCGATGCGGACGGTGCCGCGCGAACGCGTGCCGCACTCGATGCACGGCTACTTCCTGCGCCCCGGCGACTCGTCGAGGAACATCACTTTCTCCGTCGATCGCATCCACGACGGGCGGTCGTTCTCGACACGGCGAACCCAGGCTTTCCAGAACGGGATGCCGATCTTCTCGATGATCGCTTCGTTCGAGGATGAGGATCCCGGCGTCGAGCACGCGGAGCCCATGCCCGACGGTCTGCCGCAGCCCGAAGACCTCCCCGCTCTGGAGGAACAGCTGAGCGGTATGCACCCGCTCAGCCGGCGGATCTTCTCCGCCAGCCCCATCGAGCTGCGCCACGTCACGGCGCCGATCTACCTGCAGCCCGACGACGACGCGACGCCTCGGCAGGCGGTGTGGGCTCGCACCCGCTCAGCCCTGCCCGACGACCCCGCGGTGCACCGGGCAGCCCTCGCGTTCCTCAGCGACCTCACGATCCAGGAGCCTGTGCTGCGAGCGCATGGGCTGGCGTGGGCGACGCCCGGCCTCAAGGTGGCGAGCCTCGACCACGCCATGTGGTGGCACCGCTTCGCGCGGGTCGATGACTGGCTGCTTTACGTGCAGGAATCGCCCAGCGCACGCGGCGGGCGCGGGCTGTCGACCGGGCGGATCTACGATCGGGCGGGCACACTCGTCGCCAGCGTCGCCCAGGAGATCATGGTCCGCGTTCCCGCGACCACGGATGCTGGTGACCCTAACGCCGATGAGCGTAGGTGATCGGCTCCCCGAGGATGGGCGCCCATGCGCGGTGCATCTCATCCGTCAGGCGGACGGGCCGACCGGTCTCGGTCGACACCATCACCACGACGGCAGTCGAGCGGGCGTAACAGGTCTGCGGGTCGTCCTCATGGGGACTGTAGACCTCGTAGCAGACGTCGATGCTCGAACCGCCGATACGGCCGATCCAGAGCTGGACGTCGAGCGGGCGCTGGCCGTACGGCACCGGAGCGAGGTACTCGATCTCCTGCCGCGCGATCAGCGTCATCGTCTCCGCCGACAGGCTCAGCGCGTCGAGGATGGCCGTGGTCGGGCCCGACATCCCTGCCTCGGGCTTCCAGAAGGCGCGCAGGCGCGCTTCTTCCAGCAGCTTGAGCATCGAGGTGTTGTTGACGTGCCCCAGAGCGTCGAGGTCGCCCCAGCGGAGATGGATAGGGATACGGACACGGGTGGCCCCGGCAGTTGTCACCACCGAGGCCACCGTGTGCGGCGTGTGCTCAGTCACGCGTCAGCTTGCGGTAGGTCGACTTGGCGGGGTTCGCGGCATCCGCGCCCAACCGCTCGATCTTGTTCGCCTCGTACGCCTCGAAGTTGCCCTCGAACCAGTACCACTGCGACGGGTTCTCCTCGGTGCCCTCGTACGCGAGGATGTGCGTCGCGATGCGGTCGAGGAACCACCGGTCGTGGGTGATGACGACCGCGCAGCCGGGGAACTCCAGCAGCGCGTTCTCGAGCGAACTGAGGGTCTCGACGTCGAGGTCGTTGGTCGGCTCGTCGAGGAGGAGGAGGTTGCCGCCCTCCTTCAGGGTGAGGGCGAGGTTCAGACGGTTCCGCTCACCACCGGAGAGCACGCCCGCCTTCTTCTGCTGGTCGGGTCCCTTGAATCCGAACTTCGACACGTAGGCCCGCGAGGGGATCTCGGTCTTGCCCACCGTGATGATGTCCAGTCCGTCGGAGACGACCTCCCAGAGGGTCTTCTCCGGATCGATGTTGCCGCGTGACTGGTCGACGTAGCTGATCTTGACGGTCTCGCCGATCTTCAGCTCTCCGCCGTCGAGCGGCTCGAGACCCACGATGGTCTTGAACAGCGTGGTCTTTCCGACGCCGTTGGGGCCGATGACACCGACGATGCCGTTGGGCGGGAGGTTGAAGCTCAGGCCGTCGATCAGCACGCGATCGCCGAACGCCTTGTGAAGCTTCTTCGCGTCGATGACGACGCTGCCCAGACGCGGGCCCGCGGGGATCTGGATCTCTTCGAAGTCAAGCTTGCGCGTGCGCTCGGCCTCTGCCGCCATCTCCTCGTAGCGGGCCAGACGGGCCTTCGACTTGGTCTGACGCCCCTTGGCAGAGCTCCGCACCCACTCGAGCTCGTCCTTCAGACGCTTCGCGAGCTTCGCGTCCTTCTTGCCCTGGATGTCGAGGCGCTCGGCCTTCTTCTGGAGGTACGTCGAATAGTTGCCCTCATAGCCGATGAGGCGACCGCGGTCGACCTCAGCGATCCACTCGGCGACGTTGTCGAGGAAGTATCGATCGTGGGTGATGGCGATGACAGCACCCTTGTAAGCCTGAAGGTGCTGCTCGAGCCAGAGCACGCTCTCGGCGTCCAGGTGGTTCGTGGGCTCGTCGAGGAGGAGCAGGTCGGGCTTCTGCAGGAGCAGACGCGCGAGGGCCACGCGGCGGCGCTCCCCACCCGACAGCGGCGCCACCGAGGCGTCGGCCGGCGGCGTGCGAAGTGCTTCCATCGCCTGGTGGAGCTGAGAGTCGAGGTCCCACCCGTCGGCCGCGTCGATCTCTTCCTGCAGCGTGCCCATCTCGGCCAGGAGCGAGTCGAAGTCGGCGTCGGGGTCGGCCATGAGCGCGGAGATCTCATTGAAGCGGTCGAGCTTCGGCTTGATCGCGACCCCGGCCTCGATGTTCTCGAGCACGGTCTTCGTGTCGTCGAGCTCCGGTTCCTGCATCAGGATGCCCACCGAGAAGCCCGGCGCGAGCCTCGCCTCACCGTTGGACGGCTGATCGAGCCCCGCCATGATCTTCAGGATCGTCGACTTACCGGCACCGTTGGGGCCGACCATTCCGATCTTGGCACCGGGAAGGAATGCCATCGTGACGTCGTCGAGGATGAGCTTCTCGCCGACGGCCTTGCGGGCGCGGACCATGGAGTAGATGTATTCGGCCATAACGTCTCGAGTCTAGTCCGGGAGGGCGCCGCGTTCGCCCGCCCGGACCCCGCGATTCACCAGTCGATGGGGCGCGTCTGGCCGATCAGGCAGCCACCGCTCGGCAGTTCGGGCAACACCGTCGCCGTGGGGGCGGGAGTCGATGGACCCACCTGTCCGACCAGGCACTCCCCCGCCCACAGGACCGAGAACTGCAAGCTGTCGACCGGGTCGTCGACGGAGGTGCGGTCGGCCGTCACCTGCATCGTCGACTTGTCGAAACCGGCTGCCACGAGCGCATCGATGTACGCCCGCCCCGCGACGCTGTCGGGCGACGCCGCCACCTGGTTCATCACCTCGGAGAACAGCGGCAGGTTGTCAGTCGCGGTGCTCTCGGGCGACAGGGGCGCCGGACCTTCCGTGGTGGTCGGTGCCGGCGTGGGCGCTGTGGATGTCGCCGGGGGCTCCTCGGGGAAGAGCATCGAGCACCCGGCGAGGGATGCGGCGAGGACGAGAGCGCCGGCCGTTCCCACGAGCGAGCGAGTGAACCGGGGACGAGGCGAGCGCATGTCTGAATTCTAGGCGGCCCCGGTCCCCGACTCGCGGCGTCAGAACGGCGTCGGCTCGACGGGGTCCCTCTCGGGCACCGGAGCGACGGCCCACTGGCCGTCGGTGGTCACGGGGTGGGCCGCGTTCTCGCCGGCGGCCTCGGTGCCATCGGCCGCCCCGCCGGGACGTGCGGGACCGGCCGCATCCGTGCGGGGGGTCCGTTGGAACGACGCGGTCCCCCACTTGAGGTCGGGACCGATCGCGTCGGCGTCGATCTCGATCTCGATGCCGCGCTTCTCGCCGGCTTCCCACTCCTTCAGCCGCAGCCGCCCGTCGACGATGACCCGCTGCCCCTTCCGCAGGGACGCGAACGCATTCTCTCCGAGCCCACGGAACACGCTGATCCGGTACCAGTTGGTGGTGCCGTCGATCCACTCGCCGGACTGGGCGTCCCGGTAGCGCTGGCTGCTCGCGAGACGGAAGCTCGTGACCGGGATGCCGGTACCCGTCCGTCGCTGCTCGGGCTCGGTGGCGATGTTGCCGATGACGGTGATGCGATCTGACATGTCTGCTCCTCAGCAGGGCACGGAAGGTGGGACGCTCCGACACCCGAGTGCCCGTCGGGTGCCGGAGCGCTTCCAGCCTCGGCCCCGGCGCCGGAACACCGAGGGCGGTTCCGCACATCGGTGCAGAACCGCCCTCGAATCGCGCTGGGGAGGAGTCAGCTGCGGGCGTACTCCGCGAAGCGCGCGCGCACCTTGTTCACCTTGGGAACGGCCACCGCGAGGCAGTATCCCTGCCCCGGGTTCTTCGCGAAGAAGTCCTGGTGGTAGTCCTCGGCCGGGTAGAACGTGTCGGCGGGTTCCATCGTCGTCACGACCCCGCCACCCCACATCTCGTCGGCGCGGTCGCGGGCCGCCGCGAAGAGCTCGCGCTGGTCTTCGTCGAGCGGGAACATGGCCGAGCGGTACTGAGTGCCGACATCGGCACCCTGGCGATTGAGCTGACGCGGGTCGTGCATCGTGAAGAACGCATCGAGGATGACGTCGGCCGGGATGACATCGGGGTCGAACGTCACCGACACCGCCTCGGCATGACCGGTCGTGCCGGTGCACACCGCCTCGTAGCTCGGGTGCGGAACGTGCCCGCCGATGTAGCCCGACACGACCTCGGACACACCGTCGAGCGCACGATAAGCGGCATCGAGGCACCAGAAGCAGCCGCCGGCGAGGATGAAGGTGGTGGTCATGGAAAGCTCCGTTCTCCCGCTTGCGCGAGGTCTCACCCTAGCCAACCACGGGCGCCGTCCGCGTGTTCCCGCGGATGTCCGAGGCCCGTTCTAGCCTCGTTCGCGAGGAGGAGATCATGACGTTGGTGCAGGCCCACACCCCACAGGCCCGGGAACAGCGGCCGGGCGGCGAGCTCATCGCTATCGGGACCGACCGCTGGCGAGTCGTCGAGGGCGATGGACACGTCAGGGGCCTCGTCGCGCGCGTCCAGACGCCCACCGGAGACCGCTTCCGCGCGCTCCGGTTCCACCCGCCGTCACGTTCCTTCCGGGCGATCGGCGAGTTCTGGCGCATCAATGAGGCGTCCGACACCCTCCGACTCTCTCGCTGACCTTCGCCCGCTCTGCCCGGCTCGCACAGCTCAGACCAGGGCGTCGAGAGGCGTGGGGCCGGCCGTCCGAGCTCCGCTCGCCAGGCGCGGCCACACCGAGGCCAGCACTTCGACGGCGCGCTCCAGTTCTGCAGGCGACGCGGTGAACGGAATCCGCAGACGGTTCTCGTGCCCGCCGTCGACCGCGAAGCGCTGTCCGCCGCTGAGATACACGTGCTCGGCACGGGCACCCAGAACGAGCGGTCCGCTGAGCGGCGCCGGAAGACCGACCCAGAGCGCCACGCCACCGCAGACCTCGGGGACGTCCCAATCCGGCAGCCTGTCGCGCAGCGCGGCTCGGACCGCGCGGTATCCCGTGGCGAGCAACTCGGCGCGTTGCGGCAGGATCTCCGGCATCCGCGGAATCAGCCTCGCCGCCACCTCCTGCTCGAACTCGGGCGTGCCGAGGTCGCGCGCCGGCCGCGCCGCATGCAGCCGCCGGATGACCTCCGGCTGGGCGCGAACCCATCCGACGCGCAGGCCGCCCCACACCGTCTTGCCGAGCGAACCGATCCGCACGACGTCGTCGTCCGGAAGGGCTGCGGGTGCCGGTGCGTCGAACGACAGTTCGGCCGTCGTCTCGTCGACGACGAGCGTGCACCCCCGCTGAGCCACCTCGCGCAGTGCATTCTGCTCCGTCGCCGTCATGGAGCGACCGGTCGGGTTCTGCAGCGTGGGCATCAGGTAGGCGAGCGTCGGTCGCGTCCGTCGCGGGGCTTCGTCCAGGCGGTCGAGGTCCCAGCCGTGCGCAGTCGTCACGGGTACGGCTACGAGCCGCGCTCCCGCGGCCCGGAGAGCCTCCGCCGCATGCGGATAGGTCGGCGTCTCGACGAGCACGCGATCGCCCCGCGCCACGAGCACCTCGGCGATGAGGTGGATGGCGCTCTGCGCGCCCGCGGTCACGAGGATCTGATCGCGCGACGTGGGAATGCCACGCGCGGTGTAGCGTTCGGCGATGGCGTCGCGCAGGCCGGTCGACCCGAGGGTGTCGTATCCGGTCCGCGAGACGAGTCGGGCCGCATCCGACGCCATCTCCGCCATCACGCCGGCCAAGCCCGGCCAGGCGCTCGGGCTCGCCTGCTGCAGGTCGATCGCCCCCGGTTCGGCGAACACCGTCCCACCCCCGCGCAACGGCTGAGCAGTGGTGACGCTGCCCGAGCCCCGCACGCTCTCGATGTGCCCGCTCGCGCGCAGGCTCGCATAGGCGCTCGCCACCGTCGTGCGGCTCAGCCCCAGCGTATGCGCCAGGGCGCGCTCGGCAGGGAGTAGGGTGCGCGCCGCGATGCGGTTGTCCAGACACAGCAGTCGGATGCCGTCCGCGAGCGCTTCATAGGCCGGCTCGCGGGTACGCCATCCTCCGAGCGACGCTTCCAGCGACCTGGCGGAGATCCGGGAGTGCATACGGCCACCATACGGTAATTGGCATCTTTTGCTACGGCCAATCCTGCAGTGCAATAGACGAGTGATACTCCGCTTCTCGCAGCTCATCGTCGGCCTCATCCTGTTCGGAGCGGGGTGCGCGGTGATGGTCGACGCGGGAATCGGTCTCGACCCCTGGACCGTCCTGGCCGAAGGAATCAGCAAGAACACCGGCATCGGGATCGGCTGGGTCGTCAGCATCACCGGGTTCCTGGTCCTGCTCCTGTGGATCCCACTCCGTCAGAAGCCCGGTGTCGGCACCGTCGCGAACATCCTCGTGGTCGGCGCCGCGATGCAGTTCACCCTCCCGCTCGTGAGCACGCCCGATCACTGGATCGCGCGGGTGGCGATGTTCATCGCGGGCACGGCGCTCGTCGGTGTCGCCTCGGGCATCTACATCGGGGCGCGATTGGGTCCGGGCCCCCGCGACGGCTTGATGACCGGAATCCATCAGCGGTGGGGCTGGCCCATCTGGGCGGGGCGGCTCGGGGTCGAGGCGACGGTGCTCGTCACGGGCTGGCTCCTGGGCGGCACGGTGGGCCTGGGCACAGTGCTCTTCGCCGTGCTCATCGGGCCCATGGTGCACGTGAGCCTGCCGGTCTTCGACGGCCGGGCACGCCGCCGACGTCACACAACACCAGCCGCGACGGTGGGCGGCCTCAGTGCTCCCGGAACCTAGGCCAGTCCGCTCCCGGCGCCATGTGCGCGTGCAGCGCGTTCTTGGCGATCTCCATCGTGGGGTACGCGCCGAGTTCGGCGTCCGCACCCGCCATCGTCACGATGTACTCGTCGCCGCGGTGGCGGATCATTCCCGCGACTCCCCCGGCGCCGTACGCCACCCACAGTGCGGTCGATCCTGTCTGCGCGTTCATCATCGAACCCCTTCCGACACCCGCAGGGTACGCCCCCGACCGCCCCGGAACCAGTGTTCCGCGGCATCCGGCCCGAAACCGGCGTCTCCGCGCGATAGCGTAGAAGCATCCGCCTCCGTAGCTCAGTGGATAGAGCAGCGGCCTTCTAATCCGTTGGTCACAGGTTCGAATCCTGTCGGGGGCACTCCAGGCGCCGCTCAGGCCTGCGGCGTGAATCTCCGCGCGGTGTCCGCCAGCAGCGGTCGAGCCATGAGCGCGAGCAGACCCGCGAACGCCCACAGGAGGAGCAGCACGACGGTCTCGCTCACCACGATCACGAGAAACACCGTCACGATCAGCAGGGACAGCACCCCCAGCGAGAACCGCCACTGGGAAGCGAGCTGCGCCGCCGCGACACGCGCTGCATCGCGCGCGCGACAGTGGAACCCGGCCGTCAGGACCACCATGTGCCCGGCCCAGACGAGGATCAGCAGCCCGAGGACGCTGTAGAGCGGGCGCAGCGTCGCCCCGCCGTCGACGCCGTCGAGGTGGACGAGATTGAAGGCGAGCAGAGCGAGAGCCACCGCCGCCGGGGCCGCCCAGCGGAGGGTCGGCACGAGCTCGCGGCCATACGCACGGAAGAAGTGCCGACCCGGCGACAGGTCGGTGCGCGGAACCATCGCCGCCGCCACCCCCGCCACGAGGGCGGGGGCGACGGGCAGCAGCGCGAGGACGAAGAGGGGGACGTTCGACGGGTCCCGGTCCAGCAGCAGCACCGCTACGACGGAGGGCAGCGACGCGAGCAGCAGCTGCGCCTCCAGGACCATCTGCCGGTAGATGAAGGCGGCACCGCGTGAGAGGGGGCCGCGGCCGACCTCATCTGCCGGGTCGCCGCGACGAATCGTGGTGGTTTCCGCATCCATTTCCTCGGCTCCTTCACTCGACGAGACGAGGCGGCCCGCCCCGGTCAGAAAGCCGGCCGCTCTCGGTCATCCCTGATTCTGCGTGCGCTCGAGCGCCGTGTTGAACGTGTCGATGAGCTGGCGCGACCCCAAGCCCTCGAGCTCGGCCACGTAAGCGTCCCAGTCGTCCTCGATGGAGCGCTGGCCCGTGATGAACGACGCGGTCGCCGCGTGGACGGCATCCGTCAGCTGCGTCTGCAGCAGAGAGGTCTGCTCGAGCTCGATCTCGTTGAGCAACGGAGCCGGGGCGGTGGGCAGCTGTTCCTTCTTCTCGAGCTGCTCAGCGGTCCACTCGGCGATCTCGTCGGTCATCATCGAGAGCACCAGCTCCTGGGACGAGCCGTTCGCGAGAAGGAAGACCCCGTTGCTGTAGCCGTAGTCGGCGTTGAGAAGCTGTGGGGCGCCGGCGTTGATCGAACTCCACGCGATATCGTCCATCAGCTTGCGAGTACCGTCGGCCTCGCGGGTGAACGTCTCGCCCTCGACACCCCACTGAGCGAACTCGAGGCCCTCGTCTGAGTAGTACAGCCAGTCGACGAATTGCAGCAGTGCCTTGAAGTACGGCTTCTCGGCCGCATCGCTCGAGATGAGGATGCCCGAGGTGAAGCGGCCACTCGGAAGCTTGTCGCCCGCCGGCCCGCCCGGGAGCGAGATCAGGCGGATCGGGACGTCGCCCTGCCCCGAGTCGGCGAACTTCTGCCGGTATTCCGCGATCGTCTGGGTATTCCCGGAGATCGCGGCCGACTTGCCCGAGATGAACTTCTGCACAGCCTGGTCATCGCTCTGGGTGATCTCCGGGTCCAGGACGCCTGCCTCGACGAGAGCAGCAGCATCGGACACGACCTGCTTGTATCCGTCCGATGCTCCCGTGAACACGTACTCGCCGGCATCCTGGTCGTACCACGTGTTCGCGTAGCCCCAGCCCGCGGCCGTGGGGTAGTTCGGCGCCATGATGCTGAGCAGGGAGCCGAGCGGTGTCGCATCCGTCCAGCGATCCGACATCGCGTAGTCCAGCTCGGGATTCGCCTGCTTCACCCTCTCGAGCTGCTCGAGGTACTCGTCCCAGGTCGCCGGATCCTCGGTGATGCCGGCCTTCTTCCACAGATCCTCGCGGATGGCCACCGAGTACTGGACATCGGGCACCTCGCGCAAGCCGGGAAGGTGGTAGATCTTCCCGTCCTCCTGGCGACGATTCCGGAGATCGTCCTCGAGGTCCCAATCAGCGATCTTCTGCTGGAAGTTCGGCATGTAGTCGAAGTAGTCCGAGACCGGCAGAATCGCACCGCCCGAGACGAACTGCGTCTCAGATCCCGCGTACGTCGACGAGATGATGTCGGTGGCCTCGCCGCTGCCGATGAGAAGAGACTTCTTCTGATCGAAATCGGCCATCGGGATGTCCGTACGGGAGAACGTGACGTTGTGGTCCTTCTCGAGATGCTCGAAGAACGACCAGTCGTCCTTCACCGGATAGTTGGGGTGGTCCCGATACATGATCGAGAACTGGACCGGCTCGGTCGCGGCGAAGGAGACCCCGGCCTCGAAGTCCTCCATTGCGCCGACGGACTGGGCCTCTCCGATCGTGGCACCGCCGTCGCGGGCGGCATCCTCGGTCGCGGGCCCGGAGCAGGCGGACAGCGCGACCGCGACCGCAGCCAGGCCCGCGGCACCGGCGAGGGTGTGGCGAGTGATTCTCATGGTGTTTCTCCTCTGTGTGAACGTCGTCGTTCGACGTAGGGGATTCAGCCCTTCACCGACCCGAGCATCACGCCCGAGACGAAGTAGCGCTGGATGAAGGGGTACAGGCAGATGATGGGGAGCACGGTGAGCAGCATCGTGACGGCCTGGATGTTCGAAGCGACCTGAGCGGACTCGCCGCCGATCGCTTCCTGGACCCCCGTCGCCGCCGCGATGAGGTTCCGTAGGTAGACGGTCACCGGGAACAGTGACTTGTCGTCCAGGAACAGGAAGGCGTTGAACCACGAGTTCCAGATGCTCACGGCGTAGAACAGCGTCATCGTCGCGAGCACGGCCTTCGACAGCGGCAGCACGATCCGGAAGAAGATGCCGTAGGTCGTGAGCCCGTCGATCGCTGCGGCTTCTTCGAGTTCCTCCGGGAAGTTCTCGAAGAAGGACTTCATGACGAGCAGGTTGAAGACGCTCAGCGCTCCGGGTACCACGACGGCCCAGATGCTGTTGCGCCAGCCGAGGTAGTTGGCGATGAGGATGTAGTTGGGGATGAGCCCGCCGCCGAAGAACATCGTGAACACCGCGATGCCGACGAAGAAGGTCCGTCCCTTCAGATACGGCTTGCTGAGCGCGTAGGCGTACGTCGTGGTGATCGCCATCGCGATGACGGTTCCGACGATCGTGTACAGGAACGTGTTCCCGTAGTTCGTCCAGAACGTGCCGTCGTTCATGACAACGCGGAACGTGTCGATGTTGAAGCCGCGCGGGATCAGGTTCACTTCGCCGGCGGCGATGTACCCCTCCGACGAGAACGCCTTGGCGACGAGGTTGATGAACGGATAGAGCGTCACGACGCAGACGAGCACGAGCGCGACGGCGTTCACCACACGGAAGGTGCGGTAACCCGCTGACTCCTTGATGATGCCGGTCTCCCGGCGCACGCGGGCACTGTCTGGCTTCGGGGGAAGGGCTTCGGTCACCACAGCGAGGTACCAACCAATCGACGGGAGAGGGCGTTCGCGCCGAGGACGAGCACGAGGCCGATGACGGCCTCGAACAGACCGATGGCCGTTCCGTACGAGAACTGGGCCGACTGGATGCCGACGCGGTAGAGATACGTAGAGATGACGTCCGCCGTCGAGTAGATGAGTGGATTCTGCAACAGCAGGACCTTCTCGAACCCGACGGCCATGAAGGAGCCGATGTTCAGGATGAGGAGGACCATCATCGTCGGGCGGATCCCCGGCAGTGTGATGTGCCAGGTCTGCTGCCAGCGATTGGCCCCGTCGATGCGGGCGGCCTCGTAGAGCTGATCGTCGATGGTGGTGAGCGCGGCGAGGTACAGAATCGTTCCCCAGCCGACCGTCTGCCACACCTCGGACGACACGTAGATGGAGCGGAACCACTCGGGGCGCTGCATGAACGGCACTGGGTCGCCCCCCATCGCCTCGACGACCTGGTTGACCGTCCCGTTCAGAGCGGTCAGCTGCAGCACCAGGCCGGCGACGATGACGACCGACATGAAGTGCGGAAGATACGAGATCGTCTGCACGATGCGCTTGAAGCGACGCGAGCGCAGCTCGTTGAGCATGAGCGCCAGGATGATCGGCAGCGGGAACGTGATCAGCAGGGTGAGGCCTCCGAGCACCACCGTGTTCCAGAACACCGTCCAGAACTGCTGGTTCGAGATGAACGCCTCGAAGTAGTAGAAGCCCACCCACTCGTCGCCGAAGATCGATCCTCCGGGGCGAAACCGCCGGAAGGCGATGACGTTTCCGAGCATCGGGATGTACCGGAACACGAGCAGGAAGACGACCGGCACGAGAAGGAAGGTGTACAGCCGCCAGTCGCGGACGAGGGCACGACGCCAGGTCTGCTTGGCTCGCGGGGTGCGATCACGGCGGAACAGTCGCCGCTTCGCGGGCGCCGTGGTGATCGCGCGCGTGGCGGTGCCCGGCCTCGGGCCCTCCCCGAGCCGAACCGGCGCGTGAACGGATTGCGTCATTCGGAACTCCACATCCTCGTGGTCTTCGTGACCGGGTCCCCGTCAGGGTGTCAGGACGGGCGCCGGCGACGGAGAGCCGATCACCGTCGCGCCCATCTGCGCGTGCAGGCTGAGCTCCGCCGCCATCAAGGCGTGGTCCTGGCTCATCGCGGTTTCGGTGCCATCGATGCAGTCGCGGATGAGCTGCCCGAAATACGGGAACCCCGTCATGCCGTTCGCGTTGAACCGGTGCTGCGCCTCCTGATTCACGAGGAGCACCTGGCCACCACCGTTGTCGGTCGTGATGTCGATGTACTTGCGCAGCTCGATGTACCCGTCGGTGCCCAGCAGAAGCGTGCGCCCGTCACCGAACACTCCCAAGCCGTCGGGGGTGAACCAGTCGACGCGGACGTATCCCGTCGCACCGTTGTCGAGGACCACGTGCGCGTCGCCGAAGTCCTGCAGGCCGGGAGTCTCCGGATGCGCGTAGTTCGCGATGGTCGAGGTCGACACCCGACCGGTCGTCGCACCCGTGTAATGGAGGATCTGGTCGAAGTTGTGGCTGCCGATGTCACAGAGGATGCCGCCGTACTGCGCCGGGTCGTAGAACCAATCGGGGCGTCCCCCGCCGATGCGATGCGGACCGAAGCACACGACCTGCACGACCCTGCCGATCGCGCCCCGCTGGACGAGCTGATCTGCGAGGATCGCCGCCTCCGAGTGCACGCGCTCGCCGTAGTACACCGCATAGAGCAGACCCGTCCGTGCGGTCGCCTCCCGGACGGCATCCAGTTGCGCGAAGGTCGTCAGGGGCGCCTTGTCGACGAAAGCGTGCTTCCCTGCGTCGATCGCCCGCAGTCCGATGGGCGCACGCTGCGACGGAATCGCGGCGGTCGCGACCAGCCGAACCGCGGGGTCGTTCAGGACCTCCTGCTCGCTCGAGGCGATGCGTGCCGTCGGATACTGCTTCGCGAACGCGGCGGCGCGTGCGTGATCCTCGTCGAACACCCAGGTCACCGTCGCCCCGGCGCCGATCAGTCCATCGGTCATGCCGAAGATGTGGCCGTGGTCGAGACCGACCGCCGCGAAAGCGAACTCGCCCGGAGCGACGACGGGGCGCGGGAGGGGGTCGAAAGTGTATGAATCGGTCATCGGGTGTTCTCCTGGTCTGTCAGGTCGTAGGCACGGATCCGTCCGCACATGCCGAAGGCGCGTTCCCCGGGGGGCGCGGGAGCGACACGGGCTCGGGCATCGCGCAGATGGGCGACGTCGCCGCGCGCGGTGGCCTCGGTGAGCGTCAGCGAGGTCTGCGCCTGAGCGAGCGCACCGGCGCGGACGAGCTCGCTCCAGGCGGCCGCCCGGTCGCGGACGAGCGCGCCGGCGCTTGCGTAGAAGTCGTCGAGCGGAGCCCGATCGCCGGCGGCGACCGCATCGCGCAAGGCCTGGAACCCCGTCACGGCCAGGTCCCGACGGCGAGCGGCGCGCGCGGCCCGCTCCTCCCCCTCGCCCAGTGCTGCCGCCTCGGCGTACGCCGCCGGGTCGCCGACGATATGCGGGGGGAAGGTCATGACGGCATCGCCGGCCTCCGGCAGTCCCGCGTTGCTCATCAGCACCAGCACCTTCAGCCCGCCGCGGTTGACCGCACGGTGGATCGTGCCCGGCGTGAACCAGACGACCGATCCGGCATTCAGCTCGGTCTCCCGGACCCCCTCGCCGTCGATCGTCTGAAGGGCGCCACGACCCTCGACGACGAGGTAAGCCTCCGTCGAGACGAGGTGGATGTGCGGACTGCCGCCGCAGATGCCATCGGGGGCGGCGTCGTGGTAGATGTCGAGGTGCGACAGCGAGGTGCCGCCGGGGAACGAGAGGCCGGTCACGATGCCGCCTCGATGAGTGAGTGCTGCTTCTCGTAGAAGCGGGGTGCGCGCTCGACGAGCTGGCCGGCGCGGTAGTAGGGGTCGTCGGCGGGGATCGGGAGGTCGACGAAGGTGCGCTCGATGCCCGCCTTGTAGATGGCCGAGACGACCTCGATCGCGTTGCGGCCGTCCCGCCCGTCCGCGACCGGAGCGCGCCCCTCCCGGATGGCGGCGAGCAGGTCTCCGATCTGCCCCGCGTGCCCGGTGTGCGCGAGAGGTTCCCGGGCAGTGACGACAGCCTCGATCGCTGCCACCAGCTCGGGATCACCGCCCTGCGCGGGGAATCCGCCACCATCGGCGCGCTCGGCGATCACCCGCCACGGCTGCGACACCCGGGCGTTCGCCCCCTGGATGACGATCTCCTGCTCTTCCCCGTGATGGACCACGGAGCTGGTGAGCTGGGCGAGCCCGCGTTCGTAGCGGAGGACCGCGACGGAGAGATCCTCGACCTCGCTGTTGTCGTGCTGCGCGTTGGCGAGCATCGCGGTCACCTCCATCGGGCGGCCGAGGAGCCACAGCAGCAGGTCGATGTGGTGAATCGCGTGGTTGAGGGTGCAACCGCCGCCCTCCTTCTCCCAGGTGCCACGCCACCAGAGGTCGTAGTAGGGCAGCCCGCGCCACCACGCCGAATCCACCCGCACGGAGGAGATCGGACCGAGAAGCCCCGAGTCGACGACGGTTTTGAGCGTCGCCAGGTCGTCGCGGAACCGGTTCTGTGCGACGACCGAGAGCACCTTGCCTGAGCGCTCCTGGGCGGCCAGCATCGCGTCGCACTCTTCGAGGGACGGCGCCATCGGCTTCTCGACCAGCACATTCACACCGCCGTCCAACGCCGCGATCGAGAGGGCCGCGTGCGTCGACGGCGGAGTCGCGATGCTGACGAGGTCCAGATCGGCCTCCGCGATCATCCGGAGCGGGTCGTCGTAGCCGGCGGCATCGCTCAGGCCGAACTCCTCGGCCTTCTGCGCCGCCTTTCCCGGCATGACGTCGGCAAGGGCGACGATCTCGCACTCCCCAGGGAACGCGAGGTACCCGCCGATGTGGGCACTCGCTATGCCGCCCGTGCCGATGATGCCGATTCTGAACATGCTTCCTCGCACTTCTACTACGTATTACTACGACGTAGTAGTCATGATGGTCGCATCTGCCGCGCGCGGTCAACAGTTTTCTAAAACGACCGTGTCGCGACCGGTCACTAGGATGGGCGACATGGTGGGAACAGCCGAGAACGACCGTCTCGTATGGATCGATTGCGAGATGACGGGGCTGGATCTCAGCGTCGACGAGCTCGTCGAGGTGGCGGTCATCGTCACCGACTACGAGCTGCGGCAGCTCGACCCGGGCTTCCAGCTCGTCATCCGTCCGAGCGAGGCGGCGCGAGCGAACATGGGCGACTTCGTGACCGCGATGCACGAGACGTCGGGCCTGCTTTCCGAGCTCGACTCGGGCGTCCCCCTCGTCGACGCTGAAGCGGCGGTGCTCGAGTACATCCAGCGCTTCGTGCCCGAAGGCAAGGCAGCCCTGGCCGGCAACACGATCGGCACCGACCGGATGTTCCTCGCGAAGTACATGCCCCGGGTCGACTCCTGGCTGCATTACCGCAACGTCGACGTCTCGAGCATCAAGGAGCTCTCGCGGCGCTGGTTCCCCCGCGCCTACTTCCAGGCACCGGCCAAGGACGGCGGACACAGGGCGCTGGCCGACATCCGAGAGTCGATCCGCGAGCTCGCCTACTACCGTTCCGCCGTGTTCGTGCCGGCGCCCGGACCCACGAGCGACGAGGCTCGGGCAGCCGCTGAGGCCGCCGTGTCGTCGTATGCCCCATCCGTGTAATACAATCGTCTGGTTGCCCGGTTTCACCGGGAGACATGGTGGCTATAGCTCAGTTGGTAGAGCACCGCGTTGTGGTCGCGGGGGTCGCGGGTTCAAGTCCCGTTAGCCACCCCACGTAAACACCCCGGTCCGGGAGTGCAGATGATCGAGATGGATGTCGAGGAGTTCGAGCTCCTCGTCACCGACGAGCTGGATCGCCTCCCCGACGACATGGTCGACGGACTCGACAACGTCATCTTCGTCGTCGAAGACCGCCCGGAAGACGGCAGCCTCGACCTGCTCGGCCTCTACGACGGCTACGCCCTCACAGAGCGCGAGCGCTACGGGCAGGGTGAGCTCCCCGACCGCATCATCGTCTACCGCGAACCGCATCTTCACGCGTGCGCCGACGTCGCCGGCCTTCGCGACGAGGTCCACACCACGCTGGTCCACGAGATCGCCCACTTCTACGGCATCGACGACGACCGCTTGCACGAGCTCGGATGGGCCTGATGAGCACCGCTCTCCCCGACCTCGACATCGAGACCGACCTCCGTGCTGCGCCCGACGAACCATGGCAGACCGTCGTGTGGAACGACCCGGTGAACCTCATGTCGTATGTGGTCCACGTCTTCCGGACCTACTTCGGGTACTCGCGCGACCGCGCGACGCAGCTCATGCTCTCCGTCCATCACGAGGGGCACGCGATCGTCGCCGAGGGTCCGCGCGAAGCGATGGAGGCGCACACGCGCGCGATGCACGAATTCGGCCTCTGGGCGACGGTCAGACGGGCGAACGAATGACCACGACCATCGTTTTCGCGCTGCCCGCGGCCGAGGCGGACTATCTCCGCGAACTCGTCGATCAGTACCTCGAGCTCGTCGAAACCCCCGACGATCCTCGGGATCCGGCAGCCCGCCGGCTCTCCCCCGACGCATACCCGGACGACCCGGCTGCCGCGACGGAGTTCCGCGCCCTCACACGAGACGATGTCGCTGCGACACGCGCCGCGGATGCGCGCCTGGTGCTGGCCACCCTCGCGAGAGGCTCCCGCGATCGCTCCACCCATACGGCGTCCGGCGAGGGACTCACGCTCGATCCGCAAGAGCAGACCGCGTGGCTGAGGACGCTCGCTGGGCTCCGTCTGGTGCTTGCGGAGCGCATCGGCATCACCGACGAGAGCATCATGCCGATGGGGGATCCCCGCTTCGACGTCTACGAGTGGCTCGGGTACCGGCAGGAGATGCTGCTGCAAGCACTCGACGGGTGATCAGACCAGTTCGACGACGTGCGTCGCGAGGCGGCGGGGATCGTTCCGAGCGATGTGGTCCTGCTCCTGCGCCGCCCAGCGCTCCCAGTGCGGCCGATAGGTGTCACCGTCGCGGTCCAGGGCACGCCGCTTGCGCACATCGCTCGGCGCGTCCAACCAGATCCGTACGGTCGCGAAGGCTGCGGCCGCAGCAGTCAGCGCACCGCTGCCCTCCAGGATGATCGACTCGTCGCCCTTCAGCGCGCGATCCTGGCCATAGCGGTCCGCCGCCCAATCCCACTGCTGCCAGCGCGCGGGCGCGCCTGTGCGACGCGGGGCGAGCACGCGCGCGACGGCGTACTCGGCACCCGCAGCGAGGCCATCCCATCCGGGATACAGCTCATCGAGCGCGACCAACTGCGGCGGCTGCGCGCCGTCCCACTGTCGCTGGAGCTCGCGCGCCAGCGTGGACTTTCCCGCGCCGCTGCGCCCATCGATGATCACGACGTCGCCCGGCGAGACCTCGTCGAGGACGGTGCGGACGAGCGCCGCCGAGGTCAGGCGCGCGACGGCCCTACTTCTTGAGGGCGCGGATGACACGGCTGAGAGCGCGGCCCACGACCCAGACGAAGGGAATGCCGACGGCGACCAGCGACACGAGGTTCGGCTCGAAACGCAGATCATCGCCCTTGCGCACGTACGCCCCGACGGGGATGGCGTAGCCGCCGCCCCCGCCGCCGCTGTTTCCCTCATTGTCCTCGCCGGCCCCGAAGCCGCTCCACGTCAGCGCGACCGGAATGAGCGTGATGCCGTCGACATCCTGCTGTTCGCCGTAGACGCTGGTGACGCCGAGATTCGCGGTCTGCTTGCCGAGTTCGAGTGCGAGGTTGGGCATGGACCCACCGTACCCTCCCCCGGGTGCCGCGGTACAGGTGTCAATGTTCGTGGTCGGGGCGCGGGTTGGTCGGCATGGCGCCGACGTCGCGACGAGGTCCGAGCACGCTCGCCCGCGTGACCGCACCCCGGCCGAAGCGGGCGCGGGCCCCGTCGAGGGCGTCGTCGACGCGGCGCCATTCCTCATCGTCGTCCCAGAGCGTGAGGCCTCCCGTGCCGTCCGGACGCAGCTTCTCGGCTCGGACGCCGATGAGTCGCACCGGTTGCGAGAGCTCCACCGACGAAAGCAACTCGATCGCCGCTGACCCGATGCGCTGCCCGACGTTCGTCGCCAGGGGCAGAGTCTGCGAGCGGGAGTACGTCGAGAAGTCGCTCAGTCGCACCTTGATCGACACCGTCCCAGCCTCCCAGCCGCCAGCGCGCAGTCGCGCGCCCACCCGGTCGGCCAGACGCCTGAGCTCGGAACGGAGCACCGTGAGGTCGGTGACGTCGTGGGAGAACGTCTCCTCGTGCGAGATGCTCTTCTCGGCCCGTTCGGTCTGCACCTGACGAGCGTCGTGACCGCGCGAGAGATGCCACACGCGCTCGCCCATCGCCGGACCGAGCGCACGGTCGAGGACGGAGCGCGGGGTGTCCCACACGTCGGCCACCGTCCGGATGCCGCGCGCGAGGAGGGCCTCGGCGGCTTTGGGGCCCACGCCCCACAGGGCACCGACCGGGCGACCTGCGAGGAAGCGGAGCGTCTGGTGCTCGGCGACGACGAGGAGCCCGTCAGGCTTGGAGATCGTCGACGCCATCTTGGCGACGTGCTTCGTCGCCGCGACCCCCACGCTGCAGGTGAGGCCGGTCTCGCTCAGCACGCGCCGTCGAATGAGCTGCGCGATCTCGCGTGGGCTCCCCCAGAGCCGACGGGCCCCGCTCACGTCGAGGAACGCCTCGTCGATCGAGAGCGGCTCGACCAGTGGCGTGATCGACCGGAAGATCTCCATCACGCGTCGAGAGAGCTCCGTGTAGCGCTCGAACGTCGTCGGGACCACGATGGCCTGCGGGCACAGCTGCAGGGCGCGCGCGACCGGCATCGCCGACCGGACGCCGAAGCGCCGCGCTTCGTACGAGGCGCTCGAGACGACGCCGCGGCGCTCCACGCCGCCGACGATGATGGGCTTGCCCGCGAGGGACGGGTCGTCCAGCACCGCGACGGCCGCGTAGAAGGCGTCCATGTCGACGTGGAGGATGCGGGTGCCGGTGTCGTCCGCATCCGGCGGCGACACGATGCGTCCCGTGCCGTCGCCGCGTCCCATGCTTCTATTGTCGCGGGTACCGCCGACAACGGCCGCGCCGTCGGACGACGCGGCCGTGCGACGAAGCTGCGCCTACTGGGCCGCGCGCTCGAGGATCAGCTCGCGCACGCGCGCGGCGTCGGCCTGACCCTTCATAGCCTTCATGACCGCGCCGATCACCGCTCCCGCAGCCTGCACCTTGCCGTCCTTGATCTTCGCCAGGACGTCCGGCTGAGCGGCGAGGGCGTCGTCGATCGCGGCGATCAGAGCGCCGTCGTCCGACACCACAGCCAAGCCGCGCGAATCCACGACCTCCTGGGGCGAGCCTTCGCCGTCGATCACGCCCTCGAGCACCTGGCGCGCCAGCTTGTCGGTCAGGGTTCCGGCATCCACCAGCTTCTGCAGCGCCGCCACGTCAGCCGGCGAGACGAGCGCCTGCGGCTCGGCCCCACGCGCGTTCGCGACGCGCGTGATCTCGCCGGTCCACCACTTGCGGGCCGAAGCGGGCGACGCCCCCGCCGCGACCGTCGCGTCGACCTCGGCGAGCAGGCCGCCGTTGACGACGTCCTGGAACTCGAGGTCGGTGAAGCCCCATTCGCCCTGCAGCCGGCGGCGTCGGGCAGCCGGCGGCTCGGGAAGGGCCGCGCGGAGCTCGTCGATCAGCTGCGGCGACGGTGCGACCGGCAGCAGATCGGGCTCCGGGAAGTACCGGTAGTCGTCGGCATCCGACTTCGGGCGCCCCGGCGAGGTCGTGCCGGTGTCCTCATGCCAGTGCCGAGTCTCCTGCGTGATGGTGCCGCCCTCGGCGAGGATGGCGGCCTGACGCTGGATCTCGTAGCGCACCGCACGCTCGACGGAGCGCATCGAGTTGACGTTCTTCGTCTCGGTACGCGTGCCGAGCTTCTCCTGGCCCCGGGGACGCAGCGACACGTTCGCGTCGCACCGCAGGTTCCCCCGCTCGAGGCGCGCCTCCGAGATACCCAGGCCGATGACGATGTCGCGGATCGTGCGGACATAGGCCTTCGCGATCTCCGGCGCGCGGTGCTCGGCACCGAAGATCGGCTTGGTCACGATCTCGACGAGCGGCACTCCGGCTCGGTTGTAGTCGACGAGCGAGAACTCGGCGCCCTGGATACGACCCGCGGCGCCGCCCATGTGCGTGAGCTTGCCCGCATCCTCCTCCATGTGGGCCCGCTCGATGTCGACGGTGACGGTGGTGCCGTCGGACAGCTCCACCTCGACCGCGCCCTCGAACGCGATCGGCTCGTCGTACTGCGAGATCTGGTAGTTCTTGCCGAGGTCCGGGTAGAAGTAGTTCTTCCGCGCGAAGCGGCTCGAGGGTGCGATCGAGCAGCCGAGCGCGAGACCCAGGCTGATCGACGACCGGATCGCCGTCTCGTTCACGACAGGGAGCGCCCCGGGCAGACCCATGTCGACGGGCGCGACGAGGGTGTTCGGAGCTGCGCCGTGGTTGTCGGGGTGAGCCGGGTTCGCAGCCGGCGAGAACATCTTCGTGCGCGTGTTCAGCTCGACGTGCACCTCGAAGCCGAGCACGGGCTCGAACAGCTCCAGCGCCTTGTCGAAGTCCATCAGTGCGACCTTGGCAGCCATCAGCGTGCCCCTCCCAGGATCGGTGCGCGGTCGAGCAGCGGGCCGCCCCAGCTGTCGACGAGCAGAGACTCGAGCGCGGCGCCCACCCGATACAGCTGTGCGTCCTGGCGCGCCGGAGCGATGAACTGGATACCGACCGGCAGACCATCGTCATCCGACAGCCCCGACGGAATGGAGATCCCCGGAACGCCGGCGAGATTGACCGGGATGGTCGTCACGTCGTTCAGGTACATCTGCAGCGGATCGTCGATCTGCTCGCCGAGACGGAACGCGGTCGTGGGTGCGGACGGAGTCGCGATGACATCGACCTGCGCGAAAGCTTCGTCGAAATCGCGCTGGATGAGCGTCCGCACCTTCTGAGCGCTGCCGTAGTAGGCGTCGTAGTAGCCGGCCGACAGGGCGTAGGTGCCCAGGATGATGCGGCGCTTGACCTCGTCGCCGAAGCCGGCTTCGCGGGTCGCCGACATGACGTCCTCGACGGTGCCGCCGGGCACGTCGACGCGAAGTCCGAACCGCACCGAGTCGAATTTCGCGAGGTTGCTCGACGCCTCGGCCGGGAGGATCAGGTAGTACGCGGCGACCCCGTACTCGAAGTGGGGTGCACTGATTTCGACGATCTCCGCGCCCTGCGCCTCCATCGCCGCCAAAGATGCGCGGAACGACGCGCTGACGCCGGGCTGGAAGCCGACATCGGCGAGCTCGCGGATGACGCCGACCTTGAGTCCGCGCAGCACATCGCCCCGGGCACCCTCGCGCGCTGCCGCGGCGAAGGACGGCCACTGGTCCGCCAGCGACGTCGAGTCGTGCGGGTCGTGGCCGCCGATGACGTCGTGCAGCAGAGCCGAGTCGAGAACGGTGCGCGAGACGGGACCGACCTGGTCGAGACTCGAGGCGAGCGCGATGGAGCCGTAGCGGCTGACGCCACCGTACGTCGGCTTCACTCCGACCGTGCCCGTGACGTGCGCGGGCTGACGGATCGAGCCGCCGGTGTCGGATCCGAGGGCGAGCGGCGCCTCGAACGCGGCGACGGCGGCGGCGGAACCGCCCCCGGAGCCGCCGGGGATGCGGTCGAGGTCCCACGGATTGCGGGTCGGCCCGTACGCGGAGTGCTCCGTCGAGGAGCCCATCGCGAACTCGTCCATGTTCGTCTTGCCGAGCGGGACGAGTCCCGCAGCACGAGCGCGCGCCACGACCGTCGCGTCGTACGGCGACATGAAGCCCTCGAGGATCTTCGACCCACTCGTCGACGGCATGTCCGTGGTGACGAGCACGTCCTTGATCGCGAGGGGCACACCCGCCAGCTCGCCGAGCTCCTCACCCGCGGCGCGGCGCGCGTCGATCTCGCCCGCCACCTCGAGGGCGTGCTCGGAGACGTGCAGGAACGCGTGCACGTCACCATCGACGGCGGCGATGCGGTCGAGGTGAGCCTGAGTCACCTCGACGCTGCTGATGCTGCGGTCGGCCAGACGGGCGGCGAGCTCGGCGGCGCTCGACCGGATGATGTCGCTCACTGCTCCTCCCCCAGGATCGCGGTCACGCGGAAACGGTCGTCCGCTCGTTCGGGTGCGTTCTGGAGAACCTGGTCGAGCGTGAGCATGTCGCCGGGGACGTCCTCGCGGAAGACGTTCTCGAGGGCGATCGGGTGGCTCGTCGCCGGAACATCCGGCGTCGCCACCTCCGACACCTTCGCGATGTTGTCGACGATCGCGTCGAGCTGTCCCGTGAGACGCTCGACCTCCTCGTCGTTCAGCTGGATCCGGGCGAGCACGCCGAGGTGGCGCACGAGATCGGGGGTGATTTCAGACACCCGACGATTCTAGTTGGGGCCCGATCGCCCGCGAGACCCGTAGGGTGTCAGCGTGACGACCTACGACCCGCCACGTCCCTGGATCGCCAGCTACGCCGACGGGGTGCCGGAGGACCTCCCGCCCATGGAGGGCTCGCTCGTCGACATCGTGGCGACGTCCGCACGGGAGCATCCCGACGCCCCCGCCCTGGAGTTCTTCGGCCGCACCGTCTCGTACCAGCAGCTGCAGGACCGGATCGAACGAGCCGCCGCGTACCTGCGGGATGCCGGTGTGCGCCGCGGCGACCGGGTGGCTATCGTGCTGCCCAACTGCCCGCAGCACATCGTGGCCTTCTACGCCGTTCTGCGCCTGGGGGCCGTCGTCATCGAGCACAACCCGCTCTATACCCCGCGCGAGATGCGCAAGCAGTTCGAAGATCACGGCGCGAAGGTCGCCATCGTCTGGAGCAAGCTCGTCTCGGTGCTGCTCGACTTCCCCGACGATCTGGCCCTCAACGCCGTGATCGCCGTCGACATCACCACGGCCATGCCGTTCCACATGCGGGCGGCGCTCCGCCTGCCCATCGCCAAGGCGCGCGAGTCGCGTGAAGCACTCACCTCTCCCGTGGCCCGCAATCGCGTGCACGGGTTCTGGTCGGATGCCGAACGCCACGATCCCCTGCCGGCGAGCCACGTGGGTCCGACCACGGGCGATCTCGCTCTGATTCAGTACACCAGCGGCACGACGGGCAACCCCAAGGGCGCGGCGCTCACGCATCGCAACCTCCTGGCGAACGCGGCCCAGGCGCAGGCGTGGACCCCGACGATCGAGCGCGGCGCGGGCTGCGTCGTCTACGCGGTGCTGCCGATGTTCCACGCGTACGGCCTGACCCTCTGCCTCACCTTCGCGATGTCGATGGGTGCGCGGCTCGTCCTCTTCCCGAAGTTCGATCCGGCCCTGGTGCTCGCGGTCCACAAGCGTCACCCGGCCACTCTCCTGCCCCTGGTTCCGCCGATCGCCGAGCGCCTGCTGGCGGCAGCCGATGCCGGGGGGGTGTCGCTCGCGGGCACGCGAGTCGCGATCTCCGGCGCGATGGCGCTCCCCCACGAGCTCGTCGTGCCGTTCGAGGCGTCGACGGGCGGATACCTCGTCGAGGGATACGGGCTGTCGGAATGCTCCCCCGTCCTGATGGCCAATCCCGTGGCCGAGAACCGTGTCCCCGGCACCGTCGGTCTGCCGCTTCCTGGCACCGAGTGCCGCGTCGTGGACCCGGACGAACCGACACGGGACGTCGAGCCCGGCGGGCGGGGCGAGCTGCTGGTCCGCGGCCCCCAGGTGTTCACCGGTTACTACGGCAAGCCCGAGGAAACCGAGAAGGTCTTCGTCGACGGCTGGTTCCGCACGGGCGACATCGTGACGATCGACGAGGCGGGATTCGTGCGGATCGTCGACCGGATCAAGGAACTCATCATCACCGGCGGCTTCAACGTCGCACCAACCGAGGTCGAGATCGCGCTGCGTCAGCACCCGCAGATCGCCGACGCCGCCGTCGTCGGGCTGCCCAGCGAGCATTCCGGCGAGGATGTCGTGGCCGCCGTGGTCGCCGCCCCCGGGGCGACCATCGACGAGGCCGACGTGCGGGACTTCTGCCGCGGCATCCTGACGCCCTACAAGGTGCCGCGTCGGGTGGTCGTCGTCGACGAGCTGCCGAAGTCGATGATCGGCAAGGTCTTGCGTCGCCAAGTCCGCGATCGGCTCCTCGCGGGCTGATCCCGGCCCTTCGCTCAGGCGCGGAAGGCGCCCGGCTCCGGCTGCAGCCAGCGCGGCCTGCTGTATCCCTCATCCCAGGGGAAGCGACCCTCGATATCGTCGTAGATCAGCTGGAGGGCCGGGACCGAGGCGAACGGCGGCCGGTCGTAGTACGAGTTGGCCGAGAACAGCACCTCGCCGGGGTTCGGAACCTCCGCCACGCTCACGCGATGCGCCCAGCCGGGGAATGACAGCACCTCGCCGACCGTGAGATCCGACCCGGCCCGCACACGCGCCGCAACGTCGTTGATGAGAGCACCCGCGTTCGCGTCATTCAATCCGAAGACGAGGACCTCGGGATGACCGAGGCCGAACAAGCCGATCGAATAGGCGAAGCTCGGCTGGCGGCGCGGCGGGTCGCCTATGACATACTCGGCCGCCACACCGTAACGCCGTATGGTCCCGGTGACGCGGCGGTGCTCCTGATCAAGCCAGGCGATCTCCTGCGGGGTGAGCGGATCTGACATGCGGCCTCCTTGTGATCGTCGTCACTCTAGGTCGAGCCGCAGACACCGGTCTCGCGTCATCCCCTGTTCAGGAATCGAGGGCCGCCGGCCCCTGCTCGACGAGGAGGCGGAACTGGGCGGCATCGATGATCCGCACACCGAGCTGTTCTGCCTTGGCCAGCTTGGATCCTGCGCCCGGCCCCGCCGCGACGAAGTCGGTCTTCTTCGAGACGGACGAGCCGGCCTTTCCACCGGCGGCGAGGATCGCCTCCTGGGCGCCTTCGCGGGTGTAGCCCTCGAGCGATCCCGTCGCCACGACGGTGATGCCCTCGAGAACTCCGCCCTCGACCACGGCTGCGCCCGGTCCGGGGTGACCCGGTACCTCGAGCCGCGCCCCGGCGGCTTCCCATCGCTCGACGATCTCGCTGTGCCAGTCGACCTCGAACCAGTCGATCAGAGAATCCGCGATGATGCCGCCCACGCCCTCGACGGCCGCCAGTTCGTCCCGCGTCGCGGCACGGATCGCGGCGATCGAGCCGAACCACTGCGCGAGGGCACGCGCCGCGACCGGACCGACGTGGCGGATGCTGAGCGCGACGAGGAACCGCCACAGCTCCTTCGTCTTCGCCTTCTCGAGCTCGTCGAGCAGCTTCAGCGCCTGCGCCGACGGTTGCGGTCCGGTCAGCCCATCCTTCTTCTCCGCAGCCGAGGGGTTGCGCCGGAAGGGAGCACGCCGCACGGGTTCGCCCGTCTTCTCGTCCACACGGGGCTCGCCCGTCTCGGAGTCGCGGACGATGACCTCGATCGGCACGAGCTGATCGAGGGTGAGCTCGAAGAGAGCGGCCTCCGTCACCAGCGGCGGGCTGGCATCGCCCAACGGCTGCGTCAGGGCGGCTGCCGTGACCTCTCCGAGCGCCTCGATGTCGAGGGCGCCGCGGGACCCGACGTGCTCGACGCGGCCGCGGACCTGCGCCGGGCAGGAGCGCGCATTGGGGCAGCGGAGGTCGATGTCGCCCTCTTTCGCCGGGCGCAGCGGCGACCCGCACTCGGGGCAGTTCGTGGGCATGACGAACGCGCGTTCCGTGCCGTCGCGCAACTCGACCACGGGTCCGAGTACTTCGGGGATGACGTCGCCCGCCTTCCGCAGCACCACGGTGTCGCCGATGAGGACACCCTTGGCGCGCACGACGTCCTGATTGTGCAGCGTCGCCTGCCGCACGACGCTGCCCGCGACGCGGGCGGGCGCCATCACGGCGAAGGGCGTGGCCCGGCCGGTGCGACCGACCGACACGACGATGTCGAGCAGCTTGGTGTTGACCTGTTCCGGCGGGTACTTGTAGGCGATCGCCCAGCGAGGTGCGCGACTGGTCGCGCCCAGCTCGTCGTGCAGCGCCAGCTCGTCGATCTTCACGACCACGCCGTCGAGCTCGTGCTCGACGCTGTGACGGTTCTCGCCGTAGTGCGCGACGTAGCCGAGCACGCCGTCGATGCTCTCGTGCGTCTGCGAGTGCGGGCTGATGGGCAGACCCCATTCGGCCAAGAGCGCATAGATCTCGCTCTGCGACGACACCGGCGGGTTCTGCCACGCGCCGATTCCGTGCACGTAGAGCCGGAGTGAGCGGACGCGGGCCTCGGAGGCTTCGAGCTCGAGACCCGTCTTCTTATCGAGCTGCTGCCGCAGGCCCCCGCTCGCGGCGTTGCGAGGGTTCGCGAAGGCCGGAAAGCGGCGCTCGGCGCTGATGCGCGCGCGTTCCTCGTCGAACGCGCGGGAACGGGACCGCGCCTCCTCGACCATACGATCGCGCATCTCGGCCTGAAGCCCGTTGAGTTGGGCGAACTCGGCGACGGGGATGAAGATCTCGCCGCGCACCTCGACGATGGCCGGGTGCCCCTCTCTCGCGAGCCGCTCGGGGATGCCGCTGACGCGCAGGGCGTTCACGGTGACGTCCTCACCGACGCGTCCGTCACCGCGTGTCGCGGCAGATGTCAGGACGCCGTTCTCGTAGCGCAGGCTGATCGCGAGTCCGTCGATCTTGAGTTCGGAGAGCCAACGGACAGGACGGCCGGCGGACGCCGCTGCCTTGACGCACCAATCGGTCAGCTCTTCGGGCGAGAAGACGTTGTCGAGGCTCAGCATCCGTTCGGCGTGCGTGACCGGCGCGAACAGCGTCGACTCGGCGGCGCCGACCGTCTGTGTGGGCGAGTCCTGCGACTGCAGCTCGGGATGCACTCGCTCGAGCTCGTCGAGGCGACGCATCCACCCGTCGTACGTCGCATCGTCGACGACCTCGGCATCGCGACCGTAGTACGCGTCGCGCGCCGCGGTGATCCGCTCGATCAGGTCACGGGATTCTGCGCGCGCCTCGTCGAGGGTGATCTCGGGGAGTTCTCCGTCTGCCACCTCGTCAGTCTAGGCAGGGGGTACGACGCCGCGGACGGGGTTCCCGTCGGCCGGCTGGATGCGGTACGTGAACGAACCGTGATAGCGGAAGAGCTCCCCGATCAGCCACGCCCGCACGCTCACCTCGACGCGCTGCGCCACGGCATCCGCGTGGTCCGCAGTCTCGGTCACGGCCACTCCCGCCACCGGAGGAAGCGGCAGCCGCGCCGCACCCAATCGGACGGCGAGTCCCACGGACCGCATCCGCATCCCGCGGAGGTCGGCTTCGGCGCGAAGGCGCACTTCCAGCCCGCCCCGACGACCGAGACGGTCGACGATCTCGCCGGTTCGAGCGCAGCTCATCGCGTCGACCATGCGCCGCGGGGCACCGGCGAAGAGGAAGTCGCGCTCCGCGTGGAGAGAATCGTCCCGCCGGGGCGTGTTCACGACCACGAACGGTACGTCGGTACCCCGTTCGGGGAACATCACCCCGCGCCCCGCGAACAAGCGGACGATGGGCCGCAGCCAGCGGGGGCCGCAGTAGCCCGCCTCGTCGTAGATGCCCTCTCCGACCCCGACGCACCCCGCGGGTATCGAGCCGAAGTAGACGCGGAGCACGGGCGGCATGCGCGAGAGGTCCCCCCCGAGCGCGCGTTCGTATATCGACCGATCGTGCGGACCGTTTCCTCCGGTACTGAACATGTTCAGAAACTACTACGATGACCGTATGAGCAACACCCGCCCCCGCGCCGTCGTGGCCGGCGCCTCCGGATTCATCGGCACCGCAATCGTCGACGCGCTCACGACCGACGGTTATACCGTCGACACGATCGGGCGCGCGTCCGGCAGGACGTGGGACGATGCGGCCGCCGTGGCCCGCCTCATCGACGGCGCGGATCTCCTCGTCAACCTGGCAGGCAAATCGGTGGACTGCCGCTACACCGATCGCAACCGCGACGAGATCCTGCGCTCGCGGGTCGCGACGACGCGCGACCTCTCCGCTGCCGTCCGCCGGGCCGCACAACCGCCGCGACTCTGGGTCAACGCGTCGACCGCCACGATCTACCGTCACGCGACCGACCGGCCGAACTCCGAATCAGACGGCGAGCTCGGGAGCGGCTTCTCCGTCGACGTGGCACGCGCATGGGAGGCGGCGTTCTTCAACGGCGAGCTTCCGCGGACGCGCCGCGTCGCCCTGCGGATGGCCATCGTCCTGGGCCCGGGGCCCGCCACCGCCATGCTGCTGACGCTGGCCCACGTCGGCCTCGGCGGCCCGCAGATCGATGGTCCGATCATGCCGCACCGCCGCTATCGCGGCATCGGCGATCACCCGACCGGGAGCACCGCACCCTGGTATCGCACGCGCGGGCGGCAGCGGTTCAGCTGGGTGCACATCGACGACGTCGTGGGCACGCTGCGCTGGGTCGATGCGCACGAGGACATGGCGGGAATCGTCAACGTCGTGAGTCCGCACGCATCGGATAACCGCACCCTCATGCGAGAGCTGCGCTCCACCGTCGGGATGCCGTTCGGCGTTCCCTCCTGGCGGTGGATGCTCGAACCCGCGATGTGGCTCCTGCGCACCGAACCGGAACTCGTGCTGAAGAGCCGTTGGGTCGTCCCCGAGCGCCTCCTCGAAGCGGGGTACCGGTTCCGCTACACGGAGCTGGCCGACGCGCTGCGCGCCGCCGCCGGCTCGATCAGGCGTCGACCGGGACGGCCGAGACGGTCCGGTCGATCGTGAACTGTCCGAGAACGCGCGAGCCGTCGTAGATCACGGCCGTCTGACCCGGAGCCACGCCGTCGAAGGCAGTGTCAGGGGTCACGACGATCTCGTTCTCGGTGATCTCGGCTCGGGCCGGGACAGGATCGGCGTGCGCCCGGATCTGCGCTTCGCAGGCGAAGACGCGCTCGGACGGCGCCCGCCCGGCCCACGTGAAGCGGCCCCCCGCGATCTCAGCGGTCGCCAGCGCCTCCTTCGGACCCACCACGACACGGTTGTCCACCGGGCGCACCTCGAGCACGAAGCGAGGCTTGCCGTCCGGCGCTGGAACGCCCAGCTGGAGGCCTCGGCGCTGACCCACGGTGAACGCGTGCGCCCCCTCGTGACGTCCGACCACCGCTCCCGTGCGGTCGACGATCTCGCCCGCCTCGGCGCCGACCTTCTCGGCGAGCCACCCTCGGGTGTCGCCGTCGGGGATGAAGCAGATGTCGTGACTGTCGGGCTTCTGCGCGACCGTCAGACCACGCTCGGCCGCCTCCGCGCGCACCTCGCCCTTCGAGGGCGTCGACCCGAGCGGGAAGTAGGTGTGGGCGAGCTGCTCCGCCGTGAGCACGCCGAGGACGTACGACTGGTCCTTCGCGGCATCCGACGCGCGGTGCAGCTCGCGTCCCTCGGGGCCGTCGACCAGGAGGGCGTAGTGACCGGTGCACACAGCATCGAATCCGAGTTCGATGGCGCGCTCGAGGAGCGCCGCGAACTTGATCTTCTCGTTGCACCGCATGCACGGGTTCGGTGTCCGGCCGGCGCGGTACTCCGCGACGAAGTCGTCGATGACGTCATCGCGGAAGCGCTCGGAGAAGTCCCAGACGTAGAAGGGGATGCCGAGGAGGTCGGCGGCGCGGCGCGCGTCCATCGCATCCTCGATCGTGCAGCAGCCGCGGCTGCCGGCCCGCAGCGTGCCGCCCGCGCGGGAGAGCGCGAGGTGTACGCCGACGACGTCGTGCCCGGCGTCGACGGCTCGGGCCGCGGCGACCGCCGAGTCGACGCCGCCGCTCATCGCAGCCAGTACTCGCATCGCCCCAGTCTACGTGCGGGCTGCACGCCCGGCGCGGGCGGCGACCGCACGCCGGTGCACCTCGGGAAGGGCCGCGAGGAACGCGTCGACGTCGGCGTCGGTGCTCGTGCGCCCGAGGGTCAGACGCAGCACCGCACGGGCGTCGTCGGCGTCACGTCCCAGGGCGAGCACGACGTGCGAGGGCTCCGTGACCCCGGCCTGGCAAGCCGAACCGGTCGACACCGCGATCCCGACCGTGTCGAAGAGGAACAGGAGAGTCTCGCCGATCGTGCCCGGGAAGAGCACATGGACGTTGCCGGGCAGCCGGTCGCGAAGATCGCCCAGGATGACCGCCGACGGCACGAGCGATCGGATGCCCTCGATCAGGCGACCGCGAAGGCGCTCGACCCGGACCGCCTCGTGGGCGCGCTCGGCCTCGGCGATGTCGAGCGCCGCCGCGAACGCCGCCGCCCCGGCGACATCCTGGGTACCCGCGCGAAGCCCCCGCTGCTGGCCACCGCCGTGCGCGAGGGGTGTCAGCTGCGCGTGGCGCGACACGACGAGCGCGCCCGTGCCCACTGGGGCGCCGACCTTGTGGCCGGAGACGGACATGGCCACGAGGCCGTCGGGCGTCGCGCCCCCGTCCCGCCACGCCGCGAAGTCGAGGGCGACGGTGCCGAGCGCCGCGACCGCGTCGAGGTGCAGCGGCACCCCCGCGTCGCGCGCCGCCCGGGCGAGCGCCGCCGCATCGTTGCGCGTTCCGACCTCGTTGTTGGCGACGAGCGCGGTCGCGAGAGCAGCGCCGGGCAGCGCGTCGGCGAACAGAGCGGGATCGATCCGGCCGACGGAGTCGAGACCGACGGGGCGCACGGCGGCACCCCAGCGCGACGCGAGCCACGCGACCGCATCGATCGTGGCGTGGTGTTCGCCGTCAGGCAGCACGATCGGCCCGATCGCGGAGGACTCGGCGCCGGCGTCGGCGGCGAGCCAGAGCCCCTTGACGGCCAGGTTGATCGCCTCGGTCCCCCCGGACGTGAAGATCACCTCGATGGGCTCGCAGCCGAGCGCCGACGCGACCGCATCGCGCGCATCCTCGAGGAGCCGGCGCGCCGCCTGTCCCGCGCCGTGCACCGACGAGGCGTTGCCGAGCGTCTCGTGGGCCGACAGCCACGCATCGCGCGCTTCCGGGCGGAGCGCGGTCGTCGCAGCATGATCGAGATAGACGACCATCCGACCTCCCCGGGCGTTCACCGACGCTCATTACTGTAGATCGCATGCCCGACAGCACCAGCCCAGCCGGACTGCACGATCCCCGGTTCACCGACCTCGGCGTCACGCTCCGCGAGAACGGCGGCACCCTTCGGGTCTGGTCCGAGCGGGCGACATCGATCGACGTGGTGCTGTTCGATGACGACGACCTCGACTGGGCCGTCGACGAGCGACCGCTCGAGCCCGTCGGCGACGGGATCTGGGCAGCCGACATCGAGACGCTGCGGCCGGGAGTCCGGTACGCGCTGCGCGTGGATGGACCGCACGGGGCGGGCAACGTCTTCAACCCCCAGACCCTTCTGCTCGACCCGTACGCTCGCGGCGTCGTCTCGGGCGCCCCGGGCGATCACCGCTCGGTCGTGATCGACTCGGGCTTCGACTGGGGCGGCATCCGTAAACCGCGGGTCCCCCGGGACCGCACGGTCATCTACGAAGCGCACGTCAAAGGCCTCACCAAGCGGCATCCCGACATCCCCCCGGCGTTGCACGGCACATACGCCGGACTCGGTCACCCGGCGATGATCGACCATCTCCGCTCGCTCGGCGTCACGAGCGTCGAGCTTCTGCCGATCCACGCCTTCGAGAGCGAGCCGCGGCTGCTCGCTCTGGGGCTGGCCAACTACTGGGGCTACAACACGCTCGGGTTCTTCGCGCCCCACGCGGCCTACGCCACGCAGGACGCGCGCCGCAGCGGCCCCACCGCCGTCCTGAAAGAGCTCAAACGCACAGTGCGCGCTCTTCACGCCGCCGGCATCGAGGTCATCCTGGACGTCGTCTACAACCACACCGCCGAACTCGAGCTGGGCGGACCGCGGTCGAGCTTCCGAGGCATCGACAACCGCGGCTACTACCGCCAGCAGGACGACGGCGCCTACATCGACGTGACCGGCTGCGGCAACTCCGTCGACACGTCGACCCACGCCGCCGCACGACTGATCCTCGACTCTCTGCGCTATTGGAGCGAGGAGGTGCAGATCGACGGGTTCCGCTTCGACCTGGCTGTGACCCTCGGTCGTGACGCCGAGCACGTGTTCGATCCGGACCACCCGTTGCTGCGGGCGATCGCCGACGACCCCATCCTGCGCGACGACAAGATCATCGCGGAGCCGTGGGACGTCGGGCTGGGCGGCTGGCACACCGGCGGGTTCGGCGACGGATGGCAGGAGTGGAACGATCGCTACCGCGACGGGGTCCGCAACTTCTGGCTCAGCGACATCGACTACCTGCGCCGAGCCGGAACCTCACCGGCCGGCGTCGGCGGACTCGCCACGCACCTCGCGGGCTCTGCGCCGCTGTTCGGCGCGAAGCGCGGTCCGCTGGCGGGGGTGAACTTCATCACCGCGCACGACGGCTTCACCCTGCGCGACCTGGTCTCTTACGACGTCAAGCACAACGACGCCAACGGCGAGCAGGGCCGCGACGGCGCAGACACGAACCGGTCCTTCAACCACGGCGCCGAGGGCGACACGTCGCTCGAGCACATCCTGTCTGCGCGGCATCGCGCGATCCGAAACCTGGTCGGGACCCTCCTGCTGTCGGCCGGAGTGCCGATGCTGACCGCCGGAGACGAGATGGGCCGCACACAACTCGGTAACAACAACGCCTACTGTCACGACAGCGCCCTGACCTGGGTCGATTGGCAGCTCGCGGACTGGCAGGTCGACCTGCTCGCGCACGTGCGGGAACTCACGCGGCTGCGCGCCGAGAACCCGGCCCTGCGCCCCGTGCGGTACGCCGCCCCGGACGACGAGGTGCCCGAGGCATCCGTCATCCAGTGGTTCGACGCGCAGGGCCAGCCCATGACGCAGGCGACATGGACCGATCCGGAGCAGCGCACCCTCCAATACGTCGCGACGTCGACGCCGGCGCACGAACCCGCCAACTGCGTGCTCCTCATCATCCACGGCCGCGAGGACGACGCCGAGGTCGTGCTGCCACCCGTCGGCGCGGCGTCATCTCTGGTGTCCCTCTGGTCGAGCGCCGACGAGCGTCCCCGAGAGAACGGCGCGCGATTCGCCCCGGGCGACCGCCTCACCCTCTCGGGGCCGACGTTGCATTTGCTCAGAGCGGAGTGAGGCGCAAGCCCGTTTTTCGAACTCGTCCACCGCGATAGATTCGAGCCGTGGCATCAACGACGCGCACGACCTCACCCGCCCCGTTCCGCAGCACCGCCGAGATCCCCGGCCGCCCCGCCGCGCCGCTTCCGTCGGCCGGCGACACGGTCACGGGACGCATCCCGCTCCAGCGCCCCGCCCCCTCGGTTCCGGGTGGCCGGTTCCGTCCCTCCGCCTTCGCCGGCGAAGCCGTGCCGTTCCGAGTCACGGCGTTCCGCGAAGGGCACGACGCGATCGGTGTGCATCTGCGGCTGTTCTCGCCCGATGGACGTGAGTCGTTGCACCGGCTGACGCCCCTCAACGACGGATTCGACCGGTGGTCCGTCCTCATCGCCCCGCTCGCCGAGGGCGTGTGGCGCTTCCGCTACGAGGCTTTCGGTGACGACTTCGCCACCTGGCAGCACGCCGCCGCAATCAAGATCGCCGCCGGAGTCGACGTTCCTCTGATGCGCGAGGCTGGCGCCCTCCTGCTCGTGCGCGCTGCCGCAGAGAAGTCCCGCCCCGCTGCCGAGCGCAAGATCCTCGAGAAGGCCGCCGCGAGACTTCGGGACGCCGCGGTCGACGCGGTCGATGCGCTCGCGGTCGTCCGCGACGCCGATCTCGCGCGCGTCTTCGCCGATCGCCCGCTCCAGTCGCTCGTGACGGTCGGCGACGAGCACGAGCTGCTCGTCGAACGCGAGCGCGCGGGCGTCGGCGCCTGGTACGAGTTCTTCCCCCGCTCCGAGGGCGCCGAACGTCTCTCCGACGGCTCCGTCCGCAGCGGCACGTTCGTCACCGCGCGAGACCGCCTGCCCGCCGTCGCCGCCATGGGGTTCGACGTCCTCTACCTGCCACCCATCCACCCGATCGGGCGCACTCACCGCAAGGGGCCGAACAACACCCTGACCGCCGGCCCGGATGATCCGGGCTCGCCCTGGGCGATCGGCGGCCCCGAGGGCGGTCACGACGCGGTGCACCCCGACCTCGGGACGCTCGAGGACTTCCGCGGCTTTCTCGCCGCGGCCTCCGGCGCGGGCCTCGAGGTCGCGCTCGACCTCGCGCTGCAGGCATCCCCCGACCACCCCTGGGTCGCGGAGCATCCCGAGTGGTTCACCACGCTGCCCGACGGCTCGATCGCGTACGCCGAGAACCCGCCCAAGAAGTACCAGGACATCTACCCGGTCAATTTCGACAACGACCCCGCGGGCATCCGCGCCGAGGTGCTGCGGGTCGTGCGCCACTGGATCGCGCAGGGCGTGCGGATCTTCCGCGTCGACAACCCGCACACCAAGCCTCTGCAGTTCTGGGAGTGGCTGATCGCGACCGTTGCCGACGAGACGCCCGGCGTCGTCTTCCTGGCGGAGGCGTTCACCCGCCCCGCCCCGATGCAGGGCCTCGCGATGGCCGGGTTCCAGCAGAGCTACTCGTACTTCACGTGGCGGAACACCAAGGAGGAGCTCGAGGAGTTCCTGACCTCGGTCGCCCACGACACGGCCGACTTCATGCGTCCGAACCTCTTCGTGAACACCCCCGACATCCTCACCGAGTACCTGCAATACGGCGGCCGCCCCGCCTACAAGATCCGCGCCGGGATCGCCGCCACCGCGGGGGCGTCCTATGGCGTGTACGCGGGGTACGAGCTCATCGAGAACGTCGCGCGCCCGGGGTCGGAAGAGAACATCGACAACGAGAAGTACGAGTACAAGTTCCGCGATTGGGCGGGCGCCGAGGCACGCGGCGAGTCGCTCGCTCCCTACCTCACGCGCCTCAACGAGGTACGGCGCACCCACCCCGCGCTCCGTCAGCTCCGGAACCTCTCGTTCCACTGGTCCGACGACGAGGCGATCGTGGTCTTCTCCAAGCATCTTCCCGGCGCACTGACGGCCGACGGCAGGGACGACACGATCCTCGTCGTCGTCAACGTCGACCCGCATTCGGCACGCGAGACGACGGTCCACCTCGACACGTCGGTCTGGGGCGTCGCCCCCGGCGACGAGTACGAGGTCGAGGATCTGCTCACCGGCGCCGTCTGGACCTGGAACGACCACAACTATGTGCGGCTCGACGCCTTCGCCGAGCCCATGCACATCCTGCACGTGAAGGAACGCCGATGAACGCCCCCGCAGACCACGTCCTCGACTCGGTCGCCACCGGCTCGTACCACGCTCCGCACGACGTGCTCGGCTCGCACCAGACCGAGGACGGCTGGGTGATCCGCGTGCGCCGCCCGCTGGCTCGCACGGTCACCGCCGTTTTCGCGAACCAGCCCGAGGCTTCGTTCCGCCACCTCCGCGCCGGCGTGTGGGAAGCGGCTCTCGACGAACGCCCTGAGGCCTACCGGGTCGTGGCCACATACGATGAAGCGCCAGCCTGGGTGTCCGATGACCCGTACCGTCACCTTCCGACGATCGGCGAGCTCGACCTGCACCTCATCCGCGAAGGTCGCCATGAAGAGCTCTGGCGCGTCCTCGGCGCTCATGTCCGCCTGCACAACGGCGTCCCGGGGGTGTCGTTCGCCGTCTGGGCGCCGAACGCGCGCGCGGTCCGGGTGATCGGTGATTTCAACGGCTGGGACGGCCAGGGCCACGCGCTGCGTTCGATGGGCGACTCCGGGGTCTGGGAGCTCTTCGTTCCGGGGCTGAACGCCGGCGCTGTCTACAAGTTCCAGATCCTCACGGCCGACGGTGCATGGATCGATAAGGCCGACCCGATGGCCCGCCAGTCGGAGGTGCCGCCCGCGACCGCGTCGATCGTCGCCGCGAGCTCCTACGAGTGGGAGGATGCCGCGTGGCTCGATCGGCGCAGCACGTCGACGCCCGTCTCCCAGCCGATGTCGGTCTATGAGGTGCACCTCGGGTCGTGGCGTTCCGGACTCGGTTACCGAGACGCCGCCGACCAGCTCATCGACTACGTTCGCGAACAGGGCTTCACCCATGTCGAGTTCCTGCCGCTGGCCGAGCACCCGTTCGGCGGCTCGTGGGGTTACCAGGTGTCGGGGTACTACTCCCCGACCAGCCGCTTCGGCTCACCCGATGATCTGCGCTACCTCATCGACCGGCTTCACCAGGCGGACATCGGCGTCATCATGGACTGGGTCCCCGGGCATTTCCCGAAGGACTCGTTCGCGCTGGCGCGATTCGACGGGCAGCCGCTGTACGAGCACCCGGACCCCCGCCGCGGCGAGCACCGCGACTGGGGAACGCTGATCTTCGACTACGGACGCAACGAGGTGCGCAACTTCCTCGTCGCGAACGCCCTGTACTGGTTCGAGGAGTTCCACGTCGACGGCCTCCGGGTCGATGCTGTCGCCTCCATGCTCTACCTCGACTACTCCCGCGAGGAGGGGCAGTGGGAGCCCAACGTGCACGGCGGGCGTGAGAACCTCGAGGCCGTCTCGTTCCTCCAGGAGGTCAACGCGACCTCGTACAAGCGCTACCCCGGCATCGCCATGATTGCGGAGGAATCCACGAGCTTCCCGGGCGTGACCGCACCGACGGAGTGGGGCGGCCTCGGCTTCGGGTTCAAGTGGAACATGGGGTGGATGAACGACTCGCTGCAGTACATCAAGCGAGACCCGATGTACCGGGGCCACCACGAGGGTGAGCTGTCGTTCTCATTCGTCTACGCGTTCAGCGAGAACTTCGTCCTGCCCATCAGCCACGACGAGGTCGTGCACGGCAAGGGAAGCCTGTTCACCCGGATGCCCGGCGACCACTGGCAGAAGCTCGCCAACATGCGCGCCTACCTCGCGTACATGTGGGGACATCCGGGCAAGCAGCTGCTGTTCATGGGGCAGGAGTTCGGGCAGATGTCGGAATGGTCCGAATCACGCGAGCTCGACTGGTGGATGCTCGACCAGCCGGCGCACCGTGGGCTGCACGCGTTCGTTGCGGACATGAATCGCACGTACCGAGACCAGTCCGCCCTCTGGTCCCGCGATTCGGACGGCGAGGCCTTCAGCCGTCTCGGCGCCCCCAACTGGAACCCGAACGTCATGGCGTTCGCGCGCCGCGACAACCACGGGAACACCGTCGCGGTGATCTGCAACTTCTCGGGAGTACCGCTGCACGACTACACGCTCGAACTGCCGGCGGATGGCGCGTGGCGCGAGGTCCTGAACAGCGACGCCGAGGCATACGGGGGTTCCGGTGTGGGAAACTTCGGCACCGTGCACGCGACCGACGGACGAGCGACCATGGTGATCCCTCCGCTCGGCGTGTTGTGGCTGCACCACGCTCCCGACGCCGCACCTGGGGTCTCGGAAGACTGAACGAACGCCGCGGGCCCGGGGTATGTCACCAACGTGACACCCCGGGCCCGCGGCGTTCGTCTCAGAACATCAGAGAGGTGAGCCGCCGGCGCGCGCTGATGACTCGCGGGTCGGCGTCTCCCACGAGGCCGAACAGCTCGAGGAGCCTGTCGCGCACCGTCGATCGAGCATCCCCGTCGACCGCGGCGAACAGATCCAGGAGTCGGCCGAACGCGTCGTCGACGTGACCACCGGCGACATCGAGGTCGGCGACGCGCAGCTGCGCGTCGACATCGTGCGGCGCGGCCGCGGCTGCGGCGCGGGCCTCACCGAGGTCGACGCCCTGCACGCGGTCGAGGAGCTTGACCTGTCCGAGACCTGCCTGAGCGTCGGCGTCGCGCGGGTTCTCCGCGAGCGCCCGCTCGTAAGCGCTGATCGCACGCGGGTAGTCGCCCGCTTCGATCGCAGCGAAGGCTTCGGCATGCAGCGGGGGCAGCGGCGGCTCGGCGGCCTCTTCCGGTGCGTCCGTCTCCCCTTCCAGGGGAACGGTGCCGGTGACACCGTGCTGAGACGCGAGTTGAAGCAGCTGCGCGAAGACCTCGCGCACCTGCTGCTCGGGCACCGCTCCGGTGAACAGCGGCACGGGCTGCCCTGCCACCAGCGCGACCACCATCGGGATCGACTGCGCTCGGAACCCTTGCGCGAGCTGCGGGTTGGCGTCGACATCGACCTTGGCGAGGACGACGCGACCGGCCAGCTCGGTGACGACCTTCTCGAGCACGGGGCTCAGCTGCTTGCACGGGCCGCACCATTCCGCCCAGAGATCCACGACGACGGGTACCGTTCGCGAGAGCTCGAGGACCTCACCGAAAGTCTGGTCGGTTACGTCGAAGATCAGGCTCGATGCACTCTCGGACGGCTGCCCGGCGGGTGCCGACGCGGGCGCCGGGCCCGTGGGGCGGTTACGCAGCGACGACAGATCGAGCGCGCCACGGAGCACGGCGTTGGAGGAAGGATCACTCATTCATACGACCTTTGCTGAGAGGACATTGGAACGGTAGCCGAGGAACTGGATCGGCTCGGATGAGCCGGCGCCGGGCACGAAGAAGAACAGCTGGTCCGCGTACGTGGTGGTGAAGCCGGTGGACGACTGCGACACTCCTGTCAGCGCGCTCGCGACCGGGTTGGTGTCGGGCACGTTGATCACGGCATCCGGATTGCTCGGCTTGAACGTGTGGTCCTCTGTGATGGTCACCGCCACGACGGCGCCGCTCTCGAGCGTCTGGAGGGCGATCGGCGGCTGCGTCCCGGCCTGGGTCGTGAACGAGACCGTGCCCGTCTCCGCACCTGTCTGGTTGAAGTCGTTGACGATCTGCTCGCGGTTGGAGGTGACGCCCGCACGGAAGGCGTCACCGTCCGCTTCGAACAAGCCCGCATAAGGACTCGCGTCGCCGTTGGTCAGCAGGTCGGCGTATGCGGCCGCGAGGTCCTTCGGCGGCAGGACGAGGAACGGCGAGTCCGGCGCCACCTGCGCGGCACCCAGGTATGCCGGTGCGAGTTCCGGGAACGAATCGGTCGCCAGCTCGGCGATGTAGCCGAGCTTGTAGTTGGACCAGGGATCCTGCTGACTGACCGTCATGATCGTGTCAGCTGCGCCCTCGCCGCCTTCGACGACCGCGAGGAAGGTACGCGGCCACTTCTCGAAAGTCTCCGGCAGGAGGATCTCGAGGGGTTCCGCCGGGATGGGCGGCAGGGGGGCACGATCGGTGATCTTGGAGCGGAGGGTGTAGTTGGTCTCGCGCTCCGCGAGCGCCGGCCCCGCGAGCCGCGTGCCGGCGAGGGCGGCGTCAGCGCTCGCGTCGGCGGTCGAGACGTCTTCCGCGATACGCGTGAGGATGCGCTCGGCCTGCTGCTGGGTCACCGCCGGCGGCGCCTGATCGGGGTCGGCGACGACCGTCGTCGTCGGCGAGGGAGTCGGGCTCGGGGCCAACTGGGGCCAGGCGTCCGCCGAGCACCCCGTCAGCGCCACGAGGGAGACCAGCGGGAGTGCCAGGAGAGCCTGACGCCCGCGTGTCAGGCGGCGTCGTGGCGGCGTGGACGAGATGACGCCCTTCGCTTCCGCGTCCGTCGCGAGATCGATGGGCTGAGTGGCGCTCATCGGAAGCCCCTTCCGTCGCGGACCGCGCGAGCGACGCAGATGGCGCCAGCCGAGCGCGTACATGACGATTCCGAACGCGAGGAGGATTCCACCGGCCACGATCAGCGGGCCGGCCCAGGGCGTGTTCGACTCGATCGGCCACGTCACCTGGATGTCGGCGGGCGCGGGCGCGGTGCCGTCCGATGCGATCAGGACGCTCATGTCCTGCGGCAGCTGCAGGGATGTGGTCAGCGCGTCATCGCGCTGGAACTCTTCGAGCCAGAGATCCGACCCGACCGGTGACGGCATCGCCGGGATGTTGCCGTCGGCATCCGGCGTCGGCGCGGACGAGGCCGCGACCTGGGAAGTCGTGATCGCCCCCTCGGCGTCGACGCCGAGGAGGGTGTAATCGGTGCGCGCGAGCCACGCGGTCACGTCGGACGTGCGGCCGTATGCGGCGAAGACGGTCCCGGTCCCCTGGACGCTCAATGCCTGCGCGCCGGGGCGCGAGGTGAGCACGGCGCCGTCGATGAGGGTGAAGGGGGCGTCTCCCGTCACCGTCACCGACTCGGTGACGGTCTCGGGCCCACGCAGGATCGTGCGCTGCGCGATACCCGCCCCGATCATGACGGTGGCCAGGACGAAGGCGACTACAGCCCACACGAAACGCACGAAGAAAACCTCTCCACATTCGGAACGGGACCACCGAACGCTTGATCGACGTTCCAGAGTATCCAAAACGACCTGAAAGGGTCGTGAAAGGGGCGCCTCCCAACGAAAGTTCGCGCGGCTCGTAAAGTGAAGTGATTCGACCCCGGAGGCGTTCGTGAAGATCCAGAACCCGTTTCGCACTGCGCTGATCGCCACGCTCGGCGTCGGCGTCGGCATCGTGATCATCGGGGGCATCCAGACCCTCTCGACCATCCTTCTCTATGTCGGCACCGCGCTCTTCCTCGCTCTCGGGCTCGACCCGGTGGTCTCGTGGCTCGAGCGGCGACGCCTACCACGGTGGGCAGCGCTCCTGATCACCTTCGCAGCACTGCTCGCGGCCTTCGCCGGCATCATCCTCATGGTCGTGCCGATCATCGTCTCGCAGATCTCGCAGCTCGTGGCCGCCATCCAGGACCTCGTCACCAACGGCGACTGGGACCCGGTCAACGCCGTCAAGGACTGGCTGACCGTCACCTTCCCGCAGCTGAACGTCGACGAGCTGTTCCAGTACCTCTCCGACTGGTACAACTCGCTCGACATCGGGGCGATCGGCGGGTCGATCACGGGCTCGATCATCCTGATCGGCGGTGGCATCATCAGCGGGTTCACCGGCGCGGTCATCGTGCTCATCCTGACGATCTACTTCACGGCGTCGACCCCGAACCTGAAGGCTGCGGTCTATCAGCTCGTGCCCGCGTCGCGACGGCCGCGCTTCATCGACCTGGCCGAGCAGATCACGGCATCCGTCGGCTTCTACGTCATGGGCCAGGTGTCCCTGGGCGTCATCAACGGTGTGCTCAGTGCCATCTTCCTGAGCGTGATCGGCGCCCCCTTCCCCGCGGTGCTCGCGGTCATCGCCTTCTTCTTCTCGCTCATCCCCCTGGTGGGAACCCTCACCGGGTCGGCGATCATCGTGCTCACCTGCCTGATACCCGGACTCGCGGAACCCCAGACCGCGCTGTGGGCGGCGATCTGGTACCTCGTGTACATGCAGGTAGAGGCGTACCTCATCTCGCCGCGCATCATGAACCGTGCCGTATCGATCCCCGGCGCGGTGGTGGTCATCGCAGCCCTCGCCGGAGCCGCGCTGGGGCAGCTCCTCGGAGCGCTCGTGGCGATCCCGGTGGCAGCCAGCATCCTGATCATCTACCGCCAGGTCGTGATCCCGCGGCAGAACGAGCGCTGACGCTCAGGACGCGTCGTCCGCCGCGTGATCGTCGTCCCACTCTTCGGCGAGCGGCAGCGCGTCGGGGTTGACGGCCGCGACGATCTCGGTGAGCACCCGACGGGTCTGGTTCTCCCCCACCCACAGGTGTTTGCCGCCCTCGACGGCGATGAGCGTCGCATGCGGGATCGAGGCGAAGCGCTGACGCGCCTCGTCCGGGCGGAGGTAGTCGTCGAACTCGGGCACCACGATGACGACTCGTCGATCGTCGCCTGCCCAGGCAGCGACCTCGTCGGCTGTGGCCCGGTGCAACGGCGGCGAGAGGAGAACGACGCCCTCGATGTCGTGGTCGCGCCCGTATTTGAGGGCGAGCTCGGTTCCGAAGGACCAACCGACCAGCCAAGGACGCGGCAGGCCCCGATCGCGCACGAACGCCATCGCCGCCGCGACGTCGAACACCTCGCCGACACCGCCCTCGAACGTCCCCTCGCTGGTCCCCCGAGGCGATGTCGTTCCTCGGGTGTTGAAACGCAGCACGGCGAGGTCGGCGAGGGCGGGGAGGCGCCCGGCCGCCTTGCGCAGGATGTGCGAGTCCATGAATCCGCCCGCCGTCGGAAGCGGATGCAGGGTGACGAGCGTCGCGACCGGTTCGCGATCCTGTGGCAGCGCGAGCTCGCCGACCAGGGTCAGCTCGTCGAGCGTGCGGAGCTCGATGTCCTCACGACGTGCGGGGAGCTGAACGGGTCCGCGGATTTCGAAGCTCATGCGATCCTCCAACAAGCCGAATGCCAATGCCGACGCGCGGCGAGGTCCGCGGCGTCGCCCAGGACACCGTCCGCCCGCCACGCGACCACATGCGCCGTGGCGGGCGCGATGTCACGCCCGCAGCCCGGGCAGGTATAGGTCTTCTGCGCTTGCGCGGCCGACACCGGCTGCACGGTCCATTCGACGCCACGTCGCGTCTCGGAGCGCTTCCAGCCGCTCAGCAGCCGCTCGAGCGAGTCGTCGCGCGGTTCCGGCCGTCGCCTGTTGGAACGGGGCATGACGCGCGCAGTCACCACCAGTGGTTGCTGGACCAGAAGGCATACGCCTCGCTCCAGCTGCCGTAACGTCCGACGGCGTAGCCGTTCGCCCACGTGAGGTTGTCGACGGGGTCGTACCCACTGCCCGGCACCTTGCTGCAGGGATAGGCCTGAACGAGACCGCAGGCCCCCGACGAAGCGTTCGTCGCGTTCGGGTTCCAGCTGCTCTCGCGCGACACGATGTAGTCGACGTAGCCCCAGTCGCTCTCCGGGATGCCGGCGGCGCTCAGCCAGTCGGCGGAAGATCCCCCGCCGGAGTACAGGACCGGCGCTGCGCGCGACGTCCCGGTGCTCTCGCCTTCCACCGGGGTGGGGGTCGGGGTGGGGGTCGGCGTCGGCTTGGGAGCGACGTACACGGTGAAGCCGCTGCGATCGAGCTGAGCGGGCGTCGTCGCCGTTCCGTCACCGGACAGCGCCTGCGCGTCGCCGCGCGACTCGGCCCACAGCGAGACGACTTCGACGGGCTTCTCCTGGGCGACCGCGAGTGCGGCGCCGAGCGGTGCCAGAGCGCCGCCCGCCATACCGAGCGCAGCGACCGCGGCGAAGACGGAGGACACACCGCGACGTCGCGACCAGCGCGCGGAGACCGGCGTGCTCCGGCGACGAGCCGGGACGCGCGTCGTGCGCCGGGAGACAGTCGAGCGGGAAGTCACAATGCCCTCGAGTTTAGCGAGGCGTGCAGCTTCTCTCCATCAGACTCACCCGATGGCGAGAATCACCGACACCACGCCGTCGAGAACCGCATCGACCTGCGCTTCGCGGTAGCCTCCGCGCTGCATGCGGAACGCGACCGATCGCACCTGCTCGACGGTGAGCGGTTCACCCGATTCGAGGTAACGGGCGATGCGGTGCGCCACGAGGTCGACCTCGTCCATGCGATAGCCGTACGACAGCACACCCACACGATCGAATCTCCGCCGCTCGGGACGCGACAGCCGGTCGAGGATCTCCTGGGCGAGATTGCGTGAGCGGCCGACCCAGGCGCGGGCGCCCGCACGTGACAGGGCACGTTCCCGCTCGCGCGCCGCGAATGCGTCCTCGATCCGTCCGATCGCGGCGTCGACGGGGGCGACGGCATACCCGCCGCGCACGAGCGGGAAGGCGGTCGCGCGAATCGCGGCGGAGTCGAGGTCGTCCTCCTCGGACGCCTCGAACGCTTCGCGAGCGCGCCGCAGGAAGGCATCCACAGCGGCTCGGTCGTATCCCTTGGCTCGTCCCTGCACCTCGGGGAACGGGCTCGTGGAAAGGGAGGTATCGGTCGAGGTCATGACATCACCAGAGGGGACAGAGCGTGGAAGAGGACGAGCGCCACGACGGTGGACGGCAGGATCGAGTCGAGTCGGTCGAGCACTCCCCCGTGGCCCGGCAGCCACGAGCTCATGTCTTTGATGCCGAGATCACGCTTGATCATCGACTCAGCCAGATCGCCGACCGTGGCGGAACCGAGGATGACGATACCGATGATGACGCCGGTCCACGCCGGGAGTCCGAGAAGCAGCCAGGCGAACCCGACAGCGACGAGCATCGCCACCACGCCCGCGCCTGCGAAACCCTCCCAGGTCTTCTTCGGGCTGATTCGCGGGGCCATCGGATGCTTGCCGAAGGCGAGCCCAGCGGCATAGGCGCCGGTGTCCGCGCCCACCACGACGGCGATCATCGCGAGGACCCAGAACTCTCCGCCGTCCTCGCGCAGGAGGATGAGCAGCAGGCTTCCGAGGAACGGGACGTAGAGCTGAACGAACCCGCTGATGAGCACGTCGCTGAGCACCTGGCCGTAGCTACGGCTCTCGCCGCTCACCATCTGCGCCATCAACCGCCAGACGATCACCGTGACCACGGCGGCGAAGACAACGACCCAGTGCGTGCCGGCATCGAGGAGGAAGCCCGCCGCCAGCACCGCGGCGCCGGCGACCAGCTGTGGTGCGACGTCCACGCGTCGTCCCGCGGCCTGCAGGGCTCGGACGAACTCGAAGACGCCGAGCAGCGCGACGGGGATCGCGAAGAGGACGAACACCCACTTCACGAAGATGAGCGACCCGATCACGACGACGCCGATGGCGACCCCGATCAGGATCGCGACGAAGAGATTGCGTCCGGTCCGCGCGTTGATGCGCTCGTTCGCCTGCTCGAAGTCGGCCCGAGCTCGGCCGATGTGCTGTTCGAACTCCGTTCGCGCGGCACGCACCTGATTCTGAAACGCCGAATCACCGTGCTCGCGCGAACGGGACCGCTCCCGCTCGGATCGAGACGGGGCGTCGTCGCCGGGTGCGCTCATCGGTCTCAGACCTCGAGAAGCTCGGCCTCTTTGCGCTTGAGCGCGTCGTCGATGAGGTCGACGTGTGCACGCGTGAGACCGTCGAGTTCCTTCTCCGCACGCACCAGCTCGTCCTCGCCGACCTCGCTCTTGAGACCATCGAGCTCGTCCTTGGACTTCCGCCGGATGCCGCGCAGGTGGACCTTGTGGTCCTCGCCCTTCGAACGGACGAGCTTGACGTACTCCTTGCGGCGCTCCTCCGTGAGCTCGGGCATGGTGACGCGCACGATGTTGCCGTCGTTCGTCGGGTTCACGCCGAGGTTGGGGGTGTCGCGGATCGCCTGCTCGATCGCCTTGAGCGCCGACTTGTCGTACGGCGTGACGATGATCGTGCGGGCCTCGGGGTTGTTGAGCGACGCGAGCTGCGCGAGCGGAGTCGGCGACCCGTAGTAGTCGACGAGGATCTTCTGGAACAGCGCCGTGTTGGCGCGCCCCGTGCGCACGGTGGAGAAGTCCTCCTTGGCCGCCTCGACGGCGCGTTCCATGCGGGCTTTCGTGTCAGCGAGGATCTCGGGGATCACGTCACTCCATTCGTCGGTACGTCCGGTCAAGTCTAGTCTGCAGGCGGGCGGGGCTCAGACGGTGACGAGCGTGCCGATGCGCTCGCCCAGCAGTGCGCGCGTGACGTTCCCCGCCGGCTCCATGCCGAAGACGCGCATGTCGATGCCATTGTCCATGCACAGGCTGAATGCGGTGGAGTCCACAACCTTGAGCCCCTGTTGCAGCGCCTCGCCGTAGGTGATCTGCTCGATCCTCTCCGCCGTGGGGTCCTTCTTCGGGTCGGCCGTGTAGACCGCGTCGACACCGTTCTTGGCCACCAGGACCTCATCGGCCTTGATCTCGAGGGCGCGCTGCGCCGCCACCGTGTCGGTGGAGAAGTAGGGCAGACCGGCGCCGGCGCCGAAGATGACGACGCGACCCTTCTCCATGTGGCGCTCCGCGCGACGGGGAATGTACGGCTCAGCGACCTGCGTCATCGAGATGGCCGACTGCACGCGCGTTGCGGCGCCGGCCTGCTCGAGGAAGTCCTGCAATGCGAGAGCGTTCATCACGGTGCCGAGCATGCCCATGTAGTCGGCGCGACCGCGGTCCATCCCGCGCTGGCTCAGCTCTGCGCCTCGGAAGAAGTTCCCGCCGCCGACGACGATGGCGACCTCCACCCGGTCGGCGGCCTCAGCGATCTCGCGGGCGATCTGCCCGACGACATCCGGGTTCACGCCCAGCTGGCCGCCACCGAATGCCTCGCCCGACAGCTTCAGCAGGACGCGACGGCGCCCGGTCTTCTCATCGTTCATCGTGTCCCTCTCATCGCTGTGTTGCAGAGTATCGCCCAGTTGGGCATGGAAAAGGCCCGCATCCGAAGATGCGGGCCTTTCGGGCTGCTACGCGCCGACCTTGAACCGAGCGAAGTCGGTGATGGTGATGCCGGCGTCCTTCGCGACCTGCGCGACGGACAGCTTGTTGTCCTTCGCGTAGTCCTGGTCGAGGAGGGCGACCTGCTTGAAGAACGCACCCACGCGGCCCTCGACGATCTTGGGAAGGGCGGCCTCGGGCTTGCCCTCGTTGCGGGAGATCTCGGTGACGATCTCGCGCTCCTTCTCGACGTCGGCCTCGGGAACGTCCTCGCGCGACAGGTAGCTGGGGTTCGCGAACGAGATGTGCTGCGCGATCGAGCGGGCGGTCTCCGCGTCCGAGCCCGAGTACGCCACGACGACGCCGATCTGCGGGGGCAGGTCCTTGCTCGTCTTGTGCAGGTAGATCTCGAACGAGTCGCCGGTCAGCGTGCGCACGCGACGCAGCTCGACCTTCTCGCCGATGATGGCGGCCTCATCGTTGATGAGCTGCTCGATCGTCTGGCCCGACGCGTCTGCGGCGAGGGCAGCCTCGACCGAGTCGGCGGATGCCGCGGCGGCCGCGTCTGCGACCTTGTCGGCCAGAGCGATGAAACGGTCGTTCTTCGCGACGAAGTCGGTCTCGCATGCGAGCTCGACGAGGGTGACCTTCCCGTCCTGCTCACGCGCGACGACGAGGCCCTCGCTCGTGGAGCGGTCGGCACGCTTCGCGTTGCCCTTCGCACCCTTGAGGCGGAGGATCTCGACGGCCTTCTCGACGTCGCCGTCGGCCTCTTCGAGGGCCTTCTTGGTGTCGACCATTCCGGTGCCGAGCTGCTCGCGCAGAGCCTTGATGTCGGCGATGGTGAAGTTTGCCATGAGTGGCGGCTCCTTCTGTCTGTATGAAATCTCGTGGATGCCGATCGGCGCGGCCGGGCTCAGCCGCGGCCGCGCCGATCGTAGCTGGTCAGGAAGACGCGCTGATTACTTCTCGGTGGCCTCGGCGGCGACGGCCTCGGTCTGCGCCTCGGCACCGGCCTCGTCGGCGGCCGTCTCCGTCGCGGCGACCTCAGCGTCAGCGCCCTCGACCGGGGCGTTCTCGGCGGCAGCGGTCTCTGCAGGAGCGCTTTCGAGCAGCTCGCGCTCCCAGTCGGCGAGGGGCTCGGCCTCGGCCGACTCGTCGGACGGCTGGTGGCGCTGGATGAGGCCCTCGGCAGCAGCGTCGGCGACGATGCGCGTGAGCAGGCTCACCGAACGGATCGCGTCGTCGTTGCCGGGGATGGGGTACTGGAACTCGTCGGGGTCGGCGTTCGTGTCGAGGATGCCGATCACGGGGATGCCGAGCTTCTTGGCCTCATCGATCGCGAGGTGCTCGCGCTTGGCGTCGACGACCCAGATGGCCGACGGGGTCTTCTGCAGGTTGCGGATACCGCCGAGCGACTTGTGCAGCTTGTCGAGCTCGCGCTTCTTGAGCAGCAGCTCCTTCTTCGTGAAGCCGCTGGCTGCGGGGTTCTCGAAGTCGAGCTCCTCGAGCTCCTTCATGCGGGCGAGGCGCTTCGAGACCGTCTGGAAGTTGGTCAGCAGACCACCGAGCCAGCGCTGGTTCACGTAGGGCTGACCCACGCGGGTCGCCTGCTCGGCGATGACCTCCTGCGCCTGCTTCTTGGTGCCGACGAAGAGGATGGTGCCACCGTGGGCGACCGTCTCCTTGACGTACTCGTAGGCGCGGTCGATGTACGACAGCGACTGCTGCAGGTCGATGATGTGGATGCCCGAGCGCTCGGTGAGGATGAAGCGCTTGACTTTCGGGTTCCAGCGGCGGGTCTGGTGCCCGAAGTGGACGCCGCTGTCGAGCAGCTGGCGAATGGTGACGACGGCCATGGCCGTTCTCCTTCTGTTTCGGTTGATTCGCCGGGCCGACGGCCCGGTACTCCTGGCGCCCGACACACTTCCGCTCGCCGCCGGAGCGGGAGACCTGGGGAAGATGCGCCACGATCGGGAACCGATCGCTCAGGGCACGCGTAGTCACCTCGACGAGCGAGGCGCGGTGATCAGTGTAGCAGTGAGCCGCTCCTCCCCGACGCTGCGTGCGAACGGTTTGCCCACGTGTCGCGGCCGACGTCGCTGCGGCGGACGAACGGGACTCGAGACTCGACTCGTGACCCGTTCCCCGGCCGCCCTGCTCGCAGCAGCGCTCCTCATCGTGAGCACGTTTCTTCCCGACGCCGTCGCGCCAGGTGGTGAGCCGCGTCCCTCACCCGGCTGGACCATGCCGCTGCGCGGAGCCGCGGTCGCGCGAGGCTTCGAAGCTCCGGCACATGAGTACGCTCCCGGGCATCGAGGGGTCGACCTCGCCAGCGGGGGCGAGGTCGAGGTCGTCGCGCCGGCGAACGGTGTCATCGCGTTCGCGGGGCCCGTCGCCGGCCGCCCCGTCGTGACGATCGACCACGGCGACGGGGTGGTGACCAGTCTCGAGCCGGTCGACACGGCCCTGCAGACCGGGACGGCGGTGGTTCAAGGGGAGCTGGTGGGAACCGTGGCGTCCGGCGGCCATACGGGCGACGGCACGATCCACTTCGGAGTCCGGCGTAACGGTGAGTACATCAACCCGCTCCTGATGATGGGCGGCCTCACCAGGCCGATCCTGTTGCCGTGCTGCTAAGGGTCAGTCGTTCCCGATCATGTTGCGGTCACCGCTCTGGGTGACCGCTCCCAGGCGATCCGCGTCGACGTGGTTGTCGTTGCCCGATACCGCTACGGTGCCGACCTCGTCGGCGTCGACGGAGTTGCGGTCTCCCGCGATGGTGAGGGCGCCGACCCTGGCGGCATCCACATCGGCGGATTGCCCCGTGATCTCGAGCGAGTCGACCGAGCCGAGGTCGATCTCGATGCGATCACCACTCGCGAGGACATTTGCGACGCGCGCTCGCTCGAGGTCGACGTCGAGCGAAGCACCCTCGATGCGGACCACGTCGCACTCGCCGGCGAAGGCGAGGTCGAGGTCGGTTCCGCGGATCGCGACGACGCCGTCGATGCACGCGGGGTCGTTCGGCCCCGGCATCGCAGGAACCGTCGCGTCGGATGATGCTTCCGGCGTCGCGGCGGGCGAGGCCGAGGGAGACGCCGAGGTCTGCGGCGCCGTAGGCCGGACGATCCGGTCGGGCTCGTTCGACGCCACCGGCGCGCACGAAGCGAGCATCCCGACGAGCACAGTCGCGCCGATCGCTGCAGCAGCTCTTCTCATGCGTGCCCCCTCTTCGTGCTCCTCCGTGTGCTCTCCCAACGCTACGACGGCGGAGGGCCAGCGCACCATCATGCGCGCGGATGCGCTTGTCGATAGGCGGCGGCGAGCCGTTCCCCCGACACGTGCGTGTAGATCTGCGTCGTGCCGAGGCTCGCGTGCCCGAGGATCTCCTGAACGGCCCGCAGGTCGGCACCGCCATCCAGCAGATGGGTCGCGGCGGAATGCCGCAGAGTGTGCGGCCCGACGGCATCCACCCCGAGTGCGGGGCCGAGCTTCTCCGAGACCGTCGCGTATACGGCGCGCGCCGTCAGCCGACCACCGCGCGACCCGAGGAACACTGCACGCGCGGCTTCTGCTCGGCCTGCGGCGCGCGCCGCGAGCACCGGACGCCCGCGGACCAGGTAAGCCTGCACGGCGTCGAATGCCGGACCGCCTACGGGAACGACCCGGTCCTTATCGCCCTTGCCCATGACACGTGCCGTGCGGCGTTCGCTGTCGATGTCGTCGAGGTCCAGTCCGCATAGTTCGGACACGCGGATGCCGGTCGCGTACAGCGCTTCGAGGATCGCGTGGTCGCGGAGGAGAACCGGATCTCCGTCGGCCGCCCGCGCCCGCAGATCGTCGAGGACGGATGCCACCGTCTGAGCGGTCGCGACTTTGGGCAGGGTCCGCGCCCGCTTCGGTGACGCCAGGCGGAGGGCGGGGTCGCTGGCGATCGCGCCGCGCTCGGTCGCCCACGCGAAGAAGCCCCGGGCGGTCGCGGTACGGCGAGCGAGGGTGGACCGCGCCTCGCCCCGCTCACTCGCGCGCCAGACCCAATCGCGGAGCACCTCGATGTCCACCTCTTCGAGCTCGATGTCGCCCGACGCCGCAGCCAGATCGGCGAGGTCATTGCGGTAGGCGCGGACGGTGTTCTCAGCGAGCCTGCGGACGCGCAGCAGGTGGTCTGCGTACGCGTCCGCCGCCTCCGAGATGAGCATGCAGCCAGCATGACCGATCCGCAGGCACCGCCGGGCCAGGCTCGCGGGACGCCAGCCGTCAACTGCCCGCTCGACGCCACCCGCGTTCGTCGGACACGACTCGACCATCGAGCTCCAGGAGTCCCAGCCAGGCGCTCACTTCCTCGCCGGCCACGCCGGAGCGCCGAGCGATCTCTGCGACATCCCGGGGCGCTCGTGTGCTCAGCGCGTCGAGCACCCTCGTCGCATCGTCCGTACGGCCGTCGCTGTCGAGAGCCGCGGGAGGCCCGGGCTCCTTCGACCACCCGAGCAACTCCCGGACGTCGTCCGCGCTCGTGATGCACCGACCGTCGTACTCGCGGAGGATCCGGTGGCATCCTGCCGACGCCGCAGAGGTGACCGGCCCCGGTACCGCACCGAGGGCCCGCCCGAGCGCCGCTGCGTGGCCCGCGGTGTTCAACGAACCCGACCGCCACCCCGCCTCGACCACCACGGTGGCATCGGAGAGCGCGGCGATGACCCGATTGCGCTGCAGAAAACGCCACTTTGTCGGCGCCGTGCCGCACGGCACCTCGCTCACGACCACACCACGGCGCGACACCTCCGTCAGCAGGCCGGCATGGCCCGACGGGTACGCCTTATCGACGCCTCCCGCGAGCACGGCGATCGTGCTGCCGCCGACCGCGAGGCAGGCTCGATGCGCCGCAGCGTCGATCCCGACGGCGGCCCCGGACACGATCGTCACCCCCGCGACGCCCAGTTCTCCCGCGATCTCCCCCGCGACCTGCACACCGTACGCGGTCGCCGCGCGCGCTCCGACGAGCGCAACCGCCGCAGCTGGCGCCGCGAGAGCGTCTGCCCGTCCTCTGGCCCACAGCGCGACCGGGGCATGGATGCCGAGTTCCTCGACCCTCTCCGGCCAGGCGGGATCACCCGGCACGATGAGCCGTACCCCGACCCGCTTCGCCCGCTCGATCGCGTAGGAGTGGTCGTCCTGCCGCGGACGCCACCGGGCACAGGCGCGGCGCCAGTCCCGCACCTCGAGGCCGAGCTCCGCCGGGGGTGTGTCGTCTCGCAGCGCGCACTCGAGGGCGCGGAACGCCCCCAGCCGCTGTATTGCGAGCCCGGCGATGCCGTCTCCGGGCTCGGCCAGCACCGACCATCGGGCTCGCCCCCAGCGCTCGCGACCGCTCTCGGGATCCACGAGGCCGTCCGCGGGCACGAGCCCCGCCAACGCACTGCGCACCTCGTCGTCGCTCACTGCTGGAGCCCCTTCTTCAGGAACAGCGCGCGCCCGACGTCACCCGCGGTCAGCCGCTCGCGACCCGCGAGGTCGGCCACCGACCATGCCACCCGCAACACCCGGTCGTAGCCACGCAGGGTGAGCGCTCCGCGCTGGAGAGCCGCGTCGAGCGGAGCACGAACGCGCGGTTCGGGAGCGAGCGGTCCATCCCGCAGCCACGCGCCCGAGACAGCGGCGTTCGATCGCCACGGGGTCTCCGCCAATCGCAGAGCGGCACGCGACCGCGCGGCCGCGACCTGCTCGCGCGCGGTCGCCGTCGTCGTCTGCGCAGGACCGCGCGCCGTCAGGTCGGCGAGCGACACCCGCGAAAGTGAGAGCTCGATGTCGATGCGGTCCAGCAGCGGGCCCGAGAGCCGGCCGAGATAGCGGCGGATCGCGAGGGATGGGCACGAGCAATTGCCGCCACGGACGCCGTATTGTCCGCACGGGCAGGGGTTCGTGGCCAGCACCAGCTGGAACCTCGCCGGCAGAGTTGCCCGGAATCCCGCCCGGTGGATGTCGATCGACCCCGCCTCGAGTGGCTGACGAAGAGAGTCCAGCGCGTGGGCGCTGTACTCACCGGCCTCGTCGAGAAACAGGACGCCCCCGCTCGCCCGAGCGATCGCCCCCGGTCGCAGCGACCTGCTGCCACCGCCCACCAGCGCCGCGACGCTCACGCTGTGATGCGGCGCCTCGAACGGAGGAACTCTGCTCAGGCTGTCGACGACGGTGCCCGACAGCGAGCGAATCGATGCGACTTGCAGCGCGGTCTCGTCGTCGAGCGGGGGCAGGATCCCCGGCAGCCGACGTGCAAGCATGGTCTTCCCGGCACCGGGCGGACCGCTCATGAGCAGATGGTGGCCGCCGGCCGCCGCGACGACGAGCGCATCGATCGCCTCCTCCTGCCCTCGGATGTCCGAGAGATCGTCGACAGGCAGCCCGTCGCCGTCATGCTCTCCATCATCGGCGGGAACCGGCACCTCGGGTACCGCCTCGTCATCACCGTCGATCTCGAGCCCGTGCCAGCGCGCGACGCCCGCGAGGGTGCGGCATCCGACGACGCGGACCCCGTCGACGAGAGCGGCTTCTGCTCGGCAGGCCTCGGGGACGATGACCGTCCGCTTCCCCGCGCGCGCTGCGGCGATGACTGCGGGGAGAACTCCCGGTACCGGCCGCAGCCGCCCGTCGAGGCCCAGCTCGCCGATGTGGACGGTGTCGGCGAGCGACGTCGGGTCCATCGGGAGCTCCGTCGCGAGCGCCGCGACGGCGATGGCGACATCGAAGCCAGCTCCCTGCTTCGGAAGGCTCGCCGGTGAGAGATTGACCGTCACACGACGTCGTGACAGCGGCAGCCCGCTGTTCTGACAGGCGTTGTGCACCCGCTGCTGTGCCTCGGCGAGGGCTCGGTCGGCGAGTCCGACGATGCGGAACGCGGGCGTCTGGTTCGACAGGTCGGCCTCGACTTCCACGAGGTCACCGGCGAGCCCGGTGAGTGAGACCGCCCAGGTACGCCCGAGGCTCACCGCAGGTCCTCGACGTGCTCGAGCACCGCCGTATCGACGTCGTCGCCGGTGATACCGATGACGTCGAGACGGATCCGGCGACCGCGCACCTCCCCCGGGTGCGCGGCGATCCAGGCGCAGGCGAGCCGCCACAACCGGTCCTTCTTGCGTTCGTCCACCGCCTCGAACGGATGCCCGTACGCCGCGGTCCGCCGGGTCTTGACCTCGACGATGACGAGTTCGTCGCGCGATACGGCGACGATGTCGATCTCGCCCTGCCGATCGCGCCAGTTTCGATCCAGGATGTCGTACCCGAGGCGGGTCAGGTGCCGCGCGGCCCGCTCTTCACCGGCGCGGCCCCGGTCGTCTTTCGCTGCCATATGAGCACTCTCGCGCGGCGGCCGACGGCCCCGGGGTCACGGCTGCGCGGCCGTGCAGAACCGGCTCGACGACGGTCCTGGGGAGGAGCGTCAGCTGTCGAGCGAGAGCTCGTCGGGGAGCTCGAAGTCGCGGCGCTGGAGCTCCTCGACGTTGACGTCCTTGAACGTCAGTACACGCACGGACTTCACGAAACGGTCGGCGCGATAGATGTCCCAGACCCACACGTCGTTCATCGTCAGCTCGAAGTAGAAGTCGTGCTCGGTGTCGCGCCGAACGACGTTGACGTCGTTCGCGAGGTAGAAGCGACGCTCGGTCTCGATCACGTACTGGAACTGCGACACGACGTCGCGGTACTCCTTGTAGAGCGCCAACTCCAGCTCGCGGTCATAGTCTTCGAAGACTTCGTCATCCATGGTGCTTCCATCCTAGGCGGCGGCAGCACGGCGTTCTCGTCCCCGCGACCCCGCCCACCGAAGTCAGAACAGCGTCGGCGCGTCGGCGATCGCCCAGGACGCCCGGTGATGCCGTGACAGCCCGTGCTCCCGGATCGCGGCCCGGTGGAGCGCGCTGGCGTAACCCTTGTTCCGTGCCCACTCGTACATCGGCGTCTCGTCGTGCAGCTCGGTCATGTGGGCATCGCGCGCCACCTTCGCGATGACCGACGCCGCCGCGGCACTGGCGCAGTCACGGTCCGCCTTGATGATCGTCCGCACCGTCATGCCCGGTCCGGCCATCGGACTGACATAGTCGTGATTGCCGTCCAGGATGACGACGGTCTCAGCAGCGAAGGGATCCGCGACGCCGAGACCCTGGATCGCGCGAACAGCGGCCAGGCCGAGCGCCCGCATGATCCCCATCTCGTCGATCTCACCCGGCGTGGCCGACCCCACCGCCGAGGCCACGACCCAGTCGGCTGCTCGCAGCGCCAGCTCTGGTCGGCGAAGCTCGGTCACGAGCTTCGAGTCACGAAGCCCCTCGGGAACGCGACGACGCGCGCAGCGTGCGTCGAGCACGGCGGCACCGACCGACACCGGGCCCGCCAACGCGCCCCGCCCGACCTCGTCGAGAGCGATGACGAACTCGTACTCGCGCAGCAGCCGCCGTTCGACGGTCAGCCGGGGCGCGACGACGGTCATCGTCCTTCGGGCGCGGGGACCCCCGCGAAGACGTCGTGGTGGAAGTCGATGAGGCCGAAGCGGTCGAGGGGCCAGGTGATGAGGAAAGCTCGTCCCACGACGTTGTCGAGCGGGACGAAGCCCTGCGAGGGCTGGTCGCGGTTGTAGCGCGAGTCCCGCGAGTGATCACGGTTGTCGCCGAGCACCCAGAGCGAGTTCTCGGGCACCGTCACGTCGAACGGAACCTCTTGCGGGGCCGACTGGCCGTCCGCGAGCGAGACGTACGAGGATTCGTCGATGGGAACGTCGTTCACCGTGATCTGGCCGACGGCGTTGCAGCACACGACATGGTCACCCGGCATCCCGATGATCCGCTTGATGAGGTGGTCCTTGCTGTCGGGAGCCGACAGTCCGACGACGGAGAGCACCCAGTCCATGCCCTCGACGAGCGGCGGACGGGCCTGCTCGACGGTGGGAGGCAGCCACCCTCCGGGATCGCGGAAGACGACGACGTCACCCCGCGCGTAGCCGCCGAACCGGGGCGTGAGCTGGTCGACGAGGATCCGGTCGTCCTTCAGCAGCGTCCGTTCCATGGATCCGGATGGGATGTAGAACGAACGGACGAGGAAAGTCTTGACCAGAAACGACACCGCGAGAGCGATGGCGACGATCACGAGGATGTCGCGAAGAAGCAGGCCGAGGCGACGTGATCGTGAACGCGCGGGCTTCGGCGCCTGCGCGGCAAGGTCATCGGTGGTCATTCATCGCCTCTCATCCGACTCGCCCGCCGGGGAGCCCTACCCAGGGTCGCACATTCCGCGACCATCGCCGGTCACCGCGCAGCGGAGACGACGGATGCCCCGAGCCTGAGCCCGGGGCATCCAGAGAATGCGTCGCTGCGATCAGCGGTCGCGCTTCTCCTTGATCTTCGCCTTCTTGCCGCGCAGGTTGCGCAGGTAGTACAGCTTCGCGCGACGGACGTCACCGCGCGTGACGACCTCGATGTGGTCGATCACGGGGCTGTGGACGGGGAACGTACGCTCGACGCCGACCTGGAAGCTGATCTTCCGGACGGTGAAGGTCTCGCGCACGCCGTCGCCCGAGCGGCCGATGACGACGCCCTGGAAGACCTGGATACGCGAGCGGTTGCCCTCGGTGATGTTGACGTGCACCTTGACGGTGTCGCCGGGGGCGAATGCGGGGATGTCGCTGCGCAGCGATGCTGCGTCGACGGAGTCGAGGATCTGCATGATCTGTTCTTCCTGCGACCGCCTCAGGTCGACCACGAGAGAGTTGAATAAGGATGCGGTGCCCCGGGCGCCCGCCGGGCGCCGCTCCCCTGAGGCAGAGATCTATCAGGGCACAAGCGTTCATTCTGCCATGCCGGGCCCTGCTGACCAAAACGTCAGCCGTCGCTGCGCCGGACCTCTTCGATGATCACGACCTTCTCGTCGGCACGTCGTTCGGACGTCGGTCGCATCGCTTCACGCAGGTACGCCGGATCCGTGGCGACGGAGAACAGCGAGACGGGCCGCGCTTCCCGGAAGAGCTGCCAGAGCGACACCCAGAAGACGGCGAGGAACGCCGCGACCGCGGCGAAGAGCAGCGGCCAGAAGGCGCCCTCGGGGTAGAACCCGATGACGATGATGAGCGCGTGCCACACCGTGAACACGAGGACGTCCCACCACGACAGCATCCGCGAGTGCCGAACGGTGCCGCGTGCCCGCACCAGCAGTGTCGTCACGAGCTGACCGATCAGCACCGCCGGGACCGCGATGAACAGGACCCAAAGGAACACCCAGCCGCTCGCACCCGAGATCGCCCAGCCCACGACGAGCCACAGCGGCAGCGCCAGGGCCGCGGGAAGGAGCCAATGGAAGAGCGCGCGTCGCAGCCACATGCTCCCGATGCTACGCCGGTCCGGCAGGATAGAAGCTGAAGAGAGGATCACGATGATCGAGCTGCGCACCCCTGCCGAGATCGAAGCGATGCGTCCCGCGGGACGCTTCGTGGCCGAGACGCTGGCGACCCTTCGAGACGAGACGAAGGTCGGCACGAACCTCCTCGCGATCGATCGGCGCGCGCACGAGCTCATCCGCCGCGCCGGCGCTGAATCCTGCTACATCGACTACCACCCGTCGTTCGGAGCCAGCCCGTTCGGCAAAGTGATCTGCACGTCGATCAACGACGCGGTCCTGCACGGGCTCCCCCAGGACTACGCCTTGCGCGACGGCGATCTCGTCACGCTCGACTTCGCGGTCTCGGTCGACGGCTGGGTGGCCGACTCGGCCGTGTCGTTCGTCGTGGGAACGCCGCGAGACGAAGATCTCGCCCTCATCGACACCACCGAGCGCGCTCTCGATGCAGCAATCGGAGCCGCCGTGGTCGGCAACAAGATCGGCGACATCTCGCACGCCGTCGCGACGGTCGCCCGGGCCGACGGGCTGTCGATCAACACCGACTTCGGCGGCCACGGCGTCGGCCGGGAGATGCACGGCGACCCGCACGTCCCCAACGACGGCAAGCCCGGCCGCGGCTACCCGCTGCGCGCCGGCCTCGTGGTCGCGCTCGAGCCCTGGTTCCTGCAGAGCACCGACAAGCTGGTCACGGATGCCGACGGATGGACCCTCCGCAGCGCCGACGGGTCCCGCGGTGCGCACTCCGAGCACACCGTGGCCATCACTGCGGACGGTCCGGTCATCCTCACCGACCGGTCGTTCCTCGGCGTCGACTGACGTGTGCCCTGGGCCGGTCCGTCGTCGCGGCGGCCGGCTCAGGCCTCGAGGTCTCGGGGCAACAGGTCCGGACGGCGCTCGCGCGTCCGCTCGACCCGCTGAGCGTGCCGCCACTCCGCGACGCGGCCGTGGTGCCCGCTGAGCAGGACGGCCGGCACCTCGTGGCCACGCCAGGATGCGGGCTTGGTGTAGGAGGGGTACTCGAGCAGCCCGTCTTCGTGCGACTCCTCGACGAGGCTCTCGGGGTTGCCGACCACACCGGGAATGAGGCGGCCGATCGCTTCGATCATCGCCATCGAGGCGACCTCTCCCCCGTTGAGGACGTAGTCGCCAAGGCTCATGAGCCGGACGTCGCCGAGCGTCGCCGCGTATGCGAAGACGCGCTCGTCGATCCCCTCGTAGCGGCCACAGCCGAAGACGAGGTGCGACGCTTCGCTCAGCTCGCGAGCGGTGCCCTGCGAGAACCGCTCGCCGGCAGGCGAAGGAAAGATGAACGTCGGCCGGTCGCCCGCGTCCGCGACGATCGCATCCAGCGCGAGCCCCCACGGCTCGGGCTTCATCACCATGCCGGCGCCGCCGCCGTACGGGGTGTCGTCGACGGTGCGGTGCCGATCGGTGGTGTAGTCCCGCAGATCGTGGACGCGGACATCGAGGAGGCCGGCGCCTCGCGCCTTGCCGAGAAGCGAGACCTCGAGGACGTCGAAGAACGCGGGGAAGATCGTGACGACGTCGACGCGCACGTCAGTCCTCGGAGGAGGCGCTGTCGCCGTCTTCCACGGAACCAGCTTCCGCGGGGTCGTCGGACTCATCAGCGGGCAGGTCTTCGAACAGTCCCGCCGGCGGAGTCACGATGACACGACCCCCTGCGACATCCACCTCGGGCACGATCGCCTTGACGAACGGTACGAGGATCTCGGTGTCGTCGCCGTCGCGCTGGACGATGAGGAGGTCCTGCGCGGGGAGATGATCGACTCGTGCGATGCGTCCGACCCGCTCGCCGTCACGCACAACGTCGAGGCCGACGAGCTGGTGATCGAACCAGGCGTCGTCCTCGGCCGTGGCGTCGCCGTCCTGGTCGACCCAGAGGATGGCCTTGACGAGGCTCTCGGCGGCATCGCGGTCGTTGACGTCTTCGAGGAAGAGGACGGGGTGCGAGTTCATCCACCGGAACTCTCGGACGGTCACGGACTTGCCGTGCCAGGGAGACGCCTCGGGGACCTGCAACGTGAACGTCGCGCCCGGCACGAAGCGGCCGTCGGGATCATCGGTGTACAGCTCGAGCTTGAGTGCGCCCTTGAGGCCGTGCGCCTTGACGAGGCGCCCGACGCGCAGCTGAGTGCGAGCGGGGTCGGCGGCCATGTCAGTCGTCCGCGACGTCGACGCGAACGCGCGTGCCGTCGGCAAGCGCGGAGATCAGCGCGCGCAGCGCCTTGGCGGTGCGTCCGCCGCGCCCGATCACCCGTCCCCGGTCGTCGGGGTGCACGCGCACCTCGAGGACCTCGCCGCGGGGCGACGAGGAGGAACGGATGACGACGTCGTCGGGGTGATCGACGATCCCCTTGACGACGTGCTCGAGCGCGGCGGACAGCAACGGATTACTCCGCGTCGGTCGCGTCGGCGGCGGGAGCCTCGTCGGCGGGAGCCTCAGCGGCGGGCTCCTCGGCCTTCTTGGCGGCCTGCGGCTTGATGACCGACTTCTTCGACGCGTCAGCGACGAACTCGCCCTTGGCCTCGGCCGTGCGAACGGTCGAGACGGCGTTCCTGTCGCCCTTGAACTTGCCCCAGTCGCCCGTGAGCTTGAGCAGAGCGGTGACCTGCTCGGTCGGCTGAGCGCCGACGGACAGCCAGTACTGGGCGCGGTCGGAGTCGACCTTGATGATCGAGGGCTCCTCGGTCGGGTGGTACTGACCGATCTCCTCGATCACGCGGCCGTCGCGCTTGGTGCGCGAGTCGGCGACGACGATGCGGTAGTAGGGCGCGCGGATCTTGCCGAGGCGCTTGAGACGGATCTTGACAGCCACAATTCTCCTGAGTGGTGTGATGTGAAGTGAACGTCGCCTGGAGCGTGGGGTGCACACCCGGCGGGAGCTCTGAGGGTGGACCTTCCCGCCGGATAGAGGGTCGAGCGAGCGGTCCAACCGTCTATTTTGCCAGATGATGACGGTCGTCGCGAACCGCACCGCACCGCGTGTCAGACTGAGCGCATGACGGTCCCCTTCGCCACGTCTGCCCGTTCCTCCGTGGGGCTCGAGTGGGAGTTGATGCTCGCCGACCGCGACACCGGGGATCTGGCGCCCCGAGCGCCGGAGGTGCTCGCCGAAGTCGAGGAATCCTCCGCGCTCGAGCGCTACACGATCACGGGCGAGCTGCTGACGAACACCATCGAGGTGACCAGCGGTGTCGGCGACACCGTCGCCGCGGCGGTCGACGACATCGACGACGCGATCCAGCGGGTGCGCGAGTTCGCGGCACCGCGCGGTCTTGAGATGCTCTGCGCCGGCAGCCACCCCTTCGCCCGGTGGTACGAGCAGCAGATCACCGACAAGACCCGCTATCACAAGCTCATCGAACGCACCCAGTGGTGGGGCCGGAACATGATGATCTGGGGCATCCACATCCATGTGGGTGTCGAGGACGTGAACAAGGTGTTCCCGCTCATCAACGCGCTGTCGCTCTACCTCCCCCACCTGCAAGCCCTGTCGGCGTCGAGCCCGTTCTGGGCCGGCGACCGCACCGGGTACGCATCCAATCGCGCCCTCGTCTTCCAGCAGCTGCCCACCGCCGGCCTGCCCTGGAGTTTCACGCAGTGGAGCGACTTCGAGAACTACCTCGACGGCATGGTCCGCACGGGCGTCATGGAGGACGCGTCGGAGGTGCGTTGGGACATCCGCCCCGCGCCGAAGTGGGGAACGATCGAGATCCGCGCCTGCGACGGGATGTCGACGCTTCCCGAGCTCGCGGCCGTGGCATCCCTCGTCCAGGTGCTCACCGAGCACCTCTCGCGACAGCTCGACGAGGGGCGCGAGCTCCCGACGATCCCCCCGTGGTTCGTGCGGGAGAACAAGTGGCGCGCCGCCCGGTACGGGCTGGACGCGCGTCTGATCGTCGACGCCGATGGCACGCAGCGACACGTCGCCGATCACCTCCGCGACACGATGGCCGAGCTCGAGCCGATCGCCGAGGAGCTGCACTGCGCACGCGAGTTCCGCGGGCTGAACACGATCCTCGATCAAGGGGCGAGCTACCTCCGGCAGACACGCGTCGCGGATGCGGCCGACGGGGACCTGCGCGAGGTCGTCCAGCACCTGATCCGCGAGTTCCGCGACGGCCCCACGCTGCGCCAGCACCTGGCGCAGCCGGACGTCGGCCGCTGATTCAGGGCGGCTGACTCAGCCCTTGCCGAAGAGCTTCTGGATCTCGGCGAGGTCGGCCTCGCTCGGCTGAGCCTGACCGCCGGCTCCGAGACCGAAGCCCGAACCGGTCGGCGCCGTCGCGGTCGCGAGGCCGGCGTTCTCTGCGGCCCGCTTCGCCGGGTTGCCCGAACGCGAACCGCCCTTGTTCTTGGCCTGCTTGCCGCGCTTGCTCGAGGCGCCGGGCTTGCCGCCCATCGGCCCCATGCCGGGGATGTTGGGAACGCCACCGCGAGCGACCGTCTTCATCATCTTCGCCGCCTGCTCGAAGCGCTGCACGAGCTGGTTGACATCGGTCACCGTCATCCCCGAACCGCGGGCGATGCGCAGGCGGCGCGAGCCGTTGAGGACCTTCGGGTTGCGACGCTCGGCCGGCGTCATCGACCGGATGATCGCCTCGGTGCGGTCGATCTCGCGCTCGTCGAACTGCTCGAGCTGCTGCTTCATCTGCCCCATACCCGGCAGCATGCCGAGCATCTTCTTCATCGACCCCATCTTCTTCATCTGCTGAAGCTGGTCGAGGAAGTCCTCGAGCGTGAACTGCTCCTTCGCGAGCTTCTCGGCGACCGCGAGGGCCTCCTGCTCGTCGAACGCCTGCTGTGCCTGCTCGATCAGGGTGAGGATGTCGCCGAGGTCGAGGATGCGGCTGGCCATGCGGTCCGGGTGGAAGGGCTCGAGGTCGTCGAGGCCCTCACCCGTGGACGCGAAGATGATCGGCCGCTGGGTGACCGAGGCGACCGAGAGCGCAGCACCACCGCGTGCGTCGCCGTCGAGCTTGGAGAGGACGACACCGGTGAAGTCGACGCCTTCCTGGAACGCCTTCGCGGTGTTTACCGCGTCCTGACCGATCATCGCATCGATGACGAAGAGCACCTCGTCGGGATCGGTGGCCTTGCGGATCGAGGCGGCCTGCTTCATGAGCTCCGCATCGACGCCGAGGCGTCCCGCGGTGTCGATGATGACGACATCGTGCTGCTGGCGGCGTGCGTGCTCGACACCGTCACGCGCGACTCGCACGGGGTCGCCGACTCCGTTGCCGGGCTCGGGCGCGTAGATGGCGGCGCCGGCACGCTCGGCCACGACCTGGAGCTGGTTCACGGCGTTCGGCCGCTGGAGGTCGCACGCGACCAGAAGGGGGGTGTGGCCGTCCTTCTCGAGCTGCTTCGCGAGCTTGCCGGCGAACGTGGTCTTACCCGAGCCCTGGAGGCCCGCGAGCATGATGACGGTGGGCGGGTTCTTCGCGAACTGCAGTCGCCGCTGCTCGCCGCCGAGGATGCCCACGAGCTCCTCGTTGACGATCTGAACCACCTGCTGCGCAGGGTTCAGCGCACGGTTCACCTCATCGCCGAGCGCGCGCTCACGCACCTTGGCGGTGAACTCCTTGACCACCGCGAGGGCGACGTCGGCGTCGAGAAGCGCGCGGCGGATCTCACGGACGGTCTGGTCGACGTCAGCCGCCGAGAGCTTTCCCTTGGTGCGGAGATTCCGGAAGGTCTCGGTAAGACGGTCGGAGAGCGTGCCGAAAGTTGCCATGATCCCTCGATTCTATGCGAGCAGCCGACCCGGTCAGTGCCCCCGGACGATCGCGATCGCTCGGACCATCTCGTGCGCCAGATCCGTCCGACCCGCTCCCCCGCGCGCCCAGGAGCGGACGGCTCCGAGCACAGCACCGCCCCAGGCGGCACCGAGGATGTCGGCTTCGAGCCGTTCCGTCCCCGACCCGTGCAGGGCCGCGGCGACGGCTCTAGCGATGCGAGCGGCCCGCAGTGCGGCATCTCGCGCGAGCTCGTCGGACAGCCCCATCGCGACATCGTTCACGATCGCGAGCGCCAACGCATCGGGGGCGAAGCCGCGGGCGAGCTCCGCCACCGCGGACGCGACGTCGTCGACGCCGCCGGCGCGCCGCAGACCGAGCTCGAGCACGCTGATCCGCTCGTCGAGTCCGGCCCACAGGACGGCCGACTTCGACGAGAAGTAGTTGAAGAAGCTCGAACGGCTGACACCGGCGCGTCGGGTGATGTCGGCGACCGTCGTCGCCTCATAACCGCGCTCGAGGAAGAGCTCGCAGGCGGCCTCCGCGAGGGTCTCGCGGGACGATACGCGAGGCCGGCCGGCGCGGCTGGAAGACGTCACCAGGACAGCCTAGGCGTGTCGTATTGTTGGACGCGGTCCAGTATTCGAGGAGGAACCGTGCTCGATGTCCGCGTCGTGGGGCTCGCCCCCGCCGTCGTCCCCTACGCAGAAGGCTGGGAGCTGCAGCGCCGCGTCCACGATGCCGTCGTGGCCGGTGGTCCCGACACGCTGCTCCTGCTCGAGCACGAGCCGGTGTTCACCGCGGGCGCACGTACCGAGCCCGGCGAGCGACCGACAGACGGCACCGCCGTCGTCGACGTCGACCGCGGTGGCAAGATCACCTGGCACGGACCGGGCCAGCTGGTGGGGTATCCGATTCTGCGTCTGCCGGAGCCGGTGGACGTGGTCTCGCACGTGCGGCGGCTCGAGCGGATGCTCATCGACGTCGTCGCCGACCTGGGCGTCGCGGCCCGTCAAGTGACGGGCCGAAGCGGCGTCTGGGTGAGTCAGGACGGCCGAGACGCGAAGATCGCGGCCATCGGTGTGCGGGTTCAGCGCGGCGTGACGATGCACGGCTTCGCCCTCAATTGCGACAACGACCTCGCACCGTTCCAGCAGATCATCCCGTGCGGCATCGCCGATGCCGGCGTCGCTTCCCTCTCGACAGTGCTGGGCAGAAGCGTCTCCCCCGCGGATGTGGTGGACACCGTCGCGTGTCGGTTCCGCGCCGAGTTCGAGACGGCGGCCGCAGCATGAGCGGCGGCTGCGCCGTGCCCGCCGCTCCCGCCGCGGGTGGTCCGGACGGGCGCAAGCTCCTGCGACTGGAAGTGCGCAACGCGCAGACGCCGATCGAACGCAAGCCGGAGTGGATCAAGACGAAGGCGCGGATGGGCGAGGAGTATCGCGCTCTGCATGACCTGGTCAAAGAAGAGGGACTCCACACGGTCTGCCAGGAAGCGGGATGCCCGAACATCTACGAATGCTGGGAGGACCGGGAGGCGACCTTCCTCATCGGCGGCTCGCAGTGCACACGTCGGTGCGACTTCTGCCAGATCGACACGGGCAAGCCGGCCGAATACGACACCGACGAGCCGCGCCGCGTCGCCGAGAGCGTCAGCCGGATGCAGCTGCGCTACGCGACGGTCACCGGGGTGGCGCGCGACGACCTCGCCGATGGCGGAGCCTGGCTCCACGCGGAGACGGTGCGACGGATCCACGCGGAGAACCCGGGCACGGGCGTGGAGATCCTCGCGACGGACTTCAACGGCGACGCGGCGCAGCTCGACGAGGTGTTCGCGTCACGACCCGAGGTCTTCGCACACAACGTCGAGACGGTCCCCCGCATCTTCAAGCGGATCCGGCCAGCCTTCCGTTACGAGCGCTCCCTGGGCGTGATCACGCGCGCCCGTGACGCCGGACTCATCACCAAGTCGAACCTCATCCTCGGGATGGGCGAGACGCCCGAGGAGGTCGTCCAGGCCCTCCAGGACCTCCACGACGCGGGCACCGACATCATCACGATCACGCAGTACCTCCGTCCCACGCCTCGTCACCTGCCGGTCGACCGCTGGGTCAAGCCGGAGGAGTTCGTCGGCTTCCGTGAGGAAGCGGAACGCATCGGCTTCCTCGGCGTGCTCGCCGGACCGCTCGTGCGGTCGTCCTATCGGGCCGGGCGCCTGTGGGCGCAGTCCATGACTGCCAAGGGCCGGGAGATCCCGCCCCATCTCGCGCACCTCGCCGACTCGGCCCAGTCCGGATTCGCGCAGGCCGTCTGACGGCGTGCCGGCCCGGCCGCGAGGTCTCAGGACGCGGTCGGGTCCGGCGGCCAGACATACGGCAGGTCGTCGGGAACGTCACCGAAGCGCGGCCGGTAGAACGCGGCATCCTTGCGCACGAGGTTCGAGCGGTGAGACAGGTGGAACGCCTCATCGCCCAGCCACGGCGGCATCTCGAGTTCGCTCTCGGGCATCCCGTCGACATCGGGCGCGAACTGCAACAGCTGCGGCCGGACCGTGTCCGGGCGACCGGCGGCGATCCACGCGTCCGTCATCGCGAGGCCGTACGCCGTGAGAGCGGGCAGATAGCCGCGCCACATCTTGGCGGCCGGATGGTTCCGCCATCCGTATCCCGGGACCGTGTTGGCCCGGAGCAGCTGCAGCGTCTCCACGCGCTGCTTGCCGAGCCGCGCCGTGTCGAGGGCCGCCGCCGACTGGGCGAACGAGGGATACGGCAGAAAGGTCTGCACGTCAGTCGGCGCTGGTGACCGACTGGATGCTGCCGTCGCTCGTGAGATTCACCAGGAGCACCTCTTCGGTGGAATCGGGGTCGAGCGCGTACTCGAGCACCGCGAATGGGTCCGATCCCCCGTGCTCATCGGCCAGGATCGTCATGCTGATCAGCTGCAGCGACCGGATGACGTCCATGTGGACGTCGCCCGAGATGTCCACGAGGTACGACTCGATGTCCTCTCCGAGCTCCTCCTGCTGCTGGAGGATGAACTCCGTCACCTCGCTGGTGCGGTCGTTCAGCTCGGAGACCATCGCGTTGCGAGCGGAGAGATCGATCGATTCGATCGCCGAGATCATGGCGGCGGCGACATCCAGCGCGGCAGCCGAGACGTCGTCCTGATCCGGAGCCGTCAGATCGACGGTGACCGTCTGATCGCCGATCTCGACGTGATCCGACCAGAAGATCGATCCGTCCGGCCCCGACTCGAGGAGTCCGAAGTAGTCGTGCTCGATCGCCATGTGTTTATGAAACCAGCCGTGAGGGTGCGGGGGAAGTGGTGATGCGGCGCGGCGCGCGACTCAGTCGACGAGCGCCGACGCGAAGACGTGCGGGGTGAAGCCCGTGAGGTCGTTGATTCCCTCGCCCTGGCCGAGAAGTTTCACGGGGATGCCGGTGCGCTCCTGCACGGCGAGGACGAATCCGCCACGTGCGGAGCCGTCGAGCTTCGTCAGGACCAGGCCGGTCACTCCCGCGTGCTCGAGGAACGCCTCGGCCTGCATCACGCCGTTCTGCCCGGTCGTCGCGTCGAGAACGAGCAGCACCTCGCTGATCGGCGCCTGCTTCTCTATGACGCGCCGGATCTTGGTGAGCTCGTCCATCAGCCCGCCCTTGGTGTGCAGGCGGCCGGCTGTGTCGACGAGCACGATCTCCGTGCCTGTCCGCTTGGCGTAGTCGATCGTCTGGAACGCAACCGAGGCCGGGTCCTGGCCTTCCTGTTGCGGACGGACGATCTGCGCGCCTCCGCGCTCGGCCCACGTCGCGAGCTGGTCGACCGCGGCCGCACGGAAGGTGTCGGCGGCTCCGACGACGACCGACCGACCGTAACGCTGGAGGAACTTCGCGAACTTGCCGATCGTCGTGGTCTTCCCCACGCCGTTCACCCCGACGACCAGGACGACGGCGGGACGCTCCGTCAGACGCAGGGTCGAGTCGAACGCGGCGAACCGCTCCTCCAGGGTCTCCTTGAGCATGCGCTGGAGGTCGCGGGGGTCGGTCGTGCGGTACCGCTCCACCTTGTCGCGCAGGTCATCGACGAGACGCTCCGTGATGTCGGGCCCGAAGTCGGCGGTCAGCAGCGCCGTCTCGAGATCGTCCCACGTGTTCTCGTCGATGGTCGGCTTGACGAAGAGCCCGCGCAGCGCGCGCGAGAGCGACCAGGGATTGTCGGCCATACCCTCAGCCTACGGCGCCCGCGCGCTCCCGAACGCGCTGACCGACGACCGCCGACACTCCGTCCTGGCGCATCGAGACGCCGTAGAGCGCGTCCGCGATCTCCATCGTGCGCTTCTGGTGCGTGATGACGATGAGCTGGCTCGATTCGCGGAGCTGTTCGAACACGCCGAGCAGGCGTCCGAGATTCGCGTCGTCGAGCGCTGCCTCCACCTCGTCGAGGATGTAGAACGGGCTCGGCCGCGCCTTGAAGATGGCCGTCAGAAGAGCGACAGCGGCGAGGGAACGCTCGCCGCCCGAGAGGAGCGACAACCTCTCGATCTTCTTGCCCACAGGTCGCACCGCGACCTCGATGCCGGTCGTGAGCGGGTTGTCGGGATCGGTCAGCGAGATGCTGCCGGTGCCCCCGGGGAACAGGATCGGGAATACCTCGCCGAATGCGACCTTCGTGTCCTCGAAGGCGGACAGGAAGATCGTCTGCATCCGCTCGTCCAGCTCGCCGATGATCGTCAGCAGGTCCGAGCGGGTCTGCGTCAAATCCGCGAGCTGTTCCGTGAGGAACGCGTGCCGCTGCTCGAGCGCGGCGTACTCTTCCAGCGCCAGAGGGTTCACGCGCCCGAGCTGCGCGAGCTTCCGCTCCGCCTCCGCGAGGCGACGGCGCTGAGCGGCGCGATCGAAGGGCACCGGCTCGCCGGAATCGTCGAGGGCGGGGTGGTCCGGCCCATATTCCGAAACGAGAATGTCCTCGTCGAAGCCCAGTTCCGACCCGACGCGTTCGAGCAGACTCGTCACGTGCAGCTTCTTCTCGTGCATCTGCATCTCGAGTCCGTGCACCGACTCGGTGAGGGCCGAGAGCCGGCTGCGCGCCGACTGATCCTGGCGGCGCAGCTCGGCGAGCTCGCTCGTGATCTCGCTCCGCGCCTGCTCAGCCCTCCCCAGTTCCACGCGGGCGGCGGCGACGGACCTGTCGATCGATTCGAGCAGCGGCGGCAGTTGTGCGGCGACGGCATCCGCGATCGCACGCTGCTGCCGCCGGATGACGGCGCGTCGGGCGGCCTCGGCGGCGGCGGCGCGCTCTCGCTCGCGCTGGCGTTCGAGCTGAACCACGCGGGCCTCGCCGGCTCGCACACGCTCTCGCAGGGTCTCGACGTCGAGGCGTGCGCGCATCTCGCGTTCACGAGCCTGTTCGAGGGCTTCGAGGAGACCGTCACGCGCCGATGCGTCGAGGATCGGGCGCGGCGCCGCAGCCGCCGCCGCGAGCGCTTCCTCGGCATCGCGGGCCGCTGACTCGGCCTCGGTCGCGGCCGAGACGGCCGGCGCGATGCCTGCCTCGAGCCGGTCGCATTCTGCGATGGCCGCTTCGTACCGCACTGTGGCTCGGTTGAGCTTTTCCGCGTCGGCCGCAAGCGCCGCATCGTGGGCACGCAGCGTCTCGAGCGCTGTCCTCGTCCGGGCGCGAGCCTCGGTCCAGGCTGCCTGTGCATCGGTCAGCGACTCCCGGAGCGCGTCGGCGACGACGGTCATCTCGCTCAGCCGGTCAGCCGCCGCGTCTCGCTCCGCGGCGAGTTCGAGACGTGACCGGCCCTCGCCGGATCCGGCTCGGACCGTGCGCCACGAGACCAGCTCGCCCTGCTTGGTCACGACGACGGCGCGTCCGCGTTCGCTCGCCGACCATGCATCGCGGATACGGACTGCTGTCTCGAGGTCATCAGCGACGAGCACGTGCTCGAGCTGGCCGACGACGCCGTCGGGCCCGCTGACGACGTCGATCGCACGCACAGCGCCCGGCACGGCGTTGACAGCCTCTCCCCGGTCGGCATGCGCGAGGACGATGTCGACGACACCGAGGTCGTCCTCGGCAGCGGTGGCTGCCGCCCGCAGCGCTGCGGGCACATCGGCGGCGAGCACGCCCTCGGCCAGCGCCCCCAGCGCCGCAGCGACAGGCGCTTCGTATCCCGGTTCCACCTTCAGGGCGTCGGCGACGAGTGACCGCAGCCCATCGTCGCCGCGCGACAGCAGATCGGCGGCCGCGTTGCGGACCTCGAGCGCCCGCCCGAGCGCAGCCGTCTGCGCCGTCAGCGACTCGACCTCGCGCTCGGCCGCGTGCAGCCGCTCACGGATGCCCGCGAGCGTCGTCTCCGCCTCCGTCGCCTCGCGCTGAGCGCGCTCGTACGCAGCCGTGTGCTCGGCCGAGCTCGCCTCGGGAGCCGCTTCGGACTGGACCTGCTCGAGGGCCGCCTCAGCCTCCGCGCGCCGCGTCCGTGCGGCGTCCAGCCCCCGCTGCTGCCGTTCGACCGTCGCGCGCAGAGCTTCCAAGCGCGACGCGGCGGCGTCTGCTCGGCCGCGGAGCTTGGTCAGCCGCATGTCGTGCTCGGAGACGAGAGCGCTCTGCGCGGCGATGTCGGAGTCGAGAGCATCCAACTCGGCACGCGCTCGAATCACATCCCGGGATGCCGCGGCGGCGGCATCCTGCGCGTCGCCGACGCCCGAGGCGATCTCGTCGACCTCCTGGCGGGCCTCGTCGATCGCCCCCTGTCCTACCGTGGCGACCTCGATCGAGAGCTGGCCGTCGTCCTCGAGAAGAGCGCGGCGCTGCGCCGCGAGCGTGTGCAGTCCGCGCACCCGCTCCTGGACCTGCTCGAGCGCGAACGCGGTGGCGCGTGCCCTGTCGACGGCCTCGGATCGCTGCTCGGCCTCGAGCTCGTCGATGCGTCGTTTGACGCCGTCGAGCCGGTCCTGCAGCACGAGGCGTTCGGCGTGCCGCTCGTGCTCGTCGCGTGCATGGTCGGCGAGCTGGGAGCGCAGCGCGACGAGGTCGTCGGCGTACAGCCTCGCCTTCGCGTCGCGGACGACGGCGGCGATCGTCGCGGCTTCACGTGCGATCTCGGCCTGCTTGCCGAGGGGCTTCAGCTGCCGCCGCAGTTCGCCCGCCAGGTCGCTCAACCGCGTGAGATTGGCCTCCATCGCCTCGAGCTTGCGAACCGTCTTCTCTTTGCGGCGGCGGTGCTTCAGAATGCCCGCCGCTTCCTCGATGAAACCGCGCCGGTCCTCCGCGCTCGCCTGCAGCACGGTGTCGAGCCGGCCCTGCCCGACGATCACGTGCATTTCGCGACCGAGACCGGAGTCGCTCAGGAGCTCCTGCACGTCGAGCAGTCGGCACGTCTCGCCGTTGATCGCGTACTCGCTCGATCCGTTGCGGAACAGCGTGCGGCTGATCGTCACCTCGGCGTACTCGATCGGAAGCACGCCGTCGTGGTTGTCGATCGTCAGCTGGACCTCGGCGCGACCGAGCGGACCGCGCGTCGCAGTGCCGGCGAAGATGACGTCTTCCATCTTCCCGCCGCGGAGGGTCTTGGCTCCCTGCTCGCCCATGACCCAGGCGAGCGCGTCGACGACGTTCGACTTGCCCGAGCCGTTGGGCCCGACGATGCAGGTGACGCCCGGCTCGAGCACGAAAGTGGTCGGTTGGGCGAACGACTTGAAGCCCTTGAGCGTGACGCTCTTCAGGTGCATGTCGGGCCCTCCCGGCGCTCGGTGGATGCCCACACGCTACCGGAGGATGACGAGCCGGACTTGACGCCGCACCGGGCGGACCGCTAGCGTCACTTCCCGCATCCCTGACGAAAGGAGGTTCCCCGATGTTGATTTCTGTCACCGCGTTTAACGCTGTTGCTGTTCGTTCCGAGCACCGCGACCGTTTCTCCTGCGTGATCGGTGGAGCCGCCGTCATGGGTGCTCCGCTGAACGTCTGAGTCCGCGAGTCCCTCGCCCCGTTCCGCCTCTCCGCCCGCGCGACACCTCGCGCCGGGCCGCAGCCGACGGCTGCACCTGCGACGCACATCGTCGCCATCGCACGTCCGCCCTCTTCGAACGAGGACACCATGAACACCGTCGTACAACGACGTCCCGAGGTCGCGCCTGCGCGGCCCGCCATTTCCGAGCAGACGGCTCTCGGCCGTCCGACCCTCGCCCAGCGCCTTGCGCTGCGCATCGCACTGCGCCTCATCGTGTGGAGCGCGAACCGCGGCGCCAGCTCTGCGCCCGAGGTCGCGTACCGCCGCGAACAGCTCGCCGCCCGCGAGGCGCGCGAGCGGCACTGGGAACGCGCGTACCTGCTCACTCCCTACCGTTGATCCGCGTGGGGTCTCGGTGACGAGACCCCACGCCGCCGAAAGAGAATCATGAACGACATCACTGCGCGGCTCGAGCTGCGCCCCCTCCGCATCCCCGAGAGGATCGATGCACCGGACGCCGCGGATTTCTGCGAGATGGTGCGCGTGCGCAATCTCGTGTATCGCGAGATCACCGGCGGCGATGACGATACCGCCCGCCCCGACGAGCTGCTCCCCCACTATCGCCCGAGCCCGGACGAGACGAGATTCAGCTGGCTCGCGGTATGGGACGGCAGAGTCGTCGGGCGCGTGGGGCTCGACATCCCCCACGAAGCCGGATCCGACAGCGCGTACTGGCTCATCGAACTCCTGCGCGAGGTGCGCGGACTCGGCATCGGTTCGCAGGCCCACGCGCTCGTCGAGCGGACCGCCCGCGACCATGGCCGCCACGTTCTGCAGACGTACGCCGAGCATCCCGATGAGCCGGGCGACAGGCTGGCCGCACCGACGGGGTACGGCGACATTCCGCGCGACCATGCCGCGCGCTTCCTGCTGCGTCACGGCTACACGCTCGAGCAGATCAATCGGAAGAGCGTGCTCGATCTGACCGACTCCGCCACCGTCGTCGATGATCACCTGGCGAAAGCCACGGTGGCGGCCGCCGGCTACCGCGTGGTGCGATGGACCGCGCCGACGCCGCCGGAGTTCGTCGAAGGGTACGCCTGGCTCAAGTCGCGCATGTCGACCGACGCCCCCGCCGCCGGCCTCGAGGTGGACGAGGAAGAGTGGGATGCCGCGCGCCTGGCCCGCCACGATGCGCGCTACGTCGAAGCGGACCAGACACTGCTCGTGACCGCGGCGCAGCACATCGAGACCGGCGAGCTCGCGGCCTTCAACGAACTCATGATCGGCTCCGACCGCACCGGCGCGACCCATCAGCACGACACGCTCGTGTCGGCGAGCCACCGGGGCCACCGGCTGGGAATGCTCGTGAAGTGCGCGGGCCTCGTCGCGTGGCGCGACATCGCCCCCGAATCACCCCGCGTCATCACCTACAACGCCGAAGAGAATCGCCCGATGCTCGACATCAACGAGGCCCTCGGGTTCCGCCCGCTGTCATACGAGGGCGCTTGGAAGAAGCGGCTCAGTGGCGACGACGCTGGCAGCGCGGGCAGTAGTGCGATGAGCGATTCGTGAACGCGACCCGGACGATGGCCGAGCCGCACCGCGAGCACTCCGCTCCGGTGCGGCCATAGGCCTCGAGCGAGTGCGCGAAGTAGCCGGCCTGGCCGTTGACGTTGACGTACTGGGCGTCGAAGCTCGTGCCGCCTTCGGCGAGAGCCTTCGTCATCACCGCGACGACGGCCTCGAGGAGGCGCTCACGCGCGGGCCGCGAGAGGAGGGATGCAACGGTCTCCGGATGGACGCGGGCAGCCCACAGCGCCTCATCGGCGTAGATGTTGCCGATGCCGCTGACCACGCCCTGGTCGAGGAGGACGCGCTTGATGCCGGACGACCGCCGGGCGAGTTCCCGATGGAACCGCGGAGCGTCGAACGCCGGGTCGAGGGGGTCGCGGGCGATGTGCCGCACCTGCCCCGGGATCAGTGCCGCATCCGTTCCGCGCCCGGCTGGTGCGCCGTCCACCGTGGGTTCGAGGTCGTCCACCGCGAGAGAGCCGAAGGTCCGCTGGTCGACGAACAGAACGGAGAGCTCGCCGTGCTCCGGGTGCACGATGTCCCAGCGGATGCGTTCGTGGCGTTCGGTCGGCGCACCGGGCTCGCGCAGCAGCATCTGCCCGCTCATTCCGAGGTGGGCGATGACCGCACGCTGGGTGCCCTCTACGGGAAACCAGAGGAACTTGCCGCGTCGCGCGGCGGCGGTGAGGGAGCGGCCGGTCAACTCCTGCTCGAACGACGCCGGCGTTCCGACGTGGCGCGTGAGCGCGCGAGCGTCGAGCACCGTGCACGCCTCGATCCGTGCGCCGACGACGGCCGGCTCGAGACCGGCGCGCACGACCTCGACTTCGGGCAGCTCAGGCACGGGCAGACAGCACGTGCCACACAGCGAGGGCGGCCGCCATCTCGGCCTGCTTCTTGCTGCTTCCCACGCCCTCGCGTGACACGTCCCCGACGGTGACGGTCGCGGTGAAGACCCGGTGGTGGTCGGGTCCCGAGGCCTCGATGCCGTAGACCGGCGGCGCAACGCCCAGGTGAGCGGCGAGCTCTTGCAGGGAGGTCTTCGGGTCCATCGCCGCGCCGTAACGCGCGGGGTCCGCCAGAAGTGGCGCGACGAGACGGAGGACGAGTTCCTGCGCCCGCTCGGGACCGGCCGAGAGAAAGGCCGCTCCGATCACGGCCTCCATGGCGTCGGCGAGGATCGAGTCTTTGTCGCGCCCGCCGGTCTGCGTCTCGCCGCGGCCCAGCTTGATGTGGTCGCCGAGCCCGATCGTCCGAGCGACCTCGGCCAGGGCGATCGTCGACACGACGCTCGCGCGACGCTTGGCCAGCGCACCCTCGTCGAGATCGGGATGCGTGCGGAAAAGATGCACGGTCACGGCTTGGCCCAGGATCGAGTCGCCGAGGAACTCGAGACGCTCGTTGTGAGGCGTCCCGCCGTTCTCGTACGCGTACGAACGGTGGGTGAGGGCAAGCGACAGAAGCTCGGGGTCGATGTCGACCCCGAGCTTGTCGGTGAGCGCGGAGCGCTCGGTGGTGTTCTCAGTCACGCCGCGCGTCGTCAGACGTCAGCGACCTTGCGACCCTTGTACTCGAGGAACAGCTCGGTGCCCTGCGAGTCGGTGACGACCTTCGCCTGGTGGGGGCGGCTGTAGACGACCTTTCCGTTCTCGATGGTCTTGACGAGCGTGGGAGCCTCGGCCTTCCACTGCGCGCGACGCGAACGCGTGTTGGAGCGGGAGACCTTCCGCTTCGGGGGGTTACCTGCCATGGCTAGCTCTTCTCTGTGTCGGGCGCGACGCGGTGGTCTGCGTCGTCGTGGTCTGGGGTGTAGGCCGTCAGCGCGGCCCAGCGCGGGTCGATCTGCACCTGCTCCGCAGGTTCCGCTCCCGGCGTCAGCTTCTCACCCGTGACCGGGTCGAGCCCGGGGCAATCCGGCTGACACACCGGTTGGAACGGAAGCGCCAGGACGATCGAATCCCTGACCGGAGTTTCAAGATCCACGTGGTCGTCTTGAACCTCGAAGTCGGACGCTTCGTCCCCAGAATACCCGAAGAGCTCCTGAAACTCGATTCGGAGGGGGCGTGTCAGTTCCGTCAGGCACCGACCGCAGACGCCGTCATACACGGTGTCGGCCTCAGCGGTGGCCAGGATGCCCTCGTGCACCGACTCGAGGCGCACCTCGAGATCGATCGGCCGGCCCGCGGCGACCGAGACGAGACCCTCGCCCCACTTGTCGGGCGCGGGCACGCTGAACGCGAACTCCCGCATCTCCCCCGGCTGGCGCACGATGTCGCGCACGGGGATGACGAATGGTCCGGTGACGTGCTTTCTACCCACGATCGACCATGCTAGTCGCCGTGGCGTCGAGCGGACTCAGATGCCGCGGGATCCCGTGTCGAGGAACCGCGCGACGGGGCCCGGCACGAAGGGCGACACGTCGCCGCCGAGCGAGGCGACCTGCCGCACGAGCGAGCTCGACACCAGCGCGTGCGCGGGGTCGGGAAGCAGGAACACGGTCTCGATCTGAGCGAGGTGCCGGTTGACGATCGCCATCGGCGTCTCGTAGGCGACGTCGACCTGCGACCGGATCCCCTTGACGAGGATCCCGGCACCGACGTCGGTCGCGTAGTCGACGAGCAGTCCCATGCTCCACGCCGCAACGACGATCTCACCCTCGATCCCGGTCTCGTCGATCGACTGCTCGAGAAGCGCCTGACGCTGCGCGATGGGGAGCATCGCTTCTTTGCCGGGGTTGTGGACGACCAGGACGTGGAGCTGGTCGTACAAGGCAGCGGCCCGACGGATGACGTCGAGATGGCCGAGGGTCGGCGGATCGAAGGAGCCGGGCACGACCGCGATCCGGTTGCTCATGGTCTGAGCCTAGTTCCTGTGGAGCGCGCCGCGCTCGTCCTCGCCCAGGCGCCGCGCAATGGCTGCGGCGAGCCCGGGATGCTCCGACAGATCGGGGTCGTTCTGCAGCACGGATGCGGCTTCGTCGCGCGCCTGCGCGATCAGGTCGGCATCCGCGACGACTCGCAGCAGACGAAGCGATGACCGCGCACCTGACTGAGCATCGCCGAGGACGTCTCCCTCGCCCCGCAGCTCGAGGTCGACCTCTGCGAGGGAGAAGCCGTCGGTCGTGGCCGCGACGGCCTCGACCCGTGACCGCGCCGCCGTATCGGGGTCTGCCTCGGTGACCAGCAGACACAGCCCGGGCACGCTGCCCCGGCCGACGCGGCCGCGCAGCTGATGAAGCTGCGACACTCCGAATCGTTCAGCCTCGAGGATCACCATGGTCGAGGCGTTCGGCACGTCGACGCCGACCTCGACGACTGTCGTGGCCACGAGCACGTCGATCTCACCGCGGGCGAACGCCTGCATGACGGCATCCTTCTCGTCTGCGGGCATCTTGCCGTGCAGCGTCGCGACGGTGAGGTCGGCGAACGACGGATGCTGTGCGAGCATCTCGGTGGCCTGAACGACTCCCCAGCGAGTCCGCGTCCGCGTGCCGTCTTCGAGCATGCCCGCGTCGTCGGTGTCGTCGACCACGGCCTTCTCCGCGTCGATCGCCGCACACACGACGAAGGCCTGTCGTCCCTGAGCGACCTCTTCGGCCACGCGCTCCCACACCCGGCCGAACCAGCCCGGCTTCTCGGCCAGAGGCGCGACGAAGGTCGAGATGCCCGCGCGCCCGGTCGGCATCGTGCGGATCGTCGACACGTCGAGGTCTCCGAAAACGGTCATCGCCACGGTGCGCGGGATCGGCGTCGCCGTCAGCACGAGCACGTGGGGCGAGGTGCCCTTCGCGCGGAGCGCCTCGCGCTGCTCGACGCCGAATCGGTGCTGCTCGTCGACGACGACCAGGCCGAGGTCGGCGAACGTCGTCGACGCACTCAGCAGCGCGTGGGTGCCCACCACGATCCGTGCCTGGCCGGATGCTGCCCGCAGGGCAGCCTTGCGCCGCTCAGCGGCCGGCTGCGCCCCCGTGAGCAGAGTGGGCATCAGCTCGGGGGCGAGCCGCGGCCCCAGCATCTTCGCGATGGATCGCACGTGCTGCGCCGCGAGGACCTCCGTCGGAGCGATGAGTGCTGCCTGCCCGCCGGACTGCGCAACCTGCAGCATGGCGCGAAGAGCCACGAGCGTTTTACCCGAACCCACCTCGCCCTGCACCAGCCGGTTCATCGGCCACTCGTTCACGAGATCGTCGGCGATCACGTCGCCGACGGCGATCTGATCGGGGGTGCGCTCGAAGGGCAGAGCGGCGTCGAACTGCTCGAGAAGGTCTCCCGCCGGTCGGGCAGTGGCGGCGAGTCGCCGCACCTGGATGCGGTGCTGCAGGAGCGCTGCCTGAAGGACGAAGGCCTCGTGCATGCGGAGGGTCTCGAACCCCGGCCGCACGTGCTCGGGGACGGTCGGGGTGTGCACCTGAACGAGCGCCGTCCGGGCATCGAGGAGCTGACGCCGTTCACGCAGCTCGTCGGGCAGCGGATCGGCCACGTCACCGAGCCGCGCGATGACGTCGGCGATGATCTTGCGCAGCTGCCAGCTCGTGATGGTGCTGGTGGCCGAGTAGATGGGGATCGGTTCGAGGCTTCGCGCGACCGCCGTCACGCGCGCCTCGACCTCGTCGTCGAAGAGCTCGTAGTCGGGGTGGGCGAACTGCTGCTTTCCCTTGAACACCCCGACCTTGCCCGAGAAGATGCCCTGTCGCCCGACCCGGAGCTCTTGGAGACGCCACTTCTGTCCGAAGAACGTCAGCGTCGCTTCGCCGACGCCATCGCTGATCACGACCTCGATGAGCGACCCTCGGCGCTGACGCATCGGACGCTCCGAAACCGATTCCACCTCGGCGACGATCGTCGCCATCTCCCCCACGGGCAGCGACGAGATCGGGGTCAGCTCGCCGCGGCGGGCGTAGCGACGCGGGTAGTGCGCGAGGAGGTCACCGACCGTCGACATCGCGAACGCACGCGAGAGCGTCGCGGCGACCTTCTCGCCCACGGCCTGCGGCAGCGGGGTATCCAGGTCGACCTGCGGCATGGAGTCGAGTCTAGGCAGGAGGTCGGACACGCTGCCGCCAGGCTTTACGGTAAGAGCATGCTCCGACGCGCGATCGCCCGCATCTTCTGGACGTTCAGCCGCTGGCGCCTCGTCAGCACGCCCGCACCCACACGACCCACCATCCTCATCGGTGCGCCGCACACCTCCAACTGGGATTTCGTGCTCATGCTCGCGATCGCGTGGCGTCTGCAGATCCCGGTCCGGTGGCTGGGCAAGAAGAGTCTGTTCCGCGGCTGGCGGAGCGGTCCGATGCGTCGCCTCGGCGGCATCCCCGTCGACCGGGACGACCCCTCGCGCGTCGTCGACGATGTCCTCGCGCAGATCGCGGCGGGCGAGGTGTTCGGTCTGGTCATCACCCCGGACGGGACCCGCACCTCCCGTACCGGCTGGAAGTCGGGGTTCTACCGCATCGCCCGCGCCTCGGGCCTGCCGGTGACGCTCGGGTACGTCGACCGCACCACCATGACTACCGGCCTCGGACCGACGATCGAGCTCACGGGCGACGTCGCCGCCGACATGGCCGTCATCCGCGAGTTCTACGCCGACAAGGCGGGGTTCCGCCCCGAGCTGCGTAGCGAGCCGCGCCTCCGCGACGAGAACGGCGGCAGCGCCGGCGACGAGGCCGCGGAACATACGGCGGGCCCGTCATGACACGCATCATCGCCGGCGCCGCCGGATCGCTCGTGCTGCGGGTTCCCGACCGCGGCACCCGACCGACGAGCGACCGGGTCCGCGAGTCGCTCTTCGGGGGGCTCGATGCCTCGGGCGTTCTCGACGGCGCGCGCGTGCTCGACCTCTACGCCGGTTCGGGTGCCCTCGGTCTCGAGGCCGTCAGTCGGGGCGCGGCGTCCGTCGACCTCGTCGAGAAGTCGGCGTCGGCGGCCGCCGTGACCGACCGCAACGCGCGAACCGTCGCTCGGGCCGTCGGCTCGTCGGCGGTCCGGGTCCATCGCAGCAGCGCCGACGCGTTTCTGCAGTCGGCATCCGGGCCCTTCGACCTCGTGTTCATCGACCCGCCTTACGACCTCGATGACGAGGCCCTCGCGATCACTCTCGCACTGCTGGCCGACGTCACCGCGCCAGGGGCGGTCGTCATCGTGGAACGCGCGAGCCGCTCCCCCCAGCCGCGCGTTCCGGCGCAGCTCGAACCGCTGCGCAGCAAGCGTTACGGCGATACCGCACTGTGGTGGTACGAACGCGCGGACAACGGTGGTCAGCCGCCCGCGCCGTCCCAGTCGCGGTAAGGGTCCCATCCGCCGGCCGAACGTTCCGGCCTACCGTCCACGGTGAGCGGGTCGAGGCCGGCCTGCTTCACCGAGCCGATGCGACGGAAGCCCGCGGGAAGCACCGTCCCGGCGGCGAAGGTCGCGAGGAGCGCATGATCCTCGCCGCCGCGAAGCGCGCGATCGCTGTCCGGGCCGAGCGTGCTCCGCTCGAGATCGATCGTCACGCTCGAGGCCTGGCCGAGACGACGAGCATCACGCACCAGGCCGTCGGACACGTCCATCATCGCGGTCGCGCCTGCTCGCGCCGCAGCTGTGCCGGACCCGATCGGTGGACGCGGGCGGAGCTGCCCCCGCACCGCGACGCGCTCGGACGGGCTCAGCGCAGCGTCATCGACGGCGATCGCCGCACCCCGCTCATCTCGGAACCGATCGAACAGGATGTCGAGACCCGCGGCAGCGAGACCGACATCGCCGCAGATCGCCACCATGTCACCGGGGCGTGCCCCGGAGCGCAGCACCGGAGCCCGGCCCGGGTCGAGCTCGCCGACCGCGGTGACGGCGATCGTGAGCGTATCGGAGCTCGTGAGATCGCCTCCCTCGACCCGGCATCCCGGGGCGAGCTCGTCGCACGCCTCTCGAAGCCCGGAGGCGAGTTCGCCGACGAACCCGATGCTCGTCTCGGGCGGCATGGCGAGAGCGACGAACAGGGCGACGGGTCGGGCACCCATCGCGGCGACGTCCGCGAGGTTGACGGCCGCAGCCTTCGCGCCGAGGTCTCGCCCGGACGACCAGGCCAGCCGGAAATCCGGACCGTGGATCAACGTGTCGGTGGTCACCACGACGCGTGCATCGGCGAGCCGCAGCACCGCGGCATCGTCGCCCGGCCCGACGAGCGCCTGGCCCGGGCCTAAGCGCTGGAGGATGTGCGCGAGCACAGCCTCTTCCGACAGGGAGCCGACGGGGGTGGCGGGATCGACGTCGGGCATGGTCCCACGCTACCCCGGCGGTCGTGGCCCCTCACGGCCCAGTACCCTGGAGGGATGCCGCTCCGCCGTACGATTCCCGCACTCGTCCTGGCCTCGGTGACTCTCGCCCTCGCCGGCTGCGCCGGGACCGTCAACGTCCCCGCGGCCCCGGAGGCGAATGCTCCCGAATGCGCAGACCTGATGGTTCGGCTTCCGCAGCAGGTCGCCGGCGCAGAGCGCCGCTGGACGGACAGCCAGGCAACGGCCGCGTGGGGCGATCCGGCGACCATCATCTTCTCGTGCGGTGTCGCCTCTCCCGGTCCCACGACGCTTCGCTGCGAATCGGTCGCCGGCGTCGACTGGGTCATCGACGAATCGGAAGCGCCGCGCTTCCGTGTCGTCACGTACGGGCGAAAGCCTGCAGTCGAGCTCTACTTCAACACCGAGACCTCGGCCGAGGTGCAGGGCGTATCGAGTCGAGAGGTCCTCGACGAACTGTCACGGGTCGTGTCGCGGCTGCCCAGCGACGGGGGTGCATGCGTCGACCGTGCGGAGGCGACCCCCGTCCCCTCGCCCGTCAGTCCCTGACGGCGCGCCCGACGGGCCGGGAGAGCGCGACCTCGATCAGCTCGGCGATGAGGTCGCTGTAGCTGAGGCCGGAGGCGATCCAGCACTTCGGGAACATCGAGATCGGCGTGAAGCCCGGCATCGTGTTGAGCTCGTTGACATACAGGCCGTCGGCCGTCTGGAAGAAGTCGACGCGCGCGAGCCCGCGGCCGTCGACGGCGGTGAATGCGGCGACCGCCATGTTCTGGAGCGCCTCGATCTCGTCAGCCGTCACATCGGCCGGACAGACGACCTCCGCGCCGTCACCGCCGAGGTACTTGCCCTCGAAGTCGTAGAACTCGCGCGTTGTGAGCACGATCTCCCCCGGCAGTGACGCTCGGGCGGAGTCTTCGCCGCGCCCCTCCAGAACCGCGACCTCGACCTCGCGGCCGACGATCGCCGGCTCGATCAGCACCTTGCCGTCTTCCGCGAACGCCAGCTCGAGGGCCGCGTCGAGCTCGGCCGCCTCGTGGACCTTCGACACCCCGACGCTCGATCCGGCGCGCGCCGGCTTGACGAAGCTCGGAAAGCCGAGGCCTGCGGCATCCACACGAACACCGTCGGGGTCTCGACGCCACCGGGTCTCTTCGACGGTGACCCAGGGAGCGACGGGGATGCCGGCAGCCTGCAGCACGATCTTCATGAAGTGCTTGTCCATGCACAGGGCGGAGTCGAAGACCCCGCCGCCGGCGTAGGGCAGCTGCAGCGTGTCGAAGAACCCCTGGATCGTGCCGTCCTCGCCGTGCGGACCATGCAGGATCGGCAGCACGACGTCGATCTCGCCGAGCGCCTCGACGGAGCCGTCGGCGCGGCGCACCCGGAGCTCTCGCCGGCCGCCGGGCTCGGGCCACAGGATGCGCGTGCCGTTGTCGACGACCTCCGGCATCCGTTCCGGGTTCAGCGCGAACTTATCGGCGTCGTCGTCCTCCAGGACGAACGCACCCTCGCGCGTGATCCCGACGGGGATCACGCGGTAGCGCTCACGATCGATCGCGCGCAGGACTCCGGCCGCCGTTGCGGAACTGATCGAGTGCTCGCTGGAACGCCCGCCGAAGAGCACCGCTACTGTTGTCGTCGCCATGGGGGGTCCTCTCGCCGGTCGGCTTGTCGTCGTCGGTGGTCAGGTGGGGCGCGATGTCGCGCGGGTTCATGGTGCCGTCGAGGACCATCTTGACCTGCTCGACGATCGGCATCTGCACTCCCGCCGCGCGCGCCAGTGTCAGGACGGGCGCGACCGAGGCCAGGCCTTCGGCGGTCTGGTCCATCTGCTTCACGACGTCCTGGAACGAATAGCCCTGCCCCAGCAGGCGCCCCGCCGTGTTGTTGCGGCTCAGGGGCGACTGGCACGTCGCGATGAGGTCGCCGAGGCCCGCGAGTCCCTGGAGGGTTTCGGGGTGAGCCCCCTGCGCCACGGCGAAGTCCGTCATCTCGACGAGACCGCGCGTGATGATGGACGCCTTCGTGTTCTCGCCGTACCCGACGCCGTCGACGATGCCGATCGCGACGGCGATCAGATTCTTCAGCACACCGCCGAACTCGGTGCCGATCACGTCGGTGTTCACGAACGTGCGGAAGTAGGAATTGCGTGCGCGCAGCGCGACCGCCTCAGCCGTCTCCTGGCTCGCAGACGCGATCACGGCGGCCGTCGGCTGTTCGCGTGCGATCTCGAGGGCGAGATTCGGTCCGGATGCGACCGCGATGCGGTTCGGGTCGCAGTCGAGCCCCTGCTCGATCACCTGGCTCATTCGCAGGCCTGTGCGCTTCTCGACGCCCTTCATGAGGGAGACGACGGGCATCGTTCCGCCGGCGATGAGGGGCCGGATGGCCGTGAGGTTCTCACGCAGCGCCTGACTCGATACGGCGAGGTACACCTGCTCGGCGCCCTGCAGCGCCTCCGAGAGATGGTGGGTGGCCGTCATCGAACGCGGGAGGTTGATGCCCGGCAGATACCGGCTGTTGCGCTTGCCTTCGCGGATCTCATGCGCGAGCTCGGCACGGCGCGCCCACATCGTGACCTGGGCGCCGCCGTCGGCGAGCACCTTGCCGAACGTGGTTCCCCAGCTACCCGAACCGATGACGGTGACCCGGGGTCCGGAGGTCTCGGGCTTACGGCTCAAGGCGACCCGTCTCCTTCTGGCCGTGCTGTCCCGGGTTCCAGCGCTCGGCGGGCGGGGTCTCGCCGCGAAGCTCGCCGAGCAGCCCCGAGATGCGGGCCATCACGGCGTCCGTTCCCGCCACCAGCTGCGTCGGCGACGGAGTCATGCCCGGTTCGAAAGGAAGCTCGACGCGCGGACCGAAGCGCACGCGGATGCGCTTGCGCAGCGGCCAGGCGCTGAACTTCCCGTAACGCGGGAGGATCGACTGAACGCCCCACGTGGCGACCGGGATGATCGGGATGTCGCCGGCCGCCGCGACCCGGACGGCACCCGACTTCCCTCGCATCGGCCACAGATCGGGCTCGCGCGTCAGCGAACCCTCGGGATACACGATCACGCCGCGACCGTCGGCCACGAGCTCGGCGGCCTGCGAGATCGCCTGGCCCGCCGCCGAGGCCGACGTCGTCCGCGAGACGGGGATCATGCCGAGGCCCTTCAGCACCGCACCCACGACGGGCACGCGGAAGAGGCTCTCCTTCGCCATGAATCGCGGTGCCCGGCCCAGGCGCCAGGTCGCCACTGCGATGACGATCGGGTCGAACTCGCTGTAGTGATTGGGCGCGAGGACGTACGGGCCCCCCTCCGGAAGATGCTCCCCGCCCTCGATCTCGATCCGGGCCAGCAGACCGACCGCGGGCACGACGAGGGCCGCGGCCAACCAGAACGGGGTCGGCTTCGTCTTCTCCGCGGACGCGCGACGGCGGTTGTGCGACACGCGTCAGCCGATGATGTCGAAGTCGGCGCCGAGCGCCTCGAGCTTGTCGAAGAACTTCTCGTAGCCCCGGCGGATGATCCCGACGTTGCGGACGACCGACGTTCCCTCGGCCGCGAGAGCCGCGATGACGTAGCTGTATCCGCCGCGCAGGTCGGGCACGACGACATCCGCACCGTGCAGCGGCGTCGGGCCCGTGATGACCGCGGCCTGCTCGAGGGCGCGACGCGGGACGCGACGGTCCGGGCTCGCGATGCCCTCGGGGTGCACCACGATCTGCGCGCCCATCTTGTTCAGCGCCTGAGTGAAGCCGAGACGGTTCTCGTAGACCGTCTCATGCACGGTCGAGACGCCTTCGGCCTGCGTCAGGGCGACGATGAGCGGCTGCTGCCAGTCGGTCATGAATCCGGGGTGGACATCGGTCTCGACCGAGACGGGACGCAGCGCGCCGTCGCGACGGAAGCGGATGCCGTCCTCCTGGATGTCGAAGTCGCCTCCGGCCTTGCGGAAGACGTTGAGGAAGGTGAGCATCTCCTGCTGCTTCGCACCGCCGACGAAGATGTCGCCGTCGGTCGCCAGGGCGGCGCACGCCCATGAGGCTGCTTCGTTGCGATCGAAGATCGACCGGTGGTCGTACCCGCGGAGCTTGTCGACGCCCTCGATGAAGATCACGCGATTCGGCTCGTAGGAGATGATCGCGCCCATCTTCTGCAGCACGGCGATCAGGTCCATGATCTCGGGTTCGATGGCGGCGTTGCGCAGCTCCGTCGTGCCCTTGGCCCGCACCGCAGTCAGCAGCACCTGCTCGGTGGCGCCGACGCTCGGGTAGGGCAGGTCGATGTCCGCACCGTGAAGTCCCTCGGGCGCCGAAAGACGGATGCCGTTGGGCTGCTTGTCGACGATCGCGCCGAACTTGCGGAGCGCGTCGAGATGGAAGTCGATGGGGCGGTCCCCGATTCGGCATCCGCCGAGGTCGGGGATGAACGCCTGGCCGAGCAGGTGCAGGAGCGGCCCGCAGAAGAGGATCGGGATGCGCGAGGCGCCGGCGTGCGCGTCGATCTCCTCGAAGCCGGCCGATTCGGCCCCGCTCGGGTCGAGCCGGTACGTGCCCTCGCCGTCGTCGGCGACCGTCACGCCGTGCACCTCGAGAAGGGACCGGACCACGGCCACATCGCTGATGTCAGGAACGTCGCGCAGGACGCTCTCGGTCTCGCCGAGCAGCGAGGCAACCATGGCCTTCGTCGCGAAGTTCTTCGCTCCCTTGACGTCGACACGTCCGACGAGGGGCCGCCCGCCCCGGATCTCGAGGATCTCGCCGTCTTCGCGACGGTTGCCGTTCTCCGATGCGGACGGCTCACTCGGCGGAGTGCTCATGCAGGACTTCCTCACTTGGTGATCGAGGGCGGGGCGGATCTTCGCCCCACGGTTCAGGGCGTGATCCGGGGCTACGCGACGGGGAGTGTCCGGGGTCGCCACGCCTCGCGGCGCGCCTCGAACTGCGCGATCGCCTCTTCATTGCGCAGCGTGAGCCCGATGTCGTCGAGTCCTTCGAGGAGCCTCCAACGAGTGTAATCGTCGATCTCGAACGGGACTCGGAGGTCGCCGAGAGCAGCGACGCGTGCCTCGAGATCGACCGTCATCCGCACCCCCGGCTGCGCATCCACGGCAGCCCAGATCGCCTCGCGATCCGACTCCGAGATGACACCGGCGAGGAGGCCCTGCTTGCCCGCGTTGCCGCGGAAGATGTCGGCGAACTTGGGTGCCAGCACGACGCGGAATCCGAAGTCGCGCAGCGCCCACACCGCATGCTCACGGCTCGATCCGGTACCGAAGTCGGGCCCGGCGACGAGGATCGACGCCCCCGCGAAAGCGGGCTGGTTCAGCACGAACTCGGGGTCCTGACGCCAGTTGGCGAAGAGCGCGTCCTCGAAGCCGGTCTTGGTGACGCGCTTCAGGTAGACGGCCGGGATGATCTGGTCGGTGTCGACCGCGGAGCGCTTGAGCGGTGCGACGACACCGGTATGGGTCTCGAACTTCTCCATGGTCAGGCCTCGACCTTCTCGCGTGCGGGCAGATCGCTCGGCGATGCGAGGCGCCCGAGCACAGCGGTGGCGGCGGCCACGAGCGGCGACACCAGGTGCGTACGGCCGCCCTTGCCCTGGCGTCCCTCGAAGTTGCGGTTGCTGGTCGACGCGCAGCGCTCGCCCGGAGCGAGCTGGTCGGGATTCATGCCTAGGCACATCGAGCAGCCGGCGAAGCGCCACTCGGCCCCGAACTCCGTGAAGACCCGGTCGAGGCCCTCTGCCTCAGCCTCGAGCCGAACGCGGGCGGAGCCCGGAACGACCATCACGCGAACTCCGTCAGCCTTCGTGCGCCCCTCGATGATCGACGCGAACGCGCGCAGGTCTTCGATGCGGCTGTTGGTGCACGAACCCATGAAGACGGCGTCGACCGGGATCTCCTTGAGCGGAGTACCCGGCTGCAGGTCCATGTACTCGAGCGCGCGTTCAGCCGCCGCCTTCTCGTTCGGGTCGCTGAAGTCGTCGGGCGAGGGAACCGTCGCACTGAGCGAGACGCCCTGGCCGGGGTTGGTTCCCCACGTGACGAACGGCTCGAGCTCGGCCGCATCGATGAAGATCTCGGCGTCGTAGACGGCGCCCTCGTCGCTGGGGAGCGTGCGCCAGTAAGCGACGGCGTCATCCCAGTCCTGCCCGGTCGGCGCGTGCGGGCGACCCTTCACGTATTCGAAGGTGATCTCGTCGGGGGCCACCATGCCCGCGCGGGCGCCCGCCTCGATCGACATGTTGCACATGGTCATGCGCCCCTCCATGGAGAGGGCGCGGATGGCGCTGCCGCGGTACTCGAGCACGTAGCCCTGGCCGCCGTTGGTGCCGATCTTCGCGATCACGGCGAGGATGATGTCCTTCGCCGACACGCCTTCCTTCAGCTCGCCCTCGACGGTGATCGCCATCGTCTTGAACGGCTTCAGCGGGAGGGTCTGCGTCGCCATGACGTGCTCGACCTCGCTCGTGCCGATGCCGAACGCCATCGCGCCGAACGCACCGTGCGTCGAGGTGTGGCTGTCGCCGCACACGACCGTGATGCCCGGCATCGTGAGGCCGAGCTGGGGTCCGACGACATGGACGATGCCCTGCTCCGCGTCGCCGAGCGAGTGGAGGCGGACGCCGAACTCCTCGGCGTTGCGCCGAAGGGTCTCGATCTGCGTTCGGCTCGTGAGGTCCGCGATTGGCTTGTCGATGTCGAGCGTCGGGGTGTTGTGGTCCTCGGTCGCGATCGTCAGGTCGAGGCGCCGCAGCGGACGCCCCTCGGCACGCAGACCGTCGAAGGCCTGCGGGCTCGTGACCTCGTGCACGAGGTGCAAGTCGATGTAGATCAGGTCGGGCTGACCGTCTTCACCCTTGACGACGAGGTGGTCGTCCCAGACCTTTTCGGCGAGGGTGCGCGGGCGCTCGGGAGGGGTGGGAATGCTCATGGGTTTCGTTCTCCTTGCGAACCGGGATCAAGCCCACGACGGACTCCGCGGCGAGGAGGGGCTCAGAACGAGACCTCGCCGCGGCCGCTAAGGAGAAGGCGAGCGATCCGCATGCGGTCAGAATACCACCGGGCGCCGCGGCGGCGTCCGGTCACGAGCGCTCGTCGTCGCGCGGGTGCGGCTGCTCGACCGTGGGGGGCGTGCCCTGCTCGTCGGCGACGGCGGCCGCAGCCTGGGTCGGGCCGGCCGCGTCGCGGTCGTGCCGCGCGGCGATCAGACTGGCGACGGTCGCGACGAGCATGGCGCCGATGATGACGCCGAGCGACACCCACGTCGAGATCTCCGGCGCCCAGGCGATCCCGTCGCCGCCGTTGATGAACGCGAGCTCGTTCTCGTGCATCGCGTGGAGAATCAGCTTCACGCCGATGAACGCGAGGATGAACGCGATGCCGTAGTGCAGGTACTTGAGCCGGTCGAGCAGATCGCCCAGCAGGAAGTAGAGCTGGCGCAGCCCCATCAGCGCGAAGATGTTCGCGGTGAACACCAGGAACGGGTCCTGCGTGATGCCGAAGATCGCCGGGATCGAGTCGAGGGCGAACAGCAGATCGGTGACGCCGATCGCCACGAAGACGATGATCATCGGGGTGAACATCCGCTTGCCGTTCACGACGGTCCGGACCTTGGGGCCGTCGTACTCGTCGGAGATGTCCACCGTGCGACGGATGATGCGGACGAGGAAGTTCTCCTTCTTCACGTCGTCGTCGTGGTCGCCCTCGGGCAGCGCCTGCTTGATCGCCGTGTAGATGAGGAAGGCACCGAAGATGTAGAACACCCAGCTGAACTGCTCGATGATCGCCGCCCCCGCGAGGATGAAGAGACCTCGAAGCACCAGCGCGATGATGATGCCCACCATCAGCACCTTCTGCTGATACCGGCGCGGAACCGAGAACTGGCTCATGATCAGGACGAACACGAAGAGGTTGTCGATGGAGAGGCTGTATTCGGTCAGCCATCCGGCGACGAACTGTCCGGCGTGCTCGACGTCTGCAACGGCCCAGAGGATGCCGGCGAACACCAGCGCCAGGGAGACGTAGAACAGCACCCACAGCGTCGATTCCTTCGGCGACGGGATGTGGGGCCGCTTGACGATGATGAGCAGATCGGCGACGAGCACGAGCACCAGGACGACGAGCGCGACGATCTGGAACGGCACGGGGAGGTCCATGCGAGCCTTTCGGGGAGGAAGCCTCCCGAGACTACACCCCGGCTCCTCCGCGGCCCGGGTGTGAGACGGTTCGCGACGACGCGACACTGATGGGATGAGGGAAGGAACTCAGACGCATGGTCGACACGATCACACGCGGTGATGCCGAGCTCGTCGAAGCTGCGGTGTCCGGAAGTGAGCACGCCTTCCGTACGCTCTATCGCGCCTACGTGCGACCGGTGTACTGGCTCGCGCATGGCCTGCTGGGCGATCGCGTCGAAGCCGAGGACGTTACGCAGGAGACGTTCCTGGTGGCCTGGCGCAAACTGCCCGAGCTCGAGCTGGCGGGCGAGTCGCTGCTGCCGTGGCTCGTCACCATCTGCCGGTTCCAGAGCGCGAACCGCATCCGCCGACGGCAACGGGAACGACGCCACACGACGGATGAGGACGCCGCCGAGGTCGCCGACACGGTGGACGTCGAGCGGCAGGTCGTGCAGAGCGATCTCGTCGAACGCATCCTCGCGGCCGTCGGCTCGCTGAGCCCCCTCGACCAGGACATCTTCCGGCTCTGCGCCGCGGAGGGGTTCGCGTATCAAGCAGCAGCCGACCAGCTCGGCGTCAGCCACGGGACGGTCCGGAACCGGCTCTCCCGCATCCGCACATTCGTCCGCTCGAGCGTTGAACCGGAGCAGTCATGAACGATCTACCCGCCCTGGATGACAGCCGTATCGATGCGATCGAAGAGGCTCTGTTCGCGGACATCGGGCGCGAGCGGGCCGAACGCCGCGCCTCGGCTGACCGGGCCGCCGCGCAGCGGACGCGACGGCGGCGGGCCTGGTGGGGCGCGTCCGGCGCCGCGGCAGCCGTGATCGTCGTGGCCGCGGCCATCGCGCCGCAGCTGACGAGCAGCAGCGGCGGGGCATCCTCCGTCGCGCCCGCCACCGCCCCGGAGGGGTTCTTCGGCACGACGGAGAACGGTGCAGTGTCGCGAGACGCCGGCGACTCGGCGGCGCAGCCCGAGCCGTTCGCGTTGGACGGTTCGACCGATGAGGGGTCGGCCTCCGGCGCCGTGTCCGACTCCCCCGCCGGGCGCGACGTCATCGCCACGGCATCCGCGACAGTGATCGCCGACGATCCCCGTGACGCGGCGGAATCGATCGCCGCGGCCGCCGTCGCCGCGGGCGGCTATGTCGAGTCGATGAGTCTCGGGGGCACGGCGGCGGGCGCGTTGCCGTACGCGGATGACCGCGCGGTCTGGCCTGCCTCAGTCGGCTCGGCCTGGGTGTCCGTCCGGGTTCCCGCAGCGAGCCTCGAGGAGGCCATCGCTGCGCTCGCGGACGTCGGCGAAGTCGAGAGCTCGCAGGTCTCACGCGACGACGTGACAACGCAGACGACCGACCTGCGCGCCCGGGTGGCCGCCGGGCAGGCATCGGTCGAACGGCTGACGGAGCTCATGGGCGAAGCCGGGTCGGTCGCCGACCTCATCGCGGCGGAGTCTGCTCTCGCGGACCGGCAGGCCGAGCTCGACTCGCTGCGGCAGCAGCTCACCGCGCTCGAGTCGCAGGTCACCCTGTCGTCGCTCACGGTGCAGCTGCAGACCCCGGCCGAGAAGGTGGACGCCGATCCCGCGGGCTTCGGCGACGGACTCGCGACGGGGTGGAACGGGCTCATCGCCACCTTCAACGGGATCGTCGTGGCGCTCGGGTTCCTGCTGCCCTGGCTCGTCGTGATCGGTCTCACCGCCGCGCTGATCTGGCTCGTCGTCTCGACGACGCGCCGGCGCCGAGCGCGACGGAGCTCCACCGGCGACTGACCTCGCGGGGCCGGAGGCCGGTTCCCGAGAAACGCGAAACGCCCATCCGATCGGATGGGCGTTTCGCAGTGGTGACCCCAGCGGGATTCGAACCCGCGTTACCGCCGTGAGAGGGCGGCGTACTAGGCCGCTATACGATGGGGCCGTACTTTTTTGTCTTCCCCGGGGCTCCGGAGGCAACCGTTAAAGTATGCCACGGGCTCGCGCATCCGGCAAAATCGAGGCCCCCATTGCCCTCTCGGGCGTGTCGGGCGTTGACTGAGGGCATGCATGTCACCAAGCACGAACACGCCTGCCTGCGCCTCGAGCGCGACGGCAAGACCCTGATCATCGACCCCGGCACGTTCACCTCGCCGCTCGAGGATCTGCATGACGTCGCGGCTGTCGTCGTCACGCACGAGCACCCCGACCACTGGACGTCGCAGCACCTGTCGACGATCCTCGAGCAGTTCCCGAACATCCCCGTCTACGGCCCGGAGGGTGTCGTGCGCGCGGCCGCAGGGTTCGACATCCGCGAGGTCTCCCCCGGCGACAAGCTCGAAGCGGGCCCGTTCAGCCTCGAGTTCTTCGGCGGACGCCACGCGGTGATCCACGAGTCGATCCCCGTGATCGACAACGTCGGCGTCCTCGTCGACGACGCGTTCTACTACCCCGGTGACTCGTACGCCGTGCCCAAGGGAGCGAAAGTGGAGCTTCTGGCGGCGCCCGTCGGCGCCCCTTGGCTGAAGATCGGCGACGCGATGGACTTCGTGCTCGAGGTCAAGCCGCGGCGTGTCTTCGCGACCCACGACATGACCCTCTCACCGGCAGGCCTCGCGATGGGGCGCGAGCGGCTGACGTGGGCGGCCCAGCAGAACGGCGGCGACTTCGTCGCGCTGGACCCGGGCGACTCCACCGACATCTGACCCGCGCGGGAACGACGGATGCCGTGGACCCGAAGGTCCACGGCATCCGTGTGTTCCGAGCGGATCAGGCCGCGTCGTGGTCGATCTCGAGGAAGGCGACGAGTTCATCGAGAGCCTTCTCGGCACCCTCACCCTCGGCCTTGAGCGTCACGACCGAGCCCTGCGAGGCGCCCAGGCCCATGATGCTCAGGATGCTGCCGGCGTTCAGGTCGGGGCCGCTCTCGACGGCGATCGTGACGGGAACGCCCTTCGACTGCACCTCCTGCACGAAGAGCTTCGCGGGGCGGGCGTGCAGTCCGGAGCTGCTCGCGATGGTGGCGGTGCGTTCTGCCATGGTGGTGTCTCCTCAGACTGTCGCGGTCGCCGCGGCCGGGGCCGGGGCGGTGGAGCTCTTGCGGACGTACTTCTTGAGCACGACGAGCAACAGCGCAGAAACGACGGTACCCGCCAGAAGCGCGACGAAGAAACCCCACACCGGCGAGATGGCGAACAGCACGAACACGCCGCCGTGCGGAGCGAAGCTCTGGACGCCGAACCACATGCTCAGCGCACCGGTGATCGCCCCACCGGCGAGCGAAGCCGGGATGACGCGCAGCGGGTCGGCCGCGGCGAACGGGATCGCCCCCTCACTGATGAACGAGGCGCCCAGCAGCCATGCCGCCTTGCCGTTCTCGCGCTCAACCGGCGTGAAGAGCGGACGGGCGAGCACCGTCGACGCGAGCGCTAGAGCCAGCGGCGGCACCATGCCCGCCGTCATGACCGCGGCCATGATGAGGTACGGCGCGGTGTTCTCGGTGGAGGCGGCCGCGAGTCCGGTCGTCGCGAAGACGTAGGCGACCTTGTTGATCGGACCGCCGAGGTCGAAGCACATCATCAGGCCCAGGATCACGCCGACGACGATGAGGCCCGCACCGCTCTGGGTGAGCGACGTGAGGCCATCGGTGAGGAGCGCCATGAGCGCGGCGATCGGCCGGCCGAGGAACAGGATCATGAGACCCGAGGCGACGATCGAACCGAGCAGCGGGATGATGACCACGGGCATCAGACCGCGCAGCCAGCGCGGGGCGGGGAGGCGCCCGAGCCACCAGGCCACGAAGCCGGCGAGGAAACCGCCGATGATGCCGCCGATGAAGCCGGCGCTCATCGTGACGGCGATCGCACCGGCGACGAATCCGGGAGCGATGCCCGGACGGTCGGCGATCGCGTAGGCGATGTAGCCCGCGAGAGCGGCCACCAGGAAGCCCATGGATGTCGAGCCGATCATGAACGCCACCGACCCGAGGTACTGGCCGAGCGGCCCGAACGGCGAGGTGATGTCGGTCGTGGGCAGGTTCCACAGCGCGTTGTCGATAATGACCTTCGACGCGTTCGCCGTGACCTCATAGCCGCCGAGGGCGAAACCGAGGGCGATCAGCAGCCCACCGCCGGCGACGAAGGGGATCATGTAGCTCACGCCCGTGAGCAGGATGCGCTGGATCTTCGCCCCCCACGACAGATTCTGCGACGCGGTGCCCGCACCGGAACCCGCATCCGCTGCCGCACCGCTGACGCGGGCGGCGTTCGGGTTGGACGCGGCGGCGACGGCCTCACGGATCATCTCCGCGGGCTGCTCGATGCCGCGCTTGACGCCCGAACGGATCACCGGCTTGCCGGCGAACCGTGAGATCTCACGGACGTCGACGTCGGTGGCGAAGATGACCGCGTCGGCGTTGTCGATGACGGATGCCGGCAGCGCCTGGTAGCCGCTGGAGCCCTGGGGTTCGACCACGAGGTCGATCCCGGCTTCCTTACCTGCGGCAGTCAGCGCGTCGGCAGCCATGAAGGTGTGGGCGATGCCCGTCGCGCAGGAGGTCACGGCGACGATGCGGGCGGGACGGCCGTCGATCGTCAGGTCGCCGGCGGTGGCCTCAGCCGGCGCGGCCGAGGTCGCCGTCGGCGCGGCGGCAGCGGGTGCTGGGGCGGCATCGCCCTCGCCGATCGCCGCGCGAACCGTACGCACGACGTCGTCGGCGGATGCCGCGGCGCGGAGGTCGCTCGTGAACGAGTCCTGCATCAGGCTGCGGGCGAGACGCGACAGCACCGCGAGGTGCTCTTCAGCGGCGTTCTCGGGCGCGGCGATGAGGAAGACGAGGTCGGCCGGGCCGTCGGGGGCTCCGAATGCCACGCCCGGCTTCAGTCGAGCGAACGCGAGCGAGGCCTGGGTCACCGCAGCGCTCTTCGCGTGCGGGATCGCGATGCCGCCGGGAAGCCCGGTCTCGTCCTTCTCTTCGCGCGCGATGGCGTCTTTCGCGAGGGCGTCGGCGTCCGTGGCGCGGCCCTGCGCTGCGACGAGGCGAGCGAGGGCGCGGATGACGTCTTTCTTGTCGGTCCCGAGGGGCGCGTCGAGGCTGACGAGCTCCGGGGTGATGGTGTCGGACACGGTGTCCTCCTGGTTCGAGTGTTGCGGGTCGTTCGGATCAGTGATGGAGCGCGCGGACGGGGATGTCCGCGGTGGGGAGATCGGTCGGCGTCGGGGCTTGCGTTCCCTCGAGCGCCGCGGCCGCCGAGCCGTACCGGATGGCGGAGACGAGCGCGGCTGCCGGGTCCGCGCCGCGCGAGTCGGCGAGGAGGAAGCCCGCGAGCGAGCTGTCACCGGCACCGACCGTGCTGCGGACGCGGGTGGGGGGCGGAGTCGCTGCCCACGCGCCGCGGTCGGAGACGAAGACCGCACCGTCGCCACCGAGGGTGACCAGCGCCGCGCCGACCGCCGCGGGGACCAGCTCGCGAGACGCGAGGTGGACGGCGTCGGCGAGGGTGTCGGCCGCCGGCAGCGGCGCGCCCAAGAGATCGGCGAGCTCCTCGTCGTTGGGCTTGATGAGGTCGGGACGTCCGTCCGCGACGACGGCGCGCAGCGCGGCTCCCGACGTGTCGACAGCGATCCGTGGGGCTTCCTCCCCCAACCGGTCGCGAACCGCGCGGATGACGCGGACGTAGGCGTCATCCGGCAGGCCGGGCGCGAGCGAGCCGGCGAGCACGAGCCACTGGGCACCGCGCGCGCACTGCGCGACGACGTCGATCACGTCGTCGAGGTCGGCCGCGCTCAGAGCCACACCGGGGAGATTGATCTTCGTCGTCTCGCCGGTCGGGTCTGTGACCGCGATGTTCGCGCGAGTGCGGCCGTGCACCGCGACCGTGCGCACGTCGACATCCCCGTCCGCCAGCACCGCAGCGAACGGGTCGGCGGGGTCCAGGGGAAGCACGGCGAGACTGTCGACCCCCGACGCGTGCAGCACGCGCGCGACGTTGATGCCCTTGCCGCCGGCATCCTCGCGGACGGCGGACGCCGTCTGCACCTCGCCGACGCGCAACGACGCATCGATCGAGATGGTCCGGTCGAGCGACGGGTGCACCGTCAGGGTCACGATCATGCGATCCATACCTCCACGTCGGCCTCGCGCAGGGCGCGGGCGAGCTCCGAATCCGGCTCCCGGTCGGTCACGACGACGTCGAGGTCCGAGAGGTCGGCGAACGACACGAGCAGTTCGGCGTCGAACTTGTCGGCATCGACGAGGAGGATCACGCGCCGGGCTCCGGCGACGATGGCGCGCTTCACGGCGGCCTCGTCGGGGTCGGGCGTCGTGAGTCCGGCATCTCGGGCGATGCCGTTCGTGCCGAGGAAGGCGACGTCGGGCCGCAGCCGCGTGATGGCGCCGACGGTATCCGATCCGACGGCCGCCGCGGTGAGGCCCCGGACGCGTCCGCCGATCGCCGTCAGGCCGATACCGGCCGCTCCGGCGAGCGAATGGGCGATCGTCATCGAATGGGTGACGACCTCGAGCCCGGTCGGCGCACTGCGCTCGATGAGTGCGTCCGCGAAGGCGCCGGTGGTCGTGCCGGCATCCACGTAGATCGATCCGGTCCCGGACGGGAGCGCTGCCAGAGCACGCCGGGCGATCCGTTCCTTGGCCGCCGAGTGGCGCTGGGAGCGTTCCGCGACGGATGGCTCGGCGGTGCTGACGCGCTCCGCCGACACCGCGCCGCCGTGAACCCGGCGGAGAACGCCGGTCTCCTCCAGGGCCGCGAGGTCGCGCCGGACCGTCTCGGTCGTGACATCGAAACGCGAAGCGAGGTCGACGACGGCCACGCGACCGTGGGCGGCGAGCATTCGTTCGATGAGCTGCTGGCGCTCCATTGCGTACACGACATCCTCCTTCGGATGCCCACACGTTACAACGCATTCACACGCAAAGCAACAGAAAGCAACACGGTATTTGGTCCCACCGCGAAGGACGAAGAAGGGAGGTGCCGGCCGCAGCCGACACCTCCCCTTCAGGCGAGTCCGAGGCTCAGGCCTCGCTCATCGCGATGACCTCCTGCTGACCGCGTGCTGCGAGCGCGGCGGCACGAGCGGCGATGCGGCGCTCCTGCTCGATCTGGCCGGCGTCGAGGGTCTCCTGGTCGACCGGGTAGCTCTCCACCTTGTTCACGCCGTTGTACTTGGCGATGTAGGCATCGAGCTCGGGACCCGACTCCCACGAGGTGATGAGGCAGTAGCGCGGCTCGTCACCGTAGTGAGCTGCCGCGTGCCACAGGCGCTGGGTGTCGACGATGAGCTGCGCACCGGCGGGCAGCGCGATGCGGGTCTCCTCGCTGGGGTCGGTGCGGTTCTCACGGAGCACGAAGTAGCTCGTCTTGTCATCCGTCAGGTTGAAGAAGCCGCGAACGACCCAGCCCGTGCCGTCGGGGTTGAGGCGGTTGTTGTCGTCCTGGTGCAGGTTGTAGAGGCAGTCGGCGTACGTGTTCGGCTGCAGCTCGATGATGCGGCAGCGGCCGACGTTGGCGCCGGGCTCCTGCGCACGCGCGGTCAGCGTCGGAGCGATCGCGGTCTGCGAGTCGATCCACACGCCGTCCTTGTCGGTGCGCGGCGGCTTGTGGTTCCAGAAACCGTTGCACTCGATCTCACCCTTGGCCGAGGCCAGCGGAGCGAAACGGGTGTCGCCGGAGGACTTCCAGTCGACGTACTCGACGTCGAGCCACTCCTTCGGATCGATCTCCTTGTTGTAGCGGTCGAGGACGACGTAGCCGGTCTCCTCGAGGGCAGCGGACTTGATGTAACCCATGACGGATCATGACCTTTCTGTCGGACAAGCGAAGTTTTTACAGGCCCGACTTAGGTCAGCCTACCTAGGGCTCCTGAACGCGCCGGTAGACTCGTCCGGGGTTTTCGAGGAGCGATTTCGGAGAACATGAGCACTGCCACGAATGTCGAAGCGACCGCCGTCAACACGATCGGCTGGCTCTCGGCATCCGAGACCACCATCGTCGTCCCGGTCTATCAGCGGCAGTACCGCTGGGACATCGGCGGGTGCGAGCAGCTGCTCGGCGACATCCGGTCGGTGTCGGCCTCCGACGACACTCATACCCACTTCATCGGATCGATCCTCTCCACCGCGAGCACCTCGTCCGACGACGACGCGCAGCTCGTGCTCATCGATGGTCAGCAGCGGATCACGACCCTGATGCTGCTCGTCGCGGCACTCCACCACACGCTGCGCGACGACGATCCCGACCTCGCGCGGGAGCTCGAGGCGGTGCTCGTCCGCGCCGACGACCCGACGCGCACCAAGCTCCGTCCCCACCGAGCCTGGGCCGACGTCTTCGAGAGCGTCGTCCTCGACCGGCGCTCCCCCGAAGACGAGCAGCGCGCCTCGCGCTTCGACGACAACTACGCGTTCTTCCGCAGCCAGATCCGGCCCGGCGAGGCCGCCGCGCTGTGGCGCGGCCTGCAGAAGCTCGAGCACGTCGCCATCACTCTGGGGGCGCAGGCCAACGCTCAGCAGATCTTCGAGAGCCTGAACTCCACGGGCGAGCCGCTGCGCGACCACGAGCTCATTCACAACTACGTGCTGATGGGGCTCACGCACGGCGAGCAGAACGAGATCGAGCAGGAGTACTGGCTCCCGATCGAGCAGAACACCGGCGACGCGATCGGGTCATTCTGGAACCACTACCTCGTCATGCTCACGGGGCGCGAGGTGCTCATCACCGGAGGACGCGGCGTCTACGACGTCTTCCGGCAGCAGTTCCCCCGGCTCGACATCGGCAGCCTGCGGGAGCACGCGACGAGCTGGCGGACGTTCTCGGAGATCTACCGCGAGCTCCTCGACCCGGCCACGAGCGACGACCCCGAGGTCGGCCGGCAGCTCGGCTACCTCGCGGTGCTGGGACGTCAGATGTTCCCGCTCGCGATGCGGCTCGTTCACGACCAGCGCGCCGGCATCCTGCCCCGCGACGAGCTGATCGCCCGTCTCGAAGACATCCAGTCGCTCCTGCTGCGCCGTGTCGTCGTCGGCATCGCGACGGAGCGGCTCGTCGCACGGCTGTGCCGTGCGTACGCCGAGGGGCCGGACGCGCTGACCCGCGCCATCGCGCGAATAACGCCCTCGGACGAGCGCGTGCGCGTCGGACTCAAGTACAGCGACCTCCCCCACCCGCGCTACGTTCTCGGCCGCCTCGCCGACGTGGATCCCGCAGACCTCCTCGACGTTTCGCCGGTCTTCCCTGCCGGTGCCGGCGACGACTGGTCGGGAGACGGCACGCGACGCTTCGCCGATTACAGCGAAGACGAGCAGAACAGCCACCGCGCCCTGGCGCACACGATCGGCAACCTCACGCTGCTCGAACAGGATCGCGCGGAGCGCGCGCTAGACGCGACCTTCCCGCAGCTGCGTCCTCTCCTCGCGGGCAGCTCGGTGCAGATGTCGCGCGACGTGGCCGAGCGCCCGAGCTGGGACACCGCAGCCATCGGGGCGCGTACCGAGGAGCTCGCGGCGCGCTTCGTCGAGGTCTGGCGCCGTCCCGCGCTGACAGGGATCGACGACGACAACCTCACGCCGATCCTGGATGCCAAGCTGCGACGGGGCTGGCCGCGTGGCTGGCAGCGCGAGTTCGACTACGTCGAGTTCCGTGGTGAGCATTGGGAGGTGCCTGACGTCCGGTACCTGTTCAACCGCGTCTTCAAGCGCCTCTGGGTGGACTCCCGTCAGAGCGTCGTCGACTTCAGTGCTCGTCGCGGGGGCCCGGTGTACCCGGCGATGGCATGGAACGGCCAGTGGGACGAGCTCGGCGAGGGCAGCTATCTCTACATGGGTTGGGACTCCCGTTACATGCTCACGGCCGTTCAGGGTGTGCTCGAAGAGGCCGGCTGGGCGTCGGAGGTCTTCCTGAAGTACTCGTACATCGGCGAGGCGATGCGCTGATCGCCTAGCAGAGTCGGAAGCGCGGCGTCAACGACCCCGACGCCCCGCCTGCGACCGCGTAGCTTCACTGTTGTACGTGAGCGGCTCGGTAGAGACGGTGTTCGGGTCACTTTCTCCCAGGGCTCACTGACGGCCCCGCCGTGAGATCTCATCTCCGGCGGGGTCGTCCCCTTCTCCGGAGTCGTTCAGACCGGGTGTCGTAGAATTCCGTGTGCTTCCCGACACGATCTCCCCCGCTTCCGTAGCGCCCAGCGGCATCGATCCGGCCGACCTCGCCGCGACGCTCCGCGTTCTGGAGCAGCTCGCCGATATCGACCATGCCCACCCGGACTACGTCACGGTGCGTCGCGCGACAGCGGCGATGTTCAAGGCGGCGAAGAAGGTGCGGCGCCGTGAGATCCGGGATGCCGTTGCCTCCGCCGACCGCGCCGTGGTGCACGCCACCGCGACCGGCGCCCCCGACCGTATCGACGACGAGACCCGCGGCATCCCGATCTCGTCGTCCACGACCGCTCCGATCGCCGGGACCCTCATCAAGGCGCGCGCCTGCTACATCTGCAAGCAGCCGTACACGATCGTGGACGCCTTCTACCACCAGCTCTGCCCGGACTGCGCCGCCCTCAGCCACGCGAAGCGCGATGCTCGCACCGATCTCACGGGTCGCCGAGCGCTGCTGACGGGAGGCCGAGCCAAGATCGGGATGTACATCGCGCTCCGACTGCTGCGCGATGGCGCGCACACCACCATCACGACGCGTTTCCCCCGCGACGCGGTTCGCCGGTTCACGAGCCTGCCCGACTCGCCGGAGTGGATCGACCGGCTCAAGGTCGTCGGCATCGACCTGCGCGATCCCGCCCAGGTCGTCGGACTCGCGGATGACGTCGCCGCGGCCGGTCCGCTCGACATCCTCATCAACAACGCGACGCAGACAGTGCGGCGCTCCCCCGGCGCCTACCAGCCCCTCGTCGACGCCGAGCTCTCCCCGCTGCCGGACGGACCGCTGCCCGAGCTGGTCACGTTCGGTCACACCAACGACATGCACCCGCAGGCGCTCGAGCGTTCGGTGAACGCTCACCCCATCCTCGCCGCCGCAGCCTCGCGCGCCGACGAGCTCACCGAGCAGGCGATGGCCGCGGGTTCGAGCTCGCTCGAACGCCTCGCCGCCGGCACGGCGATCGACGCCGGCGGACTCATTCCCGACCTCGACAGCGTCAACTCGTGGACGCAGCGCGTCGGCGACGTCGACCCGCTCGAGATGCTCGAGGTCCAGCTCGCCAACACCACGGCCCCCTTCCTCCTGGTCTCGAAGCTGCGCGCCTCGCTCGCCGCGAGCCCGGCCCGCCGCACCTACGTCGTCAACGTCAGCGCGATGGAGGGCGTCTTCAACCGCGGTTACAAGGGCCCCGGCCACCCGCACACGAACATGGCCAAGGCCGCCGTGAACATGCTCACACGCACGAGCGCGCGGGAGATGTTCGAGACCGACGGCATCCTGATGACGAGCGTCGACACCGGATGGATCACCGACGAGCGTCCCCATCCGACCAAGGTCCGTCTGGCCGAGGAAGGCTTCCACGCCCCGCTCGACCTCGTCGACGGCGCCGCCCGCGTCTACGACCCGATCGTTCGCGGCGAGGCCGGCGAAGATCTGTTCGGGGTCTTCCTCAAGGACTACTCCCCCGGCGCATGGTGAGGCTCCCCGCCCCCGGCAGCCGTGTGGTAGTCCGCTACCTGCTGCCGACGGGACAGGCGACGGACGCGCTTGGCGAGCTGCTGAGCGCCGACGACGAGCTGGTCGTGGTGGACGGCAAGCGCGGGGTCGAACGTATCCGCCGCTCGGACATCGTCGCGGCCAAACCCGTCCCGCCGCCGCCGGCGCCGAGGCCGCGCCGCACCTGACCTCCGCTCCTGCTCAGCAAGAACACGAAAGCCCGCGAACCGATGACTCGGACTCGCGGGCTTTCGCTTCGAGGCGTCAGGCGTCAGGCGTCGGAACGCACGAGGATCTTCGCCCCGGCCCCACCACGGAGCTTCTCGATGGCGCCGACGACACCGTCGATCGGGACCTCCTCGACCCATCCCGTCGTGTCGTAGACGCCGCGCGACATCGCGTCGATGACGGCGTCGAAGTCGGCCGGCAGGTACGCCAGCGCCCCGGCGATCTCGGTCTCGGCCATCACGAGCTGCGTCGGCGAGAACTCCATCGCGCGCTCGTGGATCGCCACGACGACGAGGCGGCCGCCGGGCACCAGGCTCGCGAGTCCCGACGTGATGGCGGGGCCGGCGCCTGCGGCGTCGAACGCGACGTCGGCACCGCGTCCGTCGGTCAGCTCGGCCACCGCGGCGGCGAGGTCGCCCGAGACGGGGTGGACGACCGTGGCACCGAGCGCGGCGATCGTCTCACGCCGCGAGGCGCTCGGCTCTGAGACGAGGACCTTCTCGACACCGCGAGCCTTGAGAGCGAACCAGACGCCGATGCCGATGGGACCGGCACCCGCGACGATCGCGGTCTGCCCCGCCTTCACGAAGGAGCGCTCGACCGCGTGCCACGCGACGGCCATGGGCTCGACGAGGGCGCCCATCCGCAGATCGACGTTCTCGGGGAGCTTGTGGAGCATCGACGCCGGAACCGTCGTGTATTCCGCCATGCCGCCGCCGTGAGAGCTGAGGCCGTGGAAGCCGATCTTCTGGCAGGCGTTGAACATGCCCTTCTGGCACGCGGGGCACTCGCCGCAGTAGTAGACGGGCCAGACGGCGGCGCGGTCGCCGACCGCGACCCCCTCGACCCCGTCGCCGACCTCGACGACGGTTCCCGCGAACTCGTGACCGAGGATCTGCGGAAGCTGCGCGCCCGTCACGGGGTGCGGCTCGTCGAGTGTGAGGCCCGCGGCCTCCGGAGCGTAGTAGACGTGCAGATCCGACCCGCAGATACCCGCGAAAGCGTTCTTCAGCTTCACCTGGCCCGCGTTCACCGTCGGTTCGTCGACGTTCTCCACACGGAGGTCTTCCTTCGCGTGGAACACTGCTGCCTTCATCGTGATCTCCTCTCGTTCGGCCGCGTTACCGCAGCCACCATTCCGGTGATGCGGCGAGGATCGCCCTCGTCGCCCACGCCACGTCGTCCGCGCCGGAGCGCAGCCAGACCTCGATCGCCGCGACCGTCCCGCCCGCCGCGTACGCGACGGCGATCTCTCGCGTCGACTGGTCGTCCATCGCGGGCGGCTCGATCTCGGGATGCCGCGCGAGCCATTCCTCGAGGCCGCCGGCGACGACCCGCTCGAGCACGCCACGAATAGGTGCGGCGAGCGAAGGATGCAGCGCCCCGCGGTACACGTCGGCTCGCTTCTTGACGTGCGAGAGCAGCAGGGCCTCGGCTGTCGAGAGCGAGTCGAGCTCGCCGACGTCGGAGAGAGCCTCCGCCAACTCGACGCTCAGCGCGTCGGCGACGAGCGCGACGGGCGAATCGGCGTGACGGTAGAACGTATCGCGTGTCACGCCGGCCGTGCGGCAGATCTCGGAGACCGACAGATCCGCAAGCGGACGAACAGCGGCCAGATCGAGCGCGGCCCGGCGCAGTGCCTCTCGGCTGCGCATCGACCGCGGGTCCATGTGATCAGCCTATCCGACACCTGTCAGACAGTGGGCGGCTCGCTGCGTGATCCCGGCTCGCCGTCGGCGTCGGCGTCGGCGTTTTCATCCTCCGTCGCGGTCGGAACCGCCAGCGGAATCGAGATCGACGCGATACCGCCCCCGCCGAGCAGGTCGCCCGCAGGGTCGGCGGCCGGCGGCTCGTCGGGCAGCAGCTCGGCGTTCGACTTCCGACGAACGGGCTCGGAGGGCAGACCCGCCCATTCGCTCGGTTCCTCGGGTCGCTGCGTGAAGAGTCCCATACGCCCATTGTCACTCGGCGGCACGCCGTTCGCGGCCGCATGGCCGTCGCCTTGCGATGATCGTCTGGGTGCTTTGCACGACCCGCCCCTCCGCTGCACCCGACGGCGCCCCCGGACGGCATATTCGAAGCTCAAGAGAAACCAACGTGCAGATTCCCTCTCCCGCTGCCGCAGCACCGCGTTCCGCACCCACCCCGGCGCTGCTCACGACGCAGTTCCTGTTCAACACGGGCTTCTACGCCGTCGTGCCCTTCCTCGCGCTCGTCCTCACCGAGGACTTCGGCGTCGCGGCCACCACGGTCGGACTGATACTCGGGGTCCGCACGTTCGCCCAGCAGGGCATGTTCCTCGTCGGCGGGGTGCTCGCCGACAGAATCGGCGCGCGCCGCGTCATTCTCCTCGGCTGCGCCGTTCGCGTGGCCGGGTTCACGACGCTCGCGGCATCCCTACTGCTGGCACCGCCCCAGCTCGCTCTCTTCGTCGCCGGGACCGTCCTCACGGGCCTCGGCGGAGCGTTGTTCTCACCGGGGCTCAACGTGCTCCTCGCGGACGCCGAGGGCCGGCGACCGGCCGCGGGAACCGGACCACGTGCCTCGCTTTTCGCCTGGCTCAGCATCACCGGCGAGCTGGGAGCTGTGACCGGCCCCGTCATCGGTGCCGCTCTCCTCGGCTGGGGCTTCGAAACGGTCGCCCTCTGCGGGGCCGGCTTCTTCGTTCTGATCGGACTGTTCCTCGCATTCTCGCTGCCCGCCGCGAGCCGCGAACACACGTCGAAGGTCGCGGCGGGCCCGACGAGACGCTGGTGGTCGTTGCGTGACCGGCGCTTCGTCGGCTTCTCGGCCGCTCACGCCGCCGATCTGCTGGCGTACAACCAGCTCTACCTCGCGTTGCCGTTGCAGCTCGCCACCACGGACCACCCGGCCACCGCGACCGCCGGGATGTTCGCGTGGGTGTCGGTCCTGACGCTGACGCTGCAAATCCCCGTCGCCCGCTGGTCGGCGCGCGTCGGCGCGCCGGTCGCCCTTCGCACCGGCTACCTGCTGTCCGCCGCCGGCTTCGCCGTCGTCGCGGTCGGCGCGCTGACGCCGGTGGCGGATGCCGCACGCGTCACGATCGTCGTCGTCGCGGCATCCCTCGTCGTGGCGGGCCACATGACGACCAACCCGACAGCCCTGTCGCTGGCGCCCCGCTTCGCGGAGGATCGTCCGACAGGGTCGTTCTTCGGCCTGCTCGCCACCTGCGGGGGCATCGCGGTGCTCATCGGCAACCTCATCGTCGGCGTCCTGCTCGCGATGCCCGGGACATCGGCTGCCGCCTGGCTCTTCTTGGCCGCACCGCTGATCGTGGCGGCGGTCGTGGCACCGCGGCTGGCACCGTCTGCCCGGCCTCGCTGACCGCGGCCACGTCGCACACGAAACGGAAAAGCCCCGCCGAAGCGGGGCCTTTCTCGAAGCTGGGGTACCTGGACTCGAACCAAGAACAACTGAACCAGAATCAGCCGTGTTGCCAATTACACCATACCCCATGGTCGGTTTGACCTCAGTCGCACCGAGGATCAACTATACCCGACGGATGCGGTGGGGCCTAACCGAGCGCCGCCCGGGCGCGTCAGCCGACGCGCTGGACGAGCGCGTCGAGCCGGCGGATGGTCTCGGCCTTGCCGAGCAGCTCCATCGACTCGAACAGCGGCGGCGACACGCGACGTCCGCTGAGGGCGACACGCAGCGGGCCGTAGGCGACACGCGGCTTGAGCCCGAGCCCCTCGATGAGGGCGGGCGCGAGGGCATCCTGCACCGCGGCTGCGGTGAAGCCCTGCTCGGGAACGAGCTCGAGGGCGCCGACCGACGCGACGAGCACCTCCCCCGCGTTCGCCGGAAGACCCGAGAGCGCATCGTCGTCGTAGGCGACCTCGGAGCGGAACAGGAAGCCGAGCAGACCCGGTGCATCGCCGAGCAGCTGCATCCGCTCCTGGACGAGGGGCGCCGCGGGCGCGAGGATCTCGCGCTGCGCCGCCGTGGGAGGGTTCTCGATCAGCCCGGCGCCGGCGAGGTAGGGCACGAGGCGCTCGGCGAAGTCGTCGGGCGCGAGCATCCGCACGTGGTCGCCGTTGATCGACTCGGCCTTCTTCTGGTCGAAGCGGGCCGGGTTCGGGTTCACGTCGGCGATGTCGAACGCGGCGATCAGCTCGTCGCGCGTGAAGACGTCGCGATCGGGCGCGATCGACCAGCCGAGGAGCGACAGGTAGTTCAGTAGCCCCTCGTGAATGAAGCCCTTCTCGCGCTGCAGGAAGAGATCGGCCTTCGGGTCGCGCTTCGACAGCTTCTTGTTGCCGGTCTCGCCGAGGACGAGCGGCATGTGACCGAACCGCGGGACGAAATCGGTGACCCCGGCCTCGATGAGCGCCGCGTACAGCGCGAGCTGACGCGCCGTCGACGGCATGAGGTCCTCGCCGCGCAGAACGTGGGTGATGCCCATGAGCGCGTCGTCGACGGGATTCACGAACGTGTAGAGCGGAACGCCGCCGGCGCGAACGATGACGAAGTCGGGGAACGACCCGGCGGGGAAGGTCACCTCGCCGCGGATGAGATCGACGAAGGTGAGGTCGTGGTCGGGCACGCGCAGGCGCCATGCGGGCTCGCGACCCTCGGCACGGAAGGCGGCCTTCTGCTCGCCGGTGAGGTCACGGTCGAAGTTGTCGTAACCGAGCTGCTTCGCGCGGCCGTTCGCCTCGTTGCGGGCGTCGATCTCCTCGGCGGTCGAGTACGACTCGTAGACGACCCCGGCGGAGATGAGCTTGTCGAGCACCTCGCGGTAGATCTCGTGGCGCTGCGACTGGCGGTACGGCGCGTGAGGGCCGCCCTTCTCGACGCCCTCATCCCAGTCGATCTCGAGCCACCGCAGCGCTTCGAGCAGCTGCTGATAGCTCTCCTCGCTGTCGCGCGCGGCGTCGGTGTCTTCGATGCGGAAGACCATCTTGCCGCCGTTGTGGCGCGCGTAGGCCCAGTTGAACAGGGCCGTGCGGATGAGGCCGACGTGCGGCAGACCGGTCGGCGACGGGCAGAACCGCACGCGGACATCGGTTCCGGCGGCGGTCGTGGTGGCGGGGTGCGGTGCGGTGGACATCCCCTCCAGCTTAGTTCTCGTGAGCGTCGCCGCCGGTGAGCTCCGCGACGACCGCCCGCAGGTGGCCGAGGACCGATGCCACCGCGGGAACCCGGCCCGCTCCGCCCGCGGAGACCGCGTGGATGGCGCGGCGTTCGCTCGCGGGAAGCGGTCGCGTCACCACACCGGGGAGGAGAGGGAATGACGCGACCGCGAGCCCGGGAAGAGTGGCGACACCGATTCCCTGGGCCACGAGCTGCTCGACCGCGACGAAATTGTCGGTCTCGAAGCGGATCGCGGGCTCGAACCCGGCTCGGCCGCACACCTCGAGCAGATGACCACGGCAGCGGGGGCATCCGGCGATCCAGGCCTCGTGCGCAAGTGGCGCGATCTCGATGGCCCCCGACCCGCGGGCGGCAGGGTGGTCGGCCGGCAGCACCGCCAGCAGGTCGTCGTACCCGATGACCTCGGTGTCGAGTCCTCGGACGTTCTCACCGTGCGGGTCGCTCCGATCACCCGGGTAACCGAACGTCAGAGCGATGTCGGCCCGGTCTGCGCGCACATCGGCGATCGCCTCGGGCGGCTCCGCCTCGACGTATGTCAGGGTCAGCCCCGGCTCCGCCAGGGCGAGCCGGTCCATCAGCCGCGGCAGCACCGTCGGCGAAGCGGAGGGGAAGCCGACCATGCGCACGGTCCCCGACCGCAATCCGGCGAGCTCGGCCAGTTCACCGGAGGCCGCCTCGATGACCGTCGCGACCGCCGCCGCGTGCCGGGCGATCACGCGGCCTGCTTCGGTGAGCCGCATCCGTCGCCCGACCCGCTCGACGACCGGCACGCCGAGGCGCTGTTCCAGCCGCTTGATCTGCTGGCTCACGGCCGGCTGACTGTAGCCCAGGGCCGTCGCTGCCGCCGTGATGGAGCCACCGTCGGCGACGGCGCGCACGACGCGCAACTCGGTGACGTCGAGACGATAGTCCGGGGTATCCATCCGGATAGATAACTAGGCGTGATGCTTTGTATGCAAATCCTGCCGTAGACCAATAGATCACGATTGCGCAGCCTGGATGCATGCAGACGACGACTCTCACACCGGAGGAGCTTCACGCCGCGTTCCCGGGGGCTCGGGGCTATCTCGCCGCCTGCAGCACGGGCCTGCCGACGGTCGCGACGCGGGCGGCGGTCGTCGCCGACCTCGATGCCCGGCCCGATCTCGTTCATTACGCGGACGTGGCCGAGCGTTGCCGCGCCCACTTCGCCCGATTGGTGTCGACCGACCCCGAGCACGTGGCCATCGGGTCGCAGACGTCGGTCCTGGTCGGCATGATCGCGGCTTCGCTCCCCGATGGCGCAACCGTGCTGTGCCCCGAGGGCGAGTTCTCCTCGCTCGTTCTCCCGTTCGCGCACGCCGGGCGCGGCATCCGAGTCCGCGCCGTCCCGCTCGCCGACCTCGCCGACGCGATCACTCCGGATGTCGACCTGGTCGCATTCTCGATCGTGCAGTCGGCCACGGGAGAGGTCGCCGACGCGGCCGCGATCGCCGAGGCCGCGCAGCGTGCCCGAGCACGCACCCTCTGCGACGCGACGCAGGCGGCGGGCTGGCTCCCCCTCGACGCCGGGCAGTTCGACGCCCTCGTCTGCCACACGTACAAGTGGCTGTGCGCGCCTCGCGGCGTGGCGTTCCTCGTGCTCGCCGACGACTTCGCAGCGACGCTCACACCCCTCCACGCCGGATGGTACGCCGGCGAGGACCCGTGGGCCGCGTGCTACGGCGTCGACGCGTCACTCGCGCGCTCGGCGCGGCGCTTCGATGTGTCGCCAGCGTGGCAGGCGATGGTGGGCGCCGAACCAGCACTGGCGATGTTCGCGGATGCCGACCCTGCGGCCCTGCACGCGCGGGTGACCGGTCTCGCCTCAGCCTTTCGCGAGCGGCTCGGACTTCCCGAGCCTCTGCGGGCGACCCCGATCGTCACGTGGCCCGACCCCGCCGGTACGGATCTCGCACGGCTGACGTCCGCCGGGGTGGCGGCATCCGGCCGTCGCGGCAATGCGCGCATCGCGTTCCACGTCTTCAACGACGAGGCCGACGTCGAGCTGGCCGCGACCGCCCTCCTCGGCTGATCAGCGGAGCACGGCGGTGGGCGGCGTCACGCTGTCAGTGCCCACCCGGTCGACGCGAGCGCATCGGCGATGTGGGAATCACCCGCGAAGTCGATGCCATCGGTGAAGAAGCTGATGATCACCAGCGCGAACATCAGCGCGATCGAGAGGAAGAGGATCGCGCTCGAGACGAGGGCGATGATCAACTGTGCGCGGTGGCTCATGACTCCACGGTGCCAGCCTTCCGCCCCGGAGCAAAATGCTTGCCGCTGAGCGGCCCAGGGTCTAGGTGCCGACGGGGTGGTTCGAACGGTCGGGCGAACGCATAGACCGGCCAGCCAGAAGTCCGCCGATCACGACGACAGCGACGACAGCGAGAGCGCACACCGCTAGACCCGCGTAGCCGAGGACGCCCAACACTCCCCCGGCCGCGGCGGCGCCCGCGGCCCCGACGACGTTCATGATGGCGTCGCTGCGTCCCTGACGCGCGGTCCGGCGCTCCGGCGACGACGCCTCGGTGAGCAGCGCCGATCCCGCCACGGTGGCTCCGCTCCAGCCGAGCCCGAGCAGAATCAGTGAGGCAGTGACAGCGAGGGCCGAGTCGGCTCCCATCGCGGCGACGACGAGCGAGGCGGCGAGCAGAGCCTGACCGAGCAGGACCGTCGCCACGCGCCCGAGACGGTCGGCGAGGATGCCGAAGAGAGGTGACAGCGCATACATGCCGGCGATGTGCAGGCTGATGGTGAGCCCGACGACCGAGAGTTCCGCACCGTGGTGGACGAGATGCAGAGGCGTCATCGCCATGACCGACACCATGACCCCGTGCGATCCGGCGATCGCGAGCACGGCGTATCGGGCGGCACCGGGTCGGTCGGCCTGCGCCCGGCGCGTCGCCGGCGCCTGGGGTGCCTCGGCGCTCGCCGTGCGCGCGAGCAACAGCGGGTCGGGCCGCAGAGCGACGAGGTATAAGGCGATGGCCAGCAGCTGCGCGACCGCCGTGAAGAGGTACGGCCCGGTCAGGGGAGGCATCCCCACCACGTCGCCGAGCGCCTCACCGGCGCCGATCAGGTTCGGACCGAGCACAGCGCCGATGGTGGTCGCCCACACGACGATCGAGAGGTCGCGCCCGCGCGTGCGATCGGTCGCGAGATCGGTCGCGGCGAACCGGGACTGCAGATTCGCGGCCTGGCCGGCGCCGATCAACGCGAAGGCGACGAGCAGAACCGGGAACAGCGCTGCCGCCGTCCCCACGACCACGAGCGCGACGCCGACGAGCGCCAGCAGCATCCCGAGGGCGAGCGCCGGGCGTCGCCCCGACCGCGACGCGAACGAGGCCAACGGCACCGCCAGCAGAGCAGCCCCCAGCGTCACCGCAGCAGTCGGGAGACCCGCCAGAGCCTCGTCGCCCGTGAGCCGCTCGGTGATGACCGCTCCGAGCGAGATGGTCGACCCGAAACCGATGCCGCCGAGCACCTGGCCGAGCGAGAGCACGACCAGCGCGCGGCGCCGCACGACCTCCCGTGGGACGCCGGCGGACGCCGCGCTCGGAGCAGGAGTTCCGATCGTGTCAGGCATCCCGGACGATGTTGCGCAGGATGCCGAGACCATCGATCTCGACCTCCACGACATCGCCCGCGCTGAGTGGCCCGACGCCGGCAGGCGTTCCCGTCAGGATGACGTCGCCCGGCAGCAGCGTGAACGCCGCCGAGGCGTAGGCGATGAGGTCGGCGATGCCATGGACCATGTCGGTCAGCGGTGCACGCTGCTTCTCGTCGCCGTTCACCCGGGCGACGAGCTCGGCCTGTGACGGGTCGAACTCGGTCTCGATGGCCGGCCCGAGCGGGCAGAACGTGTCGAAGCCCTTCGCCCGCGTCCACTGGCCGTCGCTGCGCTGCAGGTCGCGTGCCGTGACATCGTTCGCGATCGAGTAGCCGAACACATGGCTGAGCGCGTCGTCGGCGGAGACGTTGCGGGTGACCTTGCCGATGACGACGGCGAGCTCGCCCTCGAAGTCCACCTGCTGCGACTGGGTCGGGCGGATGATGGCGTCGCCGGGACCGATCACCGAGGTGTTCGGCTTGAAGAACAGCAAGGGTTCCGCGGGCACCTCATTGCCGAACTCCGCGGCGTGCTCGCGGTAGTTCCGGCCGACGGCGATGATCTTGGATCGCGGGATGACGGGAGCCAGCAGCACGGCGTCGCTGAGCGCAACGCGCTCGCCCGTCGTGTCGTAGCCCGCGTACATCGGGTCGCCTGCCAGGGTCACCAGGTCGGTGCCGTCGAGGATGCCGTAGCGGATGGCCTCGTTGTGGGAGAACCGTACGATCTTCATCTCAGCCGTCCAATCGCACGAGCCAGCCGTGCTTGTCTTCGCGTCGTCCGTACTGGATGTCGGTGAGCTCTTCGCGCAGCGACAGGGCGAGCTCGCCGACCGGCTGCTCGTCGAAGAAGTCGTGGCCCTTGAGAATCCCAATCGGCGTCACGACGGCAGCGGTACCGCAGGCGAAGACCTCGACGATGTCACCGGATGCCACGCCCTGGCGCCACTCGTCGAGCGAGACGGCGCGTCCCTCGACCTTGTGCCCGCGGTCGCGCGCGAGCTGCAGGATCGAGTCGCGGGTGATCCCTTCGAGGATCGAGTCGGACTGCGGCGTGACGATCGTGCCGTCCTTGTAGACGAACACGACGTTCATGCCGCCGAGCTCCTCCACGTTGCGGTCCTGATCGAGGAAGACGACCTGGTCGCATTCGTTCTCGTACGCCTCGGCCTGCGGGAGCAGGCTCGACGCGTAGTTGCCGCCGGTCTTGGCGGCGCCCGTGCCGCCCTTGCCTGCGCGGGCGTAGTCCTCGCTGAGCCAGATCGAGACAGGCTTCACACCCCCGGTGAAGTAAGCACCCGCCGGGCTCGCGATCAGGTAGTACGCGACCTTGTTCGCGGGGCGCACGCCGAGGAACGCCTCCTTCGCGAACATGAACGGCCGCAGATAGAGCGACTGATCAGCGCCGGAGGGCACCCAATCCCCATCGACGGCGATGAGCTCGCGGAGCGACTGGATGAACCATTCGACCGGCAGCTCGGGCAGCGCGAGGCGGCGCGCGGAGCGCTGGAGCCGCCGACCGTTCTGGTCGGGTCGGAAGGTATGGACCGAGCCGTCGGCGTGACGATAGGCCTTGATGCCCTCGAAGATCTCCTGGCCGTAGTGCAGCACCGCCGCAGCCGGATCGAGGGTGATCGGACCGTACGGCTGGACGCGCGGGCGGTGCCAGCCGCCCCGGACCGACCAGCAGATGTCCACCATGTGGTCGGTGAAGTGGGTGCCGAACCCGGGATTCGCGAGGATCTCCTCGCGACGGGCAGCCGAGGCTGCGGTGAGGTTTCGCGTGACGGCGAACTCGAGGACTTCGAGTCCGGCGTCGGGGTCGTTTTCGAGGAGCGTCATCTGTCTTCCCAGAGAATGTCGGGCGGCGGGCGGCTTCCAGGCTACGCCTGGAGTCGAGCCGTGATCGCGTCGCCGATCTGTGTCGTGGTGCGCGGGTCCGAGCTGCGGTCCGCGATGTCAGCCTCGACCGCGCGTGTCACGCGTCGAGCGGCCTCCGTGAGCCCGAGGTGATCGAGCAGCAACGAGACGGAGAGGATCGCGGCCGTGGGATCGGCCTTCTGCTGGCCCGCGATGTCGGGCGCCGATCCGTGAACGGGCTCGAACATCGAGGGGAACGCGCCGTCGGGGTTGATGTTCCCCGAAGCGGCGAGGCCGATGCCTCCGGTGACGGCGCCGGCCAAGTCGGTCAGGATGTCGCCGAAGAGGTTGTCGGTGACGATCACATCGAAGCGGCCCGGGTTCGTGACCAGGAAGATCGTCGCCGCGTCGACGTGGAGATAGTCTACGGCGACGTCGGGGTGCTCAGCGGCCACCTCGTCCACGATGCGCTTCCAGATCCCGCCCGCGTGCACGAGAACGTTCGTCTTGTGCACCAGCGTCAGCTTCTGCCGCCGGCGCTCGGCCAGATCGAACGCGTAGCGCACGACACGCTCGACACCGAAAGCGGTGTTCACCGAGGTCTCGTTCGCGACCTCGTGCGGGGTGCCGCGGCGGATGCTGCCGCCGTTGCCGACGTACGGCCCCTCGGTGCCCTCGCGGACCACGACGAAGTCGATCTCCCCGGGGTCGGCGAGCGGACCCGGAACGCTCGGATACAGCTTCGACGGTCGGAGGTTGACGTAGTGGTCGAGCTCGAAGCGAAGCTTGAGCAGGAGTCCCCGCTCGATGTTCGCGTCGCGCAGCCGCGGGTCGCCGGGCACTCCCCCGACCGCGCCGAGGAGGATCGCATCGTGCCCCGCGATCGCCGCGAGGTCGTCGTCCGTGAGCGTGTCACCGGTCTCGAGGTAGCGCGCCGCACCGAGCGCGAACCGCGTCCTGTCGATGACCACATCCGTCCCCGCCACGGCCGCGTCGAGCACCTTCTCGGCCTCGGCGACGACCTCGGGACCGATTCCGTCGCCCGGAATCACGGCCAGCTTCACGACGCGCGACATCGCTCTCCTCGTTCTCGGCGAAGCGGCGCGCCGAGCGCTCAGTGCTCGGCGGGCCGCGAGTGGGATCCCTTCAGCGTAGTGGCCGCGATGATGCCCGCGCAGACGACGAGCACAGCGCCGATCGCCGCGGTCACGCCGACGCCGGAGTCGAACGCGTGCGCGGCCGCATCCATCAGCTGACGTCCGATCGGCTCGGGCAGACCCTGCGCGACGTTGACGGCTCCCGCGAGAGTCTCGCGCGCTGCATCAGCGGCCTCGGCTGGCACCCCTTCGGGGACCGCCATCCCGACGCGATACATCGCGGTGAGGATGCCGCCGAGCACCGCTGTTCCCAGCACGGCGCCCACCTCGTACGCAGTCTCGGACACTGCACTGGCCGCTCCGGCCTTCGCCGGCGGGGCGCTCGCGAGCACGAGTTCGTTCGACACCGTCTCCGCCGCGCCGATGCCCATACCCAGCAGGGCGAACGCGAGCACGAGCTCGATCATGCTCTCGGCGTCGGTCAGGAGCGCGATCATGACGTACCCGGCGGCCGACAGCGTCAGTGCCGCGGGCACGACGATGCGAGGCGACACCCGGCGCGAGATGGGCACGACTCCCAGGCCCGCGACGATCATCATGGCCAGACCGGGCACGAGCGCGAGCCCGGCCTGCAGCGGCGAGAGACCGACGATCAGCTGCAGATGCTGCGTCACGAAGTACAGGAACCCGACGAGGGCCACGACGCTCAGGAGGTTGACCAGCAGCGCACCACTGAAGGTGCCCCGGGAGAACAGTCGCATGTCGAGCATCGGTTCGTTCACGCGAAGCTGGCGCCGCACGAAGAGCCAGCCGAACACCAGCCCGAGCGCGAACAGCAGCGGCGGGGTGATGCCCCACCCCTTCACCGCGAAGTCCTTGATGGCGTAGACGATCGGCACCATCGTCAGCATCGACAGGGCGATGCTGATCGGATCGATGCGCCCCGGCCGCGGATCGCGGCTCTCGGGAACGAGGAAGGGCGCGAGCACGAGCAGCGGCACGAGTACCGGCACCGCCATGAGGAACACCGACCCCCAGCTGAAATGCTCGAGCAGCACGCCGCCGACGATCGGACCGAGCGCGGCGCCCGCCGAGAACATCGAGGCCCAGACCGCGATGGCGAGCCGGCGCTGGTCCCGGTCGGTGAAGATGCTTCGCAGCAGCGACAGCGTCGACGGCATCAGCATGGCGCCGAACACGCCCATCGCCGCCCTCGCCGCGATGAGCATCTCGGCGTTGGGCGCGAAAGCCGCCAGGGCGGAGACCGTTGCGAACCCGGTCGCGCCGACCAGCAGCATCCGGCGCCGACCGAAGCGATCGCCGAGCGACCCCATCGTCACGAGGAGTCCCGCGAGGATGAGCGGATACACGTCGATGATCCAGAGCTGTTGCGCGCTGGTGGGACTCAGGGCTCGTGCGATCTCGGGCAGCGCAAAGCTCAGCACCGTGTTGTCCACCGATACGAGCAGCACCGGCAGCATCAGCACGCCGAGCGCGGCCCACCCCCGCCAGCCGACCCGTCGGCCCTGGCCGTCTGCGATTGCGATCTCTTCTGTCAACGTCATTAGTTCACCGTCCAGCCGGTATAGTAACAGGACCGAACGCCGAGACGCGAGAGGATTGAGGACATGAGTCGTCCCCCACGCGCACGCGAGAGCGTGCTCGACGCGTACGAGAATCTCCTGATCTCCGACGGAGCCCGCGGCGCCACGATGGACGCTGTCGCCGCCGCAGCCGGGGTCTCGAAGGGAGGGCTGCTGTACCACTACGCCTCGAAGGAGGCGCTCGAGACGGCCCTCCTGGAGCGGATGATGGAGCTCGCGCGTCTCGACGTCGACGACATGGCGCAGCATCCCGAGGGGATCGTCGCGGCCTATCTCCGCACGTCGGTGATGGAGGACAGCGCGCTCGATCGCGCGCTCTTGGCCGGTTCCCGTCTGGCTCAGAGCGGTCACCCCGCCGCGAGCGCCGCGCTGCGCGACGTCCGCACCCTGTGGGAAGAGGCGCTCCGCGAGCACACGCGCGACGAGACGGCGCTGCAGCTCGTGCTTCTGGTCGGCGACGGCCTCTACTTCAACAACGCGCTGGGGGCGGGCGCTGTCGTGGGTCCACTCCCCCAGGGCGAAGACTTCGACGCACTCATCCGGCTGGTGCTCAGCGTCGCCCGACCATGACCGATGCCCGGGACGAATCCGCCCCGGGCATCGAATAGAGCACTCAGACCTCGGTCAGCTCGATCTGGCGGAACAGGTCTGCGGCCACGGCCTCGCGCATCTCGTCGAGAAGGTGGTCGGGCACCGGCGAATCGACCGTGAGCACCGAGAGCGCGCGGCCCGAGGCGTCCGGCCGCGCGACCTGCAGACCGGCGATGTTGATGCCCGCCTCCCCCAGCTTCTGGCCGTAGATCGCGACGATGCCGGGCCGGTCGGCGTAGCGCATGACGACGTGGTGACGCTCGATCGGCACCTCGACCTCGTAACCGTTGATACCGACCACCTTCGGAACCATCCGCGTTCCGGCGAGAGTGCCCTCGACCGTCAGGACCGACCCGTCGGAGAGGGTGCCCCGGAGAATGGTGATGTTGCGGTAGAGCGGGCTGTCGGCCTCGACGATGAGACGAGTCTCGATGCCGCGCTGCTCGGCGAAGAGCGGTGCGTTCACGTACGAGACGTTCTCGCTGACGATATTGGTGAAGATGCCCTTCAGCGCGGCGAGACGGTACACGCTCACGTCGTAGGCGGCCAGCTCGCCGCGGACCTCGATGTCGAGGCTCGTCAGTGCGCTGGGCGCAAGACCCGTGAAGATCTGGCCGAGCTGCTCGACGAGCGCGATGCCGGGGCGGACGAAGGGGTCGATGACACCCCCGGCGACGTTGACGGCATCGGGCACGAGGTCGCCCTCGAGAGCGAGCTTGACCGACTTCGCGACCGAGACGCCCGCCTTCTCCTGAGCCTCATCGGTCGACGCGCCGAGGTGCGGCGTGACGACGACGTTCGGCAGAGAGAGCAGCGGGTACGCCGTGCCGTCCTCCTTCGGCGGCTCGCTCGTGAACACGTCGAGCCCCGCCCCGGCGATCTCGCCGGTCGTGAGAGCGGCGTAGAGGGCCTCCTCGTCGATCAGGCCGCCGCGAGCGACGTTGACGACGTAGGCGGACTTCTTCATGCGCGCGAACTGCTCGGCGCCGATCATGCCGGTCGTCTCAGGCGTCTTGGGCATGTGGATCGTGACGAAATCGCTCTGCGCGAGCAGGTCGTCGAGGCTCAACAGCGTCACGCCGAGCTGCTGTGCACGGGTGGGAGTGACGTAGGGGTCGTATGCCACGACGTTGACGCCGAATGCCTGCAGTCGCGCAGCGATCAGCGCACCGATACGGCCGAGGCCGATGATGCCCACGGTCTTCTCGAACAGCTCGGTTCCGGTGAAGGACGAGCGCTTCCACGCACCGGTCGCGAGCGACGCGTGAGCCGCGGGAATGTGGCGCGCAAGGCTGAGGATGTGGCCGACGGTGAGCTCGGCCGCGGAGATGATGTTGGATGTCGGAGCGTTGACCACCATCACACCGGCAGCAGTTGCGGCCTTGATGTCGACGTTGTCGAGTCCGACGCCCGCGCGAGCGATGACCTTCAGCGAGGGCGCGGCAGCGATCGCCTCGGCATCCATCTTGGTCGCCGATCGGATCAGCACAGCATGCGCGTCGGCGAGAGCCGGCAGCAGCGCGGCACGGTCGGCGCCGTCGACGGATCGGATCTCGAAATCAGGACCGAGGGCATCGATCGTGGCGGGCGAGAGTTCTTCGGCGATGAGCACGACGGGCTGGGGCACGGACGATCCTCTGGAGCATGCGCAGAAGCGCGGAACGGGTGGTCGCCACGACAGCCGACGGCGGTGCGGCGGGTCGTCTCAGCCTAGCGCGGCGTCGGCGACACCCATGACCGTGTGACGTTCCGCCGCGTCAGACCGCACCGGAGGTGAGCGCGAACGAGATGACGTTGAGGAAGAACACGGACGCAAGCCCGAGGCCGCCCAGCAGAATGAGCGCGAACGCCCAGGACGGCCGGCGCCAACCGAGCGCGAAAGCCCCGGCGAAGATCACGATCGGCATCACGACCGCGGCGACGACCGCCACCCACCCGACAGCGGTGCGTGCCGGAGAGGGCGCGAAGAGGAGCGGGACCGCCGCCCAGACCGCATACGCGTAGAACAGACCGAACGCGCCCGCGACAGTCGCCACCCGCCAGACCGGGGGCGCCTTCCGTGACGGCTGCGCTTCGTTCGACACCATCAGCTCACCGCCCCGAGCGTCGCGAAGGGCCACGGAACGAGAAGCAGCGCTCCCGCGACGAGCCAGGCGAATCGAATCCACGCGCGCGAACTCCGAGTGAGGACGTAGGCGGCCGTGAACCAGATCGCCGGCGCGGCGACGGCGAGCACGAGCACCGGGATGGTGACGGCCGTCTCGATCCCGAGCAGTCCGCTCAGGTTGTGGACGCGCATGCCGCCGACGAACCAGCCGACCGAGTACAGCAGATAGATCCCGCCGAGGACACCGAGCGAGATGAGAGCAGCACTGCTCAGGCCCTCGGACGAGGGGTGCTCCGCCGACTCGGCAGGCAGGTCGGACGCCGTCTCCCTGGAATCGTTCTCCCTAGGGCCGGACGCCGCCGGCGTGGGCTGACCCGTGGCCGCGGACACGAGTGTCGGATCGTCGTCCCCCGCCCAGCTCAGGGCGTCGTCATCGCGGCTCGTCACCTGCTCAGAGTACCGCGCGACCACGGCCGGCACGGGCGCGGCGCCGTGCCGCGCCGATCAGCGACCGATCTGACGACCGCCGCGCAGCACCAGAATCGCGACACCGGCGCCGGCCAGAGCGAGCGCTCCGGCCCACGGCGCCCAGACGACGGGTCGCGTGAGTTCCTCGCCCGACCCGTCGTGCAACGATCCGACTCGGACCGCGTCGGTCCGCCCCGTCGGGTCTTCAGCGGGGACGGAAGCGCCGAGCTGCGCCGACCCGCCCACGTCAGGACCGCCGTCGATGTGGACCGCGTCGCTCGGTTCGGGGGTGGGCGTTGCCATGTCGGTGCCACGCGGCGCGAGCCGCAGCAAGGCGCCGAGTCGGATAGCAGTAGAAGCGCGCAGCTCGACCTGGGCGTCGGTCTCGATGCGCGGCGGCGTCGGCGCGGGCGGCTGCTCGACGGGCACCGTCGGCGGGGGGTCCGCCGGAGAGGACGGGCTCGGTGCCGGACTCGTGGTCGGCGCCGGAGTCGGCTCGCCATCCGTCGGCGACGGTTCGCTGGTCGGCGCCGGCGACGGCGTCTCGGTCTCACCCGGCGCGGGCGTCGGGACGCCCTCGTCCGATTCCTCATCCGGGATCACGGGCGCAACCGGGGCGTCCGATCGCGGGACGACCTCGATCTCATCGGCGGTGACCGACCAGGCGGACGGTGCGGTGATCGCCCCCGCGATCACAGAAGCTGCGACGCACACCGCCCCCAGGCGCGCGCGAGCGAACTGCTTCTTACGGACGGGCATGCATCCATCGTAAAAGGTCACGACTGTGGGGGCACGCCGAAAGCCCGGCCCCTGATGGGGACCGGGCTTCCGTGGCACGAGGCCGGGCTCGACGGGGTGCCGCCGAGGGTCGCGGAGCGGACTGTGCCGCTCGTGACGGGTCAGCGCGCGGCGCTGCCCTCGATGTAGTCGCTGTCCTGCTGCTTCCAGGCGAAGAGTCCGCGCAGCTCCTTGCCGGTCGCCTCGATCGGGTGGCCCTGCTCCTTCTCGCGGAGGCCGAGGAACTCGGTGGCGCCGTTGTCCTGGTCGGCGATGAAGCGCTGCGCGAACGCGCCCGACTGGATGTCGGCGAGCACGGCCTTCATGTTCTCCTTGACCTCCGGCGAGATCACGCGCGGGCCCGAGACGTAGTCGCCGTACTCGGCGGTGTCGGAGATCGACCAGCGCTGCTTGGCGATGCCGCCCTCCCACATGAGGTCGACGATCAGCTTGAGCTCGTGCAGCACCTCGAAGTACGCGATCTGGGGCTGGTAGCCGGCCTCGATCAGCGTCTCGAAGCCGTACTGGACGAGGTGGCTCATGCCACCGCAGAGCACGGCCTGCTCGCCGAAGAGATCGGTCTCGGTCTCCTCCGTGAAGGTGGTCTTGATGACACCCGCGCGGGTGCCGCCGATGGCCTTCGCGTACGAAAGCGCGGTGTCCCAGGCCGAGCCGGACGCGTCGCGCTCGACGGCGATGATGTCGGGGATGCCGCGACCCGCGACGAACTCGCGGCGCACCGTGTGGCCCGGGGCCTTCGGGGCGACGAGGATGACGTCGACGCCCTCGGGAGCGTCGATGTAGCCGAAGCGGATGTTGAAGCCGTGCGCGAACGCGAGGGTCTTGCCCGCCGTGAGCTTGTCCTTGATGGAGTCGGCGTAGATCGAGCGCTGGTGCTGATCGGGAGCCAGGATCATGATGAGGTCGGCCCACTCTGCGGCATCCGCGACGTTCTTGACCTCGAAGCCCTCGTCCTGCGCCTTCGCGGCCGACTTCGAGCCGTCCTTGAGCGCGATGACGACCTCGACACCGGAGTCGCGGAGGTTCTGGGCGTGGGCGTGTCCCTGCGAGCCGTAGCCGACGATCGCGACCTTCTTGCCCTGGATGATGGACAGGTCGGCGTGGTCGTCGTAGAAGATCTCGGCCATGTTCGTGTGTTTCTCCTTGATTCGTGGTTCGGAAGGTCAGCCGCGCAGAACGCGCTCGGTGATGCTCTTGCCGCCGCGCCCGATGGCGAGCAGGCCGGACTGGGCCAGCTCCTTGATGCCGAAGGGCTCGAAGGCGCGGAGGATCGCGTCGATCTTGCCGCGGTCTCCGGTCACCTCGACCACCAGCGCGTCGGGGGCGTAGTCGACGATCGCGGCGCGGAACAGGTTCGCGACCTCGATCACGTTCGAGCGGGTCTGGTTGTCGGCCCGCACCTTGATGAGGATGTGCTCGCGCTGCACCGACGACGAGAAGTCGAGCTCGACGATCTTGATGACGTTCACGAGCTTGTTCAGCTGCTTGGTCACCTGCTCGAGCGGCAACTCCTCGACATCGACGACGACCGTGATGCGCGAGAGCCCCGGCACCTCGGTGACGCCGACGGCGAGCGACTCGATGTTGAAGCCGCGTCGGGCGAACAGCCCGGCGACACGGGTCAGCAGACCCGGCTTGTCCTCCACCAGGAGGCTCAGCACGTGGCGCGACATCTCAGGCCTCCTCGTCGAATGCGGGCGCGTGCTCGCGGGCGTACTGGATGTAGCTGTTGCTCACACCCTGCGGGACCATCGGCCACACCATCGCGTCTGCGCTCACGACGAAGTCGATCACGACGGGGCGATCGTTCGTCTCGAGGGCGAGCTTGATGGCGTCGTCGATCTGGTCCTCGGTCTCGACCCGGATGGCGAGGCAGCCGTACGCTTCGCCGAGCTTGACGAAATCGGGGACGCGCGCCGTTCCGTGGCCGGTGTTCAGGTCGGTGTTCGAGTGACGGCCATCGAAGAACAGCGTCTGCCACTGCCGCACCATGCCCAGCGACGAGTTGTTGATGATCGCGACCTTGATCGGGATCTGGTTGATGACGCAGGTCGCGAGCTCCTGGTTCGTCATCTGGAAGCAGCCGTCGCCGTCGATCGCCCAGACGACGCGCTCCGGCTGAGCGACCTTCGCACCCATGGCAGCGGGCACCGCGTAGCCCATCGTGCCGGCGCCGCCGGAGTTGAGCCATGAGTTGGGGCGCTCGTACTTGATGAACTGTGCGGCCCACATCTGGTGCTGGCCGACGCCCGAGGCGTAGACGCCCTCGGGGCCCGTGAGCTCGCCGATCCGCTGGATCACGTGCTGCGGCGACAGCAGCCCGTCGGTCGTCGGGGCGTAACCGAGCGGGAACTCCTCACGCAGCCCGTCGAGGTAGGCCCACCACTCGGTCGTGTCGGGCTTGCCGTCACCGATGACGCCGCGGAAGGCCGACTCAAGGTCGACCAGCACGTCGCGCACATCGCCCACGATCGGGACGTCGGCGAAGCGGATCTTCGAGATCTCGGCCGGATCGATGTCGACGTGCACGACCTTGGCGTGCGGCGCGAACAACGACGCCTTGCCGGTGACACGGTCGTCGAAGCGCGCACCGAGGGCGACGATCAGATCGGACTCCTGCAGCGCGAGCACCGCGGGCACCGTGCCGTGCATGCCCGGCATGCCGAGGTGCTGCGGGTGCGAGTCGGGGAAGGCGCCGCGCGCCATGAGCGTCGTGACCACGGGTGCGCCGGTCGCCTCCGCGAGCGTCAGCAGCTCGTCGGATGCGCCGCCGCGGATGACACCGCCGCCCACGTACAGCACGGGCTTGTGCGACTCGGCGAGAAGCTGCGCAGCCGCCTGGATCTGCTTGCCGTGCGCCTTGGTCACCGGACGATATCCCGGCAGGTCGATCCTCGGCGGCCACACGAACGGCGCGCTGTTCTGCTGAGCGTCCTTCGTGATGTCCACGAGAACCGGGCCGGGGCGGCCGGTGCCGGCGATCTCGAACGCCGCGGCGATCGCGCCGGGGATCTCCTCGGCGGTCTTCACGAGGAACGAGTGCTTCGTGATCGGCATCGTGATGCCGACGATGTCGGCTTCCTGGAAGGCATCCGTGCCCATGAGGGTCGAGAACACCTGCCCGGTGATGCAGACGAGCGGGACGGAGTCCATGTACGCGTCGGCGATCGCCGTCACGAGGTTGGTCGCGCCCGGGCCCGAGGTGGCGATCGCGACGCCGACCCGGCCGGACGCCGCGGCGTAGCCCTCGGCCGCGTGCCCTGCACCCTGCTCGTGACGGACGAGGATGTGGCGCACCGCCTCGTCGTCCATGAGCGGGTCGTAGACGGGCATGATCGCGCCGCCCGGGAGCCCGAAGACCTCGGTGACGCCGAGATTGTCGAGCGATCGGACAACGGCCTCTGCTCCCGTGATCACGGGTGCCGAGGGTGTGCGGGACGGCGGCCGGGGAATGGCCGCGGAGATGTCGGTGGACATGGTGATGAACCTCGCTGGAGAAGAGGAGACGATGTCGGAGCCGAAGTCAGCCGGTGGTCGCGCCCTCCGCGGCGGAGCGCACGAGCTTGGAGTACTTGGCCAGAACGCCACGGGTATAGCGCGGGGGAAGAGGGGCCCAGCCGTCACGGCGGGCGTTCAGCTCAGCCTCGTCGACGAGTAGGTCGAGGGAGCGAGCCGCGATATCGACCCGTATCAGATCACCATCGCGCACGAATGCGATGGGACCTGCGTCCACCGCTTCGGGTGCTATGTGGCCGATGCACAGGCCGGTTGTGCCGCCTGAGAATCGTCCGTCCGTCAAGAGTAGTACATCTTTTCCGAGCCCGGCGCCCTTGATGGCGGCGGTGATGGCGAGCATCTCGCGCATGCCCGGTCCACCCTTCGGGCCTTCGTAGCGGATGACGATGACCGAGCCCGGCTCGATCTCACCGTTCGCCACGGCATCCATCGCCGCGCGCTCGCGCTCGAACACACGCGCGGGCCCCTCGAACACCGCGGCGTCGAAGCCTGCGGTCTTGACGACGGCGCCCTCGGGGGCGAGCGAGCCGTGCAGGATCGTGATGCCGCCGCTGGCGTGGATCGGGTTGTCGAACGTGTGGATGACCTTGCCGTCGATCGGCTCCGGGTCGAGGTCGCGGAGGTTCTCGGCGAGAGTCTTTCCGGTCACGGTCAGAGCGTCGCCGTGCAGCAGCCCCTCGTCGAGCATGGCCTTCATGACGACGGGGATGCCGCCGTGCCGGTCGACGTCGTTCATGACGTACTGGCCGAAGGGCTTCATGTCCGCGACGTGCGGCGTCTTGTCGCCGATGCGGTTGAAGTCGTGCAGGCTCAGGTCGACCTCCGCCTCGCGGGCGATCGCGAGGAGGTGGAGGACGGCGTTCGTCGAGCCACCGAGGGCCATGACGAGGGCGATCGCGTTCTCGAAGGCCTCCTTCGTCAGGATGTCCTTCGTCGTGATGCCCTGACGCAGGAGGTTGACGACGGCCTCGCCCGAGCGATGGGCGTAGTAGTCGCGACGGCGGTCGGCCGACGGCGGCGCGGCGGAGCCCGGCAGGCTGAGGCCGAGGGCCTCGCCGACGGAGGCCATCGTGTTGGCGGTGTACATCCCGCCGCAGGCACCCTCCCCCGGGACGATCGCGCACTCGATGCGCTTGAGGTCCGCCTCGCTCATCTTTCCGGCACGGCACGCGCCGACACCCTCGAACGAGTCGATGATCGTGACGTCCTTCTCGGTGCCGTCGCTCAGCTTGACCCAGCCCGGCATCGTCGAGCCGGCGTACAGGAAGACGCTCGACAGGCCGAGGCGCGCGCTCGCCATCATCATGCCGGGGATCGACTTGTCGCAGCCGGCGAGCAGGACCGTGCCGTCGAGGCGTTCGGCCATGATGACGGCCTCGACCGAGTCGGCGATGACCTCGCGCGACACGAGGGAGAAGTGCATGCCCTCGTGGCCCATCGAGATGCCGTCCGAGACGGAGATGGTGCCGAACTGCAGCGGGTAGCCGCCGCCCGAGTGGACGCCCTCCTTGGCACCCTGCGCGAGCCGGTCGAGGCTCAGGTTGCAGGGGGTGATCTCGTTCCAGCTCGAGGCGATGCCGATCTGGGGCTTGTCCCAGTCCTCGTCGCCCATTCCGACGGCACGGAGCATGCCTCGGGAGGTCGTGGCTTCGATGCCGTCGGTGACGGCACGACTGCGGGGCTTGATGTCGATGGTCTCGGAGCTGTCGGACATTCTCGAATTCTATGCCCGTGCGGCAGGGCTCATTCTCCCGCCCGGGCCTCGGCGAGCCGTCCCAGCAGGACCGCGAGGGCGGCGGCATCCGCCACCCGGTATTGAGCGACCGTCTCTCCCCCACCCACGCGGATCCCCACGTCGCCCGGGTCGAGCGAGGCGAGCGCGTCCTCGTCGGTCACGTCGTCGCCGGCGAAGAGGACGACGTCGGCCCCGACCCGATCACGGAGGCTGCGGACGGCCGAGTCCTTGCCCTCGTGCCGCGAGGCGAACTCGAGGATGTCCTGGCCGGTGCGGCGGCGCCACGCGGGCGCCTCGGTCCGGACGAGATCATCGATCCGGGTGGCTGCCTCGGCGGCCTGCTCCCGATCGGCCAACCGCGTGTGGAGGGCGAACCCGAACCGCTTGTGCTCGATCCATGCGCCGTCGAGGCCTCCGATGATCTGCTCCGCGCGCGCCGTGAGCTCGTCGCGGAGTGAGACGTCGCTGTCGCTGTCATGGGCGGAGTCCGCGCCCGGATGCCAGAACTCGGCGCCGTGCGAGCCGGCGAGATGTATCCGCGAATCCGGCTCGCGCTCGGAGATCTCGGCCAGGTGTTCGAGCGTACGACCCGACACGAGCGCGACCGTCGTCGCGGGTGCGTGAGCGAGCCGCGCGAGCGCGTCGCGCGCGGCGGGCAGCATTCTGGCCGACATCGGCTCATCGACGAGCGGGGCGAGCGTGCCGTCGAAGTCGAGCGCGATGAGGAGGTGCCGTGCGCTCGCTGCGCGCGCGACGGCTTCTGCGAGACCGTCGGGCGATGTGTACGCGACGGCGCTCATGCGCTGTGCTCCGCTTCGGTGGCGGCGGTCGAGACGGCGCGCGCGGTGGCAGCCGACTCAGCCGGGCTATTGGACTGAGCGGCGGTCGCGAGCGCGTCCAGGAACGATCGCGACCAGTCGTCGACGTCGTGTTCGCGGACGCGCTTGCGGAGAGCCCGCATGCGCCTCCCCTGCTCGGCTGCGGGCATCTCGATCGCCCGCACGATGGCATCCTTCATTCCGTCGATGTCGTGCGGGTTGATGCGCACGGCGCTCGCGAGTTCGTCGGCAGCACCGGCGAACTCGCTCAGGACGAGTACCCCGCGGTTGTCGATGCGACTGGCGACGTACTCCTTCGCGACGAGGTTCATGCCGTCACGGAGCGCGGTGACGAGCATGATGTCGGCGGCGAGGAAGAGGGCCACCATCTCTTCGCGCGGGAACGCCTGGTGCATGTAGCGGATCGCGCTGTGACCCCAGGTGTCGTGGTCGCCGTTGATGCGCGCGACGGTCAGCTCGATCTCGTCGCGCAGCTGCACGTACGACTCGACGCGCTCCCGGCTGGGGCTGGCGACCTGCACGAGAGTGGCGTCCTCGACGGAGACCCGTCCGTCCTCGATGAGCTCGCCGAAGGCCTTGAGGCGGTGCCGGATGCCCTTCGTGTAGTCCAGCCGGTCGACGCCGAGCAGGACCGTCTTGGGGTTGCCGAGATCCTCGCGGATCTCCGCGGCCCGCGCCTGGATGTCAGGACGCTGTGCGAGCTCGATGTAGTCGTCGGTCGAGATCGAGATCGGGAACGCCTTGGCGAGTGCCGTGCGGTGCCCTCCGCCCGGGGCGGGGACGCGGATGCCGCTGGCCTTGGTTTCGTACCGCAGTTGACGCCGCACAGCGCGCGCGAAATTGCCGGCGTCGGCCACGCGCTGGAAACCGATCACGTCAGCGCCCAGGAGGCCCTCCAGCACCTGCTTCCGCCACGGGAGCTGCGAGTACAGCCCGTAAGCGGGGAACGGGATGTGGTGGAAGTACCCGATCGTGAGGTCGGGACGCATGTCGCGCAGCATCTTCGGCACGAGCTGCAGCTGGTAGTCCTGCACCCACACGGTTCCGCCGTCCGCTGCCACCGCAGCCGCAGCCTCGGCGAAGCGCCGGTTCACGCGCTGGTATGCCTCCCACCAATTGCGCCGGTATCGCGGGGCGGCGATGACGTCGTGGTAGAGGGGCCAGATCGTGTCGTTGGAGAAGCCCTCGTAGTAGTCCTCGACGTCGGCGCCGCTGAGGGCGACGGGAACGAGGTGCATGCCGTCGAAGTCGAACGGATCGAACTCGAGGTCGGGCTTTCCGGGCCAGCCGACCCACGCGCCCTCGGTGCGGCGCATGACGGGCTCGAGGGCGGTGACGAGCCCTCCCGGCGAACGGCGCCATTCTCCGTCCCCACCACCGTCCGTGTTCCGGTCAACCGGAAGCCGGTTGGCGACGACGACGAAATCAGCGGTGCTCATGCATGCCTCCAGGCTGCGATCGGCGGTGATCCCAGCCTACCCGCGCGCCCAGCGCCCCCTGCGGGCGGCTACGTTTGTGGTATGCGCAAGTACCTTTTCGGCACCGGCCTCCTCTCCGCGATCACCGGTGGCGTGACGCTCCTCCGCTCGGCCCGCAGCGACGAGCCGTTCACGTGGCGCACCGCCCTGGCATGGCTCAGCTGGGGCATCACGATGGCGCTGGCGATCGGCGCTGTCGTCGACAGCTACCGCGGTGCCCGTGGGCGGCTCGTGGCGGACGACTCGAACGTCGACCGCGACAAGCTCTTCGCGGAGCGGGTCAAGCGCGGCCGGCGCTGACCCCGGGTCGAGGCGGACTCAGCGCGTCAGGATGAGCGCTTCGCCCTGACCGCCGCCGCCGCACAGACCCGCGGCCGCTGCGCCGGCTCCGCGGCGCGCGAGCTCATGGGCGAGATGGACGACGAGCCGTGCTCCGGAAGCGCCGATGGGGTGCCCGAGCGCGATGCCGCCGCCGTCGATGTTGACGATGTCAGCAGAGACGCCGAGCCGGCGCACCGAGGCTGCCACGACGGCGCCGAACGCCTCGTTGATCTCGACGAGATCGAGCTCCGAGACCGTCATACCCTGCTTCGCCAGCGCCCGCTCGATCGCCGCGGCCGGCTGCTCGTGAAGCGAGTTGTCGGGACCGGCGACCTGGCCGTTGGCGCCGACGATGGCCATCACCGACCATCCCTCCCGCTCGGCGCGCTCGCGCGTCGTCAACACGACCGCCGCTGCGCCATCTGAGATCTGAGAGGCATTGCCGGCGGTGATCGAGCCGTCCTTCGCGAAGGCGGGACGCAGCCCACCGAGGGTGTCGACGGTCGTATCGGCACGGATGCCCTCGTCGGTATCGACGATGAGAGGCTCGCCCCGACGCTGCGGCACCGCCACCGGGGCGATCTCAGCCGCGAAGCGGCCTGCGTCGCGGGCTGCCGCAGCACGCTGATGAGAGCGCGCGGCAGCGGCATCCTGGTCCTGCCTGGACACAGCGAACCGAGGGTTGAGGCGCTCGGTCGAGGCGCCCATGCTCTCGCGGTCGTACGCATCGGTGAGCCCGTCGAAGGCGGTGTGGTCGAGCACCTCGATCGATCCATAGGACCAGCCCGAACGCGAGCCCGGGAGGAGGTGGGGCGCCCGGCTCATCGATTCCATGCCGCCGGCTACCACGACCTCGGCGTCGCCGAGCGCGATCATGCGCGCGGCGTCGATGATCGCCGTGAGGCCGGAGAGGCAGACCTTGTTGACGCTCGAGGCCGGGACGTCCCAGCCGATGCCGCCCGCGAGCGCGGCCTGCCGAGCCGGATTCTGTCCATTGCCCGCGGGGAGGACCTGCCCCATGATGACGGCGTCGACCGCAGTGGCGGCGACGCCTGATGCCGCGAGAGCACCGGCGATGGCGGCGCCACCGAGCTCGGGGGCCGGAACGGACGACAGACTCCCCTGCAAGCGCCCCTGCGGCGTGCGGGCGGCGGCGACGATGACGATCTCGGGCGTGGTCATGTTCTCAAGCCTACGAGCGTCCCCGACGTCGATGGCCCGTGCAGGTCCCCGCCGCGGGGACGAGATTCCGGCCCCTGTGGAGAGTGGCGGGCCGATGTCGGGGGCTCGTGACAGTATTCGAACATGTATTCGAATGACGAACTCGGCGGCCGGCCTGGCAGCGGGATGGGCAGCGACGGTGACGTCGATGCCCTGGCGGTGCTGGTCGCGGATGCCGAGGGCGCGGCGGATGCTGCGCGGTTGGCGCAGATTCGTGAGGTTCGGGTGCTCGCTGCGGCGGGGGTTCTCGCGGAGAAGCAGGCCGTGGGCGCGTCGGAGAAGGTCAAGGCGCGCGAGATGGCGTTGCGCGGGATCGCCGCGGAGCTGGCCGGGGTGTTCGTCGCGACCGACCGGACACTGCAGCGGCGGATCGACGAGGCGCGTGATCTGGTCGAGAACTACCCCGTGACGATGGCCGCGTGGGAGGTCGGGCGCATCGTGCGTGGGCATGTGCGGGTGATCCAGGAGGTCGGATGCCTCGTGCCCGTGGAGGGCCGGGCGGAGTTCGAGCGGGTCGCGATCGAGCGGTGCGAGGGCGAGAGACCCAACCGGGTGCGGGACGCGTTGCGGATGATCGCGGAGCGGATGCACCCGCGGACGTTCACCGAGCGGCACGAGGAGGCAGCGGCGGGACGGTGCGTGTGGGTGCAGGCCGGGGCGGATGGGATGTCCGATCTGATCGCGACGCTGCCGACTGTGATCGCCGACGGAATCGTGGACCGGCTCACCCGGCAGGCGCGCGAGATCATCAACGCGCGGGCTCAGGCTGAAGCCGCGGGCGTTGACGCTCGAGCCGACGCGCCTGACGCTCGAGCCGAGGCGCGTGACGTTCGAGCCGACACCAACGGCGGCGCGCCCGGCGCCGACACGACGATCCGCGACGGGTCGTCGTTCGTCGACGACGCCCGCACCATCGACCAGGTCCGCGCCGACGTGCTCAGTGACCTCCTCCTCGCGGGGACACCCGCCCTCGACCCGACCGGCACCGGTGACGGAAACGGAACCCTCGGGGCGATCCGGGCACACGTGCAAGTCGCGATGTCGGCACTGACATTGATGGGACAGGACGACGGGCCAGCCGACCTCGCGGGACGCTCCCCCGTCGACGCCACCACCGCACGCGAACTCGCAGGCAACGCGACCTCCTGGGACCGGCTTCTCACCCACCCGGTCACCGGGACGGTGCTCGAGTGCGACAGCTACCGGCCCACGGCGGCGATGGTGCGGCTGCTGCGGGCACGGGACCGGCACTGCCGGTTCCCCGGATGCCGGCAACCCGCCATCCGCTGCGAACTCGACCACACCATCGCCGCATCCGACGGCGGTGCCACCCACGTGTGCAACCTTGCCAACCTCTGCAAGAGACACCACGACGTCAAACACCACACCCGATGGCGAGTACGACAACTCGCGGGCGGAAGGCTGATCTGGACGTCACCGACCGGGCGGGTCTACCGCGAAGACGCACCACCACCACTCGTCGCCTTCACCGTCACGGAACCGCCCGGCGGTGACGGACGGCACTCCGTCCTGCACGCAGCACCGACCGGGTCGGTCGCTGTCGCGCGGCCCACTCCCAGCGCTCCGACGTTCTGAGGCGCTCGACCGCGCCCTGACGGCAACACACGAAGGCCCCGCAACTGGCGAGAGTTGCAGGGCCTTCGTGCTGGTGCACCCCCTGGGACTCGAACCCAGAACCCACTGATTAAGAGTCAGTTGCTCTGCCGATTGAGCTAGAGGTGCAGGCTGTTCGCAGTGAAGCGAACCGAGGAGAAACGTTACCCCACTTCGCGTCGTCGCGCCAATCGAGGCCCCCGGCGCGTCGTATCCTGGAGCCGTGACCCCCACCACACCGGATCTGACAGCGCCTTCTGCAGACGCCCTGACCGACGACCTGGCATTCGCACTCCGGTTGGCAGACGCCGCCGACGCGGTGAGCATGGCCCGCTTCGACGCGGCCGACCTCGACGTGCGCCTGAAAGCGGACGCGTCGCACGTCACCGAGGCAGACCTCGCCACAGAACGCGCCATCCGCGACATGCTGGCCGCCGAGCGCCCGGACGACGGCGTGCTGGGCGAGGAGTATGGCGCCACCGGCGACGCACGACGCCAGTGGATCATCGACCCGATCGACGGCACCGCGAACTACCTCAAGGGCATCCCGATGTGGGCGACCCTGATCGCGCTGTCCGTGGATGGCACGCCTCGCGTCGGCGTCGTCAGTCAGCCGGCCATCGGTCGTCGCTGGTGGGCCGCGACAGGGCACGGGGCGTGGACGAACGTCCCGGGCGAGACGACGCCGCGGTCACTCTCGGTCTCGTCGATCGACGACCTCGCGCAGGCGAGCATCAGCTTCCAGAGCATCCACCAGTGGGATGAAGTCGGCCGGGGCGAACAGCTCCTCGCACTCTCGCGCCGAGTCTGGCGCGATCGTGGCTACGGCGACGCGTGGCCCTACATGCTCCTCGCCGAAGGACGGCTCGAGTTCGTCGCCGAGTTCGGTGTCAAGGAGTACGACCTGGCCGCCCACGTGCCCATCGTCACCGAGGCAGGGGGACGCTTCACCGACATCGACGGCGCTGAGACCCTGTCGACGCGCTCATCGCTCGCGACCAACGGCATCCTGCACGACACCTTCCTCGAGATGCTCGCTCACGAGGGCGGTCGCGCATGACCCGGCGGCACGCATCCCTCGTCCTGGCGACCGGCTCGGCCCTGGCTCTGACGTTCCTGACCGGCTGCTCCGCACCCGAACCGACGGAGACCGCGCCGCCGGAAGCCGCCCCCTCCTCTCCCGTCGCGACGCCAGAGGCCACCGCCTCGGAGCCGGCGCTCCCGGACCCGACCTGCGAGAACATCATCCGAGAGGCCAGCCTCGAAGAGCTGCAGTCGCAGGGCTGGGAGTACCAGCAGGGCCCGTTCATGATCGGCGAGATGCAGATCGACGCGGGCGTCTCCTGCACCTGGACGAACGCGGCCGAACCTGGCGGGAACATCCTCCAGTTCGGCTGGGCACCGCTGACAGCCGCCGAGACCTCAGACGCCGAGCGCGCCCTTGTTTCGGAAGGCTGGATCCGCGAAGAGGGCGACGGCGGGGTCTACATCACCGAAGATCCGGCGTTCGCGCTGAACATCGACGGCGACGGATACGGCGTCACATACTTCTTCGGCGAAGGCTATGCCCAGGTCGCCGATGTGAAGCAGGGCCTCGTCGTCATCGAGCGACGTTGATGGGAGAGCTTCACGCCGTCGGTGTCGCCGACGATCTGGCGGGCCGTATCCGCGACGCCGAACGCGACCTGCTCACCAGTGCCGTCCGGCAGGACGCGCGCCGCCTCCGCGAGCTCATCCACCCGGACTTCACCGAGATCGGCCGGTCCGGCCGCCTATGGACGCGCTCCGACCTTCTCGTCGAGCTCCTGGAGGAGGCGACCCGCGACACTCCGCATACGGACGAGTGGGTCATCCAGCGCCTCGACGTGGACACGGTGCTCGTGACATACCGGCTCATCGCCGGTACCCGGATCAGCCGGCATTCGTCGGTCTGGGCCACCTCGGGTGACGCCCTCGCGCTGCGCTTCCACCAGGGCACCGAACAGTCGGCTGCCGACGCACGTCCGTAGCCTCGCGCATAGAGTCTGCGGCCCGCGAGGTCAAGCACCTGCGTCGAGGGGGCACCCACGTGCACAATCGAGGCATGCCTGCACTTGCGATCATCCTCATCATCATCGGCATCGCGTTGCTGTTCACGGGAATCTTCGTCGAAGCGGTGAAGTTCCTGCTCTTCATCGGCATCGCGCTGATCATCATCGCGGTCATCGCCTGGCTCATGCGTTCGATTCGCAACAAGACCTGAGACCGCACGTATCAGCGAAAGCCCCTGCGCCTCAACCGAGGTCGGGGGCTTTCGCTTGCGCCGACAGCATCACTCGGGACCGTCGTCGTGTGCGGCAGCGCCGTCACGACGGGCCCTGACGACGCCGATCAGTGTCGCGACCCAGAACACCAGCAGCACGCCGAACAGCACCGCGAGCACCATCGTGAATGCACCGCCGTCACCGCGCGCGACGGACCAGACGTTCATGGCGAGCAGGCCGGCGGCCACCACAATCTGGACGATCAACAGCCACAGCCGCGATCCCGACCACGTCCTCACGTTGTCCCGCCAGTACGCCATGCCCCGAACGTAGCGCACGACGGTGTCGGCTCGACATAGCAGAAGCCCCCGATCCCCTGTTTCCAGGGGGATCGGGGGCTTCACAGTGTGACAGCGGCAGTGGTGGAGATGGGGGGAATCGAACCCCCGTCCATCGCTGAGATACGGCGTCTTCTCCGGGCGCAGTCTGTAGAGGCGTTCTGCTCGGCCCCGACTTTCAGTACAGACACATAAGTCGACGGGCCCAGTCCGGGAAGAGTCCCGCGTGACGTCCGGACGCCGTCGCGCAGCAAGATCCCTAGATGACGCCAGGGTCCGTGGCGGGATCACACACGGTCTGACGGACTATCGGGCTCGCTTACGCAGCGAGGGCGAAGTCAGTGCGCTTGGATTCGGCACTTATAGTTTTGCAGAGATCGTTAACGAGATAACCCTGCATCCTCGGCCCGCTTCTCGCCGACACACAGGCGATGTCGAAACCGATCATCCCCATGAGCCTTCGGTCGAAGGGCCGCTGTCACACTGTGGACTTACCAAACCGGATGCCGCAGCACCCGAGCACTACAGACTACAACCGATCGGCGCCCCACGCCATTCCCACCCTTCGCGCCTAGAGTCGGAGCATGGCAGACATCCTCATCTCCGTCCGCGGCGAGGCCGAGCGACGCGTCTCGCCCGAGGTCGCGATCGTCTCCGCCGCCGCCTCCGCCGACGGTCCTCAACGGACCGCCGTCGTCTCCCGGGCGACCGCGACGATCGCACCCCTGCGCACGCGCCTCGAGGAGCTCACACGAGCGCGCGTCGTCTCGAGCTGGTCGAGCGGGTCCGTCTCGACCTGGTCCGACCGGCCGTGGAACCCCGAGGGGAACCAGCTCGCGCCCGTGCATCACGCGACGATCGACCTCGTGGCCACATTCGACGACTTCGTCGCGCTCGCGGAATGGGTGTCTCTGCTCTCCGACGACGAAGGGATGCGCGTCTCGAACGTCGAGTGGCAGCTCTCCCCCGCGACACGGGCGACGATCGAACGCGAGGTCGCGACCTCCGCCGTCGGCGTCGCTGTGGCACGCGCCTCGGCGTACGCGACCGCGCTCGGTCACGGCACGGTCGAGCCTGTCGAGATCGCCGATGTCGGGCTCCTCAGCGGCGCCGATGCTCCGCCTGCCGCGCCGATGTTCGCGCGAGCGGCGACGATGTCAGCCGACGCGTCGTCCGGGGGCATCGAGCTCCGGCCCGCTGAGATCGTCGTGACCGCCGCGGTCGAGGCGCGCTTCCGCGCCCGTTGACGACCGGACGGCGAAGCGGGATACCGCTACTCGCCGAGTCGGTTGCGGGTGCGCATCGCCCGCTCCGCCTCGCGCTTGTCCTCGCGCTCGCGGATGGTCTGTCGCTTCTCGAACTCGCGCTTACCCTTCGCGACCGCAATCTCGACCTTCGCCCGGCCGTCCGAGAAGTACAGCCGTAGCGGTACGAGGGTGTACCCCCCGGCGCTGACCGCGTGCGAGAGCTTGATGATCTCCTCTTTGTGGAGCAGCAGCTTTCGCGTGCGTTTGGTCGCGTGGTTCGTCCAGTGACCCTGCGAGTACTCCGGAATGTGCACGGCATCGAGGTAGGCCTGACCGTTGTCGATGTAGGCGTAGCCGTCGGTGAGGTTCGCGCGGCCCTGCCGCAGCGACTTCACCTCGGTGCCGGTGAGCACGAGACCCGCCTCGTACGTCTTCTCGATCGCGTAGTCGTGTCGGGCGCGCTTATTGCTCGCCACGAGCTTCTCGCCCTGTTCCTTCGGCATGACGCGCCTCCTTCCTGGTGCACTGGCGCAGCCCTACAGTCTAGGGGTACGGCGACGCGCGGGCGACGCGGCGGGGTTCGGCCTCAGGCGCGCAGCCACCGTCTGATCGCGAACCCGGCCGAGACGGCGGCCAGCACGACGCCGATCACGATGACAGCCGGAACCACCAGCGCGACGTCGCCCAGGTTCACCCAGGTCGTCACGAAGTCGATCTGCGACGACAGGTAGTCGCCGACTCCGACCTGCACCATCGCGATGATCGCGACGCTCGCGAGAGCCGATCCGATCAGCGCCGCGAACACCCCCTCGAGGATGAAGGGCGTCTGGATGAACCGGTTGGAGGCTCCCACGAGCCGCATGATGCCGAGCTCCCGCCGCCGCGCATAAGCCGACAGCCGGATGGTCGTCGCGATGAGGAGCACCGCAGCGATCAGCATCAGACCGGCGATGCCGACCGCGATGTATGTGGCGACGGTGAGCGCCGAGAACAAGGGGTCGAGATACTGCAGCTGGTTCGCGACCTCCTCGACTCCGTCGAAGTCTTTGAACGCCTCGCTGATGACGTCGCTCTGCGACGGGTCGGCGAGGTTGACCCAGTAGGTGTTGTTCAGCTGCTCGGGGCTGACGAACTCGGCGTAGTCCTCCCCCATGAGCGAGAGGACGTTGTCGTACGCCTCCTGACTCGTCTCGAACCGCACATCGCGCACGACGCTCTGCAACGCGGGCGAGGCCAGCCTCTCGGCGACCGCCGCGATCTGCTCCTCGGTCGCGGGACCGTCGGCGCAGTTCTGCACCGTCGCTTCCTCACGGCACATGTAGACGGCGACCTGCGCACGCTCGGACCAGTAGTCCTTCGTCTTGCTGATCTGCATCTGCATGAGCATCGCCGCACCCACGAAGGTGAGCGAGACGAAGGTCACGAGGACGACGGAGATCACCATCGACGCGTTGCGGCGCAGGCCCGTCAGAGCCTCGCCGAGGATCAGGCCGACTCTCATGACGTGGGCCCCACTTCGTCGCTGCGATCGTCGCGATCGCCGAGTCCGAGCTTCTTGGCGACGTCGGGCAGTCCGAGGCCGGCAAGATCGATGTCGGGGGCGACGATCGGGATGGCCCGCGTCTCCCCGACCGGCGGCGGCGGCTCCGCCGGCGCCTCGGGCTCGTCGGGCACCGGGACGTGCGCGGTGGGCGGGGTCTCGGCGATCTCACGCTGCAGCTCCAGAACCGCCGTGAGAGCAGCGACCGCGGCGGCGCCGCGCACCGGCTCGGGAGCCAGGCTCGGGAGTGCCGAGGTGTCGCCGTACCCGCCGCCGACCTCGTCGCGGACCATGACGCCACCGCTCAGCTCGATCACGCGGCGCTGCATCTGGTCGACGAAGCCGGCCTCGTGCGTGGCCATCACGACCGTCGTGCCGTTGGCGTTGATCCGGGCGAGCAGCTGCATGATGTCGACGGATGTCGCGGGGTCGAGGTTTCCGGTGGGCTCGTCGGCCAGGAGCACCTGCGGCCGGTTGACGATCGCGCGCGCGATGGCGACGCGCTGCTGCTCTCCGCCCGAGAGCTCGTGCGGCAGCCGCTTCTCCTTGCCCGCGAGGCCGACGAGCGCGAGCGCCTCCGGAACGGCCTGCGAGATGAAAGCGCGAGACGAGCCGATCACCTGGAGGGTGAAGGCCACGTTCTGGAAGACGGTCTTGTTGGGCAGCAGCCGGAAGTCTTGGAAGACCGCGCCGATGTGGCGACGGAAGTAGGGCACCTTGCGCGTCGACAGGCCGCGCAGGTCGCGGCCGAGCACGACCACGCGCCCCTCGGAGGCGACATCCTCGCGCAGGATCATCCGCAGACACGACGACTTGCCGGATCCGGAAGCGCCGACGAGGAAGACGAACTCGCCGCGCTGGATCTCGAAGTCGACGTCGCTGAGCGCGGGCTTCGAGGTGCCGCGATACCGCTTGCTGACGTGTTCGAACCGGATCATGACTCGATGAGCCTAAGCGGCTCCCCCGCACAACCACGCCGCGACACCCGCGCGCCGCGGCATCCGCGCCTCAGCACTCGATCAGGCGTCGTCGTCCTTGCGCTTGCGCCACCGGATGCCCGCGGCGATGAACCCGTCGAGATCGCCGTCGAAGACGGTCGACGGGTTGCCGACCTCGTGGCCGGTCCGCAGGTCCTTCACGAGCTGCTGGCCGTAGAGGAAGTAGGAGCGCATCTGGTCACCCCAGCTCGCGGTGATGGTGCCCGCGAGCTCCTTCTTCTTCGCCGCCTCTTCTTCGCGCTGCAGCAGCATGAGTCGGGTCTGCAGAACACGCATGGCCGCTGCGCGGTTCTGGATCTGCGACTTCTCGTTCTGCATCGACACGACGATGCCGGTGGGGATGTGGGTGATGCGCACGGCCGAGTCGGTGGTGTTGACCGACTGCCCACCGGGGCCGGACGAGCGGAAGACGTCGACGCGGATGTCGTTCTCGGGGACGTCGACCTCGACGGCCTCCTCCATCACCGGGATGACCTCGACGGCGGCGAAGCTCGTCTGGCGCTTGTCCGCCGACCCGAACGGGCTGATGCGCGCGAGACGGTGCGTACCGGCTTCGACAGACAGCGTGCCGTACGCGTAGGGCGCGTCGACCTCGAACGTGGCCGACTTGATCCCCGCACCCTCGGCGTACGAGGTGTCCATGACCTTCACGGGGTACTTGTGGCGCTCGGCCCAGCGCAGGTACATGCGCAGCAGCATGTCGGCGAAATCAGTGGCGTCGTCGCCTCCCGCGCCCGAACGGATCGTCACGACCGCCGCACGGTCGTCGTACTCGCCGTCGAGCAGGGTCTGCACCTCGAGCTGGCCGATGACCTCTTCGAGCTGCTTGAGCTCCTTGCGCGCCTCCTCAGCCGATTCCTCATCGTCCATCTCGATCGCGAGCTCGACGAGGACATCGAGGTCGTCGAGTCGGCGCTCGACCTCGGTGACGCGCTTGAGCTCGGCCTGGCGGTGGCTGAGGGCGCTGGTGACCTTCTGAGCCTTCTCGACGTCATCCCAGAGATCGGGCGCGCCGGCCTCCTCGGAGAGGCGGGCGATCTCGGCCCGGAGAGCCTCGACGTCGACCACCGCCTGGATGTCGGCGAACGTGGAGCGCAGGGCCTGGATGTCGGCGGAGATATCGAATTCGAGCATGGCACTCCAGAGTATCGTGGAAGCAATGGGAGCCAGCGACGAGAACGAACCGATCCGCCGCGTTCTCTGGCGCCTCGCCCCGATGATCTACGGCCCGACGACCCTGTTCGGTCTCGGCGAGGGCGCCGTCATCCCCCTCATCCCGGTCATCGCCGCCGAGCTGGGCGCCGACGTCGCCACCTCGGCGCTCGTCGCCGCCGCACTCGTGGTGGGACAGCTGTGCGGCAATCTGCCCGCTGGGTGGGCCGTCGCCCGCATCGGCGAGCGGGCCACCATGATCATCGCCGGGCTGCTCGCCCTCGTCGGTGTCGGGGCTATGGCCTTCGCCCCGGTGCTGGGGGTGTTCGCGGCATCCGTCTTCCTCATCGGCATCTGCGCGGCCGCCTTCGGAGTCGCCCGTCACGCGTTCATGACCACCCGCGTGCCGCTCACATTCCGCGCTCGGGCCCTGTCGCTGCTCGGCGGCAGCTTCCGCCTCGGCATGTTCGTCGGACCCTTCATCGCCGCTGCGCTGCTGTGGGCGTTCGGCGACGAGCACGCCACGATCTGGTTCTTCGGCGTCTGCCTCGTCGCGATGATCGCGCTGGTCGCCTTCGGGCCCGAACCCGAGAAGCGGCTGGGACCGCCGCCCGCCATCGCACGGACCGTCGAGGGCGAAGCGATCACGACGGCGCCCGTCCGGACGCGCCGCGTCCCCGGCACCGGTGTCGTCCGCACCGCTTGGCGCAATCGCGACGTGCTCGCGCGGCTCGGCGTCGCCGCCGCGTCGCTGTCGGCGTTGCGATCCACGCGCCAGGTGCTGCTGCCGCTGTGGGGCGTCGCGATCGGACTGGACGGCTCGACGATCGCACTCGTCGTGGGCGTCTCGGGAGCCATCGACTTCGCGCTCTTCTACGCCAGCGGTCAGGTCATGGACCGCTTCGGCCGCCTGTGGGCGGCTCTCCCCGCCATGCTGCTCATGAGCGCGGGCCTCATCGCGCTGGCACTCACGTCGGCCAGCGCGCAGCCCGAGCTCTGGTTCGCGCTCTTCGCCGCCGTGCTCGGTGTCGGCAACGGACTTTCGAGCGGCATCCTCCTCACGCTCGGAGCGGATGTCGCGCCGACGGCGAACCCGGCCCCGTTCCTCGGCTCCTGGCGCACGCTCACCGACGCGGGCGGTGCCGCCGCCCCGCTGCTGGTCTCCGGGATCACGGCTGTCGCCTCGCTGCCGGTGGCAGCCGGTGTCATGGGCGTATTCGGTCTCGTCGGCGCGTTGGGGTTCATCCGGTGGGTTCCCCGTTTCGTCCCCCGCTCCCGGATCAGCCGTGATCCCGAGGGCCCGGAGGGCGGCCCCGACGACCGGGACGACCCCGCGTAGCGTGCTCGTCGTGCGCAGATTCGCGGAGGCCGGCTCGGCCATCCTGATCGCCGCCCTTCTCTCCGGCTCCGCTGTCGGCATCCCCGGGCACGGGGATGCGAAGAGGGATGTCGCCGAGTCAGCTCACGCCGTGGGCGTCACGCTGCCGCCGGTCGGCGGAAAGCCGGACTACCAGCTGGGCGGAGCGTACCCGCCCGGCGAGGCCGTGGAGATCGTCGGCCGCGACCGCACAGCGGAGCCCGCGCCGGACCGTTACTCGATCTGCTACGTCAACGGGTTCCAGACGCAGCCGGCAGAACGCGACCTGTGGGATGACGATCTGCTCGTGACGGTGGACGGCGAGCCCCTCATCGATCCGGACTGGCCCGACGAGGTGCTGATCGATTCATCGACGGCCGACAAACGCGAGCGCATCCTCGCCCTGGTCGCCCCCTGGATCCGCGGCTGCGCCGAGTCCGGGTTCGACGCGGTCGAGTTCGACAACCTCGATTCGTTCACGCGCTCCGAAGGCATGCTCGACATCGACGGCAATCTCGCTCTCGCCGCCGCCTACGTCGACATCGCCCACGATGCGGGTCTCGCCGCGGGTCAGAAGAACGCCGCGGACTTCGCTCACCAGCTCCGCGACGAGGCAGGCTTCGACTTCGCCGTCGTCGAGGAATGCGCCGCGTATCTCGAGTGCTCCCGCTACACCGAGGTCTATGGCGAGGCCGTCGTCGACATCGAGTACACCGACAATCTTCCGCGCACCTGGGACGAGATGTGCGCCGATCCGGAGACCCCGCTTTCGGTCGTGCTGCGCGATCGGGGCCTGACGGTGGAAGGCTACCCTGAGCATGTAGCGACGCATTGCTGAGGCGAATCTTGGTCTGAACGTCGTTCCTGGCGCAACCCGTTTCAGGTTGCGACCGGGGGCTGACAGCGTTGCTCTCGACCGAGGGAGATCGATGGTCTTCGAGACGACGTTGGGCCGCGAGGGGACGCGGCGGGATGCGGCGCGCCAGTCGAAGAAGTCGTCGAGACGTCTCGCACTGATCCGCCTGGTGGTTCTGCTCGCAGCGATCTCCGGTGTGAACTACATCGTCTGGCGCTGGCTCGCCTCGGTGAACTGGGAGGCGTGGTGGATCGCCGTGCCCCTCGTGCTCGCCGAGACGTACAGCCTGATCGATTCGCTCATCTTCGCCGTCGGCGCCTGGCGGCTGCGCGAACGCCACGATGCGCCGCCGCTGACACGCGAGGTCACGGTCGACGTCCTCGTCACCACGTACAACGAGCCGCTCGACCTCGTCATGCGCACGGCGCGCGCCGCGCAGGCGATCAGCTACCCGCACGAGACCTGGATCCTCGACGACGGCGACCGGCCCGAGCTTCGCCGTCTCGCCGAGGCGGAGGGCATCGGCGTCGTCACCCGGTCGCAGGCATGGCGTGACCGGCCGCGCCACGCGAAGGCCGGGAACATCAACAACGCCCTCATGGTCACGGAGGGCGAGTTCCTGCTCATCCTCGACGCCGACCAGGTGCCCTCGCCGAAGATCCTCGATCGCACGCTCGGCTGGTTCATGGACGACAAAGTCGCCCTCGTCCAGACGCCGCAGTGGTTCGTCAACGTTCCACCCAGTGACCCGCTCGGCAGCCAGGCGCCGTTGTTCTACGGCCCGATCCAGCAGTCGAAGGACGGGTGGAACGCGGCGTTCTTCTGCGGATCGAACGCGATCCTCCGCCGCGAGGCACTGATGCAGCTCGGGGTTTCACGCTACGTCGACGAAGTCACGCTCGCCGTCAACCGCGGCGTGCGATCCTCCCGTCGCGTTCTCGCACGCGCCCGCCGGGATCACGGATCGGACCCGCGCATCGCGGCCGCCCTCGACACCGTCGCGGACGCCCTCGATCAGGTGAAGGTCGAGATCGCGCGCGGCGATGCCCTCGCGGATGTGACCTACGCGTTCCAGAGCCGCATCGACCGGGTGCGTCGCGAGCTGAGCGATCAGGACGTCTCCGACGTCCGCGAGGAGTTGCGCGCTCTCGCCGAGCTCACCGCCGACACCGAGGCCCTCGCCGTCATCGATGAGGTCACTCTCGACGCTCTGGGCGATCGGAGCCTCTCTCCGCTGGCTGCGCTCGAGTCGATCAGCATGCTCGTCTCGGCGTTCGATGTCGGGCGCGACGAAGAGGCCCAGGCGATCATGCCCCTCGCGACCATCTCGGTCACGGAGGACATGGCGACCTCGATGCGGCTGCACGGCCTGGGCTGGAAGTCGGTGTACCACGACGAGGTGCTGGCCGAGGGTCTCGCCCCCGAGGATCTGCCGACGATGCTGACGCAGCGGCTGCGATGGGCTCAGGGCACCATGCAGGTGATGTTCCGCGAGAACCCCCTCGTGCAGCGCAGCCTCAGCTGGGGCCAGCGGATCATGTACTTCGGCACGATGTGGAGCTACCTGGCCGGCTTCGCCGGCATCGTCTACATCGCCGCGCCCGTGCTCTACCTGACGTTCGGCGTCATGCCCGTGCAGGCGTGGAGCGTCGACTTCTTCGCGCGCTTCATCCCCTTCTTCCTCCTGAACCAGCTGCTCTTCCTCGTCGTCGCCAACGGACGCCCGACCTGGCGCGGTGCCCAGTACTCGCTCGCGCTCTTCCCCGTCTGGATCCGCTCCGTGACGACGGCGTTCGCGAACGTCTACCGCGGTCGAGCCTTGGGGTTCGCCGTCACCCCGAAGACGCGCGCCGCCGAGGACAGCCCGCGATGGGACCTCGTGAAACCGCAGCTGATCGCGATGGCTGCGCTCGTCCTGTCGCTCGTCGCCGTCGCCATCCGGTACGCCGTCGGGCAGGCGCAGGGCATCGCGCCCCTCATCAACATCGTCTGGGTGCTGTACGACCTCATGGTCTTCAGCATCATCATCCGCGCCGTGCTGTACCGACCACCGGCTCACCTGGAACTGAAGGAGACCTGACCCATGCTGGACCTCGATATCGACGTACGCGAGAACGGTCGGGTCATCCGCCCCCACGGGCGGCTCACCATGGTCTCGGCCCGTCCTTTCCGCGAGCGGGTGACCGAAGAGATCGCCGCAGCGGGCGAATCGCCCGTGATCGTGGACCTGTCGGATGTCGCCTTCATCGACTCGTCGGGCCTCGGCGCCCTCGTCGCGTGCCTCAAGACCGCACGTCAAGGCGGCGGCGACCTGCGGCTCGCCGCGCCGAGCGAACAGGTGACCATGGTGCTCGGTCTGACGAACCTCGACCGCGTGCTCCGGCCGCGCGCCACCGTGCAGGACGCCCTCGATGGCTGAGGTCGTCCACCGGTCGCTCGTCGCCGATGTCTCGCTCGAGAGCGTCGAGGCCGTCCATGATCTGCTCGCATCGTGGTGGGAGGAAGCCGGCGACGTCGAGCCCCGTACGCGCTTCGCATTCGAGATCGCCGTCGTCGAGATCGCGGGCAACATCGTCGAGCACTCCGTAGCCGCGCACGGCGCCGAAGGACGGCACTTCACCCTCGACCTGCAGGCCACACCCGAGGCATTGACGGCGACCTTCGAGGACGACGCTCAGCCCGCCGAACTCGACCTCAGTGCTGTGACCATGGCCGACGCCGACTCCGAGGACGGCCGCGGCCTCGCCCTCGCCCTCGCGAGCGTCGACTCCGTCGAGCACCGCTACGAGAACGGGCGCAACGTCTGGACTCTCGAGTGCCGCCGCGAGTGACGCGGCACCTGCGGCGGGCGCTGGCGGCCCTGGCTTTAGCGACGGCCACCGCTCTTCTGACGGCGCCCGCGGCGATCGCTGATACCGGCGAGCCTGCCCCCGTCGCGCAGGACGGACTCTGGTTCGGCCCGGAGCTCGACTGGGGCTCGGACGGCCCCGACGGATACGCCGACCGGCTCGGCGAGACGCCCGCGACCTACGCCATCCGCTTGTCGTACCCACTCGATGACAGAGCCCGCCAGGACTGGTCCCGCGCGGCCACGGCGGCCTCCGCCCAGGGCGCCGTCCTCGTCCTGAGCATGGAACCGCGGGTTCCTCTCGCGGACCTGACGCGCGACGATGCCGCGGCGTTCAACGCGATGCTCGAGAAGATGCAGGGCGACTACGACACGCACCATCTCGTGCGTTTCGCCCCCGAGATGAACGGTTCGTGGACCTCGTGGGGGCAGCAGCCGCGCGAGTTCGTGCGCGCGTTCGAGGCCGTGTCCGACGTCGTCCACGACGGCGGATCGGGAGCCGAGATGGTCTGGGCCCCGTCATACGGCGCGGGGTACCCCTTCGAGCGCGCCGACGGGCGCCTCGACGACCTCTCCCCCGCGGACCTTCGAGCTCTCGACACCGACGCGGACGGACTGCTGACCGAGGCCGACGACCCGTACGGCCCCTACTTCCCCGACGCGGATGCCGTCGACCGGGTAGGCCTGACGATGTTCTACTTCGGCAAGGGCGAGTCGGGAGCTGCCGCGGGTCGCGACGTGCCGCTCGTGTCGAACAGCGCTCCTGACGAGGGTGAGGTGGCCGCGCGCCTCGACGAGCAGTGGGGCTACACCGTGCCGCAGGCGGAGACCTTCTACGACAGGTTCGCGGCGGGCGAGAGCCGGGACCTTCTGCTCGACACCGGCGCGCTCTACGACTTCTCACTCGACGGAGACACCGAGATCGCCGTCAAGCAGGGCTGGTGGCGCCAGGTGCTCGCCGAGCTGCCCGACCACCCGCGGATCACCGCGGTCACCTGGCTCGAGGCCGTGCGCGAGGAAGCCGAGGCCGGCGCCCAGGAAGTCGACTGGCGTCTGACCGCCTCGGGTGAGCTGGCGAGCGCGTTCCGCGCCGACCTCGCGGCATCCGGGCAGGTGCAGTGGAGTCCGATCACCGACGTGATCACCCCCGAGCAGGCCTCGGCCAGCACCGTGCAGGTGCGCGAGGGCAACGACGAGATGAACTGGATCACCGGCGCCGCCGCCGTGCTCGCCATCGCGTTTCTCGTCTCGGGGATCGTGGGACGGACGCTGCCGTCGTGGCGCTACCCCGACGATTCCGCGACTCGCGACCTGCGCATCGACATGATGCGGGGCTTCGTCATCATCGTGGTCGTCGTGACGCACATCGAGGTGCTGAGCCCCTACTCGTTCGCGTCGCTGAACATCATCGGCGCCATCACGGGTGCCGAGCTCTTCGTCCTGCTGAGCGGCGTCGTCCTCGGCATGGTCTTCCCCGCCGCAGTGAAACGCGGCGGGGAGTGGGGCGCGGCGCTCGCTGCGTGGGCGCGAGCGCGGAAGCAGTACCTCGTCGCGCTCGCCGTCATCCTGCTGATCTTCGTCGTCAGCTTCGTGCCGTTCATCGACGCGTCGGCGATCATGACGTTCACCGACCGCGGCACCGGCGAGGACGGTCAGGCGACCTCCGGCCGCGTCTACGACCTCTACCCGAATGCCGATCGCCTGCTCGACTACCCGCCGCCGTGGTACGCCGTGCGCCAGCTGCTGCTGCTCGAGATGGGACCGTGGCCCTTCAACATCATGGGGCTGTTCGTCGTGCTGAGCCTGGCCTACCCCGCGCTCATGTGGCTCATCCGCCGGCGCCTGTGGTGGCTCGTGCTGGCGGGCAGCTGGGGCCTGTACGCCCTCCACATCACGATGCCGGAGCTGTCACCGCTGCCGTCGCAGTTCAACGCGGTCTTCCCCCTGCTTGCCTGGCAGGTGCTCTTCACGCACGGACTCGTCATCGGGTACTACCGGCGCCAGATCATCCGGGCGCTCACCTCCACACCGGGGAAGATCCTCGTCGGGCTCTTCGTCGTCGGCTACGCCGGGTTCCTCGTCTATCTCTGGGCGGGCGACAGCTTCGGGTTCGAGCCGGCCCCGTTCCCTGCCGGCCTCTACGGGATGCTCTACGACTCGGGCTACCCGCGGATCGATCTGCACTGGGGGCGCCTGCTCGACCTCGTTCTCGTGATCACCTGCAGCTACGCCGTGCTCACGGTGGCCTGGAGGCCGATCAACGCGGTCATGGGGTGGCTCTGGATCCCGCTCGGGCAGGCGAGCCTCTACGTGTTCATCGTGCACGTGTTCTTCGTGCTCGCCGTCGCGAACATCCCCGGCCTCGACCGGCAGAGCTTCTGGCAGGGAACGCTGATCCATACCGCGGTCATCGCGCTCATCTACCTGATGGTGCGGCGGCGGTTCCTCTTCTCGGTGATCCCCCGCTGACGCGCGGTCAGAGCGCGCCCGCGCCGTGCGTCAGCGCACCGAGATGACCACCGCCGTCACGTCATCGTCGACGACGTGCTCGGAGACGCGGATGGACAGCTCGTCGAAGAAGGCATCCGGTTCGCTGGCGCGGCGGAGGTCTTCGCCGATGAGACGCAGGCTGTCGAGCGTGGAGTCATAGGCGTCGAGGGCCCCGTCCGAGACGGAGACGATCAGGTCGCCGTGACCGACCACGGTCTCGCCCGCCTCCCACTCGGCGTCGGAGGGGCGCAGGCCGAGCGGGAGGTTGCGGGAGCTCAGGCGCTCGCTCGTGCCGTCGGCGCGGAGAAGCAATGTGAGCCCGTGCCCCGCATCGACGTAGGCCACCCGGCCGCTCCGGGTCTCGATAACCGCGTGGAACAGGGTGGCGAAGGTCTCGCGATAGCGCTTGTCGTGCCGGGCATAGTCCTCGACCGAGAGCATCGCCTCGACGGGGTCGAGGTGGGCGCGCTGCTGGAGTGCGCCGATCAGCTCCTCGGCGAACCCGCCGGCCTCTTCACCCTTGCCCATGACGTCGGCGAGAGTGACGATGATGCGGTCTCCGACCTGTTGCCAGCTGCTCCGGTCACCGCTGACCTGCCCATACGGGATCGCCAGGGCGGCCAGGCGAACCTCCCCCGCCGCCAGACGGTCATCACGCACGGCCGGGGCGACCGACGCGGCGGGCACGGGCCCGGCACCGGAGACACCGGGATCGTCCATGCGCATCTCGGCCTGCGCCCATAAGCCGAAGCGCTCGAACGCGTCGCGGTCGGCGTCGCTGAGATCACGAGGCGAGGTGTCGAGCAGGCAGAGTGTGCCGACGGTCTCTCCCGCATCGGTGTGGATCGGAAAGCCCGCGTAGAAGCGGATGCCGTGCTCGGCGACGATCGCGCGGTCGGCGAACCGCGGGTCGGCGCGGCCGTCGGGAACCTCGAGGACGGCGGGCTGCTTGACGGCCTCGCCGCAGAACGAGTCCTCGATCGGGGTGTGCCGGAAGTCCGACTCCGCCGGCTGCGACTTCGTGAACACCGTCTCGGAGTTCACGACGTTGACGACGGCGTAATCGACGTCGAACATCTCGCGTGCGAGCCGCGTGATGCGGTCGAAGCGCTCCTCCGGGGCGGTGTCCATCAGACCGAGTCGCGTCACCGCGTCGTCGTTGACATCGAGTTGCTGGGTCATGAGTGGGCTCCCATCCACGCATTGCCGGTCCTCCGACCCTAGTCAGCGCGAATTCCTCCGGTAAGGAGGTTGCATCATCGCTGCGCGTCCGGGACTCAACGCAGCACGGTCCGGCTCGTCGCGGTCGCCTCGACCCTCACGCCGTCGGGCACGAACACCGATGACACCGGAGGGTGCCACACCGTCGCCACGGTGACTCGCGCGGACACCCCATCGGGCGTGCCGGCTTCGACCAGCGTCACGTCACCGGTTGCCGCGATGACCTCGGCGGCCAGGTCACGGACGTCGGCCGGGTCGAGCACAGTGCGCGGTGAGCCTTCGTCGACGACCAGCGCAAACCCGTCGGATGCCGCCAGGGCCGCGGCATCCGCGACGGCGTCCGCCCGCTTGTGGGCGAGATACAGGCTCATCGCGTCCGCGCCGACGAGGACGAGCACGATGGCGAGCAGGGCGTATCCGAGTGTGAGGGGCAGCACGCTCCCCTCGTCCCCCAGCCGGTGATGACGCCTCATGGCGCGCCCCACAGGCGCGGCATCCGTTGCACCGCGGTCGCCTCGATCGGAACACGGGCGAGCCGGTCGAGGCCGAGCACGGGAGGCACGAGCGGAAGCGTCGCCTCGGTCTCCGCGGTGACGCGGAACATCTCGCCCGGTCGCGGGCACGGACCAGCCCCGTCGCACGAGACGGCGAGCGCGAGATCGTCCGCCGCCATGCCGTACTCGGCGGCGATAGCGCGCGTGATCGCTTCAGCGCGCGTGTCGGCCTGGGCTACATCAGTGGCTGTCGCAACCGCGCGGGCGATGTGTCGTGCTGCCGCCTGAGCCGCGAACGTGTGCGACTGAACGATGCCGAGGGAGACGATCAGGTATACGACGGGGACGAGCAGGATGAGTCCTGCAGTCAGGAACTCGAGCGACGCCGACCCGTCGTCAGCACGGTGCCGCTTACTCCCCGTCGTCCGCAGGCGCATGCGCGGTCACCTCCCACGCTGCCGGGATGCCCATCAATCCGACGAGCGGCAGGGTCAGCCGCATCGTCACCTGCACCATGGTCGCGTCGTCGACCGCAGTGCGCTGTGCCCGAACGCCCTGCACGAACCCCGCCCCGAGCGTCCGGTCGACGATCTCCCGGGCGCGCGCGGCTCCCTCTCCGTCGGTCACGTCGGCGAGCGCGGCGTCGTAAGCGCCTTCGACAGCCGCGTCGTGAGCGACCCCTCGAACGTAGACGGCGAGAGCGAGCTGCATGACCCCCAGGGTCAGCAGGGTCAGCAGCGCTCCGACCATCACGAACTCCGCCGGACTCGACCCGCGGTCGTCGAGAGCGAACGCCATGTCAGAGTCCGGACACTCGCGCGATGGCCTGTTCGAACAGATTCGACAGCGCGGGCCCGGCGAGCGCCCAGATGACGACGACGAGCCCAGCCGTCATCAGGGTGACGAGCACCCAGCCGGGAACATCGCCTCGCTCGTCATGCCGGAGGTCTCGTGCGGCGCCGCGGGCCATCGCGACCGTTCGTCTCATGGTGTTTCCTTTCTTCGTCTTGGCCATGGCTCACAGTCCCAGGCGCAGCATCACGATGCCGGGGAACACCGCGAACAGAACCGAGAGAGGCAGCACGAGGAAGACCAGCGGAAGCAGCATGAGGATCTCCTTGCGCCCGGCCTGCTCGATCAGAACCCGCTTCGCGTCCTCGCGCGCATCGGCAGCCTGGGTCTGCAGGACCTGCGCCAACGGGGCGCCACGTTCGATGGCTCCCACGAGCTGGTCGACCGCGCGATCGATACTCCCCACGTCGAGGGAGCGCGCCATGTCGCGCAGGGCATCGATCAGGGTCGACCCGGTCCCGGCGGCCAAGACGGCGGCGCGCAGATGTGCGGTCAGTTCGCCGGCGCCCACCTCGCTGACGCGGCGCAACGCATCGTTGAGGCTCTCGCCCGCAGAGAGGCAGAGCGCGAGGAACTCCAGCACCGTGGGCACCTCTTCTCGCACCTGCCGCATCCGCTTCTCCGCGGCCTGGGCCAGCACCATGTGGAGACCGAGCATTCCGGCGGCAGCGAGAACGACCGGAAGCAGCAGCGTGGCGCCGTTCGCATCGCCGCGCATCACGACGGCGACGGTCAGCGCGGTGCCGAGCGTGAGTCCCCCGACCCCCGCGAGCAGCTGCCGGAGACGGAACCTCTCGGGCGTCAGCGCCCAGCCGGCCCGCAGGAGCCGTCGCCGGAGGGCTACCGGGCCGCCCAGCTTCGCGCCCATCCGCGTGGCGCGTTCCCGCCAGCCTGCGAGCCACGACGAGCCCGCATGGAGCGGGGTCAGGCCGATCGGATCGGCGATGTCGCGCAGATAGGGCGCAATCCTGCGCTCAAGAGGTGGCGCGACCCATCGCGGCATTCCGGAGATCGTGAGAAGCACACCGGCAGCAAGCGCTGTGCCCAGCACGACGGCAATGGCGAGCTCCGACACCCCGGTCACCGCACCCACCGCCGCGGTTCGGGAAGCCGGCCGATCCGCAGCATGACCCGGTATGCGAGGAACGACACCGCCGCGCCCACGATGATGAGGATCGCTCCCTCCGCCGAGGCATACGCGCGGGCCCCTTCCGGTCGAAGTGCCAGGAGCGTGAGCACCACCCAGGGAGCGATCAATCCGAGCACGGCTGCGCCTCGGATCCACGACTGGCGCGCCTCCACCTCGGCGCGGAGAGCCGCATCGGCGCGGACGGACGTCGACAGCGCCCTGAGAACCGGGACCAGCTCAGTCCCTCCGACCTGCCGGGCCATCCGGAGGGTCTCGACGATGCGGTCGGCCACCGGGTCTGCGAGAACCGCCTGCAGACGCGCGGCACTGGTGTCGAAATGACCGGACGCGGCGAGATCTCGCGCGAAGCCCCGGAAGGCGAGTCGCAGGGCGGCCGGCCCGGTCTCGGCGATCGACGAGACCGCGTCACCGAGCGGCATCCCGGCCCGAACCGATGCGACGAGCAGATCGCAGACGTCGGGCCAGAGCCCCCGGCGCACTTTCCGAAGTCGGCGGGCGCGCGAGCGCAGCCAGGCCGTCGGCAGCAGCGCTCCTGCCCCGGCAGCGACGGCGGCGACGACGGGGAGGGAGGTCACCAGCCAGGCAGCCGCGGCGGCGAGCGCTGCTGACCCGACCGATATGGCGCCGAGCCCGCTCACCGGCGCATGTGCGAACCCGGCGGATTCGAGGAGGCCGCGGCCGAATCCGCGAGCGCGACCGGATGTGGCTGGTGTCATCGCCTCACGAGGCGACAGCCACGGCGCGACGATGAGCACGAGCCCGGCGCCGAGGGTCGCGCCCCAGAAAAGGGTCACCCGTGGCTCCGATACACCGACCGGGTCGCGATCACACCGTCGGTCACCGCGCCGGTGGGCGACACGATCTCGGCGACGCGTCGGCGCCCCGAGTCCAGGAGCTCGCAGTGCACCACGATGTCGACGGATGCCGCGAGCGCGTCACGCACGAACTCGACGTCGATGTTCCGGCCGGCTAGTAGCGGGAGGGCCGAGAGCTTCCGCAGCGCGTCCGCGGCGGAATTGGCGTGCACCGTGGCGGCGGCGGGGACGCCGGTGTTGAGAGCGAGGAGCAGGTCGAGAGCTTCGGCATCGCGCACCTCCCCCACGACGAGACGGTCGGGTCGCATACGGAGCGCCTCCTTCACGAGGCGCCGCAGCGTCACTTCTCCCCCGCCCTCAAGGCTTGGCTGCCGGGCCTGCAGGGCGACGACGTCGGGCAGATCAACGGATAGCTCGAACGTCTCCTCCACCGTGACGACGCGCTGCTCGGCGGGGCTCGCTGCCATCAACGCGCTGAGCATGGTCGTCTTACCCGTGTGGGTGGCCCCGGACACGATGATGTTCCGTCCGCTCGCGATCGCGGCGCGCAGGATGTCCGCCGCCTCGGCCGTCACCGAGCCGACCGCCACCAGTTCGTCGAGCGTGCGGAACGTGCGGAGGAACTTACGGACGTTGACGGCCCAGTGCCGCGTGATGTCGGGGATGACGACATGGAGCCGGGAACCGTCGGGAAGCGACGCGTCGGCGAAGGGCTGACTCAAGTCGACGCGGCGACCGCTGGCGTGCAGCATCCGCTCGACCAGGTCGCGCACCTGCTCCTCGGTCAGGGTCAACGCGACCCTCTCGCTCCGTCCGCCGCGCGCGACGAAGACGCGGTCGGGAGCGTTGATCCACAGCTCCTCGACACTCGGATCATCGAGCAGCGCCTGCAAGGGCCCGTAACCGGCCACGGATGCCAGCACGCGGCGCACCGCAGCGGACTCGTCGTCAACCGCTTCGAGCCCGCGTGCCAGAGCGAAATCGTTGTGTCGCTGCACCTCCGCGACCGCGACGCGCTCGACCTCATCCGGGCGCGCGGCAGGATCGATGCCCTCCGACCGCAGCCGATCGCGCAGACGGCACGCGATCCGCGTCTCGGGCGGCAGGTCAGGCGGCTCGGACCCGGAAGCGGACGAGAGGGAATTGCTCACCCGCAGCATCGTGGTCGTTACCTCGTCAGCCCGTGGCGACTTTCCACAGGGCTAGCTCCAGCGCTCAGGCCGGCGCCGGCGATCGAGGCGCTACCCTGCCTGATCCCGGGCCTCGTGAAGCGTTCGCGCGAGCGACAGCACTGCCGTCTTGTACAGCTCGGGTCTCACATTCTCCGGGTCGAAAAGGGCCAGCGCAGACAATCCCAAGTCGAGGGCCGTCAGGATGCGGAACTGATCGGCGGGAGGCATTTGCGCGAACCTGCTGTCGGCCGGGATCGGGGACGCGTCGGCCGGGATGTCGTCGGGCGGCGATATGAACCCGAGGAACTCAGCCGTTAGTCGGTCATCCCGCAGCGCGTAAGGAATGAAGTCGAAGACCAACCGCGCGTAGCTGGCGCGATCGCCGCTTCTCGCAGTGCGGATCCAGATGTCGCACCACGCTTCGAGTCGTTCATCGTCATTCGTCGCCCTCTCGAGGGTGGCACGAAAGTCCTGTGCCTCCGGCGAGAGCGCCTGACGGTATCGGATGACCTCCAGGATCAGTTGACCTTTGTCGCGGAAGTTGGAGTAGACCGCCCCCTTCGTCAGTCCGGCTTCCAGCGCCACGTCGTCGAGAGAGGCGCCTGCAACGCCGTGCGCGGCGAAGATCCGCTCTGCCGCTTCGAGCAACAGCGTCCTGTTCCGCTGCCGCTGTTCATCGCGGGTCGTCCGTGTCATGGGTCGAATCCTAGAACAGCGCGACCAGCCGCCTTCGACACCGTCGAGGCGTTGATCCGGGTTTCGAATACTGTCAGTATCTGGATATGGAACGCGTGGCAGCTGGCACCGACGCCCTATCGCTGGAGCAGATCACCAAGATCTACAAGCGAGGGGGTACTGCGGCGAATCGGGCGGTCAGCCTGACCTTCCGCCCGGGTGAGCTCGTCGCGTTGGTCGGCCACAACGGGGCGGGGAAGACCACACTCCTCAATCAGATCATCGGAGTGGTGAAACCCACCTCCGGGGACATCCGTTACGGAGCAGCCTCGCTCGTTTCGTCACCGGATCTCGCGCGCCGGGTCGCGTCGATGATGCCGCAGATGCACGCTCCGCTGACGGGCGTGACGCCGTGGCAGGCGATAACGTCGATCGCCCGATTGAGGGGCCTCTCTGGATCAGATGCCAAGACCGCCGCGCTCGGCTTGATCGACTCGCTCGACATCGAGCCCTGGAAGAACACGGTCGGCGAGAAGCTCTCGGGCGGCCTGCGTCGACTGACGTCGTTCGCGATGGCTGTGATCGCGCCCCCACCGGTGCTGTTGATTGATGAGCCCACCAACGACGTCGACCCGATCCGGCGGCCCCTGATCTGGCGACATCTGCGCCGGCTCGCCGATGACGGACATACCGTCGTGGTGGTCACGCACAACCTGGTCGAAGTCCAGCGCGCCGCCGACTGGTACGTGTTGCTCCAGAACGGCACGGTCCTCGTCGACAGCACGCCGAGCCAACTGCGTCAACAGGCGCGCACCGCCACCCTCACCGTTTCTCTCCATCCCGGTTGCGAGGTCACGACAACTCCCCCGGTCGCAGCGCACATGGTCGACGACGACGGGCAGCTCACACTCGACCTGGAACCGGCGCAGATCCCCGCCGCGATCGAATGGGTGCTCCACCTGGTCGATACCGGCACCGCTGACACCTATGCGCTCGCGCCGGCATCGCTCGAAACCCTGTACGAAGGGATCACCCATGGCCGTTGACGTTCTCACGACCCCGACGATCAGCGTGCCACGCCGGCGCGCGTGGCTCGGCAGCTGGTGGGGTCTTGTCCGGTGGAGCCTGACTCGGCACAAATACCTCTTGCCGGCGTTCACCGTCGTGCAAGCCCTGTTCGCCATCGCGATCGTCTACGGCCTCGCGCTGATGATCCCGAACATCGGTACCGAGGCAGCCCGCTATCTCTCCTCAGGCGCCTGGACGCTGGGAATCATTGCCGTCGGGTGCGTGCTCGCCCCGCAGATCATGAGCACCTCGAAGCAGGAGGGCCTGCTCGACTATCAGAGAACCCTTCCGGTTCCGCGCTCCGCGATCCTCCTCGCTGACGCCGTCGTCTGGAGCTTCGCCGCGTTGCCCGGGATCGCGGTCGGAATGCTCGCCGCGTTCCTGCGCTTCGGGCTCGACATCCACATCGACCTGCTCACCGTGGCCGCGATCCTCGCTGCGCAATTCACCGCGGTGAGCATCGGCTACGCGATCGCGCTCTGGCTGCCGATGGGTGCCACGTCTCTCGTGACGCAGGTCATCATGATCGGGGGCTTGCTGTTTTCACCGATCACCTACCCCGCCGAGCGCCTCCCCGAATGGGCCGTCACACTCCACCAGTTCCTTCCGTTCGCGCCGATGGCAGACATCATCCGCGAAGCGGCTTTTCGGACCGGCGAGAGCCCGGTGGTGAACATCATCGTCGTGGCCGCGTGGGCGACGGCGGCATACTCGACGGCCTATCTCGCGCTTCGCAAGAGGCGATGATCTCGCCATCAGCCGTTCCGTGCGCGTCTACCGCGCAGGCGAGCCCCTGTCATACGCCATGCCCGCGGCATTTATGACGGAGATGTCTGCTTCCAGTTTGGGCGGACTTTCCATGCGACGAAGGCGCTTGCTGCGAAGATCGCTCCGAGCACGGCAGGGATCCAACTCTGCACGGTGGCGTCATCGCCGAGCGCCGCTGGTAGCAACCAGATCAGGCTCGCTCCCGCCGCCGCTGCGATGATGAAGAAGAGCAGAAAGTGGCCTCTCGAACGCTTCATAACTCACCTCCGGTGAAGCAGCCCATGACGGCTCCGATAGACGCGCCGCCAACGGCCGCGGTGCCGCCGATGCATGCTGCACAGATGGTAGCAGTGGGGGCGTAACGGGCACCCGGCATCGTGGCCGCTACCCCGTGAAGCGGTGGCGACCTTCCACAGGGCCGGTCGGCTCACCACCTCGCCACCCCAGCCTCACCCGAGCAATTCGATGCCGAACCCCGCGACGACGGCCCGCACCTCGTCGAGATACCGCTGCGCCTGCTCCGTGAGCGGAACAGCCGTGCGGCCGATCCAGCCGATCTCGATGCGCTCGTCGACGTCGAGGGGCACGGCGACGATCTCGGGGTCGAGGTCGTCGCTGATGATGCCCGTCGAGATCGTGTAGCCGTCGAGGCCGATCATGAGGTTGAAGATCGTCGCACGGTCCGACACCCGGATCTCCTGCTTGCTCGAGAGCGTCGAGAGGATCTCCTCGGCGAAGTAGAACGAGTTGTTCGCACCCTGGTCGAACGTCAGGCGGGGCAGGTCGGCGAGGTCGTCGAGCGTCGCGCGGGCCCGCGAGGCGAGCGGGTTCCGGCGCGCGACGAAGATGTGCGGCTGGGCGACGAACAGCGGGTGGAACGCGAGCCCGGAATCGCGCAGCAGCTTGTCGATGACATTCCGGTTGAAGTCGTTGCGGAACAGGATGCCGAGCTCGCTGCGCAGCGTCCGGACGTCTTCGATGATGTCCCACGTCCGGGTCTCGCGCAGCGAGAACTCGTACTCCGGCGCCCCGGTGCTCCTGACCATCCGAACGAACGCGTCGACGGCGAACGAGTAGTGCTGCGTCGAGACTCCGAGCAACCGGCGCGACGGCGGCCGCCCCAGGTAGCGCTGTTCGAGCAGCTCGGCCTGCTCGACGACCTGGCGCGCGTATCCCAAGAACTCCACGCCGTCGGTCGTGAGAGTCACCCCGCGGGCCGAGCGGACGAGCAAATCGCGGCCCACCCGGGTCTCGAGGTCCTTCATCGCGGCTGACATCGTGGGCTGCGCGACATAGAGCAGATCGGATGCCGCTGAGATCGAGCCCTCAGCGGCCACCTCGATGAAGTACTGCAGCTGCTGCAGGGTGATCCCGCTCCGACGACCGGCCATAGGCCCAGGCTATAGCAAAGGATAGTGACAGCGGATTACCCGATGGCTTCCCTCTACCCGCACCATGGAGCCAACATCTTCCGCATGGCTCCTCGGAGCTCCGCTCGATTGGCTGCTCATGGCGAACGACTTCACGTTCCGCATCTCGACGACTCGCTTCGACGAGGACTACTCCCCCTCCGACTCATCGCGGATCACGACGAACTTCGCCAACCTCGCCCGCGGCGAGCGCCGCCGGGAGAACCTCCGCGCAGCGCTCTCGATGATCGACGCTCGCCTGAACGACCTCGCCCGCACCGACAACCCGGAGGGCGACTGCTACACCGCCGAGCTCGACATCGTCTCGGCGAACCTGCGGTTCGAGGATGACGCCGAGGACGCGGCGACGCACGCTGCCGACGACCGCGAGTTCCCGTTGCTCGAGGTGCTCGACATCCACATCCTCGACCGGCAGACCGGCGAGCGCCACCACGGCATCGTCGGCAACAACTTCTCGTCGTACCTGCGCGACTACGACTTCAGCATCCTGTTGCCGTCCGCGCAGCAGACGCCCGGTGCGTTCACGGTGCCGGATGGGTTCGGCGACCTCCACGGGAAGCTCTTCCAGCACTTCCTCGAGTCCGAGGCCTACCGCGAGCGGTTCCCCCAGTTGCCCGTCGTGTGCATCAGCGTGTCGACGAGCCGGACCTACCAGCGCAACGGCAACCGGCATCCGGTCCTCGGCGTCGAGTACGAGCAGGACTCGTTCTCGCTGACGGACGAGTACTTCGCGAAGATGGGGCTGCAGGTGCGGTACTTCATGCCGCGCGGAAGCGTCGCGCCGCTGGCGTTCTACCACCGCGGCGACCTGCTCGGCGACTACACCGATCTGCAGCTGATCGGCACGATCAGCACGATGGAGACGTTCCAGAAGATCTACCGGCCCGAGATCTACAACGCGACCGTGCCCGCCGGCGAGGTCTACCGGCCCACCCTCGAGAGTGACGACTTCGTGCGGACGGACATCACCTACGACCGGGTCGAGCGCAGCCAGCTCGCCACGACGCAGGGCAAGTACGCCGAGGAGCACTTCGTGACCCCCCACCGTCAGGTCCTCAGCCGCTGGGCCGCCCGCTACGCCGCCCCGACCGCCGAGGCCGTGCCGGCCGCGCTGACCCGCTGAGACGAAGGACGATCCGTGTCGCACACCCTCTTGCCCGCGTCCACCGTCGGCAGCCTGCCCAAGCCGTCCTGGCTCGCCAAGCCCGAAGTTCTGTGGTCGCCGTGGGAGCTGACCGGCGATGTGCTCGTCGAAGGAAAGCGCGACGCCCTCCGCGCTGCCGTTCACGAGCAGGAGCGCCGCGGACTCGACATCATCAGCGACGGCGAACAGACGCGCCAGCACTTCGTCACGACCTTCATCGAGCACCTCGACGGTGTCGACTTCGAGCGGCGCGAGACCGTCCGCATTCGCGACCGCTACGACGCGAGCGTCCCCACGGTCGTCGGCGCCGTCAGCCGCCGCCGGCCGGTGTTCGTCGATGACGCGGCCTTCCTCCGACAGCAGACCGACCGGCCCATCAAGTGGGCGCTCCCCGGCCCCATGACCATGATCGACACGCTGGCCGATCGCCACTACGCAAGCCGCGAAAAGCTCGCGTGGGAGTTCGCCACGATCCTCAACCAGGAGGCCCGCGAGCTCGAGGCCGCCGGCGTCGACATCATCCAGTTCGACGAGCCCGCGTTCAACGTGTTCTTCGACGAGATGAAGGACTGGGGCATCGCCGCGCTCGAGCGAGCAGCCGAGGGCCTGCGCGCCGAGACGGTGGTGCACATCTGCTACGGCTACGGCATCACGGCGAACAACGAATGGAAGGCGACGCTCGGCCCCGAGTGGCGGCAGTACGAGGAGTCCTTCCCGCTGCTGCAGCGCTCGAGCATCGACGTCATCTCGCTCGAGAGCCATCATTCGCGTGTTCCGGTCGAGCTGATCGAGCTCATCCGAGGCAAGAAGGTCATGCTCGGCGCCATCGACGTCGCCAGCCACGAGATCGAGACCCCGGATGAAGTGGCCGAGACCCTTCGTCGCGCCCTCGCGTTCGTCGACGCCGACAAGCTGATCCCGAGCACGAACTGCGGCATGGCGCCGCTGCCCCGCACTGTCGCGTACGACAAGATCAGCGCTCTGGTGGCCGGGGCCGCCATCGTCCGAGCCGAGGTCTCCGAGCCGAGCGCGCTCGCCGCGCGCTGACCGGGGTTATCCCCGGCCCGCCGCCCCCTTTCCGCCCGCGCATCGAGCGCACACTGGCGGCGGAAGGACGGTGATCCCGTGCTCACGATCCCCGAGGCGCTCGCCGCTCAAGCCGAGAACGGCCGACACAAGGCGGACGGGCTGCGCTCCCCGGCTCGCTTCACGGTGTCGGGCATGCTCGCCGGCGCCTACATCGGTGTCGGGGTCGTGCTCATGGTCACGGCAGCCGGGCCCCTCTTCGCGGCAGGCTCGGGGTGGGGCAAGCTCGTGTCGGGACTGGTGTTCGGGGTCGCCCTGACGATCGTCGTCATCGCGGGCGGCGAGCTCGTGACCTCCTCGATGATGACGGTCCTCCAGGCGGCGCTCATGAGGGCCGTGCCGGCGGGGCGCGCCGCCGGGGCGGTCCTGTGGACGTTCGGCGCCAACCTCGTCGGATCGGTCGTGTTCGGAGCGCTGATCGTCGCGTCGGGGGTGCTGCACAGCAACACCGCGGCCGGCACGATGATCTCCGACATGCTCGCCGCGAAGGCACACGAGTCGCCGATCGAGCTGTTCGTCCGCGGCATCCTGTGCAATGTGCTCGTCTGCATCGCGATCTGGATGACGGTGCGGCTGCGCAGCGAGACCGCCCGCATCCTGGTCGTCTTCGCGGCGATCCTCGCGTTCATCACCTCCGGCTTCGAGCACGTCGTGGCGAACATGACCACGTTCACGATCGGTCTGGTCTCCGGCGACCCGTCGGCGACCGTGGGCGGCTTCGCCCTCAACCTGCTGCTCGTCGGCGCCGGGAACCTCGTCGGCGGCGGACTCGTCGTCGGCGCCGGATACTGGTTCGTCGGCGGCTCCCCACGGCTCGCTGACGCGTCAGCGAACGTCCCGAACTCCGGACTCAGGAGCTCCATCGCGCGATAGGTGGGCCCGAGCGGCCATGCGCGCCGCGACCGCCCCATCGTCTCGGCGAATTCGGGGGTTATCCGGACGGATTCGCTTATCGCTGACGCCTAGACTGAACCCGTCCGCGGGAGTGGTGGAATTGGCAGACACGCAGGATTTAGGTTCCTGTGCCTCACGGCGTGTGGGTTCAAGTCCCACCTTCCGCACGGATCGGGCGTTCGCCCGCCCTCGCGTCATCCTCTCCCGACGGGAAACTCGTGCATCAGATCGCCCTCATCCCCTGGCTCGACCCCGCCACCATCATCAGCGCGGCGGGTCCGTGGGCTCTGCTCGTGGTGTGCTTCATCATCTTCGCCGAGACGGGACTGCTCGTCGGCTTCCTGCTCCCCGGCGACACGCTGCTGATCATGGCCGGCCTGCTGTCGAACCCGGTCACGCACGCCCCCCACGGAGTCTTCGGGATCAACGTCTGGATCGTCGGTCTCCTGATCGGATTCTCGGCATTCCTCGGCGGTGAGGTGGGCTACGTGATCGGTCGCAAGGGCGGTCCCGCCGTCTTCGAGCGCAAGGAATCGGGCCTGTTCAGTCGCCGCAACGTCGAGCGCACGAACGCGTTCTTCGAGCGATACGGCGGCGTCACCGTCATCCTCGCCCGATTCGTGCCCATCGTCCGCACGTTCGCGCCCGTCGCCGCCGGTGTCGGCAAGATGCCGTGGCATCGGTACTCGCTCTACAACCTCATCGGGGCCGTCATCTGGGGCTTCGGCCTGACCGTGATCGGCTACCTCGTGAGCCTCATTCCCGGCGTCGGCGAGTTCGTCGCGAAGTACATCGACGTCATCCTGCTCGCGGCCGTCGTCGGCACCGTCTTCTTCATCGTGTGGCACTACTTCGCCGAGAAGCGCAAGGCGAAGAAGGAGATGGCTGCGGGGCCCGACGAATACACCGACGCCGACGAGGCGCGCGAGCTCGTGCTCGACCCGGAGGTCTTCCGCGAGCACGGCCACAGCGCTCCGCACGCGCACCGCCCCGACGCGTCCACGACCGACACCGACCGGCGCACCGACCCGCGGAGCTGATCAGGAGGCTTTCGCGCTCTTCTTCGCCGGAGCCTTCTTCTCGGCCGGCTTCTTCGCGGGAGCCTTCTTCGCGGGAGCCTTCTCGTCCGTGTCCTTCTTCGCGGCGCTCTTCGCGGTGCTCTTCTTCGCGTCCGTCTTCGTGCCGGAGCGCCCCGCGTCGCCGCCGTCCGACGTCTTCGAGCCCCCGCCACGCGCCGCACGGCTGCGCTCGACACTCGCCCGCAGCGCCTCCATCAGATCGATGACCTCGCCGCCCTCCTTCTCGGCCTTCTCACCGAAGGTCTCCGAGGTGTCGAGGGCGTCGCCCTTCTCGAGCTTGGCGTCGATGAGCGTCCGCAGCTCCTCCTGGTACTCGTCCGTGAACGCCTCGGGATCGAAGTCGCTCGAGAAGCTCTCGACGAGGGATGCCGACATCTCGAGCTCCTTCGCCGAAATGCGCACCGACTCGTCGAGGGCGGGGAACGCCGCCTCCCGAACCTCGTCCGCCCACAGCAGCGTCTGCAGCACGAGCACATCACCCCGCACGCGAAGCGCGGCGAGCCGCGTCTTCTGCCGCAGGGAGAACCGCACGATCGCGGTCCGGTCGGTCTGCTCGAGCGTCTTGCGGAGCAGGACGTACGACTTCGGCGAGGAGGAGTCGGGCTCGAGGTAATACGCCTTGTCGAGCGTGAGCAGGTCGATCTGATCGCTCGGCACGAACTCGACGACGTCGATCTCGCGGCTCCGCTCGGAGGGCAACGACGCCAGGTCCTCCTTCGTCAGGACCACGGTCTGCTCGCCGTCGTCGTAGGCGCGATCGATGTCGGCGTAGGGCACGACCTCACCGTCGATCTCGCAGATGCGCTGGTAGCGGATGCGCCCGCCGTCGGCGTTGTGCACCTGGTGCAGCGGCACGTCGTGGTCCTCGGTCGCCGAGTAGACCTTCACCGGCACATTGACGAGCCCGAAGGTGAGGGCGCCTTTCCAGATCGATCTCATGCACGAAGTACACACCGCAACCCCTCACCGACGCCAGCGGGTGGCGCAATAGCCTGTCGGCATGGCAGGAGAGCAGACGGTCCAGGTCGACGGCCGCCGGCTGCGCCTGTCGAACCTCGACAAGGTGCTGTACCCGAGAACGGGCACCACGAAGGGCGAGGTGATCGACTACTTCTCGCGCATCGCGCCGCTGATGCTGCCGCATCTCGACCGGCGCCCGGTGACACGCAAACGCTGGCCCGAGGGCGTCGAGCAGCCGGACTTCTTCGCCAAGGCCCTCGAGCCCGGAGCCCCGTCATGGCTCCCCCGCCTGCCGATCGACCACTCCAGCGGGTCGAAGGACTACCCCCTCGTCGAAGAGGTCGCCTCGCTCGTCTACCTCGCACAGGTCGCGAGCCTCGAGCTGCACGTCCCGCAGTGGCGCTTCACCGACGCCGGCGAGCGCGGCGCCGCCGACCGGCTCGTCCTCGACCTCGATCCCGGCCCCGGCGTCGGCCTGGCCGAGTGCGCCGAGGTGGCGCGGTGGGTGCGCAGCATCCTGTCGGACATGGGCATGGAGCTGTTCCCCGTCACGAGCGGAAGCAAGGGCATCCATCTGTACGCTCCGCTCACCGGCACGCAGACGAGCGATCAGGCCTCGGCGTTCGCCAAGGAGCTCGCCCGGGCGCTCGAGGCCGACCACCCCGACCTCGTCATCAGCCAGATGACCCGCAGCGCCCGGGCGGGCAAGATCTTCCTCGACTGGAGCCAGAACAACGGCTCTAAGACCACCATCGCTCCCTACTCACTGCGTGGCCGCGACGAGCCGACAGTGGCCGCGCCACGGACGTGGGACGAGCTGGACGACCCCGACCTGCGCCATCTGCGCTTCGACGAGATGCTCGAGCGCGCCCGTGACCTCGGCGACCTGCTGGCGCCCCTCGCGCCCCGGCGGACGGCACCGCTCGCGCCCTACCTCGCCAAGCGCTCCGCGGACCGGACTCCCGAGCCGATGCCCGAGGCGGTGTCGGTGAGTGCGTCGGGGGTTCCGGGTACCGGCTCCGCCGGCAAACCCCGGTTCGTCATCCAGGAGCATCATGCTCGCCGCCTCCACTACGACCTGCGACTGGAGCGGGATGGCGTACTCGTCAGCTGGGCCGTGCCGCGCGGCATCCCCGAGACATCGGACCGCAACCATCTCGCCGTGATGACCGAGCCGCACCCGATGGAGTACCTGACCTTCCACGGCGAGATCCCGGCCGGTGAGTACGGCGCGGGAACGATGACCATCTGGGACACCGGTCTCTACGACCTCGAGAAGTGGCGACACGACGAGATCATCTTCACGCTCCGAAGCACGAACGGCGGAGGGGCAGCCGATGCGCGCCTCGTGCTCATCCGCACCGGCGGGTCGGGTGAGAAGTCGCAGTGGTTACTGCACCGGATGAGAAGCGACGTCACGGATGCGGCAGGCGCGGCGAGCCCCGGTTCTTCAGCATCCGAGACAGCCGCGTCGTCGCTGGGCGCGGCGGGTCCGGTGCCGCCCATGCTGGCCGTCCCCTCGTCGCCCGGGCCCGCCCGCGCGGCCGCGGAACGGTGGGGTCCCTGGGTCGAGTTCAAGTGGGACGGAGTCCGGGCGATCGCCTTCTGGGACGGCAAGCGGATGCGGTTGTACGCGCGAAGCGGTACCGACATCACCGCACGCTACCCCGAGCTCACCGACGCAGATGCCGATCTCGGCCTGGGCGACATTCCCCTCGTGCTCGACGGTGAGATCGTCGCGCTCGACGAGGCGGGCCGGCCGAGCTTCCCGCTCCTGCAGAACCGGATGCACCTCACCAAGGCCCGCGAGATCACCCGAGAACGGGCTCGGACTCCGGCCGACTTCTTCGTCTTCGACCTGCTGCGGCACGGTGACCGTGATGTCACTGATCTCCCGCTGCGGGAACGTCGTCGCCTGCTCGAGTCCGCGTCGGCGCGAGCACGGCCTCCGCTGGCCGTGCCGCCGGTGACGGATGACCTCGACGCTGCGCTCACCGCGGCCCGCCAGCTCGATCTCGAGGGCGCGGTCGTCAAAGACCCCTCGTCCCGCTATCGCATCGGCGTCCGTTCCGAAGAGTGGCTCAAGGTCAAGCTGACGCGAACGCAGGACGTCGTCGTCGGTGCCATCCGGCCGGGCAAGGGCGCCCGACGGGGCGGCATCGGGTCGCTGCTGCTGGGCATCCCCGACGACGACGGGGCGCTCCGGTACGCCGGTCGCGTGGGGTCGGGGTTCTCGGATGCCGAGCTGACACGGCTCACCGCGGCCCTCGACCCCCTCCGCACCGATCGGAATCCGTTCGTGGGTGTCCCGGCGGCCGACGCATCCGATGCGCTGTGGGTGCGACCCGAGCTCGTCGGCGAGGTCGAGTTCGCCGAGTTCACCCCCGGCGGCATCCTGCGCCATGCCCGGTGGCGCGGCCTGCGGCCGGATCGAGCGCCCGGCGACGTCCGCCGCGACGACGGCTAGAGCGAGCGCAGCACCTCGGTGAGCGCTACGAAGGCTCGCGCCCGGTGCGACGCGGCGTTCTTCTCCGCGGCGGACCACTCCGCGACGGTGCGAGCGGGCCCGGACTGCCCGTCGGGAACGAAGACGGGGTCGTATCCGAAACCGCCCTCGCCAGCCGCCTCGGTCGCCAGCCGGCCCGGCCAGACGCCTTCGACGACGTGCTCGGTGTCACCGTCGACGAGGGCGATGACCGACACGAACTGTGCGGTGCGGCGCGGGTCGGCGATGTCCGAGAGCTGATCGAGCAGCAGAGCCGTGTTGGCGGCGGCATCCTTCTTGTGGCCGGCCCAGTAGGCCGAGAAGGCACCCGGGGCTCCCCCGAGGGCGTCGACGCAGATCCCCGAGTCGTCGGCGAGCGCCGGCAATCCCGTGTGCGCCGCTGCGGCCCGGGCCTTGATCAGCGCGTTCTCCGTGAAGGTGACGCCGTCCTCGACCGGCTCCGGACCGTCGTAGCCGATGACTTCCAGATCGGGGCGGACCGCCGCGACGATCGCGTGGAACTCCTCGACCTTGTGCGGGTTGTGGGTCGCCAGGACGATGCGGCCGGTCATGCCAGCGTCGCCGCCTGGATGTCACGCAGCTGCGCGCATCCGTTCACACCGAGCTCGAGCAGCGCGTCGAGCTCGCGCTTGTCGAAGGGCGCGCCTTCGGCGGTGCCCTGCACCTCGACGAAGAGTCCGCGGCCGGTGACGACCACGTTCATGTCGGTCTCGGCCCGCACGTCCTCGACGTAGGCGAGGTCGAGCATCGGCGTTCCGTCGATGATCCCGACCGACACCGCCGACACCGAGTCGACCAGCGGCGCGGAGCGCTGTGCGATGAACTTCTGCGACCGGCCCCACTCGATCGCGTCGGCCAGGGCCACGTAGGCTCCGGTGATCGCGGCGGTGCGGGTGCCGCCGTCGGCCTGCAGCACGTCGCAGTCGATGACGATCGTGTTCTCGCCCAGCGCCTTCGTGTCGACGACGGCGCGCAGGGCACGACCGATGAGACGCGAGATCTCGTGCGTCCGCCCGCCGACCTTGCCCTTGATCGACTCGCGGTCGTTCCGGCTGTTCGTCGCGCGCGGCAGCATGGCGTACTCGGCCGTGACCCAGCCCTTGCCCTTGCCCGTCAGCCAGCGCGGGACGCCGTTGGTGAACGACGCCGTGCAGAGCACCTTCGTACCGCCGAAGCTCACGAGAGCCGATCCTTCGGCATGGGCGCTCCAGCCGCGCTCGATCGTCACGGTGCGGAGCTGGTCGGCGGTGCGCCCGTCGGCGCGCAGGGAATCGGTCATGAGGGGTCTCCGATCGGACGGCGGATGAGGGTCAGGATGCGGGTGGGGCGAGCTTCGGCAGCACGATCGCTCCGGTCTGGACCATGCGGACCGACGGCACGCCACGACCCATGAGCCGGTCGGCCAGGTTCAGGAAGTCGTCGCCGGAGTCGCCCGTGGCCTCGTAGACGTGACGGGGAACCGCGTCATCGTTCGCGAGCAGGCCGCGGGAGACCAGCTGTCGGTACACGTCCTTCGCCGTCTCGGAGTCGCTCGACACGAGCGCGACGTCGGGGCCCATGACGTAGCTGATCGCGCCTTCGAGGAAGGGATAGTGGGTGCAGCCCAGGACGAGCGTGTCGACCCCGGCGTCCCGGAGCGGCGCCAGGTACTCCTCGGCCACGGCGAGCACTTCGGGAGACTGCGTGATGCCCGCCTCGACGAACTCGACGAACCGCGGGCAGGATGCCGCGAACACCTCGAGGCGCTCGTTGACCTCGAGCATGTCCTGATACGCACGAGATGCGATCGTGCCGATCGTGCCGATGACGCCGATGCGGCCGTTCCGGGTGGTGGAGATCGCCGCGCGCACGGCAGGGTTGATGACCTCGACGACCGGGACGTCGTAGCGCTCCCGCGCGTCGCGCAACAGGGCCGATGAGGCGGTGTTGCACGCGATCACGAGCATCTTCACGCCCTCGTCGACCAGAGTGTCGAGGACCTCGAGCCCGTAGCGCCGGACGTCCGCGATGGGCTTCGGGCCGTAGGGCGAATGAGCCGTGTCGCCGATATAGAGCAACGACTCTCGTGGCAGCAGCTGCGAGATCGCCCGTGCCACCGTGAGCCCACCCACACCCGAGTCGAAGATTCCGATGGGCGCGTCATTCACGATCATCGAGCCTACCTGGCGTCGCGCCCTCACATCCCGAGGCGCTGCAGCGGGATGCGGCGTCGCTACAGTGGCACACATGGCCTCCAGCGCTCTGCTCACCGACCGTTACGAGATCACGATGCTGCAGGCTGCGCTGCGCGACGGCACCGCCGATCGGCACTGCGTGTTCGAGGTCTTCGCGCGTCGGCTCCCGGGCGGGCGGCGATTCGGCGTCGTCGCAGGCACCGGGCGACTGCTCGAGGAGGTCGAGAACTTCCGCTTCGGCGACGAGGAGCTGGAGTTCCTGCGCGAGCACGGGGCGCTCGACGAGCAGACTCTCGCGTGGCTCGCCGACTACCGCTTCACGGGCACGATCACCGGGTACCGCGAGGGCGAGCTCTACTTCCCCGGCTCGCCGGTCCTGACTGTCGAGGGCACCTTCGCCGAGGCGGTCGTGCTCGAGACCCTCGTGCTCAGCATCCTCAACTACGACTCCGCCGTCGCCACGGCGGCGGCGCGTATGGCGATCGCCGCCGGTGACCGCCCGCTCGCCGAGATGGGCTCGCGTCGTGCGCACGAGCGCAGCGCAGTGGCTGCGGCCCGGGCCGCGCACATCGCGGGCTTCGGCGCGACCAGCAACCTCGAGGCGGGCCGCACGTGGGGCATCCCGACCATGGGCACCGCCGCACACGCCTGGACGCTGCTCCACGACACCGAGGAAGCGGCCTTCCGCAGCCAGATCGACGCTCTCGGCGTCGACACCACGCTGCTGATCGACACCTACGACATCACCGAGGGCGTCGCGACGGCGATCCGAGTCGCCGGTACCGGCCTCGGCGGCGTTCGGATCGACTCGGGCGACCTCCCGACCGTCGCAGCCGACGTCCGCGCGCAGCTCGATGCACTCGGCGCGCGCGACACACGCATCACGGTCACGAGCGATCTCGACGAGTACGCGATCGCGGCCCTGGCGGCATCCCCCGTCGACGCATACGGCGTGGGGACGTCACTCGTCACCGGCTCGGGCACCCCTACAGCGGGCATGGTGTACAAGCTCGTCGCGCGGCAGAACGACGACGGATCGTGGCTCTCGGTCGCGAAGGCGTCAGCGGACAAGGCCTCCCACGGGGGTCGCAAGACGGCGTTCCGTGCGCTCGACGGCGGTACGGCCAAAGAGGAGGTCGTCGTCGTCTCCGACGGCTTCGAGCCGCTCGACACCCCTGCCGAGCACCCCGACGCGCGCGCACTGCAGACGACGCTCTTCTCGGATGGGCGTGCTGTGACCGAATGGATCGGGGCCGCGGGGGTTCGCGCCGCCCGCGCCCACCACGCCAGCGTGATCGAGGAGATGCCGGTGCGCGCTCTGGCGCTCAGCCGATCCGAGCCCGCGATCCCCACGGTTTACCGCGACGCCGATTGAGGTCGCCGCGTCGACTGGGCCCACAACGCCGAAAACGCCGGGTCCAGCGACGACGCGTCAGCGCGTCATCGACTCGTAGATCTCCTTGCATGTCGGGCAGACGGGGAACTTCTCCGGATCACGACCCGGCGTCCACTTCTTGCCGCACAATGCGCGCACCGGCTTGCCGGTGATCGCCGACTCGAGGATCTTGTCCTTCTTGACGTAGTGCGAGAACCGCTCATGGTCGCCCGGCTCGATCGTCTCCTCGCGGATCAGCTCTTCGAGCTCGCGGTCGAGGGTCGCGAGACCGCCCTGGTCGGGAGAATCGAGAGGAGTGCTCATGCGGGAATTCTATCGGCGAACGATCAGGTCGTCTCGGCGAATGCCATCAGCCGGTCCCCGCGGCGGTCGAACAGCAGACCCCCGATGAGGATGCCGACTGCGAGCACAAGCAGCCCGACCCCGAGTCCGGTTCCGAGAGCCCACCACTGCGCGTGCGCCTCCCCCTGCAGGAACCGCCAGGACCACCACAACGCCGGCGATGCGGCGAGAAGCGCGCCGACCAGCACCGCGCCCTGAGCGACCCCGCCGCCCGTGCGCTGGGGCTGCTGGAACGGACTGTCTCCGTGCCGGGCGACGGCGTAGGGAGCGAGGACGGACGACACCGACGAGAGGCCGAGGCCACCGAAGAGCAGCGCGGAGCACACCCCGACCATCACCGGCAGAACGTTCCAGTCACCGTGGATGCCGATTCCCACCGGGATCGCGATTGCGAGCAGCGGCAGTGCGACCAGGAGCAGCGGCACGAGTCGCCCGATGCGGTCAGACGCACCGCGCACAGCGCTCGAGATGTGCAGCCACACCGCCGAACCGTCGTACGCGAGGTCATTGTGGACGACCCAACCGAGCAGGAGGGCGATGAGCGGAGCGGGGATCAGCGCCGCGATCTCATGCGGCACGCCGACGATGATGAGAGGCACGACCGCGACGACGGCCGCGACCGGGATGATCGCGATGTCGACGAGGTACCGCGGATCACGCAGCCAATACACGAGAGAGCGCGCCGCCACCGCGCCTCCGGGCGTGCCCGGGGTGACGGTGAACCAGCCGAGTCCCCGGCGCTCACGGACGGATACGGGTCGCTCGGTGTGGGTGAGCATCCGTCGCACGATCAGGATCCATGCTGCGGCCAACGCCGCGACGGACAGAACCGCGACGATCACGACGGCCGGACGCGGATCGAGCGGCAGAACCCATGCCGCCCCGACGGGGGTGACCGCGAGGGTCCTCACCGCAGCGAGTAGGGGGCCCGGAACGCCGTCGTCCCAGTTCAGCGATGCGAGGAAGACCGCGACCGGGATCGCGACCACCGCGATGCCGAGCAGCAGCAGCGTCGTCAGCTCGCGCGACCGGCGGTCGGCGAGCACGAGAGCGGCGACCCCGAGGGCTACTCGCGCGAGCAGGAGCTGGGTGACGACGATCAGCGCGGCGCCGAAACCCGCCGCTACCGGGTCGACGCCATGGGCGATCCAGGTCAGGGCGACGGCCACCGCGACCACGATCACGGCCGCCGAAGGCAGACTCAGCGGACTGGCCGCGGCGGTCGCGGCCGCGACGAGCCGCCAGTCACGGCCGGTCACGATGAAGGCGCGCGGATCGAGAGGGTCGCGAACGGGAGTGACCAACGGCACCACCGCGAAGCAGGCCGACACGGCCGCCCCACCGACCGCGAGCACCACCAGTGCGCTCGCGAGGGGCGCGTCCTGCAGGCGCAGGAGCGCGAGGACGATCGCACCGACCAGCACGACGGCCGCGGCCAGCGCTGTCAGAGCGCGGGCACGGTGGAATCGCAGCGCCCCGACCAGGACGTCGAACCTCAGTCGGAGAACGTGTGCAACCATTCGAGGCCCTCCACCGCGCTGGTCCCGCCGGCGAGTTCGAGGAACCGCTGTTCCAGCGTGCGCCCGTCCCGCACCTCGTCGACCGTCCCGGCTGCCAGGATGCGGCCGCCGACGAGAACGGCGACGCCGGAGCAGGCGCGCTGGACGAGTTCCATGCCGTGACTCGACAGGATGACGGTGCCGCCGTGGGCGACGTACTTCTGCAGGATGTCGAGGATGGCGGCGCTCGATACGGGATCCACCGACTCGAAGGGCTCGTCGAGCACGAGAAGGCGCGGCGCGTGGATCATGGCACCCGCGAGCATGACCTTCTTCGTCATGCCGGCCGAGTAATCCGAGACGCTGCGTCCGAGCGCGTCGGTCAGATCGAAGGCCGCAGCGAGGTCGTTGATGCGATTCTCGACGACCGCGGGCTTCAGTCCCCGCAGGACGCCGTAGTAGTACAGGAGCTGACGGCCGGACAGCCGGTCGAAGGTCCGCAGGCGGTCGGGCAGGACGCCCATCTGCCGCTTCGCCCTGGCCGGGTCTCGACGGATGTCGATGCCCGCGATCTCGACAGCCCCCTCGTCGGGACGGAGGAGTCCGGCGATCATCGACAGCGTGGTCGTCTTGCCGGCACCGTTCGGACCCACCAGCCCGTAGAACGACCCCGCGGGGATCTCGAGGTCGATGCGGTCGACTGCACGCGCCTCGCCGTAGGCCTTGGTGACGCCGCTCAGACGCAGCGCCGGGGGCGCGGCTTCCGTCTCCACATCGGCCACAGCATCGGCCGCCGGCGCGGTGACGACGGGCTCCGGCTCCGGCTCAGGTTCCGGCAGGGGCTCGGGCTCAGGTTCCGGCTCCGGCTGCGGTTCTGGCTCCGGCTCAGGCTCGGGCTGCGGCTCCGGCTCCGGCTCCGGCTCCGGCAGGGGCTCGGGCTCGGGCTCGGGCCCGGGCTCGGGCTCGGGCTCAGGTTCCGGCTGCGGTTCTGGCTCCGGCTCAGGCTCGGTCGCCGGGGCGCTCTCCGGTCCAGCCGCGTCCGTCGCTGCCTCGTCGTGCAGCTCAGCGGGCGCGGATGCCGCGTCGCCCACGATCGCATCGCTCGATGCCATGCCATCCGACTCCGCGTTCTCACGCGCGGCGTCCTCCGCCGGTGCCACGAACGCGGCCGCAGCGACGGCTGCGGGAATCTCAGGCTTGGGCGGCGTCGTACCCGCCGCGGTCGAAGCGCTCGCGGAGCGCGGCTTCCGCGGGGACTTCTTCGCCGCGGGTGCCCCCGACGCGCGCGGCTTCCGCGGCTTCGCCGTCTTCACGGGGGACTTCTTGCGGTCCGTCGACGCTTCTTCGGACGAGGCGGCAGCCGACGTCGCGGCGACCGCGAGTCCGGCCGCAGCGACCTCGGCGGGGATGTCCGGCAGAGGTGGCACAGAGGTATCGACAGGCGACTCGACACGCTTCTCGATCTGGGGGGCGGAGGTGTCGTCTGTCACCCCCCAAACCTATCAAGCGGGTGGTCAGCGCCACGGCTCGTCGTCATCAGCAAACACCGAGAATCGCGCTACCAGGAAGGTCACGAAAGCGCAACGGCTCCGAGTGTTCCGGCGAGCTCCCAGAAGCGGTCGGTACCATGAAAAACGCTCTGCCGGGGTTTCACCTCGGTGAATACTGATCTAACTCGTAACTTCAGGAGATGCTCGTGGGCCTTCAGATCGTGATCCTCGCCGCAGGGATGGGTTCCCGTCTGGGCCGTTCCCTCCCCAAGCCGCTGACCGAGCTGAACGACGGCCGGAGCATCATGCAGCAGCAGCATGACAACATCCGCGCCGCTTTCGGCGACGACGCGCGCATCACGACCGTCGTCGGCTACCGCGCCGAGACGATCGTCGACGCATTCCCGGATGTCGACTACGTCTACAACGCCCGCTACGACGAGACGAACACCTCGCAGAGCCTGCTGCGCGCACTCAAGGCCTCGGGCCGCGGCGGCGTGCTCTGGATGAACGGCGACGTCGTGTTCGACCCCCGCGTGCTCGGACGCGCCGTCTCGCTCATCGAGCGGGATCAGTCGTTCGTCACGGTCAACACCGCGAAGGTGAGCGACGAAGAGGTCAAGTACACCGTGAGCGGAGAGGGCTTCATCAAGGAGCTCTCCAAGACCGTCCGGGGCGGCATCGGCGAAGCGGTCGGCATCAACTACATCTCCGGGCGCGACAAGAAGGCTCTCATCGCGCAGCTCGGTCGTGTCGACGACCAGGATTACTTCGAGCGCGGACTCGAGCTCGCGATCGCCGAGAACGGCCTGCTGCTGGAGCCGATGGACATCTCCGACCTCTACGCCGTCGAGGTCGACTTCGCGGAAGATCTCGAACGCGCGAACCTCTACGTCTGACCCCGCCGCGCCCGCGGCGCGAGAGGATGGGTGTCATGGCCCGAAAGGTGCATCGCATCGACTCTCTTCCCGACGACGCCCCGCGCCGCGACGCGGGCGACCCTGAGGGAGCGCAGCATCCGCTGACCGTCCGCACGCTCGACCGGCTCCTCGCCGTGCAGCGTCCGGTCGTCCTGGCACATCTGCGCGGCATCCGGCAGCGGCACCCCGGTGCCACGACCGCCCAGGTCGTGCAGATGCTCGAACGTCGATACCTCACGGCGGTCACCACGGGCGGCGCGGCGGTCGGTGCCACGGCGGTGATCCCCGGGATCGGCACGGCCACGACGCTCGCCCTCAGCGGCGTCGAGACGGCGGGATTCCTCGAAGCGACCGCTCTGTTCGCGCAATCTCTCGCAGAACTGCACGGCATCCCGGTCGACAACCCTGATCGCGCTCGAGCCCTGGTCCTCGCGCTCATGCTGGGCCGCGAGGGCGCGGATCTGGTCGGTCAGTTCGCACGACAGGCCAGCGGCAAGGGCGCAGCGCGCAGCTCCTACTGGGGCGAGCTCGTGACGTCATCCCTCCCCCGTACGGCCGTCGGTCCTGTCCTCGACCGGTTGAAGCACGCTTTTCTGCGCCGCTTCGCCGCGGCGGGAGGCGCGTCGGTCGTCGGCAAGGCGCTTCCGTTCGGCATCGGCGCAGCGATCGGCGGCACGGGCAACCACATCCTCGGGCGCCGCGTCATCTCGGGCGCACGCCGGGCCTTCGGCGTTGTCCCGAGCGCGTTCCCGGCGACGCTGGATCCCGGAGAGGAAAATCAACCGAACGGACGAGGTCCGGCGCTCGTGGCGCGTCGGATCAGCGGCACGTTCGCCGAGGGCGGCCGTCAGATCGGCTCGCTCGCCTCTCGACCGTTCCGGCGTGTCGAGCGGCGCAGCGCTCGAGAGAAGGGCGCGAACGACGCTTCCGCCGATCGGAGAGAATCATGATCGCTTTCGTCGTGACGATCCTCCTCGTGGGCGCCGTCTTCAACATCGTCACGTGGCCGACCTTCCTGCGACGTGTCTCACGCGACCCGCGCGCGAGGGATGCCGACGGGCGGCGTACCCGGTTCTTCACCGTGCATCTGGTGCTCGTCGTGATCGCCGTCGCGCTCGCGGCGCTCTTCCTCGCCGGCGCGGCGATGATCGGGCTCGCCGGGATCTGAGCCGGCGCTGGTCCCGGTCAGGCGTCGTCGAACTCCGCCTCGTCGCGTTCGTCGGCGACCGTGACCGTGCGTGCGTCCCACTCCGCCCATCGCTGCATGAGCAGCTCGATCGCGGCGTGGAAGCGCGCCGTCGCGGCCCCCGGCGACGTGTCGCCGAAGTAGTGTTGCGACCACCCGCGCAGGTGCCCGGACGCGTCGGGGTCGTCGGCGATGCGGTCTGCCATCTCGACGATCGATGCCGCCGAGGCCGCGTCGAGCCAGGCGGCATCCGCGAGGTAGCCGCCCGTATCGACGAGCGCTGCCGGATCCGCGGGCCGGGTGACGAGCAGCGGCTTCGCGACCGCCAGCCGGTCGTAGATCATCGCGGAGATGTCGACGACGGCGAGATCGGCGGCGGCGAGCTGCCACCCCAGCTCGGGACCATCGTCGTACACGTGATGAGCGAGCGGGTCAGCGCTGTTGGCGGCGGCGATCGCCGCGACGATGCGCCGATGCGCGTCACCGTACGCCGCGTCGACGACCCCGGACCTCGGATGCGGCCGATAGATCAACCGGTGCTGCGGTGACGCGAGGACCGCGGCCGCCAGAGCCTCGCCGTGCGAGGCGATCGAGCCATAGTGCGCGGCGGGGCGGTCGCCCTCCCAGGTGGGCGCATAGAGGATGACGCGGCGCCCGTCCTCGGGGTACGGGAGCGATCCCGAGAAGTGATCCGCCTGCGGCCGACCGATCGCGATCGTGCGCGCGTCGAGGTCGTAGTCCCAGAGAACGCGACCGAGACGCTCTCGAGCCGCATCACCTGCGATCAGGGCATAGTCGTACGCCTTGAACTGGTTCGTGGTCATGTACATCTTGTCGGACTCGCCGTGGTTGATGAACACATGCCATCGGTGCCCGTAGCGGAACATCTGGAAGTTACGGGTGTTCTGATTGACGTACAGGACGACCCGGATGTCCTGCGCGGCGACCACCGATTCGAGGGCCCGGACGGTCGGGGCGAACAGGACGGGCAGCGCACCATCGGCGAGGATCGCCTGCGCGCCGGTGGCGCTGCGGCTGATGACGACGACCGGCCAGGTCTTCGCGAGGAGTTGGAGCGGCTTGTACCACTGCCGTATCTGGTACATGTTCACGTCACCGTCGGCGAAGTACACCGCGATGCGGAAGTGACCGGCGGGTGGCTGCGGCGCCCTGGTGAGGGAGCGTCGCACGTCGACGTACGCGGCCCGGTTCGAGACGGCACGCCGCACCAGGGCGACGGCTTTTCGGACGTCCGAGATGATTCCCACCCTTCCAGGGTACCGAGCGGGTCAGCCGGAGCGTATCAGCGGGAGCGGGCGCGCGTGACATGATCGACGGATGCATGACGACGCGCACGGATGGCGTCCGGCGCCCGTACCGGACCGAGGCGCGGGCGTGTCCTTCGTCATCCCCGTGCTCAATGAGCGCGACTACCTCGAACACGCCGTGCGCAGCGTGCTCGCTCAGGACCTCGACGCGCCCATCGAGGTGATCCTCGCGCTCGGCCCGTCCTCCGATGGAACGGACGCGGTGGCCCGCCGGCTCGCCGACGAGGAACCGAGGATCCGTCTCGTCCGAAACCCCGCGGCTCACATCCCCGTCGGCTTGAACATCGCGATCCGGGCGGCTCGCTACCCGACGATCGTGCGGGTGGACGCGCATTCGGAGCTCGAGCCCGGGTACGCGCGCGCCGCACTCGACACGCTCGCTCGGGTGCAGGCGGCGAACGTCGGCGGTGTGATGCGCGCCGAAGGCCGAAGCGCTTTCCAGCGAGCGGTGGCCCGCGCCTACAACTCGCGCATCGGGCTCGGCGGCGGCGCATACCACGGCGGTACCACCGAGGGCCCCGCCGAATCCGCCTACCTGGGCGTGATGCGGCGCAGCGTCCTCGACGAGGTCGGGTTGTTCGACGAAGGAATCCGCCGCGGCGAGGATTGGGAGCTCAACCTCCGCATCCGGCGAGCCGGGTATCGGGTGTGGTTCGACCCCGACCTGCACGTCACCTATTGGCCTCGCGACAGCTGGTCCCGCCTCGTACGGCAGTTCCGGGCGACCGGCTCATGGCGGGGCGAGCTCGTACGACGTTTCGGCAGACGGAACGGTCTGCGCTTCTTCGCTCCCCCGGCACTCGTCGTGGCGACCGCCGCATCGCTCGTCGTCGGCGCGGCCCAGCTCCTCGGAGCGGCGCCGGGACGCGCCGGCATCCTGCTGTCGATCGCCCATGCGCCTGTCGCGGCCTACGCGGCCCTCATCGCCGTCGTCGCGGCCGGGCGCGGCGGCGGTCGCGGACTGCGAGACCGCCTCTGGACCCTCGCGGTCCTGCCGTCGATGCATCTGTCATGGGGCGTCGGCTTTCTGCAGGGCGCCGCGCGCGGGGCGCGGGGCACCGTCGACACATCGCGTCTCGAGCGGAACACGCCGCTTCCCTAGGTCAATCGCGCGAGACCAATCCCTGGTCGAGGATCCGCGCGACCACGCGCTCTGCGGCCCGAGAGTCATCACGAGCGTTGAACCGGGCGCGCCAGCGGGCGTACCGCTCGGGGTCGCCCCCCTCGCCGGAGGTGATGGCGCGAACCAGTTCCTTCTGCGTCCGCACGACCGGACCGGGGGCCGCATCCGTCAGATCGAAGTAGAATCCGCGCAGCTCACCGCGGTAGTGCTCGAGGTCGGGAACGAAGAAGTACATCGGCCGCCCGGTGACGGAGTAGTCGAACATGACGGACGAGTAGTCGGTGATGAGTGCGTCCGAGGCGAGCTGAAGCGCAGCCAGGTCGGGGTACGACGTCACATCGATCACGCGGGCCCCGCGCTCGTCGGCGCCGGGCGCCAGCGTCCGCGAGTGCCCGCGGACCAGCACCACGGCGCCCGTCGCCTCGGCGAGCGCTGGCAGATCGAGGAAGTCGACGATCGTCTGACGGTCGTCGCGCCACGTGGGCGCGTACAGCAGCACCTGCTCTCCGGCATCGATCCCGAGGGACGCGCGCACGGCTTCCCGATCGCCGGTGTGCAGTTCATCCGTCCGCGGATACCCTTCGACCCACACCGGCTTGCGCCGGAACGCGTACGCCGCCCGGAGCACACGTGCGCTGTAGGGGTTCTGGGCGAGGAGGATGTCCCAGCGCCTGCTCTCTCGGAACACGGCGAGGGCCCGTCGCGGGTCGAAGCCCGGCCGGTGGAGAGCGAGTCGTTTGAGAGGCGTACCGTGCCAGGTCTGGAGGACGACCTGACCCGGTTTCCGGACGAACTGCCGGCGCAGCCAGTCGTTGACCACGAGCAGTCGGGCGGCGCCCCGGGCTCGCCACCATTCGGGGCTTCCGTCGACCACGGCGATCGCTCCCTCGGGCACCGCGACCGAGAGATCGACAACGCTCCAATAGCGGGTGACTGCGGGAGCCACGCGTGCCAGTTCGCGGTCGATCGCGAGCGGATTGTCGCTCGCGCTCCGGCCGTAGAAGCTCTCGAAGAAGACGGCGTTCTCGAGGGGTCCGCGGTGAGCGGCATAGCGCTGTTCGAGGGCCCGACTCCCCTCTCCCGACGCGAGCGCCGGATCGACGGGCGGCCCGATGCGCAGCAGTGCTCCGTCCCAGCTCGCGCGAAGCGTGCGCCCGTGGAAGGGCGCCGGCATCTCGGTGTCCTGGCCGCCGTCGCCCTGCATTCGGACGCCGTCGATGACGAGGTCGTAGCTTCCCCCGGGCAGCGGGAGGGAGGCGCCGCCCCAGCGGGACGCGTGCAGAGGGACACGCGCCGTCCAGCCGCCGGCCACAGTCGTCACCTCGGCGCGAGATCGCGCCCGCGGGCCGACGACCTGAACCTCGCCGGGCGTGGGGCCGGCACCGCTCACGGTGAGGACGGGTGAGCCCTCGACATCGAACCCGATGATCATCACGACCGCTCCCCTGCAGCTTCCGGCACCGCAGCGACGATCGCCTCGTGTACTCGACGCGCGTTCCCGCCGTCTCGCCACGCGTGCATGCGCAGGCTCAGCTCAGCCGATCGGCGGCGACGACGATCCGTTTCCGGTCCTCCCGCGAGGAGCTCGTCGAGCTGCGAGCACAGCTCGGGCCACGATCGGGCGGCGTCGTCGCCCGCGACCTCCCCGTAGGTGCCGTAGAAGCCGCGAGTGCGGGCGTAGCGCTCGACATCGGGGGCCAGGAAGAGCGTCGGCAGCGGCACGAGCCCGGCGTCGTAGACGAGAGAGGAGTAATCCGTGACGAGCGCGTCCATGGCCGGGAGCAGGGGCGTCACGTCCGGGACGAGGTCGCTCCCGAGTATGCGGACGCGCGGCGTCGGCGACGGTGGGGTGTAGTCGCCCCCGCCCAGGGGGTGAGAGCGGACCAGGAGAACGGCGTCGTGCGCCTCGAGAACGGTAAGGATGCGCTGCCAGTCGGCAGCGTCGGGCGTCGCCGGATCGGGGTCTCCGTCGCGCCAGGTCGGCGCGTACAGCACGGCATGAGCATCTGCGAGGCCGGGGACCGCGGTCTCGAGGCGCCGACGCGCGTCCTGTCGCCCCTGTCGGCGGTCCGCGGGCGAGAGCACGTCGACCCGCGGCTCACCGAGCACGGGCACATGGCTGTCGTCGAGCCCGAAGGCGCTCTCCAGGCGGCCGCGCACGCGGTGGGACGCTGCCGGCAGGAGGTCGATCTGAGCCTGCGTGCGCCGATACGCCAGAGCCAAGAGACGCCGGATGCCGGGAACACCGCCCAGCCGACCGGGGTCCGTCGTGACCGGCGCGTCGAGGCCGATCCGCTTCAGCGGGATGCCGTGCCACAGCTGCACGAGGAACGCACCGCCGACGCCGTAGCGATTGACGTCGCCCAGACCATGCGTGACCACGACGACCCCCGCCCGGGCCGTATGCCAGAAGCCCGCAAGCGAGTCCCGCTGCACGGTCGGGATGCCGAGGCGCTTCGCATCGTCGGCCTGCCGCTGCGACGACACCAGCCACACGGCCCGGCGACGGGGCGCCGCCTGCCAGAGGGCGAGCGCCCCATCGGCGATGCCGACGGCGCACCCGAACACCCAAGCGGATCGATCACGCGGGATCACGAGGGTGGCGAGCCGTCCCGCGAGATAGGCGGGGATGCGCAGGACCTTGCGCACATTGCCCGCGCCGAACGAGAAGGACGCCACCCCGCGAGCCTATCGCGGGGTGGCGTCCGGGCCGGTACGGCGCTTACTGCTGCAACTGGCCGAGGGTCACGGTCGCGGTCTGCTCACGGCCGTCACGCACATACGTGAGCTTGGCTTCGCTGCCTGCGGCCAGTGCGCGCACCTGTGCGGTCAAGTCGACCTGGTCGGTGATGGCGATCCCGTTGAACTCCGTCACGATGTCGCCGTTGCGCAGGCCCGCCGACGCGGCGGCCCCACCCGAGCTCACCTCATTGATGAGAGCGCCGGCACGCGTCGCGCCGGGTGCCGCAGCGGCATCTCCGACCGTCGCGCCGAGGAGGCCGTGGGTAGCCGAGCCGTTGTCGATGATCTCGTTCGCGACGCGTTCGGCGACCGTCGAGGGGATGGCGAACCCGACACCGATGGAGCCGGCCTCGGTGGACGCCCCGCCCGCGCTCGCGATCGCGACGTTGATGCCGATCAGTCGACCCTTGCCATCGACGAGGGCGCCGCCGGAGTTGCCCGGGTTGATGGCGGCGTCGGTCTGGATGACCGAGATCGCGATCGACGACTTCGGCTGGGACGGCGTCTGCTGACCCTGGCCGAAATCGAACTCGAACGGCGTGCGCCCGCCCGGGGTCTCCTGCTGCGATCCGCCTTCCGATTCGGGCGCCGCCGACGACGCGATCTGGATCGAGCGGTTCAGCGCGCTCACGATGCCCGTCGTCACGGTGTTGGACAGCCCCAGAGGCGCGCCCACGGCGACCGTCTGGTCGCCGACGTTGAGCTTGCTCGAGTCGGCGAACTCGATGGGGGTGAGGCCTGAGGCGTCGGTCAGCTTGATGACCGCGAGGTCGTACGTCGGGTCAGTGCCCACGATCGTGGCCGCGTACACCCGGCCGTCCGAGGTGGTGACCGAGAGCTTCGGGTCGCCGGTGGCTCCGTCGAGCGTGACCACGTGCGTGTTCGTCAGTACGTAGCCGTCTTCGCTGAGGATCACGCCGGAGCCCGTCCCGCCGGAGGTGCCGGACGAGGCGGAGATGGTCACGACACTCGGCAGCACCTTCGTCGCGATGGCCGTGGTCGCGTTGACCGAGTCGGGGTTGTTGACGGTGATCGACGACGGGCCCGAGCTCTGGGAAGCGGGAGCCGCGACGAACGACGATCCCACCGCCGCCGCGCCACCGACACCGGCCGCACCACCGACGAGGGCCGCCGCAACGAGGATCGCCGCGATCTTCCCGCCTCCGACCTTGCTTCGGTCGTGAGACTCGGGGGCCGCGGTCGTCGCGAAGGGCTGACCGAAGGCCGGAGCGCCACTGTGCGGTGCGGGCTGGCCGTAGGGCTGAGTCGGCTGGGTGTGGAAGGCCGGGCCGGGGTCCGCCGGCGCGCCGGGCAGCGGCGGGCGGGGCGGGATGGACGCGTCGGCGCGCGGCGTCGCTGCCGCGTCAGGTGCCGACACGGGCGAGGTACGGGCGTGGTCGGCAGGCTGCTCGGCGTCGCTGCGCGCGTCGGGAGTCCGGTCGTCGGGGAAGTTCTGATCGCTCATCGAGGTTGCTCCTTTGTCCAAGCAAGAACAGGTTGCCGCCCCATGCTGTGGTTTGCCTATGCCGAGGATGGGACACGCCTATGCGTGTAGCCTGAGCCGGATGCACGAGGTTCCCGGCGCGTGGCGCCGCGCCGCACGAGGCGCCGGTCTCCTGACCGATGACGGTCTGCCCGTCCCCACCATCTTCGCCGAGATGACCGCGCTCGCCGCTCGAACGGGCGCGATCAACCTGGGTCAGGGCTTCCCCGACGAGGACGGGCCGCAAGAGGTCCTCGAGGCCGCGCGCGCGGCCATCGCCGGCGGCCGTAACCAGTACCCGCCCGGTCGCGGAGAGCCGGAACTGCTGGCCGCGATCGCCGAGCACCAGTCGCGTTGGTACGGCATCGAGCTCGACGCCGACACGCAGGTGCTGGTGACCGCCGGCGCTACCGAGGCTCTCGCCGCGACGGTGCTCGCGCTGGTCGACGGCCCGGATGACGAAGTCGTCGTCTTCGAGCCCTACTACGACGCGTATGCGGCCCTGGTCGCGCTGTCCGGTGCCCGCCTCGTGGGCGTTCCGCTCCGGTGGCCCGACTTCCAGCCCGACCTCGACGAGCTCGCCGCAGCCGTCACCGATCGCACCCGCATCATCCTGGTCAACGACCCGCACAATCCGACCGGGACGGTCTTCTCACGCGAGACGATCGACGAGATCGTCCGCTTGGCGCATCGGCACGACGCCGTGATCGTCACGGACGAGGTGTACGAACACCTGACCTTCGACGCGCCCCACGTCCCGATCGCGACCCTGCCCGGCGCCGCTGGGCGGACGCTGTCGATCTCGTCCGCAGGCAAGACGTTCTCGGTGACGGGCTGGAAGGTCGGGTGGGTCACGGGCCCCGCCGAGCTCGTCCGCGCAGTCCTCGCGGTCAAGCAATGGCTCACGTACGTCAACGCCGGCCCGTTCCAGCTTGCCGTCGCCGCCGGACTGCGGCTTCCCGACGGCGTCTTCTCGGGTATCGCCGATCGTCTGCGCGCGGGTCGGGATCTCCTCGGCGCCGGGCTGCGCGAGGCCGGCTTCGCCGTGTCGACCCCAGCCGGTTCGTACTTCACCGTCGCGGATGCCGCGCCCCTCGGGGCTTCCGACGGCGACGCGTTCTGCCGGGAGCTGCCGGACCGTGCGGGTGTCGTGGCGATCCCGCTGACGGCCTTCGCGTCGCCCGCGCACCGGACCGAGTACGCCACGCTGGTGAGGTTCGCCGCCTGCAAGCGCCCGGACGTCCTGGCCGAGGCGTCAGCTCGACTCGCGCGGGCCTTCTGACCGGGGCACGACCTCGAAGCGGCGCAGCCGAAGCGCGGGGTTGACCCGTCGGACGCGCTCGACCGCATGGACGTCGATGTGGGCGACGGCGACGTCGCTCGACGTTCCCACCGCGGCGATCTCCACACCCTGCGGATCGAACACCCCGGAGTTGCCGACCCCCAGCGGCGGCGGATGGTCCGCGGCCGCGACGAAGAAGGTGTTCTCGATAGCGCGAGCCCGCAGCAGCGTGTTCCACTGCAATTCCTTGAGCGGGCCGCGCACCCACTGTGCGGGAACGAGGACGACGTGCGCGCCGGTGTCGGCGAGTACGCGGCCGATCTCCGGGAACCGCAGGTCGTAACAGGTCATCAGCGCGAAGCGCACGCCGTCGATCTCGAAGGTCTCGGGCGGCGCGATCGCACCGGGCTCGACCCAGTCGGACTCGCGCTGCCCGAAGGCATCGTAGAGGTGCAGTTTGCGGTACGACGCGACGAGCCCGTCGGGTCCCACGGCCACGACCGTGTTGCGCACGCGCTCGGCGTCCGAAGCCCGCTCCAGAAGGCCCGCGACGATGTGCACGCCGTGATGACGTGCGAGGTCGCCGAGCCCCTCGACGAACGGACCCTGGAGGTCCTGGGCGTTCTCGCGGAGCGTCTCGTCGAACGGGTCGACGAAGTAGCTCGAGTACTCCGGGAAAAGGACGATCTGGGCTCCGCGCGACCGAGCGCGTTCGACGAACCCGGCGATCGCGCGGAGGTTGTCGTCGACGTCGGCCGCGGGCGCGAACTGGGCCACGGCGAGAGCTGTCATCGGTCCTCCGAACGGCGGTGGCGGTAGATGAGCGGTGAGACCACCCAGAGCAGAGCTATGAGGAACGCCAGCGCGCCCCCCGCTACCCAGGATGCCGCAGTGCTGACCACGACGTCGAAGACGAAGACGACCACGCCCACCAGCAGGACCGATACCGTCACCAGCGCGAACAGCAGAGCCGTGTGACCGAACGCGACGACGGCGGGCTTGGCCCGGCGGCGGAACAATCCGCGATGGAGGGCCACCGGCGACAGGGCGACGATCGCGCTGAGTGCTGCCAGCACGACGAGGGTCAGATAGAACACCCGCTGCGGCCCGCTCAGGTCGCGGAACGCCGGTTGGAAGGCGAGAGCCAGCAGAAAACCGGTCAGGATCTGGGTGCCCGTCTGCAGGACGCGCAACTCCTGGAGCAGCTCGTTCCAGTTGCGGTCGGCACGCTCGTCCGCCGACTCGGCACGACCGTCGTCTGCGACGTCATCGCCTCGGTCGGCGACCGGGGTGGCGGGACTCATGTCGCTATCTTCCTCGCCCCGGACCGAGGACGCCAACACCCGAATGCCGGTCGCGTCACGACACGCCCGGGACGCTCCGGATGCCACCCCGATTGGACGCCCCTCGGACCCCGTGCTAGTGTTATCTCTTGTGCCGCGGGGTGGAGCAGCTCGGTAGCTCGCTGGGCTCATAACCCAGAGGTCGCAGGTTCAAATCCTGTCCCCGCAACAAGAACACGAAGGCCCCGTCGTAAGACGGGGCCTTCGTTGCATGTAGCCACGCCCGCCGAAAGCCAGCGGAGCAAGTCTCAGCGGCTCTTCGTCAGTCGGCCAGCATCGCTTCGCTCATGCCGTCGAGGAAGCGTGTGACCGTCGCGAGCTCCTCGGGACTGAACGGGTCCATCGCCTCTCGCATGCGGCGCAGGCGCGCGGCGAAATGCCGGCCGAAGTCCTGCCGGGACGATTCGGTGAGCGTGATGACCAGTGCACGTCGGTCGTTCGGGTGCGGCGCGCGCTCGATGAACCCCTCCTTCGCCAGTCGATCGAGCATCTTCGTCGTGGAAGCGCTCGATATACCCAGATGGCGCGCGAGGTCGTGCGGCTTCACCAGCTCACCGCGCTGCTCGCGAATGCTGAGCATGCGCAGCGCCGAGAGGTCGGTGGCGTTCATGTCCATGTCCGAGCGGAGCCCGGTATGCATGCGATCCATCGCGTCGCTGAACGCTCGCACGGCTTCGAGAGCCGAGCGCTCTACACGACTTCTCGCCACCTCGGCATTCGGGTCAGCCATGTGGACACCACCTCTCGAGCCTGGTTATCATCGGCTCAAACGCTAGTTAAGCTAGCAAAAACGCCTCGCGAATGGCATATCCAGGACGGTGAACGTGATCTCCTTGCCCGATGACAGCAGAGCCGCTGTCGATCGCGCGCTCGAGGAGGTCCTCACCAGGCTCACACAGCGGGCCATCCCTCGGGGCTCATCGGCTCTTGCCCTCATCCGCGCCGCCTCGGCGGCGACATCCGGCGGCAAGCGCTTCCGCCCGGCTCTGGTGGTGGCGTCGTTCGACGCGTTCGGCGGCGACCGCCTGGCCACGCCCGGCCTGTGGGACGTGGCAGCCGCGTTCGAACTGCTCCACAGCGCGTTCGTGATCCACGACGATCTGATCGACCGCGACATCGAGCGGCGCGGTGTTCCCAACGTCGGCGGGACCTTCCGATCGCACGCCCGGTCCCTGGGCGTCAGCGCAGACGACGCCGAGCGGGTGGGCGATGCCGCCGCCGTCCTTGCCGGCGACATCCTTCTCTACGAGGCGGCGCGTCTCGTGGCCACGGCCGACGTCGCGTCGGATCAGCGGGTACCCCTGTTCGATCTGCTCGACGATGCCGTGCTGGTTTCGGCCATCGGAGAGCTCGCCGACGTCGAGCAGGCCGTCGTCCCTGCCGAGCCGGAGACCGCGCAACTGCTCAGCACGGCTCACGACAAGACGGCGGTCTACTCCTTCTGCGCACCGCTCGCGGCGGGTGCCGTGCTCGCCGGGGCGGACGACGGTGATCGCGGCGTGCTGATGTCGGTCGGAGCGGACCTCGGCCTCGCCTTCCAGCTGGTGGACGATCTGATCGGCACCTTCGGCGACGAGGCGCAGGCCGGCCGGGGCGCCGGCGCGGACCTCCGCGAGGCCAAGCGCACGCCTCTCATCTCCTTCGCCCGCGACTCGGCATCCTGGCCACAGGTGTCGTCCGCGCTGGCGATGGCGCCGACGGGTCCGATCGCCGTCCAGGCGGCACAGCGCGAGCTCGACGCCAGCGGCGCCCGCGAGCAGCTGGTGACCCTCATCGGCCAGACGCTCTCCTCGGTGCGGCGTCGAGCGGCCGAACTGCCACCCGCCGCGCGTGCGCTCATCGAGCAGCTCGCCGACGGCATCGAAGGACGGATCCCGTGACCCCCGACGACTCCGCGATCGCCCTGTACGACCGAACCGCGCGCGACGCCGCAGCCGTCGTGATCTCGGCCTACTCGACCTCGTTCGGGCTCGCTGCGCGGCTCCTGGGGCCGCGCGTGCGTCCGCACGTGCGGAACATCTACGCCTTGGTTCGCGTGGCCGACGAGATCGTCGACGGATCCGCCGAGCAGGCCGGGATGCCCCTGACGGCACAACGACGCGTCCTCGACGCGCTCGAGGAGGAGACGCTCCTGGCGGTCGAGGAGGGCTTCAGCGCGAACCTCATCGTCCACGCGTTCGCGTCGACGGCGCGGGAGTGCGGTATCGGCGCAGACCTCGTGCGACCCTTCTTCTCCTCGATGCGGACCGATCTCGAGGTGTCGTCCCACGACGCGGGCTCGCACGCCTCCTACGTCTATGGTTCGGCCGAAGTCGTCGGACTGATGTGCCTCCAGACCTTCGTCAACGCCGGCGGCTCGCACCCGCGCCCCGCCGACCCCGATCTCGTCGACGGCGCACGTCGCCTCGGCGCCGCATTCCAGGACGTGAACTTCTTGCGTGATCTCCCCCACGACGTCGGATCCCTCGGCCGCGACTACCTCGGTGTCGACGGCGCCGACGGCACCGCCTCGCGCGTGGAAGTGCTCGACCGTATCGACGCCGACCTCGACGCGGCCGGCGCCATCATCCCGCGCCTGCCGGCGGACTGCCGACGCGCCGTCACTGCAGCGCACGATCTGTTCACGGCGCTCTCCCGCCGCCTACGACGGGCCGGTGACACCGACCAGCGAGTCCGCGTGCCGAACACCGTGAAGCTCGGCCTGGCCGCTCGCGCGACGGTCGGCGCCGCTCCCCTGCGAGCCGGCGCATGACCCGGGCACGATCGCAGCGCCCCGCGCCCGGCTCGCGCGTCGTCGTGATCGGCGGCGGCATCGCCGGTCTCGCCACGGCTGCGCTGCTGGCCGATGAGGGTCACGCCGTGACGGTTATCGAGGCGCGGGAGGAGACGGGCGGACGGGCCGGCACATGGGAGCGCGACGGCTTCCGGTTCGACACCGGGCCGAGCTGGTACCTCATGCCCGAGGTCTTCGAGCACTTCTTCGCCCTGCTCGGGACGACGGCGGCGGCTGAACTCGACCTGGTCCCCCTGGTCCCGGCCTATCGCGTCTACGCGGAGCCCGAGGGCGACGGCATCGGAGATCACATCGACGTCGTGTCGGGGCGAGCCGAGGCGACAGCGCTGTTCGAGAGCCGTGAGCCCGGTGCCGGCGCACGACTGGACGAATACCTCGATTCCGCTGCCGACGCCTACGACCTCGCGGTATCGAAGTTCCTGTACGACACGTACGCCTCGTCCGAGGGGCTCCGCGACCCCGACATCCTGCGGCGCATCCCGACGCTCGCTCCGCTGCTCACCCGCTCGCTGAACCGGTTCGTCGACAGCCGGTTCCAGGACCCGATGCTGCGTCAGGTCCTCGGCTACCCCGCGGTCTTCCTCGGCTCGTCGCCGTATGACGTGCCGAGCCTCTACCACCTCATGAGCCACCTCGACCTCGACGACGCGGTGCTGTACCCGCGCGGCGGCTTCACCGAGATCATCGCGGCGATCGAGCGCTTGGCGCGCGAACGCGGCGTCGAGGTGCGCACCGGCACCGCCGTCGCGCAGATCCTCACCGCCGCGGACGGCAGCGCCCGCGGGGTCCGTCTGGCCGACACGAGCGAGGTCGCCGCCGACATCGTGGTGTCCGCAGCCGATCTGCACCACACCGAGACGGTCCTGCTCCCTCCCGAGCGGCAGACGTACCCCGAGCGCTGGTGGCGCAAGCGCACGCCGAGCTTCGGCGCGCTGCTGATCCTCCTCGGCGTCGAGGGCGAACTGCCCGAGCTGTCGCACCACACCCTGCTCTTCACCCGCGGTTGGCGCGAGAACTTCGATGCGATCTCGGGACGGGACACCCACATCCCCGATCCCGCGTCGCTGTACGTGTGCCGTCCCAGCGCGACCGACGACACCGTCGCTCCAGCCGGATCGGAGAACCTGTTCGTCCTAGTTCCCATTCCGGCCGACCCCGAACTCGGCCGCGGAGGTGTCGACGGGGCCGGTGATGCCGCGATCGAAGCCGCCGCCGACCGGGCGATCGAGCAGATCGCGCAGTGGACCGGGGTGGACGATCTCGCTTCTCGCGTACGCGTCCGCCGCACGATCGCACCCGCGGACTTCGCGCGCGACCTCGGGGCGTGGCGCGGAAACTCCCTGGGACTGGCGCACACGCTGGGACAGAGCGCGTTGTTCCGCCCGGGGAACGCCTCCAAGAAGGTTCCCGGTCTCTACTACGCCGGCGCTTCCGTGCTCCCGGGCATCGGGCTGCCGATGTGCCTGATCTCGGCAGAGCTCGTCGTCAAGCGCCTGCGCGGAGACACGACCGCCGGCCCGCTGCCCGAGCCGGCCGCCCCCACCGGGTGAGCGGTGCCGGGCCTGTACCTGCTCGCCTTGCTCGTATCGCTCTGCGGTGTCGGGCTGCTCGATCGTCGGTTCCGCCTGGCGTTCTGGCGCGACCGTCGACGCACGGTGATCGCCTCTGTGCTCGGCACGGCATTCTTCCTGCTGTGGGACGCTGTCGGCATCGCAACGGGCGTGTTCGTCAAGGGCGACAGCCCCGCGCTGCTCGGTGTCGATCTCGCCCCGCACCTGCCGCTCGAAGAGCCGGTCTTCCTCCTCTTCCTCAGCTACCTCGCGCTGGTCGCCTACGGCGGCGCGCGGCGCAGGCACGAGGGACGGCCGCACGAGCCCCGCCGGAGGGATGTCGCGCCATGACCTATCCCCTCATCGTCATCCCCTTCGTCCTCGTGACCGTCGTCGTGACAGCGATGTCCGCTCGGCGCCCGCGCTTCGCCGCCCGCATGGCCTGGTCCTCGGTCGCCGCGGTCGTGCTCCTCCTGCTGACGGCGGTATTCGATAACGTGATGATCGCCGCCGGGCTCTTCACCTATCCGGAAGAGCACCTGAGCGGCATCCGAATCGGACTCGCGCCGCTCGAAGACTTCGCCTACCCGCTGTGCGCGGCCTTCCTGGTGCCTGCCGTCGCGACCCTCTTGGAGAAGCCGAAACGATGACCGCCCCCGCGCTCGCGCGCCAGCTCCTCGTCGCCTCCCGCCCGGTGAGCTGGATCAACACCGCCTACCCGTTCGCGGCGGCGTACCTCCTCACCACTCGCCAGATCGACGCGACGCTGCTCATCGGCACCCTGTTCTTCCTCGTCCCGTACAACCTCGCGATGTACGGCATCAACGACGTCTTCGACTACGAGTCCGACCTGCGGAACCCGCGGAAGGGCGGCGCGCACGGCGCCATCCTCGACCGGCGGGTGCACCGGGCGACGCTCTGGGCTGCCGCCCTGTCGTGCTTGCCGTTCGTGGCCTATCTCGTCGCGGTCGGCTCCCCGCTGTCCTGGCTCGTCCTCGCCGCGAGCCTCTTCTTCGTCGTGTTCTACAGCGCTCCCCCGCTTCGGCTGAAAGAGCGGCCGTTCGCCGACTCGATCACGAGCAGCATCCACTTCTTCTCCCCCGCCGTATACGGGCTGGTCCTCACCGGCGCGACCTGGACGTGGCAGCTCGTCCTCATCCTGCTGGGCTTCGCCGCATGGGGCGTCGCCTCGCACGCGTTCGGGGCCGTACAGGACGTCCAGGCCGACCGCGAGGCGGGGATCGCGTCCATCGCGACCGTGCGCGGCGCGCGCTGGACCGTGAGGTTCGCGCTGGGCTGCTACGCCCTCGCCGGCGTTCTCATGCTCGCGACCAGCTGGCCGGGCCCGCTTGCGGCTCTCGTGGCGGTCCCGTACCTCATCACGCTGTGGCCGTTCCGAAACATCACCGACGAGACGTGCGAACGGGCCACCGCGGGCTGGGACCGCTTTCTCTGGCTCAACCAGCTCGGCGGCTTCCTCGTCACCCTGCTGCTCGTCTGGTGGTGGCTGATCACGTCGTGATCGGCCACCACCCGTTCGGCGCTGACGAGATCAGGCGGCGGGGTTGGTCGCGTTCGCGGTCTCGATGATGCGGCTCGCGCGAATCGGGTGTCCCTGGGTGGTCAGGCATCGCCCGGTCGCGAGGTCCCACTTCCAGTCGTGCAGCGAGCAGGTGAGCACACCGTCCTCGATCTTGCCCGTCTTCGTGAGGTCTGCTCGCAGGTGCGGGCACCGGCGCTGCACGGTCCAGTCGCCCAGTTCGGCATCCTCGGTCTGATCCGACTGCTCGGCGTACCAGTTCTCGACGTACTCGATGCGATCACGGGACAGGCACTTCAAGAACGTCGTGAGGAACTCGTTGAACTTGCCGCTGCGGCCGACCTCGAACTGCATCGACAGGAAGATCGAGTTCGACCAGTCGATCTCGTGGTCGCGGATGTTCGTCGACACCAGGTCGGCGGGGATCGTGTACCAGTAGATGCACTCCTCACCGGCGTACTCGCGGACCTTCGCCTTCGGGAAGTCGACCACCATGTCGAGCTCGCCGATGCGGAAGCGCACCATCCCGCCCACACCGTTGCGGATCGTCCGCGCGCGGCGCAGAAGCGGCTCCCACCACTGCTTGATCGCAGCCAGCATCTCGTCGGGCGGCAGGATCGGGGCGCGACGCTCGATCTCGGCGCGGACCTCGGCCTGACGACTGTCGCGCTGCCCGGCGAGGTAGGCCCACTTGTCCGAGAAGATGCGCTCGATCTCGGCATCCGTGTACAGCGTCTGGGTGACCTCCAGCACGCCGTCGTTGAGATCGACCTGCGTTCCCGGAACGAACAGGTAGCCCTTCTGATCGGGACGCTCTTCGGCCATATGCGCCAGGAACTGCGCCTGATCGGTGAAGATCGAGTCGTTCTGCTCGCCCCAGCCGTTGTAACGGAAGAGCTCTTCGCGCAGGAACATCGGCGGTCCGGCCATCGGGAAGACGTGAGGCGCGTCGACCTTGTCGATGTAGTACATCGCGCGCTTGTTCTGCGCATCGCGCTTGAGCTGAGCGAAGTTCTGCTTCGCGTCCTGCGGCAGGTCGTAGACCATCGGCCACCAGATCGCGCCGGACACCTGGGTGAAGTAGGCCTCGGGCTTGCCGAACGACATCAGCTTCTCGAGATCCAGCGGGTGGGAGTCGTTCTGGTTCAGCACCGAGGCGGTGCCGTCGTCGACCGACAGGGACGAGTCGCCGATCGGGCCGTCGCTCGGGGCGCGCAGGGGCGTGACCATGACCTTGAGGTCGCCGAACTCCAGGGGCACACCCGCCTGCGTGTAGATGATGTTGTCGTACCCGAGATCGCGGAGATCGCGTTCGAGATCGTCGGTCGGGTAGTCCGGCAGAAGCACGCGGATGTCGGTGGGGACGTGCGCGCGCAGCAGCGCGGGGTCGAAGTGATCGCGGTGCCGGTGCGAGATGTACAGGAAGTCGGCGCGCCCGAAGCGCTCCCAGTCGAGGCCCCGGTTGTCGGGGAACGGGAACCACGAGCCGAAGAAGCTCGGTCCGACGACCGGGTCGCAGAGGATGCTGCCCCCTGCCGTCTCGATGAACATTCCGGCGTGTCCCAGGCCTGTGATGCGCATGACGATGACCTCCTGTTGCGACTGGTCGAGTCTACGTGAGGCGTCGGCGACCCCTGCCCGCCGTGGGCCGTGTCAGTTCACCCGACGTCGATGCGAGGGGAAGCTCACGCCAGCAGGAGGCGGATGTCGTCGGCGGTCAGGGCGTTCGAGAACGCGCCGTCGGCGTCGAGGACCGCACCGACGAGTCGTGCCTTGCGCCGCTGCAGCTCCACCACCTTCTCCTCGATCGTGCCCGCCGCGATCAGGCGGTACACGCTCACTGGCCGGTCTTGGCCGATGCGGTGCGTGCGATCGATCGCCTGCTGCTCGGCCGCCGGATTCCACCAGGGATCGAGCAGGAAGACGTAGTCGGCCTCCGTGAGGGTCAGCCCCACGCCGCCCGCTTTGAGGCTGATGAGGAACACCGGGTCATCGCCCTTCCGAAACGCTTCCACCACCGCCGCCCGGTTGCTCGTCGAACCGTCGAGGCGGACCACTCCGGTGCCGCGCGCCCGGAGGTCGGCTTCGACGATGTCGAGGAACGAGGTGAACTGACTGAACACGAGCGCTCGGTGCCCCTCGGCGATCACCTCGTCCAAGCGCCCGCGGAGCGCCTCGAGCTTGCTCGGGACGAGACCCGGCCCACCGGCGTCCACGAGAGCGGGCGCGAGAGCCAGCATGCGCAGAAGAGTCAGGGATCGGAAGACGATGAACCGCTGGCTGTCGAGATCGTCCAGCAGCCCGAGCACCTTCCGGCGCTCCCGCTGCAGCACGCGCTCGTAGACGGCACGGTGACCGCTCGAGAGCTCGACGCGCACGTCCTGCTCCTGTCGAGGCGGCAACTCGGGAGCCACGACATCCTTCGTGCGTCGGAGCAGGAACGGCCGGATGCGCCGCCGCAGCCGCGCAAGCCGGCGTTCGCGCGCGGGGCCCCCTTCGAGGTTCTCGTCGACACGGCCACGCTCGATCGGCTGTACATACTCCTCCCGGAAGCGTCGGGCCGAGGGGAAGAGGCCGGGGCTCGTCAGCGACAGGATCGCCCAGAGGTCGGTCAGACTGTTCTCGAGCGGTGTGCCGGTGGCAGCGAAGACGACATCGGCACGCAGGCCGAGCACGGCGCGGTGCACGCGCGTCCGCGGGTTCTTGACGTACTGCGCCTCATCGAGCACGACCGTCGACCACTCGCGCTCGGCGTACGCGGCGGCATCGAGGCGGAGCAGCGCATAGGAGGTCAGGACGAGATCCGCCTCGATCCGCTCGGGCGCGGCCCCCACACCGTCGACCACGACAGTGCGCAGGCCCGGGGCATGACGCGCAGCCTCGTCGCGCCATGCCGACACGACCGAGGTCGGCGCGACGACGAGCGCGGGCCGACTCGAACCGCGCTCGCGCTCGCGCTCGAGCAGCGCGAGGAGCTGCAGAGTCTTGCCGAGCCCCATGTCATCGGCCAGGATGCCCCCCAGGCGCGCGTCGCGCAGTGCCGCGAGCCACGCGTACCCCTCATGCTGGTAGGGCCGCAGGGCGGTGACGATGCCGACCGGCGTCTCCGCGGCGGCCGCAGGCACGCCCTCGGCTGCCGCATCGCGGAAGTCGCCGACGGCCGCACGCCACCGTACGGCCGGCTCCGCCTCGTCGGCGACGTCCTCGAACGCCGTCCAGAGCTCCACCTGATAGCGGCTGACGCGGGCGCTGCCGGTCTCCCATTCGACCAGGTCGCGCGAATCCTCGATGAGCTCGCGCAGACGGTCGAGTGCCGGATGCGAAAGGGAGAAGTACGCACCATCGGACAGCAGCATCTTCTTCCGACGCTGCGCGAGGGCGGTGAACAGGGGGCGGAACGGAACGCGGCGTCCCTCGACCTCGACGTGCACGCCGAGGTCGAACCAGTCCGCGTCGGTGGTCTCGACCGTCTTCACGGTGATGCGCGGGTCGCCCGAAAGCTCCCGATACGACCGCGTCACGCCCGACACCTCGACGCGGACCCCGTCGAGCGCCTGCAGCACCGGCAGCACCTCGGTCGTGAACTCCGCCGCCTCGACGCCGCTGCGGGTTCCTTCGGGCACGAACGGGTCGTCCGTAGCGCTCGCCCACGCCGCCTCGAGGGCCACTCGGAGCTCAGGATCGGCGGACGCCGATCCCGCGGCAGCGTCCCACGCGACGCGGCCTGCGCCGGGCACCTGCCAGGCGAACGCGTACGCGAGCTCGTCGCGCGGGCCGTGATCGACCGTGACGACGAGCGTCGTGCGTTCGGGCGGGGGCAATCGGACTCCCGGGGCGGGCACGACGACCGTCTCGCGGGCCAATCTGGGGTATGCCTCGCGGAGGAACTCTTCGCGATCCGCCGCGGGAACGCGGATCGAGTCGCCGGCCGCCAGGAGAGATCGGACACCCGGGCCGAAGCCCACCGGTGCGAAGACGACCCGCAGGCCATCCGCGACCTGGCTGGCGCCGTAGATGCCGACATGTCCGAGCGGGCGCGCATGGGCAGCGGTTTCCTCACCGCCGGCGAACCGCACGACGGGCGTGAGCTGCAGGTCACCGTCGACGCTGTCCACCCGCACCTCGATCGACGCGCCGTCGGCCAGGAGCACCTGCTGATCGGGTCGGGTCGGCACGATCGGGATGCCGAGACCGGCCGCGGCGCGAAGGTGGGGCCAGAGGAGCTCGGAGTCGGCGCCGTCGAGCGTCAACCACTCCGAGTCGCCGTAGCCGCCGAGCAGCCGAGCGTCATGCGCGATGCCGTACAGCGTCGAGAACCAGCGCGCGCGCACCGGATCGACCCGCCACGCACCACGTCGCAGCGATTCCCAGCTCTCGTCGCCCTGCACCCATCGGCCACTGGTTCCGCTGCGAGAGAGCGGACGCACCGCGAGCCGGAGCTCGCCGTCGGAGGTGGCGACGCTCCGCGGGGTCGCCGGAAGCACCCGACGCGGCCCCCAGTGAGCCGCGGCGGCGCTTTCTCGCTGGCGCAGCTGCACGCCCAGGGCGACCGCGTTCTCACCCGACGCCGCCGGCGCCAGGACGGCGCGCCACGACGGCGCTGCCCTCTCGATCACGGGTTCGACCTCATACGAGGATTCTCGAGGGCGCCTCCAACGTCGGTCAGCCCAGTCGGGCGACCCGACCGAGGACGCCGTGGACGAAAGCGCTCGACCCGTCGGTCGAGAACTCCTTCGCGAGCTCGACGGCCTCGTCGATGGCGACTGCGGCGGGAACCGCGTCGTTGTACACGATCTCCCAGACGCCGAGTCGGAGGATCGCCCGGTCGACGGCCGGCATCCGCGCGAGGGACCAGTCCTTCGCGAACGTCGTGATCTGCTCGTCGATGTCTTCGCGGTTGTCGATGATGCCGTCGATGATCTCGCGCGCGTACAGCCACGACGCCTCGCGGGCGGGCTCGAGAGCCGCGCGCTTCGCCTCGGCGGCGAGGGTCACCCCGAGGTCGTCGCCGCGGATGTCGGACTGGTAGAGGATGTCGAGGGCGCGCTTGCGCGCCTTGGAGCGAGCGCTCATCGGGCGGGGACCGGCGTCAGTTCACGCGGCCGAGGTAGTCACCCGTGCGGGTGTCGACCTTGACCTTCGTGCCCTGCTCGACGAACAGCGGAACCTGGATCTCGTAGCCGGTCTCGACCGTCGCGGACTTCGTGCCCGCCGACGAGCGGTCGCCCTGCAGGCCCGGCTCGGTGTACGTGATCTCGAGGACGACCGAAGCGGGCAGCTCGATGTAGAGCGGGTTGCCGTTGTTCAGCGCGATCTGCACCTGCTGGTTCTCGAGCAGGTAGTTCTTGGCGTCGCCGACGGTGGCGGCGGGGACCGTGATCTGGTCGTAGTCGTCGACGTCCATGAAGACGAAGTTGTCGCCGTCGTTGTACAGGTAGGTGAAGTCGCGGCGGTCGACGTTCTCGATCTCGATCTTCGCGCCGGCATTATAGGTGCGGTCGACGGTCTTGCCCGACACGACGTTCTTCAGCTTCGTGCGCACGAACGCACCACCCTTGCCGGGCTTGACGTGCTGGAACTCGATGACGTTCCAAAGCTGACCGTCGATGCTGAGGACGACGCCGTTCTTGATGTCTGCGGTCGATGCCATGAGTGTGGAGTTCCGTTCGTGTGGTCGGGCGGCCGACGGGCCGAGGATCGATTCTACGCGAGGATGTCGAGCAGCTGTCGCGTCGCGCGCGCGTATCCGGCGACACCTTCGCCGATGACATGGACCGAGGCGACGTCGGCGACGTAGGAGTGGTGGCGGAAGCTCTCGCGCTCGTAGACGTCGGAGATGTGGACTTCGGCCACCGGCAGGGACACTCCCGCGAGCGCATCACGGAGGACGACGGAGGTGTGCGTGAGCCCGCCGGGGTTGATCACGATGCCGACGCAGTCCGCACGGGCCTCGTGGATGGCATCGATGAGGACGCCCTCATGGTTGCTCTGCACGCAGCGCACCTCGACGCCGCGTTCCCCGGCCGCCGCGATGACGAGGGCCTCGACGTCGGCGAGGGTCTCGCGTCCGTAGATCTCGGGCTCGCGGGTGCCGAGCAGATTGAGGTTCGGCCCGTTGACCAGCAGTAGGCGTCGAGGGGTGCTCACGCGCCCACCCTACCGATGACGCGCCGGCTCAGGCCCCCACCTCCTGGTAGGCGGCGAAAAGCAGCGACTCATCGGGGGCCTGCAGAACGGTCGGCTTGGCGATGTCGTCGAGCACGATGAACCGCAGCATCGAGCCGCGGGTCTTCTTGTCGCGCTGCATCGTCGCCAGCAGCTGGCGCCACGCACCCGCACGGTACGAGGTGGGCAGCCCGAGGGTCTCGAGGATGTCGCGGTGACGCTGGGCTGCGGCATCCGGGAGTCGTCCCGCCAGACGCGACAGCTCGGCCGCGAACATCATCCCCACCGAGATCGCGGCGCCGTGGCGCCACTGGTACCGCTCGGCGTGCTCGATGGCGTGCCCGAGCGTGTGCCCGTAGTTGAGGACCTCGCGAAGCCCCGCTTCGCGCAGGTCCTCCCCCACGACCTTCGCCTTCATGTCGATCGCGAGCTCGATGCTCCGCCGGAACGCGTCGCTGTGCGGGTCGACGGCCGCCTCGGGATCCGCTTCGATCAGGTCGAGGATCTCGGGGTGCCAGATGAAACCGGCCTTCACGACCTCCGCGAAGCCGGCGACGCGCTCGTTGCGCGACAGCCCGTCGAGCAGGTCGAGGTCGCAGACCACGGCGACCGGGGGCCAGAAGGCACCCACGAGGTTCTTTCCCTCCGCGGTGTTGATGCCCGTCTTCCCGCCGACGGCGGCATCCACCATGCCAAGCACCGTCGTGGGGACCTGCACGACCGCGATGCCGCGCAGCCACGTCGCGGCGACGAAGCCGGCGAGGTCGGTCACGGCGCCGCCGCCGAACCCGACGACGGCATCCGTGCGCGTGAAGTCCGCTTGGCCCATGACCTGCCAGCAGAACGCCGCGACCTCGACGCGCTTGCCCTGCTCGGCGTCGGGGATCTCCGCCAGCAGCACCTGGCGGTCCGACCCCAGGATCTCGCGGAGACGCTCGGCCTGAGCGGACAGCGTCGGGGGGTGCACGATGAGCACCTTGCGCGCGGCCTCGGGCAGCGCCGAGCCGACGAGCGGAAGAATGCCGCGCCCGATGGTCACGTCGTAGGGCGCGGTGCCCCCGACGGTGATGACGGTGGTGTCTGTCATGACGTCTCCTCCTGAGCCCACGCCGCGATGGCGTCGACGATGTCCTGGATCCGGCCGGTGGATGTGTCGAACCGCGCGTCGGCGAGCCGCTCGTAGAGCTCGCGTCGACCCTCGGCGACCTCGCGCCAGCGACCCACCGGGTCGTCACCCTGGAGCAGGGGGCGCGTGGTGCCGGCGAGGCGTGAGGCGATCGTCTGCTCAGACACGGTGAGCAGCACCACGCGGTGCGCGGCGATGTCGCTCCGCGTATCGGGATGCAGCACCGCGCCGCCACCGAGGGCGACGACGCCGCCGCGCCCGAGGGCCTCGGCGACCGCGAGCCTCTCGAGCTCACGGAAGCGCTCCTCGCCATGCTCCGCGAAGAGCCGTTCGATCGGGCCGTGGTCGCGGACGACGAGGCCGTCACTGTCGGTGAACGTCGTGCCGAGAACGCGCGCCAGCTTCTTGCCGATGCTCGACTTGCCCGCGCCCATCGGTCCGATCAGGACGATCGCGGGGGCGGTCATCCGATCGCGTCGTCGCTCAGCGCCGCCGAGCGCAGCGTCTCGGGGATCGCCGCGAGGTATCCCTCGAGGTTGCGGCGGGTCTCGGCGACGTTGTCGCCCCCGAACTTCTCGAGCACGGACTCCGCGAGCACGATCGCGACCATCGCTTCGGCGACGACGCCGGCTGCCGGCACCGCGCACACGTCGGACCGCTGGTGATGAGCCGTCGCCGCGTCGCCCGACGCGACGTCGACCGTGCGCAGCGCCTTCGGCACCGTCGCGATCGGCTTCATGCCCGCTCGGACCCGCAGGACTGTGCCCGTCGACATCCCGCCCTCGGTGCCACCCGCCTTGTCGCTCGAGCGCGCGATGCCCGCGTCGGTCGCGAAAAGCTCGTCGTGTGCCGCGGAGCCGCGACGACGCGTGGTCTCGAAGCCGTCGCCGACCTCGACGCCCTTGATCGCCTGGATACCCATGAGCGCCTGGGCGAGCTTCGCGTCGAGACGGCGGTCCCACTGCACGTGGGATCCGAGCCCGGGCGGGAGCCCGTACGCGAGGACCTCGACGATGCCGCCCAGCGTGTCGCCGTCCTTCTTCGCAGCGTCCACCTCGGCGACCATCGCGGCAGAGGTCTCGGCGTGGAAGCACCGCAGCGGATCGGCATCCAGCACGTCGACATCGTCGGGCGTCGGCAGCGCCGAGCCGTCGGGCACCCGCACGGGGCCGATCGAGAGCGTGTGGCTGACGAGCCGGATGCCGAGCTCGTTCAGGAACGACCGGGCCACCGCGCCGAGAGCCACGCGCGCGGCCGTCTCACGGGCGCTCGCGCGCTCGAGGATCGGTCGGGCCTCGTCGAATCCGTACTTCTGCATGCCGACGAGGTCGGCGTGGCCGGGGCGAGGCCGAGTCAGGGCGGCACCGCGTCCGCGGGAGCGCTCGGTGAGCTCGATCGGCTCGGGGCTCATCACCTCGACCCACTTCGGCCACTCGGTGTTGCCGATGCGCAGAGCGATGGGGCTGCCGAGGCTGAAGCCGTGTCGGACGCCCGTCGAGATGGTGAGTTCGTCCTCCTCGAACTTCATGCGCGAGCCGCGGCCGTAGCCCAGCTTGCGCCGAGCGAGGTCGGCCTGGATCGCGGCACGTGAGACCGGCACGCCGGCGGGGAGGCCCTCCATGAGGGCGACGAGTTCGGGGCCGTGCGATTCGCCGGCCGTGAGCACGCGGAGCATTCGTCTATCCTCCCATGAGCGCCCGGCGCATGACGGCGACGACGTCCTCCTCGCCGGGCAGCGGGTCGTCGGGCGAACCGGTCGCGAAGATGCGGATCTGGAGCACCGCCTGATGCAGCAGCATGGTCGCGCCCGGGTGGGCCGGCTGTCCTGCGGCGAGCCAGGCGTGTCCGAGCGCTGTCGGCCACGTGCCGTAGACGACGTCGTAGAGCGTGCCCCCGCTCGCGGCGAGACCCGCGGAGACGGCGTCAGCGACCGGCGCGTCGCCCGGGAGGGTCGACACGGTCAGCTCGACCTCCCCCGCCGGCGCGTCGAGGGGCGACACCGTCGCCGCGATGCCTCGGCTCGCCGCGAGCGTCCGCAGCGGCTCGGCTGCGGCGGGCCGTCGTGCCGCGATGTCGATCCGGCCGACGCCGACGCGCTCGAGCGCGAGGAGCGCCGACGTCGCCGTCGCGCCTGCGCCGACGATGCGGGCACGAGGCGCAGCCGCGGACCCGATCTCCGCGAGCGCAGCCGCGAGTCCGCCGACGTCGGTGTTGAACGCCGCCCACCCATCGCCCGTCCGGAGGAGCGTGTTCGCTGCGCCGGTTGCGGTCGCCGCGGCATCCCGCATCCGAGCCGCGTCGTGCGCGAGTGTCTTCAGCGGCATGGTGAGCGACAGCCCGTGGAACTCCGGCCCGAGGGCTGCCAGCTCGCTCGCGAACGACGCCTCGTCGACGTGCCGCCGCCCGTACCGCCACGGCAGACCGAGCCGGTCGTACGCCGCGGTGTGGAGGACCGGCGACAGGCTGTGGTCGATCGGCGAGCCCCACACCTCGAAGCGGCGCGGGTCTTCCGCAAACGGATCAGCAGCCGCGGTTGTCATTCGCGTCGCACCACGCGTGCCACTGCTCGATGCCGGCCTGGTGCTCCTCGTAGGTCGCGGAGAAGATCGTCTCGCCGGTGTCCATGTTCCAGGTGACGAAGTACAGCCACGGCCCGTCTGCGGGATTCATCGCCGCGTCGATCGCCTCATCGCCGGGATTCGCGATCGGCCCCGCCGGCAGCCCCGCTCGGACGTAGGTGTTCCAGGGATTGTCGTCCTCGAGCGCCTCTGCCGACGAGCTGACCGTACCGTCGTGCATCTCGTTGTACCCGTACTGGGCCGTCGAGTCCATCTGCAGGGGCATGCCGTCTGCGAGGCGGTTGGCGATGACGCGAGAGACCTTGTAGAAGTCGTCGGACAGACGCGCCTCGCGCTGAATGATCGATGCCGTCGTGAGGATCTCCTCGTGGCGCTCCTGCGGAACGCCCGCGGCGTCGAGCGACTCGAGCGTGCGGTCGACCATCGTGCGCACGATGTCCGTGGCCGAGAGCCCGGGGTCGAACTGATAGGTCGCCGGGAACAGCCAGCCCTCCAGCGTGTCGGCCGCGACGCCGTACGCGGATGGGTCGGCGACAGCGGCGGTGAAGTCCTCGACCGGCATACCCGTGCCCTGCGCGAGCACCTCGACGGTCTGGTCGACGGTCAAGCCTTCTCGCAGCTGGGCGGCGTTCTGTCGCTTGCTCGCGGGATCGAGGATGAGCGTCAGGGCCGCCTCGGACGTCATGCGTTGCTGCAACGCGTACACCCCCGGCTGGAACGTCGGGTCCTGTGCCGTCGCGATGAGGTGATCGTAGAACGCAGTGGGCGTCTTCGTGACGCCCTGATCGAAGAGCGTCTGAGAGATCGTCGACCCGGTGTCGCCGCTCACGACGGTCACCAGCACCTCGCCGGTCGCCTCGCCGGGCTCGAAGTCCTTCGGCTCCTCCCACCCCATCACGGAGCGGATCTGAGGCTCGTACGTGTTCCACACCCATGCGCCCGCGGCCACGATGCTGCCGAGGATCGCCAGGATCACGATGAGGACGACCCATTTCGCGATCCGGCTCTTCTTGCGGTCGCGATCATGCCGGCTGGGAACGGCGCCCACCTCGTGCGTGCTCACGTCGCCCGTGAAGAGGGCGTCGAGTGTGCCGACAGCAGGCGCAGCGGCCCGCGGCGTCTGCCCGTACGACGCCTGTTCGCCCAGAGCCTGCTCGCGGGACGCCGGTGCGTCCACCGATCCGCGGTGCTCCGCGGCCGGAGTCGGGGTGTGCTCCGCACGCGAGGAGTCGTCGGGACGCGCTGCGCCTCCCGGCGTGGATGCCGGACCCTGGGACGCCGGACTCTGGGATGCCGCACGCGCGGCGCGTCGGCTCGTCGGGACGCCATTGTCGTGCGGCGGGCGGTCAGTCATGTCAGGGGTGCTCCTGCAAGGGTGCGACGGGAACACCGGGCGGGTTACCGGTGCTCTTCTCGACGTCGAGTGCCTGCTGGAGGAGCACTACGGCGGCGACCTGGTCAACAATGCTACGAGACGATCGCTGTGATCGGCCCGAGCCGCGCAACGCACTGTGGGCGCTCACGGTGCTCAGCCGCTCGTCGACGAGACGGACACGGTGTCCGGCGGCCGCGAGAGCCTCGGCGAAACCGCGTGCGTCTGCCGTCGACGCGGTCTCCCGCCCGCTGAGCGCGACCGGCAGGCCCACAACGAGCTCGACGGCGTCGTACTCCTCGGCCAGAGCGCCGATGCGTGCGAGATCTCCCTCTGCGCGCGGCACGGTCTCGACCGGAACCGCGAGCAGGCCGTCGCGGTCGCATCGGGCGACGCCGATGCGGGCCGTACCCACATCGACGCCGAGCCGCACGCCCGGCCGGAATCCGCTCACAGGCCGCTCGCCGCGTCGCGCACCGCGCGGAGGGCCACGGGAAGCGCTGCGGCGTCCGTACCGCCGCCCTGCGCCACGTCGTCGCGCCCGCCGCCACCGCCGCCGAGAGCGGATGCCGCGGCCTTCGCGAGCACACCGGCCTTGGCTCCTGCCGCGCGGGCGGCATCGTTGGTGGCGACGACCACGACGGGGCGGTCCCCCACGACGGCCCCGAGGGCGACGATCGCTGCGGCGTCGGCTCCGAGACGGTCGCGCACCTGCAGTGCCAGGGTGCGGACATCGTCCGCCGATCCCGCCGAGCCGAGCGATTCGGCGACGATCTGGAACGGGCCGGCGGCCGCCGCAGCGCCCACCAGCTGCGGCAGCCGGTCGGCGAGGGCGCGAGCCTCGAACTGGGCGATCCGCTTCTCTGCGGCCTTCAGGCTCGCGGCGAGCTCGGCCACGCGAGCGGCGAGCTGGTCGCGCGGCGTCTTCAGCGAGGTCGTCAGCTGCGACACGATGGCACGCTCGGCGGCGAGCTCACGGAAGGCGTCCTGCCCGACGAGCGCCTCCACGCGCCGGTTCGACGCGCCCACCGACGATTCGCCGATGAGGTTGATGAGTCCGACCTCGGCGCTCGACGACACGTGGGTCCCCGCGCACAGCTCGCGCGACCAGGGGCCGCCGATGTCGACCATGCGGACGGTCTCGCCGTACTTCTCACCGAACAGGGCCATCGCGCCGGCGGCTTTCGCCTCGTCGAGCGACATGATCCGGGTCGTGACCTCGAGGTTGTCGCGGACGGCGTTGTTGGCGATCTCCTCGATCTCGGTACGAGTCTCGGGCGAGAGCGCCTGACCCCAGGAGAAGTCGAAGCGCAGGTAGCCGGCGCGGTTGAGCGAGCCGGCCTGGGTCGCGCTCTTGCCCAGCGTGTCGCGCAGTGCGGCGTGCACGAGGTGCGTCGCGGAGTGAGCCTGCTGCGCAGCGCGGCGGTTCGCGGCATCCACCACCGTCGTGGCGGCCTCGCCCACGGCCACTTCACCCGTCGTCACCTCGACGGTGTGGCTGACGAGACCGGGCACCGGCTTCTGCACGTCGAGGACCTCGAGCTCGTAGCCCGGGCCGACGATGACGCCCTTGTCGGCGACCTGGCCACCCGACTCGGCGTACAGCGCCGTCTCGGCAAGGATCACCTCGGCGATCTGACCTTGGCTGGCGCGGTCGACGGAGACGCCGCCGACCAGAAGGCCGAGTACCCGCGAGCCCGTCTCGAGCTCGGTGTAGCCCGTGAACACCGTCTCGCCCTGAGCGCGGAAGTCACGGTAGACGCTCGTGTCGGCGAGCTGCCCCTTGCGGGACCGCGCGTCGGCCTTGGCGCGCTCGCGCTGCTCCTGCATGAGCGAATCGAAGGCGCCGCGGTCGACGCTGAGCCCCGCCTCCTCGACGATCTCGAGAGTCAGGTCGATGGGGAACCCGTACGTGTCGTGCAGAAGGAACGCCTGCGCGCCGCTCAGCTTGCCCTCCCCCGCCTTCTTGGCCTGCTCGACCGACTCGTCGAGCAGCTCGGATCCCGCGGCCAGGGTGCGCAGGAAGGTCGCCTCCTCGGCCAGAGCGTACTGCGAGAGCCGCGCGTAGTCGGTCTCGACGATCGGGTACGCCTCCTTCATCGCGTCGCGCGACGCTGCGAACAGCTCCGCGAAGCTCGGTCCGTCGACGCCCAGCAGGCGCATCGAGCGGATGGCGCGACGCATCAGACGGCGCAGGATGTAGCCGCGCCCGTCGTTCGACGGCGTCACGCCGTCGGAGAGCAGCATCAGCGACGACCGGATGTGATCTGCGATGACACGGAACCGCACGTCGTCTTCGTGGTTCGCGCCGTAGGTCTTGCCCGAGAGCTCGACGGCCTTATCGAGCACGGGACGCACCTGGTCGGTCTCGTACATGTTGTCGACGCCCTGCTTGATGAAGGCGACGCGCTCGAGCCCCATGCCCGTGTCGATGTTCTTGTTCGGCAGCTCGCCGACGATCGTGAAGTCGTACTTCGAGCGCACGTCCGCGATCTCGTACTGCATGAACACGAGGTTCCAGATCTCGACGTACCGGTCGTCGTCGGTCGCCGGTCCGCCGTCGATGCCGTACGCGGGACCGCGGTCGAAGAAGATCTCCGAGCACGGGCCGGCAGGACCCGGGAGGCCGGTGCTCCAGTAGTTGGTGTCCTTGCCGAGACGCTGGATGCGCTCGTCGGGCAGCGTCGAGTGCTTCAGCCACAGCTGGCGCGCCTCGTCGTCCTCTTCGTAGACCGTGACCCAGAGATCCTTCGGGTCGAACCCGAGGCCGCCCTCCGATTCGGGGCTGGTCAGCAGTTCCCATGCGAACGAGATGGCGCCCTCTTTGAAGTAGTCGCCGAAGGACCAGTTGCCGAGCATCTGGAAGAAGGTGCCGTGGCGCGGCGTCTTGCCCACCTCTTCGATGTCGTTGGTGCGGATGCACTTCTGGACATCGGCCGCTCGCGCGTACGGGGCAGGGACGTCGCCCGAGAGGTAGGGGATGAAGGGGACCATGCCCGCGACGGTGAACAGCAGCGCGGGGTCGTCGGTGACGAGCGATGCGGAGGGCACGATCGTGTGCCCCTTCTTCTCGAAGTAGTCCAGGTAGCGCTGGGCGATCTCGGCGGTCTTCATCGGGTTCCTTCGGCAGGCAGGCATCGGCGTCGCGCCCGGAGGCACGACGTCAAGATCAGGTCGGGTGTCAGTGTGAGGAGTCGGCGGCGTTCTTGGCCTTCGCGACCGCGTCGCGCGCTGCGTCCGCGGCGTCGGAGGCGGCGTCCGCGGCCGAGTCGAGGGCGTCGGAGGCCACGCCCTTCACGTCGGCTGCGAGACCCTCGATGCGGGCTTCCTGCTCGCGGTAGGCATCGCCGATCCGATCGGCGAATTCGGAGATTCGCGCGTCGACCTCGGCGAGCATCTCGTGACCGCGCGGATCCTTGTTGACCACGTGCGCGGCGACGAAACCGCCGGCGACGCCCAAAACGAACCACAGCGCGTTCTTCATGGCATCCATGTTAGGTGCAAAGCATGAAGGGCGCCGGGAGAACCCGACGCCCTTCATGGCAGTGCTGAGACTCAGCGAGCCGTACGACTCAGCGCGCGGCGTAGTACTCGACGACGAGCTGCACGTCACACGTGACGGGCACCTCGGCGCGCTTCGGGCGGCGCACGAGGCGCGCCTGCAGCTTGTCGAGCTCGACCTCGAGGTAGCCCGGGACCGGGGGCAGGACGTCGGCGTGACCGCCGGCGGCTGCGACCTGGAAGGGCTCGAGCGACTCGCTCTTCTCCTTGACGTGGATGAGCTGACCCGGCTTCACGCGGAACGACGGGCGGTCGACGAGCTGGCCGTCGACGAGGATGTGACGGTGCACGACCAGCTGGCGGGCCTGTGCGGTCGTGCGGGCGAAACCGGCACGAACGACGAGCGCGTCCAGACGCATCTCGAGCTGCTCGACCAGGTTCTCACCGGTCAGACCGTCCTTGCGGCGGGCCTCGTTGAACTGGATGCGCAGCTGCTTCTCGCGGATGCCGTACTGCTCGCGCAGACGCTGCTTCTCGCGCAGACGGACGGCGTAGTCGCTGTCGGCCTTGCGCTTGGTGCGGCCGTGCTCACCCGGAGCGTAGGGACGCTTCTCGAGGTAGCGGGCGGCCTTCGGGGTCAGCGCGACGCCGAGGGCGCGCGACAGACGGACCTTGCGGCGGTCCTGAGACTTCGTGGTCACGAAGCTCTCCTTCCGATGACGTGGTCGCGACGTTCACGACTCACGGACGTATCTCCGTCTCCTCGCCCGTCTCGGACTGCACGCCGGGGCACGCCGAGAGGTCTTGATCAGAAGAGAGGGATGCCCGAAAACTGGGCTTCGAGCCGGTCGAGTCTATCAGACGGCGTCCGCGTCGACCGCGGCGGCGAGGTCGAGGACGCCGGCCGGGTAGAACGGGGTCGCATCCCGTCGCAGGTCGTCGATGCGATACCAGCCGACGGAGGTGTCTCCGTCGAGCACAGGGAGCCGTTCCCCGAGGGGCAGCGCCTCGAGCGTGGCGCTGCGGACGGCGAAGACATGCGCGATCTCGTGCCCGCTCTTGCGACCGTCGTCGAAGATGTTCTCGCTCACGGTGAGCAGCGTGAGTTCGTCGACGCCGGCGGCGAGCTCCTCGCGCAGCTCGCGCCGCATGGCGGCCGCCGCGGTCTCGCCGAACTCCACGCCGCCGCCGGGTGCTCGCAGGAACCGCCCCGCGCCCGGCCCGCCGGGGTACTCCTCGGCGAGGACGTACCCGTCGGCGACGATGACGGCCACCGAGATAACCCGGATACGGCGAGGCGAGGTGAGGTCGGCCGCGTACCCCTCCACCGAACGGCGGTAGGCCGGGAGGTGGGGCGCGAGCGCCTGCAGCGCCGTCCGGAGTGCGGGCGCGGGCTTCTGATCGCTGAACAGCGCCAGCGCCTCGAACGCCCGGGCGGCGTCGACGAGCGGATCGGTGTCGGGAAAGCGGTGCAGCAGTGCGAGAGCGCCCGAGGGATCGCCGACGTTGCGCAGCGAGCTCGCCAATTGGATGATGCACGCCGAGCGCCGCTTTCCGGCCAGGCCCTCATCGAGCGCCGACCGGTACAGCGGGATCGCCTCCGCCTCCTCGCCGAGGAAGTCGTGCAGCGAGGCGCGCTCGTAGCTGCGCACCGCCTCGGCCGAGTCCGCGGCGAGCGGGTCGAGCTCGGCCCACAGGGCGGCGGCGTTCTTCCCGTCGGCGGCATCCCAGAACGCGTCGAACGGATCGGCACCGGCCGTCGTGTCGTCGTCGGCGGGGAACGTCGCGAGAAGCTCCCGCACGCGAGACTGCAGACCGCGGAGTGCGGGGTCGACGCCCCGACTCGCCGCGAATCGGATGAGCCCCCGCAGGGCGGGCCCGCCGTCGCTGGTCTCGCCGGCAGTCAGGTGATCGATGAGGTCGGATGCCGCGATCGTCCGCACCCGGCCCGTCTCGTGCTCGCCCCACTCCGGCGCGGCGACGCGCAGACAGTCGGCGGCGATGACCACGTGCCGTCGTCGCCGGGCGTTCGCGGCGGCCCACTCGCCGCCGGCGTCGAAGACGGCGCCGGCACGATACCCGGTCTCCTCCAGCAGCTCTCGCACGCCCGCCGCGACAGCGTCCTCACCGGGATCGATCAGCCCGCCGGGCAGCTCGCCCAGCACGCGCTGGGGGCCGACGCGGTACTGATCGAACAGCACGACGGTGTCGTCGGGCGTGACCGCGACCACCGTGACGGTGTCGCCGACCTCGACGACATCCCAGTCGCTCTCACTGCCGTCGGGCAGCAGGTAGCGGTCGCGGCGCACGCGCACGTAGCCGTCGAAGGCGGGCGACGAGCCCAGCAGCGTCCACGCGGGTACGGGATCGTCCACGGCTCAGTCCCCCAGGATCTTCCGCAGCTTCTCGACCCGCGCGCCGATCTCGCGCTCGACACCGCGATTCGTCGGCTCGTAGTACCGCTTGCCACGCAATTCGTCGGGGAGGTACTGCTGCGTCGCGACGCCGACCTCGAGGTCGTGCGGATAGACGTACCCCTTGCCGTGCCCCAGCCGCTTCGCGCCGGCATAGTGAGCATCGCGCAGATGTTTGGGCACGCGACCGAACCCGCCGGCGCGGACATCGGAGATGGCCGCGTTGATCGCGTTGTAGGCGGCGTTCGACTTGGCGGTGGTCGCGAGATACGCCGTGGCCTCGGCGAGCGGGATGCGGCCTTCCGGCATCCCGATGAAAGCGACCGCGTCGGCGGCGGCAACGGCGATCGTGAGAGCCTGCGGATCGGCGAGGCCGATGTCCTCAGAGGCTGAGATGACCAGGCGCCGCGCGATGAACCGAGGATCTTCGCCCGCCTCGATCATCCGAGCCAGGTAGTGCATGGCGGCATCGACATCCGATCCGCGGATCGACTTGATGAACGCGCTGATGACGTCGTAGTGCTCGTCGCCCTGCCTGTCGTACCGGAGCAATGCACGGTCGACCGCCTGAGCCACGTGGTCAGCGGTGATGACCGGCGCCTCGTCGTCATCGCCGGGCTCGGCCATCGTCGCGGCGGCTTCGAGCGACGTCAGCGCGCGTCGGGCATCGCCGGAGGCCAGCCGGATCAGCGCCGTCCGCGCATCGTCGGCCAGGACGACCGAGCCGGCGAGTCCGCGGGCGTCCGCGACGGCGCGGTCGATGAGCCCGCCGAGGTCGTCGTCGCTGAGCGGCTGGAGGGTGAGCAGCAGCGAGCGGGACAGCAGGGGCGCGACGACGGAGAACGACGGGTTCTCGGTCGTCGCGGCGATGAGCAGGACCCAGCCGTTCTCGACGCCCGGCAGCAGAGCATCCTGCTGCGCCTTCGTGAAGCGGTGGATCTCGTCGAGGAACAGGATCGTCGAGATGCCGTAGAGGTCGCGCTGCGTCATCGCCTCTTGCATGACCTCGCGCACGTCCTTCACGCCTGCCGTGACCGCCGACAGCTCGACGAAACGGCGGCCCGACGAGCGGGCGATCGCCTGCGCGAGCGTGGTCTTGCCGGTGCCGGGCGGCCCCCACAGGATGACGGATACCGCTCCCGCCCGGTTGCCGTCGGGCGACGCGAGGGCGACCAGGGGCGAGCCGGGCCGCAGCAGATGACCCTGGCCGGCGACCTCGTCGAGCGACGTGGGGCGCATCCGCACCGCGAGCGGCGTCTGCCCGGAGAAGAGCGCGCTCGAATCGGTCATCCTCTCAGGCTACTCGCGCGCGCGGACACCGGGATTTTGTCGCGGCGCAGACCCGCGCCATAGGCTTGAGCGGCCCGCAACGGGCACGAAGGAGGCAACGTGGCAGGTCGCGGCAAGAACCGGGACGATCGCGCGGCGCACGAACGCGCTCGTCTCTATGCGGCCCGGCGCGAGTACCACGACGGCCTCGCACGGCGCCGGTCGCGCGACAACGTCATCGCCGCCGTCGCCGGCGGCGTGCTGATCCTCGCCGCTATCGGCGCTCAGGTCGCATACTTCACCGCAGGTCCCGGAGCGCCCGCGCCCGCCGAGAGTCCGGCGCCCTCTCCCACGGAGACCTTGTCACCCACGCCGACGCCGACACAGACCCCGACACCGGCGGATTCCACTCCGACAACGATCCCGTCGCCCTGACGCCCTCCGTACTAGGCTGTCCCCCGACCTGACCCCCATGCGGCGCGAGCCGCGACGAGGTGCCTTCCGTGACTTCCACCCCTGACTCCACGACCACCCCCGCCGACGACGCCCCGTGGGGTCGCGTCGATGACGACGGCACCGTCTCGGTGCGCGAGGGGGCCGAATGGCGCGTCGTCGGCCAGTACCCCGACGGCACGCCGGAAGAGGCGCTCGCCTACTTCCAGCGCAAGTTCTCCGACCTCGCCGGCGAAGTGACGCTCATCGAGGTCCGTCACCGCCGCGGCGGAGCGTCAGCCTCCGACCTGCGCTCCACCGTGAGCACGCTCCGTTCCCGCATCGCGGGGGCTGCGGCCGTCGGCAACCTGGCCGCGCTGGAGGCGCGCCTGGTCGCGCTGGAGGGCGAGCTCGACGCCGCCTCCGAGTCCGAGGCGGCGGAGGCCAAGCAGGCGCTCGACGCCGCGATCGCCGAGCGTACGGCGCTCGTCGAGGCGATCGAGGCGATCGCCTCGCGCGATCCGAAGTCGATCCAGTGGAAGCAGACCTCCGCAGAGGTCACCGACCTCTTCGACCGCTGGCAGCGCCATCAGGCCGACGGCCCGCGTCTCCCCCGCGGCACCGGCCAGCAGCTCTGGAAGCGATTCCGCGACGCCCGATCGACCATCGACAAGCACCGTCGTGAGTTCTACGCCAGCCTCGACGAGACGCACAAGAGCGCGCGCGACGCGAAGCAGCGCCTCATCGAGCGGGCCGAGGCCCTCGCTCCCCGCGGCGAGGACGGCATCGGCGCCTATCGCGATCTGCTCGAGCAGTGGAAGCAGTCGGGCCGCGCGGGCAAGAAGGCCGACGACGCGCTCTGGGCACGGTTCAAGGCCGCAGGCGACGCGCTCTACGGTGCCCGAGCGGAGCGCGAGCAGGCCGACGCCGAGGCCTCGCAGGAGAAGATCGTCGCGAAGCGCGCTCTGCTCGACGAGGCCGCCGCCGTGACCGCAGAGAAGGACACCGCTGCCGCCCGGGCGCTGCTCACGGGCATTCAGCGTCGTTGGGACGAGATCGGTCGCATCTTCCCCCGCGACAAGGAGCGCGCCCTCGACGACGAGCTCCGCAAGATCGAGCAGTCCGTGCGTGCGCGCGAGGACGCCGACTGGAAGAACAACAACCCCGAGACGAAGGCGCGCCAGGGCGACATGCTGTCGCAGCTGCACGACGCGATCGCGAAGCTCGAAGCCGAAGTCGCCGACGCGGAGGCGTCGGGCGACAAACGCGCCATCGCACAGGCCAAAGAGGCGCTCAGCGCCCGGAAGGCCTGGCTCAGCGCTCTCGGCGGCTGACTCTCTCCCCGCGAACGGTCTGTGGAGGCCATGCTGTCCACAGACCGTTCGGCTCTCTCCGCGCGGTTCGGACGCACCCGCCAGACTGACGGAATGATCTGGCCGTTCGTCTACACCCCGGGTACCCAGCTCTCCCTGGCCGAGCTGGCTGCTGCACGCCTCGACGGTGACGTCGTCGAGGTCGGCGAAGCATTCATGCCTGCGGACGCCGTCGAAGGACCCGAGATCCGGGCCGCATCGCTGCGCCCCCTCGTCGCGCCGGGCCTGGCCCTGACGCACGAATCGGCTGCCTGGGTCCACGGCGCGCTCGCCGACCCCCCGGTGCGGCACAGCGTGCAGCGCTGCACCGAGCGACGCCGGAACCACGTGCTCGATCATCGGCTGCACTACCGCGACCTTCAGCTTCCGGCGCGAGAGACCGTGCATCTGGGCGGGATGCCCGTGTCGAGCCGCGTCCGGACCCTGTGCGACCTGTTGCGCGCCGATGCCGCCGCCAGCGACGCGCCACGCGCGGGCGCCGTCGCGATGATCGCCGCGTTCCCCGGCATCCTCGACGAGGCGCATCGGTCGTTGGCGTCGAGCGGCCCCCTGCCGTTCAAACGGCAGGCCCTGGCCTGGCTGGAGCGCCCGCCGGTCAGGACGACGTGACGCGGTACACGTCGTAGACCGCGTCGATGCGCCGCACCGCGTTCAGCACGCGGTCGAGGTGGACGGTGTCGCCCATCTCGAACACGAACCTGCTGAGTGCGAGCCGATCGTTGTTGGTCTGCACCGACGCGGAGAGGATGTTGACGTGGTGCTCGCTGAGCACGCGCGTGACGTCGCTGAGGAGCCCGGCGCGGTCGAGCGCTTCCACCTGGATCTGGACCAGGAAGAGACTCTTCGTCGTCGGCGCCCACGACACCTCGATAAGTCGTTCCGGATCGCGCATGAGCGACTCGACGTTCGTGCAGTCGGAGCGGTGCACCGACACGCCGCTCCCGCGGGTGACGAAGCCGACGATCTCATCACCCGGAACGGGCGTGCAGCACTTCGCGAGCTTCACGAGGATGTCGGGCGCGCCGCGGACGAGAACACCCGAGTCGCTGTCGCGCTTCTGGCGCGACCGTCCCACAGCCGGCAGCTGGATCGGTCCGGTGGAGGTGTCCTCCTCTGCCCGGACGAGCGCGGTGACCTTCTCGATCACCGACTGCGTCGAGACGTGCCCCTCGCCCACAGCCGCGTAGAGCGCAGTGACGTCCTCGTAGCGCAGCTGGTGCGCCACTTCCGTGAACGCGTCCTGCCCCATGAGGCGCTGGAGCGGCAGGTTCTGACGTCGCATCGCCCGAGCGATCGCGTCCTTGCCCTGCTCGACGGCCTCTTCGCGCCGCTCCTTCGTGAACCAGCCGCGGATCTTGTTGCGGGCCCGCGTGCTCTTGACGAATGTCAGCCAATCCTGGCTCGGGCCGGCGTCGGGGTTCTTCGAGGTGAACACCTCGACGACATCGCCGCTGGAAAGGGTCGACTCGAGCGGCACGAGACGCCCGTTCACCTTCGCACCCATCGTGCGGTGGCCGATCTCGGTGTGCACGGCGTAGGCGAAGTCGACCGGGGTGGCCCCCGCCGGCAGGCCGATGACCCGACCCTTCGGGGTGAAGACGTAGACCTCTTTCGCGCCGATCTCGAATCGGAGCGAGTCGAGGAACTCCCCCGGGTCGGCCGTCTCGGCCTGCCAGTCGGAGATGTGCGCGAGCCACGCCATGTCGTTGTCGATCGCCTTGGCGTCGGCCTTGCCGCCCGCCATCCGCTCCTTGTACTTCCAGTGCGCCGCGACACCGAACTCGGCCTGCTGGTGCATCTCGTGGGTGCGGATCTGGATCTCGACCGTGCGACCACCCGGTCCGATCACGGTGGTGTGGAGCGACTGATACAGGTTGAACTTCGGGGTCGCGATGTAGTCCTTGAATCGCCCGGGCAACGGCGTCCACCGCGCGTGGATCGAGCCGAGCACGGCGTAGCAGTCGCGGACGGTCGTCACCAGAACACGGATGCCGATGAGGTCGTAGATGTCGTCGAACTCGCGCCCGCGCACCACCATCTTCTGGTAGACGGAGTAGAGCTGCTTCGGTCGCCCCATGACGCGACCGCGGATGCGGAGCTCACGGAGATCCGTCTCGACGGCGTCGATCACGGTCTGCAGGTACTGCTCGCGCTGCGGGGTGCGCTGGGTGACGAGGCTGTCGATCTCGGCGTACAGCTTCGGATGAAGGACCGCGAAGGAGAGATCTTCGAGCTCGCTCTTGATGGCCTGGATACCCAGCCGGTGCGCGAGCGGCGCGTAGATCTCGAGGGTCTCGGTCGCCTTCTTCGCCGCTTTCTCCGGCGGCACGAAGCCCCAGGTACGCGCGTTGTGCAGCCGGTCGGCCAGTTTGATCAGCAGGACGCGGATGTCGCGCGACATCGCGACGATCATCTTGCGCACGGTCTCGGCCTGCGCGGCGTCGCCGTACTTGACCTTGTCGAGCTTCGTGACGCCGTCGACGAGCATGGCGACCTCGTCGCCGAACTCCGCCGTCAGCTGGTCCAGACCGTATGAGGTGTCCTCTACGGTGTCGTGGAGCAGCGCGGCTGCAATGGCCCTCGGGCCGAGGCCGAGCTCGGCGAGGATCTGGGCTACGGCGAGCGGATGCGTGATGTACGGCTCGCCGCTCTGACGCTTCTGCTGCGCGTGCGCCCGTGACGCCGTCTGATAGGCGCGATCGATGATCGCGATGTCGCCCTTGGGGTGATGTGCGCGCACCGTCCGGACGAGCTGCTCCAGCCCCTCCCGCGGCGCAGCGCGGGAGAAGATCCGAGGAACGAGGCGCCGGAGCGAGCTCTGGGCAGGGGGCGGGGTGATCTCCGTCATACCCTCACCTCCGCCATGCAGACATCGATTCTACGCGCCCTCGCGGCGCTCAGGCCTCGACCGAAGCACGCTCGCGCGACTCGAGAACCCGGGTGTCGTTCGCCTTGATGGCGGGCTCGTTCTCGCGCAGCAGGGCGAACAGCGGCACCGCGACGAAGAGCGTCGAGTAGGCGGCGACGAGCGTTCCGACGAAGATCGACAGCGAGATGTCGGTGAGAGTCTGAGCACCCAGCCAGAGCGCACCGATGAAGAGGATCGCACCCGTCGGAAGGGCCGCAACGATCGTCGTGTTGATCGAGCGCACGAGCGTCTGGTTGGCCGCAAGGTTGACCGACTCGCCGAACGTCCGCCCCGACTTCTCGCCGTCTTCGAATGTGTTTTCGCGGACCTTATCGAACACGACCGTGGTGTCGTACAGCGAGTAGGACAAGATCGTGAGGAAGCCGATGACCGCCGCGGGAGAGATCTCGAACCCGAAAAGCGAGTAGACGCCCACGGTCACGACGAGCACGTCGACCAGGCCGATGATGGCGGCGACGGACATCTTCCAGGTGCGGAAGTACAGCGCCAGGATCAGGAACGTCAGCGCGAGGAAGATCGCCAGGCCCCACAGCGACTGTCGGGTGACGTCCTGGCCCCAGCTCGGCCCGATGAACGATGAGCTCACCTCGGCGGCCGGGACGTCGTACGCCTCGGCCAGTCGCGCCGTGACGTCGCGGGTCTCGGCGTCGGACATCTGGTCGGTCTGCACGCGCACAGCGTCCTCGCCGATCGTCGTCACCTTCGTCGTCGCGCCGGGCACGACCTCCTGCACCGCGTCGGTCGCGAGCAGCTGATCGGTGTTCGACACGTTCGTGACGGTGAACTGCGATCCGCCCGTGAACTCGATCGAGAACTGCGGCGGCTTGACCACGAGGACGAGCACCGAGCCCAGCACGAGGGCGGCGGCGATGATGAACCACAGCGTGCGACGGGCGACGAAGGGGAACGAGAGCTTCCCCGTGTAGAGGTCGTTGCCGAACCGATTGAAGAAACGCATCAGTGCTTGTCCCCCGTCGCATCGCGCTGGTCGCCTGCGGCCTGTTCAGCACGCTTGCGCTCCGCGATCGTCTGTCGCCGTTCGGCCTCACCACGCGACTTCGCTGCGCGGCGTCCTGCAGAGGTCTTCGCCGCCGCGGCGACCGGCTCGCGGAACTGCGCCCGTCCGCGGTACACGGCGCCCAGAGCGTCCGGGTCGAGACCCGACAGCTTGTGCCCCGACCCGAAGAACCGCGTGCGCACGAGCAGCTGCAGCACGGGATGCGTGAAGAGGATGAAGATCAGGATGTCGATCGCGGTCGTGAGCCCGAGGGTGAACGCGAAGCCCTTCACCGTCGAGTCGGCCAGGATGTACAGCACGACCGCGGCGAGGATGTTGATCGACTTCGAGATGAAGATGGTCCGCTTGGCGCGGGACCAGCCGTCCTCGACCGCGCTCGTGATCGACTTGCCGTCGCGCAGCTCGTCTCTGATGCGTTCGAAGTAGACGATGAAGGAGTCTGCGGTGAACCCGATGGTCACGATGAGGCCCGCGACACCGGCCAGCGAGAGCCGGAAGCCCATGCGCCAGGCGAGGATCGTGAGCGCCGCGTAGGTGAGCACGGCCATGACCACCAGTGACGCGATGATGACGGTTCCGAGCGCCCGGTATACGACGAGCGAGTACACCGCGACGAGCGCGAGGCCGATGAGGCCGGCGATGAGACCGATCTGCAGCTGCTGGGAGCCGAGCGTCGCGGAGATCGTGTTGGTGCTCTGCACCTCGAAGCTCAGCGGCAGAGCACCGAACTTCAGCTGGTCGGCGAGCACCTTCGAGCTGTCCTGGTCGAACGTGCCCGTGATGGACGGCTTGCCGGTGAGGATGACGGCATCCATGGAGGGCGCCGACAGCACAGCGCCGTCGAGCACGAAGGCGAACTGGTTGAGCGGCGACTGCTGCCCGTAGAGTCGCTGGCTGATCTTGCCGAACGTCTCGGTGCCCTGCTGATCGAACGTGATGTTCACGGCCCAGCGACCGGTGCTCTGCTCGAGACCGTTCGTGGCGTTGTCGATGGACGAGCCGTCGAGCTCGACCGGGCCGAGGATGTACTTCGCGGTCCCGGTGCGGTCGCAGGTGACGAGCGGCTGATCGGCCGGTGCGTCCGCGGGGTCGTTCGCCGGATTCGCGCAGTCGTAGGCGAGGAACTGAGCCTGCAGCGCCTCGGTGATCCACGCCGGGTCGCTGCCATTGGACGGCGTCGTCGACGGGGTCGCCGGGAGGTCGGGATCGGGAGTGGGGTACGGCGTCTCGTTGCCGTCGTCGCCGACGAAGCTGGTGGCGGGTGAGCCGGTGTAGAGCACCGCGCGCAACTGCAGCTGGGCCGAGGCGTCGATACGCTCACGGGTCTCGTCATCGACCTCGCCCGGAAGCTGAACGACGATCTGGTTGCCGGCCTGCGTGGCGATGTCGGCCTCGACCAGGCCGGATGCGTCGACGCGCTGTCGGATGATGGACGCCGCCTGCTGCATCTGCTCGCTCGAGGGCGCCGCCCCGTCGGACTGCGCCTCGAGGATGATCTGCGTCCCGCCCTGGAGGTCGAGTGCGAGCTCCGGAGCCCACGAACTCGCCTTGAACACATAGACGCCGAGCGCGTTGATACCGAACAGGAGCGCCGTCAGGACCACGAGTCCGGTCAGCGCGCGCCAGGCACGGCGCACAGGTGTGGAAGTCGCCACGGGGAGGTCAGCTTTCGTCGAGCGAGCGCCGGGTCAGCGGCGGATCAGGCGCGGGGCTTGTCGTCGCGGTCGACCGCGCCCTCGGAGGCGGCGTCGGCGCGATCACGCGCGGCGTCGTCGCTGACCGAGGTGATCAGACCCTGCTCGACATCGGCGACGTACTCGTCGTGGTGCTCTTCGGCCTCGATGTACTCGTCCTCGGTGAGCGTTCCCTCTGCGGGGTCGACCACCCGCAGGATCGCCTGGCTGTGCACCTCGACCTCGACGCCGGGCGCGAGCTCGACACGAGCCGACTTCGAGAGGTCCTCGCCGTCGTACTCGACGATCGTGCCGTAGAAGCCGCCCTGCAGCAGCACCTTCGCTCCGGGAAGCAGCTGGCGGGACTTCTCCGCCTGCTCCGCCTTCATCCGCTGCGCGCGACGGCGCTGGCTCCAGAACATGAAGACGATGAGCAGCGCGAGGATGATCAGCAGACCGTACTCGGCGAAGAACTGCACCGCCGGGTTCGCGGGAGGGGCGTCGGCCGGAGTGGTGGCGAAGAAGAGCATGGAGGTGGGAGCACCTTTCACGGGTAGGCACGCGAAGAATGCGCACCCTCGGGATTCGTCGGCGAGAAGCCTTCAGCGATTATAGGTCATCGATCTCGAGCGCCCCGTCGGCGCGGGGAACGCCCAGGTGGCGGTAGGCCGAGGGCATCGCGACGCGGCCGCGCGGCGACCGGCCCACGAACCCGATGCGGACGAGGTACGGCTCGACGACCGACTCGATCGTCTCCGCTTCCTCCCCGACCGTGACCGCGAGGGTGTTGAGCCCGACGGGCCCACCGCCGAATCGGCGCACGAGTGCGTCGAGCACGGCACGGTCGAGCCGATCGAGGCCGATAGCGTCGACGTCGTACAGCTCGAGCGCGGCCGCGACATCCGCCTCCGTCGCACCCGCCGCCGTGTCACCGTGCACCACGACGAAGTCTCGGACGCGGCGCAGCAGGCGGTTCGCGATGCGCGGTGTGCCGCGGGAGCGGCGCGCGATCTCAGCCCGTGCGACGGCCGGGACGTCGACGGCGAGGACGCTCGCGGACCGCTGGATCACGCGTTCGAGCTCCTCCGGCTCGTAGTACTCCATGTGCGCGGTGAACCCGAACCGGTCGCGAAGCGGGTTGGGCAGGAGGCCCGACCGGGTCGTTGCGCCGACGAGGGTGAACGGGGCCAGCTCGAGAGGGATGCTGGTGGCACCGGCACCCTTGCCGACCATGATGTCGATGCGGAAGTCCTCCATCGCGAGGTACAGCATCTCCTCCGCCGAGCGCGCCATACGGTGGATCTCGTCGATGAAGAGCACCTCGCCGGGCACGAGGCTCGACAGCAGCGCCGCGAGATCGCCCGCGTGCTGGATCGCCGGGCCGCTCGACATCCGCAGCGGCCGGCCGCTCTCGTGGGCGACGATCATCGCGAGCGTCGTCTTCCCGAGACCGGGAGGTCCCGACAGCAGGATGTGGTCGGCTGGACGGTCCTGCATCGCGGCCGCCTGCAGAAGCAGCTCGAGCTGCCCGCGCACCTTCTGCTGTCCGACGAACTCCGCGAGCGAGGTCGGCCGTAGTGCCCCCTCGACGGCCAGTTCGGTCTCGTCGGCGGCGAGCTCGTGCGCGTCAGACACCGGTCTGCTCCGGTCGCGCCGGCCCGAGCTGCGCGAGCGCGAGCTTCAGCAGAGCGGGCACGGTCGCGGGGGCCGCAGCATCCGCCGTGACCTGCGCGACGGCATCCGCGGCCACGCGTTCGCTCCACCCCAGAGCCACGAGCGCTGCGACGACCTGACCCACGAGCGTCCCTCCCCCCGAGGGAGCGGACGCCGGCTGAGCAGACGGCACCGCCTGCAGCTTGCCCGCCAGCTGTACCACGATGAGCTTCGCGGTCTTGGGCCCGATGCCCGACACCCGTCGGAACGGGGCGTCGTCTTCGGCGGTGACCGCCTCGGCGATCTGGGCGACGCTCAGTGCCGACAGCACGCCGAGAGCCGACTTCGGTCCGACACCGGTCACGCCGATGAGCAGCAGGAAGACTCCGAGCTGCTCGCGCGTCTCGAAACCGAACAGCGAGAGCGCGTCTTCGCGGACGACGAGGTTCGTGTGCAGCACGATCTCATCGCCGACGTGGAACGAGCGCGGGATGTCGGGGGTCACGGCGACCGAGAACCCGACCCCGCCGACGTCGATGACGACGCTGTCGGACTCGAGGTGCAGCACGCTGCCGCGCAGGGAGGAGATCATGATCCGAGCCTAGGCGCCGCTTCGCAGGTATGTTCGAGCGACACGCGTCGCTCACCACCGGGTGGGAGCGTCAGCGCCGGGCCAGGCGCTCGGCGTCCGCCCACGCCCGCTGCGCCGGAGTGAGCGCCGCTGTGCCGGACGACGACGCCGGGCCGCCGACACCGCGTCGCCACGCATGGCAGATCGCGAGGGCCAGCGCATCAGCGGCATCCGCGGGCTGGGGCAGCGAGTCCAGGCGCAGCACGCGGGCGACCATCGTCTGCACCTGCAGCTTCTCCGCCGAGCCGTAGCCGGTGATCGCCGCCTTGACCTCGGAGGGCGTGTGGGTCGCGGCATCGAGGCCGCTCTCCGCGGCGACGAGCAGCGCGATGCCGCTCGCCTGCGCCGTCCCCATGACGGTGCTCCGGTTGTGCTGAGCGAAGACCCGCTCGACGGCGACGACGTGAGGCTGGTGCTCTGCGATGACCGCGCGCAGGCCCGCTGCGATCGTCGCGAGCCGCCGCTCGATCGGCAGCTCGACGTCGGATCGGACAACCCCGACATGCACGAGGGCGGCGGATCGATCGCGGGCGACGTCGACGACGCCGACTCCGCATCGGGTGAGCCCGGGATCGACACCGAGCACGCGCAGAGAGGTCACTCCCCCACGCTACGTCTGCCGCAGCCGAGCGGAGCGGCGACAACCCGCGAAACGCGCAGTTCCCGGCATCCGACGCGAAATGGGCTGCGCGGGATGCCGGGAACTGCGAGCGATGCTCGGACTGTTACTCGTCGTCGCTCTCGAGCTCGGCCTGCACCTCGGGGGTGAGGTCGAAGTTCGTGTAGACGTTCTGCACGTCGTCGCTGTCCTCGAGGGCGTCGATGAGACGGAACACCTTGCGGGCGGTGTCGGCGTCGACCTCCACCTTGAGCGAGGGGACGAACTCGACGTCGGCGGAGTCGTACTCGATGCCGGCGTCCTGCAGGGCGCTGCGCACCGACACGAGGTCGGAGGCCTCGGTGATGACGCCGAAGCCGTCGCCGTGCGGCTCGACCTCTTCCGCCCCCGCTTCGAGGACCGCGAGCATGACGTCGTCTTCGGTCGTGCCCTCGGACGGGACGACGATGACGCCTTTGCGGCTGAAGTTGTAAGCGACGCTGCCCGGGTCGGCCAGCGTTCCGCCGTTACGGCTGAGAGCGGTGCGGACTTCGGCCGCGGCGCGGTTCTTGTTGTCGGTCAGACACTCGATGAGGAACGCGACGCCGTTCGGTCCGTAGCCCTCGTACATGATCGAGGAGTACTCGACGGCCTCGCCGCCGATACCGGCGCCGCGCTTGATCGCGCGGTCGATGTTGTCTTTCGGGACCGAGGTCTTCTTGGCCTTCAGGACGGCGTCGAAGAGCGTGGGGTTGCCCTGCAGATCGGGGCCGCCGAGCTTGGCAGCGACCTCGATGTTCTTGATGAGCTTGGCCCACGACTTGGCACGGCGCGCGTCGACGACGGCTTTCTTGTGCTTGGTCGTGGCCCATTTGGAGTGACCGGACATGCGCTCGATCTTACCGGGCGGATGCGCTCGCCTCGCGGACGTGCACGAGGAACCTCTCGTGGAAGCGGCGCTCGCCCGAGACCTCCGGGTGGAAGGCCGTCGCGAGCAGACGACCCTGCTCGACCGCGACCACCCCGCCATCCGGCAGGGTCGCGAGCGACCGCACCTGCGGCCCGAGCTCGGTGACGAGGGGCGCTCGGATGAACGCCGCGTGGACGGGTGGGTCCCAGCCCGCGACGGCGAGCGCCGTCTCGAACGATTCGGTCTGACCGCCGAAGGCGTTCCGCCGCACGGTCACGTCGAGCCCGCCGAAGGTCTCCTGACCCGCGATGGCCCCGTCGAGGCGGTCGGCGAGCAGGATGAGCCCGGCGCAGGTGCCGTAGACGGGGAGGCCCGCGGCGATCGCGTCGCGGATGGGCTGCTGCATCCCGAACGCGCGTGCCAGCTTGTCGATGACGCTCGACTCACCGCCCGGCAGGACGAGACCGTGTACCGCCGCCAGGTCGCCGGGACGACGGACGAGGGATGCCGTCGCGCCGAGCTCCGTGAGCACGCGCAGGTGTTCGCGGACGTCTCCCTGCAGGGCGAGGACTCCGACGTGCGGCGGCATCCCTTCGTCCACCGACTCACCAGCCGCGGTCGGCGAGACGGTGCGGGGCAGGCAGATCGGAGACGTTGATGCCGACCATCGCCTCGCCGAGTCCGCGCGAGGCCTCGGCGACGACGGCGGCGTCATCGTGGAAGGTGGTCGCCTTCACGATGGCCGCGGCACGGCGAGCGGGGTCGCCCGATTTGAAGATGCCGGAACCCACGAAGACGCCGTCCGCGCCGAGCTGCATCATCATCGCGGCGTCGGCAGGGGTGGCGACACCGCCCGCGGTGAAGAGCACGACCGGCAGGGTGCCGGTGGCTGCGACCTCGGCGACGAGGTCGTACGGCGCCTGGAGCTCCTTCGCCGCGACGTACAGCTCGTCGGGGCTCTTCGCCTGCAGAGCACGGATCTCGGCGGTGATCGTGCGGATGTGGCGCGTCGCCTCCGAGACGTCGCCCGTGCCGGCCTCGCCCTTGGAGCGGATCATCGCGGCCCCCTCCGTGATGCGACGCAGAGCCTCGCCGAGGTTTGTGGCACCGCACACGAACGGGACGGTGAAGCCCCACTTGTCGATGTGGTGCGTGTAGTCGGCCGGCGACAGCACTTCGGACTCGTCGATGTAGTCCACACCGAGCTCCTGGAGCACGCGCGCTTCGACGAAGTGCCCGATGCGCGCCTTCGCCATCACGGGGATCGACACCGACGCGATGATCTCGTCGATCAGGTCGGGGTCGCTCATGCGCGCCACCCCGCCCTGGGCGCGGATGTCGGCGGGGACGCGCTCGAGCGCCATGACGGCCACGGCGCCGGCATCCTCCGCGACCCGTGCCTGATCGGCGGTGACGACGTCCATGATGACGCCGCCCTTCAGCATCTCTGCGAGGCCGCGCTTGACGCGCGATGATCCGGTGACGGTCTGGTCGTTCGACACGATGGGGCTCCGATCCGGCCGTCTTCTCGGGATGCAGTTCGGCCTAGGCCAAAAAGTAGCATGGCATCCGACATAAGATCGTCCCGATGACTTCCCGTGACACGATCACCGGACACACGGCGGGTGAGATCGCCGACAGCGTCCGGATGCTGCTCGAGCGAGGCGCCCTGCGCGCGGACGACGCGCTGCCACCGGTGCGCGCCCTGGCGGAGCAGCTCGGCGTCAACCGGAACACCGTGGTCGCCGCCTACCGGCTCCTCGCGCAGGCCGGCGTCGTCGTGGCCCGCGGCCGCGGCGGAACGCGAATCGCCGAGGTCTCCCCCGTCGCCGCCGAGGGCGTGGCCGCCGACACGGTGCTGCGCGACGTCGGGTCCGGAAATCCGGATCCTGCTCTCATCCCCGATCCGCGCGGCGTGCTCGGCCGAGTCGCCGGACGCCCCGTCCTGTACGGCGAGCCGGTCATCGACGCCGGTCTCGCAGCCTGGGCCAGGAACTGGTTCGCCGCTGACACGGCAGCGGATGCCGACATCCACCTCACCGTCACCGGTGGCGCCGTCGACGCCGTCGAGCGCCTCCTGGCGCAGGCTCTCACCCGCGACGACGCGGTTGCCCTCGAAGACCCGTGCTTCCTCGCGAGCATCCACACGGTGCGCCTCGCCGGCTACCGCGCGATCCCGGTGCCCGTCGACAACGAGGGCATGACGGTCGATGGACTGCGAGCAGCCCTGGATGCGGGCGCCCGCGCCGTCGTCATCACCCCGCGAGCGCAGAATCCCACCGGTGCGAGCCTGTCGGCCGAGCGCGCGGCAGCCCTGCGCGCGGTACTGGCCGATCATCCGTTCGTCCTCGTCATCGAGGACGACCACTTCTCCCTCCTGTCGACCCAGCCGTACCGCTCGGTCATCGGCGACCAGCACGAACGCTGGGCACGGGTGCGCTCGGTGTCGAAGTTCCTCGGACCGGACATGTGCCTCGCGGTCACGGCATCCGACCCCACGACCGCGGAACGCCTGGCCCTGCGCCTCGGCTCGGGCACCACATGGGTCAGCCACCTGCTGCAGCGCCTTACACACGCTCTCGTCTCGGACGACACCGCCGCCGGCACGATCGCCACCGCTCGGGCTCACTACGCCGACCGCAACAGCGCCTTCGCAGCCGAGCTGACGCGCGCGGGCCTCCCCTGCGCACCCGGTGACGGACTCAGTCTCTGGGTCGAGGTACCCGGCACCGCCCGCTCCGTCGCCGACGCCCTGATGCGCCGGGGCTGGCTCGCGCGCACCGGCGACGAATTCCGGCTGGCCGACGATGCACCCTCGCGCCACCTGCGGCTGACCGTGCACGACCTGAACGACGCCGACGCCGCACTGCTCACGCGCGACCTCGTCGCATCCGCCCTCCCCTCTCGAAAGGCATGACCCCATGAAGGTGCTCTCGATCCAGTCGGCCGTCGCATACGGACACGTCGGCAACTCCGCCGCGGTGTTCCCGCTGCAGCGCATCGGCGTGGAGGTCATGCCGGTCTACACGGTGAACTTCTCCAACCACACCGGGTACGGCGCCTGGGGTGGCCCGATGATCAGCCCGGACGACGTCCGCGCCGTCATCGCGGGCGTCGAGGATCGCGGCGCCTTCCCCCAGATCGATGTCGTCCTGTCGGGCTACCAGGGTGGCGAGGGCATCGCCGACGTCATCCTCGACACCGTCGCGCGCGTCAAGGCCGCGAACCCGGATGCCGTCTACGCGTGCGACCCCGTCATGGGCAACGCGAAGTCCGGGTGCTTCGTGGCGCCGGCGATCCCGATCCTGCTGCGCGAGCGCGTCGTGCCGGCCGCAGACATCATCACGCCGAACCAGTTCGAGCTCGGCTTCCTGACCGAGACCGAGCCGACCGATCTCGACTCGACTCTCGCCTCCGTCGACGCCGCCCGCGCGATGGGTCCGCGCACCGTGCTCGTGACGAGCGTCGAGCGCCCCGACCGACCCGAAGGCACGATCGAGATGCTCGCCGCGGACGACGCCGGGGCTTGGATCGTCCGCACGCCCCACATTCCCATGAAGGCGAACGGATCCGGCGACGTGACGGCGGCCCTGTTCACCGCTCACTACCGCAGCACCGGCTCCGCGGCCGAGGCGCTGGCGCGCACGACCTCGAGCGTGTTCGACCTGCTCACGCGTACGCACGAGTCGGGCGAGCGCGAACTCCAGCTCGTCGAGAGCCAGGAGGCCTACGCGCACCCGCGGATGCAGTTCACGGTCGAGCAGGTGCGCTGACCGGCGTCACTACTGTCCGCCGGACTCCGTCCACGCCTGCTCCCACTGCGGAGCGTCGTCCGGGCAGAGGAACCGCGTGCCGAAGACCATGATGCTCACGGCGCCCTCGCGCGACGCGTCGTCGACGGCGAGGCTCTGGATGAGCGGCGACGACGTGACGTGCATCTGGAACACGTTCTGGTCGACCTGGTGCCCGTTGAGGATGGAGGTCTCGCACGCGTCCAGGGCAAGGGCGAGCGTCACGGTCTCGGCCTGCTCGGACCACTGTCCGCCGTTCGCCTCGAGGTGCGCGCGCTGTTGGGCGACGAGCTCCTGCTGCGCGGGCGTCTTCGCGGCGAGCGTGGGCTGTCCCACCGGCTGCTGCTGCTCCGCGATGAAGGCGTCGCGCTCGGCGAGAGCGTCGCCCGCGTCGGGGGTCGCAGCCGAGCTCTCCTCCTGCGCGGACGCCGTCGGAGCCGGAGTCGGAGTCCCCTCCGAAGAGCCCGCATCACTCGCGGGCGTGCACCCCGCCAGGGCGACCACGCCCAGGACGGCCAGTGCGGCGAGGGTCGCGGTACGGGGACGGGCGGTGATCGACATGGTGCCTCCTCAGTGAGCGCTCAGGTTATCGTCCCCGCGGCGCCCCGCGGCGGGGCTTGCGCTCGGGGTGGAGCACGAGGAAGGAGTGGTCAGTCGGTCGGCCAGGCGCCCGCGACCGCTTCGCGGACCTCGCCGAGCAGCTGCGGGAGTGCCTTCGTCTTCGCGATGATCGGGAAGAAGTTCGCGTCGGTCGCCCACCGGGGCACGACGTGCTGGTGCAGGTGCCCGTCGACGCCGGCGCCCGCGACCGCGCCCTGATTCATCCCGAGGTTGAAACCGTCGCACCGCGACACCTCCCGCAGCACGCGCATGGCCGTCTGCGTCAGCGCGCCGATCTCGGCCACCTCCTCAGCGGTCGCGAGGTCGTACGTCGGGATGTGCCGGTACGGGCACACCAGCAGGTGACCCGAGTTGTACGGGAAGAGGTTCAGCAGCACGTAGGCGGTGCGCCCCCGCGCGACGATGAGGCCGTCGGCATCCGACTTGCCGGGCGCCGCGCAGAACGGGCACTCGTCGCGCAGCGGCTCGGGGCCAGCCTGGATGTACGCCATCCGGTGCGGTGTCCACAGCCGCTGGAACTCGTCGGGCACCCCGGCCAGGCGCGCGGCGTCCTCAATAGGGCGCGGGGTGTCCGACGAGCCGGTCACGCGAGCTGTCCCGCAGCGTCCAGGTGCTCCGCCGTGTCGACGAGCGTGCGGTTCGCGATGGCCGCCAGGATGCGCTCGACGGCTTCGTCCACGGCGACGCCGTTGGTCTGCGATCCGTCGCGGAAGCGGAACGAGACCGTGCCTCCGGCGCGGTCCTGTTCGCCCGCGATGAGCTGCAGCGGAACCTTCTGCGTGGTGTGGGTGCGGATCTTCTTCTGCATCCGGTCATCCGAGCGGTCGAGCTCGGCACGGACGCCGGCCTTGCGCAGACGCGAGACGATCTCCTGCAGGTACGGCGCGTAGTCGTCGGCGACGGGGATGCCGACGACCTGCACGGGCGCGAGCCAGACCGGGAAGGCACCCGCGTAGTGCTCGAGCAGGATCGCGAAGAAGCGTTCGATCGACCCGAACAGAGCACGGTGGATCATCACCGGGCGGTGCTTCTCGCCGTCAGGGCCGGTGTACTCGAGTTCGAAACGCTCGGGCTGATTGAAATCGAGCTGGATGGTCGACATCTGCCAAGTGCGGCCGATCGCATCGCGGGCCTGCACCGAGATCTTCGGGCCGTAGAACGCCGCGCCGCCGGGATCCGGAACGAGCTCGAGACCCGACCCCTCGGCGACACGCCGGAGCGTCTCGGTCGCCTGCTGCCAGAGGGAGTCGTCGCCGATGAACTTCGGGTTGCCCTCCTCCTTCGTCGACAGCTCGAGATAGAAGTCGTTGAGTCCGTAGTCGCGCAGAGTCTGCAGCACGAACTCGAGGCTCCGCACGAGCTCGTCCTCGACCTGGTCGGGGGTGACGTAGATGTGAGTGTCGTCCTGGGTCATGCCGCGCACGCGGGTAAGCCCCGAGAGGGTGCCGCTCTTCTCGTAGCGGTAGACAGACCCGAACTCGCTGAGCCGCAGCGGCAGCTCGCGGTAGCTGCGTCCGCGCGAGCGGAAGATCAGGTTGTGGAACGGGCAGTTCATCGGCTTGAGGTAGTACTCCTGCCCCTGCCGCGTCACGTTGCCCTCGGCGTCGACGGTCTCATCGAGCTTCATGGGCGGGTACATGCCGTCGGCATACCACTGCAGGTGGCCGCTCGTCATGAACAGATCGCCCTTGGTGATGTGCGGCGTGTTCACGACCTCGTAGTCGTTCGCGAGCAGCTGCTCGCGCATGTAGCGCTCGATCTCGTAGCGGATGATGCCGCCCTTGGGGTGGAACACCGACAGGCCGGGGCCGATCTCGTCGGGGAACGAGAACAGGTCGAGCTCGACGCCGAGCTTGCGGTGATCGCGGCGGGCCGCCTCGGCCAGGCGTTCCTGGTACGCGCGCAGTTCGTCTTTCGACGGCCAGGCGGTGCCGTAGATGCGCTGCAGCTGCGGGTTCTTCTCGCTGCCGCGCCAGTAGGCGGCCGCCACCCGGGTCAGATCCCAGCCGTTGCCGACCATGCGGGTGCCGGGCACGTGCGGTCCGCGGCAGAGGTCCTTCCAGGCGGTCTCCCCGTCGCGGGTGACGTTGTCGTAGATCGTCAGCTCACCGGCGCCGATCTCGGCCGACGCGCCCTCGGCGGCATCAGCGCCCGACCCGGGGCCGCCGGCGAGGTCGACGAGCTCGAGCTTGAAGGGCTCGTCGGCGAGCTCGGCGCGCGCCTCGTCAGCGGTGACGACCCGGCGGACGAACCGCTGGTTCTCGCGGACGATGCGCTCCATCTCCTTCTTGATCGACTTGAGGTCCTCCGGAGTGAAGGGCTCATCGACGCCGAAGTCGTAGTAGAAGCCGTCGTCGATGGGCGGTCCGATCCCGAGGTTCGACTGCAGCCTGATGCGCTGCACCGCCTGGGCCAGCACGTGCGCCGTCGAGTGGCGGAGGATCGCGAGACCGTCGGGGCTAGACACGGTCACCGGCTCGACGGCATCCGTCTCGGCGACGACCGTCGCGAGGTCCTTCAGATCGCCGTTGACGCGCAGAGCGACGACGGAGCGGTCGGGGAAGAGGGCGAAGCCGTCGGCGGGGTACGACACGTCCGACGGGGAAACGACGTCAGTCAAGGGAACATCTCCAGATGGGTGGCTCGGATCAAGGCTACTCAGCTTCGGACGCTCGCCGCGTCCCGCCCGCTCAGGCCGAGAGCGTTCGGCCGGCGGCGACGAAGCGGGTGAGCACACGGCCTCCGATCCGGCGTCGTTCCATGCGTCGATCCTACTCGTGAGCGTCGTCGGCTTCAGAGCGGGCCCCGAGGGCCCATGATGGATGCCGTGAAGCTCGCCATCGCCGGAGCCGCACTGCTGCTCGTGGCGGCGGGCGCGGTGGTCTCCGGCGTGCTGCCCCCGGACGATCTCGTCGGGATCGCCGAGCGTGTCGCCCCGATCCTCGCTTTCGTGGTCGCCGTCACGATCGTGGCGGAGCTGGCGGCGAAGGCCGGCGTGTTCGACGTCGCGGCCGGCCGGCTCGCCCGCGCCTCCCGGGGCCGGACCATTGTGCTCTGGCTCCTCGTCGTGGCGCTCGCCGTCCTCGCCACGGCCTTCCTCTCGCTCGACACGACCGCGGTGCTGCTCACCCCGGTCGTCGTCGCCGTCGCACGCGCCAACGGACTGCCGCCGCTGCCCTTCGCCTTCACAACGGTGTGGCTCGCGAACACCGCTTCGCTCGTGCTCCCCGTGTCGAACCTGACCAACCTGCTGGCCCTCAGCCGGCTGCCCGAGGGCGGCCCCCTGGCGTTCCTCGCGCTGATGGGGCCGTCTGCAGCCGTCGCGATCCTCGTGACGGTCGCGCTGCTGTTCGCCGTCCATCGGCGCTCGCTCGTCGGGCGCTTCGAGCCCGCGCCTGTGCCGCGCGTCACCGACCGGATGCAGCTGGTCGTGGCATCCGTCGTCGTCCTCGCACTCATGCCGGCCCTCGTCAGCGGGCTGGAGCCGTGGATCCCGGCGACGGTCGCCGCGATTCTGCTCATCGGACTCTTCGCATGGCGATCGCCCCGCGGGCTCTCCGCGCGCCTCGTCCCGTGGCAGCTGCTCGTGTTCGCGGCGGGACTGTTCACCGCCATGGCGGCGCTCGAGTCCCTCGGCTCCGCAGCGGTGGTGTCGCTGGTCGCCGGAGAGGCCGGCGGGCCGTTCGAGCTGTGGCGCATGGCGGGCACCGCCCTCGTCGCGGCGAACACCGTCGACAACCTGCCCGCGTACCTGCTGCTCGAGTCGGCGGCGGGAACCCCGGAGCGTCTCGGCGCGCTGCTCGTCGGTGTCAATGCGGGACCGCTCATCACCCCGTGGGCGTCGCTCGCGACGCTGCTCTGGCACGAGCGGCTGCACGCGGTGGGTGTCGACGTCCCCTGGCGGCGCTTCATCCTCTGGGGCCTCGTCGCGGCACCGCTCGTCGTCGGCTTGTCGGTCCTGCCGCTCGCGCTGCGCTGAGCCACCTCGCCCGGCCGTAGCCGCCAGAGGTGTCGAGGCTCACGTCAGGGTGAGGTCGACCTGGATCTCACCCGCGAGACGCTCGAGGTCCGCCACGATGTCGGCGGCGTCGAACTCCGCGGGCAGGCGGACCACGAGAGTCGCCTCGAACAGCGTGCCGCCCGCCATCGGAGCGTCGAGGGTGCGGCTGGTCAGCGCGTCGATGCTCAGCGCGTGGGCGCCGATCGCGTCGCTCACCTCGCGCACGATTCCGGGACGGTCGTTGCCGAGCACCGTGAAACGCAGCACCTGCCCGCTCGCGACGACTGGCGTCAACGGCTGGTGGGTCGTGATGCGCAGCAAGCCGTCCAGACGCTCGAGCGCCTCGACGAGGCCGGCCTCGCGATCGGCGGGCACCTCCACCAGCACGATCCCTGCGAAGGCGCCGGCGAGCTCCGCGAGTTCGCTGCGCTCCCAGTTGCCGCCGTGCGCGGCGACGGTGTCGGCGAGCATGCGGACAAGTCCGACCCGGTCGTCTCCAACGACGGTGAGCACGAGCTGAGTCATGGCGCCGAGCCTAACCGGCGGAGAACTCCGGCGCAGCGGAGACCCAGGTCACCGACCCGCAAACGACAAAACCCCCGGCAGAACCGGGGGTTTCTCGGTGCGCGATACTGGGATCGAACCAGTGACCTCTTCCGTGTCAGGGAAGCGCGCTACCGCTGCGCCAATCGCGCCTATACAGGCTGTTCAGTTATGAGGCGAGGTGGCGACGGGATTCGAACCCGTGTAAACGGCTTTGCAGGCCGGTGCCTAGCCGCTCGGCCACGCCACCGTGTGTGGTTCTGACCCACGTGCCGGATCTCCCTGACGGGAGATCCTCGCACTCGAGCGGATGACGAGATTCGAACTCGCGACCCTCACCTTGGCAAGGTGATGCGCTACCACTGCGCTACATCCGCATTTCGTTCCGGATCGCTCCGGCACTTGTTAAACATTAGCCGACGATCGCACGAGTGCAAAACCGGCGTCGCCCCGCGCGTGTCTCGCCGCCGCGTTCGGGAACCGTCGCGGCATCCGGTATGCTCGTGTCTCGGCCCTCACGGGCCAGATGGGCGATTGGCGCAGTTGGTTAGCGCGCTTCCTTCACACGGAAGAGGTCGTGGGTTCGAGTCCCGCATCGCCCACCACCCCGCCCCGGCTCTCACAGCCGGGGCGTTTTTCGTTGGGCGTGCACTCTGCGGACGGCGAGGACGCACCAAGGCCGCGAGCACGCACCGAACACCATGCGTCCTCGCGTCAGCGGTGCGTTCTCTCCGCGCTCGACATCGCACGCGGGAGCCGGGTCAGACGGCACCGGAGACGCCGAGGAGCGAGCCCACCGTGAAGGTCGCGATCAGCGCGAGTGCCCCTCCGACGACGACCCGGATGACGGGGCGAAGCGGCGGACTGTCGCCGAGACGCGCGCTCAGGTAGCCGGTGAGAGCGAGAGCGATGAGGACCGCGACGAAAGTGACGGGAACCCGGATGCCGGCGGGCGGCAGGAGGATCGCGAGGAGCGGCAGCAGCGCGCCGATGGTGAAGGCCAGCGCACTCGCTCCGGCCGCCGACCACGGACTGACGACCTCGTCCTCGGTCAGCCCCAGCTCGGCCTCGAGGTGCGCGGCGACCACATCGTGCTCGGTCAGTTCCTCCGCCACCCGTCGCGCGGTCTCGGACGAGAGCCCGCGCTGCTCGTAGAGCCCCGCCAGCTCGATGAGCTCCGCCTCGGGGTCCTCGGCGAGCTCGCGGCGCTCCTTGGTGATCATCGCCCGCTGACTGTCGCTCTGACTGCTGACCGAGACGTACTCGCCGAGCGCCATGGAGATCGCGCCGCCCACGAGGCCCGCGACGCCGGCGGCGAAGATCGGTGCGGCACCCGTCGTCGCCCCCGCGACACCGACGACCAGGGCCGCGGTCGACACGATGCCGTCATTCGCGCCCAGGACGCCCGCGCGCAACCAGTTCAGCCGCCCCGACATGGACGACGCGTGCGGCTCCCCCGGGTGCGCCCCCGGGGCCTCCGAGAACGATTCGCTCATGACGCCATGAAACCACCCGTGCGGCGATCACGGCAGGCCCCCATGCGCCGAGGACGCACCGTCTCCGCGAGAGCGCACGCTCCCCGGCACGTCCTCGCCGAGAGGGTGCGCTTTCGAGGCGCCGAGCCGGCGCGGGTCAGCGCGCGGCGCGCCAGCCGTAGCGCTGCGAGAGGGCTTGCGCGACCCGACCGTAGGTCGCGCGGTCGAGGGCGCCGGCCGTGCGGCGGATGCCGCTCGTGGGCACGAGGTAGATCTGGTCGACGTCGAGCCACGATGGTCGCCGCTCGCGGTCCCAGTCCCCCGTCCCGAGCGGGATGTGGTCGCGCTCGCCGTCGTGCGGCTTGCTCGTGAGCTTCATGGCCCAGCTGCGGCCACTGTCGGCGCGTGCGAGGACGAGCAGCGGGCGATCCTTGCCGCGCGCGGCATCCTCCGCATACGGAACCCACGCCCAGACGATCTCGCCGGGATCGGGTTGCCCGTCGGGCGTCGGCTCGTAAGCCAGACGCAGGCTGCGCGCATCGGGCAGCGCCACCTCGACGACGGATGCCGCGCCCGCGCCCCCTCCGCCCGACGCGGACGGCATGTTCGGGCGAGCCGGCGTGACCGCCCCCGGCCGCGGACGCGCAGCGGCCGGCCGACCCGAGCCATCCGCCGTCCGACGCGGTCGCAGCAGGTCCCACACACGCGAAAGCACACCCATGCGCCCAAACCTACCCAGCTCGCGAGGCGCGCGCCCCCGTCTCCCCCTCCGCTTCGCCTGGCAGCTCGCGCCGCTTCACCTCTCGCGAAGCGGCGCCGCCTGCCAACCGAGCGCCAACGAGAAACAGGGCGGGACACCGCGGATCACTCCGCGATGCCCCGCCCGGGTCAGAGCCGGGGTCTGATCAGACCTTCGCGTCCGAGAGGGTGTAGCCGACCTCGCCGTGCATGACCGTGTCGATGCCGGCGATCTCGTCCTCGTTCTTCACGCGGAAGCCGATGGTCTTCTCGATCGCGAAGCCGATGATGAAGGCCAGCACGAAGGAGTAGACGAGGACAGCGAGGGCCGCGATCGCCTGGACGATCAGCTGGCTGGCGTCGCCGCCCATGAACAGGCCCGTGCCGTTGGCGAAGAAGCCGAGGTAGAGCGTTCCGATGAGGCCGCCGACGAGGTGGATGCCCACGACGTCGAGCGAGTCGTCGAAGCCGAGCTTGTACTTCAGCTCGATCGCCAGCGCGCAGGCGGCACCGGCGATGAGGCCGAGCACGATCGCCCAGATGGGGTCCACCGAGGCGCACGCCGGGGTGATGGCGACGAGGCCCGCGACAGCGCCCGACGCGGCGCCGACGGAGGTGGGCTTGCCGTCCTTGATCTTCTCGACGAGCAGCCAGGCCAGGAGAGCCGCGGCGGGAGCGGCGATCGTGTTGATGAAGGCGAGCGCGGCGGTGCCGTCGGCAGCGAGCTCGGAGCCCGCGTTGAAGCCGAACCAGCCGAACCACAGCAGACCGGCGCCGAGGAGCACGAACGGCGGGTTGTGGGGAACGTGGACGCCCTTCTGGAAGCCGACGCGCTTGCCGAGGACCAGGGCGAGGGCGAGAGCCGCAGCACCGGCGTTGATGTGCACCGCGGTACCACCGGCGAAGTCGATCGCCCCGACGCCGAAGACATCCTGCAGGCCCTTGGTGATCCAGCCGCCGTATTCGAAGGAGCCGTCATCAGCGAGGCCGAAGTTGAAGACCCAGCTCGCGACGGGGAAGTAGACGATCGTCGCCCAGACGCCGGCGAACAGCATCCACGCACCGAATTTGGCGCGGTCGGCGATGGCGCCCGAGACGAGCGCGACGGTGAGGATCGCGAAGGTCGCCTGGAAGCACACGAAGGCCATCGGCGGGAAGTCGGCGTCGGCGGGCGTCTCGAGCAGGCTGCTCAGACCGATCGCGCTCCAGTCGATCGACCAGGGGGCGACGGTTCCCTCAGCGCCGGGGAAGGCGATGGCGTAGCCGAAGAGCACCCAGAGGACGCCGATGAGCCCGAGGGCGCCGAAGCTCATCATCATCATGCTGATGACGCTCTTGGCCTTGACGAGACCGCCGTAGAAGAACGCGAGTCCTGGCGTCATCAGCAGGACGAATGCGGCCGCGATGAGTATGAATGCGGTGTTGCCTTGATCCATCTCGAAGGGAACCTCTCTGCAGGGACGCAGGTGTAGCGTCGGGTCCCCTCAGTGTCGAGGCGCTCAGTTTCCCCCGACGGCGCAGTCGTGTTTCCGAACGGTTACGCTGCCGCTCCCCCGGTAAACATCAGGTTTCCTCGCGCCGCACGACTCCTGCACAGGCGCTCAGGAGTGGGTGAGAGCCACGAGGCGCGAGATGGCGCGCAGGTACTTCTTGCGGTATCCCCCGCCGAGCATCTCGTCGCCGAACACCTCGTCGAGCGGACGCCCCGTCGCGCGGATCGGGATCTGCGCGTCGTAGGCGCGGTCAACGAACGCGACGAAGCGCAGGGCGGCCGACTGGTCCGTCAACTGCGTCACGTCACGCAGGCCGATCGTGGCGATGTCATCGACGAGACGGATGTAGCGCGAGGGGTGGACGGTCGCGAGGTGCGCGATGACGTCGGCGAACGCGTCGTCCGAGACGAGTCCGGATGCCGCGGCCTCCGCGATCGTCGCCTCGTATTCATCGGGCGCGAGTGCGACGGCGTGCCCGTCGACGGCACGCTGCCGGTAGTCGGTGCCGTCGATCCGGATCGTCTGGAAGCTCGCCGACATCGCGTGGATCTCGCGCAGGAAGTCCTGAGCGGCGAATCGCCCCTCGCCCAGCGCGTTCGGCGGCGTGTTCGAGGTCGCCGCGAGACGCGTGCCCGACGCGACGAGCTCGCCGAGGAGCCGCGTCATCACCATCGTGTCGCCCGGGTCGTCGAGCTCGAACTCGTCGATGCAGAGCAGATCGGCCCCGCGGAGGAGCTGCACGGTGTTCTGGTAGCCGACGGCCCCCACGAGCGCGGTGTACTCGATGAACGACCCGAAGTACTTCCGGCGTGCCGGCATCGCGTGATAGATCGCGGCGAGCAGGTGGGTCTTGCCGACGCCGAAGCCGCCGTCGAGATAGACGCCGGGCTTCGTCTCGGGCACCTTCTTCGCACGGCGGAACAGTCCCCCGCGCGCCGCGGGGGCGCTGCCCCCGGCGAACGCCTCGAGGAGGTCCTTCGCCTCTTGCTGCGACGGGTACTGCGGGTCGGCCCGGTACGAATCGAACGTCGCCGCGTCGAACTGCGGCGGCGGCACCAGGGCGGCGAGCATCTCGGTGCCGCTCACCTCGGGACGGCGGTCGCTGAGACGCAGGATTCCGGCGGATGTGCTCGTCACGGATCAACCCTAACCGCGTGAAAGGATGACGCCGTGCGTGTGACCGAGATGCTTCCGGAAACCGGCGAAAGCGCCGATTCCGCGACGGATGACGGACGGGCGTGGCTCGAGCGGCGCTACCGGCGAGCGCCGGGCGCGTACGTCCGCCTGAACATGGTGACCACCCTCACCGGGTCGGCTTCCGGCGGTGACGGGACGAGCGACACCATCACGAGCCCGACCGACCGCAGCATCCTCGGCATCATCCGCCGGGATGCCGACGTCGTCGTCGTGGGCGCGGAGAGCGTCCGGGCCGAGGGCTACGTCGTCCCGCGCACCGCTGCCCTCGCGATCGTCTCGCGGTCGGGGCGTCTCGACGGCCACCGCCTGGCCGAGGCCGAGGCCGGGCGCGTCGTCCTCGTCGTCCCCGACGGCATCCACCCCGAGGCGCCGGCCGGGGTCACCGTCGTCACCGCTGGCCGCGGTCCCGATCTGTCCCCAGACGACGTGCTGGCCGCCCTATCGGCCCGCGGCTGGGAGCGCGTCGTCTGCGAGGGAGGACCGACCCTCGCAGCGCAGTTCGTCGCCGCGGGCGTGGTCGACGAGATCTGTCTCACGGTCGCGCCACGGATCGGCCCCGTCCGGCATGCGGTCCTGCCGGTCGCCGACGACCCGCCGACCGCCGTCGCGGGCGCCCTGATGGATGCCGCGGGCTTCAGCTATCTACGGCTGAGCGTCGGCGCTCGAGCCACTCGCGGATGACCGAAGTCCACCGTTCGGGGTCGTAGTTCCACAGCTTCGTGTGCCGGGCGGTCCGGAACACCTCGAGCTCGACGAGGTCGGGACGCGCCTCCGCCAGCTGATACGACGCGTCCGCGGGGACGAAGCCGTCGTCGTCGCTGTGCAGGATGAGGATCGGATGCCGCAGCTCGGCCGCACGCGCGACCACGTCGAGCCGGTCGAACGGTATCGGCGTGTTCAGCCCGACGACCCGCGAGCCCCACTCACTGTCCAGTGCCCGCACGGCCGTGCTCGCGACCGGCCCCGGGATGCGCAGCAGGTGCGCCTGGTAGTCGAGCACGATGCGCCAGTCGATCGCCGGCGATTCGAGCACGACTCCGGCGATGATGTCGCGATGGGCCGAGTTGAGTGCCACCTGGAGGGCGATCGCGCCGCCCATCGACCAGCCCATGAGGAAGATCCGGCGCGCGCCGCGGCGGCGGGCCGCTCCGATCGCGGCATCCACGTCGCGCCATTCGGTCGCGCCGAGCATGTACGTGCCCGAGCGACTGCGCGGCGCCTCGCCGTCGTTGCGATACGACACCAGCAGGGATGAGACACCGGCGGCGTGGAACACCGGCACCGCGCGGAGCGTCTCGGTCCGCGTCGTGCCACGTCCGTGGATCTGAATGACCCAGGTGTCGCTCGGCGCTCCGGTTTCGTCCGTGGCCGGGAAGAACCATGCCGGGCAGGGTCCGAGCGGGGACCCGACGAGCTCGGAGTGGTACGGCAGGTGCAGCTCCGCAGGATCGGAGTAGTACCAGCCGCTGAACGCGGCAGCAGCCGACAGCCGGTCGTCGGTTCCGATCTGCGTGAGCAGCTTGCGCTTGACCGAACTCTCGTCCAGAGCCAGCACGGCACCGACCTTGACGTACGACGCGGTGCCCGTCGTGAACAGCCCGTATCGACCGGGGAGCTCGGTGTCTGGGGTGCGCGAGAGGGTGAGCGTCTGCGCGGCAACGTCGACGGCGAGCAGTTCCGTATCGGGCACCCGCCCCGCGGGCGTCACGACTCTGCGAGCTACGCGCATCGACACGGTGCCGAGCGCCGCGAGCGAGATACCGAGGGCTCCGGCGAGCGCCGCGATCGTCGTCTTCGCGGCGGTGGCTGCTGCGGGAGATGCGCCCGCAGCCCCGGCGCGCCTGGAACCCATCATCGAGGCCTCACTCTAGTCTGTCGACGTGGCCGATTCCCGTCCTCCCGCCGACGCGACGGCATTCGTCGTCGCTCGCGATGCGGTGCTGGCGATGACGTTCCGCGACGACCTCGTGGTGCGCGAGATCCCCGCACCGACCGGGCTCGCGCCGGAGGCCCTCGCACTCGCGGGCGATGTGCGGCCCGAGGATCACGCCGTCGACTCCCCCTACGGCACCGGGCGCATCGTCATCCTCCACGACGACGACGAGCCCGACGCCTGGGGCGGTCCGTGGCGCATCGTCGCTTTCGCTCAGGCGCCGCTCGAACCCGAGATCGGAGTCGATCCGCTTCTCGCCGAGGTCGCCTGGTCATGGCTGATCGACGCTCTCGATCACCGCGACGCCTCGTTCCACTCGGTTTCGGGGACCGCGACGAAGACACTCTCGCGCGGCTTCGGGAGCCTTGCCGAGGAGGGCGACGGTGCGCAGATCGAGCTGCGCGCCTCGTGGACCCCCGTCGGAGACATCACCGCCCACATCGACGCCTGGGCGGAACTGACCTGCATGCTGGCCGGCCTTCCTCCGGGGTCGGAGGGCGTCGCCGTTTTCGGAGCACGCCGGGGGAACCGTGGCTGAATACACCGTCATCGCCGATGACGCCGGACTCGAACGCGCCGCGGAACTGCTCGCGGCCGGTGACGGCCCCGTCGCCGTCGACGTCGAACGGGCGTCGGGCTTCCGATACTCGCAACGCGCCTATCTCATCCAGGTGTTCCGCCGCGGCGCGGGCGTGCACCTGTTCGACCCGCCGGCGATCTCGACCTTCGCGCCCCTCCAGGCAGCGATCGGCGAGATCGAGTGGGTGCTGCATGCCGCGAGCCAAGACCTGCCTTCGCTGCGCGAGGCCGGCCTCGACCCGACATCGATCTTCGACACCGAGCTGGCCGCACGGCTGCTGGGCCACGCCCGCGTCGGGCTCGGCGCCGTGGTCGAGGACACGCTGGGCATCGTCCTCGCGAAAGCGCACTCGGCCGCCGACTGGTCGACGCGCCCGCTGCCGCAATCGTGGCTCGAGTACGCCGCTCTCGACGTCGAGCACCTGATCGACGTCCGCGACGTGCTCGCCCGCGAGCTCGAGGCCCAGGGCAAGGTGGAGTTCGCGGCCCAGGAGTTCCAAGCCGTGCTCGACCGGCCGGTCAAGCCGCCCCGCGAGGATCCGTGGCGCCGACTCAGCGGCCTGCACACCATTCGCGGCCGGCGTGCCCTCGCCGTCGCTCGTGCGCTGTGGACCGCGCGCGAGGAGTACGCCCGCGAGCAGGACATCGCTCCGGGCCGGCTCGTCCCCGACCGCGCGCTCGTCGCGGCGCTCGCCGCCGACCCGAAGACGAAGCAGGACCTGGCGAAGGTCAAGGACTTCACCGGCCGCGCGAGCCGCTCGCAGCTCGACCGCTGGTGGGCGGCCTTCGAGGCGGGCCGGGCCGAGCAGTCGTTGCCGCCGGACCGGCTGCCCGGCGACGGACTGCCGCCGGTGCGGGCCTGGGTCGACCGGAACCCTCCCGCCGACGCCCGCCTGAAGGCGGCGAAGCCACTCGTCGAGCAGCGCGCCGAGGAGCTGTCGATGCCGACGGAGAACCTGCTCACGCCCGAGCTCCTGCGCCGCGTGGCGTGGGCGCCGCCCGCCGAGATCTCCGCTGAGACGGTCGGCGCAGCACTTGCCGAGCTCGGCGCACGTCCGTGGCAGATTGAGCAGACCGCACAGGTGATCGCGCAAGCCTTTGTGGATTCCGTGAACGGGGATGCCGCGCCCTCCTCGAGCGGTTCGTAGGTTCGACCCAACCGATTTTCCCGGCCTCCCCGGCTCTCTAGGCTGGAGTCGATCCCATCTTCTGGAGGCAAAGTGGCCGAGATCTCGGACGTCTACTTCATCGACGGCATGCGCACCCCGTTCGGGCGCGCCGGCGAGAAGGGCATGTACTGGAACACCCGAGCGGACGACCTCGTCGTCAAAGCGATCCGGGGCGTGATCGAACGCAACCCCGATGTGCCGCTCGACCGGATCGATGACGTGGCGATCGCCGCGACGACGCAGCAGGGCGATCAGGGCCTGACCCTCGGCCGCACTGCGGCGATCCTCGCCGGCCTTCCGCAGAGCGTGCCGGGCTTCGCCATCGACCGCATGTGCGCAGGCGCGATGACCAGCGTCACCACGATGGCCGGGTCGATCGGCATCGGCATGTACGACCTCGCCCTCGCGGGCGGCGTCGAGCACATGGGCCGCCACCCGCTCGGCGGCGGAGACACCGACCCCAATCCCCGCTTCCTCACCGAGAAGCTCGTCAGCGCAGATGCCCTGAACATGGGCATCACCGCCGAGCGCCTGCACGACCGCTTCCCGGTCCTCACGAAGGAGCGCGCCGACCGGTTCGGCATGCGCAGCCAGCAGAAGGCGCAGGCCGCGTACGACGCCGGCAAGCTGCAGCCCGACCTCGTTCCCGTCGCGGTGAAGTCCGCGGACGGCGCGTGGGGCCTCGCGACCGAGGATGAGGGGCGCCGGCCCGAGACCACCATGGAGGGCCTCGCGCAGCTGAAGACCCCCTTCCGGCCGCACGGCCGCGTCACCGCGGGCACTTCGTCGCCCCTCACCGATGGCGCGACCATCAGCCTTCTCGCCGGCTCGCGCGCGGTGAAGGAGCTCGGGCTCACCCCGAAGATGCGGATGGTCTCGTTCGGCTTCGCCGGCGTCCAGCCCGAGGTGATGGGCATCGGCCCCATCCCCTCGACCGAGAAGGCGCTCGCCAAGGCCGGCCTGACGATCGACGACATCGGGCTCTTCGAGCTCAACGAGGCGTTCGCGGTGCAGGTGCTCTCGCTGCTCGACCACTTCGGCATCGACGACGACGATCCGCGCGTCAACCCGTGGGGCGGCGCGATCGCGGTCGGTCACCCCCTGGCGGCATCCGGTGTGCGTCTGATGATCCAGCTCGCCGCGCAGTTCGCCGAGCGCCCCGACGTCCGCTACGGCCTCACCGCGATGTGCGTGGGCCTCGGCCAGGGCGGATCCGTGATCTGGGAGAACCCGCACTACACCGGCAAGAAGAAGACCGCGAAGAAGTGAGGCGCGCCGACATGACCTACGACGACATCGACTTCTCCCCCCTCGACGCCCTCACCGGTGACGAGGTCGTCACGCATTCGCTGGTGCGCGATGTCCGGCTCGCCTCGGGCCGCACGCTAGCGCTCGTCACCCTCGACAACGGACGAGACCACACCCGGCCGAACACGCTCGGTCCGGCGACGCTCGCCGAGCTGGGCGGCGTGCTCGACACGATCGCCGCCCGTGCGGCGGCCGGGGAGATCGACGCCGTCGGCATCACCGGCAAGCAGTACATCCTCGCTGCGGGCGCCGACCTCTCCGATGTCTCACGGTTGCCCTCGAAGGAAATCGCGAGGCTCGTCGCGCAGCGCGGGCACCAGGTGCTCGGGCGTCTGTCGCAGCTCGGCGTCCCCTCCTTCGCTTTCGTGAACGGCCTCGCCCTCGGCGGCGGTCTCGAGATCGCGCTCAACAGCACCTACCGCACCGTGGACGCCTCCGCCGCGGCGATCGCGCTGCCCGAGGTCTTCCTCGGGCTCATCCCGGGCTGGGGAGGCGCCTACCTGCTGCCGAACCTCATCGGGATCGAGAACGCGCTCGAAGTGGTCATCAGCAATCCGCTCAAGCAGAACCGCGTGCTCAAGCCGCAGCAGGCGTACGACCTGGGCATCATGGACGCGATCTTCCCCGCGGTGAGCTACCTCGAGGACTCGCTCGCCTGGGCCGACCGCGTGCTGTCGGGCGCCGTCTCGGTCACGCGCAAGAACGAGCCCGGCAAGCTCGAGCGCCTGACCAAGTGGCCGATCGCCGTCAAGGTTGCCCGCGGCATGCTCGAGTCGAAGATCGGCACCGTCCCGAAGGCCCCCTACCTGGCCCTCGAGCTGCTTGAGAAGGCCCGCGGCGGCTCACGCGACGAAGGCTTCGCCCGCGAGGACGACGCTCTGGCCGAACTGATCTCGGGTGACCAGTTCGCCGCGTCGATGTACGCCTTCGACCTGGTGCAGAAGCGCGCGAAGCGGCCGGTCGGCGCTCCCGACAAGGCGCTGGCGAAGAAGGTGACGAAGGTCGGCGTCATCGGCGCGGGCCTCATGGCCAGCCAGTTCGCGCTGCTGTTCGTCCGCAAGCTCCAGGTGCCCGTGCTCATCACGGACCTCGATCAGGCGCGCGTCGACAAGGGGCTCGCCTACATCCGCGACGAGATCGGCAAGCTCGAGGCGAAGGGCCGCATCGATTCCGACACGGCGGGCAAGCTCCGCTCGCTCGTGCACGGCACGGTCGACAAGAGCGAGTACGCCGACTGCGACTTCGTCATCGAGGCGGTGTTCGAGGAGGTCGGGGTCAAGCAGCAGGTCTTCGGCGAGATCGAGAAGATCATCGCCGACGACGCGATCCTCGCGACGAACACCTCGTCGCTGTCCGTGGCGGAGATCGGCGCGAAGCTCGCCCACCCCGAGCGTCTCGTCGGCTTCCACTTCTTCAACCCCGTCGCGGTCATGCCGCTGATCGAGGTCGTGAAGACATCGCAGACGACGGATGCTGCCCTGTCAACCGCGTTCGTCGTCGCGAAGGGCCTCGGCAAGAACGCCGTCCTGACAGCCGACGCGCCCGGCTTCGTCGTGAACCGACTGCTGGCGAAAGTCATGGGCGAGGCGGCGCGTGCCGTCTACGAGGGCACGCCGGTCGCCGATGTCGAGAAGGCCTTCGCGCCGCTCGGGCTGCCGATGGGGCCCTTCCAGCTCATCGACCTCGTCGGCTGGAAGGTCGCCGCACACGTGCAGGACACGATGACCTCGGCGTTCCCCGACCGCTTCTATGCGAACGAGAACTTCCACCAGCTCGCGGAACTGCCCGAGGTCGTCGAGAAGGACAAGGGAGGACGGGTCACCGGCTTCACCAAGGCCGCGGAGAAGATCGCGAAGAAGGCGACGGGTTCGTCGCCGGTCGCGGCCGACACGATCCTCCAGCGCGTTCAGGACGGCCTGGCGCAGGAGATCAAGCTCATGCTCGACGAGGGCGTCGTTCCCGAGGTCCAGGACATCGACCTGTGTCTCATCCTGGGCGCCGGCTGGCCGTTCATCGACGGCGGTGCTTCGCCCTACCTCGATCGGGAGGGCGCATCGGAGCGGGCGTTCGGCGACACGTTCCACCACCCGCCCATCCGCGGGATCGCGAACCGCTGACAGCCAGCGCTGCACCGCCGACGAGGACCCCGTGGCATGAAGCCGCGGGGTCCTCGTCGCGTCACGCCGGTCGGCCCTGCGCGCTCTGCACGCGCAGGTCGCGCTCGCGGACATCGCGCTGCTCGATCACGATGCGACGCAACGCGGCCGGCGCCCCGGGGTTCGAGTCCAGCCACGTCGTCGCCGCCGTCAGGTCATCCGTCGCCGGGAACAGACCGCGCACGAGGCGGCGCGCGATCTCGATGCTCCGGGTCTCCCAGACTCGGCCGATGCGCGAGAAATAGTCGCCGTCGAGGGCCGCGATGAGATCGCGCCGCCCTCCGGCGCGGACACCCGCGATCGTGGCGTCGAGCTCGTCGTTCGACAGGGTCTCGTCTGTCCACGCCGCGACCCACGCGGCCTCGCGCACCGGCGCCTCCGGCAGCGCCGCTCGGGCGGTGCGGTGGGCTCGCCTGCCCTTCGCGGTATCGTCGCGGACCAGCTCGGCGTCGATCTCGGCGGCGCTGGCCTGGCCCGTCGAGGCGAGCGCGAACAGCCAGCTCCATCGCAGGTCCGCATCGAGCACGAGACCCTCGGGGAGCTGCCCTTCGCCGGCGAGCAGCTGGCGCAACGACGCCGCACGCCCCGCATCCACCGCGGCGGCAGCGCCCAGGGCGCGCGCCCAGACAAGCTGGGCGTCCGTCCCGGGGCGGGCTTCGTGCAACGACCGCCAGACGGTCTCCAGCCAGCGCGCGGCGAGCGACTCGCGCTGTGCGGGAGCGGCGTAATGGGCGATCGCGTAGTCGGCATGCGCTACCGCGTCGGTGAGGAGGCCGATGTGGGTCTCGGCCGCGGCGTGTGCTCCGACGATCTCGAGGTAGCGCGCCACTTCGAGGCGACCGTCGCGAACCGCGTTCCAGAGCGCGGCCCACGCCACCGAACGAGCGAGCGGGTCGCCGACCGTCGAGAGCGAGCGCTCGAGGGCTGCCGTCGTGTCACCGTCGAGGCGCACCTTGGCATAGGTGCGGTCGTCGTCGTTCGGGATGATCACGCCCGCGGCATCACCGGGCAGCGGCGTCCGGGCGTCGACGAGATCGAGCTCGACCCCGCCCTCTCGGCGGAGCGCCCCCTCCGACGCCGCGTACCGTCCGATCGTCACGCGGTGGGGTCGGGGATCGGTCTGGACGATCGTGACGCCGTCCGATCCATCGCGCTCGACCGACAGATCCGACATCCCGGTGGTCTCGAGCCAGGCGCGACTCCACGCCCGCAGGTCGCGCCCGGAGGTGTGCTCCAAGGCGTCCAGCAGATCACCGAGCGTGGTGTTCCCGAAGGCGTTGTCGGCGAAGTACTTGCGCGCGCCGGCGAAGAACGCCTCCTCCCCCACGTACGCGACGAGCTGCTTGAGCACGGACGCTCCCTTGGCGTACGTGATCCCGTCGAAGTTGAGCTTGGCCGCCTGCAGGTCGGGAATGTCGGCCACGATCGGATGCGTGGTCGGAAGCTGGTCCTGCTCGTAGGCCCACCCCTTCCGCCGGCTCGCGAAGCTCACCCAGGCATCCGGATAGAGCCCGGTCGCGACAGACGCATGCGAGCCCATGAAGTCCGCGAAGGACTCCTTGAGCCACAGGTCGTCCCACCACCGCATGGTCACGAGGTCGCCGAACCACATGTGCGCCATCTCGTGGAGGATCGTGTTGGCGCGGGCCTCGCGCTGCGCGGCGGTCGCGGCCCCGCGGAAGACGTACGCCTCGGTGAACGTGACGAGACCGGGGTTCTCCATCGCGCCGAGGTTGTACTCGGGCACGAAGATCTGGTCGTACTTGCCCCACGGATAGCCGAGCCCGAACGCCTCACCGAAGTACGCGAGCCCACGGCGGGTGATGTCGATGATCTCCTCGGCGTCGAGGTACGGCGCCAGCGAGGCACGGCACAGGACGCCCAGGTCGACAGGTCCCTCGGGTCCGTCCCAGACCGCGCCGACGCGGTGGTAGGGGCCTGCTGCGACGGCGGTGATGTAACTGGAGATCGGGAGGGTCTCAGCGAAGGTGACCTCGGTACCGCCGTCGAGGTCGCGGCGGTCGGTCTCCGCACCGTTGGACAGCACCCGCCAGCCCTCCGGCGCCGCGACCCGCATCCGCCAGCGTGCCTTCAGGTCCGGCTGCTCGAAACACGGGTAGACGCGACGCGCGTCCGCGGGCTCGTACTGCGTGTACAGGTAGACGGCGCCGTCGACCGGGTCGACGAAGCGGTGGAGGCCCTCCCCCGAGCGGCTGTAGACGCCGCGCGCCGCGATCGAGACGGTGTTGCGCTCCGCGAGGTCACGGATGCGGATGCGCGCGCCGTCCCATTCCACGGGCCGGCTCTCGCCGTTCACGATGACCGCATCGACGCTCGAACCGAGGAAGTCGACCCAGGCCTCACCGCCGACGCGCGCATCGAACGACAGGATCGCGCGGGTGCTGAACGTGGTCTCCTCGGCGCGCGGGGCGTCACGGACGTCGAGGGAGACATCGATGGTGTGGAGCCGGACCTCGGCTGCACGATGCTGGGCGTCGGTACGGGTGAGGTTGTCGCCGGTCATCCCTCCATGCTTCCACGGGAGCGGGGAAGCCTGTGGCCGGGGTTGCCTGCACGCTAGTATCTGAACATGTTCAGCACCCCGGATCCGACCGGATCGAAGCGCCACCGCACACGTGCCCTGATCGTCGAGACGGCGCTGCGTTCGTTTCGCGAACGCGGCTACGACGCGACCACCATCCGCCGCATCGCGTCGGAGGCCGGCGTGTCGGTCGGGACGACGAACTACCACTTCGCGTCGAAGAACGAGCTCGTGCAGGAGTTCTACCTGCAGGTGCAGCAGGGTCACCGCGCGGCCGCCCTGCCCGGACTCGAGTCGGAGCGCGACCTCAAGGACAGGCTCGCGATCGTCTTCCACACGGGCCTCGATCAACTGACGCCGACGCATGGCCATGCGCCCGAGTTCCTGACGGCCGCCGTCTCGCCGCGATCGTCGATCAACCCGCTGTCGCCCGAGTCGAACGCCTCGCTCGCGATCGTGGAGGATCTGTTCCGTACCGCCGTCGACGGTGCCGACCACAAGCTTCCGAAGGACATCGCCGAGGCGCTGCCCGGCGCGCTCGTTCTCGCGCATCTGCTGCTCGCGATGTACTGGGTCTACGACGAGTCCGATCACCAGGCGAAGACGCGGCGCTTGCTCGACAAGGGCCTGGCACTGCTCGCGATGGCGCTCCCACTGGCGCGCCTCCCGATGCTGCGGCGGCCGGTGCGGGAACTTCTCGACCTCATCGCCGAGGCCCGGTCGTGACGGGCGCCGGCCCGCAACAGCAGCGCGCACCACGTCGAGACTCGCCCCGCACGGATGCCGAACCCCTCGCGTTCACCCGCGCCGAGTTCCTGGCGGGCATCGCCCGCGCGTGGGGCGCGACCACGCTGCTACTCATCGTCGCCTGGGCGGTGCTGACGGGCGGCTTCAGCTTGGTCGTGGGCACCGTGATGATCTTGGTCGTCTCCGTGCCCGCTGTGGTGATCGGCTCCCCCGGCGCATACGCACTCGGCCGCCTCCTGCGACGTTCGCCACGTGTCGGCGCACATCTCATCGCTTTCACGGCCTACGGCGCGCTGGTCGGCTTCGCCACCACGGCCGTCGCCCTTCCCTTGCTCATCGGCGACTCGGGCGACGGGTGGATCGAATCGATCGCCTTCCTCGTCAACGTGCCTCTCAGCGCCCTCGGACTCGCAGGCGCCTGGTTCATCACCATGCGGAGAGCCCTCCGCCTCGACGCCGAGGTGTTCGGCGACGTCGTGCCGACCTCGAACCCGGACGCCGCCACCGAGGATGCCCTCGACGAGAACTACCGCATCATCTACCCCGACCGGCGACGACGTCAGCGGCCGCGAGGCTGAGGCTCGCCGTCGCTCGCACCCGCGCGGCCCGGCGCGTCGGCGGCATCCGCCCAGTCCGTCGCGGCATCCGCGCTGGGCCGGGCGATCGGGATGCGGGTACCGAGGACCTGCGCGACGACGTCGTGCGCGATCTTCGCGGACGTCAGCCCCGCGTCGTCGAGGATCTCGTCGCGCTCCGCGTGATCGATGAACTCGTCGGGCAGTCCGAGCTCGTCGACGGCCGTGTCGATGCCGGCCTCGCGAAGAACCTGGCGGATGCGTGTGCCGATACCACCGACACGGATCCCGTCCTCGATGGTGATGACCAGCCGGTGTCCAGCGGCGAGGTCCACGACCGAGCGAGCGACCGGGACCACCCAGCGAGGATCGATGACGGTCGCGCCGATTCCCTGCGCTCGCAGGCGCTCGGCGACCTCGATGCCCAGGCGCGCCATCGGGCCGATGCCGACGATGAGGACATCGTCCGATTCGCCCCGCACCAGCACGTCGGTTCCGTCGTCCAGACGTTCCACAGCGGGCAACTCGTCGCCGACCGATCCCTTCGGATAGCGAACGACCGTGGGCGCGTCCTCGATGTCGACGGCCTCGCGGAATACCTCGCGGAGACGCTCAGCGTCTCGCGGCGCCGCGATACGGACGCCGGGCACGAGCTGGAGCATCGCGAGGTCCCAGATGCCGTGATGGCTGGGTCCGTCGGGTCCGGTCACGCCGGCCCGGTCGAGGACGAACGTCACACCTGCACGGTGCAGCGCGACATCCATCATCATCTGGTCGAACGCGCGGTTCATGAACGTCGCGTAGATCGCGACGACCGGATGCAAGCCGCCGAAGGCGAGGCCGGCGGATGCCGCGACGGCGTGCTGCTCCGCGATGCCGACGTCCAGGACACGGTCGGGGAACCGCTGCGCGAAGGGCAGCAGCCCGGTCGGACGCAGCATCGCCGCAGTGATCGCGACGACATCGCCGCGGCGCTCCCCCGCAGACACGAGCTCCTCGGCGAACACGTCGGTCCAGGTCGTCTTGCCACCGGAGGAGACCGGCTGGCCCGTCGCAGGGTCGATCTTCCCCACGGCATGGAACTGGTCGGCTTCGTCGAGTCGGGCGGGCGCGTAGCCGCGGCCCTTCTCGGTGATCGCGTGCACGATGACCGGAGCACCGTACGACTTCGCGAGGCGCAGGGTCTCGATCATGGCCTCGAGGTCGTGGCCGTCGACGGGTCCGAGGTACTTGATATCGAGATTCGAGTACAGGGCCTCATTGTTCACGAACCGGGACAAGAATCCGTGAGTCCCACCGCGGAGTCCACGGTAGACGGCCCGCGCCGCCGGCCCGAGGCGGCCGAAGAGCGACGCTGAGCCTTCGTGCAACGACCGGTAGCCCTCGGTGGTGCGCACCTTGTTCAGGAAACGCGCCATGCCGCCGATCGTCGGCGCATACGAACGGCCGTTGTCGTTGACGACGATGACCAGGTTGCGATCGTTGTCGTCGGAGATGTTGTTGAGCGCCTCCCACGTCATCCCGCCGGTCAGCGAGCCATCGCCGACCACGGTGACGACATGGCGATCGGTGCGACCGGTGCGGGCGAAGGCCCGTGAGATGCCGTCGGCCCAGCTGAGCGAGCTCGACGCGTGCGACGACTCGACGACGTCGTGCTCGCTCTCGCTGCGCTGCGGGTAGCCAGCCAAGCCGCCCCGCGAGCGCAGCCGCGAGAAGTCCTGGCGGCCCGTGATCAGCTTGTGCACGTAGGACTGATGCCCGGTGTCGAAGACCACCGGGTCGTTCGGAGAGTCGAAGACCCGATGGATCGCGAGGGTGAGCTCGACGACTCCGAGGTTGGGTCCGAGGTGCCCGCCGCTGCGCGCGACGTTCTCGACGAGGAACGAGCGGATCTCACCGGCGAGCGTCTCGAGCTGAGCGATCGAGAGGGCGTCGAGATCGCGCGGGTGCGAGATCGAGGAGAGCAACGACATCGAGCTCCTCCTTCCATCGGGTGCCGGTAAGTCTAATCAGCGGGATGCACGAGAGGCCGGAGCTGGACGCTCCGGCCTCTCGTGGACTACTGCAGCTCCGTGTCTCAGACGAGCGAGCGCAGCACGTACTGCAGGATGCCGCCGTTGCGGTAGTAGTCGGCCTCACCGGGGGTGTCGATGCGCACGATCGCGTCGAACTCGACCGTCTGCTTGCCCTCGGGCGAGAACTCGCTCGGCTCGGCGACGACCTTCACCGTCTTCGGGGTGACGCCTTCGTTCAGCTGCTCGAGGCCCGTGATCGAGATGATCTCGGTGCCGTCGAGTCCCAGCGACTTCCAGCTCTCGCCGGCGGGGAACTGCAGCGGGACGACGCCCATGCCGATCAGGTTCGAGCGGTGGATGCGCTCGAAGCTCTCGGTGATGACGGCCTTCACGCCGAGGAGGTTGGTGCCCTTCGCCGCCCAGTCGCGCGACGAGCCCGAGCCGTACTCCTTGCCGCCGAAGATGACGAGCGGCGTACCCTGCGCCTGGTAGTTCTGGCTCGCGTCGTAGATGAACGACTGCGGGCCGCCCTCCTGAGTGAAGTCGCGCGTGTAGCCGCCCTCGACGACCTTGCCGTCGTTGACCGCTGCCGTGAGCTCGTTCTTCAGACGGATGTTGGCGAAGGTTCCGCGGATCATGACCTCGTGGTTGCCACGGCGCGAGCCGTAGGAGTTGAAGTCCTTCTGCGCGACGCCGTGCTCGGTGAGGTACTGCGCGGCCGGGGTGCCGGCCTTGATGTTTCCGGCCGGGCTGATGTGGTCGGTGGTGACCGAGTCGCCCAGCGTCGCCATGACGCGCGCACCGGTGATGTCGGCGACCGGGGTCAGCTCCATCTGCATGCCGTCGAAGTACGGCGCCTTGCGGACGTAGGTCGAGTCCTCGTCCCACTCGAACACCGGGCCGGTCGGCGTGGGCAGGTTCTTCCAGCGCTCGTCACCGTCGAACACGGTGGCGTACTGCTTGATGAACTGCTCACGCGAGATCGACGAGTCGATGATCTCCTGGACCTCATCGGGAGCGGGCCAGATGTCCTTGAGGAAGACGTCGTTGCCGTCCGAGTCCTTGCCGAGCGCATCGGTCTCGAAGTCGAAGTTCATCGACCCGGCCAGGGCGTACGCGACGACCAGCGGCGGCGAGGCCAGGTAGTTCATCTTGACGTCGGGGCTGATGCGGCCTTCGAAGTTGCGGTTGCCCGAGAGCACCGCGGTGACCGCGAGGTCGTTCTCGTTGATCGCGGCCGAGACCTCTTCGATCAGCGGGCCGGAGTTTCCGATGCAGATCGTGCAGCCGTAGCCGACGGTGTAGAAGCCGAGGTTCTCGAGGTCCTTGTCGAGGCCGGACTTCTCGTAGTAGTCGGTGACGACCTTCGAGCCGGGGCCGAGCGTCGTCTTGACCCACGGCTTGCGCGTGAGGCCGCGCTCCGAGGCCTTGCGGGCCAGCAGACCTGCGGCGATCATGACCGACGGGTTCGACGTGTTGGTGCACGACGTGATGGCCGCGAGCGTCACTGCGCCGTTGTCGAGCATGTAGCTCTCGCCCGACGGCTGCGTGACCTTCACCGGGTTGGATGCCGCATGGCGTGCGCCGCTCGAGAGCAGACCCGCGTGCGCGTGGTCGTGCTGGTGCGAGACGGTGTCGTCGGAGTGGGTCTCGTGCTCGACGCCCGGGGCGTTGCCCGGGTCCGACGCCGGGAAGGTGCCCTCGACCTCGACGGCCTCGTCGGCGGCCGTCGCGTAGTTGAGGATGTCCTTCGCGAACTGCTCCTTCGACTCCGACAGGAGGATGCGGTCCTGCGGGCGCTTCGGGCCGGCGATCGACGGGACGACCGTCGAGAGGTCGAGCTCCATGTACTCGCTGTAGCTCGGCTCGTTCGCGGGGTCGTGCCAGAGCGACTGCTCCTTCGCGTACGCCTCGACGAGGGCGACGGTCTGCTCGTCGCGGCCGGTCAGGCGCAGGTAGTCGAGCGTGACGTCGTCGATGGGGAACATCGCGGCGGTCGACCCGAACTCGGGGCTCATGTTGCCGATCGTGGCGCGGTTCGCGAGCGGGACGGACCCGACGCCGGCGCCGTAGAACTCGACGAACTTGCCGACCACGCCGTGCTTGCGCAGCATGTCGGTGATCGTCAGCACGACGTCGGTCGCGGTGACGCCCGCGGGGATCTCGCCGGTGAGCTTGAAGCCCACGACGCGCGGGATGAGCATCGACACGGGCTGACCCAGCATCGCGGCCTCGGCCTCGATGCCGCCGACACCCCAACCCAGGACACCGAGGCCGTTGACCATCGTGGTGTGCGAGTCGGTGCCGACACAGGTGTCGGGGTACGCACGGAGCACACCGTCGACGTTGCGGTCGTAGATGACCTTCGCGAGGTGCTCGATGTTCACCTGGTGGACGATGCCGGTGCCCGGGGGGACGACCTTGAAGTCGTCGAACGCGCCCTGACCCCAACGGAGGAACTGGTAACGCTCGCCGTTGCGCTCGTACTCGATCTCGACGTTGCGCTCGAGGGCGTTCTCGCTGCCGAAGAGATCGGCGATGACCGAGTGGTCGATGACCATCTCGGCGGGCGAGAGCGGGTTGATGCGGTTGGGGTCACCGCCGAGCGCGGTCACCGCCTCGCGCATCGTGGCGAGATCGACGATGCAGGGCACGCCCGTGAAGTCCTGCATCACGACGCGGGCCGGGGTGAACTGGATCTCGGTGTCGGGCTCTGCCGACGCGTCCCACGAACCCAGCGCGCGGATCTGCTCCTGCGTCACGTTCGCGCCGTCCTCGGTGCGCAGGAGGTTCTCGAGCAGCACCTTGAGGCTGAAGGGAAGACGGTCGTAACCCTCGACCGTGTCGATCCGGAAGATCTCGTAGTCGGTGCTGCCGACCGTCAGGGTGCTCTTGGCTCCGAAGCTGTCAACAGTGGACACGTCTGCTCTCCTTCATCGGCGGGCCGCGCGCTCGCGCGCACTGTCCCATCATCCCCTCGCCGCACCGGTCGATCTAGTGAGGCGACCCTTAGTCGGATCGGGGGAAATTTATCTTGACGTCAAGATAAATGTATCACTCGGCGGGCCGCTTATAGAGCGCCCGCACGGCGAGCCAGGTGACGGCCGCGAGCGGGGCGAACAGCGGCAGGCCCATGACGAGCTTCAGGGTTCCGAGGGCGGCGACTTCGTCGGCGAAGTACAGCGGCAGTTGCACGGCGAGCCTGAGGTAGAAGAGCCCCGCCCAGGCGATCGCGAGCCAGAAGTAGACGCGGCGCTTGCGCTTGTCACGCCTCCAGGCGACGCCCTCGTTCATGAGGAATCCGGCGGCGAGTCCGATGAGCGACCATCCGATGAGGGCCGAGACCAGGAAGGCGGTCCCGTAAGCCGCATTGGTGATCAGACCCGGGATGAAGTTGTCCTGCCCCCGCCCCGTCCACAGCGCCAGCCCCGCGGCCGCAGCGGTCGCGATGAGACCTCCGAATGCGGCTCCTGCCGGGCCGCGCTGGATGAGGCGCAGCAGCGTGAACACCGCGGCGACACCGACCGACAGCCCGAGCGACAGCCAGAGATTCGCCTCACGGGTCTGCGGGTCCGTCGTGAGCGTGAACACGACGATGAAGACCAAGCCGGGGAGGACGGCCTCGACGATGCCGCGGAAACCGCCCATCGCGCGCCAAACGACGCCCCCGGTCGAAGCCTCGGTGTCGGGATCGAAACCGGCCTTGCGCGCAGCCTCGCCGAGCGCGGCTCCGAGAACGCCCGAGGTCGAGGCCACCGGTTCGGGCGGGGTCAGATCGGCGGGACGCTCGGTCGCGGCCTCGCGCCCTTCGTCAGCGCTCACGCCGAGCCGGGGGTCGCCGGCATCTTGAGCGGGATGAGGTCGCGCGGCGGCATCGGCGATCCGCCGCGGACGACCACGAGCGACCGGAAGAGATCCTCGACCTGCGCAGCGGCGTCGACGTCATTGGTCGCCGCACCGCCGATGACGCCTCGGAGGAACCACCGCGGCCCGTCGACGCCCACGAAACGCGCGAGACGCTTTCCGCTGCCCTCCGCCCCGGCCATCACGGGGACCTCGGCGAGCAGCTCCGGGCCGAGCGGGCCTTCGCGCTCCTCGACGCGACCGCCCTGCTGGCGCACCTGCTGGCGGATCTGCTCGCGCGTCTCCTCCCAGAGCCCCGTCGAACGGGGCGCTGCGAACGGCTGGACCTGAAGCGTCGAACCGGCGTAGTCGAGACCGACCGCGACGATGCGCTTCGTCTGTTCCTCGACCTCGAGACGCAGGTTCAGCCCCTCGCGCGGAAGCACCTTGATGCCGCCCAGATCGATGTACGGACGAACCGGGTTGGCCTCGGACTCGTCGAAGGGGCCTGCCGTGGCCCGGTCGGCGGGTGCCGACTTCGCGTCGTCGCTCATGCGGGTACTCCTGTCTGCTGCTGATAGCCGGTCGAGCCGAAACCGCCCTCACCGCGAACGCTCTCGGGCAGGGTGTCGACGGGGATGAAGCGGGCCCGGGTGACGGGCATGACGATCAGTTGGGCGATGCGGTCGCCGGGCGCGATGTCGTACGGCTCGGCGGTGTCGGTGTTCAGGAGCGTGACCTTGATCTCTCCGCGGTACCCGGCGTCGACCGTTCCCGGCGAGTTGACCACGGTGATCCCGTGCTTCGCCGCGAGCCCGCTGCGCGGCACGACGAAGGCGGCGAAGCCGTCCGGCAGGGCGATTCGGACACCGGTCCCCACGAGTGCGCGCTGCCCGGGCTCGAGACGCAGCTGCTCGACGGACACGAGATCTGCTCCGGCATCTCCGGGATGGGCGTAAACGGGAACGTCGGCGGCGATAATGGGGACGTCCACGGATTCGGTCACCCCACGAGGCTAATGCACAGTTCCGCCCCCGCCACCTCGCCCGCCACAAGCTACCGCGAGCGCTTGAGCCCATCCCTGTGGGCTCTGGTGAGCGCCGCCGTCTGCGGGCCGATGGTCGCTCTCGTGCTCGCCCCGCTCGACTCGGTGGTCGGGCTCATCGCCGGCATCGCCGTGGGAGCCCTCGTCGTGGCAGGACTCATCGCCCTCTCACCGGTGATCGAAGTCACCGGCGAGCGGCTCCGAGTCGGGCGCGCGAGCATCGAGCTCACCTACCTCGGCGAGATCGAGACGTTCACCGGCGACGCCGCGCGGCAGGCACGCGGGCCCGGCCTGTCGTCGAGTTCCTGGCACCTTCTGCGTGGCGGCATCGACGGAGTCGTACGGATCGCGATCGAAGACGACGACGATCCGGTCACCCACTGGGTGTTCTCCTCGCGGACGCCCGCCCGCGTCGCCGCGGTGATCGAGAGCGCCCGCGCGACCGCCGCCCCGGCCGGCCCCGACGCGTAACGCCGCCCGGTAAAAGACAGACCCCCGACGCCGGAGCGTCGAGGGTCAGCGAAGGTCGTGCGATCAGGCCGCGCACTCGGTGCAGATGGCGCCGACCTTGGTCTCGTGATCGATCTGGGTGCGGTGCTTCACGAGGAAGCACTCCATGCACGTGAACTCATCCTCCTGCGGGGGCAGGACGACGACATCGAGTTCGAGGTCCGAGAGGTCGGCCCCGGGCAGCTCGAAGCCCGACGGGTTGTCGGCGTCCTCGTTGTCGATCGAGCCCGACGACTTGTCGGGCACGCGCTCCTTCAGGGCCTCGATCGACTCGCTGTCGTCCTCGGTCTTGCGGGGTGCGTCGTAATCCGTAGCCATGTCGAAAGGCCTCTACTTCCAGGTGTTGCCGGTTGCCGCGCCGAGTGGGGCGGCGATAGTTTGCATGACCGGCGCGATTTTCGCAAAACGTCGCGGAAGATCCTTCCGGGAACGGATGCGCACGACCGGTTCGCCCCCCGAAACCGGCGGCGCGCCCCGGATATTCCCGCGGTGCCCGGATGCCTGTGACACCATGACGGCACACGTATCGCTGGGAGGGTTCTGCGCATGGAACAGCTCAAGGTCATCGGGACCGAGGAGGGCATCCTCGTCCTCGCCACCGAGTCCGGGGAGCGCTTCGCGTTGCCGGTGAACGAGACGCTGCGCGCCCAGCTGCGCCGCGCCCGGCCGACGGACGAACCGCGGGCTCCTCGCCCCAGCCCCCGCGAGATCCAATCGCACATCCGCTCCGGGATGAGCGCCGCGGACGTCGCCACCCTCCTCGGAGTCCGGGTCGAGGACGTCGCGCGTTACGAGCGCCCGATCATCGCCGAACGCGAGCACATCGTCGGGCAAGCGCTCGCCGTGCCCGTCCTCATCGCAGGCGAGCTGGAGCCCGATGCGCAGCCGACCTTCGGAACGGCGGTTCGAACCAAGCTCAGCGAGGCAGGCGCGACCGGCGAGCGGTGGAGCAGCTGGCGCGAACCCGACGGCTGGATCGTGAAGGTCGAGTTCACGGTCGGCGAGGTGGAGCACGACGCACGGTGGTCGTTCGACCCGCGGCGCTCGTCGCTGGCACCGCTGAACTCGGATGCGACGCAGCTGTCGCGGCAGGGGTCGCTGCCGGAAGGTCTGATCCCCCGTCTCCGTGCCCTCGACACGCCACAGGCCAAGGACGAGTCCCGGTTCGACAGCGGCGCCTTCGGGCCGCGGCATCCCGCCGCCGCCGCCGCCGCTGACGCTGACGCGGTCGCGTCGAACTCGCTGCGCAGCACGAACGCGAAGGACGCGGCGATCAAGCGAGCGCCCGAGCCGGTCGTGACCTCGTCGGAGACCGCCGATCTGCTCGAAGCGCTCCGGCGTCGCCGAGGCCAGCGTGAGCCGATGCCCGGCGAGGACCGCGGTGCCGACACGCGTGAACGCACTCCGGTCGCCCTCTTCGATGCCCTGGAGGCCGGTCAGCGCGAGCCAGCCGAGCCTGCGCCGTCCGAACCCGAGACGCCGAAGACCGAGCCCGCGAGCGAGGATTCCGCGCCCGAGACTCGCCGTCGCGGTGGCCGCACGTCGATGCCCTCGTGGGACGAGATCGTCTTCGGCGCTCGCAGCGAGGACGCCTGACCGCTCAGGCGAACGCGCCGAGACGGACGAGCGGAACGATCCGCTCCTGATCCGTCAGAGATCCGTGCTGGCCGACCATGCGCTGCGGTTTCTTGTCGGCGAGACGATCGTCGTAGTAGGCCACCGCTGAGCGCGCGGCGACCAGCACGTCGCCGATCCGCGGTACGACCTCGGGATGCACCGGTCCGAACAGCCCGGCGTCGATCGCCTCCTCGCGCGTCACGACCCAGGAGCGATCCGACTCCGCGTCGCGCCAGCGCGAAGCGACGCGTTCGGCCGCGCCGTCGGACGCATAGAGGTGCAGCATCCGCGGCTCGCCGCCGATGACTTCGACCTCGTCGAGGAGCGGGTCCCCCTCTCGGAGCAGCACATGCCGGTGCGCGGGAACGTCGATCATGCCGTGGTCGGCCGTCAGCACCGCGCCGATCCCGGGTGCCAGTTGACGGTCCCAGCGCCGCAGCTCGGCGTCGAGCGACTCCAGCTCGGCCGACCACCGGTCGCTCTCCCAGCCCTGCGCGTGCCCGATGACGTCGAGCTCGGGAATGTAGACGTAGACGAGGGACCCGTCATGAGTGCCCGCGAGGGCCTCAGCCATCGCGAGACGCTCGCCGATCCCCGAGGCCGCGACGAACTCGGCCCCGCGCACCGTAGCCGTCGTGAACCCCGTGCCGGCGTACTGCGCCCGGCTCACGACGAAACAGCGTCTTCCCCCGGCGACCTCGCGCTCGAAGACCGGCTGCGAGCGCTGCCACGAGAGCGGATCGAGCCCGTCTTGCTCCCACCCCGTCAGCTGATTGGGAGCGGATGCGGTGCCCGGCACGCGGACGCGATAGCCGACGATGCCGTGCTCACCCGGAAGCACGCCGGTGAAGAGGCTGCTCAGGGCGGCGGCGGTCGTCGCCGGGAACACCGTGCGAGCGGCATCCCGCTTGGCCATCCGCTCGGAGAGGAACCGGGCGTAAGCGGCCCGCTGAGCGAGGTTGCCGCGCCCCAGCCCGTCGGCGACGATGACGATCGCCGATCGCGCCGGAGCGAACCAGTCGGATCGACCCGAGACGGAGGCGATCAGCTGCGGCAGCACACCGGTGAGGCTCCGGGCCGTGGGCGGGTCGATCGGTAGGCTGGAGGGCATCGCGGACAGTCTCGCACACCCGGCATCCGCACTCCCATCCCCGATCGAGGTCCGTACAGCTCCATGGCCGCATCCCGCACCGCTTCACCCGTCCCCGACCAGCCGGAGCGCATCGAGGACGTCGACGTCTCGGCGGAGATGCAGGGTTCGTTCCTCGAGTACGCGTATTCGGTCATCTACTCCCGCGCGCTTCCCGACGCGCGTGACGGCCTCAAGCCCGTGCAGCGGCGCATCCTGTTCCAGATGGCCGACATGGGCCTCCGTCCTGACAAGGGGCACGTCAAGAGCGCCCGTGTCGTGGGCGAAGTCATGGGAAAGCTGCACCCGCACGGCGACTCCGCGATCTACGACGCGCTCGTCCGTCTCGCACAGGACTTCGCTCTGCGCGTGCCCCTGGTCGACGGACACGGCAACTTCGGCTCGCTCGACGACGGGCCTGCGGCAGCGCGGTACACCGAGGCCCGGCTGGCGCCCTCCGCGCTCGCCCTGACCGAGAACCTCGACGAGGACGTCGTCGACTTCGTCCCGAACTACGACGGACAGTTCCAGCAGCCGGCTGTCCTTCCCGCCGCGTACCCGAACCTGCTCGTCAACGGAACGACGGGCATCGCCGTCGGTATGGCGACGAACATGGCGCCGCACAACCTCATCGAGGTCGTGGCGGCAGCCGTGCACCTGCTCGAGAACCCCGACGCGACGCTCGACGAGCTCATGGAGTTCGTGCCGGGCCCCGACCTGCCCGGCGGCGGCGTGATCGTCGGACTCGACGGCATCAAGGACGCCTACACCAACGGGCGCGGCACCTTCCGCACCCGCGCGAAGGTGTCGGTCGAGTCGCTCGGGCCACGACGCACCGGTCTCGTCGTGACCGAGCTGCCGTACATGGTCGGCCCCGAGCGGATCATCGAGAAGATCAAGGACGCCGTCAACGCCAAAAAGCTGACCGGTATCTCGGATGTCCAGGACTTCACCGACCGCAACCACGGGTTGCGCCTCGTCATCACGATCAAGACGGGCTTCGACCCGAACGCGGTGCTCGAGCAGCTCTACCGGCTGACCCCGCTCGAGGACTCGTTCGGCATCAACAACGTCGCGCTGGTGGAGGGACAGCCCCAGACGCTCGGACTCAAAGAGCTGCTGCGCGTCTACCTCGACCACCGCATCGAGGTCGTCACACGGCGCAGCCGGTACCGCTTGGCCAGGGAGCAGGAGCGCCTGCACCTCGTCGAGGGCCTGCTCATCGCGATCCTCGACATCGACGAGGTCATCCAGGTCATCCGCGCGTCCGATGACGGGGAGCAGGCGAGGACGCGACTGATCGACGTCTTCGATCTCTCGCAGCCGCAGGCCGAGTACATCCTCGAACTACGTCTACGCCGCCTGACGAAGTTCTCCCGCATCGAGCTGGAGACCGAGCGCGACCAGTTGAAGGCCGAGATCGCGCACCTCGAGGAGCTCCTCGCGAGTGACGTGCTGCTCCGAGCCCAGGTGGCCCGCGAGCTCGAGGCGGCCGCCGAGACGTACGGCACGCCGCGTCGCACGCTGCTGCTCAACGGCGGACCCGTGACCGCACGCTCGGGCAAGAAGGCCGGCGTCGACCTGCAGATCGCCGACGCGCCCTGCCGCGTGTTCCTGTCGGCGACCGGCCGCATGGTCCGCGCAGAGCTCGGCGAAGATCTGCTCAGCAGCGGCATCGTCCCGCCTGCGCGGCGGAGCAAGCACGACGCCATCCGATCGGCCGTCGACGCGACGGTCCGGGGCGACCTCGGCGCCGTCACCAGCACGGGGCGCCTCGTCCGCTTCTCGCCCGTCGATCTGCCCTCGGTTCCCGGCAACAGCGTTCAGCTCGCGGCAGGCTCGAAGGCCGACCAGTACCTCGGGCTCGGCCCGAACGAGCACGTCGTGGCCATCGTGCCGTTGACCGGCGAACCGCCGATCGCGCTCGGCACGGCTCAGGGCGTGGTCAAGCGTGTCGCGGCCACCGAGCTCGCGCCGGGGAAGCCCGACGCCGAGATCATCTCGCTCAAGCCCGGTGATCGCGTCGTCGGCGCCGCGCCCGCCCCCGACGGTACCGAGCTGGTCTTCGTCACCTCCGACGCCCAGCTGCTGCGCTTCGACGCGGCTGCGGTGCGGCCGCAGGGTCGAGCCGCCGGCGGCATGGCGGGCGTCCGCGTCGCAGACGGCGAGCGAGTCATCGCGTTCACCGCCGTGACCGCGTCCGAGAACACCGTAGTCGTCACGATCGCTGGGTCGACGCAGTCGCTCGCCGGTGCTGACGCCGGCAGCGGCAAGGTGTCGGCATTCTCCGAGTTCCCGGCGAAGGGCCGCGCGACCGGCGGCGTCCGTGCGCAGCGCTTCCTGCGCGGCGAAGACACGCTGACCCTGGCCTGGGTGGGCGACTCCCCCCGCGCGGTCGGTCCTGACGGTGCGACCCGCGCTCTGCCCGAGGCAGGAGCCAAGCGCGACGCGTCAGGCCAGCCTCTGGATGGCGTGATCGGGGCGGTCGGCACCGTCGTCGCCTGAGCCGCCGGCCCCCGAACCTCGGAGAATGACGTCGACCTCGGACCCCTAGCCGAGATCCCTCCGAGGCTCGCGTCGTCCTCCGAGCTTCGTGCGCGCAGCCGCGGCGTGGGTCAGGCGTCGATGGCCTCGCGCGAGAGGCGGTCGCTCGAGGTGACGATGAAGTCGCGGCGCGGCGCGACCTCGTTGCCCATGAGCAGCTCGAAGACGGCGTTGGCCGCATCGGCGTCCTCGACACGGACACGGCGGAGCGTACGGCCGGCGCGATCCATCGTGGTCGTCGCGAGCTGATCGGCATCCATCTCGCCGAGACCCTTGTAGCGCTGCACGGGCTCCTGCCATTTCCGCCCGGACTTGCGGAGCTTCGTGAGCAGCCCGTGGAGTTCGGCCTCGGAGTATGTGTAGATCGTCTCGTTCGGCTTCGACCCCGGGTTGACGACGACCACGCGGTGCAGCGGCGGAACCGCAGCGAACACGCGACCCTCCTCGATGAGCGGTCGCATGTACCGGAAGAAGAGCGTGAGCAGCAGGGTACGGATGTGTGCGCCGTCGACGTCGGCGTCGCTCATCAGGATGACCTTGCCGTAGCGAGCCGCGCTCAGGTCGAACGAGCGTCCCGACCCCGCGCCGATCACCTGGATGATGGCGGCGCATTCGGCATTGGAGAGCATATCGCTGACCGACGCCTTCTGCACGTTGAGGATCTTCCCGCGAATGGGGAGCAGCGCCTGATACTCGCTGTTGCGGGCGTGCTTGGCGGTGCCGAGCGCCGAGTCACCCTCGACGATGAACAGCTCGGACTCGGCCACGTCGTTGCTGCGGCAGTCCGCGAGCTTCGCCGGCAGCGACGAGGACTCGAGAGCGGTCTTGCGCCGCTGCGTCTCCTTGTGGGTGCGCGCCGAGATGCGCGCCTTCATCTCGGAGACGACCTTCTCGAGCAGCTGCCCGGTCTGCGCTTTGTCGTCGCGTCTGGTGGATGAGAACAGCGCACCCAGTTCACGGTTGACGACGGATGCCACGATCTGCCGCACCGCCGGTGTTCCGAGGATCTCCTTGGTCTGGCCCTCGAACTGGGGCTCGGGCAGACGGACCGTCAGGACCGCGGTGAGCCCGGCCAGGATGTCGTCCTTCTCCAGCTTGTCGTTGCCGACCTTCAGGCGCCGAGCGTTCTGCTCGACCTGGCTGCGGATGATCTTCATCAGACCCTGCTCGAAGCCCTGCTGGTGGGTTCCGCCCTTCGGAGTCGCGATGATGTTCACGAACGACCGGGTGACGGTCTCGTAGCTCGTGCCCCACCGCAGCGCGATGTCGACCTCGCACGATCGCTCGACCTCGGTCGGGACCATCGCACCGTTGGCCTGGAGCACGGGCACGGTCTCGGTGAAGTTTCCCGAGCCTGTCAGCCGCCAGGTGTCGGTGATGGGGGCATCGGGAGCGAGGAACTCGGCGAACTCGGAGATGCCGCCGTCGAAGCGATAGCTCGTCTCGACCCGCTCCTCGCCGCGCTCGTCGACGATGACGATCTCGAGGCCCGGGACGAGGAAGGCGGTCTGCCGTGCCCGCTGCACAAGCTCTTCGAGATGGAAGGCGGCATCCTTCGTGAAGATCTGACGGTCGGCCCAGTAGCGGATGCGGGTACCGGTCGTGCCCCGGGGCGCCTTGCCGACCACACGCAGCTCGGACGAGCGCTCGAACGGGGTGAACTCCGAGTCGGGCGTATCGCCCGCGAAGAGCCCCGGCTCGCCGCGATGGAACGACATCGCGTAGGTCTTGCCCGCGCGGTCGACCTCGACGTCGAGGCGCTCCGACAGGGCGTTGACGACCGATGCGCCGACACCGTGGAGACCGCCCGACGCCGCGTACGAGCCGCCACCGAACTTGCCGCCGGCATGCAGCTTGGTGAAGACGACCTCGACACCGGTCAGGCCGGTGCGGGGCTCGACGTCGACGGGGATGCCGCGGGCGCGGTCACGCACCTCGACGCTGCCGTCGGCATGGAGCACGATGTCGATGCGCGAGCCGTATCCGCCCAGGGCCTCGTCGACGGAGTTGTCGATGATCTCCCAGAGGCAGTGCATGAGGCCGCGGGAGTCGGTCGAGCCGATGTACATGCCGGGGCGTTTGCGGACGGCCTCGAGCCCTTCGAGCACCTGGAGGTGGTGGGCGGAATACTCAGCAGTCACGATCTCCAAGCGTATCCGCGGGCGCCGACACGCTGGGGAGGACACACGAGGTCACGGCGGTCCCGGTCCGGTCTGTGCGCGGTGAGCGTACGCGCAGAGCGAAATGCACGTCAAATGGGGCATACCCCCGGCTGGTCGTGGTTGTATCGAAGGCACTCAGTTGCACGACCCGATCGACCGAGGAGGCACCCATCATGACCACGAACACTTCCGAGAGCACCGCCGTCCTCGAACACCGCCTGACTGCGGCAGATCGCTGTGACTCGTGCGGCGCACAGGCTTACATCGCCGCCGAGGTGAACGGCAGCGAGCTCCTCTTCTGCGCGCACCACGGCCGCAAGTACGAAGAGAAGCTCCGCGCCGTCGCCACCAGCTGGCACGACGAGACCTCGCGCCTCGTCGCAGCCGGCTGAGGACGGCCTCACGACGAAAGCCCCGAGCATCGCGCTCGGGGCTTTCGCGTACCGGGAACCTACCGGGAACCGCGGCCCAGTTCCGGTCGTCAGGTCAGAACCCGACGGCCGCCTGGTACACGGGAAGCAGGCCGGTGCGCACGCCCGAGGCCGACGGCTTGGGCTGGAACACGCTCGAGTTGTGATTGCCCTCGATGACGACCGGACCGTTCGGCGTGATCGCCAGGTCCCACCCGACATAAGGCGCCTCCGGCGTCCGGCGAGCCAGCTGTTCGGTCAGCGCGAGCACCTGGTCGAACAACGGAACGGTGAAGCCGACGATCGGGGTGCCGGTCACGGGGTGCTCGCGGTAGACGTTCGAGTTCTTGTCCACGCCCGGGTAGAGCGCGACGCCGTGCTCGTCGAGCATCGTGAACATCCCGCCCGAGGCGAAGTTGTCGATGACGTCGCCGTTGCCGATCCGCAGCACACCGGCGAGGAGGCGCACGTCGCCCTCCGGGGCGAGGAACGTGATCATCCGTACCGTGTTGACGCTGTCGGGGTAGAGCGAGGCCATCTCGGGATGCTGCACGATGAACTCGTCGACGATCGACTGCCCGGCGGCGGTGGCCTCGGCGCGGAAGGCCGCAGCATCCGTCACGTTCTCGTGCAGGGTGATCCCGCCGCCGCCGTGTCCGTCGAGCGGCTTCGCCAGAACCTTCGGGTGGCGGCCGAGGAACGCACCGAGTTCCGCGTCGTCGACATCGCGCAGGTCGAGCGTCTCGCGGCCGAGCAGGTCGGCGTACTCGCGAGCGAACCGGCGCTTGTCCTCCAGCTTCGCGCGCCCCTCGGGCGTGTTGTGCATGCGGGTGATCCGGAACGACTTCGGGTGCGTCATCCAGGTGGCGCGCTCGCGCGCGTTCAGCAGACGGATGTCCCAGACCGCGTAATCGCGGAATCCCATGTCGTACTTGACCGAGCACCAGAGCATGTCGGCGATGATCAGCGGCAGCGGTGCCTTCGACACCTTCTGCACCTGGCGCCCGAACTCGACGAGGTTGCCGACCCGGACGTTGCGGGCACGGTCGAGGAGGTAGCCCAGCCGTACGCGTGATCGACCCATTGCTCGTTCTCTCCGTGTTTCTCGGTGTTCCGGTGGCGGATCCAGCGGACCTCAGAAGCGCATGGCGGCGCGGTAGCGCGGCAGCAGCCCGCGCCGGATGCCCGACACCGACGGCTTCGACTGGAACACACCCGTGTTGTGATTGCCCTCGATGACGACGGGCCGCTCGGGCGTGATCGCGATGTCCCAGCCGATGTACGGCATCTCGGGAACCCGTCGGGCGAGCCGATCGACGAGCTCGAGCACCTGCGGGAAGAGCGGAACCTGATAGCCCGTGATCGGGACTCCGGTGATCGGGTGCGTCTCGAACGGGCGGCCTTCTTCATCGCTCGCGGCGTGGAGGGCGCGGCCCTCGTCGTCGAGCATCGTGTACATGCCACCGTTGGAGAAGTTGTCGATCACTCCCCCATTGCCCACCTTCAGCACCGAGGCGAGGACGTGAACCACATCGTCGGGGTCTCGATAGGTCACCACGCGGAGCGAGTTGACGCTGCCGGGATAGAGCCGCGCCATCTCCGGATGCTGCACCAGGACCTCTTCGACGAGCGTCTCACCCGACGCCAGAAGCTCCTCGCGAAGCGCGGCGACGTCATCGATCGAGGCGACCTCGCGCATCGTGATGCCGTTGCCGCCGACTCCCCCGGGGTTCTTGGTGATGACGCGGTCGCGACCGTCGAGGAAAGCGGCGAGGGCCGCCGCGTCGGAGGTGGTGACATCGAGCCACGCCCGTCCGAGCTCGTCACCGAACCGCTGGGCGAACTGGAGCTTGTCGTCGAAGACGCCGCGCACCGAGTTGTCGTTGAGACGCCGCGACAGGTGGAACGACTTCGGGTCGGTCATGTACGTCCGGCGCTCACGCGCCTTCAGGATCCGGAAATCCCACTCCGAATAGTTCTCGAAGGTCGTCTCGTAGCGAACGGCGCACCACGCCATGTCGGCGGCGACCCACCACACCGGCGCCTTCGAGAGCGCAGCGGACTGGCGGGCGAACTGGAGCACCCGCTCGCGGTCGAACGATGAGACGCGACGGACGAAGAAACGCGCACGCCGGTAGAGTCGGTTCACCGCTCCCACGTCAGACCTCGCGGATGACGCCGAGCGGCGTCGACTCGTGGCCCTGACCGAGCGGGTTGTCGCGGAGGATCCGCACGAGCCGCTGCTCTCCGGCCTTATCGAGCGTCGAGCCGAGGATGTTGCCGCCGATGTCGTTGATGTCGACCACCGCGACCTCGGCGACGCCGCCCAGCTGCGACTTGATCCGCGCGGCGACACCCTTCGGGTCGGTAGGCCCGAGGACGACCGCCTTGTTGTAGGGCGGGATGGTTCCGGACGTGGGCCCGTCGATGGCGCGCGCCTTGTCTCCGGCCACGCGGTAGAAGTCGCCCCGGCGGCCGAAGACCTTCGTGACGGCGCTGACGGCGGCGGCGAAGAGGATGCGCGGCGTGCCGCACTCGCGGAGTGCCATCTCCATCGTCTCGGGCATGCCGAGGCCGATGCCGTACGGGGTGCGCGTGACGTACTTCGACAGGAATCGGGCGAGCGGGCGCACCTCGATCTCGTCGAGCGTGTAGGAACGACCCTGCGTGATCGCCACGATCTTCTCGGTGACGAAGAGCAGGTCTCCCGGCTGGACGGTGGACGCGGCGTACTCCGAGATGACGGCCTCGAGATCGTCGCCCGGCATCACCACACGGGTGCGGATCGGGATCCGCGCGTAGGACGTGCCGTCGACGACGACCTCGAGAGCCTTGCCCTCGTTGGCGGCGCCGGTCACTCGAGGTAGTCCCGGAGCGACTGCGAACGCGACGGGTGGCGCAGCTTCGCCATCGTCTTCGACTCGATCTGACGGATGCGCTCGCGAGTCACACCGAACGTGTCGCCGATCTGGTCGAGCGTCTTCGGCTGGCCGTCGCCGAGGCCGAAGCGCATGCGGATGACGCCGGCCTCGCGCTCGCTGAGCGAGTCGAGGAGCGACTCGAGCTGACGCTGCAGCATGGTGAAGCCGACCGCGTCGGCCGGGACGACCGCCTCGGTGTCCTCGATGAGGTCACCGAACTCGCTGTCGCCGTCTTCACCGAGGGGTGTGTGCAGCGAGATCGGCTCACGACCGTACTTCTGCACCTCGATGACCTTCTCGGGGGTCATGTCGAGTTCACGGCTCAGCTCTTCGGGCGTGGGCTCGCGTCCGAGGTCCTGCAGCATCTGACGCTGCACGCGGGCGAGCTTGTTGATGACCTCGACCATGTGCACCGGGATGCGGATCGTACGGGCCTGGTCTGCCATGGCGCGCGTGATCGCCTGACGGATCCACCATGTCGCATAGGTCGAGAACTTGAAGCCCTTCGTGTAGTCGAACTTCTCGACGGCACGGATGAGACCGAGGTTGCCCTCCTGGATGAGGTCGAGGAACTGCATCCCGCGGCCGGTGTAGCGCTTGGCGAGCGAGACGACCAGACGCAGGTTAGCGCCCAGAAGGTGGCTCTTGGCGCGCTGACCGTCACGTGCGACCCACTGCAGGTCGAGACCGAGCTGGTTCGACTTCTCGGCCGCCGACATGTGGGAGAGCTTCTCTTCGGCGAAGAGTCCGGCTTCGATGCGCATCGCGAGCTCGACCTCTTCGGCCGCGTTCAGCAGCGGGACCTTGCCGATCTGCTTGAGGTAGTCCTTGACCGGGTCCGCCGTCGCGCCGGTGATCTGCGTCGAGTAGACGGGGACGTCCTCCTCGTCGCTCGACGAGATGACGATGGCGCCGGTCGGCAGCGCCTCGGTGACGACGGGCTTCTTCGACTCGTCGTCGTCCTCGTCGTCGTCGGCCTTGGCCGCATCGCCCGCGGGGGCGGCGTCGTCGGTCACGTCGTCGGTGTCGACCTCGACGTCGTCCTCGACGTCCTCGTCGTCCATCTCTTCGTCGTCGGCCTTGGCCTTCGCCTTGGAAGCCTTCGCGGGGGCGGCCTTCTTCGCGGCGGTCTTCTTCGCAGGCGCCTTCTTCGCGGCGCTCTTGGGCGCAGCCTTCGCTGCGGTAGCGGGCGCGTCCTCGACGAGTTCGGTGTCCTCGCTCGCGCGGGTGCGGGTGGTCTTCGTGCCTGACGTCACGGTTAGCCTCTCACCGGTGCGAACGCACCGGGTTCTCGGACACTAGTAAGACCCTTGTCAAGTCCCCCGCCACTCGAACGACGAGGAGCACAGGATCGACAACGGGTCAGGTCCTTCATTGTCTCATATCTCGTGCGCTGTTCCTGCGCAAGCATTCATTCCTATGAGAACGCCGACGGCCTACCGGGCATTCCCACCATCGGAGATGACCAGGGCCGGAGGGGCAAGCTCAGGAGCGACCGCGCTTGTCGTCGTCCCCTGGCGGGCGCGAAGCGAGGAATCGTTCGAGCTCGGCAGCGAGCTCATCCGCACTCGGAAGATCACCCGTATGGATGATGGGCTGTCCGAGCGCCGACCCCGCCATGTACGAGTCGTAGCGTTCCTCGAGCGTGTGCAGCATGGTCGTCAGCTCTTCGCTGCCGGAAACCTGATCAGCGACCTTCTCGAGGTAGTCGCGGTTCTCGTTGCGCAACGTGTCGCTGTCGAAGACGAGCCCGGTCGCGACGCTCAGGCTGTCGAGGCCGGCGATGGCCGCAGCCGGGTACTCGGTCTCACCGAGGTAATGGGGCACGAGCAGGGCGAAGCCCGCGACGCGCGCGTCGGCCTCGGCGAGACGGAGCTCGAGCAGATGGCCCGCCGTGGCGGGGATCTGCGTTCGGGGCTGCCAGACGGAGTGGGCCGCCGTGAGTTCGGAGCGGGTACCGCTGACCGTCGCACCGATGGGTCGCGTGTGCGGCACGGGCATGGGAATCGCGTGCACCCACGTGATCGAGGCGACCTGCATCCCCTCGGCCAGACCCACGACGGTTTCGGCGAACGCCTCCCACGCGAAGTCGGGCTCGTAGCCGGCGAGCAGCACGAACGGCTGGCCGAGCGAGTCGTGCGCGAGAGAGAGCTCCAACCGCGGCGCGCGGTAGTCGGTGAGGTGATCCTCGTCGAAGGTGACGATCGGCCGTCGTGCGCGGTAGTCGAACAGGACGTCGTTGTCGAACGCGACGACCGTCGTGGGGTCGAGCTCGCCACGGAAGTACTCGACGATGCGCGAGACCGCACCGCCGGCATCCGTGAACCCGGTCAGCGCGATGACGAGCGGCAGCCCCGCGGGGACGGGCGGAGACCCGGCGGCACGTGCGTAGAGCGGTCCGGACAGCGGCATGGTTCAACTCTACGAGGCCCATCACACCCCCGAGGCGGCTCACCCCCTCGCTGTCAGCGAACGCCCGCGGCGCGCGAACCTAGGATGGGAGGATGCCGTTCCCCGAGATCGCGCACAGCAGCGCGCCCGTCACCGAATCCGACGCCGACGCTCTCGTCCTCGTTCTGCCACCGCTCGATGAGCAGGCCGACGTCGCCGACTGGCCGGGCATCACCGAGATGCTGACCGCCGTCGGGTTCACCGGCGCGCGAGGATCGGTCCATCGCGTCTTCCTGCCGGCCGTGTCGTCGACCCCCGTGGTCGTCGTCGGATCGGGAACCGATCCCGACGCCGCCGCGCTGCGCGACGCCGTCGGCACGGCAGTTCGCGTCACGACAGGTTTCGCCTCGCTCGCCGTGGCCGCGCCGCTCGCGGCGGCGGATGCGTGGGGCGCTCTCGCGGAGGGTGCCGCCATCGGCGGGTACCGCTTCGCCGGGTACAAGGGCGGCACGCCGAAATCGCGCGCGGAACGGGTCACGATCCACTCGTCGGCTGAGCCGTCCGCCGAGGACGTCGCGGCCGTCAACGCTCTGGGTCGGGCGCTCGCGCTGGTGAAGGACCTGGTCAGCACGCCCGCCGAGTGGCTGTCGCCCGCAGACCTCGCGGAGCGCGCGATCGAGGCCGTCGCGGGGCTCCCCGTCGAGGTCGAAGTCCTCGACGAGAGCGAGCTCGAACGTCAGGGCTTCGGTGGGGTGCTCGGCGTCGGGCAGGGCTCCGACCGCCCGCCCCGCGTCGTTCGCATCGACTACTCCCCCGCGGACGCCGCACGTCACGTGGCACTGGTGGGCAAGGGCATCACCTTCGACACGGGAGGCCTCTCGCTCAAGCCCCCGGCGAGCATGGTCGGCATGAAGTACGACATGGCCGGTGCCGCGACGGTGCTGGCGGTCGTCCAGGCGGCCGCGGCGCTCGCCCTTCCGGTGCGCGTCTCGGCATGGCTCTGCGTCGCCGACAACATGCCCTCGGGGCGCGCGACGCGCCCGGGCGACGTGCTCCGCATGCTCGACGGCACGACCGTCGAGGTTCTGAACACCGACGCCGAGGGGCGCCTCGTCCTCGCCGACGGCATCGTCGCTGCCAGCCGAACGCGGCCGGACGCGATCGTCGACGTCGCGACTCTGACCGGGGCGATCATCGTCGCCCTCGGCAACCGGCACACCGGTGTCATGGGAGACGAGGCCGCCGTCGCCGACTATCTGGCGGCGGCCGAGCGGGCGGGCGAGGACGCATGGCACCTGCCGCTCCCCGCTCACATGGAGGACGAGCTCGACTCGCCGATCGCCGACATGCAGAACGCGAAGATCGGCGACCCCTCGGGCGGCTCCCTCTTCGCGGGCCTCTTCCTCCAGCGCTTCGTCGGGCGTACGGGTGACGATGACGACGCTCCTCGGATCCCCTGGATCCACCTCGACATCGCCGGGTCGGGTACGACGAAGGCCGCCTTCGGCGGCACCGACAAGGGCCCGACCGCGGCGACCGTCCGCTCGCTCGTCGAGTACCTCCGGGGTTCGCAGCGATGACCGATCACAGCGTCGATCTCGTGATCCTCGGCGGTGGCAGCGGCGGTTACGCGACCGCGCTGCGCGCCGCGGAACTCGGCTCATCAGTCATGCTCATCGAGAAGGACAAGCTCGGCGGAACGTGCCTGCACCGCGGCTGCATCCCCACCAAGGCGCTCCTGCACTCCGCAGAGGTCGCCGACAGCATCCGCGGCTCGGAGCACGTCGGCGTGCGCGCCACGCTCGAGGGAATCGACATCGCTGGTGTCCACGCATATCGCGAGGGCATCGTGGCCAAGAAGCACAAAGGCCTCGAGGGCCTGATCGCGGCACGGAAGATCACCGTCGTGCACGGCGAGGGCAGACTCGAGGCGGACGGCGGCGTGACCGTCGGCGACGACCGTTACCGCGGCACGGATGTCGTGCTGGCCACCGGCTCGTACAGCCGATCGCTGCCCGGACTCGAGCTCGACGATCGGATCATCACGAGCGAGGGCGCCCTGGCACTCGGCACGGTGCCGCGGCATGCCATCATCCTCGGCGGCGGCGTCATCGGAGTCGAGTTCGCCAGCATCTGGCGATCCTTCGGCGCCGAGGTGACGATCATCGAGGCTCTCGACCGGCTGCTGCCCGCTGAGGATGCCGCCATGAGCAAGGCCATCGAGCGCGCGTTCCGCAAGCGCGGGATCAGCGCTCGCACCGGAGTGCGCTTCGCCGGCGCCGAGAGCCGAGCGGACGGCGTCCGGGTGTCGCTCGAAGACGGCACCGAGCTCGAGGCCGACGTCCTGCTGGTCGCCGTCGGCCGCGGCCCCGCGACGGCCGGTCTCGGTCTCGAAGAGGCCGGAGTCGAGCTCGATCGCGGCTTCGTCCGCGTCGACGAGCGGCTGCGCACGACGCGCGACCGGGTGTGGGCCGTCGGCGACATCGTCCCGGGCCTGCAGCTCGCTCACCGCAGCTTCCAGCAGGGCATCTTCGTGGCCGAGGAGATCGCGGGCCTGCGCCCGACCGTCGTCCCCGACAGCCTCGTGCCGCGCGTCACTTACAGCAGCCCGGAGGTCGCATCCGTCGGGCTGACGGAGGAGCAGGCCCGTGCCGAGCACGGTGACGCGATCGTGGTGCGCGAGTACAACCTCGCCGGAAACGGCAAGAGCGAGATCCTCGGGACGGCGGGCCTGGTTAAGGTCGTTCGACGACTCGATGGCCCCGTCGTCGGGGTGCACCTCGCCGGCGATCGCGTCGGGGAGCTCATCACCGAGGGCCAGCTCGCGGTGGGCTGGGAAGCCCATCCCGAGGACATCGCACCTTTCATCCACGCCCATCCGACGCAGAGCGAAGCTCTCGGAGAAGCATTCCTGGCGCTGGCGGGCAAACCGCTGCACGCGCTCTGACCGGTCGACCGATGCAGATCAGTAAGCTAGAAGGACATCGGCATTTCTTGAAGGAGACAGATTCATGAGCACTTCCGTGGTCCTCCCCGCGCTCGGAGAGAGCGTCACCGAGGGAACGGTGACCCGCTGGCTCAAGAAGGTCGGTGACACCATCCAGGAAGACGAGGGTCTTCTCGAGATCTCCACCGACAAGGTGGACACCGAGATTCCGTCGCCCGTGAGCGGCGTCATCGAAGAGATCCTCGTGCAGGAGGACGAGACCGTCGAGGTCGGCGCCGTTCTGGCGAAGATCGGTGACGGTTCGGGCGCGCCCGCAAGCGACGCACCGTCCGAGCAGGCTCCGGCTGAGGAGGCTCCCGCTCCCGCGGAGGAGGCTCCTGCCGCCGAAGCACCCGCCGCACCCCAGCAGGCCGCTCCCGCTCCGGCAGCTTCCGGCGACGCGAAGGATGTCGTGCTCCCCGAGCTCGGCGAGAGCGTGACCGAGGGCACCGTCACCCGTTGGCTCAAGCAGATCGGCGACGACGTCGCGGTCGACGAGCCGCTTCTCGAGATCTCCACCGACAAGGTCGACACCGAGATCCCCGCGCCTTTCGCCGGCACGCTCGTCGAGATCCTCGTCCAGGAGGACGAGACCGTCGAGGTCGGCGCGGCACTCGCGCGCATCGGCTCGGGTGCTCCCGCCCCGGCCGCGGAAGCGCCCGCCGCCCCCGAGCCCGCCGCAGCGCCCGAGCCCGCAGCTGAGAAGCCCGCCGCGCCGGCCGAGGCCCCCGCGCAGGAATCGGCGCCCGCTCCGGCTCAGCAGGCCGCTCCCGCTCAGCAGGCCGCTCCCGCTCCGCAGGCCGCTCCCGCGGCTCCGGCGGCTCCGGCCGCTGAAGCAGCGTCCGCCTCCGACAACGACGGCGTCACCTACGTCACGCCGCTCGTGCGTCGCCTCGCCCAGCAGCAGGGCGTCGATCTGTCGTCGATCAAGGGCAGCGGCGTCGGCGGTCGCATCCGCAAGGAAGACGTCCTCAAGGCCGCGGAAGCAGCATCGGCCCAGCCCGCCGCCGCATCCGCGGAGGCTCCCGCCGCCCCCGCGCAGGTCGAGGTCTCGGAGCTGCGCGGAACGCGCGCGCCGATGTCGCGCTTGCGCAAGGTGCTCGCCAAGCGCGCCGTCGAGTCGATGCAGCAGACCGCTCAGCTGACGACCGTCGTCGAGGTGGACGTCACCAAGTTGTCGGCGTTCCGCGACAAGGTGAAGGTCGACTTCAACGAGAAGACCGGCGCCAAGCTGTCGTTCCTGCCTTTCTTCGCCCTCGCTGCAGCCGAGGCGCTGCAGACCTTCCCGATCGTCAACTCGACGGTCGACGGCGAAGAGATCGTCTACCCCGCCACCGAGAACATCTCGATCGCGGTCGACACCGAGCGCGGGCTGCTCACGCCCGTGCTGCGCGACGCAGGCTCGAAGAACCTGGCCCAGATCGCTCAGGACATCGCAGACCTCGCCGCACGCACGCGTGACAACAAGCTGAAGCCCGATGAGCTCGCAGGCGGAACGTTCACCATCACTAACACCGGATCGCGCGGCGCGCTCTTCGACACCCCGGTGGTGTTCCTGCCGCAGTCGGCGATCCTTGGCACCGGCATCGTCTACAAGCGCCCCGGCGTCGTGACTGTGGACGGCAAGGACGCGATCTCGGTGCGCTCGTACGTGTACCTCGCGCTCTCGTACGACCACCGCACCATCGACGGCGCCGACGCAGCTCGATTCCTGAGCGCGATGAAGGCACGCCTCGAGGGCGCCCAGTTCGAGGGGAACCTCGGCTACTGATCAGCTGAGCACCCACCTCACGGCTGGTCCGCGACGTCATACACGTCGCGGACCAGCCGTTTGTCGTCACGCCGAACCAGCACGACGACTTGCGCAGGCAGCGTCCCGGATGGGTCGTCGACGCGAACCACCTCGACCCCGCCCAGATCATCCAGGAGGTTCGCCTCTCGGGGGCCGGCGGACGTCGCGACGCCTTCCGGGAGCGCCGCATCCGGACGCTCCAGGATCGCCGCACGGCATTGCTCATCCTCCTCCCGCCAGCATCGCGCGAGTTCGTCGATGGCGCTCCCGACCGGGTCGGCCTCCTCGTCGTCTTCGGGCGCGTCGGAGACCGGCGCAGAAACCTCCTCCGCGGCGGGGACCGGCGCGGCCGACGTCTCCTGTGCTGCGTCATGCCTCGGCGTCGGGCGCATGATCGAGTCTTCGGGCACGTCTCGGGCCGAGGCGGATCCGTTGTCGCTCTCGCCACCCTCCGGCCACAGCAGACCCACCACGAGCGTCGTGGCGACCGCAGCGAGCGCGACCATCGGGACGCGTCGCCGCCCGGTCGCGGTTCCCCCGCTTTTGTCGTCGGCCTCGGCGCCATGGCCTCGCCGCCGGGCCGGGAGCCGGTCGGACACGCGTCGGACTGCGGCGCGCACCGAGCTGAGAACATCGGTCAGGCGCTCGACGACCTCGCCGTCGACGAGCCCGGCGGCAGCATCCCGTGCCAGCGGAGCCGGGCCCGGCCGGGCGCCGAGATGGCCAGCGGTGTCGTGCTCGCGAACGTTGCGCGCGGACGGAGATGACGCCGACACCGACACCGCGAACGGCTCCGGGGTCGCCACCGCGAAGAGGTCGTCCTCGAGGCCGGGCACCGTGAAAGGCAGCGTGACCCGGTCGCTCAGCGCCTCGTCGAGTCGGTCACGGATCCGCCGGGGCAGCACGGCGTCCGCGATCCGGTCGAGCACCAGCCGCGACGAGAGTTCCCATGCGCGGTCTCCGCTCGGCACGAGCACAGGTCGTCCCTGGGTCGTCGACCACCACTCCCCCTCGTGGCAGTCCGATTCCGCCGCTTCGGCCGCCCCTCGGAGGACGCTGACCGCAAGTGTCACCGCCTGGCCGGGCGTGAGGTCGAACGGCTGCTCACCACCGCACAGGCGTGTGTCGAGCAACGGCAGAATCGCCACGGTCGTCCCCGCGATCCGGTCCACGTCCTCGACGGCGAGCAGGTGACCGTCCGGCCGCGCCGCCCACACCGGACGCGGCACGTCCGCCGCAGAGACTCGGTACACCGCGCCGTCGGACGTCGCCAGGATCTCCCCGGCGAAAGGCACCTCCGGAGGCGCGACGCGGCGTAACGGAGTGGTGACGTCGAGATTGCCCGTTCGGATCATGGCCCCAGTCTCGCGATGGCGCCCGGCGCGCCTGCGACCTTCCGGTGCCGATGTGCACAGTGATCGCGCGACGGTGCCTGTGCAGGCGGAACGGGGCGGCCGAAAAGGTAGGCTGTGAGCATGTCGTCCCGCAGCACCGCACCCGAGAAGCGCCCCGGATTCTTCTCCCAGCTCCGCTCCCTCTTCACCTTCACGAAGGAGTACTACAGCTGGCTGCCGTGGCTGCTCATCGGCATCGTGGTCGTCGGCATCGGTCTCGGCGTCCTCGTGGGCTTCCTCATCCCGCCGGGAGCGATCTGGAGCATCATCCTGTGGGGCGTCACGGGTCTGCTCTTCGGCATCCTCGGCGCCATGATCACCATGACGCGACTGGCGACCCGGGCGATGTACAAGCGCATCGACGGGATGCCGGGAGCGACGGGGCACATCATCTCGACCAACCTCGGCCGAAAGTGGCAGGCTTCGGAGATGCCCGTCGGCGTGAACCCGAAGACTCAGGAAGCGGTCTACCGGGCCGTCGGCCGTGGCGGTGTCGTCATCATCGGCGAGGGTGCCCGCGGACGTCTGACGCGACTGATCAACGACGAGCGCAGCAAGGTCAAGCGCGTGGCCTCGGGTGTGCCGATCCACGTGCTGTACGTCGGCCACGGCGAGGACGAGGTCCCCATCGCCAAGCTCGCCCCCACCATCAAGGCGCTGCCGAAGGCGATCGACCGTACGACGATGGCGGCCGTCATCAAGCGCATCGAGTCCGTCTCGCAGTCGGTCACCTCGCTGCCGATCCCGAAGGGCGTCGACCCGATGAAGGCCCGCGCCCAGCGACCCCGCTGAGCTCCACCCGACCCGAGGCTGGTGGGATCAGGCCCGGACGAGGATCGTGCCGGCCGCCTTGTCGTGGAGGCCCCGCTGGTCGGGATCGAACACGACGGCGGGGATGACGAGGACGAGGAGCAGCGTCCGGATGATCGGACGCCAGAGGCCCGTCCAGCCGCCGTGCAGGAGCTCGAGGCGCAGGCCCACGATGCGGTGACCCGGGCTGCCCCCGATGAGCGGGATGAAGATGACCTGGAGCGCGGCGAAGACGGTGATCGGCGCGAACTGCGTCACTCCCGCCTCGCCCGGAAGAGCGAACTGGTTGAAACCGAGGAACGCGGTCGCGAGCAGCGTGGCCGCGGCGTAGTCGATCACCAGCGCCGCGAGCCGCCGTCCCAGGCGGCCGACGCTGCCGGGGCCGTACTCGGGACGCCCCAACCGCTCGCCGGGATAGGTGTTCTCGCGCAGGGGTTCGGGCACTCCCCCAGCCTAAACGGGGGCCGGCCGCGTAACATCCCGGAAACATCCGAGATACTGCCGGGCAACTGGATGCCGATAGGTTCGAAGAGGTCTGGATGACTCCAGGCTGTTCCTCACCCGATCTTGGAGACTCCATGTTCAAAGATTCTTCCGAGGTGCTCAAGTTCATCCAGGACGAGGACGTCAAGTTCCTCGACATCCGTTTCACGGACCTCCCTGGCGTGCAGCAGCACTTCAACATCCCGGCCTCGACCGTCGACGAGGAGTTCTTCACGGTCGGTCAGCTGTTCGACGGCTCGTCCATTCGCGGCTTCGCGAACATCCACGAGTCGGACATGCAGCTGATCCCGGACGTCTCGACGGCCTACGTCGACCCGTTCCGCGAGGCGAAGACGCTGATCATGATCTTCGACATCTACAACCCGCGCAACGGCGAGATCTACGCGAAGGACCCGCGCCAGGTCGCGAAGAAGGCCGAGAAGTACCTCGCTTCGACCGGTATCGCCGACACCGCGTTCTTCGCCCCCGAGGCGGAGTTCTACATCTTCGACGACGTCCGCTACGAAGTGAAGCAGAACTCGAGCTTCTACTCCGTCGACTCCGAAGAGGGCGCCTGGAACACCGGCCGCGTCGAAGAGGGCGGCAACCTCGCCAACAAGACCGCGTACAAGGGCGGCTACTTCCCCGTCTCGCCGGTCGACAAGACCGCCGACCTGCGCGACGACATCTCGCTCAAGCTCATCGAGTCGGGCCTCGTGCTCGAGCGCGCCCACCACGAGGTCGGCACCGGTGGACAGCAGGAGATCAACTACCGCTTCGACACCATGGTGCACTCGGCGGACGACATCCTGAAGTTCAAGTACATCGTCAAGAACACCGCCGAGATGTGGGGCAAGGTCGCGACCTTCATGCCCAAGCCCCTCTTCGGCGACAACGGCTCGGGCATGCACACCCACCAGTCGCTGTGGCTGAACGGCGAGCCCCTCTTCTACGACGAGAAGGGCTACGGCGGGCTCTCCGACATCGCGCGCTGGTACATCGGCGGCTTGCTCAAGCACGCTCCCGCGGTCCTGGCGTTCACCAACCCGACGCTCAACTCGTACAAGCGTCTCGTCAAGGGCTACGAGGCTCCGGTCAACCTGGTCTACTCGGCCGGCAACCGTTCGGCGGCCGTCCGCATCCCGATCACGGGCACCAACCCCAAGGCCAAGCGCATCGAGTTCCGCGCCCCGGACGCCTCGGGCAACCCGTACCTCGCCTTCGCCGCTCAGATGATGGCCGGCCTCGACGGCATCAAGAACCGCATCGAGCCGCACGAGCCGGTCGACAAGGACCTCTACGAGCTGCCGCCCGAGGAGGCCAAGAACATCCCGCAGGTTCCGAACTCGCTGCTCGACTCCCTCGAGGCGCTGCGCAACGACCACGAGTTCCTGCTGGCCGGCGGCGTCTTCACGCCCGAGCTGATCGAGACCTGGATCGAGTACAAGATCGAGAACGAGATCCAGCCGATCAACGCGCGTCCTCACCCCTACGAGTACGAGCTGTACTTCGGCGTCTGACGCACCAGCCGTGACGAGCCCCGTCGCCCGCTCTCCGAGCCGGGCGGCGGGGCGCCGTCATTTTCTGGAGCTTGCACAGCGGCGACAGCGAAGCGATCCTGATCGGGTGAATCTCACCGACATCCCCGGACCGTTCTTCCACGGTACGAAGGCGTCGCTGCGCGTCGGCGACCTGCTCACCCCGGGCTTCCCATCGAACTACCGCCCGGAGATCACGATGAACCACGTGTACTTCACAGCGCTGAAGGACGGCGCCGGTCTCGCGGCCGAGATCGCCCCAGTCCCGGGTGAGCCGCATGTCTACGTCGTCGAGCCCACCGGCGAGTTCGAGGACGACCCGAACGTCACCGACAAGAAGTTCCCCGGCAACCCCACGCGGTCGTACCGCTCTGCAGCTCCCCTGCGCGTCGTCGCCGAAGTCACCGATTGGACGCGGCTTTCGGCCGAGGCGCTGCAGACGTGGCGGGAACGCATCGATCGGATGGCGGCGGAACACGCCGAGATCATCAACTGACGAGCGTCACTCGGCCAGCCGCACGACCTCGGCGATGACCCGCGGGTGCGCGAGGATGCGGAAATGTCCTCCAGTCTCCAGCCGGACGTTGCGGGCGCCGTCGAGCTCGCTTCCACCCGGAATGTGAGGGTCGAATTCGCCGTAGACCGACACGATGTGCGGGTTGGGTGCGACTTCGCGCGCCAGCGCCAGAATCCCAGGCGCAGTCGGCGAGAACGCACGCAGCGTCGGCACGAGCATGAGCCGGCCGTAGACCGATCCGGCGAACGGACTCGCGACGGCGACCATCCCCCGGACCCGACCGCCGACGGCGGCATCCGCCATGACCTGCTTGCCGACGAGGCCGCCCTTGCTGTGCGCGACGATCACGACGTCGTCGACATCGTGCTGCTGCAGGTACTCCGCGACGTAGCGCGCGGCACGCGGCACCGGCCAGCGGTTCCGCCCCAACGCGGCGATCACATGAACCGGATGCCCGCGGTCGTGCAGCTCGGTGATCAGGGGCTGCAGGAAGCGCCACGTCTCGTAGACGCCGGGCAGCACCACGATGGGCGTGCCCTCCCCCGACCCGAAGTCACCGGGATCCGTCCGCGAGAAGAAGGCGCGAGCCTGCCAGACGACGGCGTAGGCGTAGTCCGCGATCCACCACGCGGCATTCCTCAGGGGGCGGAAGATCACGGGCCCTCTCCCGGGTCCCTCGACGCGGTCATCGCGAGGATGCCGCGGGCGACAGGTTCCGCCGCCGTGCGCTCGACGTGGTGGCCCTTACCCGGTACGACGAGGACGCTGCCCCGTGCCGTTCGGGCGGCGAGGCGCTCGACCCACGCGTCCCCCGCGATCGGGTCGCGGCCGCCGCGTACGAGAAGCGTCGGCACATTCAGCTGCGCCACGCGCTCCTCGATGGGATAGGCGAGCATGTGCCGGACCTGCGCGAAGAACCAGCGGGGGCCGGTGCGGAAGTAGTCGAGCGTGACGCGGGCGTTCACCCGGGGCGGCTCGAGCAGTCCATCGCGGGACAGTGCCAGGGCCTGCGCGCCGAGCGTGCGGTGGTGATCATCGACGACCGGGCCGATCAGGGCGAGCCCACTCACCAGATCCGGATGCCGCGACGCCGTCTCCACCGCCCACTGCACCCCCATCGAGTGCCCGACGAGCACAGCGGGTCCCGCGAGCACGCGGCCCAGCACCTCCGCCAGCGCATCCGACATTGCGGCGACCGGCACATTCCGACGCGGCGCCGGGAGGCCCGCGAAGCCGGGCAGATCAACGCTGTGCACCGATGCGCTCCGCGCGAGCAGCGGGTGCAGCCGGAGGAACGAGCGGTGCGACATCCCCACCCCGTGGAGAAGCACGATGTTCGGAGGCGACGCTTCAGTGGCGGAGCTCCAGACGCGGAACGCGAGCCCGTCGACGGAGATCCGCCGGGGCGACCATCCGACACGCTCCGGGCGAGGCAGCGTCGAGGTCGTCATCACCTCGTCAGGCTATGAGAGCCGTGAACCGAGTGCAGGCGACTTGACTTCGTGTCAACCACCGTGACCGGATGCCGACGCCGCGGTGGACTGCTGTCATGACCGATGCATCCCGTGACCAGCAGCCCATCGCCGACCCCGCCGCGCAGGACACCGATCGCGACGACACCTCGATCGTGCCCGATCTCGACACCGACCCCGTCGAGGCGGAGCAGAACCGGATTCCGAACGCCGAGCGCGGCGAGCGCTGACGCTCAATGCGTGCCGGCGCCTCCGGCATGCTGCGGTTCGCTGTGCCGGAGGCGCCGGATCACCGTGAGCACACCGACGATCACGAGCCCGGCGAGCAGCCCGGCGATCGCCGACACGGCCGTCTCGCCGATCCAGACGACCACACCGCCCGCGGCTTCGAGCAGGTGCTCCACCCCGTGCAGCAGGTCGAGGGTGAAGGTCACCCCAACCTCGCCGAGGTTCGCGAGCACGAGGTGACCGCCCACCCACAGCATCGCGACGGTGCCCACGACGCTGATCACGCGGAACACAGCGGGCATCGACCGGACGATCCGCATGCCGGTGTGCCGGACGCGAGATGACGCGTTCTTCGCCATCCGCAGGCCGATGTCGTCGATCTTCACCAGGAGCGCGACCGCTCCGTAGACGATTCCCGTCATGAGCAGGGCGATCACGGCCAGGACAGCGAGGGTCTGCCAGATGCCCATCCCCTCGTCGAGGTTCGAGAGCGAGATGAGCATGATCTCGGCTGAGAGGATGAGGTCGGTGCGGACAGCGCCGAGCACGAGCTTCTTCTCGTCGCGCGGGCCGTCGTCCTCCGCCCCGTGGTGCACCCCGAACCACTCCAGCACCTTCTCGGCTCCCTCGTAGCAGAGGAACATTCCACCGAGGATGAGAAGGAAGGGCAGCACAGCCGGCGCGAACGCGGTCAGCAGCAGCGCGACCGGAATGATGATGAGGAACTTGTTCGCGATCGAGCCGAGCGCGATCTTCCCCACGACCGGCAGTTCCCGAGCGGGCGTGATCCCCTGCACGTACTGGGGCGTCACCGCGGCATCGTCGATCACGACACCCGCCGACTTCGCGGAGGCGCGCAGCGCCGCGCTCAGGATGTCGTCGACGACAGCCAGCAGACCAACCGACATGTTTCCCCTTAGCCGTAGAAGAGCTTCTCGAACACGCGGCGGGCTTGACGCGCAGCGCGCATCCAATCCTCCTCCACGATGGTCGCCGATCGCGCCGGATACTCCAGCAAACGACCGATTCCGTCCAGGCGGCCACGATCGGTCGGCAGGACGTCGCTCGTCTGTCCCGACAGCAGGGTGTTCGCCGAGCGCAGCCGACTGGCCAGCCGCCATGCCGCAGCGAGCTTCTCCGCGGCATCCCGCGGGATGAGGTCGGCCTCTACTGCCGCCCCGAGTGCGGCGATCGTCGAGGTCGTGCGCAGGCCCGCTACGCGGTGAGCGTGCTCGAGCTGGATGAGCTGCACGAGCCATTCGACATCGCTCAGGCCCCCCGGACCGAGCTTGAGGTGCCGGGAGCGGTCCTGCCCCTGGGGCAGTCGCTCGCTCTCGACGCGCGCCTTGATACGCCGGATCTCGCGGAGGCCCTGAGGGTCGGGGGCCACCGGATAACGCAGGTCGTCGGCGAGGGCGAGGAAGCGATCGATGAGCGTCACACTGCCCGCCACGCCCCGAGCGCGCAGAAGCGCCTGCGCCTCCCACGACAGCGACCAGCGCCGGTAGTACTCCGCGTACGACTCCAGCGAGCGCACGAGTGGACCGTTGCGACCCTCGGGGCGCAGGCCCGCGTCGAGCTCGAGCGGCAGACGGTGATCCTCGGAGTATCGGCGCACGCCGTGAACGAGCTGGAGGGCGAGCTCCTGAGCCCGCTGCGCCGGCACCCCATTCGCGTCGAAGACGTAGATGATGTCGGCGTCCGATCCGAACCCGAGCTCGGCACCGCCGAAACGCCCCATCGCGATGACCGAGAAGTCGAGGCGGTCGTCCTCTGGCGGCACCACCTCGCGCCGCACGGCGCGCAGTGTCGCCTGAATGGTGACCTCCGTAATGGTGGTCAGGCCTTCGGCAAGCTCTTCGATCGACAGCTCGCCGACGACGGCCGCCATCGCCAGGCGCAGCAGCTCACGCCTCCGGAGGGCGCGAACCGCCGACATCGCGTCATCGATCGAGGCGTGTCGGGTCTGGATCGCGCGCGCCTCCTCCTGCAGCACGAATCCGGGTCGCGGCCGGAGCTGATCAGGCGAGTCGAGCCAGGCGATCGACTCGGGGATCCACTCCATCAGTTCGCCCACGTAGCGCGAGCCCGAGAGCAGGCGGGTGAGACGCTCGGCGGCGCCCGCCGAGTCGCGCAGCATCCGAAGGAACCACGGCGTGTTCCCCAGCCGTTCGCTGACGCGGCGGAACGCGAGCAGTCCGTAGTCCGGATCGACGCCATCGGCGAACCAGCGGATCATGACCGGCATGAGGTGTCGCTGGATGACGGCCTTGCGGCTGAGGCCGCTCGTCAGGGCGCCGATGTGCCGCAGCGCGCCCGCGGGATCACGGAACCCGATCGCGGCGAGACGGGCCTTCGCCGCGTCGGGCGAGAGCGTGTGCTCATCGGCGGGCAGCGCCGCGACGGCCGAGAGGAGCGGCCGGTAGAACAGCCGCACGTGGATCTCACGCACCTCGCGCTTGATCTCCTCCCACACCGCGACGACCCGGTCGCCGCCGTCGCCGATGCGCGACGAGCGCGCGAGCGTTCGCAGCGCCGCCCCGTCCTCGGGCATGAGATGGGTCCGGCGCAGCTCGCGCAGCTGCAGCCTGTGCTCCATGACACGCAGACGCCGGTAGTCGAATGCGAAGCGTGACGCGTCCTCGCGTCCGATGTACCCCTCCGACACGAGCGCGTCGAGGGCGTCCAGAGTCGACCGTTCCCGGATGCGGTCATCGGAGGCGCCGTGCACGAGTTGCAGCAGCTGGACGGTGAACTCGACATCGCGGATGCCGCCCGGTCCGAGCTTGAGCTGCCGCGCGACCTCGCCCGGTGGGATGTGGTCGGTCACCCGCTCGCGCATCTTCTGCACGCTCTCGACGAAGTTCTCGCGAGCCGCGCTCGCCCACACCATCGGCTGGACAGCGTCGACGTACTGCTCCCCCAGCTCCGGGTCGCCGGCGAGCGGCCGCGCCTTGAGCAGAGCCTGGAACTCCCAGCTCTTCGCCCAGCGGTCGTAGTAGGCGACGTGCGACTCGAGGGTGCGCACGAGTGCCCCCTGCTTCCCCTCGGGCCGCAGGTTCGGGTCGACCTCCCACAGGGGCGGCTCGACCTCCACCTCCGAGATGCCCCGCATCGTCTGGATCGCGAGTCTCGTCGCGATCTCGACGGCCTGCGACTCCGAGACGACGGCTTCGTCGGCTGATCCGCCGACGAAGATGACGTCGACGTCGCTGACGTAGTTCAGCTCACGCGCCCCGGACTTGCCCATCCCGATGATCGCGAGGCGAGTCGCGGCGACGGCGTCGCGCTCGGAACGCGCCGCGCCGGGGACGCCGGCGACGAGCCTGCTGCGCGCGACGGCGAGAGACGCCTCGAGGGCGGCACCGGCAGCGTCGGCGAGGGCCGCAGCGACCGCGTGCAGGATGATCGTCGGGTCGGATGCCGCGAGGTCGAACCGTGCGATGCGCGCCAGCATCCGGCGGTATCGCACCCGCAGCGCGACCCAGGCCTCGTCACCCCAGGAGGCCGCGAAGCCGTCCTCGGCGCCGACGGCATCCAGCATCTGCGCGCTCAGCTCGTCGCGTGTGGGAAGTCCGTCGCCGTCGGAGGCGAGATCGGCGAGCTCCTCGGGATGCCGCAGGTAGAAGTCGGCCAGCCCGAGCGACGCGCCGAGCACCGACCACACCGCCGCAGGCCGCCGTCGCAGCGTGTCGGTGACGATCTCGGCAGCCCGGCGGGCGATGCGCAGCAGCGCCGCCACCGCTCCGTCGGGGTCCGCCGCCAGCTCCGCCGATCCGACGAGCTCCTCGCGCTCGATGCCGGTCAGCTCGGCGAGCTCGGCGAGGTCGGCATCCGCGCGCGCGAGGTCATCGAAGCCCGCCCGGGCCAGCCCCGTCAGCCCGGTCGAACGAGGTGACCGGGTCATGGCCTCAGAGCATCTCCAGGTTGCTCTTGAGCTCGAACGGCGTCACCTGGGCGCGGTAGTTCTGCCACTCGCGACGCTTGTTCAACAGCACGTAGTTGAACACCTGCTCGCCGAGCGTCTCGGCGACGAGCTCGGACTCCTCCATGTACTCGAGAGCGTGATCGAGGCTCGCGGGAAGCGGCGCGTAACCGAGGGCCCGACGCTCCGAATCGGTGAGCGACCAGACATTGTCCTCGGCCTCGGCGGGAAGCTCGTAGCCCTCTTCGATGCCCTTCAGTCCCGCTGCGAGCAGCAGTGCGTAGGCAAGGTACGGGTTGGCAGCCGAGTCGAGCGCACGATACTCCACGCGGGACGACTGGCTCTTGTTCGGCTTGTACATGGGCACGCGCACGAGCGCCGAGCGGTTGTTGTGACCCCACGTGATGAAGCTGGGGGCCTCGTCGCCGCCCCACAGACGCTTGTACGAGTTCACGAACTGGTTGGTGACCGCCGAGATCTCGTTGGCGTGACGGAGGAGACCGGCGATGAACTGTCGACCGGTCTGCGAGAGCTGGTACTGCGCACCCTCTTCGTAGAACGCGTTCACGTCGCCCTCGAAGAGCGACATGTGGGTGTGCATACCGCTGCCCGGGTGGCCGCTGAGGGGCTTCGGCATGAAGGTCGCGTAGACACCCTGCTCGATCGCCACTTCCTTGATGACGGTCCGGAAGGTCATGATGTTGTCGGCCGTCGCGAGGGCGTCGGCGTAGCGCAGGTCGATCTCGTTCTGGCCCGGGCCGCCCTCGTGGTGGCTGTACTCGACCGAGATGCCGAGGTCTTCGAGCATCCGCACCGAGCGCCGGCGGAAGTCATGCGCCGTGCCGCCGGGGACGTTGTCGAAGTAGCCGGCTGAGTCGACCGGCTCGGGACCGTCTGGCCCGTACGACGACGACTTCAGCAGGTAGAACTCGATCTCGGGGTGCGTGTAGAAGGTGAACCCGGCGTCCGCGGCCTTCGCGAGGGTCCGCTTGAGCACGTTGCGCGGGTCGGCGACGGCGGGCTGGCCGTCCGGCGTCGTGATGTCGCAGAACATCCGAGCGGTGGGGTCGATCTCGCCGCGCCAGGGCAGGAGCTGGAACGTCGTCGGGTCGGGGTGCGCGAGCAGGTCCGACTCGTAGCTTCGGGTCAGTCCCTCGATGGCCGAGCCATCGAAGCCCAGGCCCTCCGCGAAAGCACCCTCGACCTCTGCCGGGGCGATCGCGACCGACTTCAGGGTGCCGATCACATCGGTGAACCAGAGCCGCACGAATTTGACGCCGCGCTCCTCGATCGTTCGCAGTACGAAGTCCCGCTGCTTGTCCATCGCGTCCTCTCCGAGACAGGGTCGGATCCCAGACTACTGGCGGCGAGCGCCCTCCGACGGCGGCGTGCCCCAGTCGTCCTCCCGAGCCTCATCCTCGCGCCATGCCTGCGCACGTTGCGCCATGATCTGCGGAGCCCGCGCTGCTTCCTCGGCGGAGGCGAAAGGGCCGGCACGATCGGCGCCCGGCGACTGCTTGCCGTGCTCCACCTCGTGCGTCGTGAGGTTGTACCAGTACTCGTCGTGGCTCTCGGGCATGGTCGCTCCAGACTGCGCCTGCGGTGGCGCTCAGCCCGAGCCTAATCCGACCGGCTCGCGCTCGATAGGCTGAGCCGTATGAGTGCGAGTGCGACGCGGGCCGTCGGAGTGGACATCGGCGGAACCGGCATCAAGGGAGCCGTCGTCGACCTGTCGACGGGCGAGCTCCTGACCGATCGGATCAAGGTCGCCACGCCCCACGGGGCAGAGCCCGAAGACGTCCTCGATGCCGTCAAGGTCGTGCTCGACCGACTGGAGGTGACCGACGCGGGCGACGTGCCGCTCGGCGTGGCCTTCCCCGCGATCGTGAAGAACGGCCGCACCCTCTCGGCGGCCAACGTCGCAGACACCTGGATCGATTTCGAAGCCGAGAGCTTCTTCGAGAAGGGCCTCGGCCGTCAGATCCACTTCGCCAATGACGCGGATGTCGCCGGCGTCGCCGAGCTGCGTTACGGCGCCGCGCGCGACCAGGATGGGCTCGTCATCCTGACGACGCTCGGCACCGGCATCGGCTCGGCCATGATCTACCACGGCGTGCTCATCCCGAACTCCGAGCTCGGGCACGTGCACCGGGCGAAACACGGCAAGGATGCCGAGGCCTGGGCCGCGTACTCGGCGATGGAGCGCGACGAGCTCGACTGGCCCGAGTGGGCCGAGCGCCTGCAGTGGTACTACAGCCACATCGAGTTCCTCTTCTCCCCCGATCTCTTCGTCGTGGGCGGTGGAGTGTCCAAGCATGCCGACAAGTTCCTGCCGCTGCTCGACTTGAAGACGCCGATCGTGCCCGCCGTCCACCGCAACAACGCCGGCATCATCGGCGCAGCGGCCCTCGCGCTCGCGGGCGAACGCCCCGGTGTCCTCGACGAGACGACGGAAGACCTCGCCGGCACGACCGCCCACTGACCCCGCACGGCGAGGTCTCGCCGGCAGCTGCGGCTTCGGGCGCACTTCCGCGCATCCCGCGCGCTTCAAGCCGCGCCTGATGCGCGGAAGTGCGCCTGACGTGAAGCGGGGTTAGGCGAATGGGCCGGCCTGTACGCCGGGCTCTGTGGCCGGGCATAACGGCCCTGCGCCCACGCTGTAGCTGAGCGTTCGTCACGCTGTGCGCGTCCCCGGGAGCAGAAATCGGACGATGCGACACCACCGAGCGACGATACGCCGAGCGGAAGAGACCTACGCGCTCAGCCATGACCGCGGGGGTGCGAGATCAGGAGGCGATGAGCTTGTTTGACTTAGAACGGTTGCAACGCCAACAGAGCGTCTGCAGGTTCTCCTCAACCGTCATCCCGCCGCGCGACACAGGGACGATGTGGTCGACTTCCAGGAGGAGATTCGGTTCGACCCGAACGGACGCGCCACAGCTCTTGCATGCCCATCCGTCGCGATCCTTGATGTAGGCGCGGAGCCTGGCAGTCATCAGCGCCCGCTGCCCCGCGGCAGACTTCCGGAACCTGATCGACTGAGCGAGGAACTCGACCATCGCGTCGATCGCCGGAGTGTCCAACTTCACCGTGGTGCGCTGGGAGCTGTTGCCGCCAGCGCTCACATACTCGAATCGGTACTCCGGGTAGGGAACGGACACAGGCGACAACTTGACGCCGACCTGCGACATGAACTCGTCCGCGAAGTACCTCATGATGAACGGAGGCGGGCTAACTACGCCCACGATCTGCGACTCGCGGGCCCGAAGGTTTGCTACTGCCGCTTCGAGGCTCGCGATACTCTCCCCCAGCGTCTCGACGTCGGCGAGCGTGTCCTCGTCTGCTTTAATGTCAAAGTACTTAGTTACGTACTTGATCGGGTTGCTCGCGGCGTTTCTGACCAACTGCAGCGAGCAGTTGTGCACGTTACTCGCCGCGTACTCCGCGACATTGCGGTCCCGTCGATAGTTGTGGGCGCTGGTGTTCTCAAACGTGGCGAGGTGCGCGTGCCGCCCCGTTCCCGTGGCGCCGACCTCAAAGGACCCGCGATCCCGAATCTCGGCGACGTACTGGGTGACCTCGTTGTGTTCATAAGTGAGCGCCGCTATCTCCGCCTTATGCGCAGCGAAATCCTCACTGGCGAAGTACCTACGCTTGCGCATCTCGCGAACAATGCTCGGCGTTTTCCAAGCAATCACCGCGATGATCGCCGCGGGAATCGCGAGGTACCAGAAGTTCACTAGCAAAGAGATGATCAAGACGATCGCGAAAAATATGATGACGTACTGCACCTTAAGGCTCCCCCCAAGCTCAGGTATTGCGCTCATTTAGCATAGCCGCTAAATCGCGCTGCCTAGCATCGATGATTCCACCCACACTGAGATTCAGGTCCCAGGTTCGCGCTTCTCGATAGCGAGGATAGGACGCACTCAGGAAGCATGGCGCTGCCTCGCGGCATCCGTACTCGCGCCTGATGCGGGGAAGTGCGTCTAACGCGGGCGCGGGTCGAGGCGGTTAGGCGAATGGGCCGGCCTGTACGCCGGGTTCTGTCCGGGGGCGTGAGCCCCGTGGACGGCCATCTCTCTCGGCGACACGTTGCCGTGCCGCTCCAGCGGTCTACCCGGGGACTCGGCGGACCGCGTCAACATCCCCTGTCTGACCTTGCTCCGGACGAGGTTTACCGTGCGAGTCGTGTCACCACGACCCCGGTGGTCTCTTACACCACCCTTTCACCCTTACCGGCGCGGACGCCGGCGGTCTGCTTTCTGTGGCACTGTCTCGCGGATCACTCCGGGTGGGCGTTACCCACCGTCCTGTCCTGTGGAGCCCGGACGTTCCTCGGTGCGGTTGCCCGCCACGCGACCGTCCAGCCGACCCATTCGCCCGTCGAGTCTACCGGCGGGCCCACCCACGCCCGTCGTCAGCTCTTGTCGGCGGATGCCGCGATGCGCACGTCCAGCAGAAAGTCGAGGGGGAACGAGCCGAAGAGCAGTCGTCCTGCCGCGTCTGCGGCCTCGCGGACGGCTGCCGCGGCGGACTCGGCGTGCTCGACCGGGGTGTGCACGATGATCTCGTCGTGGAGGAAGAACGCGAGGTGCGCGCGCCCCGTGACGGGGTGGTCTCCGACGCTCGGAAAAGCCGCGAGGCGCTGCCGGAGGTCGGCGAGCCAGGCGAGCGCCCATTCGGCCGCCGTCCCCTGAACGACGAAGTTTCGGGTGAAGCGGCCGCGCTCGCGCGCCCGTGATCGCGCGAGCGTCTTGATGGCATCGGATGCCTCGGGCTCGGCGGCATCCGCTTGGAGCTCGCGCCACGCCGCGGACGGCGCCGGGCTGGTGCGACCGAGCAGCGTGCGCACCGAGCCGCCCTCCTCTCCCACGCGCGCCGCGTCATCGACGAGGGCCATCGCGCGCGGGTACGCGCGGCGCAACGACGGCACCAGCCGCCCGCTGTCTCCGGTCGTCGCGCCGTACATCGCGCCGAGCAGCGCCATCTTCGCCTCCTGACGCGAGGGCACGGTGCCGCGGGCGACGATGCCCTCGTAGAGGTCGCGCCCCCGCGCGGCATCGGCGAGGGCGAGGTCGCCGGACATCGCCGCGAGGATGCGCGGCTCGAGCTGAGCGACGTCCGCGACCACCAGCTGCCATCCGGGGTCGGCTCGCACCGCGGGGCGCAGCATCCGCGGCAGCTGCAGCGCTCCCCCGCCGGACGACGCCCAGCGGCCCGTGACGACCCCTCCCGGCACGTAGACCGGACGGAACCGGTCGGTCGGGATCCATTCGTCCATCCACGCCCAGCCATTGGCGCTCAACAGCCGCATCGCGCGCTTGTAGGCCAGAAGCGGCTCGATGACCGGGTGCTCGTGACGTCGGAGCTCCCACTTGCTCGTCGACTCGACGAGCACACCCACCCGGTGCAGCGAGCGCAGCAGGCGCGGCTGCGAGTCGAGGCTCGCGGTCGGGTCGCCGAGCGCCTTCCGCACCCGGTCGGCCAAGTCGCGCACGAGGCTCGGAAGCTCACCCGGTCGCGGACGGGGGCCCAGCGCGTCCGCGAGGATCGCGTCGTGCACCTCGCGACTCCACGGGACACCGGCGCCATGCAGTTCGACCGCGACGAGCGCTCCGGCGGACTCCGCGGCCGTCAGCAGCCGCAGACGACCGGGGTCGGTCGCGCTCTCGATCGCCCGGGCCTGACGCGCGAACTCCGCCAGCGTCGCGTCGAGGTCATGCGGAAGGGCGTCGGCAGCCGGCTCGAGCGAGAAGAGGACGTCGCGGTCAGACACCGGGTCTTCGGGCGCGGCGTCCCAGGAGGTCGCGGCCCGCAGCTGTGCCGGTTCCGTGACGAGCGAGCTATCACGGAGGATCGCATGGCACAGGCGCAGGTCGTGACACCGCGCCACCCGGACGCCGGCGGCCAGGATGTCGTGGTACCAGGCCGTGGTGTCGGACCAGATCCACCGCGCATCGGGGTCGGCTGCGATCTCACCCGCCAGCTCGCCGGCGGCGACACGGCCGCGCTCGATCACCGCGCCGGCGGCATCCACCACCGCGATGTCGACGTCTCCGTCATTGCGGCGTCCCACCGCGCGCCACCGGGCGCGCGGTGTGGTCATCGACGGGTCACAGACCGGATTCGTCGGTGCGGACGAGGATGCAGCCGCACTCGGGGCACGTCACGACCTCGTCGGCGGCAGCCTGCCCGATCGCCTTGAGGTCGGTTCCGGAGAGCTCCATGTGGCACCCGCCGCACGTGCGGCGCTGCAGGAGGCCGGCGCCCGGCGTCCGCTCGGCGAGCGACTCGTAGCGTGCCAGGAGATCCGCGGGCACCTTGGCCGCGACCGCCGCGCGGTCACGGGTGGCCGCGTCGAGACGAGCCTGGGCGTCCGCGACGGCGGCCTTGCCCTCGGCGCTCAACCGCCCGCCTTCGGCATTGACCTCGGCGATCAGGGCCTGCTGTGCGGAGACCGCGGTTTCCGCGGCCTCGAGGCGCTCCATGGCTTCGAGCTGCGCGTCCTCCAGCTCGCTCTTACGGCGGGCGAGCGAAGCGATCTCGTGCTCGAGGCCCTGGGCGTCCTTCGGGTTCGAGGTCGCCGCGAGTCGATCGGCATCGCGAGCCGCTCGAGCGTCGACGACAGCGACGTCCGATGCGATGCGCTTGAGCTCGGCCTCGATGTCGTCGCGATTGCCGAGCAGGCCGGTCAGCTCGACGGAGAGCTCCTGACGGCGTGCGAGCAGCTCGTTGACACGCGCCGCCTGAGCCGGATTGCGCTTCGCGGCCTCCGCTCCGCGCGCCTGCGCGTCGAGGCGGGCGATGTCCAGCAGCAGCAGCTGATCTGCGGGGGTGGCTTTCATGTGGGCCCAGAGAGACTCGAACTCCCGACTCCCTCGGTGTAAACGAGGTGCTCTAACCAACTGAGCTATAGGCCCCTGCTCTCAGTGTACGAGAGCGCCGACCCCTCCGAGCGTGAGTAGGCTGTCGTGCGGTGCTTGTGCGCGCCCGACAATGCCCGCGCCCTGCCCGTGGTGATTACCTGGCACGATCTGCCATACGAGAAAGGTCGCCCGTGACTGTCAACGATCAAGACCCCTACTCCCAGGACGCCCTGGACAGCGACCCGGAAGAGACCGGTGAATGGCAGGAGTCGCTGCGCCAGCTGGTCGATGCGAAGGGCTCGGGTCGCGGTCGCGAGATCATGCTGAGCCTGCTCCAGGCCTCGCACGAGCTGCAGCTCAACGTCCCGCAGGTGCCGGTGACGGACTACATCAACACCATCGCGCCCGAGAACGAGCCGGAGTTCCCCGGTGATGAAGAGCTCGAGCGTCGCTACCGTCGCTGGATCCGCTGGAACGCCGCGGTCACCGTGCACCGCGCCCAGCGTCCCGGCATCGGTGTGGGCGGACACATCTCCACCTACGCGTCGTCGGCCTCGCTCTACGAAGTCGGCTTCAACCACTTCTTCCGCGGTCCCGACCACCCGTCCGGCGGCGACCAGATCTTCATCCAGGGCCACGCCTCACCCGGCATCTACGCCCGCTCGTACCTCGAGGGACGCCTCAGCGAGAGCCAGCTCGACGGCTTCCGCCAGGAGGCTTCGAAGGCGCCCGACGGCATCCCGTCGTACCCGCACCCCCGTCTGATGCCGGACTACTGGCAGTTCCCGACGGTCTCGATGGGTCTCGGTCCGATCAACGCCATCTACCAGGCGATGAACAACAAGTACCTCACCAACCGCGGCATCAAGGACCTGTCCGACTCGCACGTCTGGGCCTTCCTCGGCGACGGCGAGATGGACGAGGTCGAGAGCCGCGGTCAGCTGCAGGTCGCAGCCAACGAGGGACTCGACAACCTCACGTTCGTCATCAACTGCAACCTCCAGCGTCTCGACGGCCCGGTCCGTGGAAACGGCAAGATCGTCCAGGAGCTCGAGGCGTACTTCCGCGGCGCGGGCTGGAACGTCATCAAGGTCGTCTGGGGACGCGGCTGGGACGAGCTGCTGTCGCAGGATGACGAGGGCGCCCTCGTCCGCCTGATGAACACCACCCCCGACGGCGACTTCCAGACCTACCGCGCCGAGGACGGCGCGTTCATCCGCGAGCACTTCTTCGGGCGCGACGAGCGCACGGCGGCGCTCGTGAAGGACTGGTCGGACGACGACATCTGGGGCAAGCTCCGCCGCGGCGGTCTCGACTACCAGAAGGTCTACGCCGCCTACAAGCAGGCGATGGAGCACAAGGGCCAGCCGACCGTCATCCTCGCGAAGACGATCAAGGGCTATGGTCTCGGTCACCACTTCGAGGGTCGCAACGCGACCCACCAGATGAAGAAGATGACGCTCGAGAACCTCAAGCACTTCCGCGACTCGATGCGCATCCCGATCACCGACGCGCAGCTCGAGGAGAACCCGTACCTCCCGCCGTACTACCACCCGGGCGCCGAGGACGAGACGATCCGCTACATGCTCGAGCGTCGCCGTGAGCTCGGCGGTTTCCTGCCGCAGCGTCGTACGAAGCACGCGCCGCTGACGCTGCCCGGCGACGAGTCGTACGCGCTGCCGAAGAAGGGCTCGGGCACGCAGGAGATCGCCACCACCATGGCGTTCGTCCGACTGCTCAAGGACCTGCTGCGTGCGAAGGACTTCGGCCACCGCATCGTGCCGATCATCCCCGATGAGGCGCGCACGTTCGGCATGGACGCGTACTTCCCGACCGCGAAGATCTACAACCCGCACGGGCAGAACTACACCTCGGTCGACCGCGAGCTGCTGCTGGCGTACAAGGAGAGCCCGCAGGGTCAGATCCTCCACGTCGGCATCAACGAGGCCGGCGCCGTCGCGGCGTTCACCGCGATCGGAACCTCGTACGCCACCCACGGCGAGCCGCTCATCCCGGTCTACGTCTTCTACTCGATGTTCGGATTCCAGCGCACCGGCGACGCGCAGTGGGCCGCGGGCGACCAGATGGCCCGCGGGTTCATCATGGGCGCGACGGCCGGCCGCACGACCCTGACCGGCGAGGGCCTGCAGCACGCTGACGGCCACTCGCACCTGCTCGCTTCGACCAACCCCGCCACTGTGTCGTACGACCCGGCCTACGGGTACGAGATCGCCCACATCGTTCGTTCGGGTCTCGAGCGCATGTACGGCGGGAACCACCCCGACCCGAACGTCATGTACTACATCACGCTCTACAACGAGCCGCTGGTGCAGCCGAAGGAGCCTGAGGATGTCGACGTCGACGGCATCATCCGCGGCATCCACCGCGTGAGCGTCGGCGAGGGCGACGGGCCGCGCGCGCAGCTGCTCGCGTCGGGCGTCGGCGTGCCGTGGGCCTACGAGGCGCAGAAGCTCCTCAAGGACGACTGGGGTGTGATCGCCGACGTCTGGTCGGTCACGAGCTGGACCGAGCTGCGTCGTGACGGTCTCGCCGTCGACGAGCACAATTTCCTGCACCCGACCGACGAGCCCCGCACGGCCTTCGTCACGCAGAAGCTCAACGACTCCGAGGGCCCGGTCGTCGCGGTCAGCGACTTCATGCACGCCGTGCAGGACCAGATCCGGCCGTGGGTGCCGCGTCGCTTCGCGACGCTGGGCGCGGAGGGCTTCGGCTTCTCCGACACCCGCCCGGCCGCTCGACGGTTCTTCAAGATCGACGGGCCGTCGATCGTGGTGCGCACACTCCAGGCTCTGGCCGAGGACGGCGTCGTGGACCGCGGTCTGTCGGCGCAGGCGATCGAGCGCTACCGTCTGCACGACGTGACGGCGGGCACGAGCGGAAACGCGGGCGGCGAGAGCTGACCCTTCGGTGACCGACGACAGCTCGAAGGCGGAGACACTCGCGTGGCTCCGCCGGATCCCGGGTGATCTGGCCACAGCCACGATCAATCGGCTCGAGGAGACGCTGCCCTGGTACGCCGAGATGCCGCCTGCGCGCCGGTCCTCCGTAGGACTGGTCGCGCAGGCGGGCATCACCTCGTTCATCCAGTGGTACGAGGATCCGACCTCGACCCCGCGCATCGCGGCCGACATCTTCGCCGCGGCTCCGCGCGAGCTGTTGCGCAGCGTCAGCCTGACGCAGACCCTGCAGCTCGTGCGGGTGACCGTCGAAGTCACCGAGGAACGGGTGGCGCACCGCGGCGACGATGTCCGCGAGGCGATCCTGAAGTACTCGCGTGACGTCGCTTTCGCAGCGGCAGACGTGTACGCGCGCGCCGCCGAGGCGCGCGGGTTGTGGGATGCCCGCCTCGAGGCGCTCGTCGTCGATTCCATCCTCACGGGTGAGACCGACGAGGAGCTTCCGAGCCGGATCGCCGCGCTCGGCTGGCACGGGCACGGTGCGGTCGCCGTCCTCGTCGGCACCGCTCCCCCGCAGTTCGACGTCGACCAGCTGCGCCGTGCCGCGCGCAAGATGGGCGTCGACGTCCTCGTCGGCGTTCAGGGCCTTCGCCTGGTGATCGTGATCGGGCGTGCCGACCTACCAGGCCGGGCGGAGCCGGTGCCCGAGCTGACCTTCCTCGAGATAGCGGCGAGACTCGAGCCCGGTTTCGGCCCCGGTCACCTGGTGCTCGGCCCCACCGTGCCCGCCCTGGTCGATGCGAGCCAGAGCGCTCGCGCGGCTCTCGCCGGCTTCGCGGTCGCGAGTGCCTGGCGTCATGCGCCGCGACCCGTCGAGGCCGACGATCTGCTTCCCGAGCGCGCGCTGGCCGGCGATCCCGTCGCCAAGGCAACTCTGGTCGAACGGATCTATCGTCCGCTGCTCGCCCACTCTGCGGACCTCGTCGCTACCCTGTGGAGCTACCTCGACAACGGTCGTTCCCTCGAAGCGACGGCCCGCGAGCTCTTCGTGCATCCGAACACCGTCCGGTACCGGCTGAAGCGCGTGTCGGACGTCATCGGCTGGGACGCGACCGGGCCCCGTGAGGCGCTCATCCTGCAGACTGCGCTCATCCTGGGCTCTATCGGCAATGACCTCACGAGACGACGCGCGCCGCAGTCGCGCCGGAGCTGACGAGGCCGCGCCTCCGTCGGACGCTCCTCATGACCCGTCGACTGTACGGTCGACACAAAGGTTCGCCGCATTGTTGTGCGATCGTCGCCAGCGGTCGACCGACTGAACTTGGAAGGATGTAACAGTGATCATCGCCGTGTTCCCCGGGCAGGGGTCGCAGTCCCCCGGCTTCCTCGCCCCGTGGCTCGAGCTGGAGGGTGCGCGTGAACGCCTCGAGCGCTTCTCCGAGCTCGCCGAGGTCGACCTCGTCGCCGCCGGTACCGAGTGGGATGCGGATCGCATCCGAGACACCGCCGTGGCCCAGCCGCTCATCGTCGCCGCCAGCCTGCTGTCGTACAGCGCGCTCGTCGCCGACGGCGCTCGCCCGGCAGGCGTCGCCGGCCACTCGGTCGGCGAGATCGCGGCACTCGCCGCCGGCGGCGTGCTGAGCGACGATGACGCGATGCGTCTGGTCGGACTCCGCGGGCGCGCCATGGCGGATGCCGCGACCCGCGAGCAGACCGGCATGAGCGCCGTGCTCGGCGGCGACCAGGATGCCGTCGTCGCCCGTCTGGAGGAGCTCGACCTCACCCCGGCCAACTACAACGGTGGAGGACAGATCGTCGCGGCCGGCGCACTCGACGCTCTCGCGAGCCTCGCCGCCGAGCCCGTCGCTGCGACCCGGGTCATTCCCCTCCAGGTCGCCGGCGCGTTCCACACGCGGTACATGGCGCCGGCCGTCGACACGCTCGCCGCGGCGGCATCCGCCACCTCGGTGAACGACCCCGACCTCACGCTGTGGTCGAACCGCGACGGCGCCGTCGTCGCCGAGGGCCGTGACGCTCTCGACCGTCTGGTCGCCCAGGTCGCGTCTCCCGTGCGCTGGGACCTGTGCATGTCCTCGTTCGCCGAGCACGGCGTCACCGGCATCATCGAGTTCGCCCCCGCCGGCACCCTCGTGGGCCTCGCGAAGCGTGCTCTTCGCGGCGTCCCCTCGGTCGCCGTCAAGACCCCCGACGACCTCGTCGCCGCATCCGCTCTCATCTCCGGAGGTGCCGCATGACCGCCGCCATTCGCCAGGCCACCGGCCCCGCTCACACCCGCATCTACGCGTACGGCGCGGCTCGCGGTGAGAACGCCGTACCCAACGACGACCTCGTCGGACCGATCGACTCGAGCGACGAGTGGATCCGTCAGCGCACCGGCATCGTCACTCGCGTGCGCGCGGACAAGGAGACCACCGTCATCGACCTGGCTGCGGATGCCGTGGCCGAGGCGATCGAGCGCAGCGGCGTTCCCGCCGACCAGGTCGACGCCGTCATCGTCTCGACGATCTCGAACCCGAAGCAGACCCCGTCGGTCTCGGCGATCGTCGCCGACCGCGTCGGGGCGAACCCGGCGGCGGCGTACGACGTCAACGCGGCGTGCGCAGGGTTCTCCTACGGAGTGACTCAGGCCGACGCACTCGTTCGCGCGGGTGCGGCCCGCTACGTCGCCGTCGTCGGCGCGGAGAAGCTCAGCGACATCGTCGACCCCACCGACCGCACGATCTCGTTCCTGCTCGGCGACGGCGCGGGCGCGGCGATCATCGGGCCGAGCGACACCCCGGGCATCGGTCCGACGGTGTGGGGCTCGGACGGGTCGAAGGCCGACGCCGTCGGCATGAACCACACACTCGTGGAGTTCCGCGACGGGACTGCGCCGTGGCCGACACTCCGGCAGGAAGGCCCGACGGTGTTCCGCTGGGCGGTCTGGGAGATGGTCAAGGTCGCACGGCGAGCCATCGAGGAGGCCGGCATCCAGGCGGGCGACCTCGCCGCCTTCATCCCGCACCAGGCGAACATGCGCATCATCGACGAGTTCGCCAAGCAGCTCGGGCTGCCCGAGACCGTCGCGATCGGTCGTGACATCGAGACCACCGGCAACACGTCGGCGGCATCCATTCCCCTCGCCACTCACCGCCTGCTCGAGGAGAACCCCGAGTTGAGCGGCGGTCTGGCCCTCCAGATCGGCTTCGGCGCGGGGCTCGTCTTCGGCGCGCAGGTCGTCGTCCTTCCCTGATCGGGCGGGTCCCCGCACCTAGACTGAACAGCGGCCCGCGTCCGGGTCGGTCCAGAGATAACAAGGAGAAACCCCATGGCATTCAGCAACGACGAGGTCCTCGCAGGACTCGCCGAGCTCATCACCGACGAGACCGGCATCTCGGCCGACGAGGTCGCCCTCGAGAAGTCCTTCACCGACGACCTCGACATCGACTCGATCTCGATGATGACGATCGTCGTCAACGCCGAGGAGAAGTTCGGCGTCACCATCCCCGACGAAGAGGTCAAGAACCTCAAGACCGTCGGCGACGCCGTCACCTACATCACGTCCAACCAGGCGTAACCCCCACCGGCGGGGGCACACGCCCCCGCCGGGGTTCCACCGAGGAGATCCATGAGCACCCCGCGTATCGTCGTCACCGGAATCGGAGCGTCGTCGCCCCTGGGCGGCACCGCACCCGAAAGCTGGGAAGGCCTGCTCGCCGGCCATTCCGGCACGCGCACACTCGAGCACGAGTGGGTCGAGAAGTACCAGATTCCGGTTCACTTCGCCGCCGAGGCCATCGTGCGCCCCGACACCGTGCTGGAGCGCCCTGTCTCCAAGCGTCTCGACCCCGCGTCGCAGTTCGCGATGGTCGCCGCGATGGAGGCGTGGGCGGATGCCGGCAGCCCCGAGGTCGACCCCGAGCGTCTCGGTGTCGACTTCGCGACCGGCATCGGCGGGGTGTGGACGCTGCTCGATGCGTGGGACACGCTGCGCGAGAAGGGACCGCGACGCGTTCTGCCCATGACGGTTCCGATGCTCATGCCCAACGCCGCCGCCGGTAACCTCTCGCTGCACTTCCGGGCGCGCGCCTTCGCCCGGACGGTCGCGAGCGCCTGCGCCTCGAGCACGGAGTCGATCGTCAACGCGATCGAGCACCTGCAGGACGGCCTGGCCGACATCGTCATCGCCGGTGGCACCGAGTCGGCGATCCACCCCATCACGATGGCGTCCTTCGCGTCGATGCAGGCACTGTCACGCCGCAATGACGACCCGGCGACGGCCTCGCGCCCGACGAGCATCGATCGCGACGGCTTCGTCATGGGTGAGGGCGCCGGTGTGCTGATCCTCGAGACCGAAGAACACGCCAAGGCTCGCGGCGCGAAGATCTACGCCTACGCGGTGGGCGGCGGCGTCACCGCCGACTCGTACCACATCACGGCCAACGACCCCGAGGGCGCCGGCGCCTCGCGCGCGGTCCGCGCTGCTCTCGAGCAGGCCGATGCCTCCCCCGATGATGTCGCGCACATCAATGCGCACGCGACCTCGACCCCCGTCGGCGACCCCAACGAGTACCAGGCGCTGCGCAGCGTCTTCGGCGACCGCATCGACGAGATCCCGGTCTCGGCCACGAAGGCGTCCACCGGTCACCTGCTGGGTGGTACCGGTGCCCTCGAGGCGATCTTCACGATCCTGGCGCTACGCGAACGGATCGCGCCGCCGACGATCAACATCACCGAGCAGGACCCCGCCGTCCCGTTCCGGGTCTCGGGCGAGACCCAGAGCCTCGGCGACGGTGATCTGCTGGCGATCAGCAACTCGTTCGGCTTCGGCGGACATAACGCCGTCGTCGCGTTCCGATCGGCCTGACCGGTCTCGGAACACGAAACAGACCCCCGCGGACGGCGTTCCGCGGGGGTCTGTTCTTCTTTCGGGTCAGTCGTCCCGTACGTGCTCCCGTTCCCCGGGATCATTCCACCGGGGCTCGGTACGAACGCACGGGCCGACTGGGTCTGTGCGACTCGGAATCAGCCCACCTTGTGCAGCCACACCACGGCAGCATCGTCGCCGGCGTGACGGAAGGGTTCGAGCTCTTCGTCCCAGGCTGCGCCCAACGCGACGTCGAGCTCGCGCTGCAGCTCGCGCACATCGCCCGCCGCGATCTCCATGGCGTAGCGGATACGGTCCTCACCGATCACGACGTTGCCCGTTGCATCGGTCTGGGCGTAATGGATGCCGAGGCTCGGGGTGTGCATCCACCGGCCCCCGTCGCTGCGCGGCGTCGGATCCTCCGACACCTCGAATCGCAGGTGCTCCCAGCCCCGTATCGCCGTCGCGAGTGCTGCTCCGGTTCCGGCCGGGCCCTCCCAGTAGAACTCCGCGCGACGGCTGCCGTCGAGCACCGGCTGGTCCTCCCAGTCGAAGCTGACCGCGCGTCCGAGCGCGCGCCCCGCCGCCCACTCGAGGTGCGGGCACAACGCGCGTGGCGCGGAGTGGATGAAGATCACTCCACGCGCCTGTGGTGTCGCCATGACTTCTCCGTTTCATCAGGTACGTCTTCCCCTACGACCTGAGCCCGGATGTCGGCGATGTGTTCGGTTACGGCGTCGATTATCGCGCACGAACCTGAAGAATCACAACCGTGTCACGATTTCTCCCGGCATCCGATGTCAAGCGCCTTCCTCGCGACCCACCCGAGCGGCAGGCTGGATCTCACACCCCGAGGAAAGGATGCCGCATGTCCGACAGCACTCCCCACCACCGCGACGCCGATGACGCACACGCCGACAGCGCCGCGCCGACGGATGCCGCCAGCGATGAGGTGAAGGCCGACGCGGCTCGCGCGGGCTCCGACCTCGGCGACACCGATCTCAAGGCGGGCGACGACAACACCGACTTCCCGCAGGATCCCGCGATCACGCACCCCTGACGCTTCACGCCCCTGTGCGTGCGAATGGCCGCCCGCGGGCGGCCATTCGTGCGTAGGGCGGGTGGGACTTGAACCCACGATCGTCGGGTTATGAGCCCGCTGCCTTGACCAGCTTGGCCACCGCCCCGTGCCGTATCGAGCCTAGCGCGAGCCGCCTCGAACCGACGCGACCGCTCAATCGTCGAGGCGCTTGCCCTTGCTCCCGCGCGGAATCGGCAGCTGCTGACTGTCGAGCACGACCTGCGGATGGTTCCGCGCCAGCGACGTCACGCCATAGACCGCGATGGCTCCGGCGACGACGAAGCCGACGAATGCCGGCAACGGCGCCGTTGCGGCCTCACGCAAGATGGCGATGCCGATGATGACGGCGACGATCGGGTCGATGACGGTGAGCCCGGCGATGACGAGATCGGGAGGCCCGACGGAGTAAGCGGTCTGAACGAAGTACGCACCGACCGCGGTCGCGGTGATCAGGCCGACGAGGCACAGGAGCGTCAACCACTCGAAGTCGCCGTTCTGGATGCGCGAGATCACGACCTTCGCGAGCGTCGCGACGAAACCGTAGATGATTCCCGAGGCCGCGATGTAGAAGAGCGGCTTCGCGCCCTTGCGCACCAGCATCCACACGGCCCCCGAGATCAGCAGCACCCCCGCGAGCAGAGCGAGGATGGTGATGAGCTGCGCCTGATCGATCGGCTCCTCCGTCGCGACGAGCGCGGCCACCGTGACGAAGGCGAGGATGCCTCCGACGCACAGGATGATCGAGCGAACCGACCGCTTCGTCGGCTTGACGCCGGTGATGCGTGCATTCAGCAGGGTCGTGATCACGAGAGAGATCGCACCGAGCGGCTGAACGAGGATGAGCGGCGCGAAAGTCAGCGCTGCAAGCTGACACACGATCGCGAGCCCGAGCATGATCGTCCCCGCCACCCACGACGGACGCTTCAGCAGACTCAGCAGCTGCGAGCCGTTGAGCCCGGCGCTTCCCGACGAGTTGGTGAGACGCTCGACCTTCTGCACGCCCCGGTGCTGGTAGAGCGCTCCGAAGGACATGAACACGGCGCCGAGCAGCGCGAGCGGGATTCCGATGAGGATTCTGGGTTCGCGGAAGACTCCGATCAGCTGATCGGTTACGTCATCGAGGGACGCGACAAACGGAATCACCTTTCGACCATAACGGCGAAGCGGGCTCGATTAGGCTCGCAACGTGCCCGTTCTTCCGATTCGCATCATGGGCGATCCCGTGCTGCACGCCCCCGCCGAGCCCGTCACCGAGATCACGGACGAGATCCGCCAGCTCGTCGCCGACATGTACGAGACCATGGATGCCGCCCCCGGGGTCGGCCTGGCTGCTCCGCAGGTCGGCGTCGGCCTGCGGATCTACGTCTACACGTACCAGGACGACGACGGCGAGCCCTGGCGCGGCGAGATCATCAATCCCGAGCTCTGGATGCGACCCCTCGAGCCCGGATCACCCGATCCCGACGACGAGTCGGAGGGGTGCCTCTCCTTCCCCGGTGAGCGGTTCCCGCTGCGGCGCTCCGAGGAGGTGCTCGTGACCGGCACCGACCTCGCCGGCTCCCCCGTCGAGATCCGCGTCGATGGCTGGCGCGCGCGCATCATGCAGCACGAGTTCGATCACCTCGACGGCATCCTCTACGTGGACCGCCTCGACGACTCGGACTGGAAGACGACGCAGAAGATCGCGAAGAAGCGCGGCTGGGGCCGTCCGGGCAACGCCTGGATGCCGGGCGTCGACGATCTCGACGCCTGACGCCATGAGCGACGCCAGCGGTCCGCGTGCATACGATCTCGACGCTCTGCGTGGACGGTTGCTGCCGGCGCGCGACGGTGAACGCTCGACGAGCATTCCGGAGCTCGCCGACGCCGACCGCGACCTGTGCGCGATCGCACTGGCTCTGCCCGACGGCTCGGTCCGATCGTCGGTGGATGGGGAGGTCCCGTTCAGCATCCAGTCAGCCGTCAAGCCGTTCCTGTTCGCCCTCGCTCTGGCCGACACCGACGGCGCAGCTCTAGACCGGGTCGGCATCGAGCCGACGGGCGAGGCGTTCGACGCCATCAAGCTCGAGAGCGGCACGGGAAGACCCCCGAACCCGATGGTGAACGCCGGCGCCATCCTGACCTGCGCGCTGGTCGATGGAGACGATCCCGACGAGCGGGCGAGCCGCATCGTGGCCGGGCTGTCGGGATTCGCCGGTCGCCGACTGGAGGTGGACGACGATGTCGCCCACAGCGAGCACCTCCTCGGCGACCGCAATCATGCACTCGCGCATCTGATGCGCGATGAGGGAACGCTCGCCGTCACGGCCGATGACGCTGTCGCGGTCTACGCCCGTGCGTGCGCCGTGCTGGTGGACGCGCAGACCCTGGCCGTCATGGGCGCGACGCTCGCTCTCGGCGGGGTGAATCCCGTGACCGGCGAACGGGCGGTGTCTGCGCGGATCGCGAGAGACGTCGTCGCCGTCATGGCCACGTGCGGCGTCTACGACGGATCGGGTCGCTGGATGCGAGCCGTCGGCGTCCCCGCGAAGTCCAGTGTCTCCGGCGCGATCGTGTTGTCGGCTCCGGGCAAGCTCGGCGCTGCCATCGTGAGCCCGCCTCTCGACGAGCACGGGACGAGCGTGCGCGGTCGCATCGGCGCGGAGGCGCTGAGCGACGACCTCGGACTGCACGTCTTCGGCTGATCGTTCGCGCGATCGCACGTCTCCGGTTGGCACTTCGCGCCGCTTCGAGGCCGAGGAACGGGCATCGAGTGCCAGGCGAACCTCAGACACATGAGTAAAGGCCCGGGGTGGAAGCCCGGGCCTTCGGTGAGAGCCGCGGTAGATAACGCGGGTCTCTCGCTCCCCGGCTTGGACTCGAACCAAGAACCTATCGGTTAACAGCCGATTGCTCTGCCAATTGAGCTACCGAGGATCAGCCGCCCCGCTCGCGCCGGGCAACCCGTCTATATTAGCAAAGCTCCGGGGGTGCTCACGACATCGGCCGACCGCCGGGCGGGTCGCGGCCGTCAGGACGCTCGCGATCGCCCGTCCGGCGTCCAGACCACATCCGATGCGGTCTGCCCGTATCCCACGGGCCGGCCACCGTGCAGGACGAGAGCCGCGGCATCCAGCTCGTCGGCGGTCTCGACGTCGTTCGTCGCGATGACGATCGCCATCCCCGTGTCGTCGCGACGCGAGAGCAAGGCCTCTCGAGCCGCGATACGCACCTCGATGTCGAGGTTCGCGTACGGGTCATCGCCGATGAAGACCTTCGGGTCGAGCACGAGAGCGCGCGCGAGCGCGACGCGCTGGCGCATGCCCGCGCTGAGCTCGTAGGGATACTGCGAGGCCGCCCCCAGCGGAAGGTGCAACTCGTCGAGGAGCGAGGCGACCCGAAGCGACAGAGCGCGCTGACTCACCCGCCGGTCACGCGAGGTGATGGGCTCGGCGATGACTTCGGCCACGGTCAATCGAGCCGGGAGCGAAGCGCCCGCCGCCTGTGGCATGTGCCCGGCGTAATAGGTGAGCATGCGGCGCGAACGGCCACCCTTCCGCACCGAGAGGCCGGCCACCTCCGCAGCACCGCCGACGACCCCGACATCGGCCGGCGCATTGCCGGCCAGGACGGAGAGCAGCGTCGACTTGCCGGATCCGGTCGCGCCCATCACGGCGAGGGCTTCTCCCGCCCGGACCGTGACGCTGACGCCCTCGACGACGCGATCGGAATCGCCCGTCCGCGCTATCGACAGATCGTCGCAGCGCACCGCGATCTCCGCGTCGGGTCGTCGGGACATGCGCATCATCCTGCCGTTTTCATCGCTCGACCGCTACTCGTCGCCGACGGCGGCTACTCCGACTCCATGAGCTGCCGCAGCCGAAGGTCGAGATCGCGGATGGCGACGCCGATGGAACGGAACTCGGGCGAGCCCGGTTCCAGGCGCTGCTGCGCGCTTCGCAGCTCGGCCTTCTCGCGTTCGAGCGCCCGCTGGCGGAGTTTGCGCAGCGACTCCATCGCCGTCGTCTGCGCGATGCGTTCGGTTCCCGCGGGGAAGTCCGCCGTGAGCAGTTCGATCGCGAGCGTGCGATAGGGCTCCCGAGTCGCGTCCACCGCAGCCGAGGTCCATCCGGGCCGGGTGAGATCGGTCTGCATCGAGACGGCCTGACGGACGGCTTCGAGAGCCGGATGCGGCATGGGCAGACCCAGCGCGATGTCGACGGCCTGCTTGTCGAGCAGGTGCCCGTACTGCAGCACGCCCATGAGCGCGCGCTTCTCGAGCTCGAGGGCGGCCGGCAGTGAGGCGAGGGTGACACGGACCGACACGGGCGGCGGTTCGGAGGCCGCGCCGGGCGCGCCTGAGGGCTGCGCTCGGCCTGCGCCCGGTGCCTCGCCGCGAGTGCGCTCCCCTGCGCTCCCGGACGCCGACGCGCGGCGCGCGGCCCGCTCGACCTCGGGCTGCACCTCCGAAAGGTCGAGCCCGAGCTTTCCGGCGAGGACACGCGTGTAGCCCGGTCGAAGCGCGGCATCGCGGATGTCGGCGACGATCGGTGCCGCTGCCCGCAGAGCGCCGATGCGTCCTTCGACGGTGGAGAGGTCGAACGTCGACAGACGCTGATCCATGACGAACTCGAACATCGGCGCCTTCGCCTCGATGAGCGAGCGCACCGCTGCATCACCCCGGTTGAGCCGCAGATCGCACGGGTCCAGCCCCTCGGGGGCGACCGCGACGTACGTCTGCGCCGCGAAGCGCTTCTCGTCGCCGAAGGCGCGCAGCGCGGCCTTCTGGCCGGCGGCATCCGGGTCGAACGTGAAGACGACCTCACCCGAGCTGCCCTCGCTGTCGCCCATGACGCGACGCAGCACCGTGATGTGATCGGTACCGAAGGCCGTGCCGCACGACGCGATGGCTCCGGTGACCCCGGCGAGATGGCACGCCATCACATCGGTGTAGCCCTCGACGACGACGACGCGATGCTCCCGCGAGATCGACTTCTTCGCGAGGTCGAGGCCGTAGAGGACCTGCGCCTTCTTGTAGATCGGCGTCTCTGGCGTGTTGAGGTACTTCGGACCCTGATCGTCGTCGTAGAGGCGGCGAGCGCCGAAACCGATCGTCTGACCGGCGACGTCGCGGATGGGCCAGACGACCCGTCCCCGGAACCGGTCGTAGACGCCGCGCTGCCCCTTCGAGACCAGTCCCCCGGTGAGCAGCTCCTCGTCGGTGAATCCCTGCGACCGCAGTGCGTCGCGAAGCGCCGACCAGCCTTGGGGCGCGTATCCGACCCCGAAATGCGCGGCTGCACCGGCGTCGAAGCCTCGTTCGCCGAGGAACTGACGTGCGGCCTGCGCGTCCGGGGCGGACAGCTGCGACCGATAGAACTCGGCCGCGGCGGTGTGGGCGGCGTACAGCCGGGAACGACCGCTCGTCTCGGGAGCCGCAGCGCCGTCCTCGTAGTGCAGTGAGTAACCGATGCGCGCCGCGAGGCGCTCCACGGCCTCGGTGAACGAGAGGTGATCCATCGCCCGCAGGAACGAGTAGACGTCGCCCGACTCACCGCATCCGAAGCAGTGGTAGTACCCCACCTGCGGCCGGACGTGGAAACTGGGGCTGCGTTCGTCATGGAACGGGCAGAGCCCCTTCAGCGAGCCGACGCCGGCGGACTTCAGGGCGACACGCTCGCCGACGATGTCGCCGATGTTCGTGCGCGCCTTGACCTCTTCGATGTCGGTCTGCCGGATCCGTGCCATCAGAGCCCTTCGATGGGCTCGGGCAGCGCGAAGTGGCTCGGCGCCGTCGCGCGCGGATCAGACGACCACAGGCCCAGCTCGCGAAGGTCGACCGGGCCCACCAGGCGGCCGTGCCACTCGATCGCGAAGCGGTCGGTGAGGGTCGCCACCTGGTCGACGATGACGCGGCGGCGGGCGGCATCCGTCACCGCCGCGGCGAAGTCCTCGGCGTGCAGCGCGTCGAGGTGCTCCGGACGCTCCCACAGGGCGTCGGCGAGGCGGCGCAGGACGCGGCGCTGCTCCTTGTAGAGCCCCTTGCGTCCCTCGATCGAGACGACGAAGGCGCCGATGACTCCCTTGAGCACCGCCATCTCGACCTCGATGACGCGCGGGACGATGACACGACCGCGGAAGCGGGTCAGGACGGGGATGTCGTAGTGCTCGCGGGTCGCCGCCGTGGCGGCGCGCGCGAACCGGCCGATGAGATCGGAAGTGAGGTTCTTGAGACGTGCCATCGCCGCGCGCGAGCCGTCGTACGACTCGAGCCACTCGGGAAGCAGTGTCAGACGGTACAGCGCATCGCCGAGCTCGTCCTTCGTGAAGCCGTAGCCCACCCAGCTCTGGATCGCGGTGAGCAGCGCCTCGCGTTCGCGCGGATCCCCGAGCCGCGCCGGATCGAGGTAGCCGTTCAGGACCGCGTCCTCGAAGTCGTGCACCGAGTAGGCGATGTCGTCGGAGAGATCCATGACCTCGGCCTCGATGCAACGCAGGCGACCCGGGGCGCCCTCACGCATCCACTGGAACACCGCCTCGTCCTCGGGGTAGACGCCGAACTTCTGCCGTCCGCCCGGGTCGGGGATGGCGTGCTCGACCGTCCACGGGTACTTGCACGTCGCATCGAGGCTCGCCCGCGTGAGGTTCAGGCCCGCGCTCTGACCGAACGCATCGACGACCTTCGGCTCGAGACGCGAGAGGATGCGCAGCGACTGCGCGTTGCCCTCGAAGCCGCCGATGTCCTCGGCCCAGTCGTTGAGGGCCCGCTCACCGTTGTGGCCGAACGGCGGGTGTCCGAGGTCGTGGCAGAGGCAGGCGGTATCGACGACGTCGGGCGAGAGCTCCAAAGCGATGGCCAGCTCGCGCCCGACCTGGGCGACCTCGAGCGAGTGCGTCAGGCGGTTGCGCGCGAAGTCGGCCGGGCTCGCCGGACTCAGCACCTGCGTCTTGGCGGCGAGACGGCGCAGGGCGCCGGAATGCAGCACACGGGCGCGATCGCGGGCGAAGCTGTCGCGGCGCGAGCGGTGCTCCTCGCGGTGGAAGCGGGCGGCGTCGTGGTCGTTGTAGCCGGAGGGGCGTCCCGCCGAGACGCCGACACCGCTCGTGACCTCAGCCCCCACTGTTCTCGACCTCCGCTGCGGCGATGGCCGACGACTCGGCCGCGTCGACGTCGCGGGAATCCAACCAACGATCCGGCAGCGCGGGACGCTTGGGGGTTCCCGCGCGACCACGCTGCCCCTCCGCAGCCGAGCCGGGGTAGGGCGCCGCCCAGTCCAGCGTCGCGAGGATGTCGTCGATCTCGGCGAGGCTCGACGCGGTCGCCAGCCGCGCCCGCGTGTCACCGCCGACCGGGTAGCCCTTGAAGTACCACGCGACGTGCTTGCGGATGTCGCGGCATCCCCGGCCCTCATCCTCGAAGAACTCCACGAGAAGCTCGGCGTGCCGGCGGAAGGCGGTCGCGACGAACCCGAGCGTGGCATCGACCTCGGGCCCAGCTGAGCCGGGTTCGCCCAGCGCTCGCGCGAGGTCTCCGAAGAGCCACGGTCGCCCGAGGCATCCGCGACCGACGACGACGCCGTCGCAGCCGGTCTCCGCCATCATGCGCACGGCGTCGTCGGCGGACCAGATGTCACCGTTGCCGAGAACCGGAACGCTCGTGACGGCTTCTTTCAGCGCGGCGATGGCCGACCAGTCGGCGTGCCCCGAGTAGAACTCCGCCGCGGTGCGTGCGTGGAGCGCGACCGCCGAGACCCCGGCGTCCTCCGCGATGCGACCCGCGTCGAGGTAGGTCAGGTGGTCCGAGTCGATGCCTTTGCGCATCTTGACCGTCAGCGGGACGTCGCCGGCCGCGCGCGCGGCGCGCGTGACGATGTCGCGGAACAGGTCGAGCTTCCACGGCAGGGCGGCTCCCCCGCCCTTGCGCGTCACCTTGGGCACGGGGCATCCGAAGTTCAGGTCGATGTGGTCGGCGCGGTCCTCCTCGACAAGGAGCCGCACCGCGGCCTCGGTCGTGGCGGGGTCGACGCCGTAGAGCTGGATGGAGCGCGGCTTCTCCGACTCGTGATGGGTGATCAGGCGCATGGTGGTGGCGTTGCGCTCGACGAGTGCGCGGGTCGTGATCATCTCGCTGACGTAGAGACCAGCGCCGTACTCGCGGCACAGCCGACGGAAGGCGGTGTTCGTGATCCCGGCCATCGGCGCCAGGACGACGGGTGCATCCAGGGCGATCGGGCCGATCCGCAGGCGCGGGGAAGCGGAAACGACGGTACTCACCAGATCATTCTCCCAGAAGGACGGATGCCGGAAGGCGGCCGGGCGTAGCCTGGGGACGTGACCGAAGCGACCACCGACATCCGTTCGATTCCCTTCTCCGCAGCCGACGGCACCGCCACCACGCTGGACGAGCTCGGCGACGGTGTGCTGCTCGTCGTCAACGTCGCCTCGAAGTGCGGCCTGACGCCCCAGTACGAGCAGCTCGAGCAGCTTCAGCGCACCTACGGCGAGCGCGGGCTCCAGGTCATCGGATTCCCCTGCAACCAGTTCATGGGTCAGGAGCCGGGCTCGATGGAGGAGATCCTCGATTACTGCGCGATGACCTGGGGAGTGAGCTTCCCCATCATGGACAAGATCCGGGTCAACGGCTCGCACGCCGCTCCCCTGTACAAGGCGCTGAAGAAGATCCGCAACGAGGAAGGTGCGCGAGGCCCGGTGATGTGGAACTTCGAGAAGTTCGTCATCACGCCGAGCGGTGAGGTGCACCGCTTCCGCCCCCAGACGAAGCCCGACGCGCCGGAGATCGTCGCGGTCATCGAGGCGAACCTCCCGCGCTGACCCTGCGCGCGTGTGCGGACCGCGCTCAGCCCGCGGTTTCGACGCCGTTCCGCTCGGCCCACACCTGACGGGCGATCTGCGCGAACGCCTCGGCAGGCTGCGCTCCGGAGACGCCGTACTTGCCGTCGATGACGAAGAACGGGACACCGTTGATGCCGTACGAACGCGCCTGATCCTGATCGGCGCGAACGGCCGGCAGGTGCTCGCCCGACTCGAGCGCGGCGCGGATCACGTCGCGGTCGAGTCCGACCTCGGCCGCGAGCTCGACGAGATCGTCGATCCGTCCGACGTGGCGGCCCTCGGTGAAGTACGCCGCCATCAGGCGCTCGGCCATCTCGTGCTGACGGCCCTCCGCCTTCGCGGCGTGCAGCAGCTCGTGCGCCTTGACCGTGTTGGTGTGCTTGAGGATGTCGAAGTGGTAGTCGAGGCCAGCGTCCTTCGCGACGCCGGTGACGTTGTCGAGCATCTGCTGCACCTGCTCGCGCGGCATCCCCTTGTGCGTCGAGAGGAAGTCCAGCTCGTCGCCCTCGAAATCGACCGGAGTGTCGGGCGAGAGCTCGAACGAGTGGAAGGTCACCTCGACGCGCGGAGCGTCTTCGTCATCCGCCGTGGCCGCGAGGCCCGACTCGAGGTTGCGCTTGCCGATGTAGCACCACGGGCAGGCGATGTCGCTCCACACGTCGATCTTGATTGCGTCCGTCACATCGGGTGCAACGTCCCGGCGCGCGCGAGCTATTCCCGTTAGCGCATCACGCGGTGGGAGCGTCGACAGCGCCGCCGAACCGGCGGTCGCGCGAGAGATACAGCTGGATCGCACCCCACAGGTCGGAACGAGAGAAGTCGGGCCAGAGCGTGTCGAGGAACACCATCTCGGCGTAGGCCGCCTCCCACAGGAGGAAGTTCGAGGTCCGCTGCTCTCCGCTCGAACGGATGAACAGGTCGACGTCGGGCATGTCGGGCACATAGAGGTGCCGGCGCAGGGCCTTCTCCGTGATGGCGGAGGGCTTCATCCGCCCCGCGGCGATCTGCTCCCCCATCGCCCGCATCGCATCGATGATCTCGTGCCGGCCGCCGTAGTTGACGCACATCGTGAGCGTGAGGACGTCGTTGTCGCGGGTGAGCTGCTCGGCGTACTGCAACTCGGAGATGACCGAGCCCCACAGGCGCGGCTTGCGCCCAGACCACCGCACACGCACGCCCCACTCATTGAGCTGATCACGACGACGGTGGAGGACGTCACGGTTGTAGCCCATGAGGAAGCGCACCTCATCAGGCGACCGCGACCAGTTCTCGGTCGAGAACGCGTAGACGCTCAGGTGCTTGACGCCGGCCTGGACGGCGCCGGCGACGACGTCGAGCAGCACCTCTTCGCCCGCGCGGTGCCCCTCGATGCGGGTGAGTCCGCGGCGGTTGGCCCATCGTCCGTTGCCGTCCATGACGATCGCGACGTGGTTCGGGACGCCGCCTCGCGGGAACGCCGGCGGGTACACCCCGGTCCAGTCGAGGGGGCGATAGGGAACCGCGTCGCGGTGCGTGTACGGCTTGGGACTCATCGGTTCGAGCCTAGGCGTTCGAGCTGCCCGCCATCACCGTGGTCAGCGCGCCGCGCCGATGTGTCCGAGTGACCGGATGCCGCGCTCGAGATGCCACTGGGCATACGCGGCGATCAGCCCCGATGCCGCGTTGGCGGTGCCGGGGCTGCCCGCGTCAACGATTTCCCATTCGCCGGCGATGAGGGCGCGGAGCCGGGCGCCGGTCTCCGGTGCGATGCGGGCCGATCCCGCCGGAGCGCAGGCATCGCAGACCGAGCCCCCGAGGGGCGCGACGAACCCGTCGTGCGGCCCGGTACGACCGCAGCGGGCACAGGCGTCGAGCGAGGGCGCCCACCCCGAGAGCGCCATGGCGCGAAGGAGGTAGGAGTCGAGCACAGCGCGACTGTCGTGCTCGCCACGCGCGAGCGCGCGGAGGCCGCCCACGAGCAGCAGGTACTGCTGCGGCGTCGTCTCGGCCTCGTTCAGACGGTCGGCGGCCTCGACCATCGCCGACGCCGACGTGTACCGGTCGTAGTCGGTCGCGATGTCGGCCCCGTACGACCCGAGCGACTCGGCCTGCTGCACGATGTCGAGCGACCGTCCCTTGTACATCTGCACGTCGGCGACCATGAACGGCTCGAGGCGCGCCCCGAAGCGCGACGACGTGCGACGTACTCCCTTGGCGACGCCACGGAGCTTGCCGTGCCGACGGCTGAGCATCGTGACGATGCGATCCGCTTCACCCAGCTTGTGGGTGCGGAGGATCACGACCTCGTCGCGGTAGGTGGGCACCCTCCAATTATCGCGCCGACCGACGACAATGGTTCCGTGACGCAGTCTCAGTTCGTGATCCCGCTCTGGGCGGATCTGACCGCTGTCGGCCTCGGCGGGGTGCAGGGCGCTCTGTTCGCCTCGGGGTTCGTGGGCAAGCAGCGGCTCGACCCTCTCGGCGTGGTCATCATCGGGATCCTGATCGGGATGGGCGGCGGCCTCATCCGCGATCTGCTCCTCGGCGTCCAGCCGGTCACGCTGCAGAGCAACTGGTACCTCATCACCGCTACCTCGGCAGCCCTCGTGGGAATGCTCCTGTCGAACGTCTTCCGACGGCTCAACGCCGTCATCATCGGCCTCGACGCCGTCGTCATCGGCTTGTTCGGCGCATTCGGAACCAGCAAGGCCCTCGTGCTGGGACTTCCGATCGTCCCGGCGATCTTCATCGGCTCGTGCGCGGCGGTCGGCGGCAGCATGTTGCGCGACGTCATCCTCGGGCTTCCCGTCGCCATCATGCACGTCGGCTCCCTCTACGCCGTCGCGGCAGCGGTGGGGTGTGCGGTGCTCGCCGGCGCATCGGCGCTCGGAGCCCCGATCGTGGCGGCGGCCATCGTCGGCATCGCTGTGACCACCGTCATCCGTCTGCTCGCCGTCGTGTTCGACATCTCCCTGCCCGAGCAACGCGCCCTGCACCGCCGCAAGGTCGCCGCCGAGACGGCGTCGATCCCGATCGTCAAGCCGTGATCGCGTGAGCGGGCACAGCACACCGCCGAGAACGACGAAGGCCCCGCCGAAGCGGGGCCTTGATCGAAGAACGACTTACTTGGAGCCGAAGTTCTTGAAGCGCTGGTTGAACTTCTCGACGCGACCGGCCGAGTCCATGATGCGCTGCTTGCCCGTGTAGAACGGGTGCGAGGCGGACGAGATCTCGACGTCGATGACGGGGTAGGTCTCACCGTCCAGCTCGATCGTCTTGTCGCTCGAGACCGTCGAACGGGTCAGGAAGGTCTCGCCGGAGCCCAGGTCGCGGAACACGACGGCGCGGTACTCGGGGTGGATGTCAGTCTTCATGGGATTCCTTACGTGGTGCCCTGGATTTTGCCAGGGCGAGGGAAGTCTGCGATGCGTCTGCACCAAAGAGCGATCCTACCAGGTTCAGGATGCCGCCCGAGCCGCGTAGCGACCGCCCTCCTCGGTGAGCGTGATGGAGAGCCCGAACGTCTCGGTGAGGTTCTCCGCGGTGAGCGTCTCGGCCAGCGGACCGGCAGCGACCACTCCACCCTCGCGAAGGAGGAGCACGTGCGTGAACCCGACCGGGATCTCCTCGACGTGGTGAGTCACCATGATCATCGCGGGCGTGGTCGGGGCCTGGGCATAACCGCCCAGGAGAGCGAGCAGCTCCTCGCGAGCGCCGAGGTCGAGGCTCGCCGTCGGCTCGTCCAGAAGCAGGAGCTCGGGGTCGGTCATGACGGCGCGGGCGATCTGGACGCGCTTCTGCTCACCGTCCGAGAGGGTGCCGAAGGTGCGCTCGGCCAGACCGTCGAGCTTCCATTCTGCGAGCACCCGCATGGCGCGCCGCTCATCGATGTCCTCGTAGTCCTCGCGCCAGCGCCCGGTCACCGCGTAGGCGGCGGTGAGGACCACGTCGAGTACGGTCTCCTCAGCCGGGATGCGGCGGGCCATCGCCGACGAGGCGAACCCGATGCGCGGGCGGAGCTCGAACACGTCGGTGCGCCCCAGGCGCTCGCCCAGGATCTCGACGGTCCCCGAGGTGGGGTGGAGCAGGCTCGCCGCCAGCTGGAGCACTGTCGTCTTGCCCGCGCCGTTGGGGCCGAGCACCACCCAGCGCTGATCATCGGAAACCGACCAGTCGACCCGGTCGATGATGTTCCGGGCGTTTCGGCGGACGACGACGTCGGAGAACTCCAGGACCTGCGGCATGGGTTCAGCCTAGCGGCCGAGCCCCGCCACTCTCGCGTACAACGCGGCGGTCTCGTCCGCGATCGCGGCCCAGCTGAACGAGTCTGCGGCACGCTCGCGGCCCGCGGCGCCGTAGCTTCGCGCCGTCTCGGGATCCGAGACGACCTCGGTCAAGGTGGCCGCCAGATCGGCGACGAACCTGTCGGGATCGAGCGGCGTCCCGGTGCCGTCGTCCGACTGCTCGATGGGAACGAGGCGCCCGGTCACGCCGTCGACGACGACCTCCGGGATGCCGCCGGTCGCAGTACCGACGACGGCGGCGCCGCACGCCATCGCCTCGAGGTTGACGATGCCGAGCGGCTCGTAGACCGACGGGCAGACGAACGTCGTCGCGGCGGTGAGGATCGCACAGAGCTCGTCGCGCTGAAGGAACTCCTCGATCCAGACGACACCCGAGCGCTCGGCCTGCAGCTCGCGCACGAGCCCCTGCACCTCGGCCATGATCTCGGCCGTGTCGGGCGCGCCCGCGCAGAGGACGACCTGGACGTCGGCGGGCAGGAGACGAGCCGCGCGCAGGAAGTAGGGCAGCCCCTTCTGCCGCGTGATGCGGCCGACGAAGACCACCGAGGGGCGTGCGGGATCGATGCCGTGGCGCTCGAGGACCGCGGGATCGTCGACGGGACGCCACGACTCGACGTCGATGCCGTTGTAGATCACCGAGACCTTCTCGGGATCGAGATCCGGATAGCTGCGCAGGATGTCGCGGCGCATGCCGTCGCTCACGGCGATGATCGCGGCCGCGTTCTCGTAGGCCGTCTTCTCGATGTAGCTCGACACGGCGTAGCCGCCGCCGAGCTGCTCGGCCTTCCAGGGACGCAGCGGCTCGAGCGAGTGCGCTGTGACGACGTGCGGGATGCCGTGCAGGAGCGAGGCGAGGTGACCCGCGAAGTTGGCGTACCAGGTGTGGCTGTGCACGACGTCCGCGCCGGCGACATCCCCCACGATCTCGAGGTCGGTGCCGAGCGTCTGCAGCGCGCCGTTCGCGCCGAGGAGTCCGACCGGGGTGGCATAGGACGTGGTGTCGGGCTCCTCCCGGTCGGCCCCGAAGGCGCGCACCTGCACCTCCATCGACGCGCGCAGGGCGCGGACGAGCTCGGTGACGTGCACCCCCGCTCCCCCATAGATCGCGGGAGGATACTCCTTCGAGACGATGTCTACACGCATGTCTCGAACGCTAGTACAGGAGCGTTCGGCGGGCCTAGTGTGGTGCCATGCCAGCAGCGCCCAAGGTCTTCGGAATCGTTCTCGCCGGCGGCGAGGGAAAGCGCCTGATGCCGTTGACGGCAGACCGCGCCAAGCCCGCCGTCCCGTTCGGCGGCCAGTACCGCCTGATCGATTTCGCGATCTCCAACCTGATCAACTCGGGCCTGCGCCAGGTCGTCGTGCTGACCCAGTACAAGTCGCACAGCCTCGACCGCCACGTGTCGCAGACGTGGCGCATGTCGGCCCTGCTGGACTCCTATGTGGCTTCCGTTCCCGCACAGCAGCGTCTGGGAAAGCGGTGGTTCTCCGGCTCGGCCGACGCGATCCTCCAGTCCCTGAACCTCATCAACGATGAGAAGCCCGACATCGTCGTCGTGATCGGCGCCGACCACGTGTACCGCATGGACTTCCGTCAGATGCTCGACGCGCACATCGCCTCCGGCGCCCGCGCGACAGTCGCCGGCATCCGCCAGCCCATCGGGCTCGCCAACCAGTTCGGGGTCATCGACGTCGACCCCGCTGACGAGACCCGCATCCGGGAGTTCCTCGAGAAGCCGCAGAGCCCCGCCGGGCTGCCCGACTCGCCGCACGAGGTGCTGGCCTCGATGGGCAACTACATCTTCGACACCGACGCCCTCATCGAGGCGGTCGAGGCCGACGGCGAGCTGCCGACGTCGAACCACGACATGGGCGGCGACATCATCCCCTACTTCGTGAACCGAGGCGAGGCGGCCGTCTACGACTTCAAGCGGAACGACGTGCCCGGCTCGACCCCGCGGGATCGCAACTACTGGCGCGACGTCGGCACCATCGAGTCGTTCTTCGACGCCCACATGGACCTCATCTCGACGCTGCCGATCTTCAACCTGTACAACACCGACTGGCAGATCCACTCCCAAGCCGTCAACTCGCCGCCGGCGAAGTTCGTCCGCGACAGCGTGGGACGCATGGGCAATGCGATCGACTCGATCGTCTCGCTCGGCTCCGTGCTGTCGGGGACCCATCTCGAGCGCAGCGTCGTCGGCCCGTGGACACTCTCCGGGGGCGGCGCGACCATAACCGACTCGGTGCTGTTCGACTACGTCAGCGTCGGCGCGGGGGCGCGTGTGCACCGGGCGATCCTCGACAAGAACGTCGTGCTCGAAGACGGTGCCACGGTGGGCGTCGACCGTGAGCGCGATCTCGCCCGCGGTTTCACGGTGACCGACACCGGCATCACCGTCGTCGGCAAGAACGCGCGCGTCGAGCGCTGACGCGCGTTCCCGCTAGCGTGGTGGTCATGCCCCACGCGCGTTTCCTCGTCGTCTTCGATGCCGACTCGACCCTCCTGCGCAACGAGGTCATCGAGCTCATCGCCGACGAAGCAGGACGCGGCGCGGAGGTCGCCGCCGCGACGGAGGCGGCGATGCGCGGGGAGGTCGACTTCGCGTCGAGCCTGCGCTCACGCGTCGCACAGCTCGCGGGAGTGCCGCTCACGGCCTTCGAGCGGGTGCGGTCGCGCGTCGAGCCGACGCCGGGCGCGGCTGAGCTCATCGCCGCCATCCACGAGCGCGGCGGCGCTGCCGCTGTCGTCTCCGGGGGCTTCCACGAGGTGCTCGATCACATCGCTCCCGGGCTGGCGGTCGACCTGTGGCGCGCCAATCGGCTCGGCACCGACGGCGCGACGCTGGACGGCACGGTCGCGGGCACCATCGTCGACGCGGAGGCCAAAGCGGCGTCCCTGCGCGAATGGGCGGATGGTCACGAGGTCCCTCTCACCCGGACGATCGCCATCGGCGACGGGGCGAACGACCTGCGGATGATGGCGGCTGCCGGCCTCGGCGTCGCGTTCAACGCCAAGCCCGCGGTGCGCCGCCAGGCGGACGTCGTGGTCGGCCCGGTCGACCTGCGAGAGGTCATCCCGCTCCTCCCCTGAGACGAGGCTGTCGCGTGTCCGGGCCGAGCGCTACGGTCGGGTCATGCACGTGATCGTCATCCCGGGCCTCTGGCTCGACGCCTCGTCCTGGGACGATGTCGTCCCCGCCCTCCACGATGCCGGACACCACCCGCACGCCCTCACGATGCCCGGTGTCGGTGACACCGCCGGAGCGCCCTCGACGACGCTCCGCGACTGGGTCGACGCGGTGGTCGCCCGTATCGACGACCTCCCCGGCCAGCTCGCTCTCGTAGGGCACAGCGGTGGCGGGAACGTCGCGTGGGCGGCCGCTGACCGGCGCCCCGATCGCATCGCGCGGGTCGTCCTCGTCGACACTCTTCCGCCCGCGCCCGGCGCCGAGATCTCGGCGTTCCCGGTCGTCGACGGCGTCGTGCCGTTCCCCGGTTGGGAGTTCTTCGACGAACCGGATGTCGCCGACCTCGACGACGGCACGCGTGCCCGGTGGGCGGCTCGCACGCACCCGGTTCCGGCCGCGGTGCCGACCGACGCCGTCGAGCTGCGCGACGCCCGCCGACACGGCATCCCGGTGACTGTCCTGTCGGGCTCGGCCGACGAACCGGGAGTCCGCGAGATGCTGACGGCGTGGCCGCCGTTCCTCGAGGAGTTCGACGCTCTCGACGACGTCACGGTCGTCGAGCTCGGTTCAGGTCACTGGCCGCAGTTCTCGCAGCCCGACCGCCTCGGGCGCGAGATCGTCGCCGCGCTCATGTGACGCTCGACGGCGCGTCAGTGTCCCATTCCGAGGCCGCCGTCGACCGGGATGACAGCGCCGGAGATGTACGCCGCGTCATCCGAGGCGAGCCAGGCCACAGCCCCGGCCACCTCGGCAGACGAGCCGTAACGACCCGCCGGAATGCTGCGCTTGTACTCGGCCTGTGTTTCCTCGGGAAGAGCCGCCGTCATGTCGGTCTCGATGAACCCCGGCGCGACGACGTTCGCGGTGATGCCGCGCGCGCCGAGCTCTCGGGTGAGCGAACGGGCGAAGCCGACGAGCGCGGCCTTCGACGAGGAGTAGTTGATCTGCCCCGCCGAACCGAACAGCCCGACGACGCTCGAGATGAGGATGACGCGGCCCCACTTCGCCCGCAGCATGCCCTTCGAGGCGCGCTTGACGACACGGAAGGCGCCACCGAGGTTCGTCGCGACGACGGAGTCGAAGTCGTCCTCCGTCATACGCAGCAGAAGCGTGTCCTTCGTGATCCCGGCGTTCGCGACCACGACCTCCACGGGACCGAGTTCACTCTCCACCTGGGTGAACGCTGCGTCGATGGATGCCGCATCCGTCACGTCGGCACGAACCGTCAGCGCACCCTCGGGGCCTTCGCCCGACCGTGCCGTCACAGCGACGCGGTGACCGTCGGCGATGAAACGCTCCGCGATCGCGCGGCCGATGCCGCGGTTTCCTCCGGTGACGAGAACGACTCGGGACGTGGACATGCGACTCTCCTGTGTCTGCGGCGGGAACCCCGCAAGCCTAGCGGGAGCGTGCGCGAGGCTGACGACCGATAAGCTGGCGGCCCGACGTCGACGAGGAGCAGATGTGAGCGACCAGCCCCAGCCGCAGCAGCCGTACCCCGCGCCCGGACAGCCCGCCTCCGGCGCGCCGGTCCCGCCCCCGGCGCCGCCGTACGCCACCCCGCCCCAGCAGCAGGCGTACCAGCCGGCGGGGTATCCGCCCCCGGCGTACGGCCACGGCGGTTACCAGCCGCAGAAGACGAACACGCTCGCGATCGTGTCGATGATCGCCTCGATCGTGGGCTTCATCTGGCTGCTCCCGGTCATCGGGTCGGTCGCCGGTGTGATCATGGGCCACATCTCGCTGTCGCAGATCAAGCGGACCAACGAGAACGGGCGAGGAATGGCGTTGGCCGGCCTCATCGTCGGCTATGCGGGCCTCGCTCTCGCGATCGTCGGCATCATCATCGTCGCGTCGTTCATCGGCTGGGCCATCGAGCAGGACAGCTACACCAGTTACTCGTCGAGCTTCTGAGCCCGGCCGCACCACTCACCGCGGGCGTATCCTTGATGCACCGTGAAGCATCAGACCGCCACACCGTCGGCGACCTCGCTCCCGCGAGCCCCGCACGACGACTCGAACCGTCGCATGACGAAGTACTTCATCATGATGGCGGTGCGCGTGGTGTGCTTCGTCCTCATGGTCGTCATCGCCCCCTACGGCTGGCACACGGCCGCCCTCGCGGTCGGTGCGATCTTCCTCCCCTACTTCGCGGTGGTCATCGCGAACGTCGGCGACGACGTGCGCGAACCCGCGGCCGTCTCACCCCTCGCGGCGCTGCCCGAGCGCCCGGAGGAGTCGCCGAGCAAGCCGCAGGAACCCGCGAAGCCGACCGTGATCGAGATCCGGGAGTCGCGGCCGGAGTGAACGACATCGAGTGCTCCCGCGCCGGATGCCGCGCGTCGGCACGGTGGCGGGTCATCTGGCGCAATCCCCGCATCCATACCGCCGACCGGCGGAAGATCTGGGTGGCCTGCGACGACCACGTCGCATACCTGAGAGAGTTCGTCGCCGCACGCGACTTCCCCGTGAGCGTGGAGCGTCTCGTCGTCGACAACAGCGAAGCAGGTGGGTCGTGAGAGGCAAGACCGCTGTGCGCTGGACGGGCTATGTCGCCGTCGCCGTGGCTTTCGCGATCGCCTGCGCCTACCTGTCGAACTGGCAGTTCACGCGCAACGAAGAGCGCAGCGCTCAGCTCGAGCTCGTCGAGCGGAACTACGACGCCGACCCCGCGCCGCTGTCCGACATCCTGCCGTCAGGCGCGGAGCTCGACCCGGCGGACGAGTGGCACCCCGTGGAGCTGATCGGCCAGTACCGCGCCGACGATCAGGTGCTCGTTCGCAACCGCCCGCACGGGGGCACATCGGCCTTCGAGGTCCTCGTGCCGTTCGAGACGACGGACGGTCGCATCTTCGTCGTCGATCGCGGCTGGGTTCCACCGGCGTCCGACAGCCCCGTGCCGGCCGCGATAGCCGCACCGCCCTCGGGCACGGTGACGGTGGTGGCCCGGCTGAAGCCCGCCGAAGCCGCCCCCACCTCGGGGCGCTCGGCGCCCGACGGCCAGGTCCCGACGATCAACGTCGACCTCGTCGCCGGAGAAGCGGGCCTCGCCGGCGATGTCGTGACGTCGGCGTACGGGCTCCTCGTCTCCGAGGACCCCGCCCCCGCCGACAGCCTCGGAGCCATGCCGAGCCCGTCCGAGGATCCGGGACCGCACCTGTCGTATGCGATCCAGTGGATCCTGTTCGCGATCATGGGCTTCGTCTTCATCTGGTACATGATCCGCACCGAGCGCCGTCACCGGCGTGAAGACGAAGAGGATGCCGCAGCCGCCGCCGCGCTCACCGCCCCGGTCTCCGAGGAATCACCGGCGCCTGCCGTCACGGCATCCGGTCCGCACGAGTCGTCGGTCGTCCCGCCCAGCCTGCGTCGCCGTCGCGACACCAAGCGCGACCGCGACATGGAGGACGAGGACGCGATCCTCGACTCGTCGCGCAGCTGATCGCGCGGCCCGGTCGGCTCAGGCCCGGCCAGGCCAGGTCAGGTCAGGTCAGGTCAGGCCAGGGTGATGAGCTCGAGGTAGTCGCGTCCCCAGATGTCCTCGACGCCGTCGGGCAGGATCAGCACTCGCTCGGGGTTGAGGGCCTCCACCGCGCCCTCGTCATGCGACACCAGCACGACAGCGCCCTCGTAGTGCGCGAGCGCACCGAGGATCTCGTCGCGTGAGGCGGGGTCGAGGTTGTTCGTCGGCTCGTCGAGCAACAGCATGTTCGCCGACGAGACGACGAGGGTCGCGAGCGAGAGCCGTGTCTTCTCTCCGCCGGAGAGCACACCCGCGGGCTTGAGCACGTCGTCTCCGGTGAACAGGAACGACCCGAGCACCTTGCGCGCCTCGGTCTCGGTGATGTCCGGCGCCGCGGACATCATGTTCTGCAGCACGGACCGCGCCACATCGAGGTTCTCGTGCTCCTGCGCGTAGTAGCCGATACGAAGCCCATGCCCCGGCTCCAGCACTCCGGTATCGGGCTGATCGACGCCCGCGAGGATGCGCAGCAGCGTCGTCTTGCCGGCACCGTTGAGCCCCAGCACGACCACCTTCGAGCCGCGGTCGATCGCGAGATCGACGTCGGTGAAGATCTCGAGCGACCCGTAGGACTTGGACAGCCCTGACGCCATCAGCGGCGTCTTGCCGCACGGGGCGGGCTTGGGGAAGCGCAGCTTCGCGACGCGGTCCTCCTGGCGCACCTCGTCGAGACCGGAGAGCAGCTTCTCAGCGCGTGCCACCATCTGGTGCGCCGCGGCGGCCTTGCTCGCCTTCGCACCGAACCGGGCCGCCTGCTGCTGCAGTGCGGTGGCCTTCTTCTCGGCGTTCGCACGCTCCTTCTTGCGGCGCTCCTCGTCGGCGACCCGCTGGCGCAGGTAGTTCTTCCAGTTCATGTTGTAGACGTCGATGACCTGGCGCATGGCGTCGAGGTAGAAGACGCGGTTGACGGTCTCGCCGACCAGCTCCACATCGTGGCTGATGACGATCAGTCCGCCCTTGTATCCCTTGAGGAACTCGCGCAGCCAGACCACGCTGTCTGCGTCGAGGTGGTTCGTGGGCTCGTCGAGGATCATCGTCTGCGCGTCCGAGAACAGGATGCGGGCGAGTTCGATGCGTCGCCGCTGCCCACCGGACAGGGTCTTCAGCGGCTGGTCGAGGATCCGATCCGGCAGCGACAGGTTGTGGGCGATGGATGCCGCTTCGGCCTCGGCTGCATAGCCGCCGAGCGCCTCGAAACGCTCCATGAGGTTGCCGTAACGGCGCATGGCTTTTCCCGCCACGGCTTCGTCTTCGGAACCCATCTCGAGCGACGCGCTCTGCATCTCCACCGCGATCGTGCCGAGGCCGCGCGCGTCGAGGATGCGCGTGCGTGCGAGCATCTCCGGGTCACCCGATCGGGGGTCCTGCGGGAGGTAGCCGAGCTCGCCCGAACGTTCGACCTTGCCGTCACTCGGCAAGAGGTCACCGGCGAGCACCTTGGTGAGAGTGGTCTTGCCCGCGCCGTTGCGCCCGACGAGTCCGATCTTGTCGCCGTCGGAGACGCGGAAGGACACGTCCGCCATCAGCGTGCGCGCGCCCACGCGGATTTCGAGGTCGTGCACGGCGAGCACAGCGAACGTCCAATCGTCAGGAACAGGGAGGTCGGCCGAACGGCCAGCCTCTCATCCTACTCGGTGTCTGCGCTCCCGCTCCGCGGGTCCCCTGACCTTCAGGGCGACTGCAGCGGATTGGCGGGATCGGCATGGCGGACGTAAAGTAAGCCTGCCCTTACTCACCTCTCCTCTTGGAGGACCCTGTGCCCCGCATCCGCACAGCCGCCGCAGCCCTGATCGCAGCCACGCTGCTCCTCGCCGGCTGCGGTTCGACCGCCGCTCCCGACTCGGCACCCGCCGCCTCCGGTGACGCATCGTCCGACGCCTTCCCCGTCACGATCGACCACGCGTTCGGTCAGACCACGATCGAGAGCAAGCCGACGCGCGTTGCGACCGTCTCTTGGGGAAACCAGGAGGCCGCGCTCGCCCTGGGGGTCGTCCCGGTCGGCATGCCCGCCGTCACCTGGGGCGACGATGACGGCGACGGGATCCTCCCCTGGGTGGAGGACAAGCTCGACGAGCTCGGCGGCGAGACTCCCGTGCTCTTCGACGAGGCCGAGGGCATCGACTTCGAAGCCGTCGCGGACACGCAGCCCGACGTCATCCTCGCGGCCTACTCGGGTCTGACGCAGGACGACTACGACACCCTGACCAAGATCGCGCCGGTCGTCGCGTACCCTGACATCGCGTGGGGCACCAGCTGGCAGGAGCTCACCGTCATGAACGGTACGGCGCTCGGCCTCAAGGACGAGGCGGAGGCGCTCGTCGACGACCTCACGGCGCACCTGGACGAGCTGACGGGCGCCTACCCCGACATCGCCGGCAAGACGACGCTCTTCAGCTCCTTCGACGCGACCGACCTCAGCCAGATCGGCTTCTACTCGACCGCCGACCCGCGGCCCCTCTTCCTCGAAGACCTGGGGCTCACGCCGGCCGCGACCGTTACTGAGCAGTCCCAGGGCACCGACCAGTTCTGGATCACCAACAGCACGGAGGAGATCGAGCGGTTCTCCGACCTCCAGGTGCTCGTGACCTACGGCGACGATTCCACGCTGGCCGCCATGCAGGCCGATCCGCTGCTGTCGCGGATCCCCGCCGTCGCCTCGGGAGCCGTGGTCGTGCTGCCCGCGGCGAACGACCCGCTCGCCGCGGCGGCCAACCCCAGCCCCCTCTCGATCACCGACCCTCTGACGTCGACGTACGTCGACATGATCGGCGCGGCGGCCGCGAAGGCGACCTCGTGACCGCAGTCGATCCTCGTCGGATGCCGTGAGCGTTACGACCGTGCCGACGGCCCCCGCCGCCGTGAGCGCGCCCCCGCGGCGCCGCTCCCGGCGGCGGCGGGTCGTCTGGCTCATCGTTCTCGCACTGCTCGTCCTCGCGGCCGGCATCGTCTCGGTGACCTTCGGAACGCGAGCGGTCACTTTCGACGACATCGTCGCCGGGCTCAGCGGAAGCATCGAGAGCACCTCCGCGGCCGCGGTCACCAAGCGTGTTCCGCGCACCGTGCTCGCTCTCGTCGTCGGAGCCGCCCTCGCCGTATCGGGCGCCGTGATGCAGGGAGTCACGCGCAACCCCCTCGCCGACCCGCAGATTCTGGGCATCAACGGCGGTGCGTCGCTCGCGGTCGTCATCGGGCTCGCGTTCTTCGGCGTCACCGGCGCGTTCGGCTACATCTGGCTCGCGATGCTCGGCGCGGCGATCGCGGCGGTCTTCGTCTACACGATCGGCTCGCTGGGCCGGGGCGGCGCGAGCCCCCTCAAGCTCGCCCTCGCCGGAGCCGCCACAGCAGTCGCCTTCAGCTCCCTGATCAGCGCCATCCTCCTCCCCCGCATCGACGTCATGAGTGTCTTCCGGTTCTGGCAGATCGGCGGCGTCGGCGGTGCCACCGTCGAGAAGATCCTGCTCGTGCTCCCCTTCCTCGCCGTCGGCATGGTGATCTGTCTCGCGGCCAGTGCCGCACTCAACTCCCTCGCGCTCGGCGACGAGCTCGCCGCGGGCCTGGGCGAGCGTGTGCGCGCGGTACGTCTGATCGCCGCGCTCGGCGCCGTCATCCTGTGCGGCGCGGCGACCGCCGTCGCCGGCCCCATCGGCTTCGTCGGGCTGATCGTGCCCCACATCTGCCGCCTGCTCGTCGGTCCGGACCATCGGTGGCTCCTGCCCGTCTCAGCTCTCGTCGGCGGGGGCCTTCTGATCGTCGCCGACGTCGTCGGCCGTGTGATCGCCCGGCCTCAGGAAGTCGAGGTCGGGATCGTGACCGCGCTCATCGGCGCTCCTTTCTTCATCGCGATCGTCCGCCGACAGAAGATGCGCGCGCTGTGACCGCCGCCGCTCACCGCACGACGGTCGACATCGTCGTCTCCGGCCGCGCCCGCCGCGCCTGGCGCCGACGCATCGTCCTCGGCTCCCTGCTGACGGCCGTCGTGGTCATGTACGCGGTCTCGCTCATGGTCGGTCAGACCTTCTACACTCCCGCCGAGGTGTGGGGCGTCATCACCGGCCAGACCGTCCCCGGCGCTTCGTTCACCGTCGGCGAGCTGCGACTGCCCCGAGCCACCGTCGCTCTCCTCACCGGCCTGTGCTTCGGCATGGGCGGCGCGGTGTTCCAGACGATGCTGCGCAATCCGCTCGCCAGCCCCGACATCATCGGCGTCAACGCGGGTGCGAGCGCGGCCGCCGTGGTCGGCATCGTCTTCCTCTCGCTCAGCGAGACCGGCATCTCCCTGCTCGCCACCGTCGCCGCCCTCGTGACGGCGCTGATGATCTACCTGCTCGCTTTCAAGGACGGCGGGGCCGGGGCTCGCTTCATCCTCATCGGAATCGGCGTCGCGGCGATCTTCAACAGCGTCGTGTCCTACGTGCTCTCGCGCGCGGCGGAGTGGGACCTGCAGGCGGCGATGCGGTGGATCACGGGCAACCTCAACGGCGCCTCCTGGGACCAGGCCATCCCCCTGGCCCTCACGATGGTCGTGGTCGTCCCGGCCCTGCTCTGGCTGACCCGCGATCTCGAACTCATGCGACTCGGCGACGACACCGCGGCAGCACTCGGCGTTCCCGTCGAACGCCGTCGCGTCCTGCTGATCATCGCCGCGGTTGCGCTCCTCGCCTTCGCGACCGCCGCCGCCGGCCCGATCTCGTTCGTCGCATTCCTCTCCGGCCCGATCGCCGCACGGATGCTCGGGCCCGTCGGCTCCCCCGTCTTGGCCGCCGGACTCTTCGGGTCGCTGCTCGTCCTCGTCGCCGACCTCACGGCGCAGTACCTGCTCGGAATCCGTCTGCCCGTCGGAGTCGTCACCGGGGTGCTGGGCGCCCCCTATCTCATCTTCCTGCTCATCCGCAGCAGCCGCTCAGGAGGCTCACTATGACCGCGGACCGCTCACTCGAAGCACGCGGCGTGCGCCTCGGCTACGGCGACCGCATCATCGTCGACGAGCTCGACCTCGTCGTACCCGGGGGCCGCGTCACCGCGATCGTCGGCGCCAACGCGTGCGGCAAGTCGACGCTGCTGAAGTCGATGGCACGCCTGCTCACCCCCCGCACCGGCAGTGTGCTGCTCGACGGCAAAGACATCCACCGGCTGCCCACGAAACAGGTGGCCCGCGATCTGGGTCTGCTGCCGCAGTCGCCGATCGCGCCGGAAGGCATCTCGGTCTCCGACCTCGTGAGCCGCGGACGAACCCCGCACCACGGGCCCCTGGCGCGGTGGACGCGCACGGACGACGAGGCAGTGGCCCGGGCCCTCGACGCCACCGACACCGCCGCCATCGCCGATCGCTCCGTCGACGAGCTGTCGGGCGGCCAGCGTCAGCGCGTCTGGATAGCGATGGCCCTGGCGCAGCAGACCGATGTGCTCCTGCTCGACGAGCCCACGACGTTCCTCGATGTGAGCCACCAGATCGACGTCCTGGACCTTCTCACCGACCTCAACCGCAGCCGCGGCACGACGATCGTGATGGTCCTGCACGACCTGAACCTCGCGGCGCGGTACGCCGACCACCTCGTCGCCATGGCCGGCGGACGCCTCTACGGTGCCGGAGATCCCACCGAGGTCTTGACGGCCGAGACCGTGCGCGCGGTCTTCGGGCTCGACAGTCGCGTCATCCCCGACCCGCTCACGGGGCGGCCGCTCGTGCTGCCGATCGGCCGTCACCACGTGCCTGCAGAGCTGATTGGAAAACCATGACTCGTCCCGCGCTCGACTTCTTCCGCGTATCCGTCGCGGCGATCACCGACCTGACCCCCAGCTTCCGCCGGTTCACCTTCCGCGGCGACGACCTGGCCGAGTACGGTGATCCGGGCTTTGACCAGCGGGTGAAGATCCTCTTCCCCACAGACACCGCGTCGATCGACACGATGCCCACGGGCCCCGACTGGTACGAGGGGTGGCGCGCGCTCTCCCCCGACGCCCGCCCCGTGATGCGGACGTACACGACGCGCGCCGTCCGCCCCACCGTGCAAGAAGTCGACATCGACATGGTCGCCCACGACGTCCTCGGGCCGGCGTCGGCATGGATCGCGAACGCACGCGTCGGCGACGAAGTGCTCATCCTGGCGCCGACGACCACGCACGTCGGAGTGAGCTACGGGATCGATTTTGTTCCGCCGGCGGATACCGACGCAATCCTGCTCGCCGGCGACGAGACAGCAGCGCCTGCGATCGCGACGATCCTGGAGCAGTTGCCGCTCGACGCTCGCGGCACCGTGGTGCTCGAGGTCCCCACGGCGGCTGATATCGACTACCTCCCCCACCACCCCGGGTTCGAGCGTCACATCGCCGCGCGCAGTGATGACGGCGAACGTCACGCGCATCTGATCCCGGCGGTGGAAGACACCGCTGCGCGCCTCGCCCCCGCGGGCATCGGCGCCGAGGTGGAGGAGATCGACATCGACGCCGACATCCTGTGGGAGGTGCCGCGTACGGCGAAGGGCGGCGCCGCCCTGAAACGCGCGCCGCTGTACGCCTGGCTCGCGGGAGAGGCATCCGCGATCAAGACGCTGCGACGCCACCTGGTCGGCACCGTCGGGGTCGACCGCCGAGCCGTCGCCTTCATGGGCTACTGGCGTCTCGGGCGCTCCGAGAACTGACGACGCGCGTGCGGCGCCACCGATTCAGCCGCGGGTGAGCACCGTCTGACGCGCGAACGCACCGACACGGCTGACGGCGTCTCGCAGTACCTCGGGCCCACAGCCGAAGTTCAGGCGCACGTGCCCGATGCCCTCCGTACCGAAGAACGGGCCGTGGTGGAGGGCGACACGGGAACCTTCTCGGATCGGGTCGGCTGGATCATCGCCCCAGCCGTACGCCGACACGTCGATCCACGCGAGGAATCCCGCGTCGGGGATGCGAAAGCGCGCCAGCGGAAGGTGCTCGGTCAGCAGCTCGCCCAACAGCCGCCGGTTGACATCGAGGCGCGCGAGCAGGCCGTCGAGCCAGGCATCGGATTCCGGCGAGAAGGCGGCGATCGCTGCGAGCGCGCCGAAGAGCCCCGTGCGCCACTCCACCTCCCAGGGCAGTCCCCGAACGACGTCAGCGTTCGTCTCGGATGCCGTCACGAGCACGGCGCATTTCAGTCCAGCGAGGTTGTAGGCCTTCGACGCGCTCGTGACCGCGAAGCCGACGGCGGCGGCTTCCGGCGATGCTGTGAGGAACGGGGTGAAGACGACGTCGGCTGCCGCGAGGGGACCGTGGATCTCGTCGCTGATCACGACGGCGCCGTACCGGTGGGCGAGGGTCGCGAGCGCACGGAGCGATTCCAGCGAGTGCACGGTTCCCGTGGGGTTGTGCGGATTGCAGAGCAGAACGGCCCGCGCGCCCCCGGCGAGGGCTCGCTCGATGCCGTCGAGGTCGAGCTCCCAGGCCGTGCCGGTGTCGACGAGGGGCACCTCTTCGACGATGGCGCCCGCCTCGGCCACCGTGTCGAAGAACGGCGGATACACCGGAGGGTTGACGACGACGCGATCGCCCGGCGAGACCGTGGCGCGCAGGAGCTCGACGACGCCCATCATGACGTCCCCGGTCCAGCGGACCCGGCTCGGGTCGACCGTCCATCCCCATCGCCGCTGGGCGAACCCGACGAACGCCTCCGCGATACCGGGCTGCGGAGGCGTATAACCGGTGTCGCCGATCTCCACCGCGTCGCGCAGAGCCTGCGTGATGGGCTCCGCGAGCGCGAAATCGGTCTCCGCGACGAACATCGGGATGACGTCGTGCGGGTACGATCGCCATTTCGTGCTCGACCGTCGCCGCAGCGTCTCGAGCGGGAGGGCGTCGAGGGGCTGGATGCTCATTCCGCGAGCCTAGTCGCGGGTCCGGGCGCGCCGCCGGCAGGTGTCGCCGCATGACGAAAGCCCCCGTCTCCGCCGTCCGGCGGCCACGGGGGCTTGTCTGCGGAAGTCGTCAGATCGCGAAACCGAGGGCGCGCATCATGTCGCGGCCATCGTCCGTGATGCGCTCGGGGCCCCACGGCGGCATCCACACCCAGTTGATGCGGAAACGGTCCACGACGTTGTCGAGAGCCTGAGCCGTCTGCTCCTCCAGCACGTCCGTCAGCGGGCAGCCCGCCGAGGTCAGCGTCATGTGGATGATGAGAGCGTCGTTCTCGTCGTCCCACGCGAGGTCGTAGATGAGGCCCAGGTCGACGACATTGATCCCCAGCTCGGGATCCATGACGTCCTTGAGAGCCTCGTTGACCTCGTCGTACTTCTCGGGCGCGAGTGTTGCGGTCATGTAACGATCTTACGCGTCGACGGGGGTGTCGGCGTCGAGGAAGCGGTCGTAGCCCTCTTCCTCGAGTCGGTCGGCGAGCTCGGGGCCGCCCTCCTCGACGATCCGTCCCTTGACCATGACATGGACGAACTGCGGCTGGATGTAGCGCAGGATGCGGGTGTAGTGCGTGATCAGCAGCACGCCCAGGTCGGTGTCGGCCTTCGCGCGGTTCACACCTTCCGAGACGATCTTGAGCGCGTCGACGTCGAGGCCGGAGTCGGTCTCATCGAGCACCGCGATCTTCGGCTTGAGCAGCTCGAGCTGGAGGATCTCGTGGCGCTTCTTCTCGCCGCCCGAGAACCCTTCGTTGACGTTGCGCTGCGCGAACTTCGGGTCCATGCGCAGGTTGGCCATCGCCTGCTTGACATCCTTGGTCCACGAGCGGATCGCCGGAGCCTCGCCCGCGACGGCCGTCTTGGCCGTGCGGAGGAAGTTGGTGACCGTGATGCCGGGCACCTCGACCGGGTACTGCATCGCGAGGAAGAGGCCCGCGCGGGCGCGCTCGTCGACGGACATCTCGAGGACGTCCTCGCCGTCGAGCGAGATCGAGCCGCCGGTCACGGTGTACTTGGGGTGTCCGGCGATCGCGTAAGCGAGCGTCGACTTTCCGGAGCCGTTGGGCCCCATGATCGCGTGGGTCTCGCCCGTGCGCACCGTGAGGGTGACACCGTTGAGGATCGGGGTGGCCCCCGCCTCGGTCTCGACCGTCACGTGCAGGTCGCGGATCTCGAGAACAGACATGTCGGGTTCCTTACTTCACTTCACATCGCGGGTCACGGCGGGGTCGATGAGGATGTCATCCCCGTCGATCGTGACCTCGTAAACGGGGACCGGCTCGTAGGCCGGAAGATTCAGGGGCTGGCCGGTGCGCAGCGAGAATGCCGAGCCGTGCGCCCAGCACTCCAGCGTGTCGCCCTCCACGAAGCCCTCGGCGAGCGAGATGTCGCCGTGGGTGCAGGTGTCGCCGATCGCGTGCACCTCGCCGTTGGCGTCGAGGACGACGGCCATGGGGACCTTGTCGATGACGACGCGCACCGCCGTGTCCTGCTCCAGCTCGCTGAGCTTCAGGACCTTCTGCGCGGTCACGCGCCGGCTCCGGCTGCGAGCTCGGCCTCGATGGCCTGCAGCAGCTCGTCCGCAAGCTCGTCCACGCCCATCTTCTGGACGATCTCGGCGAGGAATCCGAGCACGACCAGGCGGCGCGCCTCGGCCTCGGGGATGCCGCGCGCCTGCAGGTAGAACAGCTGCTGGTCGTCGAACCGGCCGGTCGCGCTCGCGTGACCCGCGCCCTGGATGTCGCCGGTCTCGATCTCGAGGTTCGGGATCGAGTCGGCACGCGCGCCATCGGTGAGGACGAGGTTGCGGTTCGCCTCGTAGGAGTCGGTGCCCACGGCGTCGGGGCCGATCAGCACGTCGCCGATCCAGACGCTGTGAGCACTCTCGCCCTGCAGCGCACCCTTGTACAGGACGTCGCCGACGGTCTGGGGGCCCTTGTGGTGGAGGTACACCTGGCTCTCGAGGTGCTGCCCCGAGTCGGCGAACGACAGACCGTACATCCGCCCCTCGGCCCCGGAACCGGCGAGTTCGAGCGACGGGTTCACGCGGACCACCGCGCCACCGAGGCTCACCACGACGTGGGTGAGCGAGGCGTCCCGGTCGACGCGGGCCTGGTGCGCCGCGGCGTGGACAGCGTCGTCGTCCCAGCGCTGCAGCGACACGACCGTGAGGGCCGAGCCGTCGCGAGCGATGATCTCGACGTTCTGCGCGTGGGCGGCGGTCCCCTCGTGGCGGAGGATGACGGTGCCCCGCGCGTTCGGCATGGCTTCGATCACGACGTGCGCGTGGGCCAGGCCGCCGTTGCCGCGGAGGCTGACCACGACCGGCTCATTCAGCTCGACGCCTGCGGGGATCCGCAGCAGCGGCGCCTCGGCCTCTTGCGACCACGCGATGGCGCTCGGCAGGTCCTCGGGACGGAAGACCTCGCCGCGGGGCGCGTCGCCGACGCGGAGCCGGGCCTGCTCGACCTCGGCGGGCGCGCTCACCTCGACCGAGACGACGCCGGTCGGGCCGGCCTCGTCGACCAGCAGCGGGGCCAACCGGTCGATGGGGGTGTGCTTCCAGTTGACCTCGCGGCCCGTCGGGGCGCCGAAATCGGCCGGGTCGTACGACGACGGCCGCTCGGAACGCGTCTGGACGGGCACGAATGCCGCTGCAGGGTCGATGTGGCCCTTCTCGCCGGTGGCGGGGGCCTGGGTGACGCTGGTCATATCAGCCGACGCTGCCTTCCATGCCCATCTCGATGAGCTTGTTGAGTTCGAGGGCGTATTCCATCGGGAGCTCGCGCGCGATCGGCTCGATGAAGCCGCGCACGATCATGGCCATCGCCTCGTCCTCGGGCATACCGCGGCTCATGAGGTAGAACAGCTGCTCCTCGGACACCTTCGACACGGTGGCCTCGTGCCCGAGCTGGACGTCGTCGACGCGGATGTCGATCGCGGGGTACGTGTCGGACCGCGAGATGGTGTCGACGAGCAGGGCGTCGCAGCGCACGGTGTTGGCCGAGTGATGCGCGTTCGCGTCGACCCGGACCTCTCCGCGGTAGCCGGCTCGGCCGCCGCCGCGCGCGATCGACTTCGAGACGATCGACGACTGGGTGTAGGGCGCCATGTGGATCATCTTGGCGCCGGCGTCCTGATGCTGACCGGGACCGGCGAAGGCGACCGACAGGGTCTCGCCCTTCGCGTGCTCGCCCATGAGGTAGATCGACGGGTACTTCATCGTCACCTTGGAGCCGATGTTGCCGTCGACCCACTCCATCGTCGCGCCTTCGTGGGCGACGGCGCGCTTGGTGACGAGGTTGTACACGTTGTTCGACCAGTTCTGGATCGTCGTGTAGCGAACGCGGGCGTTCTTCTTCACGATGATCTCCACGACCGCCGAGTGCAGCGAGTCGCTCTTGTAGATCGGCGCGGTGCATCCCTCGATGTAGTGGACGTAGCTGTCCTCATCGGCGATGATCAGCGTCCGCTCGAACTGCCCCATGTTCTCGGTGTTGATCCGGAAGTAGGCCTGCAGCGGGATCTCGACGTGGACGCCCTTGGGGACGTAGACGAACGAGCCGCCCGACCACACGGCGGTGTTCAGGGCAGCGAACTTGTTGTCGCCCGCGGGGATGACGGTGCCGAAGTACTCCTCGAAGAACTCCGGGTGCTCCCGCAGGGCCGTGTCGGTGTCCATGAAGATGACGCCCTGCGCCTCGAGGTCCTCGCGGATCTGGTGGTAGACGACCTCGGACTCGTACTGGGCGGCAACGCCGGCGACGAGACGCTGCCGCTCGGCCTCGGGGATGCCGAGCTTCTCGTACGTCTCGCGGATCTCCTCGGGGAGGTCCTCCCACGACTGCGCCTGCTTCTCGGTCGAGCGCACGAAGTACTTGATGTTGTCGAAGTCGATGTCGCTGAGGTCAGCACCCCACGTGGGCATCGGCTTGCGGCCGAACAGCTGATAGCCCTTCAGACGCGTCTTCAGCATCCACTCCGGCTCGTTCTTGAGGGCCGAGATCCCGCGGACCACGTCCTCGTTGATGCCGCGTTGCGCGACAGCGCCCGCGGCATCCGTGTCGTGCCAGCCGAACTCGTACACCCCCAGGCCTTCGAGTTCCGGTCGGTCGATCAGCACATCCGACATGACTTTCCTCCTCTTCGCACCGCAACGGTGTCATCCGTCCCGGCATTCCCGACTCCGACGGGAGTCACGTGGACGGGGATGCCGATTCGCGGGCCTGATGGACGCGGATGCCGCGCCTAGACTATGAGGGACGACGTGCACACGCGCCGCCATCCCGAACACACCCGATTCTACAGGCAACGCCCCCATCCGCGGGCCTGCCCGGAACGTACGAGGCGCGAATCGAGCGCCCCCGGAGGAGTCCGATGTCACTGGTCCGAACCCGCCCCGGACTCGTCGCGACGATCATGCCGACCGCCATCACGCGATGGACGCGCATCATGGGATGGCTGCTCGTCATCACGAACATCGGCATCGTCGGCACCGGCGGCCTCGTCCGGCTCACCGGATCGGGCATGGGGTGCGAGACGTGGCCGTACTGCACGGAGGGATCGCTCACCCCGACGCCCGAGATGGGCATCCACGGTCTCATCGAATTCGGCAACCGCACCCTCACCGGCGTGCTCGTCATCGTCGCCCTGCTCGCTTTCCTCTCCGTCGTCCGCCTTCGCGCGACGCGACGCGAGCTGCCCGTCCTGAGCTTCCTGGTCGGCCTCGGGATCATCGTGCAGGCCGTCGTGGGCGGCATCACGGTCTGGCTTCACCTCCACCCGAGCATCGTCGGGCTCCACTACCTCATCTCGGCGGCGCTTGTCGCGCTGGCGACGGCGTTCCTCGTGCGCGTCTATGCGACGCCCGGCCCGCGCGCGCGGATCGTGCCGCGGGCGTACGCCATCACCACGCACGTGACGACGCTCGCGGTGACCGTGACGGTCGTCGTCGGCATCCTCCTCACCGGAGCGGGGCCCCACGCCGGTGACGACGCCGCCGCCCGCAACGGCCTCGACCCGATCTTCTGGCAGCACGTGCACAGCTGGCCCGCATACATCACCCTCGTGCTGACGCTCGTCCTCGTGTCGGGCGCCATCCGGCTCCCCCGCACGACCGGCTTGCAGCGCTGGACGGGCCTCTTGCTCGGCATCGAGCTGCTGCAGATCGCGGTCGGCCTGTGGCAGGCGCGCACGGGCCTGCCGATCGCGCTCGTGAACATCCACATGGTGCTCGCCGTGGCCCTCGTAGCCGCGATGGTCGCCGTCGTGATGTCGCTGAAGGCTCCGCTGTCGAGCGTGGCGCCCGCGACCGAACGAGAGGTCGCGCACACAGAAGCCTCATAGGCTTCGGAAGGGGCACGCAGAGGTCGATCCCCCAGAGTGTTCGAGGCCGCCGACAGCGGTCGCGACACGAAGGAGCACCATGAGCGTTCACCCCCGCATCGTCCGCAGCATCCCGTTCTGGATCCTCGTTGCCGGATCGGTTGCCGCGATCGGCGGTGGCACCTACGTCCTGGTCGAGAAGCTCAGCCACATGGAGGCGACCATTCTCGACAACACCGCCACGGGTGTCGACGTCTACGTCGGCCAGATCTGGGGCGTGTTCGGCGGCATCCTCCTCGGCGCCGGCGTCGTCGGTCTGGCTCTGGCCCTCGCCACCGCGGCGCTGAGCTCGGTCTTCCCGCGGGAGCCGCGCCGCACCGCCGGAGAGCAGGATCGGCATGCAGCTGTGCCCGCCTCGGAGCATGTCATCTCGGAGCCCGTGGTCTCGGAGCGCGCGGCCTCGGAGCCGGCGGTCTCGACCGAGACGACCGGGGTTTCGGCCGCAGACACGACGGCGCCCGACCCGGCCACGACCTCGACCCTGGAGTCGCCGTCCAACGACCCGCAGCAGCGCTGACCCGCGCCGCCACACCCTCAGAACGGCCGTCCTCCGCGGCACTCGGGCTTCCCGGGTGAGGAGGGCGGCCGTTCTGCGCGCGCCAGCACTCGGGTCGACCCCGACCGGGTTCACCTGGCAGCCTCGCGCCCCCACCCATGCGCTGAGGGGGCGCCCCTGCCAAGTGAGCCCAGCGACCCCGGGCCTGCAGATCCAGGTGGGCAGCTCGCGCCCCTACCCACGCGCCGAAGGGGCCCCACACCTGTCAAGTGAGCCCAGTGAGCCCAGCCGCGCGGGTGCGGCCTCAGAAGGGCAGCAGCGGGTCGACCGCGATGGCCACGAAGACCAGCGTCAGGTAGGTGATCGAGGCGTGGAACACGCGCATGGGGCGAGCCTGCTCGCCGCGGACGGCGCGGTTGTACAGACGGTGCGACTCGTAGAGGAACCACCCGCCGAAGACGATCGCCGAGACGGCGTACACGAGCCCCATCGGCGCCACCGGGATGAGCAGCAGCGAGCACGCGACGGTCGCCCACGCGTAGAGGATGACCTGAAGGCCGACCTGCGACCCGTTGCGGGTTGCGCCCAGCATGGGCACGTCGACCTCGTCGTAGTCGTTCTTGTACTTCATCGACAGCGGCCAGTAGTGCGGCGGCGTCCAGAGGAAGACGAGAACGAACAGGATGAGCGCCGCCCACGAGAGCGAGCCGGTCACGGCCGACCATCCGATCACGACCGGGAAACAACCCGCGATGCCGCCCCAGACGATGTTCTGCTCCGTGCGGCGCTTCAGGATCATCGTGTAGATCACGACGTAGAAGAAGATGGCGAAGACGCTGAGGGATGCCGCGACCCAGTTCGTCGTCACGGCGAGCCACACCGTGGATGCCACCGCGAGCGTCCACGCGAAGATCAACGCGCCGCGGGCCGAGACCTCGCCCGTCACGATGGGTCGGTTCTCGGTGCGCTTCATGTGCGCGTCGATGTCGCGGTCCAGGTACATGTTGAACGCGGCGGCGGACCCGGCGCTCATCGCGCCTCCGACGACCGTCGCGAGCACGAGCCAGAGATTCGGAAGACCGCCGGCCGCGAGGATCATGACCGGCACCGTCGTGACCAGCAGCAGCTCGAGCACGCGGGGCTTCGTGAGCGCGACATACGCGCGGACGGTCGCACCGAACGACGTGCCACGAGAGGTGTCGACGGAGGCCGAACCGGCAGTCGTCATGATGTCCATCGCTCCCCGCATCTCACCGCTGTGAACCTGTCCAGTCTAGGGCATCCGCCGAGGAGGGCCTCCGCGGGGCCGCCCTACCACGACTGTCACATGACGACGTGCGCGCCCCGGCCGTCTGGCGTCCTCGCTATGCTGAGGTCATACGCGCGCCGGCGCCGAACCCCTCCCTTCCTGACTGCGGAGCGGCATGCGCAGGCGCTGCCTCTCGAGAAAGGCGACCGAGTGTCGGAACTTCGTTGGGACGAGATCGATCGGCGCGCGGTGGACACCGCCCGCGTCCTGGCCGCGGATGCGGTGGAGAAGGTGGGCAACGGCCACCCGGGTACGGCCATGAGCCTCGCCCCCGCCGCCTACCTCCTGTATCAGCGCGTGCTGCGGCACGACCCCACGGACACCGACTGGCTCGGGCGCGACCGCTTCATCCTGTCGGCGGGTCACTCCTCCCTCACGCAGTACGTGCAGCTCTACCTCGGCGGCTTCGGTCTCGAGCTCGATGATCTGAAGGCGTTGCGCACCTGGGGCTCACTGACCCCGGGACACCCCGAGTACGGCCACACCAAGGGCGTCGAGATCACGACCGGCCCGCTCGGCCAGGGCCTCGCCACCTCAGTCGGCTTCGCCTACGCGGCTCGCTACGAGCGCGGTCTGTTCGACCCCGAGGCGCCGGCCGGCACCTCGCCGTTCGACCACTTCATCTACGTCATCGCGAGCGACGGCGACATCCAGGAGGGCATCACGGCCGAGGCCGGATCGCTCGCCGGACACCAGCAGCTCGGCAACCTGATCGCGATCTACGACGCGAACCAGATCTCGATCGAGGACGACACGAACGTCGCCTTCACCGAGGATGTCGCAGCGCGCTACGAGGCCTACGGCTGGCACGTGCAGACGGTCGACTGGAAGAGCACGGGCGAATACGTCGAAGACGTGGCCGCCCTCTACTCCGCGATCGAGGCGGCGAAGGGCGAGACCGACAAGCCCTCCCTCATCGTCCTCAAGACGATCATCGGCTGGCCGGCTCCCGGCAAGCAGAACACCGGCAAGATCCACGGCTCCGCGCTCGGCGCCGACGAGCTCGCCGCCACGAAGAAGGTGCTCGGGTTCGACCCCGAGAAGAGCTTCGAGGTCGCCGACGACGTCATCAGCCACACCCGTTCCCTCGCCGAGCGCGCCGCAGCCGAGCGCGCCGAATGGCAGAAGTCGTTCGACGCCTGGGCCGAGGCCAACCCTGAGCGCAAGGCGCTGCTCGATCGCCTCGAGTCCGGCGAGCTGCCGGCCGACGTGTCGGTCCCCGCGTTCGAGGCGGGCAAGGCCGTGTCGACCCGCGCCGCGAGCGGTCAGGTCATCAACGCGCTCGCCGACCAGCTCCCCGAGCTCTGGGGCGGATCCGCCGACCTCGCCGAGTCGAACCTGACGACGATCAAGTCGGGCAAGAGCTTCATCCCCACCGAGTGGTCCACGCACGAGTGGTCGGGCGACCCGTACGGCCGCGTCCTGCACTTCGGCATCCGCGAGCACGCGATGGGCGCGATCGTCAACGGCATCGTCCTGCACGGCAAGACGCGCGCCTTCGGCGGCACCTTCCTCATCTTCAGCGACTACATGCGCCCCGCGGTGCGCCTGGCCGCCCTGATGAACATCCCGTCGATCTACGTGTGGACGCACGACTCCATCGCCCTCGGCGAGGACGGCCCGACGCACCAGCCGATCGAGCAGATCTCGTCGCTGCGACTCATCCCCAACTTCACGGTCGTCCGTCCGGCCGACGCCAACGAGACCGCGGCCGCGTGGCACGAGCTGCTGCGCCGCCAGGCCGGCCCCGCCGGCATCGCCCTGACGCGACAGAACATCCCGGTGTTCCCGCGCGGTGAGGACGGCTTCTCAACGACGGACGGCGTGGCGAAGGGCGCGTACGTGCTCATCGATGCCGAGGGCGGCCAGCCGGACGTCATCATCATCGCCACCGGTTCCGAGGTGCAGCTGGCTGTCGAAGCCCGCGAGGCTCTCGCCGCAGACGGCATCCAGGCCCGCGTCGTCTCGGCCCCCGCGCTCGAATGGTTCGCCGAGCAGGACGAGGCGTACCGCGAGTCGGTGCTGCCCGCAGCCGTCCGTGCGCGCGTCTCCGTCGAGGCCGGTGCCACCCCGCTGTGGCGCTCCATCGTCGGCGACACCGGACGCTCGGTCGGCATCGACCACTTCGGCGCTTCGGCCGACTACCAGACCCTGTTCGAGAAGTTCGGAATCACCACCGAGGCCGTCGTCGCGGCCGCCCGCGCAACCGTTGAGGAGAACAACGCATGAGCACGCCCACCCAGGACCTCTCCGACGCCGGCGTCAGCATCTGGCTCGACGACCTGTCGCGTCAGCGCATCACGACCGGCAACCTGCAGGAGCTCATCGACACCCGCAACGTCGTCGGCGTGACGACGAACCCCTCGATCTTCCAGGCCGCCATCAGCGCGGGCGTCGGCTACGAGGAGGCCATCGAGGCGCAGGCCAAGGCCGGAGCCTCCACCGACGACACGATCTTCGAGCTGACGACGACGGACGTGCGCAACGCGTCCGACATCTTCCGCCCGATCTTCGACCAGACGGGCGGCGTCGACGGTCGCGTGTCGATCGAGGTCTCCCCCGACCTCGCGCACGACACCGACGCCACCATCGCCGAGGCCAAGAAGCTGGCCGCCGCGGTCGACCGCCCGAACGTCCTGATCAAGATTCCCGCGACCAAGGCCGGCCTGCCCGCGATCACCGAGGTCATCGCCGCCGGCATCAGCGTCAACGTCACGCTGATCTTCTCGCTCGAGCGCTACAGCGAGGTCATCGACGCCTACCTCGCCGGCCTGGAACGCGCCCGCGAGGCGGGCATCGACCTCGGTGGCATCCACTCGGTCGCGTCGTTCTTCGTCTCGCGTGTGGACACCGAGGTCGACAAGCGCCTCACGGCGATCGGATCGGATGCCGCGAACGAGCTGAAGTCGCTCGCCGGTGTCGCCAACGCGCGCCTGGCCTACGAGCTCTTCGAGAAGAAGTTCGCCGAGCAGCGCGCCCAGGACCTCGTCGCCGCCGGCGCGAACCTGCAGCGTCCGCTGTGGGCCTCGACCGGTGTCAAGGACCCCGCGCTGCCGGACACCCTCTACGTCACCGAGCTCGTCGCCCCCGGCACCGTCAACACGATGCCCGAGAAGACCCTCGAGGCGACGTTCGACCACGGTGTGATCTCCGGCGACACCGTCACCGGCGCCTACGAGGCCGCGCACAAGGTCTTCGCCGACCTCGCCGAGGTAGGCATCGACCTCGAAGACGTCACCCAGTTGCTGGAGGACGAGGGCGTCGACAAGTTCATCGCGTCGTGGCACGACCTGCAGGGCACGGTGACGGCGGCTCTGGAGAGCGCCCGTTGAGCTTCGAGATCCACGTCTCGGGGCATGTCTCCGACGTCGTCGAGAAGACCGTGCCCCGGCTCGTGGCCGATCTGGTGGCGAGCGGCATCACCGCCGGTGACGCCGACCTGTGGGGTCCTGATGCCGCCGCCGAGGCGTCCCGCCGACTCGGCTGGGTGCAGGCCGTCACCGTGTCGCGTCCGCTCGTCGCCGAGATCGAGGCGCTGCGCTCCGAGCTCCTCGGCCGGGGTATCACGCGCGTCGTGCTGGCCGGGATGGGTGGCTCGTCGCTCGCTCCCGAGGTCATCGCCCGCACGCACGGTGTGCCGCTGACGATCCTCGACTCCACCGCCCCCGGGCAGGTCCTGGCGGCCATCGACGGCGACCCGGAGACAGGCGGTCTCGCCGAGACCGTCCTCGTCGTCTCGTCGAAGTCGGGTTCGACGGTCGAGACCGATTCGGCGCGTCGCGCCTTCGCTGCTGCGTGGAGCGATCTCGGTATCGATCCGGCCGATCGCATCGTCGTCGTCACCGACCCGGGCTCTCCGCTCGAGCGCGAGGCGCGCGAAGCGGGGCACCGGGTGTTCACCGCCGACCCGACGGTCGGGGGGCGCTATTCGGCGCTCACGGCCTTCGGCCTCGTGCCGGCGGGATTGGCGGGGGCCGACATCGGGCAGCTGCTCGACGAAGCCGACGCGACCCTGCTCGAAGTGGCCGTGGACGACCCGCGCAACCCCGCTCTCGTGCTCGCCGCGGCGATCGCGGGCGGCGAACCGCGCCGCGACAAGCTGGCCCTCATCAGCGACGGGACCCACATCGTGGGACTCCCCGATTGGATCGAGCAGCTGGTCGCCGAATCGACCGGGAAGGCCGGCACCGGCATCCTGCCCGTCGTCGCCACCCCGCTCTCCCCCGAGCTCGACCTCCTTCCCGATGACCTGCAGGTCGTGCGACTCGTCGGCGACGCGGTCCACTTCCAGATCCTCGAGCAGCACCCCGGCGAGGTGCTCGTCAGCGGTTCCCTGGGCGCTCAGTTCCTGGTGTGGGAGTACGCCACAGCGATCGCCGGTCGCCTGCTCGGGATCAACCCCTTCGACCAGCCCGACGTCGAGGCTGCGAAGACCGCCGCGCGTGGCCTGCTCGATGCGCAGCCCGCGTCGACCGCGCCGCTGTTCGTCGAGGACGGCGTCGAAGTGCGGGTGTCCGATCCCGCCCTCGCGGCGGATCGCACGCTCGCGGGGGTCCTCGCGAATCTGTGGCGGGTCGTCCCGGCCGACGGATACGTCGCCGTCCAGGCCTATGTCGATCGCACCGCCGTGCCGCAGCTGGCCGGCGTGCGCGAACTGATCGCCGCCGACTCCGGCCGCCCCACCACGTTCGGGTGGGGACCGCGGTTCCTGCACTCGACCGGTCAGTACCACAAGGGCGGCCCCGCGAACGGCGTGTTCGTCCAGATCACCGAGCGCACGGACGTCGACCTCGAGATTCCGGGTCGTCCCTTCACGTTCGGCCGTCTGATCGAAGCGCAGGCCTCCGGCGACGCCGCGGTCCTCGCCGAGCGCGGCCGCCCCGTCGTGACGCTCACCCTGACGGACCCCGCGACCGAGGTCCTCACCCTTTTCGAAGCCGCCCAGTAGGAAGACCCCTCCCATGACCGTGGAGATCTCGCGCGCCCACAACCCCCTGCGCGATCCCGACGACCGCCGCTTGAACCGCATCGCAGGGCCCAGCGCTCTCGTGATCTTCGGCGTCACCGGCGACCTGTCGCGCAAGAAACTCATGCCCGCCGTCTACGACCTCGCCAACCGCGGGTTGCTGCCCCCCGGGTTCGCCCTCGTGGGCTTCGCCCGACGCGATTGGGAGGACCAGGACTTCGCGGAGGTCGTGCACTCGGCGGTGAAACAGTACGCGCGCACGCCGTTCCGCGAAGAGACCTGGAAGCAGCTCCTCCAGGGCATCCGCTTCGTCTCCGGCGAGTTCGGCGACGCCGATGCTTTCCGTCGGCTCCGCGAGACGGTCGAGAAGCTCGATGTCGATCGCGGGACGATGGGGAACCACGCGTTCTACCTGTCGATCCCGCCGAAGGACTTCCCGATCGTCGCGAAGCAGCTCAAGGACTCCGGCCTGGTCGACGAGCACGCGGATGCCGACACCTGGCGCCGCGTGGTCATCGAGAAGCCGTTCGGCAGCGACCTGAAGACGGCCCGCGAACTCAACGAGGCGCTCGAGGTGGCCTTCCCGGCCGACTCGATCTTCCGGATCGACCACTACCTCGGCAAGGAGACGGTGCAGAACATCCTCGCACTGCGCTTCGCGAACGAGCTGTTCGAGCCGATCTGGAATGCGAACTACGTCGACCACGTGCAGATCACGATGGCCGAAGACATCGGCGTCGGCGGGCGTGCGGGATACTACGACGGCATCGGCGCGGCCCGCGACGTCATCCAGAACCACCTTCTCCAGCTCCTCGCCCTCACCGCGATGGAAGAGCCCATCTCGATGGAGGCGGGCCACCTGCGGGCCGAGAAGGAGAAGGTGCTCGCCGCTGTCCAGCTGCCGGCCGATCTCTCGACCGCGACCGCCCGCGGACAGTACGCCGGCGGGTGGCAGGGCGGCGAAGAGGTCACCGGCTTCCTCGACGAGGACGGGATGAATCCCGAGTCGACGACCGAGACCTACGCCGCCATCAAGGTCGACATCGCCACGCGCCGCTGGGCAGGTGTGCCGTTCTACCTCCGGACGGGCAAGCGCCTGGGCCGCCGCGTGACCGAGATCGCGGTCGTGTTCAAGCGGGCCCCGCAGCATCTGTTCCTGCGCAATCAGACGACGGAGCTCGGCCAGAACGCCCTGGTGATTCGCGTCCAACCCGACGAGGGCGTCACGATCCGATTCGGCTCCAAGGTGCCGGGGGCCGCCACCGAGGTCCGCGACGTCACGATGGACTTCGGCTACGGCCATGCGTTCACCGAATCCAGCCCCGAGGCATACGAGCGGCTCATCCTCGATGTCCTCCTGGGCGATCCGCCGCTCTTCCCGCGGCACGAGGAGGTCGAGCTCTCGTGGCGCATCCTCGACCCCGTCGAGGAGTTCTGGGCAAAGCAGGGCGGTCCGCTCGAGCAGTACGCGCCCGGCTCCTGGGGCCCCACTTCCGCAGATGAACTGCTGGCCCGCGACGGCCGCGTCTGGAGGCGTCCATGATCGTCGATCTGCCCGACACGACCGTGTCGAAGATCGCCCGCGAACTCGTCAACGTGCGCGAGGAGGGCGGTGCCGTCGCCCTCGGACGCGTCCTCACACTCGTCATCGCGACGTCGCACGGGCTCGAAGAAGACGCGATCGAGGCGGCCAACGACGCCTCGCGCGAGCACCCGATGCGCGTGATCGTGCTGATCACCGATGCGAAGGGCGAATCGAAGCTCGACGCGCAGATCCGGGTCGGCGGCGACGCCGGTGCAAGCGAGGTCGTGGTCCTGCGCGCCAGCGGTGGCGCAGCGAGCAACGACGAGGCTCTCATCACGGGCCTCCTGCTGCCCGACGCGCCTGTTGTGGCCTGGTGGCCCGACCACCCGCCCGCAGACCCGTCGCAGTCCCCCATCGGCCGCATCGCGCAGCGCCGGATCACCGACGCCGCCACGCTGCCCTACGACAGTGGACGGCTCGCCGCGCTGGGCGACGGCTACGCGCCCGGAGACACCGATCTGGCGTGGACACGCCTGACGCACTGGCGCGAGCAGCTCGCGGCCGTCCTCGACCAGCCTCCCTACGAGCCGGTGACCGAGGTCGAGGTCGTCGGCAGCGGCAGCTCGCCGTCGACAGGACTGCTCGCCGCCTGGCTGTGCTTGATGCTCGATGTACCGGTGAACTGGCAGTACGCTCCCCGCGACGAGTGGGAGCACGGCATCCGCAGTGTCCGCCTCAAGCGGCCGAGCGGTGACGTCCTGCTCGAGCGCACGACGACCGTCGACGCGACGCTGACCCAGCCGGGCCAGCCGTCGCACGATCTCGTCCTCCCCCGTCGGACGCTCCGCGAATGCCTCGCGGAAGAGCTCCGACGCCTCGGGCCCGACGTCCTGTACGGCCGGGTCATCACGGACGGCTGGGCGCGGCTCCACCGCTCGCCTGCCGGAGACGCCTGAGATGCCGACCGCTGAGAAGCGCGTCGTCATCAGCCCCGACGTCGAGACCCTCACCGGCTCGATCGCGGCACGTTTCCTCGATCGCGTGGCGAAGTGGGGAACGGACGGAAGAACCGTCAACGTCGGTCTCGCGGGCGGCGGCATCATGACGGATGTGCTCGAGCGGCTCGGGTCCCACCCCGAGCGCGACACTGTCGACTGGTCGCGCGTGCACTTCTGGTGGGTCGACGAGCGCTTCGTCGCCCGCGACAGCGAGGATCGGAACGAGGCGGTCGCACGTCGCGCTTTCCTCGACGCGATCGAGCTGCCGACATCGAACGTGCATCCCATCGCGGCGTCAGACGAGGCGCCGGATGCCGAAGCCGCCGCCAGCGCGTACGCCGCCGAGCTCGCTACGGCGGGCATCGACGGCGCGGCCTGGCCCGTCTTCGACATCTGCTTCCTGGGCGTCGGCCCCGACGGCCACATCGCCTCGCTGTTCCCGGACCGCGGCGAGATCCGCATCACCGACAGCGCGGTCTCAGCCGTCCACGACTCCCCGAAGCCCCCGGCCGAGCGCGTGACGCTCACTCGGCCGGTGATCAACGCGTCGAAGCGGGTATGGATGGTGCTCGCCGGTCCGGACAAGTCAGCCGCGCTCGGGCTCGCGCTTGCGGGTGCCAGCTACCACAGCGTGCCGGCAGCCGGTGCGAAGGGCACCCGTCGCACCATTCTCTTCACGGATGAAGCGACCGCCGCGCAGGTTCCGCCGGAGCTCATCGACGACGAGTACTGACTCGCGCGCACATACGAAGAGAGCGGATGCCGTGGCATCCGCTCTCTTCGTATGTTGCGACGTGTGCCGCGTCAGTTCAGTCCGCGGCGTTCGCGAAGCTGCTGCAGCGCTTCGTCGAGCAGCTGCTCGGCCTCTTCGTCGGAGCGGCGCTCCTTCACGTAGGCGAGGTGCGTCTTGTACGGCTCGGTCTTGGCGACGGCAGGCGGATTCGCCTTGTCGCGACCGGCCGGCAGCCCCGAGTGGGGCGAGTCGATGGTCTCGGGGATCTCTTCGTCCGCGATGCCGGCGGCGAAGTAGCGCACCGTCTCGTTGCCGAGAGCGTCCCAGTACGAGATCGCCACGCGATCAGCGTGGTGTCCGTGGTCCTGCTCGCCCATGGGGCCCGCACCCACGCGGGTGCCGCGAATGGCGTTTCCTCCGGTGGCCATCAGAGCACCGTGAACTTCGTGATGAGGCCGAGGGCGACGATGGAGAGGAACCACGCCAGCGCGAGCACGATCGTGAAGCGGTTGAGGTTGCGCTCCGCGAGGCCCGACGAGCCCATGGCGGAACTCATCCCGCCGCCGAACATGTCGGACAGGCCGCCGCCGCGCCCCTTGTGGAGCAGGATCAGCAACGTCAGGAGCAGGCTGGTGATGCCCAGAAGCACCTGCAGCACGAACTCGAGGATCTGCACGGTGGTCGTCACCTTTCCGGCGATCGTTCCGATCGCACGAGGGTCAAGTATATCCAGCAGCCGCACGGATACGCGTACGGCCCGGCGACCGGTGGGTCGCCGGGCCGTACGACGTCACACGCCGACGTGCTTCTGGTAGCGGATGATCGCGGCGAACTCGTCTGCGACGAGGCTCGCGCCTCCGACGAGAGCGCCGTCGACATCGGGCTCGCGCATGAAACCGGCGATGTTGGCCGACTTCACCGATCCCCCGTAGAGGATGCGGGTGCGCGCAGCCGCATCGGCGCCGAGCACGGAGCCGACGACCTCACGGAGCTTCGCGCACACGTCCTGCGCCTGCTGCGGGGTCGCAGCCTGGCCCGACCCGATGGCCCACACCGGCTCGTAAGCCACGACGATGTCGGCATCCGCCGCCACGCCTGCGAGGGCCGCCTCGAGCTGCGCCACCGGAACAGCCGACGCGCCGTGCTTTTCCAGGTCTTCCGCCGTCTCACCGACGCAGATGACCGGCGACAGACCGTGACGGAGGGCCGCCTGGACCTTGGCCGCGACGACCTCATCGGTCTCGGCGTGGTACTCACGACGCTCCGAGTGCCCGATGATCACGTACCGGCAGTCGAGCTGCTTGAGGAACGCTCCCGAGATCTCGCCGGTGTATGCGCCGGAGTCCTTCGTGGAAAGATCCTGGGCACCGAGAGCGAAAGCGATCTTGTCGGCGTCGAGCAGCGTCTGCACCGTACGCAGATCGGTGAAGGGCGGGAAGACCGCCACCTCGACGGAGTCATCCTCGTGCTTGGCGTCCTTCAGCGTCCAGTGCAGCTTCTGCACGAACGCCACCGCCTGCAGGTGGTCGAGGTTCATCTTCCAGTTGCCCGCGATGAGGGGAATACGGTTCATGCCCATCCGAGCACCTCCAGACCGGGCAGCTTCTTGCCCTCCAGGAATTCCAGCGACGCACCGCCGCCGGTCGAGATGTGACCGAACGACGAGTCGGCGAACCCGAGCTGCCGCACCGCGGCCGCCGAATCTCCGCCGCCGACGACGGACAGCCCGTCGACCTCGGTGAGCGCCTGAGCCACGGCTCGCGTGCCTGCCGCGAACGCGGGCATCTCGAACACGCCCATCGGGCCGTTCCAGAACACGGTGCGCGAGCTGCGGATCGCGTCGGCGAACAGCTCTGCGCTCTTCGGGCCGATGTCGAGGCCCATGCCGTCGGCACCGAACGGGGTGTCCTCCAGAGCATCGGCCGCCGCGACCACGTGATCGGCGTCCGCCGCGAAGCCGGAAGCCATGACCGCGTCGACGGGGAGCACGAGTTCGACGCCGCGCTCCTTCGCCGTGGCGATGTAGCCCTTCACCGTCTCGAGCTGGTCGCTCTCGAGCAGGCTCTTGCCGACCTTGTGTCCGAGCGCGGCGAGGAAGGTGAACAGCATCCCCCCGCCGACGAGGATCTTGTCGGCGCGCGGAAGCAGGTGCTCGATGACACCCAGCTTGTCGCTCACCTTCGACCCGCCGAGCACCACGGCGTACGGACGCTCGGGGTTCTCGGTGAGGCGGTCGAGGACGTCGACCTCCTTCTCGATGAGGAAGCCGGCCGCCGACGGCAGGATCTCCGCGAGGTCGTAGACCGAGGCCTGCTTGCGGTGCACGACACCGAAGCCGTCGGAAACGAGCACATCGCCGAGCGCGGCGAGCTGCTCGGCGAACGCGCGACGCTCGGTCTCGTCCTTCGCCGTCTCGCCCGCGTTGAAGCGGAGGTTCTCGATCACTGCGACGTCACCGTCGCCGAGCGACGAGACGACCTGCTGCGCCGACTCGCCCACCGTGTCGCCGGCGAAGGCGACGGGCTTGCCGAGCAGCTCCGACAGACGCTGTGCGACGGGTTCGAGCGAGTACTTGGGGTCGGGGGAACCGTCGGGACGTCCCAGGTGCGAGCACGCGATGACGCGAGCTCCCTGGCCGATGAGGTGGTCGATGGTGGGCAGTGCCGCACGCACACGGCCATCGTCCGTGATGACTCCGTCCTTCAGGGGGACGTTGAAGTCAACACGGACGATGACACGCTTTCCTGCGAGCGGGCCCAGCGAATCGAGGGTTCGCAGAGCCATGGTCGTCAGAGCTTGCTGGCGACGAGCTCGGTGAGGTCGACGAGGCGGTTGGAGTAACCCCACTCGTTGTCGTACCAGCCGACGACCTTGACCTGGTTGCCGATGACGCGGGTCAGGCCGGCGTCGAAGATGCAGGAGTGGTCGTCGGTGACGATGTCGCTCGAGACGATCTCGTCCTCGGTGTACTTCAGGATGCCCTTGAGCGGACCCTCGGCAGCAGCCTTGTACGCAGCCTTGATCTCCTCGACCGTGACCTCGCGCTCGAGCTCGACCGTGAGGTCGGTCGCCGAACCGGTGGGAACGGGCACGCGAAGAGCGAAGCCGTCGAGCTTGCCCTTCAGCTCGGGGAGGACGAGGCCGATGGCCTTGGCCGCGCCCGTCGAGGTGGGGACGATGTTGAGGGCGGCGGCGCGGGCACGGCGAAGGTCGCTGTGCGGGCCGTCCTGCAGGTTCTGGTCGGCCGTGTAGGCGTGGACCGTCGTCATGAGGCCCTTGACGATGCCGAACTCGTCGTTCAGGACCTTCGCCAGCGGCGCGAGGCAGTTCGTGGTGCACGACGCGTTCGAGATGACGTTGTGGTTCTCGGGGTCGTACAGGTCCTCGTTCGCGCCGATGACGAACGTGCCGTCCTCGCCCTTCGCGGGAGCCGAGATGAGAACCTTCTTGGCGCCGCCCGCGATGTGCTTCTTGGCGTCCTCGGCGTTGGTGAAACGACCGGTCGACTCGATGACGATGTCGACGCCCAGCTCGCCCCAGGGGAGGTTGGCGGGGTCGCGCTCTTCGAAGACCTTGATGGTCTTGCCGCCGACCGTGATCGAGTCCTCCGAGTACGTGACCTCGGCGTCCAGGCGACCCAGGATCGAGTCGTACTTGAGCAGGTGGGCGAGAGTCTTGTTGTCGGTGAGGTCGTTCACCGCCACGATCTCGAGGTCCGCGCCCTGAGCGAGGGCGGCGCGGAGGTAGTTGCGTCCGATGCGGCCGAAGCCGTTGATGCCGATCTTGACAGACACGATGTCTCCCGTTTCTTGTCGCGCCGGAAAAGCCCGTGCTGGCTGACCGAAACGCGATCTGATGAAAAAGAAGAGGATGCCGGGTTCGGCTCCCGTTGCCGGGAGGAGCCCGGCATCCTCACCTGTTTATGACCCTACTACGCGAGCAGGCCGGCCGTCTTCTCCCGAGCCGTCACAAAGCGCTCGGCGACGTTCTGCCAGTTCGCGATGTTCCACGCCGCCTTGACGTAGTCCGCCTTGACGTTGAGGTAGTCGAGGTAGAAGGCGTGCTCCCACATGTCGAGCTGGAAGATGGGGATGGTTCCCTGGGCGGTGTTCGACTGCTGGTCGAACAGCTGCTGGATGATCAGCTGTGCGCCGATCGGGTCCCAGCTGAGCACGGCCCAGCCGGAGCCCTGGATGCCGGTGGCGGCAGCCGTGAAGTGCGCCTGGAACTTGTCGAATCCGCCGAAGAACTCGTCGATCGCCGCGCGGAGCTCGCCCTCGGGCTCGCCGCCGCCCTCGGGCGAGAGGTTCGTCCAGAAGATGGAGTGGTTGACGTGCCCGCCGAGGTTGAACGCGAGGTCCTTCTCGAGCTTGTTGACGTTCGCGAGGTTGCCGGTCTCACGGGCCTCCGCGAGCTGCTCGAGAGCGGTGTTGGCGCCGTTCACGTATGTCTGGTGGTGCTTGGAGTGATGAAGCTCCATGATCTTGCCGCTGATGTGCGGCTCGAGTGCCGCGTAATCGTAGGGGAGCTCGGGAAGGGTGTACTTCGTCATTCTCTATCTCCTGTCAGCACCGCGCAGCGCGCGGCTCGTGCTGTCGAAGGCGCGCGACCGCACGCCTCGTGGACGTTTCTCATCCTATTGAGGGGCAACGCGTCGCACACCCCGTTGCTTCCCGCTCGGAACGCGGTGTAACGCGGGCGTGGTCGCTCAGTCGGAGAGTCCCGCGGGAACCGCCGACTCGGTGTCGGGCAGTCCTTCAGCGGCGGCCTTCTTGTCGGCCATCGCGAGAAGGCGGCGGATGCGGCCCGCGACAGCGTCCTTCGTCAGCGGCGGGTCGGCGTGATGACCGAGCTCATCGAGGCTCGCGTCGCGGTGTGCCAGACGGAGATCGCCGGCCTGCTTGAGGTGGTCGGGCACCTCGTCGCCCAGGATCTCGAGGGCTCGCTCGACGCGCGCGCAGGCCGCGACGGCCGCCTGGGCCGAACGACGCAGGTTCGCGTCGTCGAAGTTCACGAGGCGGTTCACGCCCGCGCGCACCTCGCGGCGCTGCCGCATCTGGTCCCACGTGTCGGCCGTGCGGGTGGCGCCCATCTCGGCGAGGGTCTGCCGAATCGCCTCGCCGTCGCGGACGACCACACGCGGGATGCCGCGGACCTCGCGCGCCTTGGCCGCGATGCCCAGACGGTGAGCCGCGCCGACGAGGGCCATGGCGGCCTCGGGAGAGGGGCAGGAGATCTCGAGAGCGGCCGAACGTCCCGGGTCGGACAGTGAACCGGCAGCGAGGAAAGCACCGCGCCACAGGGCGGCCAGGTCGGGACGCGATCCGGTCGTGAGCCTGTTGGGAAGGCCGCGCACCGGGCGGCGCCGCTGGTCGAGAAGGCCGGTCTGACGTGCGAGGGTCTCGCCTCCCTCGCGAACGCGGACGGCGAACGTCGCGCCGTCGCGGCCGCCGGACGCCTGGATGCGGGCGAGCTCGGGCCGCACGCCGTAGATCTCGACGAGTTCGCGCGCCACGCGGCGGGCGAGGATCTCCGAGTCGACCTCGGCCTCGACGGCCACTCGGCCCGCGATCGAGTGCAGACCGCCCGCGAAGCGCAGGATCGCGGTCACCTCGGCCACACGGGCGGCGGGTCGAGGGTCGCGCATCGCAGCCAACTCGGTCTTGACGTCAGCGGTCAGCGGCACGGCGCTCCTTCGGGAGGGGGTTCGGGGGACGAAGGGATAGCCTACTCGCGACCGAGGTCGCGGTGCTTGAGTCGCACCGCCACGCCGGGCAGCCCCGACAGCCGCTGCGCGAGTTCTCGAGCCGTGACGACGGAGCGGTGCTTGCCTCCCGTGCATCCGACGGCGACCACGGAATGGCGCTTGTTCTCGTCCTGGTAACCGCGCAGCACGGGGGCCAGCGCCGCAGCGTAGGCATCGATGAACTCGCGTGCGTTGTCGTGCGAAAGGACCTCTTCGCGCACAGCGTCGTCCTCGCCGGTGAGCGCCTTGAGGTCAGGATTCCAGAACGGGTTCGGCAGAAAGCGCATGTCGGCCACGAGGTCGGCGTCCGGCGGCAAGCCGTATTTGAAGCCGAAGCTCATGACGGTCACGGTGTGCCGAGCAGCACCGTCGTCGGCGAACAGATCCCCGATGTAGGTCGCCAGCTGATGAATGTTGTCGCGAGAGGTGTCGACGATCACGTCGGCGCTCTCGCGAATCGGGGCGAGGCGTTCGCGCTCGCGGCGGATGCCGTCGACGAGCGTGCCGTCGCCCTGGAGAGGGTGCGGGCGACGCACGGACTCGAACCGGCGCACGAGCACCTCGTCGGCGGCATCCAGGAACAGGATCCGCAGAGTGCGCCCGTGCCGAAGCGCGCGCGTGATCTCGGGCAGCGCGGCGAACAGCTCACCACCGCGGACGTCGACGACTGCCGCGACTCGCGGCAACGCATTGCCGGCCAGCTCGCTGAGCTCGAGCAGCGGACGGAGCATCTGCGGCGGCAGATTGTCGACGACGTACCACCCCAGGTCTTCCAGGGCGTTCGCCGCCGTGGTGCGACCGGCACCGGACATGCCCGTGACGATGAGAATCTCGCCCGCGGGTACCTCGTCGGTCACCGTCACCACCCCTGTCTCTCGCCGACGTCCAGCCTATCCGTCCGCGAGATGGCGATGGATCGCCTCCGCGAGACGAGGACCGATACCCGGCAGCTCCTGGATCTCGTCCGGAGTGGCCTGCTTGAGCTTGGAGACCGAGCCGAAGTGCCGGAGCAGAGCCTTGATCCGGGCCGCGCCCAGTCCCGGCACCTCGGCGAGGACCGAGGTGATGTCGCGCTTTCGCCGCTTGCGCTGGTGGACGATCGCGAATCGATGGGCTTCGTCTCGCAGCCGCTGAAGGAGATACAGCGACTCGGACGTGCGCGGGAGGATGACGGGGTACTCCTCCCCCGGCAGCCAGATCTCCTCGAGCCGTTTGGCGATGCCGCAGAGAGCGATCTCGCTGTGTCCGGCGTCGGCGAGGGCTCGCGCTGCCGCTTCGACCTGAGGCTTGCCGCCGTCGACGACGAGCAGCTGCGGACGATAGGCGAAACGCGGGCGCTTGCGTGCCGTCACGACCTCGCCGTCGGCGGTTGCGTCGGGAACCGGCTCATCGTCCTCGTCGGGTCGGTCGAGGTAGGCGAGGCGGCGCGTCAGCACCTGGTACATCGAGTCGGTGTCGTCCGTCGTCTCGTTGACGCCGAAGATCCGGTACTGGTCCTTGCGGGGAAGCCCATCCTCGAAGACCACGAGAGACGCGACGACGTTGGTGCCCGACAGGTGCGAGACGTCGTAGCACTCGATCCGCAGCGGAGCCTCCTCGAGGCCGAGGGCCTCCTGCAGGTCGGTCAACGCCTGGCTGCGCGCGACGTAGTCGCTCGTGCGACGGGTCTTGTGAAGCATGAGCGCCTGCTGCGCGTTGATGTTGGCGGTCTTCATCAGATCCGCCTTGCGTCCGCGCTGCGCGACCTGCACGGTGGCGCGCTTGCCGCGGCGGGTCTGCAGCCATTGCTCCAGCTCGCCGGCATCGCCGGGCAGCGTCGGAACGAACACATGCCGAGGGATGTCAGCGGGCGCGGCATCCCCGTACGTCCGCTGGAGCACCTGATCGACCAGATCGGCCCCGGAGATGTCGATTTCCTTCTCGATCGTCGTCGCCCGCACACCGCGAATGCGACCGCCGCGCACGACGAAGTGCTGGACGGCAGCGGCGAGCTCGTCCTCGGCGATGCCGAAGAGGTCGGCATCCATATCGTCCTCGAGCACGAGGGCGCTCTTGTTGAGGACGGCGTCGATCGCCTGCAGCTTGTCGCGGTAGACAGCCGCCGACTCGTAGTCCATCGCCGCGGCCGACTCGCGCATGCGCGTCGTCAGCTCGCGGGCGAACCGCTGATCACCGCCCGACATGAAGGCGACGAAGTCATCGACCATCGCGCGGTGCTCTTCGATCGTGACCTTCATCGAGCACGGCCCGCCGCAGCGGCCGATCTGACCCGGGAAGCACGGACGCCCCGAGGCCATCGCCTTCTTGTACGACGAGTCGCTGCACGTGCGGATCGGGAAGACCTTGATCATCAGATCGATGGTCTCGTGCACCGCCCAGACCTTGGGATACGGCCCGAAGTACTTCGCACCGGGAATCCGCCGGTTGCGCGTCACGATCACCCGCGGCGCCTCATCGGCGAGAGTGATGGCCATGAACGGGTAGGACTTGTCGTCGCGGTAGCGGACGTTGAAGGGCGGATCGAACTCCTTGATCCACATGTACTCCAGCTGCAGCGAGTCGACGTCGGTCGCCACGACGGTCCATTCGACCGAGGCCGCGGTGGTGACCATGCGGCGGGTGCGCTCGTGGAGGGTGTGGAGCGGAGCGAAGTAGTTCGACAGCCGGGCCCGGAGGTTCTTCGCCTTGCCGACGTACAGGACCCGCCCTTCCGCGTCGCGGAAGCGGTAGACCCCGGGGTCTGTGGGGATCTCGCCGGCTTTCGGCCGGTACGGAAGGACGTTCGCCACGTCAGCCCGCCTTGCGCGCCGCCGGGGCCCCCAGGATCTCGGCGAGGAACTGACCGGTGTGGCTCTCGGCAACGCCCGCGACCTGCTCGGGCGTACCCGTGGCCACGATCGTGCCGCCGCCGGCACCGCCCTCGGGACCGAGGTCGATGATCCAGTCGGAGGCCTTGATCACGTCGAGGTTGTGCTCGATCGTGATCACGGTGTTGCCCTTGTCGACGAGACCGTTGAGCACCTCGAGCAGCTTGCGGACGTCTTCGAAGTGCAGGCCCGTCGTGGGCTCGTCGAGCACGTAGATGCTGCGGCCGTTCGAGCGGCGCTGCAGCTCCGTGGCGAGCTTGACGCGCTGCGCCTCGCCGCCCGAAAGCGTCGTGGCGGACTGACCGAGCCGGACGTACCCGAGCCCGACGTCCACCAGCGTCTTCAGGTAGCGGTGGATCGCCTGGATCGGCTCGAAGAACTCCGCGGCCTCCGAGATGGGCATCTCGAGGACCTCGGCGATGTTCTTGCCCTTGTAGTGCACAGCGAGCGTGTCGCGGTTGTACCGCTTGCCGTGGCACACCTCGCAGTCGACGTACACGTCGGGCAGGAAGTTCATCTCGATCTTCAGTGTGCCGTCGCCGGAGCACGCCTCGCAGCGACCACCCTTGACGTTGAACGAGAACCGACCCGGCAGGTATCCGCGGACCTTCGCCTCGGGCGTCTCGCTGAACAGGGTGCGGATGCGGTCGAAGACGCCGGTGTAGGTGGCGGGGTTCGATCGCGGGGTGCGGCCGATCGGCGCCTGGTCGACGTGAACCACCTTGTCGAGGTTATCGAGGCCGGTGACGCGCGTGTGCTTGCCCGCGACGCGGCGTGCACCGTTCAGGCGGGTCGCCAGCACTTCGTACAGGATGCCGTTGACGAGCGTGGACTTGCCCGAGCCGCTGACTCCGGTCACCGAGGTGAGCACACCGAGCGGGAACTCGGCGGTCACGTTCTTGAGGTTGTTGGCCCGGGCGCCGACGACCGTCAGCATCCGCTTCTTGTCGATCTTGCGACGCTTCGTCGGCGTCTCGAGCGACCGGCGTCCCGACAGGTAATCGCCGGTCATGGAGTTCTCGTCGGCCAGCAGAGCGTCGTACGGGCCGGAGTGGACGACGTTTCCGCCTTCGACGCCGGCACGCGGGCCGATGTCGACCACCCAGTCGGCGGCGGCGATCGTCTCTTCGTCGTGCTCGACGACGATGAGCGTGTTGCCGAGGCTCTTCAGCTTCACCAGCGTGTCGATCAGCCGGCGGTTGTCGCGCTGGTGCAGTCCGATCGACGGCTCGTCGAGGACGTAGAGGACCCCGGTGAGGCCCGAACCGATCTGTGTCGCGAGCCGGATGCGCTGTGCCTCGCCACCCGAGAGCGATCCGGCGGCGCGCCCCAGGCTGAGGTAGTTCAGTCCGACCTCGATGAGGAAGTCGAGTCGGGCGCGGATCTCGCGCAGCACCGCTGCCGCGATCTTGGCCTCGCGCTCGGTGAGCTCGAGCTGGTTGAAGTAGGTCTGCGCCTCGGCGAGGCTCAGCCGCGCGACGTCGGCGATGGAATGCTCGTGGACGAGGACCGCGAGCACCTCCGGCTTGAGCCGGTCGCCGTCGCACGCGGGGCACGGGACCTCGCGCAGGTACTCCGCCCAGCGCTGACGCTGCGTGTCCGTCTCGGCCTGGAGATACTGACGTTCGATGTACGGGATGACGCCTTCGAAGCCCGATGCGTAGCGCATCTCGCGCCCGTAACGGTTCTTCCACTTGACCGTCACCTTGTAGTTCTCGCCGCGCAGCACCGCGTCCTGCACCTCCGCCGGCAGTTTGCGCCACGGGGTCTTGAGCGAGAACTTCAGGTCGGATGCGAGCCCTTCGAGCAGCCGCTCGTAGTACTGGAAGAGTCCCTTGCCTTGCGTTGTCCAGGGCAGGAGGACGCCCTCGGCGATCGAGAGCTCCTCGTCGCCCAGCATGAGCTCGGCGTCGACCGACATCCGGGTGCCGAGACCCGAGCACGTCGGGCATGCGCCGAAGGGTGCATTGAACGAGAAGGTGCGCGGCTCGATCTCGGTGAGCTGCAATGCGTGGCCGTTCGGGCAGGCGAGCTTCTCGCTGAAGCTCTGCCACGCCGCGTCGCCCTCTTCGTCGACGAAGTTGATCTTGATGACGCCGCCGGCGAGTGCCAGGGCGGTCTCGACCGAGTCGGTCACGCGCCCGAGCAGATCGGGGCCGGCGACGAGGCGGTCGACGACCACCGCGATGTCGTGCTTGTAGCTCTTCTTGAGCGTCGGCGGCTCGGCCAGCGAGATCACGTCGCCGTCGACGACCGCCCGGGCGTAGCCCTTCGCGCTCAGCTCCTTGAAGAGGTCGACGAACTCGCCCTTCTTCTGCGTCACGACCGGCGCGACCACCTGATAGCGCGTGCGGTCGGGCAGTTCCATGAGCTGGTCGGCGATCTGCTGGACGGTCTGACGCTGGATCCGCTCGCCGCACTCGGGACAGTGCGGCACGCCGATCCGCGCCCACAGGAGGCGCATGTAGTCGTGGATCTCGGTGATCGTGCCGACCGTCGACCGCGGGTTGCGGTTAGTCGACTTCTGATCGATCGAGACGGCGGGGCTCAGGCCCTCGATGAAGTCGACGTCGGGACGATCGACCTGACCGAGGAACTGTCGCGCGTATGCGCTCAGCGACTCGACGTAGCGGCGCTGGCCCTCGGCGAAGATCGTGTCGAAGGCGAGACTCGACTTTCCCGAGCCGGAGAGGCCGGTGAAGACGACGAGACTGTCGCGCGGGATGTCGAGATCCACGTCCTTGAGGTTGTGGACGCGGGCTCCGCGGACGCTGAGTTTCGATGAGGAAGCGACGGGGACGATGGGCACCGCACAAGTCTAGGTCGGGCCTCCGACACCGGCTCCGCGGTTCGCCCTGGGCTCACTCTTGCGCTACAGGCGGCTGCTCCCGAGGGACCCGCCGCCCGGCGAACGGCTCGAGTCCGTCGCGCAGAGCGGTCACCTCGTCGACCGTCATTCCGACCGCCGCCATGACCTGTTCGGGGACACGCACCGCGTCCGCGCGCAGCGCTCGGCCCGCAGCGGTCAGCCCGATCTCGAGCACGCGTTCGTCGCCTCGCCGCCGCGCGCGCGTGACCAGCCCCTGGGCCTCGAGACGTTTGACGAGCGGAGACAGCGTCGCCGGCTCCATCGCAAGGTCGGCCGCCAGCTCCCCCAGCGCCTGCGGTGACGATTCCCAGAGGGCGAGCATGACGAGGTACTGCGGGTGGGTCAGGCCGAGCGGCTCGAGAATCGGCCGGTAGATGGCCACGACGTTCCGGGCCGCGGTGACCAACGCGAAGCAGAGCTGGTTGTCGAGCTTCAACATGTCGTCGGCGGAGTCCACCCTCGCATCCTATACGCCCTAATCGTTAGTACACTGATGATCATGACCGAGCACGACCGCCGCCCACCCCTTCGCACGCGCGTCCGCGAGGCGGGCGGCTGGTACGCCTATCTGAACTCGCGGCTCATCCGTGCCGCCGGGCCGGCGTCCGTCGGCCCGTACGAGAGCGAGCCCGAGCCCGAGCGCACCGGCCGCGCGTGTCCGTTGTGCGGCCACCCGATGACCGAGCACGACGTGGACCGAGCCGGGCCGAAGCCCCTGCTCCACTGCCCCCGTTGACCCGGCGCCGCCGCTGACACCTCTCGCGGTCAGGCGTGCCCGGCTCGCTCCATCGCACGCAGCTCCTTCTTGAGGTCCTGCACCTCGTCACGGAGGCGCCCTGCCAGCTCGAACTTGAGTTCCGCTGCCGCGGCGAGCATCTGCTGCGAGAGGTCTTCGATCGTCGCCTCGAGCTGCTGAGCCCCTTCTGCGGCGATCCCCTCACGGCGCAGCTGCGGGGTCGGGCTCTTGCCCTTGCCCGACTTGTTGCGAGCCGTCGCCTTGCCGTTCAGCAGGTCGCGGGTATCGGATGCCTCTCGCGCGAGGGCATCCGTGATGTCGGCGATCTTCTTCCGCAGCGGCTGCGGATCGATGCCGTGCTCGAGGTTGTAGGCGATCTGCTTCTCACGGCGACGCTCGGTCTCCTCGATGGCTGCGGCCATCGAGTCGGTGATCTTGTCGGCGTACATGTGCACCTGGCCCGAGACGTTTCGCGCCGCGCGCCCGATCGTCTGGATGAGTGAGGTTCCCGAACGCAGGAACCCCTCCTTGTCGGCGTCGAGGATCGCGACCAACGACACCTCGGGCAGGTCGAGTCCCTCGCGGAGCAGGTTGATGCCGACAAGCACGTCGTACGCGCCCTGGCGCAACTCGGTGAGGAGCTCCACACGGCGGAGCGTGTCGACGTCGGAGTGCAGGTAGCGCACCCGCACGCCGTGCTCGCCGAGGAAGTCGGTGAGCTCTTCGGCCATCTTCTTGGTCAGTGTCGTCACCAGGACGCGCTCGTCGCGCTCCACGCGCAGCCGGATCTCCTCGAGCAGATCGTCGATCTGACCCTTCGAGGGCTTGATGATGATCTCGGGGTCCACGAGACCGGTGGGCCGGATGATCTGTTCGACCACGCCGTCGGCGATGCCCATCTCGTACCGCCCCGGTGTCGCGGAGAGATACACGGTCTGCCCGACGCGCTCTTTGAACTCGTCGAAGCGGAGCGGCCGGTTGTCCATGGCGCTCGGCAGACGGAACCCGTGGTCGACGAGGGTGCGCTTGCGGGAGGCATCCCCCTCGTACATCGCTCCGATCTGGGGAACGGTCACGTGCGACTCATCGATCACGAGGAGGAAGTCGTCGGGGAAGAAGTCGAGCAGCGTGTGGGGCGGGTCACCCGGGGAACGACCATCGAGGTGCCGCGAGTAGTTCTCGATGCCCGAACAGAAGCCGAGCTGCTGCAGCATCTCGAGGTCGAACGTCGTCCGCATCCGCAGACGCTGCGCCTCCAGCAGCTTTCCCTGGCTCTCGAACTCCTTCAGACGCTCGCCCAGCTCGTGCTCGATCGTTCCGATGGCGCGCTGGACCGTCTCGGTGCCCGCCACGTAATGCGACGCCGGGAACACCGGGACGCTGTCCAGCTTCTGCACGACGTCGCCCGTCAGCGGGTGGAGCATGTACAGCGCCTCGATCTCGTCGCCGAAGAGCTCGATGCGGATGGCGTACTCCTCGTACACCGGGATGATCTCGATCGTGTCGCCGCGCACCCGGAAGTTGCCGCGCGAGAAGTCCACGTCGTTGCGGTTGTACTGCATCGCGATGAACTTGCGGATGAGGGCGTCACGGTCGTATCGCTCGCCCACCTGGAGCGCGACCATGGCACGGAGATACTCCTCCGGCGCACCGAGGCCGTAGATGCACGAGACCGTGCTCACCACGACCACGTCGCGACGACTCAGGAGCGAGTTCGTGGTCGAGTGGCGCAACCGCTCGACCTCGGCGTTGATCGACGAGTCCTTCTCGATGAAGGTGTCGGTCTGCGGGACGTACGCCTCGGGCTGGTAGTAGTCGTAGTAGCTGACGAAGTACTCGACCGCGTTGTTCGGCATGAGGTCGCGGAACTCGTTCGCCAGCTGCGCGGCGAGCGTCTTGTTGTGCGCCATCACGAGCGTCGGACGCTGCACCTGCTCGATGAGCCACGCCGTCGTCGCCGACTTGCCCGTACCCGTGGCACCCAGCAGCACCACGTCAGTCTCGCCCGCGTTGATCCGGCCCGCGAGCTCGGCGATCGCCTGGGGCTGGTCACCGCTCGGGACGTATTCGCTGATGACCTCGAAGGGCCTCACGGAGCGCGTGGTCTGCATGATTCCAGCGTAGGCGGGGCCACCGACATCGGACCCGGCCTTCGCTCAGAGCGTGCGCGCGTGCTACGAGGCCGGCGCCGCGGTGAGCTCGGCCCAGAGGGCGTCGACCTGCGCCAGCGTCGCCTGGAGGTCACCCGCGGTGTCGATGACGACGTCGGCGATTGCGAGCCGCTGGTCATCGTCGACCTGCGCCGAGATCCGCCGATCGGCCTCCTCCGCCGTCATCCCGCGAAGGCGCTGCAGACGCTCACGGCGGACGGATGCGGGCGCGTGCGCGACGACGACGGAATCCCAAGGGTCGTCCGCGCGAGCCTCGACGAGCAGAGGCACGTCGTACACCACGATGGTCCCGTCCCCTCGGCCGAGCGCTTCGTCGAAGCGTCGCTGCGACTCCGCGCGCACCGCCGGGTGGACGATCTCGTTCAGCCTCGTTCGCGCTTCCGGGTCGGCGAACACGATGGCCGCCAGCGCGGCGCGGTCGAGTTCGCCGTCAGCCGCGATCACGCCGGACCCGAACTCGGCGCTGATGGCCTCGAGCACGGGAGACCCGGGTCGCTGGACGTCCCGCACGATCGCGTCCGCGTCGACGACAACGGCCCCGTGCTCGGCCAGCCGACGGGCGATCGTGGATTTGCCGGACGCGATCCCGCCTGTCAATGCGATCAGAGGCATACACCCGAGGATGCCACGGGCGCTAGGCCGAGCGCGAGGTCGCCCGGTCGATACGATGGATTCCACACAACCCGCGGAAGGTGGGATCACCGTGGAACGCACCGCCGTCATCGTCGAAGACCAGGCCGACATCCGCAGCCTGCTCTCGGCGATCCTCGAATCGAGCGGATTCTCGGTGCACGCGACCGAGAACGGCCTCGACGCGGTCGAGCTGATCCGATCGGTCTCTCCCGACGTCACGACCCTCGACGTCAACATTCCCGGCATCGACGGGTTCGAGGTCGCGCGTCGCGTCCGCGCGTTCAGCGACACCTACATCATCTTCATCTCCGCCTTCGTGGAACCGGGCGACGCCGAGCGCGGCAGGGCAGCCGGCGGTGACGAGTACCTCGGCAAGCCGTTCCGGCCGCGCGATCTCAAAGCACGCCTGGCAGCCATCCCGTCACAGCGGCGACGCGAGGAGGCGCCCGTCGTGGATGCCGCACCGACGGCGACCCCGACTCCGGCCGCGCAGAACCTCTCCTATGGCGACGTATCGGTGACCGACGGCGTCTTCCGCCTCGCGGGCGTTCCGATCGAACTCGCGCACGCCGAATCGTCCGTGCTCCGCGCCCTCCTCCTCGCGCAGGGACGCACCCGGACGAAGCACGACCTCGCACTCGCTCTTCGGTCCCGGTCACGCGCAGAAGCTCCCGATCCCGACGAGGTGCGGGCGATCGAGCGCAGCGTCGAGTCGCTGCGCGGGACGTTCGCGGCCGCCGCGACGTCGACCCTGATCGCCTCGGACCAGGGCACGGGGTACCGGCTCGACCAGCGCTGACAGCGGCGCGGCCAGCGTCAGGACGGTTCGGCGAGCAGCACGGCCGAAGCCACCCCCGACGAGGCACGGGTCGCCGCGGCCGCGGCCGCCTCGATCAGGGCATCCGCGTCGTAGCCGACGGCATCGCTCAGCGCGACGCCGATGCCGATGGCGGGAAGCACGCCGCCCTCGACCGAGCCGAGCGCCTCGAACAGGGAGCGGTAGAGCGCCAGCGCCTGCCGTCGCGCGTCCGCCGCGGATCCGACGACCGTGATGACTCCGATCCGCTCGGCCCCGACCTCGCCCAGAACAGCGAGCGTCGGCGCGTTCGCCGCCATGGTCTTCCGCCACGTCCGTACGACCGCATCGCCTACGTCGAGACCGAATGCGGTGGCGATGTATTCGAGGCCGTCGAGCTCGATGACCCAGACCGCAACCAACTCGCGCCGTGCGCTGGCCCGCTGGGCACTCACGCCGACCGCGCGCCGGAAGCCCGCGATCGTCGCGATCTCGCCCGAACCGGCATCGCGCCCCTCCGGCGAATCGGACCCGCGCACACCGACCCGGCCCGCGCGGAGGACCGACGCACTGACGACCGCCGTGATGGAGAGGACCACGGTGAGGATGCTCGTGGGTATGGAACCCGCCCACAGGTCGAAGACCTCGCCGTATCCCAGCGTCGCGACGATCACGACGCGCACGAGGTAGAACGGCGCCTGCACGCCGAAGACGATGCCGAGCGGGAGCGCGGTACGGGAGGCGCCCAGGGCACCGCGGAAGCACTCCACCGACGCGGCCGCGGCCAGCACGCTCAGCGCTCCGAACATCACCACGGCTCCGGACCAGTCGTCGCCGCCCAGAGCGAACTCGACGGAGGCGGCGACTGCGGCAGCGGTGCCGCCGAGCGCGACGACGACACCGGCTCCGCGCACCGGCCGCCGGTTGTAGGCGCGGCATCCGAGCCACATGAGACCCGTACCGACGACGGCAGCGGTGTTGCCGCACACGACGGCCCAGGCGGTTTCAGGGGCACTGGCCCAGACGACGTAGAACATCGTGGTCAGCACGGCGGAGAGGAATCCGACTGCCCAGAATCGGCCGCTCTGCTCGGGCCGACGCAGCAGAGTATCGAAGATGAACAGCACGGCGCACACCAGCACCACGACGGCGGTCACGAGCGAAACGGAGAACTGATCGATCATGATGTCGCCGTCCCGGGCCGCCGCGCCGGAAGCGTCACCGAGAAAGTCGAACCGACGCCCAGAACGCTGGTGACCGTGATGTCCCCGCCGTGCCTGCGCACGATATCGCGGCTGATCGCCAGACCGAGCCCGTTGCCGGTGACGGACGAATCGCGGACGGCTGCCCCCCGGTAGTAGCGCTGAAAAACCGAGCCGAGGTCCTCCTCGTTCAGCCCGACCCCGGAGTCCTGCACGGCGATCAGCGCCCACTGGTCGCCGACCGAGGTGGCGACCGAGACACGGCCGCCCGGTCGGTTGTACTTGACCGCGTTCGAGAGGAGGTTGTCGAGAACCTGCCGGATGCGAACGGGGTCCGCATAGGCCCGAGCCGCTTCCACACGGGACACGTCGATCACGATGCCGCGCTCCCCCGCGCTCACGAGGATCGACTCCACCGCGGCGTGGACGATCTCGACGAGATCGATGTCCGCCGGCGAGACGGTGAGCTGCGCCGCGGATTTGTGCTGACTCGACGCCGCCAGCACGTCTCCCACGAGGCGGAGCAGCTGGTCGGCGTTCCGATCTGCGACGCGCAGGTTCTCGAGCGCCGCCTCGGGAACACCCGGCGTGTCGATGGCCAGTTCGAGGTAACCCAGGATGGACGTCAAAGGGGTCCGCAGCTCGTGCGAGACCGACGACACGAGGGCGTCGCGCTCTCGCAACGCGTCGGTTTCGGCCGTGACGTCGCGCGTCACGACGACCGCGCCGGAGTCCCTGCCATCCGGCTCGATGATGCGCCGCGCCGACACGCTCAGAACACGGCGGTCCTCGCCCTGGCCGACCTGGATGCGCGCGTCGGTGAAGGCTTCGCCGTGCCGGACGCGCGCCAGTGGATGCTCGTCAGCGGCCAGCAGCGTCGAACCGTCGGCCGAGAACACGTCAGGCTGTCCGCTGGTGCGCGACCCGCGCTGCAGGCGCGCGTGGGCGTCATTGATGATCGAGGCCGAGCCGTCCGACTCGATCCGCGCGACGCCGAAGTCGACGCGGTCGAGGGCCTCGGTGAGCACCTGCTCATGTCGGCGCGCTCGCTCGAGAGATTGCGTCAGCACCGTCGCCTGACGGTCGAGGAGCAGCCGCTGTGCGCTGGCGCGCCGGCTGCTGAGGAACGTCGACGTGCTCACGGCGATGAGCAGGAGAGGCAGAAGCAGGAAACCGAAGGATGACGGCGACGACCGGACGATCGCGTCCGTCACGCCGTATGCGGCCAGAGCCAGCAAGATGCCCCCGAGCCAGCCGGCGGCGCCGAAACCCGCCGCGAGCCAGATGACCGGGAAGACCCAGAGCAACCCGAATCCACCGGTCGGCTCGGCGACGCGCATGACGCCGATCGCGACGATGTCGCCCAGCGGGATCAGAGCGAGCCACAGCGGCGGGATATGCCCCCACGGGACGATGATCGATGCGCCCGTGAGCACGAAGACAGCGGTGACGGCGAGGAAGAACAGGGCCGTGTCACCGCGGAATCCCACCATGAGGCCCGCGATCGCGACGACGAGCACGACGGACGTCGTCACGATCTGGTTGAGCATCGCCGATCGCGCGCGGTCACCGTCTCCGAGGACGGCATCCACCCACCGCGGGGGCGCGGGAAGAACGTAGGTCGCGCGCGTTCGTTGCGGCGTCTCGTTCTCCATGCACTGAAACTATCGCGTCACGGACGCCCGCGCGCACGGCACGGCGGAATCTCACTCCGTCGCCCGGAAACGGCGAAAGGGCCGGAGCACGAGGCTCCGACCCTTCCGTCGTATCAGCGTGGGCTCAGCGACCCGAGAGCTTCTCGCGCAGAGCGGCGAGAGCCTCGTCGTCGGCCAGCGTGCCGCCGCCGGTGCTCGCGGACTGGACGTCCGACGAGAACGACGAGCCGTTGTCGGCGGGAGCAGCCGCCTCGGCCTCGAGGGCCTTGACGACAGCAGCCTTGTGCGCCTCCCAGCGACCCTGAGCTGCCGCGTACTCGGCCTCCCAAGCCAGACGCTGCTCGTCGAAGCCTTCCTTCCACTGGTTGGTCTCCGGGTCGAAGCCCTCGGGGTACTTGTACTCCCCGTTCTCGTCGTACTCGGTGACCATGCCGTAGAGGGCGGGGTCGAACTCGGTGCCGTAGGGGTCGACCGACTCGTTCGCCTGCTTCAGCGAGAGCGAGATGCGGCGACGCTCGAGGTCGATGTCGATGATCTTGACGAAGACCTCTTCGCCGACCGACACGACCTGCTCGGCGAGCTCGACGTGCTTGCCCGACAGCTCGGAGATGTGCACGAGGCCCTCGATGCCGTCAGCGACGCGAACGAACGCACCGAACGGAACGAGCTTGGTGACCTTGCCCGGCGCGACCTGTCCGATCGCGTGGGTGCGGGCGAAGACCTGCCACGGGTCCTCCTGCGTCGCCTTGAGCGACAGCGAGACGCGCTCGCGGTCGAGGTCGACCTCGAGGATCTCGACGGTGACCTCCTGGCCGACCTCGACGACCTCGGAAGCGTGCTCGATGTGCTTCCACGAGAGCTCGGAGACGTGCACGAGGCCGTCCACGCCGCCCAGGTCGACGAACGCACCGAAGTTGACGATCGACGAGACGACGCCCTTGCGGACCTGACCCTTGTGGAGGTTGTTGAGGAACGTGGTGCGCGACTCGGACTGCGTCTGCTCGAGCAGGGCGCGGCGCGAGAGCACGACGTTGTTGCGGTTCTTGTCGAGCTCGAGGATCTTGGCCTCGATCTCCTGGCCGAGGTACGGCGTGAGGTCGCGGACGCGACGCAGCTCGATGAGCGATGCCGGCAGGAAGCCGCGCAGGCCGATATCGACGATCAGACCACCCTTGACGACCTCGATCACGGAGCCGGTGACGACACCGTCGTTCTCCTTGATCTTCTCGACGTCACCCCAGGCGCGCTCGTACTGCGCGCGCTTCTTGGAGAGGATGAGGCGACCTTCCTTGTCCTCCTTCTGGAGAACGAGGGCTTCGACCTCGTCGCCGACCTTGACGACCTCGTTGGGGTCGACGTCGTGCTTGATGGAAAGCTCGCGCGAGGGGATGACACCCTCGGTCTTGTAGCCGACGTCGAGGAGGACCTCGTCGCGGTCGATCTTCACCACGGTGCCTTCAATGAGGTCGCCGTCGTTGAAGAACTTCAGAGTCTTCTCGACCGCGGCCAGGAAGTCCTCAGCAGATCCGATGTCGTTGATAGCGACCTGCTTGGTGGCCGGGGCGGTCGTTGCGTTAGTCATGTAGTGGGTTGTCCTTGTTGGGTCAGGGTGTCGGGCCGCGAATCCGGGGCTCGTCGTCTCGGGGACGACGGCCGCGATCGAGGCGGATGGTTGTGGATGATGCGTCAGATGCGCATGGCGACGAAGCCACACGAGTGACGATCCAGGGTATCAGAGCGAACCCGCTCGATTCCAGTCCTCCAGCGCTTCCTGCTCGCCGCGGCGGCGCCGGGTGCCCGGCCCGTCCCGATCGGTCACGCGGAGGGGTCGACGACACCACCGACGTAGAGCCATCGGCCGCGTACTCGAGTGAATCGGCTGACCTCGCGGAGCTCTCCGGAATCGGAACCGGAGCGCCACCGGGCCCGGAACTCGACGATGCCCGTGGCGTCGTCCGCGCCGCCGGCGGCCCGAACGACCGTGAGCCCCGTCCACTCCTCCGGGCCGTCCGCCTCGAGATCGTCGGGACGCGTCGCAGGGTGCCAGGTTCGCGCGAGATGGGTACGGTCTCGCACGGCGAACGCGGTGTAGCGCGAACGCATGAGCTGCTCCGCAGTTCCCGCCGCCTGCCCGTCGAGGATGGGACCGCAGCAGGCGCCGAACGCCCCGCCGCCGCACGGGCAGGGCGCCGCGTCCGTCGGACGCCGCCTGAGCGCCGCCTCACCGAACGACATGTGCACCACCACTCCGCATCCCTCCAGGCTACGAGACAGCCCTGTGGAAAGTTCCCGCGGGCGGAGGATCGGGGTCGCTACGTTCGGGGCATGTTCGTCCGACGCCGCCATGCTGTCGCCGCCGTCCTCGCCGTCGCACTGCTGACAACCGGATGCGGCTCCCCCGCGTCCTCGCCCACCCCCGAGCCAACGGCGACAGCACCCTCCCCCACCGACAGCGACACCGCCGCTTTCGCCGCCGCCGAAGCTACCTACCGCGCCTACGTCGACGCCCTCAATGCCGTGGACCTCTCCGACCCGACAACGTTCGAACCCGTCTATGCCCTGACCACCGGCGAGATGCGGGACGAAACGACGGCAACCTTTTCCGAGATGCGGGATCAAGGCTGGCGCGTCGAAGGCGAAAGCACGGTCCGTTCGCTCTCATTAAGTGGAGCGACGCCGGAAACCGTCGAACTGTCGGTTTGCCTCGACGTTCATGAGGTCCTAGTCAGGGACTCAGCGGGGTCACCGGTCACGTCTAACGAACGCAGCCCGGTCCAGACGCTGACGATCACCGTCGCGCTGGACTCTGGTCGAGGCCTAATTCATCGAATCGCCCCACGCGATAACGGTCCGGCATGTTGATGGCCCTCATCACAGCGGCGATCCTTCAGAGCGCAGCGACTGGATGCGCCACTCCAGGATGGATCAGCGACTGCGCGGGTTCTGTGGCTGGCGACTCTGTCAATGTAAGTGGACAATTGACACGGCCTCCGAGCACGAGCGGGAGCGACGAAACCGACGCCCAGCCAGCCCGACCGAGAGACTGCGGGGCGCTGAACCGGTGCGACGACTTCACCGTCTCGCTTCTGCCGCAGGCGACGATCGCCGATGTCGCGTCCTTCGCTCCGCAACCGGGTGCGCTCAGCAGCCAGCCGGTCGGCTACGGTGTCGCCGGGCTCCCGCTCGACTTCCTGATCGCGGCGTCGCAGCACACGGCGACGGGAACGCTGTTCGACCTGCCGGTCACCGTGCGCTTCACGCCGGACGAGATCGTCATCGCTCCCGGCGACGGCAGCACCCGCACCGTCGCAGCCACCGCCCGGACACCGGCGAGCCACACCTACCGCTCGCGAGGCAGCTATGTCGCGACCGCCACCATCCGCTACGGCGCGGAGGTCGATTTCGGCCGCGGCTGGCGACCGGTGCCGGGCGCCCTCGAGATCCCGACCGCCGGGTACACCGTCGAGGTGCTCGAGGCACGGGGAACGCTCGTCGATCGGGTCTGCACCGAGCCGCCGTCGGGGCCCGGATGCTGAGCAGTCTGGATCAGTACGATGCTGCAGGGTCCGCCTCCCGTGCCAGGATGATGCGATGAGCGACCGACTCATGCTGCTCGACAGCGCATCCCTGTACTTCCGCGCGTTCTACGGCGTCCCCGACACCGTCAAGGACTCCGAGGGCCGGCCGGTCAATGCGGCCCGCGGCTTCCTCGACATGATCGCGAAGCTCGTCACGGCGTACGAGCCGACTCACCTGATCGCCTGCTGGGATGACGACTGGCGACCGCAGTGGCGTGTCGACCTGATCCCGACATACAAGACGCACCGCGTCGCCGAGACGGTCGAGACCGGTCCCGATGTCGAGGTCGTGCCCGACCCGCTCGAGGCGCAGATCCCGACCATCCGCGAGAGCCTCGACGTCCTCGGCATCCCGATCGTCGGGGCACCCGACCACGAGGCCGACGACGTGATCGGCACGCTCGCGACGCGCGCGACGATGCCCGTCGACGTCGTCACCGGCGACCGCGACCTCATCCAGCTCGTGGACGACACGCGGCAGATCCGCGTCGTCTACACCGGCCGGGGCATGAGCAACCTCGATGTGCTCACGGGCGAGGCGGTCGTGGCGAAGTACGCCGTGCGCCCCGACCAGTACGCCGACTTCGCCACGATGCGCGGTGACGCTTCCGACGGACTCCCCGGAGTGGCCGGCGTGGGCGAGAAGACCGCGGCGACCCTCCTCGCCGCTCACGGCGACCTCGACGGCATCCTGGCGGCGGCAGAGAGGGGCGAGGGCATGAGCGCCGGGGTCCGCGCGAAGCTCGCGGCGGCAGCGGATTACCTCGCGGTGGCTCCGCGAGTCGTCCGGGTGGTCCGCGACCTGGACCTCGGCGCTGTCGACGGACGCATCCGGCGCACCGATGCAGACAACGTCGCAGAGGTTGCCGATCGTCGTGGGCTGGGCGGTTCGCTCGCACGCGCGGCATCCGCACTCCGCGACCGCACCTGACTCCACCGCCGCGCTCTCAGGAGCGGGTGCGACCAGTCCATTCCCGCAGCCGGTCGAGAGGCCATGTCGTGACGATGCGATCGGCGGGAACCCCCAGCCGCTCCGCGCGCTCGGCCCCATAGTCGATCAGCGACAGCTGCCCCGGGGCGTGAGCGTCGGAGTCGATCGAGAACAGGCACCCCGCCGCGATCGCCTGTTCGATGAGGTCGTCTGGCGGGTCCTGCCGCTCCGGCCGCGAGTTGATCTCCACCGCCACCCCGTGTTCCACGCACGCCGCGAAGACGGGCTCCGGATCGAACTCGGACGGCGGCCTCGTCCCCCGGGAACCTTCGACCAGTCGGCCGGTCACGTGCCCGAGCACGTCGACGCGGGGATCGGATGCGGCGGCCACCAGGCGTCGCGTCATCGCCCCACGGGCCATCCGCAGCTTCGAATGCGCCGACGCGACCACGATGTCGAGGCGCTGCAGCAGCTCGTCCTCCTGATCGAGCGCCCCGTCGTCGAGGATGTCCACCTCGATGCCGCTGAGCAACGTGAACCCCTCACCGCTCATCCCGGCGACGACGTCGAGCTGATCGCGCAGGCGCTCGGGAGACAGCCCGCGGGCCACCCGGAGTCGCGGCGAGTGGTCGGTCAACGCGAGGTACTCATGCCCGAGGTTCCGGGCCGCGGCGACCATCTCGGCGATCGGGGTCGTCCCGTCCGACCAGTCGGAGTGGCAGTGCAGGTCGCCGCGGAGTCGACGTCGGAGCTCGCCTGCGACGACCACACCGCGCCGCTCCCGCAGATCCGCGAGGTATGCGGGCACCCCGCCGGCGCGGGCTTCCACGATCACGGTCAGCGTGCGATCGCCGATCCCCGGACGTCGGCGCAGCGCGGAGACGTCGTCGAGAACGTCGTCCGGCAGATCTCGAATCGCGTCGGCAGCGGCGCGGAACGCCTTCGACTTGTACTTCGACGACCGTTCGCGCTCGAGCAGCTCGGCGATCTCGGTCAGGGCGTCGACAGGTTCCATATGCATGCCGGAGGCCCGCGCCGCGGCGCGGGCCTCGCTCCTCCCTGTTCAGCCGGAGGTGACCGCCGACCGGCGGACGACCACCGGGGCCGAGGCCAGGCGGTGAATCGCGAAGCCGAAGATGATCGACAGGATACCGACGCCCATGGCGAAGGCGGCGACGCCGAACGACACGACGGAAGTGAACAGCGACGCGCGCAGGAACGACGCGTTCATCATGGTGGCCCGGACGGGATCGTCCTTGTCCAGCTCCGCATACGTCTTGCCGCCGGACGCGTCGAGTGCGTGGTGCTGGATGATGTCCGCCTGCACGTATGCGGTGAACGGCCCAGCCACGGTCTGGCCCTGGAAGGCGGCCGCGTCTTCGGGGACGGTGATGTTCTCCGCGCGGAGCTGACCCGACACGATCGACCAGACGACGAGCCCGCCGATGATCAGCACGACTCCGCCCAGCATCCCGAGCACGCCCAGGATCTTCACGAGGCCGGCTCGGCGGACGGGCGCTTCGACCGTATCGGCGGTGGGGGTGGTGTGTGACATCGGGTCCTCCTCGGGTGCGTTGCGCCTCACGCTATGCATCCGGGCTCTCGGCGCCGTGCGCGCGATGCCGTGAAAAACCGATGTGGTCTGACCTCAACCGGCCGACGCGGAGATCCAGCGCTCCAGAGTGCCGGCAGCGGCGCCGGAGTCGAGGGCCTGCGACGCATCGTCGGCCGCCTCCGCGAGGCGCTCGAGGATCGGGCGCTGCACCTGGGCAGCATCCCGCCACAGGCGGTACGCCACGATTCCCGCCGCCGCGTTCAGCACCACGATGTCACGCACCGGCCCGGTCTCTCCGGACAGAACCCGGTGGACGACCGCGGCGTTGTGCTGCGGGTCCCCGCCCAGCAGATCCTCGATGCGCGCGAGCGGCATCCCGAGATCACGCGGATCCAGATCGTGCTCGTGGATGTCGCCGCGGCTGACCTCCCAGATGCGGCTGTGGCCGGTCGTCGTCAGTTCATCGAGCCCGTCGTCACCGCGGAAGACCAGGGCGGTCGCACCGCGAGTGCGGAACACGCCCGTGATGAGCGGCACCCGGTCGAGGTGCGCGACGCCCACCGCGTTCGCCTCAGCGCGCGCCGGGTTGCAGAGCGGCCCGAGGAAGTTGAAGACAGTGGGGATGCCGAGCTCAGCTCGGGCCGCGCCGGCATGCCGGAATCCGGGGTGGAAGGCCGAGGCGAACGCGAAGGTGATCCCCGCTTCCTGCAGCACCCGTGCCACATCATCGGGGTCGAGCGAGAGGTCGATGCCCAGCGCGGCGAGGACGTCCGACGAGCCCGACTTGGAGCTCGCCGCCTTGTTGCCGTGCTTGACGACGGGAACGCCGGTGGCAGCCGCGACGATGGACGCCATGGTCGACACGTTCACCGTGCCGAATCGGTCGCCCCCGGTCCCCACGATGTCGAGCGCGTCGGTCGGAACAGCGAGAGGGAGCGCCGCCTCGAGGATCGCGTCGCGGAAACCGACGATCTCGTCGACGGTCTCCCCCTTAGCGCGAAGAGCCACGAGGAACCCGGCCAGCTGCGCGGCGGATGCGCGACCGGCCATGACCTCGCGCATCGCCCAGGTCGCCGCCGACACGCTGAGATCGCGCTTCTCGAGAAGGTCGGTCAGGATGTCGCGCCACGCGTACTGAGCCATGACACACGATCCTATCGGCCGGTTGTCGGGCGACTTTCGGCTGATTCTTAGGTCGCCCTAACCGCGGCGCGATCCGACCAGACCTTCAGCGATGCAGAAACCACCCTCCAGATCGGCCATAATGGATGCCGTGACGACCACTCCAGCGACGTATTCCCAGGCCCTGCGCTCGGTCAAGCGGCCGGACCCGGTCGCTGTGGGCACCATCGTGTGGCTCGGCAGCGAGGTGATGTTCTTCGCGGGGCTCTTCGCGATCTACTTCACCCTGCGCAACACCTCTCCTGAGTTGTGGGCCGACCGCACCGAACTGCTGAACATCCCGTTCGCCGCGGTCAACACGCTCATCCTCGTGTTGTCGTCGGTGACGGCGCAGATCGGTGTCCACAACGCCGAGCACTTCCGCCCCTACCGGTCGGGCTCCTTCTGGAACCTCCGCAAGTGGGGAATGGTGGAGTGGTTCTTCCTGACCTTCATCATGGGAGCGATCTTCGTCTCCGGCCAGGTCTGGGAGTACGCGACGCTCGTCGCCGAGGGCATGCCCATCCAGGCCGACTCGTACGCTTCCGCGTTCTACATCACCACCGGCTTCCACGCCCTCCACGTCACCGGTGGTCTCGTGGCGTTCCTCCTCGTCATCGGGCGCGCCTTCGCCGTCAAGAACTTCGGCCGGAAAGAGATGACGTCCGCCATCGTCGTGTCGTACTACTGGCACTTCGTCGACGTGGTGTGGCTCGTCCTGTTCGCCGTCATCTACTTCCTGAAGTAAACCGGAGCTGATTCACCCATGGCATCCAAGAACCCGCGCCGCAACGGCGGTCGTCGCAGCAAGTGGGCTGCCGCCGCGCTGATCGGCATCGGACTGCTCGTCACCGGCGGAGGCTACGCCGGCGCCACCGCCGCGATGGCGGCGGGCGACACGACGCAGACGGCATCCACGCTCACGGTCGAGGACGGCAAGAAGCTGTTCCAGGCCAACTGCGCCACCTGTCACGGTCTCGACCTGCAGGGCACGAACGACGGCCCCTCGCTCTACGGCGTGGGCGAGCTGTCTGTCGAGTTCCAGGTGGCCACAGGACGCATGCCGCTGCAGATGCAGGGGCCGCAGGCTCCGCAGAAGCCCGTTCAGTTCACGCAGGAGCAGATCGAGGCCATGGCGGCCTGGGTCCAGTCCGAGGCCCCCGGCCCGACCTACCCGGCTTCCGAAACGCTCGACGGTGAAGGCGACGTCTCACACGGTGCCGAGCTCTTCCGCATCAACTGCGCGATGTGCCACAACGTCGCCGGCGCCGGTGGTGCACTCACCGAAGGCAAGTACGCACCGCCGCTGACGACCACGTCGCCGCTGCACATGTACGCAGCCATGGTCACGGGCCCGCAGAACATGCCCGTCTTCAACGACATGACCCTCACCACCGAAGAGAAGCGCGACATCATCAGCTACCTGATGATGCGCCCGACCGAGAACTCGCCCGGCGGCTTCTCGCTCGGTTCGCTCGGCCCCGTCTCGGAGGGTCTGTTCATCTGGATCTTCGGCATCGGCTCGCTCGTCGCCATCTCGGTGTGGATCACCGCGAAGTCGAACTGAGAACCGTGACGATCGAAGCAACGCACAAGGAGCAAAATGGCTGACGAGAAGGCGCCCGAGCAGGTTCCTGCTTCCCCGGTGCCCTCATCGGGGCTCGCCGTAGCGGTGTCCGACCCGGTGCACAACCCCGGGCTCGCACCCCACCGCAAGCGCATGACCGACAAGGACCCCGCCGCCATGACGCGCGCGGTCCGCACGGTGTACACCCTGTTCTACCTGTCCGCAGCGGCAAGCATCTGGGCCATCGCGGCGTACCTGATCTTCCCGATCGAGAGCGGGATGATCAGCGACATCCGTCGCAACAACCTGTTCATCGGTCTGGGCATCGCGACCGCCCTCCTCGCCATCGGCATCGGCGCGATCCACTGGTCGAAGGCCGTGATGAACGACACCGAGTTCATTGAGGAGCGCCACTCGACGCGTGGCAGCGAGAAGACCCGCGCCGCGGCGGTTCAGGTCTTCGCGGACGCGAACAACGAGTCGGGCTTCGGCCGCCGCACGATGGTGCGCAACTCGCTTTTTGTGGCGCTCGCGGCATCCGTCCTCCCGGGGATCACGCTGTTCCGCGGTCTCGCGCCGCACGGCTCGCCCGAGCACCCGCACGCGGGCGACCCGGTTCACCTGCTCAAGCACACGATGTGGGAAGAGGGCATGCGCCTGGCGCACGACCCGACCGGCAAGCCGATCCGCGCCGCCGACCTGACGCTCGGCTCCGCCGTGCACGTCATCCCCGAGTCCCTCGCGACTCTCGCGCACCACGACGGCTACCTCGAGGAGAAGGCCAAGGCCATCGTCCTCCTCATGCGTCTGCTCCCCGAGCAGCTGAACGAGGCGGATGACCGCAAGGACTGGTCGTACGACGGCATCGTCGCGTACTCCAAGGTGTGCACGCACGTCGGATGCCCGGTCGCCCTCTACGAGCAGCAGACCCACCACCTGCTGTGCCCGTGCCACCAGTCGCAGTTCGACGTGACCAACGCGGCGGCCGTCATCTTCGGCCCCGCAGCACGTCCGCTGCCGCAGCTCCCGATCACCGTCGACGACGAGGGCTACCTGATCGCACGCAGCGACTTCACCGAACCCGTCGGCCCGAGCTTCTGGGAGCGTCATTGAGCACCTCCACCCACCCCACGGAGAACGTCACGACCGCACCCGCGGTCCACGCTGACGGCCCGACCCGTCCCTCGGACAAGCCGCTCGGCGGCAAGTTCGTCGGCGGCGTCGCGAACTACCTCGACGAGCGCACGAGCATCTCGGGCCTCGTCAAGGAGCTGGGCCGGAAGATCTTCCCCGACCACTGGTCGTTCATGCTCGGCGAGATCGCGCTGTGGTCGTTCGTCGTCGTCCTGCTCTCGGGAACGTTCCTGACGTTCTTCTTCGAGGCATCGATGGCGGAGACGCACTACTACGGCGCTTATGCACCGATGCGCGGCCTCGAGATGTCGGCGGCCATGGCCTCGACCCTCGAGATCTCGTTCGACATCCGCGGCGGCCTCCTCGTGCGTCAGCTGCACCACTGGGCGGCGCTCGTGTTCGTCGCCGGTATCGGCGTGCACATGCTGCGTGTCTTCTTCACCGGTGCGTTCCGCAAGCCGCGTGAGCTCAACTGGGTCATCGGGTTCATCCTCTTCATCCTCGCGATGGCAGAAGGCTTCACCGGATACTCCCTGCCCGATGACGTTCTGTCGGGCAACGGTCTGCGCATCATCGACGGCATGATCAAGGGCATCCCGCTGATCGGAACCTGGACGTCGTTCCTCCTGTTCGGCGGCGAGTTCCCGGGCACCGAGATCGTGGGGCGCCTGTACGCGCTGCACATCCTGCTGCTGCCGGCCATCCTGGTCGCGCTGCTCGCGCTGCACCTGATGCTGATGATCGTGAACAAGCACACGCAGTTCGCCGGCCCCGCGCGGACGAACAACAACGTCGTGGGCTACCCGATGATGCCGGTCTACATGTCGAAGATGGGCGGCTTCTTCTTCATCACCTTCGGCGTGCTGGTGCTCATCGCGGCCCTGTTCACGATCAACCCGATCTGGAACTACGGCCCGTACGACCCCTCCCCAGTGTCGGCCGGTACGCAGCCCGACTGGTACATCGGCTTCGCCGACGGCGCGCTGCGCCTCGTCCCGCCGCACTGGGAGTTCGTGCTGTTCGACCGAACCTGGTCATTCAACATCCTGGTCCCGCTCGTCGGACTCGGTCTCTTCATCGTCATCGTCATGCTCTACCCCTTCATCGAGGCGTGGGTCACCGGTGACAAGCGTGAGCACCACATCGCCGAGCGCCCGCGCAACGCGGCGACCCGCACCGCGATCGGTGCAGCCGGTGTGACCTTCTACGCCGTCCTCTGGGCAGCTGCATCGTCGGACATCATCGCGACGCACTTCCACCTGACGATGGAAGGCGTGATCCACACGCTGCAGGCGCTGCTGATCCTCGGACCGGTGATCGCGTACTTCGTCACGAAGCGCATCTGCATCGCGCTGCAGAAGAAGGACCGCGAGATCGCTCTGCACGGCTACGAGTCGGGTCGCATCGTGCGTCTGCCCGGCGGCGAGTACATCGAGGTGCACCAGCCCGTCGACGAGTACGAGCTCGTCAAGCTGGTCGACTACACCACGAACGCTCCCCTGGTGGTCCGCCCGAACGACAAGGGTCAGATCCCGTGGCATGAGAACCTTCGTGCCGGACTCTCGCGCTGGTTCTTCGAAGACCGTCTCGCGCCCCTGACTCAGGCAGAGATCGAGGCTGCGCGGGCACACGCCCACCACGACCTCGAGCACATCAGCGAAGAAGAGGACGCCGAGATCCAGGGCGCCCACGAGCGCGCCGGTGTCCCGAACGCTCCGCATCAGCCCATCGATGATGGCAAGGGCGTCGAGACCGCGAACCGTCCGTCGAACATCATCGTCCCCGATGAGGATGCCGACGGCGAGGCGCCGAAGAAGAGCTGACCCGGACCTGTCCGGATTACGGCGGGGTGTGACCGATCGGTCACACCCCGCCGTTCGTCTGTCTGCGTAGCGTGTCCACCATGACTGATGCACTCGCCTACTTCACCGCCAAGCTCGAGCATGAGACGGATGCCTCCGACGTCTACGAAGCGCAGCGCGCGGACGAGCCCTTCACGCTCGTCGATGTCCGCAGCGCCGAGGCATGGGCGCAGGGGCACGCTGTCGGAGCCGTGCATCTCCCCCACCGCGAGATCGCAGCGCGCGCCGCGGACGAGATCGACCGTTCACTCGACGTCGTCGTCTACTGCTGGAGCCCCGGCTGCAACGGCGGCACCCGCGCCGCGATCGAGTTCGCCAAGCTCGGATACCGGGTGCGTGAAATGATCGGTGGCTTCGAGTACTGGGCTCGCGAGGGCTACCCGGTGGCGAACGCGCACGGTCCCCTCCCCCGGCTCTCCGACCCCCTGGTGGCCCTCGTACGCTCCTGAGGCGTTCACGGCCTCACGTCGGCCGCCTGACGTCGCGGAGGCTGACCTGGCGACCCGGCTCGCTGCAGGCGACCCCGTGCCGCCGGGTTGCCTGCAGCGGCATCCCTGACGGCGTGTGTGCCGCGATGCAATGGTTCAGGCGCAACACCCCGTTCCGTCCGTGCCCGACGCGGGGTGTCGGTGCTGTTCCATTGCATCGCGGCGTGCCCCCGCCTCCGGGCAGCCGGCACGGTGACGTTCCCGGCCGTCGCAGAGCTCGCGAGCCGGCCACCGGGTCATGTCGCACCGGGACAGTCATCCCCGGGGCAACTCTGCCCGCTGACTTCGGCCGGGCCTGGATGCAAGAGGGCAGCGGCGACGCGCTGAGCCCCAGCGCTACGACGCGGCGTATTGCGGCGACGACCTTGCGTCCCGGGACAGCGATCAGCGCGGGCCTTCACACGTCGCGGGCGAGGCGCGTGAGGCGGGCGAGGCGCGTGAGGCGGGCGAGGCGCTTGAGGCGACGGTCCTACCGACGGCGCAGAAGGTCGGAAACGGCGACGGCCACCGCACCGGAGTGCGATGGCCGTCGTGCAGCGCGTGGGATCAGCGCGCGAAGTAACCGCGGTAGTACTCGTAGACCCATCCGACGATCGCCACGATGAAGATCGCGAACCCGATCGGCAGGAGGAACTGGCCGACCGCGAGTCCGATGATGAACACCGAGGCAGCGAAAGCCAGCACGAGCGGCCACCAGGACCACGGGCTGAACTCGCCGACCTCGGGGTCGCCGTCGTCGATGTCAGCGGTGAGCGAGTCCTCCGGGAGCTCGCCGCCCTGCGCCTTGTGCACGCGCGAGACGTAGAACGCGATCATCGCGCCCATGAAGCCGGTGAACAGGAGGGCGGTCGAACCGACCCACTCGATGCGGTGCCACCAGACACCCTGGTCGGTATGAGCAACGAGGTTCCACACGGTGTAGGTGATGAACACCGCGAAGAAGAACCAGGTGAGCACCCACCACAGGTTGATGTTGGTCTTCACGGCTTACTTCACCTCTCCATCGGCGACATCCACAACCGGTGCATCGGGGGCGTCCTTCGCGGGGCCCACGCCGACCGGGATGGCGGCCTCGGGGTGGTTCAGGTCGAACGCCGGCCGCTCGCTGCGGATACGCGGGATCGACGTGAAGTTGTGTCGCGGCGGCGGGCAGCTCGTCGCCCACTCGAGCGACGCTCCGTAGCCCCACGGGTCGTTGACCGTGACCTTGGGGGCGGTGCGCGAGGTGATCCAGACGTTCAGGAAGAACGGGATCATCGAAGCGCCGAGGATGATCGCGCCGATGGTCGAGACCTGGTTCTGCCACGTCCAGCCGTCAGCCGCCGAGTAATCCGCGTAGCGACGCACCATTCCGTCGACACCCAGCCAGTGCTGGATGAGGAACGTCATGTGGAAGCCGATGAACAGCATCCAGAAGTGCACCATGCCGAGACGCTCGTTGAGCATGCGCCCGGTCCACTTCGGCCACCAGAAGTAGAAGCCCGCGAACATCGCGAACACGACGGTGCCGAACACGACGTAGTGGAAGTGAGCCACGACGAAGTACGAGTCGGAGAGGTGGAAGTCGAGCGGCGGCGACGCGAGGATGACACCGGTGAGACCGCCGAAAACGAACGAGACGAGGAAGCCGAGGGTGAAGACCATGGGCGTCTCGAACGTGACGGAGCCCCGCCACATCGTTCCGATCCAGTTGAAGATCTTCACACCGGTCGGAACCGCGATGAGCATCGTCATCAGCGCGAAGAACGGCAGGAGCACAGCACCCGTGACGTACATGTGGTGCGCCCACACCGCCACCGACAGGGCAGCGATCGCGATGGTGGCGTAGATCAGCGTCTTGTATCCGAAGATCGGCTTGCGGCTGAAGACCGGGAGGATCTCGGAGACGATGCCGAAGAACGGCAGCGCGATGATGTAGACCTCGGGGTGGCCGAAGAACCAGAACAGGTGCTGCCACAGCAGGACTCCGCCATTGGCGGTGTCGTAGATGTGCGAGCCGAGGACACGGTCGGATGCCGCCGCGAAGATCGCAGCCGCCAGAACCGGGAACGCCATCAGGATCAGGATGCTCGTGACGAGGGTGTTCCACGAGAAGATCGACATGCGCCACATGGTGAGGCCGGGCGCGCGCATCGTGATGATCGTGGTGATGAAGTTCACCGCGCCGAGGATCGTGCCGAAACCGCTCATGCCCAGACCGAGCATCCAGAGATTTCCTCCGGCTCCCGGCGAGAACGTCGCGTTCGCGAGCGGCTGGTACGCGAACCAGCCGAACGACGCGGCGCCCTGCGGGGTCAGGAAGCCCGAGATCGCGATGATCGAGCCGAAGAGGAACAGCCAGAAGGCGAAAGCGTTCAGACGCGGGAAGGCGACGTCGGGCGCGCCGAGCTGCAGCGGCAGGATCGCGTTCGCGAAGCCCGCGAACAGCGGCGTCGCGAACATCAGCAGCATGATCGTGCCGTGCATCGTGAAGAGCTGGTTGTACTGCTCCTTGGTCGGCACGATCTGCATGCCGGGCTCGAAGAGCTCAGCACGGATGATGAGTGCCATCACGCCGCCGAGAAGGAAGAACATCACCGAGGCGATGAGGTACATGTACCCGATCGTCTTGTGGTCGGTGGAGGTGATCCACTTGACGATGATGTTGCCCTTCTGCTCGACGCGCGATGCGCTGAGCAGGGCCGCCTGGCGCGGCGGCAGGGTCGTGGGGCGGCCTGCGGGCTGTTCGCCCTGAAGCGGAAGTGTCGTAGCCATCAGTGGCTTCCCTCACCGGAGTCGTCGGTGACCGCGCCCGTTCCCGGAGCGTTCTGGAGGCGGTCATATGCCGTGTTGATGTCGCCGGTCTGGCCGCTCTCGCGCAGGGACTCGAGGTACTCCTCGTACTCCTGCTCGGACACGACCTTGACGTTGAACAGCATCATCGAGTGGTACTCGCCGCACAGCTCGGCGCACTTGCCGGCGTACGTTCCCTCGCGGGTGGGGACGAAGGACCACGAGTTGGTGTCGCGGTGCGGGTACATGTCCTTCTTGTAGAGGAAGTCGATGACCCAGAACGAGTGGATGACGTCGCGCGACTGGAGGTTGATCTTGACCTCCTTGTTGACCGGCAGAACGAGCGTCGGCAGCTCTGCCTGGTCGATGTCGCCGTTGGCGTCGGGCTGCGCCTGGACGCCCATCGTCCAAACCGCGTCGGAGTTGTCGGACTCGTCGCCGTTGTACTGGAAGTCCCACGCCCACTGCTTGCCGATCGCCGTGATCGAGACCTCGGGATCGTCGTACTGCGTCTCGAGGATCGATTGGTCGCGCGCCGTGAAGGCGAAGAACCCGATCACGAGGATAAGCGGCACGATCGTGTAGAAGATCTCGATCGGCATGTTGTAGCGCAGCTGGACCGGCAGACCCGTCTGACCGCGACGGCGGCGGTACGCGATCGCGGCGAAGGCCATGAGGCCCCACGTCAGCACGCCGACGGCCAGGAGCACGATCCAGGAGTTCACCCAGAGGCCCGACACCATCTCGGTGCGGTTCGTCGCCTGCGTACCGTCGTCGGTGAAGCCCGGGAGGTAGCCGTTCAGCTCCGTCGGTGTACAAGCTGCGAGGGAGACTGCCGTGACGATCCCGAGTGGGATCACGGCCCAGCGGAGGCGGCGTTTGAAGCGCACAGTGCACCTTTCCGGGACGAATGGTTCGACCTTCAGTCTAGGGCAAGCTTTCACCCTATTCAGGCCATCCATTCAGGATGTCGGAGACGGGGGATGTCGCGGGCGAGGCTCAGTGGAAGCTGTCGCCGCACGCGCACGAGCCCGCCGCGTTGGGGTTGTCGATCGTGAAGCCCTGCTCCGAGATCGTGTCCTTGAAGTCGATCGTCGCGCCGTCGAGGTAGGGCACGGACATGTCGTCGACGATGACCTCGACGCCGTCGAAGTCGACGGCCTTGTCGCCGTCGAGGAACCGCTCGTCGAAGTAGAGCTGGTAGATCAGTCCGCTGCAGCCGCCGGGCTGGACGGCGACCCGAAGACGCAGGTCGTCGCGGTTCTCCTGCGAGAGGAGGCTCTTCACCTTGAGCGCCGCCTCATCGGTCAGCGAGACGCCGTGGGCACGGACGGTGTCGGACGTGGCGATGTCGGTCATGATTCTCCCGAGGTCTCGGGCCGCGAGACACGCGGCCGGTGCCACGATTCTACGCGTGAGCACCGGCCGCGGGTCGGTCCGAGACGACGTCGTGACTGTCAGCGCGAACTGGCGTCCAACCGCTCGAGCAGCAGCGCCTCGGACACGAGGGCGTGCCGGAAGGTGTCGAGGTGGAGCGACTCGTTCGGGCTGTGGGCGCGGGCGTGCGGGTCTTCGACACCGGTGACGAGGATCTGGGCCGCCGGGAACTCCCGCACGAGGTCCGCGATGAACGGGATGGACCCGCCCACACCGATGTCCACGGGATCGACCCCGTAGCCCTCAGCGAGGGCCGCGCGAGCGTGCGCGACGGCGTCTCCGCTGGTGTCGACGAGGAACGGATTCCCGGTCTCGATGTCGCGGAAGCTCAGTTGGGCCCCGAACGGTGCATGGGCGCGCAGGTGCGTCTCGATCGCTTGGTACGCCTCTTCGGCGGACTGTCCCGGAGCCACGCGGGCGGAGATCACCACGGAAACCTCGGGACTCAGCGTGTTCGATGCGTTGCGCACGCTGGGAGCGTCGATGCCCGTCACCGTGATGGAGGGCTTGTTCCAGATGCGCGAGAGGATCGTTCCCGATCCGATCGGCGAGACACCCGGCGGGAGACCGGCCTCGGAACGGAGCGTCTCCTCCGAGTACTCCGGCGTCTCCGCGTCGCGCTCGGACAGTCCCTCCACGGCGACGCCGCCGTCGTCGTCCCAGAGCGTGGCGAGCAGCTTCACCGTCGCCAGCATCGCGTCCGGGACCGCTCCCCCGAACATCCCCGAGTGCGACGCGTGCTCGAGCGTGCGCACCGTCATCGTGAAGCGCGCGTTGCCCCGGAGCGAAACGGTGAGCGCAGGCGTGGTCGCATCCCAGTTGCCGGAGTCGGCCACGACGATCACGTCAGCACGCAGGGCGTCGGCGTTGTCGGACAGGAAAGCCGCGAAGGACGCCGACCCGGCTTCCTCCTCACCCTCGATGAAGAGGTTGACGCCGAGGTCGAAATCTTCGCCGGCCGCCTCGACGAGAGCACGCAGGGCGCCGATGTGTGCCATGACCCCGGCCTTGTCGTCGGCTGCGCCGCGACCGTACAGGCGACCATCACGGACGGTGGGCTCGAAGGGAGCGGAGTCCCACAGGGCCTCCTCGCCGACCGGCTGCACATCATGGTGCGCGTACAGGAGGATCGTCGGTCGGCCATTGCGCGCAGCGCGAGTCGCCAACACCGCCGGCATCCCCTCCTCGCCCGTCTCCGGAATGGTCGCCGTCGCCACCTCGACGCGATCGAAGATGCCGAGCCCGCGCGCCAGATCGGCGACGGCCGCGGCGCTGCGCTCCACTTCAGCCCGGTCGAATCCGGGGAACGCGACCGAGGGGATCCGCACGAGCGCGCCGAGATCGGCGAGGGCGGCGGGGACGGCGGAGAGGGCGGCGTCGCGCACAGCGACGGACCGAGGAGATTCGGAGGTCATGCGGGTAATCTTAAGAGGCACGTTCGTCGCAGAACCCGAGGATCCCCGTGGCCAAAACTCCCGCTGCCCCTGCTCCGGACGACGCCGCTCAGGCGTCGACGGGCTCCGGCAAGAACCGTCCCACCCCCAGCCGCGCCGCCCAGGAGGCGGCCCGCAAGCGCCCTCTGGTGCCGGACACCAAAGAAGCGAAGGCGCGCGCTCGCGCAGAGCTCGCCGAGCGCCGCGACAAAGCGCGTATCGGTATGGCCAACGGCGACGAGCGCTATCTGCCGATGCGCGACAAGGGACCGCAGCGTCGTTTCGTCCGCGACTACATCGACGCCGGATGGCACCTCGGCGAACTCGTCATGGGCGCGATGGTGCTCGTCATCATCGTGACGTTCCTCGGCTCGAACGCGGTGACCTTCTACGCGTTCATCGCCCTGTGGTCGTTCATCCTGCTCGTGATCGGCGACATGGTCATCACCAGCATCCGCGTGAAGAAGGCCGTTCGAGCGAAGTTCGGCGCAGAACGCATGGAGAAGGGCCTCGGCTGGTACGGCGCGATGCGCTCGATCCAGATGCGCTTCATGCGTCTGCCGAAGCCTCAGGTCAAGCGCGGCCAGCGCCCCGTCTGAGCTCGACCAGACCACGGTTGATCTGCCGTGCCCACAGGGGGCCGCGGTAGATGAACGCGGTGTACCCCTGAACCAGATCGGCGCCCGCGGCCAGCCGCTCCTGCACGTCCACCGCGGTCTCCACTCCCCCGGCTGCGATGACGCAGAAATCATCGGGGACGGCCGACCGCACCACGCGCAGCACCTCGAGCGCGCGACGGCGAAGCGGCGCGCCCGAGAGTCCGCCGGCGCCGATCTGCTCGATAGTCGCCTCGTCCGTCAGCAGGCCGTCGCGAGAGATCGTGGTGTTCGTGGCGATGAGGCCGGCCAGGCCGGCGTCGACGGCCATGCGCGCGATGGCCGTCACCTCGTCATCCGCGAGGTCGGGCGCGATCTTCACCAGCAGGGGCGTCATGCCGGCCGCATCCCGCACGGCCTCGAGCAGCGGGCGGAGCGTCTCGACCGCCTGCAGCCCGCGGAGCCCGGGTGTGTTGGGCGACGACACGTTGACGACCAGATAGTCGGCCTCGGGGGCGACCAGACGCGTGCTCGTGACGTAGTCGGCGGTGGCCTGCTCGACGTCGACGACGCGGCTCTTGCCGATGTTCGCTCCGACGATGGCATGGTTCCGGCCGCGACGCAGACGCCGGAGGCGGGATGCCGCGGCCGCCGCGCCGCGGTTGTTGAAGCCCATGCGGTTGATGAGCGCACGATCCGGAATCAACCGGAACAGCCGAGGCCGGGGATTGCCTTCCTGCGGCACAGCCGTCACGGTACCGATCTCGACGTGCCCGAAGCCGAGGGCGCCGAGCCCGCGCACCATGACCGCGTTCTTGTCGAACCCTGCCGCCACACCGAACGGCGAGTCGAAGACGAGTCCCAGCGCCTCGGTCCGAAGCGACGCGTCCGGACGGGTCAGCGCACGGGCGATGGTCGAGAAGGGCGGGACGCCGAGCAGACGGATGACCGGGACCACCAGGTGGTGCGCCGTCTCCGGCTCCATGCGCGAGAAGACGGTGCGGAAGATGAACGGATACATCGCCGTCCAGCCTAGAGCGCGCCCGACCCCTCCGATGTCCGTGCCGCGATGTGATCGGCACGCAGCTGTTCGATCGCTGCTTCGAAATCTTCGAGCGTGTCGAACGCCTGATACACACTCGCGAATCGCAGATAGGCGATCTCGTCGAGATTGCGCAGCGGTCCGAGGATCGCGAGGCCGATCTCGTTCGTATCGATCTGCGACGAACCGGTCTGGCGCACGGCCTCTTCGACCGCCTGCGCCAGTACGGCGAGGTCGGCCTCGGTGACCGGTCTGCCCTGACACGCCTTGCGGACGCCCGACATCACCTTCTCGCGGCTGAACGGCTCGATGACTCCCGAGCGCTTGATGACGTTGAGGCTCGCCGTCTCGATCGTCGAGAAACGGCCGCCGCACTTCGGGCACTGGCGCCTGCGACGGATGCTGAGGCCGTCATCGCTCGTGCGGGAGTCGATGACGCGGGAATCGGGATTGCGGCAGAAAGGGCAATGCATGACGAGCCCAGATTACGCGTCGAACCGCGCCGAGACCGCTTCGCCGTGCGCGGGAAGCTGTTCCGAGTCGGATAGAGCCAGGATGCCGTCGTGCACCGCGCGCAGCGCCTCACGGTCATAGGTGATCACCTGCTGCGATCGCAGGAAGGTCGCGGCACCGAGACCGGCGGCGTAGCGCGCCTGTCCCCCGGTCGGGAGCACGTGGTTGCTGCCGGCGAGATAGTCGCCGAGGCTCACCGGGGTGTGCGAACCGACGAAGACGGCCCCCGCGTTCACGTACTCGTCAGGACGCGGATCGCGCAGGTGCAGTTCGAGGTGCTCGGGCGCGTAGGCGTTCGAGAACGCGGCCGCAGCCGGGATGTCGTCGACGAGGACGATCGCGGACTGGGGGCCGTCCAGGGCGATCGCGACGCGGTCCGCGTGACGTGTACCGGCCGCACGGACTGAGACCCGCTCCGCCACCGCGGCGGCGAGATCGGCGGAGTCCGTGACGAGGACGGCGGCTGCCTGCTCGTCGTGCTCGGCCTGGCTGACAAGGTCAGCAGCCACGAGATCGGCGTCGGCGTCAGCGTCGGCGACGATCAGGATCTCGGTGGCGCCGGCCTCGGAGTCGGTGCCGACGACGCCCGCGACGACGCGCTTCGCGAGGGCGACGAAGTTGTTGCCCGGCCCGGAGATGACATCGACGGGATCGAGCTCGAGAGAGTCGACGCCGTACGCGAACGCGCCGATCGCGCCGGCTCCGCCCATCGCGTAGACCTCCGAGATACCGAGGAGACGTGCCGCCGCGAGGATCACCGGGTGAATACGCCCGCCGTGGTCGCGCTGCGGAGGCGAAGCCAGCGCCACCGTCTCGACACCGGCGACCTGCGCCGGCACGACGTTCATCACGACACTGGAGGGATACACCGCTTTACCGCCGGGGACGTAGACCCCGACGCGCCGGACGGGTCGCCAGCGCTGCTCGACGCGGGCACCCGGGCCGAGCTCGGTGACCCGGTCGGGCGGGACCTGAGCGGCCGACGCCAACCGCACGCGGCGGATTGATTCCTCGATCGCAGTTCTCACGGCCGGGGAGATACCCTCCAGTGCCTCATCGAGGTGTTCAGCGGGAACTCGTACCGCGTGATCTTCGACCCCGTCGAAGCGAGCCGCCTGCTCACGGAGCGAAACCTCTCCGCGAGCGGCGACATCATGCACGATCTCAGCTGCCGTAGCCAGAGCAAGCCCGCGGGCGGCTTCGGCCCGGGGAACGGCGGCGAGCAACTCGGCGGGCGTCAGACGACGGCCGCGAAGATCGATAGTGCGCATCGTTCCAGGCTAGCGCGCGCCCGCGGCGGACTCAGCCGCGCGTGACATCGCTGGTCTCGTGGAGATATCCGACGCGGCCGTCCTCGTGGCGGACCACGAAGACCTCGCCGCGATCCTCGATGACGAGGGCCCATGCCGTCGGCCCGATCCGGAAGAGCGGCGCACCCATCTCGTCGAGGACATCGCGCTCATCCGGGACGAGCGCCCAGAACGCCTGGGGCGCGGCAACGGGCTCGATGACCGTCGTCGCGCCGGTGTCGAACGGCTCCGCAGCGTCGGCCGGTGCCGACTCGGGCGCGCCGGAGGATGCCGGAGCCTCCGCGGGGACGGCGTAGCCGGCCGGAGCCGCGTAGCCGGTGTAGGCGGGGGTGCCGGCGCCTGCTGCGTGCGGAGCGCTGTGCGCCGATGCGGTGTGCGACGGGCCGGTGTGCGGGGCCGGGCGGGCGGATGCCGGCCGGGCGACGACCGGACGCGTCGCCCGCGCCACCCGGTGCGCCGGCGATTCGGGCCGGTGCGCGAAATCGTCGCCGAGAACGGGAAGGTGGGGCGCGACGACGGTGAGCACGACCCCCGCCAGAGCCAGGATCACCTCGACCCACACGACCCAGCTCGCGAGGAACACGCCGGACTGTGCGAGGCCCGCGAACGAGCTCCAGATGATCCCGAGCCACACGGTGGCGGAGACCGAGAAGGCGACCGACGCGAACTGATCGATGCCGAGGGAGCCGACACGGCGGATGCCCTGCGGCGAGAAGCGGCGCAGCAGCACCAGGAAGACCGCGACCGTGGGCACGCCGATCGTCAGGATCCAGTCGATCCCCGCGCCCCACACCGACACCCCGGCACCGAAGCGGCCGTACACGGGGAAGAACGAGCAGATGAACGCGACAGCCCAGACGCCGGCGAGAGCGACCTCGCGGATCGAGAGCGGACCCACGCCGTACTGCGGCGGCGCCTCCCCCGACGAGCCCACGGCGGACTGCGCGCCGCGCTCGTCCGAGCCGGGAAGGACCGAGGTCTGCCCGGCCACGGCGGACGCGGCAGAGGTGCCTTCGGATGACGCCGGCATCTCCGCCGCGTCGTCGACCGGGGCGTGCTCGGCGGGCTCCTCGATCACGACGGGCTCGACCGCGGACTCGTCGATCACGACCGCTGCATCCGCTGCGGGCGCGAACGCGTCCGAGGCCGCGTCGGTCTGCGCACCGTCGAAGTCGTCGGTGGCTGTGGTCTCGTGTGCCGGCTCGGCAACGCCGGGCGCTGCGTCCTCGGGACGGCCGTCGTCGGAGTGGATGTTCTTCTCGTCGGTCACGATGTTCCCTTCGTCGCGGCGGTTGCGCTGCGGTGGAATCCTACCCGGCTCAACCCAGACACTGAGGTCCCAGAAGTCCCTTGAGCTCACCGTAGAGATCGGGCGTGACGCGTACCGGATGCGGCACCTCGAACACCTTCGCCGTACCCGCCCTGTGGAGCTTCAGCGACACCTCGGTCTCACCGCTGTGACGACGCAGGACGGCCGCCAGCTCGCCGATCGTCGACTCCGTCGCACGCTGCTCCGGAAGCAGCAGCACGAGCGGCCCGGCGGCATCGAATGAACCGAGGTCGGGAGAGAACGCGGATTGGCCGTGCAGGTTCAGCCCGTCGTCGCGTCGCGACACCCGCCCTCGGACGACGAGGATCGAGTCGGCCACGAGCATGCTCTGGAACTCCGTATACGTCTTCCCCATGAACATCACGGTCACTTCACCATCGAAGTCCTCGACGGTGATCATGCCGTAGGGGTTGCCGCTCTGCTTGGCGACGCGGTGCTGCACGCTCGTGACGAGCCCGGCGACGGTGACCTGATCGCCGTCCTGGACGTCATCCGACGCCAGCAGGTCGTGGATCGAGGTGGAGGCGTGCTTGGCCAGCGGGATCTCCAGCCCGGCGAGCGGATGGTCGGACACGTAGAGTCCGAGCATCTCGCGCTCGAAGGCCAGCTTGTCCTTCTTCGTCCATTCGGGCCGCTCGGGCACCTTGGCCGGCATGACTTCCTCGGCCTCGTCGTACAGGCTGTCGAAATCGAATCCGATCGCACCGGTCGCGGCCTTGCGCTTCGCGTCGACCGCGGCTTCGACCGCGTCCTCGTGGATCTCCATCAGGGCGCGGCGGGTCGAGCCCAGTGAGTCGAACGCGCCAGCCTTGATGAGGGACTCGACGGTCCGCTTGTTCGCGACGTGGAGCGGGACCTTGGTGAGGAAGTCGTGGAAGCTGACGTAGTTGTCATCGGCCCGCGACGCGATGATGCCGTCGACGACGTTGGCACCGACGTTCCGCACCGCGCCCAGACCGAATCGGATGTCCTCGCCGACGGCGGCGAAGTATCGGATCGACTCGCCGACGTCCGGCGGCAGCACCCTGATGCCCATGCGGCGGCACTCGTTGAGGTACACCGCCATCTTGTCCTTCGAATCGCCGACGCTCGTGAGGAGTGCGGCCATGTACTCGGCGGGGTAGTGCGCCTTGAGGTAGGCCGTCCAGTACGAGACCAGGCCGTACGCAGCGGAGTGCGCCTTGTTGAACGCGTAGTCGGAGAACGGGAGCAGGATGTCCCAGAGCGCTTTGATAGCGCCCTCGCCGAAGCCGCGTTCCTTCATACCGCCCGAGAAGCCCTCGTACTGCTTGTCGAGTTCGGACTTCTTCTTCTTGCCCATCGCGCGGCGGAGGATGTCGGCCTGGCCGAGCGAGAAGCCGGCGACCTTCTGCGCGATCGCCATGACCTGCTCCTGATAGATGATCAGGCCGTAGGTCGTGTCGAGGATGTCGCGCAGCGGCTCTTCGAGCTCGGGGTGGATCGGCGTGATCGGCTGCAGGCCGTTCTTGCGCAGTGCGTAGTTCGTGTGCGAGTTCGCGCCCATGGGGCCCGGCCGGTACAGCGCGATGACAGCCGAGATGTCCTCGAAGTTGTCGGGCTTCATCAGGCGGAGCAGCGATCGCATCGGTCCGCCGTCGAGCTGGAACACCCCGAGCGTGTCGCCGCGGGTGAGCAGGTCGTAGGCCGGGCGGTCGTCGAGCGCGAGATGCTCGAGGTCGAGCTCCTCACCCCGGTTCATGCGGATGTTATCGAGCGCATCCGAGATGATCGTGAGGTTGCGCAGCCCCAGGAAGTCCATCTTGATGAGACCGAGCGTCTCGCACGAGGGGTAGTCGAACTGCGTGACGATCTGACCGTCCTGCTCGCGACGCATGATGGGGATGATGTCGAGCAGCGGCTCCGACGACATGATGACGCCGGCCGCGTGCACGCCCCACTGCCGCTTCAGGCCCTCGAGCCCGAGGGCGCGATCGAACACGGTCTTCGCCTCGGGATCGGTGTCGATCAAGGCGCGGAACTCGCTGGCTTCCTTGAACCGCGGGTGCTCCTTGTTGTACATGCCGTCCAGCGGCATGTCCTTGCCCATCACCGCCGGCGGCATCGCCTTGGTGAGCTTCTCGCCCATGCTGAAGGGGAACCCCAGCACGCGGCCGGCATCCTTCAGTGCCTGCTTCGACTTGATCGTGCCGTAGGTGACGATCTGCGCGACGCGCTCGGAGCCGTACTTCTCGGTCACGTACTCGATGACCTCGCCGCGGCGACGGTCGTCGAAGTCGACGTCGAAGTCGGGCATGCTGACACGATCGGGGTTGAGGAACCGCTCGAAGATGAGACCGTGCTCGAGAGGATCGAGGTCGGTGATGCGCATCGCGTAGGCCACCATCGATCCGGCGCCCGAGCCACGCCCGGGACCGACCCGGATGCCGTTGTCCTTCGCCCAGTTGATGAAGTCGGCGACGACGAGGAAGTAGCCCGGGAAGCCCATCTGGAGGATGATGCCCGTCTCGTACTCGGCCTGCTTGCGCACCTTGTCGGGGATGCCGCCGGGGTATCGGTAGTGGAGCCCCGCCTCGACCTCTTTCACGAGCCAGCTGTCTTCGGTCTCGCCGTCGGGTACGGGGAACCGCGGCATGTAGTTGGCCGAGGTGTTGAACTCGACCTCGCAGCGCTCGGCGATCAGCAGGGTGTTGTCGCACGCCTCGGGGTGGTCGCGGAACAGCTGCCGCATCTCCTGGGCCGTCTTGATGTAGTAGCCGTCGCCGTCGAACTTGAAGCGGTTCGGATCGTCGAGCGTCGAGCCTGACTGCACGCAGAGGAGCGCCGCGTGCGCATCGGCCTCGTGCTGATGCGTGTAGTGCGAGTCGTTGGTCGCGACGAGCGGGATGTCGAGGTCTTTCGCCAGCCGCAGCAGGTCGGTCATCACCCGGCGCTCGATCGACAGGCCGTGATCCATGATCTCGGCGAAGTAGTTCTCCTTGCCGAAGATGTCCTGGAATTCGGCGGCCGCGGCGCGAGCGGCGTCGTACTGACCGAGGCGGAGCCGCGTCTGCACCTCCCCCGAGGGGCAGCCCGTCGTCGCGATGAGCCCCTTGCCGTAGGTCTGCAGCAGCTCGCGGTCCATGCGCGGTTTGAAGTAGTAGCCCTCCATGCTCGACAGGGAGCTCAGCCGGAAGAGGTTGTGCATGCCCTCGGTGCTCTGGCTCCACATCGTCATGTGGGTGTAGGCGCCGGAACCGGAGACGTCGTCGCTCTTCTGCTCGGGCGATCCCCACGCCACGCGCGACTTGTCGCTGCGGTGCGTTCCCGGCGTCACGTAGGCCTCGAGACCGATGATCGGCTTGACGCCGGCCGCCTTCGCGGCACGGTAGAACTCGAAGGCGGCGAACGTGTTGCCGTGGTCGGTCACCGCGATCGCGGGCATGCCGTAGTCGGCCGCCGCCTGAGTCATGGCCGCGATCTTGGCTGCACCGTCGAGCATCGAGTACTCGCTGTGCACGTGCAGATGAACAAAGGAGTCGGATGCCACCAGACGAGTCTACGTTCGGGCTCGGACACCGGTCCTAGGCTGGGCCCATGGCCACTCCCGACTTCGTCCTCGATCTGCGCAAGAAGATCGGCACCGCTCCGCTGCCCCTCGTGGGGGTCACCGCCGTGGTGTTCCGCGATGAGAAGGTGCTCCTGGGCAAGCGCGCCGACAACGGGAGCTGGCAGCCGGTCTCCGGCATCGTCGACCCGGGTGAGGAGCCTGCAGACGCCGCGGTCCGCGAGTGTCTCGAAGAGGCGGGCGTCGTCGTCCGTGCGGAGCGCCTCGCCCTCGTGCACCAGATCCCCCGCATCGTCTACGCCAACGGCGATCAGGTCGACTACCTCGACCTGGTGTTCCGGTGCTCCTGGGTCTCGGGCGACCCGCACCCTGCGGACGGCGAGCTGACCGACGTCGGGTTCTACGACCTCGGACAGATGATCGACGTCGCGCCCGAGCACGTCCGCAAGATCGCCCTCGCCGTCGCCGAGGATGACCCGGCGACGTTCCGGGGCGGCCGGTGAGCTCGCGCGTCGCCCTGGGCGACCTGCTCGACGCCCTCGCGCGGGACAACGGCGACCCCGGCGGCGGAGCGGCCAGCGGAGTCGTGACGGCCGTCGCGGCGGCACTCGCTCAGATGGTGAGCCGCTACAGCTCCGCGGAGCCGGCCGCGGACGGGATCGACGACCGTCTCGCACGGCACCGCGACGCGGCCATCTCCGCGGCTGACGACGACGGCCGGGCGTCGGGCGCGCTCGGTGCGGCGCTGAGGCCGGACGACGACCCGGGCGAGCGCGACCGTCGCATCGTCGATGCGGCGACCCGCGCCATCGAGACGTCGGCTGCCCTCGGCGAGATCGCGCTCGGCGTGTGGGACGAGGTGCGCTTGCTCGCCGACGTCGGCAACCGCCACCTCATGTCGGACGTCGCCGTCGCCGCTGACACAGTCGCCGCGGGCCTGGGCGGCGCGGCGGCGAACCTCCGCGGCGGGCTCGCTCTGCTCCGCGCCCACGGCGATGCCAGTGCCCTCGAGTCTGCGCACGACGGCCTGTCTGATCGACTCATCGCAGGGCGTCGCGAGGCGCGTGCTCTCGCCGATCGGCTCGGCGAGCCGTGATCGCGACGCGAGGGGCCAACGCGGGCCGACCCGTCAGTCGCCGCTGAGGATCTCGAGGGCGCGCGCGAGGTCGGGGGCGTAGGGCGACGTGAACGCCGACCACTCCCCCGTCACGGGGTGTTCGAATGCGAGGCGATGAGCGTGCAGCCATTGACGCGTCAACCCGAGCCGGGCGGACAGTGTCGGGTCGGCACCGTAGAGCGGGTCGCCGACGCACGGATGCCGGTGGGCGGCCATGTGCACGCGGATCTGATGGGTACGACCGGTCTCCAGGTGGATCTCGAGCAGGGAGGCGCCGACGAACGCCTCCAGCGTCTCGTAGTGGGTGACCGAGTCCTTCCCGGTCGGCGTGACGGCGAACTTCCAGGAGTGCGACGGGTGGCGGCCGATCGGGGCGTCGATCGTCCCCGAGAGCGGGTCGGGGTGACCCTGCACCACCGCGTGATAGATCTTCTCGACCTCACGCTCCTTGAACGCGCGCTTGAGGGCGACGTAGGCTCGCTCGCTCTTCGCGACGACCATGAGACCGCTCGTCCCGACATCCAGGCGGTGCACCACGCCCTGGCGCTCGGCCGCCCCGGTCGTCGCGATGCGATAGCCGGCAGCGGCCAGAGCGCCGAGCACGGTCGGGCCGTCCCAGCCGAGCGAGGGATGGGCGGCGACACCCGCCGGCTTGTCGACGACCACGATGTCGTCATCGTCGTGCACGATGCCGAGGTCGGGAACCGCGACTGGGACGATCTGAGCCTCTGCTCGCTCCTCCCAGAACACGTCGAGCCACGCTCCGGCGGCGAGCTTGTCGGACTTCCCGAGCGTGCGACCGTCGAGCGTCACACCACCCGCAGCCGCCACCTCCGCGGCGAAAGTCCGTGAGAACCCGAGCAGCTTGGCCAGCGCGGCGTCGACACGGACGCCGTCGAGCCCGTCGGGAACCGGGAGCGCGCGTTGCGGCATGTCAGCGTTCCGTATCCGCAGTGGCAGCGGCCCCGGCGGCCTCGTCCACGTTGCGGCGCTCGCGTGAGCCGTCGAAACGGACGCCGATCACGACCAGCACGGCGACGGAGATCATCATCGTGACGATGAACATGTCGGCGACGTTGTAGATCGCCGACGGGAACCACAGCCACATCCACGGGGTGTGGATGAAGTCGACGACGTGCCCGACGAGGAAGCCGGGTTCCCGGAGCAGGCGATCGGTGAGGTTCCCGAGGACGCCCCCGAGGAGCAATCCGAGGACGATGGCCCACGACCTCGTGCGCACGCTGCGGACCGTGAGCACGATCACGACGACCGCCACAGCCGCAAGTGCGAGCGTGAAGAGCCAGGTGACCCCCGTGCCGAGCGAGAACGCTGCGCCGGGGTTCTTCGTCAGATACAGCTGGAAGAACTCGCCGAGGACCGGAACCTCACGCTGGTACGGCAGGTTCTCGAGCGCGAGATACTTCGTGAACTGGTCGGCGGCCAGTACCACTGCCGCGAGAATCGCGACGAGGGCACCGGCCGCCGGACCGTTCAGACGCTTGCGCGACGCCAAGGATTACGCGCCGGCCGAGACGCCGGTCGTGTCGAGGTCGCGGAGCTTGCTTTCGATGAAGCCGCGGAGCTGGCCGCGGTAGTCCTTCTCGAACTGCTGCAGCTCGGAGATACGACCTTCGAGCGACACGCGCTCGGCCTCGAGACGCGCCACCTCGTCGCGGCCGCGGGCCTCCGCCTCGGAGATGATCGACGCAGCCTGAGCCTGCGCGTCGGCGATGAGCTTGTCGCGCTGCGCCTTGCCCTCGGCCACGTGCTCATCGTGCAGGCGCTGGGCCAGCTCGATGATGCCGGCGGATGCGGCGGCGGGAGCCATGTCGGCGGCCGGGGCGGGCTGCTCGACGGCGGGAACCGGCGCGGGCACGTCCTCGACGACGGCGTCGTCGGCGGGAGCTGCAGCGGGCGTCTCACCCGACTCGTAGGCAGCGAGCTTCGCCTTGAGCTCGTCGTTCTCGGCGATCGTCTTGCGCCATTCCACGACGATCTCGTCGAGGAAGTCGTCGACCTCATCGGGGTCGAATCCTTCCTTGAAACGCACGTGCTGGAACTGCTTGGTGACGACGTCTTCAGGGGTCAAAGCCATGGTGTTGTCCTCTTTCAGGGCTCACGACGCGGGCCGGTCAGCCGGCACCCGCCGCAGCGGGCCGTACCCACCCAGCATAGTCCGACGCCTTCGCGGTCGCGACGATCCCGCCGCGACCGCCTCAGGAGAAGGCGATCACGCGGGTGATCGACAGCAGGATGAAGCACGCCAGCATGGTGAGCGGGAATGCCAGATCGATTGCGATGACGCCGAGTCGGATCGGAGGGATGACCCGGCGCAGTGTCTTGATCGGGGGGTCCGTGATCGTATAGACGACCTCGGCGAGCACGAGGGTGAAGCCCCGCGGGCGCCACTCCCGGTTGAACAGGGGGATGTACTCCAGGATCAGTCGGACGAACAGAACGAGGATGTACAGCAGCAGAGCGAAGTAGACGAGCGCGGCGATCAGCCGAACGACATCCACGTCAGGTCACTGCGCGAACGGCGCCGCCTCAGGCTCAGCCTGAGCCACAGCGCCGTCGCCGGAGACGGCGATGTTCTCGGGTGAGAGCAGGAACACCTTGCTCGTCACGCGCTCGATGCGGCCGTACAGACCGAGGGAGAGTCCGCTCGCGAAATCGATGAGGCGCCGCGCGTCGGCGTCGCTCATCTGCGAGAGGTTGATGATGACCGGCACACCCTCGCGGAAGTTCTCGGCGATGACCTGCGCATCGCGATACTGCTTGGGGTGAACGGTCAGAATCTCGCTGACGGTTCCCGTGGTGGGCTGACGCACGACCGCCGGACGGTGCAGCGGAGTCACCGGCGCGGCCGGCTTCTCGACGGGCTTGTCACGGCGGGCCTGCTGCTGCTCGGCCTGCGGCTCTTCGTACATTTCTTCCTCATCTGCGAGGCCCAGGTAAACCATGGTCTTCTTCAGCGGGTTCGACATCGCATCCTCCGTTTGCTCGTCTGTTCCGAGGCTATCCGCGGTCCGGGCGCGGTCCCGTGATTGCCGATCCGATCCGCAGGTGTGTCGCACCGGCGGAGATCGCTTCGACGAAATCGCCGGTCATCCCGGCGGAGATCCAGGTCGCGTCGGACGCGACGGAGCGCAGGGCGACGGACGCCTGCGCGAGACGGGCGAAGGCCGCGGCCGGCTCCTCGCCGAGGGGAGCCACAGCCATCACACCGCGCATCCGGAGACTCGTGCAGTGCTCCGCCACGTGGGCGGCGAGGGCCTCGACACCGCTCGGCGCGACGCCACCGCGGCCCGGGTCGTCGGTCAGATTGACCTGCACCAGCACATCGAGCGGCGCCCCCTCGGGAGCCGCCACATGGAGCGCGTCGGCGATACGCGCGCGATCCACCGAGTGGACGACATCCGCTGCGGCTCGCACGGCACGGGCCTTGTTCGTCTGCGCCTGCCCGATGAAATGCCAGTGCATGCCCTCGAGGTCGGCGAGCTCATCGTGCTTGGCGGTGAGCTCCTGCTGTCGGTTCTCCCCCACGTCGCGCACGCCGAGGGCGTGCAGCTCAGTGATGAGCCCCGGAGGGTGGAACTTGGTCACCACGATCCGCGTCACCTCATCCGCGGCGCGACCCGACGCCCGCATCGCAGCTGCGATGCGGGCGTCGACGTCGGCGAGCCGTGCGGCAAGGTCCGGCATGGATCGTTCGGTCTACTTCAGGAAGTCGGGGATGTCGAGGTCATCGTCACCGAAGACCGAGTCGTACGACTCGCTCTTCGCCGAGACCGGCACCGTCTCCTTGGCCTCACGACGCTCGACCGGCTCGGATGCCGCGGCCTGCTCAGCCGGGATCTCGGGGACCACCGGCGGCGCCGACAGCCGGGCGGCGGCGATCGGCTCGATGCGAGCCTGGGGCTCGCCGCCGTCGAAGCCCGCGGCGATGACGGTCACGCGAACCTCGTCGCCGAGGGTGTCGTCGATGACCGTACCGAAGATGATGTTGGCCTCGGGGTGCGCCGCCTCCTTGACGAGCTGCGCCGCGTCGTTGATCTCGAAGATGCCGAGGTTCGATCCACCCTGGATCGACAGCAGGACGCCGTGGGCGCCTTCGATCGAGGCTTCGAGCAGTGGCGACTCGACAGCCAGCTCGGCCGCCTTGATGGCGCGGTCGGCGCCACGAGCGGAGCCGATGCCCATGAGAGCCGAACCGGCGCCCTGCATGACCGACTTCACGTCGGCGAAGTCGAGGTTGATGAGGCCGGGCGTCGTGATGAGGTCGGTGATGCCCTGGACACCGGCGAGGAGCACCTGGTCGGCGGTCGCGAAAGCCTCGACCATCGAGATGCCACGATCGCTGATCTCGAGCAGGCGGTCGTTCGGGACGACGATGAGGGTGTCGACCTCTTCCTTCAGCTTCGACACACCGGCCTCGGCCTGGCTCTGGCGACGACGGCCCTCGAACGAGAAGGGCTTGGTGACGACACCGATCGTGAGCGCCCCGATCGACTTGGCGATCCGCGCCACGACAGGAGCACCGCCGGTACCGGTTCCGCCGCCCTCACCGGCGGTGACGAAGACCATGTCGGCACCTGCGAGCGCCTCCTCGATCTCCTCGGCGTGATCCTCTGCGGCGCGGCGACCCACCTCGGGGTCGGCGCCGGCACCGAGGCCTCGCGTCAGTTCGCGGCCGACGTCGAGCTTGACGTCCGCGTCGCTCATGAGGAGCGCCTGCGCGTCGGTGTTCACCGCGATGAACTCGACACCCCGCAGCCCCAGCTCGATCATCCGGTTGACGGCATTGACGCCGCCACCGCCCACACCGACGACCTTGATCACCGCGAGGTAGTTCTGGTTCTGGCTCATGCCGGCCTCCATCTCGTCCCGAACCCTGCTCGTAAACCTTCAACCTCACGTAGAGGTTTAAAGAATTGCCGGGTATGCAATTCCTGAGTTGAAGCTACGCACTCAGGGACTCACCCGCCGGACGTGCGCGGCGTGTCGCGACATCCCGTGTTGCGCGTTTCTCGGAGCAGCGGAAAAGGGGCAGGATCGACGCCTCAGCGGACGACTGCCGCCTGCGGCGACGACACGTCGTAGCCGGAGGCATCCGGCCGAGCAGCCATGAGCGCTTCGAGCGCCTGGACCTTCTTGGCCGAGTCGCTCGCCCCACCCCAGACCACCGAGCGGCCGTCGGTGAGCGTGAGCGTCACGTCGTTCGGCGTCGTCGCGGACAGCACCGTGACCTGGGTCCGCAGGGACTCCGGCAGCGAGCGGAAGACCTGCCCCGCGGCGGCGAAGGTGCTCGACGACAGGCCTCCCTCGACCTCGAGGAGCGGCTGGCCGGACGGCGGTTCCGGGGTGGTCGACAGCGCGACGCCCGCGGCATCGACCAGCGTGTAACCGGCCTCGCCCTGCACGGCGCCGACCGGTGTCCGCTCGACGATGCGAACCACGAGCTCGTGCGGAGGACGCGCTTCGAGGCTGTACGACTCGACCAGCGGGAAGGAGACGAGTGCTGCCTTCACAGCGCTCTCGTCGACGAGGGGCATCGGCGTCCCGATCTGACCCTCGAGCGCTGTCTCGACTGCGCCGGCGTCGAGTTGCGAGGTTCCCACGATCGTGACGCGTTCGACCGCGAACAAGGGGCTGTAGGCGGCGCCGATAGACCCGAGCACGAGAGCCGCCAGAACGCCGGCGGAGATCAGCCAGATACGTCTGCGCCGACGCTGACGTGCCGTGAAGCGCCGCACCTCGCGACGCAGCGCCCGCCGCCTCGCACGCGCCGCGCCCCACAGATCGCGCGCCGTGAGCGGCCGGTCGGGCTCGTCGACATCCGAGACATCGGATGCGGGCGGCGCCGCCGACTCTCCGCGGGCGGGCGGATCGAACGGGATGATCGGCGCTATCCCGTAATCGCGGCCGCGCTGGTGCCACAGCTCCTCGACGGGCTGGGTCTCGGTGGCGTCCGGCGAGACGCTTTCCGCCACGCCCGCACCCCGCTCATCGGCGTCGCGCCGCGGTGGGTCCACCCGCCGCGGAGCCGACGTGGGACGGTCGGCCGGCGCACTGGCGCCGTCCTGCCCGCCGCGCGGCCGCGGGGACGGTGGCAGCGGACTCGGGCGACGCACCGGCTACCCCTCCGCCCGGGCGAGCGACTCGAGCACCTGCGGGATGATCAGGTTGACGTTGCCGCAACCGAGGGTGACGATGAAGTCGCCCTCGCGCGCGACGCCCGCCGCGTAGTCGGCGGCCTCCTGCCAATCGGCGACGAAGTGCACGTGCCCGGGGTCGGTGAACGCGCCGCTGACCAACTCGCCCGTCACTCCCGGCACCGGATCTTCGCGCGCTCCGTACACATCCAGGACGACCGTGTGGTCGGCATGGGTCTCGAGCACGTCGGCGAACTCGCGGAACATCTCCTGCGTGCGCGAGTACGTGTGCGGCTGATGCAGGGCGATGATCCGCCCGCCGCCCACGACGGTCCGCGCTGCGGAGAGCGCCGCAGCCACCTCGGTCGGGTGGTGCGCATAGTCGTCGTAGACGCTGACGCCCCGGGTGACGCCGTGGAGCTCGAACCGTCGGGCCGTGCCGCCGAATCCTTCCACCGCTCGGAGGGCGCGCTCGAGCTCGTATCCGAGGGCGACGAGCACGGCGACGGCGCCCGCCGCGTTGATCGCGTTGTGGGCGCCCGGCACCGAGAGCCGGCCGTGGGCCGTCTCTCCCCCGGCGGTGAGCGAGAACGACACCGGCCCGTCCGTCACGATGTCGGAGACGCGGACGTCGGCGTCGGCGGCCTCACCGAAGGTGACGACGCGGCGGTGGCTGAGGGCGGCCGCGACGCGTGCTGCACCCGGGTCGTCGGCGGAGATGACGACGGCCTCGCGCGCGCCATCCGCGAAGCGGACGAAGCCGTCGTAGAACGACTCTCGGGTCTGCCAGTGATCGAGGTGATCCGGATCGACGTTCGTGATGAGGGCGATGGAGGTGTCGTAGAGAAGGAAGGTGCCGTCGGACTCGTCGGCTTCGATGACGAAGACATCGTCGTCTCCGGTCGCGCTCGAGACACCCAGGTCGGCGATGACACCGCCGTTCACGAAGGTCGGCCGCGTCCCGAGACCACGGAGCGCCGTGACGATCATGCCCGTGGAGGTCGTCTTGCCGTGCGCACCCGCCACCGACACGAGTCGGCGGCCGCCGACGAGCCAGTGCAGGGCCTGCGAGCGGTGGATGACGTGCAGGCCGCGCTCCTTGGCGAGGAGGAACTCGGGGTTCTCGGGCCAGATCGCCCCGGTGTGGACGACCGCGTCGGCGTCATCGGGAAGATGCGCCGCGTCGTGTCCGATGTGGACGTCGGCGCCGCGGGCGGCCAGCGCGCGCATCGCAGGGCTGTCGGCCCGGTCGGATCCCGAGACGCGGATGCCGCGGTCGAGGAACATCCCGGCGAGGCCGGACATGCCCGATCCACCGATGCCGATGAAGTGCGCGGCGGTGATGTCGGCGGGGATCGGGAGGCTCAAGTCGGGTCTGATCATGACCCGTCAAGTCTAGGTCGCCCGGCTGACAGCACCGCCCGCCACGCCCTCAGCGTCGCTGGGCGGCATCCAGGAGGGCCACCACGTTCGCCGCCCCCTCGCGTGTGCCGACGGCGCCGGCTGCGCGCCGCATCCGCTCCAGTTCGTCGCCGTCGCTCAGCAGGGGCACGACCTCGGAGCGGACGCGCTCGGGCGTGAAGTCGGCGTCGTCGATGATGCGCGCGGCTCCGGCGCGCACGGCTCCCGCGGCGTTCAGCGCCTGCTCGCCGTTGCCCACCGCGTAGGGCACGTAGACGGCGGGGATGCCGAGCGCGCTGATCTCGCTCACCGTCGCCGCCCCCGAGCGCGAGACGACGACGTCGGCGAGGGCGAACGCCAGGTCCATTCGATCGAGGTAGGGCACGACCCGGTAGTCCGGCGACGCGGCCTCGGAGACCTCGTTGCGCTCGCCCGACGCGTGCAGCACCTGCCAGCCGGCATCGACGATGTCTCGCCACGAGCCCGCGAGCGCCTCGTTCAGCCGACGAGCGCCCAGCGAGCCTCCGAAGACCAGCACGACGGGGCGCGCGGGGTCGAGACCGAAGGCCGCCGCAGCCTCGGCACGACGCGCCGCCCGGTCGAGGTCGACGATCTCGCGACGAAGCGGCATTCCGACCACCTGCGCACCGCGCAGCGGGGTGCCGTCGAACACGATGCCCGTCGCGGCCGCGCGTCGGGCGCCGAGCACGTTCGCGAGCCCGGGACGGGCGTTCGCCTCGTGGACGACGTAGGGCACGCCCTCGCGGCGCGCCGCGACGTAGGCCGGAGCGGCGGCGTAGCCACCGAAACCGGCGACGACGTCGACTCCTCGCTCGCGGATATATGTGCGCACGTGCGCGACCGCACGCAGCCAACGGGCCGGGAAACGGATCGCGGCACCGTTCGGACGCCGGGGGAAGGGCACCTTGTCGACGATCAGCAGTTCGTAGCCCCGTTCGGGGACCAGCCGGGACTCGAGCCCCTCGCGGGTTCCGAGTACCAGAACCGTGTCGTCGGGTCGTCGGTCGCGCAGGGCATCGGCCACGGCGAGAAGCGGATTGACATGGCCCGCCGTGCCGCCGCCTGCCAGAAGGTAGGTCGTCACTGCACCGAGCCTACCGGCGGGCCGAGCGTGCCTCGGCGCCCGCGGGACGCACCGGTCGCGCCCCCGAGGCGACCTCGAGCGCCGGAGCGCGAACGGGCAGCGTCCGCGCGAACGAGAGCAGAACCCCGGTCGCCAGCAGACCCGACACGAGAGAGGTCCCGCCCTGCGACATGAAGGGCAGCGGCACGCCCAGGACCGGGAAGATGCGCAGGACGACGCCGATGTTCACGAGCGCCTGACCCACGATCCAGATCGTGATGCCGCCCGAGACGATCCGCACGAACGGATCGTGGGTCTTGCGCACGATGTGGAAAGCCCCGACGGCGTAGAGCGCGAAGAGAGCGAGTACGACGGCGCAGCCGATGAGGCCGAGCTCCTCCCCCACGATCGCGAAGATGTAGTCATTCGCGGCGGCGGGCAGCCACTGGTACTTCTCGCGCGAGTTGCCGAGCCCCAGACCGAAGATGCCGCCGCTCGCGAGCGCCCAGATCCCGTGGAGGGGCTGGTAGCACGAACCCGCATCGGCGAAGTAGCAGTCGGTCGAGTCGACGTTGAGGAAGCTCATGATGCGCGCCATGCGGTTCGGGCTCGTGACCGCGAACACCGCAGCAGCAGCCACGACCAGGATCAACGGGATCACGAAGAGCCGAAGCTTGACGCCGGAGAAGAAGAGGCAGCCGAGGAGGATCGCCATGAGGATCATCGCCGTGCCCAGATCGTGACCGCCCATGACGGTGCCGATCACCAGAGCGCCGACGGGAACGACCGGGATGAACACGTGCTGCCACTTCGACAGGAGCGTCTGCTTCCGGTAGAGCACGAAGCCCAACCACACGGCGAGGGCGAGTTTGAGGAACTCCGACGGCTGCGCCTGGAACCCGAAGACCGAGATCCAGTTGGTGTTTCCATCGTTGCGGACGCCGAGGCCGGGCACGAAGACGAGCAGCTGCAGAAGGATGCCGGCGACGAGGGCCGGCCACGCGATGCGTTTCCAGAACCGCAGCGGCATCCGGCTCGCGATGAACATCAGCGGGATGCCGAGCAGCGCGAACACCGCTTGCTTCAGCACCGTCTCGAAGGGGCTCGCGTTGGCCGTCGCCATCGTCGCCGACAGCACCATCACGAGGCCGAAGCCGGTCAGGATGAGGGCGGTCGAGGCGAGCAGCAGGAATTCGCTGGGCACCGGCGCGAACACGCGCCCCAGCGACACACGCGCCGCGAAGCCGCTCCGCGTCTGACCGTCGTCAGCGAGCTTCTTCGGCGGGGGCGTCGGGCGGCTCGGCGTCGTGGTCACCGTCTCCCCTTCCGATCCGTTCGCGCACGGCCTCCGCGAAGCGACGACCGCGGTCTGCGTAGGAGGCGAACTGATCGAACGACGCCGCAGCGGGTGCGAGGAGCACGACATCCCCGTCACCGGCGACGCCGGCCGCCAGTTCGACGACCCGTGCCATGACATCCTCAGTCTGAGTCGCCTCGACCTCGATCACCGGAACCGCGGGGGCGTGTCGCGCGAACGCGGCGAGCACGGCGGTGCGGTCCTCGCCGATGACGATGGCCGCTTTGGTCGCCGCACCTCGTCCCGCGACGAGTTCGGAGATGTCGACGCCCTTGAGGAGCCCGCCCACGACCCAGATCGCGCCCGGGAAGGCGGCGAGCGACGAGGCCGCCGCGTGCGGGTTGGTCGCCTTCGAGTCATCCACCCAGGTCACGCCCGACACGCGAGCGACCACTTCGATCCGGTGCGGGTCGAGGCGGAACGCCAGCACCGCCTCGCGGATGGCGGCGGGCTCGACATCGAGCGAGCGAGCGAGGGCCGCCGCGGCGAGAATGTTCGCGACGATGTGAGGAGCCGCGAGGCCGCGCGCCGCGAGCTCGACGACCGTCGTCAGTTCGAGAGCCGACGAACGCCGGTCCTCATGGAAGGCTCGATCGACGAGGATCCCGTCGACGACCCCGAGATCGCTCGGGCCCGGAACCCCCAGGTCGAACCCGATGGCGCGGCAGCCCTCGACGACCTCGGCCTCCTCGACCATTTCGCGGGTGGCTGCATCCGACTTGTTGTAGACGCACGCGACGCGGGTGTTCTCGTACACGACGGCCTTCGCGTCGCGGTACGCCTCGAATGAACCATGCCACTCGAGGTGATCGTCCGCGAGGTTCAAGCACACGCTCGCGTGAGGCGAAAGCCGGTCGGGGCCCTCGGCCAGGCCGAGGTACCAGAGCTGATGGCTCGACACCTCGACGACGAGGACGTCGAAACCACCCGGATCGCGGACGGCGTCGAGCACCGGGACGCCGATGTTGCCGCACGGGGCGGCCCGCAGGCCGCCGGCGGCGAGCATGGCCGCGGTGAGCTGCGTCGTGGTCGTCTTGCCGTTCGTGCCCGTGATGAGCACCCAGTCAGCCGGGCTGCCGTCAGGACGGACGACCTTGTCGCGCACGCGCCACCCGAGCTCGATGTCGCCCCAGACGGCGATCCCGTTCTCGCGGGCCCAGCGGATCACCGGGTGGTGCGGGGGGAACCCGGGGGATGCGATCACGACCTCCGGCGTGTGCGCGACGACCCTCTCCGGGACGCTCTGCAAGGAGCCGTCATGGAGCGAGACGCCGATGACGGGCAGAAGCCGCGCGTACTCGGCATCCGCGCCCTCGGTGGCAACGAGCACATCGGCGCCGAGCTCGGCGAGGGTGTCAGCGACGGAGAAGCCGGTGACCGACAGCCCGAGGACGACGACGCGGAGTCCGCGCCAGTCAGCGTGCCAGCTCGTGAGGCTGTCCAGACGGGTGGTCATACCGCTGCCAGCCATGCGACGTAGAAGAGACCGACGCCGCCGACCGCCAGCATTCCGGCGATGATCCACATCCGGACGACGATCGTCACCTCGGGCCACCCCCGCATCTCGAGGTGGTGGTGGAACGGGCTCATGAGGAACAGGCGCTTACCGCCGGTGGCCTTGAAGTAGTAGCGCTGGAGGATCACCGAGCCGGGCGCGATGATGAACACGCCGGCGATGATGACCGCGAGCAGCTCGGTGCGCGAGAGCACGGCCATAGCGACGATGACCCCGCCGATCGCCATCGATCCGACGTCACCCATGAAGATCTTGGCCTTGGGCGCGTTCCACCAGAGGAACCCGACGAGCGCGCCGACGAAGGATGCCGAGATGATGGTGAGATCCATCGGGTCGTTGGTCGTGTAGCAGGCGGACTCGTACGCCGGCACGAGAGCACCGCTCGCGCAGCGCTGCTGGAACTGCCAGAAGGTGACGAGGCTGTAGGCCGACACGGTGAAGATGCCCGCGCCGGTCGCGAGCCCGTCGAGTCCATCGGTCAGGTTCGTCGCGTTCGACCAGGCCACCGCCTGGAACGAGATCCACGCGAGGTAGAGAAGCCAGCCGGCGACACCGCCGAGCGCCATGAACGACAACCAGTCGATGTCGCGGAACAGCGAGATGAAGGGGCGACCGACCGGCTCGCCGCCGTCGTTGGGCACGAGCAGGGCGAGGATGCCGAAGGAGACTGCCACGATCACCTGGCCGGCGACCTTGCGCCATCCGGACAGCCCCAGGCTGCGCTGTGAGCGCACCTTCATGTAGTCGTCGATGAACCCGACGATTCCCAGCCCGACCATCATCCAGATGACCAGGAGACCCGACATCGATGGCGGCGCCCCGCCGGTGAGCGTGCCCACGAGGTAGCCGACGATCGTGCCGACGATGAAGATGATTCCGCCCATCGTGGGCGTTCCACGCTTGGCGTGGTGACTCGGGTTCGTCGCGTCGTCCGGCGTGCGGATGACCTGGCCCCAGCCGAGCTTCTCGAAGATCCGGATGAACAGGGGCGTCAGGAAGAGTGTGAACGCGAGCGAGATCGTCGCGGCCGTCAGCAGAGATCTCACGAGAAGAATTCTCCCAGACGATCACCGAGGTGCCGCAGCCCCGCGGAGTTCGACGACTTCACCAGCACGCGATCGCCCGCCCGCAGCTCCTCGATGAGGTAGTCGTACGCGGCATCGGCGTCGGCGAAGAACACCGCCTCGCCGTCCCACGACCCCTCGCCGATCGCAGCGAGGTACAGGCGTCGCGCCTCGGCGCCGACGACCACGATCCGCTCGATGCGGAGGCGGACGGCCTGGAGGCCGACGCGATCATGCTCGTCACCGGCGAACTCACCGAGCTCGCTCATCGCACCGAGCACGGCCACCTTGCGCTCGCCGGGCTGCGTGATCTGCGCGAGAGTGCGCAGAGCTGCGGCCATCGAGTCGGGGCTCGCGTTGTAGGCGTCGTTGATGATGCGCACGGACTCCGACCCGAGCGGCTGCATCCGCCAGCGCTCTGCGAGCTCGACCGTCTCGAGCCGCGCGATGGCGTCTTCGAGCGCGACCCCGAGCTCGAGAGCCGCGGTGATCGCGGCCAACGCGTTCATGACGTGATGCTCGCCGAGGACCCGCAACCGCAACGGCATCCGCTGGTCGCCGACCACGACGACGCACGAGGTCCCCGATGCATCCACCTCGACGTCGTCCGCACGCACCTCTGCCGCGGCGCCCCGCCCGAACCAGCGGACGCGGACGTCACGAGCCTCCGCGACCGCAGCCATCGTCGCGACGCGCGCGTCGTCGGCGTTGAGGACGGCCACGCCGCCGGGACGGACCGCCTCGACCAGCTCGGTCTTGGCCTTCAGCGTCGCCTCGACGCCGCCGAACCCGCCCGCGTGCGCCATGCCGACCATGAGGACCACTCCGACGTCGGGGGTCACGAGACCGGCCAGACGTGCGATCTGACCCGAGCCGTCCGCACCGAACTCGCTAACGAGGAAACGCGTGTCGGCGGCGACACGAAGCATGGTCAACGGCGCACCGACGGAGTTGTTGAACGACGCCCGCGGCGCGACCGTCGGCCCCTCCCCCTCGAGGATGCGCGCGAGGAGGTTCTTCGTCGTGGTCTTGCCGTTGGAGCCGGTGATCCCCACGACGCGGAGATCACCCGTCGCGCGCACGCGTCCGACGACCTCGCGAGCGAGGTCAGCCAGCGCCGTCACGGCGTCGGCGACGACGATCTGCGTGATCTCGGCGTCGACGAGGTGCTCGACGACCGCCAGCGCGGCTCCGGCCTCGGCGGCCGCCGGCACGAAGAGGTGACCGTCGGTCGCCTCGCCCGGCTTGGCCACGAAGACGTCGCCCGGACCGATGTTCCGCGAGTCCGTGTCGACCGTCCCTTCGACCCGGGTGTCGGGAGCGTCGCTCCCGGCGAGGTGGAGGGTGCCGGAGAGCACTCGAGCGATGTCGGACAACGGAAGGGAGATCATGTTCAATCCTCGGACGCGCTGATGCGCATCACTGGGTCACGGGGAGCAGTGGCGTCTGCGAGTCGGACGGCATGATCCGGTAGTGCTTGAGCACCTGGGTCATCGCCTTCTGGAACGCCGGCCGGTTCGCTGCCGAAAGGCGCAGGGTCTTCGGCTCGTCGAATGCCGTCAGGACAACATACTTCGGATCGTCGGCGGGTGCGTAGCCGACTAGCGACGTGTAGTACAGGTTGTCCTTGTACGCGCCGGTGTTCGGATCGACCTTCTGAGCGGTTCCCGTCTTGCCCGCCATACGGTACCCGGGGATCGCGATGTCGTCCGCGAGGGTCCCCTGAGCGAAGACGTTCTCGAGCATCTCGCTCACCTGGCTGGCGGTGCTCTCCTTGATCACGCGCACCGGCTCGGGAAGATCCGGCTCGGTCACTGTTCCGTCCGACGCCGTGCAGGACTCGACGAGGCTCAGCGGCTCGCGCACACCGCCGTTGGCGATCGTCTGATACACCGATGCCACCTGCGGCGCCGTCACGGTGAAGGCCTGGCCGAACGTCGTCGTGTAGTAGGTCTGGCTGTCCCACTGGTCGGTCGGGATGTACGTGCCCTTGGGTTCACCCGACCAGTTGAGCGCGGTGCCCTCTCCGACACCGAACTTCTTGAGGTACTCCAGCCGGGTCTCGGGGTCGACCTGCGAACCGAACTGCGACAGGGCGACGTTGGACGACGTGACGAGCCCTCCCGTGAGCGTCAGGTTCTGGGCCTCGTGGTGCTCCGAGTCGTTGACGACGGCTCCGTTGGGGAATTCCATCCGATCGGGTGACCATGCGGTCGAGAGCGGGGTCAGCCCCGCCGCTTCGATGGCGGTCGCGGCCGTCACCGGCTTGAAGGTCGATCCCGGCTCGTACGAGTCGCGGAAGAGGCGGCTGCCCCGGTCCGCGGGATCGGATGCCGCGATGTCATTGAGGTCGACGCTGGGGTACTCGGCAGCGGCGCGGATCTTCCCCGTGGCGACCTCGACCACGAGGATCGAGCCGCTCTCGGCGCCGAGGTTCTGCGTCTGCTCCGCGATGAGCTGCTGCATGTACCACTGCAGGTCGCGGTCGATCGTGAGGCGGAGCGTCCCGCCGTTCACCGGGGCGGGGTCTTCGATCTCCGTCCCGGGGATGACGACGCCGTCGAGGCTGCGCATGTAGCGGACCTTGCCGTCGCTGCTCTGCAGGCACGAGTTCTGCAGGGCTTCCATGCCCTCGAGCGGCGCTTCGTCCGAGCCGACGAAACCGATGACGTTGCCCGCCACCGCCCCGTCGGGGTAGGTCCGGTGGGGGTGGGGGTCGAACCCGACGAACGGGAGCTTCAGGTCGGCGAGAGCGCGGTACTGGGCCGTCGAGATCCCCCGCTCGAGGTACGCGAATCGCGACTCCGGGTCGGCGGCGACGGCCGTCGTGACGATGCCCTCGACCTCGGCGGCATCCTGCCCGGTCACGGCGGCGATCTCGGCGGCCAGCTCGGGCCAGGTGACCGTGACCGTCTGACCGTCGTCGTTCTTGCGCTTGATCCCCTCGATCGCCAGCTTCGGGTCGATCTTCGCGTCGTAGACGGAGGTCGTCGTGGCGAGGGTCGCGCCGTTGGTGTCGGTGATGTCGCCGCGCGTCCCGAACAGGTCGGTCCCGGCCTCCATCGCGAGGTTGCGGGCGTCGGCCTCGTGCTCCTCGGCGTTGACGACCTGGATGTCGACGAGCCGGACGATGAACGCGACAAGGACGGTGAGGACGACGAGGAGTGCGACGACCGTACGGCGGCGCGGACTGCGGGTGGCTCGTGTCGTCATGTGTCTCAGTGTGTGGTCGGGGCGGGCAATCCGTCGGCGATGGGCGGGGGTGTCGCTCGATCGGCACCGACCAGCTCGTCGGTGCTCGTGCCGGTCTCGAGGCTGGCAGCGGGATCGGTGACCAGCGGGACGCCGGCGACGAGCGAATTGGCGACGGCGGCGCGGCCGAGGGCGTCGACGTTCGAGTGCGCGCCCGCGGCGCTGGCGGATCCGAGCACGGCGCCGTCGCTGAGTCGCAGATAGTTCGGAGACTCGGCGATCACCATGCCCAGGGCGGTCGCATTGGCCGCGAGGTACTGAGGTGAGGCGAGTCCCGCGAGATCATCCTCGATGATCTGCTTCTGCCAGGTGAGCTGCCGCTGCTGCTGCGAGAGCGAGGAGATCTCATACGAGGTCTGGGTCGTGAGGATCGACAACCCCATCTGCACCGCCCCGATGAGCACCGCGCCCGACACGGCGATGACGCCGTAGAGCATGCGCGGGCGACGGCGACGGGAAGCGCCGGCGACGAGGCGCAGATCGCGCTGACGCTCCCGCTCCCCCTCGCGCGGCAGGCGACCGGGAACGCTCGCGAAGAAGTCGTCGCCGAGCGGCGATGGGATGCGGGCGGTGTTGTCGGCAGTCACGAGGCCTCCCTCATCCGTTCCGCCGCACGCAGCCGGACCGGCGTCGCGCGGGGATTGCGTTCACGTTCTTCCTCGGACGCCAGTTCCGCGCCGCGGACCAGCAGCCGGAACCGCGGCGCATGCTCGGGGAGCTCGACGGGCAGGCCGCTGGGGGCAGTCGATGACGACGCCTCGGCGAGCACGCGCTTGACCGCGCGGTCTTCGAGCGACTGGTACGACATCACGACGATGCGTCCACCGACGGCCAGCGCGTCGAGCGCCGCCGGCAGCGCGCGCTCGAGCACGGCGAGCTCGGCATTGACCTCGATGCGCAGAGCCTGGAACACGCGCTTCGCGGGGTGCCCGGAACGGTCGCGCTGCACGGCGACCGGGGTCGCGGCGATGAGGACGTCGACGAGCTGACCTGATCGTGTCAGCGGCGACCGGCCCCGCGCCTCGATGATGGCCCGCGCATACCGCCCTGCCAGCTTCTCCTCGCCGTAGCGCTCGAAGATGCGCCGCAGGTTGCCCTCGCTGTAGGTCGCGAGGATCTCTGCCGCGGTCGTGCCCGCAGTCTGATCCATACGCATGTCTAGAGGAGCATCCTGCGCGTAGGCGAACCCCCGCTCGGCCTCATCGAGCTGGAGGGACGAGACACCCAGATCGAAGAGGATGCCGTCCACGCGCCGGATGCCGAGCGAATCGAGGGCCTCGCGGATGCCGTCGTAGACGGTGTGGACGAGGTCGACGCGGTCTCCGAACCGGGCGAGGCGCTCCCCCGCGATGCGCAGGGCGTCGGTGTCACGGTCGAGCCCGACGAGCCGAACGCCGGGGAACCTCTCGAGAAGCGCTTCGGAGTGACCGCCCATGCCTTCGGTCGCGTCGACGACGACGGCGCCCTCGCGGTCGAGCGCGGGCGAGAGCAGCTCGACGCAGCGGTCGAGCAGGACGGGGGTGTGGATGTCGTCGTTCGTCATGGTCGTGGCGGGACGGGTCCCGGAGCCCTGATCCCCCTCCGCTGCGACCTGACACCGGGGAAGTGCGTCAGGGCCAGCGGCTGAGGATCACGGCCACGGGTCAGAAGAGTCCCGGGATCACCTCCTGCTCCATGTCGGAGTAGGCGTCTTCGTTGCCTGCGGCGTAGGCGTTCCAGGCATCCGCGTCCCAGATCTCGGCGTGCGCGCCGACACCGGTCATGACCAGTTCGCGCCCCAGCCCGGCGTAGGTGCGCAGGTGCGGCGGCACGGTGATGCGGTTCTGGCTGTCGGGCTTCTCCGCGCTCGCGCCGGAGAGGAACATCCGCTGGAAGTCACGCGCCTGCTTGTTCGTGAGAGGCGCTTCGCGGATGCGCTCGTAGACACGCTCGAACTCCACCGTGCTGAACACGTAGAGGCACCGCTCCTGTCCGCGCGTGACGACGACACCGGGGCCGAGGTCGTCGCGGAATTTGGCGGGGAGGATGACGCGGCCCTTCTCGTCGAGCTTGGGGGTGTGCGTGCCGAGAAGCATGGTGCTCCACCACCCCCTCCCGGCCCGTCGGTGGCCACCACTTTACTCCACTTTCCTCCACTTCACTATGGCCACAGCACCCATTCCTCCCCAGGGCACAAAAAAGAGCACCGACCCGAAGGTCGGTGCTCTGAGGAGAAGCGGGATGCGTCAGCGTTCGCCGTTGCGGCGGTCCCAGCGGTCGTTCATCCGGTCCATGAAATTCGAGGACCGGGCGGCGGGCTTTCGCGTGCCGGTGGTCGCCGTCGGTCGGCTCGCTGTTCCGTTGCGAGAGGGCGTCAGCGCCAGCACCACCCCGCCCACCATGACGAGGAAGGCCACGACGCCGATCGCGATGATGCTGCTCGAGACGCCGGCGATGAGACCGCCGAGACCGAGGAGGACGAGCACCGCACCGTAAACGATGTTGCGGTAGCTGAGGGACTGACCTTCGCGCGGAGCACTGACGACGTCTGCTTCATTGCGCATGAGATGGCGTTCCATCTCGTCAAGCAGCCGCTGCTCCTGTTCTGACAGTGGCATGCATCCCCCTCTGTTCGGGTACCGATGCGCCCGATTCTACGCGCGCTGATGAGAACTAGGCTAGGCCTGTGACGAGCTCCGCCGACCCGATCTCGACCGTTTCCCAGCGACTGGAAAGCTTCGCGGCGGAACGGCGGGCCGAGGCCGCCGATCTCGGGGCCGAAGCGGTCGATTTCGTCGACCGCGCCTTCGCCGCCGTCGCCGGCGGCAAACGGCTCCGCGCGCGGTTCCTCACGGCTGGGCACGCGGTGGCCGGGGTCTCTTCCGACGACGCCGACATCGCAGGTGTCGCCGCTTCCCTGGAGATCTTCCATGCGGCCGCGCTCGTGCACGACGATCTGGTCGACAACTCGGACACGCGACGAGGACGCCCCGCCGCCCATCGCGCCCTCGAGGAGGCGCATCGCCGATCCGGCTGGCTCGGTGACGCCGACGCGTTCGGACGGGCCGCCGCGATCCTGCTCGGCGACCTGCTCATCGCCTGGAGCGACGACCTCCTCGAAGAGGCCGTCGACGGACACCGCTTCGCGTCGGACGTCCGCCGCCAGTACGCGACGATGCGGCGCGATGTCACGGTCGGGCAGTATCTGGACGTGGCCGAAGAGGCCGCGTGGGCCACGGCACCCGACCACGAGCACGCCGCCCGAGCACTGCGGGTCGCGTCCTACAAGTCCGCTCGATACAGCGTGCAGCAGCCCCTCCTGATCGGCGCGGCACTCGGCGGCGCCACCGCGGCCCAGCGCGAGGCCCTCGCTGAGTTCGGCCACTCCGTCGGTCTCGCCTTCCAGCTGCGCGATGACGTATTGGGCGTCTTCGGCGACCCCGCGGTGACGGGCAAGCCGTCCGGCGACGATCTCCGCGAGGGCAAGCGGACCGTCCTCATCGCTTACGCGCGCGAAGCGATGGACGCCGACGGCCGCGCCGACCTCGATGCTGCGCTCGGCGACCGGGCACTCGACGAGGCGACCATCGGACGCCTGCAGCGGGTCATCGACGAGAGCGGCGCCGTCCAGCGCCTCGAACAGGAGATCGCGCAGCTCGCCGCCGCAGCCGATGCGGCGCTCGATGACGCGCTGATCGGTGGTGCCGAGATCGCAACGCTCCGAGAGATCGGACAGGCCGCGATCCAGCGGACCGCCTGAGCGTCCGGAGCCTCTGCTCCGGTCAGGCGAGCGTCTGCGCGACCCTGCGGACCTCGGTCTTCCGTCCTGCGCGCAGGGCGGCGATGGGAGCGGCGCCGATGGAGTCCTCGGTGGTGAACAGCCAGTCGATCGCCTCGTCGTCCGAGAACCCGGCGTCGTGCAGCACGGTGATGGTGCCCCGGAGCGACGACAGCGGCGCGCCGTCGAGGAAGAAGGCCTCCGGCACGCGAAGCGTTCCGTCCCGACGCGAGCCGATGAGGTGATTCTCATCCAGCAGTCGCCGGACGCGGCTGAGCGTCTCGCCCGTCAGCTCGACGACCTCGGGCAGTGTCAGCCAGGACAGGGGAACGGCGGGGTAATCGGGAGTGCTCACCCCTTCACTATGTCACTTCCGATCGGCGTCCCGGCCCGCCGTCGGGTCGGCTTTCACACGAGTCACAGCAGTCACTTCGGTTGACACCTCTCACAGCAACATGTCAGCGTTTCCGAGACCTCCGAGAAGGGACCCTCCGTGCGCCGCGACTCGAACTCTCCCCCGCACCGCCCGCGACCACGCCTGCGTAGCGCCGTCGCACCCGCCGTCGTCGGTTCCATCGCGCTCAGCCTGACCGCGCAGCCGGCGACGGCAGCGCCGATGACCGAGACCGCCCAGCGCGACGCGGTCCCCGGCGTGTCGTTCCGAGCCGCCACGGTCGGCACCGCGGGCCCGGTGCGCCCGCTCTCGTCGCGTCCCGCAGAGCACACCGTCGTGCTCGGCGACACCGTCAGCCGCATCGCGTCCGCTTACGGACTCCGCACGGTCGATCTCCTGGCCTGGAACGGTTTGAATTGGTCGTCGGTCATCCGCCCCGGCGACCGCATCCGGTTGAGCGCGGAGCCGGGCGCCTCGGCGACGCCGGCTGCGGTCCCCGTAGCCCAGACCACCTCGACGGGACTCACCCATACCGTCGCGAGCGGCGACACCCCGTGGTCGGTCGCTCAGGCTCACGGCGTCGACGTCGCCACACTCCTGGCAGCGAACGGGCTCGCGGACGGTGCCGTGATCTTCCCCGGTCAGACGCTCGCGGTCCCGGGGTCGCCCTCGGCCGCCCCGACCCCGGCGCCCGCAGCCGCGGACGCCTCGCAGTCCGTGCCGATCGCCGCCGCGGCGCACACCGTGTCGGCAGGCGACACGCTGTCGGCGATCGCCGCCGCTCACGGTCTCGGCCTCGACGCCGTACTCGCGGCGAACGGGCTCGACCGCTCCTCGATCATCTATCCCGGCCAGCAGCTCGTGATCCCGGGAGCCGCCGCAGCACCCGCCGTCCAGACCGCCGCTCTCCCCGACCTCGGCCTCGACGCGGAGCAGATCACCAACGCGCGGCTGATCATCCAGGTCGGTCGGGAACGCGGCGTTCCCGACCGCGGGATCGCGATCGCCCTGGCGACTGCGATGGTCGAGTCGTGGATCCGCAACCTCGACTGGGGCGACCGCGACTCGCTCGGCCTCTTCCAGCAGCGTCCGAGCACCGGGTGGGGCACCCCCGATCAGGTGAGCGATCCCGCTCGCTCCATCGCCACGTTCTACGGCGGCGCGGCCGATCCCAACGGCACCGCGACGCGCGGACTGCTCGATATCCCGGGGTGGGAGAGCCTCGCCTTCACCGACGCCGCGCAGGCCGTGCAGATCTCCGCCTACCCCGAGCGCTACGGCGAGTGGGAGCAGCAGGCCTATCGCTGGCTCGCCGCACTCGGCTGACTCCGAGAACGCTCGGAAGCCATGTCGCCGACGCACGAGGGTGAGCCGTTGCCCGGGCTCGCAGCATCCGCTCCGTAGAATCGCTCCGTGAGCATGAGCCAGCAGACCGACCCGCTGATCGGCCGACTGGTCGACCAGCGGTATCGCGTCCGCGCTCGCATCGCCCGTGGCGGCATGGCCACGGTCTACGTCGCGACCGACCTCAGACTCGAGCGACGCGTGGCACTCAAGGTCATGCACGGGCATCTGTCGGACGACTCGGTCTTCCAGAGCCGCTTCATCCAGGAGGCCCGCTCTGCGGCGCGTCTGGCCGATCCGCACGTGGTCAACGTCTTCGACCAGGGCCAGGACGGCGAGATGGCCTACCTGGTGATGGAGTACCTCCCGGGCATCACTCTGCGTGAGCTGCTGCGCGAGCAGAAGCGTCTGACGATCCCTCAGACGATCACCATCATGGATGCGATCCTGTCCGGTCTCGCCGCCGCCCACCGCGCCGGGATCGTGCATCGCGACGTCAAACCGGAGAACGTCCTGCTGGCCGAGGACGGTCGCATCAAGATCGGCGACTTCGGCCTCGCTCGGGCCACGACGGCGAACACCGCGACCGGGCAGATGCTGCTCGGCACGATCGCCTACCTGGCACCTGAACTCGTCACCCGGGGCACGGCCGACGCCCGCAGCGACATCTACGCCCTGGGCATCATGCTCTACGAGATGCTCGCCGGCGAGCAGCCCTACAAGGGCGAGCAACCGATGCAGATCGCCTACCAGCACGCGACCGACTCGGTCCCGCGCCCGAGCGCGAAGAACCCGGGGGTGCCCGAGCAGCTCGACGAGCTGGTGCTGTGGGCGACCGAACGCGAGCCCGACGAGCGTCCCCTCGACGCCAAGGTCATGCTCGATCGGCTGCGAGAGATCGAGCGTGAACTCGGGGTGTTCCCCCAGGTCGTGCGCACGGCGCCGTCCGGCGCGCCGGTGGTGGTCATCGACGACGACGGCGAAGGTTCCGGCGAGCTCACGAAGGTGATGCCCGGGACGTTCACGGCGCCCCCCGTCACGACGGATGTCGACAACGCGACCCGGCTGCGCCGACACGCACGTCGCAACCGGACGAAGGGCGCCTGGCTCGTCACGATCGTGCTTCTGCTGGCGGCTCTCGCCGGCGGCACGGGATGGTGGTTCGGCTCGGGGCCGGGCTCGCTGGTCGCCGTTCCCGATGTGCGCGGAACGAGCTTCGCCGATGCGCAAGCCGCCATCATGGCACAGGGACTCCAGGCCCAGGAGACCGGCGAGAACAGCCTCGACGTCGCAGAGGGGCTCGCCATCCGCACCGACCCCGACCCCGGCTCCCGGCTCGATCGAGAGGCGGTCGTGACGGTCGTGATCTCGCGGGGCCCGGCGGAAGTCTCCATACCCGCGTTGTCGGGTCAGACCGAAGACGCAGCGCGCGAGATCCTCCGCCAGAACGTCATCGCCGTCTCGGACGATGCCGACGCGGAGTTCGATCCGGATGTCGCCGACGGCACCGTCATCCGCGCTTCCGGCACGCCTGCGGGGGGTGGCGAACCGGTCGACTGCTCCGGTGGATGCACGCTGCGCCAGGGCGATTCAGCCGCACTGCTGGTCTCTCGGGGTGCCGTGCCCGACGTCGCGGGCCAGAGCGTCAACCGTGCCACCGGAATCCTGACGGACGCCGGACTCGAGGTGTCGGGCGAGACCCGCACCGAGGCGAGCGAGCGCATCGCGAAGGGCGATGTGATCGGCATCGCCGACCGCGGTGAGGAAGGCAACTGGCGGCCGGGTGACGTCGTCACGCTCATCGTCTCGAGCGGTCCCCCGCTGTTCGAGGTGCCGAGCGTCGTCGGACAGACCCGCGATGCGGCCGCACAGACGCTCCGCGACGCCGGCTTCGAGGTCAGCTTCTCCGCGCTGTGGAACATCTGGCCGGACGGACTGACGAAGGTCACCGCTCAAGACCCCGCCGGTGGCAGCAAGCACGTGCGCGGCACCACGATCACGCTGCAGATCACCGCGACCGGCTGACCCTCTCCGCCGCCGCGCGCCGATGACCCGGTACCCGGCATCCTCGAACAGCTGAACGCGCGTGAGGTCGTCGAGCCACCGTCGCCGCAAGGTGCGGTGCTCGACCCCCTGGTACTCGAGGGGCAGCCGGTGCGCGACGCGCAACAGCGACTCGCGGGCGGGAGCAGGCCTCGCCGACCCAGCGCTCTCCACAGCCGGGAACGGCGAGAGCGCACATCTGCACGGTGGGGAGACCCCACAACCGTGCGGATGTGCGCTCTCGCGCGGCCGCGGAGCCCGGAGCTCAGCGCTTCTCGAGCTCCTCGGCGACCAGGAAGGCCAGTTCGAGGCTCTGCATGTGGTTCAGACGCGGGTCGCACAGGCTCTCGTACCGCGTGGCGAGCGTCGCCTCGTCGATCATCTCGGAGCCGCCGAGGCACTCCGTGACGTCGTCACCCGTGAGCTCGACGTGGATGCCGCCCGGGAAGGTGCCCACCGCACGGTGCGCCTCGAAGAAGCCGCGCACCTCGTCGACGACGTCGTCGAAGCGACGCGTCTTGTAGCCGGTGGGCGTCGTGATGCCGTTGCCGTGCATCGGGTCGGTGACCCACAGCGGCGTCGCGCCCGAGTCCTTCACGGCCTCGAGCAGCGGCGGCAGCGCATCGCGGATCTTGCCCGCCCCCATACGAGTGATGAAGGTGAGGCGACCCGGCTCGCGCTCGGGGTCGAGCTTGTCGATCAGCGCCAGCGCGGTGTCGGTCGACGTCGTGGGGCCGAGCTTCACCCCGATGGGGTTGCGGATCTTCGAGAAGTAGTCGACGTGCGCGCCGTCGAGCTCGCGCGTGCGCTCGCCGATCCAGAGGAAGTGCGACGACGTGTTGTACGGCGTGTTCGTCCGCGAATCGATGCGCGTCATCGGGCGCTCGTAGTCCATCAGCAGGCCCTCGTGGCCCGTGTAGAACTCGACGCCGCGCAGCTCGTCGAAGTTGGCCCCGGCCGCCTCCATGAACTTGATGGCTCGGTCGATCTCTCCCGCGAGGCCCTCGTAACGGGCATTCGCCGGGTTCGACGCGAAGCCCTTGTTCCACGAGTGCACCTCGCGCAGGTCGGCGAACCCACCCTGCGTGAACGCGCGGATGAGGTTCAGCGTCGACGCGGCCGTGTGGTAGCCCTTGAGCAGCCGGGCTGGGTCGGGCTGACGCGAGGCGGCGGTGAAGTCGTAGCCGTTGACGATGTCGCCGCGGTACGCCGGCAGCGTGACGTCGCCGCGCGTCTCGGTGTCGCTCGAGCGGGGCTTGGCGAACTGCCCGGCCATGCGACCCATCTTGACGACGGGCATCGAGGCGCCATAGGTCAGCACGACCGCCATCTGCAGCACCGTCTTGATGCGGTTGCGGATCTTCTCCGCGGTCGCGCCGGCGAACGTCTCGGCGCAGTCACCGCCCTGCAGGAGGAAGGCTTCTCCGGATGCCGCGCGCGCGAGGCGCTCGCGGAGGATGTCCACCTCACCGGCGAAGACGAGGGGCGGGAGCGTCGCGATCTCGGCCGACACCGCAGCCACGGCGTCGGGGTCGTTCCACGCCGGCTGCTGCTTGATGGGAAGATCGCGCCACGAGTCGAGTGAATCCAGCGTAGGCACGCGCCAAGTCTAGTGCTCGGCCGACACCCCGCCGGCCGTGTGACGATCAGGCCTGCTGCTGCGCTGCGCGCTCCTTGACCGACGATGCGTACACGTCTTCGTACTCCTGCTCGCCCAGCCGCTGCAGCGCGACCATGATCTCGTCGGTCACCGAGCGCAGCACGTACCGGTCGCTCTCCATCCCCTGGAAACGAGAGAAGTCCAGCGGCTCGCCGATGACCATTCCCACCCGTCCGACCCGGGGGATGCTGCGCCCGATGGGCATGACCGCGTCGGTGTCGACCATGACGACGGGGATCACGGGCACGCGGGCCTCGAGCGCCATGCGCGCCAATCCGGTACGTCCGCGGTAGAGCTTGCCATCGGGGCTCCGCGTGCCCTCGGGGTAGATCCCGAGCAGATCGCCGCGGCCCAGCACCTGGAGTCCCGTGTTGAGCGAGGCTTCGGACGCCTTGCCCCCCGTCCGGTCGATGGCGATCTGACCCGTCGCCTTCATGAACACCCGAGTGGCCCAGCCCTTGAGGCCCGTTCCGGTGAAGTAGTCGCTCTTGGCGAGGAACGACATCGGCCGGTCGATCATGAGCGGCAGGAAGATCGAGTCGCTCACAGAGAGGTGGTTACTGGCGAAGATCGCCGCACCGGATGCCGGGACGTTACGGCGCCCCACGATCCAGGGCCGGAAGATCGCCTTCACGACGGGTCCGATGAAGATGTACTTCATCAGCCAGTAGAACACCGGTCACCGCCCCCCGGCCAGATCGGCGACGCCGATCAGGCCCGCGTCGTTGCCGAGCGTCGCGATCGCGAAGTCGGCGGGAGCCGCGTTCTCGCCGCCCGGGAGCGCGCCACGGTAGGCCGCCCGGACCGGCGCGAGGAGCGTCTCGCCGAGCTGGGCGACGCCGCCGCCGATGACGAAGATCTCGGGGTCGAGCGTCGCCTGGAACCCGCCCGCGGTCTCGCCCAGCGCCGTCGCGACCCGGTGGAGCGCCTCGAGCGCTCCGGGATCGTCGGCGAGGATCAGGCGCGAGATCGCGTCGCCCGGGATCGAACCGTGCTCGTCGCGCACCTGCGCGAGCCCGGCACCGAGCTCGAGGTCGTCCGCGATGGCCACCGCCTCGCGCTGCAGCGCGCGTCCCGAGGCGTACTGCTCGAGGCATCCCTTCAGGCCGCACCCGCACAGGCGCCCGCCGCGCTCGAACCGCACGTGGCCGAGCTCGCCCGCCGCTCCTCGACCGCCGATGAGGAGCTGCCCGTCGATGATGACCGCTCCCCCGACGCCGGTGCCGAGGGTCAGCATCACCATGTTGGAGCTGCCGCGGCCGGCGCCGAAGCGGTACTCCGCCCACCCCGCGGCGTTGGCATCGTTCTCGAGCACGACGGCGACGCCGACGCGCGCCTCGAGCTCGGCTCGCAGCGGGTGCTCCACCCAGTCGATGTTCGGGGCGTGGCGCATGATCGACCGGGTGCGATCGAGGAATCCCGCGGCAGCGACGCCGACAGCGGTGACGTCGTGCGATGCGCGGAAGTGCCGCACCATGTCAGCGACGGCGTCGGCCAGCGCGTCGGTGTCGGCGGGGGTGTCGACGCGGATGCGGTCGACGATCGTCCCGTCGGCGGAGACGACACCTCCGGCGATCTTGGTTCCGCCGATGTCGATGCCGATGTTGAGCACGCGTGGTCCTTTCCGTCGGCCGTCCGGCGGCGACCCGCAAAGTCTAATGGGGCACCGCGTTCGCGCGCGGGCTCGGCGGCCGGGCGGCCGATAGAGTGTCTGTACCCTGCCAGACGCTTCCGGTACCGAAGGAGTTGCCGCCCATGAGCGCCGTCCAGTTCGAAGTCCCCGCTGTCGTTCCAGCCGACCCTGACGCGAACATCACCGATCTCCTCGTCGACCGGGTCGCCGCGACCCCGTCGCGAGCGCTCTTCGCCGTGCCGCACGACGGTGGTTGGCGAGACATCTCCGCGGCCGAGTTCCAACGCGAAGTCATCGCGCTGGCGAAGGGTCTCGTCGCCGCCGGTGTCGAGCCCGGCGACAAGGTGGCGTTCATCGCCCGCACCACGTACGACTGGACGCTCGTCGATTTCGCGATCTTCTTCGCCGGCGCCGTGATGGTCCCCGTCTACGAGACGAGCTCGGCGTCGCAGATCGCCTGGATCCTCGGCGACTCGGGCGCGACATTCGCGATCGCGGAGTCGGCCGACCACGCGGGTCGCATCGACGAGATCCGGTCGACCGTGCCCCTCGTCCGCGAGGTGTGGGTCATGGCTTCGGGACATCTCGACACGCTGCGCTCGAGCGGGGGCGGCGTGTCCGACGAGGAGATCGAGCGGCGACGGAACCTCGCCGTCGGCTCGGACATTGCGACGCTCATCTACACCTCGGGATCGACCGGGCGCCCGAAGGGCTGTGTGCTGACCCACAGCAACTTCGTCGAGCTCGCCCGAAACTCCGGCGAAGCACTCAAAGAGGTCGTCAACCACCCCGGCGGCGCATCGACGCTGCTGTTCATCACCACGGCTCACGTCTTCGCTCGCTTCATCTCGATCCTCAATGTCCATGCCGGGGTCAAGACCGGGCATCAGCCCGACACCAAGCAGCTGCTGCCTGCTCTCGGCACGTTCCAGCCGACCTTCCTGCTCGCGGTCCCGCGCGTGTTCGAGAAGGTCTACAACTCGGCGGAGCAGAAGGCCGAAGCCGGCGGCAAGGGCAAGATCTTCCGCGCCGCCGCGCAGGTCGCGATCGATCACTCGCGGCTGAAGCAGGAGGGCAAGAGCATCCCGCTGCTGACCAAGCTCAAGTTCCGTGTCTTCGACAAGCTGGTCTACGGCAAGCTCCGCGCCGCCATGGGCGGCCGCGTCACCTACGCCGTCTCGGGATCCGCTCCCCTGGGCCCGCGCCTCGGCCACTTCTTCCACAGCCTCGGCGTCACGATCCTCGAGGGCTACGGACTCACCGAGACGACGGCTCCCGCGACGGTCAACCTCGCGACGAAGTCCAAGATCGGCACGGTCGGGCCGGTCCTGCCCGGCGTCGGAGTCCGCCTCGGTGAGGACGGCGAAGTCGAGGTGCGCGGCATCAACGTGTTCGCGGAGTACTGGCGCAACCCCGAGGCCACCGAGGCGGCGTTCAACGACGGCTGGTTCAAGACCGGCGACATCGGATCGTTCGACGACGAGGGCTTCCTCACGATCACCGGACGCAAGAAGGAGATCATCGTCACCGCCGGCGGCAAGAACGTCGCCCCCGCCGTGCTGGAAGATCCCATCCGCGCCAATCCGATCGTGGGCCAGGTCGTCGTCGTGGGCGATCAGAAGCCCTTCATCTCCGCGCTCGTCACGCTCGACCCGGAGATGCTGCCGACCTGGCTGACGAATAACGGCCTCTCCGGAGACATGTCCCTCGCCGACGCGGCGAAGAACGCCGAGGTCCGCGCCGAGGTCCAGCGCGCGATCGACGAGGCGAACCGCAACGTCTCGCGCGCAGAGTCGATCCGCAAGTTCACGATCCTCGACACGGAGTGGACCGAGGCGAGCGGCCACCTGACGCCCAAGATGAGCATCAAGCGCAACGTCATCCTCACCGACTTCTCGGACGCCATCTCCGACATCTACGACGAACCGGTGAAGACGAGCAACGTCCCGCTCGGATGATCGGATGACGCAGAAGCGGGGCCCGGCTGGTGATGACCGGCCGGGCCCCGCTTCTGCGTGACGCGTCAGAACCAGGACGACTCGCGCACCTCGCGCATGGCGATCCGACGCTCGGCGGGCGAGAGCCGGTCGAGGTACAGGATGCCATCGAGATGATCGCACTCGTGCTGCAGGGCCTGCGCCATCAGCCCCTCGCCCTCGAGGACGATCTCTTCGCCGTCGAGATGGATGCCCACGGCGCGCGCGTACGGGTGCCGGAGCGTGTCATGCCACAGGTTGGGTACCGAGAGGCATCCCTCGCCGATCAGAGACGGTTCACCGGAGACCTCGACGAGACGCGGATTGAGGATGTAGCCGATGACGCCGTCCACGTTGTAGCTGAACGCGCGCAGGCCCACGCCGATCTGCGGAGCGGCGACGCCCGCACGACCGGGCAGCTCGACGGTGTCGAGGAGGTCCTGGACGAGCGAGCGCACACCGTCGTCGATCGTCTCGATCGGAGCTGCCGGCGACTTCAGGACCGGGTCGCCGAAGAAGCGGATCGCGCGAACCGTCATGTCAGGCCGCCCCTCCCAGACGCAGACCTTCGACCACGCTCGCCGCGAGTTTGCGCGCCGCTTCGCGGGTCGCCGGCTCGAGGTCGCGGAACGAGACCGCGCTCCCCGCCGCCAGGTGCGGGTCGTACGGAACGCGCAGGACGGAGCGCACGCGCGTGGCGAAGTGCGTCTCCAACTCTTCCGCGCGAACCATCGGCGTTCCCGGACGGGATGTGTTGAGCACCACGACGGCGTTCTTCACGGCGTCGGCGAAACCGTTGGATTCGAGCCACGTCAACGTCTCGGAGGCCAGCCGGGCCTCGTCGACCGAGAGACCGGCGACGACGACGATCTGGTCGGACAGTCCGAGAGTCGCGCCCATCACGGAATGCACGATCCCGGTGCCCGTGTCGGTGAGGACGATGGAGTAATAGTGCGCCGCGATCGCGGCCACATCCTCGTAATCGTGATCGCTGAACGCTTCGGATACGTGCGGATCGGCGTCGGAGGCCAGCACGTCGAGCCGGGTTTCGTCGCGCGCGACGATGGCGGAGAGGTCGTTGAAGCCGACTACCTCACCGCGTGCACGCGCCAGATCGCGCACGGTCTTCCCGCTCGTTCGGCCGATGCGATCGGCCAGCGTGCCACGGTCGGGATTGGCGTCGATGGCGATCACGCGGTCATCGCGGGCATCTGCGAGAGCCATGCCGAGGAGGGTCGTCACCGTCGTCTTGCCGACGCCGCCCTTGCGCGAGAGCACGGGGACGAACTTCGCGCCACCGACCAGCGGCGCGGCGATGCGTCGGTCGAGCTCCTTCCGCGCCCGCGCGCGCTTTCCGTCGCCGAGGTTGATGCGATGGCCGGAGACGCTGTACAGCAGCCGCTGCCAACGGCCTTCCGGATCGGCTCGCACGACCTGCGAGGGGTCGAGCAGACGTTCGGCCGTGAGGAGGTCGGCGGACTCGCGCCCGGGCTCGAGGTCGCCGATACGTCGCGATTGGAGGACGGGCTCGGTCGTACGTGCCACGGACACGCGCTCGCTGGCGTGACGCACCTGCTCGGCGGCCTGGTGCGCTTGCCGGCGCGTCGTCGGCACGGTCCCGGTGATCGGGGTGGAGGTCGGCACGACCGTCGCGACGACGGCACCGCCCTCGAGCGTTTCTCCGACGTCGGGCCTCGGGGCGTCGTGCTCGACGGCGGCGTCCGTCGCGTCGCCGGACTCATCACGCACGTCCAGAGCCTCGCCGGCTGCACCCGCGGTCATCGGTTCCGAGTCGTCCTGACCGTCGGTCTCCGCGTCCTCGTCGTCGATCGTGGCGGTGACGACCTCGTCGGCCGGCTCGGCTGCGTCGTCATCGGTCGCGACGTCGTCGTCGGTCGCGACGTCCTCATCGGTCGCGACGTCGATGTCGTCGTCGTCGACGACGAGGTCGGCTGCTTCGGCCTCCGTCACCTCGTCGTCCGGCTCGCCGTCGCTCGACCGATCCGGCGCCGCGAGGTCGTCGTCGTGGTCTGGAGTCGCGTGCTCGCCGACGCCCGCCTCGTCGTCGGAAGCACGCGATGTGTCATCCTCTGACGCGTCGGCATCGTCGTACGGCTCGCCCGGTCCCGCCCCGAGGGGGATGTCGCCGGTCGTCAGCTGCTCGTCGCCGACCTCGCCGTCGATGACGTCGTCGTCATCGAGGTCGTCTTCCGCGACGGGAAGCGCGACGTCGACCTGCGCGGTGCCGCCGATGATCCCGATCGCCGTCGTGTGAATGCTCTCGCTGTCGGCGAGGACCGCGGGATCGGTCTCTTCGGGCTGATTCTCGTTGCGCTCAGGCATGTTTTGCTGCGTCCACTCCCAGGTCTCGAGCTCGCGCCCGACCCCTTAGGCTACCCGCCGGGCCGGACGACGACCAAAAGGTCACCGGCTTCGACCGCTGCGGTCGGATCGACGACGAGCCGCTCGACGACGCCCGCCACGGGCGCCGTGATGCCCGCTTCCATCTTCATCGCCTCGATCGACGCGACGGGCGCCCCGGCCTCGACGGCATCGCCGACGGCCACCTTGAGCGTGACGACGCCCGAGAACGGAGCCGCGACCTGACCGGGAATCGCGGTATCGGCCTTCTCTGCTTGGCGGGCCTCGACGCTGATCCCGCGGTCGCGGACGAAGACCGGCCGCAGCTGCCCGTTCAGGGTCGCCATGACCGTGCGCATGCCCTTGTCATCGGCCTCGCCGATGGCCTCGAGCCCGACGTAGAGCTGGACGCCCTTCTCGATCTCGACGACGTGCTCGGCGCCGGGAACGAGCCCGTACAGATAGTCCGCGGTGTCGAGCACGCTGAGGTCACCGTACGTCTCGCGTACCCGGTCGAACTCCTGGGTCGGCGCGGAAAAGAGCAGCGCGTTCAGCGTGCGCCGTCGTGTTGCGGAATCCGCGTCGAGGTCCGCCGCCTGCGCTGCCGACAGGTCGGTGACAGCGGGTCGCACGGTGCGCCCGGCGAGCACCTTCGACCGGAACGGTTCGGGCCATCCGCCCGGCAGGTCGCCGAGCTCGCCCGCCATGAAGCCGACGACCGATTCCGGGATGTCGTACGCACCCGGGTCGGCGGCGAAGGCTTCGGGATCGGCTTTGACGGCTGCCAGATGCAGGGCGAGGTCGCCCACGACCTTCGACGACGGCGTGACCTTCGGAACCCGGCCGAGGATCCGGTTCGCCGCGGCGTACATGTCCTCGATGAGCTCGAAATCGTTGGCGAGCCCGAGGGCGATGGCCTGCTGCCGCAGGTTGGAGAGCTGGCCGCCGGGGATCTCGTGGCGGTAGACCCGGCCGGTGGGGCCGGGCAGACCGGACTCGAACGGCCGGTACATGTGCCGCACGGCTTCCCAGTAAGGCTCGAGGTCCGACACCGCATCGAGGTCGAGCCCCGTGTCGCGGTCAGTGTGCGCGAGGGCGGCCACGAGAGCGGAGAGCGACGGCTGGCTGGTCGTGCCCGCCATGGGCGCGGACGCCGCGTCGACGGCATCCGCCCCCGCTGCGCTCGCGGCCAGAAGGGTCGCCAGCTGCCCGCCGGCGGTGTCGTGCGTGTGGACGTGGACGGGGAGATCGAACCGTTCGCGCAGCGCCGAGACCAGGCGCGACGCTGCGGCCGGCCGCAGCAACCCGGCCATGTCCTTGATGGCGAGGACGTGCGCTCCCGCTTCGACGATCTCCTCGGCGAGACGGAGGTAGTAGTCGAGGGTGTAGAGGTCCTCGCTCGGGTCGAGCAGATCTCCCGTGTAGCAGAGCGCGACTTCGGCGATCGTCGTTCCGGTCTCGAGGACGGCGTCGATGGCGGGCCGCATCTGCGTGACGTCGTTCAGTGCGTCGAAGATCCGGAAGATGTCGACACCCGCATCCGCCGCTTCCCGAACGAAGGCTTGCGTGACGGCTGTCGGGTAGGGGGTGTACCCGACGGTGTTGCGGCCGCGCAGCAGCATCTGCAGCGCCACGTTGGGAAGCGCGTCACGGAGCTTGTCGAGCCGTTCCCAGGGGTCTTCGCCGAGGAAGCGGAGCGCCACGTCGTAGGTCGCTCCGCCCCACGCCTCGACGGAGAGAAGCTGAGGAGTGAGCCGCGCAACAGCGGGGGCGACCGCAACGAGGTCCTTTGTCCGCACGCGGGTCGCGAGAAGCGACTGGTGCGCGTCGCGGAAGGTCGTCTCCGTCACGGCGAGCGAGGTCTGGCGGCGCAGGGCTTCGGCGAACCCCACTGGCCCGAGTTCGAGGAGGCGCTGACGCGAGCCCGCCGGTGGCGACGCAGCGAGGTCGATCCGCGGAAGCTTGCTCCGGGGGTCGACGCTCGTCGGAGTAGAACCGTGCGGGCGGTTGACGGTGGTGTCGGCGAGCCAACCCAGGATCTTCGATCCGCGGTCCTTGGACGCGCGTCCCTCGAGCAGCTCGGGGCGCTCGTCGATGAACGACGTGCTGAGGTCACCGCGAGCGAAAGACGGGTCGTCGAGAACCTGCTGCAGGAACGGGATGTTGGTCGAGACGCCACGGATGCGGAACTCGGCGAGGGCGCGGCGCGAGCGAACGACCGCGGCGCCGAAGTCGCGGCCCCGGCAGGTGAGCTTGGCGAGCATCGAGTCGAAGTGCGGGCTCACCTGAGATCCGGCGGCGGTCGTGCCGCCGTCGAGACGGATGCCGGCCCCGCCGGGCGACCGGTAGGTGGTGATCTTCCCCGTATCGGGGCGGAACCCCTGAGCCGGGTCCTCGGTCGTGATGCGGCACTGCAGAGCCGCGCCGCGCAGCTGGATGCGGTTCTGGGTGAGGCCGAGCTGCGCGAGGCTCTCCCCCGCCGCGATCCGCATCTGGGACTGGACCAGGTCGACGTCGGTGACCTCCTCGGTCACCGTGTGCTCGACCTGGATGCGGGGGTTCATCTCGATGAAGACGATCTCGCCCGCCCGGGGGCCGGCGGTCTCGAGCAGGAACTCGACGGTGCCGGCGTTCACGTAGCCGATGGAGGTCGCGAAGGCGATCGCGTGCCGGTGCAGGTCGGCCCGCGTCTCGTCGTCGAGATTGGGAGCCGGCGCGATCTCGATGACCTTCTGATGACGCCGCTGCACCGAGCAGTCCCGCTCGAAGAGGTGAACCGTCTCCCCCGTGGCATCGGCGAGCACCTGAACCTCGACATGGCGGGGTCGCTGCACGGCCTGTTCCAGGAAGACGCGCGCGTCGCCGAAGGCACTCCGGGCCTCGCGCATGGCCTCGGAGAGGGCCGGCGCGAGCTCGTCGGGGCTGGCGACGCGCCGCATCCCGCGTCCCCCACCACCGGCGACGGCTTTGACGAAGACGGGGAAGCCGATGTCGCCTGCCTGGGCCACGAGAGCGTCGATGTCGTCAGAGGCGTCGGTCGATCGCAGCACCGGCACGCCTGCGGCGACCGCGTGGCCCTTGGCCGTGACCTTGTTCCCCGCCATCTCGAGCACGCGTGCGGAAGGACCGATGAACGCGATGCCCGCCTCGGCGGCGCGCGCCGCGAGTTCCGGATTCTCCGACAGGAAGCCGTAGCCCGGGTAGATGGCGTCTGCCCCGCTCTCACGCGCGACGCGGATGATCTCGTCGACGTCGAGGTAGGCACGCACCGGGTGACCCTTGACGCCGATCTCGTAGGCCTCGTCGGCCTTCAGCCGGTGGAGCGAGTATCTGTCCTCATGGGGATAGACCGCCACGGTCCGGGCCCCGAGCTCGAACGCCGCGCGGAAAGCGCGGATGGCGATCTCACCACGATTCGCGACAAGGATCTTCCGGAACATGCTCACCTCGCTGGAGTGAGTCGCGCGGCAACGGCGCCGCGCGGGGGCTCGAATACCCTCACAGCCTAGGGGAAGGTAACGTAGAGCCTCGTGCACGTACTTTCCGTCAGCTCGCTCAAGGGCGGGGTCGGCAAGACGACGGTCACCCTGGGGCTCGCATCCGCCGCGTTCGCCCGCGGTGTCCGGACGTTGGTTGTCGACCTCGATCCGCAGTCCGACGTGTCGACGGGGATGGACATCCAGGTCGCCGGCCGTCTCAACGTCGCCGATGTCCTCGCCAATCCGAAGGAGAAGGTGGTCCGTCAGGCCATCACCTCGAGCGGATGGGCGAAGGTGCACCCCGGCACCATCGACGTTCTGATCGGCAGCCCGTCGGCCATCAACTTCGACGGACCGCACCCGAGCGTGCGCGACGTCTGGAAGCTCGAAGAGGCTCTCGCGACCATCGAGGCCGACTACGACCTCGTGCTCATCGACTGCGCTCCCTCTCTCAACGCCCTGACCCGCACGGCGTGGGCGGCCAGCGACCGCGTGATCGTCGTGACCGAGCCCGGCCTGTTCTCTGTCGCTGCCGCCGATCGCGCCCTCCGTGCCATCGAGGAGATCCGACGCGGCCTTTCGCCTCGCCTGCAGCCCCTCGGAATCGTGGTCAACCGCGTGCGTCCGCAGTCGATCGAGCACCAGTTCCGCATCAAGGAACTCCGCGACATGTTCGGTCCCCTGGTGCTCTCGCCTCAGCTGCCCGAACGCACCTCGCTGCAGCAGGCCCAGGGTGCGGCGAAGCCGCTCCACATCTGGCCCGGAGACTCCGCGCAGGAGCTCGCGTCCGACTTCGACGCGCTGCTCGACCGCGTGCTGCGCACCGGCCGCATCCCGGTCGCGGGCGAGACCCCCACGGCCATGCCGAGCTGATCGGCTCGCCGCCACACGAACGAAACCCCGGCCGCACCGCAGGTGCGCCGGGGTTCTGTGTATCGGGAGCGACTCAGGCGCTGCGCGCCGAGCGTCGCGCGGCGAGCTCGTCGACGGGGTCCGGCGCCTGGGGGTCGAACTCCACGAGCGTCGACTCGACCTCGCGGAGGACCTTCCCGACCGCGATGCCGAACACGCCCTGACCGCGGCTGACGAGGTCGATGACCTCGTCGTTCGACGTGCAGAGGTAGACCGAAGCGCCGTCGCTCATCAGGGTCGTCCCGGCGAGATCACGAATGCCGGCGGCGCGGAGCTGATCCACGGCGACGCGGATCTGCTGCAGCGAGATGCCGGTGTCGAGCAGTCGCTTCACGAGCTTGAGGACGAGGATGTCGCGGAAGCCGTAGAGCCGCTGCGACCCGGAGCCACTGGCGCCGCGAACGGTCGGGACGACGAGTTCGGTGCGAGCCCAGTAGTCGAGCTGACGGTAGGTGATCCCGGCGGCGCGAGCGGCCTGCGCTCCCCGGTACCCGGCTTCGTCATCCATCTCGGGGAGACCGTCGGTGAAGAGCAGGTCGGTCGTGAACCGCATCTCGCCGAGCGAATCATGCGCGGTCATCTGGTCCTCCTGCCGGACGGTCGGGTTTCTTCCACGCTAGATGAGGGATGCCGCCGCGGCAACGACATCCGTTCCGAGCCCGCGGCGTGTCGCGTGCGGCTCACCTGACGAGTCGGTCGATAGCCGCCTGGACGAACGCCGAACGGACGTCGTCGAGCCGGCGCACCAGTTCGGGAGCGAGCTCGTGGGCGCGTCCACGAGACGAGGAGTCGGTTCGGCGGAGCAACGGCGCGAGTGCCGTCTCGACGAGCGCGACGTCACGCTCGGCCGCCTGGCGCACCGTGCGGAGGTGGCGAGGACCGATGCCGTGACGATCGAGGGCGACGAGGGTACGCAGCAGCACCAGCGCGCGTTCGTCGTAGGTGTCGGCGGCGGGCAGCAGGCCCGCTGACACCGCGTCGCCGAGCAGCGCCGCGGTGGCCTCGGCCTGATCGATCAGCTCGTCGCGCCGATAGCGCCGATGCTGGACGATCGACGCCGGCAGCGCAGGCGGAAGCCCCTCGACCCCCGGTGTGTCGAGGTACTCACGGATGCGTGCCAGGGGCATGTAGTGGTCGCGCTGGAGCGTCAACGCCGTGCGCAGGCGCTCCACGTCCGCGGGCGAGAACTTCCGGTATCCCGACCCGGTGCGCGTCGGTGTGACGATCCCCTGGTCCTCGAGGTAACGGAGCTTGCTCGAGCTCAGAGCCGGAAACTCCGGGCTGAGCCGGGCGAGCACCTGACCGATGCTCAGATGACCCGCCGTCGTGGACCGACTGCGGGCGGCGGGGGCCGCGCTCACGCGCCGGTCGCCGGTCCGCGATCGAGCGGTGAGACGAAGAAGTTCAGGCGGAACTTGCCGACGCGCAGTTCGGCGCCGTCCGAGAGCACAGCTCGGTCGACGCGCTCGCCGTTCACGTACGTGCCGTTCAGGGAGCGCTGGTCGACGATCTCGAATGCCGAGCCGGTGCGAGTGATCTCTGCGTGCCGGCGCGAGACCGTGACGTCGTCGAAGAAGATGTCGGCCTCGGGGTGGCGACCGACGGTCGTCACGTCGGTGTCGAGCAGATACCGGGCTCCCGCCGTCGGGCCCGAACGCACCAGAAGCAGGGCTGCCCGCTCCGGCAGAGCCTGGATGGCATCGCGCTCGACAGCGGTGAGGTCAGCCCCGAACGGCACGAATGACAGGTCCAGGTCGTGCCCGAACGTCTGCGTCGTGTCCGAGGACCCGCTGTGCGGCGCGCGGTCGGGGCCGCGTCGGATGTCGTCGACGTCTCGATCCTTTTCGTCCACAGTGTCCTCCTCTTCCGGGCCAGCCTAACGGATCGACGACGAGTCGCGAACGCGATTCCCGAGGGCTCTCACGACCTTCATATGCCTCGCGGATTAGGCTCGGGGCGATGTCTCAACGCACCCCCGCTCTCCGCACGCGCCTCCTCGCCGCCCTCGGCCTCGCACTCGGTCTCGCCGTCGCCGCACCAGCGTCCCCCGCCCTCGCACACGACGAGCTGCTCGCTTCGGATCCGGCCGCCGATTCGACGGTGACCGCGCTGCCCGGCGAGCTGACCCTCACTTTCAGTGGCGTCCTGATCGACGAGGACGGGGTCAACGCGATCTCGGTGACCGACGCAGCCGGAACCGAGCTCGCCGAGGGCGCGCCGGCGCTCGATGGGACCACGGCGACCCAGGCGCTCAGCGGCGACAGCCAGGGCCCGATCACCGTGCGGTGGCGTGTGGTCTCGAGCGACGGCCACCCGGTCTCGGGCGAGTTCTCGTTCACCGCCGGCGACCCCGCGGCCGCGCCGACATCCTCCGTCGGCGGAGAAGCCGAGACCACCGCGGAGGAAGGCCTTCCCGCCGTGTTCTGGATCGTCGTGTCGATCGTCGTCGTCGCCGGCGTGATCGCGCTCGTCATCGCCCTCGTCGCGGCGTCTCGGCGGCGCACCGAGGACTAGGCTGGGAGCATGCCTCACTACAACGTCGTCATCCTCGGCGCGGGCCCCGGCGGGTATGTCGCAGCTGTCCGCGCTGCGCAGCTCGGACAGTCCGTCGCGATCATCGAAGAGAAGTACTGGGGAGGCGTCTGCCTCAACGTCGGCTGCATCCCTTCCAAGGCGCTGCTGAAGAACGCCGACCTCGCCCACACCTTCAAGCACAAGGCCGATCTCTTCGGCATCAGCGGAGATGTGAACTTCGACTTCGGCACCGCGTTCGACCGCAGCCGCAAGGTGGCCGAGACGCACGTCAAGGGCATCCACTTCCTGATGAAGAAGAACAAGGTCACCGAGTACGAGGGTCGCGGTTCGTTCCTCGACGCCAAGTCGATCCAGGTGACCAAGACCGATGGCTCGCAGGAGACCGTCACGTTCGACAACGTCATCATCGCCACCGGCTCGACGGTGCGCCTGCTCCCCGGCGTTCAGCTCAGCGACAACGTCGTGACCTACGAGGAGCAGATCCTCACTCGCGACCTGCCGAACTCGATCGTCATCGTCGGTGCCGGCGCGATCGGCATGGAGTTCGCCTTCGTGATGTCGAACTACGGCGTCAAGGTCACGATCATCGAGTTCCTCGACCGCGCCCTCCCCAACGAGGACGTCGAGGTCTCGAAGGAGATCCAGAAGCAGTACAAGAAGTACGGCATCGACATCCTCACCTCGACCAAGGTCGAGCAGATCGTCGACTCCGGCGACAAGGTCACCGTCTCGTACTCGGCCAACGCCGACGGCGCGAAGGGGCAGATCGAGGCCGACAAGGTCCTCATGTCGATCGGCTTCGCGCCCCGCGTCGAGGGCTTCGGTCTGGAGAACACCGGCGTGAAGCTCACCGAGCGCGGCGCGATCGACATCGACGACCACATGCGGACCAATGTCGAGGGCATCTACGCGATCGGTGACGTCACCGCCAAGCTGCAGCTCGCACACGTCGCCGAGGCGCAGGGCGTCGTCGCGGCCGAGACGATCGGCGGAGCCGAGACGCAGACTCTCGGCGATTACCGCAACATGCCGCGTGCGACGTTCTGCTCGCCGCAGGTCGCATCGTTCGGTCTGACCGAGCAGCAGGCGCGCGACGCCGGTCACGACGTCAAGGTCGCCAAGTTCCCCTTCTCGGCGAACGGCAAGGCGAACGGCCTGGGCGAGCCCGTCGGCTTCGTCAAGCTGATCGCCGACGCTGAGCACCTGGAGCTCCTGGGCGGACACCTGATCGGCCCCGACGTGTCGGAGCTGCTGCCCGAGTTGACCCTTGCTCAGAAGTGGGACCTGACCGCGCTCGAGGCCGCGCGCAACGTCCACACGCACCCGACGCTGTCGGAGGGCCTGCAGGAGGCCTTCCACGGTCTCGCGGGCCACATGATCAACCTCTGACGCTCGCGTCTCCAAGACGAACGCACCGCGCGGCTACGGCCGGCGGTGCGTTCGTCTTTTCGTCTGAGCGAGCTGCGGATACTCAGCGCCCGAGGGCGCGTCCGAGCTTGGATTCGGATGCCGCCGGCGCTCCCCCGACGGATGCCACGAGCTCATCAGCCGCCGCGAAGAGCTCGGCGACACCCGCCGCAGTGCTCGGGGCCGCAGGGCCCAGCTCGAGCTCCCACTCCCGCCACGAAGTCGTGCGCCCCGAGCGCTCGTCCGCGGCCGTCACCCGATCGTCGACGAACTCCGCGACCATGCCGCCCTCGGCATCGAGCAGAGCGAAGGCGGTGCGCGAGTTCCGGATGCGGGCGATGACCTCGAACGGCGGCTGCGCCACCTCGGCGAGCTCCGCGATGATCGCCTCGGGCACCTCGACCGGGGCCGAATCATCGGCGTCGTCGAGGGGCCAGTGCGTCTCGAGCTTGCCTTCCGGCGTCGAACGCTTGACGTGCCAGCCCGCGTCGGGACCGCCTGTACGTCGCCGCAGCGCGGTCAGCGCCTCGGCGAGTCGCCCGTCGGCGGTGTCGAGGTAACGCGCGTCGAGTTCGCGGGGCTCGGGCTCACCGACGGACGCGACTCCGGGAAGAGTCGACCAGTCGGGCACCGCCGTGCCGGCCTCGACGTCGTACTTGCGCTCGATCTCGAGCGAGCTGCGCGGCTCAGTCGTCACTGGTGACGCGGTCGTCGCGCTCGTCGGTCGAGGGGTCGATGTCGCCCTCCGCCTCGACGAAGTGGAACTCGGACGACGTCGGCCCGTCACCCTCGCCGCTGTGCTCCGGCTCGCCGGCGCGCTCGTAGACCACCTGGGTCTCGCTGTAGGGAAGGATGAGCCGGTCTGACGCGTCGTCGTCCAGCGGAAGGGTCTGCCCATCGAGGGGACCACCGTGCAGTCGTGCAATAGCCATGTTCTGACCTCCTGGTTCCGACGATACCCGCGCCGCCCGGACCGGCCGATACGCTTGCGCCATGCGTGCTCGGCGACTACGAAAGCTCCCCTCGGCGTGAAGCCGTTCGTGCTGCTCGCCACCCGCGCTGAGGACGTACCCGCAGACGAGGAGTACGAGCTCTTCCTCCGCCATACGGGCCTCGAGCCTGCTTCGCTCCGGCGCGTGCGGCTCGAGGCCGGGCCGATGCCCGACATCGACCTCGACGATGTGTCGGGCATCTTCGTGGGCGGCGGCCCGTTCAACGCATCCGATCCGTGGGAGCAGAAGTCTGCCGTGCAGCGCCGGGTCGAGGCCGAGTTCTCGGATCTTCTGGCGCGGGTCGTCACGCAGGACGCCCCGTTCCTCGGGGCCTGCTACGGCATCGGTACGGTGGGCGCCTTCCTCGGCGCCACGATCGACCGCCGATTCGGCGAGCCCATCAGCGTCGTCGACGTCGAGTTGATGGATGCCGGCAGGCGCGACCCGCTCCTGGCCGGGATGCCGCAGACGTTCTCGGCCTTCGTCGGGCACAAGGAAGCGATCTCAGAGCTCCCGCCGCGCGCCGTGCTGCTGGCTTCATCAGCCGGATGCCCGGTACAGATGTTCCGGGTCGGCGAGAACGTCTACGCGACGCAGTTCCACCCCGAGCTCGACCTCGAGGGCATCACCACCCGTATCCACGCCTACGCCGGATACGGCTACTTCGCACCCCACGAGCTCGACCTCACCCTGAGCGCCGTGCGTCGCAGCCCGGTCACCCACACGGGGTCGATCCTGCGTGCGTTCGTCGAGCGCTACGCGCGGTAGGTCAGGCGTTCGCTTTCGCGCGTTCCTCGGCCTCGAGCTCGCGGGCCTTGTCGAGTTCCCGGGCGGCGGCGGAGACGGCATCCTCGGCACGCTGCACGCGCCGCTGCAGGAATGTCGCGGCGCCGAACCGCGCACGCACGCGGTCTTCCTCTTCGCGCACGCCCGTGATGATGTACGCCGTGGCGATGAGGATGACCTGCGATGACAGGTTGAGCCACAGCAGCAGCGCGATGAGCGAGGCGAACGACGCCAGCAACGGGTTCGAGGTCGCGCCACCGACGAACAGCCCGGACAGCTGCTGCAGCACCGTCAGCCCTGCGGCACCGAGGAGTGCGCCGCTCCAGAGCGCACGCCTTCGCACCTTCACCCCGGACAGAACCCGGAAGAGCACGGCCACAGCGACGGCGTCGAGGGCGAACACCACCACCAGCGACACGGCCCAGCCGCCGAACTGCACGAGCGGGTTGTCGTCAGAGAAACCGAGGAGGTCGGCGAGCAGTCCCACCCCGGCCGTCCCGAGGAAGGTCACTCCCGCAGCGGCCACAAGGGCCCCGCCGATACCGATCGCGAGTGCGAGGTTGCGCAGCAGCACCCAGACGAACAGCACGTCGTCGGTGAGCTGGTCCGCGATCGCGCGCATCGCGGTACGGAGCGATCCGATCGCACCGATCGCCGCGCCGAGCAGACCGACGGTGGCGATGACTCCCGCGATCGTGAGTCCCGCGGGGGCGGTGATGTCGTCGAGCTTGATGAGGCCGTTCGTTCCGACGAGTCCCGGGATGACACGGTTCACCGCGTCGATGAGCGCCTGCCACGCAACCGGATCGCCGGCGAGCCAGAGCGCCGCGACGGAGAACCCCAACAGCACGCCGGCGAACACGCTGAACAGGGTGCGATACGTGACGCTGTCGGCGAGCACCGGTCCGCGATGTTCGCTGTAGAGCAGGAATGCGCGTACCGGCTTGCGCTGCAAGGCCCACGCGATCGAGCGGGAGATGAACGTGGACTCGGCCATGCGGCCACGATAGCGCGACGTCCACCTCCTCCCTCGCGCACTTGACAGGCATCAGCCCGCGACCCACGAACCTCCGACGGCGACCCATGCGCCGGCGAGCATGAAAGGACCGAACGGGATCCGCGTGCGTCGGTCGCCGCGGCGCACGGCGATCATGACGACGGCGACGAGACCTCCGGATACGAGTCCGAGCGCCGTTGCGACGAGCGGCGCTTGCCAGCCGTGCGGCCCGGTGAGAAGCCCGATCGCCGCCGCGAGCTTCACGTCTCCCCCGCCCATCCCACCGCCGGCGCGATGCAGGAGGTAGTACAGGACGAACAACGCCGCGCCACCGACAGCCGCCCCACCGAGCGGACGCATCGAAGCGTGCTCGATCGCCGCGAGCGTGGCGAGGCCCGCGGCTGTCCCGGCGAGTCCGAAGACGAGGCGATTGGGCAGCCGGTGCGTCGCGATGTCGACGGCCGCGAGCGCCGAGCTCAGCACTGCGGCGGCCGCGACGAGCACGATCATCGCCATCGAGACCGCCGTCACGCGTCGAGGACCTCGAGACTCACCCGGACGACACCGTCCGATCCGATCGATTCAGCTCGACGGATGGCCTGCTTCAGCGGCAGGACGTAACCGCCGCGACTCGCGTCCGGAAAGATCGAGGTCTGCCACGTCGATCCGCCGATCGTCGCCCGGACCCGTACCGCGCCGAACCCCCGCGGCATCCGCGGGATTTCTCGGATGTCGGCGCTGGGCTCTGCCGGGACGGCCGCGAAGTACCAATCCTGGGTGCGAGCCTCCCAACGGAAGACCTCCGCATCGAACTCCATTCTCACGCGATCAGCGTAGGCCGTACCTCGACCCGAGCGCCGGGGGTCTCCACAGGTGCTCGGCTAGGGCTGAATCAGGACCGGCGTCCCGGCCGGCAGCTGAGCCAGCCGGTCGACCGCGGGCCCGTCGAGGTAGATGCAGCCGAAGGATGTATCGCCCTCGCGCGCCCGGTAGTAGTGGAAGGCCGTCACAGCGACGTCTCCCCCGTCGAAGCCCGCCATCACGGGCGATTGGACCCCGAGGTAGACCATGGGATGCCCCTGGGTGTACCGGAACTCCGGCACGACCGTCGTCCACATGACGAAGGTCCGTCCGGTCGGTGTCGGTGTCGAGGGCTTTCCCCACGCGAACTGGTTCGACACGCGTTCGCGTCCGGCGGCGCTGACGATGTCGATCGTGTTCGCCGCGAGATGGACCTCGACGAACTGCGGGGTCGTGGTCAGCTCCACGTCGGCGACGCGCAGCCACCCGACGGTCTGCCCGCCGTTGCCCTCGGGCGGCACCCCCTGCCGGCCCGGCAGGAGCACCTTGACCCAGTCGGCCTGGGCCTCGACGACGGGCACGGTCGTGCCGCCGTAGTGGTGGTCGCGAGGAAGGTGCCCGACCGGTTGCCCGGTGGGGTCGGCGAACACGGGCGCGCCCGCACCCAGCGACCGCGCGAGCGATGAGGTCACCGGTCCCATCGGATCGTCGTCGACGGGCACCGCCGGGTTGACCGAGCGCACGTCGATCAACGGGAGAGCGGTGATGTCGTAGAGGGTGTCGTTGCGGGCGTAGGGTGCCGGCCCAGCATCCGTCGCCTGCGCCACGGGCGTGGATGACGGAGCGTCACTGAGGGCGGCAGCGGCCGGCGGCTCAGCTGTGGCGGCCGCGAGGTCGCGAAGCGGCGCAAGCGCCCAGTACCCCGAGACGGCCAGGACTCCGACCGCGACGACGGCCACGAGGGCTGCGGGATGCGGTCGCCGAGTCATACGCCCATGCTCGGTCGCACACGGCGATGACGCAAGAGCGGGCCGCGGGTCACCAGTGCGGGTGGATGTCTGCTCGCAGGAGCTCGTCGTAGACGTCGACGACCGCATCGGCGAACGCCGTCAGATCGGTGCCATCGTCGAGCAGATCCGCCGCGGCCGCGTTGGCGCGCGCCTGCTCTGTCGTCCGGGCTCCCGGAATGACGCTCGTGACGCCCGGACGCGAGGCGATCCACGCCAGCGTCGCCGCCGGCAGGGTGATGCCTTCGGGAAGAGCGGCCGCGAGCCGGCGCGCAGCCGTCAGGCCGGTCTCGAAGTCCACCCCCGAGAACGTCTCGCCGCGGTCGAAGGCCTCGCCGTGCCGGTTGTACGAACGGTGATCGTCGGCCGCGAACTCGGTCTGCTCGGTGTAGCGACCGCTCAGCAGACCCGACGCCAGGGGGACGCGCGCGAAGATCGCGACGTCGGCGGCCCGGGCCGCGGGAAGCACCTCGTCGAGCGGCTTCAACCGGAAGGGATTGAGGATGATCTGGATGTTCGTGACGTTCGGCCGAGCGATCGCCGCGAGCGCCTGCGCGGCGGTCTCGACCGAGACGCCGTAGGCCGTGATCGCTCCGTCCGCGACCAGTTCGTCGAGGGCGTCGTAGGTCGCGTCCGACTCGATGACCGCCGACGGCGGGCAATGCAGCTGCACGAGGTCGAGCGTGTCGACACCCAGGTTGCGCCGCGATCGGTCGGTCCAGGCGCGGAAGTTCTCGCGCGTGTAGTTCTCGGGAACCTGCGCTTCGCGGCGCCCCATCTTGGTCGCGACGGTGATGCCGTGCCCCGGACGGCCGGCGAGGAATCGGCCGATGGTCGTCTCACTGCGGCCATCGCCGTAGACGTCGGCGGTGTCGAAGAGCGTGACGCCGGCATCGGCGGAGGCCGCGAGGACGGCCAGAGCCTGGTCGTCGTCGACCTCGCCCCAATCGGCGCCGAGCTGCCAGGTGCCGAGGCCGATGGCCGAGACGGAACGGGAGGTCGAAGCGAGGCTGCGCTGCTGCATGGCTACAGCGTAGGCGCAGGGCCGGACACCTCGGTCCGGCCCTGCGCTCCGCGGATCGTCGTCAGGCGCCGTGCGCCGCCTTCGCCTTCCCGCCGTTCTTCTTCGTGGGGGCGTCCGAGGTCTCCGCGTTGACCGGCGCAGCCGGGAGGGCGGCATCCGCAGCCGCGACGGCCGCGGCGCGAGTGGCGCGCACCGCGCCGAACGACGTGCCGTAGTACGCGGCCTCCATGAGCGTCTTCATGTCATCGATCATCGGCATCCGCGGGTTCGCCGGTGCGCACTGATCCTCGTACGCAGCCATCGCGAGACTGTGCAGGTTGTCGAGGAAGCGGGCTTCGTCGACGCCCTGCGCCTGGAACGAGCGCTCGATGCCGACGCGGTCTCGCAGCTCCTCCACCGCGCGGGCGTAGCTCTCGACACCTTCCTCCGGCGTCGCGGCCGGAAGCCCGAGGTGCTGCGCGATCTGCTGGAAGCGCTCGGGAGCGATGTACCGCTCGTACTTGGGCCAGCTCGTGAGCTTCGTCGGCACCGTGCCGTTGTACCGGATCACGTGCGGCAGGTAGACCGCGTTGGTCCGCCCGTGCACGAGCTTGTACGTCGCGCCGGTGACGTGAGCCATCGCGTGCACGATCCCGAGGAAGGCGTTGCCGAAAGCCATCCCCGCGATGGAGGCCGCGTTGTGCATCTTCTCGCGAGCCTTGCGGTCGGCGCTGTCGGTCGAGCCCGGCTGAGCCTTCGTGCTGCGCTCGATGTTCTCGAAGATGAGCTTGATCGCGTGCAGGCAGAGCCCGTCGGTGTAGTCGTTGGCGTACACCGACACGTACGCCTCGGTCGCGTGCGTCAGCGCGTCGAAGCCGGCATCCGCCACGAGGAACCCCGGGAGCACCCGCGTCAGCTCGGGATCGATGATGGCGACGGACGGCGTGAGCGCGTAGTCGGCCAGCGGGTACTTCATCCCGGTGGCGTCGTCGGTGATGACGGCGAAGGGAGTCATCTCCGACCCCGTCCCCGACGTGGTGGGAACGCAGACGAGCTTGGCTTTCTTGCCCATCTCGGGGAACGTGAACGCACGCTTGCGGACATCGAAGAACTTCTCGCGCATGTCGGAGAACTCGATCTCGGGGTTCTCGTACAGCAGCCACATGACCTTCGCGGCGTCCATGGGCGATCCGCCGCCGAGCGCGATGATCGTGTCGGGCTGGAACTGGCGCAGCTGTTCCGCCCCGGCCACGACCTCCGACACCTTCGGCTCGGGGCGCACCTGATTCAGCAGCTGCACCTGGACCCGGTTCTCGCGACGGTTCAGGACATCGGTGATGCGGTCGACGTAGCCGAGCGAGGTCATGGTCTCGTCGGTGATGATGCTGACGCGTTCGACGCCCCGCATGTCGGCGAGGTAGCGGATCGCGTGCGGCTCGAAGTACGTCTTCGCCGGGATCTTGAACCACTGCAGGTTGTTGTTGCGCCGTCCGACGCGCTTGACGTTCACGAGGTTCACCGCCGAGACGTTGTTGGAGACGGAGTTGTGACCGTACGAGCCGCAGCCGAGGGTCAGCGAGGGCAGGAAGGCGTTGTAGATGTCGCCGATGCCGCCGAGGGCCGACGGCGAATTCTCGATGATGCGGACCGCCTTGACGACCTCCGCGAAGCGGGCGATCACGTCCGCATCGTTGGAGTGGATGGCGCCGGAGTGACCGAGCCCGTCGAACGCCACCATCTGCCGCGAGAGCTCGATGCCCTCATCCGGAGTCGAGGCACGGAGAACGGCGAGGACCGGGGCGAGCTTCTCGCGCGTGAGCGGCTCGTGCGGGCCGACGCCGGAGACCTCGGCGAGGAGGATCGAGGTGTCGGCGGGCACGGTGAAGCCCGCCTGCTCGGCGATCCACACCGGCGACTGGCCGACGACGCGCGCGTTGAGCTTCGCGTCGGCGCAGTTCACGCTGTCGGCTGTCACCCCGAAGATGAACGCCTCGAGCATCGCCTTCTCCCCCGTCGTCACCCGGTAGGCGTGCAGGCGGGCGAACTCGTCCAGCGCCTCCTCGGCGACGGGCTCGTCGAGGATGACCGCCTGCTCGCTCGCGCAGACCATGCCCATGTCGAACGACTTCGACAGCACGATGTCGTTGACGGCGCGACCGACGTCGGCGGTGCGTTCGATGAAAGCGGGCACGTTGCCGGCGCCGACGCCGAGGGCGGGCTTGCCGCACGAGTAGGCGGCGCGGACCATGGCGTTGCCGCCGGTGGCGAGGATGAGGGCGACGCCCGGGTGGTTCATCAGCTCGCCGGATGCCTCCATCGACGGCTCTTCGATCCACTGGATGCAGTCGGCGGGCGCGCCGGCCGCCACCGCGGCCTCGCGCACGATGCGGGCAGCTTCGGACGAGCAGCGCTGTGCGGACGGGTGGAATCCGAAGATGATCGGGTTGCGGGTCTTGAGCGCGATGAGCGACTTGAAGATGGCGGTCGAGGTCGGGTTGGTGACCGGGGTCAACGCACAGATCACCCCGACGGGGTCTGCGATCTCGGTGATCCCCGTCAGCTCGTCGTGCGCGATGACGCCGACGGTCTTCTGGTCGATGATCGAGTGCGTCACGTGCTCGCACGCGAACATGTTCTTCACGGCCTTGTCTTCGAACAGGCCGCGGCCGGTCTCTTCGACGGCCATGACGGCCAGCTCACCGTGATGGTGCAGCGCCGCGACCGATGCCTTGCGGACGATGTGGTCGATCTGTTCCTGGGTGAAGTGCGCGTACTCGTCGAGGGCACGCTGTGCCCGGGTGACGAGGGCGTCGACGGCGATGGACATCGTGAGCCTTCCCGGCGCGGACGGTCGCCGCGTCTGTGTCCGAATCCGGGATGGAGGGACCTCGACCCCGTGATCACAGTCTGCGCCATGTGGTCTGACCACAGTGTCCATGCGGGCCGGAACAAATCGGAACCGCGACTTTTCCCGATCCGACACCGGTCCGTCACGGACACCGCGGAGCAGACTGACCCCGTGGCGCAACTCCCGGTGTACTTCTTCTCCTCGACTTCTAACCTCATCCGCCGCTTCGCGAGCAACCTCCACGCCACCGACGGCCGTCCCGTGCGCGACCTCTCCGAGCGGACCGTTCGCTCGAGCGAGGCACCGGGACCCTGGATCCTGCTGACGCCTTCGTACAAGGCGGGGAACGACGCTCACGCGACCCTGCCGGCGGCGGTTCGCGCCTTCCTGCGCTCCCCCGCGAACCGCCGGCGCCTCGTCGGGATCATCGGCTCCGGCAACCGCAACTTCGGCGACCACTACCAGGCGGCGGCACGCGAGCTCGCTCGGGTGTCGGGACGTCCGGTGGTGTTCGAGTTCGAGCTGGCGGGCACCCCAGAGGATGTCGCGGAGTGCGCTCGCATCTTGACGGCTTTCGATGCGCGCTTCGGGAACGCTCCCGAGGCGCACGATCGATGAGTCGTATTGCGTCTTTCGGTGACGTTGCACGACGCGTCGCCCCACAAGCGTCCGAAATCGCGTAGCATTCGAGAGTCGGTGCGTCACGGCGCGCCTCTCCGTCGGTTCACTCCGACGTGCACTTCGTTTCATTCCGCCGTCGATCTCATGCACCCGGGCCGTGCTCTCGGCCCCGCGACCGCACCTATCTGGACAGGTCGCCCACACCGGCGAGTGTCTGCTCGCCCCCACACACTCCGCGGCGGCCCCGCCGCAGCGGTATCCGGATCATCACAGCGGTGGTCCCAGAACACAGAAGGAAAATGACGACATGGCCACTGGCACCGTCAAATGGTTCAACTCGGAGAAGGGGTTCGGCTTCATCGCTCCGGACGACGGCACCGCGGACGTGTTCGCGCACTTCAGCGCCATCGCCGGCACTGGACACCGCAACCTGTTCGAGAACCAGAAGGTTGAGTTCGACGTGGAGCAGGGCCAGAAGGGCCTGCAGGCGACGAACATCCGCGCTCTCTGAGCGTTCGACGCAGTGAAGGGGCCGGTCCGAAAGGGCCGGCCCCTTCCGCGTGCTAGCGGGCGCCGCTGCCCGCGGGCAGATCGACACGGCGCGCGACGTTCGCGGTGACGGACTCGAGTGGTCCCCGGCCACGGCTGAGCGCCCACATCGTGCATCCGACGAGAAGCACCACGACGCATCCGATCCAGAACAATCCGCTGACGGCGGGATCGCCATCCCACGACGCGAGATCGGGGGCGAGCCCAAGCGGGGAGATCAGGACCGCGAACGAAACGACGTGGGCTGTGTAGGCCGTCAGCGGCATGGAGCCGACTGCCGCGACAGGCACGAGCAGCGCGCGGAGCGGACGCGCGAGGAGCAGGCAGGCGCCGACGACGGCGAGCGCGAAGCCGCCGGACCCGATGATCTCCCACGTCCCTCCCGAGTGCGGCGCCACGCCCCACGCCTGAGACAGCGCGGCTCCCAGATCGACCTCGCTCAACCGTTCCAGATAGCCGCGCCCGTCGGGACCCATCGACGAGGGCGATCCCGGCACCAGCGAGGACGCTCCCGATGATGACAGCGCGGATTCCGACGACGAGACGCTCCCCCACCCCGAGAGCCACCCGCGGACCGTTCCGTTGAACGCGTCGCCCAGGCCGTAGCCGAAGGCGGCGAGCCCGACTCCCGCGCCGAACAGCACCGCCGCGGTCCGCGGTCGGTCGAGTCGCATCCGCCCGAGCGCCATCCCGGCGAGAACCAGGGGCAGCCACACGGTCAGCGGATACGAGCCGCTGATGAGGAAGTCGACCGCGGTGCCGCCGATGCCCTGCGGGATGCCGGCGCCCGAGAGCGTCACCGCACGCAGAAGCGCGACGACGGTCGGCCCCGCGACGGCGATCGCGGCCGCGGTGAGCGCGAGGGTACGGCGACGGAGTCCCAGGAACGGGATGAGGATCAGGAAGAGGATGCCGTAGATGGGCAGAATGACGGCGATCCCGCTCCCGAGCATCTCCAGCGCCAGCCCGAGGGCGAGAACGACGAGCGCACGGCCGGCCATACGCAGACGTGCGGACCGCAGTGCCTCTCCCCGGGGGAGCTGCTCACGCGCGGTCGCAAGCGCGACGGAAATGCCCGCGACGACGGCGAAGAGGATGGACGACCGCCCCTGGACGATCGCGGCGAGGTCGGGCCCGTCGGGCCCCGCGACCATCCACGAGATCCCGACGTGCGCGCCGATCATGCCGAAGATCGCGAGGCCCCGGGCGACATCGACGCCCATGAGCCGGGGCGGGCGGCCGAAGTCGCGCCACCGGTCGCGTACGGAACGGCGGGCTGACTCAGCGGGTCGAACGATCGAGGTGGACGGCAGGGACACGACAGGATCTCCTCGGCGATGGGCCGGACGACGACACGGGCGCGTGCGGCACGTGCCGCGCACCCGGTCGACGGTAGGTCTCGGCCCTGTGCGCGGATTAAGCGCGCGGGTGGCATCCGCCGGTCAGGCGGCGTCCGACGGGATGCGGATCCCGAAGCGCGTACCCGTGCTCGAGCTGGCCACCGACACGTCGTAGCCCGAGGCTGTCGCCAGCGCCTGCACGATCGCGAGCCCGAGTCCGACCGTCGTCCGCTCGCGCGTCTGCGTTCGGCTGCCTGCCTGGGTGAAGCGATCGAAGATGGTCGGTAGTGCCTCGGGATCGATTCCCGGCCCGTCGTCCTGGACGACCAGTTCGACGGAAGTCGCCGTCGTCTCGAGAGAGACGGTCACACTGGTTCCGTCCGGAGTGTGGTGCCCCGCATTGGCGACGAGGTTCAGCAGCATCTGACGGATCGCCCCCTCGTCCCCGACCACGGAGACATCTTCGTCCGGCAAGGCGATGCGCCAGATGTGCCCGGGATATGCGAACCGCGCGTCGGATGCGGTCTCCGCGACGATCATCGACAGCTCGACGTCATCGTGCGCGACCACCGGGTCGGCGTCGAGACGCGCGAGCAACAGCAGGTCGTCGATCAGCGTGCTCATCCGCGACGCCTCCGACCCGATGCGCTGAAGCGCGCCCTGCGTCTCGAGGGGGTCGGCGTCGGCATCGGGATGGGCGTAGAAGTCGGCGTAGCCGCGGATGGAGGCGAGGGGGTTGCGCAGCTCGTGGCTCGCCTCGGCGATGAAGCGACGCATCGATTCCTCGGCGCGGTGACGCGCGTTGAGCGAGAGCTCGACGTGGTCGAGCAGGCGATTGAGCGCGTCCGCGACGCGGTCCGTCTCCGACCCCAGATGCCGCACGTCACGGGGAACGCGGCGCTGCGGGGCGATCTCGCCGGATGAGAGCGGGGTGGCCGCCACTTCGTCGGCGATCTCGGCGACCCGTTCGAGGGGGTCGAGCTGCTGCCGGGTCCACCGCCAGCCGAACACCGCAGCGAATGCGGCGATCGCGATTCCGACGACCGCAAGCCAGAGGGCATAGGTGCGAACGACCGTGTCGGTGTCGGTGAGGCCCACACCGCTGACGACGGTGAACTCCTGCCCGTCTGCCGCCGCGACCTCGGAGGCCGTCACGAGGTACCCGCCGTCGTCGGCCACGTCGATCGTCGTGGTGAACCCGCTTTCTGCCATCCCGTCCCGAACGTGCGTGAGCTCGCGCTCGGTCATCGGGCGGTAGGTGTAGTCACGGGTGAAGAAGGCCGAGACCGCGACGCGGTCGCCCTCGACGACGAAGAAGAACCCGTCGGAGGGAACCGCCAGTGACACGTCGTCGAACGTCGGAACGCTTCCGGTCGCATCCACGGCCGAGAGAGTCTGCCCGATGGCGGTGTCGTTCGCCAGGTACAGCGTCGACTCAGCCTGGGTGACGAGATTCTGCCGGAGGATGGCTACGGAGACGACGCCGAAGACGGTGACGGCCGCGAGAAGCAGGCCCGACATCATCGCGACCGAGCGGCCGCGCAGGGTGCGCAGGCCTCCCGGTCGCGCCGACCTCACGACGATGCCGGCACCGTTGGTGCCGCGCGGAGGATGTAGCCGACCCGCCGCAGCGTGTGGATCATCGGCTCACGCCCGTGATCGATCTTCTTGCGCAGATACGAGATGTAGATCTCCACGATGTTCGACTCCCGTCCGAAGTCATACTCCCAGACACGATCGAGGATCTGCTCCTTGCTGAGGACGCGATCGGCGTTGAGCATCAGGAAACGCAGCAGCGAGAACTCCGTGGCGGTGAGCCGGATCTGCTCCCCCGCGCGCGTGACCTCGTGGTTGTCTTCGTTCAGTCGAAGGTCGCCGACCTCGAGCATCGGGGTCGGTGCACCCTGCATGAGCATGGGGCTGCGTCGCAGCAGCCCGCGCAGACGCACCACCACCTCTTCGACGCTGAACGGCTTGGCGACGTAGTCATCGCCGCCGGCGGCGATGCCGGTGATGCGATTGGCCACCGTGCCGTTGGCGGTGAGGAAGAGAACCATGGTCTCGCTCAGCTCGCTGCGGAGCGTGCGCAGCACCTCGACCCCGTCGATGTCGGGCAGCACGACATCGAGGACCATGAGATGCGGCCTCATGCGACGCGCGGTCTCGATCGCGCTCGCGCCGGTCGCAGCGACCTCCACCTGCCAGCCCTGCCGTGACAGCACCGCCCCGAGCAGATGGCGGAGGTTCGGCTCGTCATCGACGACGAGCACGCGGATCGCGGGATCGGACAGCGGAGACGACGAGAGCGACATGGCTTCATGGTCCCGCGTGAGAATATGCGCCCGTTAAGAAAACCTGAGACGAGTCTCAGGCGAGCACGAGGTTGACCTCGGGGTGGCCGGCGAACACGTCAAGCACCAGGTCGAAGTAGGTCTTCCCCGCGCCCCGGTCCAGTTCGTCGAGCGCCGCGCGCGCGGGCCGTGCCGCGTAGATGTCGGGGCGCTCGAGCTTTGCGGCGAGGTAGGCCCGGGTGAGCGGGATGCCCAGCGCCTGTCGCGAGATCGCCGAATCCGCCCACACGACGCGAGCGGACGAAGCGTGCGCGAGGACGCCGAACCCGCCGTAGAGCAGATCGTCGAGGGCGTCCAGGCTCTCCCCGAGAGTCCACTCCTCGTCGGGCATGAAGACACGGTTCAGCTCCGCGTAGAGCGACGGGATGTCGCGGACGCGCGCGCCCTCGATCCGCAGGTCGACGGCGGCGGACGGCGGGCGATTCACATGCCGAGGTTAGCCGCCGCGACGATGACGAGCGCGCGCGGCACCGCCGAGAGACAGCGTCGCAGGAGACGCGTGACGTTCGTGATCACGACGGGGATGCTCGTTGGAGCCACGATGACCGCCGCCCCGCTGGTCGCTGCAGCGGCCCTGGCAGAACTGATCCGGAACGGGGACTTCTCGACGGGTCACGAACCCTGGTGGTCGGTCGGTGTCGACGGCTTCGACACCGCAACCGGCGCCTTCTGCGCCGGCGTGCCCGACACCGAGAACCCCTGGGATGTGCTCATCGGCCAGAGCGACCTCGCGCTGGCCGATGGGGCCACCTACACGCTGACGGCGAGAGTTCGCGCCGATGCGCCCGGCACGCTCATCACTCAGGTGGCGCTGAAGGTCCCGGATACCGCCTACACGACGTACCTCGCCGAGAGCACGCCACTCGCCGACACCTGGCAGCAGATCAGCGCGGAGTTCACGGCACACGACCTGGGCCAGGGCACCGTGTCCGAGCTGCAGTTCCGCCTCGGCGCGAACGGCGCCACGCGATTCTGCGTCGATGACGTGAGCCTCGTCGCCCGCGACGCCGCGACTCCCCCGGTCACCCCGATCGGCGACGACGAGCTGCTCGCGAACCCGACACTGGACGAGAGCACGAACCCGTGGTGGACGAGCGGCCCCGTGGCGCTGTCGAACCCCGCCCAGCGGATGTGTGCGACGGTGACCGAGCGATCTGTCGAACTCGGCACCGAACCCCAGTCGTACGACCTGCCGTTCACCACGTCGCCGGCCGGCGACTATCACCTCGGGCAGGTGCAGTTCCGCCTCGGCGCGGTCGCAGCCGACACGGAGGTCTGTTTCGACGAGATCTCCCTCCAGGGAACCGCCTACTCCTACACCGCCGACCCCGGACCGGCCGTCAAGGTCAACCAGGTCGGGTATCTGACCCGGGGCCCCAAGCGCGCGACCGTCGTGTCTGATGCCAGCTCACCGTTGCCGTGGACCCTCGAAGCGCCGGACGGTACTGCCCTCGCCACGGGCGAGTCTCAGCCGGCAGGCTTCGACGCCTCCGCAGGGGCTTCCGTTCACACGATCGACTTCAGCGACGTCACCGAGGAAGCGGTCGATGTGAGGCTCCGCGTCGGCACGGACGTCAGCCATCCCTTCACGATCTCCGCCGATGTCTTCCGATCGCTGCGCGCGGATTCGATGCGGTTCTTCTACACGCCGGTGGCAGCATCGCTGTGCACCCGCTCGCCAACGACGTCGCCGGCGATGCCGACATCCCGCTCGATGCGGCGTCGCTCGCCCTCCTCGACGCGGCCGGCGCGCCGACCACCTCCGTCGTCACCGACGGACAGGGTCGATACGAGCTGAACGGGGACGTCGTGTCGTTCATCGCGGATGCCGGGTTCGAGGGAACGGCGGCCCCGGTGAGGTACCGGGTGGCGGATGCGCGTGGCACCGAGGTGACCGCGACCATCACGGCCACGGTGACGGCACAAGCCGGTGAACAGCCCGACGAGCCGGGCTCGGCGGGCTCGGCCTCTGCGGGCGCGGCGCGCAGCGTCCTCGCGAGCTCGGGCATGGACCCGCTGCCACTGTGGATGCTGGTCGGCGCGGGCGCGGCGCTGATGGCGGCCGGCGTCTCGTTGCTGCGTCGGCGACGGCTCGGCTGAGTTCGGGCGGGCCGCTCGGGACACGCTTCCGAGCGGCCCCCGTCGTCCGTGTTAGCTTTCGAGAACCGCGACCAACAGCCGGAACGAGATATGACCGACACTCCCTCCACCCGAAGGGCACCCCGGGTGACGCTGCGGGAGGTCGCGGAGCGTGCGGGCGTCTCGCGCTCGGCCGTCTCGTTCGTGATGAACGGTCGCACCGACCAGCGCCTGTCCGACGACGTGTTCGAACGCGTCCGTCGCGCCGCGGACGAGCTCGGCTACCGCCCCAACATCACCGCGCAGACCCTGCGCACCGGCCGCTCCGGCACGGTCGCGCTGGTCTCCGACTTCGTCAGCAGCACCTCGTTCGCCAACTCGATGGTCCGCGGTGCGATGCAGGAGCTACGCGAGCGCGACACCCTCCTGTTCACCGTCGACACGCAGGGCGATGCGGAACTCGAGGAGCAGCTGCTCCAAAGCCTCCTGGGCCGCGACATCGACGGTGTGATCTACGCGTCGATGTTCACGCGGACCATCGCGCTTCCGCGGGCACTCGAAGGCGTCCCGACGGTCCTGTTGAATTGCGTGACGGCAGACGGGTCGATCGACGCGGTCGTGCCCGACGAGCTCGCGGCAGGGCGTGACGCCGCGCGGATGCTGCTCGATCACGGTCACCGTGACGACATCTGGTTCGTCGGAGCGCTGCCGGCAGGCTCGAGAGGCGGGGCCGCCTGGCCGGAGTGGGACCCCATCGCTCTGGCCGAGCGTCGCGCGGGCATCGACGCGGTGCTCGCCGCGGCGGGAACGAGCCTCGCCGGCGTCACCGCAATCGACGACGACTGGGACGTCGCGAACGGGCGCCGGGCGGTGTCGCGGATGCTCGCGGAGCCCCGGGTCAGGCCGACCGCGCTCGTGTGCGCAAACGACGCGCTCGCCGTCGGCGCCTATCAGGCGCTCCATCATGCCGGGCTCGGTGTCCCCACCGACGTGTCGGTGATCGGCTTCGACGGCAGCCCCTACGCCCGCGCCGTCGAGCCCGAGCTCACGTCGATCGCGCTCCCGCACATCGAACTCGGGCGGCGAGCGGCGGCGACGCTCGCTGCCCCCGGCGATTCGCCGCGCCTCGAACGCGTGCCGATGCCGATCCGAGCGGGCGGGTCGGTCGGGGTCGCACCCTCCCGGTAGCGGCTCAGCGCCCTAGCGCAGCGGCAGGGCAAGCGGGGCGCCGTCGCGTCAGCGGAAGCCGCCCGGCGCGAAGAGGTCGGGGCGTTCGGCCTTCAGATGTGCCAGGAGCTGTCCGTAGCCCGTCATGGCCGAGGTCGCCGTGAAGGCCGTCCGCCGGCCGCGCTTCGCGAGAACCCCGCTGTGACGATGAGCCACGTGCGGGCGCAGCCGGGTGATGTCCGCCAGCTCGACCCGGATCGGCGGCATGAAGCCCCGCGAGACGAAGACCACCTGCGGGGCGACCTCGAGCCGCATCCGACTCATCCCGTGCGCCAGCCACAGGAGCGCCGCGCCGATGAACAGAGCGCCCAGCCCGACGATCCGCCTTGCGGGCGAGTCATCCGGACGGGTGAGCGGACCGACGAGATTGATGACGCCGATGATCGCCATCATGCAACCCCCGACGCGCACCATGATCCGCCGCCAGCGCTGCGTCGATACGACGAAGAGCACCGTGGCGCGTTCTTGACGCCACGCCGCAGCGACGTCGGACGATCGCGCCAGTACGGCGCTCGCGCCCGCGATCGCCAGCATGACGACAGCGACCGCGAAGCCGACCACGGAGAACAGAGCGTCCATGGGCGACGGGCCTCTCGTCGGGATCGGGCGACCCTCGACGGTATCGCATCAGCCGATCCGCTCGACGCGGACGTCGTCGATATTGAGCCAGTTACCGCCGGCAGCCTCGGCGTAGAACCCGAACTCGAGAGTTCCGTTCGAGACCGGCACCTCCAGAGACACCCGCTTCCAGTCGTTCGGACTCACCGGCAGCGCTGCCTGGCGCTCCGGCACGCCGGAGTTCTTCGCGTACAGATAGGCGGAGGTCTGGCCGCCGCTGTTGAGCGTCCACGCGGAGACCCGGTAGAGCCCCGACGGCAGCCCGCCGAGCGCCTGATAGGCCGACGCGGTGTAGGGCGTCGACTTCCAGAACGTGAGCTTGAGCGCACCGACGACCGCCGGGTCCTGAGTGAAGACCGCGTTGGCGTGGGCGCCTCCCGGCGACCACACACCCCAGCCGGTCGGATCGTTCGTGTAACCGTCCTGCTCGAAGCCGCCGTTGACGACGAGGTTCGGCGGCGGCGCCTCCCCGAACACGTCGAGTGTCGTCAGGGCCGCGCCGCTCCAGTCGAACAGCGTCTGGTTGTCCCAGGGGTTGGAGAGGACACCCGGGTCATCGTTGTCGATCTTTCCCGCCTCGGTCCCCCAGTTCGCGCCCGGGACGGGAAGCCAGCCAGGCTCCCACCAGATGAGTCCGCGCCCGCGCCCGTCAGGCACAGCACGGACGATGTCACGGAGGTCTCGCAGAAACGCCGTCTGGCCCGCGACGGTCGCCGGATACCCACCGGTCGCCGCCTCGGCGGTGTAGAACGAGTTGCCGAGGCCGTCGGCGTCGCCGAGAGTCCACCCGTAAGCGGTCTCGACGATGAGGACGTCCTTGCCGTATCGCGCACTGATGTCGTTGAGATTGGCCGCGAGCTGGCCCATGGTCCCGTGCCAGAACGGGTAATACGACAACCCGATGATGTCGAACGGAACACCCTGAGCCGTGATCGCGTCGAACCACCAGCGATAGAGGGCGTTGTCGCCGCCGTGGTCCAGGTGCAGGACGATCTCGATGTCCTCCCCCGTTCGAAGCGCCGCGTCGACCCCCGCGATCCCTGCTTTCAGCAAGCCAGCCAGCTGAGTGAAGTCCGAGACGCCGTTGCCGACCCGACCGTGATCCCAGAGGATGCCGCCGGGTATCTCGTTGCCCATCTGCACCATGTCGGGCAGCACCCCGGCCGTCCGCATGGCGTCGATGACGTCCTCGGTGTACGCGCGGACGGTCGACACCAGCTGCGGATAGGACAGCCCGCGCCACGCCTTCGGCACGGTCTGCGTTCCCGGGTCGGCCCACCAGTCGCTGAGGTGGAAGTCGAGCAGGACGTCCATCCCCGCGGCCTTCGCGCGCTGCGCCGTCGCGATGGTCGTCGCGAGGTCGTTGGTGCCACCGCCGTATGGTTCGCCGGCAGCCGTGTAGGGGTCGACCCACAGACGGAGCCGAGCGAGGTTCATGCCGGCATCGCCCATGATGTCGATCGGATCGCCCACGACTCCGCCCCGGGAGAACGTCCCGCCACGCGTTTCGACCTCGTGGATCATCCCGAGGTCACCGCCCATCACGAAGTCGTCCGGATCGAAAGCCGCGCTCGCGGTGGTCGCCGGAAGGAACGCCGCGACCAGGACGGCTGCGGCCGCGGTGGCAAGCGCCGTCGCTCGCCGCCGTGCTCGGTTCGTCATCTGTGTTCCTCTCTCGTGACTGTGGGCCGACCGGAGGTCGCCCCGAGTGCGCTCAGTGACGCGAGAACGCGCCCCCGCTCATCGAACAGCGTCTGGTTCGCCCAGCCGTTGCCGGGCTCGGCCACGTCGTTTCCGTAGTCCATCCCCGCCGCCGACGCCCAGGAGGTTCCGGGCACGGGCAACCAGGCGGGCTCCCAGTACACGATCCCGAGTCCCCGACCACCGGGCACTCCCCGCACGACCCCCGCGAGGTCGTCGAGATACCCGGCCTGACCCTCGACGGAGGCCGGGTAGATCGCCGCAGGCGAGCTCGCGTCGAACATCGAGGTCCCGCCGGGGTTGTCGGGCCGGTACGCGTACGCCGTCTCGACGACGATGACGTCCTTCTCGTAACGCTCGACGAGCTGGTGGAGGTTGTCGCGCAGGTCGTCCAGCGACCCGTGCCACAGCGGGTAGTACGACAGTCCGACGGCATCGAAGTCGACGCCTCTCATGGTGATCTCGTCGAACCACCGGCGATAGAGATCGGCAGCACCTCCGGCGTCGAGGTGAAGGACGATGCGCGAACGGGAATCGGCCGCGCGCACCGCACTCGACCCCGCCTGCAGCAGTCGGGCGAGACGGTCGTACTGCTCGGACGCCTCATCCGGCGACACCTCCTCGAAGGCACGGCTCTCGAGGTCGTACCGCGGCGTGCGGCCGTGCGGCCACAGCATCCCGTTCGTCGTCTCGTTGCCGACCTGCACCCATTCCGGGCTGCCCGCGCTCGACTGCACGGCGGTGATGACCTCCGCCGTGTGCGCGGCGACGGCATCGCAGACACCGTCGAGGTCGAGGCCCTCCCAAGATCTCGGCAGCGACTGCTTCTTCGGATCGGCCCAGAAGTCGCTGTAGTGCAGGTCGATCATCAGGTCGAGTCCGGCTGCCCGCGCGCGCTCGGCCAAGCGCAGCGTCGTCGCGAGGTCGTTCGTGCCGCCTTGGTACGGCCGTCCTGCGCTGTCGGTCGGGTCGACCCAGACCCGCAGGCGCGCGAGGTTCACGCCGTGGTCGGCCAGGATGCGAAAGAGGTCCCTCGTGCCCGCGGCATCCGAGAAGCTGCCGCCCAGCGCCTCGACCTCCGCGGTCATCGACACGTCGGCCCCGCGAATCGGTAGTGATGTCGTCGTCATTCCTTCTCTCCTCCTTGCGCTAGCCCCGCGACCAGGTATCGCTGGAGCACCATGTAGAGCACCGTGATCGGCACCGCGACGAGGATGGCCCCCGCCGCGAACGTCGTGAAGTCGTTCCGCGTCTGGTCGGAGATCAGCTGGAACAGCCCGATCGCGACGGTGTAGTTCTGCGGGCTGCTGATCAGAAGACGCGGGAGGATGAAGTCCATCCACGGCACCGCGAATTGGGTGACCGCGACGAAGGTCAGCATCGGCGTCATCAACGGCAGCAGAATGCGCGTGAAGATCTGCAGATGCGAGGCCCCGTCGATCACGGCCGCCTCGTCGAGGCTGGTGGAGATGCCGTCGAGGTATCCCTTGAGCAACCAGATGTTGTACGGCACCGCTGCCGCCACGCTCGCGATCACGAGACCGGTGAGACTGTCGAGCAGGCCGAAGTTCAGATAGAGGATGTAGATCGCGATCGCGGTCATGAACGTCGGGAAGATCTGGATCACCAGCATCACGAGCAGTCCCAGGCGCCGCCCCGCGAAGCGCAGCCGAGCGAACACATAGGCGGCGATCGCCGACAGCAGCACGCTGATCACCATGTTCGACACCGCGACGAAGAGCGAGTTGCCGTACCAGGTGGCGAACGGCGTCTCAGCGAACAGCCTGATGTAATTGGCGAGAGTCGGATCGGCCGGGATGGCCGACGCCTGCGCGAGTGAGCGCCCCGAGCCGAAGGAAGAACCGACGATCCAGGCCAGCGGGTAGAGGACGATGATCGCGACGATCAGCAGCTCGACATGGATCAGGACGGTGAGAAATCGGTTCCGAGTTCTATGCATCGGTGAACGCCTTCGAACGACGCAGGCTCCAGATCGAGAAGCTGCCGACGATGACGAAGATCAGGATCGACATCACCGAGGCGATGTCGTACAGACCGTTGTCGAGCGTGAGCTTGTAGAGCCAGGTGATGAGGATGTCGGTACCACCGGCGTACCGGTAGTCGGGATTCGCAGGGCCACCTTGGGTGAGGAAGTAGATGACCCCGAAGTTGTTGAAGTTCGCCACGAACGACAGGACGATCAACGGTGCCGTGGCTCGCAGGACGATGGGCAGCGTGAGGTAGCGCACCTGTTGCACCGCCGACGCGCCATCGATGCGCGCGGCCTCGTAGTAGCTCGGCGAGATGTTCGTCAGGGCACCGCTGATGAGAGCCATGAAGTAGGGGAAGCCCAGCCACAGGTTCACCAGAAGCGCGATGAGCCGCGCGAGCCAGGGGTTCGCCGGATCGGTCAACCACATCACCCGCTCGGGCGTGATGCCGAGGTCGACGAGCGCCTGACTGATGGGCCCGAACTGACCGTTGAACATCGAGCGGAAGACGAGAGCCGAGATCATGGCGGGCACCGCCCACGGCAGGAAGAAGATGCTCCGCCACAGGCGCGGCAGGCGTACGCGCCTGCTGGAGACGAAGACGGCCTGCAGAAAACCGAGCGCGTACGTCGTGGTTGTCGCCAGCGCCGCCCACAGCACCGTCCATCCGAGCACGCCGAAGAACGTCGCGCCCCAGGCGCCGGCTCCCAGCAGCTGCCGGAAGTTGGCGAGGCCGACCCAGTCGACCAGCTGCATCGGCGGCAGGTTGTCGCTGCTGTAGTCGGTGAATGCGATGAGGATGCCGAAGACCACCGGCAGGGCGGTGACGAACAACAGCAGGATCAGGGTGGGTGCGAGCACGAGGTAGGGGAACGCCGTCTGCCGAGCGGCGCGCACCCACTCCCCGGCGGTCAGCCGCTCTCCGCTCGTGATGAGTCGGCGCCGCGTCCGTGCTGCGTCGCGCACGGCTGAGACGGTGGTCGCCGCCATGAGCCCGAGGACGAGGACCGCGATGATGCCGTTGATCATGAGGACGATCGAGTGGTCGCCCGGCGACAGCCCCGCGACCGTCATCGTGCGCGGTTGCGTGCCGAGGGTGACGAGACCCCACAGACCGCGGACGAAGAACCCGCCGTGGGTGCGCGGCGTGTAACCCGAGAGGTCGGCGTAGTGGCCGGTGAGCAGCTCAGCGATCACCGCACCGGCGCCGACGACAGCGAGTGCCAGACCCTTGCCCCACTCCCGGTTGAGGAACTGCCCGAGACCGGGCACCAGCGCGGAGGCGAGCCCGAGCGTCCAGGGCGCCACGGGGTCCGCTCCGCGTCGGTGCGGGCTCACTCCCCCAGCCCGGTCAGGTCGGCGTAGCCGGCGACCGCCTGCTGCTGCGCTGTCGCCGGATCGAGGACGCCGTCCCACACGCCCGCGACGAGGTTGTTGCCGACCGTCCAGAGCGCGTCGCTCACGTCCGCGACGAGGTCGGAGCGCTCGGCCTGAGCGAGCACCCCGTTCGCGTGCGGATCGTCGGCGAGTCCGGGGATGGCTTGGGCGTTGAGCCTCGTCAGCGCCGGGATGCCGCCCGTCGTTCGATAGAGCGCAGCGGCCGCCTCGTCCGACGCGAGGAAGGCCGCGAACACACGCGCGGCGCCGGGATACTCGGAGTAGCCCGAGACGACCCCCACTCCCAGACCCGCGAGCGTCGCTGCGTCGCCTCCCCCTTGGGCCGACGGGAGGGTCGTCACGCCGTATTCGAAGCCGTTCTCCGCCGCCGCCGCGGTGAAGTCGCCGATCGACCAGGGCCCCGTGATCGCATAGGGCGTCTGGCCCTTCGCGAACTCCATCTCGATGGAGTCCCAGGTGGCGTCCGCCGAGTTGACCGGCCAGAGGTCGCGCAGCGCGCCGTAGTATTCGAGGCCGGCAGCGAGAGCCGGCGCATCGAGACCGGGATCGCCCTTATCGGTGCCGAGATGCCACCCGAGCGAGCTGAGCACCGGGTACGCGTAGTAGAGCTGCCCGCTCAGCCAACGAATGGTCCACCGGTTCTCCCGGGGGTCATTGTAGGTCGCGGCGAGCTCGCGGATCTGCTCCCAGGTCGTCGCCGGTTCGGTCGAACCCGTGAGCTGCTGCAGGAGGGTCTTGTTGTAGAACAGCGCGATCGACTCGGTCGACACCGGCACGCCGTACAACTCGCCGTCGCGGCTGACGACGCCCGCGAACGCGTCACCGACCCGCGAGGCGATCTCGTCCGCGTACTCGCCCAGCGGCGCAGCCACCCCGGACTCGATCGCGTTCGCCAGGTCGGTGAAGTTCGTGAAGTAGACGTCGGCGCCCGTGCCCGCCTCACCGTCGAGCGCCATCTTCGAGACAGCATCCACCTTCGACACCGTCGTCACCTCGACGCGGATGCCGGGATGCGCGGCGGCGAAGGCCTCGACCAGCGCCTCGCCGTACTCGGGGTATTCGACCCAGACCTTCAGCGGCACCTCTCCGCTGGCGATCTCCGGCTCGATCTCATACGCGCCCGCCTCGGCGTCCCAGGTCAGCGACGTCTGCTCGACCGAGGGCGCGCTCGAGCATCCCGCGCTGACCGCGACGGCGAGGATGATCGCTGTACCCACCGTTGCGCGGGTGATGGCTGCTGTGTTTCGGATGGTCATGCGAACTCCCTCGTTGCCGTGACTGTGACCGGTCCCAGTCAACTGGCGCGGTCCATCTGAGTCCATGACGGTAGTGGCAGGATCGCTGCTCCGACGCCCCTCTCCCCTGGGGAGGAATCGGCGGTGATCCCGGTCCCCCGGCTCAGTCCAGCGGCGTGACGACCTTGTTCTGATACGCCCAGACGACCGCCTGCAGGCGCGAACGCACCCCGAGCTTCGTCAGGATGCGCACCAGGTGCGACTTGACGGTGCTGACCTCGACCGTCAACGCCTCGGCGATCTCGTCATTCGACATTCCCTGCGCCAGCAGCTCGAGAATCTCGCGCTCGCGCGGCGTGAGGTGGTCGGCGGCCTCGGTGGCCGTCGACACCCGCTGCAATGCACGTCGGCGTGAGAACTCCCGCAGCACTCGCCGCGTGACGGCCTGATCGAGGGTGCCGTTGCCCGCGGCGACGTTTCGCACCGCTCGGACGATCTCTTCGGGCTCGGCGTCCTTCAGAAGGAATCCCGACGCCCCGGCCTCCAGCGCCTCGAACACGTAGTCGTCGATGTCGAAGGTCGTGAGGATCAGCACCGGGACGGCGGGTTCGTCTTCTCCCCGACCGGCAAGCGCCCGCGCCACCTCGATACCGCTGAGACCCGGCATCCGGACGTCGAGGCAGGCGACATCGGGCTGCAGCGACGTCGCCGATTCGAGCGCTTGGATGCCGTCGGATGCCGTCGCGACCACCTCGATGTCATCTTCAGCCGCGAGTAGCGCGGCGACCCCCGCCCGCACCAGAGGCTGATCGTCGGCGACGAGCACGCGGATCACGAGCTCGCTCCCGGGGCGCCGAGGGCCTCGGCCGGCACCGTGAGCCGGACACGCCAACCACCGCCGGCCTCCGGTCCCGCGTCCAGCGTGCCGCCCACCAGGCCGGCCCGTTCGCGCATCCCGAGCAGTCCGAATCCCTCGCGAGCCGCGCTGGCGGACGGCGCCGCGAGGGCAGGTGGGACACCCGCGTCACGCACGGTCGCGACGAAGACGCCGGGCCGAGTGCCGTCGAGGCGGACCTCGCACGGCGCCCCGGGAGCATGCCGAGCGGCGTTGGCGAGCGCTTCCTGCACCATCCGGTACACCACGAGCTGACCGAGCGGGCCGACCTGTGCAGTGCCTCGATCGATCGAGAACTCGACCGCGCGGCCCGTGGCCCGGGCGGCGTCGACCAGAGCGGCAACGGTCTCGATCGTCTCGACCGTGTCGCGCCCGTCGCTGTCGCGGCGAAGCAGTCCGACGAGCTGGCGGAGGTCGTCGAGCAGCACGCGGCTCTGTTCGCGCACCTGCCGGACGGCCACCCGAGCAGCTTCCGGATCTGTGGTGATCTGGCGCTCGATGACCCCCGACATCAACGCGATGCTCGATACGTGATGGGCGGCGATGTCATGCAGTTCGCGCGCCATCGCGGTGCGTTCGCGGGCGACCGCGGCGTCCACGACCGCGGCCCGTTCACGGCGAACCGCCTCGCTCTCGCCCTGCTCGGCACGACGGGCGTCGCGACGAGCTGTCACCGCGAGCACCCCCGCGGCCGGCAGAGCGACGATGGCGACGGCTTGCAGCAGCGCCGCGCCCACCGCGGCCGGCACGGTCACCGCGCTCGACCCGAGGATGTCGGCGGCCTGTCCGCCCGCGACGAGGATGCCGGCCACCGGCAGCACGACCCGAAGGGCTGGCACCGTCACGACCGGCGTGGCGCGCAGAACGGCGACCAGCACGGCGGCATCGGCGAGGCTGCCGAGTCCCGTCGGAGTGGTGATGCCGATGAGCAGCGCTCCGGCCGACGTGCCGAGCAGCACCGCGACGGGAGCAGAGCGCGCGAAGCACAGCGCGGCCGCCTGCACGGTGAGGACGGCGGCGAACACCCACCACGAGGCTGACCCGAGGCTCGGCGTCGCGTGATCTGCGAACAGCTCGGGCGCAGCCGCGAGCGCGAGCAGCGTCACCGCGCCGGTGCCGAGCGCCACGACGACATCCGTGACGCTCGGCGCACGCCGCATCCGACTCATGCCGCTATCTTTGCGGCTTCCGGCGCGCGATGCCCCATCACGGGCGAACCCGCCGGAAGTCCGAGACGCCCGCGGGTGAGCGCGATCGTGACAACCGCGGCCACTGCCGCACCGATCAGGAGCACGTGCTGCAACTGGTCACCGCCCACGGTCGGGAACATCTCCGCCCAGAACACCGTGACGGTGTTGTTCAGGCTCACATGGAAGAGCATCACGATCGGCAGGCTCTGTCCGGAACGGTTGAACAGCCACATGATCACGACGTTGAACAGCGCACTGAAGGCGACGAACTCCACGACATTCAGCCATGTCACGTCCGGCCATGATCCCCACTCGGTGAGGAACAGCGGCAGGTGCCAGATGCCCCACAGCGGCCCGAGGATCGCCGCGGCGCCGAGCGGACCGAAGCGCTCCTGCAGCGGCGGTAGGGCGAAGTCGCGCCAGCCCGGTTCTTCGGCCAACCCCGTCGTCAGCATCTGCAGCAGGAGTGCGGGCACGTACAGCGCGACCGCGATGAGGCTGGGCGCCTGCGCCTGCCCGCCGGATGCGACGAATCCGAGCGACAGCACGGCCAGCGGCACCGCGAGCAGCGCGACGGCGTACCACCGCGGCGCGACGCGCCACCGCAGCAGCCGGCCGACCCAGACACGCAGTCCCGCGCGTCCGCCCGTCACCGCGGTCACGACGAACGCCGCACCGAGCGGCCCGAGGTACGCGCCGAAGAGCATCCCGGTGAACTGCGAGGTGCCGAAGATCTGCGGGAACGCGTAATTCCAGACGCCGAGACCGTCGTTCGAGAGGATCCACGGGGTCCAGGCCACCCAGCTGAGACCCAGCGCGAGCACGAAGAACGATACGAGGGGCCGCCGGCGGATGATGCCGGTGACGCTCCTCTCGGAGGTGGAGCCGACGTGAATGGTGGCCATGAGGGTTTCCTTCCGGTCGTCGTCGGACCCCGAGGAACGGGGTCGTCGTCGACTGTAGGAAGGAGGCGGCGTGCGGCTCGACGTTCGAACGGCGGCAATCCGCGATCTCCATCGAAAGGTGGAGGACCAATCGCGCCGACCTCCGCGCCACTGGCACAGTGGGGGTATGAGCACGACGCAGAGCATCATCATCGACGAGCGAGCGCTTCAGGCCGCGCTCGACGAGGAACCGTTCTCGGGGATCGTCCGCGTCGACTCCGGCGATGTGTCCGTGTGGCGCAGCGCGCACGGGATGGCCGACCGGGCGAGCGAGACGCCCGTCTCCGAGAGCACCCGCTTCGCGATCGCGTCAGGGAGCAAGGCCTTCACGGCACTCGCCATCATGCGACTCGTCGAGGACGGTCGGCTCGCGCTCGACACTGCCGTTCGAGGCGTGCTCGGCGACGACCTGCCACTCATCGACGACGCGGTCACCGTCGAGCAGCTCCTCGGCCACACCTCGGGAATCGGCGACTACATCGACGAGGACGACGACCTCGATGTATCGGAGTTCTACCTCGGAGTGCCCGCGCACACGCTCACGACCGCGGAGGCGTTCCTGCCCCTGCTCGACGGCATCCCGCCGAAGGCCGCTCCCGGCGAGACCTTCGCCTACTGCAACAGCGGCTACGTCGTGCTCGCGATCGTCCTCGAACGGGTCACGGGCCGCGTCTTCCACGAGGTGGTGCACGACCTCGTCCTCGTCCCGGCCGGCCTCGTCGACACCGGCTTCCCCCGCACCGACGAGCTCGACGGGAATCATGCCCGCGGATACGTCTTCGACGACGGACTGCGCGTCAACACGCTGCACCTGCCCGTCCGCGCCAATGGCGACGGCGGCGCCTCCACGACCGCCGCCGACGTTCACCGGTTCTGGCGCGCGTTCTTCGCCGGACGCATCGTCTCGCCCGAAACCGTGGCGCTGATGACCGCCCCGCGTTCCTTCGTCGAAGACGAGGAGATGCGGTACGGTCTCGGTTTCTGGCTCAACGAGACCGGACCAGGTGTCGTCCTCGAAGGGTGCGACGTCGGCTCGTCGTTCCGGTCCGTTCATCACCCGCCGACCGCGACCACCGCGACTGTGATGAGCAACACGGCAGACGGAGCCTGGCCCGTCGCGCGCGTGCTGGCCGATGCGATGGCGCAGCTCGACGAGCGGTAGGCCGGTCACCCGGCCGCGACAGCCTCCGTCTCGTCGTCGACGGCTGGCGGAGCCGCCGCGATGTGCGTGATCGGACGCCAGACCAGCAGCAGGGTCAGCGCCGCGCCGACGAAGGCGAACCACCAGGGGCCGGTCGGCCCCCAGACCTGGGCGATGACCCCGCCGAGCGCCTGCCCGATCACGAGTCCGCCGAAGACCCCGACCATGTTGACCGAGGCGATGCGACCCTGCAGCTCGTGAGGAACGAGGCGCTGCCGAACGGTCGTCGAGATCGTCGCCCAGACGAAGGCGTAGGCGCCGAACGCGATCATGATCACGAAGGCGACCGCCCCCGAGGTCGTCAGGGCGAAAGCCAGGTGCATGAGCACCTCGGCGGTGAGGCACACGCGCATGAGCGCGGCGAACGAGAAGCGTCGTTCGAGCCTTCCGAAGAGCAGGGTCGCCGCCAGTCCGCCGATCGCGGAAGCCGTCGTCAGCGCGCCGTACCCGACCGGCCCCATCCGCAGGTAGTCGGTCGCGTAGAGGACGAGCACACCCCAGGGCGCGGCCCAGGTCACATTGAAGGTGAGGATGATGATCACGAGCGTCCGCACCGGCGGGTTGCGCCACAGCCAGCGGATACCGCTGAGGATATCGGTGTGCACCGGAGTACGCTCACGCGGTCCGTCCGCCGGTTCGACGCGCTTCGTCGCGGTGATCCGCGAGATGAGGACGATCGCGAGCGCGACGCACAGCCCCTGGACGGCGAACGGCCAGAACGATCCCACGGCGAACAGGAAGGCACCCAGCGGCGGACCGCCGAGCTGGTTCGCCACGAGGAACCCGGCCTGAAGGCGCGCATTGCCGATGCCGAGGTCGCTTTTGCGCACCATCATCGGCAGCAGAGTGCTGCTCGTCGTGTCGACGAACACCTCGGCGGTGCCGTAGAGGAACGCCACGATCAGCACCATCCAGATGCTGGCGAGACCGGTGACGAGGAAGACGCACAGACCGACCAGCACGAGAGCCCGGATGCCGTTGGCCACCATGATCAGGACCCGTCGGTCGACCCGGTCGGCGATGGCGCCGGCGTGAAGCCCGAACAGCAGCCACGGCAGGAACTGCATAACCGCTCCGGAAGCCACCAGGATGGGCGAATCGGTCATGGAGGCGATCAGGAGCGGCGCGGCTGCGAGGGCGATGCCGTCGCCGATGTTGCTCGTCAGCGACGAAGCGAACAGCCACCGGAAGTCACGGCCCAGACGCCGCGGCGCGACCCACTCTGCGATACCCACCGCACGAGCCTAGGGCGCACCTCCGACACGGGCGGAAACACCGCGATCTGCTCCGCGCCTCAGTCTGCCCGCGGCGGCTGCGCCGGTCAGGATGCGGGGACGATCCGCAGCGCTTCGACGAGACGGGCGTAGAGCGGGCTCGTCTGGACGAGCTCGTCGTGCGTGCCCGAGGCGCCGATGCGCCCATGGTCCATGACGAGGATCCGATCGGCGTCCATGACCGTCGAGAGTCGGTGAGCGATCGTGATGACGAGGGTCTCGGACGAAATTCGCTCGACCACATCGTGGATCGCCGCCTCGGTCAGTCCGTCCAGCTGCGCGGTCGCCTCGTCGAGCAGCAGCACCGCGGGGCGCCGGACGATCGCGCGCGCCACCCCGATGCGCTGACGCTGTCCGCCCGAGAGGCTGGTCGTGCTCACGGGCTCGTCGAGGCCGAGGGGGAAGCTCTCGATCAGGTCGCGCAGCCGCACGGCCTCGAGCGCCGCCCAGAGCTCGTCGTCGGTCGCATCGGGGAACCGATAGGCGAGGTTGTAACGCACGCTTCCCGTCAGCAGCGGCGTCTCCTGCTCGACGTAGGCGATGCGCTCCCGGATCGAGCTGAGGGACAGCGCGGCGTAGTCGCCGCCGTTCATCCGGATTGTGCCCGACTCGGGGCGGTAGAACCCGAGGATCAGCGAGAACAGGCTCGTCTTCCCGGCTCCCGACGGCCCGACGACGGCGATCCGCCCACGCGAGGGCAGGCCGAGAGTGAGGTCGACCACGGCCGGCGCGACGGCCCCGGGGTAGGTGAACGTCACGCGCTCGAACTCCAGCGCCGGCGCATCTCCAGCATGCTGCGGGGCGTTCCCGCCGCTGGCGGTGTCCTCCGCGGCGATGTCCTCCGTCTCACGGATGCGCGCAGCGGCGGCCGCGCCGGACTGGAGCTCGGCGACGTACATCGTGATCGAGCTGACCGGCTCGACCAGCTGGAACGCGTACAGCAGGAACGCCACGAGAGTCGACACCTCGAGCCACCCCGACCCGACCCGCCAGGCGCCGACGGAGAGGATCAGAAGAATGCCGAACTGGATGCCGCTGCCCGCGATGGTCCACGCGAACGCCTCGGTGCGATTGGCCCGCTTGCCGTGGCGCATCGAATCGCGGGCCTGATCGATGACGCGGCGCTCCTCGGTTCCCTCCGCCCGTGCCGCCTTCATGGTCCGCACAGCGCGAGCCCCGCCCTCGAGGATCGCTCCGAGACGGCCAACCGCCTCCTGTGCGCGGCGTTGCGCCTCTCCGATCCGAGGCATGAGTCGACCGGCGAGCACGCCGACGACGACGATGCAGCCGAGCGCCACCAGGAACAGGGTGAGGTCGAGGATCGCCATGAGGACGAGCGATCCGGCGAGGGCGATCACCTGATTGACCAGATTCACCAGTGCGGACGAGGTCGCTTCGCGCAGCAGCACCGTATCGGAGGTGACTCGGGTCACCACCTCGCCGGTCGGCCGGAACTGCAGGTCCGCCACTCGTCCACGGAAGAACCGTCTGACGAGCATCGATCGCGCCGAGAACACGATGTCCTCCGCGAGGTTGCCGAGAAGCACCGCCTGCGCGAACCCGAATCCGGCGCCGGCGATAACAAGACCGAGCAACAGGGCGATCGGCGTCAGCATCTCGGCGGGCGCACCGACGGAGTCGAGGATCCGCTTGGTGACCAGCGGCGTCGCCAGCGCGGCTGCCGTGCCTCCGAGCCCCAACAGGAAGCCGACGGCGAGACGAGCGCGATGTGGCCTGACGAAGAACCAGAGCGTCCGCATGTTCGGCCACGAAGGCGCGGCGGACGGTTCCTGATCGCGGGCAGGGCTGACGGGCGATTGCTCGAGGTTCGGTGCGGAAGTCATTGCTTTCGCACCGTAGAAGATCTGGCTCTGCGTCGAATAAGAGAACGGAACGGGTGACGCCCCCTCCCGGCGCACCTCCGACACGTAGGCTTGCCCGATGTCCGGAAACTCGCGTGTCAGCCCCGATGCCTTCGTGCGCGTGCGCGGAGCGCGCGAGAACAACCTCCGGAACGTCGACGTCGACGTTCCGCGCAACGCGATCGTCGCGTTCACCGGTGTGTCGGGCTCGGGCAAGTCGTCGCTCGCGTTCGGGACGATCTTCACCGAGGCGCAACGCCGGTATCTCGAGTCCGTGGCCCCCTACGCCCGGCGCTTGATCCAGCAGGGCCACAATCCGCACGTCGAGTCGATCACGGGGCTCCCGCCGGCAGTCGCCCTGCAGCAGCGTCGCGGCGCGCCGAGCTCTCGCTCGAGCGTCGGCACGGTGACGACGCTGTCGAACTCGCTGCGGATGCTGTTCTCGCGCGCCGGCACCTTCCCCGACGGGTTCACCGACCGGCTCGACTCCGACGCCTTCTCCCCCAACACCGCCGCCGGCGCGTGCCCGGAGTGCCACGGCATCGGCGTCGCGCACACGGTCACCGAGGAGACCCTCGTGCCCGACCCCTCCCTCAGCATCCGCGACGGCGCGATCGCCGCGTGGCCGGGCGCGTGGCAGGCGAAGAACCTCCGCGACATCACGATCGCCCTCGGCTACGACGTCGACCGCCCCTGGCGCGAGCTCGACCCCGCCGACCGGGAATGGCTGCTGTTCACCGACGAACAGCCCGTGATGGAGATCACTCCGCAGCGCGACCGAGTCGCGAAGCCCTACAAAGGCATGTTCTGGAGCGCGAAGAAGTACGTCTTCCACACCCTCGCCGACTCGAACAGCGCGAAGATGCGCGAGCGAGTGCTCCAGTTCGTGCGCACCGGCGTCTGCCCGCTGTGCGGCGGCTCGGGCCTGCGGCGCGAGGCGCTGGCTGTCACCTTCGCCGGCCGCACGATCGCCGAGCTGAACGCCCTGCCGATGAGCGACCTCGCCGACATCCTGCGTCCGACCACGATGCTGACGGATGCCGCGCCCGCGCTGCCGACGTCATCGTCCGGCGAGCGGACGGATGTCGCTGTCGCGATCACCACCGACCTCGTCGCCCGCATCGAGGTGCTGATCGACCTCGGGCTGGGCTACCTCGGTCTCGGCCGGGTGACCACGACCCTCTCCCCCGGCGAGATGCAGCGTCTGCGTCTGGCGACGCAGTTGCGCTCGGGCCTGTTCGGCGTGGTCTACGTGCTCGATGAGCCGTCGGCCGGCCTGCATCCCGCCGACGCCGAGCCGCTGCTCGACGTGTTGGAGCAGCTGACGGACGCGGGGAACTCGGTGTTCGTCGTCGAGCACAACATGGACGTCGTCCGCGGCGCGGACTGGATCGTCGATGTGGGACCTGGAGCGGGCGAGGGCGGCGGCGAGGTGCTCTACAGCGGAGCCGTCGACGGACTCGCCGAGGTCGCTGTGTCGGTGACGCGGCCCTTCCTGTTCCCCGACGCCGACGGCGCTGCCGTGAAGCCGCGCGACCTGCGCACCCCCACCGGTTGGCTGACGCTGAAGGGCGCCTCACTGCATAACCTGGTGGACGTCGACGCGTCGTTCCCGCTCGGGACGTTCGTGGCCGTCACGGGTGTGTCGGGGTCGGGCAAGTCGTCGCTCGTGGGAGGCGTGCTCCGCGACGTGGTGCGCGGCTACCTGCGCGGGGATGACGCAGGCGACCAGCCGGACGACGAGACAACGGATGCCGCGGCGCCGGCCGAGACCGGGCTGGCGGAGGCGACACTCCCCGACGGGCGAGCCGATATCCCGACGGTGCGGACCGTCGACGGCCTCGAGCACATCGACCGGCTCGTGCGCGTCGACCAGAAGCCGATCGGACGTACGCCGCGCTCGAACCTGGCGACCTACACGGGCCTGTTCGATGCGGTGCGCGCCGTGTTCGCCGGCACCGACCTCGCCCGCGAGCGCGGGTACACCGCCGGCCGTTTCTCGTTCAACGTCGCGGGAGGCCGCTGCGAGACGTGCCTCGGCGAGGGCTACGTCTCGGTCGAGCTGCTGTTCCTGCCGGGCAGCTACGGGAAGTGCCCGACGTGCCACGGCGCGCGGTACAACGCCGAGACGCTCGAGGTCACCTACCGCGGTAAGAACATCGCCGAGGTGCTCGCCCTCACCGTCGACGAGGCTGCCGGGTTCCTCGAGCCGGTGCCCGCGGCATCCCGCAGCCTGCGCACGCTACGCGACGTCGGCCTGGGCTACCTGCGGCTCGGGCAGCCGGCTACCGAGCTGTCGGGCGGCGAGGCGCAGCGCATCAAGCTTGCGACCGAGCTGCAGCGCGCCCGTCGCGGCCACACCCTGTACCTGCTCGACGAGCCCACCACCGGACTGCATCCCGCCGACGTGCGCCTGCTGCTCACGCAGCTGCACGCGCTGGTCGACGCCGGCAACACGGTAGTCGTCGTCGAGCACGACATGGCTGTCGTAGCCTCCGCCGACTGGGTCATCGACCTCGGTCCGGCCGGCGGCAACGCGGGTGGCCGCGTGGTGGCGGCCGGGACGCCCGAGGACGTGGCGCGGGAGGCGGAGAGCCGGACGGCGCCGTACCTCGCGCGGCATCTGGCGAACCGATCGGAGCCGAACGCTACGCCGTGATCGAGGCCGGGTCGGCGAGCAGGGATCGGCTGATCGCCCGTACCGAGGGGAAGGTGTCGAGCTCCATGACGTCCGCGAGCGAGAACCACCCGGCGCCGTGGACCTCGTCGGCCGCGAAGCTCACGGTCTCCTCCCCCGTCACGTCGAGCACGAACGCCATGTCGAGGTGGATGTGCGCCGGCTCGCCGGGGCGCTCGGGGATGAGCTGATAGCTCATGCTCGTGGGGAGGTCGAGCTGCGCCTCTTTCGTGCCGTCGACCTCGAGGTCGATGCCCGGGTGCGGCCGCACCGCCGCATGGATGCCCGTCTCTTCGAGCACCTCACGGACGACGGCGGCTTGCGGCGTCTCGTCCGGGTCGACGTGACCACCCGGGGGCAGCCATCTGGTGAGCTTCCGGTGATGCACGAGCAGCACTCGGTCCCCCGCCGCATTGAGGACGTAGCCACTCACGCTGAACTGCTTCTCGAAGTGCGACGTGTGCTCGATGAGCGTCATACGGGGGTCCTCGGTTTCTCGCGGCCGGGGCCGGGCTAGCGCACGTGCCTCCTCCATGCGCTCGGCCATGGTCCGGTCGAGAGCTACTACCAGTCTCCATCGGGGCTGCTCGGCGCGGGCTCAGGACACTCGAGCCACGTCGCGCGGACGGAACTGTTCTCGAGCAAGTAAGACCGGCACGCTCGGCGTGCCGTCTGCGGCCGCCAACCAGCTGAAAAACTACGATCCTCCAGGTGGAACTCGACCTCCACGTCAACGGTGGAATCCGTGCTGCTCAGCACTCTCCATGTGAACGATGGCACTTCTGCTAGTTCCTGGGGCGTGAGCTCGAGGACTCGTACGAGCGCTCCCCGCTCATTGGCATCATCGGCGACCCCCTGCTGCACGCGCTGGAGCAGATCATTGTCAGCGAATGCCGCAGCGTAGGAGTCCTCTGGCTCTGCTTCCGAGTCCGACCACCAGCCCGCTGCAGAGCCCACTCCCCCGGCAGTCAGAAGGGCGCCCAGACAGATAACCAACACGATCCTGCGGCGACGGAATGCCCGGGGCACCTCATTCATTCCTCGATCCTGCTCCCAACTTGACCGCAGCGCTATGACCGGGATGTCGGTGCGTCTCGGAGTGGCACGTGTCCTTGATTGCCTTTCCATCCTGGAGACACCCCCCTGTGACCATGACCGACTGCCACCCCGGCGGTCGCGTCATCCTGCGAAGTGGTGCCAGCACGCGACGAGCGAAACGGCGGCGCCAATGCGAAGCCGAAGAGCTTGGGCCACACGGGGTAGGGCGTGAACAGCTGCAAGATCCTGCCCGCTCGGCGCGCGCAGGAAACGCGCGAGGAACACGCGTCCTCGCGAGCGTCACGACCGCTGAGGAAGCCCGCCTCGCCGACGCCTCGGGCGTGGATGGGCTCGTTGTCCAGGGACCGCGCGCCGGGGGGCACAGTGCGACGTTCGGCGCCACCCGCACACCCGACACCGTCCTCACCCGCGCCTTTACGGGACGCCCCACTCGCGCTCTGCGCAACGGGTTCATCGACCGCCACCAGAGAACCGACCTCAACGCCTACCCGGCCGTGCACCACACCTCACCCGTCCACTCCGACAGGCGGCGTCGCAGGCCGGCGACGCGGACCGGTTGCAGCTGTGGGCGGGCACCGGGTGGCGCAACGCCACCTCCGGTCCGGCATCGGAGATCATCCACCACCTCGCCGACGGGGTCTGAGCGCACCGAATCGCCTCGTCCCGGATGCCGCGGGGAGTGCGAATCCGGTCGACGGAGCGCCGGAGCGGCACACCCGCGTCCGCGAAGGCCGCGCGGAAGGGCGGGACGCCCGCCTCTGCGGTCAGGTCAGGGTGTCCCGTGCCACAGCCGCGCGGTCTCGATGTGCGTTCGCAGCAGGCGCTCGCGCGCTTCGTCCAGTGCGTCACGAGCATCCTCGAAAGCGCGACGCGCATCCTCGAGTCGGTGGTCGACCGCGGTCGGCGCTCCGGTCAAATGACGATCAACGGGGCGCCTGCAGATCGAATGACTCGATGTCGATGATCTGCTTCGTTATCGCATAGATCAGAACCTGCACTCGGTCGCGCACCCCCCACTTGGTCATGACCCGACCCAGATGCGCCTTGACGGTCGGCTCTGCGAGATGCAGCTGCCTCGCGATCTCCGCATTCGATCGCCCGTGAGCGAGTGCTTTGACGATCGACAACTCGCGCGGGGTGAGGGGTGGCGGTGCAGGCGCACCACCGACGATGCCCGGGTCGTCGCGCACGGAGCTGATCAAGTCGCGAGTGACGCGTGGGGAGATGACGGACCGGCCGGCATGGATCTCGCGCATCGCTTCCAGGATGTCGTCCGGGTCGGTGTCCTTCACGAGGTAGCCGGAAGCTCCAGCGCGCAGCGCCGGTACGACGTGCCGCTCCGTCGAGAACGTCGTGACGGCGAGCACCCGCACATCCGGGGAGGCCGTCGTGATCTGACGCGTGGCTTCGATTCCCGAAAGCTTGGGCATCTGCAGATCCATGAGCACGACGTCGGGTCGAAGCTCCCCCGTCGCCGCGACCGCACTCTCGCCGTCCACCGCTTCGCCGACGACGCTCATGTCACCGCTGGTGTCGACGAAAACACGGAGAGCATGACGGACGAGCGCTTCGTCATCGGCAATCAACACTCGCGTGGCTCCCACGCTGCGATTATAAGGAGCGCGTCGACAATCGGGTTAGTACATAGGTATGTGAATTCCGATACCTCCGGACGCAGTGCACCGGCATGCTCTTCCGAAATCCTCCTCCGAGAACCCTCGTTAGGAGTATCGATGTTCACGGAACTCTTCTTGTTCACAGCGGGAATGCGACCGGCGGGTCCGATCATGAGCGAGTTGTGCCGCTTGCTGGGGATCTGCAAGTGACCCGATCACCCATGCGGGCATGATGGGAGGGTGACGGAGCGTCAGAGGAGACTACGACACCGGCACGCGCCGGGCCGAGTGGGCGCGGATGAGCGCGGGTTCTCCGCGCTGCCGCGCCGGGGGCGCATCATCCTGCTCCTCGTCCTGGCCGTGATGCTCGTCGTCGACATCGCTTTAGCCGTCACCGAGCCAGGTGTCGCGTGGCGCGGTCTGATGTTTGGGTTGCCTGCGATGCTGGCCACGGCTCTGTTCATCTGGTGGCCCCCGGCAGCAGCGACCAGCCTCCTCCTCATCGCGCTCGTGCAGATCACCGCGGGGCAGGACGGCAGCGATGTCCTCTACCTCGCGGGCGTTGCCGGCCTCGTGGTCTACACGAGCCCGCTCTGGTTCGTGTCGATCTACGTCGTCGCGACGCTGATCCTCACGATCCTGGCGAGCACCGTCCTCGGAATCTTCGCGAACACGGCGCTGCCCGCGCTGGCGCTCGTGGTCGCGATCTCCGCCTCCATCGGCTGGGCGCTGCGCGCGGCGCACGGGCGTGAGTTGCGCCTGGCGGGTGACGTCGCCGCACTGGCCCAGGCACGCACGGCGGCGATCGAAGCCGAGCGGGAACGCATCGCAGACGAGTTGCACGACATCATCGCGCACGACATCACGCTCGTCTCGATGCACGCGAGGGTTCTTGAGCGCGTCGATGACGAAGCACTGCGCGACCAGTCCGTTCGCGCCATCCGCGCCGGCGCAGACCAGGCGCTGGCTGACATTCGCAGGATGCTCCGGATCGTGCGCGACGACGGAGCTTCCCCACTTCAGACGCCCGATGACCACGTCCCGACGCCGAACATCGCCGCCGCTTTCGAGGAGGCCCGCGACGCGCTCCTGCAGCTTGGGGCGGCCATCACGGTGCGATACAGCGACGTCTCGGTGTCGTCCACGATCGAACAGGCCCTGGTGCACCTGATCCGTGAGGGCACCACCAACATCGCGAAGCATGCGCCCGCGAACGCCTCCGTGACGATCACGCTCGAGGTGCTCGACGACGACGTGTGTCTAGAGCTGACCAACAGCATCGACCCTGCTCCGACCACAAGCGGCGTCCCATCGTCCGGTTATGGGCTCGACCGTCTGCGCGAGCGTGTCTCGGTCTCCGGCGGGCACTTCACGTCGGGACCCGCAGACGGACGGTGGGTCCTCACCGCACGGTTACCCGCGCGCTGACCGTCGGCGACGTGCCGCCCGAGCGCGCACCGGGGAGCGCGGAGCGCAACGTCATGAAGGTCAGCGCACGTCGCAGCACTGCGACGACGAGCGCAGTGCCGCGGATCGTCACCCACAATCGGGGCGACGTGATCCTGTGCGCAGCCGAGAACACTCGATAAGGCGACCGGCTCGAGCGAGCATCACCCCCGGCGAAGTCAGTACGTTCGTCGCTACTCGCGGGTCCGGGCAAGCGCGAACATGACGATGTCGGGGCGCCCGCTCCGCGTGAAAGTGAGGAGATGAAGACATGAGCACTGTCACGGGTCTGGCCGAGGACCAGACGAGAATCAACGTCCGTCAGCTCGCGGGCGCGACGGTGGCCCTGACAATCGCCACCTTCGCGCTCGTCTTGAGCGGCACCTTCGGGCCGGAGGTGGTGAAGTCGATCATCACGGCGGCAGGAGTTGCCGAGGCCGGGGTCGCCGTCGCGATCGTAGATGCGGTCCTAGCGGGTTCCGCGGTCGCGACCGTGGTGGCCGCGTTCATCGGCCTCGGCGTCGGCGGCGCCGTCGTGGGCGGCATCCGCTGGGCGATCGCGACGTTCGGGCGCAAGCAGGCCATCGAGTAAGACCTGAGCGTGTCCGCCAGGAGCTTGCCCTCGGCTCGACGAGAGATGACGGGCGCACGGCGCTGGGCAGCGGGGGTGACGATCCCTCTGTGGATCGTGACCCTCGCGCTCGGCGCCACTGCCGGGCTGCCGTTCGAAACTGCCCGTCAGGACCCCGCATACATGCCCTGGGAGCAGGTGCCGCTGATCTTCGGCAGCAACATCATGGTCGGCCTCATCCTCTACGCGGGAGTCGCAACGCTCGGCACCATCACGATCGCGATGACGGTACTCGCGGGGATCTACATCGGCTCGGTGGTAGGACTCGCCGCTTCGGACTGGGGCGTCGGCGGAGCCGCCGACGCGCTGCTTCCGTTTCTCGCCTTCGAAGTTGCGGGTTTCGCTGTGTTCGGTTTTGCGGGACTTCTCCCGACTGCGGAGCTAGCTCGTCGCTTGTATCTGCGGAAGCCGTCTGGATCAGCCACGTGGCGGCAGCACGCGAACTCGTTGAGTGCGTCACTGTCCGCCACCCTCCCATACGCACTCCTCGGAACCGTGCTACTGATCGTCGGCGCGATTCTCGAGGTCGCTGGCGGCTTGCCGCGCTGACGACCGAGTCCGCCCGGTACGGAGAAAAATGATCAATGCACCATCCGAGTCCATCCTCGACCACGTATCGAGGACCCCGCGACGGCGCCGCGCGCTGCCGTGGGTGCTCGTCAACGTCCTCCTCGCCATAGTTGGCGCCTTCGCCCTCGTCAGACACATCGACGCTCAGCTCGCCTTGCCTGCGACCGAGGTGCCCCAGGGTTTCGAGGGCCTAGCGCGGGTTACCGCGCTCTCGATGCTGATACTGGCCGCCATCGCGACGTACGTCGTGCTACGGCTGGGAGCGGCGATCGTCGGCGGCGGCCTCGCCGGCTTGATCAGGTCCGAGGCGCGGTGGGATGCCCGCGATGCAGCGGTCGCTGCCGTCGATTACGCTTCCGCAGGCTCAACACTGCTCGCCATCATCGCTGCGGTAGCGGCTGTCCCCAAAGCCGCCGCAATCACGGCCATCGCGGTGTTCGGCGTGTCCATCATCTTCGCGGTCGGTTACCGCACGCTTCACGGGCGGCACGTCGCGGTGCGAGTGCAGGTCGTGACGATCGCTTTAGCCGCGGCAGCGACCGGCGCCGTGCTCGCCGCTCAGATCGGAAGGGTTCTCGCATGAGCGCGTGGAAACGTATTCGACCATGGATCGCCCCGGCTGCTGTTGGTGTTCTCTTCGTGGCGTCGGTCGTCGGGTTCTTGCTCCGCGACTCCAACGAGCTCGGCGCACCGGAACGCACCTTCGCCGTGCTTTCTGTTTCGCGTTCGGTGTTGGCCGTCGCGGGCGCGGTCGTAGCAGTGCTGCTGGTGATATTCGTTGCGAAGCCCACATTCGTGCCAGTCGTCGGGGTGCTTCTCTTCGCGATCGCCATGCTTCTCTGCGTCGTTATCGGGGCATTCCTGCGCGGGGAAGCCTGGGGTTGGCTTCCCTACTCGGCCGCCGCCCTGTGCGGGCTCGCGGCCCTCGCGCACCTTGAGGGAGCGTTTGATCGGAAGCAGCTCGGCCGGGAGCGGCACACGTGACAGTTGGTTCTCGATCCATAGTCGCAGCGTCTGCGGACGGAGGCGCGCTCGCGGCTCCGAGGCAAACATCGCTTGTCGGCCGGGCACGGTCGGCGCTGGGCGCGATCGTTGTCGTCGCGCGGTTCGAATTCGCTATGTGGGCGCGAGCAAACGGCGTCACCAACAATGTTCGCGCGGCCAGCACGATCCTTCTCGTGATGGTCGTCAGTTCAGGCGCGATGCTCGTGCTGCTTCTCGTGGCGATCGCTGCCGTCGTCCGCATTCTTTCGGTCGCTATCACTCCCTTCCTGCCGGTGGTCGCCCTTGTCGCCGAGGTACTGATGGCGCTCACCGCCCTCTCTGCTGTGAGCGGCTCAGCTCGCGTGCAGGCACACTTGACGCCCTTCTCCCGGCTCCTGTTCGACGGGCTGCGGGTCGCCCCGCGCGCGAGTCTGTTCGTGCGGGGTCAGCTTCGACCGCTGCTGCGTGTAGCTGCAATCGCCGTGATCGCGCTGACGGTGACGATCAGCGGCCCCGCCGATGTGGCCACGGTCGGTGGCGTTCTGCTCGTCGGCGTCGCAGCCGTGCTTCTCATCGCGGTCGGTGTGTCACGAGCGCCGACGAAGATGCACTCCTTTCCCGTCGCCGTCGCACTTGCCGTCGGCTGCGGGGCAGCGGCGGGCTTTTTCCTCTCGACCCTCAACCCCGTCGCACTACTCGCCCTGGACGTCGAGGAGTTGTTCCGATTCGTGACCGATCAGTTGCGCAGCGCGTCGTCCTTCTCTCCCGCAGCGATCGCTGCGGTCCTGGTAACCGACGCACTGGCGCTTCGATTCGGCCGCGCGACCGGCGTCGAGTCTGCGCTCCGCAGAGTCCACGGCTGGCCCTCGGCTTTCGTAGCGCTCGTGACGCGCTCGGTCGGGCGTGGCTCCATCATCCTCCGTCGCACTCTCCGCCCGCTGTGTCTGTTGAGCTCAGCTGTGCTGGCAGCGGGCCTCGCCGGCACTGGCGCTCTGGCGGGCGTAGCACCGGGAACGACGGCGATCGCACTGCTTCCTTTGGTGGTCGCCAGTATTGTCTCGGCGACCGCATCGACGTTCCTCACGCCGCTGCATGTCTTGCCCCTCTTCGCGTTGGCCGCCCGATCAGCGCCACGGTCTATTCCGGTCGCGGTCGCGGTCTACGGGGTGACTCTGACCGTCGTGGTCGCCGCTCCAACCCTGGTCCTGGGTGCCGGGGTCTCGCTGTTGCGCTTCGATCCGACTCCGCTGCTGGTTGCTGTTGTGACCTCGTTCGGGGCTGTAGCAGGCCTCATTCTGTGCCCATTCGCCGATTCCGGGGTCCAACGATTGCCGGACGGCACCATCGAACTCAGTATCCATGGCCACCTCGTTTCGGGTGCGCCTCCGCTTCTGGGCGCGCTCGCCGTGACATTCTCGCCGCTCGCCGTTGCCCCCGCGGTATTGCTGGCGTCGGTCGGGGCCGCGGCTGTCGCCCTCGTGTTCCTCCGTCGAAAGGTGCACGTCCTGTGAATGAAATGAGCGCAGTCGTCGCGTTCGAGAACGCCACGCTCGCATATCGCGGTGAGCCACCCGTACTCACCGACGTCACACTCACTATCGGACCAGGTTTGACTCTGATCACGGGGGCGAACGGCAGCGGAAAGTCGACGCTGCTCGAGACCGCAGCCTCGAATCTGCCCCTGCGCTCGGGAACATGCTCGATACGCGGCGTCTCGGTAGGCGACACCACAGCGCGACGCATGAGGGCATACGCTCCGCATGAGATCGGCCTCATTCCGGCGCTGACCCTGCGCGAGCACCTCATTCTTTGCGGGCGAAGTTCGGACGACGAAATCGACGCTGCGCTCCAACGATGGGGTTTGATCGACTACGGTGACTTGCCAAGCTCGGAGTTGTCGACCGGGAACCGGCGCAAGAGCTGGCTCCTCATGTGCACCGACGACGTCGAATCCTCCTGTGTGCTGTTGGATGAGCCCTTCAACGCGCTCGATGAGGACGCCGTGGAGGCGTTGATCGACACCATTTCGACATGGCTCACGCAAGGCCGAGCGGTGATCGTCGTCGCCCATGCGTTGCCAGCTCGCCTGCGCCAGCTGGCAACCCGACTCGTCGCGATCGAGAAGGGCGAGGTTCATGTCGCGGACGCTTGACTCCGGCGCTGCGCCGCGCCTCATCGTGTCCGGCGTCTCGAAAACACTCGGTGGGCGTCGGGTGCTCAACGACGTTTCCTTGCGCGTCACGCCCGGGACCGTGACGTCTCTCGTAGGCCCGAATGGGGCCGGCAAGTCCACGCTTCTCCGAGTAGTGCTCGGATTGGAACGCGCGGACGCAGGCGCGGTCAGCATCGACGGGGTGTCGTACACGCACCTGCAATCGCCGATGCGTTCGGTGGGCGCGTCGCTTGATGCTGGTTGGTTGCACCCCCGCCGGCGAGCATGCGATGAGCTACTCGTCGCCGCCCGGTCGCATCGGATCGACAAGGCCCGAGTGACAGAGGTGCTGATGGAGGTCGGGCTGACGGAAGCTGCGCGCCGCCGGGTCGGAACCTTATCGTTCGGCATGCGGCAGCGGCTATCGCTCGCGCGCGCCCTTCTCGGGCAGCCGAGCCTTCTGATACTGGACGAGCCACTCAATGGCTTGGACGTTGACGGCATCCGGTGGATGCGGTCGTTGGTACGAGGCGTAGCCGACAAAGGCGGAGCAGTGCTCATGTCGTCCCACGTGCTCAGCGAGGTCGCAGCGGTGAGCGACAACGTCGAAGTGATGTCGGCAGGACAGATTGTGACGACCCGCCCTCCGGCGAGGACGTCCGGAAGCTCGACGTCTGAGGCTGCCGGATGGACCGTCACCGCTCTCACGGATGCCGCCGCGGATCTCGCCGCCCTGCTGCGCCGCCAAGGCCACGTCGTCAGCGTCGACGGACGTCGCGTCGTCGTGCATGACGCGCGCGTCGCCGCCGTTGCCCGCGTGGCCTTCGTCGAGCGTCTTTTCGTTGAGTCGATCGGGGAGACACGTGGGGACCTCGAGGCCGAGTACACGCTCGCGATGGCGCGTGCGAACCAGGAGAACCTCGCGCCGTCTGCATTTCACCAAGGCTGAGACATGAACACCGAACCCGTGACCCAGACAGGGCTCCGCGCTCAGCGGCGTTTTCTTCGACCAGGCTGGCGCGACGTCGTCGCATTCGAAATCACCCGCTACTGCACCGTCCCCGCACCCTGGCTGATGATGGCGTCGGTGGTCCTGGTAGGAGCAGGATCGGCGGCACTTGCCGTGCTGCTGGCTCAAGCATTGGCCGACACGACACACGGCGGCCTGCAAGCCGACGCTACGAGTCTCCTTCGGGCGGCTCCGACCTCAGGCGCAACCACGATGTTCCTGGTAGCCGGCGTGTTGGGCGTTTATGCCTCCTCGGGCGACCGAACCACCGGGGGTAGTCGCTTGAGCAACCTCGCAGTGCCGTCAGCACGACGCCTTCTCGCGGCGCGCCTCTGTGCCGTCGGAGCTGTTTCCTCCGGCGTGGCGCTGGCGACTTTCCTCGTCTGCGTCATCGTGGTCGGAGGCTTGGCAGCGCTACTCGAGCAACGCCCGCCGAGCTTCTCGGTGGAGATCGCGCGAGGAGCGCACCTGGCGCTAGGAGCGGTTGCTGTTGCTTGGATTGGCACCGCCATCGGCGTCTTGCTTCCGTCCGGCCCTCTCGCCTACGGGTTGTTCTTGGCTATCGGCTGGCTCGTCCCGACAGCGCTGCGTGCGGTCAGGGCACCTGCCACGATCATCGATCTCCTGCCCGTAGACCAGGCCGCCGCGCTGGCCGGCGCGGCCGGTCCAAACGCCCCGATCACCTACATCATCCCGTTTACGTGGGCCGCTCTGCTGTGCGGTCTCGCCTGGCTGATGGCGCCGGTCACGACGCGTCGTTAGCCCAGAGCTTCCGCAGGCACCAGCCCCTTCGTGGCAACGCGAAGAATAGGGCGACGCGGCAGGTTGAAGCTGCCCCCCCGGCTCAAGCCTGGGCTCACGCCCGGCGGCCTCCGCTCCGCGACCTGATCCTCAAGGCTGATGAGGGAGCCCTGCATCCGGATGCCGACCTCGCCGCAGCAGGGCTCATTGCGAGCCCCCGACACGACAGCGGCAATGAGCTCGCGGCTCGGATAACGCTCCGTGGGCCTGCCGCGAATGCAGCAGAGGCGCCGAAGTCCTGAGCAACCTGCGACCTGAATGAGAAGCCACTGCCAGAGACCGCGAAGCCCCGACAAGCATCTCGCTCGCCGGGGCTTCGAACCGTCGGGATGACAGGATTTGAACCTGCGACCCCTTGACCCCCAGTCAAGTGCGCTACCAAGCTGCGCCACATCCCGGTCCGCTGCCCGCACGCGGACAACTCCCCTATCCTAACGGGTCCGCGGCCCACTCGCGAACCGGTGCACCCGGGCGCGTTGCCCGTGTCGGTGGCGAGCGCTACGGTCGGCCCATGACCGAGACGAGGATCGTGCCGGTGACGCCCGGCAGCTTCAGCGACGCACAGCACGCCATCAGCGGCGGTGGTGACGGACGGGAGTGTCAGTGCCAGTGGTGGACGATGACGAACGCCGAGTTCCAGCGCACCGACATCGAGGGACGGGCGGCGGCGTTCCGCAGCGAAGTGAATGCCGCACCCTCCCCCGGCCTCGTGGCCTACGTCGACGGTGACGCCGCCGGCTGGGTTCGCGTCGGGCCGCGGACCCGCCAGGTGCGACTGAGCAAGACCCGCGCCTATGCCGGTGCGACCGACGAGCCCTGGGACGACGCGGACGTCTGGGCCGTCAGCTGCTTCGCGGTGCGCAAGGAGCATCGCGGCTCGGGCCTCAACGCGGCGCTTCTCGATGCCGCGATCGCCTTCGCCCGCGAGAACGGCGCACGCGTGGTCGAGGCGTACCCCGTCGACCCGGATGCGGGGCGAAAGGTGACGTCCAACGAGCTGTACCACGGGGCTCTCTCCACGTTCCTCAGCGCGGGCTTCCGCGAGGTCGCGCGCCCCAAGCCGCACGTCGCCGTGGTCTCGCTCGAGCTCGCTGACGCACACGAAACCAGTACCGGCGAGCACCCGTGACGCTTGGGCGAGAATGGAACGCATGACCGCATCCGATGCCCCTGTCCGCGTGGACTCGTGGCTATGGGCGGTCCGCATCTACAAGACCCGCTCAGCGGCGACCACGGCGTGCCGCGCCGGTCACGTCCGGGTCAACGGCGAAAAGGTCAAGGCGTCGCAGTCGGTAAAGCCCGGCGACGAGCTGCGGGTGCGGATCGCGGGCTTCGACCGCATCCTCGTCGTCCGGCAGACGCTCACCAAGCGCGTCGGCGCGCCCGTCGCCGCGACCGCGCTGGAAGACCGCACTCCCCCGCGCGAGCCGATGGCGATGCTCGCCGTCCGTGATCGCGGCGCCGGCCGGCCGACGAAACGCGAACGCCGCGAGATCGACCGACTGCGCGGAGTCGACTGACCCACACCTCGGGCACGCGACCACCGATCGCCTCGACAACTACCCCGCGTCACTCAGCGCACGACACGTCGCCGCGCCACCTGCACGACGACGCACAGCACGAGCGTGACCAGCCCCCAGATGGCGCATGCGGGCGGCAGCACGCGGTACGCCAGGTGCTGGGCGGTCCACTCCGCCGTCAGTGGCCCGTACGCGGCCAGGCCGATCAGCCACGCCACGACAAGCGCGACCGGCAGCGACGCCCACCAGACCACCCGCACGGCGCCGGGCAGTACCCGCCGCACCCGAGCCGACGACCGTTTCCGCAGCCAGAACGCCCCCGCGACTGCAAGCCCCAGCAGGCCGAGCGCGCTCGATGCGTACTGGAACCACCGGTAGCCGTGGAACGGTCCCCAGCGGTCGGCCAGCGCCGGGAAGAGCTCGACGCCCCAGCGCCCCTCGTGGGTGAAGGCATCCCAGGCGATATGACTCAACACGCCGAGAGCCAGCGACACCACGACCAGCAGAACCGTGACCGCGACCGACCGGCCGCGCCCCGTCCCCGGCACGACCGTTCGCAGCGCGTCGCCGCCTGTGGCATCCCACGTCGACGGCAGCCGTCCGGCAAGCCAGTCCGGCGCGAGCTCACGGACCGCGGGGCGCAGCAGGAGCCACCATGCGAGCAGCAGCACGCCCGCTATCACGACCGTCCGCCACGGGTACGCGTGCGTCTGCGCGTAGCTGATGCCGATCCCCCGGGCGAACAACGGCAGGTCTGGAGCCATCGCCCCGACAGCCACGGCCGCCGGCACGAGCGGTGTGCGAACAACCGCCAGCGCGACGACGGCGTGGCTCGGGGTGAACGGCATCCGGTCGGGTCAGTCCTCGACGAAGACGCCCGCGAGCGTCTTCTTGCCTCGCCGCAGTACGGCCACGCCACCCGGCAGATCCCCGACGACGACGGCCGACTCGTCGTCGACCTTCGCACCGTTGATCGAGACGCCGCCCTGCGCGATGGCCCGGCGGGCCTCCGACAGGCTGCCGACGAGCCCAGTGTCGACGAGCAGCTGCACGACCGAGGTGCCGGCCGACGCGGTGGCGTGCGGAAGCTCCTGCAGGGCCGAGCGCAGCGTGGCGGCGTCGAGAGCGGTCAGGTCGCCCTGGCCGAACAGTGCATCGGATGCCGCGATGACCTTGGCCGTCGCGTCGACACCGTGCACCGTCGCGGTGACCTCGAACGCCAGACGCTTCTGCGCGGCACGGCGGAACGGCTCGTCGGCGACGAGGCGCTCGTAGTCCGCGATCTCGGCGCTGCTGAGGAACGTGAACACTTTCAGACGCTCGACGACATCGGCATCCGCGGTCGAGAGCCAGAACTGGTAGAACGCGTACGGGCTCGTGAGCTCGGCGTCGATCCAGATGGCGTTGCCCTCGCTCTTGCCGAACTTCGTGCCGTCGCTGTTGGTGATCAGCGGCGTGCCGAACGCGTGCACCGAGGTGCCCTCGACGCGGTGGATCAGGTCGGTGCCGCTGGTGAGGTTGCCCCACTGGTCCGATCCACCGGTCTGCAGCGTGCAGCCGTACTGGCGGTAGAGCTCGAGGAAGTCGAGCCCCTGCAGAATCTGGTAGCTGAACTCGGTGTAGCTGATGCCGGCATCCGAGTTTAGGCGCGCGGCGACGGCATCCTTCTTCAGCATCGTGCCGACGCGGTAGTGCTTGCCGATCTCGCGCAGGAAGTCGATCGCCGACAGCGGCGCCGTCCAGTCGAGGTTGTTCACCATGCGAGCGGCGTTCTCGCCCTCGAAGCTGAGGTACTTCTCGATCTGACCGCGCAGCCGGTTGACCCACTCGGCGACGGTCTCGCGCGAGTTGAGCGTGCGCTCGGCGGTCGGGCGCGGGTCACCGATGAGGCCCGTCGAGCCGCCGACGAGACCGAGGGGCTTGTGACCGGCCAGCTGCAGGCGGCGGAGCGTCAGCAGCTGCACGAGGTGACCGAGGTGCAGGGATGCCGCCGTCGGGTCGAAGCCGCAGTAATACGTGATCGGGTCTCCGCCGAGCGCTTCTCGCAGCGCTTCCTGGTCGGTGGACACATGCACGAGACCGCGCCACACCAGCTCGTCCCACACGTTCTCGAACGCGGGATCGAGCGCCACGGGGGCGGTCGTCAGGGCTTCATCAGACACGCGCTTCAGGTTATCAGCGGCGCACGGCGCGGCTGGTCGGGCAGGTCCGACCTGTCAGGAATCAGCCTGAGTCGTCCCGCCGACAGGCTGAGAGGCGCTCGGGGCGGCTTCGCCGCCCCGACCTGGCGTCTGAGCCTGACGACGGCACGCGAGTCAGCTCGCCGAGACCTGGTCGTACAGACCGATCACATTGCCCTCGGAGTCTCGCAAGTAGACCCAGCGCGCGTCGTCGCCGAGAGCCTGGATCTCACCGACCTGTTCGCCGCCCGCTGCAACCGCCGCGGCCACGACGTCTTCGATGCGGTCGACGGTGAAGACGACTGTCGGATGCGGCACGGCAGACCGTTTGTGCAGGTCGCCGTTGACGCCTTCGCCATCGGGCTGCCGGAGCACGCCCATGTCATCTCCCCACGGCTCGTAGTCGAACCCGAGAACGGTTCGGTAGAACTCCCGGGCGCGCGCGATGTCGTCGGCCGGGATCTCGAAATGCTCCATCTTCGCCATGCCTTGAGCATGACGAACGCCGCTCAGCACGACAAGAGTCAGCGGCGCACCCGCCGACCCGCCTCGATGACGGTCAGGCGGCGGTTCCCCACCAGATGAGAAAGGCCGCGCCGAGGGCGACGACCCAGCTGACGAGGCTTCCGACGAGGAAGTACTCGGCCCGGTCTCCCCCGTCGTGGTCGCGCGAGATCTCCGGGAAGCGGACGATGCCCTTCGCCGCGAGCACGGCGGCCAGCAGCGTGAACGCTCCGGTGAGGGTGAGGGCGAACACGAGCACGCGCTCGAGAGGGCCGATGATGCGCCCGCCCTTCAGCTCGTTCGCCGCCTCGGCGGCGACGACACCGCCCCGCAGCGATGCCCGCACGATGACGTTGCCGGACTCGACGAGGAAGACCAGCGCTCCCGCGAGCGCGATGGCGAGGTCGAGGCTCACGACGCCGAGGGGCGAGTCGATCGGCCAGATCTGTTCCAGAGGCCCCTGGCCGTCGCGCACCCCGATGAGGGCGACCGCCACGGCCACCACAACGGCCAGGAGCGCCGCAGGCCACAGTCCCCATCGAGTGGGCTCGCGCGTCGAGGTGACCGCCGCCCACCCGGCCGCGACGGCGATCGCCGCGAACCACCAGGCCGCGGCGCCCGCCCAGGCCGCGAGCGGCAGCAGCGCCGCGCCGAGGACCACCAGCACGATCCCGAGCTTCGCGCCCGACAGCCGCTTGCGGGCGAGGTCGAGCCCGCCGACCGCGAAAAGGATGAGTCCCGCGCCGATCACGACGAGCGCTCCGTCAGGGCCGTGTACCCGGCGACGATCGCGGGAGCTCCGGATGACGCCAGCAGCTGCGACACGGCCGACTGGGTGATGCCCTCCTCCTTCGCGAGAGCGCCCTGGGTGCGACCGAGGCAGCGCCCGTAGGTCAGGCGCCGCGCGCGCGCCGACATCGCCCCGACGAGTTCGTCGCGGGCGAGCGCGTATGCGTTGGCGAAGCGGATGCGGTCGGCCATGGCGACATCCTCGTCCTCCCCTCCGACAATGCGGATGCGGGCGCGCGGAACCGCGCGGTCCTGCATCGCGTGCACCTGCTCGATCGCCTCGCGCGCCCGCCACCACCCCGGCCCGTCGGAGATGTCCGAACTCTCGGATGCGACCGAGCCGACGTCGCCGACACCGACCCCGAAGCGCAGCGACGCCTCGTCGGGCAGCGCCAGCTGCAGGAGCAGAAGCCAGGCCAGCGCGTCATCCATCTCGTCGAAGACCGCCTGGAACTCGTCGGCGAACGTGGCACGCATCGGGGTCACGGCGACGGGAAAGGCGCGATCGACCTCGGCCATCGCTGCTTCGATCTGCGCCTGGGTGCGGCTGCGATCGTCGAGCAGGCGAGAGCCGACGATGTCGGCGATGACAGCAACGGTCATGCAGATCAGGCTAACACTTATATCTCGCGGATATCAGTCACCAGCTGATGAATATCCGGTATCAGCCGATCGCTTATGTCAGAGCTGCCACACCCGCACGGCCTGCTGAGCCTGAGCGATCAGTGCCGCACGCTGCTCGGCGACCCGCACCGGCGCGGTTCCGCCGATGCCGTCGCGGCTGGCGACCGATCCCTCGGGCGACAGAACCTCGCGGACCTCGGGAGCCAGGTGCTCCGAGACCGAGACGAGGTCGTCATCGGATGCCTCATGCAGCTCGATGCCCCGCTCCTCGCAGAGCCGCACGAGCGAGCCCGAGATCTCGTGCGCCTCGCGGAACGGCACACCGCGCTTGACGAGCCACTCGGCGACATCGGTCGCGAGCGAGAACCCCTGCGGCGCGAGCTCGGCCATCCGGTCGACGTCGAAGCGGAGCGTCGCGACCATGCCGGCGAACGCGGGCAAGACCACCTCGAGCGTCTCGATCGAGTCGAAGACCGGCTCCTTGTCTTCCTGCAGGTCGCGGTTGTACGCGAGCGGCAGCGCCTTGAGGGTCGCGAGCAGACCCGAGAGGTTGCCGATCACACGACCGGCCTTGCCGCGAGCGAGCTCGGCGATGTCGGGGTTCTTCTTCTGCGGCATGATGCTCGACCCGGTCGAGTAGCCGTCATCGAGCGTGACGAAGCCGAACTCGCGGGTGTTCCAGATGATGATGTCTTCGGCGAACCGCGAGATGTCGACGCCGATCATCGCGGCGATGAAAGCGAACTCGGCCACGACATCCCGCGAGGAGGTGCCGTCGATCGAGTTGTCGGCGGGACGCTCGAGGCCGAGCTCCGTGGCCACGAGCTGCGGGTCGAGACCGAGGGTCGCACCGGCGAGCGCTCCCCCGCCGTAGGGCGAGATCCGCGCGCGCACCGACCAGTCACGCAGGCGCTCCAGGTCGCGCAGCAGCGGCCAGGCGTGGGCCTGCAGGTGGTGGGCGAGCAGCACCGGCTGCGCGTGCTGCAGGTGGGTGCGGCCGGGCATGATCGCGCGGGAGTGGTTCTCGGCCTGACCGACGATGGCGTCGATGACTCGCAGGATGTCGCGGGCGATGACCTCGGCGTGATCGAGCAGGTACAGACGCACGAGCGTGGCGATCTGGTCGTTGCGGCTGCGTCCGGCGCGCAGCTTGCCGCCGAGCTCCGGTCCGACGGTCGCGATGAGGGCGGCCTCGAGCGCGCCGTGCACGTCTTCGTCGCCGGGGGCTGGCTGCAGCGATCCGTCACGGACGGCGGCGAGCACCGAGTCGAGCCCCGCGTGCATGCGACTCTCCTCGTCGGGAGTGAGGTACCCGGCGGCGGCGAGCGCCTTCGCGTGAGCGTGCGATCCGGCGATGTCGTACCCGGCGAGCGCCCAGTCGAAGTGCGTCGATCGGCTCAGGCGGGCCAGCTCGGGCGCGGGGCCCGAGGCGAAGCGGGCTCCCCAGAGAGCCCCGGAGTTCGTGCCGCCTGACGTGTCTGCGCTCATCGCTCCAGCCTATCGGGGCGGCATCGCTGTCCCCGGCGCCTCCACGCGCCCGCGCACCGTCAGCCGGGCGAGTGCGTCGATGCCGGCTTCGAGGGGACCGCGCCCGACGGCGAGCGCCCAGGCCGTGCATCCGACGATGATGCCGAGGGTCATCGGCCAGAACGGATCGAGGGCTCGGTAGGAGTCGAGCTCGAAGACGCCCGGCTCGGCGGCGGGACGGGTGAGCGCCCATACGACGATCTGCGCCGAGTACGCGGTCAGCGGCATCGAGCCCACGGCGCGCAGCGGCAGCGCGACCCACGTGAGGGGCGTCCGGCACACGAGCACGCACACGCCGATGACGAGGAGGGCGAACCCGCCGGATCCGATCACCTCGAACAACCCGGATGAGTGGGCTTCCCCGGTCCACGGCGTCTCACCGAAGACCTCGGAGCGTCCCCACACGATGTCGAGCGCGGCGCCGACAGCGGTCAGGGCGAGCCCCGCGAGCGCGAGGAGCCACGGCGTCGCGCGCGAGCGCAGGTCGAGGCGCGCCGCCCCCATGCCCGCGAGGACGAACGCCATCCAGGTCAGGAACGGGTAGTGCCATCCGACAGCGTTCGAGACGTCGACCCCCTCGGGTGTCGACCAGAACGACAAGCCGTCGATCGCCGCCTGCGGGAACGGCGCGACGAGCCCGATGACCGCGGCAGCGATGAGCAGCGTGCGTGCTCGCAGCGGCAGCACCGCGGCAGCGAGCACGAACAGCAGCGCGTAGGCGGGAAGGATGACGTACACCGGCACCGCGAGGAAGAGAAGCAGCACGCCGATCACCCAGATCGCTCCGGCCCGCACGAGCAGGCGCAGACGGGCCGTCTCGAGTCGTGGCCCGCGCAGCGGAACCGGTCCGCCGCTGATGAGCCCGATCGAGACACCCGCGAGCGTTGCGAACAGGATCGACGAGCGCCCGTGGACGATCCCCTCGTACGAGGAGGGGATCGTCCAATCGAAGTCGGGGATCGCGAGCAGGTGCGCCGCGAGCATCCCGATCACGGCGAGGCCGCGAGCGAGGTCGACGCCGTCGATGCGCGAGGGCGCGAACAGCGGGCGGCGGCGCAGCATCTCGCTCATCCCCGGCACCGGCCGCTCCTCACCGCTCCGCGGTCACTGCTGACGCAGCAGCCAGACCAGCAGCGCCTTCTGCGCGTGCAGACGGTTCTCGGCCTCGTCCCAGACGACGCTGTGCGAGCCGTCGATGACGTCGGCGTCGACCTCGTAGCCCCGGTCGGCGGGCAGGCAGTGCATGAAGATCGCCCCGTCGGCGGCGGCATCCATCGTCTGCTGCGTCACCTTGTACGCACCCAGATCGCGGATGCGTGCGATCTTCTCCTCCTCCTTGCCCATCGACACCCACGTGTCGGTCACGATGACGTCGGCGCCGGATGCCGCTTCGAGCGGGTCGACGAGGATCGTGACCGATCCGCCCGTCTGTGCCGCGATGCGCTGCGCGTCGGCGACGACATCCTCACGCGGGCCGTACCCCTCGGGAGACGCGACTCGAACGTGCATGCCCGCGGTCACGCCCGCGAGCACGTACGAGTGACCCATGTTCGACTGCCCGTCGCCGAAGAACGACAGCGTGAGCCCGGCGAGGTCGCCCTTGTGCTCGCGGATGGTCAGCAGGTCGGCGAGCAGCTGGCAGGGGTGGAAGTCGTCGCTCAGCGCGTTGACGACCGGCACGCGAGTACCGCGCGCCATCTCCTCGAGGCCTGCCTGCGCGTACGTGCGCCACACGATCGCGGCAACCTGGCGCTCGAGCACGCGCGCGGTGTCGGACGGGGTCTCCTTACCGCCGAGCTGGCTGTTGGCCGTCGAGATGATCAGCGGCGAGCCACCGAGGTCGGCGATGCCGACCGCGAACGAGACGCGCGTGCGGGTCGACGACTTGTCGAAGATGACCGCGACGGTCTGCGGACCCTCGAGGGGCTTCAGCTTCCAGCGGTCCTTCTTCAGCGAGAGGGCGAGATCGAGGACCTCGGCCTGCTCGGCCGGGCTCAGGTCGTCGTCGCGGAGCAGGTGGCGGGTCATGCGGATTCCTCCGTGGTCGTGTTCTCGAGAAGCAGGGCCGACTCGACGGTGCGCAGCGCGGCGGTGAAAAGCTCGGCGAACTCGTCGATCTCGACGTCGCCGATGGTGAGCGGCGGAGCGATCCGCACGGTGCGGTCGTTGGCGGCGTTGACGATCAGGCCGTGCTCCTGCGCCGCCGCGACGACGGCGCCGGCGACCGGATGCCGCAGCCCGACGCCCAGCAGCAGACCCTGTCCGCGCACGCCCTCGACCAGTGCCGAATCGATCGTCTCGAGCACCTGCCGCAGGCGTGCGCCGTGAGCTGCGGCGGCCTCGACGAGCCCGCCGTTCTCGATCTCGCCGAGGACGGCCGACGCCACAGCGGTGCCCAGCGGGTTGCCGCCGAACGTCGAGCCGTGCGTGCCCGGGTAGAAGAGGTCGCTCGCGCTCGCGAAGGTGATGAGCGCGCCGATCGGGAACCCGCCCCCGATGCCCTTGGCGACCGTGATCGCGTCGGGCTCGATGCCGGCGTGCTGGAACGCGAACCACGCGCCGGTGCGCCCGGCACCGGTCTGGATCTCGTCGACGATCAGCAGCGCACCGTGGCGCTTCGTGATCTCACGCGCCGCCGCGAGGTAGCCCTCGGGCAGCGGGATGACCCCGGCCTCGCCCTTGATGGGCTCGACGAACAGGGCTGCGACGCGGTCGTCGATCGCGACCTCGAGAGCCTCGATCGTCGAGTCGATGCTCTCGACGCCGGGAACCATCGGCTCGAACGGCTGCTGCATCTGCGGCTTGCCGGTGAGGGCGAGGGTGCCCATCGTGCGACCGTGGAACGCATCCTTCAGCGCGAGGATGCGGGGGCGCTCGGCTCCGCCGTGCAGACGCGCGAGCTTGAACGCCGCCTCGTTCGCCTCGGCGCCGGAGTTGCCGAAGTAGACGCGACCGGCGTCGCCGGTGCCCGCGAGACGCTTGAGCTTCGCCGCGAGCTCGAGCTGCGGCGGCGTGGCGAAGTAGTTCGAGACGTGCGACAACGTGGCCGCCTGACGCGAGACCGCCTCGACGAACACGGGGTGAGCATGTCCGAGCGAGTTGACGGCGATGCCGGCCAGGAAGTCGAGGTAGCGCTTGCCGTCGACATCCCAGACGTACGCGCCCTCGCCGCGCTCGAGCAGCGCCAGGCGTGCGCCGGCGCTGCGGACGAGGTCGCGATCGACGTCATCCGCCCATGTGGGCGCTGTCTGCTGGATCGTCGGGTTCGTCATCCCGCCACCACCTCCGTACCGATTCCCTGTGCTGTGAAGACTTCGACCAGCACCGAGTGGGGCTGGCGTCCGTCGATGATGGCCGCCGTGTCCACTCCCCCGTCGACCGCGTCGAGGCATGCCTGCATCTTCGGGATCATCCCCGACTCGAGCTTCGGCAGCATCGCGCGCAGGTCCGTCGACGTCAGATGGGAGACGAGCGAGTCGCGGTTGGGCCAGTCGGCGTAGAGGCCGGGCACGTCGGTGAGGACGACGAGCTTCGTGGCGCCGAGGGCCGTCGCGAGTGCAGCGGCTGCGGCATCCGCATTCACGTTGAGCGAATGACCGGGGTTGTCGAGATCGGGTGCGATCGAGGAGATCACCGGGATGCGTCCGGCGTCGAGCTGATCGTGCACCGGCTGCGGGTCGACCTCCACGACATCGCCGACGTGCCCGAGGTCGTGCTCGGTGCCGTCGATCACGACGCCGCGCCGGCGACCGCCGAACAGACCGGCATCCTCGCCCGACAGGCCGGTGGCGAACGGGCCGTACGCGTTAATGCGGGCGACGAGCTGCGGGTTGATCTGCCCGGTCAGCACCATCCGGACGACGTCGATCGCCTCGGTGCTGGTGACCCGGTAGCCGCCCTTGAACTCACTCTCAATCGAGAGCCGGTCGAGCATCTTCGAGATCTGCGGGCCGCCGCCGTGGACGACGACGGGCTTCACGCCGACGAAACGCAGGTAGGCGATGTCTTGCGCGAACGACTCCTGCAACTCCTCAGAAACCATCGCGTTGCCGCCGTACTTGATGACGATGATCTGATCGCGGAAGCGCTGCAGCCACGGCAGCGACTCGATGAGGACGCCCGCCTTGGCGGCCGCCTCTTCGGGGGTCGTGTACTGGAGGTCGATGTCGTTCATGAGGAGTAAGCGCTGTTCTCGTGGACGTAGTCGTGCGTGAGGTCGTTCGTGAGGATCGTCGCCGTGGCATCGCCCGACTTCAGGTCGATGAGGATGCGCGTCGCGCGGGGCGTCAGGTCGACCTCTTCACGCGGACGGTCGGGCCCGCCGGCGGTGCACACCCGCACGCCGTTGAACGAGACGTCGACGTCGTAGGGGTCGAAGGCCGCATCGGTCGTGCCGATTGCGGCGAGCACCCGGCCCCAGTTCGGGTCGTTGCCGAAGATCGCGGCCTTGAAGAGATTGTTGCGGGCGACCGAGCGTCCGACGACGACGGCGTCCTCTTCGGATGCCGCGCCGACGACCTCGATCGCGATGTCGTGGCTCGCGCCCTCGGCGTCACCCTGCAGCTGCTCGGCGAGGTCGGCGCACAGCTCGGCGAGCGCGGCGTTGAACTCGGCGGCATCCGGCGCCGCGCCCGACGCGCCGCTGACCATGAGGGTGACCTGGTCGTTGGTCGACATGCATCCGTCGGAGTCGAGCCGGTCGAAGCTCGTGCGAGTCGCGGAGCGCAGCGCGGCATCCGCCTGCGCCGCGTCGAGAACGGCGTCGGTGGTGATGACGACGAGCATCGTCGCGAGGCCCGGTGCGAGCATCCCCGCGCCCTTCGCCATGCCGCCGATCGTCCAGCCACCCCGCGAGACGACGGCGCGCTTGGGCCGCGAGTCGGTGGTCATGATCGCGAGCGAGGCGTCCTCGCCGCCCTCGGCACTGAGCGAGCCGATCGCCGCCGTGGTGCCCTCGAGCACCTTGGCGCGGAACACCTCGTCGCCGGTGCCGATGAGGCCCGTGGAGCAGACGAGCACATCGCCCGAGCTGACATCCAGCAGCTCCCCCGCCTTCTCGGCGGTCTGGTGCGTCGTCTGGAAGCCGAAGCTGCCCGTGAAGCAGTTCGCTCCGCCGGAGTTGAGGACGATGGCTTCGACGACGCCGTCGGCGATCGCCTGCTGCGACCACATGATCGGGTTCGCCTTGGCGCGGTTCGAGGTGAACACCGCGGCGCCGACCTTGAGCGGGCCGCGGTTGACGACGACGGCGACGTCGGGCTTTCCGGTCGACTTCAGACCCGCGGCGACACCGGCGGCTTCGAAACCCTGGGGGGCGGTGACGCTCACGGGGCGACTCCGTTCGCGCTCAGGCCCGTGGTCTCGGCGAAACCGAGGGCGATGTTCATCGACTGGATGGCGGCACCGGCGGTGCCCTTGGCGAGGTTGTCGACCGCGGTCACGACGACCACACGGCCGGCGGCCCGATCGATCGCCAGGCCCATGAGCGCGGTGTTCGCGCCGGTGACGTCGGCCGTTCGAGGGAAGGAGCCTTCGGGCAGCAGCTGCACGAACGTCTCATCCGCGTAGGCGCTCTCCCACGCCTCGCGGATCTGAGCGTCGGAGACGCCGTCCGCGATCGGAGCGGTCGAGGTGGCCAGGATGCCGCGCGACATCGGCACGAGGACGGGGGTGAACGAGATGCGGATGTCGCCTACCGCGCCCGCTCCCCACAGCGCCTGCCGGATCTCGGGGATGTGGCGGTGCGTCCCGCCGATGGCATAGGGGTTCGCCGATCCGAGGATCTCGGCGGCGAGGAGGTTCGTCTTCAGGCTCTTGCCCGCGCCCGACGGACCGACCGCGAGCACGCTCACGATGTCGCTCGGGTCGATGACACCGGCGGCGACACCGGGCGCGAGGCTCAGCGCGACGGTCGAGGCGTTGCACCCGGGAGCGGCGATGCGCGAGGCTCCGACGAGCTTGTCGCGCTGTTTGCCGGTGCCGTTCGCGCCTCCGACGAGGAGCTCGGGCACACCGTAAGTCCAGGGCTCGTGGAAGTCGCCGCCGTAGAAGGCATCCCAGTCGTCCGACGACGTCAACCGGTGGTCGGCGCCCGCGTCGATGACGAGGGCGGTGTCGGCGAGCGCCTCGGTGTACTGACCCGACTGGCCGTGCGGGAGGGCGAGGAACACGATGTCGTGCCCCGCGAGCACCTCGGGCGTCGAGGGCTGAAGCGTGAGGTGACGCAGCGAGCGGAGGTGCGGCTGGTGATCGATGAGCGGCTGACCGGCGTTGGAGTGCGCGGTGACCGTGCGGAGTTCGACCTCGGGGTGAGCGGCGAGCAGGCGCAGGATCTCGCCTCCCGCGTATCCGGATGCGCCGGAGACGGCGACGGAGAGGGGCATGACTTCCACCTTATTGTCTGGGATGACGTCGCCTTCGCGGCGACGGGGACCGGCGGCGGCGACACCACGCGCTCGACCGCGGATGCGGGAGCGTGCAGGGTCGCCTAGCGTCGGCGGTCGCCCAGACGTCGGCGCGCGCGAAGCACCGAGACGGTGCGCTGCGGGGCCGAAGACATGCGCCGACAGTAGCGCTCCCTCGCGGCATCCGCCAAATCTCGAGCATCTCGACTTGAGTTGACCGCGCAAGGTTTGCAGTGCAAAGTGGTTTGCATGGAGCACGATTCGATGGATGACGAGCAGCAGGCCGACCCGGCGGCGATGCTCGCCCTCATGCAGGACCAGCGCCGGCGCACCGCGCACTGGGTCAACCGCAACTACGCGGTGATGCTCATCACCTGGGCGGCGGCGTGGATCGTCGGATTCGGAGCCATTTGGAGCGCGGCCGACGGCGGCGGCAACCCCTGGTTCCGCATTCCGACGACCCCCGCGTGGATCGTCTTCGGCACGGTGCTCATCGCCGGCATCGTCGTCTCCGCCGTCGCCGGCATCCGCTCCGGCGTGGGCGTGCGGGGACCGTCGCGCCTGGCCGGGGCCATGTACGGCTGGGCGTGGTCGCTGTCGATGTTCGGTGCCGGCCTCCTCATCGGCGCGGTGCAGCGCACCGGCGCGGATGCCGACGTCATGGCAGTGCTCTCCCCCGCGATCTTCGTCCTGCTGGTCGGCGTGCTCTACCTCGCCGGCGGGGCGCTGTGGCGCTCCCCCGTCCAGTACGCGCTCGGCATCGTCATGATCGCCACCGCGATCGTGGCGTCGTACGCGGGCACGCCGACCAACTACCTCGTGTACGCGACCGTCGGACCGCTCGCGATGCTCATCGTCGCGACCCTGATGCTGCGCGGCGTCATCCCGGCGGAAGGCAGCCGATGACCGAGCTCGACCCGGTGATCCACGCCCCGGCCCGCCTGCGCATCGTCACGGCGCTGAACGAGGCCCTCGCCGACGGCGACGAGGTGACCTTCCCCGTGCTGCAGAAGCTGCTCGGGATGACCGCCGGGAACCTCACCACGCACCTCGCGAAGCTCGAGGCGGCGGGCTACGTCGAGACCAGCAAGGCCTTCGCGGGCCGGAAGCCCGTGACCTACGTCGCGCTGACCCCCACCGGGCGAGCCGCGTTCCGCACGTACCGCACCCATCTGCTCGATCTCCTCGGAGGAGGATCATGACCGCCCTCATCAGCACCCGCGACCTCGTGAAGCGGTTCGGCGACGTCACCGCGCTGGCCGGAGTGACCCTTGACATCCACGCCGGCGAATGCGTCGGTCTGCTGGGGCCGAACGGCGCCGGCAAGACGACCCTCCTGTCGCTCGTCGAGGGCCTGCGAACCCCGACCAGCGGCGAGGTGCGCCTGTTCGGCGGCGACCCGCGCGACACGTCCTCGCGCGTGCGCCTCGGCTCGACCCCGCAGGCGACGGCGCTGCCCGACGCCCTGCGCGTGGGTGAGGTGCTCGATTTCGTCGCGGCGCACTTCCCGCATCCTTCTCCCCGCGCCCGCATCATCGAGGAGTTCGACCTCGGCCCGCTGCTGCGCCAGCAGTGCGGGGCGCTGTCGGGCGGGCAGCAGCGGCGTGTGGCCGTCGCGCTGGCCTTCGTCGGCGACCCCGATCTCGTGCTGCTCGACGAGCCCACGACCGGTCTCGACGTGGACGCCCGGCGCGCACTGTGGGATGCCGTCCGCGCCCGGCACGCCGCCGGATGCGCCGTCGTGGTCACGAGCCACCACCTCGAGGAGATCGAGCAGCTCGCTCACCGCGTCGTCGTCATCGACGACGGTGTCGTCCGCACCGATGACACGCTCGCGGCCGTCGTGTCGAGCGTCTCCCGACGCCGTGTCACCCTGCGCGGAGTCTCGGCGGACGACATCCGGCGCCTCGCCCCCGAGGCATCCGTCTCCACCGCGGACGACGCCGTGACGGCCGTCGTCGGCGACTCCGACGCTCTCGTCCGCTCACTCGTCGCCGCCGATCTGCCGTTCAGCGATCTCACGGTGCGCGGAGCGACGCTCGAAGAGGCGTTCCTCTCCCTGACCGCCACGTCCGCGCGCCCCGGCGCACCCGCACCCGCACCCACCACCGAGAAGGCCGCCTGATGTCCACGCTCTCGCTCACCCTGACCGCGACCAGATACAACCTCATCGAGACCGCGCGGGTTCCGATCGCGGTGATCGGGTCGGTCGTGTTCCCGACCCTCGCGTTCTGCCTGTTCGTGCTGCCCCAGGGCGCGGTCGTGGCGGATAGCAGCGTCGCCACCGCCGCCGTCTGCTCGATGGTCGTGTTCGCCTTCATGTCGTCGGGGCTGTTCTCGGTCGGGCTCGAGCTCGCCGAGCAACGCTCGAAGCCGTGGACGCCCTACCTGCGGACGCTCCCCGGCAGCCCGCTCGCCCGCATCGGGGCCCTGATCCTGGCGACCCTCGCGATCGCGACCGTGGCGATGGTGCCGCTGCTCGTGGTCGGAGGTGTCTTCACGAGCGCGCGGCCCGAACCGCTCCGGCTGCTCGCGGCCATCGTGCTCGTGATCGCGACGGCGCTTCCGCCGATGCTCATCGGTGCGATCATCGGTCTCACGACGGGCCCGAAGGCCGCCATCGCCGTCACGCAGGTGGCCCTGTTCCTGCTCGCCTTCGGCGGCGGCCTGTTCCTGCCCCCGCAGTTCTTCCCCGCCTGGCTCGACACCGCCTCGTCGATCCTGCCGATCCGTCAAGCCCGAGAGATCGTCGTCGGCGTCGCGACCGGTGCCGACGTGCCGCTCTGGGCGATCCTCGGCGTCGTCGCGTGGACGCTCGCGCTGGGCGCCCTCGTCGTGTGGCTGTACCGACGCGACGAGGGCCGCCGCTACCGCTGATCTCGGACGGGTCCGCGGGGCCGGACGTCGATCAGGTGGGGAACGACTTGATGCGCACGAGCAGGTCGGGACCGGTCCGCTCGATCGTGCGCCCACCGACGAGCACGCCGACGATCGCGACCACCGCGCCGAACACGACACCGGCGGCCAGCGCGATCCAGCCCCACATCGCGTCTCCCGTCACGGCGTTCACGACGGCGGGCACGATGGCCGGCAACGACAATGCGATCACCGCGGCCCATACGACGAAGACCAGCAGGCCCATGATGGAGTTCTGACCCGGGGTGCTCTTGAACGGGCTGTCGCCCGGTGCGGGCACCGGTGTGACGATGAGCGCCGACGACACCGCGCACGCGCCGTATCCGGCCAGCAGCACGCCGAGGGCCGCTCCCAGCACCGCGGGCAGGTGCGCCGCGTCGCCCGAGACCACCGCGGTGGCGACCGCGATGAGGCCGATCAGCGGAACTCCGACGCACGCGGCGCCGAGCAGGCGACCGAGACGGTCGGCACGGCCGGAGATGCCGGTGGCGAGGGTCGTGCCGAAGGCCGTGCCGTCGAAGGAGACATCGGCGTAGCCCACCGCGGCCATGACGAGCGCGGCGAGCACCGGCGAGATGAGGAACATGAAGCCGTCCGTCCCGCCGGTGAAGGCGAAGAGCACGGGGAACAGCGGGATGACGATGAGCTGCCGCAGGTACCGCGGATCACGCAGCCATCCCGAGAGCGATCGCGCCCACGTCGCACCGACACCACCGGTCGGCATCACGCCGAAGAGGCCGAGCTTTCCGGCAGCCACGGTGCGAGTCGCGCGCTGGCGCGGCGACGACACGGCCGTCTCGATGACGCGGTCCCACACGATCCACAGCACGACGACGGTCACGATGGCGATCACGGTGCTGGCGAGCGCGGGAAGCCACTGCCCCGCCGCCGCGCTCGGGGCGACCGACCAGGCGGCACCGAGCGGAGTCCAGGCGAGGATGCCGGCGGCCTGCTGCAATCGCGTCCACAGATCGCCACCGGCCTGATCGAGCAGCGCGGCGATGCCGGTGAGGATGGGACCGGTCATGATGAGCACGACCAGCACGACGGTGCCGATGATCTCGCGCGAGCGCCGGCCGCCCATGCCGCCCGAGAGCTCGCCCATCAGACGCGAGGCCAGCACACAGGTGAGAACGCCGAGCAGCACCGTCGGCACGGCGACGATGGCCGCGACCGGCCACCGCACCCACACGATCAGCGTCGCGAGGGCAGCGACCGTGGTGACGATGCCGGGGATGCCGGTGAGCCCGGCACCCGCGAGGGCGAGCATGACCTGACGGCGTGTCAGGGGGAACGGCGCCAGGCGCACGGCGTCGACCGTGCTGTCGAGCCCCGCGATGATGATCGGCCCCACGAGCCAGCCGAGAATCAGCAGAGAGCCGCCGAGGACCGCGACGACGGTCGCGGCCTCGAGGTTCTCGAACACCGACAGCGCGACGAACCCGACGACGAGCCCGCCGAGGATGCCGAGACCCCAGAGCGATCCGAGGATGAAGCCGACGAGCTGCCAGGGGCGACGGGCGAGCGTGTTCCCGAGAACGCGGTAACGCAGCTTCAGGACTGTCGCAACCACTGCGGTCCCTCCGACTGGTGGCGTCCGCCGACGAGCGAGACGAAACGGTCCTGCAGGCTCTCGCCGGCACGCACCTCGTCGATCGTGCCCGCGGCGAGCACGCGGCCTGCGGCGATGACGGCGACGTGGTCGCACATGCGCTGGACGAGGTCCATCGAGTGGCTCGAGACGATCACCGATCCGCCCGAGCTGGTGTAGCTGCGCAGGACGTCCTCGATGTTCGCGGCCGACACCGGGTCGACCGACTCGAAGGGCTCGTCGAGCACGAGCAGGCGCGGGGCGTGCACGAGAGCGCACGCGAGCGCGACCTTCTTGGTCATGCCCGCAGAGTAGTCGGCGACGATCGTCCCGGCTGCGCCGCGCAGGTCCATGAGGTCGAGCAGGTCCGACACGCGCGGTGCGATCTCGGGGCGCGGCAGCCCGAACATCATCGCGGTGTAGGTGATGAGCTGCTCCCCCGTCAGACGGTCGAAGAGCCGCACGCCGTCGGCGAGGTTGCCGATCGTGCGCTTGGCGGCCACCGGGTCGCGCCACACGTCGATCCCGTGGACGCGCGCGGTGCCGGCATCCGGGCGCAACAGCCCCGTGGCCATGGAGAGGCTCGTGGTCTTACCTGCGCCGTTCGGCCCGACGAGTCCGTAGAACGAGCCGGCCGGCACGACGAGGTCGATGCCGTCGACGGCGACCTTCTCACCGAACCTCTTGACCAGGCCGAGCAGTTCGAGGGCGGGGGCGGCACCGGCCGCCGGAGACGATGGGGTGACGCTGGCTGGGATCTCGCTCACGGCCCCGACACTATCGGGAACCGGAGGGCGGTGTCAGACGCAGATGCCAGAGTGAGGGGATGCTGCGCGCTCTGGCTGTATCGGGATACCGCTCGCTCCGCGACGTCGTCGTGCCGCTCGGCGACCTCACCGTCGTCACCGGCCCCAACGGCTCGGGCAAGTCGAACCTCTACCGCGCGTTGCGCCTGCTCGCCGCAGCGGCACGGGGCGACATCGTGGGCGCGCTGGCACGCGAAGGAGGGCTGCCGTCGGTCCTCTGGGCCGGGCCCGAGAACGGCGGAGATCAGGGAACGGTGCGCCGGGGACCCGTCGCGGTGCAGCTCGGCTACGCGTCCGACGAGCTGGGGTACCTCATCGATCTCGGCATCCCGCAGGGCGACCAGACCAGTCCGTTCGCCCGCGACCCCGAGATCAAACGCGAACAGGTGTTCGCCGGTGTCGTCGCCAAGCCGTCGACACTGCTCATCGACCGCACGCGGCAGCTCACCCGCGTGCGCGAGCACTCCTGGACGATGCTCGACCAGCAGCTGGCGCCGTACGAGAGCATCGTCACCGATCTCGCCGACGGCGACACCGCCCCCGAACTGCTGACCCTCCGCCGCGCGATGACCGCGTGGCGCTTCTACGACCACTTCCGCGTCGACCTCGACGCCCCCGCGCGTCAGCCACAGGTCGGCACCCGCAGCCACACCCTCGCGCACGACGGGGCGAATCTCGCCGCGGCCTGGGCGACGATCGTCGACGCCGGGCACGGCGACGCTCTGGCGCGTGCGGTCGACCAGGCGTTCCCGGGCAGCCGCGTGCGCGTCGTGACCTCCGACGGACTCTTCCGCCTGACGATCGAGCAGCCCGGCCTGCTGCGTCCGCTCGATGCGGCCGAGCTGTCGGACGGCACGCTGCGTTACCTGCTGCTGTGTGCCGCGCTGCTGCCGGCGCGACCCGCACCGCTCCTGGTGCTGAACGAGCCCGAGGCGAGCCTGCATCCCTCCCTCCTCGCACCGCTGGCCTCGCTCATCCGAGCGGCATCCGAGCGCACGCAGGTGCTCACGGTGTCGCATGCCGATGCGCTCGTCGACGCTCTGCCAGAACCGTCGCGCGTCGAACTCCAGCGATCGAACGCCGAGACGACGGTCCGCGGTCAGGGTCTGCTCGACGTTCCGGCCTGGAACTGGGGCTCGCGCTGAGCCCCTCTCGGTCGGCCGGCCGGTCACGGGAACGCGTCGGGCGCAGTTCCGGACGTGGAGCGCGCCCGTAACCGCGCGTGACGTCGGGAACTGCGCCCGGTACGCAGGTCAGTCGCGGATGACGGCGCCGAAACGCTCGGCCGCGACGGCGACGCCCGCGAGCTTGGCCTCGCTCGCCTCGGCCGCCGTGAGGGTGCGGTCGTCGGCGCGGAAGCGCAGCGCGAACGTCAGGCTCTTCGAGCCCTCGGGAACGCCGGCACCGCGGTAGTCGTCGACGAGACGGAGCGACTCGAGCAGCTGGCCCGCCCCCTCCGACAGCGCCGACGCGAGCGCACCCGCCGTCACGTCCGCAGGAACGACGAGCGAGACGTCCTGCGTGGCCGCCGGGTAGCCCGACAGCGACGCGACGACGACCCGCTCCCCCGCGCTCGCCAGAACGGCGTCGAGGTCGATCTCGGCGACGAGGACACGGCCCGACAGGTCGGCCGCAGCCGAGACCTCGGGATGCAGCTCCCCGGCGTAGCCGACCTCGACACCTCCGACCGTGAGCGCGGCGGCGCGACCCGGGTGCAGCGCGGCACGACGGGCCTGCGAGATCTCGATGTCGACGCCGGCCGCCGAACCGATCGCGGCGACAGCCGCAAACACGTCGCTGAGATCGGCCGCGACGGCGGCATGCCCCGGCGACTTGGGCGCCACGTTGCCGGCGACGAGCACCGCAACGTGACGCGGCTGCGGCGGGATCGACGCGTGGAGCTCCGCGAGCGTGGCGTCGTCGGGACGCGCGGCGAGCGGCGGCACCGTCGCGGTGCCGTACTGCGTGCCCGGCTCGGGGAGGAAGACGGCACCGACCTCGAAGAGGGCGAGATCGGTCAGTCCGCGCGAGACGTTGCGGTGCGCGACCTGCAGCAGGCCCGGTACGAGCGAGCGGCGCAGGTAGGGCGCCTGCCCGTCGAGCGGATTGGCGATCTTAACCGAGGGCACTTCCTCGCCCGAGGCCGAACCGTGGAGATCGTTGCTGTCTCGCGTCGTGAACGGGAACGACGGGGTCTCGACGAAGCCCGCGGCCGCGAGCGCGTTCGAAACGCGACGTCGCCCCTTCTGCGCATCCGTCAGACCGCGGCCGGAGGGAGCCGTCGGGAGGACCGACGGCACGCGGTCGAGGCCGTGGATGCGCGCGACCTCTTCGGCCAGCGTCCACTTGTCGGTGAGGTCGGGGCGCCACGACGGCGGGATGACCTCCCAACCGACATCCGTGTCGGTCACCTCGGCGCCGATCGTCTCGAGCGCCGAGACGACCTCGTCGTCGGTGTAGTCGATGCCGATGAGGCCTGCGACGAAGCCGCGCGGCAGATCGATCGCCTCGAGGAACACCTCGCCGAACAGCGCGCCACCGACCGGCTCGAGCGTGCCGCCGGCGAGCTCGACCATGAGGTCGGCGACGCGGCGGGCGGCCACGAACGGCAGCAGCGGGTCGACGCCGCGCTCGAAGCGCCGCGAGGCCTCGCTCGGCAGCTTGTGCCGACGAGCGGTGCGGGCGATCGTGACGGTGTCGAAGATCGCGGCCTCGATGAGCACGTTGCGCGTCGCATCCGTCATCTCGGTCGTGCCGCCGCCCATGACGCCGGCGAGGCCGATGGGGCCCGACTCGTCGGTGATGAGCAGGTCTTCGCCGTCGAGGGTGCGCTCCTTGCCGTCGAGCGTCGTGAGCTTCTCGCCCGCCGTCGCGCGACGCACCGTGATGCCACCGGTGAGCTTGTCGAGGTCGTAGCCGTGAATCGGGTTGCCGAGCTCGAGCATCACGTAGTTGGTGATGTCGATCAGGATGCCGAGCGAGCGGATGCCGGCGAGCGTGAGACGCGCGACCATCCACGGCGGCGTCGGCCGCGACGGGTCGACGCCCGAGACGACGCGCACCGCGAACTCGGTCGCACCGACGCGGCCGCGGATCGGCGCCTGGTCGTCGACCGCGACGTCGAAGCCCGTCGCGGGGTGCTCGAGCTCGTCGAACTCGCGGAGACCAGGGTCGCGGAATGCCGCGCCGGTCGCGTGCGAGTACTCGCGCGCGATGCCGCGCACCGACAGCGCGTAGCCGCGGTCGGGGGTGACGTTGACGTCGATCGCGGCGTCGTCGAGTCCGAGCAGCGCGATCGCGTCGGTGCCGACCTCCGGGTCGAGTCCGAGCTCGGTCAGACGCAGGATGCCCGAGTGCTCGTCGCCGAGGCCCAGCTCCTTCGCCGAGGCGATCATGCCGTCCGAGACGTGGCCGTACGTCTTGCGCGCCGCGATCGGGAACGGACCGGGCAGCACGGCGCCGGGAAGGGTCACGACGACCTTGTCACCCTCGAAGAAGTTGCCGGCGCCGCAGACGATGCCGCGCACGCCGCCGTTCGCCTCGCCGACATCGACCTGGCACCAGCGGATCGTCTTGCCGTTGGACTGCGGCTCGGGCTCGAACGAGACCACGCGGCCCACGACGATCGGACCGGTCAGGTCGAAACCGTGGACGTCCTCCTCCTCGAAGCCGACCGACACCAGCGCCGCGAGGATGTCCTCAGGCGCGGCATCCGCCGGTACCTCGACGTACTCACGCAACCACGACAGCGGAACGCGCATCAGACCACCATCCCGAACTGCTCGCTGAAACGCACATCGCCCTCGGCCATGTCGCGCATGTCCTTCACGTCGGAACGGAACATCAGCGTCCGCTCGATGCCCATGCCGAAGGCGAACCCGGAGTAGACCTCGGGATCGATGCCCGCGGCACGGAGCACGTTGGGGTTCACCATGCCGCATCCGCCCCACTCGATCCAGCGCGCTCCGCCGGCGAAGGTCGGGTGCCACAGGTCGAGCTCGGCGCTCGGCTCGGTGAACGGGAAGTAGTTGGTGCGGAAGCGCGTCTTCGCCTCGGGGCCGAACAGCTCGCGCGCCGCGTGGTCGAGGGTGCCCTTGAGGTGCGCCATCGTGATGCCCTTGTCGACGACGAGGCCCTCGAACTGCGTGAACACGGGGAGGTGGGTCGCGTCGTACTCGTCGGTGCGGAACACCCGGCCCGGCGAGAGGACGTAGATCGGGATGTCGCGCTCGAGCATCGACCGCATCTGCACGGGGCTCGTCTGCGTGCGCATGACGAGGTGCCGCGCGACCGGGTCGACGAAGAACGTGTCCTGCATCTGGCGCGCGGGATGGTCGACGTCGAAGTTCAACGAGTCGAAGTTGAACCACTCGTGCTCGAGCTCCGGCCCCTCGGCGATCTCCCAGCCCATCCCGACGAAGAGGTCGGCGACCTCCTCCTGCAGGAGCGAGATCGGATGCCGCGCCCCGACGCGTCCGCGCGGGGCGATGGCGGTGACGTCGAGCGCCTCGGCCTCGAGCTTCGCGGCCGTCTCGGCGGCGGCGAGCTCGCCCTCGCGGGCGGCGAGGGCCTGGGTGACACGGCCACGCGCCTGGCCTACGAGCTTGCCGAACTCGGCCTTCTTCTCGTTGGGCACCGACCGCAGCTGCGCGTTGAGGCGCGCGAGCGGCGACCCCTCGGCCGTGTGGGCGTTGCGGGCGGACTTCAGCTCGGCGGTGGAGGACGCGTCGGCGATGGCGGCGAGGGCCGCATCCACCGCCGCGGCGACCGCGTCAGGGGTGATCTCGGGTGCGTCGGACACGGGAGTCGAGTCTACCGGCGACGGGCCCCTCCGCTTTCGCGTGAGGGGCCCGTCGGGGTCGTGCTGTGCGTCAGGCTCCGCCCGAGCTGTTGGAGTCGTACTTGCCGATCCCCTTCTGCGTGGCGATGAGCTCGGTATCGGTCGTCGGCGCCACCGGGTGGTGCAGCGGGTCGACAGCAGCTGCGCCGCCGCCTGGGGTGCGCGGCGACCGCGAGAGGCGCTTCTCGAGGAAGCTGGCGAACCACGACAGCAGCAGGCACATCACGATGTAGATCGCGCCGATGACGATGCCCGCCTGGAGGATCGGGCGCCCCGGCTGGGAGGTCAGCTGCTTGGCGTAGTACAGCAGCTCGGGATAGGTGATGATGAAGCCGAGCGCGGTGTCCTTCAGCGTCACGACGAGCTGCGCGACGATGACGGGCAGCATGGCCCGAACCGCCTGCGGCAGCAGGACGAGGCGCATGACGCCGCTCTTGCGCAGACCGATCGCGTAGCCGGCCTCCTTCTGTCCGCGCGGCAGCGACTCGATGCCGGCGCGCAGGGCCTCCGCCAGCACGGAGCCGTTGTAGGCGACGAGGGCGATGACCACGGCCCAGTACGGCTCCATGCGGATGCCGAGCGTCGGCAGCCCGTAGTACATCAGCATCATGAAGATCAGCACCGGCACGGCCCGGAACGCCTCGATGACGACGCCGAAGGGAATCCGCACCCACGCATGATCCGACAGGCGGCCGATCGCGAGAACGAAGCCGAGCGCCAGGGCACCGACGGCCGCGAGCCCGAAGGCCGCGAGCGTGTTGCCAAGCGCCCTGAAGATGCCGAGCCACACGTTGCTGAACGTGAAGATGTACCACTTGTCGGCGGAGAACTGACCGCTCACCGCGAAGCGGAAGACCACGAATCCGATCGCCGCGGCGACCAGGAGGATGGTGACGATGCCGAGGATGCGGTTGCGCAGGATCGCGCGGGGCCCCGGGACGTCGTACAGGACGGAAGTCATCGCGCGATCCTCCACTTGTTCTCGAGTCGTCGCTGCACGGCACTGAGGACCAGCACCAGGGCGACGAAGACGACGGCGACCCAGAGCAGCACGGTCAGGGCGTTCTCGCCGCGCTCGCTCAGGTTCGCGCGGATGGCGCCGAGCTCGACCACGGAGAAGCCGGCAGCAACCGTGGTGTTCTTCAGCAGCGCGATGAAGACGCTCATCATCGGCGGCACGACCGACCGGAAGGCCTGCGGCATGACGACGAGCGTCATGACCTGGCCGAACGTGAGCCCGATCGCTCGGGCCGCCTCGGCCTGGCCGACCGGCACGGTGTTGATTCCCGCGCGGATGACCTCGGCGACGTAGGTCGCGGTATAGATACCCAGCGCCCAGACGCCGAGCACCGTGAAGCCGGGGTTCGGCAGGTCGAGCTGCGGGTAGCCGAACGCGAAGAAGAAGAAGACGAGCGTCAGCGGGGTGTTGCGGATGGTGTTGACGTAGACCGTGCCGAAGGCGCGCGCCACCGGAATCGGCGAGACGCGCATGGCGCCGATCAGGGTGCCGAGGACCAGGGCGATCGCTCCGCCGGCGAAGAACAGCAACAGGGTGTTGCCGAGAGCCTCGCCCCAGAGGTCGAGGTTGTCGGTGATGACGCCCACATCGTCTCCTTGGATGGTGCGGGGCGGGGACGCGTACGCCCCCGCCCCGTGGTCATGGTGTCAGTGCGACTCAGTACGCGTCGACCGCAGGCTGCTCGACCGTGATCCCGGACTGACCGAGGTTCTTGTCGAAGATGCCCTGCCACGCGTCGCCGCCGTCGGTGAGCAGCTCGTTGATGTGCGCGCGGAACGCATCGTCGCCCTTGCGCAGGCCCACGCCGTACTTCTCCTCGCTGAAGGGCTCGCCGACGACCTTGATCTCATCGGGGTACTGCGCCGCGTAACCGATCAGGATCGCCTGGTCGGTCGTGACGGCGTCGACGGTGCCGTTGATGAGCGCGTCGACGCATGCCGAGTAGAGGTCGAACTCCTCGGTGGGAACCTCGGGGTAGTTCGTCTTGATGTTCTGGATGGGCGTCGAACCGGTCGCCGAGCACACGCGCGTGTTCTCGTTGAGGTCGTCCTCGCTCGCGATGTCGCTGTCCGCGGCGACCAGCAGGCCCTGGCCCGTGATGAAGTACGGACCGGCGAAGTCGATCTGCTGCTTGCGCGCGTCGGTGATTGAGTAGGTGCCGACGTAGTAGTCGACGTCGCCGTTCACGATGGCCTGCTCACGGTTGGCCGACGCGATCGCCTTGAACTCGATCTTGTCCTCGTCGTAGCCGAGGGATGCCGCGATCCACCGTGCGATGTCGACGTCGAAGCCGCTGCGCTCGTTGGACGTCGCGTCGAGGAAGCCGAGACCGGGCTGGTCCTCCTTGACGCCGACGATCACCTTGTCGCGCGACTGGATCGCGTCGAACGTCGGGCTGCCCTCGAGCGAGACGTCGGAGGCGACCTCCCACAGGGCTTCGTTGCTGTCGCCGCCGTCACCGCCGGCGGCGCCGCCGGGCGAGGTGGGCGAGCCGCTGTTGCAGCCGGTCAGAGCGATCGCAGCGATGGCGACACCGGCGAAGGCGCCGGTGATTCGTGTCTTGCGCATGTGGTCCTCCTGGTTGGGGCTTCCGCGCCCGGTGCAGAGCGCGGAGGTCGGTGGTCTCAGTGGGTGATGAGCTTGGAGAGGAAGTCCTTGGCACGGTCGCTCCGGGGCGACGTGAAGAACTGCTCGGGAACGGCCTCTTCGACGATCTGGCCGTCGGCCATGAAGACGACGCGGTCGGCGGCCTTGCGGGCGAAGCCCATCTCGTGCGTGACGACGATCATCGTCATGCCGTCCTGCGCGAGGCCGACCATGACGTCGAGCACCTCGTTGATCATCTCGGGGTCGAGCGCGCTCGTGGGCTCGTCGAAGAGCATCACCTTCGGCTTCATCGCCAGCGCGCGGGCGATCGCGACGCGCTGCTGCTGCCCGCCCGACAGTTGCGCCGGCAGCTTGTCGGCCTGGTGCCCCACGCCGACTCGGTCGAGCAGCTCACGGGCGAGCTTCTCGGCCTCGGCCTTCTTCATGCCCTTGACCTTGATCGGACCGAGCGTGACGTTCTCGAGGATCGTCAGGTGGGCGAAGAGGTTGAACGACTGGAAGACCATCCCCACGTCGGCGCGGAGCGCCGCGAGAGCCTTGCCCTCGGACGGCAGCTTCTCGCCGTCGATCGTGATCGTGCCCTCGCTGATGGTCTCGAGGCGGTTGATCGTGCGGCAGAGGGTCGACTTACCCGAGCCCGAGGGACCGATGACGACAACGACCTCGCCGCGGTTGACGGTCAGGTCGATGTCCTTCAGAGCCTGGAACGAGCCGTAGTGCTTCTGCACGCCCTCGATCACCACGAGCGGGTCGCCGCGGCGCACCGAGATGTTCGACGTCGGGGGCGCCGGGTTTTCGGGAGTCGTCATAAGAGATCACATTAAGAGCACTCCCCCGCCCTGGACCCCGCGGAACGCACCGAGTCACCGATCTGTAACAGAATCGGAATACACGGCGCATCCGGCTGGCGTCGTCGACGGGTTCAGCCGGCGCGCTGGGCGAACGCGGTCTCGTAGAGGCACACGCTCGCGGCGGTCGCCAGGTTGAGCGACTCGGCGGCGCCGTAGATCGGCAGCCGCAGCGCGAGGTCGGCCTGGGCCAGGGCCTCGTCGGCCAGGCCGCGCGCCTCGTTGCCGAAGAGCCACGCCGTGGGCTCCGCGAGCGTCGCACGGTGGTCGAGGAACTCCTCGCCCTTGACGTCCGCGGCGACGACTCGCAGTCCCGCCTCGTGCGCCCGCGCCACGGCGGCGTCGAGCTCGACACCGAGCACGATCGGCAGGTGGAACAGCGACCCGGTGGTCGAGCGCACCACCTTGGGGTTGTAGGGATCGACGGTGCGACCCGTCAAGACGACGGCATCCGCACCGGCGGCATCCGCGGCTCGGATGATGGTGCCGAGGTTGCCGGGGTCGCGCACCTCTTCGCAGATCGCGACGAGGCGGGGACCGGCGGCGAAGATGTCACGCAGCGACGACGGCGACTGACGCGCGACGGCGACGATGCCCTGGGGCGTGACGGTGTCGGCCATCGCCTCGAGCACGGCCTCGCTCGCCGAGACGACGGCGACGCCGGCCTTCTCGGCGTTCGCAGCCAGTTCGGGATGCCGCTCGATCGCGCCAGGTGTCGCGAAGACCTCGACCAGGGTGTCGGGACGGTACGCGAGCGCCTCCCGCGCGGCCTGCGGACCCTCGAGCAGGAACAGACCGGTCTCCTGACGCGCGCTGCGCTTGGTCAGCTTGGCGACGGCGCGAACGCGGGGCGAGCGGGGGTTCTCGAGCACGTTTTCAGCATACGGCGAAGGGGCGCCCTCCTCTCGGAGGACGCCCCTTCGTGCGGTGCGTGGAACGCGAAGACCCGATCAGGCCTTGGGAGCGTTGACGTCGGCGGGCAGCGCGCCCTTGGCCGTCGCCACGAGCGACGCGAAGACGGCGGGCTCGTTCACGGCGAGCTCGGCGAGCATACGACGGTCGACCTGCACACCCGCGAGGCCGAGGCCCTGGATGAAGCGGTTGTACGTGATGCCGTTCTGACGGGCAGCGGCGTTGATGCGCTGGATCCACAGACGGCGGAAGTCGCCCTTGCGCTTGCGACGGTCGCGGTACGCGTAGACGAGCGAGTGGGTGACCTGCTCCTTCGCCTTGCGGTACAGGCGCGAACGCTGTCCGCGGTAACCGGAGGCGCGCTCGAGGATGACGCGACGCTTCTTGTGGGCGTTTACTGCCCGCTTGACTCTAGCCATTTCGTTTGTTTCCTATTCGTGCGCAGCAGCGCTCAGATGCCGAGGAGCTTCTTGGCGACCTTCGCGTCGCCGGGAGCCAGGATCTTGTCGGCCGACAGGCGGCGCGTGCGCTTGGTGGGCTTGCCTTCGAAGTTGTGGCGGAGGTTCGCCTGCTGCTTCTTGATCTTTCCGCTGCCGGTGACCTTGAAGCGCTTCTTGGCACCCGAGTGGGTCTTCTGCTTCGGCATGTCTCTTCCTTCGTTGTGTTTCCCGCGAGGCGGGAGTCTGGGGGCTACTCCGCCGAGGCGGGAGCGGCGTCTTCGGTCGCGGGTGCGTCGCCGGAGCGGGCCTGGCGTGCTGCCTCCTTGTTGGCGGCACGCTGGGCGTTCTGCTCGGTCTTCACCTCGGACTTGTTCTTGTGCGGCGCGATGACCATCACCATGTTGCGGCCGTCGATCGTCGGGTTCGACTCGACGGTGCCGAGCTCGGCGACATCCTCGGCGAACTTGCGGAGCAGGCGCACACCCTGCTCGGGACGCGACTGCTCGCGACCGCGGAACAGGATCATCGCCTTCACCTTGTCGCCCGCCTGGAGGAAGCCCTCGGCGCGCTTGAGCTTGGTGATGTAGTCGTGCGCCTCGATCTTCAGGCGGAAACGGACCTCCTTGAGGACCGTGTTGGCCTGATTGCGGCGCGTTTCCTTGGCCTTCTGAGCCGCTTCGTACTTGAACTTGCCGTAGTCCATGATCTTGACCACGGGCGGCTTCGAGTTCGGGGCGACCTCGACGAGGTCGAGTTCGGCCTCCTGCGCCAGACGCAGGGCGACCTCGATACGGACGACGCCGACCTGCTCTCCAGCGGGGCCGACGAGGCGAACCTCGGGGACGCGGATGCGGTCGTTGGTGCGGGGATCGCTGATGTGCGGAACTCCTGTTCGTGCGGTGGTGGCCACCGGGACGCGAGGACGCGACCCGGGCGGAAGAGCATCGCATCCACCCCGCACGACGCGCGTGCGTCGGCATTCGTGTTCCGCACCCTGACTACCCCGGCCGCGGTGAGACGGACGGAGCGGAGTGCATGACCCGGTAGCCTGGAACGGCAAGCGCGGGTGGGATGTGATCCTCTTTCGATCCGGAGTAGAACACTCCGGTGCCCGCACAGTCTAGCAGAGAGCGACACGTGGACACGAACCCCGCCGACAACAGCACTTTCACCGACGACGAGGCTCGTCGCCAGCGGTGGGAGGAGCAGGAGCGCGCGGCCTCGGCCGCGACCCGCGACATCGCCGACGTGCCGGCGGTCGAGGTCATCACCACCGCCGCCGTGCACCTCATGAGCGCCGCCGCCGTCAAGGTCGGGCTCGCCGACGACCCGGCCACCCAGCTCGACCTCGACGAGGCCCGCAAGCTCATCAACGCCCTCGCCGGGCTCATCACCGCCGGCGCTCCCGAGATCAGCGACATGCACGCGCGATCGCTGCGCGACGGCCTGCGCTCGCTGCAGCTCGCCTTCCGCGAGGCGTCGACGATCCCCGACCCGATCGGCAAGGGCCCCGGCGAGAAGTTCACCGGTCCCGTCAACTGACGAGCTCCCGGGCTCGAGCAGCGCTCGGGCCCGGCACTTCCGTCAGGAAGCGCGCACCAGCTTGACCGTCAGCGAGTCGACGAGCACCGCGATGCGGTCGTCGGCGGCCCACCGCGACGCCAGCCGCGACAGCACCGCGTCGAGCTCGGCGGCATCCAGCCCATCGATGAGATGAAGCCGGACGATCAGCTCGGGGCCGCGCATCCGGGCGGCGGGATCACCCGCCGCGACCGACAGGTCGAGCACCGCGAGCTCTCCCCCGATGCTGGCCTGGAGAGCGGTGAAGACCTCGGGCGAGGTGGGCGCCGGTTCCCAGGGCAGTCCCTGTCCGATCGCCCAGACGGCGGGGCGTCGCAGCACGAACTCGGTCTCGGAGCCCGGGTCGATCACGATCAGGTCGGTGTCATCGGACGCCGCCGCCATCGCCGTGCGCACCCCGTCGGCCGGAACCGGACGCGCGACGGCATCCCACCGCGCGAGTGCGGCCACCGACGTGAAGACCGGCAGAACGCGCCGACCGTCAGGAGCCGCGACCGTGACGATCGACAGCTCCTGGGTCTTGTCGACACGCAGCCCCGTCGGCCCGACCCCTTCGTCGCCCTTCTCGGGCACGAGCGGGATCAGCAGCCGCGCCGCGCGATACGCCTCGACGACCGCCACGGCGTCACCGGTCCCCGCGCGGAAGGCTTCGAGCGCCGCGAGCAGCGCGGGATCGGCGGAGCCGTCGTCACCGGCGTGAGGGTTCGACTCGAAGCTGCGCCCCTCCCAGGGAACGCCCGCCGAGTCGGCGGCGTGGCCGCAGCCGTCGTCAGTCTCCGGCGACATCCAGCGCCTCGGCCAGCGTGAACGCGCCGGCGTAGAGAGCCTTGCCGACGATCGCACCCTCGACGCCCAGCGGCACGAGCTCGCGCAGCGCGGCGATGTCGTCGAGGCTCGAGATACCGCCCGATGCGACCACGGGCTTGGGTGTGCGCGAGGTGATCTCGCGCAGCAGCTCGAGGTTCGGGCCCTGGAGCGTGCCGTCCTTCGTCACGTCGGTGACGACGTATCGGCTGCAGCCGGCGTCTTCGAGACGCTCGAGGACGTCCCACAGGTCGCCGCCGTCGCGGGTCCAGCCCCGGGCGGCGAGCGTCGTGCCGCGGACATCGAGTCCGACCGCGATCGCGTCGCCGTAGCGGCCGATGACATCGGCGGCCCACTCGGGGTTCTCGAGCGCGGCAGTGCCCAGGTTGATGCGCGTCGCACCGCTCTCGAGCGCGGCCTCGAGCGTCGCATCGTCGCGGATGCCGCCCGACAGCTCGATCTGCACACCCTTGACCTGCTTGATGACCTTGCGGAGCACGGCGGTGTTGTTGCCCCGGCCGAAGGCCGCGTCGAGGTCGACGAGATGGATCCACTGCGCACCCTGCTTGGCCCAGGCGAGCGCCGCGTCGACGGGGTCGCCGTAGGTCGTCTCGCTGCCGGCCTCGCCCTGGGTCAGGCGCACGGCCTTCCCGTCGGCGACGTCGACGGCGGGCAGGAGGATCAGTTCGGGGGTGGACGCGAAGTCGTTCATCACATTCCAGGGGTGGGTCGGGATGCACGCTCGTCCACGCGAGCGCACCAGAGGGAGACTAGTGGCGCGGTAGGGCACCGATCCAATTGGCGAGGAGACGGATGCCGGCGGCCCCCGACTTCTCGGGGTGGAACTGCGTCGCCGAGAGCGGCCCGTTCTCGACGGCCGCGAGGAAGGGCGCGCCGTAGTCGCACCAGGTCAGCACGGGCTCGGCGAAGGGCTTCATGACCTCGAGGCTCCAGTCCTGGGCACCGTACGAGTGCACGAAGTAGAAGCGCTCGTCCTCCAGACCGTTGAACAGCGTCGACCCTGCGCCCGCGCGCACGGTGTTCCAGCCCATGTGGGGCAGCACGGGTGCCTGCAGCTCGGTGACGGTGCCCGGCCACTGCCCGAGGCCCTCGGTGTCATCGCCGCGCTCGACGCCGTTGCCAAACATGATCTGCATGCCGACGCAGATGCCCAGCACCGGGCGCCCCCCGGCCAGGCGCCGCTCGATGATCTCGTCGCCGCGGCTCTCGCGCAGGGCGGCCATGACCGCACTGAACGCACCGACGCCGGGAACCAGAAGACCGTCCGCATCGCGGATGAGACCACGATCGGACGTCAGTCGGGCGTCCGCACCCGCGGCGGAGAGGGCCTTGACGGCCGAGTGGATGTTGCCCGAGCCATAATCGAGGACGGCGACGAGCGGCGCGCGTCCGGTCGTGTCACCCTCGGTCATAGGGCGCCCTTCGTGCTGGGGATGCCGTGCACGAGCGGATCGAGCGCCTTGGCCTGCCGGAAGGCACGGGCGAAGGCCTTGTACTCCGCCTCGGCGATGTGGTGCGGGTCGCGTCCGCCGAGCACGCGGACGTGCATCGTCAGGCCCGCGTTGAACGCGATCGCCTCGAACGTGTGCCGCACGAGCGACCCCGTGAAGTGCCCGCCGATGAGGTGGTACTCGTATCCCTCGGGCTCTCCCGTGTGCACGAGGTAGGGACGCCCGGAGATGTCGACGACAGCCTGCGCGAGCGCCTCGTCGAGGGGCACGAGCGCATCGCCGTAGCGGGATATGCCCGACTTGTCGCCCAGCGCAGAGCGCAGCGCCTGCCCGAGCACGATCGCCACATCCTCGACCGTGTGGTGCGCGTCGATGTGCGTGTCGCCCGTCGCGCGTACAGTCAGGTCGGTGAGCGAGTGCTTCGCGAACGCCGTCAGCAGATGATCGAAGAACGGCACGGTCGTCTCGATCGTGCTGATCCCGGTCCCGTCGAGGTCGAGCTCGAGTTCGACACTCGACTCGCTCGTGGCACGACGGATGCTGGCCGTTCGGGGGCTGGTCATGCCTCCGAGTCTATCGACGCCAGTGCTTCGAGGAACGCGGTCGTCTCGTCTTCCGTACCGGCACTGACGCGCAGGCTGTGCGGGATGCCGACGTCGCGGACGAGGATGCCGCGATCGTAGAGCGCCTGCCAGGTGGCGCGCGGGTCGTCGACCCCGTCGAACAGGACGAAGTTCGTCCAGCTCTCGTAGGCGTGGTACCCGAGGGCATCGAGCGTCGCCGACATCCGATCGCGCTGCGCGACGATCTCGTCCACCATCCGGAGCATCGTCGACGAGTGCGACAGCGCGGCTGTCGCGGCCGCCTGCGTGAGGGCGCTGAGGTGGTACGGCAGGCGGACAAGACGCAGAGCGTCGATGAGGGTCGCGTCGGCGGCGAGATAGCCGACGCGCGCACCGGCGAAGGCGAACGCCTTGCTCATCGTGCGCGAGACGACCAGGCGCTCCCGCTCGCCGAGCAGCGTCAGCGCGGAGGGGCTCTCGCGCGGCGCGAACTCCTGATAGGCCTCGTCGACGATCACGATTCCGTCGGTGGCGTCGTACACCGCCTCGATGACGTCGAGACCGAGCGGCGTGCCGGTCGGGTTGTTGGGCGCGCAGAGGAAGACGACGTCGGGGCGTAGTTCGGAGACTTGTGCCGCGGCGGAGGCCGGGTCGAGCGTGAAGTCGGGGCCGCGCGTGCCCGCGACGTACTGCGCGCCGGTGGCTCGCGTCAGCAGCGGGTACATCGAGTACGTGGGGCCGAAGCCCATGGCGGTGCGCCCCGGGCCGCCGAAGGCCTGGAGCAGGTGCTGCAGCACCTCGTTCGATCCGTTCGCGGCCCAGATGCGATCGGGGGTGAGGCCGTGACCGAGGTACTCGGCGAAGGACTCGCGGAGGTGCGTGAACTCGCGGTCGGGATAGCGGTTGACGTCGCGCAGGGCACGGGCGACGGCATCCAGGATGTCGTCTGCGACCTCTTCGGGAACGGGATGCGTGTTCTCGTTGACGTTCAGCGCGACCGGAAGCGGCGCCTGCGGGGCGCCGTACGGGGTGAGGCCTCGCAGATCGTCTCTGAGGGGCAGATCATCCAGACTCGGGCTCATCCCACCCATGCTAGGCCGCGTCCGAGTCCGGCGTGGCCGCACCCCAGCTTCTGCGCCGAAGACGGCGGGCTTCAGCTCGCGGCGTCGTACTCGGCGGGGATGGCGAGTGTCTGGCCTGCCTCGAGCTGACCAGAGCCGAGGGCGTTCAGCCGGATGATGGCGTCGACGACGTCACGGGGGTCGGCGGCCGGCGCCACCTCTTCAGCGATCGACCAGAGCGATTCGCCCGACATGACGGTCACCGTCGTGAACGACCCCTCGGGCGCGCCCGCCTCGTTGGACGCGAGTGCTCCCCCGCCGGAGAGCACGGCAGCGGTGACGGCGACGACGGCGGGAAGCGCGGCGATCGCTGCGATGACGCGGCGTCCACGGCGCGTCAGGCGCAGACGGGTGCGGGGGGCCGGTGCGAAGCGGGCATCGATCGTGGTCATGACATCTCCTCGGGAGCGGTAGGAAGATTCGCTCCCGCCTCTCGGCCGGGAGAGACGGGTGCGAACTTCGGTTCCGAACGTATCTTCGATATTGTGTGGTGTCAACCACCCACCGAAATCGGAGACCGATCGAAGAGACACGCGGAGCGTTCCGTGATGTCGCTGTCGGATCGGGCTACCTTTTCGACAGCGAGAGCCCACCATGAACCTCCGACATCGGGTCGGGGACGGGGCGCGACGACAGGAGACCGGCGGTATGAGCGAGAAGCCGCAGACGCGACGACGCAAGAATCTGAGCGATAAGCAGCTCGCGATCCTCGAGGTGATCCAGCACGCGATCGCCCGCAACGGCTACCCGCCGAGCATGCGCGAGATCGGCGACGCCGTCGGCCTCAAGTCGCTGTCGAGCGTCACCCACCAGCTGAACCAGCTCGAGCTGAGCGGATACCTCCGCCGCGACCCCGGCAAGACCCGCGCGATGGAGGTCCTCATCGACCTCCCCGGCACGGCCGGCGAGAACCCCGCCGACGCCGCGCCCGCCCTCGGCGACGCCGCCCTCGTGCCGCTCGTGGGCCGCATCGCGGCGGGCGTCCCGATCACCGCCGACCAGCAGGTCGAGGAGATCTTCCCCCTGCCGCGTCAGCTCGTCGGCAAGGGCGAGCTGTTCATGCTCAAGGTCGTCGGCGACTCCATGATCGACGCCGCCATCTGCGACGGCGACTGGGTCGTCGTGCGGGCACAGGCGACCGCCGACAACGGCGAGATCGTCGCGGCCATGCTCGACGGCGAGGCCACCGTCAAGACGCTCCGTCAGCGCGACGGCCACACCTGGCTCCTCCCCCGCAACTCGGCGTTCGAGCCGATCCTCGGCGATGACGCCACCATCCTCGGCAAGGTCGTCGCCGTCCTCCGCACGGTCTGACCTCGCCGCACCGACGGAACTGCGGGAGGGGATGCCGCGACTCGGCGGCATCCCCTCCCGTCGTCCGGCACGACCCGGATCCGCTCGCGTAGCGTGACGGTATGTCGCAGCAGCAACTCCCGTACGGTTCTTGGCCCTCCCCCCTGACCGCCTCGTGGGCCAGCGCGTCCTCGTTGCGCCTCGACGGCGCGCGCTTTGTCGGGGATGAGATCTGGTGGGGCGAATCCCTTCCCGATGAGGCCGGTCGCGTCGCCGTCATGCGCCGCCGCCGCGACGATTCTGTGGAGGTCGTCCTCCCCGCGCCCGGGAACGCGCGATCGCGTGTGCACGAGTATGGCGGCGGCGCCTGGACGGCGTCCGACGACGGCGAGCTGTTCTTCGTCGACAAGTCGGACCAGCGCATTCGACGCCTCCGCCCGGGCGGCGAGCCCGAGGCGCTCACCCCAGAGGAGAGCGGCACCCACTACGGCGGTCTCCGCTGGCAGCACGGCGCGCTTCTCGCGGTGCGCGAGCGCGAGCGCCCGGGGCGCACTCCCGAACGACACATCGTGCGGATCGACGGCGCGAGCAGCGATGAGAACGCCGCGAGCGGCGACGAAGCGGGAGTGACGGAGCTCGCCGGGGGCAGCGACTTTGTGGCTCAGCCGGCACTGTCACCCGACGGATCACAGCTCGCGTGGGTGGCGTGGGATCACCCGGACATGCCCTGGGACCGCACCCGCATCCGTGTCATCGAGCTCGACGCCCCGGATCGTGTCCGCGAGGTGGCCGGCGGCAGCACGGCCGCGCTGCAGCCGGAATGGACATCCGACGGCCAGCTGTTGCTGCTCGACGAGCCGACGGGGCGCTGGAACCTCCATCGCGTCGACCCCGCGACCGGCGCGGCACCCGTCGCGGTCTCCCCCGCCGACGCCGACACGGGTGGTGGCCTGTGGGTCCTCGGCACCCGGTGGTACGCGCCGCTCGACGACGGCCGCGTCGTGGCCGTCCGCACGCACGGCTCGGACCAGCTCGTGATCGTCGACCGCGACGGCGGCGCGATCCCTCTCCCCTTCCCCGCCACCGCTCGACTGCAGATCGAGGACGTCCGCGGCAGCCGCGCCCTCGTGAGCGGCGCCATGCCCGGGGCGAGCGGGCTCTGGCTGGTCGATCTCGACAGCGGCGAGACGACAGCGGTGCGCGGCGGTACCCCCGATATCGACGAGGCATGGATCCCCCATGCCCGTCAGATCACCACCGAGGGTCCCCACGGCCCGGTGCACGCCTTCGCCTATCCGCCGACGAACCCCGATGTCACGGCGCCGACCGACGAGCTGCCGCCGTACCTCGTCTGGGTGCACGGCGGGCCGACGTCGCACGTGGGCGGCACCGCCGACGCCAAGGCGGCCTACTTCACCAGCCGAGGCATCGGTGTGCTCGACGTGAACTACGGCGGGTCGACCGGGTACGGCCGGTCGTACCGTGAACGGCTGAAGGGCCAGTGGGGCGTCGTCGACGTCGATGACGTCGCGGCGGCGGCACGCGGCCTCGCCGCCGACGGACTCGCCGATGCGTCACGGCTCGCGATCGAGGGCGGGTCGGCCGGTGGCTGGACCGTGTTGGCGGCGCTCGTCGGCACGGACGTGTTCGGCGCGGGCGTCTCGCGCTACGGCGTCGGCGATGCCCGCGCCCTCGCGGCCGAGACCCACGACTTCGAGGCGCGCTACCTCGACGGCCTGATCGGTCCCCTTCCCGAAGCGGAGCACGTGTACATCGAGCGCTCGCCGCTGAGCCACGCCGAGGGGTTCCGCGTGCCGCTGCTGCTTCTCCAGGGCGACGAGGACGCGGTCGTGCCGCCGGCGCAGGCCGAGGCCATCCGCGACGCACTCGTCGCGCAGGGCGTGCCCCACGCCTATGTCCTGTACGCGGGCGAGGGGCACGGGTTCCGACGGACCGAGACGATCGTGAACGCTCTGGAGAGCGAGCTGGCGTTCCTCGGTCAGGTGTTCGGTTTCGACACGCCCGGCGTCGCGCCGATCGAGCTCGACTGAGCCCGGCGACCGCCTGGCGCTGATACGCCTGTCAGGCCGCGGATGCGGAAGGCCTCACCAGCACCGCCGAGCCTGCAGGTGTATCGCCGACCGCGGGCTCAGACGGCGTAGGGCGCGAGCTCAGCCGCGAGACGCTCGGAGACGTGCGCGTGCACGGCCGTGCCGTCCTCCTCGTGCGAGGTGGCGACGATGTGGCCGCTCTCGTGCACGGCCGAGATCAGGTCGCCACGGTCGTACGGCACGAGAGCGCGCACCTCCACCGCCGGCAGCGGCAGCGCATCCTCGATCGCGGCGCGCAACTCGTCGATGCCCTCACCCGTGCGCGACGACACGAAGTGGGCCGTCGGCTCGAGCCCGCGCAGCAGCAGCCGCGCATCGTCGTCGACGAGGTCGGCCTTGTTGAAGACGACGAGCTCGCGGGTGGCGCGAGCGCCCACGTCGCCCATCACGTCGCGGACGGTCGCGAGCTGCGCGGCGGGGTCGGGATGCGAGCCGTCGACGACGTGGACGATGACGTCCGCGCCCGAGACCTCCTCGAGCGTGGACCGGAACGCCTCGACGAGCTGGTGCGGGAGATTGCGGACGAAGCCGACGGTGTCGGTGAGCGTGAACACGCGCCCGTCGGCGGCCTCGGCCCGACGCACCGTGGCATCCAGCGTCGCGAACAGAGCGTTCTCGACCAGGACACCCGCGCTCGTCAGCCGGTTCAGCAGACTCGACTTGCCGGCGTTGGTGTAACCGGCGATCGCCACCGAGGGGATCGTGTTGCGCCGACGCTCGGCGCGCTTCGCCTCGCGCGACGGCGCGAACTCGCGGATCTGCTTGCGCAGCTGCGCCATGCGGGTGCGGATGCGGCGCCGATCGAGCTCGATCTTCGTCTCACCGGGACCGCGCGAGCCCATGCCCGCACCGCCCGCGCCGACCTGGCCACCGGCCTGGCGGCTCATCGACTCGCCCCATCCGCGCAGACGCGGCAGGAGGTACTCGAGCTGTGCGAGCTCGACCTGGGCCTTGCCCTCACGACTCTTGGCGTGCTGGCTGAAGATGTCGAGGATGACCGTGGTGCGGTCGATGACCTTGACCTTCGCGACATCCTCCAGGGCGCGCCGCTGGCTCGGTGCCAGCTCGGTGTCGGCGATCACGGTGTCGGCACCGACGGCGGCGACGAGGTCGCGCAGCTCGGCTGCCTTGCCGCGTCCGATGTAGGTGGCGGGGTCAGGATGCGGTCGCCGCTGCAGAACGCCGTCGAGCACGACCGCACCGGCGGTCTCGGCCAGGGCCGCGAGCTCGCGCAGCGAGTTCTCCGCGTCCTCGTGCGACCCCTGGGGATACACGCCGACGAGCACGACGTTCTCGAGTCGCAGCTGTCGGTACTCGACCTCGGTGACGTCCTCGAGCTCTGTGGACAGACCGGGGACACGGCGCAGCGCCGCGCGCTCCTCGCGATCCCACTGGTCGCCGTCGGTGTCTCCGTACGACACCGTCGACTCATCCTGCAGCGCCTGCGCGCCGCCGAAGACGCGGATCGACGAGCGCGTCTCCGCGCTCGCGAGCACGCGATCGACCGGGTCCACCGCGATGTCGCCGTCGCCGTCGGGGGTGGTGATATGCGTCATAACTCTCTTCCCGGGATGCCCGTGCCCGGGCATCCGTGAATTCTAGTCTCCCGCCGGTACGTCCGGCTCCGATACGCTCGGATGCATGGGGAGCGATCATTACTTCAGCGCGTCCCCGTCCAGCGAACAGAACCTCCGCCGTATCCGCGTGACCCTCGCGGGTCACGCCGTCGAGGTCACGACCGCGGGCGGGGTGTTCAGCCCTGACCACGTGGATTCGGGTACAGGGGTTCTTCTGGCCAATACTCCGCCGGCACCGTCCGGTGGGGATTTCCTCGACCTCGGCTGCGGCTGGGGGCCGATCTCGCTGTCGCTGGCTCTGGAGTCGCCTCACGCCACGGTGTGGGCCGTCGATGTCAACGAACGGGCTCTCGACCTGGTGCGACGCAACGCCGCTGATCTGGGACTCGGTAACGTCAACGCCGTCCTGCCCGACGATGTTCCCGACGACGTCGTATTCCGGACCATCCGCTCCAACCCGCCGATCCGCGTGGGCAAGAACGAGCTCCACGGGATGCTGCAGCGCTGGATACCCCGTCTGGCTGAACGAAGCGACGCGTGGCTCGTCGTGCAGCGCAACCTCGGTTCGGATTCCCTCCAGCGCTGGCTGGCCGCGACGTTCGACGACGGCTACGGCGTCTCGCGCGCCGCGACCGGACGCGGTTTCCGCGTGCTTCGGGTGCGCCGGCACGGCACTCCCCCGACGGGCGCGATCGAACTGCCCTGACCGGCGGCCGGACGTCCGGATGCCGCGGCGCTCGGATCAGTCGGCGAGGGTGACCTGCCCCGAGAAGACCAGCGTCGCGGGGCCCGAGAGCAGCACGTGCTCGCCATCGGCCTGCCGCACGATGCGCACGCCCAGCGTTCCGCCCGGCACGTCGACGGTCCAGCGGTCGGGTGCCGCAGCCCCGGCCCAGTGACGCACGGCCAGAGCGGATGCCGCGACCCCGGTGCCGCACGACAGGGTCTCTCCCACGCCGCGCTCGTGGACGCGCATCCGGATGGCCCCGACACCGTTCTGAACGAGCGGCTCGGCCGGAACGACGAACTCGACGTTCGCGCCGGCGGACGGACGAGGCTCGAGGGTGGGCTGTACCGTCAGGTCGACGCCCTCGAGTTCATCCTCCCCGGCGAGCGCCACGACGACGTGGGGGTTGCCGACGTCGATCCCCTGCCCGGGGCGGGCGACGCCGAGCCCGCGTGCGCGGACGAGAACGTCGCCGTCTTCGGCCCGCCAGGTTCCGAGGTCGACCTCGAAGCCGTTGTCGACCCGGGTGATCGTCTTCACTCCGGCACGCGTGCCGATGCGGAGGCCGGCATCGATCGAGGCGAGGCCGGCGTCGGCGAGGTAGCGCGCGAAGACCCGCGTTCCGTTGCCGCACATCTCGGCCTTCGAGCCGTCGGCGTTGCGGTAGTCCATGAACCACTCAGCGCCGGCGGCAGCGGCATCCGCCCCCTCGGGGATCGCGGCCGAGCGGACGACTCGCAGCAGCCCGTCGGCGCCGATGCCGACATGGCGATCGCAGAGCGCTGCGATCTGCGCGTCGCTCAGGTCGAGGTCGCCGTCCGGGTCGGCCAGGATCACGAAGTCGTTGCCGGTGCCGTGCCCCTTGGTGAACGCGAGAGTCGCCATGAGCCCAGCTTAGGCGGGGCCGCCCGGGCCATCGACGACGAGGCGCTTGCCCGCGGACCACACGGTGAACGGCTCGTAGCCGAGCTCGTCGTAGAAGCCGCGCACCGCCTCGTTCTCAGGCCGCACCATGAGCTGCACCTTCGGACACCCCATGGCCTCGAGCAGGCGCTCGGACTCGGTGACGAGCAGGCGCCCGATGCCGAGCCCCCGGTGAGACCGAGCCGAGGCGAGGTAGTAGAGCCAGCCGCGGTGTCCGTCGTAGCCGGCCATCACGGTGCCGACGACGGCTTCAGCCGTCCCGTCGACAGGCTGATCGACGGCCACGAGGAAGAGTTCGGGCTGCAGGGTGAGTTTCCGCCTGATGTCGGCACGCGGGTCGTTCCAGGGACGGGTGAGACCGGCCTCGTGCCAGAGCCGGATGACGGCTTCTTCATCGGCGAGCGCGAATGCGCGCACGGTGATGCTCACTGTTCCTCCCGTTCCGACCGGGGCACTGCCTCGCCCGGTCCGGCCACCGCCCCGATGAGGGACGCCGCGTCGACCTCGCGGGCGTCGACCCTCCGCACGTTGTCATAGCGCTTGAACCACGAGACCTGCCGGCGCGCATAGCGCCGCGTGAGGGCCTGCGTCTCGGCGATGGCCTCGTCCTCGCTCAGGTCGCCGCGCAGCTGCGCGAGTGCCTGCGCGTAGCCGATCGCCCGACCCGCCGTCACACCGCGTTCGAGGCCCTGCCGACGCAGCGCCTCGACCTCGTCGAGCAGCCCGGCAGCCCACATCCGTTCCACGCGCACGTCGAGCAACGGGACGAGCTCGTCCCGCGGTACCGTCGTGCCGATGATCCGCGTCCGCGGCATCCAGAGCACCGGCGCCTCGGGCAGGGCTCCGCCGTGCGTCCGTCCACCCGATGCCAGCACCTCGAGCGCGCGCACGATGCGGCGGCCGTTCCGCGAGTCGATGCGTTCGGCCGCCTCCGGGTCGGCCGCGCGCAGGCGCGCGAACAGATGTCCGGCACCGTGTCGCTCGAGTTCGTCCTCGAGAGCCGCGCGCAACCGCTCGTCGCGCGGCGGGAAGCGGAAGTCGAACAGGACGCTCGACGCATACAGCCCGGAACCGCCGACGAGGATCGCGTCGGCTCCTCGGCCGTGGATCGCCGCGATCGTGTGGCGCGCGACTTCCTGGTACCACGCGACCGCGGCCTCCTCGGTGACGGCGAGCGCATCGAACAGGTGGTGCGGGATGCCGCGGCGCTCGGTCTCGGGGAGCTTCGCCGTCCCGATGTCCATGCCGCGGTACAGCTGCATCGCGTCGACGTTGACGACCTCGGCCGGGCGGCCGCGTGCGGCGAGCGCTGCGGCGAGGTCGAGGGAGAGACCCGTTTTGCCGGTGCCCGTCGCCCCGACGACGGCCCACAGGATCGGCGCTTCGGCAGGCTCGCTGCCGCCGGTGCCCGGGCCCGAACCCGTCGTCACACGCCGACGCGCAGGGACGGCAGCCCCAGCGAGACGGAGCGCGGACCGCCATCCGACGAGGCCGGAGCCGGCACGCCGCACGACTCGGCCAGCGAACGGTCCCACGCGTCGCCGGCTCGGGTACGGCGCACGCGCAGCGGCGAGCCGTCCGTGCTGTCGGCCAGCAGGTGGAAGGGGGCTGCGTGCGTCACCGTCACCGTCACGACATCCCCCGGTCGCGGGGTATCGGAGCCCGCCGGCACCTCGAAGTGCACGAGGCGGTTGTCTTCTGCGCGCCCCGTGAGCCGGTGCGTCTCGGCACCCTTCTTGCCTTCGGCCGACGAGACCAGCACCTGGACCTCGCGGCCGAGCTGCTTCTGGTTCTCCTCCAGCGCGATACGGTCCTGCAGCGCGACGAGGCGCTCGTAGCGCTCCTGCACGACGGCCTTGGGCACCTGGTCGGGCATCGTCGCGGCGGGTGTGCCCTCGCGGATCGAGTACTGGAAGGTGAATGCGCTCGCGAACCGGGACTGCTCGACCACCCGCAGGGTGTCTTCGAAATCGGCGTCGGTCTCGCCGGGGAACCCGACGATGATGTCGGTCGAGATCGCCGCGTGCGGGATGCGCTCGCGGACGCGGTCGAGGATGCCGAGGAACTTCGAGCTGCGGTACGACCGGCGCATCGCCTTCAGGATGCTGTCGGAGCCCGATTGCAGCGGCATGTGCAGCTGCGGCATGACCGCCGGCGTCTCGGCCATGGCGTCGATGACGTCGTCGGTGAACGCCGCCGGATGCGGACTCGTGAAACGGATGCGCTCGAGGCCGGGGATCTCCCCCGCTGCGCGCAGGAGCTTGCCGAACGCCTGTCGGTCGCCGAACTCGACACCGTAGCTGTTCACGTTCTGGCCGAGGAGGGTGACCTCGATCGCCCCGTCGTCGACCAGCAGACGGATCTCGTTCAGGATGTCGCCGGGACGGCGGTCCTTCTCCTTGCCGCGAAGGTGCGGCACGATGCAGAACGTGCACGTGTTGTTGCATCCGACCGAGATCGACACCCAGCCGCTGTAGACCGAGTCGCGCTTCGTCGGGAGAGTCGAGGGGAAGGTCTCGAGCGATTCGAGGATCTCGAGCTCGGCCTCGCCGTTGTGCCGCGCTCGCTCGAGCAGGCCCGGGAGGGCCCCCATGTTGTGCGTCCCGAAGACGACGTCGACCCACGGCGCCTTCTGCTGGACGGCCGCCTGGTCCATCTGCGCGAGGCATCCGCCGACGGCGATCTGCATACCGTCGTGCTTGTCTTTGCGCGACTTCAGGTGCCCGAGGGTGCCGTAGAGCTTGCCGGCCGCGTTGTCGCGCACCGCGCAGGTGTTGATGACGATGACGTCGGCCTCGGTGCCGGGATCAGCCGGGAGGTATCCGGCGCTCTCGAGCGAACCCGACAGGCGCTCGGAGTCGTGGACGTTCATCTGGCAGCCGAAGGTGCGCACCTCGTACGTGCGCGGGCGGCCGTCGGCGGTGCGCGCCGCGAGCGACGGCGCGATGAGGGTGGGTGCGCTCGAGGGAGTCGACATGATTCCCTCATTCTACGAGCGTGCTCGTGGGGTCGACCCGCGAAGGCCGACCCCACGATCGGTGATGGGAACCGTCAGGGCGCGGTGACCGGACCCGCCGACGCCGTGGCGAACGTCGCGACCGCGATACCGCCGAGGCCGTCCGCCAGTCCGAGCCGCAGGGCAGCGACCTTGTACTCGGCGGTCGACTCACCCGACGCCGCCGTGAACGTCGCGTCCGGCGGCGCGTTCGGCTGATCGGGCTGGACATTGACCATCAGCGATACCACCGACGGCAGAGCGTCGACCACGGAGCCGAGCGCCGTGATGACTGCGGTCACCGCCGTCGCGAGCGTGCCGCCGAGGGTCGTGAGCGCCCCGGTGATCGTGGTCGTCAGCGTGTTCGCCAGGGTCGAGACCAGGCTGGAGCCCAGTTGCCTAACCGTGCTCAACAGCTGCGAAACGTTGGGCAGGCCCAGCGCTGTGAGCAGTGCGTCGACGGCGGCGCCCGTGCCGACGGCATTCGCGCCGATCGTCAGCACCGCGGTCCCGTCCAGCAGGGCTCCGAGCGGGCCGACGAACCCGATGTCAGCCGTGAGCACATTCAGGCCGGGAAGGATGCCGATGCCCGGCGCAGCCACGACGGCTTCGAGCGCGACCGTGACCGTCGCCTCACGGAGCTCCGCGGTGAGCGCAGCGACGATCTGCGACGACCAGTTGTCGAGCAGGACGCCGGCGCGATCCACGATCGGGTTCAGCACGGCGTCGTTGAGGACGATCTCGGTGTTCGGCGCCGCATTGTTGAGGGAGGGCAGAAGGGCGTCGAGGTCGACGTCGATCGTGCCCGCCTGCAGGTCGATCGTGACGACCCCGTCGGTGAGAGGCGTGTTCAGCAGCGTGGCGACCGACCCCAGGAGGTCGAGTCCGGTGATCGAAACGTTCCCACCGACCCTCGTGGTGAGGATGCCGGGCAGCCCGGCGTCGACCCCGGCGCCGATGGACGAGCCGATGAGCCCGCCCGGCCCGGTCAGCTGACCGACCACGCCGCCGAGCGTGTTCACGGCGGTGGTGGTCGTGCTCACGAGGCTCTGGACGACCGGGGCGTCGAGCTGCAGTCCGAGCCCGGCGATGCCGTAATCCCGCACGACGGCGCTCGCGGGCGCCGTCTCTCCCCACAGCTGATCGCGCAGCAACGCGCACCCGTCGACCTGCGAGCTGGCCGCGACCGCGCCGACCTCGAGGTTGGCGTCGGCGATCCCGGTGACGGCCGGGAGGATGCCGCTCAGCCCGACGCGCGCACGTGCGGGCAGGGATGCCGGGGGCGTCGTGTCCGACACGAGCACGGCCCCGGAGTCGTTGACGAGCCCGGACGCACCTGCCACCGAACCGTCGGCGGTCACCCTCGCATACTGGTTCACGGCGCCCAGCGCCGCTCCCGGCAGACCGACGGTGAAGCCGGTCAGGTCGACGTTGATCGCGCTGAGAGCCGTCACGTCGAACGGGTTGGCGTAGACGTACGATTCCGGCGGTGCCGAGCCGAGGTCGATCGCGTTGGACGGTGACACCGTGACGTCGCCCGCGCCGTCGAGGGCGAGGACCATCTGCTCGAGGTCGGCGAGGGGATCCAGGTCGAGCCCGAGGAGCGAACCGCTCAAGAAGCGGCCGGAGGCGACGGAGGCGAATCCTGTGCCGTCGGCGCAGTCGAGCGTGGAAGTGCCGACCTCTCCGTGTACCCACTCCGCCGTGTTCCAGGCGGCCGTCGTCGCCGTCACCGTCATCGGCACACCGACGACGGCCACCGCCGCGATAGCCACTACGGATCGGGTTCGAGTCTTCATGCGCGGGCCTCCCGGCGGTGCAGGCGCAGGGCGAGGCCCGCGGCGAGGAATCCTCCGGCGAGCGCCAGAACGGCGGCCAGAGCGGACAGGTCGCCACCGGTCGCCGGAAGCCCGGGCAGACCAGAGCCGGGGGTCGGTGCAGCCGGGGGCTGCTGTTGCGGCGGGACGGCGTCGTCGATGGCGACAGCCGTCAGCACGAGACCGACGTCACCGGTCAGCCCCATCAGGGTCGTGTCGGCGCGGGCTTCGTCGCTGTCCTCGACCCCGATCGTGACCAGAAGGCTCACCGGCTCCCCCGCAGCGAGGTCGGGCAGGTCGAAGGTCGGGCTGGAGAACCGGTAGTCGTCCGTAGGAGACGCCACTGTCACGGGCGCAGCACCCGATGCGCAGACCGGCGCATCGGGCAGCCCCGTCCACTCCTCGGCGCAGGACTGCACGCCGATCTCGAGGCCCCGCGGGTGCGCGACGAGGTCGCCGTCCTTCCGCAGCTCGAGCGCGAGAGTCGCGGTCGACGCATCCTCCAGTCGTGCCTGCACCTGCCACGCTCGCGTCTCGCCAGGGCTCACATCGCGGAACTCCGCGGGATAGGGGTCGGCGGCGAGCACGAGGCGTCCGGGGGCGCCCGTTTCGGGCACCTCCACGAGGGCCGCATTCGCGGCTCCCGCCAGCAGGACCGTCCCCGTCATCAGGAGCGCGACGGAGCCCGCGGCAGCCGAGACGACGGCGACGCGATGACCGTGCGACGATGCACGTTTCATGGGTGGTTCTCCTTGTTCACATCTGGTGAGCGTCGGGGACGGCGCGCGTCGGCGTGGGCCAGAGTGCCCAGGCGATCGCCAGGGCGATGGCGACGCTGGCCACGATCATCACGGCCGGTGTCTGCGCCCACAGCACGATCGAGCCGAGCACCGGCACACTGACGAGCACACGAGGGGCCTCATCGATGACATAGGTCTGACTGTCGGCGAAGTCGTTGTCATCGCCCTGCAGCGTCAGCTCGCGTTCGCCCGGTGCCGTCGCGCCCTCGTCGATGGCGACGATCCGGTGCGTCACCGGCTGTCCGGTGTCGGGGCGCGGCACCGTGACGACGTCGCCGATGCGCAGGTCGGCGGCATCCGTCAGCTGTGAGATCGCGGCCGTTCCGACGGGCATGGTCGGCGACATCGAGCCGGTGACGAAGACGACGATCGAGAGGCCCCACAGCCAGGCGGCGAGAAGCCACGCGATCGTGACGATGCCGATCACGCCGATCAGCGTGATCACGACATCGCGGATCCGGCCGAGCCGGGGAGAACCGACGGGCTGGGCTCCCCCCGACTCGGCCATGTCGCCGCCGTCCCGTGCCGCCGCAGCGTCGTCGGTGGTGACGTGCGTCGGCATCGGGATCAGGACTCCGCCTGGAACTCCCACGCGGGAGCGACGGTCAGCCCCATGTAGTCATCGATCGTCGTGCCCGGTGCGAGCGTCAGGGGATCGGGAAGCGAGATCTCGAAGCAGTACACCTGGGTGCTGCCGGCGTCTGCGACGAGCGACTGGCTGGCGCTGCCGCCGGTCGTCGCGAGCGGGCCATCGGCGATGAGGGTCGCCGTCGCCCCCGCGGCGAAGGCGGTGGCATCGCACGTGAAGGCGACGGTGTCGGTGGCGACGCGCACGTTCAGCGCGTCGAAGAGCAGACCCGACGCGTCGTTCGTCGTGATCCCCGCACCCGGCACCGCGGCCTGAAGCTCGACATCGCCGGCGATCGAGTCCGGTGCTGTGCGCAGCGCGACGGCCGCGTACACCGTGTCGCCCGGAGTCAGATCGAGGGCATCCGGCCCGAAGACGATTTCCCCGCCGGGGTTGGCGGGCTCGTTCACCCAGTCTCCCGCCGTGGTGAAGGGAGCGACGGTGTTCTGCTCGACCGAGAACGTCGACGTGCCGACGCCGGGTCCGCCGGCGCCGTTGCCGCCGAAGACCCATTCGGTGTCGGTCCAGGCAGCCAGTGTGGCGGTGACGCCCAGCCCCAGCGCTGCCCCGCCGGCGGCGATGGCGAAGACCTTGCGGCGGGTCGTCCCCGGTGTGGTCGCAGTGTTCATGTTCGGAATTCCCCCTCGTGTCGCCCGGCCTCGTGTCGGCCGGATCCGGTGTGGTTCGAGGCGACGCTAGGGGTGGCGGAAGCGACGCGACAGCGATCGATCAGCGCTCCAGTGGTGAAATGCGTAGCGTCGGCCCCGTTGACCGACGACGATGAGCCATGAGGTCCGCGAATCAGTAGACACTCAGCGAAACCTCAGTAGTCCGGACCGTGCCTACCGATAGCCCCGTTCGAGTCGCCTGGGTAGGTTGTGACCGGAAGCCAGATCTCGCTGGGGAGAGGAGCTGGGCATGGCACGGTGGGAGAACCCGGAGCAATCGCGACGCGCACATGACCAGGGGTACGACGTCGTCGGAGACGAGACTTTGCCGGATGCCGTCGCCGATGCGCTCATCGATGGCCGGTCGGTCGTCATGGGCGGGCCACTCGGGTCCGGCAAGAGCTTCCTCCGGTCGCGCGTCGTCGACGCGCTCCGGCACCGGGGCGAAGATCCGATCGTCGTCCGAGCCTCAGCAGTGCTCCGTCGGACCTACGCCAATGTCCTCGAGGCAGTGTCCGACCCCCGCGCCCTCGCGCTTCTGGGCGGCGGGTCGCCCACAACACCCCCGATCGTCGTGGTCGACGACGCGCAGGAGCTCGACGCGGTGTCTCTCGCCGCGCTGTTCCGAGCGGTTCATTCGGGGCGAGCGACCGTGCTCATGGCGGTGACCGAGCCTCGCCTGCCCACGAGCAGCACGGACGAGGTCGTCGACGTCATCCATGACCTGTGGCTGTCGGGGTCGGCCGATCGGATCGAGCTCCCCCGGCTCTCCCCCCGCGACGCTGACCGACTGCTCTCCGTCTTCGCGCCGGACGACCCGTTCGACAGCGTGACGCGTGCCACGATCCTCTGGTCCGCCGACGGCTCACGGCTGCTGCTCCGGGCGCTCGTCGACGCCAGTCTCGCCGCGCTGGCGGAGGGCCGCGACCCGCTCGTCGCTATCGCCGACGGCGCGTCTCACGGCTCACTCGCAGCCGTCCTCCACGCCCACGTCCGAGATCTCGACGACGACCAGCTGCGGGCGCTCATCCTCATCGACCGAGCCCCGGGCATCTCGCGCGCCGACGCAACGCGGCTCGTGCCCGCCGCCGTCGTGAACGAGCTGCGCGCGTGCGGATTGGTGTACGACGACGGCAGCGCCTGCCATCGGCTCAGCGCAAACCGAGTGCTGGCGCGCGCCGCGGAGCGCGTGTGCGGCAGGGAGCGCTCGGAGGCGGTGATCTCCGACGCGCTGGATCGGCTGCACCGAGACGACGGGCGCTGGTGGAGCACCCCGCTCGCTCGGCTGCTCGCGGACCGCTGGGTGCGTACCGTCGCGCGTCCCTCCGACCTCGACGACGTCTCGCTGGGGTTCGTCGAGCGGGTGATCCTCAGCGCGGCGCAGGACGCGAACGACACCGGCGACGCAGCCGACGCCGGCGCTTACACCGCCTGGATCACGAGCGACGTCGATGCACCCGCGATCAGGCGCGAGCACCATCTGGCGGCGGCCGGCCTCGGTGGCGGGCACGCGGTGCTGCCGGTGCTCGACCTCGCCGAGAACGAACGGCGGCGTGCGCAGACGCTCGTCACGGCGCGCCCCACCGATGGTGCGCGGGCGGCGGACGTCCGCCACATCGTCGCAGACGACGCCCTCGTGCGATCACGCGAGGCTGTCGCCGACCTGCGGCTGCGCGATGCCGTGGTCCTGACCGAGCACGTCCGTCGCGATCCGACCACGTCTCTCTTCCGCGACCGCGTCGATGTCGAGCTCCTCGCCGGCATGGCGCGCGCCTATCTCGGCGAGACCGCGGCGATGCGAGAGGCCCTGGACCGCGCGACGCGCCTGTTCACCTCAGGGGCCAGCTTCGAGGACACCCTCGATCGGCTCGCGGCGCGGTCGTACGATCTCGCGTGCCACACCGTCGCGGGAACGGATGACCGGGAGACGGTCGAGCGTCTGGCTTTCGAACGCGACATGGCCGTGCGAGCGGGCGGCCCCGCGCTCGCGGCGGCATCACTCGCGGCGGTCCTGGTGGAGGTCAGAAACGGCCGAGCTCTCGCCGCGCGACGTGAGCTGCGGGCGGCCGCTGAGCGGGCCCCTCACCTCGGCAGCGAATCGCTCGCGATGATCGAGCTCGAGACGGCGTACGCCCTGGCGCTGTTCGATCATCCGCGGGAGGCCCGGCAGTTGCTCGGCTCCGTCGACGTGACGTCCGCCGCGAGCCGGATGCTGCGGCATTCCTTCGCGGCGACCTCGTCGGTCGTCGCCGCAGCGGAGGGGCGGATCAGCGAGGCGCATGCTCAAGCCGCAGATGCCTGGGCGCTCAGCAGCGTCACGGATGCCGTCATGCTCCAGATCCGCGACGTGCATCGTCTCGCGGTCCTCGGTCACCCCCACGTGGAGCAGACGCTGGAGGTGGTGCGCGGAATCATCGGGCGTGTCGAGGCCCCCTGTGGGCACGCACTCATGCGCGATGCGGAGTCAGCCGCTGCGGACGGTGAGCGCGCCGTCGAGCTGTCTGCCGGAGTGCTGCGGCGACTCCGCGCGGCTCTTTCTCTTCGCGAGGGGCGCGACGTCACCCCGGAGGCTTCGCAACCCGCATCGTCCGCGCTGCTGACAGCACGCGAGCGCGAAATCGCTCACCTGGTCGCGGACGGCCTGTCGAACCGCAGGATCGCCGAGGTCCTCTTCGTGTCCGTGCGGACGGTGGAGTCGCACATGTACCAGGCGCGGGCGAAAGTCGGTGCCTCGACACGACGAGAACTCGGCGCAGCCGTCGCGGGCGAAGCGAGGCCCGAGAAGAGGCCGACGTCACCGCCCTCGCAAATGAACGCGCGGCGGTGATCGTTCGGATCCGTCAGCCGTCTTGGTCCGAGAGCGCCTGACGTGCTGCATCCAGCGCGACGGACCCGCGGAAGCCCCGGCGCGCGAGTTGCCCGTGCAACCGCCGAAGTGCGACGTCGTGATCGAGCCCCGACATCCCGCGCGCGCGCTGCCGAGCGAACTCGAGCGCGCGCTCGCCCTCGTCGTCGGGTAGTGAGGCCATGGCGATATCGATGACCTCACGGTCGAGGCCGCGACGAGACAGCGTCTGCGCGATCGCGGTGGCGCCCTGCGCCTTGCGCCCGAGCGCCCCGTCGAGCAGTTGCTCCGCCAGCCGACTGTCATCGAGATAGCCGTTGTCGAGGAAAGCGGCGATGACGGCATCGGCGTCAGCCTCGGCGAGTTCCGCCTCGCGCAGGACGTCGCGAGCCTCGCGCACGGACAGCGACCTGCCGCGCAGGCGTTTGAGCAGCGTGCGCTCGGCACGCGCGCGCACGGCGGCATCGTCCGCGGGGGCTTCGTCAGCGGACCTCACCGCTGCCGGCTCGACGGGAGCCGGTCGAACCGCGGGCGACGGACGGGAAGCAGCTGTTCGCGGTTCGGTGGTCCAGGTGGTGTGCCACTTCTGGCCGTCATCCGGGACGCGCGCGCTTCGCGGGCGAGGCGCCGACGGGGCGGCATCCGCTTGCCCGAAGAGCGGGATGACGGGGGCGAGGCGCTCGGCCTCGCCCCCGTCGTGATCCGTAGCGCTCACGCCGGGCGGCGCGCCGCGAGGTCGTCGCCCTGGACCGGAGCAGGGGCAGCGGGCTGACCGATATCGAGCTTCTGCTTGATCTTGTTCTCGATGTCGGCGGCGATGTCGGCGTTCTTGATCAGGAAGTTGCGGGCGTTCTCCTTGCCCTGACCGAGCTGCTCACCGTCGTACGTGTACCAGGCGCCCGACTTCTTGACGATGCCGTGCTCGACACCGAAGTCGATCAGGCTGCCCTCGCGAGAGATCCCGACGCCGTAGAGGATGTCGAACTCGGCCTGCTTGAACGGCGGCGCCATCTTGTTCTTGACGACCTTGACGCGCGTGCGGTTGCCGACCGCTTCGGTACCGTCCTTCAGCGTCTCGATACGGCGGATGTCGAGGCGAACCGACGCGTAGAACTTCAACGCCTTACCGCCGGCGGTCGTCTCGGGCGAGCCGAAGAAGACACCGATCTTCTCGCGCAGCTGGTTGATGAAGATGGCCGTCGTCTTGGTCTGGTTCAGGCCACCGGTCAGCTTGCGGAGCGCCTGCGACATGAGGCGTGCCTGCAGACCGACGTGAGAGTCGCCCATCTCGCCCTTGATCTCGGCCTCGGGAACGAGCGCAGCGACGGAGTCGATGACGACGAGGTCGATCGCCCCGGAGCGGATCAGCATGTCGGCGATCTCGAGCGCCTGTTCACCTGTGTCGGGCTGCGAGACCAGCAACGCGTCGATGTCGACGCCCAGCTTCTGAGCGTAAGACGGGTCGAGCGCGTGCTCGGCGTCGATGAACGCGGCAATACCGCCCGCACGCTGCGCGTTGGCGATGGCGTGCAGGGTCAGCGTCGTCTTACCCGATGACTCGGGTCCGTAGATCTCGATGATGCGGCCACGCGGGAGACCTCCGATGCCGAGAGCGACGTCGAGGGCGATCGACCCCGTCGGCACGACCTCGACGGGCGCGCGCTCGTCGGAGCCGAGGCGCATGACCGATCCCTTTCCGAACTGACGGTCGATCTGGGCGAGGGCCGATTCGAGGGCCTTCTCGCGGTCAGCGGGTGATGGCATGGCGTGCTCCTTATGCTCGCGTTTCCGACGCCTGTAGGCTGTCGCGCTCCCGGCTCGGTGCCGGGATGCTGCGACAAGGCATGGTGTGTCTCTCGACGCTGTCCACGGTACGGAGGGCCTCCGACATTCGTCGGCTACCGGGCCGTATCCGGGGATCCTCGACGGGATGAACCACCTGTGCAGGACACTACGCCCGTTTCGAACGAATATTCGACGACACGCCGCAACATCCGGTTCAGCATCGAACACGCACGGCGTCGGCGACCGCACGTGGGACCGTCAGCGTTCCCGCGGATCCAGCCGCCCGACCCCGTAACGTCGGGGCTCGGGTACGTCGGCCTCGACGCACAACGCGAGCCATACGGCGCGAGGCGGCTCGCCGTCGGCCAATGCCTGGCGCGCGGTGCGGTCGCCCAGCGGCCCCAGCGCGAGATCGTCGATCAGAGCAGGACCGCGGCCGGCGAACTCCGCCTCGACGGCGCGATCGAATTCACTGCGACGCATCGGACCGCGCGAAGCTCAGTGCAGCGAGAGCTCGGGTGCGATGAGGTCGTTGTCGAGACCCGCGATGTCGTCGGGCACGACATCCGAGAGCACCGGCAGCCCCTCCAGCACGGAGATGCGGTCGCCGACTTCGCGCATGATGCTCGAGATCGGCACGTCGAGGGCTTCGGCCACCGCGGCGAGGATCTCGCTCGATGCTTCCTTCTGACCGCGCTCGACCTCGCTCAGATAGCCGAGCGCGACGCTGGCGCGGCTGGCCACCTGCCGGAGCGTGCGACCCTTCTGCAGGCGGAGGTCACGCAGAACATCGCCGATCTCCTGTCGAACCAAGATCATCTCGGACCCCCTCCTTCGTCGTGGTGCTGGCTTGTCCCGGGTGGACAACGGTATCTCATCAGCACGCCACCCTAGCCCGCACCTGCTGTGGGTCGGATGAGAGTTGACATGCGCTGCTCACGATGACAAGAACCGCGATCGCCGCTCGTCTATTCCGTCACAGCGCGTCGAGCGCCAACCGGATCGCCCGGGCGGTGGCCTCCGCGCGGATCTGCGCACGGTCGCCCCCGAGGTGCAGGCTCTCGACCCGCACACCGAGCGCCGTCGCCACCGCGATGTGCACCGTTCCGACGGGCTGTCCATCAGGTGAGCCCGGTCCCGCAATACCGGTCGTGGCGATGCCGACATCCGCCACTGCATCGCCCGGCCCGAGCGCGGCGCGCGCACCCTCGGCCATCTGACGCGCGACCCGCGGGTGCACCGCCCCATGCGCCTCGAGCAGTGCGCCATCGACGTGGAGCAACCGCTGCTTCAGCTCGGTCGCATAGGCGACGACTCCGCCGCGCACCACCGACGACGCTCCCGAGACCGCGACGAGCTCGGCGACCACGAGTCCGCCTGTCAGCGACTCGGCCACGGCGAGCGTCCACCCCAGCTCGCCGAGTCGCTCGATGAGGCGCTCAGCGTCGGTGCGCCGACCCGGCGAGACGAGTGTCGCCTCGACATCATCCGGGAGGTCGTGGACATGCTCGCGCGCCGTCACGATCCCACTCCGCTCCGTCGCGCGCCGCGGACGGCGGTGATGACGTAATCGATGCCGCTCGCGACGGTCAGCAGCACGGCGATCCACATCGCGATGCCGTTGACCACGTGGATCCAGTCGCCGACGATCGTCCACAGCGGCAGGAGGGCCAGTGACAGTGCGATCGCCTGTGCGACGGTCTTGAGCTTGCCCATCCACGCCGCGGCGACGACGTGATCGCCCGCGACGATGAGCCGATGCACGGTGATGCCCAGCTCGCGCACGAGCACAACGATGGTGACCGCCCAGGGAAGCTCGCCGAGCATCGAGAGCCCGACGAAGGCCAGGCCGGTCAGAACCTTGTCGGCGATCGGATCGAGCAGCTTTCCGAGATCCGTGACGATGCGGTACTTGCGGGCGAGGTACCCATCGATGCCGTCCGTCGCGATCGCGACGATGAAGAGCACGCCGGCCCACCAGCGCAAAGCGCCGTCCGCTCCCCCGTCGACCAGCAGCAGCCAGAGGAAGACGGGGGCGCACAGGATGCGCGCGATCGTGATCGCGTTGGGCAGTTGCCGAGGGATCGCCACGGAGCCGAGCCTATCCGTCAGTCGCGTCCGGTGAGGCCCCAGGCGTCTTCGGAGGCGTCGTCACCGTCGACGACCTTCAGCCCCTCGAACTGCGCTTCGACGGGGTCGACGGCGCCGCCGGCGGGAGCGGCAGCCGCGGGAGCCGGCGGGTCCTCTCCCCGCAGCCGTGCCAGGACGGCCGGCAGCTGGTCGGGGGTGACGAGGACGTCACGCGCCTTCGAACCCTCCGAGGGCCCGACGATCTCGCGAGATTCGAGGAGGTCCATGAGGCGTCCGGCCTTGGCGAACCCGACGCGCAGCTTGCGCTGCAGCATCGACGTCGACCCGAACTGGGTCGACACGATCTGCTCGGCGGCGGCGAGCAGCAGCTCGAGGTCGTCACCGATGTCGGCGTCGATCTCCTTCTTCTCGGCGACCGCGGCCACGTCGGAGCGGTACTCCGGCTGGGCCTGGCCCTTCACGTGTGCGACGACCTTCTCGATCTCCGACTCCGCCACCCACGCGCCCTGCACACGGATGGCCTTCGACGTGCCCATCGGCAGGAAGAGGGCGTCGCCCTGACCGATGAGCCGGTCGGCGCCGGGCTGGTCGAGGATGACGCGGGAGTCCGTGACGCTCGTGACGGCGAACGCGAGCCGTGACGGCACGTTGGCCTTGATGAGGCCCGTCACGACGTCGACCGACGGTCGCTGGGTCGCGAGCACGAGGTGGATGCCGCTGGCGCGTGCGAGCTGGGTGATGCGGACGATCGAGTCCTCGACGTCGCGCGGAGCGACCATCATGAGGTCGGCGAGCTCGTCGACGACGACCAGGAGGTAGGGGTACGGCTTGAGCACGCGCTCACTGCCCGCCGGGAGCTGGATCTCACCGGCCACGACGGCCTTGTTGAAGTCGTCGATGTGACGGAAGCCGAACGACGCGAGATCGTCGTACCGCATGTCCATCTCTTTCACGACCCACTGCAGCGCCTCGGCCGCCTTCTTCGGGTTCGTGATGATGGGGGTGATCAGGTGCGGCACGCCGGCGTAGCTCGTGAGCTCGACGCGCTTGGGGTCGATGAGGACCATCCGGACGTCGGTGGGCTTCGCCCGCATCAGCAGGCTCGTGATCATCGAGTTCACGAAGCTCGACTTACCCGATCCGGTCGAACCGGCGACGAGCAGGTGAGGCATCTTCGCGAGGTTCGCGACGACGAATCCGCCGCCGACATCCTTGCCGACGCCGATCGTCATCGGGTGGGTCGACGAGGTCGCGGCGTTCGAGCGCAGCACGTCTCCGAGCGTGACGATCTCGCGGTCGGTGTTGGGGATCTCGACGCCGATCGCGCTCTTCCCGGGGATGGGCGCGAGGATGCGAACCTCGTTCGAGGCGACGGCGTAGGCGATGTTGTTCGTCAGGGCCGTGATCTTCTCGACCTTGGTGCCGGGCCCGACCTCGATCTCGTACTGCGTGACTGTCGGCCCACGCGAGAACCCGGTGACCTTGGCGTCGATCGAGAACTGCTCGAAGACACCGGTGATGGCCCGCACGATCGCGTCGTTCGCCTCGGACCGCGTCTTGGCGGGGGTGCCGGCGCCGAGCGCCGCGACGGCGGGCAGGCGGTACGGCGTCGCCGGGGGCTGACCGTGGAAGTCGCCGCCGAGGCCGGTGAGCCCGGGCAGCTCTTCGATCTCACCGGTGTCGTGGTCATCGCGCACGGCGGTGTCGGCCGGTCGGCCGGAACGCGCGGCCGTGGCCGCCCGCTCGATGACGGAGGGGTCGATGATCTCGGTCGGCGCGTCGGGAAGCGGGGGCGGCGTGGCGACGGCCTGCTCGAATCCGCCGGCGACGGAACCGGCGACGGAGGGGCCGAGAAGCTCGGTGAGGTCCTGCGACGCACTGCCGTCGTCGGGATCCTCCTCGCGGCCGCTCTTGTTGCGACGCCACCACGGCAGCGCGTCTTCGTCCTCGTCGTCCACTTCCGCGGGCGCCGCCTTCTTGCCCTTCTTCGGCGAGAAGGCGACGGTCGGAGCGTCGCCATCGGGGTCGGCGGCCGGACGCTCGGCGCCGAACATCCAGGCGTACAGGTCGCCGAGGCGGCTGCCGATACGGTTCGGCGGCGTCTTGGTGAGGATGAGGATGCTGAGGACCGTGACGAGACCCAGGACGGCCGCAGCCCCGTAGACGGTGAGGATGGTCAGCGGCTCCCCCACGGCCCATCCGAACAACCCGCCCGACGCGCTCAGCTCGAGCGCACCGGCCTTGGGCTCGGGGCGCGTGCCGAAGACATGGCAGAACCCCGCCACAGAGAGGATGAACAGGCCGAAACCGATGCCGATACGCCCGTTGTCGTTGACCGACGCGGGATGCCGGAACAGCCAGCCCGCGAGGAAGAGCAGCAGCACCGGCATGATGAACGCCTCACGACCGATGAGGAAGCCCACCGTGTAGGCGCTCACGAGCGTGCCGGCCTCGGTTCCGATCATGAACCATTCGACCGCCGCGCCCGCGATCGCGAGCAGCACGAGGAGGAAGGGCAGCCCGTCGCGACGCTGGTCCTTCTCGAGCGTCTCGGGTCCGAATGCACGGAACATTCCGCCCGTGGCGTGGGCGAGCCCCATCCAGGCGCGCGCGATCACCGGAGGCCGGTCGGCCTCGTCGACGTATCGCTTGGGTGTCGGTTCGCTCTTGCGGGCGCGCGAGGTCGAGGTCTTCGCCGGTGCGCGGCGTCCGGAGGGCGCGTTCGTGCTCCTGGCCATTCCTCCACGGTACGCGGGGGTTCCCCCATTACCGCGGAACGACGCGGGTCAGGCCTCGATGACGACCGGGACGATCATCGGGCGACGTCGGAGCGACTGGTTCACCCAGCGGCCGATCGTGCGGCGGACGACCTGTGAGAGCGCGTGGTTGTCTCGCGTCCCCGATTGCACGGCCTCCGCGAGCGCAGCCGCGATCTTCGGCTTGACGCCCTCGAACACCGCGTCGTCCTCGGCGACACCACGCGCGTGGATGTCCGGGCCGCTCACGACTCGTCCCGTCTTGCCGTCCACGACGACGATGACCGAGATGAAGCCTTCCTCGCCCAAAATCCGACGGTCCTTGAGATCGGCGTCGGTGATCTCGCCCACGGTCGAGCCGTCGACGTACACGAAGCCGATGTCGAGCTGGCCGACGACCTCCGCGACGCCGTCCTTGAGGTCGACGACGGTACCGTTCTCGGCCAGGATCGTGCGATCCTCCGGAACGCCGGTGTCCTGCGCGAGTTTCGCGTTCGCCATCAGGTGACGGTACTCCCCGTGCACCGGGAGCACGTTGCGCGGCTTGAGGATGTTGTAGCAGTACAGCAGCTCGCCCGCGGCGGCGTGTCCCGACACGTGCACCTTGGCGTTGCCCTTGTGCACGACGTTCGCGCCGAGCTTGGTCAGCCCGTCGATGACGCGGTAGATCGCGTTCTCGTTGCCCGGGATCTGGCTCGACGCCAGGATGACGGTGTCTCCCGGCCCGGGCTCGATCGCGTGCTCGAGGTTGGCCATGCGCGAGAGCACGGCCATCGGCTCGCCCTGGGAGCCCGTCGACATGTAGACGATGCGATCGTCGGGCAGGTCCTTGGCCTTCTTGTAGTCGATGAGCACGCCGTCGGGGACGTTGAGGTACCCCAGGTTCTCGGCGATGGTCATGTTGCGGACCATGCTGCGGCCGAGGAAGGCGACGCGGCGACCGTTCGCGGCCGCGGCATCCACGACCTGCTGCACGCGGTGCACATGGCTCGAGAAGCTCGCGACGATGACACGGCGCGGCGACTTGCTGATGACCTGGTCGAGAACGGGACCGATGCCGCGCTCGGTCGGCGTGAAGCCGGGGACGTCCGCGTTGGTGGAGTCGACGAGGAACAGGTCGACGCCCTCCTCGCCCAGTCGCGCGAAGGCACGCAGGTCGGTGATGCGGCCGTCGAGCGGGAGCTGATCCATCTTGAAGTCACCCGTCGCGAGGACGAGCCCCGCGGGGGTACGGACGGCGACCGCGAGCGCGTCGGGGATCGAGTGGTTGACCGCGATGAACTCGAGGTCGAACGGACCGACCTGCTCCTCCTGCCCCTCGGTGACCGTCAGGGTGTAGGGGCGGATGCGGTGCTCCTTGAGCTTCGCCTCGATGAGGGCGAGCGTGAGTCCCGAGCCGATGAGGGGGATGTCACCCTTGAGCTTGAGCAGGTAGGGAACCGCCCCGATGTGGTCCTCGTGGCCGTGGGTCAGGACGACACCGACGATGTCGTCGAGGCGATGCTTGATCGGCTCGAAGTCGGGCAGGATCAGGTCGACGCCCGGCTGGTGCTCCTCGGGGAAGAGCACGCCGCAGTCGACGACGAGGAGCTTGCCCTCGTACTCGAAGACGGTCATGTTCCGGCCGACCTCGCCGAGGCCTCCGAGCGGGTACACCCGCAGCGTTCCGGGTTCGAGAGCGGGCGGGCTGAAGACGTTCGTGGGCATTGGCACGCTTCCTCGGGACGCCGACCTATGCGGCATCCTCATTTGTTTTCGTCTAGCGGGTCGTCCCGTGCACCTTGGGCAGGGCACCGCCGGCGGCGGCGTTACGGTCGGGACGGAAGTTGGAGAAATCGGCGCCCGGGACGCCCGAGACGAGGGCGAGCTCGTCCTCGATGATGGCGGCCTCCCACTCTTCGGGGCCGACGAGGGGCAGCCGCACGCGTGGGCTCGAGATGCGGCCCAGGCCGTGCAGGATGTACTTCGCACTCACGGTGCCCGGGACGTGCGTCATGACGGCGCGCACGAGGGGCTCGAGGCTCTTGTGCGCCGCGGTCGCCGCGGCGAGGTCGCCCCGGTTCACCGCGTCGACGATCGTGCGGTACGGGGTCGCGGTGATGTTCGCCGTGACGCCGATGAGGCCGCTCGCGCCGATGGAGAGGTGCGGCAGCACGTTGGCGTCGTCACCGGAGAAGTACATGAGGTCGGTCTGGTTCAGCACGCGGCTGACCTCGCTGAAGTCGCCCTTCGCGTCCTTGACCGCCAGGATGTTGGGGTGCTTGGCGAGGCGCAGGATCGTCTCGTACTTGATCGGAACACCCGTGCGTCCGGGGATGTCGTAGAGGATGACCGGCAGGTCGGTCGCATCGGCGACGAGGCGGAAGTGCGTCAGGATGCCGGCCTGCGTGGGCTTGTTGTAGTACGGCGTGACGATCATGATGCCGTCGGCGCCGGCCTTCTCGCTGGCCTTGTACAGCTCGATTGCGTGCGCGGTCTCGTTCGAGCCACCGCCCGTGATGATCTTCGCGCGACCGGCGGAGACCGACTTGCCGACCTCGACGAGGCGGAGCTTCTCGGGGTCGGTGAGCGTGCTCGTCTCGCCCGTCGTACCGGTGACGACGATGCCGTCGGCGCCGGCGGTGATGACGTCGTCGATGTGCTTCTCGACGGCGGGCCAGTCGACCTCACCGTCGGCGGTCATGGGAGTGACCAGCGCGACGAGGACCTGTCCGAAGGGATTGCCCGAGTGCGTCATGGTCTCAGGGTATCGGTTCCGCCTTTGCATCGCGTATGACCGACGGGCTGACTCCTGGTCGCCGATACGTTCGCAGGACCGGAGGTGCTGGTGGCGGCATGGCAGCGCCGCGAGGCGACATCCGCCCCGCCGGTCCGACGGATGTATCGCGACTGCGTCAGCGGCGTCGGCGGATCGCGTCGAGACGCGCGAGGACGGCTCGCTCGACGCGGGGCCAGTCGAAGACGACGAGGGCATAGTCGAAGCGCAGAGTCTCGTAGCCGATCGCCGCCGCTTCGGCGTCGCGCACGAGATCCTTGTGCCGCAGCGACGTGCCCTCGTGGTTGAGACGGCCGTCCACCTCTATGATGAGGCACCCCGCGACGAGGAAGTCGACCCGCCCCACGCCCGGGATGAGCACCTGACTCTCGACGGAGATGCCCAGCCGCGAGAGGCGCAGCCGCAGGAGGGACTCGAGCCCGCTGTCGGCATCGGGACGAGCGAGATCGACGAGGTATCGGAAGCGGGCCGGGAGCGCCAGGCGCACCTCCGCCCGGTCTGCGCGCGTGAGCAGGCCGAGCCGCCACGCCGACTCGAACGCCACGAAGAACACCTCCGCACCGAGGCATGAGGCCGCCTGCACGAGCGCGTGGACGAGCGAGACGGCACCGAATGCCGCTGGGTCCCCGTCGTGATGCGTGACGCAGCGGCATCCCGGGTGCGCGTGCACCCGCCCTGCACGCCCGACCCGCACGTGCAGGCGTCCCTGCGGCTCGAGCACCCACACGCCGCGCCGTCGCAACGCCGAAGCGCAGCACACCTCGCCGCCGTGGGCAGCGGCTTCGAGGACAGCCGGCTCGGCATCCGGAACCGCGTAGACACCGTGCCGGACCCTGATGAGCGCGCCCCTCTCGACCGCCCGCGCCAGCTGCAAACGAGTGACGCCTCGCGAGGTCAACCAGCGCGACCGCACGCACCCGCCCATCGCACGGATTCTCGTGGCCAGTTCGTATCCGGTCATTCACCGACGTTCGCCGCGAACGCGATCTCGTCGCTCCGGACATCGGCCGTCTGTGGAGGGAGCGGACCCGCTGCGGACTGGGGAGGAGCGCCGAGCGACCTCGAGTCGGATACAACCGTCGGACTCGCGGTGCAGGATGCGCCTCAGGGGCCGGCCGACGCGACACCAGCCCCGCCGGTCCGACAGATGTATCGCGGGGCGAGGGGCCCCCTAGGGTAGCGGCATGGCGTGGACGACGCGAAGCACCCGCACGACGTACGAGAACCGGTGGATCTCCGTTCGCGAGGACGAGGTGACCGGGCCGGCGGGAGACGGAATCTACGGCGTCGTCGAGATGCGGCATCCGGCCGTCTTCGTCGTGGCCGTCGACGAGCAGGACCGAGTCTGCTTCGTGGAGGTCGACCGCTACACGACGGGGCGTTCGCTCGAGGTGCCGGCGGGCGGGATCGACGGCGAGGAACCGCTCGTGGCTGCGAAGCGCGAACTGCTCGAGGAGACGGGCCTCGTAGCCGCCTCGTGGGAGGCCATCGGCCGGATGAATGCGCTCAACGGCATCGCGGTCGCCCCGGAACACGTCTTTCTCGCGCGCGGCCTCGCCGAGGCGGAGGACGCGGCGTCATCCCAGCGGGAAGAAGGCATCGAGCGCGTCGTGTGGATCCCGTTCGCCGAGGCCGTGCGTCAGGTCGCCGAGGGACGGATCGACGACGGCGAGACGGTCGCGGCGCTCGCGTACGCGGGCATCAGCCTGGGCCGATTCGTCTGAGTCGGTCCCGCGACGTCGCCCTCCGACCCGTCAGGGAGCGACGCGGCCGTTGGCGTTGAATGCCGCATGCGTGAGCGGCATGAGCTCGCGCCAGAAGGTCTCCATCTTCTCGGCGCACATCTCGATCTCGCGCTGCGGGAACGACGGGAAATGCGTTCCCTCGACCTTGGTCCGCAGCGACAGGAAGTTCATCAGCGAACGGGCGTTGACCGTCACGTACATCGACGAGTAGATGTTCAGCGGCAGCACGATGCGTGCGACCTCGCGGGCGACGCCGGCATCCAGCATCCGCCGGTAGGCCTCGTACGCCTGGATCGACGCCTGGCGCGTGCTCTCGTCGACGACGGCGAACTGCTCGTCGGTGCCGGGCAGGAACTCGTACGCGCCCGGCTTGCCGACCTGGTTGAGATTGCGCTCCCGGGCGGGGACGTAGAACACCGGGCGCAGCTCGCGGTAGCGGCCGGACTCCTCGTTGTACGAGGCCATGCGGTGCCGCATGAACTCGCGGAACACGAAGATGGGCGCCTGCACGTAGAAGGTCATCGAGTTGTGTTCGAAGGGCGAGCCGTGGCGGTCGCGCATGAGGTAGTTGATGAGGCCGCGATCGCGACCGGAGGCCTCGGTGCCGGCGGCCGCGGCATCCAGGGTCTGCTCCCCCTGCGTCGACACGCGAGCCGCGAACAGGACGTCCGAGTCGGCGGCACTCGAGCGGATGAGCTCGACCGTCACATCGCTGCGGAACTCGATCTCGGGGCTGGTCGGGGTCTGCTCGGCGTCGCTCACACTCTCAGATTACCCCCGGCGCCCGAGTGCTTCCGGCTCCCCCCGAAGGTCTACTCTGGGCTGTTGTGGAACTCATGGCGGTGGCGGTCGTCCTGGCCTGTCTGTTAGCGGTAACAGGCGGGATCGGAGTCTTCCTGCGGTGGCGCGCCTCACGGCCCTATCCCATCCCGCGTTTTGATGTCGTCGACCCGCGTCGACTCGGCGCCGACCCCGATGCCCTCGGTCGAACGGCGACGCTCCTGCAATTCAGCAGGGAGACCTGCCACCGGTGCCCCGCGGTGCATCGCACGCTCTCGGAGATGGCCCGGGAGACCGACGACGTCGTCCACCTCGACATCGACGTGACCGACCGCCCCGACATCGCGCGTCGATTCCAGATCGCGCAGACGCCCACCACGCTCGTCCTCGACGGACGGGGGGTCGTGCGGACCAGATTCGGCGGCGCACCGCGACGGGATGTCGTGCACCTCGAGATCCTGCGACTGCGGGCCGACTCCGCCTCGGTCTGAGCCCGCCGACGGACCCTGTCAAGACGTTCCGACGGGCGGCCGACCGACTTAGGCTCGACGCGAGCGCACACCGCGCCGTCTCGATACGGCACCCGAGGTGCCATCTGCGAACAGGAGAGTCATGAGCGTCACGAGCGAAGCAACCACCAGCTGGAAGGGCAGCCTCACGGAGGGGTCGGGACAGATCGCCCTCGAGAGCTCGAACCAGGGCCCGTTCGAGGTCAACTGGAAGGCGCGCAGCGAAGGCTCCAGCGCGGTGACCACCCCCGAGGAGCTGATCGCCGCCGCCCACTCCTCCTGCTTCTCGATGGCTCTCTCCCACGCTCTGGCCGAGAACGGCACGCCGCCCGAGTCCGTTGAGACGACGGCATCGGTCACCTTCATCCCGGGCACCGGCATCACCGGCTCGCACCTGAACGTCAACGCCGTGGTCCCGGGCCTGTCGGCCGAGGACTTCGACCGGCTGGCCCAGGAGGCCAAGAGCGGATGCCCCGTCTCAGCCGCCCTCGCGGGCATCGAGATCACCCTCGAGGCGACGCTTGGCTGATCAGGGCTCGGCGGGCCGTGTCGTCGTCGCGGGTGCGTCCGGTCTGATCGGACGCGCCCTCGTCGACGCGCTGCGCGGTGACGGGATCGAGGTCACGCGTCTCGTCCGCCGCTCCCCTGTCGCCGCCGACGAGGTTCAATGGTTCCCCGGAGAGCGCCCGCTCGACCCCGCGGTGCTCGACGGGGCCCGCGCCGTGGTGGGGCTCAACGGCGCGAGCATCGGTCGCTTCCCGTGGACCCGTTCGTACAAGCACGAGCTCGTGTGGTCGCGGCTGCTCCCGACCGAGACGCTCGCAACAGCCGTCCGCGCGCTCGGATCGGATGCGCCGGTGTTCTTGTCGTCATCGGCCGTCGGCTACTACCCGACCCGGCCCGGCGTCCGCATGACCGAGACCGCGCCGCGCGGCGACTCGTTCCTCGCCGATCTGTGCGGGGAGTGGGAGGCGGCTGCACTGACCGCTCGTGAGCACGCGCGCGTGGTCCTCCTGCGGACGGCGCCGGTCGTGCATCCCGAAGGCGTGCTGAAGCCGCTCATGCTGCTGACCCGAGCGGGTCTGTCGGGACCGATCGGTCGAGGCACGCAGGTATGGCCCTGGATCTCGCTCGTCGACGAGGTCTCAGCCATCCGTCACCTCATCGACGCCGACGTCGCCGGTCCGGTCAACCTCACCGGGCCGACGCGCGCGACGGCCAACGACCTGGGCTTCGCTCTGGCCATGAGGATGAACCGCCCATACCTGGTCCGCGCTCCCGAGTGGGGGCTCCGCCTCGTCCTCAGACGCGATGCGACCGAGGCGCTGCTGACCAACGACACCGACGTGGCTCCGGCGGTCCTGCAGAAGTCGGGCTTCGTCTTCACGCACGAGCGCGTGGAGGACGCCATCCGCGCCGTCGTCCCGCCGCGCTGAATCAGGCGTTCCGCTCGGCTCGCTCGAGGGCGATCGCCGTGCGGACCGCCTGTCGTGCGCGCCGGCGGTCGCCGGCGCCGTCGTAGGCGAGGCCCAGCCGGAACCACGCTCGCCAGTCCTCGGGCGCCTGCTCGACCGCTTCTCGGTAGCGCGGGAAGAGGGCGTCGGCCTCGGCGCGGTCCGGTCGGCCGCTCGGAGCGAGATCGATGGTCTCCACGGGAAGCGCCGCCTCCTGCTCGAGCCGCTTGCCGAGCCGCGACGCGCTCGCGCCGAACGCCAGCTCGCGCCATAGCGCCCATGCGGCGATGACCGGAAGGACGATCAGCGCGACGCCCATCGCGATGCCCACGGGCTCGCCGGACATCACGAGAAGCACGGCGCGTTGGGCGACGAAGAAGATGTAGATGGCGAGCAGTGCCGCCATGATCAACGCCAGGATGCGGGCGCTCATGCTCCGGTGGCTCGCGCGACCTGACCCGGGACGTCGCCCTCGTCGGTCGGCGCGTTCTCGTTCGTCGCGGCGGGCGGCCGGATCCCGATGTCGATGAAGCTGTCGAGCCCGACGGTGATGCCGCGCGCGTCTCGGGCGGCGTCGAGCGCGATTCGGATGCCGGGCTCATAGGCTCGCGCGGGCTCGATCGTGTCGTGCACGATCGATAAGGCCTCGCCCGGGCCCGAGAGGATCGTCTCCTGGCGGGCGATGACGCCGGGCCGGCGCAGCGAATGGATCGGGACGCTGGCGACCTTCTGTCCGCGGGCGCGCTGGTCCGCGTGGGGCGACTCGACCGGACCGACGCCGGTGCGGGCAGCGGCGATGAGCTCGGCCGTGCGGACTGCGGTGCCGCTCGGAGAGTCGACCTTGGTGTCGCGGTGCGCCTCGATGATCTCGATCGAGGGGAAGAGCGAGGCGGCTGCAGCGGCGAGGGCGCTGCCGACGACCGAGCCGAGCGAGAAGTTGGGGATGAAGACGACTCCGACGCCCGCAGCATCCGCAGCGGGGCGGATCTGCGCGATCCGCTCCTGCGACCAGCCCGACGTGCCGACGAGCACATTGAGGCCGCGCTGGATGGCTGCACGCACGACATCCGTCGACACGGCCGGGGTCGAGGCGTCGACGACGAGGTCGGCGCCGTCGAGCTCGTCGAGGCTGCTGCGGCTCGTCAGGACCGCCGAGATCTCGAAGCCCTCCGACGCCTCGATGACGTCTCGGATGATGCCGCCGAGCTTTCCGGTGCCGCCCACGAGGGCCACGCGCGTGGTCATGACCACCAGCCTACGCGGGCGCGAACTGCATGAACGTGTCCCAAGCGAGCTTCACGACGAGGATCGACAGCACGACGAGGAACACGATCCGCACGAAGCCGCTGCCGTTCTTCGTCGCCATGCGCGCGCCGATGAACCCGCCCGTCATGTTCGCCGCCGCCATGACGACGGCGAGCAGCAGGAGGATCTCGCCGTGCACCCCGTAGACGAGGAGCGCTGCGAGATTCGTGGTGAGATTGGCGATCTTGGCGTTGACGCTCGCCTGGAGGAAGCCGTATCCGAGCACGGCGACGAGCAGGATGACGAAGAACGAACCGGTGCCGGGACCGAGGATGCCGTCGTAGAAGCCGACGACGATTCCGATGAGCGCCGAGCGCCACACGATGGCCGCACGCGACTCGTGGCGCGGCTCGTGGTTCAAGCCCATCTTGGGTTTCAGCAGCGTGTAGATCGCGACCGCCACGACCGCGACCAGCACGATCGGCGTCAGCAGTTCCCGCGGGACGTAGCGCGACAGCGCGGCGCCCACGGCCGACCCCCCGAATGCGCCGGCCACAAGCGGCACGAGGAGGACCAGTTGCACGCGGATGCGGCGCAGATAGACCCAGCTGGCCGAGAGCGTGCCCGCGAAGGACGACAGCTTGTTCGTCCCGAGGATGAAGGGCGTCGCGACATCCTTGGGCACGCCGATGACGAGGGCGGGGAGCTGGATCAGCCCTCCCCCGCCGACGACCGCGTCGACCCAGCCGGCCACCCCGGCCGCGACGATGAGGAAGATCAGCGCGGAGACGGAGACGGGAAGCCAGTCGGCGAGCAGAGGACCATCGAGCACCGATCGATTCTCCGGTTCGGTGTGCGCCGCGTCCAATCGGCAGGAGCCGGGCTCGCGCCGCGGATCAGCCGTGCATGTCGCTGAAGAACGCCGTCTTCGCTCGGGTGTAGTCGTCGTAATCGGCCTTGCCCGCGTTCGCAGCCGACAGTCGGCGCTTGAGGTCCTGATAGTGAGCGCTGAGCACGGGGTCGGCACAGAGGGCGTCGCGGAATCGCACCGTCTCGCGCGCCCATGGCGAATCGGAGCGGCGCACGTGCAGGATCACGTCGGCGCCGCGCGCGACGAACAGCCGCTTCTCCCAGACCTCATCGGGAACGTCCTCGGCACCACGCGGGATGTCGCGGCTGACACCGGGAGAATCAGGCCGAGACCCCCACTCGCGACGGAAGCCCACAGGTCCCAGTCGCGCGCTGAGCTCGTCCTCGGCCGGCAGGGGAAGGATGCTGACCTGGAGATCGATGATCGGCTTGGCGTCGAGTCCCGGTACCGCGGTCGACCCGATGTGGTCGAAGCGGGCGGCGTCGACTCCCGGCAGCCCGACGAGAGCGTTGTGGACGCGATCGAGGATCGCCCGCGCCTCGACGGCCCACGCGGGATCATGCGGCTGAAGCTGCGCGGGGTTACGGGGCTCTTCGGCGGGCGCCTCGGCCATCGGCTCAGACGGGAAGGATGTCGGGAAGGCCGGTGCGCAGCTCGACAGGGAGGTGCGAGAGGTCGTTGTGCGAGACCATCGTCCAGGGGCGGCCGGGGCGCTGCGCGAGCACGGTCAGCCCGCAGTGAGCCTGGTTGATCGTCAACCACCGCCAGTCGGGCGCCTGCAGCACCTCGCGCACGAACCAGGCGATGACGAAGTTGTGGGTGATCAGCAGTTCGTGGGCGTCGGGCTTGCGAGCGAGGAACTCCCCCACCGCATCCGCCATCTGCGCTGCGCCCGCCTCGGTCTCGGCCTCGGTGTACGACCCGAAGAAGGGCTCGTAGGCGGCGGGCGTATCGGGCGTCATACCGGTCGGGACGCAGTCGAACAGCAGAGACGACGCCTGCGGAGCCAGGGCCGGCAGGCGCTTGGCGACGGCGCGCGCCGTCTCTTGGGCGCGCTCGAGCGGCGAGTGCCAGACGGCGTCGAGGGGAACGCCGGAGATGCGATCGGCCAGCAGCTCGGCTTGACGGCGTCCACGCGGCGAGAGCGGGCCGTCTTCGAGACCGTGCTCGGCGTCCTGATGCTCTCCGTGGCGCACGAGGTAGAGATACTGCGTCACAGAAGCTCGATTCGAAACGATGAACAGGGCGCCATCCACCCTACGTCACCCCTCCGACAGGCGCTCCGCGGGATCACAGATCGGCTCACTCCACGGCGCGCGCGATCTCCGCGAGGTGCGAGCGACCGAGCCGGGCGCCGACACCCTGCACGAGCTGGTCGACGTGCGCGGGCCGGCTCGCATTGACGATCGGCGCCGTGACGACGCGCTGCGCGAGGAGCCAGGAGACCGCGATCGCTGCCGTCGAGACCGACAGCTCCTCCGAGATGCGGTCGAGCGCCTTCAGCGTCCGGGCGCCGCGACGGTTCATCCATGCGGCGAGCTGCGAGCCGCGCACCGATGACGACAGACCGGAACGATCGCGATGGCTCCCGGTGAGGTAGCCGTGCTCGAGAGCCTGCGAGGGCGTCACCGCGAGGCCCTGGGCGCCGGCGATGAGACGCAGGTCACCGTCGAACTCCGACCGGTGCAGCAGGTTGTAGGGAACATCCAGTGCGGCGAAACGCGGGTACCCCGCGGAGGACAGGATGCGGGCCTCGACGAGCTGCATCGCGGTGTATCCGGCCGCTCCCAGCGCTCCGACCTTCCCGCTCTCGACGAGCCATTCCGCCGTCGCGAGAGTGTCTTCGAGCGCCGTGACGCCGTCGGTCGCGGCATCCAGGTACAGCAGGTCGATGCGATCGATGCCCAGCCGGCCGAGCGACGCCTCCACCGACCGTACGAGATTCACCGAGCCGAGCCCAGGATTGTCGGGGTTGCCCCCCACCCGCACCGTGACGACGATGTCGTCGCGGTTTCCCCGACTGGAGAGCCAGCGGCCGATGATGTGCTCGCTGCGACCCGAGGCGTAGCCGTCGGAGGTGTGCAGGGCGTTGCCGCCGCGCTGCACATAAGCGTCGAGGACGGCGTGGCTCGCTGCGAGATCGATGGTCCACCCGAACTCGGAGCCGCCGAGGATGAGGGGGAAGATCCGCTTGCCGGTCTCGGCCAGGTCGACGCGGATGTCGGCGCCCACGGGCTTGCCGTGTACCGGGATCGGGCTGGAGGGATGCACGGCCGCGGCGGGCGCACCAGCGGCTGCGACCTGAGCCACCCGGTCCCCCGACATCACACACCTCCGTCGACACCGAGGAATCGCGGGGCGCGGCTCCTCGGCGCGCACTTCGAGAGTAGGACACCCCGCACCGGTGGGCGCGTATTGTCGCGAACGGGCCGTGAATTCCAGATAACTGTTTCATCACGGCCGCTCTGGGAACGACGGATGCCCGCCCCCGAGACGGGGACGGGCATCCGGGTGATCAGGAGATTCAGCCTTCGGCGGGAGCCTCGGGGCCCTCGCTCGCAGCGGCGGAGCCGTCCTGGTCAGCGGTCTCTTCGAGAACCGGCTCGAGGGAGAGCTTGCCGCGGTCGTCGATCTTCGTGATGCGCACGAGGATCTTCTGGCCGACGCCCAGGACGTCCTCGACGTTCTCCACGCGCTTGCCGCCGGCGAGCTTGCGGACCTCGCTGACGTGCAGCAGTCCGTCCTTGCCGGGCAGGAGCGAGATGAACGCGCCGAACGTCGCGATCTTCACGACGGTGCCCAGGAACTGCTCGCCGACCTCGGGGTTGGTGGGGTTGGCGATCGCGTTCACGCGGGCACGAGCGGCCTCTGCCGAGGGGCCGTCGGTCGCGCCGATGTAGACGGTGCCGTCCTCCTCGATCGAGATGTCGGCGCCGGTCTCGTCCTGGATCGAGTTGATCGTCTTGCCCTTGGGGCCGATCAGCTCACCAATCTTGTCGACCGGGATCTGGACGCTGATGACGCGGGGCGCGGTCGGCGCCATCTCGTCGGGGCTGTCGATCGCGGCGTTGAGGACGCCGAGGATCGTCAGGCGAGCCTCCTTGGCCTGGGTCAGCGCGGCCGAGAGCACCGACGACGGGATGCCGTCGAGCTTCGTGTCGAGCTGGATCGCCGTGACGAACTCGCTCGTGCCGGCGACCTTGAAGTCCATGTCGCCGAGGGCGTCCTCGGCGCCGAGGATGTCGGTCAGCGCCGCGTAGCGGGTCTCGCCGTCGACCTGGTCGGAGACGAGGCCCATCGCGATACCGGCGACCGGGGCGCGCAGCGGCACACCGGCGTTCAGCAGCGACAGGGTCGAGGCGCACACCGAGCCCATCGAGGTCGAGCCGTTCGACCCGAGGGCCTCGGAGACCTGACGGATCGCGTACGGGAACTCCTCGCGGCTGGGCAGCACCGGCACGAGCGCGCGCTCGGCGAGGAAGCCGTGCCCGATCTCGCGACGCTTCGGGCTGCCGACGCGGCCGGTCTCACCGGTCGAGTAGGGCGGGAAGTTGTAGTGGTGCAGGTAGCGCTTGCTCGTCGTGGGCGACAGCGAGTCGATCTGCTGCTCCATCTTCAGCATGTTCAGCGTGGTGACGCCCAGGATCTGGGTCTCACCGCGCTGGAAGATCGCCGAGCCGTGGACGCGCGGGATGACCTGCACCTCGGCGTCGAGCGGACGGATGTCGGCCAGGCCGCGACCGTCGATGCGGACGCCCTCGCTGAGGATCCGGCCGCGGACGATCTTCTTGGTGACCGACTTGTAGGCGGCGGAGAACTCCGCGAGCGCGGACGCCGGGAGCTGCTCGGCCTCGACGGCAGCGGCGACCTCACCCTTGACGCGGTCCTTGATCGCGTCGTCGGCGTTCTGGCGCTCCTGCTTGTCGGCGATCTGGTAGACGCTCGTCAGCTCGCCGTAGGCGCGCTCGGCGACGAAGTCGTAGACCTCGGGGGCGTACGGCGGGAAGACGGGGTAGACGCCCGGCTCACGCGACGCGGATGCCGCCATCGACGCCTGCGCGTCGACGAGCTGCTTGATGAAGGGCTTCGCGGCCTCGAGGCCCTGTGCGACGACCTCTTCGCTCGGCTTGACGGCGCCGCCCTTGATGAGGTTCCAGCTGCCCTCGGTTGCCTCGGCCTCGACCATCATGATGGCCACTTCGCCGTCGGGGAGCACCCGGCCGGCGACGGTGAGGTCGAAGACGGCCTCTTCGACGACCTTCTGGTTCGGGAAGACGACCCACTGGTCCTCGTGCTCGCCGTGACCGGGGACGAGCGCCAGGCGCACGCCGGCGATCGGGCCGGAGAACGGCAGACCCGAGATCTGGGTCGACGCGGAGGCCGCGTTGATCGCGAGGGCGTCGTAGTACTCGCCGGGTGCGATCGAGAGGACCGTGATGACGATCTGGACCTCGTTGCGCAGGCCGTCGACGAACGACGGGCGCAGCGGGCGGTCGATCAGACGGCAGACGAGGATCGCCTCGGTCGAGGGGCGTCCCTCGCGGCGGAAGAACGAGCCGGGAATCTTGCCGGCGGCGTACGAGCGCTCTTCGACGTCGACGGTGAGCGGGAAGAAGTCGAAGCCTTCGCGCGGGTGCTTGCCGGCGCTGGTGGCCGAGAGGAGCATCGTCTCCTCATCGAGGTAGGCGGCAACGGCGCCCTGCGCCTGCTGTGCCAGGCGTCCGGTCTCGAACCGGACGGTGCGGGTGCCGAAGCGGCCGTTGTCGAGGACGGCTTCGGCTGCGGTGATTTCTGGACCTTCCAAGAGGTCCCTCCTTCTTTGTTTAGACTCGCACGCGCGTTTCGCGCACGAGATCGTGCGAAGGAGCGGGGCAGATATGGGCGCGCGGACGAAACCGCGAGAACCGCCTGCGCTGGTCACCAGTCGAAGATCACCATCTCCGCGATCGGCATTCGATCGGGATGGGAACCCACCACAGGGGACCAGCTTCCTGCCGGATCCGCTCCATGAGCTCAGTGTTGAATTGAGCGGGTGCCGGACGGCAACCTGCCCCAGCCTACCAGCGAGACCCTCGCCTGCGTATCGTGGCCTCATGAGCGAAGCAGACAAGCCCGCGGGCGCGGCATCCGACGATGTGAAGCGCAAGTTCCGCGAGGCGCTCGAAAAGAAGAACGCCCAGCACCGCACCGGAGAGGCACACCTCGACGGCGATTCGTCGGTGCACGCGTCGCACGGTGCCATGACGAAGCGGGAGTTCCGCCGCAAGAGCGGGTGACGCCGAACGGCCGCCCGCGAACGGGGCTCGGATGCTGACGCGTCCGGGCCCCGCCTGTATTTCTCGGGCGCTTCGGGGTGTGTGCAGAGTGGCGGGGCGATGTCGGAGGTTCGTGACAGTATTCGAACATGCATTCGAACGACGGGATCGGTAGCCGGGCAGGCTGCGGGATGGGCAGCGACGGCGACGTCGACGTCCTCGCTCAGCTGGTCGCGGATGCCGAGGGCGTTTCGGATGCCGCGCGAGCCGTGCAGATTCGTGAGGTTCGGGTGCTCGCGGCGGCTGGGCTGCTGGCCGAGAAGCAGGCCGCTGGGGCGTCGGAGAAGGTCAAGGCGCGCGAGATGGCGTTGCGGGGCATCGCCGCGGAACTTGCCGGAGTGTTCGTCACGACCGACCGCACTTTGCAACGGCGGATCGACGAGGCGCGCGATCTGGTTGAGAACTACCCGGTGACGATGGCGGCCTGGGAAGCCGGGCGCATCGTCCGCGGGCATGTCCGGGTGATTCAGGAGACGGGATGCCTCGTGCCCGCAGAGGGCCGGGCGGAGTTCGAGCGGGTCGCGATCGAGCGGTGCGAGGGCGAGAGGCCCAACCGGGTGCTGGAGACATTGCGGATGCTGGCGGAGCAGATGCACCCGCGGTCGTTCACCGAGCGGCACGAGGAGGCCGCGGCGGGGCGGTGCGTGCGAGTGCAGGTCGGGGCGGATGGGATGTCGGACCTGATCGCGACCTTGCCGACCGTGATCGCCGACGGGATCGTGGACCGGCTCACGCGGCAGGCGCGGGAGATCATCAACGCGCGGGCCCAGGCTGACGGGGCGGGTGGCGGCGCTGACGCTCGAGCCGACGCCCCTGACGCTCGAGCCGAGGCGCCTGGCGTTCGAGCCGACGCGAACGGCGGCTCACCCGGCGCCGACACGACGATTCGCGACGGGTCGTCGTTCGTCGACGATGCCCGCACGATCGATCAGGTCCGCGCCGACGTGTTCAGCGACCTCCTCCTGACTGGATCGCCGGCGCTCGACCCGACTGGCACCGGTGACGGCGACGGAACGCTCGGGGCGATCCGGGCACACGTGCAAGTCGCCGTGTCCGCACTGACGCTCATGGGACAGGACGAGGGCCCGGCTGATCTGGCCGGCCGCTCCCCCATCGATGCCGCCACAGCACGGGAACTGGCCGGCAACGCCACTTCGTGGGATCGGTTGCTGACCCACCCGGTCACCGGGACCGTGCTGGAATGCGATGCATACCGGCCCACCGCTGCGATGGTACGGCTGCTGCGGGCGAGGGACCGGCACTGCCGGTTCCCCGGATGCCGACAACCAGCCATCCGGTGCGAGTTGGACCATACGATCGCCGCATCCGACGGCGGGCCAACTCATGTGTGCAACTTGGCGAACCTCTGCAAGAGACACCACGACGTCAAACACCACACCCGATGGCACGTCCGACAACTCGCGGGCGGGCGGCTCGTGTGGACATCACCCACCGGACGGGTCTACCGCGAAGACGCACCACCGCCGCTCGTCGCCTTCACGACCACGGCTCCACCCGGCCCCGGGGCCCCGCCATTCTGAGCGGTCGCGTTCCACCTTCTCCTCGCGGGGCCCGCCGCCCTGCGCGCCGACGAGCCGGTTTCGCCTGCCGTCGAGAATGCCGGTGTCCACGGCATCCGATTTCTCGGATCCGCGGCCACCGGAGATCGGGAACTGTCAGCGCGTCGCGGCCTCGCGGCGGAGGCGAGCGCGCTCCTCCTTCGCCGCGGCCTCCTCGAGGGCGGCGTCACCGAGTCCCTGCGTGTTGACGGCGCCGGTGTCGTTCGACATCCCGTCGTGACCGTGACCGGTGAGCATCGCCTCGTCGAAGGGGCGCTCGCCGCTGAGCACGGCGCGGGCCTGATCGCGGTCGAACTCGCGGGTCCAGGTTCCGATGAGGATCGTCGCGACCGCGTTCCCGGTGAAGTTGGTCAGCGCGCGACCCTCCGACATGAACCGGTCGATGCCGACGATCACGCCGACGCCGTTGACGAGGTCGGGCCGGTACGCCTGCAGACCGCCGGCGAGGGTCGCGAGGCCGGCGCCGGTGACTCCGGCCGCGCCCTTCGAGGCGATGATCATGAAGACCAGCAGTCCGATCTGCTCGGGGATCGACATCGGAGCGCCCATCCCGGCGGCGATGAACAGCGACGCCATCGTGAGGTAGATGGCCGTCCCATCGAGGTTGAACGAGTATCCCGTGGGGACCGTGATACCCACGACCGGCTTCGAGACGCCGACGTGTTCCATCTTGGCGATCAGGCGGGGCAGCGCGGACTCGCTCGACGAGGTCCCGACGATCAGCAGGTACTCGCGGGCGAGGTACTTCATCAGGCTGAAGATGTTGATCCGCGCCACGGCGTAGAGCAGCGTGCCGAGCACCGCGACGATGAAGACGATGCACGTGATGTAGAACGCGATCATCAGCACACCGAGGCTCACGATGGCGGCGACACCGGTCTTGCCGACCACCGCGGCGATCGCACCGAAGGCGCCGATCGGAGCAAGCCACAGGATCATGCCGAGGATGCGGAAGACCAGCGTCTGCAGGTTCTTCACGGCGCTCATGATCGGGGCGCCCTTCTCGCCGAGTCCCTGCAACGCGAAGCCGACCAACAGCGCGATGAACAGCACCTGGAGCACGCTCTCACCGGTGAACGCCGAGAAGAACGTGGTCGGGATGATGCCGAGCAGGAAGTCGGTCGTCGACTTCGCCTCGGCCGCCGCCCCGGCGTCGTAGACCGCGCTCTGCATGTTGAGCCCCTCACCCGGGTGGATGATGTTGCCCACGATGAGTCCGATCGCCAAGGCGAAGGTCGACATCACCATGAAGTAGAGCAGCGCGAGACCGCCGATGCGCCCGACCGTCGCGGCCTTCGCGATCGAGCCGACCCCCACGACGATCGTGCAGAAGATGATCGGCGCGATCATCATCTTGATGAGGTTGACGAAGCCCTTGCCGAGCGGCTCGAGACCGACGGCGAAGGAAGGCCATACGAGGCCGACGACCGCGCCCAGCACGACCGCCAGGATGACCGAGACGTAGAGCCACGTGTGCTTGTCCCAGGCCTGCTTGCCTTTCCGGGCGTTGTACCCCGGCAGGCGGAAAGATGATGTGAGAGCCATGGTCTCCTCCAGCTGAACAGTCGTTGTCCGATGCCGACGTCTCTGTCGGTGCGCTCTCAGCGTCCGGCTGTTCCGCGCGGACGCCGATTTATGGTCGTATTGGTCACGGCCTGCGACGTGGCAGCACCCGACGACGACGACGAGAGCGAGAGCGGCATGACAACGCGCACCCGCAGCGCCGCTTCGCTCGTGTTCGTCGCGGTCGCGGTGGCCGTGGCGCTCCTCACCCTGGCGATCGCCGGCATCCTCATCGCCGACGGCCAGCGGTCCGCGCGGTCCGAGGCCGAGCGCGTCACCCAGGCCGTCGCGCAGACCGTCGCCGACTCGGCGCAGGTCGCCGACCTCCTCGCCGCCGGCGACCGCGACCTCGCATCCGCGGAGCTGCAGCCCCAGGTCGAACAGGTGATCGTCGATGCCCGCGTCGACTTCGTCACGATCATGGACCCGAGCGGCGTCCGGATCACGCACCGCGACGCCGAGCGGATCGGCGAGCGCTACCTGGGTTCGATCCCCACCACGTCACGCGCGTTGACGGAGGAGTTCACGGGCACCCTCGGCCCCTCGATCCGCACCATCGTGCCCGTGGAGAGCGGCGGCGCCGTCGTCGGGTGGGTCTCTGTCGGCGTGACCATCGGCAGCATCGCGGCGACTCTGGGGCCCCGCATCCTCGTCGTCGTCGGCATCGCGGCCGCGCTCCTGGCGGCTGGTCTCGTCGGAGCCGTCGTCGCGCGTCGGGCGACGCGGCAGGTCACCGGAGACCTGCCCGCCGGCGCCGTCCGCGACGCCGTCTCGTCGTTCGAGTCGCTCCGTACCCTCGGCGAAGCCCTGCGGGCGCAGACTCACGAGCACGGCAACCGTATGCACACCGCCATCGCCCTGCTCGAGCTGGGTCGCACCCCCGAGGCGATCGAGATCCTCGCCGAGACCTCGCGGCAGAGCCAGGTGCTGGTCGACGAGGTCGCCGCCCGCCGCGAGGGCGACCCGACCGTCGGGGCACTGCTGCTCGGCAAGGCCTCGCAGGCCAAGGAACGCGGCATCCGGTGGCGCTCCCGCATCGAGCCCGACGCGCCGCGCTCGGTGCTCTCGCCGGTCGACGCCGTCTCGGTCGTCGGTAATCTCATCGACAATGCGCTCGACGCCGCCGCCGGCGGGCCCGAACCGCGCTGGGTGGAGATCACGATGACGCGCACCGAGGAGGACGAGCTCGAGATCGCCGTCTCCGACTCGGGAAGCGGCGTTCCTCCCGAGCTCCGGCGCCGGATCTTCGAGCACGGCTTCTCCACGAAACCCGCCGGCGCCGAAGGACGTGGTGTGGGTCTCGCCCTCGTCGCAGCGATCGTCGACGACGCCGGCGGTAGCCTCACCCTCGATCACGACCCGACGACGTTCCGCGTCATCCTGCCGAGGAGGGAAACATGATCGGCGTGCTGCTGGTCGACGACGAAGCCCTCACCCTCGACCTCCACCGCCACTACATCGAGCGGCTGGACGGATTCCGGGTCGTCGCCGAGTGCAGCGGCGCACGTGCCGCCCTGCGAGCCCTCCTCGACAGCCCGGCCACGGACGAGATCGACCTCGTGCTGCTGGACATGACGATGCCCGACGGATCGGGACTCGACGTCCTGCGCCATGTGCGCGCGCGAGCCCGGGATGTCGACGTCATCGCGATCACCTCGGTGCGGGATGCCGACGTGGTGCGACAGGTCGTCGGCCTCGGCGCGGTGCAATATCTCGTGAAGCCCTTCACCTTCGCCGACTTCCAGGAACGGATGTCGCAGTACGCGCGCTACCGCGAGCGCGCGAGCGAGACCACGGGCGCGGCGACCCAGGCTGAGATCGACGCGATGCTGGGGGCGCTGCGCCCGGTCACGGCGCCCGTCCCCAAGGGGCTCTCTCCCGAGACGCTCGAGCGCGTGTCGAACCGGCTCCGCGAGGCCGGAGCCCTGTCCGCCCGCGAGGCCGCGGAGGCGCTCGGGATGTCGCGCGTCGCGGCGCGACGATACCTCGAGCACCTCGCCGACGCCGGCCGTGCCGAACGGGCCCAGCGCTACGGGGCCCCCGGCCGGCCCGAGGCCGAGTACCGCTGGCGCCCCTGACCGCGCGTCGCTCTCGGCGGGCGGGGCGGGGCGGGCTACTGCTGCGGGAGGGACGAGCGGCGCGGGCCCGTGGGGCCGATGCGCACGTAGGCGGGGAGCTTGGGGGCGACGCCGTCGCCGGCCGTGCGGCCGCGCAGGCGCCGCCACATCCACGGGAGTGCATCGCGACGCAGCCACGTTCCCGGCACGACGGGATCGTCGTCGAGATGGAAGGCCTCGTCGAGCTCGGCGAGCGCCTCGGCGTGCGGCACCCCGAGCGCTTCCGCCGCGCGATAGGCCACGAGCCGATGCCCGCGCGAGCGCAGATGCACCTTGTCGTCGGCCCACAGCTCGAGGCGGGCGAGTTCCGGCACAGCCTCGAGGTCGACCAGGATGGCGCCCGTCCTCGACGCGATCGTTCGCAGCCGGGCGTTGTAGGCGGCGAAGCGCCACGCGAAGATGCTCGCCGCGGCCCGCCCCGGAAGGAACACCGTGGCGAGCAGCACGTCCGCCCCGGATTCCCGCAACCGCCGGACCGCGATCTCGACCTCGTCGGCGACGCTCGCGACGTCCACCCGGGCCTGCACGAGGTCGTTGGCACCGATGAGCACCGAGACGAGTTCGGGCCGCAGCGCCAGGCACGCCGGAACCTGCTCGTCGACGAGGTGCCGTACCCGTTTGCTGCGCACCGCGAGGTTCGCGTACTGGAAGGCTGCGGTTCCCCCACCGGCTCGCGGCGCCGCCGAGGCGAGCAGCTGAGCGAGACGATCGGCCCATCCCCGGTGCATCCCCGCCGGCATGCGCGACGTGTCGCAGAGCCCCTCGGTGATCGAGTCGCCCAGCGCGACGTAGCGCCGCCACAGCGGGGGTCCGTCGCCCGCGACGGGCAGCTCGGCGCGCGGCCACACGCGAGCCCGCCGGGCACGGTCGATCGCATGCAGCTCGCCCGCACGCTCGTAGTGGCCGAGCAGGGCATCGCCGAGGCTCTCCCAGGTGCGCCCGGCGACGGCCTCCCGGGCCGCCGCGCCGAACGCGCGCCGCTTCGCCGCGTCCCCCGCCAGGTCGGCGACCCGGCTGCGGAGGTCGTCGGCATCGCCGGGCCGGTAGAGCCACCCGTCGACACTGCTGCGCACCAGGTCGAGCGGGCCGCCGCGACCCGTCGCGACCACCGGTACACCGCTCGCCTGCGCCTCCTGGATGGTCTGGCCGAACGTCTCGCTCTCGCCCGGGTGCACGAAAACGTCGAAGCTGGCCATCACGGTGGCGAGCTCGTCCCCGTGCAGATGGCCGAGGAAGACGGCATCCGGCAAGAGGCTCTCCAGACTCGTCCGCGAGGGCCCGTCGCCCACGATGACCAGTCGCACGCCGGGCAGCGAGCTGAGCGCCGCCAGATCCTCGATCTGCTTCTCGGGGGCGAGCCGCCCGACATATCCGACCATGACGTCGCCGTCGGCCGTTTCCGGAACGACCCGCGCGCGCCACGCCTCGTCGCGGCGGTGGGGCGCGAAGCGGATGCCGTCGACCCCGCGGCCCCAGATCGCGACGCGATCGACACCGAGGTCCTGCAGCTGCAGCCGTGCCGCGTCGGCGGGGGCGAGCGTCAGCGTCGCGCGGCGATGCAGCCGCCGCACGTGAGCAGCCGTGAGCGCCGTGGCGTGCGGCACACCGTAGCGCTCGGTGTAGGCGATGACATCGGTCTGATAGACGGCGACGCTCGGCAGCCCGAGGCCCTCGGCGGCGAGAAGCCCCTGCCAGCCGAGAAGGAACGGTGATGCGAGGTGCACGACGTCTGGGCGGAACTCTCGCAGCGCCCGCGCGACCGAGACCACGGGCGGGGCCGCCACGCGCACGGCGGGATACCGGGGCATCGGGATCGACCGCACCGCTCGACCCGGAACGGCGAGCGGATGCCGTCGCCCCGCGCCCGGCGCGACGACGAAGGCCTCGTGCCCGCGATGCTCGAGATGCTCGAGCACCCGCAGGACCGAACCGGTCACGCCGTTCATGTGGGGAAGGAAGGACTCGGTGACCACCGCGACTCTCACAAGACCAGGGTGTCGCCGACGGCGCGCCACTGTCTGCTGAACCAGCCGGAATCGCGCACTGTTCACACGATCCTCCGCGCTCGGTCACCTCGCGGACGCCTGACCGTCGCCGTTCCCGCTCCGTTCATCCACGGCTGATAGGGATGCCGCGTGCTCGACGACCTGCTGACCGCGATGTCCGGCGGCCCCTGGCTCCTCGTCGCCGTCTTCGCGCTCGTCCTCCTCGACTCCGTCCTGGTCGTCGTCCCCGGCGAGATCGCGGTGACGGCGGCGGGAGCGCTCGCCGCGTCGACCGGCGATCCCCCGCTGGCGGCCGTCGTCGGTGTCGCCGCATCCGCTGCGTTCTGCGGGGATGCGCTCTGCTACGCCGTGGGGCGTCGGATCGGCCTCCGCCGGTGGCGGTGGATGCGGCACCGGCGCGTGCAGCGCGCGTTCGCGTGGGCGGGGGCTCGGCTGCAGCGGGGAACCGCGACGGTCGTCTTCACCGCCCGCTTCATCCCCTTCGCGCGCCTCGCGGTCAATCTCACCGCGGGCGCCACGCGAGTATCGGCCGTGCGCTTCCTCGCCATCGCCGGAGTCGCGGCGACGGCCTGGGCCACCTATCAGAGCGTCATCGGCGCGGCGATCGGCGCGCTCCTGCCCGATGCCCCGCTGCTTGCGGTGCTCCTGTCGGTGGTCGCGGCGCTCGCGCTGGGCGCCGCGACCGATGTGATCACGGCCGCCCTCACGCGGCGCCGCGAGCGGGTCACTCCCCGGCGAGACCGCCGAGCAGGTGACCGAACGACTTGCCCTCGCCCAGGTACGAGGCGGGGTCGAACGGATCCGCGTCCGTGACGGGCGTGCGTGCCACGACGGCCGCAGCGAGCTCCCGTGCGCCGCGCTCGACCCGCGCGCTCAGCGGAGCGACCTCGTCGGCCTTGCTCCCCCAGTCGCTCGACGCCGCGAAGACGCCGGTCGAGACCGGGGCCGCGTGCAGGTACGCGAACAGCGGCCGGATGGCATAGTCGATCGCGAGCGAGTGACGAGCCGTGCCCGCGTTCGCCCCGATGAGCACGGGCTTCCCGGTGAGCGAGTCGGGGTCGAGCACGTCGATGAACGACTTGAACAGCCCGGAGTAGCTCGTCGAGAAGATCGGCGTCACAGCGATGAGCGCGTCGGCCGAGACGACCGAGTTGATCGCCGACTCGAGGGCGGGCGGGGCGAAACCCGTCAGCAGGTTGTTCGTGATGTCGTGCGCGAGATCGCGCAGCTCGATGACGTCCGCTGTCGCGGTGATGTCGGATGCCGTGAGCTCGGCGATCGTCGCCGTCGCGAGCCGGTCGGCGAGCATGCGGGTCGACGACGGGTTCGACAGGCCGGCCGAGACGACCGCGATACGCCGCGCGCTCATCGTGCCGCCGCCACACCGAAGGCCGAACCTGCGGGCGCGGGAGCGTCCTGGTAGGGCGAGGGGCCGCTGAGGTTGTCTCCGCGATTGGCGCGGGGCCGCGCTTCGCGCGCCGGGCCGTCGCCGTACACCTCACGGACGCGCGCGTCGTGCGTCGGGGCGTCGGGCACTGCCGCGCCACGACCCTGCGCGAGCTCCTTCCGAAGGACCGGGACGACCTCGCCGCCCAGAATGTCGAGCTGCTCGAGCACGGTCTTCAGCGGCAGGCCCGCGTGGTCGATGAGGAACAGCTGACGCTGGTAGTCGCCGAACGTCTCGCGCATCGCCGCGTACCGGTCGATGACCTGCTGCGGCGACCCGACGGTGAGGGGCGTCATCTCGCTGAAGTCCTCGAGCGAGGGGCCGTGACCGTAGACGGGGGCGTTGTCGAAGTACGGGCGGAACTGCCGGACGGCATCCTGCGAGTTGGCGCTCATGAACACCTGGCCGCCGAGACCGACGATCGCCTGCTCGGGCGTGCCGTGGCCGTAGTGCGCGAAGCGCTGACGGTACAGGTCGATGAGGCGCTGGTAGTGCTCCTTGGGCCAGAAGATGTTGTTCGCGAAGAAGCCGTCGCCGTAGTAGGCGGCCTGCTCGGCGATCTCGGGGGTGCGGATCGAGCCGTGCCAGACGAACGGAGCGACGCCGTCGAGCGGACGGGGCGTCGAGGTGAAGCCCTGCAGCGGAGTGCGGAACTTGCCCTCCCAGTCGACGACGTCCTCACGCCACAGCTTGTGTAGCAGGGCGTAGTTCTCGATCGCGAGCGGCAGGCCCTGACGGATGTCCTTGCCGAACCACGGGTAGACCGGGCCGGTGTTGCCGCGCCCCATGATGAGGTCGACGCGGCCGCCCGACAGGTGCTGAAGCATCGCGTAGTCCTCGGCGATCTTCACCGGGTCGTTCGTCGTGATGAGCGTCGTGGCCGTGGAGAGGATGAGGCGTTCGGTCTGCGCCGCGATGTAGGCGAGCGTCGTGGTGGGCGACGACGACCAGAACGGCGGGTTGTGGTGCTCGCCGATCGCGTAGACGTCGAGCCCGACATCCTCGGCATGCTTGGCGATGGTCACGGCGGCGCGGATCTTCTCCGCTTCGCTCGGGGTGTGGCCGCTCGTCGGGTCTGCCGTGATGTCGCTCACGGAGAAGATGCCGAACTGCATCCCCGACCAGCCGGTGTTATCGCTCGTGTGCGTGTTCACGTCGGTCCGCCTTCCCGGATGCCGCGGCATCCGTTTCATGCAAATGAATATAAACCATGCAACGCGGTCGCGCTCGGACTATTCCCCCGGGATAGTGTTTCATCCACGATGACGCATCCCGCCACCGGCACGACCGGAACGCGCCCGAAGCGGCGCGTGCCCTTCTGGGACAACGCCCGCTTCGCCTGCATCGTGCTGGTGGTGCTGGGTCACGCGATCCAGCGCCTGACGTACGACTCCGACATCGCGATGGCGATGTACCTCGTGATCTACGCGTTCCACATGCCCGCGTTCGCGATCATCTCGGGCTACTTCTCCAAGTCCGACCCGCAATCGCGGCGGCAGATGGCCCGCGTCATCACCGACATCCTCGTGCCGTACGTGATCTTCGAGGGACTCTGGACGCTCACGAAGTTCCTCGTCGAGGGCCACGCGAACCCCAACCCGACCCAGCCCTCGTGGACGCTGTGGTTCCTGCTGGCGCTCGGGATCTTCCGCCTGGTCCTGCCCTACCTCGCGCTCCTGCGGTGGCCGCTCCCGTGGGCCTTCGCGATCTCGGTGATCTCGGGGTACCTCCCGAACATCGATTCGACGCTCTCGCTGTCGCGAACGCTCGGCTTCCTGCCCTTCTTCGTGCTCGGCTGGTGGCTGCGCGACCGCGACGTCGTCGACCGGTTCGACCTGCTGCGGCGCACCCCGACGACCGTGACCGCGGCCGTCGGGACGCTCGGGCTCGCGGGATGGGCGGCCTGGGCATTCATCGGAACATGGCGCGACATCAACCTCGGAAAGTGGATGTTCTACGACGCGAGCTACTCGGATGCGGGCAGCTCCGAATGGTGGGCGGGAGCCGTGCGGGTCGCCCTGCTGCTCGTGGCGCTCGCCCTCACGGCATCCTTCCTGGCCCTCGTCCCCCGCGGTTCGCACCGCTGGACCCGGCTCGGGCAGTACACGATGTACATCTACCTGCTGCACTCGTTCGTGCTGTACCCGTTCCGGGAGTCGGGCGTGCTGCGAGACGCCGAGCCCACGTGGGTGTGGCTGCCGCTCGTCGTGGTCGCGTCGATCCTCATCGCTCTGGGTCTGGCCACGGCGCCGGTTCGACGAGTGTTCCGGCCGCTCGTCGAGCCCCGCCCGGCGTGGCTCTTCCGCGACCCGCAGCTCGCGGGCCGCGAGGGCCGGCGCAGCGACCCGACGGGGTCGCGTCGTCCGCGCGAGGCCGGCGAGGTCATCCCGCGCAACAAACGAGCGGATGCCGCAGAGGGCTCGTAGCCTCACTGCATGAGCGAGCTCTCCCTTCCCGTTCTCGACTTCTCCCAGCTCGACGGCGACGCCGCCGATGTCGCCCGCTTCCGCGACGAGCTGCGCGCCGCGACGCACGACGTCGGCTTCTTCTACCTCACCGGCACCGGCATCCCCGCCGGTCTCGAGGACCGGCTCCACCGCGTCGCGCGCGAGTTCTTCGACCTGCCCGAGGCCGACAAGCTCGCGATCGAGAACGTCAACAGCCCGCACTTCCGCGGCTACACGCGCGTCGGCGGCGAGCTCACGCAGGGCCGGGTCGACTGGCGCGAGCAGATCGACATCGGTCCCGAACGGTCCGCGGTCGACGACCCCGACGCGCCCGACTACGCCCGGCTCATCGGCCCCAACCTGTGGCCGGCCGCGCAGCCCGAGCTGCGCGAGGTCGCCGACGCGTGGGTCGCGCACCTCTCCGAGGTCGCGCGGCGTCTGCTCCGCGCCTGGGCCGAGGCCCTCGGCGCCCCCGCGACGTATTTCGACGACCACTTCGGCGAGCCCCAGACCCTGCTGAAGATCGTCCGCTACCCCGGCAAGGACGACCCCACCCCGCAGCAGGGGGTCGGCGCGCACAAGGACTCGGGCGCCCTGACCCTCCTATGGGTCGAGCCCGGCAAGGGCGGCCTGCAGGTCGAGCGGGATGGCGAATGGGTCGACGCTCCGCCGGTGCCCGGGGCCTTCGTCGTCAACATCGGCGAGCTGCTCGAGTACGCGACCGACGGCTATCTCATCGCGACGAACCACCGCGTCGTGTCGCCGCGGTACCCGGACGACCGCATCTCGGTCCCGTTCTTCTTCAACCCCGCGCTCGACGCCCGGTTCCCGCTCATCGACCTGCCCGCCGAACTCGCCGCCGAGGCGAGAGGCGTCACGAAGGACCCGAGCAACCCCATCCACGGGGTGCACGGCGAGAACGCACTGAAGTCGCGCCTGCGGGCCCACCCCGACGTCGCCGAGCGCTGGCACGCCGATCTGCTCGCCGCGGCCCGCCGCTGAGCACACACCACCGAACACCCGCCGCCGAACACGCACCGTCTCCGCGACAACGCACCAGACGGCGTACGTTCTCGCGGTGAAGGTACGTTCTCGCGGCGCGGGCTCGGGAAAAGCCGAAGGCCGCCCCACACCTGGGACGGCCTTCGCAAGAATGTTTTGCGCGATTGTGCGCGGAGTCGCTCTCCTTAGCGGCGGAGACCGAGGCGCTCGATCAGCGTACGGTAACGCTGGATGTCGAGCTCCTGGAGGTAGCCGAGCAGTCGACGGCGCTGACCGACGAGCAGGAAGAGCCCACGGCGCGAGTGGTGGTCGTGCTTGTGGGTCTTGAGGTGCTCGGTGAGGTCCTTGATGCGCTGCGACATGAGCGCGACCTGCACCTCGGGGGATCCGGTGTCACCGGGGTGCGTCGCGTACTCTTCGATGATCGCCTTCTTGACGTCTGCTTCGAGTGCCATAGATGGGATCCCCTTCCTTCTCATTGCGCGGCGCCCGTCACCCGATGTGCGAGCTCTCTTTATCCGCGGCCGATCGAACGGCAACCGCTCTACTGTACCAGTCATCTAGGCTCGCATGATGCGCCTGCGTCGGGATCACCTCATCGATCTGCGGCCGTTGACCACCTCCCCCGCCTTCGCGCGCATGTGGGTCGGCTCGACCCTCGCCGGCCTCGGCGGGCAGCTGACCATCGTCGCGATCATGCTCCACATGTACGACCTGACGGCGTCGACGTTCGCCGTCGCGATGATCGCGGTCGCCGGGCTCGTGCCAATGATCATCGCCGGCCTCTACGGGGGCATGCTCGCCGACGCGTTCGACCGGCGCCGGGTCGCCATCATCGCGGCATCCGTGACCTTCGTCTCGACGGCCGTCCTGATGGTGCTGACCTGGAGCGGCGGCGAGACGGTCGCGTGGCTCTACGCCATCGCGGTCGTGAACTCTGCTGCCAATTCGGTCGTCATGGCGGCACGGCAGGCGATCGTGCCGCGGCTGATCCCCCGCGAGCTGCTGCCCGCAGCCTCGGCGCTCGGCGGCATCACCATGGGCATCATGGTCTCGGTCGGGCCGGCCGCGGCCGGGCTGCTCGTGGCCTTCACCGGCTACGGCTGGACCTACACGATCGACCTCGTGCTCATGAGCGCCCTCTTCCTCGGCCTCTGGTCGTTGCCCAGCATCCGCCCGGAGGGCGCCGTCGTCCGCCCGGGCCTGCGATCGCTCGCCGACGGCTGGCGCTTCATCAAGCGCGCGAAGAACATCCGGCTGCAGTTCATCCTCGACATCATCGCGATGACGTTCGGTCAGCCCACCGCACTCTTCCCCGCCATCGGCGCAGTGCTGCTCGGCGGCGGCGCGATCACGACGGGGCTGCTGACAGCCGCCATCGCCGTCGGCGCGTTCTTCTCGAGCCTGTTCTCGGGACCGATCGCGCGCTATCCCTTGCACGGCCGTGGCATCGAGAGGGCGATCATCGCCTACGGCGTCACGATCGCCCTGTTCGGCGCCGTCCTGCTCGCGGGGTCGTTCGGTGTACTCGCCCCGGGGACCGTAGGCGAGGAGTCCGCGAACGTCGCCCTGATCGCCCTCGCCGGCCTCGCGCTGGCCGGTTCCGGCGCGGCCGACAACGTCAGCTCGATCTACCGCAACACGATGGTGCAGGCCGCCGTCCCCGATGCGATCCGAGGCCGACTGCAGGGCCTGTTCATCGTGGTGGTCGCCGGCGGTCCGAGGCTGGGCGCGCTGTACGCCGGGACGCTCGCGACCGTCACGGCGCTGTGGTTCCCGCCACTGTTGGGCGGCTTCATCATCGTCGGTCTGGTGGCGCTCCTCGTGCGCCTCGCCCCCGCGTTCCGCGCCTACGACGCGGCCCACCCGACCCCGTGAGCCGGCCGACGCGCCCCCGGAGACACGACGAGGGGCGGATGCCGCAGCATCCGCCCCTCGGAGAGAACCGGGCGATCAGGCCTGGATGGAGCCCTGCAGGTCGAGCTCGATGGTGACGTCCTTGCCGACGAGCACGCCGCCGGTCTCGAGCGCGGCGTTCCAGGTGAGGCCGAAGTCCTCGCGGTTGATGACGGTCTTGGCCGTCGCGCCGGCCTTGTAGTTGCCCCACGGGTCGGTGCCGAAGCCGCCGAACTCGACCTCGAAGGTCACCGGCTTGGTGACATCCTTGATGGTGAGGTCGCCGTCGACGAGGAAGTCGCCGCCCTGCTGACGCACGCCGGTCGAGACGAACGTGATGTTGGGGTAGTTCTCGACGTCGAAGAAGTCGGCACTGCGGAGGTGGTTGTCGCGCCCCTCGTCCTTGGTGTTGATCGAGGCGACGTCGACCTTGGCGTCGAGCGTCAGCTCGAGCGGGTTCTCGGGGGCGACGATGGTCGCCTCGGCGACGGCGAAGGTGCCGCGCACCTTCGAGATCATCATGTGGCGGACGCTGAAGCCCACCTCGCTGTGGGAGGCGTCGAGCACCCAGGTGCCAGCCTTGTAACCGGGGATGTCGGTGGTCGTGGTCATGATCGTCCTTCGTCGTAGGTGTCCGGGAGGGCTCCGGCGTACAAGGGGTCGGCAACGCGGCCCGCGCACAGCCTATTCCCGCGAATGTAAATTTCCGGTTGCCGAATGGCGACGGGCGGATGCCGCGCTGTGCAGCATCCGCCCGTCGAGCGGTGTCCGTCGGGTCAGCCGACCGCGAGCAGGTCGATGATGAAGATCAGGGTCTTGCCGCCGAGGAAGTGACCGCCGGCGGGGCCGTAGGCCAGGTGCGGCGGGATCACGAGCTCGCGGCGTCCGCCGACCTTCATGCCCGGGATGCCGTCCTGCCACCCCTGGATGAGACCGCGGAGCGGGAACTGGATGCTCTCACCGCGGTTCCACGACGAGTCGAACTCCTCGCCGGAGGTGTACTCGACGCCGACGTAGTGAACGGTGACGGTGTCGCCGGGCTTGGCCTCGGCGCCGTCGCCGACGATCAGGTCGCGAACGACGAGGTCATCGGGCGCGGGCCCCTCGGGGGCGTCGATCTCGGGCTTGGTGCGGTCGTCAGTCATGGTGTCCATCCAACCCGAGGGCGAGGACGGGTGCAACGCGGCGCCCACCCGAGCGCACCTCTTGACGCGGCGCGGCGGCGGGAGGATCATGAGGGCAGGCCAACTCAGCGCCCGGGAGACATGCAGGCATCGCCGCAGCACCGGGCGCTGAGTCTTTCCCGGGCGGTGTCGTCCCGGTCGAGGGTCACGGTCGCAGCAGGGCCTGTCGCAGGCGCGTGGCCCGGGCGAGATGCTCGCGCTCGTCGGAGAGCGCCCGATCGTCGCGGCCGGTCAGCGCCCGTTGGCGTGCGGCAGCGAGACGCGTCGCCTCGGCGATGAATGCCCGCATCGTCTCGGTGCGGTCGCCGGGAAGTGTCCGCGCCCAGGCCAGCGCGCGCCTTCGGCCTCCCCCGGTGGCGAGCAGGTCGACCTCGACGGGGGTGAACCAGCCCGCCGCGGCGTAGTCGTCGAGCCGTTCGCGGGTGAGGCGCGCCTCCTCGCGGCGCAGCAGCAGCACGCCGATCACGAAGCCGATGAACAGAGGCACCTGGAGCGTCACGTAGAGGGCGAAGAAGTCGGCGAAAGCCGCCGAGCCGTTCCAGAGCGCGTGCAGCAGGATCGCGACGGCGAGGCCGGTCGCCCAGGGCCCGAACACGGCGGCGCCCCGTGCTCCGCGCCGCACGGCGAGTCCGACCGCGAAGCCGGTCGCAGCCGTGAACATGACGTGGGCGAAGGGCGAGAGGATGCCGCGCAGCACGAACGTGACCGACACCTGAGCAAGACCGCCGGTGATCAGGCTGTCGGCGAAGTAGAGGATGTTCTCGGTGAAGGCGAACCCCGCCCCGACCATCGCCCCGTAGACGACGCCGTCGACGGGTCCGTCGAAGTAGCGGCGCCCGAGACGGAGCATGAGGAGGATGCCGAGCCCCTTCGCGATCTCCTCCACGATGGGCGCCTGCACGACGCTCTTCATCGCCTCGAGGAGCGGGTCACGCGCCGGACCGGTGGCGATGGTCACGAGAAGGTCGACGCCGAGCGCGATGACCACCGACGCGACGGCGCCCCACAGCAGCGCGATCCACAGCAGCCGTGGCGGCTCGGGCTCCCAGCGATCGACGATGCGGACGACCCACAGCACTCCCAGCAGCGGCAGCAGCGCGAGCACGGCTCCCACGATCGAGGCGAACCAGCCGAGGAACGACACGAGGTAGGCCGCCAGTCCGAGGAGCAGCACCACGAGGACCGCGCCGACCCAGAGCGCCGCCCAGCCGCCGGGACGCGCCCGGACGGGGACGACGGGCGGCGAGGTCGGCGCGGCCGGGATGGGACCGGGGTGACCGGGCTGCGGCTGCGAGAGAGGCGACGGGAACGACACGCCCCCACCCTAGAGCGCGGGCGGCGTCCGCCCTATGGCGAGGACGTCGCGCCGCGACCGAGTCGTGAGCCGGGTAGCCTGAGAGCATGCGCTTTGCCCACGTGATGACCGCGGGGGCCGACGATCCCCGCCTCGTGCTCGTCGAAGACGACCGGGCCACGTTCGTCGGCGACCTGTTCGCCGGCGCACCCGAACGACTGCAGCAGCTCATCGAGCTCGGCGACGACGGGCTTGCGCGCGTCGCGGACGCGTCGACGAGCGAGGGCGTGGCGTGGCACGACGTCACCGGCTCGGCGTTCGCATCGGCCGTTCTGGCCCCGCCGATCGTGCTGGCCGTCGGGCTGAACTACGCGGCGCACTCGAGCGAGCTGGGCCTGAAGGCCGACACCGCGCCCACCGTGTTCACCCTGTGGCCGAACTCGCTCACCGCGCACGACGCAATCACGTCGTGGCCGCGGAGCCTCAGCGAGTCGGTCGACTACGAGGCCGAGCTCGGCGTCATCATCGGCACGGCGGCCAAGGACGTCCCTGCAGACACGGCTCTCGACCACGTCTGGGGCTACACGGTGGTCAACGACATCACCGCGCGCGACATCCAGTTCTCCGAGGCGCAGTGGTCGCGCTGCAAGTCCTTCGACGGGTTCACGCCGACGGGACCCTACGTGGTGACCGCCGACGAGGTCCCCGACCCGCAAGACCTTCACATCTGGGCCGTCGTCGACGGCCAGACGGTGCAGGACGCCTCGACGGGACAGATGATCCGCTCGGTCGCGACGCTTGTCGCGCACCTCTCGACGGCGGCCACGCTCCTGCCCGGCACGCTCATCTCGACCGGCAGCCCGGGCGGCGCCGGCTACTCGCGCGACCCGCAGATCTTCCTGCGCGACCGCTCCGTCGTCACCGTCGGGATCGACGGGATCGGTGAGCTGCGGACGCACTGCCGCATCACGGACTGACCGGGCACCCGCAGCTTCCGCCGACCCGGAGCCCCACCTCGACGCGCACGCTGCGCCGCGCCGAGCCGTCTCCCGGATCGGTCAGCAGCAGGTGGGCGGCGATGCGCCCCATGAGCTCCATCGGCTGGCGCACGGTCGTCAGCGGCGGCGACGACATCCCGGCCGCCTGGATGCCGTCGAAGCCGGCGAGCCGCACGTCGCGGGGCACGACGATGCCCCGGGCGTGCAGCACGTCGAGCGCGGCGAGCGCGATCTGATCGGTCGCGCACAGCACCGCTTCGGGGAGCGTGCTCTCGCGTGCTCGTGAGCTCAGCCCCGGGAACACCGGTGCGCGCTCGAGCTCGACGGTGTCGATGACCTCGGCGCGCGCGCCGGGGTGAGAGGCGACAGCATCGAAGAAGGCGGCGCGGCGCTCGTCGGTGTCGAAACCGGCGGGTGCGTCGACCCACCCGAACGTGGAGACGCCGTGGACCTCGACGAAATGATCGACGAGCATCCGCTCACCACCAGCGTTGTCGGCGAGGACATGGTGCGCGTCACCCAGCGGCGAGCTCAGCACGGCGACCGGGAGCGTCGACGACACCGAGCCGAGAGACGCGGTCACCGTCGGGCCCGGCAGGATCGCGAGGCCGTCGACCTGCCCCGCCGTGTCGGCGATCTCGGACGCCCCCAGCCCCCCGGTGCTGAGCAGCACCGCGGTGCCGGCCCGCTTGCACTCGAGCACGAAGCCGCGCTGGATCTCATCGACGTAGAGCGGGAACGTCCGGGGAGCGCTCCGGCGGACGTCCTCGTCGGCGTCCCACGCGATCAGGTCGACGTCGAGGTCGAGCTCGGCGAGATCGGTGAGCCCGGGCGGCGTCGGCCGCTCGGGAGCCGCACCCGAGGTCAACCCCGTCTCGACGGGCGGCGCCGATTCGACCAGCAGATCGAACAGATGCAGCCCGAGCACCCCGGTGCGGCCGCGCGCGAGGTTCCGGGCCGAGCCGCTGGGGACGTACCCCAGCTCGCGTGCGACCCGCAGCACCATGTCGCGGGTCTCGGTGCGCACCTTGTCGGGGCGCCGGAACGCGAACGAGACCGTCGCGATCGACACCCCGGCTCGTTCCGCGACGTCGTAGACCGTGGGTCGTCCGACCACCATGACTACCTCGATTCCCCGGGGAGTCTACCGACGCACCTCACGCCGGCACGATCGACAGTCCGGTCCCCCGCGGGAAGATCGGCTCGTCCGTGTCGCCCGGGACGTCGGTCCGGGAACGGCGCACGGCGTCCATGGATCGCGGGATCTCGACGGGCAGCGTGCCACGTGGCGGCACCGCGCCGGTGAGCGCGGCGAGCACCGCGGCATCCGAGCTGCCGTAGTCGGCGACGATCGCCGAAGCGACGGGAACGAAGGGGGTGAGGACCGCGGGCCGGTCGAGGCCGACGACCAGCACGAGAGGGGCGTGCGTCGCGACACGACCCAGTCGCGACACCAGCCCGGGGCCGAAGTCGAGGGAACCCTGGTGGAACCACTTCTCGAGGAACAGGTCGTCGCGAGGCTCGAAGGGCGCTCCGACACGGACGATCGCGACGTCGGCGTCCTCAGGCCGCTCGACGCGGTCGCCGTACGGGGCGATCGCGGCGTCGCCGACGTTCTCGGCGTAGATCTTCGGACGCGGCGCCGAACGGATCGGCAGCACCTCGTCGCGGTTCTGCAGAACGGTCAGCGACTCCGCCTGCGCGCGGGTGCCGAGCGCGCGGAAATCGGCGTTGCCGACGATGCGCTCGGCCTCGTCCTCGTCGACGTACGGGTCGTCGAAGAGGCCGAGCCGGAATTTCACGAGCAGGATGCGCCGGGCCGACACGTCGATGCGCTCGAGCGGCACGGTGCCGGATTCGACGAGGCCGACGAGCAGCTCCGTGCACTCCTCGCCGCCGAACTGGTCGACACCGGCCTCCAGCAGCCGCAGCATCCGCTCCGTCGGGTCGAGCTCCTCGACGCCCCACGCGCGAGCGGGCAGCACCTGGTCGCCGACGTGGTTGTCGTTGACGAGCTCCCAGTCGGTGACGACGACGCCGTCGTAGCCGAGCTCGTCGCGCAGGAGGTCCGTCACGATCTGACGGTTGTAGGCGAACCCGACCTCGGCGATCGGCACGCCGTTCCGTTCGAGTCCGACCGGCATGCCGTAGTACGGCATCATGCCGGCCGTGCCGCGCCGGATCGCCTCGCGGAAGGGCTCGAGGTGGTATTCGAACATGCCGCCCGGGTAGACCTGCTCGCGTCCGTACGGGAAGTGCGCGTCTTCACCGTCGAGCTGCGGTCCGCCGCCCGGGAAGTGCTTCGTCGTGCACGCGACGCTCTCAGCGCCGAGCACGTCGCCCTGGAAGCCGCGCAGGTAGGCGGCGGTGATCTGCGAGACCCGCTCGGCATCGAAGCCGAACGTCTGGGCCTGACGACCCCAGCGAGCTTCGGTGGGGAGGTCGATCTGCGGGTGCAGCGCCGCCCGGATACCGACCGCGCAGTACTCGCGACGGGCGACGTCGGCGAACTGCTCGATGACCTCGAGGTCGTCGAGCGCGGCGAGCCCCAGCGGCTCCGGCCACTGCGAGAAGGGACCCGCGGAGAAGGCGACGCCGGTGTTCTCGACGAACGCGTGCCGCGGATCGGTGCTGATCGTCACCGGGACGCCGTGCGGCGTGCTCTCGGCGAGTCTCTGCAGGTTGTTGTTCCAGCGAGCGCCCTCACGAGCCGTGCGGATGGCGTGCACGTTGAAGTGCGTCATGTTCTTGCCGACCACGACGTCGGTCGTCGGCGACTTCGAGATGGCGCCCGGTGTCTCGAGGAGCTCGCCATCGGGACCGATCTCGATGACGGTCTGGAACATGAGGCCGATCTTCTCGGCCGGCGACATCCGGCTGAGCAGATCGTCGGTGCGCTCCTCCGGGGTCAGGCGCGGGTCCTCGTAGGGGTCGAGGACGCCATTGCCGTTGAGGTCGCGGAAACGGGTTCCATCGGGCGCGGTGTGGAATTCGGGTCGCATGAGGTGCTTTCGCTTGTGGGGGGACGGATGCGGCGACGCGGAGGCCGGCGCGTAGGTCACTTCAGACCGGTGGTGGCGACGCCCCGGATGAACCAGCGCTGCAGGAAGACGAACAGCACGATGATGGGCGCGATGACGAGCACGGATCCGGCCAGGAGCAGTCCGTAGTTGGTCGCGTTCTGTCCCGTCGAGTAGAGCGAGAGCGCGACGGGAAGCGTGTACATCTCCTCGGTCTGGGCCGCCACCAGCGGCCAGAGGAAGTTGTTCCAGGAGGCGAGGAACGTCAGGATGCCGAGGGTCGCGAGCGGCGGCCCGCACAGCGGCATCACGATGCGCGAGAAGATGCGCCACTCCCCCGCCCCGTCGAGGCGGGCGGCCTCGAGCAGCGCGTCGGGGATGCCCATGATGAACTGCCGCATGAGGAACACGCCGATGGGGGCAGTGATGAAGGGGAGGATGAGCGCGGGGTAGGTGTTGACGAGCCCGAGCGAGGAGACCATCACGAACAGCGGCACGAAGGTGACGACCCCCGGCACCATGAGCGTCACCATCACGAGGAGGAAGAGCACCTTCTTGCCGGGGAAGTCCATCTTCGCCAGGGCGTAGCCCACCATCGAGCAGAACACGATGTTGCCGAGGACGGTGACCACCGCGACGATGAGGCTGTTGGCGAAGAAGTGTCCGAAGTCGAGAGGCCCGAACCACTGCGCGAAGTTCTCGCCCGTCGGGTTCTCCGGGAACCACGTCGGCGGGCGGCGCAGAATCTCCCCCTGCGTCTTGACCGATCCGAGCACCATCCACAGGAACGGGATGAGCCAGAGGGTGAGTCCGACGGCCAGGACGGTGTAGGTGATCGCACGCGGACCGAACCGACGGCGGCGGCGCCGCGGAGCGGGCGGCGGCGTGACGGTGTCCACCACGGGAGCGGGGATGGTTGTCATCGGGTCAGTCCTTCGAACGGGCGCAGTCGGAACTGGAGCAGGCTCAGCAGAGCGATGGCCAGGAACAGGACGTAGCTGGCGGCGGAGGCCAGTCCGTACTCGCCGAAGCCGAACTGCTGGAAGGTGTAGTACGCCACGGACAGGGTCGAGTCGAGCGGCCCGCCCTTGGTCATGACGAACGCCTCCTCGAAGAACTGCAGGTAGCCGACGGAGATGAGGACCGCCCCGAGGAGGATCGTGGGGCGCAGCAGCGGCAGGGTGACCGAGATCAGGCGCCGCCACGATGACGCGCCATCCATCGTCGCCGCCTCGTTGACGTCCTGCGGAACGGCCTGCAGGCCCGCGAGGAAGATCACCATGAGCGTGCCGACGTTGCGCCACACCGCCATCATGATGAGCGAGGGCAGGGCGAAGGCGGGGTCGTTGAGCCAGTTCGGGCCGTCGATGCCGACGAGCGCGAGGGCCGAGTTGAGGAGGCCGTCCGGCTGGAGGATGTAGCGCCAGACGACCGCGACCGCGACGATGCTCGTGACGACCGGCGCGTAGAAACCCACCCGGAAGAACGCGACGATGCGGCCGCCGCCGCTGTTGAGGGCGAGCGCGAGGGCGAGCGCCAGCACCATCGTCACGGGGATGCCGACCACGACGAAGACCGCGGTGACCCCGAGGGACGTGATGAAGCGCGGGTCCCCGAAGAGCGTCGCGAACTGGTCGAGCCAGACGAAGTTCACCGCGAACGGAGAGGTGATGTCGCGAGCGGTGAAGTCGGTGAACGACATCGCGAACGACCCGACGATCGGGAAGAGCATGAAGACGGCGAACACGGCGACGAAGGGCAGGCAGAACGCCCAGGCGATGAGTGCCTGACGCTTGCGCAGCCGTGCGTGCAGCCCGTCGGGGCGGGAGGCCCCGCGGCCGGAGTCGGCTCCGGCCGCGGGGAGGGTGGTGGTGGACATCGAGGTCACTCGAGTCCGATCGCGTCGGCGTCGGCCTGCAGCTTCTGCAGCACCGCGGGAACATCCGCTCCGCCGCGACGCAGCTGCTCGAGGGCCTGGTCGCCCTTGGCGGCCACCTGCACCCAGCTGGTCGTCACGGGCGGGGCCTTGGCGGTCTGCAGCTGCTCACCGAAGGTCGTCAGGCTCGCGTCGTCGGCAAGGGCGGGCGCATCCCACGCGGCCTGGAGAGCGGGCAGGTCACCCGTCGTCTCGTAGAACGCCGCCTGAGTCTCCGGCTCGCTCAGCCAGCGGACGAGCTTCCACGCCGACTCGGCGTTCTTGCTCTGGTTGAACACGACGAGGTTCGCGCCGCCGCTGAAGGACACCGACCCGGTGTCGGCGGGCAGGACGGCCGTCGCGTACTTCGAGGCGAAGTCCGCACCTCCGAGCAGCTCGAGCTGACCGCGCAGGAACGGCCCCTCGACGACCATCGGCGTGGTTCCGGCCACGAACTCGGCCTCGGTCGCGCCGGCGGAGATGTCGGCGTTCGCGTCGGCGAGCCCCTTGTCGAAGAAGCTCTTGTAGTACTCCAGCCCCTTCGTCATCTCGGGGGTGTCGAGGGTCCAGGCGTCACCGTCGGTGAGCTCCGCACCGGCGGACCACGGCATCCACATCGCCCCCTGGAACGAGTCGTTGCCGCCGGGCATCCGGATGCCGTACTCGGCGCCCGCCTTCTCCTTCATGTCGGCGGCGAGCTGCTGCAGCTCGTCCCACGTCGTCGGAGCCTGGGACCAGCCGGCCTGCTGCGCGAGGTCGGTGCGGTAGTACAGCACGCGCGTGTCGACGTACCACGGCACACCGGCGGCGCGGTCGTCGAACTCCGTCGTGCTGAGGGCGCCGGGGAAGAAGCCGTCGGTCGCGATCTCGGCCGGGACGGTGGCGAACGCGTCGCCGAAATCCGCCATCCACGTCGAGCCCACCATGGCGACGTCGGGGGTGTTCCCACCCGCGATCGCCGTCTGGAACTTGTTGTGCGCCGCGTCCCACGGAATGGCGGTGACGTCGATCTTCACGTCGGGGTTGGCTTCCTGGAACTCCTTGACGAACTCCGGCAGGGCCTCGCCCTCCGCACCCATCGCCCATACGCTGATCGTGCCCGTGGCCGGGCTGTCATCGATCGTCGTGACCTCTGCGGGCCCGGCCGCCGACTCGTCTGCACGGCCGCAGCCGGTCAGGATGAGCGACACCGCAGCGAGGGTGGCGATGCCGCCTGCCACTGTCTTGAACTTCACGTCTTCCTCCTTGAATCGCGGGATCGCCGCGGCGATCAAAGCGCTTAACCGTTGCGCTGGCGTCGAGTTTAAGCGCTTTGACTGCGCGGACGCAAACGTCCCGAGCGACTCCTGAGGTGGGCAGACGAAGAGCCCCCGCGGACGATGTCCGCGGGGGCTCTTCGGGACGCGAACTACCGCGCGGAGGAGCAGGACTGCGTCTGGCCCCACACCGTCACGGTGTCGGCGCCCTCGACCACGCAGGTCTGGTAGATCTCGTTCGCCGCGTTACCGAAGACCGAGAACAGGACGATCGCGACGACCACACCGATCACCATGAAGACGGCGCTGATGATGATCGCGGCGAGAGCGAGGCCGTTCTTACGGCCCGCCTTCTTGCTCTGGACGAGCGCCACGATTCCGAGGATGAGACCGACGAGCTGCAGCCCGACGGGAACCAGCGCGAGGATGAACGCGACGATGCCGAGGGTCTTTCCCGGCACCGGGGCGTTCGGGTTCTGGTACGACGCGTCGGAAGACGACGTCGGGTACGCCGGCGGCTGGTAGGCCGGAGGCTGCGGCGCGGACGGGTTGTTCGGGTCGGTCATGGGATCCCCCGGTCGGTCGGAAAGCGATGAACAGCCTCGACGTTATCGACAGCGGGCCCCGCGGCACAAAGCCTTGTCAGCCCGAGACGCTCTCCTCGGCGTCGGCGAGGACGATCGGGATGGCCGCTGTCACGGCCTGCAGACCCGACAGGCGCGCGGGCGAGAGCTGCTTGTCGACCTCTTCGCGCGACATCAGCCCCGCCTCGACGACGAGATCGCCCACGTTGCGGTGCGTCAGCAGCGCGGTCTTGGCCAGGGCCGCTGCCGCGGCGTAGCCGATGAAAGGCGTCAGAGCCGTCACGACACCGACCGAGGACCCGACCATGGCCCCGAGGCGCTCACGGTTCGCCGTGATGCCGTCGACGCAGTTGACGCGGAGCGTCCGCATCGCCCGCCGCATCCAGGTGATCGACTGGAAGATGGAGTGCGCGATGATCGGCTCGAAGGCGTTGAGCTGCAGCTGACCGCCCTCGACCGCCATCGTCACGGTCAGGTCGGCGCCGGCCACCGCGAAGGCGACCTGGTTGACGACCTCGGGGATCACCGGGTTGACCTTGCCGGGCATGATGCTCGACCCCGCCTGCCGGGCCGGCAGATTGATCTCACCGAAGCCAGCCTGGGGTCCGCTCGAGAGCAGCCGCAGGTCGTTGCTGATCTTCGACAGCTTGATCGCGTTGCGCTTCAGCGACGACGAGAACGACATGAACGAGCCGGTGTCGCTGGTCGACTCGACGAGGTCGACGGCGCTCGACAGATCGAGGCCGGTGATCTCGCGCAGATGGCGGACGACAGCGGGGCGGTACTCGGGATGGGTCGTGATGCCGGTGCCGATGGCGGTCGCGCCCATGTTGATCTCGTAGAGCAGCGAGGCGTTCTCGCCGAGGCGGGAGTGATCCTCCCCCAGCGTCGTCGCGAAGCCGTGGAACTCCTGCCCGAGCGTCATCGGGACGGCGTCCTGGAGCTGCGTGCGACCGACCTTGAGGACGTCGTGGAACTCGACGGCCTTCGTGAGGAACGATTCGCGCAGCAGCGCCAGCTCGTCGAGCAGCCCCTCCAGGTCGAGGGCGAGACCGACCTTGATCGCCGTCGGGTAGACGTCGTTCGTGGACTGGCTGCGGTTCGTGTGGTCGATCGGCGACAGGAACGCGTAGTCGCCCTTGGGACGCCCCGCGAGCTCGAGGGCGATGTTGGTGATGACCTCGTTCGCGTTCATGTTCGTCGAGGTGCCGGCACCGCCCTGAACGACGCCGACGACGAACTGGTCGTGGTACTCGCCGTCGATGACGAGCTGAGCGGCACGGTCGATCAGGTCCGCGCGCTCGGCATCGAGCACCCCGATCTCGCGGTTCGCGCGCGCCGACGCCTGCTTGACCATCGCCAGGGCCCGGACGAGGTCGCGATAGACGGAGATCGGCCGCTGCGAGATCGGGAAGTTCTCGAGTGCACGAGCGGTGTGCACGCCCCAGTAGGCGTCGGCGGGAATCTCGAGCGAGCCGAGCGAATCGGTCTCGGTGCGGGTGGCGGGAGTGGACGACATCATGCGCTGGTCCTTGTGGGTCTCACGGCGATGGGAGGGACGGTCCCAGCCTAGTCAGCGCTTGCGCGAAAACGCCTCGAGACGCTCCTGCGGCGACAACCGCGCCATGTCGGCGACCCATTCGGCGGAGAAGTACTCGCCGGTCGGAGCCTCGACGACGGGCACGACGGTGTGGGTGATCACCTCGTCGTAGACGTGCACGAGCTGGAACGCCTGGCCGGCGTCCATGCCGTTGACCGCCTGCGGCGGGCGCTGGAGGTTCATCGTGTAACACGTGGCGGAGGCGACGGAGACGGGAATCCCCGCGAAGGTGCCGGACGTGGAGTAATGCAGGTGACCCGCGAGGATGCCGCGCACGTCCGTTCCCGCGATGGTCTCGGCGAGGGCGTCCTGGTCGCGCAGCTCGAGGATGTCGAAGAAGGGCACGTGGCTGGGCAGCGGCGGGTGATGCATCGCGAGCATCGTGCCGCGGGGCGCGGGCTCCGCGAGGATCTCGCGCAGCCAGTCGCGCTGACGCGCGTCGATCTCACCGTGGTGCCAGCCGGGCACCGTGGAGTCGAGGGCGATCAGGCGCAGGCCCGCCAGATCCCAGACCCCGGTCAGCGGTTCCTGCGTCGGGGGCCCGCCGAACAGCCCCACGCGCATCGCGTCGCGCTCGTCGTGGTTGCCGGCCACCCACACGACCGGTGCGCCCAAGCGGTCCGCGACGGGCTCGACCGCGTCGCGGAGGCGACGGTAGGCGTCCGGCTCGCCGAGGTCGGTCAGGTCACCGGTGAAGACCAGCGCGTCGGGTCGGACGCCGGTGCGCTCGATCGCCGCGAGCGTGGCGTCGAGGTTGGCCTCGACGTCGTAGCGCCCGCCGAGCGCGGCCCCGCCCGCCAGCAGGTGGGTGTCGCTGACATGGACGAGGACGTGCGCCGCGGGCTCGTGACGCCCGAAACGCACGGATGCCGCGCGGTCGCGGGGCTGCGTGGAACCGTCCGACGGCACTGCTGAGGTCATGGCCACAGCCTATGCCGGGGGTCCTACCGTCCCGCCACGATGAGGACGATGCCGCCGAGGACGGCGAGACCGCACAGGGCGAAGGCGCCGTAGGCCGTGACGAGCGCGATCCTCTTCTGCCCCGCCGTCAGCGGATTCTTCTTCGCCGCCTTGGCCGCTGCCTTCGCGTGACGGCGCGCCTGCTTCTCGCTGATGACGGCGATCGCGTCGGTGAACTCCGCGGGAGTCACCACCGGCACCCGGCCCGCGCGCACCAGCATCCGGAGCCCGAGTGCGTAGAAGCCGACGACGAGCACGGCGCCCGTGATGGCCGCCGCGAACACCTGGACGAAGGCGAACCAGTCGATCGAGACGTTCATCGCTCGCCCTCCGTCTGCTCCGAGCCCGAGCTCTTCGCCGCGGCCGCCGCCTTCGCGCGCCGCTGCCGCCGCGTGGGCGGCGGATCGGAGGGCACGTCGACGGCCAGGCCGGAGTCGGCGACCTCGCTCATGGCGTTGCCCGCGTGCACCTCGTTGCGGCGCGAGCGGAGGAACAGCGCCAGCACGATCGCGACGGCGGCGATCGCGTCGATGACGATGCCCACCGGGCCGAGCCACACGACCAGGAGCGCCGCCACGGCGCCGACCGCGCCCGACGCGGGGAGCGTCAGCAGCCAGCCGACGGCGATGCGGCCGACCGTGCCCCAGCGGACCGTCGAGCCGCGGCGTCCGAGTCCGGAGCCGATCACCGAGCCGGATGCGACCTGCGTCGTCGACAGCGCGAAGCCGAGCGCGCTCGAGGCGAGGATCGTCGACGCCGTCGACGCCTCGGCCGAGAAGCCCTGCGCGGGCTTGACGTCGGTGAGCCCCTTGCCGAGGGTGCGGATGATGCGCCATCCGCCCATGTAGGTGCCCAGCGCGATCGTGACGGCGCACGCCACGATGACCCACAACTGCGGTTCGGCGTGCTCGGCGCTCTGCCAGCCGGCCGCGATGAGGGCGAGCGTGATGACGCCCATCGTCTTCTGAGCGTCGTTCGTACCGTGGGCGAGCGCGACGAGCGACGACGTGAAGATCTGGCCCCAGCGGAATCCGTCGCGGCCGTCCGGCTTTCCGTCGTGGCGACGGGTCACGGCGTAGGCGACCTTCGTGACCGTGAAGGCGATGAGGCCGGCCGTGACGGGGGCGATCAGCGCCGGGAGGATGATCTTGCTCAGCACGACGCCGAAGTCGATGGCCATCGCGCCGACGCCCACGAGGGTCGCGCCGATGAGGCCGCCGAAGAGGGCGTGCGACGAGCTCGACGGGAGGCCGAGCAGCCAGGTGAGCATGTTCCACGTGATGGCGCCGATCAACCCCGCGAAGATCAGCGGCAGCAGCGCGGTGGCGGCGAGCTGATCCTCGTGAATGATGCCGTGCGAGACGGTCTTGGCGACCTCCGTGGACAGGAAGGCTCCGACGAGGTTGAGGCCGGCGGCCAGGAGGACGGCGACCTTCGGTTTCAGGGCCCCCGTCGCGATCGGCGTCGCCATCGCGTTGGCGGTGTCGTGGAAGCCGTTGGTGAAGTCGAAGAAGAGTGCCAGTCCGATGACCAGCAGAAGAATGAGTACAGCGGTTTCCACTGTGCGCTCTCTGTGCGTGCGGGCCCGCGAGCGCGGGTCCTCGAGTACGGGTCGGGATGCCGCGGCAGCGGCGGGCGCGAACGAAGAGTTCACCGTCTGTTCAGGGTCCGGCAACCGGACCATCGAATCCTGCCACACCATCGCCGTCACCGTGAATCCGAGCGGCCGGATCAGGCGGCCGCGGCGCTAGCGTGGAACGGTGACCGACACCCGCGACATCCCCACTCCGTCCCCCTCCGACGCGCCGGCGGCCCCCGTTGCAGCCGTGCGCGAGCACCGCCGTACGCACCACGACGACGAGTTCGTCGATCGCTACGAGTGGCTGCGCGAGAAGGAAGCCGGCGAGGTCGTCGCGCACCTCGAGGCCGAGAACGCGTACACCGACGCCCGCACGGCGCACCTGAGCGGGCTGCGCGAGCGGATCTTCGAGGAGATCAAGGGGCGCACCCTCGAGACCGACCTGTCCGTTCCGAGCCGCCGCGGCGACTGGTGGTACTACAGCCGCACGGTCGAGGGCAGCCAGTACGGCATCCACTGCCGCGCTCCCCTGGTCTCACCCGATGACTGGACTCCCCCGCAGCTCGAACCCGGCGTCGACGTCCCCGGCGAGCAGGTGCTGCTCGACGGCAACGTCGAGGCCGAAGGAGCGGAGTTCTTCTCGCTGGGCAGCTTCGAGGTCTCCACCGACGGTTCCCTGCTGCTGTACGGCGTCGATACCGAGGGCGACGAGCGGTACACCCTTCGCCTGCGCGACATCGCCAGCGGCGAGAACCTCGCCGATGAGATCGCCGGCACCTTCGCCGGAGCCTCGCTGTCACCGGACGGCCGGTTCGTCGTCTATTCCACCGTCGACGACGCCTGGCGACCCGACTCGGTCTGGCTGCACGAGATCGGCACCGACACGGCCTCCGACGAACGCCTCTTCCACGAGCCCGACGAACGGTACTGGGTGGGTGCCGGCTTCACGCGCAGCGACCGGTATCTGGTGATCGAGGTCGGCTCGTCGATCACGAGCGAGGAGTTCCTCGTGCCGGCCGACGACCTGCGGGCGGAGCCGCGCTCGGTGTGGCCTCGCCGTGAGGGCGTGGAGTACTCCGTCTCGCACGCGATCGTCGACGGCGCGGATGTGCTCTACGTCCTGCACAACGACGACGCGCTCGACTTCGAGCTCGTGCGGGTCTCGGCCGAAGACCCGATGGGTGCGCGCGAGGTCGTGCTCCCCCACCAGCCGGGACGCCGTCTGGAGGGCCTCTCGACGTTCCGCGACTGGGCGCTGCTCGGCTACCGGCGCGACGGGCTGCAGCGTCTCGGCATCTTCGACTACGCCTCGGGCTCGGTCACCGAGCTCGAGTTCGACGAACCCCTCTACACGGTGGGCTCCGGCGGGAACCCCGAGTGGGCGCCGCCCGTCCTGCGTCTCGGCTACGGCTCATTCGTCACCCCCGGCACCGTCTACGACTACGTCGTCGCGACCGGAGACCTGCTGCTGCGCAAGCGCCAGCCGGTGCTGGGCGGCTACGACCCCGCGGACTACGAGCAGCGACGGGTGTGGGCGACGGCCGATGACGGAACGCGCATCCCGGTCTCGGTCGTCTGGAAGCGGTCGTTCGGAGACCCCGCGGACGGGACGAGCGGTCAGCCCCGCGCCCTGCATCTGTACGGCTACGGCTCATACGAGCACTCGATCGACCCGGCCATGTCAGTGGCGCGCCTGTCGCTCCTCGACCGCGGCGTCGTATTCGCCGTCGCTCACGTGCGCGGTGGCGGCGAGATGGGGCGGCAATGGTACGAAGACGGGAAGCTGCTGCACAAGCGCAACACCTTCACCGACTTCGTCGCCGTCGCCCGCCACCTCGTCGAGACCGGCTACACCTCGCCCGACCGGATGACCGCCGAGGGCGGATCAGCGGGCGGACTGCTCATGGGCGCCGTGGCCAACCTCGCCCCCGAGCTGTTCGCCGGAATCCTCGCCGCGGTCCCCTTCGTCGACGCGCTGACGACGATCCTCGATCCCTCCCTGCCGCTGACGGTCATCGAGTGGGACGAGTGGGGCGACCCGCTGCACGACCCGGACGTCTACGCGTACATGAAGTCGTACTCGCCGTACGAGAACGTCCGCGAGGACGCGACGTACCCGCGCATCCTCGCGGTCACCTCGCTCAACGACACCCGCGTGATGTACGTCGAGCCCGCCAAGTGGGTCGCCCGCCTGCGCGAGGTCGGTGTCGACGCGTTGCTGAAGTGCGAGATGGTCGCCGGTCACGGCGGCGTGAGCGGCCGGTACAACTCGTGGCGCGAACGCGCCTTCGAGCTCGCCTGGCTGCTCGACGTCGTGGGTCTCGCAGACCAGCGGGCCTGACCCCGCCTCGAGGGATGCCGTCAGAGCTGGCGGCGTCCCTCGAACGCCCGGCCCAGCGTGACCTCGTCGGCGTATTCGAGGTCGCCCCCGACGGGAAGGCCCGATGCCAGGCGCGTGACCCGGATCTCGAGGGTCGTCAGGAGGCGGCTGAGGTAGGTCGCCGTCGCCTCGCCCTCGAGGTTCGGGTTCGTGGCGAGAATGACCTCCTGCACGGTGCCGTCGGCGAGGCGCTGCATGAGCTGCGCGATGCGGAGGTCGTCGGGGCCGACGCCGCCGATGGGGCTGATCGCTCCGCCGAGCACGTGGTAGAGGCCCCGGAACTCACGGGTGCGCTCGATCGCGGCGACGTCCTTGGCGTCCTCGACGACGCAGATGAACGTGCCGTCGCGCCGCGGGTCGCGGCAGATCGCGCAGCGGTCCTGCTCGGACACGTTGCCGCAGATATCGCAGAACCGTACGCGTTCGCGCAGCTCGCCGAGCAGGTGCGAGAGCTTCGAGACGTCGAAGGTCGGGGTCTGCAGGATGTGGAACGCGATGCGCTGCGCCGATTTCGGTCCGATGCCGGGCAGGCGGCCGAATTCGTCGATGAGGTCCTGGACGATGCCGTCGTACATGGCTTAGCCGAATCTCGTGGGTGAGGTGAAGGGTTCTTCGCGGACGAAGGTGGCACCGAGCATCTGGCGCACGACCGCCTCGCCGTATCGCTCGATCCCGCCCCGCGCGGGCGCCGCGTTCGCTCGACCGTTCGAGGGCGCGGCAACGGGGGCGGCAGCGGGCCGTTCGGGACCGGAGCCGTTCCGGTCTGCGGTCGGAGGCGCGGCCGTGGGCCGCTCCACGGCGACCGGCGCGCGCGGGGGCAGCGGCGCGTAGTCGTCGACGGGCGGCGGCGGGTAGTCGCGGTCCTCCTCGTCGATGGGCGGCAGAGGCTCGGGGTACGGGTCGACGTCACCGTCGTGGGGGGCCGTGAGCGTGCGCACGGGCGCCGCGACGGCATCCTCGGGCTCGTCGTCCACCGCGAACTGCGGCGCCGGGTCGCCCTGCGGAATCGGCGCAACCGCCCACTCCGTGACGGGGGCGGCGTAGGAGGAGGAGCCGGAGGGTGACGCGGTTGCGGTCGGGCGGCCGCCCGCCGGCGCCGAGGGGGCACCCGCGGCCCGCTGACCGCCCGGAGCCTGCTGCGACGAGGGCGCCTGCACCGGCTGCCGCTGATCCGTGGAGGGCTGCTGCCGGGGAGCGCCGCCGGGCTGCCCGCCGGCAGGCGGAGGTGTGGGCCCGCCCGGGGCCGGTCCGCCGCCGGGGTCGGAATCGTGACGAGCGACGTACTTCACTCGCACCCCGAGAACGCCGAGGATCGCGCCGCGCAGGTCTTCGCTCGGGCCCTTGCCGGCGTTGAGCTTCTTGAACTGCAGGACGTCGGACTGGCTCTGGAACGAGAGGGTGAGCACGCCGGTCTCGGAGAAGGCGACGGGCGAGGCGACGGAGGCGATCATCCACGAGGTGCGGCTGATCGTCTCGAGACGCTGCAGCACCTCGGGCCAGGCGTCGCGCATCTGCGCGAGCGTCACGGTCGACGGATCGCGCGGTTCCGCCGGGGCCGCGGCCGCCGAGCCGGATGCGGCCGCCGCAGCGCCGGTCGCCGGCGCGGACGGCTGTGCCGTGGGAGCGGGCGAGGCCGCTGCACGGTCGGGCTGCGCGGAGGCCGGAACCTGCGCCGGAGCGGGGGTGACGATGCGTGGCGGGGCTGCGGGCGCGGACGCGGGCGACGAGGCATGCGACGCGGGGGCCGCGGCGACCGGCGCCTGATCGGCTGCGGGAACGCCGTGCTGGGCCGCGGCGAGCACACGCGCGACCAGCAGCTCGAGCTGCAGCCGCGGTGATGTGGCCCCCGACATCTCGTCGAGCGCGGTCACGACGAGATCGGCCGTGCGCGAGAGACGGTCGGTGCCGAAGAGCGCGGCCTGGCGTCCCATCCGTTCGAGCTCTTCGGCGGACACGCCGCGCAGCACGGCGGATGCGCCCTGGCCGGTCGCCGAGACGATGATGAGATCGCGGAGGCGCTCGAGCAGGTCGTCGACGAACCGCCGCGGGTCCTGGCCCGTCTGGATGACGCGGTCGACGGCCGCGAAGGCCGCCCCAGCGTCGACGGCGCCGAACGCCCCGACGACCTCGTCGAGCAGCTCGGCGTGGGTGTAACCGAGCAGGGCGACGGCGCGCTCATACGCGACGGCGCCGTCGTCGGAGCCGGCGATCAGCTGGTCGAGCAGCGACAGCGTGTCGCGCGGCGACCCTCCCCCGGCACGCACGACGAGCGGGAGGACACCGGCTTCGACCTGCACGCCCTCCTGGGCGCAGAGCTGCTCCACGTACTCGAGCATCGCCGCGGGCGCGACGAGACGGAACGGATAGTGGTGCGTGCGCGAGCGGATCGTGCCGATGACCTTCTCGGGCTCGGTCGTCGCGAAGATGAACTTCACGTGGGCCGGCGGCTCCTCGACGAGCTTCAGCAGGGCGTTGAAGCCCTGAGCCGTGACCATGTGCGCCTCGTCGAGGATGAAGATCTTGAAGCGGTCGCGAGCCGGGGCGAAGACGGCGCGTTCGCGCAGGTCGCGAGCATCGTCGACACCGTTGTGGGATGCCGCATCGATCTCGACGACGTCGAGCGATCCACCGCCGCCGCGGCTCAGCTCGACACAGCTGTCGCAGGTGCCGCACGGGGTGTCTGTGGGTCCCTGCGCGCAGTTGAGGCAGCGGGCGAGGATGCGGGCCGAGGTGGTCTTGCCGCAGCCGCGGGGACCGGAGAAGAGGTACGCGTGACCGACGCGGTCGGAGCGGAGCGCCGTCATCAGGGGTTCGGTCACCTGCGACTGGCCGATCATCTCGCCGAACGCTTCGGGACGGTAGCGGCGGTAGAGGGCGGTGGTCACCCAGACAGACTACGGCGTACCGCTGACACCGGCCCTGTCGGCATCCGCCACCGCGGGAACAGCGCGCGCCCGCGCGCGGTTGCACCGGGCATGGAAGCCGCCCGGGTCGACGTCGTCGTGATCGGCGCAGGGCAGGCCGGTCTCTCCGCCGCCTACCATCTGCGGCGTCGCGGGTTCGTCCCGGTCGCCCCCGGAGACGCACCCTCCGATGCGCCCGTGCGAACGTTCGTCGTGCTCGACGCCGAAGACGGCCCCGGCGGCGCCTGGCAGCACCGGTGGGAGTCACTGCGGATGGAGACCGTGAACGGCATCCACGAGCTGCCGGGATTCGCCGTGCCGCCGGCCGATCCGCGGGCTCCGGCACGCACCGTGCTGCCGGCCTACTTCGACGACTACGAGCGCCGCTTCGACCTCCGCGTGCATCGCCCCGTGGAGGTGCGGCGCGTCGAACGCGAAGACGCCGATCCGCGCGGTCGTCTGCGCGTGGTGACGGGCACCGGGTCATGGTCGGCGCGCTGGGTCGTCAACGCCACGGGGACGTGGCGCCGCCCGTTCTGGCCCCGCTACCCGGGAGCCAAGACCTTCGCCGGCCGTCAGCTGCACGTACACGACTACGTCTCGGCCGACGAGTTCGCCGGGCAGCGGGTCGTCATCGTGGGCGCCGGGATCTCGGCCATCCAGCTGCTCGACGAGATCTCCCGCGTCGCCGACACCTTCTGGGTGACGCGCGACGAGCTGCGGTGGGATGTCGGCGGGTTCGACACCGCCGCGCGCATCGCGGCCATCGCGGGGGTCGAGGAGCGCGTGCGGCAGGGGCTTCCTCCCGGCAGCGTCATCTCGGTCACCGGCCTGCACTGGAATCGCTGGGCGGAGTCGGCGCAGCAGCGCGGCGTGCTCGTGCGGCATCCGATGTTCGAGCGGATCGAGCCGACCGGGGTGCGCATGCCGGACGGCGGTCTTCAGCGCACCGACGCCATCCTGTGGGCGACGGGATTTCGAGCCGACATCCCCCACCTGGCACCGCTGGGCCTGCGGACCGCAGCCGGCGGCATCCGGGTCGCGAACGGGCGGTCGGTCGACGAGCCGCGGCTCTTCCTCATCGGCTACGGCCCGTCGCAGTCGACGGTCGGAGCCAACCGCGCGGGCCGCGACGCCGTCCGCGCGATCATGACCGACGCGACCGCCACGGCCGCCGGGGCACGCGAGGTCGCTGCGCGGGCCTGACCCGCCGCAGACGAGGACCGGATGCCCCGGCGTCCGTCAGGAGTCGGTGCTCACCTGCTGGTCGGCGAAGGTCTGCGCGTAATCATCGACGACGGGGATCTCGCCGGTGATAACGGGGACCTCCGTCGTCACCGTGGGGATGGACGTCGTGACGGTCGCATCCGGGATCGACGCCGACAGCAGCGACCCGTCCTCGCGCCTGGCGTCGGCGAGCTGACGCAGCGACGGCCGCCCCGAGAGCAGCGGGCCCTGACCCGCGAGCGGTATCCGGACGGTCTCTCCGCCCTCGACCCGCACGTCGCGTCCGCGGACGGAGAATTCGACCGCGTCGCCGGGGCCGGCGGCGACCGTCATCGCATCGGCCGTCAGCGTGATGTCGAGGCGCGTGCCCTGCCAGTGCAGCGTGTACTCCAGCGAGGGCCAGTCACGCGGCAGACGCGGGTCGAAGCTCAAGGCGCCGTAATGGTCGCGCATGCCGCCGAAGCCCGACACGAGGGCGGTCCACACACCGCCGGCGGAGGCGACGTGCACCCCGTCCGACGCGTTGCTGTGGAGATCGCCGAGGTCGACGTAGATCGACTCGAGGAAATACTCCAGCGCGAGGTCCTGGTATCCGACCTCGGCCGCGAGGATCGACTGCACGACACCCGACAGAGTCGAGTCGCCCGTCGTGAGCGGGTCGTAGTACTCGAAGTCGGCCAGCTTCTCCTCGTCGGTGAAGTGGTTGCCCTGGAGGAACAGCGCGAGCACCACGTCCGCCTGCTTGAGCACCTGGTAGCGGTAGATCACGAGCGGGTGGAAGTGCAGCAGCAGCGGACGCTGGCTGTCGGGGGTGTTCTCGAGGTCCCACACCTCGCGTTCGAGGAAGACCGCGTCCTGAGGGTGGATGCGCAGCGACTCGCTGAACGGGATCAGCAGCGCTTCGGCCGCCCGCTCCCACCCGTCGGCCTCGGCCGGGTCGAGGTCGAGACGCTCGGTGAGGGCACGGTACGCCTCCGGCGCCTGCTCGGCCATGTCGCGGACCGTGCGCGCCGCGAAACGCAGGTTGAACCGCGCCATCACGTTCGTGAAGAGGTTGTCGTTCACGACCGTCGTGTACTCGTCGGGGCCGGTGACGCCGTGGATGTGGAACGACTCGGCGTCACCGTTCTCGCTGAAACGCCAGAACCCGAGCGTGGACCACAGCCGCGCCGTCTCGACGGCGATGTCGACCGCCTCGCGGTAGAGGAAGTCGACGTCACCGGTCGCCCGCACGTACTTCGCGAGGGCGAAGCTGACGTCGGCGTTGATGTGGTACTGCGCGGTGCCGGCGGCGTAGTAGGCCGACGCCTCTTCGCCGTTGATGGTGCGCCAGGGGAACAGGGCGCCCGCCTCGTTGAGCTGCCGGGCGCGGCGGCGTGCGGCCGGCAGCATCAGGTAGCGCATGCGCAGCGCGTTCCGGGCCCAGAGGGGCGTCGTGTAGGCGAGGAACGGCAGGACGTAGACCTCGGTGTCCCAGAAGTAGTGTCCGCTGTACCCCGAACCCGTCACGCCCTTGGCGGGGACCCCCTGCCCGTCGGCGCGGGCGGCCGCCTGCGCGAGCTGGAACAGGCACCACCGGGTCGCCTGCTGCAGGTCCTCGTGGCCGCCGATACGGACGTCGGAGCGGCGCCAGAAGTCGGCGCACCACGCCGCTTGCCGCTCGAACTGGACCTCGACGCCCTCCTCGCGAACCCGGTCGAGCACGCGACGGCTCCGCTCGACGAGCTCGCGGGCGGGCACGCCGCGCGAGGTGTGGTAGCTGACGAGCTTGGTCACGGTAATCGGAACGCCCCGGCGCGCGTTGACGCGGAAGACGTTCTTGGCGATGTCGGGTTCGACGAGTCGCCGTGTCGAGAACTCGTTCTCGGTCTCGATCAGATGATCGGCGACGACCGACACCGTCATGCCCGAGTTGGACGACTTGTACGACAGCACCGACCGGCCGTCCTCGTCCTGCCAGTACTCCTGGGGCTGGAGGACGCGTTCCTCGATCTTCTCGGTCTTGCGCGGGTCGAAACCGGGAGCGGCACGGCCCGGCGCCGAGCCGCCGTAGACGTCCTCGCCGTCCTGGCGGTTGACGATCTGGCTGCTGACCGACACCGGAGCGTCGGAGTTGAGCACCGTCACCGTCAGCCGCATGATCGCCAGGTGCTTCTGCTCGAACGACACGAGGCGCTCGAAGTCGACCTGCACTTCCTTGCCGCTGGGGGTGACCCACAGCAGCTTGCGCGTGAGGACGCCGGTGCGCATGTCGAGCACCCGCTCGTAGTCGCGGATATCGGCGATGTCGAGCGAGAGCGGCTCGTCGTCGACGTAGACGCGCATGACCTTCGCGTCCGGCGCGTTGATGATCGTCTGACCGACCTCGGCGAAGCCGAAGGCCTGTTCGGCGTGGCGGATCGGGAAGATCTCGTGAAAACCGTTGATGAAGGTGCCGTGCTCGTGCGCGTATCGCCCCTCGGGGTGATTGCCGCGCAGCCCGAGGTAGCCGTTGCCGACGGCGAAGAGCGTCTCGGTGACGCCGATGTCCTCGACCGAGAACCTTCTCTCGACGAGACGCCAGGGGTCGACGGGGAAGCGATCGCGATCGATCATGATGGCCTTCCGGAGGACGGGTTCCCGCTGCTGGAGGCGGGCGATGCGGGCGGGTGTAGACGTGATCAGACGAAGGCGTCGAGGTCGTCGACGACGACGTGGGCTCCGAGCGCACGCAGCGCATCGGCGCCGGCACCGCGATCGACGCCGACCACGAGAGCGTAGCCTGCCGCGACGGCCGACTCGACACCCGAGTGGGCGTCCTCGATGGCGACGGAGCGGGCCGGGTCGACGCCGAGCATGCGCGCCCCCTCGGCGAAGACGTCGGGCGCGGGCTTGGAGGGCAGATGACGCTCTTCCGCGACGACGCCGTCCATGACGACGGGGAACCTCTCGAGCAGGCCCGCGACGGCGAGGACCTCGCGCGCGTTCTTCGAGCTCGAGACGACCGCGATGGGGGTCCCGGCTGCCTGGAGCTTGTCGACCAGGGCGAGCGATCCCGGGTAGGGCGCGATGCCTTCGGACCGCAGGACGCGCTCGAACACGGCGTTCTTGCGATTGCCGATGCCGCAGATCGTGTCCGCTGACGGGTCGTCGCTCGGATCGCCCCACGGCACCTCGACGTCACGCGAGCGCAGCAGGCTCGCGACGCCGTCGTACCGCTTCTTGCCGTCGAGGTGGCGGAAGTAGTCGTCGGCGGTGTACGCCGGTGTGATGCCCCAGGCGCTGAAGAGCTCGGTGAACATCGTCTGCCAGGCGTGCATGTGCACGTCGGCGGTCGGAGTGAGCACGCCGTCGAGGTCGAACAGGACGCCGTCGTAGGTGGTCAGGTCGGGAAGCTCAGCCGAGGTCACGGAACCAGCGTAATGAGTCGGGCAGTCACTCCGTCACGGCGATGGTCTGCCGGGCGATCTCCAGCTCCTCGTTGGTCGGGACGACCAGGACCTCGACGCGCGAGGCGTCCGTGGAGATCCGGCGGATGCCGCGCCCGCGCTGCTCGTTGCGGGCCGGATCGATCGCGATCCCGGCGAACCCGAGCGTCTCGAGTGCCGCGGCACGCACCTGCGGAGAGTTCTCGCCCACGCCCGCGGTGAAGGAGATGACGTCGACCCCGCCGAGCTCCGCGAGGTACGCGCCGGCGTAGGCGCGCAGCCGGTGGGCGTAGACCTCGAACGCGAGCGTGGCCGCCTCGTCGCCGCGGGCGACGCCTTCCTCGATGTCGCGCATGTCGGAGACCCCGGCGAGGCCGAGCATTCCGCTGCGCTTGTTGAGGAGGTCGTCGAGCTGCGGGATGGTCATCTCGGCGCGTCGGGCGAGGTGGAAGATCACCGCGGGGTCGATGTCGCCCGAGCGCGTGCCCATGACGAGGCCCTCGAGGGGCGTCATCCCCATCGACGTGTCGACCGAACGACCGCCGTCGATCGCCGTGACGGATGCGCCGTTGCCGAGGTGGAACACGATCTGGCGCAGCTCGGCGAGCGGTCGCCCGAGGTGAGCGGCCGCGGCTTCGGAGACGAACTTGTGGGAGGTGCCGTGGAAGCCGTAACGGCGGACGCGGTGGGCCCCGGCCAGCGCGGTGTCGATCGCGTAGGTGTAGGCGGCAGGTGGCATCGTCTGGTGGAAGGCGGTGTCGAAGACCGCGACGTGCGGCAGGTCGGCGAAGGCCGCCTTCGCCGCGCGGATGCCCTGCAGCGCACCGGGGTTGTGCAGCGGCGCGAGCACCGACAGCTCGTCGATGTTGATCTCGACGAGAGGCGTGATGAGCGTGGGCTCGAAGAACCGCGCGCCACCGTGGACGACACGGTGGCCGACGGCGACGGGCGGATGCTGCTCGAGCGACGGGCCGTTCTCGGCGAACGCGTCGAGCATGAGCTGGAAGCCGGCCGTGTGGTCGGCGATCGGCAGCTCGCGCTCGGAAGTGGCGTCGGTGGCGGTCACGGCAGGCTCGCCGGCAGCGGCGGGCGGGAAGAACACGGTGTGCTTGACCCGGCCCTGCTCCTGCCCGATGCGCTCGACGAGACCCGATGCGTGAGGGATGCCGGTCTCGGCGTCGATCAGCTGGTACTTGAACGACGACGAACCGCTGTTGATGACGAGCACGATGCTCATGCGGATGCCCCTCCCTGGGCCTGGATCGCGGTGATCGCGATCGTGTTGACGATGTCTTCGACGAGGGCTCCGCGGGAGAGGTCGTTGATGGGCTTGTTCAGGCCCTGCAGGACGGGGCCGATCGCGACGGCGCCGGCCGACCGCTGGACGGCCTTGTAGGTGTTGTTGCCCGTGTTCAGGTCGGGGAAGACGAACACCGTCGCCTTGCCGGCGACGGACGATCCGGGCATCTTCTTGGCCGCGACGGCGGCGTCGGTCGCCGCGTCGTACTGGATGGGGCCTTCGACCAGCAGCTCGGGAGCGCGCTCGCGGACGAGGGCGGTGGCCGCGCGCACCTTGTCGACGTCGGCGCCGGTCCCCGACTCCCCCGTCGAGTACGACAGCATCGCCACGCGCGGGTCGATGCCGAACTGGCGGGCCGTCTCGGCCGACGACACGGCGATGTCGGCGAGCTGCTCGCTCGTGGGGTCGGGGATGACGGCGCAGTCGCCGTAGACGAGGACGCGGTCGGCGAGCGCCATGAGGAAGACGCTCGAGACGACCGAGACGCCCGGCTTCGTCTTGATGATCTCGAAGGCCGGACGGATCGTGTGCGCCGTCGTGTGCGCGGCACCCGAGACCATTCCGTCGGCGAGACCGAGGTGCACCATGAGCGTGCCGAAGTACGACACGTCGGTGACCGTGTCGGCCGCCTGGCCGTACGTCATGCCCTTGTGCGCGCGGAGGCGCTCGTACTCGCGGGCGAACTTGTCGACGTGCACGGCGTCGAAGGGAGAGAGGATCTCGGCTCCGCGCAGGTCGAGACCGAGCTCGAGCGCGCGCGAGCGCACCTCGATCTCCTCTCCCAGCAGCGTGATGTCGGCGATGCCGCGAGCGAGCACGATCGAGGCCGCGTGCAGCACGCGATCATCGTCGGCTTCGGGGAGGACGATGCGGCGGCGGTCGGTGCGGGCCCGCTCGACCAGGCCGTAGGCGAACATCAGCGGGGTCACGACGGTCGAGCGTGCGAGCCCGAGCGCCTCGGTGAGCTCATTGGTGTCGATGTGCCGCTCGAACAGGGCCGCCGCCGCCTCGTAGTGGCGCCGGGAATCGGCCGCGAGGCGCCCGCGGGTGCCCATGATGCGGGCTGCGGTCTCGTAGGTGTCGAGGTCGGTCGCGATGATCGGCAGCGTCTCGCCGACGCCGTCGATGAGACGGTCGACCGCCTCGGGCAGGGGGAATCCGCCGTTGATGACGATCGCCGAGAGCGAGGGGAAGGTTCCCGACCCGTGCGCGAGCAGGGTGGCGAGCAGAACCTCGGCACGATCGGAGGGGATGACCACGACCGAGCGCTCGCTGAGCCTCGGCAGCACGTTGACCATCGACATCGCACCGATGACGACCCCGAGCACCTCGCGCCCCAGGAGGTCGGCGTCGCCCTTGACGAGCGACCCCTCGACGGCGGCGAGGACGGTGCTCACCGACGGCGAGACGAGGAAGCGGTCCTCCGGCACGGCCCAGACCGGGACGTTCTGCGGTACCGCACCGCGCACGGCCTCGACGATCTCGTCGAGACGATCGCCGTCGGCACGGTTGGCGACGACGGCGAAGAGCTCGGCGCGGTCGCCCCGCAGCTCGGCGACGGCCAGCGAAGCGATCTGCCCCATCTCGTCGGGGGTGCGTGCCGGGGCCGAGCCGAGCTTCTCGCCGCCGCCCTGGCCTGCCCGGCCGCCGAGCACCAGCAGGACCGGCGCCCCGAGGTTCACGGCGATGCGACCGTTGTAGCTCAGCTCGGCGGGAGAACCGACGTCCGTGTAGTCGCTGCCCATGATGACGACGGCGTCGCACTTGGCCTCGACCGACTTGTAACGCTCGACGATGCGGGAGAGCGCACCGTCGGGGTCGCGCCGCATGTCGTCGTAGGTGACGCCGATGCACTCGTCGTACGCGAGGTCGACGCCGTCGTGGTCGAGCAGCATCTCGAGGACGTAGTCGCGTTCCTCCGTCGACCGGGCGATCGGCCGGAACACTCCGACGCGGGGCGCGACGCGGCTGAACGCCTCGAGCACCCCCAGCGCGATGATCGACTTCGCGGAATGGCCTTCTGCGGACGTGATGTAGATGCTCTGAGCCACGGGTTCAGCCTAAGAGGGAGAGGCCTGACCACGAGCCGTGAATATCCCCACGGGTCGTGGCGGCGGGTGCCGCAGGCCACGACGGTGGGGGAAAAGTAAGACTCTCCGCGAACCCGGCAGAGCCCGGTTACCCTTGCTACGTTTCCGTCCTGGGGGAGTTGGCCTGGATGCCGCCTCGCGGAGAGCTGTCACCATCCTAACCCGGAACCTGAGTCCTCCCGTCACCGGGGGCGGTTAGGCTCTCGCCAGATGGGCGCGACGCGGCGGGACACGCGGCGCCGAGAACGAGGGGATCGCATGACCAACGACGGCATCCAGGCGGCTTTCGGCCCGGACCGGTTCGCCGCCACCACCGACGCGATCTCGGCGAGCATCGCCCGCGTCATCGACGGCAAGCCCGAGGCGGTGCGCTCCGCGCTCGTGTGCCTCCTCGCCGAGGGTCACCTCCTCATCGAGGACGTGCCCGGGGTCGGCAAGACGATGCTCGCGCGAGCGCTCGCCGCGACGGTGGATGCCACGGTTCGCCGCATCCAGTTCACCCCCGATCTGCTCCCGGGCGACGTCACGGGGGTGAGCGTCTTCAACCAGGCCGATCGCGAGTTCGAGTTCAAGCAGGGGGCGATCTTCGCCCACATCGTCATCGCCGACGAGATCAACCGCTCCTCCCCCAAGACGCAGTCGGCGCTGCTCGAGGCGATGGAGGAGCGTCAGGTGACGGTCGATGGCCGAACCCACGCGCTGCCCGCGCCGTTCCTGGTGGTCGCGACGCAGAACCCTCTCGAGATGGAGGGCACCTACGCCCTGCCCGAGGCGCAGCGCGACCGCTTCATGATGCGGATCTCGATGGGCTATCCCGATGCCGCCTCCGAGGCGCGGATGCTGCGCCAGCGCGACACCGTCAACCCGCTCTCGTCGCTCGGTCCGGTCATCACCGCACGCGAGGTGCAGGATCTCATCGCGTGGGCCCGCAGCCTGCACGTCTCACCCGCTGTCGAGGAATACGCGGTCGCGATCGCGCGGGCGACCCGCGACCACCGCGACCTGCGCCTCGGGGCCAGTCCGCGAGCCACGCTGCAGCTGGTCCGCGCCGCGAAGGTGTGGGCAGCGCTCGACGGGCGCCCCTTCGTCATCCCGGACGACATCGTCGCCCTGCTGCAGCCGGTCTTCGCTCACCGACTCATCCCGGCACGCACGACCGGCGCCTCCCGCGGCAAGAGCGGTGCCGAGGTGGTCGAGGCCGCACTCGCCGACATCGCCGCGACGGTGCCGGTGCCTCTCCCGGTCCGCTGAGCCCGCCATGTCCGCTTCTCCCGCCCCGGCTCGACGCCGGCTGCACCCGCTGGGACGCGCTCTCCGACGGATGTGGCCGCTGACGCCGCGCGGGGTCGGCGCGGTCGTCATCGGCATCGCCGCCATCGTCTGCGCCCACGCCTTCGGCGTCGTGGAGCTGGTGTACGTCGGCGTGCTGCTGATCGTGATCGTCGCGCTCGGGTGGGTGTCGCTGTGGTTCGTGCACCGCTACGGGGAGGTATCGCGCTCGTTCTCCCCCGACGTCGCCGCGGTCGGAACCGAGAGCGTCGTCACGGTGCACGCGACGGCGCGCGGCGGTCTGTCCGGCGCGATCGCACGATGGACCGACATCCTGCCCGAAGGCGTGGAGGGCGAGGCCTCCGGGATCGTGGCCGGCGCCGCAGCCCTCGACCACGTCCGGCTGACCTACCGCATCCGGGGCACTCGACGGGGCATCCGCGACGTGGGACCGTTCTCGATCGTCGTCACCGATCCGTTCGGGTTCACGCGTCGCAATGTGCGGGCGGGTGGCGTGGAGCCGATCACGGTCGCGCCGGCGACGGTGACGCTGCCTCCCCTGACGGAGTACCCCGGCGAGGCAGGCGGCAGCCTCCACACCGCGACCCATCAGCTGGGCGAGGGCGCCGACAACCTCATCCCCCGGGCCTACGCCCCCGGCGACTCGATGCGGCGCATCAACTGGCGTGCCAGCGCGCACCACGACGAGCTGATGGTGCGTCAGGAGGAACAGGAATCCACCCCGGAGGCGACCGTCGTGCTCGATCGCGCGGCGGCGCGCTGGGCTCCCGCCGCGTCACGACCGGGCGAGGACCCGACGTTCGAGGCCGCGGTGACCGCCACGATCTCGGCCGCCGCCCGTCTCGCCCGCGAAGGCTACGACGTCACCGTCATCGACACCGATGCGCACCCCATCGGCGCACCCGTCCCGGCGGGAGACATCGTCGCGGTCGAGCAGCTCGCCCTCGACCTCGCGACGATCGTCACCGGATCGGACGACCGTCTGGCCTCGCTCCCCCGCCTCTTCGCGGGCACCGTCGCCGGTCCCGTCGTTGTCGTGTCGGCGCGGGTCACCGCCGCCGATGCCGAGGCCCTGGCACCATTGGTCGCTCACAGCGCGCTCCCCGTGCTGCTGGCCGCCGATTCCTCGGACGACGCCCTCGAGCGGGCGTCCGCGGCCGGCTGGCGGGCCGCCGCCCTCTCCGCCGACGGCGACCTCACCGAGACCTGGCGCGCCGCGACCGAATGGGGGACGGCTCGTGCCCGCTGATCCGTCACGCCGGTTCTGGCGCCGCCCGGCGACGATGCCCGCGCGCGGTGAGCTGACTCGAACCGGTGACGTGCGCCTGGCGACGGCCCTCCTCGTCGCCATCATCGCGGCGATCCTTCCGCTGCTGCGCGTCGTCGCCGCCGGCACGTGGCTCGTCGTCGCGGTCACGGTGGCCGCGGCCGTGCTGCTGGTCGGCATCGGATTGCGACGACTTCGCACGCCCGCCGTCGTCGTGACTCTGACCGAACTGGTGGCCGCCGGCGCGCTCGTCACCGCGGTGTACTTCGGCGACACCGCGTTGCTGCTGGTGATCCCGACGCCCGGAACGTTCGCCGAGGTGCCCTCTCTCGTGGCGGGCGCGAGCGACCAGATCATCAACGGCATCGCGCCGCTCTCGGCGGAGCGGCCACTGTCAGCCCTGGCCGTGACCGGTGTCGCAGCTCTCACGGTGCTGCTCGACCACACCGTCATCACTGCGCGGATGCCCGTGCTGGCGGCCATCGCTCTCGTCGCGGTATGGCTGATCCCCGCCCTGTCCGTCCCTTCCGCCGTCGACCTGGTCGGGTTCGTCGTCTTCGCCGCCGCGCTGCTGCTGCTCATCCGCGCCGAGACCCGGTCTCGCGAGCGCGCCCTCGCCCGATCCGTCGCCGCGGCGGAGAAACCGCGCGGTGAGGCGGCCTCCGCCGCGCGTCCGCACCGCGCGGGAGCGGTGCTCGCCGCCGGCCTGGCCGTGACCGCGATCGTCGCGACCGTCATCGTGGTCCCGGAACTCCCCCGCCCAGCGCCCCGCATCGGAGTCGGCACGGGGCCCGCCACGACCATCAATGCCAGCCTCGAGCTCGGCGACGACCTGCGACGCCCCACGGACGTCGAGGTGCTGACGACGCGCACCAACGCGCCGAGCATGCCGTACCTGCGGGCGGCGACGCTCTCTCGCTTCGATGGCCGGGTGTGGGAGCCCGACCGCGACGAGACCACACCGCTCACCCCCGAAGCGCTCGGTCCCGTCGTCGCCGACCCCGACATCCGTGTGACGGAGTACCAGACCACCGTCAGCATCACCCAGCTCTCCTCCGCCTGGCTGCCGGTTCCCGGCCCGGCCGTGCGCGTCGATGACCTCTCGGGCGCGTGGGAGGCGATGCCATCGAACCGCACGGTCATCGCAGGAGACGCCGTCACGCAGGGCCAGGAATACGTCACGACGACGCACGTCGTGCGACCGACCCTGGAGCAGATCCAGGCGGCCGGGACCACGATCGACGGCCTCCCCGAGACGGTCAGCGAACTGCCCGCCGAGATGCCCGCCTCGATCGAGCGGACGGCGCGCGAGGTGACCGCGACGGCGGAGAACGACTTCGACCGGCTCGCCGCCCTCCAGCGCTGGTTCCGCAGTGGGGAGTTCACGTACTCGCTCGACGCTCCGGTCTCCGACGGGTTCGACGGATCGGGCGTCGATGCGATCGCCGACTTCCTTGAGGTCCGCAGCGGCTACTGCGTGCACTTCGCCTCGGCGTTCGCCGTCATGGCGCGGACACTCGGCATGCCTTCCCGCATCGTCGTCGGATACCTGCCGGGGACGCTGACCGGCCGGGTCGCCGACGGTGAGAGCGTCGCGACGGTGCTCAGCTCGCAGCTGCACGCGTGGCCGGAGGTGTATTTCGCCGGCATCGGCTGGGTGCCGTTCGAGCCCACCAACAGCCTCGGGACCCCCGCCACCTACACGCGATCCACTCAGCCGGTGCCTGACGACGGCGGGCAGGACGTGCCTCCGGCGCCCGCGCCGCAGCAGACGGCGACGGTCGCGCCGGACGGCGTGCCCACGCCGACGCCGACCGCCTCGACGGGGACGGGAGCGGGCTCCGGGACGTCGCCCCTCTCGCTCGTGCTGCCCTACGGCGGAGTCGCCCTCGGCTTCGCGGCCCTCGTGCTGCTGCCGGCCCTCCTCGGAGCGGCGCGGCGGCGGTGGCAGGCGACGGCGGCTGAACGCGGCGATGTGCTGGCCGCGTGGCGCATCGTCCGCGAGAGCGCTCGCGACGTCGGCCTGCGCGTGGACGACGCCGAGAGCCCCCGTGCCCTCGGCATCCGGCTGGCGGCGGTGCCGACGGTTCCCGCGAACAGGATCGAGGCCCTCGTCGCCGCGGTCGAACGCGCGAGCTACGGCGTTCCCGGCAGCGAACGCGACGCGGAGATCGGCCGCGCCGCGGCATCCGACGCCCTCGCCGTCCGCCGCGGGCTGCTCGCGTCCGTCTCGACGCCGCGGCGCATCGGCGCCGTCCTGCTCCCCCGCGCCCTCGTTCACGCCTGACCTACCCGCTACGCGCGCCCCGTGCACGCCGATGGGGCGCACTTCCTGAGGTCGAGCGCAGAAGAAGCTGCGCCGGATGCCGGAAAGTGCGCCCCATCGCGGGTGGGCGCGAGCGTCAGGCCCGGACGGAGGGCTCCAGCTCGTCGGCGCTGTCGTCGGCGAACGGGTCGCCCGAGCGCTCCGCGTCGTACAGCTCGCGGTCGAGGATGCCCTCTCGCTTGGCGACGATCGTCGGCACGAGCGCCTGGCCTGCGACGTTGACCGCGGTGCGCCCCATGTCGAGGATCGGGTCGATCGCCAGCAGCAGGCCGACGCCCTCGAGCGGCAGGCCCAGGGTCGTGAGCGTCAGTGTGAGCATGACGGTCGCGCCGGTCGTACCCGCCGTCGCCGCCGAGCCGACCACCGACACCACCACGATGAGCAGGTACTGCACCGCGTTGAGCTCCAGGCCGAAGAACTGCGCGACGAAGATCGCGGCGATCGCCGGGTAGATCGCGGCGCAGCCGTCCATCTTGGTCGTCGCCCCGAACGGCACGGCGAACGAGGCGTACTCGCGCGGGACACCGAGGTTGCGCTCCGTGACGCGCTGCGTGAGCGGCAGCGTGCCGATCGAGGAACGCGAGACGAACGCGAGCTGCACGGCGGGCCAGACACCCGAGAAGTACTGCCGGATCGACAGGCCGTGGGTCTTCAGCAGCACCGGGTACACCACGAACAGCACGAGCGCGAGGCCGATGTAGATCGCCACGGCGAACCAGAGCAGCGTCGTGAGCTTCTCCCAGCCGTAGGTGACGACAGCGGATCCGATGAGGCCGAGGGTGCCGATCGGGGCGATGCGGATGATCCACCAGAGCACCCGCTGGACGACCTTCAGGGCCGACTCGGTGAACGACACGAACGCCTCGGCGCGCTTGCCGAGCTTGAGGGCGGCGATGCCGATCGCGACCGAGATCACGATGATCTGGAGCACGTTGTACCCGACGCTCGAGCTCGCGGCACCCGTCTCGGGGTTGATCGAGGTCGACACCGACAGTCCGAGGAAGTTCTGCGGGATGAGGCCCGTGAGGAAGCTCCACCACGAGCCGACGCTCGAGGGGACGTCGGGCGTGAGCTCACCGGCGTCGACACGCGCGCCGGGCTGGATCGTGACGCCCAGCACGATGCCGATCGTCACGGCGATCAGCGCGGTGATCCCGAACCAGAGCAGCGTCTGGCCCGCCAGGCGCGCGGCGTTCGTGACGTTGCGCAGCTGCGTGATCGAGGCGACGATCGCGAGGAAGATCAGCGGCACGACCGCCGTGCGCAGCAGTGTGACGTAGCCGCTGCCGATCGTCGACAGCGTCGCGGCGAGCCCGTTCGGGTTGCCCTCGGCATCGGGCCCGAGCTGACGTGCCAGCAGGCCGAGGAGGACGCCCGCGACGAGGGCGATCGTGATCTGGAAGCCGAACGAGCGGTAGAAGGGCTTCTTCCGCTTCGCCGGGGCGGCGGCGTTCTTCGAGGTGGCAGAACTCATGGTGGTGCTCCTGAGAGGGATGACGTCGCGATGGCGACCCACCGACGCTAAACCCGATTCGAGGTCGTCGGGGCCATATGACCCTCCGTGACACCCGCTGACTCCGACACGCCGTCGCTTTCGGGACACGGCCGCTCTGATGTCTGCCGGAGTCGGCAGCGGGGCGGTCCGGGCCGTCGCCGCCACCCCAGAATGAGCGCATGATCCGTGATCTCGACCGTCTCCTCACCCCGCCGACGCCCACCGCCGCGCTGGCTCTCGAAGCGGTGAGTCGATGGTCCTCGCCCGCGCTCGTGAACCACGGCATCCGGTCGTGGGCCTGGGCGCGGCTGCGCGCCGAGGCGCTCGGGCTCGACCACGACCCCGAACTGCTGTTCGTCGCCGCAATGCTCCACGACCTCGGCGTGACGCCCGCGTTCGACGCGCACGAGATGGCGTTCGAATCGGCCGGCGGGGCGGCGGGGTGGCTCTTCGCGGCCGGTGCGGGGTGGCCCCCCGAGCGCCGCGAACGCGTGCGCGAGGTCATCGAGCGGCACATGTGGCTGAGCGTCGACCCGGCACTCGACCCCGAGGGTCACTTGCTGGAGGTCGCGACGAGCCTCGACGTCTCGGGAGTCGCGCCGGAGCTGTGGGATGCCGCGACCCTGCGGGCGGTCACCGAGCGGCATCCGCGCCGAGACTTCACCGCGCAGTTCGCGGGATGCATTCACGCGCAGGCTCGCCGCAAGCCCGGCACCGCCGCGGCCCGGCTCGACGCGTCGGAGCGCATCAGCCAGGGCGGGCGGGTGTGGGACGGCATCCTGGCATGACGAAGGGCGCCACCCGGATGAGTGGCGCCCTTCGTTGTGGCGGAAGTGACAGGATTTGAACCTGCGAGGCGAGTTACCCCGCCTACATGGATTCCAGCCATGCTCCTTAGGCCGCTCGGACACACTTCCGTCGTCGAGTTTATCAGTCCCCGGCGTGCTCGCCCGCCGCGTCGGTCTCGGGCCGCGGAGCTAGGCTCGTGATGTGACTGATTCCTCTCTCGTCCTGGTCGCCAACGCGGGTGACAGCACCATCAGCGTGTTCCGTCTCGACGGCGACGCCCTCGAACGACTCTTCGTCGCCGAAGGCCTCACCGGAACCGGCACCTTCGCCATCGACGGCGAGCGCGACCTCGTCTACGCCGGGGTCAAGGGCGCGTCCTCGGACGAGCCTGCTGCGATCGTCACGCTCACGCTCGATCGCGGCACGGGCGAGCTCACCCCCCTCTCGCGGTTCGCGCTTCCGGAGGGGTCGGTCAGCTACATCGCGCTCACCCGCGGGGGCACGGCGCTGCTCGCTGCGTCGTACGGCGGCGACTACGGCTTCGTCGCCCCGATCACCGACGGCGTGATCGGCGACCCTACCGGCCGCGTCGAGTTCGCCAAGCTCCACTCGGTGCTGCCCTCCTCCGACGGGCGCTTCGCCTACTTCGTCTCGCTCGGCGACGACCTCGTCGGGCAGTTCGCGCTCGGCGACGACCTGACGCTGACTCCGGTCGGCTCGGGCACCGCCGCAGCGCCCGCCGGCAGCGGCCCCCGCCATCTCGTGCTCAACAGCGCCGAGGACGCTGTCTACGTCATGACCGAGTACTCCGGCGAGGTGCTGCACTACATCCGCGATCTGGAGACGGGCGGCCTGCAGCTGCACTCCCGGGCCAACGCGGTCGACCCGGCCGCCGGGCTCGTGCGCGGTGAGATCGGCGGTGACCCCGTCGCCAACCACGCCGTCTGGGGCGCCGACATCCACTTCGGCGCGGACGAGCAGTACCTCTGGACCTCGGAGCGCTCGACGAGCACGCTGGGAGCCGCACCCGTCGCCGAGGACGGCACCGTGCAGGACGTCGCGTCCTTCATCCCCACCGAGCCGCAGCCGCGCGGATTCGTCCTCTCCCCCGCCGGCGACCGCCTGATCGCGGCGGGCGAGAAGTCGCGCACGGTCTCGCTCTACGCCGTCGACGGTGCCGAGCTGACGCTGCTCGAGCAGGCCGAGACCGGCGCGGGCGCGAACTGGGTCCGCTTCGCCTGACCCGCGGCGCCCCGGGTACCGTGGATGAGGTGGCCCTCTCCTCTCGCACCGCTCCCCGTACCCCGCGCCCGAGCATCGAGCTCGAGGTCGTCGGAACCGAACGCCTCTCGGCGCACCTGGTGCGCGTGACCCTCGGCGGCGAGGGCTTCGCTGCGTTCCAGAACCGGCCCGAGACCGATAAGTACGTCAAGCTGAAATTCACGACCCCCGCGCCCGAGTCGGCGCCGGTCACTCGGACGTACACGGTCCGTCGGGTGGATGCCGTCGCCGGCACGCTCTCGATCGACTTCGTCGTCCACGGCGACGAGGGCCTCGCCGGACCGTGGGCGGCGCGCGCGCAGGTGGGCGACCGGATCGAGCTGATGGGACCGGGCGGCGGCTACGCCCCGGATGCCGCAGCCGACTTCCACCTCTTCGCCGGTGATCTGTCGGCCGCTCCGGCCATCGCGGCGACGCTCGAGGCCCTGCCGTCGGATGCGGTCGGACACGCGTTCATCGAGGTGGAGTCCGACGACGCGATCCTCGCCCTCGAGGCGCCCGCCGGGGTAGAGGTTGAGTGGATCGTCGACCCCACCCACGATCCCGAGGCTCTCGCCGCCGTCGTGCGGCAGTACGACTGGCCGGCGGGCGACGTGGAGGTCTTCGCCCACGGCGAGCGCGAGTCGATGAAGGCTCTGCGACGCGTGCTCTTCGACGAGCGCGGACTCGAGCGCGGCCGGGTATCGTTGTCGGGCTACTGGGCCCGGGGCCGGAACGAGGACCGGTTCCAGGCGGAGAAGCGCGAGCCCATCGGGCAGATCCTCTGACCAACCCGGTCTCTGCAATCGTGCGGGAATGCCGGGACCGGCTCCGGCGGTTCACTCCCCCATGACAACTGTGGGAATCATCGGAGCAGGACACATCGGAAGCGCTCTCGCCGAAGGGCTGGTCGCACGCGGCTACGACGTCGTGATCGCCAATTCGCGCGAGCCTGAGACGCTCAGCGACCTCGTCGCGCGGCTCGGCGAGCGCGCACGGGCGGCGACCGCGCAGGAAGCTGCCGAGGCGGCGGATTGGGCCGTCGTGACGGTGCCGCTGAAGGCACTCGAAGACGTCCCCGCCGAACCGCTCGCCGGCAAGATCGTGCTCGACACGAACAACTACTACTGGGAGCGCGACGGCCGCATCGCCGAGCTCGAGGAGAAGCGCACCACGACCTCCGAGATCGCCCAGCGGCACTTCGCCGAGTCGAAGGTCGTGAAGGCGTTCAACCACATCCCCGCCGCCGACATCAACGCCGGAGGCTCCCCCGCCGGCACCCCCGACCGTCGAGCGCTCGCGACCGCGAGCGACCACCCGGATGCCGTCGCGCACGTCACCGCGCTCTACGACGAGTTCGGCTTCGACACCGTCGACATCGGTTCGCTCGCCGAGAGCTGGCGCGTCGAGCGCGACCAGCCCGCCTACGTCGTCCGGCAGAACGCCGACGAGCTGCGCTCCAACCTCGCCCGCGCCCAGCGCTGATCGAAGCGTCGCAACGCCCACGCGGGCCTGTTCGAGCGGATCACCATCCCATCGAACCCGGGATGCCCTTGAACGGGCCCGCGAGGTTCGACGTCACCCAGCCGCCGTAGAAGCCGCCGGGCTGAGGCACGACGACCTCGCCGTCGACCGTGCACCGCTCCATCCCTCCCGCATAGACGGCGACGCGGCCGACGAGCTCCTCATAACCCGGCGACGGGTTCGGGTACCCCCACGCGGCGCGCTCGCGTACCGCCGTGCCGCGCACGACATCGAAGTACTCGGCTGCGCCCTTGAACTCGCAGTACGAGCTGCCTGCCGCCGGGACCAGCGAGCCGGGCACGAACGCTGCGGCCGGCAGGTAGTACACGGGCGGATGGCTCGTCTCGAGCACCCGCACCACGTCGTCGGTGTCGACGATCGTGACAGCGGCGAAGTCGATCGTCACGCGCGAGTGAACGCGTTCGAGGCGGGGCGGACGGGGATAGTCCCAGACGGACTCCTGTCCGGGACCGACAGGATCGGGAGTGGGGCGGCGCATGCCCGACAGGTTACGCGCGGCGAGCGACATCCCGGCTGCGAGACCGCTCACCGCGGTGCGAGCGCAGCGAACGGATGCCGCGGGCGACGAGGCGCCATCCGACCAGAAGCGCGAGCAGCGTCAGCGTCGCGACGATCACGAACGGCAGCGCCGTCCCCTGACCCGACACGGCGCGAAGCAGCATCCCGCTGACGACAGTGACCGCCCACACGACGAGACCCGTCGGCACGATCCCGGTCGGCGATCGCCATGCCCGCACGGCCACCCACGCCACCAGCAGGCCGGCGAGGAACGGCCACGAGGTCTGCCAGAGGCCTGCGAGCACATCGGAGTCATGGCTCGCCCGGCCCGTCGCCGCGAACGCCACCACGAGGACGGCATCGAGCAGGAAGGCGAGGACGGACGCACGGATCATGTCCCCATCCTCTCCCGCCACAGCGGTGTCGGCCGCCCTCGATAGCGTCGCAGGCGTGCGACTGCTCCTCCTCTCCCTGCATCCCGGCGCGCTGAGCTCGTTCCTCGACGGCTGTGACCGTCCGGGCCCGATCGTGTACATCGACGACGCGCAGGCGGCGTTCCGCGATGCGCCCTTCGTCGCCGCCGGAAACACCTTCGCTCTGCTCGAAGCCCTGCGGATCTCCGGCAACGACGACGTCCTCGTCGACCACGTCCGGCGTGGGCTCCCGTACATCGGACTCAGCGCCGGATCGATCGTGGCGGGACCGGATGTGACGCCCGCATCGCTCATGGACGATCCTGCCGACGGTCCCGCGCTCGAGAACCACGAAGGGCTCGACCTGATCGACGTCACGCCGATCCCCCACGCCGACGGAGCACTGCCGCCCTACCCGCCCGAGCTGATCCGCCGCACCGTCGACACCTACGGATCGGACTTCGCGCTCCTCCCGCTGCGCGACGATCAGGCCCTGCTCGTCGAGGACGGCAGCGCCACGGTGATCGCCTCGCGCTGAACCTGCGCATCCCATGCTTCGCCCAGCATCCGCTCCTTCCTAGACTCGGAAGGCGTCCGCCGCGCCTGCTCCGGACGAGAGAACAGATCCGAGGCCCATGTCTTCTCCCGATGCGACGGCGGCGACGGCCGCATTCCGCGCCGCCCGCGACTTCCTGCTCGACAACGCGCACTCCCCCGAGGCAGCCCACGCCGGGTTCAGCTGGCCCGACGTCGGCGACCACTTCAACTGGGCCGTCGACTGGTTCGACGCCATCGCCTCGGGCAACGACCGCATCGCCCTGCACGTCGTCGACGAGGACGGTAGCGAGACGCGGGTCACGTACGACGAGATGCGTCGTCGCTCCAACCGCGTCGCCAACTGGCTCACGGGCCTGGGCGTCGGGCACGGCGATGCCGTCATGCTCATGCTCGGCAACCGTGTCGAGCTGTGGGAGGCGATGCTGGCGATCCTCAAGATCGGTGCCGTCATCCTGCCGACCTCCGTCGTGCTGGGCGCCGACGACCTCCTCGAGCGCGTCGACCGCGCCGACATCCGCGCCGTCCTCGCCGACCCGGTCGACGCTGCCAAGTTCGACGGGATCGCGGGCGGCTTCGAGCGCATCGTCGTGGGTGGCGAGCGTCCGGGATGGCACTCGTTCGCGGACGCGGCCGACGCCGACGACGCGGCACCCGGTGTCGTCGTGGCCTCCGATGATCCGGCCATCGTCTACTTCACCTCCGGCACCACGTCGCGACCCAAGATGGTCGTGCACACGCACGTAAGCTATCCGGTGGGTCACCTGTCGACGACGTACTGGATCGGCGTCCGTCCCGGCGACATCCACATGACGATCAGCGCCCCCGGCTGGGGCAAGCACGCGTGGAGCCTGTTCTTCGCGCCGTGGATCGCCGAGGCGACGATCTTCGTCTACAACTACTCCCGCTTCGACGCCGCACGCCTGGTCGATCAGCTCGACCGCAACGACGTGAACACCTTCTGCGCCCCGCCGACGGTCTGGCGCATGCTGATTCAGGCCGACCTCGAGAAGCGCCCCCGCGCACTGCGCGAGCTTCTCTCGGCGGGCGAGCCCCTCAACCCCGAGGTGATCGACACGATCCAGCGCTGGTGGGGACTGCAGATCCGCGACGGCTACGGGCAGACCGAGCTGACGGCGGTCATCGGCAACACCCCGGGAGTCGCCGTCAAGCCCGGCGCGATGGGACGCCCGCTCCCGGGCAACGACATCGTGCTGATCGACCCGCTCACCGGACGCATCGGAGATGAGGGCGAGATCTGCCTGCCGACCGCGCCGACCCGTCCGCTCAACCTCATGCCCGGCTACCTCGGCGAGCCCGAGCGCACCGCCCGGGTCGACCACGACGGCTATTACCACACGAGCGATGTCGCCGTCCGCGACGCCGACGGACAGCTGACGTTCGTCGGACGCACCGACGACGTCTTCAAGGCCAGCGACTTCAAGGTCTCGCCCTTCGAGGTGGAGTCGATCCTGTTGACGCACCCCGCGGTGGCCGAGGCGGGCGTCGTCGGGGCGCCCGACGCCGTACGGCTCAACATCGTGAAGGCGTACGTGGCGCTCGCGGCATCCTGGGAGGAATCCGCCGAGACCGCGCGGGCGATCCTCGCGCACGCCCGCGAGCACATGCCGCCGTACATGCGGGTGCGCCGTGTCGAGTTCTTCGAGCTGCCCAAGACGATCTCGGGCAAGATCCGCCGGGTCGAGCTGCGCGAGCGCGAGGTGGCCGCGGCGGATGCCGGCGAGCGCGCGACGACCGAGTGGCGCGAGTCGGACTTCCCCGACCTCAAGGGCTGAAGCGCGGGTCGCCTGCCGCTCAGGCGAGCCATTCGCAACCCCTGGCACGCGCACAGGCGGCGGGAGAAGACTGAGGGTGTCCCGACAGCCTCAGCAGAAGGAGCCCCCGTGCCGCAGAACATCGCCGAACAGATCGTCGCTCAGCTGATGGATGCGGGGGTGAAGCGGATCTACGGCATCGTCGGCGACTCGCTCAACCCGATCGTCGACGCGGTGCGACGAACCGGAGGCGCGGCGGAGGGCGGGATCGACTGGATCCACGTCCGCCACGAGGAGGCCGCCGCGTTCGCCGCCGCCGCTGACGCCGAGCTCACCGGCGAGCTGGCGGTGTGCGCGGGCAGCTGCGGTCCCGGCAACCTGCACCTGATCAACGGACTGTTCGACGCGCAGCGATCGGGTGTGCCGGTGCTCGCGATCGCCAGCCACATCCCGAGCCTCCAGATCGGGTCGGGGTACTTCCAGGAGACGCATCCCGAGCGCCTCTTCACCGAGTGCAGCGACTACTGCGAGATGATCCTGACGCCCGAGCAGTCGCCGCGCGTCGTGAACTCCGCGATCCGTCACGCCACCGCGGGGTCGTCCGTCTCGGTGATCGTGCTGCCCGGTGACCTCGCCGAGTTGCACTCGACCGGCGAGTTCCCGCCATTCGTCGCCGCTCGCCCCGGTCGCATCGCGCCGGACGAGCGCAGCGTCGCCGACCTCGCGGCCGCCATCGACAAGGCCGAGAAGATCGCGATCTTCGCGGGCGAGGGCGTACGCGACGCCCGCGAGGAGGTCATCGCGTTCGCCGAGCACCTGCAGGCACCGATGGGGCACTCGCTGCGCGGCAAGCAGTGGATCCAGTGCGACAACCGGTTCGACGTGGGCATGTCGGGTCTGCTCGGCTACGGCGCCATCGACCACGCGATGCACGAGGTCGATCTCCTCCTCATGGTGGGCACCGACTTCCCCTACGACCAGTTCCTCCCCGACGGCGCGAAGACCGTCATCGCGCAGATCGACGTCGATGCCCAGCGGCTCGGACGTCGAGCGGGCGTGACGCATCCCATCCACGGCGATGTCGGCCTCACCCTCGCGGCCCTGCGCGCACGGACCGCTGCGAAGACCGACGACACGTTCCTCGAACACACGCTCAAGCGGTATCGGAAGGCGATGAAGGACTCGGTGGCGGCGTACACCGACTCGGATGCGCAGCCGATCCATCCCGAGCGCGCCATGTCGGTCATCGACCGGGTCGCGGCATCCGACGCCGTCTTCACCGCCGACACCGGCATGGGCAACGTCTGGCAGGCCCGCTATGTCACTCCCGGGCCCGAGCGCCGTCTGCTGGCGTCGTGGCGGCACGGGTCAATGGCCAACGCCCTCCCCCATGCCTTCGGAGCGCAGATGGCGTATCCCGACCGGCAGGTCATCGCGATCGCGGGCGACGGCGGACTCTCCATGCTCCTCGGTGAGCTCATCACCGTCGCCGCCTACGACCTGCCGCTGAACGTCTTCGTCTTCAACAACTCGACGCTCGGGATGGTCAAGGCCGAGATGCTCGTCGCCGGCTTCCCCGACTTCGGCGTCGACGTGCCGATGGTGGACTTCGCCGCCGTCGGGCGCGCGCTCGGGTTCCACGCGCAGCGCGTGACCGACCCGGCAGACCTCGAGGTCGCCGCCTCCGCCGCCCTCGCGCACCGCGGTCCGTCCATCGTCGACATCGTCACCGACCCCGATGCCCTCTCGATGCCGGCGTCGATCACCGCCGAGCAGGTCGCGGGCTTCGGGATGTCGATGGCGAAGATGGTGCTCGGCGCGAAGGACTCCGGGGGCATCGGCGCGGTGCTCGAGACGGCGAAGTCGAACATCAAGCACATCCGCAGCCTCTGACCCCCGCCGGCCCGCGCCTCCGACGAATGTGTCGGCGGACACGGGCGGGGCCGGTGCAGTCTCGCCGCTTCCGCGAGACGACACCAGCCCCGCCGGTCCGACGGGTGTATCGCCTCAGGCGAGGTCGGCGGGCAGCGGGAAGCGCAGCACAGCGGCCACGGGCGCGCCGTCGGGCAGATCGGTGCTGCGGACGGCCCGCACCCGGCCTCCCGAGCGCAGGACGCGCGCGGCGATCTCGTCGAGGATCGCGTAGGTGCTCGGCCCGGCGTCGGGCGCGCGGGTGATGTGCCCGGCCTCGTCGATGACGCCCTCCTGCTCGAAGGCCAGGTCGAACAGCAGCTCGTCGACGGCGGCGGTGCTCGCGGCGACGGCGGCCTCGCGGACGGATGAGGTCGCGAGCCCCTGCGCCCGGAGCGAGCCGAAGCGCTCACGCCACTGCGCGAGCTCATCCTGCTCGTGGGCGTCGAGGATGTCGCGCGCCGCCTGTTCGAGATCGGCGCTCGAGAGCGAGTCCGGGTGCGCGTCGATGCCGCGCTCCAGCAGCAGGCGGTGGGTGTTGACCGCGCGGTAGGCCGGCTCGAGGTCCTGGGATGCGGCGAGGATCAGCGGAACGTCGGCGGGAACGACGCGCACGACGGCGTCCTGGATGATTCGGCTGAACTTCTCGCGCTCGATGCGGTCACCCGTCGTCCCCTGCGGCCTCGGCATGTCGCGCTGGCCGTCGGTCGTGGTGTGCTCGAGCGCGGCCCACAGGTCGTCGGGAAGCTCGAGTCGACGCTCGGTGAGCCCCAGATCGGGCCCGAGTTCGCTGAGGCGGCCGCCCTCGCGCGCCACCTGGATGACGAATGCTCGACGCGGGAACGACACGGCGCGCAGCAGCTGACCGGCGTCGAAGCGGTCGCCGACCGATGCGCGCGCCTCGAGGCGGCTCGGCAGACGGAACGCCTCGACGCGGCCCGGGGATGCGAGCACCACCGTCGAACGCGACTGGCTCTGCCAGAACTCTTCGTCGTCGAGCAGCGCGCGCAGCGATGCGAGCACCGCGTCACGATCGGCGTCGTCGACCTCGGCCTCGGCCAGTTGTCGGGCCGCCTCGTCGATGCCCTCGCGCAGCTGGAGCTGCGCGTGATGCCGATCCGTGGGGATCGGCGACGACGGGGCCACGATCGTCACGCTCGCGGGGTGGCGGGCGCCGATGAGGTCGAGCAGGGATGCGGTCTCAGGAAGATCGGATGCCAACATCGTCTCAGGGTAGGCAGACGACCGCGCGCGGCGTCGAGGGGTTGCATCCAGCCGTGGATGCCGTTAGGTCGTGAACCCGGCGAGACCCGATCAGGCGAGGAACTCCCACGGGTCGAAGGTCTCGATCGGGATGACGCGCACGCGCGGCAGCGGGGCATCGAACGCGTGCACGTCGTACTCGAGGTCGAAGAACTCGACGCCGGGGATGGCCGTCAGCTCGCTGCTGCGGAACTCGGAGAACGCGAGCACGCCCACGCGTCGGTCGGGCCCGGTCAGGGCGGCCACCTCGCCGACGAAGTCACGGTCGTGACTGACGAGCACGACGTCATCGGTCCGCTCCTTCAGCGCCGCGAGCGTGCGCTGGATGGCGATGTCGACGACCTTCTCGTCAGCGTCGCCCGACAGGGGAACCGGCTTGTAGCCGAGTGCCAGCAGAGCCTGCACGAACGACATCGGGAGGTGGTTGCTGGCGTTGAGGAAGAACAGGCCGCGCGCCGGCTGCTTCCACTGCTCGTCGACGAACTGCAGCAGCCGGTCCCAGCGGGGGCGCTCGTCCGGCAGCGGGCGACGGCCGAGGATCGACTGACCGAGCGTCGCGTCGATGTTCTCGCCGTCCACGAGCAGCCACGTCACGCGTTCGGTCATGAGGTCCCCTGTCTGCGGATGTCCTCTGAGAACGCTATCAAGCCGGTTCAGCCCTCGGGCGCGAGCGTGACCCGCGCCAGCCGGTCATCACCGGCCGCCGCGTTCCCGCGGCCGTCGGTGTTGTTCGTGAGCAGCCAGAGTTCGTCGCCCGCGACGACGGCATCGCGGACGCGGCCGAGCTCACCCGGCCAGAGCGCGACCGGCTCGCCGACGAGAGCGCCCGCTTCGACGTCGATCTCCCAGACGCGTTCGCCGCGCAGGCCCGCGACGAAGAGCGTGTTGCCGCGCGCCGCGACGCCGCTCGGGCTCGCCTCCTCGGGCGTCCAGGTGATCAGGGGCGCGATGAAGCGCTCGTCATCCGATTCGCCCTCCACGACGGGCCAACCGTAGTTGCCGCCCGCCTCGATGCGGTTGAGCTCGTCGAAACGGTCCTGTCCGAACTCGCTCGCCCACAGGATGCCGTCCTGGGTCCACGCGAGACCCTGCACGTTGCGGTGTCCGAGGGAGTACACCTCCGACCCGAGAGGGTTGCCCGGGGCGGGCTCTCCCTCCGGCGTCAGCCGCAGGATCTTCCCCGCCAGCGAAGCGGGGTCCTGCGCGGCGTCGGGCTCTCCCGCATCTCCCGTGGCGACGTAGAGCATGCCGTCCGGCCCGAAGGCGATGCGCCCGCCGTTGTGAACGCGGTCGCGCGGAATGCCGTCGATGACGACCTCCGCACCGCCGAGCCGGCGGTCGCCGGCCTCACCCTCCAGCTGCATCCGCACGACGCGATTGTCGTCAGCCGTCGTCACGTAGGCGTAGAGCAGCACATCATCCTCGCCCTTGCGGACCGCGATGCCGAGAAGACCACCCTCGCCGACCGCGGCGGTGAGGTCGATCTCGCCGACGACGCGCGCGAGCCCGTCCGCGTCGACCTCGAGGACAGCACCGTCGTCGCGCTGGCTCACCAGCTGCGTCCCGTCGTCGAGGACGACGACCGACCACGGCACCTCGAACTGGGTGACGACGTCGATCGGACTGCCGGTCGGGCGCCACCAGCCGGGCGAGGCATCGACCGGCGCGGTCGACGTCTCGTCGGGAGTGGGCGTCGCCTCGTGGTCCGGAGGCCGCCGGTCGGCCACGCCGGTGCATGCGGAGAGCAGCAGTGTCGAGGCGAGCAGGGCGCCGGCCACGGCCGCCGGCCGAGACCGGCGAGCAGGGATGCCGGTTCCCGTCGAGCGCGTCATCGTTCCAGGCTACGGGCCGGTGAGGATCGCGGCTGCGTCCTGCGCCCATCCGAGCGCCACGGCAGGGCTCGCGAGCGTGGTGGCGTCGTCGGCGCGCGCGAGCACCGTGATGACGACCGGCGCGGCGCCCTCGCGTTCGAGGTACCACGATCCGGCGAGCACCCCGACCGAGCTGCCGCCCTTGAACGCGACGAACGTCCACTCGTCCCCGAACGCGAGACCGGGATTGGCCGACAGGATGTCGCGGACCGGCGCTCCCGCCTCGGTTCGCGCCCGCTCCTGCAGCGCCTCGTGCGCCGCGGCCAGATCGTCGGGGGTCGCGAACCAGTCGGCGCCGTCGCGCCATCCCGGAGTCGCCGCGGATGCGGCGGAGAGGTCGGGCACACCCGCGGGGAGCCGCTCGATGACGGAGCGACGCGCCTCGGGATCGTCACCCGCTCCACCCCACACTGCGCGGAGGTCGGGGTCGCCGAACAGGAGCCAGAAGAGCTCGCGCGTGGTGAGGAACGGCGTGTTCGCGCCCGGGTCTGCATGCCCCATCGAGACCATCGCCGATTCGACGGCATCGCGCCCGACGGCACGGATGAGCATGTCGGTCGCGGTGTTGTCGCTGATCGCGATCATCTTCTCCGCGGCCTCGAGCACGGTCACCTTCGTGCCGTCGGGACGGTCCTGCAGCTCGCCGCTGGGGAGGCTCCGCACTTCGGCGTCGACGACCAGCTCGTCATCCCAGGTGAGCCGGCCGGCCGCGACGGCGTCGACGACGGCTCCGAGCACCCACAGCTTGAAGACGGATCCGATGGGTCCGGCCGCCTGATCGCCGCCCTCGTAGAGCACCTCGCCGTCGACCTCGCGGACCTGAACGCCGACAGTGAAGGCGGCCTCGTCGATCTGTTGCGTGAGCTCATCCCACGAGGCCGCGGGAGTCCGCTCCGGCTGCGGCGGGGCGAAGAGGAGCATCGCGATGCGAGCGTCGGGGGTCACCGAGATCGACATGTCGTACGTCACCTGCTCGGACTCGATGGTGACGCGGGCCTGGGTCTCGACGCCGTCGTAAGCCACCGCCGACCACGGGGCCGCGGCCTGCATCTGCGTGAACACCTTCTGCAGCTCGGCGGGCGGCAGCTGCTCGAGCGCCGCGTCATCGAAGTGCGTCTCGATGTCGCCGGCATCGGTGGTCTCGTCGCCGTTGATCTCGTCCATCACCCAGCGGACCTGCTCGCCGACCGCGGTGGCGGGAATGTCCACCGAAGCGGCAGACGAGGCCGTTGCTTCGTCGGGTGCGGGGTCGGCCGCGCAGCCCACGAGGACCGCGGCGATCGCAGCAGCGATGGCCACGGCAGCCGGGCGCCGTCGGGAGGCGCGAGCGGACGAGCGGGTCGAAGGGGTATCGATGGGGGAACTCACGCATCCAGCTTGGCGTCGCGCGACTTCGGCCACCTCCCCCCACAGGAGGAGATCGCACCGGCGTTCACGCTCGCCGCGGCATTCGCCGGCTTCGGGGATCCGACGGTGCCGTTCATCGCCAGTCTGTTCCTCGACGCTCGCTACCGGCGCCATCACTGCGGCGGGAGCGGCAGCTCTCGGTCGAGATCCCAGTCCTCGGTCCACCCGAGTTCGGTGAACAGGCCGTCCAGCAGCATCGCCGTGAAACCCCAGACGAGGAACTCTCCGGCATCCTGACGCACGACGAAGCCCGGCCCCCGCCATTCGGCGCCGTCGCGGCGCAGCACCGTGACACCGCGGTTCGCCGGCGCGAGCAGGTCGGCCACCGGCGCTCGGAACACCGCCGCCGACTCCGCGACGTCGACGACGCGAACGGGTGACGGGCGGCGCCACCAGGCGAGCACGGGCGTGACGAGGTGGCGGGAGTACTCCAGCGGCAGCGGCGGAAGCGGGCCGAGCACTTCCACCCCGGCGGTGTCGAGGCCCGTCTCCTCCCGCGCCTCGCGCAGCGCCGCGGCGACGACGTCCTCGTCACCGGGATCCACCCGTCCGCCCGGCAGCGCCACCTGTCCCGGATGCGACCGGAGCGTGGCCGCGCGGGCGAGCAGCAGGACATCGAGATCACGCGAGAGAGCGGCTTCGGGCGCGCGATCGCTCGGACGGTCGTCGAGGATGCCGAAGAGCACGAGCACGGCGGCGGCACGGGTGCCCGGCGCGGCCTCGGACCCATCGAGCAGCCCGCCCCCGGCGAACCCGGGCCGTGCGGCACGCGCCGCGAGCGCGGCGAGCTGTTCGCGCGCACCGGTTGCAGGCGTCTCGAGGGGCATGACCTCAGGCTACCGAGCCGTCAGTCGCGGCGGCCGAACACGCCCGCCAACAGGACGTGCAGCAACGGCAGCGCCGACAGCCCCATGAGTACCGTTCCGAGGGTCTCGTCGTCGGGGCGCAGGAGCACTCCCCCGACCAGCAGTCCCGCGAAGAGGATCCCCGAGACCGCGCGTCGTCCCAGTCGTTCCAGGCGCGACATGCGCCGTTCGAGCCTGCCGCTGTCGAACCCGAGGTTCCCGTCCTCGAGATGCGTGATGAGCCCGTCGAGCCGCTGCGGCAGGCGCATCGTGACGTCGGCGAGGCCCATGGCACGCCGCGCCATGTCGCGCATGAGATCTCCGCGTTCCTCGCGGAGCAGCCGAGCCGCGTACGGCTCCACCGCGTCCCAGAGGTTGAAAGCGGGGTCGATCGAGGTGCACACACCCGACGTGAGCGAGGCGGCCCGGATGACGAGCAGGAAGTTCTCCGGCAGCTGGAAGGGCAACGCGCGGGCGAGCTCGCCGAACTCCCCCGCAAAGTCGCGGAACTCGCGCGGATCGACCTCCTTCAGCTCCGCGAAGCCCATGCCGCCGAAGCGTGCGAACAGCTGCGTCATGGCGCGCTCGAGCTCGCGGACGTCGGCCGAGGGCAGCAGCGCGCCCACCTGCGACATCCCGGCAACGAGCCCGCGGCCGTCGCGAGCCGCGGCCGCGACGAGCACCGTGCGCAGCGCCTCCCGCGTCGAGGGCGATATCTCGCCCATCATCCCGAAGTCGATGAACGTCAGCAGCCAGTCGGGCCGGTCGTCGCGGCCCTGGTCGGGCGGCACCGGCGTGACGAAGACGTTCCCCGGGTGCGGGTCGGCGTGGAAGAACCCGAACCCGAAGAACTGGTCGAACATCACGGAGGCGAACACGCTCGCCACCTCGTGAGGATCGATGCCCGCGGCCCGGAGACCGTCGACGTCGGTGACCTTGATCGCGGTGACGTCGGCGAGCGTCAGGACCCGCGACGTCGAGCGCTCCCAGGCGATCTCGGGAACGGCGACCCGGGGGTTGTCGGCGAACTTCTCCCGAAAGCGTTCGGCATTGGCCGCCTCGTGCCGGTAGTCGATCTCCTCGAGGCTCGTGACGGCGAACTCCTCGACGAGCGCGGGCATGTCCGCGCGGCGCGAGACGAGGCGGATGCGGCGGAGCCATCGGGCGATACGTCGCAGCGCAGCCAGGTCGACGTCGACGATCGTCTGGATGCCGGGGCGCTGCACCTTCACGATGACATCGGTGAACCCCGCGTCGGCGGCCTGCTCCGGCGTCAGCCGGGCGCGATGCGCCTGACCGAGGGATGCCGCGGCCACCGGCTGTTCGTCGAACGACGCGTAGGCGTCGCGCAGCGGCATCCCCAGCTCCGCCTCCGCGGCCGCGCGGATCTGGTCGAAGGGCACCGGCGGCACCTCGTCCTGCAGGCCGGCGAGCTCGGTCGTGATCTCGGGAGGCAGGACGTCGAGCCGGGACGACATGAACTGCCCGACCTTGATCATGAGCCCGCCGAGCTCGACCGCGAGCGCATGGAAACGACGGGCCAGTCGGCGCAGTCGCGCGGTCCGACCCCGTTCGGCGAGGCGCTCCAGGCCGAAGCGGGGCAGGACGATCTCGAACCACCACGTCTGCACGAGTGCGCGCGCGGCGAACCGCAGGATGCGGCGGTAGCGCGAACGCGCGCGCGCATCACCCGGCACCGAGGGGATGCCGGGTGATGCGACGCGATGCGAGTCGGCCGAGGCCACCCGCGTCAGGCCTGCGCGAGCAGGGCGTACAGCTTGCGACGCGCGTCGTCGAGGATCTCGACGGCCTGCTGGACCTGCTCGGGTGATCCGCTGCGGCCGACCTGGGCGGCGGCCTGCGCGAGCTCGACGCCTGCCTTGGGCAGTGCCGTCACGCGGCTGTGGTCGCGGCTCGTGCCCTCCCACGGCGCCGACTTCTCGCCCGCCTCGCCCGCCGCTGCGCGGCCGGCCTCGGTGAGGGAGTAAGTCTTGCGTCCGTTGGACTCCTGGGCGCTGACGAGGCCCTCGTCGGCGAGCAGCTGGAGGGTCGGGTACACCGAGCCGGCGCTGGGCTTCCAGGACCCGCCGCTGCGCTCCTCGATCTCGTGGATGATCTGGTAGCCGTGCATGGGCTGCTCGGCGAGGAGGGCGAGCACGGCGGCGCGGACGTCGCCGCGTCCGACCCGGGTGTTCACCTTCTGCTCGAAGGTCGACTTCAACTGGTCGAACGCTTCGAACACGTTGTTTCCGAGATCGGAGACGTTGAATCCGCCGCGACCTCCGAAGATGTTGTCACGGCCGCCGAAACCGCCGGTGGGGAATGTTCCGCTCATGCTGACCTCCCGGTCGTCGATACGTTAGCGATACCTGACGATATATCGTTACCGCCACGGACGACAGGGTTCGCATGGAATACCCAGCCTCACTCGCCGCGGTCGACGATCTCGTCCGCGTGCGCCGCGATCCACTCCATGAGAGGCATCATCCGCTCCATCAGCTCGTCGCCACGTTCGGTCAGCGAGTACTCGACGCGGGGCGGGACCTCGGGGTACGCGGTGCGGTTGACGATGCCGTCGGATTCGAGCGTTCGCAGCGTCGAGGCGAGCATCTTCTCGCTGATGCCCGTGACCGAGCGACGCAGCTCACCCCATCGGGCGGTGCCGTCGGTCAGAGCCATCAGGACGAGCACACCCCATTTGCTCATGACGTGGTCGAGTACGACTCGCGTCGGGCAGTTCTCCGTGAACACTTGATCGGATGTCGCCCGGATCTGCGCGAAACTCACTGCCATGTAGGTAGCTTACCGAAAAGTGGGTACCCATCGTCTGGAATGTTTGCCCGCCCCGAAACGGTTCACCCGAGCATCACCCGATCGAAAGGATCACCGATGACCATCCTCATCACCGGAGCGAGCGGACAGCTCGGCCGCCTCGTCGTCGACGCCCTGCTCGCCCGCGGCGCCGCCCCTGACACCGTCGTCGTGGGAGCGCGCGACGTCGCGAAGATCGCCGATCTGGCGGACCGCGGGGTGCGCACCGCCCGCGTCGACTACGACGACCCGGCCTCGCTGCGCGAAGCGCTCGCGAACGTCGACAGCGTCCTGCTGATCTCGGCGTCCGAGCCGGGCAGGCGCTTCGCGGGCCACAAGAACGTCATCGACGCTGCCGCCGCGGCAGGCGTCTCTAAGCTCGTCTACACCAGCGCCCCGAAGGCGACGACCTCCGAGTGGGCCCTCGGCGCCGAGCACAAGGCGACCGAGGAGGCCATCGCGGCCAGCGGCGTTCCTGCCGTCGTGGTGCGCAACAACTGGTACATCGAGAACTACGTGCCCGACGTCCAGCGCGCCGCCGAGAACGGTGTCATCGCGGCATCCGTCGGCGACGGCCGGATCGCGCCGGCCTCGCGCGCAGACTTCGCCGAGGGCGCGGCCGTCGTCCTCCTCGAGGACGGCCACCTCGGCGAAACATACGAGTTCGCCGGAGACACCCGTATCGGGTACGACGCGATCGCCGCCGCGGCCTCCGAGGTGCTCGGTCGCGACGTGACGTACGCCCGCGTCTCGACGGACGACCATGTCGCCGCCCTCGAGAGCGCCGGACTCGACGCCGGCACCGCGCAGTTCGTCGCCGGGATCGACACCGGCATCCGCGACGGCGTTCTCGACGTGGACGACCACACCCTCTCGCGCCTCATCGAGCGACCGACGACGTCGTTCGCCGACGGGCTTCGCGCCGCGCTGGCCTGAGCCGCGGCATACCGGCGCGCACCCACCTCGGGGGCGGTGCGCGCCGGCTCTGCGGGCCTCAGTTCAAGGGACGCGTGGACGGCGGGATGACCCCGTTGGCGTACAGCTGCTGGGCGACATCCTGCAGCGCCGTCAGAGCGACCCGCTGTGTCGTCGGGCCGTAGGAGATGCGGGCGACGCCGAGATCCTCGTACTCCGCCGCGGTCAGCGCACCGGGAAGCCCGATGACGCTGAGCTTGCGCTCACCCAGACCCTCCACGAGGCGCCGGGTGATGTCGGCGTCGAGGATGCCCGGGACGAACACCAGGTCGGCGCCGGCGTCGAGATACGCGCGACCGCGCTCGATCGCGTCGGCGATCGACTCCTCGGTCGACCGGTCGCCCGCGCGCACGAAGGCGTCGGTGCGGGCATTGAGGGCGAACCGGACGCCCTCGGCCTCCCCCGCCCGGACGATGGCCTCGACCGCGCGGACCGAGTCCGCCAGCGGCTGCAGGCGGTCTTCGACGTTCGCACCCACGATGCCCACGCCGATGGCCCGGCGCGTCGTCTCACCGGGGTCGCCGAAGCCCGCGTCGAGGTCGGCCGACACCGGGACGTCGCCCGCCACCGCGACGATGCGGCCCACCATGTCGAGCACGATCTCGAGCGGGATGTCGGTGCCGTCCTCGTATCCGAAGGATGCCGCGATCGAGTGACCGGCCGTAGCGATCGCACGGGTCTCCGGCAGAGCCAGGATGGCCTCGGCCGACACGACGTCCCACACGTTCACCACCCGCAGGATCTCGGGGGCGGCATGGAGGGCGGACAGGGTCTGGGCTCGCTCAGCGGGAGTGCTCATGCCGCTCACGCTAATCGTGCGGCCCAGCCGGAGGGCATATGTTGCGCGGATCGACGGCACGTGTCATCGGGCCGCGCCTCAGCCCTGGCGCCCCTTGAAGCGCGGGTTGAGCTTGTTGATGACGTACACGCGGCCACGGCGGCGCACGACCTGCGCGCCGGGCTGGTTCTTCAGCGACTTGATGGATGCGCGAACCTTCACGATGACCTCCTATTGAGAACTGTTATCAACAACAAGGTACGGTGGAGGATCGATCGCCACAACTCGAGCCGGAGAGAACACCGTGACCACTCACCTCGCCGTCACCGGCGTCTGCAGCGCCGAACGCCGTCGTTACGCCCGTCTGTGCGTCATCGCCGGGCGCCACCGCTCCCTCCGCGTCGTCGATCTCGCCAGCGACGCCGACCCCGCTCACGTCCACGCCACCGTGCACGGCATGCCGTCGCTCTGCGTGCTCGATGCCCGCCACGCGATCGACGACCTGCGCGACGAGGCGCCGCTGCGTCGGGCCGTCCCGCACGGAGACGGGCGAGCCGACGTCGGCGCACGCGCGCGGTTGGCGGCGCAGCTGATCGAGGCGGCGAGCGCCGTCGTGATCGTCAACTGGGAACGGATGCCGACGGCCGACCTCTCGATCCTCATGGCGCTCGCGTCGCACCTGGCGCCGACCGCCCGCATCCGGCTCAGCCGCGGCGTCGTCGACGACCTCTCCGCGCTCGGTTTCGGCACCACCCTCCCCCTGCGGGACGCGGGCGACCGCGCCGGATGGACGCGTGCCCTCAACGGCGAGCACGATCCGTTCCTCACCGATCGGCGCGTCGCCACGATGCGCTACGAGCAGTTGCGCCCGTTCCACCCCGGCAGGCTCGTGCTGGCTCTCGATCTGCTCGATTCCGGCTCGTGCGGACTCGTTGTGCGATCGGTCGGAGTCTGCTGTCTCGCGACGCGAGCCGCCACCCCAGCCCGATGGGAGCAGGCGGGTTCGGCCATGTGGATCGATCCGACCGAGGCGGGTCACGGGCTGGACGACGTCGGCCAGGACATCGCCCTGACGGGCATCGACCTCAACACCGCCGCTGTGCGGCACGTCCTGGATGCCGCCGTGCTCGACGACGCCGAGCTGTCGGCGGGCCCGATGGCCTGGCGACGGCTGCCCGACCCCCTGCCCGAATGGAACGTGGCGGTCGGGTCCGAGGACCCGACCGCCGACTGAGCCGCTGGGTGCGGTTCAGACCCGTCCGCGACGATGCGCGCGCCGGCGGATCGCCGTGAGAAGCGCACCGCCCACCAGGAGCACGAGAGCGATCCCGGTCACAGTGGCGGTCGTCGAGGCTTCCCCGCCGGTCGCAGCGAGATCGCGACGTGAGCCGGTCCCGTCACCCGCGCCCGCCGCCTCGGGGTCGGCCGCGCCGGTGCCGCCGGACGGAGCATTACCCGCGCCACCGCCGGTGTCGCCGCCGCCCGTGCCGCCGCCCGCGCCCGGGTCCGACCCTCCGCCCGAGCCGTCCCCGGGGTTCTCGGGCTCGGCCGCGGCGATGACCGTGAACAGCGACACCCGCGAGTCGTCGACGGCGCCGAACGGATCGCTCGTGCGCACGTACCACCCCCGCTCACCCTCCTCCGCGAGCGGCCATGCGGCCGAGAGGATCGAGCCGCTCGCGACGTCCGAGAACGTCGCGATCTCGGTGTCCCCCAGAACCTCCGCCGAGAAGGCGTCGGTGCCGAGCGTTCGCGTGCCGGGCTCGATGCGCAGCTGGTCGTACGTGAGCGCGAACTCCTGCTGCGAGTAGTCGCCCGCCCCCGCCGGGCCGAGCAAGCTCGGCTCGTCGGAGTTGTACACGTCGAGCGAGGGCGAGTAGGTGCGCACGAGCATCTGCCGGCCCTCGTTGTCGAAGTGCAGGAGACGCAGGAACCCGAGACCGCCCTCCGGGAGACCCTGATAGTCGAACAGCATCGAGTACACCGTGCGGTCCAGGGCGCCGTCACCGTCGTCGTCGAATCCGTCCTCGCGCAGGAACGCGTCGTGGTAGTGACCCGAGAAGACCATGCGGACGTTCGGGTTCGTCGCGACGACCGCGTCCATCACCCGCTGCGGGATCGCCCCGAGCCCGCCCGTGGTGAGGATGAACTCGTGCTGCGCGATGATCGCGACGCGGTCGGGGTACTGCGCGAGCACCTCATTCATCCAGGCGATCGAGGCGTCACCGGGAAGCCACCCGGTGTAGAGCATCAGGAAGTCGATGCCGCCCGCCGAGATGAGGTCGTAGTGACCGCGGTTGTCCTCGAAGCTGCCGCCGTACCAGGGGTTGCCGGCATAGCGGTCCGCGCCGAAGTACGCACCGTAGTTCGAGTAGTCCTCGAGGTGGTGGCCCACATCGTGGTTGCCGGCCAGCACGCCGTACGGCAGCCCGGCCTCGTCGAGGCGGCGGTACTCGGGGTCGGCCCGCTCCCACTGCTCCATCACGTCGTAGTCGTCGATGATGTCGCCGGTGTGGAAGAGGTACTGCAGGTTCAGCTCGTCGCGCCGATCGAGCAGGTACGAGTGGATCGCCTGCTGGTGGCGGTAGGGCTCACCCGGCATGGTGTTCTCGTTGTAGTACTGCGTGTCGGACTCCCAGGCCAGAGTGAAGTCGTAGTCGCTGCGCGGCACATCGGCGACGTTGTGCGGCGTGACCGGAGTCGTCCGGTCGGAGCGGTCCGCGCCCGCGAAGCCCTCCGAGTGCTGGACGAGCATCCGCACCACCCGGCCCGCGCCGTCCGACGCGGCGAAGGCGTAGTCGTCGACCGCGACGACGGCGTCGAGCGAGAACGACTCGTCATCGGCCGCGCTCACGTGGCGATCGACCTCGTCCCAACCCGACCCGTCGGCTCGCTGGACGTAGAGGATGACCGTCGCCCCCGCGTCGGCGTGACCCGACCACGTCGAGCGGACGTCCGAGCCGGCGTCGGCATCGGTGACCGCGACGTCGAACGACTGGTACGGGAACGCCCGGTCGCTCGTGATCTCCTCCGAGACGCCGTCGACGGCGGCGAGGGTGCGCAGCTCGTCGGCCGTCAGCTGCTCGGCCTCGGCGCGGTCGACCGCCCGAGCGTCCTGCACGGTGCCGGACTGCGCGCTGACGTCGCCGTCGGACAGATCGAGCCGGCGCCCCTCGAGGAAGCTCACGTCGAGTACGTCGCCCGTCGGGTCCTCGACCTTCGCCTGCAGGGTCACATCGCCCACTGCGACCTCGGCCCCTTCGGCCGGGGCGAGGACACCGGCGCTCGGCTGCTCCTCATAGGTCGTGAAGGCGGCCGTCCACGTGTCGGTGTTCCCCACGTGGTCGGTCGCGGTGATCTCGACGCGGTGATCCCCGGCCGCGAGGTCGACGGACGACGTCTCGTGAGGCAGCGCGATCTCGACGCCGTCGAGCCGGGCGACGGTGCTCGCGACGCCCGATCCCGCGTCGGCGACCTCGGCGTCGATGACGATGGGCCCCTGATAGGCGGTGCCGTCGACGATCTGCGAGGTGACGACGGGAGCGGTGTTGTCGACCGTCACCGTCCGCGAGAGGGTCGTCTCGCCGTCGGTGGCCGCCACGACGGCGGCACCGTCGGCGCGGGCGGTCGTGTCCCACGAGGCCGAGAGAGCGGCGAACGCATCGTCGGGCAGCGCGAAGCGCGCCTCGTAGTAGTCGAGCTTGCCGGTGGCCGCCCCCGTGTCGGTGACGCTGTCTCCCATCCGCAGGACCGCCGCGGGATCGTCGTACCCGATGGGCGTGAGCGTCCGCCCGTCGGGCAGGACCAGGCGCAGACCCCGGATCTCGAAGTCGTCGTTGTTCTCGGCGAGGTCGATCTCGGGCGCCTTCTTGGTACCGGCCCATACGCTCACGACGAGCTCGTTACCGCGGACGACGTACTCGACCGGCACCGGGGTCACGATGGTCTCCCACCCCTGCGTGCCGATCTCGAAGATGTTGAGGACGTCGTCGCCGATGCGCACGCCGTTCTTGAAGTAGTAGTTGACGTTCGTCGTGTCGAAGACGAAGCGCGGCTGGTCCTCCAGGGTGGGGGTGGTCTCCACGGCCGCGCCGTCGATCGTCAGCTCGATCGGGCTCGGGTACGCGTCGCCCGCGGCGACGATCTCGGTCGTTCCCGAAACGAACCGGCCGTCCTCGAGGTTGAGTCGGACCGGGTTGGTGTCGACCCCGGCCACCGGAACGCGACGGATCGACGTCGAGGTGGAGTTCGTGCCGTCGCTCGCGGTGATCGTGTACTCGTACCAGCTCTTGCCGATGAGGTCGGCGGCGTTGACCACGAACGTCACCGAGCCGTCGCCGGCGTCGAGGAGGTTGATGCGCGCCGGAGCGGGGTCGACGTCGTTGGCGAGCTGCAGTGTCACGGTCCGCGCCAGGACGTCGTCGGTCACGGTCGCGGTGATGGCGAAGTCGGTGCCCGGCTGGATCTCGGCGGCGGTGCCGTCGACGATCGTCGGCGCCTGCGTGTCGGGCGCAACGATCATGAGACCGCCGGGAACCTGGTCTGGCTGCACGGCACCCGGCGATGCCGGGGCGAGGTCGACGATCCGCTGCGTCGCGACATCCGCTCCGACGGTGTAACGGATCCCCTGGTCGGCGACGGTGTCATCGGCGCCGTCGAGGTTGTACAGCGCGGTGCTGACGTGACGGCCGCTGTTGGTCTCGATCGCGACGCCCCGAGGCGAGCCGTTCGCCATCCCGGCCGAAGAGATCTCGACGAGGCTCTCCCCCGCGACGAGCCGCGAGCCGAAGTGGTCGTTGAAGTCGGCGGCGGTCAGGGCGTCGTTGGCGCCGTTCTTGATCCACAGCACGAGCGTCTCGCCGGCCGGGATCACGACGTCACCGGGAACAGCCGGCCAGACGCTCGACGAGCCCTCGACGGGGTAGAGGTAATCGATCGTGTAGTCGGAGAAGTCGATCGGATCGCTCGAGGCGTTGTAGACCTCGATGAACTCGAAGGCGTCGGAGCCCGCGACGTTCGCCGAGTCCGGCAGCAGCTCGGTGATCTGCAGCGGCGCGGTGACGACGCTCGGGTCGGGCTTCGGGTCGAAACCGGGTTGTCCCCCGGGCTCCTCTCCCGCGGGCGGGGTGATGGCCTCGGGCGCCACGACGCCCGGGGTGGCCGGGGCCGGCTCGGCGAGGATGTCCGTGCCGCCGTCGACGCGCTCAGCGGGCAGGCGGAAGTGCGCCGATTGCCCGGCTGCCGTCGCGGTGCGCCCGTAGGTCGACCATCCGACGGTCTCGTCGTTCTGGAGGATGCGGATGCCGCGCGGCGCGCTGTTGGCCATGCCGGCCTGCCCCGTCACGCGTACGACGGGGGTGCCGTCGTCGGCGCCCCAGTGAGCGCGGAACTCGTCGATCGAGTGCGCGAAGGAATCCACGCTCCCCGCGGTGTAGCTCAGCCAGAAGACCACGGTTCCGCCGGCGGGGACCACGACCGGATCGGCCACGGTGAGCGGCACGTCGCGGGCCCGGTCGGCACCGTCGACGTACGTGTAGGCGAACGAGAAGCCCGCCGCCGCCAGATCGAGGTCGGTCGCGCCGCGGTTGTGGACCTCGAAGAACTCGTAGTCGTCGACCCCGACGTTGTCGGGGGCGATCTCGGTGACGATGAGCGCGCCGGATGCCGCGTCGGCCGCCGTCGGCACGAGAGCGGTGGGCGATGCGAGCGCGGGCGCCGCGAGCGCGAGCGAGAGGGCTCCGGCGGCGAGCGTCGCCGTCGTCGCGATGGTCAGGAAACGGGCGCGTGGGCGCTCAGCGGGCATGACAAGCCACCTTCGGTGCAAGAGGGATGCCGCCGACCGTAGGGACCGCGCACGATCACGGAGTGAACGATCCCTCCCCGCGAGGTGTCCGCCCGGTGACGCGCCACGTCATCTCGATGTGCTAATCGCGCGTGGCGTTCACCGGCTGTTCACGGATCGGTGGTGCGCTGGACGGGTGTCGAACCTCGCCGCCGTGTTCGCGGTGTTCCTGCGCCTCGGACTGACATCCTTCGGCGGCCCGATCGCGCACCTCGGCTACTTCCGCGACGAGTTCGTCGAGCGCCGGCGATGGATCGGCGATCGGACCTACGGCGAACTCGTGGCCCTGTGCCAGTTCCTGCCCGGGCCCGCCTCGAGTCAGGTGGGGTTCGCGATCGGCCTGCGCCGCGCGGGACTCGCGGGCGCGGTCGCGGCCTTCGCCGCATTCACCCTGCCCTCCGCCGCACTCATGGTCTGGGCGGCGAGCGGAATCGGGGCCGTGACCGGCACCATCGCGACCGGAGTCGTCGACGGGCTCAAGGTGGTCGCGGTGGCCGTCGTCGCACACGCCGTCTGGGGCATGGCGAGAAGCCTCGCACCCGACCGACCGCGCGGGACGATCGCGATCACGGCAGCCGTCGGGGTCGCACTGGTGGGCGGGCCGTTCGCCCAGTTGGGGGCGATCGCCCTCGGCGCCCTCGCGGGGATCCTGTGGCTGGGCGAGGGGTTCCCCGACTCGGATGACGCCGCCGACGCGGACGCCCTTCCGAGCGCGAGCACCCGTGTCGGGGTCACCGCGCTCGTGATCCTGACCGGCCTCCTCGTCGCGAGCCCGATCGCGGCTCGGGTGACGGGAGACGGCTCGCTCGCACTGTTCGACGCCTTCCTGCGCTCGGGCGTGCTCGTGTTCGGCGGCGGCCACGTGGTGCTCCCCCTTCTCGAGAGCGCCGTCGTCGGCCCGGGCTGGGTGGATGCCGGGACGTTCCTGGCCGGCTATGGTGCGGCGCAGGCCCTGCCCGGTCCGCTGTTCGCCTTCTCGGCCTATCTCGGGGCGCTCGCGAGCGTCGGCCCGGGTGGCGTGGCCGGGGCCATGATCGCGCTCGTCGCGATCTTCCTGCCCGGCTTCCTGCTGCTCCTCGGTGCGCTGCCCGTGTGGGCCGTCGTGCGGCGCTGGTCCCGGGCACGAGGCCTGGTCCGCGGAGCGAGCGCCGCGGTCGTCGGCATCCTCGGCGCCGCCCTCTACGACCCGGTGTTCACGACGTCGGTCACCCGCGTCGACCAGTTCGCGCTCGCCCTCGTCTGTTTCGGGCTGCTGACGCTCTGGCGCTGCCCGGCCTGGGTGGTCGTGATGCTGGGCGCCGGCGTGGGGGCGACGACGGCAGCGCTGATCAACGGCTGACGAGCGACGGTGCGGAGTGGGCTCCACCCGATGTCCGGGCCTGTTCCTCCGCGCGTTCACGTCGCTCGATCACGACGTTGACGACCCCGAGCACGAGGACGAGGACCGCGGCGATCGTCGGCAGGAGCATCGCCAGCCGGACATCACCCGCCTCCGCGATCGCGCCGGTCGCGGCTGACGCGAGCGCTTGCGCCAGCGTCAGCGCCGATCCGAGGAGCGTCATCGTGGTCGCCGACCGGCCGACGGGGCTGCGGTGTCCCGCGATGCTGAACAGCGTCACGAGCGTCGGTCCGACGCCGAGCCCCATCAGCAGCAGCATGACGATGACCGCGCCCAGCGAGTCCGAAGCGGCGTAGCCGCCCGCCGAGACGGCCAGCACGGCGGCGAAGACGAGCCAGCGGTGACGCAGGGCGAAGCCCGACGGCAGGAGCACCACCGCGAGGGCGAGGGCGGCCGAGCCGATTCCCATGAGGCCGTAGAGCAGCCCGGCCTCGACGTCGTCGCCGGCGGTCTGCGCGAACGCGGTGAGCGAGGTCAGCGTCGCTCCGAAGAAGAGTCCCACGCCGAAGGTGCCCGCGACCAGGACGAGGACGCGCCCGCGCAGCACCTGCGCGATCGGCGCCCGCTCCTCGCTCTCACCGGGGTCGAGGGCGGTCGCGGCGATCCGCCCGCTGGGGTGGAGGGCGAAGGCGGTGACGAACACGAGGCTGAGAGCTGCGGCGATCGCGATCGGGGCCCAGGGCGCGATGACGGCCGCGAGGATGCCGACGAGGAACGGGCCGATCACGAACGCCGTCTCGTCGGCCGCCGACTCGTACGACATGACGCGCGAGAGCGTGCGTGGCCGGTGCTCGGCACCGAGGCGCGCCCGGATGATGCCCATCAGCCGGCTGCGCGACATGGCTGCCGCTTGCGGAGCGCTCAGGCCGATCGCCGCGGCGGCGGTCAGGATGAGCGGGTCGGGTGATCCGGCGGTGACGACGATCGGGAACACCCCGAGCAGGATGCCGTTGAGGATGCCGAGTGGAACGAGCACCCGCCGCTGCCCGAACCGGTCGACGGCGTCGCCGATCACCGGGCCGGCGATGACGACGCCGATGCCGACGGCGGCCGACGTGAGCCCGCCGAGCCCCACCGACCCGGTCGCAGAGACGACGAGGGTGAGGACACCGACGACCATCATCGCGAAGGGAAGCCGGGCGATGAACGCGATCGGGAAGAACGCCCAACCCGTGTGGCGGATCAGGGAACGATCATTCGACGTCATGCATGCCTCCGAGCAGTCAGCTCGTTCTCACGTGCCGCCTTGCTCCGTCAGCAGGTAGTTGCATCGCTTCGTCCGGGCCGGCGCCGCGGACTGCTCGATTCTACCGGCGGAACAGCTCCTCGGCCACGAGCGAGAGATCGTGCAGGTCGGAGACCCCGGCGAGTTCGCGCGCCGAGTGCATCGAGAGGATCGGGATCCCCACGTCGACGGTGCGGATGCCGAGCCGCGTGGCGGTGATCGGCCCGATCGTCGACCCGCAGGGCACGCCGTTGTTCGACACGAACTCCTGGCTGCGCACGCCCGCCGCGTCGCACCAGCCGTTCCATGCGGCGGCCCCGACGCCGTCCGTCGCGTACCGCTGGTTGGCGTTGATCTTCAGGATCGGCCCCGATCCGAGCACCGGCAGTACGACGGGGTCGTGCTTGTGGGCATAGTTCGGGTGCACCGAGTGCCCGACGTCGCTCGAGACGCACCAGGATGCCGCCAGGGCGCGCATCCCCTCCTCGCGATCGGCACCGAGGCCGAGCTGGATGCGCTCGATGACATCGGCGAGGAAGGGACCGGCCGCACCCGAGCGGGTCGCCGACCCGACCTCCTCGTGGTCGAAGACGGCGAGCATCGCGATGTGCCCGGCGTCGAAGCCTCCGGCGGCTCGCTCCAGCGCGACGACTCCGGCATGGACGGAGGCGAGGTCATCCAGCCGACCGGCCGCGAAGAAGACGTCCCCCGCGCCGAAGACCGAGCCCCGGGCGGCATCGGCCGTCACAACGTCGTAGCCGCGGATGCGGGCGGCATCCACTCCCGCCTCGCGGGCGAGCTCGCCGAGCAGGTCGGCGGAGTCGGCGGACCCGAGCCCCCACACCGGCTGTGTCTGCGTCTGCTTGTCGAGGGCGAGGTGGTCGTTCGCCTCGCGGTCGAGGTGGATGGCGAGCTGCGGCAGGCGGAGGAGCGGGCCCGTCGCGGTGAGCACCGCGGTGCCGTCGTCGAGCACGAGGCGGCCGGCCAGCCGCAGCTCGCGGTCGAGCCACGAGTTGAGCAGCGGTCCGCCGTAGACCTCGACCCCGGCTTGCAGCCAGCCGAGCCGGCCGGTGGTGGGGCGGGGCTTGAGCTTGAAGGCGGGCGAGTCGCTGTGCGCGCCGAACACCCGGACGGGCGTCACCGCGGTCGCCGCTGCCGGCACGATCCACGCGAGCACGGCTCCGTCGCGCACCACGAGGTAGCGCCCGCCCGGTTGTTCCGGCCACTGCTCGTCTTCCGCCAGCGCGGTGAAACCGGCTGCGGTGAGGCGTCGCGCCACCTCGGCAGCGGCATGGAAGCTCGACGGCGACGCGGCGACGAACTCGGCGAGGTCGTCGGCGTGGGAGCGGGCGGCGGCGGTGACGGCGGACACGGTGACTCCTGGATCGTTGAGGGGCTCCCTCGATCGTAGGCGCACCCGCCGCCGCGGCCCGGGCTCAGCCGTTGGCATCGGTGCGCATCGGCGGGCACTCCGATCCCGGCGTGGTCGCCAACTCGAAATGCCACGGCTCGTTGCCGTAGGTCTGGCAGATGCCGAACTCCGAGCCGTACGAGATCAGCCAGTACTGCGCGTCGACCGGCCCGATGTCGATGGCGTCGCCGCTGACGTGACGCGACTGCTCGGGGGTGGCGACGTAGGCGCGGGCGGTCTCCTCCCCCACCGAAGCGATGCGGTCGTCGAGGAGCCACTGCTGATACCCCGCGCTGCGCCATCCGCTCGTCACGCCCAGGCGGATGCCGTCGTCCGCGGCACGCGCCTCGGCAGCGCGCATCGCCGCCAGCAGCTCCGGGTCGATGCGCGAGATGGCCGGCAGGTCGTCATCCCACAGACTCACCTGCACGCCGTCGTCGATGAACCCGTCGTCGGCCGACGGCGTGAAGACCGCGCCCGGGAAGACCGGCGGCATCGGCGGCAGCTGAAGACCCGATGAACCGGCCAGCGCACCGATGGCGGAGGCGCCGAGGGCGACCGCACCCGCGACGGCAACCGCGCCGAGGGCGAGGCGGCGACGGCGAACACGACGGGATGTGCGCGCTCGCGGGCGCGGCGGCACGAAAGTCACCCGCCGTCCGGATTCGGTCGTCGGCAGCGCGAGCGGGCGGGTCGGAACCGGGGCGGAGGAAGTGCTCATGCTCCCAGTGGACGAGAGCGGATGTTGCACCGGTGTCGCCGATTCCGCATACGCCCGCGATACATGCGCCCGCCTATCCTGAGGCCATGCGTGTGCTGATCGTCGAGGACGAGCTCTTCCTCGCCGAGGCGATCCGCGACGGCCTCCGCCTCGAGACCATCTCGGCCGACCTCGCCGCCGACGGCGATACCGCGCTCGAGCAGCTGGCGATCACCGCGTACGACGTGGTCGTGCTCGACCGCGACATCCCCGGCCCGAACGGTGACGAGATCGCGCGCCACCTCTCCCAGCAGACCGGGGCGCCCCGCATCCTCATGCTGACCGCGGCCGATCGGCTGGACGACAAGGCGTCGGGCTTCGAGTCCGGTGCCGACGACTACCTGACCAAGCCGTTCGCGATGCGCGAGCTCGTGCTGCGACTGCGTGCGCTGGCGCGGCGCTCGGCCAGCTCCGCTCCCCCGATCCGCGAGTTCGGCGGCGTGAGGCTCGATCCCTTCCGCCGCGAGGTCTACCGCGATGGACGGTACATCGCGCTGACACGCAAGCAGTTCGCCGTGCTCGAGGTGCTCCTCAGCGCCGGCGGTGGTGTCATCAGCGCCGAGGCGCTGCTCGAACGCGCCTGGGACGAGAACGCGGACCCGTTCACGAACGCGGTCCGCATCACGATCTCCACGCTCCGCAAACGGCTCGGCGAGCCCTGGGTCATCGAGACCGTGCCGGGTGTCGGATACCGGATGTCGGAACCCGCGCTGTGATCGCCCGCCGCCGCGGGCTCTCCCTGCGGGTCTCACTCACCCTCAGCTACGCCGGGTTCCTGGTCGTCGCGGGCGCGGTGCTCTTCGGCGTCGGGCTGCTGGCCCTGCGGTTCGTGCCGAGCGGCGACCTGTTCAGCCAGTCGACGGGCGGGTGGGCGCCCGGACGCGGCGACCTCACCGACGTCTTCGTCAAGTACGCGTGGTGGGCTCTGGCCGCCCTCCTCGTCGTCGGACTCGTCGGCGGCTGGTTCCTCGCGGGGTGGATGCTCGCGCCGCTCGGACGGGTCACCGAAGTAGTCGGCCGGGCCGATGCCGGAACGCTTCACCGCCGAATCGCGCTGCGCGGACGCCGGAACGAGCTGACCGACCTCGCCGACGCCTTCGACGACATGCTCGACCGGATCGAACGCGCTGTCGCAGAGGAATCGCGGTTCGCGGCGAACGCGTCGCACGAGCTGCGCACCCCGCATGCCGTCATCCGGACGATCATCGAGGTGGCGCGCGCCGATCCGGGCGGCCGCGACGTCGACCTCGTCCTGAGCAGGGTCGCCGAGACGAACGAGCGGGCGATCGCCACGACGGAGGCCCTGCTCGACCTCGCGCGCGCCGGACGATCCGGCCTCGACTTCGCGCCGGTCGACCTCGCAGCCCTGGTCGAGCAGGTCGTCGCAGACGCACGCGACGGCGCGGATGAGGCGGCCCGTGGAGGGTCACCGAGCATCCGCGAGGAGCGGGGGCCGGCCACGGCGCGCGGGAACGCCGCCCTCCTCCGGCAGCTGGTGTCGAACCTCGTCGCCAATGCCCTGATCCACAACCTCCCGGACGGGGCCGAGGTCGCCGTACGCACCCGGACGGCACCCGATGGCTCAGCGCTGCTCGAGATCGCCAACACCGGTCCCGACCTCGATCCGGCTCGCGTCGCAACGCTCACGGAGCCGTTCGTTCGCGCGGGAGACCGGACCCGCGCGGCATCCGACCGGGGGATCGGTCTCGGACTGACGATCGTCTCGGCCATCGTCCGCAGCCATCGCGGCGATCTGCGGATCACCCCGCGTGAGGGCGGGGGCCTGATCGTCCGCGTGACACTGCCCGGCGCCTGACAGCGCCTAGGCCGTCTCGGCCCGGCTCTGACACTCGATGCACGCGGGAGCGTAGGGCACCGCTTCCAGGCGTGCCGGCGCGATCGCGCGGCCGCATCCGACGCAGCGCCCGTACGAGCCCGCGTCGACGCGATCCAGGGCCTCGGTGATCAGGGTGATCGTGGCGCGGTGCGATGCGGCGGTCTGATATGCCACCGGGTCGACGGAAGGAACCGCGCGCGGCTCGATATCCTGCAGCAGCTCGCGGCGTTCGGCGAGCAGCGCTTCGAGGCGCATTCGAACGTCGCTCGACGTCGCGTCGGCGGTCTTTTCCATTTTTCTTCCGTTCTGATTTTTCTGGTGCGCGAAAAACCCCGGTCTCAAGCCTGCAAGGGCGAAACAACGGGGCGGTGACCACCCACCATAGCCAGTCCGCACAGAAAAGCAAGCTGCGCCGAGGCGGCCCGAAAAGCGGATTTGACTTCTTTTTCTTCCGGGCTATGGTCGGGAGTCACACGCCAGCCACGAGGGGAAGCGAGTTCTCATGTCGACCAAGACACCACGCACACGAGGCGACAAAAAGGCGCCGCAATTGTCGTTGAAAGAAAAACGCGCGGCCAAGCGCGAGAAGCAGGAGGACGGCGCGTTCCTGAAGCCCCGCAAGGGGTCCTCCCGCTGACACCGCGAGCGCGCATGCGGGATATCCCTTGGCGCATCTCGAATCGATTCGATACACTGATTGACGGCGGCGCTCCGGCGCCGCCGTTGTCGTGCCCGCATCTTCTCGAAGGCCACCGCGATGTCCCGCACCCTCACCACCGGCAGCCCCTGGCGCGTCATCCTCGCGTTCTCGGTGCCTCTCCTGATCGGCAACGTGGTGCAGCAGATGTACCACATCGTCGATGCGGTCGTGGTCGGGCGCTGGCTCGGCGTCGACTCTCTCGCCGCCGTCGGCGCGACCGGCTCGATGCTGTTCCTGCTCATCGGGTTCGCGTGGGGACTCACCTCCGGATTCGCGATCCCGACGGCGCAGGCCTTCGGCGCGGGCGATCACGCCGCGGTCCGCCGGTCGGTCGCGGCCGGCGCCACGCTGACCGCGATGACGAGCGTCGTCCTCACCGTCGTGGCTCCGTTCCTGTCGCGTCCCCTGCTCGAACTGCTGCAGACTCCCCCCGAGCTCCTCGATGATGCGACGACCTTCGCCGTCGTCAGCTTCCTCGGCGCCGGGGCGACGATGTTCTTCAACTACCTGGCGGCGATCATCCGCGCGATCGGCGACTCCCGCACTCCGCTGATCTTCCTGACGGTGGCATGCGTCTTCAACGTCGTGCTCGTCGTGCTGATGGTCGGGCCGCTCGGATGGGGCGTCGGTGGCGCCGCCCTGGCGACGGTCGTGTCGCAGGCGTTGTCGGTCGGGCTGTGCCTCGACTACATCCGCCGCCGCATCCCGGTCCTGCGCATGCGGCGCGCCGACTGGCGCATCACGCGCGCCGACCTCGCCCTGCACCTGCGACTCGGACTGCCGATGGGTTTCCAGGCGTCGATCATCGCGATCGGCACGCTCGCGGTGCAGGTGCGCCTGAACGAGCTCGGCGCCGACGCCGTCGCCGCCTACACGACCGCTTCACGCGTCGACGGGCTCGCGATCGCTCTGCTGCAGTCGCTGGGACTCGCCGTCTCGATGTTCGTCGCGCAGAACTACGGCGGTGGACGTCCCGACCGCATCCGCCAGGGCGTCGCACAGGCGACGTGGATGGCCGTGATCGGCGCTGTCGGACTCGGCGCGGTGCTCATCACTCTCGGGGCGCCGCTCGTCCGCCTGTTCGTCGGTGACGGCTCGGACGACGTGGTCTCGCTCGCCGCCCTCATGCTGATCATCAACGGCGCGACCTATACGGCGCTGGGCGTCCTGTTCGTGCTCCGCGGGGCGCTGCAGGGCCTCGGCCACACTCTCGTGCCGACCATCACCGGAATCGTCGAGCTCTTCATGCGCGCCGGAGCCGCTGTCGTGCTCGGCGCGCTCATCGGTTTCGCGGGGGTCGCGTGGAGCAACCCCCTCGCCTGGCTCGGTGCCACCGCCATCCTGATCCCGGCCTACCTGCGAGCGCGTCGCGAACTCGCGAGCATGCCGGTCGCACGCGCGGATCACATCAGCGCGGCCACGACTCCCGTTCCGGTCGTCGGCCCCGCGAGCGGATCGATGGTCGTCGATGCGGTGGTCACGCAGCCGGTCCCCGTCGTCCCGGCCCGGCGACGCCGGCGTACGGTCGCCGCAGCGCTGCGCCGCAGCCGCGGCTGACCCCCGGGTGACCTGCGGATCAGCTCGCGGATGAACCGGGGCGTGATGCCCGGCGTGGCGTCCGCTTGACGGGGGCGGCTGCCGCCGCGGGCTCTTCGGCGCGCGGCTCCACGGCGGGCTCCGCGGGAGCGTCCGTCACCGGAGCCTTCCGGCTGCGGGGTGCCCGCTTCGGCCGAGTGGGCGCCTCGGCATCGGCCCCGGCTTCGGCTTCGGCTTCGGTATCGGCTTCATCCGACGGTGTCTTCGGAGCGGCGGCCCGGCTCCGCGAAGCGCGCTTCGGCCGAACCGGGGCGTCGGTCGAAGGCTCGGTCTCAGCCGGAACGGACTCGGCGACGGGCTCGACGTCAGCCGCGGGGGCGGACGCCGCATCGGTGCTCGGAGCCGGCGCAGCCTCGTCCGTCTGCGTCTCCGTCGACGCGTCGGCGTCCGTCGCGCGCTTCGCGGCGGTGCGGGCACCGGTTCTGCGAGGGGTCCGGGTCTTCGACTCGCCGCTCGCCGACGTCGTCTCCGCTTCGGACTTCGCGCTCGTCTTCGCCGCTGTCCTCCCGCCGGTCTTCTTCCCGGCCCGGCCCGCAGCGGGCGCCTCATCCGTGACCGGAGCGGCGTCAGCCGAAACCGCCGGCTCGTCAGTGCTCGCGACGTCCGACGTCTCGGTCGCGTCGGATGCCGGCGCGGGCTCGATCGTTGCCACGCCGGCCGCCGTCTCCGTGCTCTCCGACGGCGCTGCGGACGCTGCGGCGTTGCCGCGCGCCGCCGACGAGACCGCGTCGAGAGCCGCATCCAGGGCTGCGCCCAGCGTGAGCTGCTCGATCATCGGACGGCGGTTGCGCGGCGTCGATCCGCTCGTCGGTTCTGCCGGAGGCATCGCCCGCGAGCCCTCGTCACGCGCCTCGGCGGCGACCTCCGGGGCCGGCGGCTCAGCGTCCTGCGCGGCGCTCTTGGCGCGGGACGGCTTGCGCCGCGAGCGACCGCCGGTCGTCCCGGCTTCGGCCTCGCCGCGAGCGTCGCCGCGCCCCTTCGCGGACGCATCCGCAGGGGTGTCGTCGGAGCCCTTCACGCCCGCTGCGTCCTTCGGGCGAAGCGACATCCCGCCCGGCTTCGACTCGATCGTGAACAGCCCCACCGCCCGCACGAGATCCGAGAGTTTCGCGTAACCCCAGTTGCGGGGGTCGAAGTCGGGCTGCTGCTTGCGCATGAGCTGCCCCACCGTCCCGAGGTCGGACCAGCCGTCATCGGCGGAAGCCGTCTCGACGGCGCTCCGGAGGAGAGCCACGAGGCGCGCATCGCCGCGCAGCGCCGCGGACGTCCAGCGCTCAGCCGTCGTCGAGCGGGCGGCATCCTTCTCGTCGACGACTCCGAGCACCTCGAGGTAGGTGAACTGATCGCAGGCGTTGCGGAAGGCCTCGGGCGTCTTCCGCTCGCCGAAGCCGTAGACGGTCACACCCTCCTCGCGGATGCGCGAGGCGAGGCGCGTGAAGTCGCTGTCGCTCGAGACGATGCAGAACCCCTGGAATCGGCGCGTGTACAGCAGGTCCATCGCGTCGATGATCAGCGCACTGTCGGTCGCGTTCTTGCCCGTCGTGTTGTCGAACTGCTGCATCGGCTGGATGACGTGCTCGCTCGCGGCATCCTTCCATCCGCGCAGCTGCGACTTGGTCCAGTCGCCGTACACGCGCTTGACCGAGGCGGTGCCGTAGGTGGCGATCTCGGCGAGTACTCCGCCGATCCGCGATGGCGAGACGTTGTCGGCATCGACGAGGACGGCGAGGAGATCGCTCTGCTGAGGCATACCTCCAGCATGTCATTGACGGCGGGCCGGAGCACTGTCAAGCCGCTCCCGCCGCTCCCGCGCCCGCCGTAGCGTGAGGTCCGATGACACTCGAACGCCGGCCCCCGCACCGTCCGACCGTCTCGGTCGTGATCCCGGTGAAAGACGATGCTGTGATGCTGCGGCGGTGTCTGCGCGCTCTCGCCCAGCAGTCCGAACAGCCCGATGAGATCGTCGTCGTCGACAACGGTTCACGCGACGACTCCGCCGAGGTCGCGCGAGCCGCGGGTGCACGGGTCGTCGAGTGCATGACCGCCGGCATCCCGGCGGCGGCCGCCACCGGCTACGACCATGCGACCGGCGATCTCGTGCTGCGCCTGGACGCCGATTCGCTTCCGGATCCGACGTGGGTCGCGGACTTCCGTCGCGACTTCGCCCAGCGGCCTGACGTCGATGTCCTGACCGGCGCCGCGCACTTCGTCGACGGGCCCCGCGCCCTGCGGGTACCGCTCGCAGCGACGTACCTGGGACTCTATGCACTGCTGGGCTTCGCCGCTCTCGGCCACCTGCCGTTGTTCGGCTCCAACCTCGCCTTCCGTCGCGCGGCCTGGCGCAGCGTACGGACGGAGGTCCACCGCGGCGACGCAGAGGTGCACGACGACTTCGACCTCGCGTTCCACCTCGGCGGGCGACACCGCATCGCGTACTCGCGCCGTGCCGACATGGGGATCTCGATGCGACCCTTCGACGACGGGCGAGCCTTCCGCACGCGTATCGCCCGCGGCTTCCGCACCGTCCTCACCCACTGGCCGGACGAGCTGCCCCACCGCCGCGTCGCCCGGCGGCTCCGCCGCGCGCAGCGCGTGGCCCCGGAGCACCCGGCCTCGGAGCTGTCTGCGCAGGTCGGCCCATGACGGTCTCGACGGGCACGGCTGCGGCGATGCCGCGCATGTTCGGCCTCGACGAGATGCATCCCGACGACCTCCACGTCGCGACCTGGAACATCCGGCGGCGCATCGACGGCCCCACCTGGCCCCCGAACGACCGCTGGTCGGTGCGAGGTCGGCGCCTCGCGACGGTGCTCCACGCCGACCCGCCCGCCATCCTCGGAACGCAGGAGGCGATGCCCGATCAAGCCGACCTGGTGCGCGCCTCGCTCGGCACGGCCTACCGCTTCGTCGGTCATGGCCGGGGCGCCGACGGCCGCGGCGAAGGCTGCCCGATCTTCTTCGACAGCGAGCGGCTGGAGCTCACGGACCACGAGCAGCTCGCTCTCTCCGAGACGCCCGAGGTCGCGGGGTCGATGTCGTGGGGCAATCCCGTGCCGCGGGTGGTGGTCCGCGCCGCCTTCCGCGATCGGGTCACCGGCAGCGACCTGACCGTTCTCAACACCCATCTCGACGTGTTCTCCGCTCGGTCACGGCTGCGCTCGGCGTGGCTCCTGCACGACCTGGCAGCCGAGACGACGGGGCCGGTGGTGGTCATGGGCGATATGAACGCCGGCCCGGGGTCCGCGCCTCTCGCCGCATTGTTCAGCGGCGACCTGGTGGATGCGTGGCACACGGCAGGGGTGCGGACGACCCCGCTCTGGGACACCTACGGCGGTTATCACCCGCCGCGCGTGCGGAAAGGACCGATCGACTGGATCGCGGTCGACCGGCGCACCCGCGTCGTGCGCGCCGCGGTCGACACCCGGACGATCGACGGCGCCGCGCCCTCCGATCACCTCGGGATGCACATCCTCCTCCGCCTGAGCGGGGAGCAGTCGTGAGCCGGCCCGTCATGATCGACAACTTCCTCCGACCGCCCCGCACCACGAGCGCTGTCGCCGCGGACGCGGTGCGGCTGTGCGGCGTCCTCAGCATCGTGGTCGCGGTGCTGTGGTTCGAGCCCACGGACGCCGGCATCCTCGCCTTCGCCCTTCCCGCACTCGTCGCACCGCGGTTCGTCGGCGTCCGTCCCGCATTCGACATCCTGTGCGGCATCACGGTCCTGGTGGCGGCGTGGAGCAACGTCGTCGATCTGTACCGCAGCGTCCCGCCGTGGGACATCCCCGTGCATCTCGTTTGCACGGGCGTCCTCGCAGCGCTCGCCTACATCGCGGCGGCTCGGGTCTCGATCGTGCCGCTTCCCGGCGCCGCGGGCTTCCGGCGGCGGACCGGCCTCACCGTCACGACGGCGTTCGGTCTCGCCTTCGCGGCCCTCTGGGAGATCGTGGAGTGGGTCGGCAAAGCCTTCGTCGACTCCATCCTCGTGACCTACGACGACACGATCGGCGACATGGCCGTCGGTGGACTCGGCGCGCTGATCGCCGGCATCCTCGTGGCCCGCGTGCGGCTGACGGTCGAGCGCACGCCCGCGGCGGGCAGCGACGCCGACCACGATGCCGCGGGCGTCACGCCCTCCCGGTGAGGATGAGGTTCCAGTAGACCCAGGGCAGCACGCGCCGGTCGAAGAACCACGACAGCGCGCTCTCGCGGTACATGCGGCGGAAGAAGGGGATCGTCGGCATGAGCTCGCCGGAGGGCCCGAACTCGGCCCACACGACGCTCGAACGCGACACCGTCATCGGGCATACGCCGTAGCCGTCGTACCGCGCACGGGGTTCGCCACCCGAGGCGACGGCCGCGAGGTTCTTCGCGAGCACCATGGTCTGCTTGCGCAGCGCTCCCCCGCTCTTCGAGTTCGTCGTCGCGGCGGCGTCACCGATGGCCCACACGTTGCCGAAGCGCGTGTGGCGGAGGGTCTCGGGGTCGACGTCGACGAACCCGTCCGCATCGCCGTCCGCTGCCAGACCCGAGGCGCGGATCCAGTCGGGCGCCGACTGCGGCGGCACCACGTTGACGAGATCGAACCGGAGGCGTTCGATGCCGGAGGGCGAGCCGATGACGACTTCGGAAGCCGCGGCATCCACCTCGATCAACGCGCTCTGCGTCCGCAGCTCGATGCCGTAACGGTCGATCGCCCGCTGGATCTCGTGGTCGAAGGCCGGGATGCCGAACACGGTGCTCTCCGGCACGACGAGGACGACTCTGATGTCGTCGAGCACACCGGTGCGCTGCCAGTAATCGCACGCCTGGTACATGGGTTTCTGCGAGGCACCCGCACACGAGGCGGGGCCTGCGGGCTGCGTGAAGACGACGGTGCCCTGCCGCAGATCGCGCAGGCGCAGCGACGTGCGCGCCGCGAGGTCGCCCTCGTAGTGCGTGGTGACGTCCCCCGTGCCGATCGACTCGGCGAGGCCCGGAACGCTCGCCCAGTCCTTCTGCATCCCGGGGCTGAGGACGAGGTGGTCGTAGCCGATCTCGTCGCCCGAGATCAGGCGGACGACCGATCGGTGCGGGTCGACCGAGACGACGGCATCCTGGATCCACCGGACGCCGTCGGGGATGACGCTGCGCTGTGGCCGGACCGTCTCGCTGATGCGCGCGGTGCCGCCGGCGACGTGCGAGAACAGCGGCTGATACTCGTGGACGTCCTTCGGCTCGATCAGCGCGATGTCGTCGAGTCCGCGCCGCTGCAGTCGAGCCGCGGCGGACACCCCGCCGTTGCCGCCGCCGACCACGACGATCCGATGATGCGCGGTGTGCGACCGGGTCGCTCGGGGATCGGATGCTGCGTCTGCCGTCGCCATGCGACCACGGTAGGTGGCAGGCGCGGAACGACCGAGGTGCTTGCGTCGCGCGACGGCGGGGTCTAGAGCGTCTCGGTGATGTAGATGAGCACGAAGATCGCGAGAGACCCGACGGCGAGGATGCCCATCGCGACGGCCAGCCGCCGACTGCGGACGGGGGCATCGGCCGACGACCGGGCGGCGACGACCATCATCGCCCAGCCGACGACCGCGAAGATGATGCCGACCGCGGGCAACGCCGTCTGCAGCTGGAATGCCAGCACGTAGAGCACGATCGCGACCGCGGCCAGGACGCCCGCGGGCACGAGCCACCGCGAGGCCGATCCGTGCCGGAAGCTGGCCTGATTGGTGAGATCGGTGGGATCGGGCCGGGGGTGGCGGTCCGGCATCTGCTCGGGTCCGTGGGGCTCGTTGCGCTTGTCGACCATGTCGTCCTCCCGTTCGACCCCACGGTATGCGCTCCCCGCGCCCCCGCCGACCCCCTTGCGCATCCCGCGCCGAGCACGCACCGTCCGCGCGAGAACGCACCCTGCACGGTGCGCTTTCGGCGCGACGGTGCGTACTCGCGCAGCACAGCCGGCGCGGGCGGGTCAGCGGGCGAGGGCGACCATCTCGGCACTCCGGTCCCAGAGCTCGCGGGCGAGGTCGGCGTCGGTCGCATTGCGGTGGGAGCGGGTCGGACGGTCGTTCTCGTAGTAGGCGCCGGGCACCCAGTCACGGTTGGGGATGCCGTCGGCGAGGAAGACCAGTCGAGCGCCGCCCTCGTCGGTGGTCGTGAGCAGGCGCCGGGCGAGTGGGTTGTGGTAGACCCAGCGGAGCGGGCCGGGAACGTTCGCGGCGAACTGCGTCGCGACGACGCCGGGGTGGAACGCGGCCGCCGAGATGCCCTGTTCGCCGAACCGGGTCTGGAGTTCCCGCGTGAACAGGATGTCGGCGAGCTTGGCGTTGCCGTAGGCGATGCGTCCCGAGTAGTGCTTCGCCGCGTTCAGGTCGGTGACGTCGAACCGTGAGAACAGGCGAGCCGCCACACTCGCCGTCTGGATGACGGATGCCTCGCTCTCGATGAGCCGCTCGAGCAGCAGGTTCGTCAGCAGGAACCCGGCGAGGTGATTGACCTGGAAGGTCTGCTCGTAGCCGTCGACGGTGAGGGCACGCGGGCCGAAGATGCCGCCGGCGTTGTTGGCGAGCACGTCGATGCGCGGATACGCCTCGAGCAGCTCGTCGGAGAGCCGACGCACCTGCGCGAGCTCGGCGTAGTCGGCCAGGTGGTAGGGCGCGCCGAGCTCGCTGGCGAGAGCCCGCGTCTTCTCCGGCGAACGCCCGACGAGCACGACTCGATGCCTCTCTCGCGCGAGGCGCCGCGCCGCGGCCGCCCCGATTCCGTCGCTGGCTCCCGTGATGACGATCGTGCGCATGCCCGCAGTCTCGCAGGCTGCGGCCGGTCGACGGGAGTGCTGGCGCATCCGACCCCGGTGTGTCAACGACTTCTCCCCCGGCACCGGCCGGCGGAAGGATCGCGGCAACCGAAGCACAACGGAAGGAGCCGGCATGGCTCAGGAACTGTCGAAGGGCGACCGCGTCAGCTGGGACACCTCCCAAGGGCGGACGCAGGGGAAGATCGTCGAGAAGAAGGAGAAGGACTTCCAGTTCGCGGGTCAGAAGTTCACAGCATCCGCCGACGAGCCGGCCTTCATCGTCGAGTCGGAGAAGAGCGGCGACCAGGCGGCCCACAAGCGTTCGGCGCTGCGCAAGCTCAGCGATTGAGCGGCAGCCACCCCGCAGCGCGACGAGAGGCCCCTCCGCCGAACGGAGGGGCCTCTCGTCGTAGCCGTCAGCGTCGAGGTCAGTTCTCGATGTCGCCGCGCCAGGCTCCGGTCTCGGTGCCGCGCGACTCGATGAACTCCTTGAAGCGCGTGAGGTCCTTCTTCACGGCGTGGTCGTCGATGCCGATGGCCGCGCCGACCGACTCGACGAAGCCCTCGGGCTTCCAGTCCAGCTGAACCGTGACGCGGGTCTCGTTGTCGCTGAGCTTGTGGAAGGTCACGACACCGGCGTGCTCGTCCTTGCCGCCGACGCTGTTCCAGGCGACACGCTCGTCGGGGTGCTGCTCGGTGATCTTCGCGGTGAACTCGCGCTCAGCCCCGCCGATCTTGACCTTCCAGTGGGTCGTGCCGTCGTCGAGCTGGGTGACCGACTCGACGAAGCTGAGGAAGTGCGGGAACGACTCGAACTGCGTCCACTGGTTGTAGGCGACGGAGACGGGAACGTCGACGTCGATGGTCTCGATGATGCGAGCCATGGGCGGCTCCTTTCGTTTCGATTGCGGGGCTGTCACCATGCTTCGCCGTCACCGGCGCCATCGCGACCGACTTGCGACCTCGACGGTCGGCTGGTAGGCCAGGGGCGGAGTCAGTCGAGTCCGCGTACCGGCACCCCGAGCCATTCGGCCAGGTCGCGGATCTCCGCCTCGACCATCTCGCGTTCCTCGTTCTCCCAGGGCACGAGCTCGTGCAGCGACGCGACGACGAGGTTCTCCTTCGGTTTGTCGAGGGCAGCGTCGAGGAGGCCGATGAACCGATCGCCGCAGAGGATCGGATGCGCGAAATACCCGTACACGCGCTGAGCCTTCGGAACGAACTGCTCGAGCTTGTAGGTGAAGTCGAACGCCTCAATCAGGCGCGGGCGGTCGAACAGCATCCCGTCGTACGGGTTGAGGATCGCCACCCTCCCGCCGGGATCGTCGTCGATCGCCTCGAGCACCCGCGGGTCCACCCGCCACTTCCACGTGCTCCCCTCGACGACGGCCGGCTCGCCGGCCATCCCGACTCCCGACCACGACGACTTCTGCCGCGCGAGCCCCGCGCCCTGCAGCCGGCGCTCGTCGAGGATCGCCCCTGCCTCGTCGTAGGTCAGGTCGGCGGGCTCGGGACCGCGAGCCCGCTCGGCGACATCCCAGCGGCGCAGTCGACCGGCGCGCCCCACGACCGCGACCTCGCCGAGCCGCTCGAGCAGATCGAGCATGCGCGGCACCTGGTTGTCGCTGTACCAGCCGCTGTCGTTGCCGGCGGGCACGGCGGCGGTGTCGGGGATGTCGGCCGCCAGCAGCGGTCCGTCCGCGCGCAGGCGCGCCAGCACGTCGGCCCGGAACGCGCTGTTGGCCTCGAGCCACGCCGCGGTGCTCTCGCGCACAGGACGCATCCGCATCCGCACGCGCATCGCGGGCAGCATGCTCGCGGGGTGGAACGATCCGGCGTACTCGAAGAGGTGTCGGTCGTCTTCGACGGCCTTCGTCAGCTGCCCCGGCTCATATCCCCAGCCGATCCTCGCCCACGGGATGGCCTGCTCGCTGGGCGCGATGACGGCCGTCGGGTCGATCTTGATGGCGCCGATCTGCTCGGCCACCTCGACGACGTCGCCGGGACGGTCTGCCTCGAGCAGCTGCGCCCGCACGATGACGCGGCGCGCCTGCTCGCGCGTGAGCCGATGCGGTTCCATGCGATGACGCTACCGCCGACCCCCGACCGCGACGCTCAGAAGCGGGCGACCCACTCGGGAACGGTCGCCGTCGCCGGGCCGAGCAGGACGTCGTCGAACAGGCGAAGGTCCTCGTAGGCCTCGAGGTTCAGCAGAGCGGTGCGGGCCCCGGCTTCCGCCGCCACCGCGACGAGGGATGCCGCGGGCGTGACCGCCCCCGACGTCCCGATCACCCAGAACTGCTCGCACAGCGCCACCGCGTCGAAGATGTCGTCGAGCCCATATACCGCCTCACCGAACCAGACCACGTCGGGGCGGAGCGCTCGGGCTCCGCACACGGGGCAGGGCGGCCCGTCGGCGAGGTCGCCGTGCCACCGCATCCGCTCTCCGCACGCCTCGCAGAGCGCCGACTCGAGCTCGCCGTGGATGTGGCTGACGCGCACCGACCCGGCACGCTCGTGCAGATCGTCGATGTTCTGCGTGACGATGAGCACATCGCCCGGGCGCAGTGCTTCGAGGTCGGCGAGCGCGATATGCGCCGCATTGGGCTCCGCGGCGGCCGCCGCGCGACGACGCTCGTCGTAGAACGCGTGGACGAGAGCCGGGTCGGCCGCATAGCCCTCGGGAGTCGCGACATCCTCGATGCGGTGGTCCTCCCAGAGTCCGTCGGCGGCGCGGAACGTACGGATGCCCGACTCGGCGGAGATACCGGCCCCCGTGAGGACGACGATTCGCGCCACCGTCAGCGCCGCGCCGTCAGGTCGGGGGCGAGAGCCTCGCGCTCGTCGAAGACGAAGCACTCTCCGTTCCAGTGCGCACCGCCCGCGTGCTCGAAGTAGCCGAGGATCCCGCCCTCGAGCTGGTAGGCGTCGACCCCCTCCTCGCGCAGGACGATCGCCGCCTTCTCGCAGCGAATACCTCCCGTGCAGAAGCTGACGACCGTCTTATCGGCGAGCTGGTCGCGATGCGCGGCCGCAGCATCCGGGAACTGGGTGAACCGTTCGATCCGCCAGTCGACGGCGCCCACGAAGGTGCCGTAGTCGACCTCGAACGCGTTGCGGGTGTCGAGCAGCACGATCTCGCGGCCGGTGTCGTCGTGGCCCTGGTCGAGCCAGCGCCGCAGGTCGCCGGGCGACACGCTGGGCGCGCGTTCGGCGGCGGGGCGGATCGCGGGGCGGTCCATGCGGATGATCTCGCGCTTGACCTTGACGAGCATCCGGCCGAACGGCTGCTCGTCGGACCAGCTCTCCTTGGCCGTCAGCGCTGCGAAGCGCTCGTCGGCGCGCAGGTCGTCGAGGAAGCCCCGGACATCGGTCTCGGCACCGGCGAGGAAGAGGTTGATGCCCTCCTCGGCCAGCAGAATCGTGCCCTTGAGCCCCGCGCCCACGGCACGCTCGCGCAGCACCTCGCGCAGTGCGGCGGGGTCGGCGATGTGCGTGAAGAGATACGCCGAGACGTTGAGAACGGATGCCACGCCTCCAGCCTACGAAACCGGCGGCCGCACGCGGATCGGGCGCAGTTCCCGATCTTCGCCGCAGAAGAATCTGCGCGCGATGCCGAGAACTGCGCCCGAAGCCGAAGCCGGAACGGCCCGAGGGGGGTCAGTTCACCTCGGAGGGGTGGGCGCTCACGCGGCCCGAGCCGTCGCCCGGGTCGAGCGCCGAGATCGCGTCGACCTGCGCCGTGGTGAGCTCGAAGTCGAACAGCGATGCGTTCTCGACCATGCGCTCGCGGCTGACCGTCTTGGGGAAGACGATGAAGCCACGCTGCAGGTGCCAGCGCAGCACGACCTGAGCCGGGCTCTTGCCGTGCGCGGCGGCTGCCTCGGCGACGGGCTCGGCACCGAACAGGTCGTACTTGCCCTGACCGAGCGGACCCCACGACTCGATGCGCACGCCCTTGTCGGTCGCCCAGTCGACGACATCCTTCTGCTGGTAGGCCGGGTGCAGCTCGATCTGGTTGACGGCGGGGAGCACACCGGTCTCGGCGTGGATCTTCTCGAGGTGCTCGACGAGGTGGTTCGAGACGCCGATCGAGCGGGTGTGGCCCGCGTCGCGCAGCTCGATGAGCTTCTGCCACGCGTTGACGTAGTTGCCGTTGGCGGGGGCCGGCCAGTGCACGAGGTAGAGGTCGACGTGGTCGAGCCCGAGCTTCTCGAGGCTCTCGGAGAGTGCCTTGCGGGGCTCATCGCCGCCCTGGCGGTCGTTCCACAGCTTGGTCGTGATGAACAGCTCGTCACGCGGGATGCCGCTCGCGGCGATGGCGCGGCCGACGCCCTCCTCGTTGCCGTAGATCGCGGCGGTGTCGATGTGGCGGTAGCCCGCCTCGAAGGCCTCGGAGACGAGACGCTCGGTCTCGGCCGGGTCGACCTTGAAGACGCCGTAGCCGAGCTGCGGGATCTCGAAGCCGGAGTTGAGTGACACGTTCGGAACGTGGATCTGATCTGCCATGAGTCCACCCTACGAGCGCGCTCCGACCGCGTCGCCGGGATTGACGCGGGGCGCTCCGAGGGGCATGGCAGCACTCAGCCGGCGAGCGCGTGCAGGGCGTCGCCGGTGAGGCGCTGCGTCGTCCACTCCGACATCGGCTCGGCCCCGATCGAGCGGTAGAACGCGATCGAGGGGGCGTTCCAGTCGAGGACGGTCCACTCCAGCCGCGAGTATCCGCGTTCGACGCAGACCTCGGCGAGCGACGCGATCAGCGCCTTGCCGTAGCCGGTGCCGCGCTGCGATTCGTCGACGAAGAGGTCTTCGAGCCAGATGCCGTGGCGTCCCGTCCAGGTCGAATAGGTCAGGAACCAGATCGCGATGCCCATGATCGCGCCGTCGCGCTCGACCACGTGGCAGAAGGCGCGGGGCTCTGGTCCGAACAGCGTCTCGGTGAGCATCTCGGCGGTGTTCTCGACGGCATCCGGTTCGCGCTCGTAGACGGCGAGGGCGTGGATGCAGGCGAGGATGCCGGTCTCGTCACCGGGGCGGGCGGCGCGCAGGACAGCGCCGCCGGTAAGGTCGCGCGGGGTCATCCCGCCAGCGTATCGAGCGTGGCGTCCGCCGCCACGCCGCGCCAACTCCTCACTTTCGGGCGTTGCCCGCACCGGACGGCCCGGGATGCCCGCGATGGCCGCCGAGACGACCTCCGACCATGAGGAGTTAGCGCGAGCGTCGGGAATCACCCGACGAGCGGGCCGCCGTGCCGCCAGTACCCGAGGAACGAGATGCGCTCCTTCGGCATGCCGACCTCGGCGGTCAGGAACCGGCGGATGCCGGTGACGACGCCCGACTCGCCGGCGAGCCACACGCCGTAGCCCGGGTCGGCCGCGGCGGCGGCACCGTGCTCCGCGGCCCAGGACCGCACCGCCGTGGAGAGGGCGTCGTCGCCGGCGCGGTGCTCGACACGCGTCACGAGGGCACGGTCGGCGATCGATCGCGTGACGAGGTCGTCGGCGGGGTCCGCCGCGCCGACGATCACGTGCGGCTGCGCCTCCTCCGGCAGCGAGTCGACGATGTTCCGCAGGGCGGGGAAAGCCGTCTCGTCGCCCACGAGGAGGAAACGGCTCGCCTCGCCCGGCGTCCAATGGATGCCGTATCCCGTCCATCCCATCCGCACGTCGGGTCCCGTGATGACGAGCGGGTCGCCGGGGCGGGCGGCCAGGGCCCATGCCGAGGCGGGGCCGACGGGCTCGTGCAGGAAGAAGTCGACGTCGATCTCGCGTTCGGCGACGCGAATCGCCGACGGCGTATAGGTGCGCAGCACGTTGCGGTCGTCCTCGTCGAGCGCCTTCCACCGGGCGTACCAGTCGGAGGGGTGCGGGGTCGGCTCGTCGAGCAGGCCGAACTCGGCGAGCCCCGGGTGTGGGCGCCCGGGCATCGGCAACACGATCTTGATGCGCTGGTCGAGCCCCCACGGCGCGAAGTTCGCCAGCGCCTCCCCGCGAAGGGTGATGCGGATGAAGCCGGGGCTCAGTCTCGCCACGGCGGCGACCTCGACGACGAAGGCGCTGTACGCCCAGGGACGCTCAAGGCTCACGGTGCTTCCTCCCCCGTCACTGCCCTGGGCCGACGCGCGCGCAGCGGCACGACGAGCGGCCCACCCGTGACCGGATCATCGACGACGACGTTCGCGAGCCCGAAGACCTCCTGCACCCGCTCGCTCGTGATCACCTCCGCCGGGGGTCCCTCCGCGAGGATGCGCCCGTCTCGCATCGCGACGATGCGGCTCGCGTACCGGGCGGCGTGGTTCAGGTCGTGGAGCACCGCGACGATCGTACGGCCCCGCTCGTTCAGCTCGGCGAAGAGCTCCATCAGGTCGACCTGGTGGGCCATATCAAGGAACGTCGTCGGCTCGTCGAGCAGCAGCAGGTCCGTCTGCTGCGCCAGGACCATTGCGACCCAGACGCGCTGCCGCTGGCCGCCCGAGAGGGCCTCGACCGCGCGCGAGGCGAGCTGCGTCGTCCCGGTCGCCGCCAGCGCCTCGTCGACGGCCGCATCATCGGCGGCCGACCACTGCCGGAAGAGGTTCTGGTGCGGATAGCGCCCGCGTCCGACGAGCTCGCGTACGGTGATGCCCTCGGGCGCGATCGCCGATTGCGGCAGCAGACCCAGTCGGCGGGCGACCTCCTTCGCGGGCAGCTCGGTGATCGCGCGCCCGTCGAGCACGATGTTCCCCGCACGCGGCGCGAGCAGGCGCGACAGGCCGCGCAGAAGAGTGGATTTGCCGCAGGCGTTGGGCCCGATGATGACGGTGAACGACCCGGGCTCGATTCGTACCGACAGATCGCGGACGATCTCGGCGCCGTCGTAGGCGAGGGTCACGGACTCGGCGGCGAGCGATGTCGCCGAAGGGAACGGGTCAGGCACGGCGGCGGACCTCCAGCACGATCATGAGGACGAGGTAGGCGCCGCCGAGCGAGACGGTGACGACGCCGACGGGAAGCGGAGCGGGCAGCACGTGCTGCGCGATGAGGTCGGAGGCGATCAGCAGCACGGCGCCGATCAGGGCGGAGAGCCCGAGCGACAGGTGCGGAGTGCGCGCGATGAGGCGCCCCACCTGCGGCGCGGCCAGCGCGACGAAGGCGATGGGACCGCCGACGGTCGTCGCGGCCGCGACCAGCACGACCCCGACCAGCAGCGCGAGCGTGCGAACGAGCTGCGGTCGGGCGCCGGTGGCGGCAGCGAGGTCGTCACCGAGCTCGAGCTGACGCAGCCGCGGTACGAGCGCGAACGACAGGGCGACGAACGGCACCGCACACGCGAGTGCACCGGCCACCGCCGGAGCCGTGACGCCGTTGAGACTGCCTGCGCCCCAGGCCGAGGCGAACATCGCGGTCTCGAGCTCGATCTGCAGCAGCATCCAGGTGTTGAGCGACGCGAGCATCGCCGAGACGCCGATGCCGACGACGATGAGGCGGAACCCCTGCAACCCGCCGCGCCAGGCGAGCGCCCAGATCGCGACCGCGGTGCCGAGAGCACCGATCAGCGAGCCGCCCACGAGCACCGGCCAGCTCGACGACACCAGAACGAGCGCGGCGAGCATCCCGGTGAACGCTCCGCTCGACAGCCCCAGGATGTCGGGGCTCGCGAGCGGATTGCGGGTGACGGTCTGGAAGAGCGCCCCCGCGATCCCGAGGATCGCCCCCACGCCGAGGGCTCCGAGCGCTCGCGGCAGCCGCCACTCGCGGACGACGGTCTGCACGAGCGCATCGTCGCTCGCGCCGGCCAGCGCCGCGATGACATCGCCCGGCGCGACGGGGAACGTACCGGCGCCGAGGGCGACGACCAGCAGGACGCCCGCGACCACGAGAGCAGCCATCCCGACGACGACGCTGCGCAGGCGGACGGGAACGTGCAGTCCACCGACCCGCAGGCGCAGCATCCGCGGCCCGCCGCTCACAGTGCGCTCGCCCGGCGTCGGCGCGCGAGCGCGATGAGGATCGGAGCTCCCACGAACGCCGTGACGATGCCGGCCGGCAGTTCCGCGGGCGCGATGAGCACGCGCCCCACGACGTCCGCGGCGAGCACGACGACCGGGGCGAGCAGGGCGCTGACGGCGAGGATCACCCGGTGATCGGCACCGAACAGCCAGCGTGCGATGTGCGGCACCATGAGCCCGACGAACGAGATCGGCCCCGCCAGTGCCGTCGCCGCCCCGGCCAGGAGGGTCACCGCGACGGTGACGCCGATCCGGATGCCGGCGAGGTTCGCCCCCTGCGCCCGAGCGACGTCATCGCCCAGTGCGACGGCGTTGAGTCCGGCGCCGAGCACGAGCGCCAGGACGAGCCCGAGCGCGATGAAGGGCGCGACCGGCACGATGGTGTCCCAGCCGCGACCCAGGAGCGACCCGGCGTTCCAGCTGCGCATCGCAACGAAGGCGTCGGGATCGCTGAGCACGATGCCCGTCGTGATGCCCGACAGCACGGCACCGAGCGCGACACCCGCGAGCGTGAGCCGGATCGGTCCCGCCGCCCCGCGCCCGCCCGAGCCGATCAGGTAGACGGCGACCGTAACGACGAGTGCGCCGACGAACGCGAACCAGACCGCTCCCGACGTCGCGTGGACGCCGAGGACCGCCATTCCGAGCGCGACCGCGAGAGCGGCGCCGGCGTTGACTCCGAGGATGCCGGGATCAGCGAGCGGATTACGCGTGAAGGCCTGCATCAACGCTCCGGCGACACCGAGGGCAGCACCCGCGATAAGCCCCACGACCGTCCGCGGAACGCGGAGCTCGGCGACGACGAACGTCGCCTCGGGCGAGCCCTCGCCGCGCAGCACCCCGATGACGGTGTCGAGTGACAGCGGATTCGCCCCAACGGCCAGGGATGCCGCGACGACGAGCACCAGGGCCAGGGCGATCGCGGCCCCCGCCGCCGCGCGTCCGGCTCTCGAGCTCACCGCCCGTCGAGGAAGCGCTCGATGTCGCTCAGCACGCTCTGGGCGCCGCGCGGACCGACACCGGCCACCCAGGTGCTCGTGTCGACGAGGGTCACCGACGGGAAGGCATTCGCGTTCTGGGTGATCGCCGCCGGAACCGCCGATGCGTCGGTCGTGTCGGATGCCGTGACGAAGACGGCGTCCGCACGCGCGTCGAGGACGTTCTCGGGAGAGATGTCGGCCTGCAGTCCGTCGGCCCAGTCGTGCGCGGGCGTCGTGTAGCCGACGCACTCGAGCAGGCTGCCCGCGAACGAGACGGGTCCGTACAGGCTGAGGGTCGTCTCGTCGCGGGGGCGGATGACCTGTGCCGTCTTGCCGGCGAGATCGTGGGCTTCGCCGATTTCGGCGCAGCGGTCGTCGACGGCGGCGATCTGCGCCGCGACCTCATCCTCGCGCCCGAGCGCCTCGCCGATCAGCTCCGCGTTGTCACGCCACGGGTCCGCCTGCGTCGCGATGAAGACTGTCGGGGCGATCGCGGACAGCTGGTCGTACAGCTTCGAGTGACGCGCCTCGGTTCCGAGGATGAGATCGGGCTTGAGCGCGGCGATCGCCTCGAGGTCGGGCTCGGGTACCGTGCCGACCGGTTGAACGCCATCGACGCCGAGGTAGGCGGGGATCCCCGCGACGTTACTCGCGACCGCGGCTCCGACCGGCGTGATGCCGACGGAGACCGCGGTGTCGAGTTCGAGGGGCTCGAGGGTCACGACGCGCTGGGGCTGCTCGGGAATCTCGGTGACGCCGCGGGCGTGCTCGACGGAGCGAGCCGCGGCGCTGGCCTCAGGGGCGACGTCGGCCGCAGAGGGCTGCGCCGCACATCCGGCCACGACGAGGGCCGCGGCGGCCGAGATGGCGACGGCGCTCAGGGCGCGCCGAAGGGGACGAGACAGCATGTGGGGGCCTTCCCTCGGGTCGATCTCGCGGCGAGCGCGATGAGGCAAGGCAACCCTAACAAAAACGGTCAGTCGGCTGTGAGGGCCGCCTCGATCGGGGTGTCGCCGCCCGTGAACTCGATCATGCGTCCGGCCGTCGAGGGCTCGGCGAGGACGGCTGCGATGACCGCCGCGACATCGCCGCGGGGAACGGACTCCTCGCCCGAGCCGCCCACCGTGATCTTGCCGGTCGGCTCGTCGAGCGTCAGGCCGCTCGGCGCGACGATCGTCCAGTCCAGCCCGCTCTCGCGCAGGTGCGCGTCGGCCTCCGCCTTCGCCTCGGCGTAGGCGTAGAAGGAGTCGTCCTCGGGCACGCCGTGATCCGGTCCCGCACCGAAGTACGACACCATGACGTAGCGGCGCACGCCGGCTGCCGCGGCGGCGTCGATCGAGCGGATGGCCGCGTCGCGGTCGACGGCCCAGGTTCGGGCGGCATCCCCTCCTCCGGCTCCGGCAGCCCAGACGACCGCGTCGTTGCCGCTGAGCAGGTTCGTCAGCTGGTCGACGTCGAAGGACTCGACGTCGGCGACGAGTGGCGTGGCACCGGTCGCGGCGACGTCGGCCTCGTGATCGCGGTTGCGGATGACGGCGGTGACGGTGTCACCGCGCTCGGCGAGGATCGGCTCCAGGCGGAGCGCGACCTTGCCGTGGCCTCCGATGATCAGGATGCGGGACATGGGTGTTCCTTTCGTCGGGGGGGGTGTGGATCGGATGCGGCTGCGCCGGCTCTTCGGCCGGCGCGTCAGCCGCGGAAATCGTCGGGATCGATGTCGTCGAGGAACTCGCGGAACTCCGCGACGCGCTGCTCGGCCGCCTCGGGAGTCTCGGCCCCCTCCGGCGCTTCGCTCACGGTATCGGGGATGCCCGCCTCGGCGAGCACGTCGTCGGCGACGAAGATCGGCGCCCCGGCACGCGAGGCGAGCGCGATCGCGTCGGAGGGGCGGGCATCGACCACCCGAGATCCGGTGAGGGCCGTGACCGTCACCTCGGCGTAGAAGGTGCCGTCGTCGATGCGGGTGACCTCGACACGGTCGACGGTCGCGTCCGTCGCGTCGAGCAGGCGGATCATGAGGTCGTGCGCGAGGGGACGCGGGGGCGAGACCCCTTCGACCGCGACGAGGATCGACGTCGCCTCCTGCGAACCGATCCAGACCGGCAGCACCCGATCCGACAGCGCGTCGACGGGCTTGAGCAGGATGACGTGCTGCTGAGCGGGATCGAGCGCGACCCCGAGAACGCGGACCTGGACCATGACACCTCCCGGGGTCGGTTTCGCCCAGCCTATGCACGGGGGAATGCGAACGGGGCCACGGGCGTTGCGGGTTGACATGCAGCGTTTCGGCACTCTCTCGTTCGGTCACTACGGTCCCCTGGGCGGCGGTCGCGAGCTCACCGCCGGTGATTCGCTGCGTCAGGCCATCGACCTCGCGCAGGGAATGGACGACCTCGGCGCCGTGGGCGCCTACTTCCGCGTGCACCACTTCGCACGGCAGCAGGCGTCGCCGATGCCGCTGCTGGCCGCGATCGCCGCGACGACGAAGAACATCGAGATCGGCACCGGCGTCATCGACATGCGGTACGAGAACCCGCTCTACCTCGCCGAGGAGGCCGCGGCCGTCGACCTGATCTCCGACGGGCGACTCGCGCTCGGCGTGAGCCGCGGGTCACCCGAGACCGTCGTCCGCGGGTACGAGGCGTTCGGGTACACCGGCTCGCAGGATCCCCGCGGCGCCGACATCGCACGCGAGCACTTCGACACCTTCCTCCGCGCCATCGAGGGCGAAGGACTCGCCGAGCGCGACCCGAACAGTCCCTTCGGCGGCGGGAACGGGATGCAGCGGATCGAGCCCCACTCCTCCGGACTCCGCTCCCGCATCTGGTGGGGCGCCGGCACGACCGAGACCGCTGAGTGGGCCGGACGCAAGGGTGTGCACCTGATGTCGTCGACGCTCCTCACCGAGGCGGACGGTACGCCGTTCGACATCCTGCAGGCCCGACAGCTCGATGCGTTCCGCGCCGCGTGGCGCGAAGCCGGGCATCCCGGTGAGCCCCGCACGTCGGTCAGCCGCTCGGTCTTCCCGATCACGACCGCCGAGGACGAGCTGTACTTCGGCGGCAGCAACGACCAGGACGGCATCGGTTACATCGACGGCATGCGCTCGACCTTCGGCAAGACGTACGCCGCGGCGCCCGACGTCCTCGTCGAGCAGCTGCTGCAGGATGCCGCGGTCATGAGCGCCGACACCCTCATGCTGACGATCCCGTCGCAGCTGGGCGTCGAGTTCAACCTGCGCATCGTCGAGTCGTTCGCGAAGTACGTCGCTCCCGCGCTCGGCTGGAAGTCGGCACCCGCCACCGTCTGACCGCCTAGGCTCGGCGGCGTGACGAAGCTCGACGTCCATCCATCTGCACCGCTCGCGATCGCGTCGGGCGCGGTCGTACTCGCGGGACTCGACGTCGCGTCCGGCCTGATCGCGGTGCGAGATGACGAGGCGTATCTCGCTATCGCGGTGTCCGCTGGCCTTCGTCTCTTCGCGGCGCTGTGCCTCGTCGTCGCGCTGGTTGCGGCGTTCCTGACCCCGAAACGGCGGGGCGTGCAGATCGCCGGGGTTCTCGCGGTGGCGGTGGTTGCGATCGCCGTGGTATCCATCGGCGAACACCTCGCCCGCGAAGCGAGCGCCTTCATCCCCTGACCTGACACAGCCCAGCCAGCCGTTAGCGTTGAGCGCGAGCGCCGCTGACCGGCGCACGGCTGCCGCGACCGCGGCACCGCCCGCCCCCGAAGCGAAGGCGCCGCCATGATCATCGAGCTCGTCCGTATCGACCCGACGGGAGCCGACCGCGAGGAACTGATCGCGTTCATGACCGGCGAGGTGTTCCCGTTCCACGTCGGGACCCGGCCGACGCGCGAGCAGGTCGAGGACGGCATCGCCGCGGGACGGTTCCGCGACGACGACAACGACTCGTTCTGGATCGACCATGTCGAGCACGGCCGCATCGGGTTCTTCCGCCTCGAGGAGATCAGCGACGGCGCACCGCTGTTCGATCTCCGGCTGGCGTCGGCGTGGCGGGGCCGCGGCCTCGCGAAAGACGTGCTGGCGACGGCGGCAGACCACGTGTTCACGACGATGCCCGACGTCGACCGCTTCGAGGGGCAGACCCGCGAGGACAATCGCGCGATGCGCCGCGTCTTCGATGCGTGCGGCTGGGTCCAGGAGGCCTACTACCGCGAGGGATGGCCCGTCGAGGGGGCCGAACCGCTGGGATCGGTGGCGTACAGCATCCTCCGTCGCGACTGGGAGACGGGCGAGGTCACGCCACTGCGCTGGTCGTAGCTCGCGCCGAGCACGCACCATGGCGGCGAGAATGGAGGGATGACGCAGCACCGCCGCACCATCATCGACCGTGACGGCGTCTCGCTCACGGTGACCGAGGCGGGAGGGTCGGGTTCCGCGGTCCTGCTGCTGCACGGGTTGGCGGGCAGCTCGCGCGAGCTCATGCCCACGGCGGACGCGCTCACCGACCGGCATCGCGTGCTGCTGCTCGACCAACGCGGTCATGGCTGCAGCACGCGGCGACCCGACGATCTCTCCCGCGACGCCTTCGTTGCGGATGCCGTCGCCGTGATCGAGCGGTTCGCGCCGGACGAGCGGGTGGCGCTGGTCGGACAGTCGATGGGCGCGCACACCGCGTTCCTCACCGCGAGCCGTCATTCCGACCTGGTGAGCCGGCTCGTCATGCTGGAGGGACACCCGGCGGGAAGCGCCGATCCTCAGGATGCCGCCGACCTCGGCGCCTTCTTCGCCTCGTGGCCGCCCCCGTTCGCCGACGCTGCCGCCGCGCGGGCCTTCCTGGGCGACTCGCCGCTCGTCGACGCCTGGGTCGCCGACCTCGAGAAGACGCCGTCGGGATTGCGGCCGCGCTTCGACGCGGACGTCATGCAGGCCGTGATCACCGCGGTGCACGAGCCGCGATGGCCCGAGTGGGAGAGCCTCACGGTGCCGACGACCGCCGTCTTCGCCCACCGCGGCATGTTCTCCCCCGAGCAACAGGCCGAGCTTGTCCGCCGACGCCCCGGCACCCGCATCCTGCCTCTCCCCGACGGCACCCACGACGCACATCTCGACGCATTCCCCGCTTGGCTCGCCGTGCTGCGTGAGGCGCTTGCCTGACGTAGCTCGGCCGAGTACGCACCCATGGCGCCGAGAGCGCACCGTCGCGGGTGCGTTCTCGCCGCGACGGTGCGTGCTCGCCGCTCGCACGGGCCCGCAAGGGTACAACCACGGCGGGAGTGGGCGAAAGAGCGAACGTGATCCCGCGGGCGCGGCCATAACCTGTCGTCCGCCCCCGGGTGCCCACCGGCACCTGTTCCAGCGAAGAAAGAAGAAGCACCATGCTCTGGACGATCCTCGGCCTCATCCTCGTCGGACTGATCGCCGGCTTCATCGCACGCGCCGTCATCCCCGGCAAGCAGAACATCGGCATCCTGATGACCATCGTGCTCGGCATCGTCGGCTCGTTCGTCGGCGGATTCCTCGGATTCCTCATCTTCAACCACAGCCCCGAGGGCGGCTTCCTGCAGCCCTCCGGCATCATCGGCTCGATCATCGGCGCCATCATCGTGCTCGGCATCTACGTCGCCGTCTCGCGCCGCGGCTCGACCCGCACGCGCTGACACCGCTGCGCACGCGCACCGCGCCAACTCCTCAGATTCGGCGATCCCCTCCCCTGGCGGGGGCTCGGCACCGCATGGCGGGTCGGATTCTGAGGAGTTGGCGCGTCGTCGTTGGACCGGAATACGAACTCGCCCCCACACCTTGAACCCAACATGAGCACGATCGGAAACAGCGACCTCTCCGTCTTCCCCCTCGCCCTCGGCGGCAATGTCTTCGGCTGGACCGCCGACCGCGACGCGTCGTTCGCGATCCTCGACGCTTTCGTCGAGGGAGGCGGCAACTTCGTCGACACCGCCGATTCCTACAGCGCCTGGGCGCCCGGCCACAGCGGCGGCGAGAGCGAGACGATCATCGGCGAATGGCTCGCCGCGCGCAGCCGCCCCGAGGTCGTCGTGGCGACCAAGGTCAGCCAGCATCCCGACTTCCGCGGCCTGTCCGCCTCGAACGTCCGCGCTGCCGCGGAGGCATCGCTGAAGCGCCTGGGCGTCGACGCGATCGACCTCTACTACGCCCACTTCGACGACGAGGAGACCCCTCTCGAAGAGACGGTCGGCGCGTTCGGCCAGCTCGTCGCCGACGGCCTCGTCCGCCACATCGCCGTGTCCAACTACACCGCCGAGCGCATCGAGGAGTGGCTGCGCATCGCCGACGAGACCGGCGTCGCCCGCCCCGTGGCCATCCAGCCCCACTACAACCTCGTGCACCGCAACGAGGTCGAAGACACGATCGTGCCGATCGCCGAGCGCGAGAACCTCAGCCTCGTCCCCTACTTCGCTCTGGCGAAGGGCTTCCTGACCGGCAAGTACCGGTCGACAGACGCCTCGGGGCACGACACCCCGCGCGCCGAGGGCGCCGCCGTGTATGCGACGCCGCAGGGCCTGCAGATCATCGAGACGCTCGAGCGCATCGGCGCCGCACACGACGTGTCGATCGCCTCGGCCGCTCTCGCGTGGCTGCGCTCGCAGCCGACCGTCGTCGCGCCGATCGCGAGCGCCTCGCGCCTCGAGCAGGTGCAGGGCCTGCTCGACGGCGGACGCGTCGAGCTCACGGCCGACGAGATCGCCGAGCTCACCCGCGTCTCGACGTGGAGCCCGGAGGCCTGATCGGCAGCATCCGTAGCTCGGAGAATCACGCGAACCTCGGAGCCCTGCGCACGCGGGCTCCGAGGTTCGTCATATGCTCCGACGTTCGCGTCGACGCGCGCTCATCGCCGCAGGTCGACCGCCGTGGAGTCGCGGGCATGCAGCGAGGGCAGCACGTGGGTGCGCTGAACGGGTCGCGCGGCCCCGCCGGCCAATCGCGCCGTCACCGCCTCGACCGCGAGCCTGCCGATGTGCTGCTTCGGCGGCCGCAGAGCCGTGATGGCGGGCTCGGCGCTCGCAGCGACCTCGTCGTCGTAGGCGATGATCGCGAGGTCGTCGGGCATGGACCACCCGAGGTCGCGCGCCTGCTGCTGCACGAGGACCGCCTGAGGGTCCGAGTGGACGAGCAGCGCGGTCGTCCTGCTCCGGCGGCACTCGGCGAGCAGGTCCGCCACGACGCTCTCGCGCGTTGCGGCGTCGAGCTCGTCGAGGGAGAGATCGCGGTCGATCGTCGGGACGAGCCCGTCGTTCTCGATGGCACGCCGCCAGCCGCGTCGCAACGGGGGTGATGTCGGCGAACCGGCCGATGTCACGAAGCCCACGCGGACGTGTCCGCGCGCCGAAAGATGGGCGGCGGCCAGCGATCCTCCGAAGTCGTGGTCGGTCGTCACCCACTCCAACCGGGTGAGCGCGAGGTGCGAGGGAGCGCTGCGCTCCGCCAGGACGACGGGGATCGGCAACGCGTCGAGCCAGTGCAGCAACGCCGCACCGTCGGCTCCGAGCGTCTCGGGCGCCACGATGAGCCCGTGAAGATCGCCCATGTCGAGCAGCGACGAGATCTGACGGCGTTGGTCGTGCACCGAATAGCTCGCCCCCCGCAGGATGAGCTGAACGCCCGCATCCGTCGCCGCAGCACGGGCACCGATGACGATTTGCGGCCAGTAGTAGGTCAGCGACGGGACCACCATTCCCACCCGGAACAGAGTCGGACGTCTACCGCCCACCCCGAGCGGTACCGAGGTGTCGAGGCGACTGCGCAGAGTGGCTCCGCCATGCACCCGCGTCAGCAGCCCGCGGTCGGCGAGGTAACCGATGTCGCGGCGGATCGTGAGTTCCGCGACCCCGAAGCGGCGAGCGAGATCGGCGACACGGACCGAGCCCGCGTACCGGAGCTCGTCGAGGATGCGCTCGCGGCGCGACACCGCGAATCTCGCCCCCATCGGCTCCTCCACGCCACCCACCATAGCGATCGCCTCGGTTCGAGTGTGTTCGAATGCGATCGGATGCCTCGCCTCGATGGCGCCCGGGTGGTTCCCTCGAAGCATCCCCACTGGACCTTCACCGACGAGGAATCCACCGATGACGAAGATGTCATGGGCTCGGGCGTTCGCGCCCGTCGCCGCCGCTCTCATCACGACGACCGGACTGGTCGTCCCCGCAACCGCGGCGAACGCCGTACCCCTCTCGTCCGTCGCAGCGGATGCCGCCACGGCGACCTCCGGCGCTTCCGAGCTGCCCACGCTCACCTATGACGACGTCGCAGAATGGGCCGAGCTGCTCGTGGACGGCGAGGACGTCGAGCGCGATGCATCGGGCTCGCCGTTCAACACATTCGGCGGCTTCGGCTCGGTGTCGTGCAACAACACCTCGAACCTCCTCCTCGATTACAAGGAGGAGCACCCGGACGTCTATTGGCGCATCCTGCGGATGCTGTTCGACCCGGTGGAGGGCGCGGGTCTGAAGCACATCAAGGTCGAGCTCGGCGCGGACAACAACACCTCGTCGGGAACCGAGCCCGCCACGAAGCGCTCCGCCGACGAACCCGCCAACGTGCTGCGCGGCGCCGGCTTCCACTTCATCGCCGACGCGCAGTCGATCAACCCGGACATCGAGGTCGAGGCGCTCCGCTGGGGCGAGCCGTCGTGGACGAAGGCGCAGCCCGACCTCCGCTACCAGTGGTACAAGGAGACCATCGACGCCGCCTACGACACCTACGGTGTCGAGTTCGACTACCTGAGTCCGTCGCAGAACGAGGTCCACGCGAACTACATCGGCTCCGAGCTCGCCTGGACCGTCGACTTCGCGAAGCGCCTCGAGGCGGACGCTCGGGCCGAGGGCGCGCGCTACGACTACTCGAAGATCAAGATCGTCGCGCTCGACTCCTACCGGAACGTCGGCCAGGTCTCGCGTGCGATCCTCGCCAGCCCCGAGGCGCTCGAGCAGGTCGATGCGATCGGCTACCACTACGACATCTCCGGTGATCCGGCGCTGACCCGCCTGAACAAGGAGTTCGGGATGGAGGTGCTCTATTCGGAGGGCGTCGCGCCGATGATCGACCCCGAGTACCGCGTGCAGGCCGACCCCACGCGCGGCGGCATCGGGGGCACCGTCGGCGCCGTCGACATCGCCGACCGGTTCATCAACGCCTACCGGTGGAGCGGCTCGAGCGCCGACCCCGGGCACATGACGACGTTCCTCTTCCAGCCCGCCGTCAGCGCGCTGTACGAGGGCTCGCAGTACTCCCCGAAACACCTCATCCGGGCGTCCGACCCGTGGTCGGGCTACTACGAGGGCGGTGTCGGCATCGCGCTGGTGCGGCACTTCACGCAGTTCATGGACGAGGGCTGGGAGTACATCGAAGGCGCCTCGGGCGGCGACGGGCAGAAGGGCGACGGCGGAACCGTCGTCGACACCTCGACCCGCACAGCCCTGACGCTGCGCACGCCCGCGGCCGACGTCGCCGCGGGCGAAGATCTCGAGTTCAGCCAGGTGCATGCCAACAACACCTCACGCGTCCGGAACTTCGAGGTGAAGGTCGCGAACCTCGACACCGACGACGACACCCCGCTGTACGTCTGGGAGACGACGGGGCCGGATGCCGGTGACGCCTTCGACGCGGACTGGTTCCAGAACACCGGGAAGGTCGTCCCGGTGCGCACCGAGACGAAGGACGGCGTCGAATACGACGTCTACCGGGTGCAGGTGCAGCCGTACTCGATCCTCACTCTGGCGACACAGCAGCACGGCATCCACGACGCCGCGGCCGACTACGCCAGCGGCCAATACGCCGCCACCGCCACCGACGACGTCCTGCCCCTTCCCTACACCGACGACTTCGAGTACGCCGGCTACGCCGTTCAGGACGTCGGCGGCGTCCCGATGGACTACGTCACCCGCCGGGGCGGGTCGCCCCGCTACACCGCCGACCAGAACGGCGCGTTCGAGGTCATCGGCACGGATGCCGGCAACGTGATGCATCAGGCGATCCACGCCGACAACCGCGGCTACACCTGGAACGTCTGGGGCGACGGCTCGCAGCGCAACCCCTCCACCACGACGCCGGCGACGGTATTGGGCGACCACACCTGGACGAACTACACCGCGAAGATCGACTTCCGCCTCGACGGTGTGGTGCGTGACGCATCGCTGGCGAACTTCGCGGGCCTCGGGGTGCGGCAGACGACCACCGAGGGCACCGGCGCGGACCTCGCGACCTACACCGCTCGCGTGCACGCCGACGGAACGTGGGAGCTGCGCAAGCTCGGCCAGAACGTCGCGACCGGCACCATCTTCATGTTCGACGCCGATGCGTGGCACGAGCTCGAGGTCGAGGCCCGCGAGAACGTCATCACCGTCCGCCTCGACGGTCAGCAGCTCGGCACCTACGCCGACACCACGCCGAACCCGACGATGGCCGGGCGCGTCTCGATCGTGAGCGGCTACTACAACACCCAGTTCGACGACCTCGCGATCAGCCCCATCGAGGATCTGTCGTGGCACGCCGTGAAGGTCGATGACGCCGACGCGCGCATCGCGTACCCGCAGGGCTCGTCGTTCACGCAGGCCGGCTATGCCCACTACAACCGCACGCAGCACGTCGTCGCCGCGGGCCGCTCGTTCGCCTTCGACCTCGAGGGCACCGGCTTCAACCTCAACGGCGCGACCGGCGCCTCGGTCCTCTCGATCATGATCGATGATCAGCCGGCACGCTCCGTCACCGTCTCGGGCATCGGCAACCGCCAGACCTCGGCATGGGTGCGCGGACTCGAGGACGCTCCGCACCGCGTCACGGTGCAGGTCGTCTCGGGAACCTTCAGCCTCGACAGCATCGACTTGCTCGTCGGCGGATCGAGCGGTGGCACGGCCGACCCCGAGCTGCGGCCGGTCGAGGTCCTGACGGCGCTTCCCCGCCTGTCGACCGCCCCCACGGCGGTCCCGGGGCTGCCCGACACCGTGCGCGCTCGCAGCGAGGCCGGCGGCGAGATCGACGCCCCGGTGACGTGGAGCACGACTCCCGCGCAGTTCGGCACCGCCTACGATCTCGTGAAGGTCGACGGTGTGTTCCGCGACAACCCGGCACTGGCGGTCAGCGCCTACGTCGAGGTGGTGCCCGCCGGCATCCGCTACTTCGTCGATGCCAACGCCCCCACCGATGCGCCGTCGTATCCCGCGATTCGGGATGCCGCGGCCGACACTCTGCGCAACACCGCCGCCGACGCCGCCTACTCGGCGAGCGCCGGATGGGGCCGGGTCGGATCGGCGTCGGCGAAGGGCCGTCTGAATCAGACGCCGTACGACAAGACCCGCGAGACCGGCTGGTACAGCGCGAACGCGGCGACCCCCCTCGTCTACCGCTTCGCCCTGGAGGCGGGCGAATACGACATCGCGACCGGCCACACCGAGTGGTGGAACCCCGGCTCGGGGCGCAGCCGGGTCGTGACGGGTACGGTCGAGTACACCGCGGGCGGCGAGACCGTGCAGGTGCCGATCGGCAACCACACCTTCGCCAACGGCAGCATCGGCCAGAGCGCTGTACTGCGAGGTGGATTCACTCTCGACGCAGCGACCGACGTGACGGTGCGGATCAGCGGAACCGGCGGAACGGAGGCCCCGGCCCTCAGCTGGATCGGCATCTCCGACCACACCGAGACGGCCGATCGCACCGAGCTCGCCGCGGCGTTGGCCGAAGCGACGACGGCGCCGCGGCAGGCCTACACCCCCGAGACCTGGCAGGCATTGCGCGAGCAGGGCCTCGCGGCCAAGGCCGTTCACGACGACCCGACGGCGACGCAGGAGCAGGTGGATGCCGCGACCGCGGCGCTGCGCGCGACGATCGACGCCCTCGTCGAGGTCGCCTACCTGGCACTGCCCGACTACCGCGTCGCCGTCGTGGCAGGCGAGGAGCTCGATCTCCCCGACACGGTCGAGCTGGCGACGCGCAGCGGTGCGACGCAGGAGGTCCCCGTGCAGTGGCAGGAGACGCCGACCGCCGAGACGCCCTACGCGGTCGTCCCGGTCGCAGGTCGCGCCGGTCAGACCGGTCAGACACCGGTGACGCTCCAGCTCGAGGTCGTGCCGGACGGCGTCGTTGCCTTCGTCGACGCGGCATCCACGCAGGGCGCCGCCGACATCGAGGCGCCGGGGGCGTCACCCGCCTTCGATGCTGTCGCCGAGCTCCGCGGCGACGCGCTCATCGGCGACGTCCCCGATCAGGTATTCGACGACGAGACCGGGTGGGGGCTGCGCAACCCGATCGGGTCGGGCGAGAGCTATGTCGGCCTCCGCGCCCGCGGCACCGGCGTCTACGACAAGAGCCGCACCACCGGGTGGTGGGCGAGCTCAGGCGGATCGGTCGACTACGGCTTCACCCTCCCCGCCGGCTCGTACGAGCTGACCAGCGGGTACCAGGAATGGTGGAGCGTGACGCGCCAGGTCGCACCGAGCGTCGAGATCGGCGGCGAGCGGATCTCCGGCGATCGGGTGAACCTGTCGGGATCGACCCCCCAGGGCACCTCGACGATCGCGTTCACGCTCGACGAGGAGACCGTCGTCGACTTCCGGGCCGCGCGCGGCACCGGGACCGCGGACCCCGTGCTCAGCTGGATCGCCATCGCCGATGTCACGGCGCCCGGCGCACCCTCCGGCGTCGCGGCCGAGGCGACGTCGACGACGACCGCGACGGTGTCGTGGCAGGCACCAGCGGGTGCCGGTACCCGGTACGACGGTTTCCGTGTCTTCGTGGGCGACGCGGCCGAGCCGGTGTGCGAGGTGGCATCGGATGTCACCACCTGCGAGGTGACCGGGCTGACCGCGGGCAGCACCTCCGACGTCTCCGTCGTCTCTTTCGACGCCGATGCCGAGAGCGAGCGCGCCACGGTGAGCCTCGTCCTGCCCGAGGTGCCGGCCGACGACGCCCGCTCGGTACCCGGCAAGGCGGTGCTGAGCTCGGACGACGGCTGGGACACGGGCCTGAGGGACGGGACGTTCCGGGTCACCATGAACCTCTGGTGGGGTCAGAACGGTTCGCTGTTCAAGCTCTACCGCGACGGCGAGCTGGTCGGGTCGGTGCCGTTGGAGATCGCGAGCGGCCCGAGCGCACAGCAGGCGGTCGTCGACATCGCGGGACTGCCGAACGGCACCTACCGGTTCACCGGTGAGCTGGTGAACTCGCGCGGGACGACGGCGACGGCACCGCTGACGGTGACCGTGACCGACGCCTCCCCCGGCTCGCCCGTGCTCTCTCACGACAACCACGACGGCGACGGCAGCTACACCGTGCGCGCCGACATGTGGTGGGGCACGAACGCGACCTCGTACCGGTTCCTCGAGAACGACGTCGAGGTTGCCGCGGGAGACCTCGCGTCCGCCAGCCCACGAGCCCAGATGGCGACGCTCGCGGTGTCGGGCAAGACCCCCGGGCGGTACCGGTACGTCGTCGAGTTCATCAACGCGGCGGGCACGACGGTGAGCAGGCCGCTCGTGGTGACCGTGCGGTAGCGGCATCCGTAGCTCGGAGAATCACGCGAACCTCGGAGCCCCGCGCACGCGGGCTCCGAGGTTCGTGGCTTTCTCCGAGGTTCGCCGGCCGAAGTGCTCGACGGCGTGAGCAAAACGACAAAATTCACGGTGTGGTAGGACCACACCGGTTTTCCGTGTTTAATGAGTCCTATGAGCACCGCGACCGTCGGATACAGCGCCATCTCGAGCTACTCCCGCGTGGAGATCCTGCACCTCATCCAGGAGCAGCCCCGCCGGACGATCCTCGAGCTCCAAGAGGCCACCGACCTGCACCCCAACACCATCCGCGAGCACCTGGCACGCCTGATCTCCGACGGGTTCATCGTGGCCGAGAAGGAGCACCGCACCACCCGCGGCCGCCCCCGCGTGCTCTACAGCGCCGCTGACGGCGACGCGACCCGTAGCGCCATCCAGCGCCGCAAGGTGCGGGATGCCGCGCAGCGCGGCGACCTCATGCGCCGCGTCCTGACCCTCGACGTGCCGGACGTGCTCGAGACCCGCGCCCTGCACCAGATCGATGCCCTCGTCGAGGAGCTCGAGGACGAGGGCTTCGACCCGATCATCGACGACGCCGCGCTGACCGTCGACCTCACCCCGTGCGCCCACGCGACGGCGCAGGCGGATCACCGCGAGGTGCTGTGCAGCGTGCACTTGAGCCTGCTGCAGGGTGTGCTCACCGAGGCGGGCGGACCGCTCGCTGTAGATGGCATGCGCTCCTCGTGCGACCCGTCGGTGTGCATCATCCAGCTGCTGCACGCAGCGACCACCCACGACTGACCCCGATCGGGCTGGGCACGGCACCCGAGCCCGGCGTCAGACCCCGGCGGCCGCGATCAGGATCGCCGCCGTCGAGCGCGCGTGCGCGGTGTCGTGATCGCGCTCGCGCAGCCGCATCGCCAGGTCTCCGCTGACGACGAGAAGCAGCCGCTCCGCAAGCTCGTCCGCGGCGGCGCCGGCGACGGGACGCGCGAGCGCCGTCAGCCGCGCCCGCATGCCCTCGGTGTCGGCGCGGACAGCGGATGCCACCTCCGGCGGCGGGTCGGCATACTCCGCGGCCGCCCCGAGGAAGGCGCACCAGCGCGACCCGCGTGGCTCGTCGCGGAACGCCGCCAGCGCGTCGAACACCGCCAGCAGGCGCTCCACGTCGTCGGCGCTGCGCGCCACAGCGGCATCCCACGTCTCCAGCCACACCCGCTGCCGCCGCTCGAGCGCCGCCGCGAGCACCGCCTCTTTGCTGGGGAACCCGCGGTAGAGCGTCGCCGCCGACACGCCAGCACGCGCGATCACCGCATCGATCGGCGTCGCGGCGATGCCCTGCGTGAAGAAGAGGTCCTCGGCGGCGTCGAGGATGCGTTCCTCCGTGCGCGGCCGCATTCCCATGCCAGCACTCTATGCTCGGTAAAGTGAAACGGTCGTTTTTGTTTTGGCGGTGGCCCCTCGTCGCTTCGGGTGTCGCGCTCATCGCGGCGACCTACGGCCTCGTGCGCCTAGCCTTCGGACTCCATCTGCCCGATATGAGCGACGACCTCGGGATAGACACCGGCGCGGCCGGCCTCATCTCGGCGGCGGGCTCGATCTCGTACGCGGTCGCCGCGGTGATCGGGTTCCTCGCCGCCGAGCGCCATCCCCGGCTCCTCGTGATCGCAGCGACCCTCACCGCAGGCGGCGGCGCCGTCGGGATCGCCGTGGCGACGGATGCCGCGACCTGCGCCCCCGCGGCGGCGATCGCCTCGGCCGGGGCCGGGCTCGCCTCCCCCGCCCTCGTGCGCCTGGTCGCTCGCACCTTCGCCGAGCATGAGTCGAGCACGCCGCAGGCGATCGTCAACGCCGGAACCGGCCCGGGCCTCGTGGCTGCCGGAGCAATCCCCCTGATTCTCACCGCCGATTGGCGCATGTGCTGGATGATCGCGGCCGTCGCCACCGCGGTGGCGGGGATCGCCGTCCTCATCACCGACCGCGCGCGCGAAAGCGCACCGGTCGACACGCGCGCGAACCGGCCCGCCATCCTCCCGCCGCGCGAATGGTGGGCGGCGCATCGGTCCGCGGTCGCGGCATCCGTCCTCCTCGGGGTCGGCGCGTCCGCGATCTGGAACTACGGCCGTACCGTCCTGGTCGAGGCGGGAGCATCGGAGGCGCAGTCGGTGACGTCCTGGATCCTGCTCGGATGCGGCGGCGCCGCCGTCATCGTCACGTCGCGGCTTCTGCGCGGGCTGCAGCCGCGCGCCCTCTGGCTGATCGGCGCGAGCCTCATCAGCGTGTCGACGCTGGCGATCGGCGCTGCCCCGGCCCAGGGCACGCTCTCCGCCGCAGCGTGCGCCGTGTTCGGGTGGGCGTACGTCACGGCGTCGGGGGCCCTCATCGGATGGACGACGCAGATCAATGCTGCCCACGCGGCAGCCGGCACAGCCCTGCTGTTCGTGACCTTCATGGTCGGCCAGGCGCTCGGAGCGGCGGTTCTCGGCGCCCTGCTCCCCCTCGTCGGGCCCGTGACCGGGTTCGCCGCCGCGGCCGCTCTGGGCATCGCCGGCGGCGCGAGCCTGATCGCACCGGCCCGCCGCGAGGCGACCGCACCCCGCGTCTGAGCCTCGACCTCGGCCTAGCCGCCGATGGCGTTCATGCCGCGCGCAGGCTGCAGGAAGGCGGGGTCGTCGATCGCGTGACCGGCCTTCTTACCCGCGATGCAGTTGCGCAGCACCTGATCGATCCGGTCGGCACGGCCCTCGGGCGTCATCTCCGAGCGGAGAACCGGGAGCAGGTCGTACTCGTCGATCGAGAAGAGGCAGTTGCGCAGCTGACCGTCGGCCGTCAGCCGCATCCGGTCGCACGCACCGCAGAACGGCGCCGTCACCGACGCGATGACGCCGACCGTGTGCGGGCCGCCGTCGAGGCGCCATCGCTCGGCGGGCGCACCGCCACGCCCGGGGACGGGCTCGAGACTCCAGCGCGCGGACAGCGCCTCGAGGATCTCCTCTCGGGTGACCATGGTGGACCGGTCCCACGTGTGCCCGGCATCGAGCGGCATCTGCTCGATGAAGCGCATCTGGGCGTCGTGCTCGACGGCGAAGGCCACGAGGTCGGCGAGCTCGTCGTCATTGACGCCGCGCATGGCCACCGCATTGATCTTCAGGGGGCGGAGCCCGGATGCCTGCGCGGCGCGCACGCCGTCGAGCACGTCGTCGAGACGGTCGCGACGCGTGAGGTTGCGGAACCGTTCACGGTCGAGGGTGTCGAGCGAGATGTTCAGGCGAGCCAGCCCGGCGGCGACGAGGTCGGGCAGCACCTGAGGCAGCCGGATGCCGTTGGTGGTCATGGCGATCTCGATCGGGCCGTCGGATGACTCGATCGCCGCGAGCCGCCGCACGATCTCGACGAGGTCCGTCCGCAGCAGCGGCTCGCCGCCCGTGAGCCGGAAGGTCGTGATGCCCGCCGCAGCCGCGACGGTGGCGGTCTCGACGATCTCGTCGAGGGTGAGGATGCTCTGCCGAGCGAGCCACTCGTTGCCCTGCTCGGGCATGCAGTACGTGCAGCGCAGCGAGCAGCGGTCGGTCAGCGATATGCGCAGGTCGCGGTGGACCCGGGCGAATCTGTCGACGAGCGGCTCCCCCATGGGTCGAGCGTAAGCGGCTCCGGTGCACCCGCGGGTCGATCCCGCCCGATCGGCCCGCGTCGGCTGTGGTCTGACAGCACCTTGATAAGTGGTCAGACCACGCGTAGCATTATTCCCGGCCGCCCCTGAGACCGGGGAAAACCACACTCGATACCTTCAGCCTGTCGAAACCTTCGCCTCCCGAAAGGCACCTCCCGATGGACTTCCTCGATCCGCTCCTGCTGGCCCGCTGGCAGTTCGGTCTGACGACGCTTTACCACTACCTCTTCGTGCCGCTGACCCTCGGGATGGCTCTCGTCGTGGCGATCTTCCAGTCGGTGTGGCACCGCACCGGCAACGTGAAGTGGCTGCACCTGACGCGCCTGTTCGGCAAGATCTTCCTCATCAACTTCGCGATGGGCGTCGTCACGGGCATCGTGCAGGAGTTCCAGTTCGGCATGAACTGGTCGGCCTACTCGCGTTTCGTCGGCGACATCTTCGGCGCACCGCTGGCCTTCGAGGGCCTCCTCGCCTTCTTCTTCGAGGCGACCTTCATCGGCCTGTGGATCTTCGGCTGGGACAAGCTCCCGAAGGCGCTTCACCTGTTCTCCATCTGGATGGTCGTGCTGGGTTCGACCCTGTCGGCCTACTTCATCCTCGCGGCCAACGCGTTCATGCAGAACCCGGTGGGGTATCAGATGGCCGCCGACGGCGGCCGCGCCGAGCTCATCGACTTCGGGGCGGTCCTCACCAACCCGATCGTGCTGGCCGCCTTCCCGCACACGATCTTCGCCGCGTGGATGTTCGCCGCCGCCGTGGTCATCGCGGTCGCCGCCTGGCACCTCTCTCGCGCGCAGCACATCGAGACGATGCGTCCCGCGCTCCGCTTCGGCATGTGGGGCATGATCGTCTCGTTCGTCGGCGTCGCCCTCTCGGGCGATCAGCTGAGCCTCGTGATGGTGGCGACGCAGCCCATGAAGATGGCCGCGGCCGAAGCCATGTTCAACAGTGCCTGCGGCGCGGATGCATCCTTCTCGATCTTCTCCATCGGAACGCCCGATGGCACCGAGGAGATCTGGTCGCTGCGCGTGCCGTACCTGCTGTCGTTCCTCTCGACCCACAGCTTCGACGGGTGCGTCGAAGGGCTCAACGACCTGCAGGCCCAGTACACCGAGACCTTCGGTGCGGGCGTCGATTACCGCCCGATCGTCTGGGTCACCTACTGGTCGTTCCGCTGGATGATCGGCCTCGGCGGTGTCGCCACCCTCATCTCGGTCGCCGGCCTCTGGCTGACCCGCAAGAAGGCTCAGCGTCCCGTGGCCCGCTGGATGTGGAAGGTCGCGATCTGGTCCGCGCCCCTCCCCCTCCTCGGCAGCCTCGTCGGCTGGGTCTTCACCGAGATGGGCCGCCAGCCCTGGATCGTCTTCAGCCTGATGCTGACCGAGGACGGCGTCTCACCGAACGTCCCCGGCTGGACGGTCCTGATCTCGCTGATCGCGTTCACCGCGGTCTACGCCTCGCTCGCCGTCGTCGAGTTCGGCCTCATCCGCAAGGCCGCACAGAAGGGCCCCGACCCGCTGCCCGAGCCGGGCTCGCCCGAAGCCGAGAACCCCTCGGCGTCCCACACGCAGACCACCGTCTACTGAGGAGCACGACATGGATCTCGCATACGTCTGGTTCTTCATCGTCGGAGTCCTGTTCGTGGGCTACTTCGTCCTCGACGGGTTCGACTTCGGTGTCGGGATGTCGCTGCCCTTCCTCGGGAAGGACAACGTCTCACGGCGCCAGATCATCAACACGATCGGTCCGGTCTGGGACCTCAACGAGACCTGGGTCATCGTCGCGGGCGCGTGCCTCTTCGCGGCCTTCCCGGAGTGGTACGCGACCCTCTTCAGCGGGTTCTACCTGCCACTGCTGCTGATCCTCATCGCCCTGATCCTGCGCGGGGTCTCGTTCGAGTACCGCCACCAGCGCGATGATGCCACCTGGCGCAAGCGCTTCGACCTCATGATCGTCGTGGGCTCGGCGCTCCCCGCCTTCCTCTGGGGCGTCGCGGTCGCCAACATCGTTCAGGGCGTGCCGATCGACGCCGACAAGGAGTTCACCGGCACCCTGTTCACGCTGCTGAACCCCTACGGCCTGCTCGGCGGGGTCGTGACGCTCCTGCTGTTCTTCACGCACGGCGTCTACTTCGTCGCTCTCAAGACCGACGGTGACGTCCGCGAGCAGGCCCGCCGGCTCGCGACGAAGTCGGGACTGCTGACCCTCGTCGCGGCGGCCGTCTTCCTCGCCTGGACCGTGCTGTCGGCCATGGGGGCCCAGGCGCCGCTGCTGCCGCTGGTGTTCGTGACGGCCACCGTCGCCGCGGTCATGCTGATCGGGGCCATTCTCGCCAACGCGACCGGGCGTGAGGGTTGGGCCTTCGCGGGAGGTGCGGGAACCGTGATGTTCGCCGTCCTGACGCTGTGGCTCTCGCTCTTCCCGAACGTCATGCCGTCGTCGACGGATCCCGCATGGAACCTCACAATCGAGAACGCGTCGTCGACGGATTACACGCTGACGATCATGACCTGGGCGGCCGTGATCTTCCTGCCCCTCGTGCTCCTCTACCAGGGCTGGACGTACTGGGTCTTCCGCAAGCGCGTGACCCGGGCACGCATCGAAGAGGCCGAGCTCGTCACCCACTGACCGAGTGACGGGATGCCTCGGATCCGCGCTATCGCGCCGGACCCGAGGCATCCCGGTCCCGGGGTAAGGCAGGATCGAAGGGTGAGCATGGACGACCCCGAGGCGCCCGCGCGCTCGAGCGGACGACCCGTCGATCCGCGGCTGCTGCGCTACGCCCGCACCTCGCGCCTCTTCTTCGTCGCGATCGGCGCGATCGGCCTCGCCCAGACCGCCGTCGTCGTCGGGTTCGCCTGGCTGACCACGCAAGCGATCGTCGGAGCCATCGGCGGGATGCCGGTAGCCGACCTCATGCGCGTCCTCGCCGCCCTCGCCGCCGTCGTCGCCGCGCGCGCCGGGCTCCTCTGGCTGCGCGAGGGCGTCTCTGCTCGCGCCGCCGCCCGGGTGCGCAGCGAGCTGCGCGGCGGGCTCACCTCGGCCGTCGGTCGCCTCGGCCCCGGCTGGCTCGCGAACCGCAACTCTGCTCAGCTCGCGGTGACCGCGGGCCGCGGCCTCGACGCGCTCGACGCCTACTTCGGCCGCTACCTGCCGCAACTCGTCCTGACGGTCATCGCGACCCCGGTGCTCATCGCCGTCATCTGGTGGAGCGACTGGATCTCGGGCGTGACGGTCCTCCTCACGATGCCGTTGATCCCGCTGTTCATGGTGCTGATCGGACTCGCCACCCGCGCGGTGCAACGCGCGCAGTGGCAGACCCTCCGCCAGCTCGCAGCCCGCTTCGCCGACACCGTCCGCGGACTTTCGACCCTCACGGTGTTCGGCCGGCAGCACCGCGCCGCGTCATCGATCGAACGGGTGACCGAGAACTACCGCATCGAGACGATGCGCGTGCTGCGGGTGTCGTTCCTATCGGGCTTCGCGCTGGAGTTCCTCGCGTCGATCTCCGTCGCGATCGTGGCGGTGTCGATCGGCTTCCGGCTCATCGACGGCTCGCTCGCCCTGTCTGTCGGACTCTTCGTGCTGCTGCTGGCCCCCGAGGCCTACCTTCCGCTTCGTCAGGTCGGGGTCCAGTTCCACGCCGCCGCAGAGGGTGTCGCGGCCACCGACGACGTCTTCGAGGTACTCGACGCGGCGCGCGCGCTGCCGCCGCAGGATGCCGCGAGCTCAGCGTCGACGACGGACGCCGCGACGAGCGTCGCGGCGGAGCGCGGCATCCTCCGCGCCCGTGAGCTCCGGGTGCGGCGCGGCGATTCGCTGCTCGCACCCGTGTCGTTCACGGCGAGGCCGGGCACGATCACGCTCCTGTCCGGGCCGAGCGGCGCGGGCAAGTCGAGCGTCTTCGCCGCGCTGCGCGGCGTCGCCCCGTTCGAAGGGGAGCTGACCCTCGACGGCGAGCAGGTTCCGCCGCCGGCGTCGTGGCTCGCCTGGGCCGGACAGGACGCGGGGCTGATCGCCGGCACCGTCGCCGAGAACGTCACGCTCGGCGCTTCGACGGACCGCGTCGCCGGGCCCGCGGGTGAGCGCGCCGTCGTCCGCGCGCTCACAGCCGCCGGCGCCGCTGACCTCGACCCGGCGCTCGAGCTCGGCGTGCGCGGCGCGGGCCTCTCCGGCGGGCAGGCGCAGCGCGTCGCGGTCGCCCGGGCTCTCTTCCGGCACGTGAACAGCGGTGCGCCGGTGGTCGCGCTCGACGAGCCGAGCGCCGCACTCGACGCCGAGACCGAGGCCGCGCTCTGGCAGAGCCTCCGCCGTGTCGCTGACGACGGCGCGACTGTCCTGCTCGTCTCGCACCGGGAGTCTGCCCGGTCGATCGCCGACGTCCTCGTCGACGTACGACCCCGATTGGAGGTGACGGCATGACCACGACGTCCGAGGTGCTCCGCGGCGCGATGCCCCCGCCGCGACGATTCTGGCGCGCCCTCGCGACCGGGTTCGCCACGGAGGCCTCGGCCGTCGCGCTCCTCGCGTGCAGCGCGTGGCTCATCGTCCGCGCGAGCGAGCAGCCCGCGGTGATGTACGTGATGGCGGCCGTCGTCGGGGTGCGGGCGTTCGCGATCTCGCGTGCCGTCTTCCGCTACCTCGAGCGCCTCACGTCGCACGATGCGGCGCTGCGTCAGCTCGCAACGACGCGGACCGACCTCGTCCGACGCCTGATCCCGCTCGCACCCGACGGGCTCGGCCGCATCCGCCGCGGATCCGCGCTCTCCGCCCTCGTCGACGACGTCGACGACCTGCAGAACCTGCCGCTGCGAGTGGTGGAGCCGCTCGTGGCCTCGGCCACCGTCGCTCTCGCCGCCGTCGTCTTCGTCGCGACGGTCTCGTGGCCGGCCGGGCTCACCCTGCTCGGCTGCCTCGTCGTCGCCGCGGCGGCGGCCACCGGCTGGGGCTGGGTCGCGGGTGCTCGCGCGGAGCGCACGATCGCCCCGCTCCGCGCCCGGCTCGCCGACGCCGTCGCCGACCATCTCGGAAGCCTCGACGTGCTGCTGGCGTACGGGGCCGAAGAGCAGAGCCGTCGCCGTGTCGAGGCAGCGGACGCCGACCTCCGACGTGCGGTCGTCCGCCGCGCCGGTGCGCAGGCCGGAAGCGCAGCCATCGTCTCGCTCGCCGCGGGCGCCGCATCGATCCTCGCCGTCATCGTCACCGCCCCGGATGTGACCGCCCTCGGCGGTCCGTGGCTGGCCGTCGCCGTCCTCGTGCCGATGGCCGTGTTCGAGGTCTTCCAGACGGTTCCGCTCGCAGCGGCATCCTGGCGTCAGGTGCACGCGTCGGCGGAACGGATCGCCGAGACCGTGCCCGGCGACATCCCGTCGGGACTCGTTGCGAGCAGCGTCGCACCCACGGGTGTCGCGCCCGCGCTCGGCGACGGACTGCACCTGCGCGACGTGTCGGTGACGTGGCCCGGAGCAGATCGGCCGGCCCTCGCGGGCGTCGACCTGGATGTCCGCCCGGGTGAACGCCTGCTCGTCGTCGGCTCGAGCGGTGCGGGCAAGTCGACGCTCGCGCATGCCCTTGTGCGCTTCCTCGACGTCGATGGGAGCTACCGGATCGGGCGCACTGACGTGCAAGGCCTCTCTCCCGACGACGTGCGGCTGACAGTGGGACTGTGCGAGCAGCAGCCGATGCTCTTCGACGAGGACATCCGCCAGAACCTCCTGTTCGCCCGCGACACCGCGACCGACGCCGAGCTGGAGGCCGTGCTCGAACGCGTCGGCCTGGGCGGCTGGCTGCGCGAGCGCGGCGGTCTCGACGCTCGCGTCGGCGAGCACGGCGCCCTCGTCTCGGGCGGCCAGGCGCAGCGCATCGCGCTCGCTCGTGCGCTGCTGCACGGCTTCCCCGTGCTCGTGCTCGACGAGCCGACGGCCGGGGTCGACCCCGCGGCATCCGACGCGCTGATGCGCGATCTGCTGTCCGCCGTAGACCCGGAACGTGCCGTCGTCCTCATCTCGCACGTCCGGGTGCCGAGTGCGCTCGTCGACCGCACGGTCCGCATCTCCGACGGGCGCCTGCTCGCCGGCTGACGCGCGGCCCCCACCCCGCGCCCACCCGCCCCCCACACCCCGCGCGGTCCCATTTCGGCCGGGAAACCCGCCCCCAAACCCGGCCCAACGGGGACCTCGGCGAGCCGCGTGACCGGGCCTCAGCGGTCGAGGTCGATGCCGAACGCCTGCGCGCCGGGCGAGGAGGGCAGGCGCTCGAACCCCAGGCGGTCGTAGAAGGCGAGCGCCCCGTCGTTGGCCGCCGACGCGACCAGGTGCAGACGGATGACGCCCGACGCGCGGAGCTGCTCCGACACCCGGTCGATCAGCCGTCGCCCCCACCCCTGCCCCTGGGCCGCGGGCAGCAGGTCGATGTGCAGGTGCGCGGGATAGGTCGCGGCGAGCGGCTCGGCTCCGGGGCGTCGACCGTAGGCGTATCGCAGCGTCCCCGCCTGCCGCGAGGTGTCATCGGGCGAGGGCACGGGCCAGCGGTCGGCGAACCGCGGCCACCAGTCGCCGCGGAACCACTCCTCGAAGGCATCGGTGTCCGGCGTCGCGACGACGTAGCCGATCGCCCGGTCCTCGTCATCGGCCACGACGAAGGCGGAGTCGGGATGCCGCTCGGCGTAGGGCAGCACGAAGATCGCTCCCCAGATGTCGTCGTCGTCGAAGAGTCCGGTGGCATCGGAGCCGTGGTCGGCGGTCCGCAGACAGATCTCGCTCAGCGCGGCGTCATCGCCGGGCCGGACGGCGCGCATGTGGGGCATTCCCCCATCGTGCCACTCAGTCCCATGTGATCGCGGCGGTCGGCAGCGAGAGCTGCACGAGGCCGCCCGCGCCGAGGTCCGCGGCCAGATCCACCGGGATGTCGACCGCCGCCGGCGGATCGGAGACGATCACCCGGACTCCGCCGACGGTGGGCTCGAGCCGAACGACGCGAGCCCGCCACACGACGCGGTCGGCGTCCGACGGCGCAGCCCCCGACCGCGCGAGCCCGTCGCCGGCCGCGACCCCCTCGAGCCGGACGTCGCTCGGGCGGAACAGAGCGGCAGCGGCACCACCGTCCGCGCCGGGCCGGGGCACCGCGAGGGTGCCGGCCTGCCAGACCGTGTCATCGCCCTGGCCGACCACGTTGCCGACGACACGGTTCACTCCCGCGATGGCAGCACCGAACGCCGTGGCGGGGGTCCGCAGCACCTCTCGGACGGCGCCGCTCTGGGTCACGAGTCCCGCTTCGAGCACCACCAGCCGATCGGCCACCGCCGCCGCATCGAGGGCGTCGTGGCTGACGATCACGGCCGTCGCCCCGGCAGCCCGCAGCTGTTCGCCGAGCATCGCCCGCAGTGACGCGGCCGTCGCCGGATCGAGCGCCGTGAACGGCTCGTCGAGCAGGATGACGCGGGGCCGCGCCGCGAGCGCGCGGGCGAGGGCGACGCGCTGCTGCTGCCCCCCGGAGAGCTCCCGGGGATGCCGGCCGCCGACCCCGGCGAGCCCGACCCGCTCGAGCCATTCGTCGGCGATGAGGCGCGCCCGGCGTGCCGGCTCTTTGCGAGAGCGGAGCCCGAAGGCCACGTTCTCGCGCGCCGAGAGGTGCGGGAAGAGGCCGGGGTCCTGACGCAGCATCACGATGCCGCGGTGCTGCGGCGCCACGCGCCTGCGGGGGCTCGCGACCTCGTCGTCGTCGACGCGGATCGATCCCGCGTCGAGCGGCACGAGGCCCGCGATCGCCTCGAGCACCGTCGTCTTCCCCGCGCCGCTCGGCCCCATGACCGCGACGACCTCCCCCGGTTCGGCGACGAGGTCGACGGTCACGGTGAGGCCGGGCCGCTGCACCCGGACGCGTGCCGTGAGCCGGGCACTCATCGGGCACCGCCCGGCCGCCAGGCCCGCACGAGCAGAAGCGCGGCGATCGCGGTGATGAGCAGGAGGAGCGACAGTGCCACAGCCGTGCCCTCCGACACCCCGGCACCGTTGAACGCCGTGTAGATCGCCAGCGGCATCGTCTGCGTGACGCCGGGCGCGTTGCCGGCGAACAGTGCGGTGGCGCCGAACTCGCCGAGGGCGCGGGCGAAGCACAGCACGGTCCCTGCGATGAGCCCGGGCGCTGCGAGCGGCAGGGTGACCCGGAACAGGATGCGCCACCGTCCCGCCCCGAGCGCGGCGGCGGTCTGCTCGTACCCGACTCCCGTGGCGCGAAGTGCGCCCTCGAGCGCGAGCACGAGGAAGGGCAGAGCGACGAAAGTCTGCGCGATCACGACAGCCACGGTGGTGAACGGGATGCGGATGCCGGCTTCGCCGAGCATCGCGCCCAGCCAGCCGGTCCGCCCGAACAGGAACAGCAGGGCGACGCCGCCGACCATGGGGGGCAGCACGAGCGGGACCGTCACGATGGCTCGCAGCACCGCCGCTCCGCGGGCGCCTGCCCGGGCGATCGTCAGGGCGAGCGGAACGCCGAGCACGATGCACGCAGCGGTGGCCGCGAGCGCGGTCTGCAGCGAGAGCGCGAGCGCCGCGCCGGCCTCGGGCGACGTGACGTCGGTCCACACCGTCGTGGGGTCGACGCGGCCCACCAGGGCGGCCAGCGGGACCACGAGCAGCGCGAGCCCGACGACCGCCGGCACGAGAAGGACGCGCGGCACATACCCCGGCGCGCTGCGGCGCGTCGTCCGGTGACCGCCGGCCCCACCGCCGCTCACGGCGCCCCGAAGCCGAGACGGCGCAGCACCGTCTGGCCGTCTTCGGACAGCACGTAGGCGACGAACTCCGCGGCGGCCTCGGGCGACCGCGCGTCGGCGAGCGCCGCGATCGGATACCGGTTGACGACTCGCTCGGCGCCGGCGACCTCCACCGTCTCGACATCGCCGGTGAGGGCGGCATCCGTGACGTAGACGAGGCCGGCATCGGCCTCGCCGCCCGCGACCTTCGTCAGCACCGCGGTGACGTTCTGCTCGTAGCTGTCGACGCTCGGAGTGACACCGGCGTCGCGGAGAAGCGTCTCCGAGGCCGCGCCGCACGGCACCGCCTGTGCGCACAGCACGACGGTGCGGTCGGCGTCGGCGAGGTCTGCCAGGCCGGTGATCGAACCGGGGTTCCCGGCCGGCACCACGAGGGTGAGCCGGTTCGTCGCGAAGACGTCCGGGGCGGCGGCGAGCCCGGCGTCGACGACCTTCTGCATGTTCGCCTCGTCGGCCGAGGCGAACACGTCGCCGGGGGCTCCCTCGATCAGCTGCGTCGCGAGCGTCGACGACCCGTCGTAGCTGATGGGCGAGATCGTGACGGAGGGATGCCGCTGCTCGAACTGCGACGCCAGCTCGTCGAATCCCGTCTTCAGCGACGCGGCAGCGAAGACGGTGACCTCGCCCGAGACCTCGGATTCCGCGGCGCCCGGCCCCGACTCCGCGACGCCGCCCGCGGCGCACCCGCTCAGGAGGAGCATGACAGCCGCGAGGGCGGCGACGGTGATTCGTCGTGTGCGCACGGCTCAGTCCTTCGGAGTCTCGACCACGACCGTCGTGGCCTTCACGACCGCGACCGCGAGCGATCCGGGTTCGAGCTCGAGTTCGCGCGCCGCCTCGGCCGACATGAGCGACACGATGCGGTGCGGTCCCGACTGCACGTCGACCTGGGCCATCACCCCGTCGATCTGCACGCGGGTGACAAGGCCGACGAAGCGGTTGCGGGCGCTCGAGAGTCGGTCGGAGGGGTCCGCCGCGGCGGAAGCGAGCTCGACCGCGTGCGCGGCGAGCGCGTCGCCGGGCACCCTCGCCGGGCTGTCACCCGAGACCGGAAGGACACCCTGCTCGATCCAGCGGCGCACGGTGTCGTCGCTGACTCCGAGCAGGCGGGCCGCCTCCGAGATGCGATACGTCGTCATGGGCCGAACATACCCGCATCTGCGGAGCAGAAGGAGCGAATCCGCCGCATCCACGGACGCTCGCCCCGGGCCCGCCCACGTCCGCCCCCGCTACCCCTATGCGCGTCTAGCCTGATCCCATGACCCTGCCGCCCCTCGTCGATCCCGCCGAGACCCTGTCGAATCGTGAGCGCGAGCGCACCGCGAGGCATGCCGTCCTCGCGGGCCTGGGCGACCAGGGTCAGCGACGACTGGCGGCGGCCCGCGTCGCGGTCGTCGGTGCCGGTGGTCTCGGCTCGCCGGTGATCCTCGCCCTCGCCGCCGCCGGGGTCGGGACGATCACCGTCATCGACGACGACGTGGTCGAGTTCGCCAATCTCCAGCGGCAGGTGATCCATCGCGTCGACGACGTCGGCGCACCGAAGGTCGCCTCCGCGGTCCGAGCCGCCACCGCGTTGTCGCCCGAGACCCGGATCGAGACGCGCCGCGAGCGGCTGGATGCCGATAACGCGTCGCGTCTGCTGGCGGGGAGCGACCTCGTCATCGACGGCACCGACACGTTCGAGACCCGCACCGTCGTGGCCGCGGCATGCGCGGCACTCGGGCTGCCGCTCGTCTGGGGCGTCATCCAGGAGTTCCACGCGCAGGTCACCGTCTTCTGGACCGCGCCGCCGGCAGGCGTTCCGGCCGTCGGCCTCGACGACCTCTACCCCGCGGGCAGCGCGGACGACCTGCCGACGTGCGCCGAGGTGGGCGTGCTCGGGTCCCTCTGCATGACGGTGGGCGGGATGCTCGCGACCGAGGCGATCAAGCTCATCACCGGGGTCGGCGAACCGCTCCTCGGCCGGCTGGCCGTCGTCGATGCCCTCACCGGCGCCCAGCGCGAGGTCCCGCTGCGCGCGGCGTCGAGTGCGGCGTCCCCGGCCGCGGTTCCTCCGCCCCCTGCAGAGCCGAGACGGACCGCGGCACCCGAGGTCGATCTCGAGCAGCTCCGAGCGCAGCAGTCCGTCGGCGCGGTGGTGCTCGATGTGCGGGAGCCCCACGAGACGGCGACCGGTGTGCTGCCCGGCTCGGTGCTGGTACCGCTCGGCGAGCTTCTCGCTGATCCGAGCCTCGCCGGTGCCGACCGGGTCGTGGTGGTGTGCGCGCACGGCATCCGCGCCCATCGCGCTGCGGATGCCCTCCGGGGCCGCGGTGTCGCGGCATCCGTGCTCGCGGGCGGGCTCGCACGGTGGCAGTCGTGAGCGGGGGGCTGCGCACCGTCGAGGATCAGCTCGCGGACGTCCTCGCCGCCGTCCGCCCGCTGCCGACCCGCACGGCCGGGCTCGCCGACGGCGCCGGCTGCGTCCTGCGCGAGGCTGCGACCGCGCGCGGGGGGATCCCCGACTTCGACAACTCGGCGATGGACGGCTTCGCGGTGCGCTTCGATGATGTCGCGACGGCGTCCGCCGAGCGTCCCGTCGACCTCGCGGTCATCGCCGATCTGCCGGCGGGCACGGCGGACGATCCGCATCTGACCCCCGGCGAGGCCGCACGCATCATGACGGGCTCCCCGGTGCCCAGCAGCGCCGACACCATCGTGCCGTTCGAAGACACCGCGGGCGGCCTCGATGATTCGCTGACGACCGCACGCGTGCTCACCGCCCCCGCGAGGCGGGGCATGTTCGTCCGGCGCGCACACGACGACATCCGCCCCGGCGACACGGTGCTGGACGCCGGGACGCTGCTCGGCCCGCGGCAGCTGGCGGCCCTCGCCGCCGCCGACATCGCCCGGGTCACCATCTCGGAGTCCCCGCGCGTCGTCGTCATCTCGACCGGCAGCGAGCTCGTCGAGCCCGGCTTCCCACGCATCCGCGGACAGATCCCCGAGTCGAACGGCCTGCTGCTCGAAGCGCTCAGCCGTCAGGCGGGCGGTACGGTCATCCGCCGCGTGCACGTCGACGACGGCGGCGCCGCCTTCCGGCACGAGATCGCCGCGGCCACGACCGGCGGATCCCGAGCGGACGTCGTCATCACCTCGGGCGGGGTGAGCGCGGGCGCCTACGAGGTCGTCAAGACCGAACTGGGCGACGCGCTGCGTTTCTCGCGGGTGGCGATGCAGCCGGGCAAGCCGCAGGCCTTCGGGGTCCTGCCGTCGGGAACGCTCGTCTTCGGCCTGCCGGGCAACCCGGTGAGTGCGGCGGTGTCGTTCGAGGTGTTCGTGCGCCCTGCCCTGCTCGCCCTCCAGGGCCGCTCCGACCTGCGGCGGCCGGCGCTCCGGCTTCCCGCGGCCGAGTCCTGGCGCACGCCACCGGGTCGTCGGCAGTACCTGCCCGCGGTGGTCGACCGCACCGACCCTGCAGGATGGTCCGTGCGCCCGGCGACACCGGGCGGCTCGGGCTCGCACCTCGCGGGCGCACTCGCCCTCGCCGAGGCGTATGCGGTCGTCCCGGAGGAGACGGCCGTCGTCGAGCCCGGCGACCTCATCGACGTCGTGCTGCTGGAAGGATGAGGGCATGAGCTTCACACACCTCGACGACGCCGGTCACGCCCGCATGGTCGACGTCACCGCGAAGCAGCCGACCGTCCGCGCGGCGACTGCTCGCGGATTCGTCCGCTGCTCGCCCGAGGTGGTCGCAGCGCTGCGCGACGGCGCCGTGCCGAAGGGCGACGTCCTCGCCGTCGCACGCATCGCCGGCATCCAGGCTGCGAAGCGCACCCCCGAGCTGCTTCCGCTGGCGCATGTGATCGGCGTGCACGGCGTCGTCGTCGACCTCGACATCACCGACGACGGCATCGAGATCGAGGCGACCGCACGCACCGCCGACCGCACCGGCGTCGAGATGGAGGCGCTCACCTCGGTCTCGGTCGCCGCCCTCGCCGTCGTCGACATGGTGAAGGGCCTCGATAAGGCGACCTCGATCGAGAACGTCCGCATCACCGCGAAGTCCGGTGGCCGCAGCGGCGACTGGCGACGTCCCGGCGAGGACGCCTGATGGCCCGCGTGCGCTACTTCGCGGCCGCCGCCGAGCGCGCGGGGAGGCCCGAAGAGGATCGCTCCGAGAGCAGCCTCGGCGCCCTGCGCGACGCGCTGTCGCGGGAGCACCCCGGGCTCGCGGCGATCCTGCCGAAGTGCGCCATCCTGGTCGACGGCGCACGCGTCGCCGACACCACCGAGATCGGGCCCGACGTCACCGTCGACATCCTGCCGCCCTTCGCGGGCGGCTGAGACGGCCCGGGTTCGACGCGATCAGCCGCCGATCCCCTTCCACGCCGTCGTGCCGTCGGCCTCGATCTGCTGCTTCCAGATCGGCAGCTCGCGTTTGATCGCCTCGATCAGCTCGCGGCACACGTCGAACGCGTCACCCCGGTGCGCCGTGCCCACCGCGATGACGACCGCGGCATCGCCCACCGCGAGGTCGCCGATGCGATGGCTGACCGCCACGACGCCGTCGCGGTCGCCGAGCGCCGCCGAAGCGATGGCTCGCAGCGTCGTCTCGGCGTCGGGATGGGCCTCGTAGTGCAGCGCGGCGACCGTGCCCGCGGCATCCGGGTCGTGGTCGCGCACGGTGCCGACGAAGCTCGTCACCGCTCCGACGGCGGATGACTCGACGGCCTCGAGGTGCTGGGAGACGTCGAGAGGCTCCGCGGTGATGCGGGCGATGCGGATCTCGCCCATCAGTGATCGTGCCCGTCGAGCTGGGCGACGACGTGCCCGGCGATTCCCGTCACCACGTCCATGCCGGATGCCACGGCGCGCGGCGACCCCGGCAGGTTCACGATGAGCGTTCGGCCGGCCACCCCGGCACGTCCGCGTGAGAGCACCGCCGTGGGCGTCTCGGAGACGCCGCGGCGGCGCAGCTCTTCGGCCACGCCGGGCAGCTCGCGCTCGATGACCTGGCCCGTGCCCTCGGGGGTCTCGTCGCGGGGCGCCACGCCCGTTCCGCCGGTCGTCACGACCAGACGCGCTCCGTCGGCGATCGCGGAGCGCAGCGCCTCGGCGACGGAGGCGGCGCCGTCGGCGACGATGGTGGCCTCTGCGCATTCCCACCCCGCGGCGTGCAAGGCCTCAACGGCGACGGGACCGGCCGCATCCGGACGCTCACCGCGCGCTGAACGGTCGGACACGGTGATGACGGCGGCGGAGCGGCTCATGACCCCACCCTAGAAGCGTCCGCGCCTGCCGTGGCGGTGTCATCGTCGGCATGGGTGTTCTCGACGGCGATCCGTCCCTCCTCGACCTTCCCCTCGGCCATCTCGGTGATGCGTGTGGCCATCGCCGTGAAAATGAGCCCGTGGAACGGCAGCACACCGAGCCAATACAGTCGCCCGGCCAGTCCGCGGGGGAAGAAGATCGCACGCTGCTCATACCGGGCACCGCCGTCGCGCGGTGCGACTTTGAGCTCGAGCCAGGCCTCCCCCGGCACCCGCATCTCGGCACGCAGCCGCAGCAGGCGGCCCTCCTCGACGGCCTCGACGCGCCAGAAGTCGATCGCATCCCCCACTCGCACCTTTCCCCGGCTGCGGCGGCCGCGCGCGAGGCCGATGCCGCCGACGAGACGGTCCATCCAGCCGCGGATCTCCCACAGCGCGCGAGCCGAGTACCAGCCGTTCGTCCCGCCGATGCCGGCGATCACCTCCCACAGTCGCTCGGGCGACGCGCTCGTTTCGGCGGAGCGCTCGTCGGTGAACACGGTGCGGCCCGCCCATTCGGGGTCGCTCGGCAGCGGGTCGCTCGGCGCGCCGAGCACGTCGGCGTCCTGCCAGCTCGTCTCGACCTCGTCGGCGTCCACCCGGCCCAGCGCCAGCCGCACGCTCGTCCGGTACGACGTCAGGCCGCCCTCGGGCTGCGGGATGATGTCGTCGATGTCGTGGTCGTCCATGACGCACTCGTTCTGAAGCGACGCGATGAGCGGGCGGGCGATGGCGCGCGGCACCGGCGTCACGAGGTTGACCCAGTGGGAGGCCAGCCCGGGCGTCAGCACCGGCAGGGCCGCGATCGCGCGCTGCCGCAGGCCCGCCTCGAGGGCATAGCCGTTCATCATCTGTCCGTACCGCAAGACGTCGGGACCGCCGATGTCGACGGCACGGTTCAGCTCAGGATCGACGCGGGCTGCGCCGAGCAGATAGTGCAGGACGTCTCGCACGGCGATCGGCTGGATGCGGTTGCGCACCCACTTCGGCGCCGGCATGTACGGCAGCACATCGGTGAGATGACGCACCATCTCGAACGACGCCGACCCCGACCCGATGACGACGCCCGCCTGCAGCACGAGGGTGGGCACGCCGGACTCCAGCAGAATCTCGCCGACCTCCACGCGCGAGCGCAGGTGCGGCGAGAGCTCCGCATCGGAGGGGTGCAGGCCACCGAGATAGACGATGCGCTTCACGGATGCCGCCGCCGCGGCGTCAGCGACCGTGCGGGCGGCCCGCTCGTCGGCCGCCTCGAACCCGGCCCCCGCTCCCATCGAATGGATGAGGTAGTAGACGACATCCACGTCGTCGACAGCCTCGGCGACGGCATCCGCGTCGTCCGCCGAGCCGCCCACGATCTCGACGGCGTCTCCCCACGGGAAGCTGGCGACCCGCTCGGGCGTCCGTGCCAGCACGCGCACGCGGTACCCCGCCGCGACGAGGCGAGGCACCAGCCGTCCGCCGATGTACCCGGTGGCGCCGAGGACGAGGGCTCGCGGGGCGGATCCGTCCGGTCGGGGCTGCGCCTGCAGCTCGGGCTCGTGTCCGGTGGGTGCGGTCAGCTCGGTCATGATCAGACGGTAGGCGTCCGTCGGCCCCGTCCGACACGACTTGACACGTGACGGATGGACGGTCGCCGGCCGGGCGTACGGGCCGTTCGCCTCACGTGCGCGCGATAGGCGGCGACGCACCGGACCGCAACGCCCGTCGCCGAGGTTGCGCACGACCCCGCACCGGGGTCTACGCTCCCGTGAGCGAAGGACAGTCGTCTGGCGACCCGAGCCCGGCGGCACTGCCGGAGGAGAATCGAATATGTCACGCACGCGCACCAAGCGGCCTGCCCGCCGACGTCTCGAGGTCGACGACGTCATCGTCGTCGAACGCAAGAAGGTACGCACCGCGATCTCGGGCACCGTCGTCGGCAACTTCATGGAGTGGTTCGACTTCGGGATCTACGGCTACCTCGCCGTGACCCTGACGGTGGTGTTCGCCGAGGACATCCCCGACCCCTGGGGCCTTCTCGTGACGCTCCTCGGCTTCGCCGTGTCGTTCCTCGTGCGTCCCCTCGGGGGGATCGTGCTCGGCCCGCTCGGCGATCGGATCGGGCGCCAGAAGGTCCTGTTCCTGACGATGGCGATGATGGCGACCGCGACCGCGCTCATCGGACTGCTGCCGACGTCTGCGCAGATCGGTATCTGGGCTGTCGTCCCCCTGTATGTGCTGAAGATGGTGCAGGGCTTCTCGACCGGCGGCGAGTACGCCGGGGCGTCGACGTATGTGACCGAGTTCTCCCCCGACCGCTCGCGCGGTTTCTGGGCATCATGGCTCGACGTCGGCTCGTACGTCGGCTTCGCCGCCGGCGCTACGGTCGTCGCGCTGACCACCCTCATCACGCAGGGGCTCTGGGGCCCCGACGCGATGGTCGACGGCGGCTGGCGCATTCCGTTCCTCGTCGCCATCCCGCTCGGCATCGTCGCCATCTGGTTCCGCCTGCGCATCCCCGAGACCCCGGCATTCGAGCAGGAGTCGGAGTCGGCCGCGGCGCCCAGCAAGGACGACCCGATGGCTCGTCACGGCATCGGCGGCATCCTGCGCCACCACTGGCGGACGATCCTGGTCGCCGTGGCGATCGTCGCCGCGACCAACACGGCCGGCTACGCGCTGACCAGCTACATGCCGACCTACCTCGAGAAGGAGGTCGGACTCTCGAACCTCTCGGCCGCGGTGGCGACCGTGCCGGTGCTGATCGTCATGTCGGCGACGCTGCCGTTCGTCGGGCGCCTCAGCGACCGGTTCGGCCGGCGTCGCATCTACGCTTTCGCGATCGGCGCCTCCCTCGTCCTGACGATCCCCGCCTTCGCCGTCATGCAGATCGGCGAGCTGTGGGCCGTGTTCATCGCGCTGGGCATCATCGCGGTACCGGTCGCACTGTTCGTCGCGATCTCGGCGAGCGCCCTGCCGGCACTGTTCCCCACCGCGACCCGCTTCGGCGCGATGGGCATCGCGTACAACCTGGCGGTGTCGCTCTTCGGCGGCACGACGCCGCTGTTCAGCCAGGCGCTCATCGAGTGGACGGGCAACACCTACATGCCCGCGTTCTACATCATGTTCTTCTCGGCGCTCGCGGCCGTCGCGCTCTTCGCGATGCGCGAGACGGCGCAGCGGCCGCTGCTCGGGTCGGTGCCGACGGTCGAGACGATCGCCGAGGCCGAGGCGCTCGTCGCCGGGCAGGACGACGATCCGCGCATCGACACCTCGACGATGCCACTCGACATCATCCGTCCCTGAGACGCCCGCGTCCCGGGCGCGCCGTCAGCGCCGTCCGGTGCTCAGCGCCGTCCGGTGCTCAGCGCCGTCCGGTGCCGAAGATTCCCCGGATGACGCCGGTCAGCACCTCCTGGGCCGCGCGCGAGCCGAGGATCTGCTCCGCCGGCGTTCTCCGGCGCGAGCGCGTGTTCGAGGTCATGCTGCGCAGCATCCGGTCGTCGTCGCGTCGCTCCTTCGCCTCGTCGGCCGCGGCCTGCTTCCGGATGGCGGCGAGCTGCTTCGCGTAGGCGGCGTCGGCCTTCGCCCGCAGCTTCGCGGCGTCCTGCTCTGCCTTGCGGCGCGCGGCCTCGGCCTCGGCCGCATCGAGAGCCGCCTGCGCGGCGTTCATGCGAGCGGTGAGGATCTCGCGCGCCGACTCGCGATCGACCGCCTCGGCGTAACGCGGCCGGATCTCGGATGCCGCCACCCGGGCCTGGACGTCCTCCACCGCTGCCGGCGACATCGACGCCTGCGGCGCACGGAGCCGTGTCCACGCGACGGGGGTGGGCGCACCTTTCTCGTTCATGACGGTGACGACGGCCTCGCCGGTGCCGAGCTCCTGCAGAACCCTCTCCAGGTCGTAGCCCGATCGCGGGTAGGTGCCCACACTCGCGCGCAGCGCCTTGACGTCATCCGGGGTGAAGGCACGAAGCGCATGCTGTACGCGCGAGCCGAGCTGCGCCAGCACATCGGACGGCACGTCCTTGGGCGTCTGCGTGACGAAGAAGACGCCCACACCCTTCGACCGGATGAGCCGGACCGTCTGCACCACCGCGGCGAGGAAGTCCTTCGACGCGTCGCGGAACAGCAGATGCGCCTCGTCGAAGAAGAACACGAGCTCCGGCTTGTCGACGTCACCCACCTCGGGCAGCACCTCGAACAGCTCCGCGAGCAGGTACATCAGGAAGGTCGAGTAGAGCACTGGGCGGTCGGCCACACCGGGCACCTCGAGGAGGGTGACGATGCCCTCGCCCGCGTCCGTGGTCCGCATCAGGTCTCGGACGTCGAACTCCGGTTCGCCGAAGAAGACGTCCGCCCCGGCGTCGGCGAAGGTGATGAGTTCGCGGAGGATGACGCCGGCCGTCGCCTTGGAGAGTCCGCCGAGCTCCGCGAGCTCGGCTTTGCCGTCATCGCTCGTGAGGTAGGTCAGCACCGCCCGCAGATCGGCGAGGTCGACGAGAGCCAGGCCGTTCGCGTCGGCGTAGTGGAAGACGAGACCGAGACTCGACTCCTGGGTCGCGTTGAGTCCGAGCACGCGGCTCAGCAGCAGCGGGCCGAAGCCGGAGACGGTCGCGCGCACCGGCGTTCCCGCCCCACGGCCGCCGAGCGCCAGGAACTCGGTCGCGAAAGAACGCGGCGACCAGTCCTGCCCGATCGCGCTCGTTCGCGAGAGGAGCTTCTCGCTCGGCTCGCCCGCCGAGGCCAGACCCGAGAGATCGCCCTTGATGTCGGCCGCGAACACCGGCACGCCGTTGGCGGCGAGCTGCTCCACGAGAACCTGCAGCGTGCGGGTCTTGCCGGTGCCAGTGGCGCCGGCAACGAGACCGTGACGATTCGTCATCGCCAGCGGGATCCGCACGAGCGCATCACGCTGCGGCTCGCCGTTCAGGAGCGCCCCGAGCTCGAGGACGGGACCGTCGAACGTGTAGCCCCGGCGGATGTCGTCGACCTCGGATCGGTCGAGCGGAACCGCCGCCCCGGAGGGCTCGGCTTCCCCGGCCGCCGACGGCTCGGGTTCGCCGGTCGGAGCCGACGGCGCCGAGTCCCCGGCCGGGGCCGACCCGGCTCGCGCGGCGGCTGCCTCGGCGGCGGCCAGGGCGGCTCGAGCTCGGGCGGCGACGAGCGCGGCCTCAGCGGCTTCCGCTTCCGCACGCAGTCGTGCGAGATCGGCTGCGGCGATCGCGTCGTCGGAGGGCATGGCCGGGTCGTCGGGCGAGACGCTCATGCCGGCGAGCCTAGCCCCGCCGCTCTCGCACGGCGCGGCGCTCGCGTTCGAGCTGCTCGGTGAACATGGCGGCCACGATCAGGGCGACGCCGGCGCCCAGCAGCATCCCACCGACGGTGTCGGAGAGCCAGTGAGCGTGCACGACCGTACGGCTGAGCGCCATCAGCAGGGTCCAGACGATTCCGACGAGCGCGACCCAGACGCGCGGGAAGAGGATGATCGCGACGATCGCGATCGTGGCCGCATTTGCCGTATGCCCCGAGGGATATGAGCCCGCATCCGTCGTCACGAGGATGTCTTCGGGTCTCGACCGATCGACGAGGTTCTTGATCAGCTGGACCACCAGCGCGCTCAGCGCCGACGCCACGAGGAAATAGCCCGCAGCCCAGGGCCGTCGCAGCAGGACCAGAGCCACGGCGACCGCGATCGGGATCGCGAAGACGCCGACCCACGTGCCGCCGATCCGGTTCATCACGAGCCCGAACACCAGGCCGACCGCGCCCGGGTCGGCCGGCAGCGTCTCGTTCCACCACCGGTCGATCGCGAAGGGCTGGCCGAGCTGCGTGAACAGCCACCATCCCAGCAGCGCACCGGCCACCACCAGCACGAAACCGATGGCGGCGCGGCGCGGCCAGAGTCGGCGGGGGTCGGTCGGCGGAGCGTCGTTCATCCGTCCATTGTGTCGACGGCGGCGGATTCGACCCCGCCCCTTGCGCTGGGAGCAGCGATCAGGGAGAGAGCTGCGGCACGCTGCGCGGCCTCACGACGAGCCACAGCGAGAGGACCGCCACCACGGCGCACCCCGCCATCACCGAGGCCATCGTCGTCGCGGTGATGCCCGAGCCGCCCGAGATCCACGCCGCGAGCGGCGAGATGAAGCCGGCGACGCCGAAGTTGACGGCGCCGATCAGGGATGCCGCGGTCCCGGCGGCTCGGCCGTGACGGTCGAGAGCGAGCACCTGAACGCAGGGGAAGGTGAAACCGCACGCCGTGATGAAGAAGAACAGCGGCACGACCGTGCCCCACAGGCCCAGCCCCAGCTGGTCGGTGACGATGATGGTGGCCCCCGCGATGACGAGCACGGCGGTCGAGACCGCCATGACCCACTGCGGGCCGAAGCGGGCGGCGAGCCGCGACGCCGTCTGCACGCCCAGCACGACTCCGAGGGAGTTGACGGCGAACAGGACGCCGTACTGCTGCGGATCGAAGCCGTAGGTCTGCTGGAAGAGGAACGACGACGACGACAGGTACGAGAACAGTCCGCTGAAGGTCATGCCGCCGATGATCAGCACGCCGATGAAGATGCGATCGCTCAGGACGCTGCGGTAGCGCTGCCAGACCGTGGCGGAACCGCTGTCGCGGCGGCGCGCTTTGGGCAGGGTCTCGGGCACGAGGAAGAGCGAGGCGATCAGCATCACCGCGCCGTACGCGGCGAGCACGACGAAGATGCCGCGCCAGGGCATGACCGTCAGCAGGCCCGAGCCGACGAGCGGGGCGGCGACCGGGGCGACACCGGAGACCAGGGCGAGTCGGCTGAGCATCACCACGAGCCGGCGTCCGCCGAAGAGGTCGCGCACGATCGCCATCGCGACGACACCGCCCGCCGCGGCGCCGATCCCCATGAAGACCCGGGCGGCGCTCAGCAGCTCGAGGGTCGGGGCGATGGCGGCGGCCGTGCTCGAGAGCACGTGGAGCGCGGTCACGCACAGCAGCGGGACCCGGCGCCCCAGCTTGTCGCTGAGCGGGCCGACGATGAGCTGGCCCAGCGCGAAGCCGACCATCGTTCCGGTGAGCGTCAGCTGAATCGCCGCCGCCGTCGTCTGGAAGTCGGCCTCCAGCGCGGGGAAGGCGGGCAGGTAAAGGTCGATCGTGAAGGGCCCGAGCGCCGTCAGCGCGCCGAGCAGGATGATGTAGATGACGCGGCGTGAGGTCGGGATCGCGTCACCCGGATGCAGCATGATGGGCGCGGTAGCCGGGTTCGAGCCCAGCGTGCGGATCGCCCCGGTGGCGGAGGAGGAATGATGGGGAGGAGTTTCGGGCACGTCTTCTTCGTTTCGTGGCAGCAGCGTTTTTGAGCGACCTTCTATCGTAACCCGCCGCCGCTCCGCGTCGTTCGCGCCTCTCAGCCGATTCACCATTCACGCGCATAGGCTGGCTCCGCGCCGCGCGCGCTCCGACACTCCCCTTGCCCCCGAACCGAGGTCACAGCAATGACTCCGTCCGCCGACAAGCGAACGAGCGGCAATCCTGCCGCCCAGGCCCAGATCAACCTCACCGTCAAGCAGCAGCGCGAGCAGCAGAAGCAGGCCAAGCTCGCCGAGTACCAGAAGCAGCTGGCGAAGCGACGTCGCAGCAAGCTGACGTGGTGGGTCGTCGGCTCGACCGCCGCGGTCGCCGTGGTGGGCCTCATCGCCGCGTCGGTCATCCTCGCGCCTCGGCCCGTCACGTACGAGGCCGGCAACAGCACGGGTCGCGAGATCCCCGGGGTCGAGACGTTCCAGAACATCACGACGCACGTGGAGGGCACCGTCGAGTACCCGCAGAACCCGCCGGCCGGTGGCGAGCACAACCCGTACTGGCTCAACTGCGGCGTCTACACCGAGCCGCAGGCGAACGAGAACGCGGTCCACTCGATGGAGCACGGCGCCGTCTGGATCACGTACGACCCGGCCCAGGTATCGGATGCCGACATCGAGACCCTCGAGGGCTACATGCCGAGCACGTACGCGCTGCTGACGCCGTACCCCGACATGGACACCCCCATCGCCGTGAGCGCCTGGAACGCGCAGCTGAAGGTCGACTCGGCCGACGACGAGCGCATCCGCGACTTCTTCACCGAGTACTGGCGCAGCCAGAACGTCCCCGAGCCGAACGCGATCTGCTCGGGCGCGATCGACGGCCCCGGCAAGGCGTGACGGACGAGGTCACGGCGGAGACGGGCGCGCAGATCCCCGTCCCGTCATCCACCGGCCTGCGCTGGTGGGCGGTGCTCCTCATCGTCCTCGCGGTCGCGGGCTCGGCATTCGCGGTAGGACGTTTCTCCGCCTTCGGCACCTCCCCGTCGGTTCCCGGCGGCTCCTCCCCCGAGGCCGGGTTCGCCCGTGACATGCAGGTGCACCACACGCAGGCGATCGAGATGGCGATGACGATCTATCGCAAGACCGAGGATGAGGGCATCCGCACGCTTGCGTTCGATATCGCCACCGCACAGGCGGGCCAGCGCGGCGAGTTCTACGACTGGCTCGTCCAGTGGGGGCTGCCGCAGGCATCCACCGCGCCCCTCATGCAGTGGATGGTCGGGCACCCCGCTCACAACCACGGGACTCAGGCGCAGCAGCCGAGCGACGAAGAGCTCCGCGCCGAGATGGGCATGGCCACGCCCGCTCAGCTGGCGCAGCTGGATGCCGAGACCGGGGTCGCCGCCGACTGCACGTTCCTCGGCCTCATGATCCGGCACCACGAGGGCGCGATCCCCATGGCGCAGGCTCTCGTCGACCTCGGCAGCGACCCGCGGGCCGTCCAGGTCGCCGGCGGCGTCATCGAGACGCAGAGCGCCGAGATCGACCTGATGCGCTCGATCCAGCAAAGACTGGGGTGCGAGGGCTGACAGCCCCCGCACCCCAGCGGCATCCGATCCTGCCGATCAGCCCTTCGTCGCACCTGCCAGCAGGCCGCGCACGAAGAAGCGCTGCAGGGCGAAGAACACGATCAGCGGCACGATGATCGAGATGAAGGTTCCCGCCGACTGCAGGAACCAGCGGTTGCCCCACGTGCCCGACAGCGAGTTGAGCGCCTGCGTGATCGGCAGCGCGCCCGGCGACGCGAAGATCGTCGCGACCAGCAGGTCGTTCCACACCCACAGGAACTGGAAGATCGCGAACGATGCGATGGCCGGGGCTGCCAGCGGGACGATGATGCGGAAGAAGACCTGCCCGTGGCCGGCGCCGTCGACCCGCGCCGCCTCGATGATCTCGCCCGGGATCTCGGCGATGAAGTTGTGCAGCATGAAAGTCGCCAGCGGCAGGGCGAAGATCGCGTGGGCGATCCAGACGCGGGCGAAGCTGTACTGCACCTCGTTCAGGCCGAAGCCGGGGAAGATGGGCACGTCGTTGATCGTCAGGCCCTCCGAGAAGAGGCTGAGCAGCGGAACCAGGGCCATCTGCAGGGGCACGATCTGCAGTGCGAAGACGAACACGAACAGCGCACTGCGGCCCTTGAAGTCGATCCAGGCGAACGCGTAGGCGGCGAGGGCTGCCATCACGATGGGGAACACCGTCGCGGGGATGGTGATCGCGAGCGAGTTGATGAACGCCGACGCGAGCGTCGTGGACGTCCCGCCCGACGTCAGCGCCTCGGCGTAGTTGTCGAGGGTGAACTCGGGATTGGTGAAGACGGTCCACCAGCCGGTGGACTGGGTGTCGGCACCGGGTCGGAACGACGTCACGAACAGGCCGAACGTCGGGATCGTCCAGAAGACGGCGATGATGACGGCCGCGATGGTCGCGCCCTTCGACGTCAGCTTCTTGTGGGCGATCGCCTCGTTGCGGCGGGTGTCGCGCGCCACTTGGCGCTTGGTGCGGGTGTCGACGGGCGCGGCCGGGGCTGCAACGGTCATCAGCGGATCTCCCTCTGCTTGGCCATCGATCGGGCGTTGTAGATGATCAGCGGCAGGACGAACAGGAACAGCACGACGGCGAGCGCGGACGAGTGCCCGTAGCTCTGGAATCGCTGCTGCTGGTTGACCATCTCGAAGCCGAGCACGGTCGTCTCATCGCGACCGCCGGTCATGACCGCCACGATGTCGTACACCTTGAGCGACGCGATCGTGATGGTCGTGAGGACCACGATGAGCGACGACCGGATGCCGGGCACCGTGACGTTGCGGAACCGCTGCCAGGCATTGGTCCCGTCCAGCTGCGCCGCCTCGAGCTGCTCGGTCGGCACCGCCTTGATCGCGGCCGACAGAATCACCATGGCGAATCCGGTCTGGGTCCAGATGAACACCACCAGGAGCATGAGGGTGTTGATGACCGGCTTGATGGCGAGCCACTGGATCGGATCGCCGCCGAATGCCGTGACGATCGCGTTGAGCAGGCCGACCTGCTCCCCCTGGCGGGCGTCGTACATGAACTTCCAAATGATGCCGGCGCCGACGAACGAGATCGCGACGGGCATGAACACCAGGACCTTCAGGACCTTCTCGCCGCGGGCACGATCGATGAACACCGCGTACGCCAGGCCGATGGCGACGGAGATCGTGGGAGCGAGGAGCGCCCACAGGATCGTGTTGACGACCGAGGCCGTGCCCGTCGGGTTCGTGAACACCCAGAAGTAGTTCTCCAGGCCCACGAACTGCTCGCCCGACTTGTCGTAGAACGACTTGAAGATCGTGGCGATCGCGGGGTAGATCAGTCCGAGCGCCAGCATGATGCTGGCCGGGGCCATGAAGAGGATGAGCTGGAACAGATAGCCCGCGCCCTGACGCGACCGGAAGTCCGCGAAGAAGAGCAGCGCACCGACGAGCAGCGCGATCGCGACGACGTAGAGGACGGCGTTGGCGTAGGGCCGCAGCAGCAGGAAGGCGAGCACCGGGATGACCAGGCACGCGACGAGCCGCATGATGAAGTAGCCGCGACCCGGGCGGGGCGCGTACTCGATGAGCACCAGGATGATGCCCACGACGAGCCCGAACACGGCCAGGATGACGGGGATCTGGATGAGCGGGTTCATCGCGCCCAACCAGAGGAAGAAGCTGTTGAGCGAGAACCCGATCGTGATGCGCGACGATTCCTCGCTCGATCCGGTGAAGTTCAGCAGCAGGAGGATGGCGACGATCAGGGCGAATCCGGCGGCGACGATGATCCGAGTGATCGACCGCCCCTTCGGATCGGTGGCGTGCGTGGTGGTGGGAGGTTCGGTGTCGACGGGTCTGTCGACGGTCGTCTGCGACATGTGGATCCCCTTCTGAGTACAGCGGCGTACCCGGGCGGTACGGACGGGAGGAGCGGGGCCGGGCTTGTGCAGCCCGACCCCGCTCGGCTCAACCGATCGTCAGGCGACGATCAGTTCTCGTAACCGGCCTGGATGTCGGACAGGACCGTCTCGGTGTCCTTACCGTCGATCCAGTCGACCATGCCCTTCCAGAACGAGCCCGAGCCCACCGTGGACGGCATCAGGTCGGATGCGTCGAAACGGAAGACCGTGGTCTCGTCCTGCAGCGTCGTCATGGCTTCCTGGAGGAACTCGCTCGAGGCGAGCGAGGGGTCGGCGTTCTTGTTCGCCGAGATCACGCCGCCGAGCTTGACGCGCGCGTCAGCGAACTCGGGCGAGGCCATGAACTCGAGAACCTTCTGCGTCGACTCGTCGTCCGAGAACGCGGCGACGAACTCGCCGCCGCCCTCGACCTGGAGCTCGCCTTCGGTGTACCCCGGCGTCAGGAACGCGTAGACGTCACCGTCGGGAGCGACCTCGGGGGTCGCGCCGTCGGCGGTCTGCACGTCGAGGAAGTTCGCCGACAGGAACGAGGCCTGGTGCGTGAGGGCGCAGTCACCGCTGGCGACAGCCGCGGCCACGTCGCCGAACGCGGTCGAGTTGATGCTCTTGACGTCGCCGTAGCCCGCGTTGACGTACTCGGGGTTGAGCAGGATCTCGCCCACCGCGTCGAACGCGGACTTGATCTGCGGGTCGGTGAACTTCACGTCACCGGCCACCCACTGGTCGTACACGTCGGGGCCGGCCTGGCGCAGGACGAGGTCCTCCACCCAGTCGGTGCCCGGCCAGCCCGAGGCGGCGTCGGAGGCGAAGCCGGCGCACCACGCGGGACCGCCGGTCGTCTGCACGATCTTGTCGGTGAGAGCGATCATCTCGTCCCACGTCTTGGGAATCTCGACACCCCACTCGGCGAACTGCTTCGGGGAGTACCAGACGTAACCCTTCAGGTTCGCGAGCATGGGTGCCGCGTAGAAGGTGTCGTCGAACGTGCCGTACTGCTTCCAGTCGGGCGACCAGTTCTCGTCGACCGCGCTCTCGACCGCCTCAGTCGCGGGCAGCACCTTGCCGGTCTCGACGAGCGTCTTCAGCAGGCCGGGCTGCGGGACGATCGCGATGTCGGGGGCGTCGCCACCGGTCACCTTGGTGACGATGTTGCCCTCGAACGACTTGTCGCCGGTGTACTCCACCTTGATACCGGTGTCCTCGGTGAACTGCGCGAACGACTCGTTGAGTGCGTCAGCCTCACCACCGGTGATGCCGCCCGAGATGCGGACGGTCGTCTTCGCGTCGCCGCCGCCCTCGCCGCCGCCTTCGGCGCACCCAGCCAGCACCAGTGCTGCCGCGCCCATGAGGGCGACGGGGGCAAGAAGACGGTATCGCTGTGACAATGCCATGTACTTCTCCTCTATCGGGATCATCGTTCACCCAGAGGAGCCTTGTCCGCATCCATTGGGGAACCGATTCCAGGACAACCTACTGTCCTGCGGAGTCCGGCACAACCAGCGGAATATCACGGATTGACAACCATCCCATGTGGTAATAAGCGAGGCCGTGGGAGCGCTCACACTTGAGACGCCTGGAACCGGTTCCCGGTCGCGGTCGAAACCGCTACGCTCTGGTGGGAGTCCCCCGGCAGGTCTCCCCGAACGGACGAGGAGGTCCCATGAGCACCATCGCCGACGTGGCCACCCGTGCAGGGGTGTCGAAAGCGACGGCGAGCCGCGCCCTCACCGGACGCGGGTACGTGTCCGACGAGACCCGCAGGCGCGTCGCTGCCGCAGCACAGGAGCTGTCGTATGTCGCGCACTCGTCGGCGATGAGCCTCGCGACCGGTCGCACGCAGACCGTCGGCGTCGTCATGCCCCACGTCAGCCGATGGTTCTTCGGAGAGGTTCTCGAGGGCATTCAGGCGGCTCTCCTGGAGCACGGCCTCGACCTGACCCTGTACGACGCTCGCCCGGGGACGGAGACGCGGCGCCGGGTGTTCGAGGACTTCCTGGCCCGTCGGCGCTTCGACGGTGTCATCGCGGTGGGCCTCGAACCTGCCGAGAGCGAGCTGGACGCACTGCTGGCGCTGGGAAAGCCAGTCGTCAGCGTCATCGGCACCGAGGGCGACACCAGCCTCGTCACGCTCGACGACGCGCACGCCACCGCTCTCGCGACCGCGCACCTCGTCGAGCTGGGGCATCGCCGCATCGCGTTCCTCGGTGGCACCGACTCCACGCACTGGCCTCACGTCGAGTCAGAGCGATACGCCGGCTACGAGTCGGAGATGCGTCGCGCCGGTCTCGCCGACGAGATCTCGCGGGTGCCGGCCGAGCTCTCGATGCCAGCCGGGTACGCTGCCGCGGTCGACCTGCTGAGCGACCCCGCCGCCCGACCCACGGGCATCGTTGCGGCCTGTGACGACGTCGCGATCGGAGCGATCATCGCCGCCCGCCGCCTCGGCATCCTCGTCCCGTCGTCGCTGAGCGTCGTCGGCATCGACGATCACGTCAATGCCGAGATGTTCGCCCTGACGACGTTGCGACAGGTCCCCCACGAGCAGGGCCGGGCCGCCGTCGAGCTGCTCCTGCGCCACATCGAGGACCCCGAGGCCGACACCGTGACGATGCGGATCAAGCCGCGCATGGTGGTCCGGGGGACGACAGCGGGAGCACCCGGACACAGCTCCGTCGCCGTCCGCGACTCGACCCTCTCCCGCCGGGACTGAGTCCGGCGCAGACGACGACGGCCCCGGATGCAGCATCCGGGGCCGTCGTGCTGCTCTCGAGTGAGAGCGGGGAATTACTTGAGGGTGACCGTCGCGCCGGCCTCTTCGAGAGCGGCCTTCGCCTTCTCGGCGGTCTCCTTGTTCGCGCCCTCGAGGACGGCCTTGGGAGCACCGTCGACGACAGCCTTGGCCTCGCCGAGGCCCAGCGAGGTGAGCTCGCGGACCGTCTTGATGACCTGGATCTTCTTGTCGCCGGCAGCCTCGAGGATGACGTCGAACGAGTCCTTCTCCTCCTCGGCCTCAGCGGCACCAGCGCCACCAGCGGCGCCGGCAACGGCGACGGGGGCAGCAGCGGTGACGTCGAACTTCTCCTCGAACGCCTTCACGAACTCGCTGAGCTCGACGAGGGTCAGGCCGGCGAACTGCTCGAGCAGCTCCTCGGTGGAAAGCTTCGCCATGATGTATCTCCTAGATAGATGGGGTTGGTGTAAGAGCTCGCCTGTCGCTCACGCGGCGTCGGCGGTCTCCAGCTTTTCGCGAAGCGCGTCGATGGTGGCGGCAGCCTTGCCCATCGTCGCCTTCATCATGCCCGCGGCCTTGGCCAGCAGAACCTCGCGGCTCTCGAGCGAGGCGTACTTGTTGACCTCGTCGGCGGTGAGGGCGTTGCCCTCGAAGATGCCGCCCTTGATGACGAGGAGCGGGTTGGCCTTGGCGAAGTCACGCAGAGCCTTGGCGGTGGCGACGAAGTCGCCGTGCACGAACGCCACGGCCGAGGGACCCTTGAGGTCCTCGTCGAGCGCCGTGATCCCCGCGTTGTTCGCGGCGATCTTGGTCAGCGTGTTCTTCACCACGGCGTAGTTCGCGTCCTGACGGATGCTGTTGCGCAGCTGCTTGAGCTGGGCCACCGTCAGACCGCGGTACTCGGTCAGCAGAACGGCAGTCGAGTCCTCGAATGACTTCGTGAGCTCGGCGACCGATGCGTCCTTCTGCACCATGGTCACTCCTTGATGTGTGCCTGACGCCCCGCGGTGGCGGAGCGCCGGCCTCGACCAGCCCCGGACATGACAAAAGCTCCGGCGCAGAGGCACGGAGCTCGGTTCCCGAAGGAGAAGTTCAGTGTCACCTGCGCGGGCCCCTGCAGTGCAGAGCTTCGATCACGAGTGCGCTCACGCGCACACCGATGACCAGCGGTCTTTGGCTTACCCCCACCATACCCCCACACCCCCCATCCCCCAAATCCCCCCACCCCCGCGCCGAGCGCACGGCATCCCGCCCACTGCACGGCACCGCTACGCAGCGTGCCCGTGCACTCGGCGCGAGCTCGTTCGCTCGGCGCCGGCCGCGAGTTCTGCACATGTGGGGGTGGGGTGGGGGTGTCCACACATGGGTGGGGGGATGGGGTGGGGTGCGGGGGTGGGGGTGAGCATGGGCGGGATGCGCAGACGACGAGGACCGGATGAGGTGCGGGCATTGCTCCACCGCCGACGCGACCTGCTCGTGGCGGGTGAGAGCGAACGCTCGATCGACCGCTCGGTGCGGGACGGCATCCGGGTGCACGTGCGACGCGGCTGGTACGTCGACCGCGCCGCGTTCGATGAGCTCTACGCCGAGGACGCGCATCTGCTCCATGTGATGGCGGTCGCGCACGAGGTCCGGGGGCACGCGGTCGTCTCGCACGAGTCCGCCGGGGTCCTGCACGGCCTCGATCTCTATCGCCTCCGGCCGACCCGCGTCCACCTCACGACGGCCCCGGGCGCCCGGGTCTCCAGCGGCCCCGATGCATTCCGCCACTGCGCGCCTCTCGATGCGCATGACGTCGTCGAGGTGAACGGCATCCGCTGCACCTCCCTGGCGCGGACGGTCTTCGACGTCACGCGCACCATGACTCCCGAGGCGGAGCTCGTCATGGCCGACCGCGCGGAACGGATCTGGTGCGACCGCACGGGCCGCTCCCCCGACGACTGGCGGATGGCGATGTCCGCTCGGATCGCCGAGGCGGGCGCGGCGCGAGGGATCAGGCGGGCTCGATGGGTGGCGGGCTTCGCCGACGGCCGGGCCGAGTCGACCCTGGAAAGCGTGAGCCGGTTCCGGTTGCACCAACTCGGCTTCCGGTCGGTTCGGCTACAGGTGCCGATCGCTGGCCCGCGCGGTGCGGGCTGGTACCGCGTCGACTTCGGCCTCGACGACGCCGATGCCTGGGGCGAATGCGACGGCGTCGGCAAGTACCTCGACCCGGAGCTCCGCTCAGCCCGCTCGGCAGAGAGGACGGTCCTCGACGAGAAGCGCCGCGAAGACTGGATCCGGGGTACGACCGGGCGCCGCCTCGTGCGCTGGGAACCTCGTCACGTCACCTCCCCGTCAACCCTCGCCGCCCACCTCAGGGCATTCAACATCCACCCTCCCCGTTGAGCGCACGGCTTGCCGCCGAATGACCGCGACATCTACGCACCGATGCCGTGCAATCGATGGGATGCCGTGCACTCGACGCCTACGCGTGAGGTGGGGTGGGGCGGGGGCACGCCGAGGGGCAAGGGCAGGGAGGGAGGGCGGGCGGGGTTAGGGTCGAAGGCGTGTCACCCGAACTCGCTGCTCGCATCGTCGCGGACTCGCGCGACCGCGTGGCGTGGATCCGGGCTCGCTCGCGGGGCATCACGGCGACGGACGTCGCGGCGCTGACGAGCCCGAAGGCGATTGCGCGCGCCGCCGACGCCAAGCTCATGGGCTCGGGGTTCTCCGGCAACGCGTACACCGACCACGGTCGCCGCCGCGAGCCGGAGATCGCCGCCTGGGTCGCTGCGACGCACGGCATCCAGCCATCGTCCGCGCTCTTCCACGCCGTGGTCGAGAAGCGACACCTCGCCACGCCCGACGGCGTGATGGTGGATGCCGACGGCCGTGTCACCCTCGCCGAGATCAAGACCACGAACAAGAGCTGGCGCTCGATCCCCCGCACCTATCTGCGTCAGGTGTGGTGGCAGCAACACGTCCTCGGCGCCGAGCGCACCCTCGTGGTGTGGGAGCAGCACGACGACTTCGTCCCCATCGACGACGAGCCGCGCTGCGCGTGGGTCGACCGCGACGAGCGCGAGATCCGATCACTCGTGAATCTCGCGACCGATCTCATCGACGAGCTGTACCGCCGCACGATGCAGCGGCGCGCGGCGGAAGCGCCGCGGATCGTCGCATCGCGCCCGCGCGAACCCTTTCGAGCCCTCGCCCTCAGCGACTGACCGGCCTCTCGTCACGGGCGGGGCGATCACGCCAGCGGCGTGACCACCTTGGCCTCGGCATCCCAGAGGCGCAGTCCGGTCAGTTCACCCTCAAGGGTCGGCGCCCCGACGATGCCGAGCGCGCGTCCGATCTGCTCCGCCGTCATCCGGCGCGCCAGGGTGATGTGCGGTGTCCATCGGTCTGCCGCGGTGACGGCGTAGCGCACCGGCGGCGGTCCGATGAGGTCGACGATGCGGGCGTGAAACCTCAGCAGCGCGGCCGTCATGACGAGGGGCCGGGCCAGGACGAACCTCTCCCCCGCAGCGAACACCACCGCGCCACCGAGCCGGCACTCCACCGGCAGGGCGTCACCGAGACGCGCCAGTTCGCGCCCAGCATCCGTCGACAGGTCGTCGCGCACCGCGAGAGTCACGTGGGGGCGGTTCGATTCCGAGGGATGCCGCCCCGCGCTGGGCAGGTCGGCTTCGATGAGCCGCTGCCAATCGGCCCGCACGGCCACCTCGATGCGGGTATCGGGAAGCGCCTCCACACTGAACACGTCCCCATCCTCGTCGCAGCGAAGCGCGCGCGGGAATAGTTGACGTAACTCAACGATTGAACATATAGTTGACCGATCTCAACGGTTGACTTTCGTCAACCAGTTACGCCGCCCCGCGGCTACCGAAGTACCGTCCGCCGACGATCCGCGCCAACGCAGCCGCGTCCGTCCGAATCCCAGGAGGACTCATGTCCGCTTCCGCATCCACTCAACCCGAGGGGAAGAACATGTCGCGCCGCGGCGTGCTCGAGGCCCTTTCGGGCCTTCTGCTCGGCATGTTCGTGTCGATGCTCGCCTCGACCGTCGTCTCGACCTCGCTGCCGGTCATCATCCACGATCTCGAGGGCACCCAGGCCGCCTTCACGTGGGTCGTCACGGCGACTCTGCTGACGACCGCGATCTCGACCCCGATCTGGGGAAAGCTCGCCGACCTCACCAACCGCAAGGTGCTGTACCAGCTCGCGATCGTCATCTTCGTGCTGGCGACCGCGGCTGCCGGCTTCTCGCAGTCCCCCGAGATGCTGATCGCGTTCCGCGCGGTGCAGGGCATCGGCGCCGGTGGCCTCGCCGCCCTCAGCCAGGTGCTGATGGCCGACATCATCAGCCCGCGCGAGCGCGGCCGCTACATGGGCCTGTTCGGCGCCGTCATGGCCGTCGCCACGATCGGCGGCCCGCTGCTCGGCGGCGTCATCACCGATGCCTGGGGCTGGCGCTGGAACTTCTTCGTCGCCCTCCCCGTCGCCGTCGCCGCCCTGCTGATCGTGCAGCGCACGCTCCACATCCCCGCGCACCCGCGCAAGGAGACGCGCATCGACTACCTCGGCATCGTGCTGCTGTCGGCATCCGTCTCCCTGCTGCTGATCTGGGTGACGCTCGCGGGCGACTCGTTCGAGTGGATGAGCGTCGAGACCCTCCTGATGGTCGGTGGCGCCGTCATCGGCGCGGTGCTCTTCGTGATCACCGAGCTCAAGGTGCGCGAGCCGCTCGTGCCCCTCACGCTCTTCCGCAACCTGACCTTCACCCTCTCGGTGATCGCCTCGATCGCGACGGGCATCGCCATGTTCGGCGCCTCGGTGTTCCTCAGCCAGTACATGCAGCTCGCCCGTGGAGCCACCCCCACCGAGGCCGGCCTCATGACCATCCCGATGATCGGCGGACTGCTCGTCGCCTCGATCGGCGTGGGCGCGCTGATCACGCGGACCGGCCGCTGGAAGCCGTTCCTCATCGTCGGCGCACTGCTGCTGATCGGCGGAGCGAGCCTGCTCTCCACGATCCACTACGACACCGACTTCACGCTCGTCTCGATCTACATGGCGATGCTGGGCGCGGGCATCGGCATGACGATGCAGAACCTCGTGCTCGTCGTGCAGAACACCTCTCGCCCCACCGAGATCGGCGTCGCGAGCTCGGGCGTGACGTTCTTCCGGAGCCTCGGCGGCACGATCGGCGTCTCCGTCATGGGGGCGGCGCTCGCCTCGCAGGTCACCACGCTCGTCAGCGATCGGAAGGACGACATCCAGGCCGCACTGGTGTCGCTCGGCGACCAGGCCCCGACCTGGGCCGCACAGCTGCAGTCGGGCACGCTCCCCCAGGTCTCGGCGATGCCCGAGGCGCTGCGGATCGTCTTCGAGGACATCTACGCCACCGGCATCTCGCACTCGTTCCTCATCGCCGTGCCGTTCGCGGTCCTGAGCCTGATCGCGATCGTGTTCCTGCCGAACAAGCCGCTGACGACGATGACCACCACCGAGCGTCTGCAGGCCGGCGAGGCCGACCTGGCCACCGTGTCGGTTCCGGAAGGCATGAACGCCCTCACCGCGACCGGCGCCGTCCACACGGATGCCGCAGACTCCGACGCCCCGGTCGACGCGGAGACGCGCCGCTCGGCTCGATAGGGTGATCGGGATGACCGCGCGAGAGTCCGCCGAGTCCCGGGGGTGCACCACCCCCGGGACTCCCGGCCCGTGGGGATCGGTCTTCGACGACGAGCGCACCGCGGCCGTCCGAGCGCTCGAGCTCGAGTTCGGTGAGCTGTTCACGCACGTCCGGCGGCTGTTCGCCGAGAACGCCGACCGGCTGAGCCCGGGAATGCTCCCGGGCGCGTACAAGGTGTTCACGACGATCGCGCGCCGTGGCGAGATCACGCTCTCCGCCCTCGCCGAGACGCTCCACTCCGACAAGGGCCAGATCAGCCGCACGGTCCGCGAGCTCGAGGAGCTCCAGCTCGTGCAGCGCACGCCCGACCCCGCCGACGGCCGCTCGAGCCTGCTCTCGGCCACCCCCGACGGCATCCGCCGGCTCGACGCCGTCCGCGCGCCGCGCGAGAACTCGCTGCTGACCGCGCTCGAGTCGTGGCACGTCGACGACATCCGCGAGCTCACCCGGCTGCTCCACGCCCTGTCGTCATCCGAGACGCCCGACTGAACGCCCTCGCTCCCGCTTCCGGCGACGCCGAGCTTCTCCCTCCGGTGACCGCGGCGTAACACGGTCGAGACAATCTCACGATTGACTGAGATCGACCGAGCATCATCGCCGCCGACGCCGCGGTGTGAGGAAGGAGCGACGGATGAGATTCCGGCCGCTGCGCACAGCAACCGCCTCCCAGCCGACGACGCCGGCCGAGGCGACGCCCGAGACGATGCGAGCGGTCGTGTTCGATGAACCCGGCGCGCCCGAGGTTCTCCGCGTGACCGATGTCCCGGTGCCCTCTCCCGCCCTGAGCGAAGTGCTCGTGCGAGTGGTGGCCGCCGGTGTGAACCCCATCGACACCAAGACGCGGCTGGGACGCGGTGTGGCAGGACTCATCGATCGCTGGCCGAGCACCCTCGGCTTCGACTTCAGCGGCGTGGTCATCGCGAGCCCCTACGAGACCCACGAGCTGCAGCCCGGCACCGAGGTGTTCGGCATGCTACCGTTCCCCCGCTCGGGTGGCAGCTACGCGGAGTACGCCGTCGTGCCCTCGTTGTCCGTCGCCCGAAAGCCCGCGAGCCTGTCGCATGTGGAGGCGGCGGGGGTTCCCCTCGCCGCGCTCACCGCTTGGGGGCTGGTGGTCGAGACCGCCCACGCGCACGAGGGACAGCGAATGCTGATCCACGCCGGATCGGGCGGGGTCGGTCACTTCGCTGTGCAGCTCGCCGCGTACTTCGGCGCACAGGTGACCGCCACCGGCTCGGACCGCAACCTGCCCTGGCTGCGCGAGCTCGGCGCTTCGGTCGCGATCGACTACGCGACGACGCGCTTCGAGGACGTCGTCGGCGAGATGGATGTCGTCATCGACCTCGTGGGCAACGTGCACGACGACACCGGTTCCCGCTCGCTCGGGGTGCTGCGTCCGGGCGGTCTGTACGTCATGGTCCCGACCGGCGGATGGCCGGGGTACGCCGAGGCTGCCGCAGCGGCGGGCGTACGCGCGACCGGGTACAAGGTGATCCCCGACGGCAGCGTGCTGGCCACCCTCGGCCGCCTGCTCGACTCGGGCGCCATCCAGGTCTTCGTCGACAGCGTCCACGACCTCGCCGATGTCGCCGCCGCTCACATCGAGGTCGAGCGGGGTCACTCCCGCGGAAAGGTCGTCCTCACGGTCGCGGAGTCCTGAGTCCCTCCCCGCCCGGCGGAGCGGCTTCGCCGAGCACGCACCGTCCAGCCCACCACATACCGTCACAGCGACACTCTCGCGCCGAGGGTGCACTCTCGGCGAGCCGAGCTCGGGATCAGGCGGCGGGCTCGAGCACGCGCCGGGCTTCTGCGACGATCTCCTCGGCGACCGCGTCGAGGAGCGGCGAAGCGAGGTTCCACTGCTGCCAGTACAGCGGCACGACGATGTCGTCTCCCCCGAGCCGCACCAGCTCGCCCCGTTCCACGTGCACGCGTGACTGCAGTGTCGGCAGGAGCGCCCACCCGAGGCCGAGCAGCACGGCGGTCGCGAAGTCCTGGGATGCCGGGACGCGGTGCCGCGGCGGTGCGTCGGCAGCCACACCCGCGCCGCGCAGCCACCGGGTCTGCAGCTCGTCGCGGCGGTCGAAGTCCACGACCGGCGCCGACGCGAGTCCGGCGCGATCGGGTCCTGCGCCCACGCCCGCGCCCTCCGCGAACCATCGCCTCGCAAAGGCGGGCGTTGCGACCGCCTCGTACCGCAACGCGCCGAGCGCCGACACCCGGCATCCCGCCACCGGAACCCGCCGAGAGGTCACCGCGCCCATGACCGTTCCGCTCTCGAGCAGGCCGGCGGTGAAGTCCTGATCGTCGCGATGCAGGTCGAACACGACATCCCGTGCGGACGCGACCCGGGCGAGCGGCGGCAGGAACCACGTCGCGAGCGAGTCGGCGTTGACCGCGAGCGGAACGCTCGTGGCCTCTTCGTCGGCCCCCTCGAACGCGTCGCGCTCGAGCAGGGCGAGCTGGCGGGCGTAGCGCACGAAGCGGTGCGCCGCCTCGGTCGCGCGCGCAGGCTTCGACCGCACGAGCAGAACCTGGCCGGCGACGCGCTCCAGAGCCCGCACCCGCTGGCTCACGGCGGATGGCGTGATGTGCAGACGACGCGCGGCGGCATCCAGGCTCCCCTCGTCGAGGATCACCGCGAGGGTCTCGACCAGCTCGACCGGAACGCGCATCTTCAGCTGTGCTTCATCGACTGCAGATCCATGAACTGGACTGTACCGACCTGCGACCCTAGCGTCGACTCGTGCTCTCCGCTTCCCTCTCGGGCCTCGGCCTCGGCCTGTCGCTCATCGTCGCCATCGGCGCGCAGAACCTGTTCGTGCTGCGGCAGGGCATCCGGCGGGAATACGTTCTACTCGTCGCGACCATCTGCGCCGTATCCGACGCCGTGCTGATCGTCGCGGGGGTGACCGGCCTCGGCCTCGTGGTGGCGGGCCTGCCGTGGCTGGTGCCCGTCGTGCGGTGGGCCGGCGCGGCGTTCCTCCTCGCCTACGGCCTCCTCGCTGCTCGTCGTGCCTGGCGCCCCAGCGGGCAAGCTCTCGACGCGCGGGCGGCGACCGAGCGCCCCGCGCCGGCCCGCCGCGCCGCCGTCGCGCTCACGTGCCTCGCGCTGACCTGGCTGAACCCCCACGTCTACCTCGACACCGTCTTCCTCCTCGGGAGCATCGCCGCGACCCACGGCGACGACCGCGTCTGGTTCGCTGTCGGCGCTGTGACGGCGAGCGTCGTCTGGTTCTTCGCGCTCGCGTTCGGAGCGCGCCTCCTCGGGCGCGTGCTCGCGACTCCGGGCGCGTGGCGCGTGCTCGACGGGCTCGTCGCCCTGGTCATGATCCTCCTCGCCGTGAGCCTCGTCTGGCCGTGAGGCAGGATGAGGGGATGCGAAGCGTTCACGTGGTCGTCGAGGGCCGTGTCCAGGGCGTCGGATATCGCTACAGCCTGCTGCTCGAAGCTGATAGGCGCGGCGTCGCCGGCTGGGTGCGCAACCGTAGCGACGGCACCGTCGAGGCTGCCCTGGAAGGCACGGATGACGCTGTCGACGCGGTGCTCGCCTGGATGGCGGAGGGCCCTCCCGGGGCGCGGGTCGACGCGGCGCGGGTCACCGACGCGGCGCGCATCGGCTCGATGGGCTTCGAGGTTCGCGACACCCAGTGACCGAAGCCGCGGCACCGCGCCGGCGCCGCGACCGGCCTCACGACGCCGGCAGACCGGCGGCGAGCTCGCGCAGCACGTCTCCCGCGTCGTCTCGCGTGGCGAGGCCTGCGGCCTGGCCCGCCCACAGCGACGAGAGCTCCGGGTCACCCCCGGCGGCGGCGCGGAAGACTCCCGTGAGCCAGTTCTGCGCCGGGAATGGCGCGATCACCCCCGCGGACTCGATGTGGCGGACGGCGCGATTCGGGATGCCGCGCGCGAGGCGCCCGCTCATCGCACGCGTGAGCACCGTCGACGTGTCCTGCGCCCCGGCGATCGCGGCGCGATGGCCCTCGGATGCGGCCGATTGCCGCGTCCGGAGGAAGGCGGTCCCGACCTGCACCCCCGAGGCCCCCAAGGCGAACGCTGCGGCGACGCCGCGCCGGTCGGCAACGCCGCCCGCGGCGACCACCGGCACGGACACGGCGTCGACGACCTGCGGCACGAGAGCGAAGGTCCCCACGAGGGAATCCTCCGGCGCCCCGAGGAACGAAACGCGGTGACCCGCGGCCTCGGCGCCGCTCGCGACGATGACGTCGACGCCGCCGGCCTCGAGCGCCCGTGCCTCGGCGACCGTCGTGGCGGTCCCCATCACGCGGATGCCCAGCCGATGCGCGTCTTCCACGACCGCCGACGCGGGCACGCCGAACACCACGCTCAGGACCGCGGGTCGTGCCTCCCAGATCGCAGCGAGCTGCTCCTCGAGCGGCGGCAGGAAGCGCTCCGGCAGCTCGGGTACGGCCGCGCCCGCGACTGCGTAGAGCGGCCGCAGCGCGTCGCGCGACGGCGCGGCATCCACTCCGTGCGGCGTGACCTCGTCGCCGAGCGGCAGCCACAGGTTGAGAGCGAACGGGCGAGCCGTGCGCTCTCGGATCGACGCGACGGTCTCGCGGATCCGCGTGCCGTCGTACCCGTAGAGCCCGAACGACCCGAGTCCACCTCCCTCACTGACCGCGGCCGTCAGCGCCGCGGACGACAGACCCCCGAAGGGTCCGAGCACGATGGGCAGATCGATTCCGAGGACATCGGTGAGAGAATGCCGCATGAGCCGACGCTAGCGCGATCCGGGCGAGCCCGGAACGACGAACGGGGCCTCACCCGAAGGTGAGACCCCGTTCATGCGAATCGCGATCAGACGAGCGCGTTGACGTCCAGCGGGATGCCGGGGCCGAACGTGGTCGACACGGCGCCCTTCTGGATGTAACGGCCCTTGGCGCTCGAGGGCTTCAGACGGACGATCTCCTCGACCGCCGCGTTGAAGTTCTCTTCGAGCTGCTCGGCCGAGAACGACGCCTTGCCGACGACGAAGTGCACGTTGGCGTGCTTGTCGACACGGAACTCGATCTTTCCGCCCTTGATCTCCTCGACGGCCTTGGCCGGGTTGGGGGTCACGGTGCCGGTCTTCGGGTTGGGCATGAGGCCTCGGGGACCGAGGACCTTGCCCAGGCGGCCGACCTGGCCCATGAGCTCGGGCGTCGAGACGGCCGAGTCGAAAGCGGTCCAGCCGCCGGCGACCTTCTCGATGAGCTCGGCGCCACCGACCTCGTCAGCGCCGGCGGCGATGGCGGCCTCAGCGGCCGGGCCCGTCGCGAAGACGATGACGCGAGCGGTCTTGCCCGTGCCGTGGGGCAGGATGACCGTGCCACGGACCATCTGGTCCGCCTTGCGCGGGTCGACAGCGAGCTTCAGCGCGACCTCGACGGTCGAGTCGAACTTCTTCGAACCGGTGTCCTTCGCCAGAGCGACGGCCTCGGTGGAGCTGTAGAACTTGTCGCGGTCGATCTTCGCCGCGGCTGCTTCGTAAACCTTGGACTTAGCCATTGTGTTCTCCCCCTCAGCTCTCGACCGTGATGCCCATGGAGCGGGCGGTGCCGGCGATGATCAGCGAGGCGGCCTCGATGTCATTGGCGTTCAGGTCGGGCATCTTGGCCTCGGCGATCTCGCGGACCTGGTCCTTCGTGAGCTTCGCGACCTTGGTCGTGTGAGGCGTGGCCGAACCCTTGGCGACTCCGGCGGCCTTCTTGATGAGCTCCGCGGCGGGCGGGGTCTTCAGGATGAACGTGAAGCTGCGGTCCTCGTAGACGGTGATCTCCACGGGGATGACGTTGCCGCGCTGCGACTCGGTCGCGGCGTTGTACGCCTTGCAGAACTCCATGATGTTGACGCCATGCTGACCGAGCGCGGGGCCGATCGGCGGCGCCGGGTTGGCTGCTCCGGCGTTGATCTGAAGCTTGATCAGGCCGGTCACCTTCTTCTTCGGTGCCATTCGTTTTCCTTTCGTCGAGCGGATGCCGGCGGCATCCCTCTCCCGCACGCCCGGCATCTCCGAGCGGCGGTTGTGTCATGCAGGCGCACAAGGGCCCGCAAACTCCCCAAGCTTACCGCATCCTCGGCTTCGAGGATGCTGGCAAGGGCGGCGCCGGGACGACGAAGCGCCCCGGCCGCCGGGTGGCGGAGGGGCGCTCGTCGACGTGATGTCGCGTTACTGCTTGGTGACCTGGTCGAACGAGAGCTCGACGGGCGTCTCGCGCTCGAAGAGCGACACGAGCACCGTGAGCTTGCCGCTCTCGGGCTTGATCTCGCTGATCGAGCCGGGAAGGCCGGCGAACGAGCCCTCCTTGATCGTGATGGTCTCGCCGATCTCGAAGTCGACCTCGGTGACGACGCTGCGCGTGGGGGCGGCGACGCCCTTGGCCGCGCCGGCCTTGGCGGGAGCCGCTTCCTTGACCTCGACGAGCGACTTCAGCATGTTGAACGCCTCGTCGAAGCGCAGCGGCGTGGGGTTGTGGGCGTTGCCCACGAAGCCCGTGACACCGGGGGTGTGGCGGACGACCGACCAGGTGTCTTCGGTGAGCTCCATGCGGACGAGCACGTAGCCGGGGATCCGGACGCGCGTGACCATCTTGCGCTGACCGTTCTTGATCTCGACGACGTCCTCCATCGGGACCTCGACCTGGTAGATGTCTTCCTCGACCTCGAGCGTCGACTTGCGCTGCTCGATGTTGGCCTTCACCTTGCGCTCGAACCCGGCGTAGGAGTGAATGACGTACCACTTGCCCGGCAGCATGCGCAGCTCGGTACGGAACGCCTCGTACGGGTCTTCGTCGTCGCCGACGGAGATCTCGATGCCGGCGGCGGCCTCGAACTCGGAGAGGTAGTCGACGGCCTCCTCGGAGACCTCGACGTCGGGCTCGGGACCGTCGTAGGGCTCGACCTCGTCGGCCGCCTCAGCGGCCTGCTCGGCGATCTCCTCCTCGAGGGAGTCGGTCAGGACCTCCGCGGCGGCTTCGGCCTCGGCGGTCTCGTCGATCTCGAGCGCGTCGTTCACGACGGCGTCGGCCTCGGGGTCGTCGATCTCCACACCGTCGAGGTCGGTGTCGTCCTGCTCGGCCTCATCGTCCACGACGTGGACAGCGGCGTGCTCGGCGGCGTCGGAGGCGCGCTCCTGGCCTGCCAGCACGTTGCCCTCCTGGGCTTCGTCGTCCTCGCTGGACTGCTCGGCGGCCGTGGCCCAATCGACGTCGTCGGGGATGCGTTCTGACACTGCGTTCTCTTCCATCGGTTGTCGGGATGCCTGGCTGGCAGGCATTCGCGGGTCGTGCGGGCTGGGCCCGTCGATCAGCCCGGGACGCCGAAGACGACGGTCGTGATCCAGACGAACAGGACGTCGAGGCCGTAGACGAGCGCCATCATGACGACGACGAATCCGAGGACCACTGCCGTGAACTTCACGAGCTCCTGGCGGGTCGGGGTGACGACCTTGCGGAGTTCGGCGAACACCTGGCGGATGAAGATGATGATCCGCGCGAAGATGTTGGGCTTCTTCTCGCGGGGCGCGCCACCTGCGGCGACGACTTCGCCACCCTCTTGGACCATCGAACCCACCTGATACCTTCCGTGTGCCGGCTGACGCCGACGCGCAGGGCGGACAGGAATCGAACCTGCAACCTGCGGTTTTGGAGACCGCTGCTCTGCCAATTGAGCTACCGCCCTAGAGATCCTTCGGACCCCGGGGTCTACGCCCGCATTCCTCCACGGCCGTCGAGTCTTCGACGCTTGGGCATGGCGAAAGAATGCAGATTTCGACTGCTCCTCTCAGTGTACGTCATGACCGCCGGGGTCGCGAACGTCGGCGCGATTTCGGCACGGGCTCCTCCCCTGGCGCGACGTGGGACGAGTTGCCCACAGGGGCACGTACGTTCGACGGGAATGTCTGAGGCTGGTGCCAGGATGGGAACATGACAGCGAACCGTGGTAGCGGGCTCGGGGGTGACGGCGCCGCGGATGCGTCGCCGCACGCCGAGGCGTTCTCCGTGTTCGCTGAGGCGCTCGACCTGTTCCATGCGGCCGATGTTTCGCGGGTTCGGGCGTTGGCGGAGCTGGGCCGGTCGGCGATGCGTGAGGCGCGGCGTGACGGCGTGCGGGGGATGGCGTCGGACATGGAGTTGCGGTCGGTCGCGGCCGAAGCCGCGGGGATGGCGCGGCTGACGGACCGCAGGTTGCAGGGTGAGATCGACCACGCGATGACGGTCATCGACGACTACCCCGCCGTGTTCGAGGCGTGGGTTCAGCGGCGGATCGAACGCGGCCACGTCGATGTGGTCGTGCGGGTCGGCGCCGGGGTGCCGCACGAGGTGCGGTCGGCGTATGCGGAAGCGGCGGTCGGGGTGTGTGAGCGGGATGTGCCTTCCCGGGTGCGCGGGACGCTGGAGGCTCTTGCGGCGAAGTTGCACCCGCAGACCTTCACCGAGCGGCACAAGACTGCGGCGGCGGAGCGGTGCGTGCGGGTGTTCCACGGCACGGACGGGATGTCGAACCTCGTCGCCAACCTCCCGACCGTCATCGCCGCGGGGATGCTCGACCGGCTCACGCAGATGGGGCAGTCGGTGAAGGACGCCCGGGTCACGACTGGTCCGGAGGGCGGGTCGGATGCCGCGGGGTCGGGCGAGCCGGCGGATGCTGGTGGGGCGGATGCCGCCGACTTGGCCGCGGACCCCGATACGCGGACGATGGATCAGCTGCGGGCCGACATCCTCGGGGACCTCGTCCTCGGCGGGGCACCCGTCGTCGACCCCACGTACGGGACCGACCGGGCCGGTGGGCTCGGCGCCATCCGGGCACGCGTGCAAGTCGCCGTCACCGCCGAAACCCTGATGGGGCGCGACGAGAACCCCGCCGAAGCCGTGGGCGCGGGGCTTGTCGATGCCGACACGGTCCGCCAGCTCGCCGGGCAGGTGTCCGAATGGGACCGACTCTTCATCGACCCCGTCACCCGCACACCGGTCGAGATCGACACCTACCGGCCCACGGCCTCGATGAAGAAGCTCTTAATGGCGCGGGATCAGCACTGCCGGTTCCCCGGATGCCGCCGGGCCGCGATCCGCTGCGAACTCGACCACACCATCGATTACGCCCTGAGTGGGCATACCCACATCTTCAATCTCGCCCATCTGTGCCAGCGACACCACTCCATGAAGCAATTCACCAAGTGGGAAGTCCGACAGCTCGGCGGCGGGGTTCTCGAATGGACCTCGCCCCTCGGCCGGGTCTACCGCGAAGACGTTCCCATACCGGCCGTCTGCTTCACCATCGACATCACGGATCCGCCACCGCACGCCGCATCCAGCGGACCGCCCGACGAGCCGCCACCCTTCTGAACCGGTCCGGTTGCCATGAGCCGGCGGTCGATAATTGCGCGTCGATTCTGGACGCGAATCAGAAATGCGCCTTTACCGGGAACTGTTACGCTCTGCTGTCGCACCGAGGACGCCATCGGTGGTGCTTACCCGAAACGAAATCAGGCGGATGAATACCGGACGATCACAGCAGTTCCAGGTCGACCTTCGCGGCATCGTCGACCTCCTGAGTCGACACATCTACTCGGGTCCTCGCGTCTTCCTGCGAGAGCTGATGCAGAACGCCTGCGACGCGATCACCGCTCGGGCAGAGTTCGAAGCGAGCACATCCCCCGCCGGGATGCCGCGCCAGTCGAGCGGCATCCGCATCACCCCGCTCAGCGACCGCAGCGACGAGTTCATCGTGCGCGACGACGGCATCGGACTCACCGCCTCGGAGGTCACGGACCTCCTCGCAACCGTCGGCCGCAGCTCGAAGCGCGACATCTTCGACCTCCCCAGGAGCGACTTCCTGGGGCAGTTCGGCATCGGACTGCTGTCGTGCTTCATGGTGGCCGAGACGATCGTCATCCGATCGCGGAGCGCGCGCGGGGGCGACGCCGTCGAATGGCAGGGCAACGCCGACGGCACGTTCACGGTGCGGACGATTCCCGATGACCTCCCGGTCGGCACGAGCGTGCACCTGCGGCCGCGCCCCGGCCAGCGCGATCTCCTCAGCACGCCCGCGACGGTCGAGCTGGCCGAGACGTTCGGCGAGTTCCTCCCCATCCCGGTGCGCGTCGACCTTCCCGGCGGCGGCGAGCAGCTGACGACCCGCACGCCTCCCTTCCGTGCCGCCACGACCGGCATCGACGAGGCGGCGCGCTGGGCCTACGGGCGCGATCTGCTCGGCCAGGACCCGTTCGACGCGATCCCGCTGCACGTCCCGGGAACCGATACCGTCGGAACCGCGTACGTCCTCCCCTACGCTCCCCCGCCCGGGGCCCGCCAGGCCACCCGCGTCTACCTCGGCCGGATGCTGCTGAACGAGAACGCCGACGACATCCTGCCCGACTGGGCCTTCTTCGTCCGCGCCGTGATCGACTCCACGGCCCTCAGCCCGACCGCGAGCCGCGAAGCGCTGGTCGAGGACGAGGCCCTCGAGCACACCCGCCAGGAACTCGGAGCCGCGATCCGGCGCTGGGTGCTCGACCTCGGCCTGACCGAACCGCACCGTCTCGCGCAGTTCGTCGCGGTTCACGAAGTCGCTCTCAAGTCGCTCGTGCGTCATGACGACGAGCTCGCCGCCTTCATCGTGCGATGGCTGAGTGTCGAGACCACGCACGGCCGGATGCGGGTCGGCGACCTGATCGGCCGCTTCCCCCACCTTCGATACGTCGAGACGGTCGACGAGTACCGCCAGATCGCCGGCATCGCCGACCCGCGGCAGCCGCTCGTCAACGGCGGATATCTGTTCGACGCCGAACTGGTGCGCCTGCTCCCGCTCGTGTTCGACGGCGTCACGGTCGAGCACGTCGACCTCGCTGAGGAACTCGACCGGCTCGATCCGCCCCCGCTCGACGACCGCGCCCGCGTCCTCGCACTGGAGGAGCGCGCGAGCTCCGCCCTGTCTGCTGTCAGCTGCACCGTCGCGGTGCGTTCTCTCGACGCCGCCGAGATCCCGGCGGTCTACCTCGCAGGCGCCGAAGCGCTGCGCGCGATCGACCGTGGCCGCGCCCGATCAGTGGGCAGCCCGCTGTGGGGAAGCGTCATGGACCGCATCGACGCGACCGCCGAGAAGCTGCGCCCGGCGTCGCCCGAGAGCGCGTCCGGGGGCGTTCGGCTGTGCCTGAACTGGCAGAACTCGGTCGTGCGCTCGCTCCTGGACATCCCCGACGACCTCGCCTTCGCACGCACGGTCCACCTCCTCTACGTCCAGGCGCTCCTCGCCGCGCAGCGCCCCCTCAGCGGCGACGACCGCGCGCTCATGATGGGCGCGCTCCATGCGCTCGTCGAACTCTCCGCGCGCCCTGCGTCCTGACCGCATCCCGCGCCTCGGCCCCCACGAAAGGACAGCATGACCAGCGACCGCATCCTCGAACTGTTCGAGCAGATCGACCGCACCCCGGTCGGCATCGAAGAGCGAGCCCTCATCAACGAGGCCATCGCCCTCGCCGTCGAGGCGGGCGACGAGCCCCTGGAGTACCGGGCCCGGATGCGGCTGACCTCGTCCGCCTGCATGAGCGGCGACACCGAGGCGATGCTGACCTCCTTCGCGTGGTGCCTCGGCAAGCATGACGACGACCCCGAGCGCTTCCCCGCCGACCTCGGCGACGAGACCGCCGACCTCATGTGGCAGTTCAAGTGGATGGCCGACAGCCTGGCCGCATCCCCGGCGTTCGACCGCGAACAGATCTCCGCCGTGCTCGACGACATGGAGAACCATTACCGCGCCGCCGGGCTCGGTCAGAGCGGCGTCCTCATGGCCCGCTTCGAGAACGCGTGGATGGCCGGCCGCCTCGACGAGGCCGAACAGCTGCGCACCAAGCTCGAGACGACGCCCCGCGACAGCCACAGCCACTGCGAGGCCTGCGTCCGCAGCGTCGTCGCCGGCTACCTCATCGACACCGACCGCGAGGACGAGGCGATCCGCCTCGTCGAAGAGCTCGTCGAGGGCGACTTCTCGTGCGGCGAAGAGCCGGAGCACGCGCTCGCACGGTCGCTCGTTCCGTACCTGCACGCGGGTGAATACGACAAAGCCCGCCTCGCCCACCTGCGCAGCTACCGGCTCGCGAAGGACAACGCGGACAACCTCGCCATCGTCGCCGACAACATCGTGTTCTGCGCCATCACCGGCAACGAGGCACGGGCACTCTCGCTCGTCGAACGCCACCTCGACTGGCTCGCGCACGACGCGCTCGGCGTCGACGGCCATCTCTCCGCCCTCACCGCCTTCGCGATCGCCCTGGAAGCCGTCAGCGCCGCGGGCCACGCCGACACCATCGTGCGCGGCGCCGACTCCGACCGGCTCCGCGCATTCTTCGGCGACCACGACGGCCCGTGGCGTGCCGCCGAGCTGGCCGCGGTGATGCGTTCGGAGGCCGAGCGGATCGCCGGCGAGTTCGATCGCCGCGACGGCACCGACGGTCACCGCCGACGCCTCGACCGGGCCTGGGCCGTCGGGCAGGAGCGCTATTCGCTCCCCCTCAGCGCCGAGCCCCTGCTCCCCCGGGTCGCCCCCGTGGCCGCACGGTCGGCCGAAGAGCTCGTCCAGCGGGCTATCGACCTCGGCGACTACGGAGCCTCGGAAGCGCTGGCTGCGGCGGATGCCGCACTCCCCGGCGCGACCCTCGAGCAGCGCGCCAAGCTCCACTCGGCGCGCATCGCCGCTCTTGTCGCGCGCGACGACCTCGAGGGCGCCCAGGCGGCTCTGCAGGACCGTCTCGACGCCCTCCGCGCCGCCGGCCGCGACGCGGAGGCCCAGGTCGAAGAGCGCGCCGGGCTCGCGCTCTTCGGACGCGGCACCCCCGACGACCTCGAGACGCTTCGCGCGGTCCTCGCCGACGGCGAGAGCCTGCCGCCGCGCCTGCACGCGATCGTGGAGGTCGTACTCGGCATGGCTGTCGCCGAGAGCGACCCGGAGACGGCCCGCGAGCTCTTCAACGACGCGCGCGACCGCGAGGCCGCGCTCGGCGACGACGACCTGCGCCGCATCGTCGCGCTCGCGCGTGCGTCATTCCAGGGCGCCATCGGCGCGTTCGACGAGTGCGACGCGACGATCGCCGCCGCGCTCGAGAGCCCCGCAGTCGGCGCCGGCGCACGAGCCCGGCTGCTCGGGCTGCGCGCTCGCATGCGCGGTGGCCAGGAGCGGTTCCTCGACGGCGTGACCGACGCCGACGAGCTCTGCCGCATCCTCGTCGAGCTCGACGCGCGCAGCGTCCTCGCCGGGGCATACGTGCTCGCGGCCGCCCTGAACGAGGACGCCGGCGCTCCCGGCGAGGCGGTCGCGCGCTACCGGTTCGCCGAGCGCGCCGCGACCGAGAACGGCGACTCCGTGACCGCGGTGCAGTACCGCCTCGCGCGGGCACTGCTCGCATCCGGCTCTGCCGACGAGGCCGCCGAGCTGCTGGTGAACGTCTACTCCGACGAGACCGACCGCGAGGAGCCCGCGGCGTCTCGCGCCCAGACGCTCATGCTGCTGGCCCGCGCCTTCGAAGACGCCGGCGAACCCGGCCGCGCGGTCGGCGCCTGGGATTTCGCCGCCGAGCTGTTCGACGAGGGAGAGGCCCCGGTGGGTCGCGCCAACGCCCTCCTGTCGCACGGTCGCCTGCTGCACCGGTTCGGAGAGTTCGACGACGCCCTCGCCTCGCTCGAGACGGCGGTCGCGATCGCGCGCACGGAGCCCGACCAGGTCGGCCTGCTCGCCGAAGCGCGGCACTCGGAGGGCCAGGTCCGCGCCGCCCGCGGCGAGCAGGAGGCGCTGACAGCCCTCGACGAGGCCCGCGAGATCGCGTCCGGTCTCGGTGCCCCGTGGCTCGCCGCCGACATCACCGACTCCCGAGCCCGCGCGCTCGCGATGCTCGGGCAGGCGGACGAGGCGGTCGCCACCGCTCTGCAGGCCGCCGACGGCTTCGCCGAGGTCGGCGACGCGGGCTCTGCCGGCGCGTCCGAGCTCTTCGCCGCACGCGTCCTCACGCAGCACGAGCGCGCGGCCGACGCGGTGCCGCTCTATCGGTCCGTCATGGAGCGTGCCGCGGAGATCCCGCCGCTGCTCCAGGTGGCTGCGGGCGAGCTCGGCGACGTCTACGAGGCTCTCGGCCGCCCTGCCGAGGCCGCGGAGGTCCGCTCTCTGCTCGACGCCTGAGCCCGGTCACCCCACGACCCCGATCACCCACGACGAAGGGCGCGCCGATCCGCTCGGCGCGCCCTTCGTGCTGCTCCGTGGGCTCCCGCGACGGGTCAGGCGCCCGTACGGATGAGCTTCTTGTTCACGAACTCGTCGGCGGCGAGGAGCCCGAGCTCGCGTGAGGTGCCGCTGCGCTTGACTCCGCCGAACGGCAGCCCGGCTTCGTCCGCGAGCACGAGGTTGATGTAGACCATTCCCGCGTCGATCGCATCGGCCACACGCTCAGCCTGCTCGGCATCCGTCGTGAACACGTACGACCCGAGCCCGAACGGGGTGTCGTTGGCGAGCTCGATCGCCTCGGTCTCATCCGCGACGCGGTAGACCACGCCGACGGGACCGAAGAACTCCTCGCGGTAGGCATCCATCTCCGGTGTCACGCCGGTGAGCACCGTGCCCGGGTAGAAGGCGCCGTCGCGGCGTCCGCCGGTCACGAGGGTCGCCCCCTGCGCCACGGCTCGGTCGACCTGCTCCGCCAGCCGCTCCGCCGCCGTCCGCGACGAAAGCGGCCCGAGGACCGTGTCGTCGGCGAACGGGTCGCCGACCTTCGCGTCGGCCAGCGCCGCGGCGAACTTCTCGACGAAGGCGTCGTAGAGTCCATCGACCACGATGAACCGCTTCGCTCCGTTGCACGACTGTCCCACGTTGTCGAGACGCGCCTCGGCGGCCGCCGACACCGCGGCATCCAGATCATCGGTCGAGAGCAGGATGAACGGGTCTGACCCGCCGAGCTCGAGCGCGACCTTCTTCAGGTTGCGACCGGCGATCTCGGCGACCGCCGATCCGGCGCGCTCCGACCCGGTCACCGAGACGCCCTGCACGCGGCGGTCGGCGATCACATCGGCGGCCTGCTCGTTGCTCAGGTACAGGTTCGTGTAGACCCCGGCCGGGAAGCCCGCGTCGCGGTAGATCGCGTCGATCGCGGCGGCGGACTCGGGGCACTGCGGCGCGTGCTTGAGCAGGATGGTGTTCCCGACCGCGATGTTCGGCGCCGCGAAACGGGCCACCTGGTAGTACGGGAAGTTCCACGGCATGATTCCGAGCAGCACGCCGAGCGGGCTGCGCCGGATGACCGCGGCACCCTCCCCCTCGATCGGAATCGGGGTGTCGCCGGTGATCTCGTCGATGTGGTCGGCGTAGTACGCGGTGATGTCGGCGGCGAAATCGACCTCGCCCTCCGCCGCGGCGAGCGGCTTGCCCATCTCGCGCACGATGATGGCGGCCAGATCGTCGCGGCGCTCGCGGTGCAGCTCGGCCACGCTGCGCAGACGGTCTGCCCGCTCAGCCGGCGCGACGACGCGCGACCAGGTGCGGTACGCCTCGTCCGCGGCGGCCAGGGCGCGCTCGACGTCCTCGTCGGTCGCGGGGTCGTACGTCGCCAGCGTCTCGCCGGTGGCGGGGTTGGTCACGGCATACGTGCTCATCGGTTCTCCTTCGTCTCGTCAGTCGGCGGGGATCAGGGTGTACTTCGTCGAGAGGTATTCGTGGATGCCCTCGAGTCCGCCCTCGCGCCCGATTCCCGACTGCTTCACACCACCGAACGGGGCCGCCGCGTTGGAGACGACCCCGACGTTCAGGCCCATCATGCCGGTCTCGAGGCGATCGATCATCCGGTGGCCGCGCGCGAGATCCTGCGTGAACACGTACGACACCAGTCCGTACTCGGTGTCGTTGGCCAGGCGCACGGCCTCGTCCTCGTCGGAGAAGGTCGCGATCGCCAGGACGGGTCCGAAGATCTCCTCGCGCAGGATGTCACTGCCCGCGGCGACCTCGGTCACGACCGTGGGCTCGAAGAACGTCCCCTCCCCGTCGATGGCCGACCCGCCGGTGCGCACCGTGGCGCCCCGCGCGACGGCATCCTCGACGAGCGCGCCCGTCTTCGCGACCGCCGTCTCGTCGATGAGCGGCCCGATCTGCACGCCGTCCTCGGTACCGCGACCGATCTTCATCGCCGAGACGCGCTCGGTGAGCCGGTCGGCGAACTCGTCGGCGATCGACTCGTGCACGATGAAGCGGTTGGCCGCGGTGCAGGCCTGCCCGATGTTGCGGAACTTCGCGAGCATCGCGCCCTCCACCGCCTTGTCGAGGTCGGCGTCGTCGAACACGACGAACGGGGCGTTGCCGCCGAGCTCCATCGAGACCCGCAGCACCCCTTCCGCCGCCTGCTCGATGAGCTTGCGCCCGACCGGGGTCGAGCCGGTGAACGAGAGCTTCCGAAGCCGGGGGTCGGCGATGATGGGCGCGGCGACCTCGCTCGAGCGCGTCGCGTTGACGACGTTGACGACGCCCGCCGGGAGGCCCGCCTCTTGCAGGATCTGGACGAACAACGTCGTGGTGAGCGGCGTGAGCGCCGCGGGCTTGACCACCACGGTGCACCCGGCCGCCAGCGCCGGGGCGATCTTGCGCGTCGCCATCGCGAGCGGGAAGTTCCACGGCGTGATGAAGAACGACGGACCGACGGGACGCTGCGAGACGACCATGCGGCCGGTCCCCTCGGGGTTCAGGCCGTATCGGCCCGAGATGCGCACCGCCTCCTCGCTGAACCACCGCAGGAACTCACCGCCGTAGACGACCTCGCCGCGCGCCTCGGCGAGGGGCTTGCCCATCTCGAGCGTCATCAGCAGCGCCAGGTCCTCCTTGCGCTCCTGCACGAGGTCGAACGCGCGGCGCAGGATGTCGCTGCGCACGCGCGGCGCGGTGGCGGCCCACTCCTCCTGTGCCGCGACGGCGGCGTCGAGGGCGCGGATGCCGTCGGCGGGCGAGGCGTCGGCGATCTCGATGAGCGTGCGGCCGGTCGAGGGGTCGGTGACGGGGAAGGTCGCGCCGCCCTCGGCATCCACCCACTCGCCGCCGATGAAGAGGCCGCGTTCGATTCCCGCCAGCAGTCGTGTCTCGTTCTCGTGCGTCATCGCGCCACTCCTCTCGCGCGCCGGCTCACCGGCGCATCCTTGGTCAAAGTCTCGCCTCGGAAGAACGCGGGGCGCTTCACGGCCTGCCACACCATCACGACGACGCCGACGAGGATGACTCCCACGCCGAGGATGAACACCAGGCCGATGCCGCCGATCTGCGATCCGCTGCCGTACGCCGGATCCATCGTGTCGATGAGCGTCGTGACGAACAGCACCGCCAGGATGACGCCGCCCACGAGCGGGAAGAGGAACGTGAAGAAGACGTTCCGTACCGAGTCGAACCACTGGCGCCGGAAGTACCAGACGCAGGCGAACGCCGTCAGGCCGTAGTAGAAGCAGATCATCATGCCGAGCGCGAGGATGGTGTCCCACAGCACGTTCTCGCTGACGATGCGCATGACGACGTAGAAGCCCGAGGCGACGATCGCCGAGACGATCGTGGCGTAGCCGGGCGTGAAGAACCGGGGGCTCACCTTCGCGAAGCTCTCGGGGAGGGCCCCGTAGTGGCCCATCGCGAGCAGTGTGCGCGCCGGCCCGACGAAGGTCGACTGCAGCGACGACGCGGAGCTGGTGAGCACCGCGAGCGAGACGAGGAACGCCAGCGGGCCGAGGATCGGTCCCGAGAGGTGGAAGAAGACGTTCTCCTGGATGTCTTCGTTGCCGAGTCCGAGCTCGCCCGTGCCGACGCCCGCGAACATGATCATCGCGATCGCGAGCAGCAGGTAGAGAGCGACGATCATGACGACCGTGATCGTGGCGGCGCGCCCCGGCGTGCGCTCGGGGTCCTTCGTCTCCTCGTTCATCGTCAGGGTGACGTCCCAGCCCCAGAAGATGAAGATCGACAGCGACAGCCCGGCGGCGAAGGCGCTGAACGTCGGTACCGCGAAGGGGTTGAACCACGACCAGTCGAACGCCGTGGCATCGAAGGCGTTGCCCGAGACGGCCTCGACGATCGCCGCGATGGCGAACAGCACGAGGACGACGACCTGGAAGGCGACGAGTCCGTACTGCAGCTTCTGCGTCGTCTGCATGTCGCGGTACGAGATGAAGGTCGCGGCGGCGACGAACAGGACGCAGACGAGGACGTTGATCCAGACCACGGAGGCGAGGCCGGCAATCGACTCCTGTCCGGTGAGCTGGGCGATCAGCAGGAAGAGGAAGTCGACGGCGACCCCCGCGAGGTTCGAGAGCACGAGGATCGTGGCGGCGACGAGCCCCCAGCCGGCCATCCACCCGATCCACGGGCCGAAGGCGCGCGTCGCCCACGTGAAGCTCGTACCCGAGTCGGGCATGCGGTTGTTGAGCTCGCGGTATCCGAAGGCGACGAGCAGCATCGGGATGAAGCCGACGAGCACGATCGCCGGCACCTGAGTGCCCACGACGGATGCCGTCGGCCCGACCGCCGCGGTGAAGGTGTAGGCCGGGGCGATGCAGGAGATGCCGATGACGACTGCTCCGATGAGGCCGACCGTTCCGGCGCTCAGCCCCTTCCGGGAGATGCCGCCGGTGACGGGGTCGCCCGCGGGCACCCCCGCCTGTTCTGCTCGGGTCATGCGCTCGCTCCTTCGCGGTCGCTGCGGGTGCGGGGCACCACGATCATGGGGGCGGTGACGACGCGCAGCATGCGCGCCGCCGTGGAGCCGAGGAAGAGCCGTCGCGGCTGCGCGAGACGGCTGGAGCCGACGATGACGACCTCGCCGGCCTCCCATTCGAGGTGCGACACGGCGTCCTCGATGCCGTCGCCGGCCGCGACCACGGCGGTGACCTCGGCCTCGGCCGGAAGAGCTCCGCGGACCTCGTCCAGGACCTCCTGCGCGTGGTTCTGACCGACCGTGCGGATGGCCCCGGTGTCGAGGCCCGCGGGCAGGTCGAGGGCGACGAGCGAGAGCAGCCGCACCGGCGCCGCGGTCGCTGCGGCGAGCCGGATGGTCGCCTCGACGAGGAGCTCGGTGCCCTCGCGCTCGCCCACAGCGGCGGTCAAGCGCGTGATGCCGGTCTCGACCGGAACCCGGCGCGCGCCGCGCGGAACCAGGGCGACCGGCACGTCGGACGAGTGCACGAGCTCGGTCGTCGTCGTGCCGAGCCGGTGCCGGCCCCGATTGCCGCCGTCGGCGGCCCCGACGACGATGAGCGAGGCCCCCAGCTCGTCGGCGGTGTCGATGAGCCCCGCCGCGACCGACTCGCCGTAGCGGACGTGGGCGCGGTGCGACACACCCTCGGCAACCTCCGCGGCGCCCTCCCGCAGCCAGCCGGCGGCCTGCTCGCGCAGCAGCCGCTCGTAGCCGGCATCCGGCGGGACGATCCCCGGCTTCTGGGCGGGGAGCACGAGCACGAGGTGGAGCGCGGCCCCGGATGCCGTCGCGAGGCGACTCGCGAAGGCCACGGCATCCCGCCCCGCCTTGGTCGCGGTGTATCCGACGACGATGCGGCCGCCGGACGCCGAGCGGCTCATGCGCGGTCCGCTTCGAGGATCTCGTCGGCGACGCGGTGGCCCATGCGGATCGCTCCGTCGACGTGCTGGTAGCCGAGTCCGGCGAGATCGCTGCACGCGACGTGCAACGGTGCGACGAGCTCGAGCTGCTCAGCGCCGTAACGGGTCAGGCCGCCGAGGTCGAAGCTCGCAGCGTAGGCGCCGCGCGTCCACTCCTCGCTGCCCCAGTCGCTCTCGTAGTAGACGATCGGGTTCTTCGCCTCGGGTCCGTAGTAGTGCGAGAGCGACTCGAGGATGCGCTCGCGCCGCTCGTCCGCGGAGAGGCGGAAGAGGTCGTCCGCGCTCTGGTCGGACACGAACCCGACGAGCGTGCCCCGCTCGTCGCCGTGGTTGGTGTTGTCGTACGCCTCGTGCGACAGCTCGTACGGGCTGAAGGCGGTGCCCGACAGCCCCTGCTCGCGCCAGAACGGCCGGTCGTAGACGGCGTGCACCTTGATGACGAAGCCCATCGAGAAGTGCTGGTGCATCTGGTGCTTCAGACGCGGCAGCGGCGGCGAGAACGAGATGCGGCTGTAGAGCACCGGCGCCAGAGCGAGCACGACGTGGCGTGCCCGCACCGTGACCTCGTCGGTGCGGACGACCGCACCCGCGTCGGAGTACTCGATCGAGCGCACCGGCTGACCCAGCAGGACGTCCTCGCCCAGCCGCTCCGCGAGGCGCAGCGGCACCTGCTGCAGACCTCCGACGACGCGCTTGTCGAGGATGAAGTCCGCATCGACCAGGTGCGAGTACGAGCCCGCCGACGCCGCCATGAGCAGCGACTGGAGCAGCGAGAAGGTGTGCGTCGGCTTGGTGAGCATCGCCGATCCCGTGGCGAAGGCGAGGTTGCGCACCGCCTCGTCGTCATCGGTTTGCTGACGCAGCCACGCGTCCCACGAGATGCGGTCCCACTCGGCCGCCTTCTCGTGCGCCCACGGCCGGTCGGGGTCGATCTCGGCGACCATCTCGTCCAGCCGCGCGGTGATCTCGTCGATGACGCGCTCGGTCTCCGGCGCCACCGGGAACATCTCGCCGCGGAAGCGCCGCGCCCGCCCGTCCGGACCGACGTACACGCTGTCGCCGTCGCGATACCGCGTGTACGTCTCGAGTCCGAGGTCGGCGAGCGTGTCGATCAGCGCGTGCTGGTCGGGCGAGACCCACTGTCCGCCGAGCTCGAGCATGGCGCCGTCGATCTCGTCGGTCCACAGGCGTCCGCCGACGCGGTCGCGCGCCTCGAGCACGACGACCGACAGCCCGGCCTTCCTCAGGTCGTTCGCGGCCGTCAGTCCGGCCGCGCCGGCTCCGACGATCGTGACGTCGCGGGTGATCTCAGTCATTTCCGACTCCTTCGTTGGCAGAACCCGTGACCGGGGCGACACTCTCCCGGTCGAGCCGACGGGCGCGCAGGTTGCGGCGCACGAGCGGCCAGAACACCAGTAGTACACCGGTGGCGATGAGACTCGTCCACACCTGCGAACGCCCCGACTCGGTCGTGAGCATGACCACCACGACGGCGGCGATCGCGACGATCAGGAAGATGTTGAGCCACGGGTGCAGCCACATCTTCAGCTTGAGCGCGGCCACCTCCTCGGGCGTCATCCGCTGACGCAGGCGCAGCTGGGTGAGGGCGATGAAGACGTACACGAAGAGCGCGACGAGGCCGGCCGAGTTCATGATGAAGTCGAAGATGCCCGACCCCGGCGTGAGGAAGTTCACGAGCGTCGCGATGAGCCCGCCGATGGTCGAGGCCAGCAGCGCCATCACGGGAACGCCGTTGCGCGAGCGCCGCGCGACGAGCTTCGGGGCGAAGCCCTTGTCGGCCAGCGCCGAGAACATCCGCGAGGCCGAGTACAGGCCCGAGTTGAGGACCGAGATGACGGCCGTGAAGATCACGAGCTGCATGATGACGTCGGCCCCGGGGATGCCGAAGCGCGACAGCGCGACCGTGAACGGCGCGTTCGCGACATCCGTCGGCGCCGGCAGCTCTTCCCAGGGCACGACGGTGACGATCACGAGCACCGACCCGACGAAGAACAGCAGGATGCGCCAGATGATCGTGCTGGTCGCCTGCCGGATGCCCTTGGCGGGATCGACGGATTCGGCCGACGCCATGACGGCGATCTCGGTGCCGAAGTACGAGAAGATCACGAGGGCAACGCCGGTGAAGGCGACGCCGATGCCGTGGGGCGCGAACCCGCCGTGCTCCCACAGGTTGGGGACGGCGAAGGTCGCCTGCGGCCACAGCCCGAGGGCGAAGAGGATGCCGGCGCCGAGGAACACGACGATAGCGAGCACCTTGATGCTGGCCAGCCAGAACTCGACCTCGCCGAACGTGCGGACCGAGATGACGTTCGTGCCGACGAAGACCGCGAGCAGGATCAGCGACCAGCCCCAGGAGGGGATGACCGGGAACCAGGTGTGCATCGTCTCGCCGCCGAGCACCGCCTCGTAGGCGAGCACGCCGACCCAGAAGTACCAGTAGAGCCAGCCGACAAGATAGGCAGCCCAGTCACCGAGCCCGACGCGGGCGTACTCCATGAACGAGCCGATCGCCGGACGCGACGCCGCCATCTCGCCGAGCATGCGCATCGCGAGGAAGACCAGCAGACCGCCCAGCAGGTACGACAGGACCGCGGCCGGCCCGACCGTGCGGATGACGTTGCCGGATCCGACGAACAGGCTCGCGCCGATGATGCCGCCGAGAGTGATCATCGTGACGTGGCGCGACCGCAGCTTGTTCGAACGCGCCTTCGTCACCGCCCCGAGCCCCGCGGACGTCTCGGGCGAGACCGGGTTCTCCCAGCCGCTGGAGCTCGGGGCCGCCACGCTCAGGCCCGCCCGAGAGCCGCGGCGATGACGTCGAGACCGTCGTCGAGCAGCTCGTCGCCGATCGAGAGCGGCGGAAGGAACCGGATCACGTTGCCGTAGGTGCCGCACGTGAGGACGATGACGCCCTCCGCGATGCACGCCTTGGCGATCGCCGAGGTCAGCGCGGCGTCGGGGGCGCCGGTGGCGGGGTCGACGAACTCGGCGGCGATCATCGCGCCGAGCCCGCGCACCTCCCCGATGCGGGGGTCGCTCTCGCGCATCGCGTTGAGACGAGCTGTCAGGCGCGCCCCAATCTGCTGAGCGCGCTCGATCAGGCCGTCGTTCTCAAAGGCGTCGATCGCGGCGAGGGCCGCCGCGCAGGCGACGGGGTTGCCGCCGTACGTGCCGCCCAGGCCACCGGGGTGCGAGGCGTCCATGAGGTCGGCGCGGCCGGTGACGGCCGCGAGCGGCAGGCCCGCCGCGATGCCCTTCGCCGTCGTGATCAGGTCGGGGACGATGCCGAAGTGCTCGCTCGCGAACATCGCACCGGTGCGGGCGAAGCCGGTCTGGACTTCGTCGGCGATGAACACGACGCCGTTCTCGCGGCACCAATCGGCGACCGCCGGCAGGAACCCGTCGGCGGGGACGATGAACCCGCCCTCGCCCTGGATGGGCTCGATGATGACGGCGGCGAGGTTGTCGGCTCCGATCTGCTTCTCGATCTGCGAGATCGCGCGGGCCGCGGCATCCGGGCCCGACAGTCCGTCGCGGAACGGATACGACAGCGGCGCACGGTAGACCTCGGGGGCGAAGGGCCCGAATCCGCTCTTGTAGGGCATCGACTTCGCGGTGAGCGCCATCGTGAGGTTCGTGCGGCCGTGGTAGCCGTGGTCGAAGGCGACGACCGCCTGACGGCCGGTCGCCTTGCGTGCGATCTTCACGGCGTTCTCGACCGCTTCGGCGCCCGAGTTGAACAGCGCGGTCTTCTTCTCGTGGTCGCCGGGGGTGAGCCGGTTGAGGGCTTCGGCGACGGCGACGTACGACTCGTACGGCGAGATCATGAAGCAGGTGTGGGTGAACTGCGCGACCTGCGCCTGCACAGCGGCGACGACGGCGGGATGCGCGTTGCCGACCGAGGTCACGGCGATGCCCGAGCCGAGGTCGATGAGCGAGTTCCCGTCGGCGTCGACGACGACTCCGCCACCCGCGGCGACGGCATGGATCGGCGCGGTATGGCCGACACCGGCCGGGACGGCGGCTGCCTTGCGTGCCAGCAGCTCCTCGGAGCGGGGTCCGGGGATCGCGGTGACGACGCGGCGCTCCTGCGGGAGGGTCGGGCCGCCGAGGGGGATGGTCGGCGTCGAGATCGTGGTGCTCATTCCGCGACAGTAAGACGCGCATCGCGCAACCCGCATTCACCGGGTTGTACAGTGATGCCACCTCTTATCGCCAGCACGTACAGGATGCCGATGCCCGCCGCCGCTCCCCCGTCACCGACGATCCGCGCCCTGCTGGCCCGGCGTGAACTCGATCTGCGCCTCGCGACGCCTGCCGACGACGCCAACCTCGACGCGCCGGTGCGCTGGGTGCACAGCTCCGATCTTGCCGACCCCACCCCCTTCCTCTCGGAGGACGTCGTCCTGCTCACCACGGGCACCCAGTTCGCCGGGGACTCCGATGCGGAGGCGGAGGCGGAGGCCTACGTCGGCCGCCTGCGGGCGCGCGGTGTCCGCGGGCTCGGCTTCGGCACGGAGGTGGTCCGCGACGGCATCCCCGATTCCCTCCGGCTCGCCTGCACGACGGCAGGCATGCCGCTGTTCGAGGTGCCGTATCGGACCCCGTTCATCGCCGTCGCCCGAGCCGCCGCGGAAGCCATCGCCGCGCAGGCGTACGCTCGGCGCAGCTGGGCGCTCGACGCGCAGCGCGCCCTCGCGATCGCCGCCCTGCGGCCCGACGGGTTCGACGCGACGCTGGCCGAGCTCGCGCGCCAGCTCGGCGCGTGGGTCGGCCTCTACGACGCCTCGGGGACGCTGACGCACGAGCACTCCTCCGCCGGGTCCGCGGTCGACGGCGATCTGCGCGGGGCCGTCGGGGCAGAGGCTGCGGCACTGCTGCGACGGGGAGGGGGAACTGGCGCGGCGATGCGGTTGGCGGGCCATCCGGTGACGCTGCAGACGCTCGGCTCGGGGGGTCAGCGCGGCGTCCTCGTCACTGCCGGCGCCGAACTCGACCAGGACGCCCGCGCCGTCGTCACCGCCGTCGTCGCGACGACGGGCCTCGCTCTCGAGCAGCGCCGGATGACCGCGGGCGCGTGGAGCGGGCTGCGCGCTGCGCTCGTCGACCTCCTCGCCGACGGGCACCTCGCCCTCGCACGGAAGGTGGCGACCGATGCCTGGGGCGGCTTCCCCGCCGCGCCCTACGTCGTCGCGGTGGCGGATGCGCACGCGCCGACCGGCGCGCGCGAAGTGCTCGACAATCACGCCGCAGGCGGCCGGCTGTTCTACGGTCGCGACGAGGACGGCGTGCTCCTCATCGTCGGGACGAACGAACGGCACCTGCTCGACGAGATCGCCGCGCGGCTGTCGTGGCGACTCGGGACCGCGGCGGCCACGACCGACGACGACGTGACGGCGGCCCGCGACCGGGCCCGGCTCGCGCGCGACCGCGGGCGTCCGGGTGCCGTCACCGATGTCGTCGATGCTCCAGGCGACCTGCTCGACGATCTCGCGACGGCGCCCGCTCGCGCCCGCGCCGGAGCCGAGCTCACCCCGCTGCGCACCCACGATGCACGTCACGGCACGGCGCTCGAGGCGACGCTCGTCGCCTGGCTCGACCACGACGGCGCTCACGAGTCGACGGCGCGCGCCCTCGGCGTGCATCGACACACCGTCCGCACGCGCATCGCCCTGGCCCAGCGCCTGCTCGGCCGCGACCTGTCGAGCTTCGCCGACCGCGCCGCCGTCTGGACGGCCCTCCGCCTCTCCCCCTGACCCCGTGCTCAAGCCCCGAGATTGTCGGAGAGGACCTCGAGCACCTGCGCGCGCACGGCGCTCGCGCCGCCGGGCAGGCGCGCGGCCACCTCGTCGGCGAGAGCCTCGACGAACAGCGCGTGCGCGGCCCGCGACGTGTGCTCGAGCTCATCGCGGAAGCTCGTCCCCGCCGGCGCGATGACGAGCGCGTGCGTGGCCCGTTCGACGAGCGGGGATGCCGCGAACGAGGTGATCGCGATGACGACGGCTCCCCCGGTCGCGGCCGCCGCCGCGGCCCGCAGACTCGCCTCGTTCGCGCCCGAGCCGCTCACGACGATGCAGACGTCACGACTGCCGAGCTGCCGAGCGGAGATCTGCTGCGCGATGACGTCGGCGATCACCTCGGCGGGCCGCCCCACGGCGGTCAGGCGCATCGCGAGATCGCTCGCGACCGGCGACGAGAGTCCGTTGGCGACGACCAGCAGCCTGCCGGCGCCGACCACAGCCGTCACCGCTCGCTCGACCTCGTCAGCCTCGAGCAGGCTCGTCGACGCCGGCAGCGACGCCGCGGCTCGATCGATCGACCTGCGCACGCGCCCGAGCGCCCCGTCGCCGTGGTCGGATGGCGCCGGCGCGGCCGCTCCGAGTTCGGCGGCGAGCGCGACCCGCAGCTGCGGATAGCCGCGGAACCCGAACGTCTGACAGGCGCGGACCACCGACGAACGCGCGACCCCCGCACGGTCGGCCAGCTGCTGCGCGGTGAGTTCGACCACGACCTCGGGCGCGTCGAGGATCACGTCCGCGACGCGGCGCTCGGTCGGCTGCAGCCCGTTGCGGAGCGCCTGGATGCGCACGGTCGGCGGAGCGTTACCGGACACGTGCGCCCTCCATGATCCGTCGGCGGATGCGGCCCGAGATGCCGTCGATCGTCATCGTGACGACGATCACGACGATCAGCAGCATCCCCACCGTCGACCACTCACGGTACTGGGTGTAGGTCGTCAGCATGTCGCCGATCCCGCCGACTCCGATGAGCCCGAGGACGGCCGACGAGCGCACGTTGATCTCGAAGCGGTAGAGCCAGAACGACAGGAACACCGGGGTCGCTTGCGGCCACACGCCCCATCGCAGCACCTGCGCCGGGCTGCCCCCGGCCGCGCGCGCCGCTTCGATGGGTCCGGCGGGGACGGCTTCAACGGCTTCGTACCCCCACTTGCCGAGGGTGCCGATGCCGTTCACCGCGAGGGCGAGCGCCCCCGTGAGCGGCGTGAGCCCGGTCATCGAGAGGATGATGATCGCGAAGATGATCTCGGGAACGGCGCGAATCGTCGAGAACACGAACCGCAGGATCGAGCGCAGCCATGCCGGACCGAACCCTCGGGCCGCCACCAGGCTGAGCGGTGTGGCCACGATAACCCCGAGCACGGTCCCGACCCACGCCATCTGAACGCTCTGCCAGGTCTGCCACAGAGCGTCCGGCAGCTTCTCCCACGTCGGCGACGAGAACATGAGCCAGCCGTAGCGCACGAGCTCGGCGGGCAGGTCAGCCAGCCGCGACCAGGTGATGTCCACCGACCAGAAGGCCAGGATGACGACGATCGTCACGGCGGCGGCGACCACGGTGCGCACCCGTCGACGCGGGCGGGAGGGCACGGCCGGCGCTGACGTGCGTCGCGGATCGGCGAGAACGGGAGCGGTCATGCGAGCCTCCGTCGCAGGGCGGAGCTGGCGGCGTCGATGACGAGCACGACGACGAGGATCTCCAGGATGATGAGCGACAGCTGGTCGTACCGGTAGAAGGTGCGCACGGCGTCGATGATGAGGCCCATGCCGCCGGCGCCGACGAGCCCCAGGACGGTCGACGCGCGGACGTTGAGCTCGAGGACGTACAGCGTCTGCGCCGCGAACGCGGGCCAGGTGTCGGGCAGGGCGAGGGCACGATTGATCTGAAGCTGCGTCCCGCCCGCGGCGCGGCCCGCTTCGAGGGGCCCCGTGTCCATCGCGTCGATCTGCTCGGAGACCAGCTTCACGATGATGCCGACGTTGAAGATCACGAGGGCGAGGATGCCGGGCAGCGCGCCGACCCCGACCATCGCCACCAGGATCGCCGCCGACAGCAGGTCGGGAACGCTCCGGACGATGTTGAGTATCGCGCGGACCGCACCCCGCAGCACCGGGCGCGGGTTGGTCGGCCGAGCCGCCCACAGACTCAGCGGCAGCGAGAGCGCGGCCCCCACCGCGGTGCCGATCACCGCCATCTGGAGCGTCTCCAGCAGCGGGGCGACGGTCCGCGGGAAGAACGTCCAGTCCGGCTGCAGCAACCCGAGCACCTTGTCGGCGCCGTGCTGCCAGTTGCGCGCGATGCCCGACAGGTCGAGGCCGACGCCGATGCCGGGGAGGCAGGTGACCACCGTGATCGCGGTGACGATCCCCGCGACCAGCCACGGCACCGCACGTCCGCGGGGTCGCGGCGGGACGACGAGTGCGGGCGCGCTCATGCGTCGAGCCGGTCCTCGGCCGTCAGCGATCGCCCGTAGATGCCGGCGAAGTCCGCGTCGGAGGCATCCGCTGCCGGGCCGTCGTAGACGACCTCGCCCGCCCGCATCCCGATCAGTCGCACGCCGTAGGTGCGCGCCAGGTCGAGCAGGTGCAGGTTCACCAGCACCGTGATGCCGAGCTCGGTGTTGATGCGCTGGAGGTCTTTCATGACCCCGTGCGCCGTGGGCGGATCGAGGCTCGCGACCGGCTCGTCGGCCAGGACGATGCGCGGCTGCTGCGCGAGGGCGCGGGCGATCGCGACGCGCTGCTGCTGACCTCCCGAGAGAGCGGCGGCGCGATCCCAGACCCGCGGCAGCATCCCCACGCGCTCGAGCGCCTCGAAGGCGAGGCGGCGGTCGTCGGACCGGTAGGCGCCCAGCAGGGTGCGCCACACCGGGGTATGGGCGAGGCGACCAACGAGGACGTTGTTGAGCACGCTCGTGCGACCGGCGAGGTTGAAGCCCTGGAACACCATGCCGATGTCGCCGCGCAGGCGACGCAGCTCGCGCCCACGCGCCGTGTCGACGCGCACGCCGCCGACCTCGAGCACGCCCGAGGTCACGGGGACGAGGCCGTTGATCGTGCGGATGAGGGTCGACTTGCCCGATCCCGACAGCCCGACGACGGCGACCATCTCGCCCGCACCGATCTCGAGCGAGACCCCGCGCAGGCCGAGAGTGCCGTTCGGGTAGCGCACCGTGACGTCGTGCAGCCGGATGCCCGACGGCGATGCCGGGGCCGCGGCCCCGGCATCGCGTGCAGTGGTGTCGGTCACTGCAGTCCGAGCGCCTGCGCGGCGCGTGCGACGACGTCGAGCGACGAGGCGTCGGCGGGTGCGAGCTTCGTGATCGAGTAGATGCTCTGCAGCACCTCCGAGCCCTCGGCGGTGTTCGAGAAGTCCTCCAGCGCGGTCGCGATGCGCTCGCGCAGCTCGGGCGAGAGGTCCGAGCTCAGCGCGACACCGTCGTTCGGGATCTCCTCGGTCATCGCGAACACGACGACCTTCTGCCCGACGTCCGGGGTGTCCTTCTTCACGATCGTGCGCGCGTCCCAGAAGCTGAACCCGACTTCGGCGTCACCGTTGTAGACGGCGAGCACGGACGCGTCGTTCGCGGTCACGGGCAGCTGATCGATGTCGCTGTCGGTGTTGAGCCCGGCCTCCTGCAGCGCGAGGATCGGGTAGATGTAGCCGGCGGGCGACCCGGGTCCGAGCACGGCGACCTTCGCGCCCTTCACCTTGGTGATCGAGTCGAGGCCCGCGGGGCCCGTCATCGCGTCGGCGCCGTTGCAGAAGAGCATCCCGTCGCGCTCGACGGGAGCGTCGTCGCAGTACTTGTCGGGGTTGTTCGTCATGAACTGCGCGGGGTAGCTGATGTTGCCGTTGCGCTCGGTCTGCAGCACGACGTCAGCGCCGTACATGTCGTTGGCCTGCCACAGCTGCAGCGACGGGAGGAAGCCGATCTGCGCCTGGCCGGCGCCCATCGCCTCGACGGCGGCCTGATAGTCCTTCGAGACCACACCGGTGACCTCGATGCCGAGCTCGTCGCTCAGGTAGTCGGTGAGCGGAGCCGCGGTCTCGACGAGCCCGTTCTGGTCCTGCGAGGGGACGAGCGCGAGCACGAGCGACGTCGGGTCGGCGGCGGCCTCAGGGGTGTCACCGGCGGCGGGCGAGCCCGCGCAGCCGGCGAGGGTGATGGCGGCGATGGCGCTGACGGCGGCCGCGGCGAGAAGTCGGGTGGTGCGCATGAGTGGATGTCCTTCGGGTGAGGGGTGGGAAAGGAGTGGTGTGAGAGGTGTACGGAGTCAGGGGGCGGATGCCGCGGCCCACGCTTCGATGCGCGGCAGCAGTTCGGTGAGCGTGTCGGCGTGGAAGGTCGGGGATGCCGCGGCATCCGTCCACGGACCGACGAGCGCGGTGTCGTGTCCGCGCCGGTGCGCGGGCTCGAGGTCGTTGCGCCAGATGTCGCCGACCGCGAGCACCCGGCGGTCACGGACCTCGGGCGCGTCGAGCAGCCGTTCGAGTCCGGCGGGCTTGCCCGCGTCGGTGACGATGCGCGCGAAGGCGTCGCCGAGCCCGAGCGCGTCGAGGGTCTCCGCGACGCGGGTCGCCGGGGCATTGGTGACGAGGACGCACTCGGCCGGCAGGCGTTCGGCGACCGCGGCGAGCCCGACCGGCGCCTCGACGGGAGCGAGATCGGTGCCCAGCAGTGCGCGGCTGTCGAGGTAGGCACGCGACAGCGCCTCGGCGCCGACCCCCGCATCCTCGGCGACGAGGCGGATGACGTCGTACGCGTCGAGGGGCGCCCCGGCCCCGGCGGGTCGGCCACGCAGTCCGTCGTCGACCCGGGCGAGGAACCGGTCGGGCTCGCCGGAGGCAGCGGCGGCAGCACGCGCGTAGGCGAGCACCGGCCCGTCGCCGAGGGCGACGGTTCCGTCGAAATCGAAGATGATGAGAGCAGGGTTCGGCACGGATCGGACTTTCTGAGTGGACGCTTCGTCCATCGTTAGGTGCACACGTGGACACAAATCCCACAGTCGATGAACTGCGGATGAACGAGATCCGACGACTCGATGCGGCGGCCGCGACCGCCGCGCGCGGCGACGCCGGGCAGGCGTTCGACGCGGTGCCCTGGCTCTCGCGATCGATAGCCCGGGATGCGGCATCCGGTCGCTTCGCACGCTGGTCGCGGTCGACCATCGTCGACGAGAACGTCGGTGCGCCCGTGCTCGACCGTGCGGTCTTCGACCGGCTGCACGACCTCGCCGGCGAGCCGAGTGCCTGGCCGGTCGGGAACGCGGGCCTCCTTCACGTGTACGGCTACCTGCTCTCGCTGACGCCGACGCCGTACGGCCTGAAGCGCGAACGCTGGCTCGGCCCCGAGCTCGCCCGCGCGTTCGGGCTCGCCGACGCTGCGTTCGCGCCCTGGGCGGACGGGCCGACGCTGCTCGAACGGGTGACGGACGCGGCGACGAGCCTGCTCCGCTCCCCCGCAGCGGCGCGGTCCGAGGCCGGCGGCGAGTACGTCACCGTGCTGTCGGCATCCACCGGTGCCGCCGCGCTCGTGTACGCGCGTGTCACCGACGACGGCATCCGCCTGGTGACGACCTTCCCCGTCGCCGACGCTGCCGCCGTCCTGACCGCGATCGACACTGCCTCGCCCGCCCCCGGCACCCCCTACCGCCCCCGGTGGAACGCCGCTCCCTGACCCGAGTCGACGGGGTGCTTCAGGAGGGGGCGTGCGCCTCCAGGAACGCGTAGAGGTCGGTCGTGTCGACGCCCGGGAAAGCGCCGGTCGGCAGAGTCGCCAGCAGCGTGCGCGGGGTCTTCACGTTCGGCCACGCGGCGGCACGCCACCGCTCCTCGAGGTCGGCCGGCGCACGTCGGCAGCACACGTCGACCGAGTGCCGTGACACCCCGCGATGGGGTGTGTCGCGCCCGAGGAACCACTTCGTGTCATCGAACCGCACGCCGACGCTGACCGAGTGCGCGCCCTCGCTCGAATGCTCGACGCGAGCCGTGCACCAATAGGTCCCGTTGCCGGTGTCGGTGTACTGGTAGTACGGGTTGAAGCGGTCATCGACGTCGAAGACCGCGCGGCTCGTCCACTCCCGGCAGCACAGCTGCCCCTCGATGGCGCCGAGGCGGTCGGTCGGGAAGTCGACGTCGTCGTTCTCGTACGCCTTCGTGATCGTCCCCGACTCGTGAACCTTGAGGAAGTGCACAGCGATGCCCAAATGCTCCGTCGCGAGGTTCGTGAATCGGTGCGCGGCGGTCTCGTACGTCACCGAATACGCGTCGCGCAGATCCTCGATGGAAATCGCGCGCCGCTCCTTGGCCTCGCGCAGGGCGGGCGCGGCATCGGCCTCGGGGATCAGCAGGGCACCGGTGAGGTAGTTGGTCTCCACCCGCTGCCGCAGGAACTCGTCGTAGCTGGCCGGCTCGGTGTGACCGAGGATGCGGCTCGACAGCGCCTGCAGCACGGCGGTCCGCGGATCGGCGGACGTCGCGGCAGCGAGGCGGCTCGACAGGTAGAGCCGCCCATGGGCGAGGTCGGCGACGCTTCTGGTCGTCTGGGGCAGATCCGCGACGTAATGGATGCTGAAGCCGAGATGCCCCGCGATGTCGCTCGCGGTGCGCTGCGTCAGCGGCCCGCCCGGGTGCCCGACCGCCGCCAGCAGCTCCCGCGCCTGCTGCTCGAGCTCGGGGAAGTAGTTGTTCTGCGTCCGCATAAGACGCCGCAGGGCGACGTTGGCGCGCCGCGCCTCCTCGGGAGTCGCCGCGCGCTCGTCGTGCAGCCGCTCGATCTCGCCCTGCAGCGCGAGAAGGGCGCGCAGCACCTCGTCGGGCACGGCGCGCGGGATGCGGAACGGCGTGATCCCGGCGCTTCGGAACGTCGGCCCCGCCATCGCGCGGGCGACCTCGATCTCCAGGGCGGCACGGGGATCCAGCTCCTCGGACTCGAGGAGCGCATCGAGCGAGGTGCCGAGGGCGCGCGCGATCGTGCGGAGCAGCGAGAGCTTCGGCTCGCGGCGACCGTTCTCGATCATCGAGAGCTGGCTCGGCGCACGCCCGACGGCAGCGGCGAGGTCGTCGAGGGTCATCCCTCGTCCGGTGCGGATCTGCCGGATGCGCCGGCCGATCGTGAAGGCGTCCATGTCCTCATCGTCGAGCGCCACGCCCGCGGCGGCGACGGCGTCCTTGCGCGTCATGGCGGGATTCTGTCACGAAAGCAGAAGATCGGCCGATCTTCTCCTCGAACCCGGCGGTGCTGCGCCCGGTAGTTCGCCCACAGTGGTCTCCACGACGGGCAGAGCCGCCCGTTCTGACGAAGGAGACCGACATGACCACGATTCCCGCTCCGGGTCCGCTGCGACCCGGCGACCAGGTTCAGACCGCTGCCGAGCTCGAGGAGCTGTGGCAGACCGACCCCCGCTGGGACGGCATCGAGCGCACGTACCGCGCAGACGACGTCATCCGGCTGCGTGGCTCCGTCCGTGAGGAGGCCACCCTCGCCCGCCGGGGTGCCGAGTCGCTGTGGAACCTCCTCCACACCGCGGAGTACGTCCGCGCCCTCGGGGCCTACACGGGCGGCCAGGCCGTCCAGCAGGTGCGCGCTGGCCTGAAGGCGATCTACCTGTCCGGCTGGCAGGTCGCCGCCGACGCGAACCTCGCCGGGCAGACCTACCCCGACCAGAGCCTGTATCCCGCCAACTCCGTGCCCGCCGTCGTGCGGCGCATCTCGAACGCGCTGCTGCGACAGGACCAGATCGAGCACGCCGAGGGCGGCCGCACCCGCGATTGGCTCGCCCCGATCGTCGCCGACGGCGAGGCGGGGTTCGGCGGTCCGTTGAACGCCTACGAGCTCGCGGCATCCCTCATCGCCGCTGGTGCCGCCGGCACGCACTGGGAGGATCAGCTCGCGAGTGAGAAGAAGTGCGGCCACCTCGGCGGCAAGGTGCTGGTGCCGACCGCTCAGCACATCCGCACGCTCAATGCCGCGCGGCTCGCCGGGGATGTCGCGGGCGTGCCTGCGATCGTGATCGCGCGGACCGACGCGCTGGGCGCCGACCTCATCACGAGCGACGTCGACGAGCGCGACCGCCCCTTCCTCACCGGCGAGCGCACGAGCGAGGGCTTCTACCGCACCCGCGCCGGGATCGACCCCGTCATCGCGCGCGGCCTCGCGTTCGCGCCCTACGCAGACCTGCTGTGGGTCGAGACCGGCGAGCCCGACATCGAGCTGGCCCGCGAGTTCGCCGCAGCCGTCCACGCGGAGCATCCCGGCAAGCTGCTCGCGTACAACTGCTCGCCGAGCTTCAACTGGAAGCGGCACCTCAGCGACGCGCAGATCGCGACGTTCCAGGCGGAGCTGGCCGAGCTGGGCTACCGGTTCCAGTTCATCACCCTGGCCGGATTCCACGCCCTCAACCACTCGATGTTCGACCTCGCCCGTGGCTACGCCGACCGTGCAATGAGCGCGTACGTCGAGCTGCAGCAGGCGGAGTTCGACGCCGAGGCGCACGGCTACACCGCCACCCGCCACCAGCGCGAAGCCGGCACCGGCTACTTCGACGCCCTCTCGACGGCGCTCAACCCCGACAGCGCCACCCTCGCCCTGGCCGGATCGACCGAGGCATCCCAGTTCTGACCCGAGCGTCACAGATCACAGGAGACGAGACCATGACCATCACAGAGACTCAGAGCCGGCGGCGCACCTGGACGGGGCCCGTACCCGTGCAGACGCACGAACCCGCGATCGAGGTGCGCGGCGAGATGCACCCGCGCTTCGACGAGATCCTCACGCCCGACGCGCTCGACTTCGTCACGGCGCTGCACGACCGCTTCGCGGGGCGACGGCACGACCGCCTCGCCGACCGGATGCGGCGCCGCTTCGAGATCGGCAACGGGGCCGACCCATCGTTCCGCAGCGACACCGCGCACATCCGCGAGGACGACTCGTGGCGCGTCGCGGGTGCGGGCCCGGGCCTCGAGGACCGCCGCGTCGAGATCACGGGACCCACCGATCCCAAGATGACGATCAACGCCCTGAATTCGGGCGCCCGCGTGTGGCTCGCCGACCAGGAGGACGCCACCTCGCCGACCTGGCGCAACGTCATCGGCGGGCAGCTGTCGCTGCGCGACGCGATCCGCGGTGAGCTGGAGCACACCGGTCCCGATGGGCGGCGCTACACCGTCACCGCCGAGCGCACGCCGACGATCGTCATGCGCCCGCGCGGCTGGCACCTCACCGAGAAGCACCTCGCCTACACCGACCGCACAGGGCGCGCCCTCGACGCATCCGGGTCACTCGTCGACTTCGGGCTCTATGCGTTCCACAACGCCGTCCGGCTCGTCGAGAGCGGCCGGGGACCGTACTTCTACCTCGCCAAGCTCGAATCCAGCGCCGAGGCGCAGCTGTGGGACGACGTCTTCGCGTTCACGGAGCGCCGGCTCGGACTGGCCCACGGCACCATCCGGGCGACCGTGCTGATCGAGACGCTGCCGGCGGCGTTCGAGATGGACGAGATCCTCTTCGCTCTCCGCGACCACTGCGCGGGCCTGAACGCCGGACGGTGGGACTACATCTTCTCGATGATCAAGAACTACCGCGGGCGCGGAGCCCGGTTCGTGCTGCCCGACCGCAGCGCGGTCACGATGACGGTGCCGTTCATGCGGGCCTACACCGAGCTGCTCGTGAAGACCTGCCACCGCCGGGGCGCGCACGCGATCGGCGGAATGAGCGCCTTCATCCCCAACCGGCGGAACCCCGAGGTCACGCGCGCCGCGTTCGAAAAGGTCGCCGCCGACAAGCGTCGCGAGGCCGGCGACGGTTTCGACGGCACGTGGGTCGCGCACCCCGACCTCATCCCGATCGCGCGCGCCGAGTTCGACGCCGTGCTCGGCGACCGCCCGAATCAGCTCGACCGGCAGCGCGACGACGTCGAGGTCGCAGCATCCGAACTCATCGACTGCCACATCGGCCTGCCGATCACGACCGCCGGTGTGCGCGCGAACGTGTCCGTCGCCGTGCGCTACCTCGAGGCCTGGCTGCGCGGGATCGGCGCCGTCGCGATCGATGACCTGATGGAGGATGCCGCCACAGCCGAGATCAGCCGGTCGCAGATCTGGCAATGGATCCACCAGGACCGCACGACGGATGACGGCACGCCGATCACCCGCGCCTGGGTCGACGAACTGGTCGACGACGTCATCGCCGAGGTCGAGCGCCGCGACGGCGACCGCTTCGACGATGCCGCGGCCCTGTTCCGCGAGGTCGCGCTCGGCTCCGAGTTCCCCGCGTTCCTGACCCTCCCCGCCTACGCGAAGTACCTCTGAGCCGCCTCCCCTAGCCCCCGTCGGGGCTGGGGGGAGGTCAGGGGGACAGGAGGGGGATCAGAGACGGAGGGGCGGGGCGGGTCTGGAAGTCGCTGCCGACGATGCGCTGACAGCCGTCGAGCTCGACGGTCACAGTGAGAGGCGCGCCGCCCGCGGCGGCCGTGACGTCCGGGTGGACGACGACGAAACGGGATGCCGTCTCGGAGCAGTGCGCGCCCGTGGCCCGAGCAGCCGCGGCTTCGAGAACTGCAGCGGCCTCGTCAGCGTCGAGCGAGAAGGTCGCCGCGAACAGGCCCCCATCCCCGACGACGGTCGGCGTGCTGGCCGGGGCTTCGACCTGATAGACGCACACCAGGGCGCCGGCGACGTCGACCGGCGGTTGCGTCTCGGTCGGCGTCCACCGGAGGACGTTGAGCGGGGCCACGCCCGCACGCGTCGCGCAGCCGGCCGCCGTCGCCTCGTGCAGTTCGACGCGCCCCGCCCCCGAGAACGTGCGGTCGACGACTTCGAGCCGAGCCAGAGCGGCGAGAGGTTCGTCCTCCTTGGGTCCGCCGCACGCCGTCAGGGGGAACGACATCGGCACGAAGCGTCCCGCCGCATCGGTCGCCCAGATCGCGCGGAACCCGTACCCGACGGCGGGGCACACCGCTGCCGGCCCAGGATCGCTGGGCGCCGCCATCGCGTCGAGGAATTCCGTGAGGTCGCCCTCGTAGCGCCGCACTTCGTTGCCGGCGATGACGCCGTCGGCATCCTCGCGCGTCACGCCGTTGGCGCACTCCAGCACCGCGATGACCTCGAAGTCCTCAGGAACGAGACCGGCGCCGGGAAGCGGGTTGAGGATCGGGTCCGGGCACGACATCGTGTCGGACACGGTCGCCACCTCGCGGACAGGCGGCGGTCCGAGCGGGATCGACGCGCACCCCGCCAGAAGCAATAGCGTGGCCGAGCCCGTGGCCGAGCCCGTGGCCAGCGCCACCCGCATCCGCATCCCCGCTGCCCTCCCCTGCCCTGTTGCTTCCGTTCCCTCCCACGCTACGACAGCGCCCGCTCCCGCACGTGACGACCCCATAACGAGGGCTTCGGGTCAGGGAAGCAGGCCGCGCTCGAGGGCCAGGGTCACGGCGCGGGTTCGGCTGTCGACGCCGAGCTTGTCGTAGACCCGCAACAGGTGCGTCTTGACGGTCGACTCGCCGATCCCGAGCTGCACCGCGATCTGCCTGTTGCCGTGCCCCGCGGCGACGAGGCGCAGCACGTCCGTCTCGCGCGGAGTGAGAGCGGATGCCGCCGGCTCGGGCTGCCGCATCCGTTCCACCAGACGCACCGCGACGGCCGGCGAGAGAGCCGACTGGCCGGCGGCGACCGACCGGATTCCCGCCACGATCTCCTCGCGTGGAGCCGCCTTCAGCAGATAGCCGCTGGCTCCGGCCTCGATGGCGGCGAGGATCTGGTCGTCGCTCTCGTAGGTCGTGAGGATGAGCACGCGCGGCCCCGCGGCCCCATCGCGCGCCGCCACGATACGAGCCGTGGCTGCGACGCCGTCGAGCACCGGCATCCGGAGGTCCATGAGGATGACGTCGGGATGCGCCTCGGTGGCGAGCCGGACGGCCTCGTCGCCGTCGGCGGCCTCCGCGATCACCTCGAACCCGGGCTCGTCGGCGAGCAGACCGACCAGCCCCGCCCGGACGATCGGGTGGTCGTCGACGATGAGCAGACGGATCATGCGCGCACCGCCGCGCCAGCGCTCGGCACAGGCGACCCGGGCAGCCGAACGGAGAGCGTCGTCCCCGAACCCGCGACGGCCGTGATCTCGAGGTTCCCCCCGGCGAGTGCGACTCGCTCGCTCATGCCGTCGAGACCGTACCCGGTGCGCGGAGACGAGACGTCGAACCCGCGCCCGTCGTCCTCGACGACCAGTCGCAGGGCGCCGTCGTCCTCGCGCGTGAGCGCCACCGTGACCCGCGCGGCTCCCGCGTGCTTGCGCACGTTGGCCAGCGCCTCCTGCAGGCAGCGCAGCGCGACGACCTGCGTCTCGCGATCGGCCCCGGAAGCCGTGTCGACGACGGAGATCTCGAGCCCGGTGTCGGCGCGGAAGCGTTCGGCGAGCCGCTCCACCGCAGCGCCGAGCACGGGGTCGTCGGGGACGGCGGCGGTGCGCGCGACGATCGCACGGGCCTCGCCAAGCGCGTCGCGAGCGGCCACCTCGAGGCGCTCGACCGCGGTCGCGGCGCCGCCTGCATCCCCCGCGCGCGAACGCCGCCCGGCCTGTTCGGCGAGCATGACGATTCCCGCGAGGGTCTGCGCGAGGGTGTCGTGGATCTCGCGGGCCAGATGCTCCCGCTCGTCGGCCGCGCCCTTGTCGCGGCTGAGCGCCTCGACCTGCTGCTGCGCCCGGGAGAGCTCGTCGAGCAGGCGCGCGCGCTCGGTGCCGTATGCGGCGATCGCTGAGATCCACCACCCCATCGCGATCGAGAACGCAACCGAGAGCACCGCGACGGCAGCTGCCTCCAGCAGCGCGTCGGGAGCGAAACCGAAGCCGCCGGCATACCCGACGAGCATCCCGGCGCCGACCGAAAGCGATCCCACGACACCATCACGGCGCAACGGAGCGAAGATCCACACCAGCGGATACACGATGACCTGCATCGTCGCGAGCGAGACCTCGCCGAACGTCATCGCTGCGATCGAGACCGTCACGACGGCGAGGAACACCGCGAAGCGCCGGGGATCCTCCGCGCCGGCGGAGGGCCGCGCGATCAGATACGCCGCGAGCAGGAGCACCAGGCCCGCGACCGCCCACGGCAGCCGGTCCGTCTCTCCCGCGGCTGCGAGGATGCCCACGCCGAGGGCGAGCACGACACCGACGGCGACATCCACCCAGCTGCGACTGATCACGCTCCCATCCTGCCCCTCAGCGGATGCGCGAGCGGATGCGGGCCGCCGCGAGCACCGCGAACGCCACGGCCACGACAGCGAGCACGACCGCCGCGACCCAGACCGGGACCGTCGCCGACCCCACCTGCAGGTCGAGCCCGTAGATGCGGCTGAGCTCCTCGACCGCGCCCGGCGCCCCGCCCGCGAGGCGATCGAGTGGATCGGCGGCGAACTCGCGCCGCACGAGCATCGCCGACTGCGCGAACGGGAGCACGCCGACGGCATCCCGAACGGCGTCGGGGAACGAGCCGACGGGGATGTACGCACCCGCGACGAAGCCGGTCAGGGTTCCCACGAGGGTCGACAGTCCCGAGTACGACCCGCTCGTGCGAAGGAACGACACCACGAACGCCCAGAGCGCCGTGTAGGCGGCCACCGAGAGCACGGTCCACAGCACGATGCGGATGATCTGCCCGGCGTCGGGGAGCGTCCGCCCGGTGAGCCCGAGGTAGGCCAGCGCGACGGCGAGCACGATCAGCGTGGTGATCAAACCGATGATGAACGCCGACCCGAGGTAACCGAGCACGAGCTGCGCGCGGCGCACCGGCGAGACGAGGAAGTCGCGGAACCGTCCGGACGCGGCATCCTCGACGAACGTCGACAGCGCGCCGAGCGGCGTCGTGACGGCGGCGACGGCCACGACCCCGGCGAACATCCACGAGTCGACGAAGTCGCGGGCGGCGTCGGCATCGAACCCCGGAGTCGCGGCGAGCGAGTCCACCTGCATCTGGCCGAGGAACAGGGCGTAGAGGAGGAACACCACCAGGGCGCCGGTGAGCGAGAAGAACACCCCGAGCGGGTCCCGGTAGAACAGTCGGAGATTGCGCCCGACGTACGCCTGCACGGTCTTCATCGCGCCGCCTCCCCTGTCGCCGTCTGCCCCGTCGCCGCCTGCCCGGTGAGGGCCAGGAAGACGTCGTCCATGCGTCCATGACGGAACTCGAAGTCGAGCACCGCGTCGCCCCGTTCGGCGAGGATGCCGCGGGCTTCGGCGGCATCCGCCACCGCGATGCGCTCGTCGCCGTCGGCCGTGACGAGCGACAGGATGCTGGAGCTGTACCGCGCCCGCAGCTGCGCCGGAGTGCCGTCTGCGACGATCCGCCCGCGGTCGATGATGCAGACCTGGTCGGCCTCTTCCGTCTCCTCGAGGTAATGCGTCGTGAGGAACACGGTGAGACCGGCGCGCTCGCGCAGCTCATGGATCGTCCGCCACACCATCTGCCGGCTCGCGGGATCGAGTCCCGTCGTCGGCTCGTCGAGGAAGACGATCTCCGGGTCGTGGAGCAGCGCGCGGGCGATGTCGGCGCGGCGACGCTGTCCGCCCGAGAGCCGGGCGTAGCGACGGTCGATGAACTCGCCCAGGTCGATGATCTCGGCGAGGCGGTCGATGCGGTCGCGGATCGCCGCCGTCGAGCCGAGGTACGGACGCGCCCGCACCGTCAGGTTCTCGCGCACGGTGAGGGCGGAATCGAGGAGCGAGTCCTGGAAGACGACGCCGATCGCGCGGCGCACGGCGTCACCGTCGGAGCGCACGTCGTGACCGGCGACCTCGAGCTGCCCCGCATCCGGCTCGATCACAGTCGTGAGAGCGCTGATCGTCGTGGACTTGCCGGCCCCGTTCGTTCCGAGGAACGCGAACACGCCCCCGGCGGGCACCTCGAAGCTCACGTCGTCGACGGCCGTCACGTCGCCGTATCTCTTGGTCAGGCCGCGCACGACGGTCGGTGCGCTCGCTCTCGTGGTCATGCCTCCAGCGTGCCGGTTCCGTCGCCGGCGCGGGAGAGGTCATCCGGTCGATCCCCGTCCACCATTCGGTGGACCACGCCGCTACTCTCGAAGGGTGACCGAACGCGCACCGCTGTCCCGCAAGCTCTCCGCCATCGCCGAGTCGGCGACCCTCAAGGTCGACGCCAAGGCCAAGGCCCTGCAGGCCGCCGGCCGGCCGGTCATCTCGTACGCCGCGGGCGAGCCCGATTTCTCGACGCCGCAGTTCATCGTCGAGGCCGCTCAGCACGCCCTCGCCGACCCGGCCAACTACCGGTACACCCCCGCCGCCGGCCTCCCCGTGCTGCGCGAGGCGATCGCCGCCAAGACGCTGCGCGACTCGGGCCTCGAGGTCCAGCCCTCGCAGGTCATCGTGACCAACGGCGGCAAGCAGTCGGTGTACCAGGCCTTCCAGACGGTCGTGAACCCCGGCGACGAGGTGCTGCTGCCCGCGCCGTACTGGACCACCTATCCCGAAGCGATCGCCCTGGCCGACGGCATCCCGGTCGAGGTCTTCGCCGGCGCAGACCAGGAGTACAAGGTCACCGTCGAGCAGCTCGAGGCCGCGCGCACCGAGCGCACCACCGTGCTCGTCTTCGTCTCGCCCTCCAACCCGACGGGGTCGGTGTACACGCCCGAGGAGACCGCGGCGATCGGCCAGTGGGCTCTTGAGCACGGCATCTGGGTCATCAGCGACGAGATCTACCAGAACCTCGTCTACGAAGGCGCCCGCGCGGTCTCGATCGTCGAGGCCGTACCCGAGCTCGCGGGTCAAACGATCCTGGTCAACGGTGTCGCCAAGACCTACGCCATGACCGGATGGCGCGTGGGCTGGATGGTCGGCCCCGCCGACGCCATGAAGCTCGCCGGAAACCTGCAGTCGCACCTCAGCTCCAACGTCAACAACGTCGCGCAGCGCGCGGCCCTCGCCGCGCTCACCGGCCCGCAGACCGAGGCCGAGGAGATGCGCTTGGCCTTCGACCGTCGGCGCCGCCTGATCGTCGAGGAGCTCGCGAAGATCCCCGGCGTCGAGGTCCCCAACCCCCTCGGGGCGTTCTACGTCTACCCCGACGTCACCGGACTCCTCGGACGCTCCTGGGGCGGCGCCGAGGCGAACACGAGCCTCGAGCTCGCCGACCTGATCCTCGAGCAGGCCGAGGTCGCCGTCGTGCCCGGCGAGGCCTTCGGTCCGTCGGGCTACCTGCGCCTGTCGTACGCGCTCGGTGACGATCAGCTGCTCGAGGGCCTCCAGCGCCTCCAGCGCCTCTTCTCCTAACCCCTCCTTCTCCCGTCGAGTCGCCAAGAAACGCGGATGCCGGTACCCGACCATCCGCTTTCTCTGGCGAGTCGACGGCAGCGACGGGGTTAGAGCTCGACGCCGACGAGGACGGGCTCGGGCTGCAGGATGAGGCCGAACTCGGCCTGCACGCGCTGCTGGACGAACCGCGCGAGTGCGGCGAGCTCCTCGGCCGTCGCTCCCCCGCGGTTGGTGAGCGCGAGGGCGTGCTTGGTCGACAGGCCGGCTCGCGATCCGGGCAGCGAGAAACCCTTGCCGATACCGGCGTGCTCGATGAGCCAGGCCGCGCTCACCTTGACGTCTGGCTCGGCCACCTCACCCGTCGGCGAGACGCCGTAGTACTCGTTCAACGGGATCACCCGGTCGCTCACAGGGTCGGGTGCCACCGGCCAGCGCGGGCAGGCGTCGGGCAGCGTCCGCGCGAAGGCGGCGGTCACCACGGCGTTCTGGAAGAACGACCCGGCGCTCCACGTGTCGGGGTCGGCGTCGTCGAGCACCATCCCCTTGCTGGCCCGTACGGACAGCACGGTCTCGCGCACCCAGCGCAGCGACACCGTCGCCTCCGGGTCGAGCCCCAGGGCGCCGCGCAGCTGCGGCCCGCTGATCGCGAACTCGCCGTGCCCGACGCGGTCGAGCTCGAGCGTGATCGACAGGATGACCGCGGAACGCGCCGCGACCGATCCGTGGTGATGCTTCAGCACCGAGGTGCGGAAGCCGAGGCCCAGCTCGGATGCCGGCACGACACTGACCTCGCCGGTCGACTCGTCGAGCAGCTCGACCTCGACGAGGGTCTGCACGACCTCCTGACCGTAGGCGCCGATGTTCTGAACGGGAGCTGCCCCCGCGGTGCCCGGGATGCCCGACATCGCGGCGATCCCGCCGAGACCGGCCGCGACGGCGTACTCGACGAGGTCGTCCCACGAGTGTCCGGCCTGCACCTTCAGACGCGCGCGCCCGGGATGCGGCGACGGCAGCTCTTCGATCCCGGTCGTGCGCACGGCGACGACGGTGCCGTCGAACGGCTCGTCACCCACCAGCAGGTTCGACCCGCCTCCGACGACCAGCCAGGGCTCACCGGCCGTCCACAGCTCGCGCATCGTGGCGACGAGCTCGTCCGCCGTGCGCACCTCGACCAGGCGGTCGGGCACGGCGCCCGCGCGCAGCGTGGTCAGCTCCGCGAGGGGTCGCGGTTCGATCTCGGCCACGGTCACTCTGCGGTGCGCACGCGCACTTGCGCCTTGCCGAGCACGACGGTGCCGTCGTGGCTGACGGTCAGGTCGATGCGTGCGACGCCCTCATCGACGGCGCCCACCTTCGCGACGACGGTGAGAGTCGCGCCGGTCTCAGCATCGACGACGACAGGGCGGGTGAAACGCACGCCGTACTCGACGATGCGGCCGCTGTCGCCGAGCCACTCCACGATCGTCTCGACGGCCAGCCCCATCGTCAGCATTCCGTGGGCGAGCACACCGGGCAGGCCGACGCGTGCCGCGACGTCGTCGCGGTAGTGGATGGGATTGAAGTCGCCCGATGCCCCGGCATACCGTACGAGCGACTCGCGCGTGAGCTCGACGGTGCGTTCGGCGACGACGGACCCGACAGTCAGATCGCTCATGCGTCCTCTCCCCCGACCAGCAGCACGGAGACGGCGGTCACGACGTGGTCACCGGCGACGTCGCGGATATCCGCCTCGCTCGTCACCATCGCCCCCTTGCCGAAGGCACGGATGCCGGTGACGGTGAGCTGCGCGGTGAGCTCATCGCCCGCGACGATCGGGCGCGTGTAGCGGAATCGCTGCTCGGCGTGCACCGTCCGCTCGAGGGCGATGCCCGAGTCGGCCTCGCCCAGGAGCTGCTGCAGCGTGAGGTCCTGGATCACCATGGCGAAAGTCGGCGGAGCGACCACGTCGGTGTAACCCAGCGCACGTGCCGCTTCGGGGTCGGTGTGCTGCGGATCGGTCGCGAAGACGGCGCGGGCGAACTCGCGCACCTTTTCGCGACCCACGAGGTACGGGGCGGTCGGCGCGAAGGCGCGGTCGACCAGATCGGGGTTCACGGACACCGTCCGATTCTACCGGTGGCCCCCCGACGGCTGCGCGGCCCGCTTCGTCGCGCGTGCCGCCCGGTGCGCCTTCACGGCGCGGATCGCCATCTGAGACGCGATGAAGGTGAGGAACACGGCGAAGAGGATGTTGGCCGTCAGCGGGTTCAGCAGCGTCGCGATCCACGCCCCCAGCGCCGTGGTTGTACACGCGGCGAGCCCGACGACGAGGGCCGCGACGAGGTCGACGTTGCGTCGCCGAGCGTTGCCGACGGTTCCCGAGATCGCGGTCGGGATCATCATCAGGAGCGAGGTGCCCTTCGCGATGAGGTCGCTCGTGCCGAAGAGGAACATCAGCGCCGGAACGACGATCACGCCTCCGCCCACACCGAGCAGGCCGGCCATGATCCCCGTGAACAGCCCGAGCCCGGCGAGCCCGATACCGACGCCCCAGTTCAGCTCGAGTACCGCGTCACGCGAGGGCACCACGATGAAGAGCATCACGATGACCACGACAAGGAACCCGACGAAGCCCCACCGCAGCGCGTTCTGCGGGATCTTCGCCAGCAGCCAGCTGCCGATCTGTGCGCCGATCACGGCACCCGCGGCGAGGATGATGGCCGGGACCCAGGCGACGGATCCGGTGAGGGCGTAGGAGATGACGCCGACCGAGGCCGTGGGGACGATCGCGGCGAGGGAGGTTCCGGCAGCCAGCCGCTGATCGAATCCGAGCAGCAGCACCAGGAGCGGGACGATGACCGTTCCGCCGCCGACGCCGAACAGTCCCGACAACAGGCCGGCCGCGAGCCCGACCCCGGCACACGCCAGATAGAACCGCGCGCTCCGGCGCGCACCACGCTCGACCATCACTGCTCGACGTAATCGTCGATGAGCCAGCCGGAGCCACCCGGAACGAGCGTGTAAAGCGCTGAGAAGCTCGCGGGAACGGGGTTCTCGAGCGGAGCACCGGCGGCGTCCGCCGTCTGCGTGAAGGTCTCGACGGTTTCGACGTAGATGGTGTCTCCTTCTCGGGTCGTCGAGATGAAGCTCACCTCGTAGTCCTCGACCGAGTTGTTGAACTCGCGGGCCGCCTGGGCGAAGTCCGCGCAGTCGGACAGCCCGCCGCTCGCGAGGAACTCGGGAGTAAGGATGGCCTGGTAGGCCGCGCAGTCCATCTCGTCCCATGCGTCGTCGTACGCGTCGACGATGTCTTCGGCCGCCCGCAGATCGGCCCCCTGGACCGCCGTCGCACCGGGGCGATCGCTGCTCGGATCCAGGATCCCCACGATGAAGCGCGGAATGAACACGGCGGCGAGGACGACGAGCCCGACGAGGACGACGCCGAGCGCGACGAAGACGATCCAGAGCCGGGAACGGCGCGGAGGCGCTGCGTCGGTTTCGCCGACGGCGCCGGTCACGGCCGCTGTCGCGATCGACGGATGCGCGCCGGGATACACCGGCGCGAACCCTCCCGGCGACGGCGGGATCGGCGGCAGCGCGTCGGTCGGCGACGCCGTGTCGGATGCCGCGACCCCGTGCTGGCTCTCGGCGAGGGAGGCCTCCGTCACGGCCGGCGGTTCTTCGGGCTGAGACTCGGCCTCCGGCTCGGGCTCGACGGGGGCGTGTGTGTGCTCGGTCCACCGCGAGCCGTCCCACCATCGCAGTGCGCCGTGCCCGTCGTCGTACCAGCCCGGAGGCGTCGAACCGCTCAACTCTGCCTTCTCTCGCGTCGGGCGCAGATCCGCCTCGTTCAGACTACCGATCGGCCGAGACCGGCCGGCCGCCCGCGGCATCATCGGCCGCGCCGAGCTCGGCGACCGAATCCGGCTGCTCCGTCGCCGCCTGCTCGAACTGCGATTGGTACAGACGCCAGTAGGCGCCCTGAGCCGCGATCAGCTCGTCGTGCGAGCCCTTCTCGACGATGTCGCCGTGCTCCATCACGAGGATGAGGTCGGCATCGCGAATCGTCGACAGCCGATGCGCGATGACGAAGGAGGTCCGCCCCTCGCGCAGCGCCGACATGGCCTGCTGCAGCAGCAGCTCGGTTCGGGTGTCGACGGAGCTCGTCGCCTCGTCGAGGATGAGCACCGCGGGCTGCGCCACGAACGCGCGCGCGATCGTGATGAGCTGCTTCTCGCCGGCCGAGACGTTCGCGGCATCCTCGTCGAGGACGGTGTCGTACCCGTCGGGCAGCGAATGCACGAAGCGGTCGACACGCGTCGCGATCGCCGCCTCGACGATCTCGTCGTCGGTCGCGCTCTCGCGGCCGTAGCGGATGTTGTCGCGGATCGTGCCGGCGAAGAGCCAGGGGTCTTGCAGCACCATCCCGGTGCGCGAGCGCACGTCGTCTCGGGACAGCTCGGAGATGTCCTGACCGTCGAGGAGGATACGGCCGCCGTCGAGCTCGTAGAAACGCATGAGGAGATTGACGAGCGTGGTCTTGCCGGCCCCGGTCGGACCGACGATGGCGACCGTCTGGCCCGGCTCGACGCGGAAGGTCAGGTCGGTGATGAGGGGCTTCTCGGGAGAATAGGCGAAGCGGACATGCTCGAACTCGATCACGCCGCGGCCTCCGCGCGCCGGCTCGACATCGGGAGCGTCGGGGTCCTGCTCGTCCTCGTCGAGGAGCTCGAACACCCGCTCAGCGGAAGCCGTGCCCGACTGCACGACGGCGGCCATGCCGCCGAGCTCAGACAGCGGCTGGGTGAACTGCTGCGAGTACTGGATGAACGCCTGCACGTCGCCGAGTCGCAGCTGGCCCGAGGCGACCATCAGACCGCCGAGGACCGCGATGCCGACGTACGTGAGGTTCCCGATGAAGGTCATGCCCGGCATGATGAGGCCCGAGAGGAACTGCGCCTTGAAGGCCGCTTCGAAGAGCTCGTCGTTCTCGGCCTCGAACTTCTCGCGGGCGTCTCGTTCGCGACCGTACACGCGGACGAGGGCGTGCCCCGAGAACGACTCCTCGACACGAGCGTTCAACCGGCCGACCTTGCGCCACTGCACCGCGAAGGCCTTCTGCGACCGCGGCCCGATGACACCGAAGATCACGGCCATGAGCGGCAGCGAGACGAGCGCCACGAGCGCCAGCTGCCACGAGATCGAGAACATCATGAACAGCACGCCGACCACCGTCAGCACGCTCGTGAGCGCGGTCGAGAGGGACTGCTGCATCGTCTGCGTGATGTTGTCGATGTCGTTCGTGACCCGCGAGATCAGCTCGCCGCGCTGGACCCGGTCGAAGTACGACAACGGCAGCCGGTTGATCTTCGCCTCGACCGACTCGCGCAGACGCCACATCGTCCGCACCATGATGATGTTGATCACGAAGCCCTGCAGCCAGGTCAGCACGGCGGAGCCGACGTAGATCGCGAGGACGGTGACGACCACCCACTTCAGCCGGTCGAAGTCGACGCCCGCGCCCACCTGGAAGTTCTGCATCGCCCCGACGATGTTGGCGACATCCGTCTGCCCTGCGGCGTTGAGCGCCGCGACGACGTCCTCCTGGCTCGTACCCGGGGGGAATTGCGAGCCGAGGTTCGCGGAGACGACGCCCTCGAAGATGAGGTTGGTGGCATCGCCGAGCACGCGCGGGGCGAGGACGGCGAGAACCACGCCGACCGCACCGAGAACCGTCATGAGACCGAACACGAGGGCATAGGGGCGCAGCAGACCGATCATCCGCAGGAAGCTCGGCCCGAACTTCGCCGCCTTGCCGGGAGCGACACTGTCCCAGCTGCCGGAGTTCTGACGAGCCTGTTCCGCGAGCTCGAGCTCGGCGCGCTCCTCGTCGGTGAGGTTCTCGGCGCTCATGCGTCCACTCCCAGCTGCGATTCGACGATCTCGCGATACGTCTCGTTGGACTCGAGGAGTTCTTCGTGCGTACCGAGACCCGCCATCCGGCCGTCGTCGAGCACGAGGATGCGGTCGGCACCGGTCACCGTGGAGATCCGCTGTGCGACGACGATCTTCGTGACCTCCGGCAGTTCGCGCCACAGCGCTTCGCGCAGTCGCGCGTCCGTGGTGAGGTCGAGCGCGGAGAACGAGTCGTCGAAGACCAGGACGTCGGGGCGCCGCACGATCGCTCGTGCGATGGCGAGCCGCTGGCGTTGCCCTCCCGAGACATTGGTGCCGCCTTGCGCGATGCGCGCTTCGAGGCCTCCCTCCATCTCCGCGACGAAGTCGCGCCCCTGCGCGATCTCGAGTGCCTTCCACAGTTCGTCGTCGGTCGCGTCCTCCCGCCCGAACCGGAGGTTCGACGCGACCGTGCCGGTGAACAGGAACGCGCGCTGAGGGACGTAGCCGATGCCGCTCCAGAGCAGGTCGAGGTCGGCCTCGCGCACGTCGACGCCGGCGACCGTCACCGATCCCCCGGTGACGTCGAACAGCCGGGGTATGAGCGAGACGAGCGTGGTCTTGCCCGACCCCGTCGACCCGACGACGGCGACCGTCTCGCCGGGATCCGCGCGGAACGAGATGCCCTGCAGCACCGGCGTCTCGGCGCCCGGGTAAGTGAACGCGACGTCGTCGAACACGATGGCGCCGGGCTCGGGGAACTCCCGCACGGGCGAGGCGGGACGCTCGAGCGCATCCTGAGAGGAGAGCACCTCGCCGATCCGGTCGGCGGAGACCGCGGCGCGCGGGATCATGATCGTCATGAACGTCGCCATGAGCACGCCCATCAGGATCTGGCCGACGTACTGCATGAACGCGAACAGCGTGCCGATCTGCACGTTGCCCTGATCGACCTGGATGCCGCCGAACCAGATCACGCCGACGACCGTGACGTTGAGCACCAGCATCGCCAGCGGGAACATCAGCACGAACAGCGACCCGACCTTGCGCCCGACGATCATGATGTCGGTGTTGGCACCGCGGAATCGCTGCTCTTCGATGCGCTCGCGGACGAACGCCCGCACGACCCGGACGCCGGTCAGCTGCTCGCGCATGATGCGGTTGACGTTGTCGAGCCGGGTCTGGAACTGGCGGAACAGCGGCACCATGCGGCCGATGATGAGCCCGGCGACCACGAGCAGGAGCGGCACAGCGACCCCGATCAGCCAACTGAGCCCGACATCCTGCTGCAGCGCCATGATGACGCCGCCGATCGCGAGCATCGGAGCTGTGACGAGCATCGTGGCGCCCATCATCGCGAGCATCTGCACCTGCTGCACGTCGTTCGTGTTGCGGGTGATGAGCGTGCCCGGACCGAAGCGCGACACCTCGCGCTCGGAGAAGCCGCTGACCTTCTCGAAGACGTCGCGTCGGATGTCGCGTCCCGCGGCCATCGCGGCACGGGCAGCGCACAGCGTCGCGATGACCGACGCGACGATCTGCCCGAGCGCGATGACCAGCATGATGGCCCCGCGCGACCAGATGTAGGCGGTGTCGCCTCGGGCGACGCCGTTGTCGATGATGTCCGCGTTCAGTCGAGGCAGATAGAGCGAGGCCATCGCCGAGCCGAACTGGAACACCAGCACGCCCAGGAGCAGCCACCGATAGGTGCGCAGATAGCGGAACAGGAGCTTGCCGAGCATGGGTCTCCTTGAGCGAGTCGACCGGACGGTTCATGGTAGCGCCGGGCTCCGACACGCGAACGACCGTGGATCCTCACAGCCGCCGCCGATGCCGGATCGGTACCGTCGGTGCCATGACGACCGGCAGCTCCGTGCCCCCGCTCTCGATCACCGACGGTCTCCAGAACTTCACGCCACAGGAGCTCCGGAGCCTGCGCGACGAGTTCCAGCAGTTCCTCCTGGAGTACCGCTTCGGCATGCAGGAGATCGAGACGAAGCTGCAGATCCTGCGCGACGAGTTCCAGCAGCTGCACGATTACAACCCCATCGAGCACCTCTCGAGCCGGCTGAAGTCACCCGACGGCATCGTGGAGAAGGTCGTCCGGAAGGGGGTCGAACCCGAGTTCGCGTCGATCCGCGAGCACATCACCGACATCGCCGGCGTCCGCGTCACCTGCAGCTTCACGCAGGACGCCTATCGCCTGTTCGACCTGCTCACGGCCCAGGACGACATCGAGGTCCGGACCGTCAAGGACTACATCGCTGAACCCAAGCCCAACGGCTACAAGAGCCTGCACGCGATCGTGGAGGTGCCCGTCTTCCTCTCGACCGGACGCATCACCGTGCCCGTCGAGGTGCAGTTCCGCACCATTGCGATGGACTTCTGGGCGAGCCTCGAGCACAAGATCTATTACAAGTTCGCCGCGAACGTGCCGGCGGAGCTGACCGCGGAGCTGAAGGATGCCGCCGAGACGGCGGCCGAGCTCGACGCGAAGATGGAGCGCCTGCACCGCGAGGTGCGGCACCGTCCCCGCGTCGTGCGCATCTGAGCGCGCGACGCGGGGACGCGGGGATCAGTCCTCCGAGACCGTGATCTCGACGGGGATGTTGCCGCGGGTCGCGTTCGAGTACGGGCACACCTGGTGCGCGGCGTCCGCGAGCTCCTGGGCGACCTCGCGCTCGACGCCGGGCAGCACGACCTCGAGGACGACCGAGAGCGAGAACCCGCCGGCATCCGTGGGGTGGATCTGCACCTGGCCGCCGACGGCCGAGTCGGTCACGTCGATCTTCTTGGAGCGCGCCACCATCTGCAGGGCGGAGTGGAAGCAGGCGGCGTAGCCGGCGGCGAAGAGCTGCTCGGGGTTCGAGCCGCTGCCCGAACCCCCCATCTCCTTCGGAATGGCCATCTCGAGGTCGACCCGGCCGTCCGTGGTGCGGACGTGCCCGTTGCGGCCGGCGCCCGTCGAGAGTGCTTCGGCGGTGTAGAGAGCGCTCATGCGTGCTCCTCCTTCATTTCCTTTTCGGGGGTGGTCTTCGTCGCGCGGGTATCCGCGCGCAGATCGGTGGCGGTGTCGCGCATCCCGTCCGCCAACTCGGTGAGGGCGGCGATCAGCTGCCGGGCACCATCGACGGTGACGCCCATCCCCTGCGCGATGCAGGCGGGCACGTGGGCGAGCTCCGAGCGCAGTTCGCGGCCTCGGGGGGTGAGCGACACGGTCACGACGCGCTCGTCGACACTGTCGCGACCCCGTTCCACCAGGCCGTCACGCGTCATCCGGCGCAGCAGCGGCGACAGCGTGCCGGAATCGAGGTCGAGCGCCTGGCCCAGGTCGCTGACGCTGCGGCCGTCGCGGTTCCACAGCAGCACGAGCACGAGGTACTGCGGGTAGGTCAGTCCGTGCGGCTCGAGGAGAGCCGCTTACGCCTTCGTCGTTGCCCGCGACGCGGCGTAGAGCGAGAAGCAGACCATGTGCTGCGTCGGTTCCATACATGCACTGTACACAACTAGGTTGTGCGCAATCAATATGCTGGAAAAGTGCGCCGGCAGCCGCGGCCACCGGCGCACTCGTCAGCGATGACGTCAGGGCGTGGGCATTCCGCCGTTGACGTTCAGGGTCTCCCCCGCGACGTAGCTCGACTCTGCCGACGCGAGGAACACGTAGGCGGGCGCGAGCTCCGCCGGCTGACCCATACGTCCCAGCGGGGTCTCCTCGCCGAAGCTGTCGATCTTCTCCTGCGGCTGGCCGTCGCTCGGCTGGAGCGGCGTCCAGATCGGCCCCGGCGCCACGGCGTTGACGCGGATGCCCTTCGGCGCGAGCTGCTGGGCGAGCGCCTTGGTGAACGTGTTGATCGTCGCCTTCGTCGAGGCGTAGTCCACGAGCGTCTCGGACGGCGAGTAGGCCTGGATCGACGTGGTGTTGATGATCGAGGCACCTGCCGGCAGGTGCGGCAGCGCGGCCTTGGTGATCCAGAACATCGCGTAGACGTTGGTCTTGAAGGTGTCGTCGAACTGCTCGTCGGTCAGATCGGCCAGCTCGTACTGGAAGATCTGCTTGCCGCCGTTGTTGACGAGGATGTCGATGCCGCCGAGCGCCGAGACCGTGTCGGCGACGAGCGAGCGGCAGTACTCCGGGTCGCGCAGGTCGCCGGGAAGCTGCGCCACCGTCACACCCGCATCCTTCAGGATGCCGGCGATGCGCTGCGCGTCCTCTTCCTCCTCGGGAAGGTACGAGATGGCCACGTCGGCACCCTCGCGCGCGAAGGCGATCGCGGTAGCGGCGCCGATTCCCGAGTCGCCGCCCGTGATGAGCGCCTTGCGCCCGGTCAGGCGGCCGCTGCCACGGTAGCTCTCCTCGCCGAGATCGGCCTTCGGCGTGAGGTCGGCGTCGAGGCCCGGCTCGTCCATGTGCTGCTTCTCGGGCTCGATGTCCGCGTACAGCTCGGCGGGGTTGACGAAGGTGTACTGGTCACGGGACATGGTGTCTCCTTCCATCGGTCTTCCTGGGGGTGGTCGTCACTCGGGTCCGTCGATCAGGCGATCGACGGAGACCCGAACGTGTGGATGGGGCGGCCGGTCGCGCCGGGTTCGAGGCGGAGGATGCCGCCCGAGAGAGGATGCCGCTGCAGCTGCTCCTCGGTGAGGTTCTCGCGCGCCGATCCGACGAGGAGGACGTCGAGGTCGGGCCCGGCGAACGCGACGGAGGTGATGTTGGGCACGGGCATCGTGCTCTCCTCGACGAGGTCTCCGTCGGCGCTCCAGCGCGCCACCATGCCCTCGCCATAGAGCCCGTTGAAGAACGAGCCGTCGGTCGCCATTACCAGCCCGTCACTCGACCGGCCGACAAGGTAGGGCTCGAGCTCTCCGAGCTCGCCGGCGGGACCGTAGGACGCGCGGTAGACGGTCGAGGTCGCGGTGTCGGTGATGTACATCGTGCGCCCGTCGTCGGACCACTCCATACCGTTCGCGATTCCGTAGCCGCCGCCGAGCACCCGCACGTCGCCGTCCGGGTCGACCGACCATACCGCCGCATCGGGGTCGTCAGTCGTGAGCTCCATGGCGCCGACGATGAAGCGGCCGAACGGGTCGACCTTGCCCTCGTTCAGCCGCATGCCGTCGTGGCGGTGACGCAGCGAGGCGAGGTCGCGCTCGATACGGCCGTCCGCGTCGAGAAGGACGACGCGGTCCTTCAGTGCCGCGATGTAGCCGCCTCCGGCGGCCGGCTGCACCGCCGATAGCGGCGGGGGCAACTCGACGACCCGGTCGTCGCTGCCGTCGACCGCCCCGTCGAGCGGGCCGCGATGCAGCAGCCCTGCGGTGATGTCGACCCACACGACCTCGTCGGTGCGGTCGTCCCACCAGATGCTCTCGACGAGCACGGCACGAGTGTCGCGGAACACTCCGATCTCATCTGCCACGGAGGGCCTCCTCGGGGACGACGTCGCGGATGGTGAGGACCGTCGCGATGAACGCGAGGTGGCTGAGGGCCTGCGGGGTGTTGCCCCAGGCGGTGCCGTCGTCAGCGTCGATCATCTCGGCGTAGATGCCGACGTCATTCGCGAGGGCGACGAGCTGGTCGACGAGGTCGAGCGCCTCGTCATGCCTGCCGACGCACGCCAGCGCCTCGGCGCGCCAGAACGCGCAGGCGACGAACGTCTTCTCCTCCGCCGACACCCCGCTGTAGCGGTACAGCAGCGGGCCGGCGCCCAGTTCGTCGGTGAGGGCGTCGATCGTCGTCGACATCCGCTCGCCGCGGTCGAAGCCGGTGGGCGCGTGCAGCAGCACGGAGGCGTCGAGCTCGTCCGAACCCGCGTAGAAGGCGTAGGCCGACTTCGCCTCGGACCAGCAGTTCTCGTCGATCCAGAGCCGGATGCGCTCGCGCTCGGCCTTCCACCGCTCGGCGCTCCCGGGGATCGCGCCGCTCTCGGCGAGCGCGACGGCGTCGTCGAGGGCTTTCCAGCATCCCATCTTCGAGGAGGTGTAGTGCCGTTCCTCCGGCAGCTCCCACATTCCCGAGTCGGGATTGCGCCACAGGTCGCAGGTGCGGTCGGCGACGCCCGCCAGCATCCGCCCCGTACCGATGTCCAGGACGTTCCCCGCATCGACGTACGTCCGGCAGATCGCCATGAGGTCGCCGTAGACGCCGAGCTGAAGCTGCTCGCGCGCTGGATTGCCCGTGACGACCGGACCGACGCCTCCCCAGCCGGGCACGGGGTAGTCCTGAGCATCGGGCACGAGTTCGCCGCCTAAGGTGTACATGACGTGCAGCTCGGGCCCGTGCTCGCGGATGGTGCGCAGCATCCATGACAGTGCCGCGTGCGTCTCCTCGCGGAGACCGAAGCGCACGAGCGCGTGAGCGGTGTAGGCGAGGTCGCGCACCCAGGCGTAGCGGTAATCCCAGTTCTTGCCGCCCTCGGGATTCTCGGGCAGCGACGTGGTGGCGGCAGCGGCGATCGCGCCGGTGGGACTGAAGATGAGCAGCTTGAGGGCGAGCGCGCTGCGCTGGATGCGTTCCTCCCAGGGGCCTTCGTACGAGAAGACCTCGGACCAGTGCCGCCAGTTGTCGATCGTCCGGTCGATGCCGACGTCGACGTTACGGGGGTCGGGAAGGTGCAGGGGCTCGTCGTGCGTCGCGGCGAGCGCGATGAGGTGACGCGAACCCTTCGAGGCGGTGAACGAGCCGGTCAGGCGGGGGCCGCTCGTGCCGTCGGGATCGGGAGCCTCGGGCCCGTGCTCGAACCCCACGACGACGAGAGCGGTCTTGCCGCTGCGGATGACGTCGCCGTGCTGAGTGCGCTCGATCCAGGGCGACGCCGTACGCAGCGAAGTACCGGGATGGATGCGCCAGGCCATCGGCACGGTGCCCTCGAGCCCGTCGATGCGACGAGCCAGCTCCGCCCACGGCATCCGCCCGGCGACTCCCGACACCATGGCGTCGGTGACTCTCACGGACCCGCGAGCCGTTGTGAACGTCGTCTCGAGAACATTGGTGTCGGGCACGTACCGACGGGTGGTCTCGAAATCCTCCGTGGGCGCGAGCTCGAGATATCCGCCCGTCTCGCGATCGAGCAGGCGCGCGAAGACGGGCGTCGAGGTCAGATCGGGGAGCGGCAGCCAATCCACGCTGCCGTCGAGACCGATCAGCGCGACGGTGCGGCCGTCGCCGATCGGCGCGTACGACTCGATCCCCGGGGTCACATGCCCTCGTCGTTGATGTCGCCCTCGCCGTCCTCGCCGAGTTCGGCGATGACCGGGTCGTCTCCCTGGGTCTCCGGCTGGGCGTATCCCGTGGGCAGGTCCTCTGCGGGGATCTCGTCTTCGTCCGACGGGATGTGCGCCGGGTCGTCGCTCGTCGCCGTCGCGACATCGAGTTCGGCGGGGTCGACGCCGGAGTCGAGCGCCTCGTCGATCGCGTCGGTGCGGTCCCACTCGCGCTGGGCCGGGTCGAGGTCGGGGTCGGCCACGCTGGTCGCATCGCCGTCGCGCAGCGGCTGGATGCCGGCATCCTCGGCTGCGGCGGGGCGGGCGAGGTCGTCGTTGAATGCGTTGGACATGCCTCCACGATGCGGCGGGGCGGCGAATCCGTCGAGCCACTTGCACCGGGCCGGAGTGCGCGGTAACGCGCGCACCCCTCGATCGCTCAGGTGCCGTCGGTAGGCTGGCACGCTCCGTCCCCGCTCTTCCCGGAGGTCCCCCATGCCCGTCGCCCGAATGCTGCTGGATGCCGGACGCGGCGCTCTCATCGGAACCGTCGAGATCATTCCCGGAGTCAGCGGCGGCACCGTCGCGCTCATCATCGGCGTCTACGAGACGCTCATCGAGTCGGCCGGCCACCTCGCCCGCGGGGTCGCCCGTGGTGTCGCGGACGGCGTGCGAGGCCGCGGGCTGACGCGCGCTCGTGCCGAGTTGGCCGCCGTGCGCTGGTCCGTCGTGCTGCCGGTCGGCATCGGCATGATCACCGCCGTCCTCGTCGCGTCCGCCGTCCTCGCCCCGATCATCGAGGCCGAGCCCGTCGCCTCACGCGCCTTGTTCGCCGGGCTCATCCTCGCGTCGCTCGTCGTGCCGATCCGCATGGTCGGCGGCCGGTGGCGGATGCGCGAGTACGCCGTCGCCCTCGTCGGCGCGGTCGCCGGCTTTGCCCTCACGAGCCTCCCCCAGGTCGACCCCCTCGACCCTCCTCTCCCGGTCGTCGCACTCGCGGCGGCGTTCGCCGTGTGCGCTCTGGTGCTGCCCGGCGTCTCGGGGTCGTTCCTCCTGCTGGCCGTCGGGATGTACGCGCCGACGCTGGCCGCCGTCAACGAGCGCGATTTCCTCTACCTGGGCGTCTTCATCCTCGGCGCCATGATCGGTCTCGGCCTGTTCGTCTCGGTGCTGCAGTGGCTGCTCGTCCACCGTCGGCGCATCATGCTCGCGACGATGACCGGCCTCATGATCGGCTCGCTCCGGGCGCTGTGGCCCTGGCAGGAGGGCGGCGCCGTCCAGGCCCCCGGGCCCGACGCGCTGCCGGCGCTCCTCCTGGTGGTGCTCGGCGCGGCGGCGGTGGGCGGCGTGCTGCTGATCGAGTCGGCCGTGTTGCGGCGGGCCGCGCGGCGCCTCGAATCCGGAGCCGCGGGCTAGCACACGGCGGTCCGATCCGCCTCCCCCTCGGCTCATCGGACCCGACGTGTGAGCGTGGAGACATGATGTCTTCGATCGCCGCCGCTGCACGCACGCTGACCGACGACTCCCCTCAGCTCCTGCTGCGTGGGTACCGATTCGGCGACCGCATCTGGAGTCGCGTACGGGCTGGCGCCCGCTCGGCTCCGATGGGCCTGCTCGGCGACCCGACCGTCTTCGTCCGCGGCGCGGAGGGCGTCGAGGTGTTCTACGACGAGGAGCGGGTCCGGCGCCACGGGGCGATGCCCGGAATCGTGCAAGAGACCCTGTTCGGGCATGGTTCGGTTCACAGCCTCGACGGCGAGGACCACCGGCACCGCAAGGCGACCTTCCTCGACGTCGCCTACGAGGACGAGCAGGTCGAGCGTCTGCGTCCGCTTCTGGCTGCCGAATGGCAGGGCGAGCTCGACGACTGGTTCGCCGGCGGGGAGCGTTCCGCCTACGACGCGGCGGTGGGCGCCTTCGGCCGCGCCGTCATGCGGTGGGCAGGACTCCCGGGAACGCCCGCGGCGAAGACGCGGTGGGCGGCTCGTCTCGCCCAGATCGTCGACGGCTTCGGCGTCCCCTACTCCCCCGAGTACCTCCTCGCCTGGATCAATCGCCGCTGGTCCGACCGGCACACCCAGCACCTCATCGAGGCGGTGCGCGACGGCGACCTCGAGCCCGAGCCCGGAACGGCCCTGCATGCATGGGCCTGGCACCGGGACCGCGCCGGTGTCCTGCTGTCCGCCCGCCTGGCCGGCATCGAACTGCAGAACAGCATGCGTCCGATGATCGCCGTCGCGCGCTTCGTGGCGTTCGCCGCGAAGGAGCTCCACGACCGTCCGGAGTGGCGCGATCGCATCGCCGCGGAGGCGGCCGAGCGTGAGACGCTCGACGGCGGGCCTCTCGCCGTGGCGTTCGCGCAGGAGATCCGGCGCACGGCCCCGTTCGTCCCCATGCTCCCCGCGCGTGCGGTCGCCGATATCGAACTCGACGGCCAGAGCGTCGCGGCGGGTGGCCGCGTCGTCCTCGACATCCTCGGCACCAACCTCGATGAGAACTCGTGGGAGCGTGCCGACTCGTTCGCGCCCGAGCGTTTCGTCGGCGTCGACGACTACGAGGCTCTCCCCGCATTCATCCCCCACGGCGGTGCCGATGTCGCGACGGGCCACCGCTGCCCTGGCGAGAAGCTCGCGATCGCCGGACTCGCGACGGCGATCACGGCGATGAGCCACCCGGATGTCACTATCCTCGACTCGGGTCTCGACGTGAACATGCGCCGGTTGCCCACCAAGCCGGCGTCGGGCGGGCGCGTGCGGGCGACGGGCACCGGCGGCGGCTGCCCGTTCCACCGGCGCTGACGCGTCACCGGCAGACGACGTGTCCCCCGAAAGGCCGACTCGACGGACCGGCGGGGAGGCCCTAGCGTCGATGACGTCGACGATCTTCCCCCCGGATCGTGGAACGCCCCGCATCCTCCGATGACGGGGCGTTCTGGTTTCTGCGGGACGCGCGGCGCCACGTCATCCGATCGGATGAAATCCTGCGCGGAAATTCAGCCCATACGTAGCTCGCAAATGGCACCGTTGCGCCCCGATTTCACTGCTTCACCGGCCATTTTCCCTCGAGGTGGACGGATGGTCGGCGCGCCCCAGCATCCTGCCACGCGAGGCATGATCGTGACGTCGGGTGCGATCCAGCGCTGATGGGGAGCAGGGCGGGCCTGCTCGATCCCTCGGCCGCGAGTTAGGTCCTCGTCTCGCGTCCGACCTGCGCCCGGGACTCTGGAGGGGTCCCGGGCGCCTTCTCGTTCCCGCGGACTTTCGCGCGCGGTTGCCGTTGCCGAATACGACAAAACCCCCGGTGCGTCCGGGGGTTTTCATCTGTAGCAGGAGCGGGGCTTGAACCCGCGACCTCACGATTATGAGTCGTGCGCTCTCACCAACTGAGCTACCCTGCCGCATCGCATCCGAGGATGCTGCGAGCCCCGAGTCAGGATTGAACTGACGACCCCTTCCTTACCATGGAAGTGCTCTGCCACTGAGCTATCGGGGCGTGCTACCCGCAAGCGGGCAACTAGAAGAGGATACCATCTCGGCGGCCTCACTTCGAATCAGGTCAGCGCTTCGTGTGCTCTTCGAGCCAGGCGATCGGGTCGATCTGCGTCGTCCCGCCGAGGAGCACCTCGAGGTGCAGGTGCGCGCCGGTCGACTTGCCGGTGCTGCCGACCTGTCCGATGATCTCGCCGGGCTCGATCGTGTCTCCGACCTTCACCCGCAGCGAGCCGTACTGCATGTGGCCGTAGCGCGTCGAGACGAGCTCACCGTCGATGTTGTGGTCGATGACGACGGTCACGCCGTAGTCGCCGCCTGCCTCGGTCGCGATGCGCACGGTTCCGCCCGCGACGGCGTGGATCTCAGCCCCGGCCCCCGGCGTCAGGTCGACACCGCGATGCGGGCGGGAGAACTCGGACAGGTACGAGACCGAGCCGAACTGCGCCGAGATCGGAACCCCGACCGGGAACGGCCACTGGATCGCGGCGTTGGGGTCGTTGACCCACGTACCGGCGAAGTTGGTCACACCCGAGTCGGCCGCGATCTCCGAGACGGACGTCACATCGAAGGTGTCGCTGCGATCGAAGGTGACGCCCGTGTTCGGAGACGAGACGTACGCCTGGATCTCTTCGGGCTCGATCGACGCGGATGTCCGGGGCGCCTCGGCCGTGATGTCGCGACCCGTGTCGCCCGAGGCGAAGACGGCGGCGGCAGGGCTCGTCAGGCCGACGGCCAGGAGACCGACGGCGGCGACGGCGCTCATCGAGACGGATGCGGCAGCAACTCGCTTGCCCACGCGACGCAGGCGACCCGGACGCGCGACCGTGACCTCGCGGGTGCGCTGCTGGTGCTCGGCGATGGACTCCTCGCCCACCTGCACCGGGGTCTGCGCTGTGAAGGAGAACAGCCGCGCGGCGAACTCGAACTCGTCGACGTCGTGCGCGTCGGACGGCTTGCGCGTCTCATCGCTCGCGTGCGCGTCGCTGTGCGAGCGCGCGTCATCGGCATCCGGCGTCTCGGTCGTCGCGGAGTCGACCGCGGCCGGGCCGAACGACTCGCCCTGCGCGGCGGCATGCTCGGCGGCCGGGCGGGTGCGACGACGGCGGGATGGCGCGACGAAATCCGGTCCCGCGTAAGCGTCGCCGTCCACGACGGTGAGGACCATCTCGTCGGCTACGGTCTCGCTGGTCGCGGCGGCCTGCGAATCGACGGCTTCGACGTCCGGCGTCTGCGGTGCCTCGTCGATCGTTGCGACGTCATCGGCCGGAACGGCGGCGACCTTCGCGGCGAGCTCAGCTTCAGCTGCCAGCCGCCGCCACTGTGCCCGGGTGAGACCGGCAGCCCGCGTGAGTCCCGCCGAGGCTTCCCCTGCCGAGGGTCGCGAGGACGCGGCCTCAGTGGGAGTGGTCTCAGAAGTCAAATCGCAGGCTCTCGAAAACAGCGCGCGCTCGTGCGCAGCGGAACAGTCCGGGTTGCGTTCGATCCCTCGGCTCGGGTTCCGAAGATAACGAACGGGTAAACACTAACGTCTTACAGCTGGGAACGCGATCCACGCGTCAGCTTTCGTGGAAAACCCGTTCGGTCAGCCGACTGTGGAGCGACGACGACGCGGCGATCGTCATGGTACGGCCGGGCCGCTCGCCGGGCATACCGGTGACGACGCCGCCCGCCTCGGCGACGAGAAGCGCCCCGGCGGCGTGGTCCCACGGCTGCAGCCCACGCTCGACGTAGCCGTCGAGACGCCCCGCCGCGACGTAAGCGAGATCGAGCGATGCGGCGCCGGCTCGGCGGATGTCGCGAGCGACCGGCATGATCCGCCCGAGTCGCGCGAGGTCGCCCGCGTGCGTCGCCGGGTCGTAGCCGAAACCCGTCGCCAGGAGGGCACCGGCATCCGTCGGCTCGGACACCGCCAGGCGCGCATCCCCGAGCCACGCTCCCCCGCCCGCGGTCGCCCGGAACATCTCGTCGACAGCCGGCGAGAAGACCGCCGCCACGACCGCCTCCCATCGCTGAGGATCGGGTTCACCGTCGACGACCGCGATGCTCACGGCGTAATGCGGGATGCCGTAGGCGTAGTTGACCGTTCCGTCGATAGGGTCCACGACCCAGGTCAGCCCGCTGGCGCCGCGCTCGGCGCCGGACTCCTCGCCGAGGAAACCGTCATCGGGGCGCGCATGTGCGATGCGATCGCGGATGAGGAGCTCGACCTCGCGGTCTGCTTCGGTGACGATGTCGGCGAGCGCCGACTTCGTCGCGGCGATCGCGACTCCCTCGCCGCGGCGTCGGCGCGCGAGCGCACCCGCCTCGCGGGCGATGTCGACGGCCAGGTCTTCGAGCTCTCGGGCATCCACCATGCCTCCACGCTACGCGGTCGTGCCGGAGGCCAGCCTCGAAGCCGGATCGCCCAGGTCGAGGACTCGGGGTTCGATCGCCTGCAACGCCTCCTCATCATGCGTGGCTCACACCACCGCACCGCCCTGAGCGAGATGACCGGTCAGCAGCTCTCGGAGCGCGCGGGCGGAGCTCCCCCCAGATCAATCCCGCCCAGTTAGCGAGGTCGAGCCCAATGAGGATGACGGCGCCGGCCGCTGTCTGCGACGGCACCCCGAACCGGGGCAGGCGAAGTGTCGTCAGGGCAGCAGCGACGATCCATGCGTGGGGCAGATCCACGATCACCGGCGCACCTCGCTCCGAACCGCCGGCATACGTGACAGCGAAGCTAGTGACGACACGGACATCAGCGCGTCGGCAGGAAGTCGCTCTACCGGAAGCTGACGAGTCCGAAGCGCGCCGCCGTGATGAGAACCTGCACCCGGTCGCGGGCGTTCCACTTCAGCATGATGTTGCTCAAGTGGGCTTTGACCGTTCCTTCGGATACGTGCATCGAACGGGCGATCTCGCCGTTGGACTGGCCCGCTGCCAGATATCGCACGATCTCTGCCTCGCGCGCCGACAGCTTCTCCGACTCGGTAGGCAGTCGCAATGCACCGGTTTCAGCTGTCTGCAGGGCTCGGATCAGCTAGGGCGGCCCTCCTCGGTGGAGCTTTCGACTCCCGGCGTGAGGGGCGAGAATGGGTGGTGACGGCAGCCCTGCCCATCACCTGACGTGCGGCCGCGGAAGGCCTCAGCGCGGGGCGATGGGCTGGTCGGGCAGCGGCGGAGGCGGCGGATAGTCCCCGTACCCGGGCTCGGCGTGGGCCGCCTGCTGCGGCGGGGCCACCTGCGGTGCGGGGGCGGACTGCTGCGTCGGCGCGGGGGCCTGCGGCGCCGGCTGCGCGGGAGCGTAACCCTGCGGGTAGGTGGGGCGCCCCGTGTAGTACGCCTGCCAGTCGGGCGATCCGTCGGCGAGGACGGGGAGAGGCGTCCGGCCATCGGCGTAGGTCGGCCATGCCGGGGCAGCCGGCTGAGGAGCGCGAGGCATCAGTAGCGCGTTCACGAGGGGCACGAGGGCCGTGCCCACGGCGGCGAGGATCGTCAGTGCGACCACGACCCGCCAGTAGATCGGCAGGAAGTCGAACCACTCCCCTCCGACCAACGGCACGATGAGCATGACGGCCACGATGCCGAGGAAGGCGATCGTCACATAGGTGACGATCGACAGGAAGGTCGTGGGGTTGCGCAGGTAGGCCTTGGTGAAGAGTCGCAGGTGCAGCAGCGCCAGCTGCAGGATGAGCAACACCAGCAGGAAACGCATGAACCGCTCGTACCCCCAGCCGAAGCTCTCGGTCGGGGATGGAAGCCAGATCATGACGGCGCCCACGAGCAGCGCCCCGACCCACGTGCCCATACTCGTCAGAGCGAACCACGCCGGGCGACGACCCGCGAGGTGCGACTCGAGGATCGCGATGCCTGCGAAGCCGGCGAGCAGCAGGACTGTCATGAACGCGCGGGCGACGATCCCGGTGCCCGACCCGATCAGCACCCAGACGACGCAGACGATCGCCGCCGCGATGAGCGCGCCGATAGCGACCCAGATCGCGGCTCGCAGCAGCTTGTTCGATTCCGGAGATGTGATGGGTTTGCTCATCGACAGGGTTTCCTTCCGCGCTGACACCTCACATCCTGGCACGCGCGAACGTTCCGTGCGGGGCTGAGAGGATTCTGTGGTGAACCCACCCCGAGAGCCTGGCCTTGAGTTCGACGCATCCGCGACGCGCACCTTCTTCCGCACGCGTCGCGCGGCGCTGATCCTGGTCGCGATCGTCTCGGTGAGCACGACCGTTCAGGTGCTCGCAACGCCGATCACCGCAATGATGGCTGGCCCCGTCGATTGGCCCTTCGACATATCGATATCGCTGCTGTGCGTCATCCTCGCCCTGGCATGCGTGGCCCAAGCCTCGGCTGTCCTCCTGAGCGATCGGTGGCCCCGCATCGCGGTCTTCGCAACCGTGGCCGTCTACCTCCTCCTCCTCGGCGCCTTCGACATACCGAACTGGCTCATCGGCATGTATCTCGTCGTGGCACTCGCGCAGTTCCTTCTTGCCCGCCGGGTCTCGGCCGGCTCGGCCGTCGTGTGCTTGCTCGGCGTCGTGGTCGCCGGAATGGGCGGGCTCTTCACCTGGGCCGTCTTCTACTCGGGTGATGTCGGTACCGCCCTGAGCTTCATGGCGAACGAGTTCTTCCGCTTCACCGCGCCGGCCCTCGGTGCGACCGCCCTGGGGATCTGGTGGGGCGCCCAGGTGCGTCAGGTGACCCTGGCTCGCGAGCAGGCCGAGCTCGCGCGCCAGGAGCACGACGCGCGGGTCAACGACGCGCGCGAACGCGAGCGCGCCCGCATCGCGCAAGAGCTGCACGATGTCGCGGGCCAGCACCTCGCCGGGCTCGTGACGCTGGCCGACGCCGCTATCTCCCTCGCACCGGCACGCCCCGACGAAGCCATCCGCCTGGTCGGCGAGGTGCGCAACGAGGGCCGATTCGCCGCCGCGAGCCTGGCGGGTGCGCTGAGCGACCTGCACGCCGCCGACGCAGCTGGTCCCGCCGAGACGACCCGCGACCTGCGTCGCGCCGGCGAGCTCGTGGAGTTCTGGTCGCAACGCGGCATGCCGGTCTCATTCGACCTAAACGGGGCCGTGTCCGATCTGCCCGCCGTCGTCTCGACCACCGCCTACCGCGTTCTCCAGGAGGCACTGACGAACGCGGCGAAACACGCCCCCGGAGCGCCGGTCACCATCTCGGTGACCGTGACCGAGGAGGAGCTCCATGCCCGCGTCGTCAACCAAGCACCCGGCACTGATTCGATGCCCGTTCCGGGCCTCGATCTCGGCTGGGGCCTGCGCGGGATGCGCGAGCGCGTCGAGCTGTTGCGCGGCACACTGTTCGCAGGGCCGACGCCGACCGGCGGATGGGATGTGCGGATCGCGATCCCGATCGACCCGATCGCCTGACAAGGAGAACGGTATGAACCGTGGGGCCGAGCGCATCCGCGTTCTGATCGCCGACGACAATCGCGCCGTGCGGCGGGGGCTGCGGCTTCAGCTCGAAGGCGCCCCCGGCATCCAGGTCGTCGGCGAGGTCTCGAACGGCGTCGACGCCGTTCATGTCGCACGCGCCGAACGCGCCGACGTCGTGCTCATGGATATCCAGATGCCCCAGATGTCGGGATTGTCCGCCACCCGCATGCTCGCTCGTCCCGACGACGGCCGCTCCCCCATCGCCGTCATCGTCATGACGAGCTTCGCCGTCGATGGCTACGTCAGTGAGGCACTTGATTCGGGCGCCGTCGGATACCTGCTGAAAAGCCACGACTCGGACCAGCTCGTCGGCGCGATCTACGCCGCAGCGCGGGGCGAAGCACTCGTGTCGTCGCGAGTGACGGCGCCGCTGATCCGAGAGTTCGTGCGCCGCGGCGGCGCTCCCGAAGACCCCGAAGCAAGCGCTCTGCTGACCTCGGCCGAGCGCCGCGTGATCTCCGTGCTCGCCGGCGGAGTCACGAGCAACGAGGGCATCGCCGAGACGCTGCAGGTGTCGGTTCACACCGTGCGATCGCAGCTGCACTCCGCACTCAAGAAGCTCGATCTCGCCGACCGCACCCAGCTCGCGCTGTGGGGCGCGCGCAACCGGGTGTGAGATTACTTCATCCATCCGGGTGAAACTTCGACACGGGTTTTCACCGCACGACCGACCGCACGACCGTCCCCCTCCCGCTGACCAGCGAGAGGGGGACGGTGCGTGTCAGGCTCAGCGGACCGCGCGCTGACGGTGGACCCGCAAGCCTCCCACGAGCAGGAGCAGACCGACCATCATGCTGCCCAGTCCGAGCATGAGGGCCAGGTGCGGTTCGCTGCCACCGGTGGCGGGCAGGGCGCTGTGGCCCGGGACCACCGGCTCGCCGCCGCGGACGTCGTTCACGAGGGCGGCGTCGACGGTGTCGCCCGGTTGGATCTCCACCGTGACCGGGTCGGCGGTGGCCACCTGGACCAGTGCGGTCGTTCCCGCCTTCGTCTCCGTGACGACGCAGTCCGAACCGGCGGGCAGGTCGGTGTACACCTGCTCGTAGTCGCCCGCTGCACTCCTCGCGGGGATCGTGAACGTCTCATCGAGCACGGCCCCGTCATCACAACGGACGGTGAGTTCGATGTCCGCCTGCAAGCCGGCGCCGCCACCCGTGATCGTCTTCACAACCCGCAACGAACCGGACAGATACACGACGTCGTTGGCCAGGGCGGCATCGACCGTCGCGCCCGGCTCGATCGCCACCGTGACCGGGTCGCCGGTCGTGACGTCGACCTGCGCGGTTGCGCCCGATTCGAGCTCCGTGACGGTGCACTCGGTACCCGCGGGGATGTCGGTGAAGAGCTGTTCGTACTCCCCCGCGGCAGCACCCGCGGGGATCTCGAACGTCTCGTCGAGGACGTCTGCGCACACGATGCCGAGCTCGATCGCTCCCTGCTGCCCGGCCGCCACTCCGTCGATGGACTTCACCACGCGCAGCGAACCGGGCCGGTAGGTCACGGCGTTCGCCAGGGAGGCGTCGACCGTCGCGCCGGGCTGGATCTCGACGGTGACAGGATCGCCGGTCGCGACCTGCACCTGCGTCGTCTCACCGGTCTCCGTCTCCGTCACCGTGCACTCCGTGCCGGCAGCCAGGTCGGAGTAGACCTGTTCGTAATCACCGGCCGCGCTCCCCGCGGGAATCTCGAAGGTCTCGTCGAGCACGTCGCCGCACACGATGCGCAGCGAGATGGCGCCCTGCTGACCCGCCGCGTCGCCGTCGATGTTCTTGACGACTCGCAGCGCTCCCGGCCGATAGGTCACCGTGTTGGTGACGGTGACGGCCGCGCCCTCTGACGTGATCTCCGCGTCCTGGCCGGCATCCGTCGAGACGTCGACGACCGTGTTCGCGCCCGTGACCGGTTCGGTCACGGTGCAGGTCGTGCCCACCGGTATGTCCGAGTACGTGAAGGTCTGCGTCGACGCGGTACCGGCCGGGATGTCGGCGGTATAGGCGTAGCCCTCGCCGCAGTCGATCGTCAGCTGGATATCGCCCTGCAACCCGAGCGCTTCACCGGCGAACGCCTTGCTGACCGTCAGCGAGCCCACAGCGAGGAACTCCGCCACCGCAGAGTCGACCGCGTCGAGTTCGGCGGTATCCGCGAGGATGAGCCGCTGCGCGTCGGCGAGATCCGGGGTGTTGCCGTCATATAGGTAGACCTGGCCGCGCTGAACGGTCACCGTCGCGCGCGCGTTGATCACCGCGTCTCCCGGTGATCCGTCGGGGACTCTCACCCAGATGTCGGTGCCCGATGGGACGGTCGCGGGGTTTGCCAGGGGCTCCATGCCCGCCTCATCCGTGAACATGGCGTACCCGCCGGGAACGGAGACGGTGACGTCGGTCGCTCCCTCGGCGGTGACCGTGTAGGGCCCGGCACTCGATGTCGCTCCGACCGTGTCGGACTCCGGCGTGATGCTCACTTCAGGCGCGGGCGGCTCCACGACGGGACCGGCGGCCTGAGCTGCCGCGACGATCGCCGCCGTGGCCTCGCGCACCGTGGAACTGGCCGCGGTGTTGAGCACATAGCCATCGGTGAAGTACCAGATCGCGGACTGCACGGCGGCAGCCTGCTGGTTCGCCGACAGACCCGCCGGCTCCGGAACGGTGGGGTAGAAGTTGTTGAGGATGTAGGTCACGTACCCGATGTTGGGCACGTTCGACTCCTCCCAGCTGCCGGACTCGTATCCGATCCCCACGTAGGTCGAGACGCGCAGATTGATGCAGTACATCTCAGCGGTGAGCGACGGGTCCGAGACGCTCGCCGCGACGATCGTGCCGGCGAACGTCGAGACCGATGCGTATCCCTCCGGGTTGCTCGCCGGGTACGGCGCCTGCGGGTCTTGGGTGATGGGCGACGGGGGTTGGAGACCGGGAAGCGTCGCACCCGGGCCGAGGCTCGTGATCTGGATCTCGGTGTTGGGACCGATCTGACCATCACCGATGGGCGTCGCATCATCGATGCGCGCATGTGCGGCGGGACCGAGCGGGAACAGAACGAGCGCCGCGACGACGAGAGCTCCCAGTGCGGCGATGATGCCACGGCTGCTCGCGCCGACTCGATCACCGCCAGGCGCGATGACTGAGCGCACCGTCACGGCGCGACCTGCTTTTCCTTCGACGAGTGATGCGCGGCTTCATGTCTCATGCCAGTCATGGCGTCGTCCTCTCTCCGGGGCGGGGGTGCAGACGCTCCCTTTCACGGGGATGCGTACGGTCACCCTCGACCACGACGGAGCGAGATCGGCAGTGCCATTCGTCCCTTCGATCTCCAGAAATCGAAAGAACTATCTCGCTCATAAAGGGCCGCTGTGCGTGCTTTCGTCGTGAGTGACGCGATACACGGCGGCTTGCGTACGACTTTCCAGATGCAACTTGGCGAGCAGTCCCGAGACGTAATTCTTGATGGTCTTCTCCGCCAAGCCGAGCCGGAGGCCGATCTGCCGGTTCGTCATTCCGGCGGCGATGAGACGGAGGACCTGCCGCTCGCGCAGGGTGAGGTCGGACACTCCCGGTTCGTCGGCGGGAACGACCGCGGTGGGCACCGCCTGCAGCCCATGGGAACCGTCGCCGCGCGCGATCCGCCGCACCAGCTGCAGGACGTCCTTCCCGCGGGCGTCATCGAGAAGATATCCGTCGGCTCCAGCCGCCCACGCGATGCGCTTGGCTTCCTCGGCGTCGGTGCGTCCGTGCACGAGCACGGGAACGTTCGCCTGCACACGACGGATCGTGTCGACCGTGTCGACGATGCGCGCGGTGGGTTCCGTCGCATCGAGGATGGCGACATCCAGCTCGGTCCGGTCGATCATTCGTCCCGTGTCGTCGAGTCGAGCCGCGTCGCCCACCACGACGACGTCGTCCGAATCCTCGATGACCGCTCTCAAGCCTCGTCGGACGACATCCCGTCGATTGATGAGGAGGACCCGTACTTCGTCTTCGGCGTCGAGGTCCTCATCAATTGACTCTGGCTGCGTCTCCACTTCGTCATTCATAGCCTCCGTGCCTCTCCCGGGTGGCCCCAGTCAAACACCTGCACCCGGGCGCGCCTAGGGGGTGCCCGGGTTTTCGAACGGTTTCAGGCCTTTAGTCCATACCACCTCCTTGCGGCGCGCATTCTGGACAAACGCGACTCCTTCATCCATTCGGATGAATTTTCACGACTTGTTTGCGGACCGCCTCGGTGCCCCTGCACCACTGCAACGCGGCACCACCGGTAGCTCAGGGCGCCTTTGTGCCGGGAGCGACGCAGGCGACGCCGCTCGAGCGGACGGATGATGACCCTGGGCCCGTCGTTCCGGGCCATGGGGGAAGCAGATGGAACCGATTTTCGGGCGCTTCGCGACACGAGGTCGGGTGTTCTACGACGCGCCCGGCACGGGTGACGCCAGCGCCGAAGCCGAGGGGCGTACCGCTGCGTACGTACCGGCGACGACCCTCGCGTGGCAGGGCTGGCGGCACAGCCGACGGGGCCCGTGGTCGGTGTGGCTGCCGCCCGCGCATCGTCTGCCCGAACAGGGATGGAAGGTGCACATCACCGCACTTCCCGATGCCGCAGCGACCGTGCTGGACACCGCCTCGAGGTACTGCCACCGCCACGGCATCGCTTTCAAGCACCTGCAGAACGCGCACGCGCTCGGCGCCGTGCTCGCCAAGGATGCCGACCGCTCAGGCGCGGGCAAGTTCATCACGCTCTATCCGCCATCCGAGCGCAGCCTCGAGCACTGCCTCGTCTCGCTCGACGACGCGCTCGGCGGCCAGCCCGGCCCGTACGTCCTTTCGGACCTTCGCTGGAACACGGGCCCCCTGTTCGTGCGGTACGGCGCGTTCACCGATCGCGAAGTCCTCGTCGGCGGCGAAGCCCTGCCCGCCATACAGGATCTGCGGACGGGAGAGTGGGTACCCGACCGGCGGACCGCGGGGTTCCACATCCCACCTTGGGTCGAACTGCCGCCTTTCCTTCAGCGGCAACTCGACGCGCTCGGACACGAGCCGCCGCCCGGCTTCCCGGAGATCACCGGCGCCCTGCACTACTCCAACGCCGGCGGTGTCTACACCGGAGCCCTCGACGGCGCCGAGGTCATCGTGAAGGAAGCTCGCCCGTTCGCGGGCTGGACGCCCGACGGGCGCGATGCCGTCGCCCGGCTCCGCGACGAGGAACGCACCCTCCGCGCTCTCGCCGGAAGGGTCCGCGTCCCGGCGGTCCGCGCTGCCTTCGAGGCGCACGGTCACCGCTTCGTCGCCATCGAGCAGCTGCCGGGACAGCCCCTGGACCGGCTGGTCGCAACGACCAGCCCGCTCACCGCCGCCGTCTCGACCGCAGCCGAGCGCCGCGCGTACCGCGATCGGATGCTGCAGCTGCTCGACGCGCTGCGGAGGGAGATCACCCGGCTGCACGCCGCGGGCGTCACCCACGGCGACCTGCACCCGGCGAACGTCATGGTCGACGCCGACGGCTCGGTGAGCCTCCTCGATCTCGAGATGTCCCTTCCCGTCGACTCCCGCGCGCCCGCCGTCCTCGGCGCAGCGGGATTCTCCCTCCCGGACGAGCCGGACCCCGTGCGCCGCGATGCACACGCTCTGGCGTGCATCGAGCTCTACGTCTTCCTTCCGATGACGAGCCTGCTGGCGCTGCAGCCGGCCAAGGCGGATGCCCTCGTCACCGAGGCCGCGACGGTCTTCGATCTGCCCCGCGAATGGTGCGAGCGGATGAGCGCCCGGCTTCGGCCCGCCAACTGTGCGGCGCGGCATCCTGCACCCGTCGTATCGATCGAGCGCGTCGCCGAGCAGCTCGTGGCCGACGCGACGCCCGAGCGGACCGACCGGCTGTGGCCCGGCGACCCCCGCCAGTTCGGGCAGCCCGCGTTCTCTCTCGGTCACGGCGCACTGGGGGTGGCCGTCGCGCTGGATGCCGGGGGCGTCGCCCTCCCGTCGAAACTGCGATCGTGGGTGTCGCGCTCGATTTCGAGGTCGCTCACCGGGCAGGCACGCCTCGGGCTGATGGACGGCGCGGCCGGCGCGCTCTGGGCCTGCCGGCGCCTCGGCTTCGCCGACGAGGCGACGGCACTCGACGAGTACCTGCACGACGACGCCGTCGGGTCACTCGGCTCCGACCTCGCGACGGGTCTTCCGGGGATCGGCATCGCTCTGCTCGACGAGCCCGATTCCGGGCGCGACATCGAGCGGGCGACCGCGATCACCGACGTCCTCGGCGCACGCTGGGGGCTGCTCGGCCCCGCCGCGCCGTCGGGAGCGCCGTCGCCCGCGCCGTCACGACGGCACGGCGGCCTGATGGGCGGCGCGAGCGGGACGGCTCTTCTGGCTCTCCGGGTGTTCGAACTCACCGGAGAGCGCCGCTTCCTCGAGATCGCCCGCCGGGCGCTCGACGTCGACCTCCGCACGTTGCGCCGCGACGCGGACGGGTCGGTGCAGGTCGACCAGGGATGGCGCATGCTTCCCTACCTCGCGCACGGGTCGGCCGGCGTCGGCCTCGTGCTCGCACGGTACCTGGCGCATGAGCCTGCCGATGACGAGCTGCGTGTCACGCTGCACGGCATCATCCGCGCGGCGTCGGCGCCCTTCGTCGTACAGGCGGGACTCTCCGCCGGCCGAGCCGGATTGGCCCTCTTCCTTCATTCTCTGGAGGCGACCGGACACGCGAGCGCAGACACGGTCCGCGCGCGCGACCATCACCTCGGGCGAATGACGCTGCACGCCCTCGACGCGCCGGTCGGCGCGCGTTTCGTGGGCGACGGGATGCTGCGCGCGTCGTGCGATCTTGCGACCGGCGCCGCGGGCGTGCTGCTCGCGCTCGCCTCCGCGTCGCCTCCGGCTTCGAACAGTGACCAGCCGGTCCTGCCCTTCCTCCCCCCGGTGCTCGTGCCCGCCGGTTCTCCGGCGGCGAGAGGATGAGGGAGGTGAACAAATGGGTTTCATCCTGGCATTGCAGACGCTCGAGAAGAGCGAAGAGGAACACCGCACTGTCGTGGGCAGCACAGTAAGCATCGGCCTGTGCCGGAGCACCGTGTCGACGGCCTGCTGATCCCGCCGTGATCGCGCGCTCCGCAGCGAAAAACGAAGGGCCCCCGCTGAGCGGGGGCCCTTCTCGATGTGGCGAGTGAGGGATTCGAACCCCCGAATGCAATGCAGTCTGATTTACAGTCAGATCCCTTTGGCCGCTTGGGTAACTCGCCAGTGCGCACCCGCCCGGCTTGTACAGTCGACCGGAGGCGCGAGAACCCATATTACCCCCTGTGGCCGGGTGCTCCGAACCACGGGGGTCGGCCGTCAGTCGTTGCCGACGACCCGTTCGACGAAGGCCTCGGTGCGGTGGCGCGTGCCGTCGATTCGGCGATCGACGCTCGCGCGGATCTCGCTGGGCGCGAGCGGGCCAGCGATCCGCACGTTGTCGTGGCATCCGAGGTCGGCGCAGATGTACGTGCCGATCGTGTCGCCGGCATCGCCGGCGGGCCCGGCCTTACGCGCACTGAAGAGGGTGACCTGGTCTCCGGGCTGCATCGTGTGACAGAGGTTGCACAGCGCGGACCGTGCGCGTGAGCTTCCCGACGCCGCGCGCATGACGACTCCGACCGGGGCGCCCTCACGCTGCGTGATGACGTATCCCCGCTCGCGCGAGTTCGGATCCCGCCACGCGAGGAAGTCGAGGTGGTCCCAGTCGAGCAGCATGAAGTCGATCGGCATCGCCATGATCCGGCGATCGTCGACCGTCGCGTTCACGAACGAAGCGCGGACTTGGTCTTCGGTCAGAGCTTGCACGCGTTCCAGCCTACGAAGCGCACGGCATCCGCGGGCCGCGTGCGCGGACGCCCTCCCGCGGTCACTGCGATGCGACCCATGCCTGCCAGTCGGCCTCGGTGAATTCGGTGCTGTCGACGAAGAATCCGCCGCCGAGGACCGAATCCACTGCCATCGTCCAGGCCGACCCGTCATAGGCATCGGCGTAGGCGTAGAACGAGCCCGCGGCGTCGTACGCGAGGTTCGCGTCCTTGCTGCGCAGCGCCTCGTCGGTGAAGGCACCCATCCCCTGCGCGGCGACGGCGGCCTTCACCTCAGGCCGGAGGTACCCGGGATCGGCGAGCCCCGATTTCCATTCGACGAAGCGGGCGAATCCCTCGTGGACCGCGACGGGCGGTGCGATGAACGACCCGGGCGCCGCTGCGTAGTGAAGGCCGTGTGCGAACTCGTGGACGAACACCTGCTCGCGACCCGACGCGCTGCCCGGGCCCATCACGATGAGCGTTCCGGATGTGTCGGATCCCGTCGCGATCACGGGGTCGAGGAAGCGCTGCGCGATCTGCGGACGCAGGGTCGGACGGGCATAACCGGCGACATCCATGTCCCACGGCGTGCCCTTGCCGTACTGCCAGCGCTGGAAGCGGTCATCGTCGTCGGTGATCGCCGATACGAAGCCGTCCTGCGTCGGCTCGCCGCCGAGGGCGCGGATCGTGTCGAGCGCGATGACGGCCGATCGCTCGGCCGCATCCGCGTTCTGATCGACCAGCTCGGCCTCGTCGCTCATCCCGAACAGGACGACGTGATCGCGCTTGGTGACGTAGATTTCGCCCTCGTCCCACGGGTTCGGCTCGCGCGCGGGGACGATGGACGTGATCGTTGCGGGCTCGGGCGGTTCCGTCTGCTCGTACCGGTCGAACGACCGGCTGGGGACGGTACCGGGCTCGAAGGTGACGGTGTAGGCGAAGCCCTGAATGAGGTCGAGGCCGGCGTCACGGTCGCCGTCGCCTCGCTGCGGCTGTGCCGCGAAGGCGTACTGAGCGCCGAGGATCACCTCGATGGTGCCGGTCTCGTCGACGTCGAAGTCCGACGGCGCGATCGCCGCGACATCCCACCCGATCTTGCTGGAGTTGTCCCACCACAGCGCGAGCTGCGTCGCCGCGTCACCCGTGGCGTGAGCGAGGAACCGCTCACGATCCTTGTCGCGCATCGCGGCGTTCATCTCGGCGAACGTGGCGCTGGTGGGAGTCGCGAGGTCGTTGTCGGCCCACGGCGCCCAGCCGACCGGAACATCGGCCGTCGGCCCGGTCTCGGGCGTCCGCGGCCACAGCACGACGCCCGCGGCGACGGTCATCAGCAGCGCACCGATGCCGAGGGAGGCGATGACGATCTGCATCGTGCGCGCCGCGCGATTGCGAGGCTTCGGCTGCGGTGATGCCGCAGGGTGCACTTCAGTCGTGTCGGTCATCGGGTCTCCGCCTTAGAGATGAGGATGATGCGGCGTTCGGAGTCGGTCGTCAACTCGCCGCCGACGCCTGTCGAGGCGAGAACGAAGACGTAGTCGGTGCCACCGGAAGAGATGAGGTACTGCTCGAGCGGCGCCGGGGTGTTGGGGTCGTTGTGCCAGCCCATCAGATCGGTCATCGGTGCAGCCTGGCCGACGACGGGGAACCCGGCGGCGAGGGCGTCGATGTCGATGCCGTCGTCGAAGGAGGTCGAGGTTCCGCCGCTCAGGCAGACCGCGGCCAGCACGCCTTCGGTGCGCGCGATCTCGGAAATCTGCGACAGCACCACGTCGGAGGTGTAACAAGCCTGATCGATAGGGGCGGGCTCGAAGCTCGTGGTCGCGACGACCGCTCCGTCGTACGCCGACGCCGAGGCGGCGCCCGTCACCCGCCAGGGGCCGATGGCCGTCGGAGTCTCCCCCTGGCGAGCGCCGGAGGGCACATCGTCACCGTAGTAGTAGGGCCGGGTCAGCCAGATCTCGCGGGTCGAGGTCGCCGTCTGCGGCGTGCCGTCGACGGTGAAGGTGTAGGTCATGTCGACCAGTGCTTTGGCGGTGTCCGCGCCGCTCGGCGACTCGTAGCCGGCGGTGCCGTTGGTTCCATAGAGGATGCCGCGCCGGTCGTACTCGATGGAGAGGTCGAGCACCTCCGCGGCACGCGCATCGCCGAACAGGGGCGTCGCCGACCCCGAGATCGCGATGTACCCGGGCGAGGCGTACTGCGTCCAGCTGGGCTCGTCTGCTGTGGCGGCGGCGAGGAAGCCGTCGACGACATCCGGCGCCTCCGAGGTCGCGGCGGCGTTGGCCGAGACGACGGTCCAGCCGACGAACCCGGCTGCGCCGCCGACGATGAGGAGGGTGGCCGCCAGCACGATCCAGGTCACGCGCGTCATCACCTTCTGCCCGGGGTTCTTGGACGCGGGACCGGGCGCGGCAGCGGGGGCCGCCGCCGGCGCGGCATCCGACGCCGACTGCTCCGCCACAGGGTAGGGCGAGACATGGTCGGTCCATCGCTGGCCGTCCCAATACCTCAGCTGCTGCTGTCCCGATGGGTCGGGATGCCAGCCGGCCGGCGCGGTCGGAACAAAGTCCGGCACGTCGTTCACACGTCCCCCTCGCCCCGGCCGCGAGCACCGCCGGTCCGTGACGATGCTATTGGCATGCGCGAAGTGGCTCGTACACCTGCTTTTCCGCGCCGGATCTGCTAGTCGTGACGGACACCCTGGGCGTCAGATGAACCAGCCGTTCAGGAATCCGGTCCCCAGCAGCACCTGCCCCCAGCCGAGGATCAGCGCGACCACGGGCCACCCGTATCCTCCTCGGTCACCGCGCGCCGCGATCAGCCCGATGATGCCGAGCACGCCGCCGAGGGCTCCGGCCGCGATCGAGATCGGCAGTGCGATGAACAGCATCCATCCCCAGAGCGGATCCACGGTGTACCCGAGGACGACCACGACAGCAACCGGGAGGATGCCGATGCCCGCGAGGATCGTCGCGGCGATTCCCCACCCGCGGCCGCGGCGGCGCCGGGACCGGTCAGCGGGCTCACTCGTCATGGCGCGAGCCTAGCGTCCCCCGGCGCGACGCCACGGGCGCGGCTAGAGTAGCGGCATGGCAGATTCCTCGTTCGACATCGTCAGCAAGATCGATCGCCAGGAGGCCGACAATGCGCTGAACCAGGCCCGCAAGGAGGTCGAGCAGCGCTACGACTTCAAGGGCACCGATGCCTCCATCGAGTGGTCGGGCGAGTCGATCCTCATCAAGGCGAACTCCGAAGAGCGCGCCAAGGCCGTGCTCGACGTCTTCCAGACGAAGCTCATCAAGCGGGGCATCTCGCTCAAGAGCCTCGACTCGGGCGAGCCCACCGCTTCCGGCCGCGAGTACCGCATCGTCTCGACGCTGAAGGAGGGCATCTCGTCGGAGGATGCCAAGAAGATCAGCAAGATGATCCGCGACGAAGGTCCGAAGTCTGTCAAGTCGCAGATCCAGGGCGACGAGCTGCGCGTGCAGTCGAAGTCGCGCGACGACCTGCAGGAAGTGCAGCGGATGCTGAAGGCCGCCGACCTCGACGTCGACCTCCAGTTCGTCAACTACCGCTGACGCTCCCCCGCACCATCCCGGGCTGAGCGCTCACCGGTCGAGGCCGCTGACGAACGACACCAGTCGGTCAGCGGCTTCGGCGCGTGCGGGCGCAGCCGAGAGGAAGACGTCGTGCAGGGCGCCCTCGATGCGGGCGATCGTGACGGTGGCGGCGATGCGGGTGGCCGCGCGTGCGATGTCGTCGACGACGAGCACCGAGTCGGTCGAGGTCATCGTGTCGTTCCAGCGCAGCGGCGACGTCGACCGCGCCGAGAGCAGAACGAGGGCCGGTGCGCCGACCTCCACGCCGGCCGCGACGCGCGCATGCCCGGCGATGACGGCGGCGAGCCATGCGGGATGCGTCGGGAAGCCCCGTTCGGGACGCCAGCCGTCGGGCGCATCGGGCAGGCTGCCCACTTCACGCTGGGCCCGCGTGTAGAACCCGAGATCGACGGCGGGGTGGGCACCGCGCGGGTCGAAGCGCGCCCGCACCTCGACGAGCGGCGCGACCGCCTGCCGCCCGAGGGGGCCGAGCTGCAGCTCCAGCCACGGACTGTTCAGCACCACGGCGGCGGCTCGCCCCGGGTGACGCGCCGCCCAGAGGGTGAGCGTCAGCCCGCCGGTGCTGTGCCCGAGGAGCATGAGCCGCCGGCCCAGACGCTCGGTGTCCATGGCAGCGAGCGCCGCCTCGATGTCGTCGTCGTAGACATCGAGCGATGTGACGTACCCGCGCGCCTGTCCGGGACGGATGCTGCGCCCGTACTTCCGCAGGTCGAGCGCGTGGAACCGCGCGCCACGATCGGTGAAGATCCGCGCGAGGTCGGTCTGGAAGAAGTAGTCCGACCAGCCGTGGACGTACAGCACGTCGATGTCGCGCCACGCGCCGAAGAGGCGGAGCCCCGGATGCGGCATCGCCCGCACGAGTGTCGCGACCACGTCGCCCTCGTCATCCGACCCGAGCGGAAGCGTCGTCTGCTCGAAGCCGGGACCCAGCAGGTCGGGACCCCACGTCACCTCATCCGCCCGCATGCCCCCACCCTAGGTCGTGGACATCCGCGGGCGCAGGGGGTCAGGCGGCGGAACTCTGCTGCGAGCCCGAGCCCGCACCGGAGCCGGTGCGACGGGCCTCACGCTCCTGGGCACGCTGGAGCGCGCGCTTGCGCTGCTCGCGGGCGTCGTCCTCGAGCTTCGCTGCCCTCTCCTCGTCGCGCGTGAGGTTCTCTCCCGTCTCGGGGTCGAACACGTGCAGCGAGTCGGGCGAGAACCACAGTGTCGCCGGATCCCCCGCGCGGATGTTGCTGAGCGAGTCGAGCGCCACGACGAGCTCCGTGCGGAGCCCCTCTCCGTCGAGATCGCGGTCGAGCTCGGCGAGCTTCTCGCGTACCGATTCCTCGACCTCGAATGGGATGTAGGCGTACAGCACCTCGCCGAGCCACTCGGTCATCTCGACGTCGACCTCGGCGCGCACACCACCCTCGAGCGGACGGTCGGAGGTCTCGGCATCCTCGAATGCATCGGGACGCACGCCGACGATGACGAGCTCGCGCTCTCCGATCGCGCGGCGCAGCCGGTCATCGAGCGGAACGTCGAACATCGGCAGCTTGAGGGTGTCGCCCTCGACCGTGCCGTGCAGGAAGTTCATCGGCGGCGAGCCGATGAAACCGGCCACGAAGAGGTTCACCGGCTGCTCGTACAGCCCGCGAGGGCTGGCCACCTGCTGCAGCTCGCCGCGGCGGAGCACCGCCACCCGGTCGCCGAGCGTCATGGCCTCGGTCTGATCGTGGGTGACGTAGACGGTCGTCGTTCCCAGCGAGCGCTGCAGCCGGGCGATCTCGGTGCGCATCTGCCCGCGCAGCTTGGCGTCGAGGTTCGACAGCGGCTCGTCGAACAGGAACGCCCGAGCGTTGCGGACGATCGCGCGGCCCATCGCCACGCGCTGACGCTGGCCACCCGAGAGGTTCGCCGGTTTGCGCTCGAGGTGCTCGTCGAGCTCGAGAAGGCTCGAGGCCCGGCGCACGCGCTCGTCGATCTCATCGTCGGGCACGTTGCTCGACTTCAATCGCATCGGGAAGGCGATGTTCTCGTACACCGTGAGGTGCGGGTAGAGCGCGTAGTTCTGGAACACCATCGCCAGGTCACGATCCTTCGGCGCCTTGTCGTTGACGAGGTCGCCGTCGATGAGCATCTCGCCGCTTGTGATGTCTTCGAGGCCCACGATCATCCGCAGGAGCGTCGACTTGCCGCATCCGGAGGGTCCGACGAGGATCACGAACTCGCCGTCGGCGATGTCGAGGTCGACGCCCTTGACCGCCGTGAAGCCGTCGTCGTACGTCTTCACGATGTTCTTCAGCGTGATGGAGGCCATGACGTTCCCTTCGAGGTAGACGCGGCGGCGGCGGGGATGCTGGAGGTCATCCCTTGACCGCGCCCTGCGTGAGGCCGGAGACGATCCGGCGCTGGAAGATGACGACGACCACCACGATCGGGATCGTCACGATGATGGCGGCCGCCGAGATCGCGCCCGTGGGCTGCTCGAACTGCGACGCTCCGGTGAAGAACGACAGAGCGGCGGGCACGGGGCGCGCCGCACTCGTCGAAGTGAGCGAGATGCCGTAGACGAAGTCGTTCCACGCGATGAAGAACGCGATGATCGCCGTCGTGAACACTCCGGGCGCCGCGAGCGGGACGACCGTCTTGCGGAAGGCCTCGAACGGCGTCGCGCCATCGACCTGCGCCGCCTGCTCGAGCTCCCAGGGGATCTGGCGGAAGAAGGCCGCGAGCGTCCAGATCGCGATCGGCAGCGTCAGCGAGAGGTACGGGATGATGAGCCCCAACCAGGTGTCGTAGAGGCCGATGACCCGCCACAGGTTGAACAGCGGCGTCACGATCGAGACGATCGGGAAGACCGACACCGCGAGCGCGGTGACGAGGATGATGCGCTTGCCGCGGAACTCGAGTCGCGCGATCGCGTAGGCGCACAGCGTGGCGAGAACGACCGCGACGAAGGTGGCGATGAGCGAGATGCCGACGGAGTTGCGCAGCGCCGGAAGGAACAGATCCTGCGCGCCGCCGCCGGGGGCGAGGATCTCGGTGTAGTTCTCGAGCGTCCATTCCTGCGGGAGCAGGGTTCCCGAGAACAGACCCGACGGCGTCTTGAACGACGTCATGAGGATCGAGAAGACGGGGAAGAGCGACCAGACGAGCACCGCGATGATGATCGCGGCCCATCCGATCCGCTGCGGCCAGGTGAGCGTGCGCATCAGGAGTTCCGTCCCGTCGCCAGGTCGACTTTGAAGCCCTTGATGAAGATCGCGGCGATGATCAGGACGCTGAGGAACAGCAGCACCGAGATCGCCGAGCCGAGCCCGATCTCGAGGCGCCCGATCGAGGTGTTGTACGCGAGCAGCGACAGCGCCTCGGTGTCATTGGCGCCACCGGTCATGATGTAGATGTTGTCGAAGATGCGGAACGCCTCGAGCGTGCGGAAGAGCACGGCGACCATGATCGCGGCCTTCATGTTCGGCAGGATGACGCGACGCATGACCTCCCACCCGGTGGCTCCGTCGACCTTCGCGGCCTCCTCCAGATCGCCGGGCACCTGCGCGAGGCCCGACAGCAGCAGCAGCGAGATGAACGGCGTCGTCTTCCACACCTCGGAGAAGATGATCACCACGAGGGAGGTGCCCTGCTCAGCGAACCAGTTGAGCTCGGGGTCGAACCCCGGGATCCAGCTGAGCCAGTTGTTGACGTACCCGCCCGAGTTTATGTCGAACGCGTAGAACCAGGCGAAGGCCGCCACGACCGTGATGATGCCGTACGGCACGAGGATCGCGGTCCGCACGAGCCCGCGGAGCTTCTTGATCGCCCGGTGCATCACCAGCGCGAGGAGGAAGCCGAGGATGAGCTCGAACAGCACGGTCACGACCGTGATGAAGAGGGTGACCCCCATCGACCGCCAGAACGCGGGGTCGCTGAGGACCACCCGATAGTTCTCGAAGAGGACGAACGACCGCTCGTCGGGGGCGGTGAGCCGCAGGCTGAACAGCGAATCGAACAGGGCCTGTCCGATGGGGTACATCGTGACCAGCAGCATGATGACGAACGCCGGGCCGGCCAGCATCCAGCCCAGTCGTCCCTCCGCACGCGCCCGGGCCGAGCGTCCGGGCCGCGGCGACGCGCTCTCCCGCGTGCTCACAGCAGACGCTCCCCTCGCAGGACGGCGAGGATGAACTCGCTCGATGTTCTCGGGGTGGTGTCGGGGTTCACAGCTGCCGGCGGGTGCCATGTCCGCTGGAGCCCGATCGAGATCTCGTTGTAGTACGGCGTCTGCGGACGCGGCACACCGAGGTCGAGCGACTCGCGGATGGTGTCGGCCATCGGGAACTCCTCCTGCACGCGAGGGTCGTCGTAGGCGGCGGCGTTGGACGGCGGGTTGCCGTCGGTGACGAAGTACTCCGACTGGTTCTCGGGCTGGACGATGCACTCGACGGCCTGCCAGGCGAGGTCGGGGTTTTTGCTGAAGGCGCCGACGCCGAGGTTGATGCCGCCCACCGGAGGTGCGGCCGGGGTGTCGGCATCGACACGCGGATACACCGCCCAGCCGAGGTCGTCGGCGATGGCGGGGTCGGCGCCGGTCATCGCCGGCCACACGAACGGCCAGTTGACCATGAAGGAACCCTGCTCGCCCTGGAACAGGTTCATGTTGGCGTTCTCGTCGGCGGTCGGGAGGCCCGGCCCGCCGAGCCCGTCGGCCCCGATGCGGTGGATGATCTCCGCCGCGGCACGTCCCGCGTCGCTGTCGAGCCCGAGCTCGAGCTCGTCAGCGGGCGCCTCGGGGTTCTTCAGGATCTCGCCGCCGGCCGACGCGACGAGAGCGTTGATCCACACCGTCAGCGACTCGGCCAGCGCGCCCTGAACGCCGAGCCGCAGATCCTGCTCCTGGGCGACGGCGATGATGTCGTCCCAGGTGACCGGCTGCGACATGTCGAGGCCCGCCGCCTCGACGACCGACTGCCGATACCAGAGCAGCTGCGTGTTGGCCCAGAAGGGAACGGTCACCAGCTCGCCGCCCCAGCTCGCGGAGTCGACCGCGCCCTGGACGATGCCGTCGGTGTTCTGCAGTTCTTCCGGGACGTCGTCGAGGAAGCCGGGCTCGGCGAGCTCCGGGATGAACGGCGGGTCGAGGCTCATGATGTCGAGCGAGGTGTCGCCGGCTGCCAGACGCCGGGCGAGCTGCTCGCGCTGCGACGCCGCATCACGCGGCAGCAGCGACGTCTCGATGCGATACGCGCCGTCAGCGGCATCCGTGCAGGCGGCGGCGATCCGCGCCTGCCCGCCGTCGTCGGGGTTGATGTACCAGGTGAGCGTGGGCACACCGTCATCGGGGGCGCAGGCGCCGAGCGTCGCTGCGAGCGCGACCACCGACGCGGCTGCCAGGACCCGGGTCGTGCGCATCGGGCCTCCTCGTTCCGTATCGTCGCGACCCAGCGCGCTCACGGCACCGGGCGTTCCCCCATCATGGCGTCGGAGGAATGCAGCGACCACGGGTTGCCCAACCCGACGCGCTGTAGTACGCCGGGCGGGCGAGGATGCCGGTCAGTTCTCGGCGACCAGGCTCACGATCTCAGCGGGGTCGTCGCCCGCGAACGCGTGCGATTTCGTCTCGAGGAACGCGCAGAGGGTCGACACCATCGCGAGCTCGGTCGACAGGGCGAGCGCGGCGCCGGCTCCGAGCCGCAGTTCGGTCTCGCGCGCCTCGAACGTGATGCGCCAGGTGTTTCCGCCCGGCACGTCCGGCTCGATGTACGTCACGGTCTGCGCGTTCATCATGTTGATCGCGACGAGCCCCGTGTCGCGGCCGAGACTGCCGTCCTGCGGGATGACCTTCACGGCGAGGGAGTATCCGAACTGCCGGAACTCCTCGATCCACGAGACGAGCGTCTCCTTGCTGCGGAAGGTCATCGCCCGACCTCTTCGCCGCGCGAGATGGCGACCATGTCGTCGCGGTCGACGACCTTCACACGCGCGCGATCGGCAGCGGCGCCGAGAGCGATCTCGTGCTCGTCGAGACGGTGCCACCCGTCGAGGTCGGTCCAGGCGACGCCGCGCTCGGTCAGCAGATCGAGGACGCCCTGCTCGGACGGGTCCACCGGCTGCCACCACGACCCCTGGTCGTTGATGACATGGCGCACGGTCTCCATCGCGTCGGACTTCGTGTGGCCGATGAGTCCGACGGGTCCGCGCTTGATCCATCCCGTCGCGTACACGCCCGGCACGCGCTCGTTCGAGTCCTCGTGGAGCACCTGACCCTCGTGGTTCGGGATGACGCCGTGCGTGGCGTCGAACGGCACGCCCGGCAGCGGCGACCCGAAGTACCCGACCGCGCGGTAGAGACCCTGGAGGGCGACCTCGCGCATCTCGCCGGTGCCCTCGACCCCGCCTTGCCCGTCGGGACGCGTCCGCTCGTAGACGAGCGCGGCGACGCGGCCCGCGGCATCCTTCTTGACCTCGACCGGCTTGGCGTAGAAGTGCAGGTGCAGGCGACGTGAGGCCTCTCCCCCGGCGCCGTTGACGCCCGGGCGCTGACGCCATGACTGCAGCACGCGGTCGATGACCATCACCTGCTTGTTCGACGCGATCGCCGCCTTCGAGGCCTCGTCGTAGTCGAAGTCCTCGTCGTAGACCACGAGGTCGACGTCGCGCAGATCGCCGAGCTCGCGCAGCTCGAGGGGCGTGAACTTGACCTGCGCGGGTCCGCGGCGTCCGAAGATGTGGACATCGGTCACGGCCGACGAGCGGAGACCCTGGTAGACGTTGTCGGGGATCTCCGTGACCAGAAGGTCGTCCGCGTGCTTGGCGAGCAGTCGAGCCACGTCGAGCGCGACGTTGCCGTTGCCGATGACGCCGACGGATGCGGCATCCAGCGGCCATTCGCGTGGGAAGTCGGGGTGACCGTCGTACCAGCTGACGAAGTCGGCCGCGCCGTACGAGCCGTCGGCATCGATGCCGGGGATGTCGAGGGCTGCGTCGCGCACCGCGCCGGTGGCGAAGATGACGGCGTTGTAGTGGTGCTTCAGGTCATCGAGCGTGATGTCCTCGCCGAAGCGCACGTTGCCGAACAGGCGGATGTCGCCGCTGTCGATCACGTCGCGGAGGGCGTTGATGATGCCCTTGATGCGGGGGTGATCGGGCGCGACTCCGTAGCGGACGAGCCCGTAGGGGGCGGGCAGGTGATCGAACAGGTCGATCGAGACGTCGAACTTGCGCTCGGCCTTCAGCAGCAGATCCGCGGCGTAGATGCCGGCGGGCCCGGCTCCGACGATGGCCAGCCTCAGCTTGGTCATGGGTGTTCCTCGTTCCTGGTGGCACCCGAGCGCGGGCGCAGCGGGGGTCTGTGTCAGCTGGCGCGGTCGACGACGACCTCGGCGAACCGGGTCAGCGCGTCGCGCACGGCGCCGGTCGGCAACGGTGCGAGGGCCGCGACGGCGTCGTCGGCCCACTTCTCGGCGAGCTGCCGCGTCTGGGCCGTCACCTCGTGGTCGCGCAGGCGGGCGAGCGGCTCGTCGAGGATCGCGGGATCGGCTCCCTCCGCGATCTCGGCGACGCCGCGGTCGATCGTCGCGGCGAGCTCGCGCGAAGCGGCATCGTCGGCGCGGGTCAGCAACAGGTAGGGCATCGTCGGCACCCCGGCACGCAGGTCGGTTCCGGGAACCTTGCCCGTGGCCTCGGGGTCGGCGGAGAGGTCGATGACGTCATCGAGCAGCTGGAAGGCGACGCCGGCCTTCTCGCCGAACGCGAGCAGCGGCTCGGCGAGCTCCTCCGGTCCGCCGGAGAAGAGCACGCCCACCTGCGCCGCAGCGGCGATGAGCGAGCCGGTCTTGTCGGCGAGCACCTGGATGTAGAACTCGACGGGATCATCGCCGGGCTGAGCGCCGATGGTCTCGTGCATCTGACCGAGCACCAGGCGCTCGAAGGTGTCTGCCTGCACGCGGATTGCTCGCTCGCCGATGCGCGCCATCAGCTGGCTCGCCCGCGAGAAGAGCAGGTCGCCGGTGAGGATCGCGACGTTGTTCCCCCACACCTCGTGTGCGCTGGGGACGCCGCGTCGCTTGTCGGCACCGTCCATGACATCGTCGTGGTACAGCGATCCGAGGTGGGTCAGCTCGAGCGCCGCAGCGCCGGCGATGACGTCCTCGGTCGCACCGTCGCCGAGCTGCGCGGTGAGCAGAGCCAGCATGGGCCGCAACCGTTTGCCGCCGGCTTCGTAGAGGTATCGGGTCTTGGCGTCGACGAGCGCGTCGCTGACGGTGAGCTCATCGCCGAGGCGCGACTCGACGCGCTCGAGCCCGGCTTCGACGGTCGCGAGCAGCTTGCGGGTGCGGGGTCCGGCGAAGATGCGCTCGGTCATCCCGAGGTGCTTCGCCAGCCGCGGCGCGGATGGGCTCGATGTCACCTCTCCAGCCTACCGGCCGGGCGACCGCGCCGATCCGCGCGAGCCGGTTCAGACCGCGGGCTTGACAGCGCGGTGGAGCGCCACGATGCCGAAGGACAGATCGCGGTGCGCGACCTCGTCCCAGCCGGCCTCGCGGATCCACCCGGCGAGGGTGCGCTGGTCGGGCCAGTCGCGGATCGACTCGTTGAGGTAGTCGTAGGCCTCGGCGTTGGAGCTCACCGCGCGCGCGACCAGCGGCAGCACCCGGTCGTTGTAGAAGCGGTAGATCCCCGCGAACGCCCGGGAGGGCGGCTGCGAGAACTCGCTGATGAGCAGGCGGCCGCCGGGCTTGGTGACGCGCAGCATCTCGGCGAGCGCCTTCTTCGGCTCGTTGACGTTGCGGAGTCCGAACGAGATCGTGACGACGTCGAACTCGGCATCCTCGAAGGGCAGGTTCGTGGCATCCGCCTCGACGAACGACAGATTCGGGATGCCGCCGCCCGGCGCCTGCGCTCCGTACCGGCGGACGCCCTCGGCGATCATGCCGGGCGAGAAGTCAGCGGCGACGACCTCGGCACCGCTGCGGGCGAGCGAGACCGAGCTCGCACCCGTTCCCGCGGCGAGGTCGAGGATGCGCTCCCCCGGCTTCGGGTCGATCGCGCGGGTGGCCGCGATGCGCCAGAGGCGGTCCTGGCCGAGGCTCAGGACGTCGTTGGTGCGGTCGTAGGCACCGGCCACCTGGTCGAACATGCCGCTCACGCGCGACGGGTCCTTGCCGAGGTCGGCGCGGTTGGGCTCGCTGGTCACGCTCCGAGTCTAGGCGCGGCTGTGCCCGCTCAGCCCCGCCCCGCGAGGTCCCACTTCGGCCGGGTAAGGACGCGGCTTTCCCGGCCGGAGTGGGACCTCGGCGGGCGGACGGGAGTCAGGGGCCCGCGGGGGCGGGGAGGGATGCCAGGATGCCGAGCCAATGGGCGGCCGTGGGAGCGTCGAAGGGCGGTCGGTGCGCGGCGACGGCCGCCTCGAGGTCGACGGCGAGGGCCTCGAGCTCGGCGACGATCTCCCGCGGGTACCCGTAGGCGACGCGATGCTCGTCCCACTCGTCGCGGTCGTCGATCCAGATGCCGCGGGTGGCGGAGTCGACGACATCCAGGTCCATGTCGATCGCCGTGGGCTCGCCGCCCTCGTCCCACCGGGCGTCCCAGGCGATGTCGATGTACACGCGGGTGGGATGCGGCGGCGCGTTCATCGTCAGCACCCACTCGCCGACCGGAGGCAGGAGCATCACGCACGGATGCGTCGCGACGAAGTCGCGTCCGGGCCGGTTGCTGCGGTCGCCGGGGCGCTGGCCGAACCAGTCGCCGTGCTCGTCGCTGCCGAGGTAGGTGCAGGCGTGCACCCAGTGGGTTCCGCCGTTCCACTTGCGCCAGCGGAAGGTCACCGGGGTTCCCGGCACGGGGCGGAGCATCACGCGCCGAGTCTAGGCTGGTCGAGTGAACGATTCTGCGCCCGCCGCCCGGCTGCGCGTGGTCACTCGCGAGGTCGAGGCCCCCGACGAGCTGCTGGTGTTCGCCGACCCGCAGCACCCGACGGTGTGGTCGCGACGCGGCGACATCCTCGTGGCGCGCGGCACTGCCGCGGCCTTCGACTCAGCCGACGCGAACCCCGGTCCACGCGAAGCTGCCGACTGGTGGCGCAGAACGGTCGCCGCCGCCGAGATCGACGATCCGGTCGGATTGCCCGGATCGGGACTCCTCGCGTTCGGCGCTCTGCCGTTCGATCCCCGCCCCGACGACCGCGCCGACGCCACGACACCGCCGCTGCACTTCGCGGTGCCTCGATTCGTCGTGGGTCGCCGCGGGTCACGCGCCTGGGTGACCGCGATCACCGCCGACGGCTCCGACCCGGATGCCGCCCTCCCCGCCGCGACCGGCTTCGGCCTGCACTGGTCGGCGACGACCGGCCCCGGAGCGCTGACACCCGACGGCTACCAGGAGATCGTGCGCGCGGGCGTCGACGCGATCCTCCACGGCGACCTGCAGAAGGTCGTCCTGGCGCGTGATCTCGCCGGCACCGTTCCCGCGGATGCCGATCTCCGGCGCCTCGTGCGCGCACTGTCGTCGGCGTACCCCGACACGTGGGCGTTCGCGGTCGACGGTCTGATCGGTGCAAGCCCCGAGACTCTCGTGACGGTGTCGGGCGGCACCGTCACCGCGCGCGTCCTCGCCGGGACGATCGCACGCGGGGCCGACGCCGACGCCGACACGGCGGCATCCCTGTCCCTCGCCACCAGCACGAAGGACCTCGACGAGCACGGCTATGCGGTGCGCAGCGTGCTCGACGCACTCCGCCCGTCGACCTCGTCGCTCGTCGCCGGCGAGCAGCCGTTCATGCTCAAGCTGCCGAACGTCTGGCACCTGGCGACCGACGTCGAGGGCGAGCTCGCCGGGGATGCCTCCGCCCTCGACCTCGTCGCCGTGCTGCACCCCACCGCGGCGGTCGCCGGCACACCGACCCCGAACGCACTCGACGAGATCCGCCGCCTCGAGCCCTTCAGCCGGGGACGGTACGCGGGACCCGTCGGATGGATCGACGCGCACGGCGACGGCGAATGGGCCATCGCGCTGCGGTGCGCGCAGTTCCGTCCCGGCGACCGCGCCGACGGCGGCGCCTCGATGCCCTTCACCGCCTACGCCGGTGCGGGCATCGTGGGCGCGAGCGACCCCGAGTCGGAGATGCTCGAGACGCGCGTGAAGTTCCGGCCGATCATCGACGCGCTGGCCTGAGCGGGCGCACGGGCCGCACACCGGGCGGAGCGACTCAGCGGGCGAGCGGGACCTCGATGAGCTGACGTCCGCCGACCGGCGAGGTGAGCACCTGGTCGAGCGCGGAGCGCGTCGTCACGCGGCGGTACTCCCACCCGTACGCGAGCGCGAGCTGCTCGAGCCGCGCCTCATGCGGCGTGAAGAGCACCCGGTCGGCGGCCTCCGGCGGTGCGGTGCCGGCGACCTCGAGCCCGTCGAAGATGGTGCCCCCGCCGTCGTTGCCGACGATGACCTGGATCCGGGGTTCGTCCTCGGTGCCGGGAAGCAGCAGCGCGCCGACGTCGTGCAGCAGAGACAGGTCGCCGGTGAGCACGCGGGTCACGCCCGCCCGTGCGTCGTCCTGGCTCGCGACCGCGATACCCATTCCGGTGGCGACGATGCCGTCGATGCCCGCGAGCCCCCGATTGGCGTGCACGGGCACTTTCTTGCCACCGAGCACCGTGTCGGCCACGCGAACGAGCCTCGACGAGGCGAACAGCAGACGATCGTGCGGCCAGCTCGCCCGCCAGACGGCGTCGACGAGCGACTCACGGTCGAGCGGAGCCTTGAGAACGGCCATCTCCGCCGAGATCGCGCCGAGTCGCTCCTGCGGCACCGCCGACGCGAGCCCGTCGACATCGGGCGCCGCGGGGCTCAGGTCGACGGCCTCCTCACGCGATGCGCGCATCCAGGCGCCGAGCCAGGCCCGGTCCGCCTCTCCGGGCGGAACGGACACCGCGGCGACCGCTGTCGTCGTTCCGTTGAGATTGAGGTCCTCTCCCGGGCCGCGCACGGCCCAGACCTCGACCTCCGGTCGCGAAAGCAATGCGGCCACCTCGCGGCTGAGCGTCGGGTGCCCGAACACGACGACCCGTTCCACGGCGTCGGCGAGATCGGGGCGGGAGAGCACCGCACGGTAACCGTGGACGAGGTTGCGCCCGAACCGCGCACCGCTGACGATCTCGGCGACGAGCGGCCAGCCTCCCGCGTGAGCGAGATCCTCCGCCGCCGGACCGGCATCCGCGCCCGCGACGACGAGCGTGTTCGGCCCGCGGGTGAGCTCCACCGGCTCGAGGGGCATCGGGGGTTCGGCTTGGCCGATGCCCCCACCGCCCTGATAGTGCGCGCCCGACACTGTGGCGTCGACTGTTTCGCCCGGCTCGGCGCCGCGGGCGGCCGGGGCGGGCGCGGGCTCGGCGTCCGCGTCGATGAGCCACGGCGGGAGGCCGCCCGACAACGGGTTCCGATACGGCAGGTTCAGGTGCACGGGGCCGGCCGGCCGCGATCGGTCGCCGAGCGCCGCGGTGAGCGCGTCGGCGGCCAGGACGGCGATCTCCGCCGACTGCGCCCCGGTGGGGGCGTCGTCGATGTCCTGCGGCGTCACGGCGTCGACCTCGAGCCGGACGAAGCGCGAGAACATCCCGGGCTGATGCGTCGCCTGATTGGCCCCGATGCCGCGCAGCTCCGGCGGCCGGTCGGCGGTCAGCAGCAGCATCGGCACGCCGGAGTGGTGCGCCTCGAGAACGGCAGGCATCAGGTTGGCGACCGCCGTTCCCGACGTGCATACGACAGCCGCCGGCATCCGGGTGTCACGTCCGATACCGAGCGCGGTGAACCCGGCGACGCGCTCGTCGATGCGGACGTGCAGACGGATGAGGCCCCGCCGCTCCAATTCCGCCGCCACGAGCGCCAGCGCCTGGGAGCGCGATCCCGGGCTCAGGACCACGTGGCGCACTCCCCCGGCGACGAGAGCACCGAGCAGTGCGGCGGCGGCGTCGGTCGCCGGCGCCCGATCCGCCGGCGTCGGAGCGTGTTCGGCCCCGCTCATCTCAGGCGCGCGGGCCGCGTGAGCCGGCCGGACCTTCGGCGTCGTCATCGCTCGACGACGAGGAAGCGGGCGGAACGTCGCGAGGGTCGTCGGCCTCGGCGTCGAGGGCCGCCAGCTCCTCCTCGAGACGGCGGATGCGCTCGTCCTGGTCTCGCACCGACCCGAGGCTGCCGAGGAAGTCGGGGTCGTCGTCCGGGGCCCGGCGGACGGGAGCGCTCGCGCGGCGGGCGCGTCCGACGACGAACCAGAGGATGCCGCCCAGCACGGGCAGCAGGACCACGATGAGGATCCAGACCGGCTTGCTGACGCCGCGGTGACGGGTCGCATCCTGCAGCGCGCAGTCGACGATGCTGTACACCCAGAAGGCGAGTGCCAGCAGCACACCGATGAGCAGGAGCCGCGCCATCCCCCCATCCTAGGCGTCCGGCGACCCCCTCGGCCCGGACGTAGAATGGCCGGATGAATGCCCGCTCGGCCGTCGTCTACTCGGTGCTGCGGCTCCTCGCCTTCCTGGTCCCGTTCGGCATCATGATGCTGTTCCCCATCATGCGCGAGTACTACTGGCTCTCAGCGATCTTCGCCGCCCTCATCGGCTTGAGCCTGTCGATGATCTTCCTGCGCCGGCCGCTCGACGATGTCGCCTCGGGCCTCGCCGAACGACGCACGCGCCGCCGCTCCGGCGCCCAGACCGACGCCGAGGCCGAAGACGCCGCGTCCTGACCTCAGATCTTCCGGGCCTCAGCCGACGAAGGCCCAGAACAGGAACGCGCCGTACGCGACGGACGTCAACGAGGTCAGCGCGAGGGCGACGACCAGTTCACGCGGCTGGCGGTACGTCCAGACGATGAGGATCGCCGACAGAGCCGGCAGCAGCGCGAAGAGGCTCAGCCAGGCGATCGGATAGACCAGGGCGAGCAGCACGGCGATCGCGAACGGCGCCAGGACGAACAGGGTGAAGACGATGCGCGTCGCCGTCCGGCCGATCAGGACCGTCAGGGTGCGCTTGCCTGCGATGCGGTCCTGGTCGATGTCGCGCAGGTTGTTCGCCAGGAGCACGGCGCACGCGAGGAGCCCAGCGCCCACCGCGCCGAACCAGCTCTCCTGGGGAACGAATCCGGCCTGGACGAAGGTCGTGCCGACGGTCGCGACAATGCCGAAGAAGACGAAGACGAAGAGCTCGCCGAGACCCGCGTAGCCGTACGGGCGCTTGCCACCCGTGTAGAACCACGCCGCCACGACGCAGGCGGCCCCGACCAGCAGCATCCACCAGTGCCCCGTCCGCACGACGATCGCGATGCCGGCGACGGCGGCGATACCGAAGAACCCGAGGGCGACGATGAGCACCGTTCGGGGCTTCGCCAGCTTGCCGCCGGTGAGTCGCGCGGGACCCACGCGCACATCGTCCGTGCCCCGGATGCCGTCGCTGTAGTCGTTGGCGTAGTTGACGCCGATCTGCAGTGCGACCGCGACCACGAGGCAGCACAGCGCGATGACCCAGTGCAGGTCGCGGTCGACGAGCATCGCCGCCCCCGTGCCGATGAGAACCGGGGTGATCGCGAGCGGCAGGGTGCGCAGCCGCGCCGCGCCGATCCAGTCGCGAGCCGTCGCCTTCCGCGGCGGCGGAGCCGAGACGAGGCCGCGCTTGGCGGGGTTACCGCCGCGCGGCGCGGGACGAGACGACTTCGGGGAGCGAGACGAGCGAGCCACGAGGGATCATCCTAGATCGCGAGCATGCGACGCAACGCCGCACGGTCGGGTTTTCCGCTCGCGAGCACCGGCATGCGCTCGACCGGGACGACCCGTGCCGGGCGCGCCGGCTTGCCGAGCCGGTCGCCGACCGTGTCCCGGATCTCGGACAGCAGAGCCGACTCGTCGGCACCGATCTCGGCGAGCGCTGCGATCTCGACGACGACGGCGGACGCCTGCCCCCATCGCTCGTCGGCCGTCGCGACGACGACGGCCGACGCGAGTCCGGGTCGCTCCCGGACGACGGCCTCGACGCGGTCGAGCGAGACGTTGACGCCACCCGAGATGATGACGTTGTCGACGCGCCCGGTCACCCGCAGCACGTTCTCGTCGAACTCCCCCGCGTCGCCGGTGCGGTACCAGCGCACACCGTCGTCCACGATGAAGGATGCCGCCGTGCGGTCGGGCTCGCCGAGGTAGCCGTCGGCGAGCATGGGGCCCGAGAGCTGCACCTCGCCGGCCACGATCCGCACCCCTACCCCGTCGAGCGGGACGCCGTCGTAGACGCATCCGCCACTGGTCTCCGTCGAGCCGTAGGTGCGCACGATGCGCGCCCCCAACCGCGTGGCGCGCTCGCGCTGCGACGCCGGGAGCGCCTGCCCGCCCACCAGGATCGCCTCGTAGGCCCGCAGGGCGTCGGCGACGGCGGCATTCGTCTCGGCCGCATCGAGCAGATCGGCCAGCTGGGCGGGTACCAGCGAGGTGAACGTCGCCGCACGCTGCCCGCCGACGCTCGAGTGCGTCGACGCGGTGACCGCGGCGAAGGCGGCGGGCGAGAACGACCCCGTGAGGACGGCCGGCTGGTGCCCCGCGAGGAGGCTGCGCACCATCACCTGCAGCCCCGCCACGTACCCGGGCGACAGGGCGAGGAGCCAGCGCCCTTCGCCGATGCGGGCCGCGGTCGACGCGGCGCTGGCGATGAGGGCCGAACGGCTGAGCACGACGCTCTTGGGCACCCCCGTCGACCCCGACGTCGTGACGACGGCGACGGTTCCAGGCGGCGCCTGCGCCGGAGCGCTCGTGCCGGCGGGCGCGCCGAGGGCGAGCGCCGGCCCGGCACCGTCGAGGGTCTGCCGAAGGGCCCGGAGCACCGCGCGGGGCTCCGACGCGACCGGGACGAGGTCGACCGCCATGTCAGAGGCGAGCCATCTCAGAAGTGGTAGGGGTAGGGCGACCAGTCGGGGTCGCGCTTCTGCAGGAAGGCGTCACGCCCCTCGACGGCCTCGTCGGTGCCGTAGGCGAGCCGCGTCGCCTCGCCCGCGAACACCTGCTGGCCGACCATTCCGTCGTCGATCGCATTGAAGGCGAACTTCAGCATGCGGATCGCGGTGGGCGACTTGCCGAGGATCGTGCGGGCCATCGCGATCGCCTCGCGCTCGAGCTCGGCGTGCGGAACGACACGATTGACCGCGCCCATCTCGTAGGCGCGCTGCGCGGAGTACTCCTCCGCGAGGAAGAACACCTCGCGGGCGATCTTCTGGCCGACCTGCCGCGCCATGTACGCCGAGCCGTACCCGGCGTCGAACGACCCGACATCCGCGTCGGTCTGCTTGAACCGGCCGTGCTCGGCCGAGGCGATCGAGAGGTCGCACACGATGTGCAGGGAGTGCCCGCCGCCCGCAGCCCAACCCGGAATGACGGCGATGACGACCTTCGGCATGAACCGGATGAGGCGCTGCACCTCGAGGATGTGCAGGCGCCCGGCCCGGGCCGGATCGGCGACCGCGCTCTCGTCATCGCTGTACTTGTAGCCGTCGCGGCCACGGATGCGCTGGTCACCGCCCGAGCAGAACGCCCAGCCGCCGTCCTTCGCGCTCGGACCGTTGCCGGTGAGCAGCACGACGCCGATGCGCGGGTCCTGGCGCGCGATGTCGAGCGCGCGGTACAGCTCGTCGACCGTGTGCGGGCGGAAGGCGTTGCGCACCTCGGGACGGTCGAACGCGATGCGCGCGATGCGCCCGTCGGTCGAGATGTGAGCGGTGATGTCGGTGTAGGCGTCCGCCCCGGGGGCGAGCGACCATTCCGCGGGATCGAACAGTTCCGAGACCATGCCGCCAGCCTATGCCGCGGTGGGAGGATGAACGCGTGGACCCCGCCCTGCCCCTCCCCTCCCTGGCCGAGCTGCTCGACCGATCGCACGTCGTGGCGCTGCCGCTGACGACGCGTTTCCGCGGCGTCGACGTGCGAGAGGCGCTGCTGCTCGAGGGGCCGGAGGGCTGGACGGAGTTCTCGCCGTTCACCGAGTACGACGACGGTGAGGCCGCGACCTGGCTGGCCGCCGCGCTCGAGTTCGGCTGGACCGCGATGCCCGCGCAGGTCCGCGAGCGCGTCGCCGTGAACGCCACCGTGCCGGCCGTCGCGGCCGAGCGCGTCGCCGAGGTGCTCTCGCGGTACGACGGATGCCGCACGGTCAAGGTCAAGGTCGCGGAGCGCGGCCAGGTGCTCGCCGACGACGTCGCCCGCGTGCGGGCGGTCCGCGAGGCGCTCGGCCCCGAGGGACGTGTGCGGATCGACGCGAACGGCGTGTGGAACCTCGACGAGGCCGAGCACGCGCTCCACGCCCTGGCGGAGTACGACCTGGAGTACGTCGAGCAGCCGTGCGCGAGCGTCGAGGAGCTCGCCGAGTTGCGCCGCCGTGTGCGTTACATGGGAATTCCCATCGCCGCCGACGAGAGCGTCCGCAAGGCCGACGACCCGCTCGCGGTGGCGCGAGCCGGTGCCGCCGATCTGCTCGTCATCAAGGCGCAGCCGCTCGGCGGCGTCCGGCGTGCGCTCGCTCTGGTGGCAGAGGCGGGTCTACCCGCGGTGGTCTCGAGCGCCCTCGACACGAGCGTCGGCCTGTCGATGGGGGTCACCCTGGCGGCGGCCCTGCCCGACCTCGACTTCGACTGCGGCCTGGGAACGGCCTCCCTCTTCGTCGACGACGTCGCGACCCCCGCCCTGCGTCCGCTCTCGGGTGAGCTCGCGACCGGACGGGTCACGGTCGACCGGGATGCCGTCGCCGCGCTCGCCCCGTCCGCGGAGCGGCAGCGGTGGTGGCGCGAGCGGCTCGAGCGCTGCCACGCGGTGCTCGCACAGGCGCGCTGAGCGCAGGTCGCTCGGGCCTCAGGCGTCGAGGAGCGCGGTCGCGAGCTGCCCGATGCGCTCGTGCAGCAGCCGCGTCGTCTCGGGTTCGCCGAGCCCTTCGACCGCCGCCCGCTCGCACGTTGCATCGGAGAGATCGACCATGAGCTGCGCGACCTCCGTGATCGGCAGCCGGAAGCGCAGCTCGTAGACCTTCCGGATGTCGTCGACGATCACCCGCACCCGCTCGACGATGCCGTCCTGCAGGCGAAGGTAGGCCTCGGCCATCCGTTCGTCGCGCAGAGCCTGCGTGCGCAGCTCCGACACCAGCCGGGGCTCCATGCCCCCGAGCGAGACGTCGACGATCTGGGGAACGAGCAGGGACGGATCGGGCGCCGCGGTGCGATCGAGGGTGCGTACGCGGTCGGCGACCAGGTCGAGCTTCTCGCTGGAGGACCGCTCGACCAGGGCGAGGAAGAGCTCGCCCTTAGAGTCGAAGTTCGAGTAGAAGGCGCCGCGCGAGAATCCGGCACGGTCGCAGACGGCCTCGACGGATGCCGCGTCGAGACCGACCTCGGCGAAGACCTCGGCGGCGGCATCGAGCAGCCGGGCGCGCGTGTTCTCGCGACTGCGGGTGGCTGTGCGTGCCTCGGCGTCCATGGTGCTCCTCGCGTTCACACCGATCGTCCAGCCTGACCGGTGCGTGATGAACCTAGGATACATTGGTGTATCGGATACAGCGCTGTATCGAACAACCGTGACGATCGATCAGACCTGGAGCGCCCGTGTCCACACTCCTGTTCACCCTCGGACGCTGGTCGTTCCGTCACCCCTGGCGGGTCCTCGTCTCGTGGCTGCTGATCCTCGTCATCGCCGGCGGCGGAGCGGCGCTGCTGAACAAGGGCACCGACAACTCCTTCTCGATCCCGGGGACCGAGGCGCAGGAGGGGCTGGAGTTGCTGAACCGCACGTTCCCCCAGGCGAGCGGCACGAGCGCGCAGCTCGTCGTCGTCGCCCCCGAGGGAGACAGCGTGCGCGACGAGCCGTTCGCCGGCGAGATCGCCGACACCGTGACCGCGTTCGGCGACCTGGGTGATGACGTCCTCGCCGTGACCGATCCGTTCGACCAGACGGTCTCCGGCCTGGTCTCGGAGGACGACCGGGCCGCGATCGTCCGCGTGCAGTTCGACGGCGAGGCGACCTCGGTCAGCGCAGAGACGAAGGACGCGCTCACCTCGGTGGCCGACCGGATGCGGGCGGACCTGCCCGACGGCACGCAGATCGCGCTGGGCGGTGACCTGTTCTCGACCTCGATCCCGGCGCTGTCGATCGTCGAGGTGATCGGTGTGCTGGTGGCACTGTTCGTCCTCATCGTCACGTTCCGCTCATTCGCCGTCTCGTGGTTCCCGCTCGTCAGCGCTCTCATCGGGGTCGCGCTCGCGACGGCGATGATCTTCGTGGCGACGCAGTTCGCCTCGGTGTCGTCGACGACCCCGCTGCTGTCGGTCATGCTCGGCCTCGCCGTCGGCATCGACTACTCGCTCTTCATCGCCGCCCGACATCAGGACCAGGTGCGTGCGGGCATGGACCCGGAGGAGTCCGCCGCCCGTTCGACCGGAACCGCGGGATCGTCCGTCGCGTTCGCGGGCATCACGGTGCTCATCGCACTGATCGGGCTCAGCTTCGCCGGCATCCCCTTCCTCACGACGATGGGCATCGCTGCAGCCGTTGCCGTCGCGATTGCCGTCGTCGTCGCCGTCACCCTCACTCCCGCGCTCCTCGGTTTCGCCGGAGCTCGTGTCGCCGGTTGGCCCCGCCGAGCGAAGCGGTCGCGGAAGCGACCGGCCGCGCCCCGTCGATCGTTCTCGGAGCGCTGGGTGCGCGGCGTCACGCGGCATCCGCTCGTCACCACGATCGCGGTCATCGCGGGTCTCGGCGTCGTCGCGATCCCGTCAGCGAGCCTGACCCTTGCCCTCCCCAACGCGGGGGTGCAGCCGCCCTCGAGCGAGGCCCGGCAGGCGTACGACCTCACCGCCGAGCACTTCGGTCCCGGCGCGAACGGTCCGCTGATCATGACCGGGACGATCGTCACCTCGAACGATCCGCTGACCCTGATGCAGGACATCGGCGATGACATCGCCACCATTCCCGGGGTGAAGGAGGTCGCGCTCGCCACCCCCAACGAGACCGCCGACACCGGGCTCGTGCAGATCGTGCCCGAGACCGCACCCGACTCCCCCGAGACGGCCGACCTCGTGCGCGAGTTGCGGGCACAGCACGACCGCCTGCTCGACGAGTACGGTGTCGACCTCAAGGTCACCGGGTTCACCGCCGTGGGTATCGACATCTCCGATCGGCTCGGCGAAGCCCTGCTGCCCTTCGGTGTCTTCGTCGTCGGGCTCTCGCTCATCCTGCTGACGATCGTGTTCCGATCGATCTGGGTGCCGATCAAGGCCGCGCTCGGATATCTGCTGTCGGTGCTCGCCGCCTTCGGCGTCGTCGCCGCCGTCTTCGAGTGGGGCTGGTTCGCCGACCTGCTGCACGTCACCCGCGAGGGGCCCGTGATCAGCTTCATGCCGATCATCCTCATGGGCGTCCTGTTCGGCCTCGCGATGGACTACGAGGTCTTCCTCGTCTCGCGGATGCGCGAGGACTACGTCCACGCCCGCCGCGACCGGGGCGGCCGCGCGGATCGCCTCACCGCCGTCGGGGCCGTCCGCTCCGGTTTCACCTCGTCGGCGCGCGTCGTCACGGCCGCGGCGGTGATCATGTTCGCCGTCTTCGCCGCGTTCGTCCCCGAGGGCGACTCGTCGATCAAGCCGATCGCACTGGGGCTCGCCGTCGGCATCGCCGTCGACGCATTCCTCATCCGCATGACGCTCGTACCGGCCGTCATGGCGCTGCTCGGTGAGAAGGCGTGGTGGATGCCGCGCTGGCTCGACCGCGTCCTCCCCCACTTCGACATCGAGGGCGAGGCCGTCGAGCGCGAGCTCTCGCTGCGCGAGTGGCCGGAGCGCAACACCTCCGCCGCCCTGGTCGGAGAGGATGTCGCCGTCCACGCCGACGACGACGGCCACGCGGCGGTCTTCTCCGACGCGACCTTCCGGGTCGAGCCCGGCGAGTCGCTCGTCGTCTCCCACCCCGATCCGCGCGTCGGCCGCGCCTTCGCCCTCGCCGTCTCCGGGCGGCTCCGCGTCGACGGGGGGCTGCTCCGCGTCGGCGGGCACCTGCTGCCCGAGCGGGCGCCGTGGGTCCGCTCGCACGTCGGCCTCGCGCTGCTCGACGACACGACCGACCCGGTGGCCGAGCTGCGTCGCGCCACCTCGGGCGGAGCGACGATCGTCGTGGTCGACGGACTCGACGCCCTCGCCGGCGCTGACCGCGATCAGGCCGCCGCGGTGCTCCGCGATGCGGCATCCGACCTCGACGAACGCCACGCGGGGGCCGGTGCCCTCACCGTCGTGGCGATCGTCCGGCGCGAGCTCGGCGTGCTCGACATCCTCGCTGAGGCCCATCGCCCGGCGCCCCACACCCTCCCCCTGCACGGCGGTGCATCCGCGACATCCGCGTCCGAACCGTCGCACCCGAACACCGAGGTGATCCCGTCATGACCCTGTTCATCGAGCGCGCCCGCTCGCGCAAGCCCGTCACCTGGCTCACGATCGTGGGCGTCATCCTGCTGCCCGTCCTCATCGGCGGCGTCTTGGTCGCAGCGCTCTACAACCCCGTCGAGCGCCTCGACAACATGCGGGCGGCGATCGTCAACGACGACCAGGCGGTCGAGGTCAACGGTCAGCTCGCGCCCCTCGGCCGGCAGCTGACCGCCGGTCTGGTCGCCGGGTCGGACGAGGTCCCGAGCAACCTGGACTGGGTCATCTCGAACGACGAGGACGCCCGGGCCGGGCTCGCCGACGGCACCTACGACGCCGTCGTCACGATCCCGAGCGGCTTCTCGGCCGCGGCCACCTCGACCGCCCCGGGCGGCACGCCCGAGAAGGCCACCATCCGGGTCGACACCGCCCCGGACAGCCTCGTCGTCGACGACGCCATCACGGCGCAGATCACACAGGCGGCCACCTCGCTCATGGGCTCGCAGCTCTCGACGGTCTATCTCGAGAACGTGTTCCTCGGCTTCACGACGCTGGGAGATCAGCTCGGAGATGCCGCCTCGGGCGCCCGACAGCTCGCCGACGGCGGGCGGCAGGCAGCCGACGGCGCCACGCAGCTCGCCGACGGTGCGGGCCAGTTGGCCAGCGGTGCGGGCACCCTCTCGGACGGGGTCGGCCAGCTCGCGACCGGTGCCTCGCAGCTCTCCGACGGGGCCGCGGCGACCCAGACGGGCCTGACGACCTGGGCGCAGGGCGCGCGCACCCTCGCCGGCGGAACCAACGAGTTCGCGACCCAGCTGTCGCAGTCGCTGAGCGGGCTGAGCGTTCCCGAGATCCCCGCCGAGGCCGTTGCCGGAGCGCAATACCTCGCCGAGAACTCCGACCGCATCGCGACCGGCGTGACGCAGGCCGCCGACGAGCTCGCGGCCGTCGCGGCGAGCTGCGAGGCCGACGGTGGATCGGCGCAGGTCTGCGACGCCCTTCGCGCCGTCTCCGCGCGCACGCAGAGCGCCCTGCCCGAGGTCACCGGTGCGATCGGTCAGTCCGGTCAGATCGCCGGACAGGTCTCGGGACTGGCGGCCTCCGCGCCCGAGCTGATCTCCGGTCTGCAGCAGGCCGCCGGTGCGGCGACGCAGCTCGCGAACGGCATGACCGAGCTCGCCGACGGTGCCGACGCTCTCGCAGCCGGAGGCGGCCAGCTGGCCTCCGGCGCCTCGGCCCTCGCCGCGGGTGCCGGATCCGCCGCCGACGGCGCCGCGCAGCTGTCCTCCGGCGCCGGCGAGCTGGCGGGCGGTGCAACCGACCTCGCCACCGGCGTCGGAACCGTCGCCGACGGCACGGGCACCCTCGCCGACGGCCTCGACACCGCAACGGCGGCACTGCCGTCGTACACTGACCAGCAGGCGACTGACCTCGCGAGCGTCGTGGCCGCACCCGTCGAGGCAGAGGGCCTCGGGTCCGACCTGTTCGGTGCCTCGGCCATCCCGCTGCTCACGGGCCTCGCCCTGTGGCTCGGCGCGATCGGATCGTTCGTCGCGCTGCAGGCCGTCCCCCGCGGCGCGCTGACCTCACGTCGCCCGTCGTTCCTGCTGACGCTGCGGGCCTTCGCCCCCGCCGCGGTGGTCGGGCTCGTGCAGGGCGTCCTGGTCGCGGTGGTCGTGCAGCTCGCGGCGTCGTACGACCCGTGGACGTGGGCCGCGTTCGCCGGACTCTCCGCCCTGGCGGGTGTCGCCTTCGCCGCCGTGAACCAGGCCCTCGTCGCGCTGCTCGGCGGAGCGGGCCGATGGGTCGCGGCCGGTGTCGCCGTGCTGGCGGTCGCCACGGGAGTCGTCTCGACCGTGCCCGGAGTGCTGTCGCAGATCGCGGGGCTGCTGCCGACGGCATCCGCCTACCAGGGCCTGCTCGCGGTGCTCACCTCGGCCGGAGGTGCCGGAGCCGCGGTTGCGGGGCTGCTCGTGTGGACGGCGATCTCACTCGTGGTCACGGTCATCGTCACGGCCCGGGCGCGCACGACCTCGGTGCGCGCGGTGCTGCGCCCCGCCGCCGTCTGACACGCGTTCGCCCCGCCTTCTCGTGAGGCGGGGCGGAGCGAGTGAGTTGGCAGTTCACGCCCCCACGCGCGACGGGAATGGGCACATGCTGCCAACCGAGCCGACGCCCCGCACCCCGGCAAGGTTGAGTGGGCAGTTCACGCCCCCTCCAGCGACGAGAACGGGCAGCTACTGCCAACCGAAGCGACGCCGCGCACCACAGGCGACTCCCAGCTGGCAGTTCGCGCCCCCTCCCGCGACGGGAATGGACACATGCTGCCAACCGAGCCGACGCCCCGCACCCCGGCAAGGTTCAATTGGCAGATCACGCCCTCTCCCGCGACGAGAATGGGCGCCTGCTGCCAACCGAGCCGACGCCGCGCACCACAGGCGACTCCCAGTTGGCAGTTCGCGCCCCCTCCAGCGACGAGAATGGGCGCCTGCTGCCAACCGAAGGCGACTCCCAGCACCCCGGCGAAGGGTCAGCTCAGGCCGCTGTAGGCGTGCAGACCCTTGAAGAACTGGTTGACGATGATGAAGTTGAACAGCACCGCTGAGAAGCCGACGATCGACAGCCAGGCGCTGCGGTTTCCGCGCCAACCGCGCGTCGCGCGAGCGTGGATGTAGCCGGCGTAGAGCACCCAGATGACGAAGGTCCACACTTCCTTCGTGTCGAAGCCCCAGTACCGGCCCCACGCGTCGTTGGCCCAGATCGAGCCGGCGATGAGGGTGAAGGTCCAGAAGATGAAGCCGATGATGGCGAAGCGGTAGGCGAGCGACTCGAGGGCGTCGGCGCTCGGCAGCGTACGCAGGAACCGCGCACCGTCGCGCTGCGGAGCGGATCCCGCGGATGCCGCATCCCCAGCATCGGCGCTGACCCGAGCGATCGCGCGTGCCTCGCGTCGCGCCTGCATGAGCTGCACGATCGACAGGGCGAACGCGAGCGCGAAGAACGCCGACGCCAGCGAGGCAACGAAGACGTGGATGACGAGCCAGATCGACTTCAGCGGGTCGGCGAGCGGCACCACCGCGACGTAGAAGTTGAGGACCGAGCCGCCGAGCAGCACGACCGCGAGCCCGGTGATGAAGGTACCGAGGAACCGGAGGTCGTACCGGAAGAGCACGACGAGGTAGACCATCACCACGAGGAGCAGCCCGGTGAGGGCGAACTCGTACATGTTCGACCACGGCACACGCTCGGCGGCGATGCCCCGCAGCACTGTCGCGCCGAGGTGGAAGAGGAACCCGATCCAGGTCAGGGTCGTTCCCATGCGCGCCCACAGCAGGCGCGGGCGGTCGGCGGGGCGGGCGTTGAGCGCGAGCTCGGCCTGAGCCTCCGCGGCGCGGATCTCGCCGATCGTCTGCGCACCGCCTGCGGCGACGAGGGCGGGAGCCGCCGCCGCGGCGGGGACGGAGTCTTTCGTCTTCAGCGCGAGGTCGGAACGACGAGCCAGATCGATCGCGTAGGCGATGAAGGCGAGCGCGTAGACAGCCACCGCTGTCCAGACGAGCAGGACCGAGACGGCATCCAGCGACAGGTCTTCGGGCATGATCCTCAGTTTACGTCGGGCGCTTGCGCGCGGGCGGGGCGGGGACGGCGCGGACGCTCGGCCTCGGGCGGCAGCTCGACCTCATCGCGCCCGAGGGCGGCGAGGTGACTGCGGGAGATGTCGGCGACCGCCTGCGCGATCGCGGGGTCCTCGCCGCGGGCGAGGCCGGCGTACTCCAGGCGGATCGCTCCGTCTACCGGGGTCGCCTTGACCCACAGGCGCCGCCGCGGCACGAAGAGCCCCGCGAGCAGGCCGAGGGTGGCGAGGATCGCGAAGACGAGCACGAACGGCGCCCCCACGTCACGGTGGATCGACAGCGAGACGTAGCGCTTGACCGCCTCCTGAGCGCCGGATGCGCGCTGGTCCTCGAAGGTCACGGTGCCACGACCGCCCGGGAGGTCGACGGTCTGACCGGGTTCGAGCTCGAGCGACGCGGCCTCCGCGTCGCCGCCGGCGATCTGCTCCATGCCGGTCGGGTCGAGCGTGTAGACCGAGCGGGGCGTCCCGTCGTCGATGCCGAGGTCGCCCTCGTAGACACGGAAGGTCACGAGCGGGTTGGTGAGGTCGCCGTAGGCGGAGGCGATGGCCCCCGTCTCGAGCGTCGCTGCCGTCGGGTAGAAGAAGCCGGCGAATCCGAGCTGCTTCGGCATCCCGTCGGCGATCTTGACGACGCCGATCGAGGTCATGTTGTTGTCCTGCGGCAGGAACGGCACGTCCTCGCTGAACACGACCTCGCCGGCGGCGTCGCGGACGGTGATCGTGGGGGCGTAGCCGTTGCCCATCAGATAGACGCGGTCACCCTCGATCCCGTAGGGGTGGTTGACACGCACCTCCCCGTCGCGCGGCTCCTGCCCGGGCTCGGTCACCGTGAGGTGGGCGAGGAAGTCTCCGGCCATCCCGTGACCCGGTCCCCCGCTGAACGGGCCGTATGTCACGTCGAACTTGTCGAGGGTCAGCGAGTACGGCGGCATCTGGTCGGTGTCGACGAAGCGGCCCGGGTTGAACGAGGTGTACCCGAGACCGAGCGAGTTGACGAACGTGTCACCCTCGACGATGACGGTCTGACCCGTGTACGTCAGCCCGCCGCCGATGCCGACCGAGATCAGCACGCCCACGAGCGCACCGTGGAAGACGAGGTTGCCCGTCTCGCGCAGATAGCCCCGCTCGGCCGAGACGGATGCGACCTGGCCCGAGTCGTACCGCTCGACGCGGTAACCCGACTTGCGCAGCTGTCGCTGAGCCTCGTCGACGGCCGCCGACGCCGCGGCCGCGGCATCCTCGTCGTCGCGCAGGGCGACTCCGACCGTGCGGTGATCGGCCAGCCGTGACAGGCGCACGGGGGTGCGGGGCGGGCGCGACTTCATGGCCTGCCAGTGGTGCTTCGTTCGCGGGATGACGCACCCGACGAGCGAGACGAACAACAGGATGTAGATCGCCGAGAACCACACCGAGGTGTAGACGTCGAACATCTGCAGCGCATCGAGGATCGGGTACAGATCGGGGTTGTCGGTGCGCCACTGGGTGACACCGTTGGGGTCGGCGCTGCGCTGCGGCACGATCGACCCCGGGATGGCCGCGATCGCGAGCAGGAGCAGCAGGACCAGCGCCGTGCGCATGCTCGTCAGCTGCCGCCAGCCCCACCGCAGCCACCCGACGAAGCCGAGCTGGGGCTGGGTGATCTCGCGGTCGCCGTCGGCGGGTTCGGCCGCGGGAGCGGCGTCGGAGTGGTCGCCCGGTCGCAGCGGCGCCGAGGGATCGGCCTGGTCAGAGGAAGGTCGGGACACCGGCCACCACTCCTTGGAAGACGGACATGATCGTGGTCCAGACGCCGGTGACCATCAGCAGGCCGAGGACGACGAGCAGCGCTCCCCCGGCGATGTTCACGACGCGGATGTGGCGGCGCACGAAGGCCACCGAGCGGGTGGCCCAGCTCGCGCCCAGCGCCAGCAGGACGAAGGGGATGCCGAGGCCCAGCGAGTACGCCACGGCGAGAACCCCGGCGCGGGTCGGGTCGGCTTGGCTGAGGGCGATCGAGAGGATCGCGGCGAGGGTCGGACCGATGCAGGGCGCCCAGCCGATGCCCATCGCGATGCCGAGCAACGGCGCTCCGGCGAGGCCGAGGTTCTGCCGCAGCTGCGGCCGGTAGATCCGCTGCGCGAAGCCGAACATGCCGACGAACACGAGCCCCAGGACGATCACGACGGCGCCGAGGACACGCGTGATGACCTCCTGGTACTCGAAGAATGCGCGGCCGATCGTGCCCGCGAAGACGCCCATCGCGAGGAAGACGACCGTGAACCCCGCGATGAACAGCCCGACACCGAGCAGGAGGCGTCCGCGGCCCGGCGCGGACGTCGGAGAATCCGTCGAAACGCGGACCGATCCGGCGGCATCCTCCGAGCTTCCCGACATTTTCCGAGCTTCACCGCGGCTGGCGACCCGCTCAGCGGGCTCGCGCGGCGTGACCGCGCTGCCGAGGAAGCCCAGGTAGCCGGGGACGAGCGGCAGCACGCACGGCGACAGGAACGACACCAGTCCCGCGAGCACGGCGATCGGCACCGCGAGCCACAGGGCTCCGCCGAAGACGATCTCGCCCGGGTTCACGACGATCCCGCGCCGGCGCCCGCCTTCGCGGCGTCCTCGACGAGGGTGCGGAGGATGCCGGCATCCCGCAGCTGGCCGACGATGCGGGCCGCTACGCGCCCTTCGGTGTCGAGCACGAGCGTCGTCGGCGCCGCCTGGACAGACGCGGATGCCGCGAGCGCGAGCTTCAGCTCGCTGTCGCCCTGCATGAGGAGCGAGGGGTAGCTGATGCCGTAGTTCCGCTCGAAGGCCGACGCCTGCTCGGGACCGTCGTAGATGTTGACGCCGAGGAACTCCGCGCCGACCTCCTGCGTATCGGTGTAGACCTCTTCGAGCAGCGGCGCTTCGGCGCGGCACGGGCCGCACTGCGCGTACCAGAAGTTGAGGACGAGCGGCTTGCCGGCGTAGTCCGCGCTCGAGATCGTCGAGCCGTCGACGGCCGTGCCGCTGAACGCGATCGGAGCGCCGCGCTCGGCCTCGGGGATCTCGGTGGTCGTGCCATCGCCCGAGATGAACCCCTTGTTGTCGCCGTCGCGGTACTGCCCGGCGAGGTCGTCGTTGGGGCTCGAGCAGGCGGCGAGGCCCGCCGCGAGTCCGAGTGCGAGGACGGCGGCCACGAGGCGGCGCTTCATCAGACTGCTCCTACATCGACGGCGCCCGCGGTCGATGCGGGCTCGGCGTACGCGACCTCGCGCCACGCGGCGCGCTCTCCCCCGTCAGAGAGCTCGAAGCTCGTGACGCTCGAGAGCGCGCATCGGCGCCGACGCGGGTCGTGGCGCAGCGGCTCGCCGGCGATCGCGAGGTGGGTGATCCAGATCGGCAGCTGGTGCGAGACGATCACGGCATCGCCCGAATCGGTCGAGTGCCACAGGTCGCGCATGGCCGCATCCATGCGCGCGACGATCTCGAGGTAGGGCTCGCCCCAGCTCGGAGTCGCCGGCGTGCGCAGGTGCCACCAGTTCCAGGGATTGACGAGGGCGTTGCGCATGCGCCGACCCTCGAAGACGTTGTGCGGCTCGATGACTCGTTCGTCGATGACAGGATCGAGGCCGAAGAGCTCGGTGAAGGGCTCGGACGACTCGCGCGTGCGCTGCAGCGGCGACGACATCAGGGCGGTGACCGGGCGGTCGAGCGACGCGACGTGCTCGGCGGCCGAACGGGCCATGCGCCGTCCGTCCTCGCTCAGTCCGAAGTGCGGCAGCCGTCCGTAGAGCACGCGCTGGGGGTTGTGAACCTCACCGTGGCGCACGAGATGGAGACGGGCTGCGGGCACGGTCTCCAGTCTACGGCGGCAGCTCCTATGCGGACCCTGAGCGCCCGATCGGCCGGCAGCCGGTGGGTCAGGACCCCTCGACGCTCGGCTCCGGCGCCGGCCCCGCGCCCGCGGCTCGATCGCGACGCAGATCGCGCACGCGCTTCACGACGAACCAGACGATGAGCACCGCGACGACGACGATCACGATCAGCTGGAAGGTCTCGGCGTAGCGCTCGACGATGTGCCAATTCTCGCCGAGGAGGAAGCCAGCCATCACGAAGATCGAGTTCCAGATCAGGCTTCCCGCGGTGGTGAGCAGGCCGAACTTCCACCAGTGCATCCGCGCGACCCCGGCTGGGATCGAGATGAGGCTGCGGAACAGCGGCACCATCCGTCCGAAGAACACCGCGATCGAGCCGTGCTTCTCGAACCAGTGGACCGACCGCACGACGTCGTCGCCGGTCACCAGCGGCATCCGGTCGGCGATGCGGCGCAGCCGCTCCGCTCCCAGCCAGCGGCCGAGGAAGTACAGGATGTACGCGCCGAAGACCGACCCGAACGTGGTCCACAGGATCGCCTCGGCGAGCGTGAAGGATCCGCGTGAGGCCGCGAGCCCGGCCATCGGCAGGACGACCTCACTGGGGATCGGCGGGAACAGGTTGTCCATGCCGACCGCGATCGCCGCCCCCGCCGGCCCGATCGTGTCCATGAGCGAGACGGTCCAGTCGGCGAGCGTGGTCAGCCACGACCCGCCCTCGTCTGCGGAGGCCTCCGACGCGTGGGCGTAGGCGGTGCGGGTCATGACGGTCATCGGGGGCCTTCGCGCTCGGTGATCGGATGCCCGGCCGGGCCCCGCGCACAGCCTAGGACGGCAACGTCGGAGATTGCTGGACGCGTAGACTCTCCCCTCGTGAGTGAACGCGTTCTCGTCCAGCAGCTGCAGGCCCGCCCCGACGGCCCCGTTTCGGTGTCCGGATGGGTCGAGACCGTCCGCGATCAGAAGAAGGTGCAGTTCGTCATCCTCCGCGACGAGACCGGCGCCGTGCAGCTGGTCAACCCCGCGACGCGCCCGGCCGAGGACGGCAGCGAGCAGGATGCCGCGGCCCTCGCCCTCACCGAGCTGATCTCGAACCTCTCGACGGGCACGTTCCTCACCGTCACGGGCGAGCTCAAGCACGACGAGCGCGTCAAGCTCGGCGGCGTCGAGATCAAGATCGGCGCCCTCGACATCGCGGCCGCCGCCCTCCCCGAGACTCCCATCGCGGCCGACTCCGGTCTCGACAAGCGTATGGACTGGCGCTTCCTCGACCTGCGTCAGCGCCGCAACAACCTGATCTTCCGCGTGCAGACGACGCTCGAGCATGCGATGCGCACGTACTGGATCGAGCGCGACTACATCGAGATCCACTCCCCCAAGCTCATGGCCTCCGCTTCCGAGTCGGCCGCCGAGCTGTTCGAGGTGCCCTACTTCGAGGACAAGACGGCGTACCTCGCGCAGAGCCCGCAGTTCTTCAAGCAGATGGCGCAGTCGGCGGGCTTCGGCAAGATCTTCGAGATCGGCGACGTCTTCCGCGCCGACCCGTCGTTCACCTCGCGGCACGCGACCGAGTTCACCTCGATCGACGCCGAGATCAGCTGGATCGACTCGCACGAGGACGTCGCTGCGATGCAGGAAGAGCTGCTGCAGTTCGCCTTCCAGGCCGTCAAGGACAAGCACGGCGACGAGATCGCCGAACTGTTCGGTGTCGAGGTACAGGTTCCGCAGACCCCGTTCCCCCGCATCCCCCTGGCTGAGGCCCGTGAGATCGTCGCGGCACGCGGCTACGACATCCCGCGCACCGACGGCGACCTCGACCCCGAGGGCGAACGCCAGATCTCGGCGCACGTGCTCGAGACCTACGGTCACCAGTTCGTCTTCATCACCGACTATCACCCCGAGATCCGCGCTTTCTACCACATGCGCGACGAGGAGACCGGGCTGACCAAGTCGTACGACCTGCTCTTCAACGGCGTCGAGATCACGACCGGCGCGCAGCGCGAGCACCGCGTCGACGTTCTCATCGAGCAGGCGAAGGAGAAGGGTCTCGACCCCGAGCACCTCGACTTCTACCTCGACTTCTTCCGCTACGGCGCCCCGCCGCACGGCGGCTTCGGCATGGGCCTCGCGCGCGTGCTGATGCTGCTGCTCGGTGAATCGTCGATCCGCGAGGTCACGTACCTCTTCCGCGGGCCGACGCGCCTCGCCCCGTAACACAACACCCCACGCACCCGGCAAGCGCTCAGGCAGCGTCCGCCGCCGCCCGTATCGTGGCTTCTCCCGTGACGGAAGGAGTACGACGTATGTGGGACGGGTGGATGGAGTTCGCCATCGCGGTGCTGGTGGGTCTCGCGGTCGCCGTGGTGATCGCTGTGGTCGCTCATGTGGCGCTGAGCATCGCCGCGCGACGGCAACGCTGGCCGGAGGTGCTCGGCCGCCGCTCGCGCGCGCCGTTCCGTTCGCTGCTCGTCGCCATCGTCCTGTGGGCCGCCGTGCAGGCCGCCTTCCCCGACGAGCTCTGGCGGTCGGCCCTGAGCCAGCTGCTGACGATCGTCATCATCGCCGCGAGCGCCTGGCTGCTCGCCTCTCTCGTGCTGGTCGTCACCGACATCGCGCTCGGCCGTTACCGCATCGATGTGCCGGACAACCGCGTCGCCCGCCGTATCCGCACGCAGATGCTCATCGTGCGGCGTCTGGCCGTGGCGATCATCATTGTGATCGGCCTCGGCGCGGCCCTCCTGACCTTCGACTCGGTGCGGGCGGTGGGGGCGAGCGTCCTGGCCTCCGCGGGTATCGCGTCGGTGGTCGCGGGACTGGCCGCCCAATCGGTGCTCGCCAACGTCTTCGCGGGGCTGCAGATCGTCTTCAGCGACGCTCTGCGCGTCGACGACGTCGTCGTGGCCGACGGCGAATGGGGCCGCGTCGGAGAGATCACACTCAGCTACGTCGTGCTCGACCTGTGGGATGACCGCCGGCTCGTCCTCCCCTGCACCTACTTCACCACGACGCCGTTCGAGAACTGGACGCGGCGCGGCTCCGAGCTGCTGGGGGCCGTCGAGATGGATCTCGACTGGAACGTCTCGCCCGCCGCGATGCGCGCGCACCTGCACGACGTGCTCGAGAAGACCGACCTCTGGGATCGCCGGACGTCGGTGCTGCAGGTGACGGATGCCGTCGCCGGCTACGTCCGCGTGCGCATCCTGGTCACCGCGAAGGACGCTCCCACGCTGTTCGACCTCCGCTGCCTCGTGCGCGAAGCGATGGTCACGTGGGTGCAGCGCACGATGCCGCAGGCCGTTCCGGTTCAGCGGATCGTCATGTCGGATGCCACGGCCCCGGGGCACCACACCGACCACCCGATCACGCACGACCCCACCCCGACCAACGACGGGCTCTTCACCGGCAGTGCCGAGGCCGAACGACGGGCGAGCACGTTCACGAACGCGATCCCGGTGGTCATGACGGACGAGCTCGCCGAGCGCGATCGGCGGAACTGAGACCCCCTCGGGGCGAGCCGGTTGAGGCCGGGTGGCTCAGACCTCGAAGTCGACCGAGATGCGACTCGCGACGACGCCGCGGACGAAGGCGGCGACCTCCTGGTGAGCCGGGTGCACCTGGTACGCCTCGAGACCGGCGACATCGTCGAAGTCGGCGACGAGGGCGACGTCGCCGTTGACATCGGCGTAAGCCGCGTTCGGCCCGATGCTCAGCGAACGGATCGAGGGGACGACACCGACGAGACCCTGGATGCGGCGCGCCACCTCGGCGGCGTGCTCGGCCCGGGTCTCGGGGTCTTCGGCGGCGAGCTTCCAGGCGACGACGTGGCGGATGGTCATGCGGACTCCTCGGTCGGGGTCGGGGTTTCGTCGGTCAGCGCGGCGCGCAGCCGGTCGGCCGACACGCGCCAGTGCGCGTGGAGGCGGTCGTCGATCAGCACGACGGGGATCTTCTCCCACCACTGCTCGAAGAGCGCCGGGTCGTCGAAGATCGACCTCTCGACGACCTCGACGTCCGCTTCACCGGGCAGGTCGGCCACGACGGTGTCGACGATCTCGCGGGCGACGTCGCAGAGGTGGCAGCCGGGCTTGGAGATGAGCGTCAGCGTGGACATCGGTGGCGCGCCGCTGTCAGCGCTCGAGCTCGAAGCCGCGCGAGGCCCACTCGCCCGTGCCGCCGGTGACGTTCGTGGCGTCGTAGCCGCGTGCCTCGAGGGCGGCGACGACCTGGGCCGACCGTCCGCCGGCCTGGCAGATGACATCGAAGGCGCCGTCGGGCAGCTCGTCGATCCGCTCACCGAGCTGCGACATCGGGATGCTGATCGCGCCGGGGACCCGTCCCGCGGCGAACTCGTGATCCTCGCGGACGTCGATGAGGGGGATGTCGCGGCCCGCGCGGAGCTCGTCGATGGTGATGGATTTCATGCTCGTTCCTCCACGTCCAGCCTAGGCCGCGGCGCAGTGGGGCGGCCGCATCCGGAAAGCACGAAGCGCCCCTCGGCCGGAGCCGAATGGGGCGCTCAGTGACGTCGCCGCGACTTACTTCTTGTTGCGGCGCTGGTGGCGAGTCTTGCGAAGCAGCTTGCGGTGCTTCTTCTTCGCCATGCGCTTGCGGCGCTTCTTGATGACAGAACCCACGGAAAACCTCACTATGTCAGGGTCTGGACGCATCTCGTCTGCGTCCGGGAACAGGCACCTCGCGAAAAATGCCTCGGATCAGTCTAGCCGACGTCGGCGATCGGCCGTTGCACAGCGTCGCGCACGGCAGATTCGGGCACGCGATAGCTCCGACCGAAGCGGACAGCCGGCAGCTCGCCGGAATGCACGAGGCGATACACCGTCATCTTCGACACCCGCATGATCTCGGCCACCTCCGCAACGGTGAGGAAGCGCACATCGGGCAGCTCGGCCATCGTCATCCCTTTCCCCCGGATGCGAACACTCTAGGGGCGCGGCGCGACGCGTGTAAACCGGAGTGACGCCTGTTGCGAACCGGGCACGGGCCCCGCCGCGTCAGCGACCGGAGCGCTTGCCGAACACGCTCGTGACGGCGTGCTTGGCGGATGCCGCAGCCCGGCCGACGAGCTCGGCCGCAGCCACGGCCTGTTCGGGGAGGGCGGCGACAGGCTCGGCGTCGTAGGCCTCGGAGGACAGGAAGGGGACGAGCCAGTCGTCGACGACGTCGAGCGGCTCGGGCGACAGGCTGTAGTACCGGTGCTGCCCTTCCTCTCGGACCGTGACGAGCTCGGCACCCCGGAGGACCTTCAGATGCTTGGAGATCGTCGGCTGGCTCACCCCGAGCTCACTGACGATCTGCGAGACGCTCGTGCCGGACGAGCGGGGATCGGAGTCGCGATCGAGCAAGAGCCGCAGGATGTCCCGACGGGTACCGTCGGCGATCACGTCGAAGATGTCCGCCATGCCATCAGGTTAGTCGGCGCACGCGCCCGAGTACCATGACATCGGCACCGACCTACTGCGGCGCCGGGAGCAGCAGCTGCGATCGTGGGGAGGAACACGCATGGCGGACAGGTCCGTCGGCGCGATCGTCCTCCACCGCCTCGGTGGTTTCGGACGCAGCGCCTGGGACGCCGGGCGTGATCTGGCGACCGCGTCGCCGTCTCGGTTCGCGGTACTGATCTTCTCGACGCTGATCCTCGTCTTCACGACGCTGTTCTCTCTGCCGGCGGCATCCGCGTCAGGCCGGGCCACGCCGTTCGCCGACGCGCTGTTCACCGCGGTGTCGACGATCTGCGTCGCGGGGCTCGCGACCGTCGACATGGCCACGCACTGGTCGCCGTTCGGTCACGTCCTGATCTACATCGGCGTCAACGTGGGTGCGCTCGGCGTGCTGACCCTCGCGTCGATCCTCGGCCTCGTCATCTCCAAGCGCCTCGGTCTGCGCGCGAAGCTCATCGCCGCCGGCGACAGCAATCCGATGCGCGCGCACGGCGGTCCCGTCAACGAAGGTCAGGCCGTCCGCCTCGGCGAGGTCGGCTTGCTGCTGCGGACCGTCGCGCTATCGACGCTCGTCATCGAGGCGGGGCTGGCGATCCTGCTGTATCCCTCGTTGCTGTTCGGCGGCGTCGATCCGCTCACCGCGCTGTGGGAGGCCCCGTACTACGCGGCGATGGCCTTCACCAACACCGGCTTCTCGCCGAATGCCGAGGGCCTGCAGCCGTTCGCCCAGGACTACGTGATGCTCACCGTGCTCATGGCGGGGGTGTTCCTCGGCTCGATCGGCTTCCCGGTGATCTTCACGCTCTGGCGCCACCAGTGGCACGTGCGGGCGTGGTCGCTGCACGCGAAGCTCACGATCATCACCACGATCATCCTGTTCTTCACCGGCGCCGGAGTCTTCCTGCTCCTCGAGTACGACAATCCGGCGACCTTCGGGTCGATGGAGGCGTGGGACACCACGTTCCAGGCGTTCTTCATCTCGGCGATGACCCGGTCGGGCGGCTTCTCGATCATCGACATCGGCGAGATGCACGGCTCATCCCTCATCGTCGGATCGATGCTCATGTTCGTCGGCGGCGGCTCGGCCTCGACGGCGGGCGGCATCAAGGTCACCACCCTCGCGGTGCTCGCCCTCGCCGTGTGGTCCGAGGCGAAGGGGCGCCCGTCGGTGCAGGTGTTCCGCCGCCGCATCCCCAGCGACGTACAGCGCGTCGCGCTCTCGGTCGTCGCCTGGAGCGCCACGATCGTCGCGATCGGCACCGTCACGATCGCGCAGATCACCAAGGCCCCCGTCGACGAGGTGCTGTTCGACGTCATCTCCGGGTTCGCGACCGTCGGCCTGTCGACAGGCTTGACGGCCGAACTGCCCGACCCCGCGGTGTACGTCATGGCCCTCGTCATGTTCATGGGCCGCGTTGGTACAGTGACTCTCGCTGCAGCGGTGGCCGCGGCATCCCGTTCGCAGTTGTACGCCCTGCCCGTCGAAAGGCCGATCGTTGGTTGAGCAGATCCGAAGCGACGCTCCCGTCCTGGTCATCGGGCTGGGGCGCTTCGGCGCCGCCTGCGCGGGAGAGCTCGACCGCCTCGACCGCGAGGTGCTCGCGATCGACGACAACCTCGAGCTCGTCCAGAAGTGGTCGGAGCGCGTCACGCACGCTGTGCAGACCGACGCCCGCAACCTCGACGCGCTCAAGCAGATCGGTGCGCAGGACTTCCAGGTCGCCGTCGTCGCCGTCGGCTCGTCGATCGAGGCGTCGGTCCTCATCACCGCGAACCTCGTCGACCTGAAGGTCCCGCAGATCTGGGCGAAGGCGGTCTCGCAGTCGCACGGCAAGATCCTCGCCCGCGTCGGCGCCAACCACGTCGTGTACCCCGAGCGCGAGGCCGGCGAGCGCGTCGCGCACCTCGTGAGCGGGCGCATGCTCGACTTCATCCGTTTCGACGACGACTTCGTGCTCGCGAAGATGTACCCGCCGAAGTTCATCCGCGGCGTCGGCCTCAACGAGTCGGGCGTGCGGACGAAGTACCGCGTCACGGTCGTCGGTGTGAAGAGCCCCGGCAAGCCGTTCCGCTATGCCGAGGCCAACACCGTCGTGACCAACCACGACCTCATCATCGTCTCGGGCACCAACTCCGACATCGAGCGCTTCGCCTCCCTCGACCGCTGACCCGGTTTGGTCGCCGCGGTGTCGCGGTGTGCCGGGGTCAGGCGCCGGCGGCGAGCTCGCGGGCGCGGGCCAGCGCCGCGTCGGTCGCGCGGGCGAAGACGTCGTCGAGGCGGGCCTCCTGCAGCACGGCGATCGCCCGCTCGGTGGTGCCCTTCGGGCTCGTGACGCGTCGGCGCAGCTCCGCCGGGTCCTCCCCCGAGGAGTCCAGCAGGGCGGCCGCACCGATGAACGTCTGCTCGGCCATCACCCGCGCCTCGGGCTCGGCGAAGCCCTTGTCGATCGCGGCGCGGGTGAGCTCCTCGATCAGCAGGAAGACGTAGGCGGGGCCCGAGCCGGAGATCGTCGAGAGGGCGTCGATCTGCGCTTCCGGAACCTCGACGACGACGCCGCACGTCTCGAACAGCGCACGCACGGTCGCCCGGTGATCGTCGGATGCCGCGGGGCCGGCGGCCAGCCCGGTGACGGCCTTTCCGACGACGGCGGGGGTGTTGGGCATCGACCGGATGACTGCGACATCCGACCCCAGGATCCCGGCGAAGGTGTCGATCGTGACGCCCGCGGCGAGACTCACCACCACCACCCCCGGGCGCAGCACCGGCGCGATCTCGCGCAGCAGGTCGGGCACCATCGCGGGCTTGACGCCGATCAGGACCACATCGGCCGCGGCGGCGGCATCCGTGTTGCCCGTGGGAGTTTCGGCGAGCGCGACGCTCGTCACTCCCGGCAGGTCGGCGAGGGCGGCGGCCTTCTCGGCGGTGCGGTTGGTGACGGTCACTCCCCCGGCCGCGGCGCCCGAGGCCACGAGCCCCGACAGCACCGCACCCCCCATCGAACCGGCTCCGAGGATGGCGATCGGGGGCAGGGCGACGAGGTCGGGCATGCGGCCATCTTAAGTCCGGCCGTTTCCCAGCGGAGGGAACGGGCGCGAGGTAGAGTCGAAGCGTCCGCGGGCGCGGAGGCGCTCGCCGCGCAGAGCAGAGCGAAGGATCCCGCCATGCCCCTCTTCGACGGCATCACGCCACGCACCATCGAGACGTCGCGCCTGGCGGTGAACATCCTCGAACGCGCTGCAGACGACCCCGAGACGCCGGCCGACCGCACGCTCGTGCTGCTTCACACGGCTCCCGGGTCGAGCCTGTTCTGGCACGAGATCATCGAAGACCTGCCGAGCGACGTCCGCCCGATCGCCATCGACCTCCGTGGCTTCGGCGACACCGAACGGCTTCCCGTCGACGCGACCCGCGGCGTCCGCGACTTCTCGGACGACGTGCGGGCGACGCTCGAGGCTCTGGGCCTCGATGCCGTGCACCTCGTGGGCTGGGGCCTGGGTGCCGCGGTCGCGATGCAGTACGCCCTCGATCACCGGGTGCTCTCGCTGAGCCTGCTCTCGCCCGTGTCGCCGTACGGCTTCGGCGGTACCCGACTCGACGGCACGCGCCTGACCGACGATGACGCCGGATGCGGCGCGGGCGCCGTCAGCCCGGCCCTCGTCGACCGCCTCACGGCTCGCGACGCGGGCGACGACGAGGGCACCGCCCGTTCGTTCTTCCGCACGTCGTTCGTCTCGCCCGACTACGAGTCCGACAACGAGGACACGTGGGTCGAGGCGATGCTCACGACCTCGACGGCCGAGGGCAACTACCCCGGCGACAGTGTTCCGAGCGAGAACTGGCCCGGTTTCGCCGCGGGCCGGCTCGGCGTTCAGAACGCCCTCGCCCCGGGACACTTCGACGTCTCGTCGATCGTGGACCTGGCGGCCGGTTACGACGCTCCCCCGATCCTGTGGGTACGGGGCGGCGCCGACGTCATCGTCGCCGACGGCTCGTTCGCCGACAGCGGTCACCTCGGCGAGATCGGCGCGATCCCCGGCTGGCCCGGCGTGGAGGCCGCACCGGCTCAGCAGATGGTCGCGCAGACCCGTGCCGTGTTCGAACGGTACCGCGAGGCGGGCGGTCAGGTGACCGAGGTGGTCATCGAGGGCGTCGGGCACGCCGTGCACCTCGAGCGCCCGGGCAAGGTGCGCACCGCGATCCTGTCGACGATGGGCTACCTGGGAACGCCCATCTCGCCGGCTCCCCCGACCGAGGCGATCATCCTCAGCTCCTGGGACTGACCGGACCCGTCATCGTTGCTGCGCGAAGAACGTGCGCAGCAGCGCCGACGACTCCGCGGAGCGCACGCCCGCGACGACCTCCGCCCGCACGGGCAACCGACGGTCGCGCACGAGGTCGTACTGCGACCCGGCGGCTCCGGCTTTGTCGTCCCACGCCCCGAAGACGAGTCGTGAGACGTGCGCCTGGAGCATCGCGCCCGCGCACATGATGCAGGGCTCGAGCGTCACGGTGAGGGTGCACCCCGACAGGTTCCACGACCCGGTCGCGACCGCCGCCGCGCGCAGCGCGACCACCTCGGCATGAGCGGTCGGGTCGCCGGTCTCCTCGCGGAGGTTCCGGCCCTCGCCGATCACCGTGCCCGCGGCATCCGTCACGACCGCGCCCACGGGGATGTCGCCGGCCGCCGCAGCCGCCTCTGCGAGCTCGAGGGCGCGCGCCATGCTGCGGATGTCGCCAGCGGATGCCGTGAGGGTCACCGCACCAGCGTAGAGCCGAGGACACACGGGCCGTCCGCGTAGGATCATCACATGCGTGTTCACGTCGCCGACCACCCCCTCATCACCCATAAGCTCTCGGTCCTGCGCGACAAGAACACCACGTCGCCGGTGTTCCGCCAGCTCACCGAAGAGCTCGTCACCCTGCTCGCGTATGAGGCCACGCGCAACGTCCGCACCGAGCAGGTGGAGATCGAGACCCCGGTGACCCGGACGACCGGTCTGGCGATCGCGAAGCCGCGTCCCCTCGTGGTGCCGATCCTGCGGGCCGGGCTGGGCATGCTCGAAGGCATGACCAAGCTCCTCCCCACGGCCGAGGTGGGCTTCCTGGGCATGGCACGCAACGAGGTCACGTTCGAGCCGACCACCTACGCGGAGCGCCTGCCCGACGACCTGAGCGACCGCCAGTGCTTCGTGCTCGACCCGATGCTCGCCACGGGCGGGTCGCTGGGGGCCGCAATCGACTTCATCTTCAAGCGCGGCGCGCAGGACGTCACCGCGATCTGCATCCTCGGTGCTCCCGAGGGCCTTGCTGCGATCGAGAAGCAGGTCGGCGACCGCGACGTGACCCTCGTCCTCGGCTCGCTCGACGAGCGTCTCGACGAGCGTGGCTACATCGTGCCCGGTCTCGGCGACGCCGGCGACCGCCTCTACGGCACCGTCGACTGACCCGCGCCCGCACCTGCACCCCACCCGGGGCATCGAGCGCACCTCCGCGAATGAGGCGCAGTTCAAGCTGCGCCTGTCGGTGGGAAGTGCGCTCGATAAGAGCGACCAGCGCGCTTCAGACCGCCCCGACGAGGCGAGCGAACGCGCTCATCCGCGCGACGCCCTCGGGCGTGCGCGGCAGATCGTCGAGGATGCCGGTGCCGTAGACGATGTACGCCGTGTGCTGAGCACGTGAGACGGCGACGTTGAGGCGGTTCTGCAGCAGCAGGAACTCCAGTCCCCGCGGTGCGTCGCGACCCGAGGATGCCGCGAGCGACACGATCGCCACCGCCGCCTCCTGACCCTGGAAGCGGTCGACCGTTCCCACCGGCACCTCGGTGTATCCCGCTGCGGCGAGCGCTTCTTCTACGAGGACCTGCTGCGCGTTGTACGGCGTGACCACGATGATGTCGCGCTGTTCGAGCGGACGCGGTGCGAGCGCGGCGTCGGGCAGCCACGCGCGGCCGAGGAGATCGCCGACCAGGCGTACGACGACCTCGGCCTCTTCGGGAGAGGCGGTGGCGTTGCGCCGATGCGGGACGGGCACCGGCACGACGCCCGGGGCCACGCCCTCGAGCAGCCGATCGGCCGTCGACGCGTGCGCGGCGAGACGTCCGTCATAGGCCAGCACGGAGACCGGTTCGGCGACCTCCGGCCGCATCCGCCGGGTCTCGGCGAGGAAGAACCCGCGGTCGGCGGGGATGACGTGCGCGCCGTCCATGATCCAGCCGAGAGCCGACGTGTCGACCGGCTCGGGGTGCGTACCCTGGCTGACCTGCGGCAGCTGCTGCGGGTCGCCCAGGAGGAGGAGGCGGGATGCCGCGACCGAGACCGCGATCGTCGAGGCGAGCGAGAACTGGCCCGCCTCGTCGATCACGAGCAGATCGAGGCTGCCGCGCGGGATGCGACCCGCGTGGGTGAGGTCCCACGCTGTGCCGCCGATGACGTAGCCATCCGGACGGGTCGCGGTGAAGTCCGCCACGCCGTTCTTCGGGATGACGGTGAAGGCCTCGTCACCGGTCGGCTCGCCCTTCACCGCCTTGGCGATCTTCTCGCGGGGCACACCCGCCGCCGCGATGCGATCGAGCATGTTCTCGACGACGGCGTGCGACTGCGCGACGACCCCGACGCGGTAGCCGCGTTCACCGACCAGACGCGCGACGACGTGCGACCCGACGTAGGTCTTGCCCGTCCCCGGCGGGCCCTGGACGGCGAGATAACTGCGGTCGAGGTCGACGATGGCGCGCGAGATATCGGCAACCGGGTCCGATCCATCGCTCGGCAACCCGCCCGAAAGCGTCCGCGGCGGCCGGCGCAGCAGGAGATCGGTCGCGGGGTCGGCGGGCAGCTCGGGCGCTGCGGCGATCACGCCGTCGGCCCACGTGTCGATCGCCGCCTGCTGGCTGCCCGCGGGAGGCGGGGCTGCCGGGGTCAGCGCGATCGGCAGCTCCGACCACATGTACGCCCCCGCAGCGAGCTCCTCGACGATCGCGCCGTCGTCGAGGAGCTCGACAACCCGGACGCGCCGGTCGGCGTGGATGAAGCGCGGCCGCGGTTCGGTCGGGAACGGCGCGGGCGACTCGTAGATCGCGAAGGGGGACGAATCGACGCTCAGCCGCGTGCCCGGCGCGACCTCGCCGCGGAGCTCGAGGATGCGCCGGTCGGTCCGGGCGCCCTCGGGGCGATGCCAGTCCTCGAGCACGCGGCTGCGCTCCGCCGCGACGGCGACGACATCACGGGTGTCCTCCCACATCGAGAGCGGTTCGCGCAGACGGAGGAAGTGGGTGGCCCAGAACGACTTCGCCTCGCGCGGGTAATAGTCGATCGCTGCCGCGCCGAGCCGGAGTGCAACCGCGGCCGGCGCTTCGACGCCCGCGGGGTCGTCGGCGGCCGCGGCATCCGCGAGCCGTGAGAGCGCGGTCGCTCGCGGCGACGGCTCGTAGGCGCGCTCTTCGGGCTCGACGTCTGCCGACGGCCGCAGCTGCGCTTCTCGCGCCCGATCGACGAGCCAGTCGCGCAGGCGCCGAGTGGAGACGCAGTCGTAACGGTTGTAGTCGGCGAGGTCGGCGAGGATCGCAGCGGCTCCGTCGGCGTCACCGGACTCGGCGAGTGCCCGCGCCTCGACGTAGCGGACGATCGAGTCGTCGCCCTTCTGGACATCGCTCGTCCGGACCTCGGCGCCCATGTACAACGGTTCGAGCTTCTTGATCGAGTACGACCGCGACCCCACGCGCAACGCGCGGCGGACGATCGGGTACAGGTCGACGAAGACGCCGTCGCGCAGCAGCCGGTCGACCTCGGCCTCGCCGACGCCGTACCTCGCGGCCATCGCGAGAAGGTGCGTCGGCTCGTACGGTGCGTAGTGGTAGATGTGCATCGCCGGGTGCGCGGCGCGGTGCACGGCGACGAAGTCGAGGAAGGTCTGGAACGCCGCCTTCTCCTCGTCGAACGTGTGAGCCCACAGCGCGGAGTACTGCTCGCGCAGGTCGACCCACCCGAACAAGTAGTCGATGCCCCAGTGGCGACCCGGCCCTTCGGTGTAGAGCGGGTCGCCCTCGAAGTCGAAGAACAGGTCGCCGAGATCGGGCCGGGGAAGCGCGCCGAGCGCCTGGGGGAAGACGACCTCGAAGGTCGGCAGGGCCGCAGCGCTCGGGGAGTTATCGGGGTCGCCGTCGACCGCGGCCGTGACGCCTCCCGCCGGGCTCTCGAGTTGCAGCCGCGCCTGGGTGCGGAGCCCGGTGAACGTGTCCCACGACATCCGCGCGGGCGCTTCACGTGCCGCGGCGAGCTCGTCGATCGTGGTGACTCCGGCGGCCCGCAGACGCTCGCGCTGGATCGGCCGCATCCCCGCGACGAGCAGGAGATCTCGCGCGGCCACGACCTCGAGGTCGCAGGTCGCGCAGCGTCCGCAGGCCGCGATCCGCAGGTCGCCACGGTCGTCGCCCCACGCGATGGGCTCACCTGCCGCGCCCGTAGCGACATCACGATCGGCGATGAGCGAGCGCAGACGCTCGCGACGCAGGACGAACACCGGCGCGATGTCGGCCCGGGCGTGCCGCGACACCGTCCCGTCGCCGAGCAGCAGCTCGACGTGATCGGCCACGCGGGCGCCCTCGCGATCGAGCTGGACGGCATACGCCTCGAGCTGCATCAGCGCGGTGACGCGGGCGTGACGCGCGAGCTTGGTGTCCTGCACGATCCACCGGCCGTCGTCGTCGCGCAGCAGGAAGTCGGCGAACCCGACGAAGTCGGTGTCGGAGAACGCGGCCTGGTAGATCACTCGCGCGTCCGATGCGAGGGCCTCGCGCGTGAACGCGACAGCCTGTGCCAGGCCCGCGGCATCCGATGACCGTGTCTCGGGAATCTCGGTCACGCGGTCACCGAACTCGGCGCGGTACGCCGCGAGCTGGCGCTCTTCGTGCCGGTCGCCGAGACGTCCGGCCCGCTCGAGCGTCGGGTCGTCGGGCTCGTCGACCGCCGCGACGCGTCCGAGCTTGGCGTCGATCGCGCGCAGCCAGGCGAACTCGCACTCGGCCGCGGCCTTGAGGTCGCTCGCGCTCCAGACGACCCGGCCTTCGTCCTCGATGTATCGCATGATCCCCTTCCGTTCAATGACCCTAACCGCGGGGTGCGACACCGCCGACGCCGGTGCCAGACTGAGGAGGGTGAACGAGTCGCTCCCCTTCGCCAGCGCGTACGCCCACGGCTTCGCGCGGATCGCCGCCTGCACCATTCCGGTGGCCATCGCCGATCCCGCCGCCAACGCCGAGGCCGTGCTCGCCGAGGCGCACGCGTGCGACGCCGACTCCGTCGCGGTCGCCGTGTTCCCCGAGCTCTGCCTCACCGGGTACGCCATCGAAGACCTCGTGCTGCAGGACGCCGTGCTGGATGCCGTCGACGCGGCGATCGAGCGCATCGTCGAAGCATCCGTCGATCTCATGCCGGTGCTGGTGGTCGGTGCCCCGCTCCGCCACCGCAGCCGCCTGTACAACTGCGCCGTCGTCATTCATCGCGGCGAGATCCTCGGTGTCGCGCCGAAGGCCCACCTGCCCACCTACCGCGAGTTCTACGAGCGGCGCTGGTACGCCGCGGGTGAGGAGTGGGACGGCGAAGGCATCCGCATCGGCTCGCACGAGACCGTGTTCGGGACCAACCTCCTCTTCGACGTCCGCGACGTGCCCGGGCTCGTCCTGCACGCCGAGGTGTGCGAGGACATGTGGGTGCCGGTGCCGCCCTCGTCGCGTGCGGCTCTCGCGGGAGCGACGGTGCTCGTGAACCTCTCGGGCTCGCCGATCACGATCGGCCGGGCCGACGACCGCCGCACGCTGGTGCAGTCGCAGTCGCTGCGATGCCTCGCCGTCTACGCCTACGCCGCGGCGGGTCTCGGCGAATCGACCAACGACGTCTCGTGGGACGGCCAGACCATGATCTACGAGGGCGGTTCGCTCCTCGCCGAGACCGAGCGCTTCCCCGACGGGCCGCGGCGCAGCGTTGCCGACGTCGACCTCGACCGGGTGCGCCAGGACCGGTACCGGCAGGGCACCTTCGACGACAACCGCCGCACGACGGCGACCGACTTCCTCACCGTCGAGACGTTCCTGCAGCCGCCCGCCGAGGACATCGGCCTGCGGCGCACCCTCGACCGCTTCCCGTTCGTCCCGGACGACCCGGCACGTCTCGACCAGGACTGCTACGAGGCGTTCAACATCCAGGTGTCCGGGCTCGAGCAGCGGATGCGCGCCATCGGCGGCCCCCGCCCCGTCATCGGCGTCTCGGGCGGACTCGACTCCACCCATGCGCTCCTCGTCGTCGCCCGCGCGATGGACCGCATGGGGCGACCGCGCAGCGACATCCTCGCCTACACGATGCCCGGCTTCGCCACGAGCGACCACACGAAGTCGAACGCCGTGGCCCTCGCCGAGGCGATCGGCGCGACGATCGAGACGATCGACATCCGCCCCGCCGCGAACGAACTCCTGCGCGGCATCGGACACCCCTACGCCTCCGGCGAGCCGGTGTACGACGTGACGTTCGAGAACGTCCAGGCCGGTGTGCGGACCGACTTCCTGTTCCGGCTCGCGAACCGCCTGAACGGCATCGTCATCGGCACCTCCGACCTCTCGGAGCTCGCGCTCGGCTGGGCCACCTACGGCGTCGGCGACCACATGAGCCACTACGCGGTCAACGTCGGCGTTCCGAAGACGCTCATGCAGCACCTCATCCGGTGGGTCATCGCGCATCGCGAGGGCACGGGTACCGATCTGTCCGATGAGGCCGTCGCCGTGCTGCAGTCGGTCCTCGACACCGAGATCAGCCCCGAGCTCGTGCCCGCCGGCGAAGACGGCAAGGTGCAGTCCACGGAATCGACGATCGGGCCCTACGCCCTGCACGACTTCGCGCTGCACCACGTCCTGCGCTACGGGTTCCGCCCGTCGAAGATCGCCTTCCTCGCACAGCACGCGTGGTCGGATGCGGATGCCGGCGACTGGCCGGTCGGCTTCCCCCGCGACAGCCGGTACGCGTATGACCTCGCCGAGATCACCCAGTGGCTGCAGGTGTTCATCAAGCGGTTCTTCGGCTTCGCGCAGTTCAAGCGCAGCGCCATCCCGAACGGGCCCAAGGTCGCCGCGGCGGGCTCGCTGTCGCCGCGAGGCGATTGGCGCGCGCCGTCGGACGGCAACCCCGAGGCGTGGCTCGCCGAACTCCGTCGGGCGCTGCCCGATCTCGTCGACTGACCGGCCTGACCGGGAGGACCCGGGTCAGGCTGTCGGCAGGGTGCCGGAGGCCAGGGTGATGAGCCACCCGTCGCGCGAGATGTCGACGAGCGTGTACTTCATGTTGCGATCGGGGATCCAGCCGCGGTGCCGGCCCGGGTCGAGCCGGACCTGCTCTGGCGCGACGCGGACACCGCGACCGTCGGCCTCGAGCACCGCCTGCACGTGAACCCAGTGGTCGACCAGGTCGAGTGTGTCGGTGCCCGCGAACAGCCGCGAATGCTTGCGCATCCGGGCCAGGTCGGCCGGCTCGGGGTGCGCGTCGCGGATGTCGATCCCGAGCGGCAGTCCCGGGTCGCTGACCGCGACGACCGTCGCCGCGCGGAAGCTGGCCGTCGTGATCGCCAGCGGCACCTCGACTCCGTCGCGTGAGGCGACGAGTCGCGTGTGATATCCGAACCCCCGCGGCGCCTCGCGTTCGATCCGCACGTCTTTCTCGTCGCAGCCGAGCGCCTGTGCGACGAGTTCGCGTGCGATCATCCGCCGCCGGTGGTGCACCGTGATCGCCGGGTCCCAGCCGAGCCGAGCCGTGATGCCCGCGGGCGTGTCGAGAAGTACCGTCTGCATGTCGTCGCTCCCGCCTCTGGATGGTCTGACCTCAGTTCGAGTCTAACGATCACGCCTGCCCGTACCAGGGTGTGCCGCCGGGTCAATCCGGCCACCTGGCCGCTCGCGCTTCCGGTCGACGCGACCTCGCCTAGGCTGGCGGGATGAGCCTCGACAACGGCGACGACAAGCGACCGTCCTCCGCCCGCATCGCGATCTGGGTCGTGGTGGGCGGCATCGGCGCCTACCTGCTGATCTCCGGCATCCTCGGCATCATCGCTCGGGGCGGTGCCTGACCGTGCGACGCCTCCTGGTCGTCGCCCACCGCGACGAGCTGACCGGCTTCCCCGCCGACATCCCGGGGTTCGACATCCTGCTGACCGGCCCGGGCAAACTGCTCGCCGCGCATGAGCTGACCCGCGCTCTCGATCGCACCGCATACGACGAGATCGTCGTCGTCGGGACGGCGGGGGCGGTGGCCGGCGCTCTGGGACCCGGCATCTACGAGGTCGGCGACGCCGTTCAGCACGACGTGTTCGATCTGGCCGGCGTGCGCGGGCGACACCTCTCGATGCCCGAGCGCGTCGAGGCCGGGGGCGCCGGGGTGCGCATCGCGACGGGTGACGTCTTCGTCGACGATGCCGAGGCGGTCGCCCTCATCCAGTCACTCGGCGCCCAGCTGGTCGACATGGAGACGTACGTCTACATCTGGGTCGCGCAGCGCTTCGGCATCCCCATCCGGGTGCTCAAAGCGGTGTCGGATGATGCCCAGGACGGCGCGACGACCGGGTGGGATGAGGCCGTGGCCGCGTGCAGCCGGGCTCTGTACGAGCGGATCCGCGCCGACTACGGCGTCTGATCGCTGCTGCGCGCGAACAGCCGGCGTAGCAGCAGGAACACGACGAGGGCGACGACCGCGACGAGCCCGAGCTTGACCGCGAACACGGCCAGGCGCAGCACGATGTCGACGATCACCCACGCGACGAAGATCGCGGCGATCACTCCGACGACGGTCCAGAAAGTCCTCACGACGCCAGCCTAGTCGCGCTCGCTGAGCGCCTCCTGCCGGATGATGCTCGGGCCCTCGCGCGTCGCCTCGACGACGATCTGTGCGGCGAGCTGCTCCTTCATGCCCTCGACGTGACTGATGACGCCGACGGTCCGGCCGCCCGCGCGCAGCTCGTCGAGAGTGCGCATCGCAAGCTCGAGGGTCTCGGGATCGAGCGACCCGAAGCCCTCATCGACGAAGAGCGTGTCGAGACGGATGCCGCCGGCACGACCGGTGACGACCTCGGCGAGACCGAGCGCGAGGGCGAGGGAGGCGAGGAAGGTCTCTCCTCCCGACAGCGATTGCGGCGAGCGGAGACGGCCGGTGTGCGCGTCGAGCACCTCGAGCCCGAGTCCGGATGCTGCGCCACGGGCCTGCAGCGCGTCGCTGTGGTGGAGGGTGTAGCGACCCGACGACATGTCGCGCAGGCGCAGATTGGCGGCCGCGACGATCTCTTCGAGCTCGGCCGCGAGTACGAAGGTCTCGAGATCCATCTTCCGGGTGTTCGGGGCCCGACCCGCGACGGTGTCGGCGAGGCGGGTCACCGTCGCCGTCCGCTCGGCGAGACCGGCCACCGCGACGAACGCGTCGTCGATGCGCAGGAGGAGGTCGCGCATCGTCTCGGCGGCGTTGACGGCATCGCGGTGCGCCGCGATCGCCGCACTCCGCGCGCGGTCTCCGCTGGCGACCGCCTCCGCAGCAGCGTCGAGATCGGGCCGCTCGTCGGGCAGCCCCGCGGCGGCGAGTTCGAGCTCGAGAAGGCGGGCGCGCGTGGCCGCGAGGTCCGCGGCGTGCTCGGCGACACGCCGCGTGAGGGCGGTTCGCTCGTTCTCAGGGAGCAGCGCCTCGCGCACCTCGCCGACGTCCGCGAACACCGATGCCTCGATCCGCTGCGCCCGGTCGTTCGCCGCATCACTCGCGGTCGCCTCGCTGTGGGCGAGCGCCCGCCGGCTCTCGAGCACCGCGCGCGCGAGGTCACGCCGCTCGGTCGCCGCCGCGATGCGCTCCGCGACCGTCGCGAACGGACCCCGCGCGTCGGCCACCTCCCTCTCCAGGCGCGCGAGCGTCGTCGTCGCGACGGCGGAGCGCTCGCGCGCATCGGCCAGGGCGGCCGCGAGGCGAGAGCGTTCCTCGGTGGCCTCCGCGTCGAGACGGTCGAGCACGTCGCGCTTCTCGGTGAGAGCGATGACTCGCTCTGCGGCGCGTTCGGAGGATGCCAGCTCGTCCCGGGCCTGAGCGAGCAGGTCCGCGAGCTCGTCGCTCCCGCGTGCGCCCGCGCGCGCTGTCGCGGCGGCGAGCTCTGCGCGCAGCAGGGCGGCGCGCTCGCCCGCGTCGCGGGCCTCAGCGGCGGCGGCATCCCGCGCCGACTCCGCGTCGGCCAGATCGTCGTCCGTCACACCGTCGTCCGCCGGGGGTGCGGGATGCGGGTGATCGAGCGCCCCGCAGACCGGGCAGGCCTCGCCCTCGGTGAGTTCGGCGGCGAGCTCTCCCGCGCGACCGGCCACCCGTCGCCGCAGCAGGTCGGTGACGGCGGCGGCTGCCGCCTCCGCGTCACCGCTCGCCCGCAGGTAACGCTCCTCGGCCTCGCCGAGCTTGCCAGCAAGGCGTCCCGCGTCGTCGGCGGCCTCGGCCCGGGCGGTGAGATCACTCACTCGCACGCGCTGCTCGTCGACGCGCGCCGCCGCGAGCGTCTCTGCCGCGAGCTCGGCCGCGACGCGTTCGCGCTCCGCGGGCAGAAGGGCATGCTGCTCGTCGAGCAGCGTCGCCTGTTCTTGAAGGAGGGCGATCTCGGCCGCAGTCGCGTCTCGGGCGTCGGTGGCGTCCGTCAGCTCGTGCTCACGGGCGAGCGCGTCGGTCCAGCGCGCGATGTCGCCGGTCAGGGTCTCGACCAGAGCGGAGATGTCGTCGTCGGCGGCTCCGCCCGCTGCGGTCCAGCGCGTCTCGGCCCGCTCCACCATCGCGCGGGCCTGCCCCGCCGCTTCGCCCGACCGGTCGGCCTGCTCCAGTGTCGCGCGGAGCGCTTCGGCGGCGCGCGCACGCTCGAGTCGGCGTTCAGCCGCAGCTACCTCATCGGCGACCGCGTCGAGGTCGTCCAGACGTCGCCGCGCCGCGGCGAGGTCATCGAGCACCCGCACCCGCTCGACGAGCTCGGCATGCGCCGCCACGAGAGCGGCCTGCCGTGACTCCGCCTGCTGGCGGAGTTCGTCGGCCTGCTCCACGCGATAATCGGCGCGACGGTGTGCTCGCTCGACGACATCGCGTCGACCGGCGAGGTCGAGCGGCGCCGCCTCGTCCGTCGCGCCGTCGTCGCCGATGGCGCTGCTCTGCTGCGTCATCGCGGCCTCGGCCAGCTCGAGAAGCGTCCGCACCTGATCACCGGCGGCGTCGAGCTCGCGCTGCGCGGCGCGGCGACGCTCCTCGAGGTCGTCCTTGTACTGCTCGAACCGCTTCGTGCCGAACAGGGTGCGCAGCAGCTGCTGCCGCTCGTCGTTGCGGGCGAGGAGGAATCGCGAGAACTTGTTCTGCGCCAGCAGGATCACCTGCTGGAACTGCTGCGCGTTCAGCCCCAGCACCTCGTCGAGCAGCAGGGCGACCTCGCGGGGTTTCGCCGCCCGGCCCACCCACTCACCGTCGACGTGCTGCTCGAGCTCGGCGCGCGCGATCTCGGTCGTGAGCTTGTCGCCGCGCTTCGCGGGCCGCTCGTACTCCGGCGCTCGGGTCACGCGCCAGCGCTGCCCGCCGACGGTGAACTCCAGCCGCACCTCGGTGGGGTCGCCCAGGAAGCTGTGGTCGCTGCGAAGACGCCGCTCACCGTTGTCGTAACGCGGCACCGAGCCGTAGAGCGCGAAGCTCACCCCGTCGAGGATGCTCGACTTGCCCGCGCCGGTCCGCCCCGAGATGAGGAAGACGCCGTCGCGATCGAAGGCGTCGAAGTCGACGGTCTGCTTCTCGCGGAACGGACCGAACCCGGTCAGCTCCAGGCGATGGAGCTTCACGCCATCGCCTCCACGCGGATCCGCTCGTCGAGGACGTCGGCCAGCAGCTCGCGCTCGCGCTCGTCGGCCCCAGCCCCCTCTCGGACGTGCACGAGGAACGCTTCGACGAGCTCGGCGTCGCTGCGCGCGGCGCGCACGCGGTCGACGTAGGTGCGCGCGTCGCTCGGCGCGGCATCCGCCGGGGCGTGCACCACCTTCGCGCAGAACGGGAAGCGTTCCTGCAGACGACGCATCGGATCGCGCTCGGGCAGCGTGTCGGTGTACTCGACGCAGACCCACGCATCGGCGTGCTGCTCGTGCGCGGGATCGGCGAGAACGTCGGCCAGCGGCCCGCGGAGGGTGACCACCCGACGCGGGACCGGCAGCTCGAGCCACCGCGCATCCGCGAAGCCGTCGGCGTCGAGATCGATCAGCCACGAGCCCCGGGGCTTCTCACCCTCGCCGAAGCTGTAGTGGAGCGGCGCACCCGCGTAGCGGACGGCGGGGGCGAGCTGCTGGCGTCCGTGGATGTGCCCCAGCGCCATGTAGTCGACGCCCGCGAAAGCAGACAGCGGCACGACGTCGAGACCGCCCTGCTGGATGTCTCGCTCGAGGTGCGGCGTCGGCTCGACACCCGCGGCGAAGCAGTGGGCGATCGCGACGGACCGCCCGCCCCGCATCGCCAGGTCGTCGCGCACGAGCCCCATCGCGCGATCGATCACGGCCGCCTGCGACCGCGCCTCGGGCCACAGGTGTCGCAGCAGTGCCGGCTCGAGGTACGGGATGCCGTAGAAGTGCACGGGCCCGTCGGCATCCGTGATCGTGATCGGAGTGCCCACCGCGGCCGGGTCGGTGAGGACGTGGATGCCCTCGCGCAGCAGGCCCGCCTGAAAGCCCAGGCGCGCGGCCGAATCATGGTTGCCGCTCGTGACGATGACGCGCGCGCCGGTGTCGGCGATACCTTGCAGCGTGTCGGAGAGGAGGGCGTAGCAGCCCGCCGCCGGCGCGGCCGAGTCGAACACGTCGCCCGCCACGACGACGACGTCGACCTCGTGCTCGCGGACCTGAGCCGTGAGCTCCTCGAGCACGCCGCGAAGCGCATCGAGCGTCGAATGACCGTGGAAGGTCCGCCCGATGTGCCAGTCGGAGGTGTGGAGGATCCGCATGCCGACCAGGGTAGGAGCAGGCTCGGACATCGCCGGGGTGCCCCGCGGGGAAGCAGCCAGACTCAGGCCTGACGGGCTCGCCTGCGCCGCGAGGAAAGGTCGGCGACGCCGAGCACGAGCGCGAGCGCGAGGAACAGGCCCACCGAGACCATCCCCAGCGCATAGGCGTCGTGGTAGACATCGATCCGCGGTGTCGACCCGCCGCCGAGCCGGTTCACCGTCGAGTAGAACAGCGACAGCGCGACGGCGGTTCCGACGGCGGTTCCGATCCGCTGCACGAGCTGACCGACCGAGCCTGCGAGACCGCCCTGCTTCACGGGTATGTCGGCGAGGGTGAGGGTCTGGTTCGGCGAGATGACGAGGCCACCGCCGAAGCCCCCCACGGTCAGGACTCCCGCCATCGCGAACTCCACGATCCCGGGCGGCACGAAGTACGCGACGAGGGCGAGAGCGACCACGGCCGAGAGCATGATGACGAGGCCGCCGACGACGAGCGGGCGCCCGACGCGCGTCACGATCCGGCCGCCGACATACGAGGCCGCGGCGCTCGCGACGGCGAATCCGATCGAGACCATCCCCGCGAAGACGGGCTCGAGGCCGACGCCCAGCTGCAGGAAGAGGGTCGTCAACAGGAACATCGCCGGCAGCGCCATGAAATAGACCGCCTGGATGAGAGTGCCGTTGCGGTACGACGAGATGGCGAAGAGCTGCAGCGGAATGAGCGGATGCTTGCCGGATGCTGCATAGCGTCGCTCCCACCACACGAAGAGGGCGGCGAAGACGCCGAAGGCGACGAGCGACCACCAGCGCTGCGGATCATCGCCCGGCGCACCGGTCGTGAGGAGGAAGGGCACCATGAGGGCGATGACGACGAACGCGAAGAGCAGGAGACCGACGGGATCCAGCTGCAGCCGCGCCGGCCGGGATTCGCGCGTCTTCGGAAGGAGCCAGACGACCCCGGCGAGTACGGCGAGGGTCAGCGGGACGTTCATCCAGAAGATGTAGCGCCAGCCGTCGTCGGCGCCGCCCAGCGCGATCATGAGGCCTCCGAGCGTGGGGCCGAAGGCCGTCGAGATGCCGATCGTGGCACCGAACAGCCCGAATGCCTTGCCGCGCTCGGCCCCCTGGAACATCTCCTGGGCCAGTCCGATCACCTGCGGCATCTGGATGCCGGCGGCGACGCCCTGCACCAGCCGTGCGGCCAAAAGCACCTCCGTGTTCGGAGCGAGCGCGCACGCGATACTCGTCACGGTGAACAGCGAGAGTCCGATCACGAACAGCGCGCGTCGCGAGCGCTGGTCGCCGATACGTCCGGCGGGAACGAGCGTGAGCCCGAAGGTGAGGACGTAACCCGACACGATGAGCTGGAGCTCGGTCGAGCCCGCACCGAACGCCTGCTCGATCGAGGGCAGCGCGACGTTGACCTTCGTCAGGTCGAGGATCGTCAGCGCCGCGACGGCCACGCAGACCCAGAAGGCCCGCCACCGCTGGTGCACCGACAGCGGGATGCTCGCCGTGTCACTCATCGTGGGTCAGGGTATGCCCGCATGAGCGCGGCAGGCCCGCCCTTGCACTCTCGGGCCGAGCGTCGTACAGGGCACCGTCTCGACACGACGAATGCCCCGGGGTCCCACCCGGGGCATTCGTACCGTCGTCCGTCAGTCGGCGGCGAGGTCGTCGACGATTCGCGCGATCTCGTCGTCGCCGACACTCAGGCCGACCTCCGAGACGCGCTGACGCACGTACTTCTCGACCGTCGCGCGGTTCTCGCCCGGGAGATCAGCCCGCAGCTGCGCGACGAGCCCGTCGAGGCGCTCCTGCTCGGTCGTGTCGTGCATCGACAGCGCGGGGCCGTCCTGCACGCCCGGGGGCGAGACCGGGGTGTCCTCCTTCGGAGGCGTCACGTCGCCGCCGGTGCCCGCAGTGGTCGACCGCGTGCCGCCGCGGCCGGTCTCGGGCGCGTCCTGCGTCGCGGAGTCAGAGACGCTCGAATCGATCTCGTCGGCCTGACCGCTCATCGCTGCTCCTCCTCGTCTGCCTGCTCGTCGGTGACGAGGTCGGGGTCCAGGCCCTGCTGGATCTCGGCGCTCTCGACGAAACCGTCGGGGCTGTCGCCATCGGGCATCGGGACGTCGGCGGGGCTGTCCGCGTCGCGCACGGCGTCGTCCTCGGCCTCGCTCGCGGCGAGCGACGTGGCACCGGCGCCGTCAGGATCGACGACACCCTCGGGTAGATCGCGGTTCATGACTGTCTCCTTCGATCGATCGCCCCAGTCTGGCCCCGGCGTCCTCTCGCGAGCACCGTCTTGACAGCCGCGCGGCAGGAGACGTATCTGCGGCTTCGCGGGTCAGCGCCGCGGCTGCAGAATCCCCGCGCGATCGGGGTGCGCCTCGAACCAGTCGGCGACGTACCAGCAGACCGGGCTGATCGTCCGGTCACCGAGCGCCTCGATGTCGGCGACGGCGCGCTCGACGACCTCCGCCGCATAGCCGTGCCCGCGGAACGTCGGAATCGTGTACGCGCGGGTGAGTGCGACCGTGCGCCCGTCGTCGCGGTAGTCGAGCACGCTGACGAGGTCGTCTCCCCGGTGCAGCGTGTAGCGGGAGGCATCCCTCTCATGCGTGAAGGTCAGATCGCTCATGCGCCCACGCTACGCCCGGCCGGTGGCAGCGAGGCGAGCCAGGCGTCGATCTCCGAGCGATCGCGCAGCCGCACGATGCGCTCCCCCGCGGCGATGCGCCCGAGCATGCGCTCGCGCGTGACGGGATGGTTGGTCCACGCGAACCGGATGATGTTCCGCTCCGGATGCCATCGGAAGAGATTGCCCGCGCGCTCGCGGTTGCCGTGCCAGAGCTCCTCGCGCCGCACCACGCGGCGCAGCGTGCGTCCGACGACCTGACGCATCACGCGTCGGCGCGGCAGGTCGAGCCACACGACCGTGTCGGCGCCGTCCGGCGAACCCGGGTCGAGCAGGTCGCCCAGGCGCGACGTCCAGTTCCCGTCCGCGACCCACCCGTCCGGATGCTGCCGCACGAACTCCCGGACCCGGGCCCGGGCCTCGTCGAGATCGCGCATCCGCCAGCCGGCATCCCAGAAGACGGCGTCGAGCTCGAGCCGCGGCAGCCCGGTCCGCGCCGAGACGCGGTCCGCGAGCACGCTCTTCCCCGAGCCGGAGGTGCCGACGATCCGGATCCGCGTAGCCACGATCGTGCACCGTAGCGAGGATTGAGCAATCTGTCACATTCCGTCATCGAAGGACGCGCGGCGCTGGTGTGTTTGACACATCCGGACACGGATCGTCATAATCAACCCCATGACTGACATCGCACGCACTCTGTCCGCCCGGGAGGCGAACGGAACTGCCGACATCATGATGATGTCGCAGCGTGCTGTCATGTGTTGCCGAATGTGCCGCTGACAGGTGAACCCCGCCTGATCCTCCGCCGCTTCTGAACGCGGCCGCGGATCCCCGAGTTCCGATGGCCCGGCCCACAACGCCGACATCCGGATGCTCGCTCACCGGCCCCCGCTGGGCCTCACGCAACGCACACCCGAACCCGCCGCAGGCTGACAGCCCGGGTTCACGTTCCGAGGACGAACCTCCCATGTCGAACACCGCTCTTCTCGCCCCCGCCGCCCCCGCTCGCCACCTTCGCGCCGTCGAGACGCCTCCCCCGGCGCCCGCCGCTGCGACCTCGACCGCACCCCGCGGCTTCGCCCTGTACGTCGGCATCGACGAGGCCAAGGCCGCCGTCGACGGCGTCTCGCTCTCGACCCTCGTCGAGGCGCTGCGCCGCACGCTGGGCGAGCTCGCCCCCCACGCCGAGACCTACGCGACCGTCGCCCTGGCACCGGTCGGCGCGGGCGGACGCGACGTCGACGTCGTCCGTCTCGCGCTCCACGAGCCCAGCGCGGTCGCCCGCACGAAGCAGGACGTCCCGGCGGAGGACCACGTCCCCGGCGGCGTGACCGTCGACATCTCGCGCAAGCGCGTCTTCATCGATGGCGAGTCGGCGGCCTTCACCTTCAAGGAGTTCGAGCTGCTGCAGTACCTGGTGCTCCGTGAGGGACGCACCATCGAGCGCTCCGAGCTCGTCGAGTCGCTGTGGAGCAACGGTTCCGACGACGAGGCGCCGGGCGAGCGCACGATCGACGTCCACGTCCGCCGGCTGCGTGCGAAGCTCGGCCGCTACGAGGACATCGTGCGCACGGTACGCGGCGTCGGCTACCGGTTCGACCGCCACGCCGACGTGGTCATCCGCTACGGCCACGGCACGCCCTCGCCCGACCGCTTCTGATTCGCGCCGCGTCACCCCGACGCCGATCGACGTCGCTCACGGCGGGATGTCGGAGGTTCCGACGTAAAGTGTCGGCATGAGCGCGGTGACGACGGGACGGATGCCGGGTCGCCGCCCGGCGATCCGCGAGCGCGATGCCGCGCCGCCGCCGCCGTCATCCCGCCCGATCGAGACCGAGTACCGACCGGCTGCGCCGATCGACATCGCCCGCGCGGTACGTCACCAGCAGCACGGCGCCCACGATCCCACGATGACGGTCTCAGGCGACGTGATCTGGCGCGTCAGCCGCACGCCGCGCGGCGTCGCGACGCTCGCCCTGCGGGTGGGCCGCTCGCTCGTGAGAGCAGCCGCCTGGGGTCCCGGCGCCCAGTGGGCGATCGAGCAGCTGCCGCGGCTGTGCGGCGCACACGACGATCCCGAAGGGTTCGACGGGACGCGGCATCCGCTCATCGCCGACATCCACCATCGGCATCCCGACATCCGCCTGGGCGCGACCGACCTCGTCTTCGACGACCTCGCGAGCGCGATCTTCGAGCAGAAGGTGACGGGCCTGCAGGCCTTCGGCGCTTGGCGCGCGATCGTCACCTGGTACGGCGAGCGTGCGCCGGGACCGACGCCGCGTCCGATGTTCGCCCCGCCCGCGGACTGGCACCTGATTCCGAGCTGGGCGTGGCATCGCGCCGGCCTCGAGCCGCCGCAGTCGCGCACCGTCGTGCGCGCGGCACAGCGACGGGCGTCGATCGAGCGCGCGGTCGCCGGCGCCCGCGGCGGCGACGAGCACGAACGCATCCTGACCTCACTGCCGGGGATCGGGCCGTGGACCTCCGCGGAGACCCGCATCCGCGCCTTCGGCGATCCCGATGCCGTGAGCGTGGGCGACTACCACCTGTGCCACACCGTGGGCTACGCCCTGACGGGCCACCGCGTCGACGACGACGGGATGCTCGAACTGCTCGAGCCGTGGCGGGGCCACCGGCAGCGTGTCATCCGGCTCATCTACGCGGGCGGCGTCTTCGAACCGCGCCGCGGCCCGCGGCTGCATCCCGAAGACCACCGCGACCGCTGACCCGCGCGGCACCGTAGGCTCGGGGCATGGCGAATCGGGGATGGCAGCGCGGACACACCTACTGGGCGCTCGGCGCCGCCCTCGTCTTCCTGCTCGGCATCGTGTTCGGCCTCGTGATGAACAACGTGTGGCTCGGCCTCGTGCTCGCCGCGGCGATCTCGGTGGGATGGCTCATCGCCTACGAGTCGCGCCGGGGACGCAACGAGGGCGTCTACGACCGCGACGACGACGGCGCGCAGCTCTGACCGCCGCGCGAGCCGCTTCACCTGACACTTTCCGCCCCCTTCACGCGCCGGATGCGGCCACAACTGCCAGGCGAAGCCCTCTCGGTGCGCTGCGGTCAGCGGAAGTACACGGCGAGCGGGTACTCGCCGTCGTCGCGGACCGCGATCGGCGTCTGGAACACGCTCTCCAGCACGTCGGGGCGCATGATGTCTCGCGGTATCCCCGCGCACGCCACCGTTCCCCCGGTGAGGGCCACGATGCGGTCGGCGTAGGCGGCGGCGAAGTTGATGTCGTGGATGACGACGACGACGGTCTTCCCCAGCTCATCCGCCGCACGCCGCAGCTGCCGCATCATCCCCACGGCGTGACGCATGTCGAGGTTGTTGAGCGGCTCGTCGAGCAGGATGCAGTCGGTGTCCTGCGCGAGCACCATCGCGACGTAGGCGCGCTGGCGCTGCCCGCCGGAGAGCTGATCGAGGTAGCGGTGCGAGAGGTCCTCCAGATCGAGGAAGCGCAGCGCCTCGTCGACGTGGCGCCGGTCGTCGGGAGTGAGGCGTCCCCCGGAGTGGGGGAACCGCCCGAAGCCGACGAGGTCGCGCACCGTGAGCCGCGTGACGAAGTGGTTCTCCTGCCGCAGGATCGACACCACGCGCGCCAGCTCGCGGCTCGGGGTGCGCGCGACATCGAGACCGCCCACCGTGACCGTGCCCGTGGTGGGCTCGGTCAGGCGCCCGACGATCGTGAGCAGCGTGGACTTGCCGGCGCCGTTGGGCCCGACGAGGGCGGTCACCCCGCCGGCCGGGATCTGGAGGTCGATGGGACCCAGCACGCGCAGGCCCCCGTAGGACTTCGAGACGTCGGTGAGGGTGATCACAGCGCGCCCTTTCGCAGCAGGTAGACGATGAAGAAGAGGCCGCCGACGAACTCGATGATGACCGTGAGCATGCCCGCGGCGTAGAACACGTGCCGCAGCACGAAGTAGCCGCCGAGCAGCGTCGCCGCCCCCAGCAGCGCCGCGAAGGGCAGAATCACGGCGTGGCGGGACGATCCGCCGAGCTGGTAGGCGAGGGTCGCGACGATGAACCCGAAGAAGGTCATCGGGCCGACGAGCGTCGTGGAGACCGAGATGAGCACGGCCACCAGGATCAGCAGGACGGTGACCTCGCGCTTGTACGCGAGGCCGAGGTTCGTGGCGACGTCGCGCCCGAGGGTCAGCACGTCGAGACGTCGGCGGCGGCGCCACACCACGACGAGGACGATCGCGACGATCACCGCGGCCCACGCAAGGTACTCGGGGTTCGAGTTGCTCAGGTTGCCGAACAGGCGCGCCGAGAGCAGGTCGAAGTCGCTCGGCGTCAGCAGCCGCTGCATCACCGTCGAGAGCGAGCCGAAACCGACCCCGAGCACGATCCCGATCAGCAGCATGATGTGCAGGTTTCCCCGCTTGCCGGCGAAGAGCCACCCGTAGAGGAGGGTCGCGAACGCCACCATCAGCAGGCTCTGGAGGGCCACCTTGGCGAGCCCGTCGGTGGCCGCGAGCGCAGCTCCCCCGAAGAAGAACACCAGGCCGGTCTGCATCACGACGTAGAGCGCGTCGAACCCCATGATCGAGGGCGTCAGGATGCGGTTGCCCGTCGCGGTGTGAAATAGCACCGTCGCCACCGCCTGGCAGCAGGCGACGATCGCGACCGTCGCCACCGTCGTGACCCGGAGCTCCACGGCGAGCCAATAGCCGCGCTGCGCCGGATCGAGAGGGATGTTCCAGGTCAGCAGCAGGACGGCCGCCGCGGCGACCATGATGGCGAGAACGACGAACCGCAGCCACACCCGCGATCGGACAGTGCCGCGCAGCGTCTCAGCCATCGTGCCCTCGCTGCCGCAGGAGCAGCACGACGAACACGGCAGCACCGAGGACGCCGAGGATCATCGAGACGGGCACCTCGAACGGCATCCGGATGACGCGGCCGACGATGTCGCAGACGACGATGACAGCCACTCCGCCGAGACACACCCAGGGGAGGTTCGCGCGGAGATTGTCTCCCCGCCACATCGACACGAGGTTGGGCACGACGAGCCCGAGGAAGGGCAGGAACCCCACGACGACGGTCGTGACGCCGGTCGCGACGGCGACGAGGGCGGTGCCGAGGAGGAGCACCCGGTCGTAGTCGACACCGAGCGTCGTTGCGACATCCTTCCCGAGGCTCGCCGCCGTCAGCCGGTCGGCGAAGAGCGCGACGAGCACGACGACGATGCCGACGACCCACAGGACCTCGTAGCGACCACGGACGACGGCGGTGAAGCTGCCCATGAACCACGTACCCAGCATCTGCAGGGCGTTCGCACTGACCGCGAGGTAGGTCGTGAAGGACGAGACGACGGCGCCGAGCATGATGCCGATGAGCGGCACGATCAGCGACGAGCGCAGCTGGATGCGACGCAGGATCGCGAGGAAGACCATCGTGCCGACGAACGCCGCGAGGCTCGCGAAGAGCATGCGTACGACCAGCGGAGCGTCGGGCGCGAGGAGCACCGTCGCGAGGAGGCCGAGCGCTGCCCACTCGGTGGTCCCAGTGGTGGTCGGCTCGACGAAGCGGTTCTGCGTCAGCAGCTGCATGACGAGGCCGGAGACGGCCATCGCGCAGCCCGCGAGGACCAGCGCGAGCGTGCGCGGAATCCGGGTGATCCACAGCATCTCCGAGCCGACGCCGTCCGAGGCGAGGTCGTAGACGCCGACGAAGAGGGACAGCACGACGAGACCGGTCACGACGGTGATCGCGGCCGGGAGGGCGAGACGCCCGCGGATGCGGGCGGGGGCGGTGAGCGCAGTCATGACGGATCGCGGCGCCCCGGCCGGCAGTACCGGACGGGGCACCGCGCAGGACGATCAGGCCGCCGCGGCGAAGGCCGTCGCGATGTCGGCGTAGAGCTTGGTGTACGCCTGGATGCCCTCGTCGAGGTAGAAACTCGGTGCGAGGTAGACGATCTGCCCCTTCTGCACGGCGGGCACGTTCTGCAGCGCTTCGGACCCCTCGATGAGCTCCTTCGCCGAGACATAGCCGTCCTCGCCGAACATGGCGTCCCGGTCCAGCACGATCAGCCACTCGGGGTTCGCCGCCGCGATCGCCTCGACGCTGATGTCGTCGCCGTGCGAGGCGTTCTCCGCTCCGCGATCGATGCCGGGGACGAGTCCGAGCGTGGGGAAGACGGCACCGACGCCGCGCCCCTCCCCCGGGGCTGCGAACGAGATCTTGCCGCCCGAGGTGAGCAGGCCGACGACCGTGTCGGTGCCGTTGTAGGCCGCCTTCGCGTCGGCGACGGCGCCGTCGAGGGCGTCGGCGAGCTTCTTCGCGTCATCCTCCCGATCGAAGACCTGTCCGAGGATCTCGACCTGGCGCTTCAGCTCGGCGACCTGCTCCTCGCCCTCGCGAGCACTGGTCTCGATCGTCGCGGGCTGGATCGCCGTCAGGTCGTCGTAGATGTCGCGGAAGCGGTACCCGCCGACGATGAGGTCGGGCTGGGCCGAGATGATCGCCTCGAGGTCGGGCTCGCGGTGCAGCCCGACGTCGAGCACGTCGTCGCCCCCGGACAGGTTGGGCCACAGGTCGTACATCAGCGGCTTGGGTGCCGCCACGAGGTCGATGTCCCAGTCGCTGAGCGTCTGGAACGTCGTGTTATCGAGCGCGACGACGCGTTCGGGGGCGACGGGCACCTCGATCTCGCCGTGGTTGTCGGTCACGGTGACGGTCGTGGGCGCGGTCGCGTCACCGCTGGGCGCGGCATCCGGGCTCGCCGACGACGCGCACCCGGCGAGGCCGAGCGCTGCGACGAGCGCGATCGAGACGAGTGCGGGACGGCGGATGGCATGGCTCACGTGACGTAACTCCTGGTGCGGTGCGTATCGGATGCTGGTCGACGGGGCGACCGGATGCCGGGATCGAGAACCGGCGACTGTGTAGGTTAGCCTAACCTTCATGTCCGCCTCGACCGCAACCCCCTCGTTCCGGATCGCTCGCCGAGCGCTCGACCTGCGTTTTCGCTTCGTCCGCCTGGCAGCCCGACAATGGCTCACTCCCGCCTATGTCCGGGTGCGGCTCGAGGGCGCCGATCTGCGGGACTTCGATTCCCCGGGGTGCGACGACCACGTCCGTGTGTTCTTCCCCGAGGTGGCCCCCGAGAGCATCGACGAGCTGCGTGCGGCGCCGAGCCGCGAGTACACCCCGCTCGCCTGGGACGCCGACGAGGGCTGGCTCGACCTCGAGTTCGCCCTGCACGGCGACGGCGTGGCTGCGGACTGGGCGGCGACGGCGGAGATCGGGTCGACGATCGGCATCGGCGGACCGCGCGGATCCGCCGTGCTCACGGGACGCCCCGACGGCTGGTTCCTGGCGGGAGACGAGACCGCGGTCCCCGCGATCCGGCGGTTCGCCCATCACATGGATGCCGCTGCCGTCGGGCGCGTGCTCATCGAGGTGCCCGACGCCGATCACGAGCTGCCCATCACCACGCCGCCGGGGGTCGTCGTCGAGCAGGTGCACCGCGGATCGGCATCCGCCGGCGCTCCCCTCGCCGCTCGTCTCGCCGCGCTCGGCGACGACGACCGACCGGACGGCGCCGTCTTCGCTTTCGTGGCGGCCGAGCAGTCGATCGTGCGCTCCGCTCGAACGCTGCTCCTCGACCGCTGGCGCCTCGACCCCGAGCAGATCACGGTGAAGGGCTACTGGAAGCGGGGCGAGCCCGAGTATCACGCACCCCACTGACGCGCACGGGTCGGTTCACCTGACGCTTCCCGCCCCCTCTCCGCGCGGGATGGGGCCAGAACTGACAGGCGAAGACTGCGCCGCCCCGCGACGCTCCGCTAGCATCGCGGGATGGAGGCCGTCTCGACAGCACCGCTGCCGAACGCTTCGCTGCCCCAGGCGATGCGCCGTTTCGTGGTGCACGCCTTCCGCCTGCGCGGGCGCGCCAGCCGCAGTGAGTACTGGTCGTGGATGGCCGTCGGCTTCACAGCCGCCGTCGTCTTCCTCCTCGTGATCCCGCGGATGCTGTCGGGGCGCTGGCCGCAGCTCGACCTCGGGCTGCACCCCTTCGGCTGGTGGGGATGGCGCGGGATCGAGCTCCTCGGGCCGATCGCTCCGACCGATCCCCTCTCGACCCTGGTGGCGGTCTACCTGTGGACCTCGACCGTGTGGGTGGTGGCCACCTTCATCCCGGGTTTCACCGTCGCGGTGCGGCGGCTGCACGATTCGAACCTGTCGGGATGGTGGGTGCTGCTGAACCTGATGCCCATCGGCGGGTTCGTGCTTCTCCTGCTCGCCCTGCGACGGTCGCGCCCCGAGGGCGCGCGTTTCGACGGGGATGCCGCGCTGCTGGAGCGCGCCGCGGGCTGGGCCCCGACAGGGGTGGTGGCGTGATGTCCCTCCTCTCCACGCTCCCGATGCTGCTCTCGGTCATCGGCGCCCTCTCGCTCGGCGACTCGAGCGGGCTCGCAGCGGCGACCGCGGTGGCGCTGCTCACGATCGCGATCGCGGTCGCCTCGATCGCGGGCGCCGTCACGGCGACGGGGGCGGCGGGTTCGCGGCGCCCCCACCCGCGGCGATCCATCTCGCCGTCGACTCTGCTGGCGCAGAGCGACCCGGACGCTCCCGGGAGACGACGCCCCCGCGCCCCGGGGCTCGCGGCTCCAGCCGCGTAGCCACGTCCGGAACGACTCGACACCCGCGCACACCCCCGCCAGCGCCACGTACTCCGCGTCGTCCGGCGTCCCCTCGCGGCTGACCCCCCGTGCTCAGCTTCGTCGATCGGACTCTCCATGGACCTGTACTCCTTCCCGCCCATCGCCGCGGCGCTCGACGCCGTGGCCTCGATCCTCGCCGCACTGACCGCGGCGCTCGGACCCGCGCTCGGCGACCTCGCCGCCGCGGCATCCGTCATCCTTATCACCGTCGTCGTGCGCACAGCACTGATCCCCGCGGGCGTCGCCCAGGCGCGAGCGGATCGCGCTCGTGCACGCCTGGCGCCGCGGCTGCGCGAGCTCCAGCAGCGATACCGGACCGACCGCGAGAAGCTGCAACGCGAGACGCTCAAGCTCTATCGCGACGAGAACGTCTCGCCGACGGCGAGCTGTCTGCCGCTGCTGGTGCAGGCTCCCGTCGTGGGGCTGCTGTACGGGGTGTTCATCCATTCGACGATCGCGGGCCACACCAACGGGCTGCTCGCCGAGACGCTCGCCGGGGTCCCCCTCGGGTCGAGCCTGGCGGGCACCGTCGCGTCGGGCACACTGCCGCTCGCCGCCGCCCTCGTGTTCGGCGCCGTCATCGCCTCGATCGCGCTCGTCGGCGAGCTGACGCGGCGAGCCTTCCGGGTGACGGATGCTCCGGCCGCCCTGTCGGGGGTGCTCGGGGTCGCGCAGTTCGCGACCGCCGTCGTCGCGGTGTTCGTTCCGCTCGCGGCGGGCCTGTACCTGGTCGTGACGGTCGCCTGGACGCTGGCGCAGCGGCTCATCCTCCGTCGCATCCTCCCGCCCGTCGCCGCGTGAACCCGTTCATCTGACAGGAGTGGCCCCCTCCCACGCGGGGAAGGGGCCACTCCTGTCAGGCGAGCGCCGCAAGGCGCGACTGAGACGCGACTCAGGCGCGCGCGGGCAGGTTCTCCTCGAGGAACGCGAAGACCGTCTCGTACCAGACCCGCGCGTTCTGCGGCGAGAGGATCCAGTGGTTCTCGTCGGGGTAGTACAGGAACCGGTGCGGGCTCGTGCCGTCCTCGGCGGCGTGGTGCTCGTTGAGGTCGGCCCACAGCCGCAGACCCTCGCCGATCGGCACCCGGTAGTCACGGTCACCGTGGATCACGAGCATCGGCGTCCGGATGTCGGCGACGAAGCGATGCGGCGAGTTGGCGACCGCACCCTCGGGGCTGAAGATGCTCTGCCAGTACGGCGCGAAGTCGGTCGTGCCGGCGAACTGGTCGAACGCCCACAGGCTCGCGTGGGTCACGATCGCGTCGAAGCGGTCGGTGTGACCTGCCACCCAGTTCGCCATGTAGCCGCCGAACGATCCGCCCATCGCGGCCGTCCGGGTCTCGTCGATGTCATCGCGCGCGACGACCGCATCCGTGATCGACATGAGGTCGGTGAAGGGCGCCGCGCCCCACGCGTCCCACCCGCGCGCGATGAAGTCGAGCCCGTAACCGGTCGACAGCGCCGGGTCGGGCAGCAGCACGGCATAGCCTCGGGCCGCGGCCAGCAGCGGGCTCCACCGCCAGCTCCACGCGTTCCAGCTGTTGAGCGGTCCGCCGTGGATCCACAGCAGAAGCGGCGCCGGGGTCGCGGCATCCGCCCCCTCGGGCAGCACGAGCCAGCCGCGCACGCGGGCTCCGTCATCGGCGGTCGTCTCGACCTCGACCATCGAGGCGGTCGTAGCCGGCGACGGCGCCGGGTTCGCCAGCGGAGTCACGGCGCCGTCGGCGGCGACACGCACAGGATGCGGCGGCGTCATCCAATTGGAGCGGAGCGCGATGACGTCCGTGGTGCCCGAGACCGGCTCGACGTGCGTGTACGCGAAGTCGTCGTGCGTCGTCTGCGCGACGGCGCCGCCGTCGAGCGGCACGGTGAAGATCGGTCCGCGTCCGTCGTGGTCGGCGGTCACCACGAGCGCCGCGTCGTCATCGGAGAACCGGATGCTGCCGGGCCAGCGGTCCCAGTCCGAGGCCAGGCGCTGCGCGTCGGCACCGTCGAGGGCGCTCGCCCACAGCTCCTGATCGGCGGGCCCCGCGGGGGTGGACTTCGCCGTGCGGACGTAGGCGACACGGGCGCCGTCGCGGCTGATCGCGGGCATCTCGACGTCGACGTCGACCTCGTCGCGGATGACGCGCAGCTCGCCCGTCGCGGTGTCGATCGCGACGAGTCGGTACCGGGCGTCACGCCCCTGCGGCTCGGGCACCGAGGCGACGAGGGTCGCACCGTCGGGCGTGAGCGCCATACCCGCCGTCGAGGCCGCACGACCACGGAGCAGGATGCGCGGGCGCGGAAGCCCCGCGGGGTAGGGCTCGTCGGCAGCCTCCCCCGCTTCGGCGCCAGCGCCGACGACCTCGTCGACGGCCTGGTCGGCGGTCGCGATGACGGCGGGCGCGTCGCCCAGCTCGTTCAGATCGAGGGCAAGCAGCGCGGGCTCGTGGGGGCCGAGATCGTGGTCCCAGTACCGCACGGGGTAGGTGTCGTGGATGATCGCGGAAACCTTGAGCTTCTTCCGCTCCGCCCGCAGCTTCGCGTCGGCCTCGATCGTGGCGGCCTCGGGGAGCAGCGACGACGCGATCACGATGCGGTCGGAGTCCGCAGCCCTGACGACCGCGGAGACGCCGCCGGCCAACCGCGTCACCGGGCGCGCCTCGCCGCCGGCGGCCGGAAGCAGCCAGAGCTGAGCGGGTGCGCCGTCCGCGGCGTCGTTGTCGGGGCGGGCCGACACGAACAGCAAATCGCCGGAGGAGGTGAACACGGCGCCGGACTCGCCGGTCGTCGAGCGGGTCAGGCGTCGCGGCGCACCGGCGCCATCGGCGGGCACCGACCACAGCGAGCGCTCGTAGCCGGTGCGATCCTTCGTGAGGGTCGCGACCGTCAGCACGACGTGCGAGCCGTCGGGCGCGGTCGCCGCCGCGTCGATGCGGGGAAGGGCGTAGTAGTCGTCGAGAGAGTCGAACGGCGTCGTCATGCCTCCACGCTATCCGGCGCGGGCTACATCTCCTCGTGGGTGTCGGGGTCGCCGTCCCAGAGCCGGCCACGTTCGAGGGCGCTGATCGCCGCGATCTCGTCGCCCGACAGCAGGAAGTCGAAGACGTCGGCGTTCTCGCGCTGGCGGACCGGGTCGGCAGACTTCGGGATCGGGGTCGACGACAGCTGCGTGTGCCAGCGCAGCACGACCTGCGTTCCGGTGACGCCGTGGGATGCCGCGATGTCGGCGATGACCTGCTCGTTCAGCAGCTCGCTGCGCCGAGCCAGGGGGCTCCAGCTCTCGGTGCGGATGCCGTTCGCAGCGTGGAACGCGCGCAGGCCGGCCTGCGGGAAGTAGGGGTGCATCTCGACCTGATTGACCGCCGGGGCGACTCCGGTCTCCTCGATGAGGCGGGCGAGCATCGGCTCGGTGAAGTTCGAGACGCCGACCGAACCGACCTGCCCCTCGTCGCGGAGCGCCAGCATCGCACGGTAGGTCTCGAGCCACTTGCCCTGGCTCGGGTTCGGCCAGTGGATGAGGTACAGGTCGATCTTCTCGACGCCGAGCCGGCCGAGCGAGCCTTCGGCGCTGCGGATCGTCTCGTCGAAGCCGTGGTCGCGCCCCGGCACCTTGGTCGTGATGATCAGCTGGTCGCGGATGCCGCTGCGACGCACGGCTTCCCCGACCTCCGACTCGTTCTCGTAGTTCACCGCCGTGTCGAGCAGCCGGTAGCCGGAGTCGATCGCGGCGGCGATGGCGTCGATGCCCTCGGGGCCGCGCAGGTTGTAGGTGCCGAGCCCGAGCTCGGGGAAGTCGGAGCCGTCGTTGAGCGAGACCGTGGGAATCGTGACCATGCCGCACACGCTACGCCGTCGCCGTGGTCTTCGGTGCGGGCTTGCGCAGAGCGATCCCGTCGCTCAGCGGGCGAGGAACTCCTCGATGACCGTCAGCACTCCCGCCTCGGTGTGCGAGGGGGCGCTGTAGCGGGCCACGGCCGCGATCTCGGGGTGCGCCTCGGCCATCGCGTACGAGTAGCGGGCCTGCTGGAGCAGTTCGAGGTCGTTGAGGTAGTCACCGAACGCCATCGTGTGCTCGGGGCCGATCCCGAGCGTCTCCTGCAGACGGGACAGCGCCCGCCCCTTGTTGACCCCCGGGTTCATGATGTCGACCCAGTGCTGCCCCGACACCACGACCTGGTGCGTCTCGCGGAGGTCGAACAGCTCGGGTGCGACCGAGTCCTCGGCGAGCGCGAAGTCGTAGACGGCGAGCTTGAGGATCTCGTCGTCGACCGAGGTCAGGTCGTCCACGACAGCGAGCTCGGCGTAGTACTTGTCGGCCTCGGCGAAGAAGGCTGCGTCCGCGCGCTCGATGTAGGCCGACCGCTTGCCGCAGACGACGAGGCCGACATCGAGGTGGTCGAGACCGCGGATGCGGCGGACGACGGATGCCGCGAACGCGGGGTCGACGGCATCCGAGCTGACCTCGGCGCCGTCTCGGACGACGTACGCACCGTTCTCGGCGATGTAGTCGAGCTCGACCGGCGCATCCGCGAACTGCCGGCGGAGCGTCGCGAGCTGGCGTCCGCTTGCGGGAGCGAACACGATGCCCCGATCGCGCAGCCGCGGCAACAGCCGCCACAGGCCCCCGGGGATGCGGCCGTCCGCGTCGAGGAGCGTGCCGTCCATGTCGACGGCGATCAGGCGGATGTCGGGAGAGGTCACTCCCCCATCCTCTCCGACACGACCGGCGGCTGCGGCCGTGCGCCCCCGGGGGATAACCCGAAAGGGAGTCTCCGGGCGGCTCGCCTGCGCGGCACCCGGCCGCGGTCCTAGCGTGGAGCCATGACCACCGCCGTCGCCAGCACCGCCCCTCCATCCCGTGCTCTGACCTGGGTGCGCCCGCTCGGAGCGCTCGCCCAGCTCGCCGCCCTCGGCTTCGCGGGCACCGCCGTGTTCACCGTGCTCCTCACCCTCATGGCGACGGGGATCGGCCTGACTCCGGCACTCGGACTCGGCCTGCCGATCCTGGTGGGTTTCGTCTACGCGCTCTGGCTCACCGGCTGGCTCGAATACGCCCGCGTCGACGGCCTGTACGCGTGGGGCCTGCCCTCGCTTTCGCCGCGCAGCAGCGGCCGGCCCGGGTTCGGCGGCTGGCTCCGCACGGTCTGGCTGCAGTTCACCGACGGGCGGATGTGGCGCGGGGTCGCCCACGCAGCGATCTCGACGGTGCTGGGGCTCATCGCGCTCAGCCTGTCCGGACTGCTCGCGTCGGGCTTCGCCCTGATCTTCGCCCCGCTCTACGCGGAGCAGACCGTCACCGTCGCCTCGACCTGGATCAGCGTTCCCCGCGAGGGCGCCGTCGTGGCCGGGGTGCTCCTGGTCCTCGTGCCGGCAGCCCTCCTCGTGGGGATCACCCTTCTGCACGGCATCCTCGCCAAGGCGATCCTCGTCCCCTCGCGCGAAGCGCAGCTGGTCGAGGCTGCCCGCACCGCGGGGGTGCAGCGCGAGGGCGCGGTCCGCGCCGGTGAGCTCGAGCGCACCCGCATCGAGCGCGACCTGCACGACGGCGTGCAGCCGCGGCTCGTCTCGGTGGGCATGACGCTGGGACTCGCCCAGCAGAAGATCGACGACGACCCGGATGCCGCGAAGGAACTGCTTGCCGAGGCCCACACCTCGACGAAGGCCGCGATCACCGAACTGCGTCAGCTCGCCCGCGGAATCCACGCCTCGGTGCTCGACGATCGCGGACTCGACGCGGCACTGTCCGCCCTCGCCGCCCGCTCGCACGTGCCCGTCAGCCTCGACGTACGGGTCGACCAGCGGTGCAGTCGCACCGCGGAGGCGGCGGTGTACTTCGCGATCGCGGAGTCGCTCACCAACGCTGCCAAGCACTCGCGGGCCGGGGAATGCCGCGTGGTGGTCCGTCACCGCGACGATCACACCCTCTGGGCGCGGGTCGAGGACAACGGCGTCGGTGGAGCCCGGGTCATCCCCGGAGGCGGGCTCGACGGGATCATCAACCGCATCACCGCCGCGGGCGGCACGACACGCCTCGACAGCCCGGCCGGTGGACCGACCGCTCTGGAGGTGAGCGTGCCGTGCGCATCCTGATCTGCGAGGACTCGACGCTGCTGCGAGAGGGGATCGTCCGGCTGCTGGCCGACTCGGGCCACGAGGTCGTCGCGGCCCTCCCCGATGCCGACGGTATCTCCGCCGCCGTGGCCGAGACCCAGCCCGACCTCTGCATCCTCGACGTCCGGCTGCCGCCGACGTTCACCGACGAGGGCATCCGCGCGGCCCTCGCCCTGCGTGCCGAGAACCCCCGGCTGCCCATCCTCGTCCTGAGCCAGTACGTCGAGGAACGCTACGCGAGCGAGCTCATCACTTCGCAGGGGGCGGCCCTGGGCTACCTCTTGAAAGACCGCGTGGCCGACGTCGGCGAATTCCTCGCGACGATCGAACGCATCGGCGCGGGAGCCACGGTTCTCGACCCCGAGGTGGTCGCGCAGCTGCTCATGCGCCGATCGCGTGACGAGCGGATGTCGCGGCTCACCGAACGCGAGCGGACGGTGCTCGCCCTCATCGCCGAAGGGCGCAGCAATCAGGCGATCGCCGGGGCGATGTTCCTCAGCGAGGCGAGCGTCGAGAAGTACATCACCTCGCTCTTCCAGAAACTCGACCTCGAGCAGGACGAACACGGCAACCGCCGCGTGCTCGCCGCCCTCGTCCATCTCGAACACGGCGGCTCACAGCCGCAGAACGGAGCAGTGCGATGAGCACGACCCTGACCCCGCCTCCTGCCACGCCGCCGGGAGCCCCCGACGGGCCGCCGTCGGCGGGCGGCACGCCCCCGACGGTGCCGACGTCGACGCCGTCGTCCGCAGCCCGCGTGGTCGCCGGGCTCACGATCGCCGCGGGCGCGGGCCTCCTCCTGTTCACCGCCGGAACCAGTGTCGTGTCGACGGTCGTCAGCGGCGGCACCGCGACCTCGACGATCTCGGCGCCGACCGCGGGTGTGAGCTTCCTCGAGATGGATGCCGCGGCTGCCGACGTCGAGGTCTCCTTCGGCGATGTCGACGAGGCGACCCTCACCGTGACCGGCTCGGGAGGCGCCGAGGCGTGGGAGCTCGCCCGCGACGGCGACCGCCTCGTGGTCGACTCGGACCGTGACTGGTGGAGCGGATGGCGCCTGTGGGGCGGAACGTCGCGGGCGACGCTCGTCCTTCCCGACGACCTCGCGGGACTTGACGCCCAGCTGAGCGTGGGGGCGGGGGCCCTGCGAGCGGACGGGGAGTTCGGCGCTCTCGCGCTGCGCGCCGATGCCGGGTCGATCGATACGGCCGGCTCCGCGACGAGCCTCGACGCCCGCGTATCCGCCGGACGCGTTTCGGTCGAGCTCGACGGGGTCCGTGAGGCGACCGTCGACGTCAGCGCCGGCCGGGTGTCGGGCTCCCTCGCGGGCACCGCTCCGACGTCGGTGACGATCGCCGCCGAGGCGGGCGGGGTCGACCTCGCGCTCCCCCGTGGTGATTACGCCGTCAGCTCGACCCAGGAGGCAGGCTCGTTCGTCAACGGCCTGAACGAAGACCCCTCGTCGCGCAACCGCGTCGAGGTCCGGGTCTCGGCGGGGTCGGTCGTCCTTCGGGAGGGTCGCTGAGGGTCCTGCCGCGATCCTGAACGATCACTATGCAGCGCTGATGAGAACGGCCCAGCCGTTGCATCCCGTTACCTGGTCGTTATAACTTCGAGGCACGCAGTTCCCCCCAACTGCGCGGTGTGATCTCTGGTGCAAGGGATGACAGGGCCGGTCGACGATTCTGAGTCGACCGGCCCTTCTCACGTCCGGCTGGCGGTCGCCGCGGTCGTAGGCTGGCCCGGTGCGTGCGTTCACCGGTCATGTTCCCGGGTCGCCCGCTTACCGCCGGCTCATCGCCGGGTTGTTCTTCGCCGGCGTCGCGACCTTCGCGCAGTTGTACTCGCCCCAGGCGGTCCTCCCCTTCATCGGCTCGGAGTTCGGGGTCGAACCGGCCACCGCCGCATTGGCGGTCTCGGTCTCGACGCTCGGTCTCGCCGTCGGCGTCATCCCCTGGTCGGTCGTGGCCGACCGCATCGGTCGCGTACCCGCGATGGCGACCGGGGTCATCGCCGCGACCGTGCTCGGCCTGCTGGCCCCGCTCGCCCCGACGCTGCCGCTGCTGCTCTCCGCCCGGCTGCTCGAGGGCGTGGCACTCGGGGCCGTGCCCGCCATCGCCCTCGCCTATCTGTCAGAAGAGGTCGACGCCGCCCACACCGCGACGGCAGCCGGCAGCTACATCGCCGGCACCACGATCGGCGGACTGCTCGGAAGGCTCGTCGCGGGCCCCTTCGGCGATGTCGGTCTGTGGCGCGGCGGCGTGTTCGCCGTCGCGGCGGTGTGCGCGGCGTCGGCCGTGCTCTTCCTGTGGCTCACCCCGCCGGCCCGCGGCTTCGCGCCGCAGCGGAGGACCGGAACCTCCGACCCCTCGCTCGTCGCCCGGCTCGCGACGAACCTGCGCGACCGTCGCCAGCTGTCGCTCTACGCGCAGGGATTCCTGCTCATGGGCGGCTTCGTCGCCGTGTACAACTACCTCGGGTTCCACCTCGTCGCACCGCCGTACTCGCTGCCGCTGTGGATCGTCAGCTTCCTCTTCCTCGCCTACCTCGCCGGGACCGTAGCCTCTCCCTGGGCCGGGTCGCTCGCGGGGCGGTTCGGGCGTCTGCCGGTGCTGCTGGCGGCGCTCGCGGTCATGGCGATCGGCATCGTCGTGACGGCGGTGCCCCACGTGATCGCGGTGCTCGTGGGGCTCCTGATCCTCACCGCCGGCTTCTTCGGCGCCCACGCGATCGCCTCGGGCTGGGCTCCCGCGGCGGCGAGGCCGGAGACGCGCGCTCAAGCCGCGTCGCTGTACTACCTCGGGTACTACGGTGGCTCGAGCCTGTTCGGCTGGCTCCTGGGATATGCCTTCCACGACCTCGGCTGGGCCGGTGTCGCCGGATGCACCCTCGTGATGGTCGCGGTCGCCGGCCTGCTCGCGGTGCTCGGGCTCAGGGCGCCGCGTCAGCCGGCCTGACCGGGGTCGGGCCCGGCAGCGCAGCGGCGGCAGCCTAAGGCTCTGGCGGCGCTGCGTCGGCGTAGGCCCGGCTCAGTCGCCGGTACTGCGGCGAGAGGAACGCGAGCAGCACCACCACGAGCATGAGCGCGCTCCCGGCGACGAAAGCCAGGGCGATGCCCCGCGCCTCACCGGCGCCGAGGAGCCAGCCGAAGCTGCGCTCACCGGCATCCGTGCGCATGAAGGGAATCAGACCGAACTGCGCGAGCGGTCCGACGAGGTACGCCGAGATCGGCGAAGCGGCCGACTCGACCGACGCCGCGAAGCCGAAGACGCGGCCCTGGGTCTGGAACGGCACGACGCGCTGGATGACGGTCTGCTCGGCGGCCTCGGCTGCGGGCATGAGCATCATGAACACGAAGATCCCCAGGGCGTAGAGCCACCACCACTCGCGGATCGCGAAGGTCATCCCCAGCACCGCGACGCCGACGTTGACCAGCAGCAGGGTGCGCACGGGGTTGCGGCCGAGACCGCGGGCGGCGACCAGCGCGCCGCCGACGATGAACCCCGTGCCGGTGACCGCGAGCACGATCCCCCACGCCTCGACGGTGAAGAGCGTCAGCCCGTATGGATCCATGAGCGCCATGAACACCCCGCCGACGAGGTTGTTGAGGGTCGTGAACAGGATCAGGGCCAACAGCCCCGGGACGGATCGGATCGCCGGAACGACGCCGCGGAACGTGAAGGCCGGTGCCGCGGCCTCGTGCGATGCGGCGATGCCGCGCTCGGGGATCGACACGAATGTCAGATGCGCGAGGGCCAACGCGGTCGCGGACACCGCGATCACGACGGTCCAGCCCATCCCGAGGAGGCCGATCGAGAGACCGGAGAAGACGCTCGTGACGATGAACGCCACACCCTGCACCGTTCCGACGAGGCCGTTCGCCCGGTCGCGGCGGTCGCTCGGCACGAGAAGGGTCACGGTGGTGGACAGCGCGATGTTGCGCAGATTCTCCACGACTCCCCCGACGAGGATCAGGCCCGCGAACACCCAGAACCAGGGGCGCCCCCAATCGACGAGGATCGACTCGGGAAACAGCAGGTAGACCGCGCCGGCACCGAGATAGGTCGCCAGGGTGATGAGGCTCGAGAGCACCATCACGGCCTTCTTCTTCATGTGGTCGACGAGGGCCCCGAAGACCACCCCGAACACGGCGACGAGCAGCATGTACGAGCCGCCGATGATGGATGTCGCCAGGACGTTCTCCGTGGCGAGGTAGGCCCAGAACGTCAGGGCGAACCAGAGGAAGCTCGAGGTCACGTTCGCGAGCAGAGTGTTGCCGAGCACCTGGTGGAACGCGCGCATGCGCGAGGTCTCCAGCGCGCTGAGCGGGGCGGTCATGGGACGAACAGTAGACCCGCTCGCGAACGCGGAGAAGAACGCGTTTCGGGTCGACGGTCAGGCTCGCAGCGCGGGATCGGCGAGCGACCACTTCTGGGCCGTCTGCATCATCCAGAACACCAGGAACAGCGCCAGGGCGATGAGCTCTCCCGCCAGCACGACGGGGATGTCGAACAGCACCGCCGACACGACGGTCGCGGCGAGGTCGAGCAGGAGCGCGATCGCGACGATGACGTACCCGATCCGCGTCCGCCTCGCCGGTGGGTGCGCATCGGAGGGCCGCAACGCCTCGGCGAGCGCGACGAGGGCGATGAGGATGAAGAAGCCGAAGGCCGCGACGGCGTGACCGTAGCGGACGAGCAGTTGCGGTGCGAGCGTCCACACGAGGGCCACGCCCGCGAGCACCGTCGCCGCAAGGGCGAGCGTCGGCCCCGTGTCGCGGAGGGCGACGTCTCCGCGTCGCGCCAGCACGAGACCGATCGCGAGCACGACGGCGCCGATCACGAGGTACGTCGCCAGAGCGTTGTCGAGGTCGTCCGTGAACCCGGCGGGGACGCACGGGGCGGCGCAGTCGACGACGACGCCGGGCACCTCGCCGGCCGAGATCGGCGTCGGGATGATGGCGATGAGCGGGGCCAGGAGCGCCGCGACATCCAGCAGCACCCGCTGCGGGCCCCGCCCGGAGAGCGCGAGCAGGCAGGCCGCGGCCGCGACGAGGGCGGCGGAGAAGACGGTGCGGGCCGAGCTGTAGAAGTAGTGGCTGACGCTGGGCAGCACTCCCGCGTCGGGGATCGCGAAGAGCACCGCGAGCATGATCGCGACGGGTGCGCCCGCGAGGGTCAGGCGCAGGTAGCGATACGTGCGCTGCGAGGTCGAGACGGGCGGCACGACGCCAGGCTAACGGCGACGTCCGACGTCCGCCGCATCCGCCCCGGTGACCGGAGCGGATGCGGCGGCGCGGCGCGTCAGGAGACGGCGGCGATCTCGTTCGGAACGTGCGGCAGCTTCACCGTCTGCACGATCTCACCCGTCGTGAGGTCGACCGCGACGAGCTCGCTGTCCGCCGGGTCGGTGACGTAGGCGATGTCGCCCGCGACCTTGACGGCCGGGTGCGGAGCCTGCCACTCGGCCGGACCCTCCCACGGGTCGACAACGGGCAGGGACTTCGTGATGCCCCCCGTGGCGGGATCGATCCAGTGCAGCGATCCGTCGGTGCCGATCAGCACGGCCTCGCCGGCCGGCCCGCGCGCGATGCCGCGGAAGGTGTACTCGACGCCGGCGGGCAGCGCGACCTTGGTCAGCGACTTCGCCTCGGTGTCGACGAGGGCGATGTTGCGCAGCAGGTAGCCCTCGGCGTCGGGGTCGTCCTTGTAGTCCATGACGACGAGCGGGCTGTCCTCCGCGACGAAGGCGTTGCCGATCCGGCCGTACGAGTCGGGCGAGGTGACTTTGGTGATCTCGCCGCCGTCGTAGATGATCGCGCCGTTCTCGCAGCCGAACACGACGCGCTCGCCCTCGGCGGTGCCCTCACCGTGGACGCCCGGGCAGTCGGCGTTGGACGCGACCTCGGTGCCGTCCGCATCGAGCACGCGGATGCCGGTGCGCCCGGCCTCGCCGCCGACGGTGGTCAGCAGTGTGCCGTCCTCGAGCTCGACCGAGACGCCGTGGTGCGCCTCGACGCCGGCGATCACCTCGGCGTCGGGCAGCTTGCCGTCGAGCTGTGCGAGGTCGGCGGTGTCGAAGATCGTCGTATCGCTCGTCGCGTCGTCGTACAGCACGGTCTTGCCGCCGTGGACGACGACGTGTCCGGCGGCGTCCGCCGGGACGACGAGGTCGGTGAGCTCGGGCTGCTGCACGTCGAGCAGCTGGAAGCCCTCCGACGTGGTGACCATGACGTGGCGGCCGTCACCGGCCGCGTTGAGCCGGATGAAGTCCTCGGAGTCGAAGTCTCCGATCACCTCGAGCTCGTCGCCGCCGAGCACGAGCACGCCGCCCTCGTAGCCGAGCGCGACCCGGGGACCGGCGGGGACGGATGCCTCGGCCGACGCGTCACCGGACGGGCTGGACGTCGCGGAGGGCGAGGACGAGCATCCCGCCAGCACCAGGGCTGCGGCGCCGGCGAGGGCGCCGAACTGCAGGGTTCTCTTCATGGGGTGGGTTTCCTTTCCAGGGAAATGCCTCATCGGGTGAGGCCGTCGGTGATGCGCTGGAGGTTCTGGCGCATCATGTCGAGGTAGGTGTCGCCGGGCTGCCCCTCTGGCGCGAGCGACTCGGTCAGCAGCGGCACGACGGACACGTCGCGCCCCGCTTCGTCGGCGAGGACGCGCATGAGCCGGTCGGGCTGCGACGAGTCGGCGAAGATCGTGCGGACCCCGGCCGCGTCGATCGCGTCGACGAGCTCCTGCAGGTCGGACGCGCTGGGCGCTGCGAGCGTCGTGCCGCCCGGGATGGCCGCCCCCAGGATGCGGACGTCGTAGCGGCGCGCGAGGTAACCGAACACGTGATGGTTGGTGACGAGGGCCCGGTGCTCGGCGGGGATGGACTCCAGGCCCGCCGCCATCTCGGCATCGACGGCCTCGAGTTCCGCGACGTACGCGTCGGCGGCGTCCGTCACGGCCTGCCCGCCGTCACCGGCGAGGTCGGCGAGGACCGGAGCGAGGGCGTCGACGACACGAGCGGTCTGGGTCGGATCGGTCCAGAAGTGCGGGTCGACCGCGTCGGAGTCGAGGTAACCGAGGGTCTCGACGTGATCGCCCGCGACGAACTGGGCCACACCGTCCGCGGCGGACGCGTCGACGTGGTGCTGCACCCCCTCTTCGAGCCCGAGCCCGTTCGAGACCACGAGATCGGCACTGCGCATCGTCGCCGCGTCCTGGGCCGAGAGCTCGAACGAGTGCGGATCGGCGTCCCGCGGCATGAAGGTGACGACGTCGAGCTCTTCGCCGGCGAGGTTCTGCACGATGTCGCCCAGGATGTTGGTCGTCACGACGACGGTCGGGCGGTCGCTTCCGACCCCCGAGCAGCCCGCGAGCGAGACCACTCCGGCGACGACGAGGCCGAGAGCCAGCGCCACCCGCCTCATCGGCCCGTCTCCGTGAAGAGGGCCGGGGCGTGCTCGGTCGCGAAGCTTCGGGCCACCCGCCCGCCGTCGGCGGGATCGAGCTCGAACAGCGTCCGCTCCGCGGGCCCGTTGAGGTAGGTGCGACGCTGGTCCGCGACGAGGTCGACGCCCGCGGCGAGCGCCGGGTCTGCGACGGATGCCGCCACCAGCGGCTCCGTGCGGGAGAGCTGCTCACCCGTCGCACCGGAGATGACGATCACCGAGCCGTCGGCGGCGAGCGCGACCACGGTCTCGTCGGCGTCGTCGACGGCCGTCACGCGGACGATCGGCTGGCCGGCGTCGTGCGCCGTCCACGAGCGCTCGCGGGTGTCGAGCAGCCAGAACGCCGAGGACTCGGTACGACCGGCCACGGTGGGGCGACCCTCGCGGTTCGCGAACGACAGGGCACGGCTCGGCCCGCCCGCGGGATACGGGATGCTCTCGAGAGTCGTGCCAGCGGCATCCGAGACGGCGAGCACGGCACCGTCGGCGCATCCGATGACGACGCCCACATTGGTCGCGATGGATCCTGCCGGGTCGACGCAGGGCGCGGTGTCGAGTTCCGATCCCGAGGCGTCGACGCGGCGGATCTCGCCCGAGCCGGCGTCGGCGATCAGCGCCCCCCCGGGGATCGGTGCGACGAGGGACCCGGGGGCATCGAGGTCGAGGCGGAACCTCTCGACGATGTCGCCCTTCTTGAGCGCGTCGAAGTCGAGCAGCACGGCCTCGCCGCCGCGGTCGCCGTCGTCGAAGTAGACGCCGACCCCGAGATCGCTCGTCACGGTCCGCGGTGTGCCGGAACCCTCGAGCTCACCGAGGATGCGGGACGGCGCCTCGTAGTAGTGGAAGTGGTCGATGTGGTTCCACGTCCACACGCCGCTGTCGATGATCGACACCTCACCCTCGCGGCCCGCGAAGAGGAAGCGTCCTTCGCTGTCGAGCGTGTCGGCGGGAGCGATGTCACCGAGGACCTCGGACTGCTCGTCGATCAGGTCGAGGTGGTGCACGGCACCGTCGGTGCCGATGCTGGTGAGGTGCAGCGCGGGCTCGGCGAGTTCGCGCGCCCCGGCGATGGCGCCGTGACCGTCGCCGAGGGCTTCGCCACGCGCGGTGGCATCGGCATCCGGAGTCGCGGCGGAGTCCGACGGAGCGGCCTGGCAGCCGGCGAGCAGGGCGGCACCGGCGGTGAGAGCGATGAGCGAGAGAGGTGCACGAGTTCTCATGCGGTCCTTTCCGGGGTGTTCGGGATGACGGATGCCGGCGCGCGGCGCCCGTCCGGGCGGGTCAGAGCGCGCACGAGCGCGCGGATGCCGGTGGAGACGGCACCGGAGCAGATCGCGGTGAATGCGACCGTGGCGCCGGCAGCGGTGGCGGCGTGCCAGGAGATGAGCAGGCCCACGGCGACGGAGAGCGTGCCGATCAGGGCGGCGAGGATCATCGTGGGCACGATGCGCCGGGTCCACTGCCCGGCCGCGACGGCGGGGCCGAGGAGCATGCCGACCACCAGCAGCGAGCCGACCGCCTGGTAGGCCGAGACCACCGCGAGCGTGACGAGCCCGACGAGGACGATGTGGGCGGCGCGGGGACGGAGACCGAGCAGCTGCGCCTGTCGCGGGTCGACGGTCAGCGCGACGAACGCGCGGTGCCCGAGGGCTGCGACGACGACGGTGACGATGACCGCGACGGCGAGGGCGACGAGTTCGGAGGGACCGATGGCCAGGATGTCGCCGAAGAGGATGGCCGAGGCATCCGTCGCGAAGCTCCGCGACGCCGAGATGACGATGATGCCGAGCGAGAGGCTCGCGACGAACAGGAGTCCGATGCTGGTGTCGGCCGAGAGGCGGCCCCGGCGCTGCAGGGCTCCGACCCCGAGCGACATCGCTGCCGCACTGATGGCAGCGCCCGCCATCGGCGGGAACCCCGTGCGGGTCGCGACGGCGACCCCGGGAAGCATGCCGTGCGCCATGGCCTCGCCCAGGAACGCCATGCCGCGCAGCACGACCCACGTGCCGACGATGCCGCACACGATCGCCACGAGCGCGCCGCCGAGCAGGGCGCGCTGGACGAACGTGACGGCGAAGGGATCGAGGAGGAGGGACACGGTCGACGACCTTACATGAAAGTGAGAACCGTTTTCATTTGCAATACTGGGTGGATGTCCAGCTCCACCACCCCACTCGTCCCCGGTGGCTCCGTCGTCGCCCTGCGGGAGGTGACCGTCGCCTTCGACGGGCACCTCGCCCTTCGCGGCGTGGATCTCGATGTGACCGGCGGAGAGGTCCACGCGATCGTGGGCGCCAACGGGTCGGGGAAGTCGACCCTGATCGCCGTCGCGGCCGGGCTCCTCTCCCCCACCTCGGGAACGGTGCGCCGAGAACCCGGCATCCGCGTCGGTCTCGTACCGCAGACCTCGAACGACGGCGCCCGCCTGCCGCTGACCGTGGCCGACCTGGTCGCGATGGGGCGCTGGCGCGAGCGGGGACCATTCCTGCCGCTGCGGCGCAGCGACCGCGCGCGCATCGCCGAAGCGATCGACACCGTCGGGCTGGCCCCGCTCGCCCGGCGGCCGCTCGGCCTGCTCTCGGGCGGCCAGCGCCAGCGGGCGTACATCGCGCAAGCCCTCGCGCAGGAGGCCGACCTGCTGCTGCTCGACGAACCGATGAGCGGACTGGATGCGGCATCCCGCGACGCCGTCGCATCCGCTCTCGCCGCCGTGGCGAGCACGGGCACGGCCGTCGTCGCCGTCACGCACGATCTGGCAGAGCTCGGCGACGTCGATGCCGTGTGCCGCCTGGTCGACGGGCGCGTCGTCGAGAGTTCTTCCGCCGCGCCGCGTGGACGCGGACACCGCGGCGCGGCTACCGTGAGAGCGTGACCGCTGCTCCCATCGATGCCACCACCACCGCCGCCTGGACCGACCTCGAGTCGCTGAAGAAGGGCTTCACCCCCGACCTCCGCGGGTGGTTCGACAGCGACCCCGGGCGCGTCGAGCGTCTGAGCCTGCCGCTGGCCGACCTGCACGTCGACCTGTCGAAGAACCTCGTCACCGACGAGATCGTCGCCGCCCTCGTACGCCTGGCCGAGCAGACCGGCGTCGCCGAGCGCTACGCCGCGATGGTCTCCGGCGAGCACATCAACACCAGTGAAGACCGCGCGGTGCTCCACACTGCCCTGCGTCGCCCCGCCGGCACCTCACCCGAGCTCGTCGTCGACGGCCAAGACATCGACGCCGACGTCCAGGCCGTGCTCGAGAAGATGTCGGCCTTCGCCGACCGGGTGCGCTCGGGCGAATGGACCGGCATCACCGGCAGGAAGGTGACCCACGTCGTCAACATCGGCATCGGCGGCTCCGACCTGGGCCCGGTCATGATCTCCGAGGCGCTTCGGCCGTACGCGACCGCCGGCATCCAGGCGCGGTTCGTGTCGAACATCGACCCGTTCGACATCGCGAACAAGACCGCCGACCTCGACCCCGAGACGACGCTGTTCATCGTCGCGTCAAAGACCTTCACGACCCTCGAGACCCTCACCAACGCGCGCCTCGCCCGCGACTGGCTGTGGGCCGGGCTGCAGGAGGCCGGCGCGATCGACGACGGCGAGGCGCAGAGGACGGACGCCGTCGCCCACCACTTCGTCGCCGTCTCGACCGCGCTCGACAAGGTCGAGGCCTTCGGCATCGACCCCGCCAACGCGTTCGGATTCTGGGACTGGGTCGGCGGCCGCTACTCCGTCGACTCGGCGATCGGCCTGTCGCTCGTGATCGAGCTCGGCCCCGACGCGTTCCGCGACCTGCTCGCCGGCTTCCACGCGGTCGACGAGCACGTGGCATCCACTCCGCTCGAGAAGAACGTGCCGGTTCTCATGGGCCTGCTCAACGTCTGGTACACCAACTTCCTCGGCGCCCAGACGCACGCGGTGCTCCCTTACGCGCAGCAGCTGCACCGCTTCGCGGCCTACCTGCAGCAGCTCACGATGGAGTCGAACGGCAAGTCGGTCCGCTGGGACGGCACCCCCGTCACCTCCGACACCGGCGAGGTCTTCTGGGGTGAGCCCGGCACCAACGGCCAGCACGCGTTCTACCAGCTCATCCACCAGGGCACGCGGCTGATCCCCGCCGACTTCATCGCCTTCGTCAACCCGGCCCACCCGCTCACCGACGGCGGGCGTGACGTGCACGGGCTGTTCCTCGCGAACTTCCTGGCGCAGACGAAGGCGCTCGCCTTCGGCAAGACCGCCGAGGAGGTCGAGGCCGAGGGCACGACCGGAGCGCTCGTCGCGGCACGGACGTTCGCGGGCAACCGTCCGACGACGTCGATCTTCGCGCCCGCGCTCACCCCGAGAGTGCTCGGCGAGCTCATCGCGCTCTACGAGCACATCACCTTCACGCAGGGCACGATCTGGGGCATCAACTCGTTCGACCAGTGGGGTGTCGAGCTCGGCAAGCAGCTCGCCCTGCAGATCGCGCCCGCGATCGAGGGCGACGCCGACGCGCTCGCCGCGCAGGACGCCTCGACCCAGGCCCTCCTCGCCTACTACCGCACGCACCGCCACTCCTGACCCACAAACGCACACCGTCGACTCGCCAGAGAACGCGAATGCCGGGACACCGGCATTCGCAGTTCTCGGCGAGTCGACGCGTAGGGGGCGGGTGTCAGGAGGGGGCCGTCAGGGTATGCATGCGCTCACCGGCGGCGTTGAAGATGCTGATGACCTCGGCGGAGCGCGTACCCACCGCGCTGATGGAATGCGGGGTGCGGGTGTCGAACTCCGCCGCCTCGCCCCGCGCGAGGATGAGCTCCTGGTCGTCGAGCACGAGCCGGATCCGCCCGCTCAGCACGTAGAACCACTCGAAGCCGTCGTGGACACGAGGGGCCGGCGCCTCATCGGACGGCGGGAACGTCACCTTGTAGGTCTGCACGGGTGAGCTCTCGCGCGTCAGCGGCGCGACGACATGACCGTGCCGGGTCGTCGCGGGCCGACGCACCCGGGGATCGGGATGCTCGGCGGGCACGAGATCGTCGATCCGGATGCCGAGCTGCCGCGTGAGCGGCACGAGAAGCTCGAGGTTCGCCTGACGCTTGCCCGACTCGAGCCGCGAGAGCGTGCTCGTCGACATGCCCGCCCGCTCCGCGAGCTCTTCGAGGGTGAGCCCGCGTTCCTGCCTGGCCGCGCGCAGGCGCGGGCCGATCTGATCCAGTCCGGTCATGCATCCAGTTTGCCATTTCCGCAAACCTGTTTGCCAGAGAGCACTCGAATCCGGATGCTGTTCGACATGCAGAATCTCGATCAGGACGTCGTCATCGTCGGCGCCGGCCCCGCCGGCCTCAGCGCCGCGCAGATGCTCGGGCGGGCTCGCCGCCGCACCCTCGTGCTCGACTCCGACAGCCCGCGCAATCGGTTCGCCGAGCACATGCACGCCGTCGTGGGCTTCGACGGCACCTCGCCGACCGAGCTCCGCCGACGCGGCCGCGAAGAGGCGGAACGCTACGGCGTCGCCTTCCGTTCGGCGCGCGTCGCGTCGGTGACCGAGATCGACGGCGGCCTCGAGGTCGTCCTCGCCGGCGGCACCGAGCGGATCACGACGCGAGCGCTTCTCGTCGCGACCGGCGTCTCCGACCGCATGCCCGATGTGCCGGGGCTCGCCGAGCGCTGGGGACGGACCGTGCTGCACTGCCCCTACTGCCACGGCTGGGAAGTGCGCGATCGCCGTATCGGCGTGCTCGCGACGTCGCCGATGAGCCTGCACCAGATCGAGCTCGTACGGCAGTGGAGCCCCGACGTCGTGGCGTTCACCGCTGCGGCGGGTGACCTCGGGGACGACGTGCGGGAGCGGCTGCGCGCTCGCGGCATCCGCACCGTCTCCTCGCCCGTGGTCGCCGTCACCGGCCCGGCGGAAGCGGCGGACGACGCCCACGACGCGGCGATCGGCGCTGTCGTGACCGCCGATGGGCAGCGCGTGGCGATCGACGCGATCTTCACCGGCGGACACCTCGAGCCTCACGACGGCTTCCTCGCCGGGCTCGACCTCGCCCGCGCCGACGGACCGGTCGGGTCGTTCATCGCCGTCGATGCGGCGGGGGCGACGAGCCACCCCCTCGTGTGGGCCGCCGGCAACGTCGTCGCACCGATGGCGAACGTCCCCCTGTCGATGGGCGCCGGGTCGATGGCCGGCGCCGCGGTCAACGCCGCGCTCGTCGGCCGCGACGCCGCCGCAGCGCTCGAGCGCCGCCGCGGTCACGCCGCCGACTGGGAGGCGCGATACGCCGAGACGGACCGGGTGTGGTCGGGGCGCGTGAACGAGACGACCTCGACGGTGATCGCCGAGCTCGAGGCGGCGGGCTCGCTCACTCCGGCCGCGGCGCTCGATCTGGGCTGCGGCGAGGGCGGCGACGCCCTGTGGCTCGCATCGCGCGGGTGGTCGGTGACCGGCGTCGACCTGTCGCCGACGGCGGTCTCACGGGCCCAGGCGGCCGCCCGTGACGCTCAGGTCGACGCGACCTTCGTCGCCGGGGAGATCGACGCGGCCGAGCTCGGCGAGTTCGACCTCGTGACGACGAGCTTCCTGCACTCGTGGGACCCGGAGTTCTCCCGCATCCCTCTCCTGCGCGCCGCCCTCCGCCACGTCGCCCCGGGCGGGCGACTGCTCGTCGTGTCGCATGCCGGCGGACCGCCGCGCGGGCCCGAGGACGGCGAGCCGCACGACCATCCCGACCATCCTCCGTTCCCCACGCCCGCCGAGGAGCGCGCCGCGCTCGACCTCGACCCCACAGAGTGGGTAGTCGAGCGCGAGGAGATCGTCGAGCGGCGAGAGATCCGCGAGCACGCCGCCTCTGCGGCATCGGGCCACGCGGCATCCCGTCCCCCGCACCCGCTCGACGGCGTCCTCCTGCTCCGCCGCCTCCCCTGACCCCGCCTACGTAAAACGTCGACTCGCCAGAATCTGCGGATGCCGGGAGCCCGGCATCCGCGATTCGTGGCGAGTCGACGTTGGGGGTCGGGGGTTGAGGAGTTACTTCTCCAGGACCAGGAGGGGGGCGCCGGTCGTCGTCGGGCCGAAGCCCACGGGGTCGACCGTCGCGAACGCGTCGCCGTTGAGGACGATGACCGGCGTGATCAGCGGGTAGCCCGCCTTCTCGATCACGGCACGGTCGAACGTCACGAGGGGCGTGCCCTGCTCGACGCGGTCACCGGCCTTGACGTGGACCTCGAAGCCCTCGCCCTTCAGGTTGACGGTGTCGATGCCGACGTGGATGAGCAGTTCCACCCCGTTGTCGAGCTCGAGGCCGAACGCGTGACCGGTCGGCTGTGCAGCCGCGACTGTTCCGGCACCGGGCGAGACGACGGTGTTGCCCGTCGGCTCGATCGCGACACCCGGACCCATGACGCCGCCACCGAAGACGGGGTCCGGCACCTCGGAGAGCGCGACGGCCGTGCCGTCGAGCGGAGACGCGATCTCGATCGCCGCCGACACCTCATCGGTGGCGCCGGGCTTGTCGAGGGTCGCGGTCGCGGTCCCCTGCGCGGTCTGCGCGGGTGCCGCGGTCGACGAGCCCGAGCCCGAGGCCGCAGCCGCAGCGGGCGCTGCCGCAGCACCGGCAGCCGTCGCGCCGGCCTTCGCCTCGGCCTTATCGCGCTGCGCCTCGAACTCGGCGCGCTGCTCGGGCGTGCGGTAGTCGCTGATGATGACGAGGGCCATCGCGACGACGAACGCCGCGAGCACGGCGATGCCGTAGAGGACGACCGAGTCGAAGGCGGGGATCGTCAGGAGCGACGTGAACACGAACGCCTGTGTCTTGACGCCACCTCCGATGCCGATGATGAGACCACCGACGAGGCATCCGACGAGCATCCGGGGGTAGATGCGCTTGAAGCGCAGGTGGATGCCGTAGAGCGAGGGTTCCGAGATGCCGCCGAGCAGACCGGCCGCGAGGGCTCCCGTCGCCGTCTGCCGCATCTGCTTGTCACGGGCACGCCACGAGATCCACAGCACGCCGGCGGTCGCGCCGAAGCAGGCGAAGTTCCACGCACCCATCGGGCCCTGGATGAAGTCGTAGCCGAGGTTCTGGATGTTCAGCAGCATGATCGCGTTGATCGGCCAGTGCAGGCCGAGCGGAACCATGAAGGGATACGCGAGCGGGATGACGACCGCGAAGATGAACGGCGAGAAGTCGTTGATCGAGCTCAGCAGGTTCGCGAGACCGGCACCCGCGTACACACCGATGGGTCCGATGAGGAAGGCCGTGAGCGGGATCATGATCAGCATCGCCAGGAACGGCACGAAGATCAGCTGGATGTTCTCGGGGATGACCTTGCGCAGCCCCTTCCAGAGCAGCCCGAGCGCACCCGCCATGAGCAGCGGCGGGAACACCTGCGAGCTGTAGTCGAAGATCGTCAGCGGCAGACCGAAGACCGAGACGGTCGTGATGTCCGAACCGAGGAAGTTGATCTGCTGCGCGCCCTCCTGGGTCGCCAGACCCGAGAACTGCGGCAGCATCACGACGGCCATGATCGCGAAGCCGACCCACGGGTCGGCCCCGACCTTCTTGGCCGCGTTGTAGGCGACCATGAGCGGCAGGAAGATGAAGACGCACTGCCACATCAGGTTGACGAACTGCCACGACGGGTCGAGGACGACGCCCGGGGCGTTCCAGGCCGGGATGACGCCGAGCGTCGCCATCAGCGCCATGAACGTGATGAACAGAGATGCGCCCAGCAGCGCGCCGAGGATGGGGCGGAACGAGTCCGAGAGGAACTCGAACAGGGAGTCGAGCCAGGCGACCTTGCCGCGCGGGCCCTTCGCGCGCTCGCGCGCCTTGACCGAGTCGATGTCGTCCTCGTCGACAGCGCCACCGCCGGCGCCCGACATCGAGGGGAGCGCGTTGATGTCGTTGTAGACGTTCTGGACGGCTCCGCCGATGACGACCTGGTAGCGGTTCCCGGCCTGCGGCACGGCGCCCATGACGCCGGGGATCGCCTCGACCGTCGACTGATCGACGTTCGAGGAATCGCGCAGTTGGAAACGCAGGCGCGTGGCGCAGTGCGTCAGACTCTCGATGTTTCCCGGACCGCCGACGGCGTCGACGATCGATTCAGCGGGGCTTGTCGCCATGGCTTCTCTCCTGTTCTCCGACGGGTGGCCGGAGTTCTTCGCCCGGAACTTTACCCTGAGAATTCGCCGGGAACGAGGGCTTGACCAGTCATGGCCTGACCACACTCGTTTCCGCTCCCCCGGAGGAAGATCTCCGCGCCCGACGACCCCGGGCGCCCTGTACGAGCGCATCCCCGATGACGAACGCGGCGAGCGGCAGGCCGACGAGGGGAAGGAAGTACCCGATGCCGATCGCGACGGCCACCACGAGCACGACACCCCATACCGGCGCGTTCGGAAGGGCCTCGCCGGGGACCGTGCCCATCCGGCGAGCGGGGTCGCGGGTGGGCCGGCGCTTCCACCACATCAGGTACCCGAGCACGACCATCGTCGCGATCCCTGCGGCGACCACGAACAGGACGAGCTGATTCACGAGGCCGAACATCGACCCCATGTGGAGGTCGACGGCCCACCGCGCGAGCTTCGCCATGAACGGGTAGTCAGCGAAGTCGACCCGGTCCACGACCGCGAGCGTGTCGCCGTCGATCGCGACACCGTCGACCTCCGTCGGGAAGCTGCGCTGGATCTCCTGGACGACCCACGCCTGCCCCGCAGCCGAGGGCGGCCGGATCTCGATGAGGCCGACGTTCACGTTCTCGGTGCGCGCGACCGCGAGCACGTCGTCGAAGGTGTCGGGTGAGACCGCGGCGGTCGGCGCCGCGACGACCCCGTGGTCCGCATGGGCTCCCGCAGCACCACCGGAGCCGGTGTCACCGAGCGCCGTCGACAGCGCCGGGTTCTGCCACGACAGTGCCGCTCGCAGCGTCGAGACGTTCGCACCGCCGTAGGTGGACCACGTGATGCCGGAGGCAGACAGGAAGAGCGCTCCGAGTACGAGCCACACTCCGAGCGACGCGTGCCACCCGAAGAGGCGTCGGTAGCCCCGCGCTCCGCGCTTCGGGCGGAACAGGTCCTTCTTGGCGCGCGCCGTACGCAGCCGCACCACCCAGAGCGTGAGCCCGGCCACCACGACGATGCCGAGCCACGAGGCGGCGAACTCGCTGTAGAGGCGGCCCGGCTCGCCGAGGTGGAGATTGCGGTGCAGGTCGCTGACCCACGCGCGAAGCGGCAGCGCGCCGCTCGTGCCGTAGACCGTCAGGTCGCCTCGGATCTCGCCCGTTCCGGGGTCGACGAAGACAGCGCGGGTCTGGCTCGGACCGAGCCCCTCCTGGGCGAACATGACGCGCGTCGTGTCGCCCGCTGCGGGCGCGGGCCGCACCGCCGCGAGCGAGGCGGCGTCACCGATGTACCCCTCGGCGATGCGGACCTGGTCGCCGATCGGGAGTGTCGTCTCGGTGACCGGCGCGCTGAGCTCATGGGCGTAGACGACGCGCTCGAGCTGCGGCGTCACGACGTAGACCGCTCCGCTGAGCGCCGCGATCAGGATGAACGGGCCGACCAGGATGCCGGCGAAGAAGTGGATCCGCAGCAGCAGCGGCATGACCCACGCACGCGACCGCCGGGGCGGAGCGTGTTCGCGGGACGTGGTGGCGGGCGCGCCGCCCGTATCGGGGGCGCCGTCGGTGGACGCGTATGACTCGGTGATGGACATGGGACTCCTCGGTCATCGGGGTGCCTGCACGCGAAGCATGGTCAGCGCGCACGACGGATCGCCCCGACGGGCGCCGGGGCGTCAGAGAGCGAGGAGAGCGGGCGGGCCGCGACGCGCGGGCGCCGCGACGAGGGCGCGAAGGCGCGGTGTGCGAACGCTCGACGCGAGGGGGCGCAGACGCGGCGGCATCGGCGCGGAAGGGACGGCATCCCGAGTCACAGACCGCAGCCGCGTCGCGATGCGCCGCGCGAGATCGGCGAGCGCCGCGAGCAGCCGTTCGCCGCGATGCAGCAGCAGGGTCGTGATGGCGGCCGCCAGGATGTGGGCACCGATCATCGCGGCGTCCGGGGCTGCCGCAGCGATCGCACCCGGCGCGAACGGGGATGCCGGGAGCGACATATGTCCCGCGTGCAGGCTGAACGGCCCCGTCAGGCTCGACGCCGGCGTGGGAATCCGTGCGGAGCCAGCGAGCGGCACGACTCCGAGCGCGAACATGACGTGGAAGAGCGTCTGCGCGGCCGTGACCGCGGCACCGAGGCGCACGACCGAGACGCGGCGCCCGACGACGGGGAGGCTGATCATCAGCGACAGCGCCCACGGGAGGGCGGCACCCAGCGCCGAGGGCGGTTCGCCTCCCGCTGCGACGTGCGACAGCAGCGCGACGAACGTGGCCAGGGTCGCGGCAGCGGCGGCTCGCAGCGCGCGCTGGTGGCGAGACGGGGTCACGTCGCGGCGGTCGGTCGGCCGGCCTCAGACGCCGACGCGGGAGAAGGCGTCGAGGCTGATGCCCTGATCGAGGACGGTCTTCGACCACTCGCGGGCCGAGTGCAGCGAGTGGTCGCGGTAGTTGCCGCACTCGAGAGCGGAGACGCCCGGGATGTCGGCCTCGACGGCCTCCTCGGCGATGAACCGCAGGCTGCCGGTGAGCGCCGCGACGACATCGGCGACCTCGGGCTCGCCCCACATCAACAGGTGGAAGCCGGTGCGGCATCCGAACGGCGAGATGTCGATGACCCCCGCGATCCGATCGCGGAGGAGACCCGCGAGCATGTGCTCGATGGTGTGGATGCCGGCGGTCGGGATCTCGCCCGCGTTGGGCTGCACGAAGCGGACGTCGAAGTTGGTGATGGTTCCGCCGTCCGGTCCGTGCTCGACGCCGATCCGGCGCACGTACGGGGCCAGCACAGCGGTGTGATCCAGCGTGAAGCTCTCGATTTCAGCCACGTGTTCCTCCTTCGACGCGGACGGTCGGACGGCCGCCGAGCGCCGCCGTTCCGGCCAGAGTAACGCTCCCCGTCATGGGCTCGGCGCGCTCGGGCATTCAGGTTACGTCCAGGGACTGTCCGGGACTCGTCCAGACTCAACCCGCAGACTCGGGGAGTTTTGTGCGTCCGCCCGAGACGCCCGCCGCCTGTCGCGGTGCCCGCAAACATCGAAGGACCGCCCCTGTTCGCATGACTTCTTCGTCGAACCAGACCACCCGCCGCGACCTGCGGCGCTCCGCCAGCGTGAGCTCCAGCTCCGCATCCCGCCGCTTCGTCCGTCCCGCCGCCCTCACCCTCGGGCTGGCCATGGGGCTGACCGCGGTCGTGGGCACGACTGCCTCGGCCGCACTGCCCACGGCATCCGGCCCCGCACCGGTGATGCAGCGCGCTGCACTGGTGACCGCCGCGGCCACGTCGACGGCGAAGCCGCTCAGCGCGATCGAGCAGGCCACGAGCGACGCCGTCGCCGCGGCTGAGGCATCGGTCGTCGAGGCCGCCACCGTGACCGGCGACGTCTCAGCCGCCGCGCTTCCGATCGAGGGCGACACGACGATCGACACGACGCAGCTGCGCGAGCGCATCGAGGGCCTGAAGGACACCGAGGTCATCCCGACGCTGCTCCTGCCCGACCTCACCGACCAGCTCACGGACGCAACCGACGACGTGCAGGCCGAGACGGCCGACCTCCGCGGACGTCTCGAGGCCGCACAGGCGCAGAAGGCCGCCGAGGAAGAGGCCGCGCGGATCGCCGCCGAAGAGGCCGCAGCCGCTGAGGCCGCCGCGAAGGCGAAGGCCGAGGAAGAGGCCGCCGCGGCCGCAGCGCAGCGTTCGAGCGGCTCGCGCTCGTCGTCCTCGTCTTCGTCCTCGTCCTCGTCCGCGCCCGCTGCTTCGGCGGTCGCTTCGACGGGCGACAACTCCCCCGGCGCCGCGCAGCAGGCCGCGAGCAACATGCTCGGCGAGTTCGGCTGGGGCCAGGACCAGTTCTCGTGCCTCGTATCGCTCTGGAACAAGGAGTCGGGCTGGAACTACCAGGCCTACAACAGCGGCAGCGGTGCGTACGGCATCCCGCAGGCGCTTCCCGGCAGCAAGATGGCTTCGGCCGGTGGCGACTGGCAGACCAACGCCGTCACCCAGGTTCGCTGGGGCCTCGGCTACATCTCCGGCCGCTACGGCTCGCCCTGCGGCGCCTGGGGCCACTCGCAGTCGGTCGGCTGGTACTGATCACCGCTCGCTGACGGTTCGCGAAAGCGCACGTCCGCACGGTCCGCTCACGCGGAGACCGTGCGGACGTGCGCTTTCGCCGTTCCGGAGCGGGGTCAGTCCTCGTCGAGGGTGTCCTCGTCGAGGGGGTCCTCAGCCGTGACCTCGAGCGTCGGAGCTTCCTCGATCGGGTCGATGGGCATCTCACCGGGTGCGACGAAGGGCACGTTTCCATTGAGGCTCATGGTGGTTCCTCCCTGCAGTTCGTGAGTGGCTCACGCTACGACGTCGCCAGCGAGCGGTCAGCCCCGTTGCCGTCCGGCGATACCGGGTGTACCCACTGTCGGAGGGCGGGAGTACCGTCGGTCGCGACGAGGAGGTCACCGGCTCGAAGCGGGGGCGCAACCGCCTGCACATCGACGTGTCGGTCGCACCCGTCGACGGTGCCCGCCGCGCGACGGCCGAGGCCGTGGATGCCGAGAAGGATCGTCTCGTCGGGCTCGGGGCGAGCGTCGTGCGGCTGGTGGAACAGCAGTGGGGTGCGTGGCCCGAGCGGTATTGGCAGATGCGAGACCCCGAAGGCAACGAGTTCTGCCTCCAGTGATCGTCCGGCATAGGGTCGAGGGCATGGCCCCCCGCATCCTCGCCGTCGTGAACGGCCGCATCGTCCCCGTGTCCGCGCCCGTCATCGAGAGCGGGACGGTGATCGTCACGGACGGCGTGATCACCGCCGTCGGCGGGGCCGAGACGCCCGTGCCCGACGGCGCCGAGATCGTGGATGCCGCGGGGCGCTGGGTTCTGCCCGGGTTCGTCGAGGCCCACGGCCACCTCGGAGTCCACGAGGACGGCGAGGGCTGGTCGGGCAACGACACCAACGAGATGACCGACCCCAACGGCGCCCGCTTCCGCGCGCTCGACGGCATCGACATCGACGAGGTCGGGTTCCGCGACGCCCTGCGCGGCGGCGTCACCTCCGTCGTGATCAAGCCGGGGTCGGGCAACCCGATCGGCGGACGCACCGTCGCCATCAAGACGTGGGGCGGGCGCACCGTCGACGAGCAGGTGATCGCCGAGAACGTGTCGGTGAAGTCCGCCCTCGGCGAGAACCCGAAGCGCGTCTACGGCGACAAGAAGCAGACGCCCTCGACCCGCCTGGGCGTCGCGTCCGTGTTGCGCGACGCCTTCGTCGGCGCCCAGAACTACGTCGCGAAGCGGGATGCAGCGGCGGCCAAGGGCGAGCCGTTCGAGCGCGACCTCGGCAAGGAGACGCTCGCTCAGGTGCTCGACGGCACGCTGCTGTGGGATCAGCACAGCCACCGTCACGACGACATCGTCACCGCGATCCGGCTCGCCGAGGAGTTCGGCTACCGGCTCGTCGTGAACCACGGCACCGAAGGCCACAAGATCGCGGACGTCCTGGCCGAGAAGGGCATCCCCGTCATCTTCGGGCCGATGCTCACCTCGCGCTCGAAGGTCGAGCTGCGCGACCGGGCGATCGGGGCACTCGCCCTGATCGCCGAGGCCGGCGTCACCGTCGCCATCACGACCGATCACCCGGTGGTGCCGATCGACCAGATCCGTCTGCAGGCGATCCTCGCCGTGCGAGAGGGCCTCCCGGCGGATGTCGCGTTGCAGGCGCTCACGACGAACCCGGCCAGCATCCTGCGACTCGACGACCGCGTCGGCGCCCTCGAGGCCGGTCGCGACGGCGATCTCGTCCTGTGGTCGGGCGACCCGCTCGCGGTGGAGTCGCGAGTCGAGCACGTCGTCATCGGCGGCACCACGGTGCTCGAGACCACGGATGACGGCGATGTGCACATCGTCGAGCGGTGGGAGCGGTTCGGACGCTCCAGCTGGCTCCGCTGAGCCGGAGTCCATTCCGGCCGCGAACGCAAGCGGTACGCCGTCGCACAGGTTCGGGTGTGCACTGAGGGGATGTCGAACCTGCCCCTCTGGCTGCTCCTCCTGGTCTTCGCCGCTGCCGCCGCCGTGGTGTGGGTGGCCGGCATCCAGCTCTCGAAGTCGACCGACGTCCTCGACGATCGCTGGCACATCGGCAGCGCGTTCGGCGGGCTGATCGTGCTCGCTGTGGCCACGAACCTGCCCGAGATCGCCATCACCGTCAGTGCCGCCATCGCGGGCAACCTCGAAGTCGCCGTGGGCAACATCCTGGGTGGCATCGCGCTGCAGACCGTGGTGCTGGTGATCCTCGACTTGTTCGGCAAGCGCGGTCGCGGGGTCAGGCCGCTGACCTATCGCGCCGCATCCCTCGTCCTCGTGCTCGAAGCCGTGATCGTGGTCGCCGTGCTCGCGGTCGTGATGGCGGGGAGCCAGCTTCCCAGCGACCTCGTCGTCGCACGTGTCACCCCCGATGTCGTGCTCATCGCGGCGCTGTGGCTCGCCGGGCTCTTCCTCGTGCAGCGCGCCGGCAAGCACCTCCCCTGGCACGAGAACGGCACGTCGCCGGGTGCGAGTGAACACACCCCGGGCCACCGGCGCGCCAAGCCGCGGCATCCGCATCATTCGATGAGCACCGGGGCGGTCGTCGCGATCTTCGCGGTCTCCGCGCTCGCGACGCTCGGAGCCGGTGTCGTGCTGGAGCGGGTCGGCGACGCCATCGCCGACGAGATCGGCCTGTCGGGTGTGCTGTTCGGCGCGACCATCCTCGCGCTCGCGACCGCGCTGCCGGAAATCTCCACGGGGCTGCAGGCCATCCGTCAGGGCGACGACAATCTCGCGATGAGCGACATCTTCGGCGGCAATGCGTTCCTGCCCGTGCTGTTCCTCGTGGCCACCCTGATCTCGGGCCAGGCGGTGCTGCCGCAGGCGAATGGAGCCGACATCTACCTCACCGCGCTGGCCGCGCTGCTGACGCTCGTCTACGTCATCGGACTCATCTTCCGGCCCGCGAAGCGGATCGCCGGGATGGGTGTCGACTCGCTGACCGTGCTCGTTCTCTACGGCGCGGGGATCGCGGGGCTCTTCGCCGTCGCCGCGTGACCGACCGCGACGCGCGGGCGACTCAGACCTCGTCGGAGCGCGGCGACCGCACCGACCATCCGACCCGCCGCAGCGCATCGGCCAACCGCGCGGCCTCCGTCGCCGCGACATCCCAGGACACGTCCGAGCAGACGTCGACGGCGAGCGGCGGCGGGTCGGCGAACTTCGGGATCTGCACCTCGGCCCACACGTCCCGGCCCAGCCCGACGCGCGGGAAGGCCGTACCCGCATTCTCGATCGCCCCGTCCGATACGAAGGCGATCGTCTCGAGGGCATCGGGCTTGGCGATCGGCAGGTCGACGACGAGCGTGACCACGAAGGGTCCGCTGGCGGTGTCTCGGCCGTGGGCGTGCACGCGCTCATCCTGACAGACCCGCGGCACTGCGGAGGCCGAAAACCGGATGTCGTCGAGGTGCCGGCTCAGCGTTTCCGATGATTACGAAAAGATAACGGGAAAACCCTTGCTCGTCGTTACCTCGCCGTTATAGAGTGCTCGCACGGTAGCTGTTTTGCTGTGGCAGCCACCGGCATGTGATTGCAGGAAACTCTTGGTGCAAAGGGACGAGGGTCCGACCGAATGCCTCTTCGGTCGGACCCTCAACTGTCTTCCGGCCGCGAGAGCCGACCGCGCGCGACGACCGCGCGCGACGACCGCGCGTGACGACCGCGCGTGACGACGCGTCAGGCGCCGCCACCACCGCCTCCGCCGCCTCCCCCGCCGGCAGACCCGCCCCCGCTCGACCCGCCCGCGGTCGACGACGACGACGATGCCGCCGACGACAGCGTGCCGATACCTGCCGCGAACGATGACGCATCGAACGCCGCCGTTCCCACGTACCACCCCGGCGTCGCGATGCCCGCGTCGCCGTAGAGCGCCGTCAGGTGCGCAGCCCACTCCTTCTCGCGGCCGAACAGCACGGCGTACGGCAGCAGTCGCTCGTAGATCCGGAGCGTCTCCCGGGGGTCGTCCGTTGCGACCGGCTCGCGCTCAGCGCCGGTCGGCGACTGCAGCATCCGGATGCGGTCGGCTTCGGCCCACCGGATGAAGAGGTCCAGCCCGCGCAGGTGGTCGCGGATCTCCGCCCCCGTGTCCGACAGCGGCTCACCGGCGACCGCGAAGACGACCACCAGGAACGACGCCGTCGCCAGAACGATGCCGACGATGGGCAGTGCGGGGTGGACGTGAGCGTTCAGCGCGAGCGCACCGAACAGGATGACCAGACCCGCCGCGATGGCCCATGCGGCGACGGGCCAGCCACGCACTCCCGCCGGCACAGGCTTGTACATGCCGCGACCGCGGAGACTGTCTTTGGCCATCTTCAGCGCCCGCTGGGTCTCGGTGGACAGCCGGGTGTCGGAGGAGCCGAAGCGGTAGACCTCGCCACGACGGTGATGCGGGAACATGCCGCGCAGGAGTCTGCGCCCGTTCTCATCTGCGGCCCGAGGGTCGACGAGCTCCGCCTGCAGCTTCGCACGTCCCCAGCGGCTCTTCCCATCGTCGACGATGCGGATGGCGCCCACCAGCGCCAGCTCGAGGACCTCGGCGGGAATCGCCTTCGACGTCTTCTGCAACAGCACCGCCGCGTCGATCGCATCGATGCGGCGCGGTGGCGCGTACTCGGCGATGACCGTCGGGCGCCCGGGCTCGTCGCGGAGGTACCGCCGGCGATTGCGCAGCGCCCAGCCGGTGGCGCCGGCGAGCAGCGCCGTCGACCCGGACTGGAGCCATCCGAGCGGCGACGCTAGGAACCCGGTGTCGTACACCTCGAACGTGCCCTCCTCGAACCCGACGGCGAAAGTGAGCGTCTCGTGCGGCGCGAGGTCGGTCGCCGAGGCGGCGATCGCGGTTCCGTCCGGTGAGGCGACGATCTCGGGACACGGCGTGGTGCTGTCCTGCTCGCCGACATAGCAGGCCTGCCGGCCGGCGAGGGCGTCCGCGATAGCGGGGTCGACCCGCAAGGTGGCCGTCACCTGCCGGAACGGCTGATTCCAGTCGGTGCCGTTGACGTCCCAGTAGAACTCGAGCCCGGTGTCCGGGAAGTCCCACACGACATTCTCGAGGTCGTAGGTGAAGACGAAGGTGTTCGGCCCGTGCAGGTACTCGGGCCCGCGCGTCAGGATGCCGAGGGTGCCGTCCTCGCTGTCGGTCTCGACGGGACGGGCATCGCCGTTCTCGTCGGTGACCGAGATGAGTTCCGGATGCAGCGGCTGCCCGTTGTAGGTCTCGGGCAGAAGGCGGCGCATGCCCCGGTTCTGATCGGACTGGGGGAAATCGGCGACGAAGGTCTCGACGACCCGCATCCTGGCCATGCCGTCCTCGTCGCGGCTGAGGGTGTAGTCCACGGCGAGCGAATCGAAGACGAAGGCGTCGAGATCGGCGGATTCGTCGGCGGATGCCGCGGCAGGGACCGCCAGCCCGAAAAGGCCCGTGATCAGCACGAGGACCACGATCGCGAGTGCCGCCCGGGTGCGACGCATCATGCCGACCAGCTTAGGCGGGCAGTAAAGTTGTCGCCATGAACGATCGTCGTCGCGCCGTTGCCGCGTGGGAGAGCCTCTTCCGCGCGCAGCACGAGATCTTCGACGACATCAGCAATGACTTCGCCGGCGATGAGCTGACCCAGGCCGAGTACGACGTGCTCCTGACGGTCGCGCGAGGCACGGGCCATCGCGCTCGCCTGCGAGACGTCACCGCGAACATGCTCATCAGCCAGCCGAGCGTCTCGCGCCTGGTCGATCGGATGGTCGCGCGCGGCCTCATCACCAAGTGCGGCGACCCGACGGATGGCCGCGGCGCAATGCTCACGGCGACGCCGGAGGGGCTGTCGGCGTTTCGTCGACTCGCCGCCGCCCACGGCCGCTCCATCGCCGAACGGATGTCGGTGCTGTCGACCGAAGAGCTCGAGCAGCTCGAGCAGCTGACGACGAAGCTGCGACGTCTGTCCTGACGACCGCGCGGAGCGGAGTTGCGGGTCGCGCGGCGTCTCGCGATGTCGATTCCTCCCCCGGCGGGACGGTGCCCTGACTTTCGATAACCGAACATGTGTTCGACTCGAATGTCGTACCCCGCTGTCACAATGGGAACATGACGGCGAGTGACGGGGGAAGCGAGGCGCGACGCGACGAGGTCACGCCGTCGCAAGCGCTCGCTTTTGCGAGGTACGCGGAGGCCCTTGACCTCTCTCACGCCGCTGACATCGCTCGCACCCGGGCGCTGGCCGACCTGGGTCACGCCGCCCTGCACGACGCGCGCCGCGACGGGGTGCGGGGTATGGCGTCGGACATGGAGTTGCGTTCAGTCGCGGCCGAAGCGGCCGGGATGGCGCGGTTGACGGATCGGCGGCTGCAGGGTGAGATCGACCATGCGATGACCGTCATCGACGACTATCCCGCGGTGTTCGAGGCGTGGGTGCAGCGGCGGATCGAACGTGGCCACGTGAATGTGGTCGTGCGGGTCGGTGCGGGGCTTCCGAATGAGGTGCGGGATTCGTTCGCGGAAGCCGCGATCGCGGTGTGCGAGCGGGACGTGCCGTCGCGGGTGCGGGGTGCGCTGGATGCGTTGGCAGCCCGGCTTCACCCGCAGACGTTCACCGACCGGCACAAGACCGCGGCGGCGGAGCGGTGCGTACGGGTGTTCCACGGGTCGGATGGGATGTCGAATCTCGTCGCGAACCTTCCGACGGTCATCGCCGCCGGGATGCTCGACCGGCTGACGCAGATGGGGCAGTCCGTGAAGGACGCCCGGGCGGAGGGCGACGGGGCGGAAGGTGCCGGGGCGGATGCCGCTGGGTCGGGTAAGCCCGCCGACACGAGGACGATGGATCAGCTGCGCGCCGACATCCTCGGCGACCTGGTGCTCGGCGGGGCGCCGGTCGTTGACCCGACGTATGGGATCGACCGGGCTGGTGGGCTCGGGGCGATCCGCGCGCGGGTTCAGGTGGCGGTCACCGCCGAGACGTTGATGGGGCGTGACGAGAACCCGGCCGAAGCCGTCGGGGGCGCGCTGATCGATGCGGATACGGCACGCGAGCTCGCCGGGCAGGTCAGCGAGTGGGACCGGCTCTTCATCGACCCCGTCACCCGCACCCCGGTCGAGATCGACACCTACCGGCCCACGGCGTCGATGAAGAAGCTCCTGATGGCGCGCGACCAGCACTGCCGGTTCCCCGGATGCCGCAGAGCCGCGATCCGCTGCGAGCTCGACCACACGATCGATCACGCCCTCGGCGGGCACACCCACATCTTCAACCTCGCCCACCTCTGCCAACGACACCACTCGATGAAGCAATTCACGAAGTGGGAGGTCAGGCAGGTCGGCGGCGGGGTCCTGGAATGGACCTCACCCCTCGGCCGGGTCTACCGCGAAGACGTACCCATACCGGCCGTCTGCTTCACCATCGCCACCACGGACCCGCCACCGGATGCGACACGCGGCGGACCACCGCCGGACGAACCGCCACCCTTCTGAGTGCTGCAGCCACGCAGTCGGGCGCGCGCATCGCGCGCCTTCGAATCGGTCGCGGGCGCTGGGGGATATACGCGAAAGGGCGGCCGCCGCCCCCGAAAGAGCTGCGGCCGCCCGTCGTGCGAACGCGGATCTGCGCGATCAGTTCTCGATCGGCACCACCGGCGCGGCTGCGTCGGTCGTGACCTCGACCTTGCGCGGCTTGGCCTTCTCGCTGACCGGGATGGTCACAGTCAGGACGCCGTTGTTGTAGGTCGCGGCGATGCCTTCCGTGTCGACGCCCTGGCCGAGGTTCAGCTGACGCAGGAAGCTCGCGGCTTCACGCTCGCGCGTGATCCACTTCACTCCGTCACCGCTCGCGAGCGTGCGCTCGGCGCGGATGGTCAGCAGCTGGCCGTCGACGTCGATGTCGACCGAGCCCGGGTCGATGCCCGGCAGGTCGGCGGTCATCACGTAGTGGTCGCCGTCACGGTAGAGGTCCATCGGCATGCGACGGGGGCCGCGGCGCGTGTCGAAGAGGCTCGAGGCGATGCGGTCGAGGTCGCGGAACGGGTCATAAGTAGCCATCGATCTTTCCCTTCTCTGATGCTTCGTGTTGAGATCTGAAAGTTGAGCCGTCTCGGCTCAACTGCATCCAGATTAGCACTCTCCCCCATCGAGTGCCAAGGGTTCTCGCACAGCGAACAGCGCCCCGAAGACGGGGCGCGGGAGGGCCTCTCAGCACTCGACGACGTTCACGGCGAGACCGCCCTCGCTCGTCTCCTTGTACTTGTGCGACATGTCGATCCCGGTCTGGCGCATCGTCTCGACGACGGCATCCAGCGACACGTAATGCTGCCCGTCACCCCGCAACGCGAGTCGCGCCGCGGTGACCGCCGTCGACGCCGCGATCGCGTTGCGCTCGATGCACGGGATCTGCACGAGGCCACCGACCGGGTCGCACGTGAGCCCGAGGTGGTGCTCCATCGCGATCTCCGCCGCATTCTCGATCTGCGCGCTGTTGCCGCCCATGACCGCCGTCAGGCCTCCCGCAGCCATTGCGCACGCAGATCCGACCTCGGCCTGGCAGCCGCCCTCCGCACCCGAGATGGACGCGTTCGCCTTGAACAGCGACCCCAGCGCCGTCGCGGTCAACAGGAACCGCCTGATGCCGCGGCGCCGATCCAGATCCTCCGACGCGAGCCGCGACTTCGCCGCGAACCGCCACCAGTACATAGCCACCGCCGGAAGGATTCCTGCGGCACCGTTGGTGGGCGCGGTGACCACGCGTCCACCCGACGCGTTCTCCTCGTTGACGGCGAGCGCGAAAGCACCGAGCCACTCCCCCGGCAGCTCACGCCCACCCGCCGCCTCCGCCTGTTCGAGCTGCGCCCGCATCGCCCCCGCCCGGCGCCGCACGCGCAGCATCCCCGGCAAGGTGCCGTCGGCTCGAAGCCCCGCCTCGACGCACCCCGCCATGGCATCCCAGATCGCGTCGAGGCCGGCAGCGACCTCGGCCTCCGGCCGGAGTGCCTCCTCGTTGCGGCGCGCGAGGCCGGCGATGCTCATCTGCTCGCGCTCGCACAGCTCGAGCAGCTCCGCCGCGGTGCTGAAGCGGTACGGCCAGGCGACAGCGCCCGAACCTCCGCGCCGTCCGCCCGCCTCGGCGGCTTCGCCTGCGCGTCGGATGAAGCCGCCCCCGACCGAGAGATACGTTTCCGACGCGACGAGATCGCCCGCGGCGTCCCACGCGCTCAGGGTCATCGCGTTGGGATGCTCCGGAAGCCGCGTCCGCGGTTCGAAGGTCACGTCGCTCCGCGAGAACGGCACCGCGTGCCACCCCGCGAGCACCAGGGGCGACCCGTCGACCCATTCGGTCCACGCGCCGCGAACCACGTCGGGATCGACGGTCTCGGGCGCATGACCCTGTAGCCCTGCGACCACGGCGTCGGGCGTGCCGTGCCCGATCCCGGTCGCTCCGAGCGACCCGTACAGCACGCAGCCGACCCGTGCGACCTCGGGAAGCCGCCCCGCGGCCTCCAGCCTGACGACGAAAGCACGGGCAGCACGCAACGGGCCGACCGTGTGGGAGCTCGAGGGTCCTACACCGATGGAGAACAGCTCGAACGCCGAGACGTAAGCGCTCACTCGCCCAGGCTACGCCAGCATCTGCCGTACGGGCCCGGCGGCGTCAAGGGGCTGCTGTCGGGCGCGCTGTACGCCTATCGTCGCGATTGATGACCGCCGTACCCCATCCCCGCCTTGTCTCGCTGAAAGCCGCGGCGCGGACCGCGGGCGGAGAGGCCTTCGCGCTCTCTCGTCTGCTGCTCGCCGGCAAGGCGGCCCTCGCCGCTGCGATCGCCTGGTATCTCGCGCCGTACGTACCTTTCGCGCACGACGAGTACTCCTACTACGCTCCGCTCGGCGTGCTCGTGAGCATGTATCCGACGATCGCCGACTCGGCCAAGGCCGGCCTGCAGGCGGTCGGCGGCCTGGCGATCGGCATCGCGATCGGCCTGGTGGGCCTGTGGTTCGTGTCGGGCCCCAGCCCCCGCATCGTGGGTGTGGCGATCGTCGTCGGCGTCGGCGTCGCCGTCGGCGGCATCCGAGCGCTCGGCACCGGCCGAGACTGGATCGCCATCGCCGCCCTGTTCGTACTGCTGCTCGGGGCGAACGACGCGGGCGGCTTCTCGGTGTCGTACCTCGTCACGATGGCGTTCGGCGTCGTCATCGGCGTCGCCGTCAATCTCGCCATCATTCCGCCCCTCTACCTCCGCCGCGCCTCCACACGCCTGTCGCAGCTGCGCGACGCCGTATCGGACCGGCTCGAGATGCTCGCGACCTCGATCGCCGACGGCGAACCGGCCGACGAGGCCGGTCAGCGCTATCTCGAGGAGATCCTCGACGCCGTGTCGACCGACGTCCGCGAGGCCGCACGCAGCCGCAAAGCGCATCCGCTCGCCCGTCGCCGACGGGGCATCGAGACGGAGAACAACCGCCGATTGCGCGCCCTCGAGAACACCGTCCGCCAGACGATCGAGCTGGCCGACGGCATCGACGGGCTGCCCCTCACACCGGATGCCGCGCCCCCGCGTGCCGCACTCGCCGAGGCTGTCCGTGCGACCGCCCGAGCCGTGGCTCGCCCTCTGGGCGACCCCGCCGCCGCGACCACGGTCGAGGATGCCGAGAAGGCGCTCGCCCGCGTCGTCGAGACGGTTCCCGCCCGCAACGACGGGCGCATCTCACCGTGGACGCGGACCGCCGTCGACCTCAGCCGCATCATCGACGCCTCGCGACCCTTCACCTGAGCCGCGGGGCTCCTCAGCGCGCGGGGATGCCCAGTACCCGCTCGAGGTAGGGGCCCGAGAACTTCCCCGTCGGGTCGACGCGCGCCACGAGCTCCCGGAAGTCATCCAGGTGCGGCAGCGATCCGCTGATGGGCATCGAGAAGACCTTGCCCCAGTGCGGGCGCGGATCGAAGGGGGCGAGCGCCCGCTCCACGTGCGAGATGGCCGTGCGCACGGCATCCGGCTCGTTCTTCCAGGTGAAATGGATGCACACGCTGTCACGTCCGAACCCGGGAGAGAGCCAGAGGTCATCGGCGGCGACGGTGCGCAGCTCCGTGACGAGGAGGGCGGGCTCTACCCGGTCGGCGATCGAGCGGACGGCGGCGATGGCGTCGACGGCGACAGCCCGGTCGACCCAGTACTCCGTCTGGATCTCGTCGCCGTTGGACGGCGTCGCATCGATGCGGAAATGAGGCAGACGCTCGCACCAGTCGCCCGGGACGCCGCCCTGCTCGGTCGTGTTGTCGACCCCGTCGGCCGCCGGCGAGTCCGCCTTCGCCGTCACCCGGCGTGCGCTCAGCACTCGTTCCGGCATGTCGGGAGCCGCGGTGTCGTCGAGGCGCTCCTTGACCCATACCTCGCCGACGTCGGGCGTGTTCCAGCGTGTGAAGACACTGACGCTGTAACCGGCTGCCGTCACCCCGTCGAATCGCTCGAAGAGGTCATCCCACGTCAGGCCGGCGTAGGTGTCCTGCCTCACCTGATACGTCGGCTCGATCGCGAGCGTCAGCCGGACGACCGGCCCGAGGGCGCCGAGGTGGACCACACTGCCGGCGAAGTCGGCGTCGCCCGCGGAGACCGTGCGGAGCTCGCCGCCCGGGCCGATGAACTCAAGCGCTCGCACGGCGGTGGCGAGGGATCCGTTGCGATCCCCCGAGCCGTGCGTCGACGTCGCCGTCGCACCTCCGACGGAGACGTGGGGCAGCGACCCCATGTTGTGCAGCGCCCAGCCGTGATCGGCGAGGTGTCGCGCGACCACGGCGTAGCGCGTGCCGGCCCCCACTGTCACCGTGCGGGCCGTGTCGTCGACCTCGATGTCGGGCGCGATCGCCGTCAGGTCGAGAAGGGTGCCGGGAGTATCGGCCAGATCGTTGAAGGAATGCCGCGTTCCCAGCGTCCGGATGCGGTCGTGTGAGGCGACGAACCGCTGCGCCTCGGCGATCGTCGTCGGTGTCAGCACGGCTTCGGCGGCGAAGGTGTGCGTTCCGGCCCAGTTCCGTTCGGTCACGAACCCACGCTACGCGATACCCGCCGAGAATGTATAGCGACGCAACAAAGTCGGCGGGAGCAGCCAGGAAAACAAAGAAGCCCCCGCAGAGCGGAGGCTTCTCGTTCACTGTCTCAACACAGTGTGCGCCCGAAGGGACTCGAACCCCTAACCTTCTGATCCGTAGTCAGATGCTCTATCCATTGAGCTACGGGCGCATGTCCCGGAATCTCTCCCGGGCCGTCGTCAAGCATAGCCCGCTCTCGCGCAAAGAGCGAATCGAGCGCGGAGTGGCTAATCGATCACCGGCGCGACCGCGGAATCCACGGCCTCGTCGCGCTCGACCGCCTGGCGCTGAGCATTGCGCCGCTGCGAGCGCAGGCGCGGCAGATCGACCATCCGCAGGGCCTGCATGCGGGCCGTGCGCATGCGCTCGTAGTCGGGCTCGAGATCGGGCCGCGCCGCCTCGATCCGCAGCGTGCGATCGATGTTTCCGGCCACCTCGCCCCACGCGGCCTCGCGCGCGTCGGCGATGAGCTTGCGCAGCTCGGCCTCGTCGGCGGCGCGCTCGCGCAGCTCCTTCGCGATCCGCAGCGACTGCTTCCGCCGTCGCCGCAGGTTCGACACATCACGGCTGCGATAGTCGTGCGTTCCGCTCGAATCGCTGTAGCGGCCGCTCGCCGCCTTGCGTTCACGGTGGGTGCGTTCGGCGTCGGCCTCGGCCTCCTCGGCGAGCGAGATCAGCGCGTCACGCGCGTCGTCGAGGAAACGATCGGCCTCGAAGTCGCGCCCATCGGCGAGGATGTCGACGAGAATGGCGTTCTTGAGCGCGAGGCGGGTCGCCGCGGAGGCGATGTACAAACCTTCGGCGACGATCTCCGAGCTCTTGGTACGCGCTTGACGGGTGGCCAACGCTGCCCCTCCTCACCTCACCCCAATCCTACGGGGCGCGCGTGTCAGCCGAGCTTGGCGACGACCGCCGCGATCCGCCGCGCGCGCGTCTCGGGCGCCTTCGCGGACTCGATGTTCACGACGTGCGCCTTGCGCGCACTCGGCGACAGCGCGGCGAACGCCTCACTCGCCCCGGCATCCGTCAGGGCGGTGGCGAGATCGGCCGGCACCTCGACCTCGCGCGGCGCGTCGTCGAGCTCGATGTCGACGACGATCCGGTCGCCTCCCGCAAGCCCGCTCTCGCGCCGTCGCTCCGCTGAGAAGGGGATGAGGGCGAGACCCCGCATCGACCCCACCGTGCTGCGGAAAGCGAACCCGTTGACCGTGACCGAGACCGCCGGGCGACGGCCGCCGCCGAGGGCATCCAGCACCGAGAACGGCACCTCGATGCCGGTGTTGTTGCCGAACTGGGACAGCGTGGTCTCGAATCGCACGCTCCTCCATACCACCGCCCGATAAGGGCGCACAAGGCCTGTGAGCCGTGAGATCGCTGACCGTAGCCTCGCGTCACGGCCTGGGCATTACTCCCCATCGATATCGACGACTCACACAAGATCGGACGCCCCGGGCTCCGTCAGAGGCAAACCGATCTGCCACTGTCACCGAACAACCGCAGCACCGCGACATCCGTCGCCCAATGGGAGGGAACCCTCATGCGTACATCACCGAACCGCCTCGTGGCAATCATCTTCGGCGCCGTCTACATCCTCGTCGGCCTCCTCGGCTTCACCGTGACCGCGGGCGTCGACTTCATCGCCACCGAGGGTGGTCTGCTGCTCGGCATCTTCGAGGTCAACCCGCTGCACAACATCGCGCACCTCCTGATCGGTGCCGCGCTGCTCATCGGCGGCCTCTCGGGCGTCCGCGCCGCGAAGGGCGTCAACGTCACCGTCGGAGCGGCCTACCTGCTGCTCGGCATCGTCGGCTTCTTCATCCAGGACAGCGCTGCGAACGTGCTCGCCCTGAACACCGCCGACCACTTCCTCCACCTCGCCAGCGCCCTCGTGCTGCTGGGTGTCGGCCTCGGCACCGACCGCGCCGTCGACAACCGTCGCCACGCCGTCGCCTGATGAACACCGCCGCGCTCACCCGCTCCTGGCCCACGCTCGCCGCGTGGGGGGCTGGCCTGCTTCAGCTCGGCGTGGGCGCGGGCATGATCACGCAGGGCACCGGCGTCGCTGACCGCGGCGTCGGTGTCCTCGCGGCCGTCGTCGGGGCGGCCGCTCTCGGTTGGGGCGTCGCCGCCCTGACCCGCGGCCGCCTCGTCGCTCCCCGCGTCGCGATGGCCATCGCCGTCGTCGGCACGGTCGTATCGGGGCTCGCTCTCGCAGCGGACCCGATGCGGATCAGCGTGCACGCCGTCGGCGTGACCGCGCTTCTCCATGTGTCGTACGGCGTGGCCGCGGCGGCCGTCGTGCGCCGGGCGCGCTCTGCGTCCGCCGGCACCTCCCCCGCCGACGCCCCCGTCGCCCCGCGGACGAGCGTCATCGGACTCGTCGCAGGCTGCGTCATCGTCGCCGGGCTCGTCACGCCTGCGCTGGGCGCGACGGAAGCCGGCCGGGCCGCCCCGAGCCACTCCGACCACCCGCTCTTCTCCACCGAGCACAGCCACTGATCCAGCCGCCGCTCGGCGGCTCGGACAGCTCGGATCCGGTCAGATCGCGCTGATGCGCCAGGAGGCCTCGACCGTGTCGGCCGGCTCGATGAAGACGAGCCCCGCGTCGTAGTCGTACCGTGAGGCGTTGAAGGCATCCGGCGCGCACGTCATGGGTTCGACGGCCAGACCCGCGCGGTGCCCCGGCTGAGCCGGCCCGCCGGGGAGGTCTGCGGTGTGAACCTGGACCCACGGGCACACGGCATCCCACGAGATCGCGACACCGGTTCCCGACGGGTCGGTCACCCGTACGGCGGCGATGCCGTCCTCGGCACGTGAGAGCGCCGTGAACGCGTGGTCGATCTCGACGGGGCCCAGCGTCCGCGGCTGGCGGAAGTCGAACTCGGCGACATCCGTGACGTCGGCCAGCCCGACCGGCGAGAGCCGATCGGGGGTGACCTCGAGCACGCGGTCGGCAGGCAGCTCGAGCGTCCACTCGTCCAGCGGCGCGGATCCGGCGACGAGATACGGGTGCGGGCCGGTGCCGAAGGGCGCGGCATCCGCGCTCTCGTTCGTCGCACGCACTGTCTGCGTCAGGCCGTCGGCCCCGAGCCGGTAGGTCGTCTCGATGCGCACGGTCCACGGGTAGGCGGTCTGCGCGACGATCGTGGCGCCGAGCGTCACGTGGTCGCCCCCGACGACCATGGGCTCGAAGTCGAGCCACGCCACCAGGCCGTGCAGCGCGTGGTGGCGCTCGGGCTCGGTGAGGGCGAGGCGGTAGCGCGTGCCCGCCACCTCGTACTCACCGTCGACGACGCGGTTGGGCCACGGTGCGAGCGTCGCACCGCGGTATCCCGGGCGCACCTCGTCCTCGCCGTAGGGCACGACGAGGTCGCGTCCGGCGACCTGGAAGGAGCGCAACGACGCCCCCACGCTCGCCACGATCGCCTCGGCGTCGCCGAATCGCAGCACGTACGACGTTCCGGATGCCGCCACGGGCGCCCCCTCTCGGTTCTGGTCCTCGGAGCTCACAGTCCGCGGGCCAGGCGGTAGTAGGCCTGGTTCCAGCGGAGCTCCTTCTGGAATCCTCGCACCGTCGTGTCCTCGTCGATGACCACGAGCTCCGTGCCGGCGATCTCGGCGAAGTCGCGGAACACCTCGATACCGACGGCCGTCGTCATGACGGTGTGGTGGGCGGCACCGGCGGCGAGCCAGCACGCGGCCGACGTGGCGAAGTCGGGGGCCGGCTTCCAGATCGCCCGGCCCACGGGCAGCTTCGGCAGGTCGGGAGCCTCGACGTTCTCGACCACGTTCGCCGTCAGGCGGAAGCGGTCGCGCATGTCGCTCATCGCGACCACGAGGGCGGGACCCGGGTCGGCGGTGAAGACGAGGCGCACCGGGTCGTCCTTGCCGCCGATGCCCAGCGGGTGGATCTCCAGACGCGGCTTGGCGGTCGTCAGCGACGGCGACACTTCGAGCATGTGCGCCCCGAGGATGCGCTCCGAACCGGGAACGAGGTCGTAGGTGTAGTCCTCCATGAGGCTCGCCCCGCCGGGCAGGCCCGAACCCATGACGTTGGCGACGCGCACGAGGATCGCGGTCTTCCAGTCGCCCTCGGCGCCGAAGCCGTACCCCTCGGCCATGAGGCGCTGGACGGCGAGCCCGGGAAGCTGCTTGAGCGCGCCGAGGTCTTCGAACGACGTCGTGAAGGCGCCGAACCCGCCCGCCTCGAGGAACGAACGCAGCCCGATCTCGATCGCCGCGCCGTCGCGCAGCGACTGGTGACGCTCGGCCCCGGGAAGAAGTTCCTCGGCGACGTCGTACTGCGCGAGGTACACCTCGACGAGCGCGTCGATGTCGGCGTCGGAGGCCGCGGCGACGGCATCCGCCAGCTCGTTCACGCCCCACGTGTTGACCTGGACGCCGAACTGCAGCTCGGCCTCGGTCTTGTCGCCCTCCGTGACGGCGACGTAGCGCATGTTGTCGCCGAAGCGCGCGAGCTTGAGCGTACGGGCGGCCTGCCAGCCGGCCGCGGCTCGCTGCCAGTCCTCGATCTGGCGCGTGACCTCGGGGTTCGAGACGTGGCCGACGACGGTCTTGCGCGAGACGCCGAGGCGGGTCTGGATGTAGCCGAACTCGCGGTCGCCGTGAGCGGCCTGGTTGAGGTTCATGAAGTCGAAGTCGATGTCGGCCCAGGGCAGCTCGACGTTGGCCTGCGTGTGCAGGTGCAGCAGCGGCTTGCGAAGAGCGTCGAGGCCCGTGATCCACATCTTGGCCGGGCTGAAGGTGTGCATCCACGCGATGACGCCGATCACCGAGTCGTCGGCGTTGGCGTCGAGCGCAAGTCGGCGAATCGACTCGGAGTCCTTGAGCACCGGCTTCCATTCGACGCGCACCGGCAGCCCGGCGAGGCCGTCGACGACCTGCTGCGACTGCTCGGCGACCTGGCGCAGGGTTTCCTCGCCGTAGAGGTTCTGGCTGCCCGTCACGAACCAGACGGTGTACTGCTCGAGAGAGGTGGAGAGGGTCATTGTTCTTCTTCCGGTGATGTCGGACGGGTCAGGAGAGGGCGGCGACGGCGGCGCGCTCGACGGCGAGCCCCGCGTCGTAACGGTCGAGATAGGCGGCGAAGCCGGCGGAATCCGCCTCGTCGGGCTCGGCGACGTCGATCGACGCCGACGCGAACACGCGCTCGCGGAGATAGGCGTCGAGATCGAGACCGTCGCCGTGGACGAGGTAGTCGGCGAGGACGGCGATGCCCCAGGCCCCGCCTTCGGAGGCGGTGTCGCCGACCGCGACCGGGGCGCCGAGGGCGGCGGCGAGGAATCGCTGGGCGACCCCGGCGGTGCGGAACATGCCGCCATGGGCGAACATCCGGTCGAGCTGCACCCCCTCGCGGTCGAGCACGCGCATGCCGAGCGCGAGCGTGCCGAACACGCCGTAGAGCTGCGCCCGGATCGCGTTGGCGAGCGTGAACCGGCTGTCGGGGGCGCGCACGAAGAGCGGACGGCCCTCCTCGGTGCCGGCGATCGGCTCGCCCGCGAGGTGGTTGTACGCCAGCAGGCCGCCGGCATCCGCGTCTCCCGACAGCGCTTCACGGAACAGCGTGTCGTACACGGCGTCCGCGTCGAGCGCCGATCCCGACACTGCGGCGAATCGCTCGAACATCCCCACCCAGGCCGCGAGCTCGCTTGCTCCGTTGTTGCAGTGGACCATCGCGACGAGATCGCCCGCGGGCGTCGTGACCACGTCGATCTCGTGATGCGTGGACTGCAGCGGCCGCTCGAGCACGACCATCGCGAAGATGCTCGTGCCGGCGCTGACGTTGCCGGTGCGGGGCGCGACAGCCTCGGTGGCGACCATGCCGGTGCCCGCATCGCCCTCGGGCGGGCAGAACGGGATGCCGGGCCGCAGCACGCCGGACGGATCGAGCAGCGCGGCACCAGCCGCGGTCAGCGAGCCGGCGGCCTGACCCGCCACGCGGACCTCGGGCAGCAGAGCACGGAGGTTCGCGGGGAGTCGCCCGGCGCTGTGCGCGTCGAACAGGTCGACGCGGCGCTGGTCGTAGTCGCGCGTCTCCGGGTCGATCGGGAACATCCCCGATGCATCACCGACTCCGAGAACCTTCTCGCCGGTCAGGCTGGCGTGCACGTACCCGGCGAGGGTGGTCACGTGACGGATGTCGGCGACGTGCGCCTCGCCGTCGAGCACCGCCTGGTGCAGGTGGGCGACCGACCACCGCAGCGGGATGTTGATGCCGAGCAGCTCGGTGAGCTCGGCCGCGGCCGGGCCCGTGCTCGTGTTGCGCCACGTGCGGAACGGCACGAGCAGCTCGTCGTCGGCGTCGAACGCGAGGTAGCCGTGCATCATGGCCGAGACGCCGATGGCACCGAAGGTCGCGGGCACGACGCCGTACTCCGACTCGACCGCGGCCTCCAGGTCGGCGTAGGCCCCCTGGAGACCCGACCAGACGTCGTCGAGGGAATACGTCCAGCGCCGCTCTTCGAAGCGGTTCTCCCACGCGTGCGAACCGGTCGCGAGCACCTGCGTGGGGTCCGAGCCGATGAGGCACGCCTTGATGCGCGTCGAACCGAACTCGATGCCCAGGCTCGTGCGACCGGCGAGGATGTCGTCGCGCTCTGCCGATCGGTCGCGCGTGGCGGTGTGGGTCACGGATGCCTCCATTGGTCGTGCCGCGGTGGGATCATGTTACCGGTAACACAGCGTCGACGCGAGTATCGGCGGGGACGGATCGACGAACCTCAGACCCGGCGAGTCGAGTCGCGCACCACGAGCCGGGGCGGTTCCGGACCGGCCGGGGCGTCAGCGCCCAGCAGGATGCGCACGCACCGCCGCGCCTCCCCCGCGATGTCGAGACGCACCGTGGTGAGGGCGGGCCGGTAGAACGCGGCGTCGGGATGGTCGTCGAAACCGACCACGCTGACGTCCGCGGGCACATCCACCCCGAGGCGGGCCAGCCCGGAGATGAGGCCGAGCGCCATCTGATCGTTCGCGACGACGATCGCGGTCGGCCCGGCTGCCTCGCCGACGGCGGCGGCGATGCGGGAAGCGATGGCTGCACCCGAGCCGGCGGACCAGTCGCCGCGCCATCGACCCGCGAGCTGCAGTCCCCGGCGCGCGAGCGCAGACTCGGCACCGGTGTCGCGCGCGACGGCCTCGAGCCAGGCAGCGGGGCCCGACAGCTGAGCGATGCGGCGGTGCCCGGCGTCCAGCAGGTGATCGACGGCGAGCGCCGCTCCCTCGGCGCCGCGGTCGCCGCCCCCGCTCGCTCGCTCCCCCGCGGCATCCACTCGTGCATGCAGCGGCACGACGGGAACTCCGAGGGATGCCGCAGCAAGAGTCTCGAGGGCGGCGGTATGCGGCGCCACGACGACGATCCCGTCCACCCCCTGGGCGAGCAGGTGATCGGCGGCAGCGGTCACGCTCCCTGCGTCGGAGCCGTCGGCGTAGGCCGTGGCGATCCACTGGCCCGCCGCGCGCGCGGCACGTTCGAGGGCGCCGATGCCCGCCGCGGGGCCGTAGAGGTCGGTGTCGGAGGCGATCACCCCGATCGTGCGCGTCGTCGCGGTCCCGAGGGCACGGGCCGCGTTGTTGACGCGGTAGCCGAGCTCGGCCATCGCTGTGATCACGCGCTCCCGCGTCTCGGGCCGGATGTGGGGGTGGTCGTTGATGACACGCGAGACCGTCTGCGTCGACACCCCCGCGGCGGCGGCGACATCCCGCACGCCCACTCGCGCCCGCCCGGACATCGCTTCGCTCACTGCGCCAGGCTAGCGGGCACGCCGAAGGGCGGCACCGGCCGAAGCCGCGTGCCGCCCTTCGAGACCTCTCGGTCGGACCGGATCCGGTGGATCAGCGGTCGCCGAGGATGCCGCCGACGAGGTCGTCGACGTCGGAGGTCACATCCGAGGTGATGCCGCCGACGAGGTTGTCGACGGTGCTGCCGATTCCGCTCGTGACGTCGCCCGTGCTGACCTCGCCGGTGCTGACGTCGCCGGTGCCGACGTCCGTGCCGTTGCCGAGGTCGGTGTCGGTCTGGTTGCCGTTGCCGACCTCGTTGCCGTTACCGGTCTCGTTGCCGTTGCCGGTCTCGTTGCCCGAGACGATGGGGGCGTCGACCGGGGCGTCCACGGCGGTGTCGTTGCCCGAGGCGATCGGGGTGTCGTTGCCCGAAAGAAGCGCGCCGTTGCCGACGTCGCTGATCAGCGGGCCGTTGACGAGGCCGCCCTCGAGCCCGAGATTGCCGACGTTCGCGTTCTCGCCCACGCCGTTGCCGTTGGCCTCGAGGACGCCGTCGATCCACGTCGACAGCGCATCGAACGACGATGCGACATCCGTGGTGGTGGTGGTCGTGTCGGTGGTGGACGAGTCGACTGCGGTGGTGTCGTCAGCCGACGCGGGCAGGGCGAATCCGGCGGTGGCGATCGCGGCGGCACCCAGGCCCGCCGTGCCGAAGATTGCTGCTCGCTTCAGGTTCGTACGCATGTCTCTTCCTTCCGTCACGTGCGCTGGATTGCGGCACGTGGGGCTATCCGGGACGACCCCCGGATGCGGATTGGACACCTCGAGCGAAAACCGCGCATCCGCCCCCGTTCGGGCCGCCTGCGATCCGCGCCCTCATGCGGATCGCGGCGGTTTCCTGGCAGTCGCCTGAGAGCGGTCGATCCGGCTCAGGCTTTGACCGGGCGCCCGCGCTTGGGCTTGTCGGTCGACAGCTCGATCGCCATGGCGCGTCCCGGATGCTGCGCGAGGCGATGCTCGGCGTGGTCGAGCCACCGCACCTCGGCCTCGGCCGCGAAGACCATGGAATCGACCACGAGCGACCAGGCGAGCTCCTCGGGGCCCTCGGGGTTCGCGCCGGCGTACTCGGAAGTGCGGAGCTCCTGCAGCCGCGCGAGCGAGGAGCGACGCTGCGCCGCGATCACCTCGCCGACGTCGACTCCGGGGAGGGTCGCCGCGACCGCGAGCTTGATCGCGAGCTCATCCCGTGTGCCCGCCGGCCGTTCGACGGGCGAGCCCAACCATGACGCGACCTCGGCGCGACCGTCATCCGTGATCTGCCAGTAGACGTGGCCCTGCCCATCGACCGCCCCCTTCTCGACGAGCCCGTCCCGCTCGAGCCGGTCGAGGGTGTTGTAGATCTGGCCGACGTTCAGCGGCCACGTCGACCCGGTCCGACGGTCGAACTCCACCCGCAGCTGATAGCCGTAGCAGGGGCCTTGATCGAGGATCGCCAGGAGGCTGAGTCGAACCGACACGATCGTCCTTTCGCATACCGGGTATGTAGTTTGCGAGTCTATGCATACCGGGTATCGAACGACCTACCGGCGCGGCCCCACCACGATCAGGCTGCTGAGGATGCCGAGCCCGACGCCCACCGCGGTGTCGACGACGCGCTCTGCCGCGAGCTCCGCACCGCCCGCGCCCGCCGCACTCAGGATGAGCAGCACGAGCGGCGTGATGAAGACGAGCGCGAGCGCGTAATGACGCACGACGACGAGCTCGATGACGAACTGCAGTGCGCCGAGCACGATGCCGAGCACGACGCCGCCGAGCGGCACGACGCTGATCGCGAGGAACACCGCCGCCCCCGCCGCGGTGCCGAGCGCCCGGTGGATGCCGCGCGACAGCGCGACGCGGCGACTCGCGCTGACTCCGAGGACGGCGATCCCCGCCCCGACGATCCAATAGGCGCGCTCGGGATCGACGAGCAGCGCGATCACCGTGCCGACGACCGCGACCGCCGCCGTGCGCGTGACGAGTGTCCGCGTCGTCGCCCCACCCCAGGCGGCGGGGAAGAGAGAGCGCAGCGCGCGAGGCTGCGTGCCGCGGTGCGCGCGCCGTACGAGAGGGGCCGCCGTGACCAGCCACCCGAACAGGAGCGACGTCGCGAGGATACCGAGGTACAGCGCCGGGTTCACCGCGTGCGATGACTGCGGCGCGGTGACGTGGGCCGACAGTCCGTAGATGAGCACGGCGAACAGCGGGCCCGGCGGCCCCACCGAGCGCCCGAAGACCAGAACGGATGCCGCGACGGCGACCACGATGAGGCCGACGGCCACCGCGACGGGACCGATGGCCGCCGCCGCGACCCCGACCGCCGCGCACGACCACAGCACCGCCGCGACGATCGGGACGAAGCGCAGGCGCTCGAGCGGCGACAGACGCCCACCGTAGAGCGTCGCGAACGCTCCGGTCGCCGCGAGCAGCGCGATGCTCTCGAGCCCCAGCGCCGAGAGCACGATGACCGGCGCCGCCATCGCCAGCGCGGCCTGCAGCCCCAGACGCCAGCGTGGCCCCGGCGACGGCCCGAATCGCGTCAGGCTGCGGCCCAGCTCGCCCGCCTCACGCCGCCACCGGCCGGAACTGTCGGGCGTCGGTTCGGGCGAAAACGGCATTACCCCATTGTCTCGCGAGAACGGCGACGCCCGCGCACCGGCACGTACCCTGGAGGCGGAGAACGACATGAGCGACGATTCCCCCGCATCCCCGCCGCCGGAGACGCCCGCGCCCGGCGCGCGCGAACGAGCCGCCTACATCGAGACGGCGATCCAGCAGGCCATCCGCCGCGGCGACTTCGACGACCTGCCGGGAGCCGGCAAGCCGATCGCCGACCTCGGCCCGCACCATGACCCCGACTGGTGGATCAAACGGAAGATCCGCGAGGAGCAGCTCACCGGCCTCGGTCCGCCGGCGCTGACCCTGCGGATCGAGCACGCCGAGTTCGATGCCCGCGTCGACGCGCTCACCCGCGAGGACGATGTGCGCGAGTACGTCGCCGACTTCAACCGGCGCGTCGTCGAGGCCCGCCGGCAGCTGCAGGGCGGCCCACCGGTGGTGACGCCGACGCGCGACGTCGAGACCGAGGTCGCGGCCTGGCGTCAGCGTCGCGCGGATGCCGCCGCCGCGGCATCCGCCGCTCCCCCGGTCGAGCCTCGACGCCGTCGGCGGCTGTTCCGGCGCTGAGCGGTTCGCCGGCGCCCGGACGTCAGCGCAGCGCCTGCTCCACGTCGGCGAGCAGATCGTCCACCGACTCGATGCCCACCGACAGCCGCACGACCTCGACCGGCACGGCGGCCTCCGTGCCGCGGACCGAGGCGTGGGTCATCGCATCGGGGTAGTTCACGAGCGACTCGACCCCGCCGAGCGACTCGGCGAGCTGGAACAGCCGCGTGGACTCCGCGAAGCGACGCGCCGCCTCGCCGGACTCGAGCGCGAGCGAGAGCATGCCCCCGAAACGGGTCATCTGCGACGCGGCGAGCTCGTGCCCCGGGTGAGAGGCGAGCCCGGGGTAGAACACGCGGGCGACACGCTCGTGCCCCTCGAGGAACGCGGCGATGGCCCCGGCGTTCTCACTGTGACGCTGCATGCGGACATCGAGCGTCTTGATGCCGCGCGTCGTGAGCCAGGCATCCATCGGTCCCGACACCGCACCGGCGGCGTACTGCAGGAAGCCGATCTTCTCGGCGAGCGCGTCGTCATCGAGCACGAGCGCACCGCCGACGACATCCGAGTGTCCGCCGAGGTACTTCGTCGTGGAGTGCACGACGACGTCGGCCCCGAGCTCGAGCGGACGCTGGAGCGCGGGGGTCGCGAAGGTGTTGTCGACGACGACCAGCGATCCGGCCTCGTGTCCGATGGCCGCGAGCCCGGCGATGTCGGTGATCCGCAGCAGCGGGTTCGACGGCGTCTCCACCCACAGCACACGGGGCGCCCGCTCGGCGACCGCGGCCCGCACTGCGGCCAGGTCGCTCATGTCGACGACACGCAGCTCGACCCCCCAGGGCGCCAAGACACGGGCGATGAGGCGATGGGTGCCTCCGTAGACGTCGTTGCCGAGCAGCACCTCGTCGCCGGGCGTCAGCGCGGCACGCAGCAGCACGTCCTCGGCCGCGAGGCCCGACGCGAACGAGAAGCCGTGCGCGCCGCCTTCGAGCGCCGCGAGCTGCACCTGGAGCGCCGTCCGGGTCGGGTTGCCCGAGCGGCCGTACTCGTACCCGCCGCGGAGGCCGCCGATGCCGTCCTGAGCGAAGGTGGTCGAGAAGTGCACCGGCGGGATGACGGCCCCGGTGGTGGGGTCGAACTGCTGGCCGGCGTGGACGGCGAGGCTGGCGAGGCCGCGGGCGGAATCGTGCGTGCTCATGCGTCGCTCCTGGTGTCGTGGGTCGTGCGGGGATCAGGGGTGTCGGTGCCGGGTTCGTCGACGAGGTCGGCGAACCCGTGGGTCCGCATCCAGTCGTCGTCGTAGATCTTCGAGAGGTAACCGCGGCCGTGGTCGGGAAGCACGACCACCACGACGTCGTCGGGTCCGAGGTCGCGCGCCGTCCGCAGAGCGGCGACGACCGCCATGCCCGACGAACCGCCGACCAGCAGCCCCTCTTCGCGCGCCAGGCGTCGGGTCATCGCGAACGATTCCCGGTCGCCGACGCGCTCGTACCGGTCGACCACCGAGGGGTCGAAGGTCTCCGGCCAGAAGTCCTCGCCGACGCCCTCGACGAGGTACCGCCCCACCTCGCCGCTGTAGATGGATCCATCCGGATCGGCGCCGACGATCGTGACCGCGCCGCCGGAGGCTTCGCGCAGGTAACGCCCCGTCCCGGTGATCGTGCCGCCGGTGCCGACCCCAGCGACGAAGTGCGTCACGCGTCCCACCGTGTCACGCCAGATCTCGGGTCCGGTCGTGTCGTAGTGAGCCCGCGGTCCGGCGGCGTTGGCGAACTGGTTCGGCTTGAACGCGCCGGGGATCTCGCGCGCGAGCCGGTCCGAGACGCTGTAGTACGAGTCCGGATGCTCGGGCGGGACGCTCGCGGGGGTCATCACGACCTCGGCGCCGTACGCCTTCAGCACGGCCACCTTCTCGCCGGCGAACTTGTCGGGCACGACGAAGACCATCCGGTAGCCCCGCTGCTGCGCGACGAGGGCGAGTCCGACACCGGTGTTGCCGCTCGTGGGCTCGACGATCGTGCCGCCCGGGCGCAGCAGTCCGTCACGCTCGGCGGCCTCGATGATCCTCGCGGCGATGCGGTCCTTCGCCGAGCTGCCCGGGTTGAAGTACTCGACCTTGGCGAGCACGGTCGCGCGCGTCGAGGCGGCGACGCGGGTCAGGCGGACGAGCGGGGTGTTGCCGACGAGATCGGCGATGTTCTCTGCGTAGCGCACGAGGGTTTCCTCACGGTGTCCGCGCGCTCAGAGGCGCGGGTGCTGTCGGGGTCGTCTGAGGTGAGCGCGGCGGCGCTCAGCGACAACAACGACAGGTCTGCACGCGTCAACCCTAAGCCAGGGCCGCGCCGCTGTCGAGGGCTCCGGCTGTCGGGCTCAGCGCGACGACAGACCGCGGCGTTCGAGCGAGCGGCGCATCGTGTGGCGCCCGTGCAGGCTCGCGGCATCCCGCACCCGGGCGATCGCGGCGCGGAGCCAGCCCCGCGGCTCGCCCTGCGTGCGGTAGTACGCCGTGACGGCGTCCTCGTATGCGGCGATCTCGGCGTCGTCCGGCAGACGGTAGGTCTCGCGGTGACGGACGACCCGCTGCGGCAACCGGGGCTTCACCCCCGCCCGGTCGTGCGGGTCGGGGTGGCCGAGGACGACGCCGAACGCCGGGAAGGCCCCGTCGGGAAGCTCGAGCAGGTCGGCGATCTGCTCGGGATGGTTCCGGACCGCCCCGACGTAGACGGCGCCCAGGCCCAGCGACTCGGCGGCGATCACGGCGTTCTGGGCGGCCAGCGCCGCGTCGATGAAGCCGACGATCGTGCTCTCGATGTACTCCACGGCATCCGACGGTTCCCCCGCGCGATGCGCGAGCTCGCGCGCCCGCGCCCAGTCGGCGACGAAGACGAGAAAGACGCCGCCCCGGCGGATGAAATCCTGGTCGCCCGCGAGTCGAGCGAGCGCATCGCGTCGGTCGGGGTCGCGCACCTCGATCACCGACCACGCCTGCAGGTTCGAGCTCGTCGAGGCCGACTGGGCAGCGGCGATGATCGCGGTCAGCGCCGCATCGTCGATCTCGCCGGGCCCGAATCGCCGCACGGAACGGTGACGGTAGAGCACATCGAGCACATCGTTGTGCGGGAGGCCCTCGGGACCGGGCGGACCGTACCGCCGAGTCCAGCCGTCGTGTGGTTCCGTCGTCACGCGGGGCACGTTACACGGCGTCATCGATCGTCTCCGACGTTCACGGAACATGCGACGGGTCGTCGTGGTTACTAACGTCGTGATCATGTCGCAGCCGAACCTCGACCCGTCCGCGGAGCACCCCTCCCGTCATCTGGGCGGTTCGCTGTCCGCCGATGACTTCAAGACGCTCTTCCGCGGGCACCCCGGCGGTGTCGCCGTCATCACGGCCGACGCCGGCGATGGTCCGGTCGCCCTGACGGCGACGTCGGTCTCCTCGGTGAGCGCCGACCCGCCGCTGCTGGTGTTCTCGGTGTCGGCGCAGTCCTCCGCCTCCGCCGTGCTGTCGACGGCCGAGACCGTCGTGGTGCACCTGCTCGACGCCGACGACCTCGCGCTGGCGAAGCTCGGCGCGACCAGCGGCATCGACCGCTTCGCCGACGCCTCCGCCTGGTCACGGCTGACCACCGGCGAGCCGGTCTACCGCGGCGTCCGCGCCTGGGTCCGCTGCGCCGTCGTCTCTCGCATGGATGCCGGCGGCTCGATCGTCATCGCCGGCCATGCCCTGCAGTCGCACGTCGAGCGCGACGTCGAGCCGGGCGGGCACGGCGATGCGCTGGTCTACCACAACCGCACGTGGCACCGGCTCAGCGAGGGCTCGGCGATCCGCGACTGACGCGGTTCGCCGTCGCCCGGTCAGACCACGCCGATAGTGGCCGCCGGACTCGGCCCCGTCGCGACGGGGCGTCCCGGATCGCGGGACCACTGACTCCACGATCCCGCGAACACGCGCGCCCGGCGGTACCCGGCCACCGCGAACGCCAGCGCGGTGTGGGCTGAAGCGACGCCCGAGCTGCACGTGATGACGACGTCCGTGTCGGGCCCGACTCCGACGGCCGCGAGCGACGTGCGGATCTCGTCCGGGTCGCGGAGAAGACCGTCCGGGCCGATGTGGACGACGGTCGGAAGGTTGCGAGCCCCCGGGATGTGGCCGCTGACGGGGTCGGCCCCCACCGCCTGACCGCGGTAGTGCTGGGGTGCGCGCACATCGAGGAGAACCCCGCGTGCCGGGGCGACAGCCGCTTCGTCGATGCCGGCGAGGCCTCCGCTCCCCTCCGGGAGATCGACGTCACCGGTCGCCGCGGCGCGGTCGCTGTGCTCCAGGCGACGGCCCGATCCGACCCAGGCGCGGAAGCCGCCGTCGAGCACCCGGATGTCGAGGCCGTGGCGACGGAGCAGCCACCACGCACGAGCCGCGGCGACCCCGTCGTTGTCGTCGTACGCGACGAGCCGGTCGCCCGCGTTCACACCCCACCGCCGGGCAGCGGCCTCGAGATCTGCGCGGCTGGGAAGCGGATGCCGTCCCTGTTCCGGAACACCGGGACGAGCGAGCTCGCGCTCGAGATCGACGTACACGGCGCCGGGCAGATGCCCGAGCAGATAGTCGGGTCGTCCTTCGGCACGGTCCAGGCGCCACCGGACGTCCAGCAGACGCACCGGAGCGTCCGCGGCAAGTTCGGCGGCGAGGTCGTCGACACTCACCAGGGGGGACATGACCCCATGCTCGCCACCGCGCGCTCCCATCGTGAACGGGGCCGAAACAGTCGGAAACCGGAGAACACAGAGAGACACACGAGGGCGAGCTCCGGTCACCGCGTGACTCCGGATGACGGCGGAGAAGCGCCGCCGCGGCCGCCCGCCGTACTCTTCCCCCCATGCCCGCTCTCGAGAACCACTCCGAATCCCTCGCCTTCGCGACGCGCCAGCTGCACGCGGGCGCCCGTGGCTTCGACGCGTATGGCTCGCGCGCGACTCCCATCTACCTGACCGCCGGCTTCGAATTCGACGACATCGCCGACGGCGAGGGCCGCTTCGCGGACCCCGCCACCGGGTTCAGCTACACGCGCGTGGGCAACCCGACCGCGGCGGCGGCCGAGCGGCGAATCGCCGACCTCGAGGGCGGCGTGGGAGCCCTGCTCGTCGGCAGCGGCCAGGCGGCGACCTCGACGGCGCTGCTGACGATCCTCGAGTCGGGAGACCACATCGTCGCGGCCTCCGCGATCTACGAGGGTACGCGCGAGCTGCTGCGCTCCGAGTTCGGGCGCCTCGGCATCACAACGGACTTCGTCGACGATCCGCGCGACCCGGCCGCCTGGGAGGCGGCGATCGGCCCGCGCACCCGCGCCCTCGTCGCCGAGACGATCGCGAATCCGCGCGGCGGCGTGCTCGACATCCCGACCGTCGCCGAGGTCGCACACCGGCACGGCATCCCGCTCGTCGTCGACTCGACCCTCGCGACGCCGTACCTGCTGCGCCCGCTCGAGCTCGGGGCCGACATCGTCATCCACTCGGCGTCGAAGTTCCTGTCGGGCCACGGCACGGGTCTGGGCGGCGTCATCGTCGACGGCGGACGCTTCGCCTGGGATGCCGCGCCCGGCCGTTTCCGCCAGATCGCGGCCGAGACCGGACCCGACGGCCGCACGTTCGTCGAACGCTCGGGCGAGCGCGCCTTCCTCGACACCGCGCGCCGCGTCGCGATGCGCTTCGGCCCCTCACCGTCGCCCCTCAACGCCTTCCTGCTGCTGCAGGGCATCGAGACCCTGTCGCTGCGAGTGGAGCGGCAATCGCAGACGGCGGCGACCCTCGCCGCCTGGCTCGAGACCCGCCCGGAGGTCGCCGGCGTCGACTACAGCGGACTCCCCTCGCATCCGGACCACGACCTCGCCGTGCGCCTTCTCCCCGCGGGGCAGGGCGCGCTGTTCTCCTTCACCCTCACCGGCGGGCGGGCAGCTGCGGAGGCCTTCACGCGCAGCGTGCGGCTGTTCACCCCGATGACCCACCTGGGCGATGTGCGGTCGCTCGTGCTGCATCCGGCGACCACGACCCACGCGAGCCGCAGCGACGCCGACCTGGCGCGCATCGGGGTCGGGCCGGGCCTGCTGCGGCTCTCGGTCGGCCTGGAGGACGCCGGCGACCTCATCGCAGACCTCGACCGCGGACTCGATGCCGCCCGAGCCGCGACCGCAGCAGCACCGGAAGCGGTGTCGGCATGACGCGCGCCCAGCACTTCGGCTGGTTCCTCTCGCGCAGGTTCGGTCCCCACGGCTGGGCGCGGCCGTACCAGCGGTGGAACTGGCCGTGGCAGAAGCCCGACCTCTACCAGCACTCGGCCCGTGAGCTCGAGCAGGCGGGGTTCGACTTCGTCCTGATCGAAGACGCGCTCTCGGTCGGGATCACTCCCGAGACGCTGAACCTCCGCGTCCGCAAGGCGTACGGCGGGCCCAAGCACGACCCGTGGACGCTCGCCCCGTACCTGTTCGCCGCGACGCAGCACCTGGGCGTCATCCCCACCGTCAACCCGGCCGCGTGGCCGCCGTACCTCGCCGCTCGCCAGTTCGCGTCGCTGCAGCACCTCAGCGGCAGCAGGCTGGGCCTGAACGTCGTCACGGACGTCGGGTCGGCGCATCATTTCGGCACGGAGCGCCTCGGGCACGACGCTGCCTACGACCGTGCGCAGGAATGGCTCGATGCGCTGCGCCTGCTGTGGCACAGCTGGGACGACGAGGCCCTGATCGCCGATCCCGACACGCAGATCTACGCCGACGGCTCGAAAATCCACGCCGTCCAGCACCGGGGCGAGTACTTCTCGTTCGACGGTCCCCTCAACGCCGAGCCCCTGCCCGCCGGCGACCCGATCGTCGCCTCCCCCGGCGGCTCGCCGCGGGGCATCGGCTTCGCCGGGGCGAACTCCGAGATCCAGCTCGCCCTGTCGAACCTCGACCCCGCGAGCATCCGCGCGTACCGCGGCCGCGTGCGCGAAGCGGCGATCGCCGCGGGGCGGCACGCCGACGCGATCAAGACTCTCTTCGTCGTCAAACCGATCGTCGCGAGCTCGGTCGAGGAGGCGGAGCGCATCGTCGAGGCATCGCGGCATCCCGACGAGGCGACGCTCGTCGAGGTGGCCGAGGCATGGTCGAGCGACCTCGAGACCGACCTCACGTCGCTCGACCTCGACCGCCCGCTCCATCCCGCGATCTTCGGCGATCACGTCTCGAAGGGCACCATTCGGGGGCTGCTCGGGCGGCACTCCGACTTCTCCGAGGCGCCGCTGCGCGACATCCTCGCCGGCAAGGCGCGGCTCGGACGTGTGACCGACGGCGCCGGAGGCACGGTGGGGACCGCGGAGGAGATCGCCGACGTCATCCAGGCGCTCGGCGACGACGCCGACAACGACGGGCTGATCTTCTCGGGCGACTTCCACCCCGTGACGCTCCACCGCGCTCTCGACGAGCTCGTGCCGGTACTGCGACGGCGGGGCATCCTGCGCTCGGAGCACACCGGGCAGGGCCTGCGGGCCGACCTCGACGCGTTCTGACCCCGGCCGGCGCGCTCAGACGTGCGGGTGCGTGCGCTCGAGCTTGGCGCCCTCGACGTCGACATCCGGGAGGATGCGGTCGAGCCACCGGGGCAGCCACCACGCACCGCGCCCGATGAGGTGCATGAGCGCGGGCATGAGCAGCATGCGCACGACGAGCGCGTCGACGAGGATGCCGAAGGCGAGACCGAAGCCCATCGAGCGGATGATCGTCGCCTCGGCGAAGATGAAGCCGCCGAAGACGGACACCATGATGAGCGCGGCCGCGATCACGACCGAACGCCCGGCACGGAAGCCCTGCATGACGGCGAGCCTCGCCTCGGAGCCGTGCACGAACGCCTCGCGCATCCCCGACGCCAGGAACAGCTGATAGTCCATCGCGAGCCCGAACAGGATGCCGACGAGGATCACCGGGAGGAAGTTCAGGATCGGACCGGTCGTGTGCAGACCGATGAGCTCGGCACCCCACCCCCACTGGAAGACCGCGACGACGGCGCCATAGGTCGCGAACAGCGACAGGATGAAGCCTCCGGTCGCGATGAGCGGCACGACGAGCGAGCGGAAGACGACGATCATGATCACGAGCGAGAGCCCGACCACGACCGCGAGGTAGATCGGCAGAATACCGACGAGCCCCTCGGAGATGTCGATGTTGATGGCGGCCTGACCGGCGACACCGAGCGCGTACTCGCCGTCGACCGGTGGCAGTGAGCGCAGGTCACGCACCAGGTCCTCGGTCGCGACGCTGCTCGGCCCATCCGTGGGGATCACCTGGAACGCCGCGATGGTGCCGCTGTCGGAGACCGCGATCGGCGCGACGGCACTGACGTGGTCGCGGTCGGCGATCGCCTCGGCCACAGCGACCTGCGCTCGCAGCCGCCCCGTGTCGTCGAGGCCCTCGGGCAGGCTCGCGGTCACCAGCAGCGGCGAGTTCGCACCGGGGCCGAACGCGTCCTCGGTGAGCTCGAACGCACGCTGGCCGTACGATCCCTCCGGCTCGGACGCTCCGTCGGGCAGGCCCACCCGCATCGACAGCGCCGGAACCGCGAGGGCGAGCAGGAGCCCGACCGACACGACGGCGGTCGTGATGGCGCGCCAGGTCGGCATCGCGCGCGTCGGGGTCGATACCGCGTCGGGCTGGCCTACGCGCGCACGCGCACGACGGACGAGCACGCGCATCCCGAGCAGCCCGAGGAGCGCCGGCAGCAGCGTGATCGCGATCAGCACCGCGATGGCGACGCAGACGGCTCCCGCCGTACCCATGAGACCGAGGAACGGGATGCCGGTGATGTTGAGGGCGAGGAGGGCGACGACGACGGTCGATCCGGCGAACACGACGGCGTTTCCGGCGGTTCCGCCGGCGAGGCCGATCGACTCGTGCAGGTCGATCCCGCGCAGCAGCTGCTTGCGGTGCCGATTGAGCACGAACAGGGCGTAGTCGATGCCGACCGCGAGCCCGAGCATCACGCCGAGCACGGGCGTCACCGAAGCCATCTGCACGACTCCCGACAGTGCGAGCACCCCGAGCACGCCGACGCCCACTCCGACGATGGCGGTGACGAGCGGGAGGGCGGCGGCGATGAGGCTGCCGAGCATGACGAGCAGCACCACGGCGGCGACCGCGACGCCGACGGCCTCGCCGACGCCGAGGATCTTCGGCACGCCCTGGGAGATCTCGGTCGAGAAGCCCACCTCGACGCCGTCGATCGGCGCGGCGGTGAAGTGCTCGACGACGGCGTCCTTCGCATCCTGCGGCAGCTCGAGGCGCGGCAGGGTGAAGGCGACGTTCACGGTCGCGGTCGAGCCGTCCGGCGAGACGAGGGCGATACCGTCGGCGAGGTCGAGCAGGCGCCCGCCGAGGTCGGCGGTCTCGGCCTGCGCCTCGAGCTCGGTCCGCCCGAGGTCGAGGGTCGCCTGCTGCCGCTCCAGCTCGGCGCGGCCCGCGTCGAGCTGAGCCTGCTGAGCGTCGAGCGCGGCGAGCTGCGCGGCCGGAGCACCGGCTGCCTCGAGTTGGGCGCGCGCGGCGTCGAGCTGGGCCTGGCCCGCCTCGAGCTGCGCCGTGCCCTGATCGAGCTGCGCCTGTCCGGCGTCGAGCTGGTCGCGCGCGGAGGAGATCTGCGCTTGACCGTCAGCCAGCTGCTGGGCCTGCGCCGCGCGCTGCGCCTCGGCCTCGAACGGGTCGTTGACGGTCGCGACGTCGGGCAGATCCGTGGCGGAGGCGACGAGGTCGGAGATCGCCGCACGCTGATCGTCGGTGAGCGCGCCGTCCTCAGCGTGGAACACGACGGTGCCCGCCGCTCCGGCGAAGTCGGGCAGCTCCTCGGCGAGCTGGTCGGTGACCTTCGACGAAGCGGTGCCCGGGATGTCGAAGCTCGATGAGAGTCCGCCGAAGCCGAGCGCGAAGGCGCCGCCGGCGATCCCCAGCACGGCGACCCAGGCGACGACGACGAGCCATGCGCGACGCGCGGCTCCCTTGCTCAGGCGGTACAGCAGCTCGGCCATCAGCGACTCCTTCGGAATGCGGACGCCCTTGACGAGACGCAGCGTCTCGTCAACCCTAACCCGGGACCAGCGCGTGGACGATCGCCCGGATGCCGTCCGGCGTCGGAGCCGCGCCCATGAGCACCTGCATCATCATCCAGCCGGCGATCGCGTCGCCGATCTCGACCGCGGCGACCGCGGGATCTCCGTGCGCGACGACCCGCGCCCGGATGCCGCCGTCGGCGCTCAGCCGATCGCGCATCAGCTCGCCGATGGCCGGGTGCTCGGTCGCCGCGGCGACGAGCGAACGCAGCAGCATCCGGCCCTGCGGCGCATCGAGGACCGACCACACCCGCGACATCCACTCCGTGAGATCGCGGCGCAGGTCTCCGGTGTTCCGCACCGCGAGCTGCTGTCGGAAGATCATGCCCTCGAGCAGCGCCTCCGTCAGGATCGCCGCACGCGAGGGCCACCACCGGTAGATCGTCTGTTTGCCGACCGATGCCTGCCGCGCGATGGCCTCGATGGTGAGATTCTCGTAGCCGTTCTGCGCGAGCAGGTCGGCCGCCGCCGTCAGGACCGCGAGGCGGGCCTGTTCGCTCCGCCGCGGACCGGCCCGGTGCTCCTCCATCCCCCCACCGTATCCAGCCGAACGCTACGGTGGAGGCCATGCTCGCCGTGCTGGTCCTGGCCGATCACGACCTGGTGCGCCGCGGCGTGGCCGACCTGATCGACGCGGCCGCGGGCATGCAGGTCGTCGCCGAGGCGGCGACCGCACGTCAGGCGAAGGCTCGCGCCGGGGTGACACGACCGGATGTCGCGATCCTCGGCTATCAGCTGGCAGACGGCACCGGCGCGGCGGTCTGCGCCGCCCTGCGCGCAGCGGATCCGCGCCTGCACTGCATCATCCTCTGCGCCTCGGACGACGACGAGGCGCGTCGCGAGAGCGCATCGGCGGGCGCGTCCGCCTTCCTCCTCGAGGACGTCGCGGCCGGAGAGCTGATCGACGCCGTGCGCCGGGTGGGATCGGGCCATCCGCTGGGCGCGACGCTGCATACGACCGCGTCCTCCGCGCCGTCTCCGGACCCTCTCCCCCGGCGCCAGCGGGAAGTGCTGGCGCTCGTCGCCCGCGGGCTGTCGAATCGCGCGATCGCGGCCGAGCTCGGCATCGCCGAGAAGACGGTCAAGAACCATCTGACAGGCATCATGCGAACGCTCGGCGTCACCAGCCGCACGCAGGCCGCTCTTCGCGCGGCGCAGCCCGCGCACGAATGAGCGAAGGCGCGGACCCCCGGGGGGGATCCGCGCCTTCGGCGGGGCGACTCGGTGTCAGACGAGCCACCGGAAGCGCTGCACGAGAGGCAGCTTCTTCCACATGGCGCCGAGGCCCCAGGTGTCGCCGGCGTGGAGCACGGCGATCACGATCAGCGCGAGCGCGTAGACGATGTGGTAGTCGACGAGGGGGTTGGTAGATGCCGCACCCCAGGCGAACGGCCACTCGGCGAGGTACATCAGGAGCATGACGAGGCTTCCGGCTACCGCTGCGACGCGGAGACCGATGCCCGACATGACGGCGACTCCGATGGCCAGCATGCCCGCCATGAACAGGACGTCGGCGAGCGGGCTCGCCATGCTCTGGAACCAGGGCTGAAGGGGGCCGGTGACGGCGGGGCTGTTGAGGAAGCCCTGCGCCGGGGTGCCGCCGTTGATCCACGCCCGCTCGAACGGCGTCGAGAATCCGAGGCCGAACAGCTTGTCGAGGAACGCCCAGAGGAAGATGAAGCCGGTCGCGTAGCGCAGCGCAGCGAGAGTGCGGCGCCCGGCGAGCGAGGTCACGATCTCGTCCTGGCGGGCGATCGCCTGGGTGCGGGTCCGAGCCTCCGTGCGGGGGATGGCTGCGTGGACCGCGTGCGTGGTCATTTCTGTCTCCTTCGTCGTATGTGGTCTGACCACATAACTATCTCGCATTCGCGATGACTCCACCAGGGACCAAAGTCCCAGTCGAGCTCTGCACCTCCCGCGCGATATCACCGTGCCGAATCGGAGACAATCCCCGCACGCGTCTCCTCCACCGGTGCTTAGGGTCGCGCCAGGAGGAGAAATGACCCACATCGATGAACTCGCCCGGCTGGCACAGGAGAGCGGCACCGTGATCGCGGTGGCGGAATCGCTGACCTCGGGCAACCTCGCCGCCACCATCGGCGCGGCGGAGGGCGCGGGCGACTGGTTCGCCGGCGGCGTCGTGGCCTACCGACTGGAGACGAAGCACCGCGTCCTGGGTCTGGCCGAGGGGATCGACCCCTGCTCCCCGGAATGCGCCGAGCACCTCGCACGCGCGGTCCGCGACCTGACAGGCGCGGATCTGGCGGTGTCGGTGACGGGCGTCGGGGGTCCGGAGCCGCACGACGGCCACGAGCCGGGGACGGTGTACCTCGGGTGGAGCGACGGCGCAGAGACGGGCCACGTCCTGCTCGACCTCGACGGCGAGCCCGAACAGGTCATCGACGACAGCGCGAACGCAGCCGTCGGGTTGCTGATCGATCGGATGCGGCGCTGACCGCACCCGAGCCTCAGGCCCGCGAAAGCGGCGGACGGTGCGCGATGGGAATCGGCTTGGTCGCCAGCGGCGACCCGGTGCGGCGGGACGCGGCGTGTCGGTCGGCGATCGCGCAGGCGGCTTCACCGATCGCGACGAAGGTCTCGGTCCCCGCAGTGCCGCAGAGCCACACCACCTCGAAGACACCGTCCCGGCGCCGTTCGACGTAGGCGACGACGGCATCGGCATCGGAGGACGGGCGCGTGGGATCGCATACCCGCCAGGCATCCTCAGCGATCTCATCCCAGCGCAGTCCCGTGTGGTGCATGGGACGAGCCTGCGTCGACACCGGGTGAAACCCCAGGGCCTTGACAGGGCGCTCAGCGGATGCGTCAGCCGGTTGTCGTCTGGCGGATGCGCTCCATGGTCCGCAGCGTCGCCGCCGTGCGCGCCTGGTCCTCGTCCGGAGCGATCGCGCCGCCCACGAGCTCGACGAAACGCGCGACCTCGCCGTCGAGCGTGTCGACGGCAGCATCCGACGTCCACGCGGACTCCGCACCGTCGAGACCGACCCGTGTCACGCGGCGCGGACTGGCCAGGTGATCGATGAGCAGCGTCGCATCCTCGCCCTGGATCTCGCTCGACCGGAAAGCGGTGGTGATCTTCGAGTAGCCGACGTCGACGACCAGCCCCGGGTATTCGAGCACCGCCAGACCGGCGCCGTCAGCGCCCGTGGCGATCGTCACCGACGACCCGGCCACGCGGGTGGGTTCACCGAACAGGAGGACCGCCGCGTGCACGCCGTAGACACCCAGATCCGCGAGCGCTCCGCCGCCCATGGCGGGATCGAAGATGTTCGGCGTCCCACCCGCGAGCACGGCGTCGTAGCGCGACGACCGTTTGGCGTAGTGGAACGAGGCGCGGCGGAGGGTTCCGAGCGATCCGAGCTGCTCGCGGACGGCCGCGATGCCGGGGTCGTACGCCGTGCGCATCGCCTCGAGCAGGATCACGCCCGCGCGGCGCGACCGGTCGACGAGGTCATCCCACTCCCGGGCTGTGGCGACCGCGGGCTTCTCCACGAGCACGTGCTTGCCCGCCGCGATGGCGGACTCGACCTGCGAGCCGTGGGCGGCGTTCGGCGAACCGATGTAGACCGCGTCGACTTCGGGATCGGCGAGGACGGTATCGAGGCCGGCGATCGCCCGTGCGACACCCAGACGATCGGCGTAGGCCTGCGCCTTCGCCGCATCTCGAGACGACACCGCGACGACCTCGATCCCCCGGGTGCGAGAGGCCGCACCGATGAAGGCGTCGGTGATGACACTCGTGCCGATGGTGGCGATGCGGATCATGTCCCCCAGCCTAGGAGGCCGGAGGACCGCTGCCGGGCCGCGCCTCAGTGACGCCGGGTCGAGCGCAGCGTCTGCACCGCTTCATCGAAGCGGAGCGTCTGACGCAGCTCGACGGCAGCCGAGTACCAGGGCCCGCCGAGGGCTACGAAGACCGCGCCGACGACGTCGATGTAGCCGAGGGTGACCTCTCCCTCTCGCACCTCGTAACGGTCGACGTCGACGAGCTCCCAGCGGACGTCCGCCTCGGTGCTCGGCGCTTCCGGCCGCCGCGACGGCAGCTGACGCAGAGCGCCCGACGTGGCCAGGCGCACCGCGCTGGGCTTGCGGGCGATCGGTGACATATCCAAGACCATGACCACTCCCGTCGCTCTGACACGACTATCGCGGCCCGAGCCGTCTGCACCTACCCGCTTGACAGAAGTTCACGAGGGGTTTACGCGCCATCCCTCCTCTAACTAGTTCGCCTAACTAACCGGAATTAATTAGGCGGACCCCCGCCAGTACCCTCGCGTCCGTGGGAACACTCGTTTACGGCAGTCAAGGACGGACGTTCGACGTAGAAGACCGTCTGCTCGCGCACCTGCGGGTCGTGTTCATGAACAAGCTGCGCCGCAACGAGCCGTTCATGTTCCACCGTTCGACCGACAGCGGGCTGTTCAGCGTGTGGGTGCACCCGGCCGTCCCGATAGTGTTCCTCTTCAGCGGCAGCCGTCCGCCGACGATCAATCGACACTGGGTCGAGGCCCTCCTGCTCGAAGCGGGCGGAGCGAACGGCCTGCGTGTCGTCCCGGAGCCCGCGACCGGCGACGCCTGACCTCAGCGACACTCCTCGTCGACCGCATCCGCGATCGCGTCGAGAAGGGTCGTCAGCTTCGCGGCGGTGTCGTCATCCAGCCCGCGCGCGATGTCGCGCACACGCAGCGTCAGCGGATCGACACCCTCGACGTCTGCGTTGCGATCGGTCGGCACGACGTACTTGCTCCGACCGTCGTCGGGGTTGCGCTCGAACGCCACCAGTCCCCCGTCGCGGAGACGCTTCAGCATGGTCGTCGCCGTCGGCGTCGAGATGCCCAGCGAGGCGGCGATGTCGGTCGGGGTGACGCGCCGGCCGGCATCCGCGCTGTCGTACACCACCCGCATTGCGGCGCGCGCCGTCTCACTGGGACCGCAGTCGCTCTGACGCCGCCGAGCCAGGCTGGCCTCTGCCAGACGGAGCCGTTCGACGGCTCGCGCGACGGATTCGGGCTCGGAAGCACCGGACACCATGAACCTCCCGCAGACGACGATGGTGCGTCCACTGTACGAGCGCGGCGACGGGGCGCTCTTCCGCTTGACTCCGGCGCCTCCCACCCCTAGAGACGCGGTGAGAGGTCGGGACGCGTGAGCACCCCGAACTCGTGCCGCAGAGCGCTCAGAGCCGACCACCATCCGGCCAGCCCGTGAACGCCTGGGCCCGGGCTCGTCGAGGACGAGCACAGATAGACGCCGCCCATGGGCGTCCGCCACGGGTCGCGTGCGAGCAACGGGCGGGCGATCAGCTGATCGAGCGACGGGATGCCGGCGGAGATGTCACCCTCGGGATAGTTGAGGTTGCGCGCGGCGACCTGCTGCGCGGTCTCCGAGTGGGTCGCGAGGATCGTGTCGCGGAAGCCCGGCGCGAACCGCTCGATCTGGCGCACGATCGCCTCGGTCCGGTCGACCTCGCTGCCCGCGGGAACGTGCGTGTATGCCCACAGGGTGTGATGGCCCTCCGGCGCCCGGCCCGCATCGAACAGCGACGGCTGCGCGACGAGCACATACGGCGCGTCGGGCAGCCGGCCGGCGCGCACCGCGTTCTCGGAGGCGGCGATCTCCGGCCGGGTCCCGCCGACGTGGACAGTGCCGCTCTGCGCGATCGCGGGATCGCGCCACGGCACCGGCGCGGACAGGGCGAAGTCGACCTTCGCCACCGCGTCACCGTACCGGAAGCGCTCGAGGCGGCGCCGATAGCGCGTCGGCATCCGGTCCCCGGCGATCGCGATGAGGGCGCGCGGCGTCACGTCGAGCATCACGGCGCGCGCGCTCGGCAGCTCGTCGAGCGAATCGATACGGCGTCCCGAGAACAGCTCGCCGCCGTGCGCACGGATGTCGTCGACCATGGCGGCCACGATCGCCCCGCTTCCGCCGATCGGGATCGGCCACCCGCGGGCATGACCGTATGTCGCGAGGGTGAGGCCGCCGCCGGCTGCCGCGAGACTCGGGAGGCCGAGAATGGTGTGGGCCGCGACCCCCGACATGAGGGCCGGGGCCGCCTGCTCGCGGAACCGCAGGCTCCATGCCGGTGTCCCCTGCTCGAGGGTGCGCAGGCCGAACCAGGCCGCGGCGATCGGATCGCCGGGCACGCGCAGCAGCGATCCACCGGTGAAGTCCGCGATGCCGCGCACGCGCTCGACGAGCGGCGCCATCAGCCGGGCATACGCGCGGCCGTCGGCACCGAGCCCCTCCGCCGTGCGATCGAGATCGCGGTACGCCAGCGCCGCGCCGCCGTCGAGAGGGTGCGCGTACGACACCTCGGGCACGACGAACTCGACGCGGTGGCGCAGTCCGAACTCGCGGAAGAAGGCGGATTCGAATGCGAGCGGGTGCACCGCCGAGCACAGGTCGTGCAGGTAGCCGGGGAGGGTGATCTCCCCGGAGGCCGCCCCGCCGCCGAAGTGATCCTCGGCTTCGAACACCGCGACCGAGAGCCCGGAGCGCGCCAGGGTGACGGCCGCCGCCAGCCCGTTCGGCCCGGAGCCGACGATGACGGCGTCGTACTCGGTCGTCACCGTCCCGCGCCGCCCTCCGCGAGGTGCGCGAGCCGACGCAGGGTCTCGGCGTTGCGCACGTGCAGGGGCAGGTCGAGCAGCGGTTGCGGGATGAACGACCCCGGCCCCTCCGCGGCCACTTCCTGAATGCGCACGACGCAGTCATCGCCTCGGGGCTTGACGTCGATGGTGATGTGGGCTTCGCCGATCGGCCAGCCGCGCGCCTGCAGCACCATGCGGTGCGGCGGATCGAATTCGAGCACCGACGTGCTGTCGTCGATGACGAAGGGCCACACCCCGACGGAATGGTGCAGACGCGACCCCTTCTGGGGCCAGGCGGGACTGACATCGCGCATGCGCGAAGCACCGACGACCCACGCCGGGAACAGCCAGCCGTCGTTCAGGACCGCGAAGACGTCTTCGGGGGCGCAGTGCATGAGTCGGACGTTACGCGACATGGCAGTCTCCTCTCCGGGGCGGAGTCACGGCTGCAGCACCACCTTGATGCAACCGTCCTCCTTCTTCTGGAAAGTCTCGTAGAGGCCCGGCGCGTCGGACAGCGGCGCGCGGTGGGTCGTCAGATCCATGACGCCGAGCGGGTCAGCGGGGTCTTCGACGAGAGGCAGCAGGTCATCGATCCACCGCTTGACGTTGCACTGACCCATCCGAAGGCTCAGCTGCTTGTCGAACATCGTCTTCATCGGCATCATGTCGGCCTCGCCGGCGTACACGCCGCTGAGCGAGACGGTGCCGCCGCGGCGGACGATGTCGATCGACGAGTGGAGCGCCGCCAGCCGATCGAGCCCGCCGGTCTCCATGACCTTCTGAGCCAGGGCATCGGGCAGCAGCCCCAACGCCTTGTGCACCGTCGACACGGCGGGGTTCCCGTGGGCCTCCATGCCGACGGCATCCACAACGGCGTCCGCGCCGCGCCCGTCGGTGAGGTCGCGGAGTTCGTCGACCACTGAGTCGGTCAGGTCGAACACGTCCGCACCGTGCCGCTCCGCCATCGCTCGCCGTTCGGCGACCGGGTCGACCGCGAGCACCCGGTACCCTCGGTGCACACCGACGCGCGCGACGAACTGGCCGACGGGCCCCAGCCCCATCACCGCGAGAGTGCCGCCCTCGGGGACATCGGCGTACTCCACGCCCTGCCACGCCGTCGGCAGGATGTCGCTGAGGAAGAGGTACCGGTCGTCGGGGAGGTCGTTGCCGACGCGGATGTGGTTGTAGTCCGCGAGCGGCACCCGCAAGTACTCGGCCTGACCGCCGGGGACCTGGCCGTACAGCTTGGTGTAGCCGAACAGCGACGCGCCGCTGCCGTACTCGGTGACCTGCGTCGTCTCGCACTGCGACTGCAGCCCGCGCCGGCACATGAAGCAGTGCCCGCACGAGATGTTGAACGGCACGACGATGCGGTCTCCGACCGCCAGGTTCGTGACGGCCGAGCCGACCTCGACGACGACGCCCATCGGCTCGTGTCCGAGCACGTCGCCGCTGTCGATGAACGGCCCGAAGATCTCATACAGGTGCAGGTCGGAGCCGCAGATCGCGGTCGAGGTGATCCGCACGATCGCATCGGTGGGCTCGAGGATCTCGGGGTCGGGCACCGTCTCGACGGAGACGTTGCGGCGCCCCTGCCAGGTGAGGGCCTTCATCGCTCGACCTCCGGCTCGTCACCGTCGGCCTCGGGCGTACCGGGCCCAGGTCCCGGACGCACGGCGGCCGAGTCGGCGATGTCGATGCGCGTGACGCCGTCGTGCTCGCTCGTCTCGATCCGCGGCGCCGCGTCGGCCTCGGTCGATCCGCCGGCGCGCAGCAGTTCCTCGCGGCGGGCGTCTTCGTCGGTCAGGGGTTCGGATGCGTCGGACATGGGGTGACCGTAGGCACATCGTCCCGCCCGGGGCGAGGGGATGGCGGGGGTCGGACAAGCGTGATAGCCAGAGACGACGACCCCATCTCGGAAGGAGACCGTCGATGTCACGAGACGACGCGAAGCCCAGCCAGGCCGAAGGCGCCGACCCCGATCACCCCGACACGGGCGAAGCCCCGGAAGAGGAGACGGGACACCCCTCGCAGGCTGAGGGCGAAGACAGCTGACACGACGAAGCGGGGGCCGACACCACTGATATGGAGTCGGCCCCCGCTTCGTTCGGGAGTCAGGCGCTGCGCTCGGCGATCTCGTCGAGGGCGGAAGCGAGGAGGTCGATGACCTCGGCCGCGATGGCGGTACGCTCAGGGTCGAGCTCATCGATGACCGTCACAATCGCTCGGTGATGGGCGGCGAAGGCGGCATCCACCCGCTCGACGGCGGCGGCGGTCGGAACGAGGTAGTGCGCCCGGCGGTCGCTGGGGTGCTGCACGCGCTCGACCAGGCCCTTCGAGGCGAGACGCTCGACGACATTGGTGACCGTGGCGCTCGAGGTGGCGAGCATGACGATGAGGTCCTTGGGCCCGAGATCGCGGCCGTCGCGGTGTCCCTGAACGAGGTAGCGCAGCGCGGTCAAGTCGATCGCCGACAGCTCGGAGGCGCGCACGGCGAGCCCGGCCTGCACCTGTTCCGCACGCCGCAGACGCAGGACGGCGTCGCTCAGCCGACGACCGACCTCGTCACGAGGTTGATCCGCGTACAGGTGAAGTCCTTCATGACGGACGACGTTTCGAGGCATCGGGTTGCCACCTCCTCCGACAGCATCCTAGAACACTAGCCCAGCTTGACAGATTCTGTCTTTCACAGATGGTGAGATACATAGGATCTAAGAATTGACAGAAACTGTCTTGTCTGGCTAGATACTTAACGAGGGAACCAACACTTCACTCGCTCATCGACGATCTCAGGAGGACAGCATGGGACAGCTCCACTACGGAAACTCCGACACCCGAATCGAGATCCCGGACCGCCTGCTCGCGCACCTCAAAGTCGTCATCGCGACGAAGCTGCGGCGCAACGAGAGCTTCATGATGTCGTGGACGGCCGACGACGGTCGTTCCTCGATCTGGCTGCAGCCGTCCATCCCGCTGCGCTTCGTCTTCGAAAGCGCCGACATGGAGGTCCTCAACCCGGCCGCCATCCGCGACATGGCCAATGCGGCGACGTCGTCCGCCGGACTCGTCGTCGCGCTGGACCAGGAGATCCCCGAGGCCCCGCAGCGTGAGCTGCGGCCGGTGACCGCCGGAGTGCCGCGACTGAAGGTCCCGGCGTAACCCGTACCGAACACTTCACGCCGTCGTCGGTCGTTCCTATAATCGGAACGTCCGGCGGCGGCGTTGCCGTCGGTGCTCGAAAAATGGGCACGAAGCGGCATCCGCGCGTGAGACACATACGGCCTCCATCACCGTTCCGTCTCGAAAGGCATCGCCATGCCCTCCGTCTCCGCGCACGTCGCCGCCGCCCTCTCCCGACACGTCTCGCACGTCTTCGGCGTGATGGGCAATGGCAACGCACACCTGCTCGATGCGCTCGAGCGCTCCCCCGGCGTCACCTTCACCGCGCTCCGTCATGAGGCGGGCGGCGTGGTGTCCGCCGATGCCCACTACCGTGCCGGCGGAGGCCTCGCGGCCGCGACCGCGACGTACGGAGCGGGGTTCACCAACACCCTGACACCGCTCGCGGAGGCAGCGCAGGCACGCACCCCGCTGGTCCTCGTCGTCGGCGATGCGCCGACGTCCGGCCCGCGCCCGTGGGACGTCGACCAGATCGCGCTCGCCTCGGCGGTCGGAGTCCGCACCTACACGGTGGGCCGGGCGGATGCCGCGGCCACGACCGTCATCGCGATCGAGCACGCCCTCGCGTACTCCTCCCCCGTCGTGCTGGCGATCCCCTACGACGTCGCCAAAGCCGACGCCGGCCCGCTCACCTGTACCCCCGAGCCGCGACGAGCGCCTGAGCTCGCTCCCGCCACGCCGTTCGCGACCGGAACCGTGACGCAGATCGCCCGCGCACTGGCGGGCGCGCAGCGGCCCCTCCTCCTCGCGGGCCGCGGCGCGTGGCTCGCCGGAGCGGGCACCGCTCTCGGCGCGATCGCCGACGCGACGGGAGCGGTGACCGCGACCACGGCTCTCGGGCGCGGGGTCTTCCCGCGTCCGGAGTTCGATCTCGGCGTGACCGGCGGATTCGGCGCCGACGGGGCGATGTCCGTCATCCGCGACGCCGATGTCGTGCTCGTCGTCGGCGCGTCTCTCAACCAGTTCACGATGCGGTTCGGGACTCTGTTCGCCCCCGGGACGACGGTCGCTCAGATCGACACGGCACCCACGGCGACGCATCCGCACGTCGGGCTCTACCTGCGTGCCGACGCGGCCCTCGCGGCCCGGGCGATCGCCGACGAGCTCGCCGCGCTCGTCGCTCCGGCGAGCGGATGGCGCGAGTCGCTCGACATCGCCGCCCTGCGCGACCATCTCCCCGGCGACGCCCTCGCCCCCGACGGGCGTCTCGACCCGCGGTCCGCCGCGCGGCGGATCGGAGAGCTGCTGCCCGAGGACCGCGTCGTCGTGTCGGACGGTGGCCACTTCATCGGATGGGCGAACATGTACTGGCCCGTGTCGTCACCCGACCGGATGATGATGGTCGGCACCGCCTATCAGTCGATCGGCCTCGGCTTCCCCTCGGTCCCCGGCGCAGCCCGCGCCCGTCCCGACGCGACGATCGTGCTGACGACGGGCGACGGCGGCGGTCTCATGGCCGTCAGCGACCTCGAGTCGGCCGTCCGGGTCGCCGGCGGCCGTGGCCTCGCCGTCGTGTGGAACGACCGCGCGTACGGCGCCGAGGTGCACCTGTACGGCGCGCAGGGCCTCGCCCCCGCCCCCATGCTCATCCCCGAGGTCGACTTCGCCGCGCTGTGCCGCGCGGTCGGCGGCGAGGCCGTCGTGGTGCGCACGCTCGACGATCTCGAGGCCCTCGCCCGGTGGCGCGATCGCCCCGCCGATGAGCGCCCGTTCCTCCTGCTCGACCTGCGGGTGTCGGCGACGATCCGCGCCCCGTACCAGGAGGAGATCCTCCGCGTGAACTCCTAAGGCGAAGCCCTAGGCCCGCAGCAGGGCTCCCGCGAAGAAGGCGGTCAGCTCGTCGGTCGCGGTGAGCGGCAGGACGGCGGCGACGTACTGGTCGGGGCGGACGACAACGACGACTCCGTCGCGCGAGAGCCCGCGCTCGTCGAAGATGTCGGCATCGTGCCACGCGCTCGGTGCCGCGGCGAACACCTTCTCCCAGTCCGTCAGGCCGAGCGGGCCGGTGCGGGGGCGGAAGATGTCGGGCACGAGCGGCAGCTCAATCTCGTCGTACCGCTGCTGGTACACCACCTTGACGTCGAACACCGCGTCGACGTCGACGCCCGCGGGGGTGTGCACGGACACCGGCGACACGGGCGACGCGAGCCACCGCGCGAAGTCGTCGAGCGCGGACGGCGCGCCCGGCAACGGGGCGTCGGCGAACGCGTAGATGCGCCACCGCCCGTCGGCCCGGGCATGGTGACCCAGGTGCACGGCGTTGCCGTCGGCGACGCGCGCGACCTCGACCGACGCGAATCGCATGCCGATCGGGAAGCCCGAAGCGAGGTCCTGGTGCGCGGCATCCGCGACGATCTCCGACGGGTCGTACCGGGTGCGGAAGCCGGAGGGGAACTCCGCCGTCGCGAGGTAGTGGGTCGCGAGATCCTGCGGGTCGGTGATCTCCTCGGGCTTGCGCGCCATGAGGGCCGACCACTCCCGGTCGAAGTCGATCAGCTGCTGCGCGACGGGGCGTCGTTCCGCCCCGTACGTCGTCAGCAGCGACGGCGCCGCCAGGCCCGTCAGGACGTGGCCGAGCTTCCACCCCAGATTGAACCCGTCCTGCATCGAGACGTTCATCCCCTGCCCGGCCTTCGCGCTGTGGGTGTGGCAGGCGTCGCCGGTGAGGAACACGCGCGGCGCGCGCGGGGCGCCCGCCGGCACGTCGTCGAAGCCGTCGGTGACGCGATGCCCCACCTCGTAGACGCTGTGCCAGGCGACTTCTCTCACGTCGATCGAGTACGGGTGCAGGATCGCGTTGGCTCGCCGGATGATCTCGTCGATCGGCGTCTGCCGCACGCGGTGATCGTCATCGGGGGCGACCTCGCCGAGGTCGATGTACATGCGGCTGAGGTAGCCGCCCTCGCGCGGGATGTGCAGGATGTTGCCCGCCGCGGAGTTGATCGCGCACTTGATGCGCCAGTCGGGGAAGTCGGTGTTCACCAGCACGTCCATGACGCCCCAGGCGTGCGCCGACGCCGCCCCGACGTGGACCCGGCCGATCGCGTCGCGCACGCGGCTGCGCGCGCCGTCGCATCCCGCGACGTACTTCGCGCGGATGGTGCGCTCCTCACCCGCCCGGGCGCCCGCGACATGACGCACCCGCACCTCGACGGGGAACTCGCCCTCCTCGCCGACGGTCAGCCCGAGGAACTCGACGCCGTAGTCGGGCACGACGCGCCCCGGTCCCTGCGCCGCGGCCTCGGCGAAGTAGTCGAGCACGCGCGCCTGGTTGACGATCAGGTGCGGGAACTCGCTCATCCGCAGCGCATAGTCCTCCGTGCGCATGGTGCGCACGATGCGCGTCGGATTCTCCGGGTCGGGTGCCCAGAAGTTCATCCAGCCGATGTTGTAGGCCTCCGCCATGATGCGCTCGGCGAATCCGAACGCCTGGAAGGTCTCCACGCTCCGCGGCTGGATGCCGTCTGCCTGCCCCAGCTCGAGACGCCCCTCGCGGCGCTCGATCAACCTCACGTCGACATCGGGGAACTGCGACAGCTGCGCCGCCAGCAGCATCCCCGCCGGTCCCGAGCCGACGATGAGGACGTCGGTCTCGTCGGGCAGCTCGGCGGGGCGGTGCAGCCCGCGACCGGCCGCGGGCTGCACGCGCGGATCTCCCGAGACGTAGCCGTGATGATGGAACTGCATCGTGCCCTCCTCGCCGCCGCGGTCAGCGCCGGCCGGTGCCGACGATCGGGCTGACCGACTGCTCGGCCTCGTGGTCGGGGTCGAGCGGGATGCCGCTGCGGTCGCGCAGCAGCAGCGTCGCGACGAGCCCGAGCACCGTCATCCCCGCCAGGTACCAGGTCACCGACATGGTCGATCCCGTCGCCTGCACGAGCGCGGTCGCGATCGTCGGCGCGAACGCGCCGCCGAGGATGGCGCCGATGGCGTAGGAGATCGAGACGCCCGAGAACCGGATGGATGCCGGGAAGAGCTCGGCGTACAGGGCGGCCTGCGGGCCGTACGTCAGGCCCAGGCCGATCGTCAGGATCGCCAGCCCGGCGAAGAGGAGGCCGATGCTTCCGCTGTTCACGAGCGGGAAGAGAGCGAACACGCCCGCGAGCTGGAGGATCCAGCCGGCGATGTAGGTCGTGCGGCGCCCGATGCGGTCGGAGAGGAACCCGGCGATGAGCGTCGTGACGAGCCAGGTGACCGCCGAACCGGCGACCGCCCACAGGACCGGTTCGCGGTCGAACCCGAGCGGTCCGTCGGGGTTGGTGGCGTAGTTCTGGATGTAGCCGCCGGTGGTCATGTAGCCGACGGCGTTGTTCCCCGCGAAGACGAACGCGGCGATGATCACGAGAGCGGCGTGCTTGCGGAAGAGCTGCACGATCGGCATGTGGGCCTTCTCGCGCCGCTCGGCGAGCTCGGTGAACACGGGGCTCTCCTCCACGCGGCGACGCACGTACCAGCCGACGAGGATGAGCACGACGCTCAGGAGGAACGGGACCCGCCAGCCCCAGGCCAGGAACGCCTCGCCGGGAGCGATCATGGCCATGAGCGCCATCACTCCGGACGCGAGGAGGAGGCCGAGCGGTACGCCGATCTGCGGCGACGCGCCGAATGCGCCACGGCGCGTCTTCGGGGCGTGCTCGACGGCCATGAGCACGGCACCGCCCCATTCGCCGCCGGCCGAGATGCCCTGGACGATGCGCAGCAGCACGAGGATGACCGGCGCGGCGAGGCCGATCGTCTCGTACGTGGGCAACAGGCCGATCAGTGCCGTCGCGACGCCCATGAGGATGAGCGTCCACATCAGGACGAGCTTGCGCCCGAGCCGGTCGCCGAGGTGGCCGGCGAGGAAGGCGCCGAGGGGCCGGAAGAGGAAGCTCACCCCGACGGTGGCGAAACCGATCAGCGCGCTGTTGGCGCCGAGCGGGGCGAAGAAGAGCTGGCCGAAGACCAGCCCGACCGCCGTGGCGTAGATGAAGAAGTCGTACCACTCCACCGTCGTCCCGACGACGGTGGCGAAGACCACGCGGCGGCGGTCGGCGGCGGTGGCGATGGTCCCGGTCGGGGTGAAGCCGCTGCGTGCGGCCGGACCGGGGGTGGATGTGGGGGTGCTCATCTTCGTGCTCCCGAGGTGTCGACGACGTTGTCTGCAGACGTTGTTCTGCTGGCGATGATCATATACGATTTCGAATATGAGACAAGAGCGAGGAAGCTCCGGTCGACCGGGCAAGATCATCGCGGTCCACCTGAGCTATGCATCCCGGGCCGCGCAGCGCGGGCGCACGCCCACCGCCCCCTCGTACTTCCTGAAGGCGTCGAGCTCGATCGCCGGGAGCGGCGACACGGTCGAACGCCCGGCGGGTACCGAGCTGCTGGCGTTCGAGGGCGAGATCGCGCTCGTCATCGGGCGCGACGCGCACCGGGTCGGCCTCGCCGAGGCCTGGGACCACGTCGCCGCCGTCACCGCGGCCAACGACCTCGGCGTCTACGACCTGCGCGCCGCCGACAAGGGATCGAACCTCCGCTCGAAGAGCCGCGACGGCTTCACTCCCCTCGGCCCCGACCTCATCGACGCCCGGACCGTCGACCCGCACCGTCTCCGCGTCCGCGCCTGGGTCAACGGCGACCTCGTGCAGGACGACACCACCGGCGGCCTGCTGTTCCCGCTGGCGCAGATCGTCGCCGACCTCTCGCAGCACCTGACCCTCGAGACCGGCGACGTCATCCTGACCGGCACGCCGGCCGGATCGTCGGTCATCGTCCCCGGCGACGTCGTCGAGATCGAGGTCGACGCGCTCGACACCGGCGCCACGTCGGGACGACTCGTGACGACCGTCGTCGCCGACGAGGGCGCCGCGTTCGATCCCGCGCTCGGCTCGCTTCCCACGGTCGACGACATCCAGCGCGAGGAGGCCTGGGGATCGCGCGAAGCTGCCGGGCTGCCGGACGAGCCGGCATCCGGCCTCACCGACGATCTCCGGGCCAAGCTCGAGCGCGTGCCCGTCGCGGCACTGTCGCAGCAGCTGCGCAAGCGCGGGCTCGACGACGTGACGATCGACGGCGTGCGGCCGATGCACCCCGCCAGCAAGCTCGTCGGAACGGCCGCCACGCTGCGGTTCGTGCCGTTCCGCCCCGACCTCTTCGCCCGGCACGGCGGCGGCTTCAACGCGCAGAAGCAGGTGTTCGACGCGGTCTCGCCCGGCGAGGTCATCGTCATCGAGGCGCGCGGCGAGACCGGATCGGGCACGCTCGGCGACATCCTGGCCCTCCGCGCCCGGACCCGGGGAGCCGCCGGCGTCGTCACCGACGGCGGCGTGCGCGACTACGCCGCCGTCGCCGAGATCGGCCTGCCCGTCTATGCCGCGGGCGCGCATCCGGCCGTCCTCGGGCGCAAGCACGTTCCGTGGGAGGCGGGCGGAACCATCGCCTGCGGCGGCGCGACCATCCAGCCCGGAGACGTCATCGTGGGCGACGCCGACGGGGTCATCGTCATCCCGCCATCTCTCGTCGCCGAGGTCGTCGATGCGGCCCTCGCTCAGGAGAACGAGGACGCCTGGATCGCCGCGCGCGTGGCGGAGGGCGCCTCGGTCGACGGACTGTTCCCGATGAACGCGGCCTGGCGCGCCCGGTACGACGGCGAGCGCGACGCATGACCTCCCCCACGCCTCCCCTGCCCGAGACGCAGAGCAAGTCGCAACGCGCGTATCACTGGATCCGCGAGCGCATCGCCGAGCAGGAGTTCACCCCGGGGTACCGGCTCGTGCTCGGGACGATCGCCGGCGAGCTCGACATGAGCGTCGTCCCGGTGCGCGAGGCGATCCGCCAGCTCGAGGCCGAGGGCCTCGTGACCTTCGAGCGCAACATCGGCGCCCGCGTGGCGATGGTCGACGACTCGCAGTACCGCTTCAGCATGCAGGCGCTGTCGATCCTCGAGGGCGCCGCGACGGCGCTCGCGGCGCGCGCGCTGAGCGTCGACGACATCCGGCGTGCGCGCGAGATCAACGCGCTGATGACCGAGTCTCTCGATCACTTCGATCCGCGCTCGTTCACCCGGTTGAACCAGGAGTTCCACGCGACGCTGTTCGAGCAGTGCGCCAACCCTCGAATGCTCGAACTCGTGCAGGCCGAATGGGCACGGCTCGGACACCTGCGCGACTCGACCTTCAGCTTCGTCCCGGGCCGCGCGCAGGAGTCGGTGCGGGAGCACGAGCACATCCTGGCGCTGATCGAACGAGGGGCGCCCCTCACCGAGATCGAGCACGCCGCGCGGCGCCACCGCTCGGCCACCCTCGACGCCTACATGACGCACGAGCACCCCGATCAGGCGCTCGGCCTGCCCAACTTCTGACCGCCCCCTGCTGCAAGGACGCACGAGATGACCGACACGACGCTCACCGCCCCCCACACGCCCGCGGACCTGCCCGGCGCCATCCGTCACTACATCGACGGGTCGCTCGTCGACTCGGTCGACGGCGCGACGTTCGACGTGCTCGACCCCGTCACCGGACGCGTGTACCTGCAGGCGGCCGCCGGCAAGAAGGCCGACGTCGATGCGGCCGTCGCGGCAGCCCGCCGCGCGTTCGCCGAGGGGCCGTGGCCGCGGATGCTCCCGCGCGAGCGCTCGCGCGTGCTGCACCGCATCGCCGACCTGGTCGAGTCTCGCGACGCCCGCCTCGCCGAGCTCGAGTCGTTCGACTCCGGACTCCCCATCACGCAGGCGCTCGGCCAGGCCCGGCGGGCCGCCGAGAACTTCCGGTTCTTCGCCGACCTGATCGTCGCCCAGGCCGACGACACCTACAAGGTGCCCGGCCGTCAGATCAACTACGTCAACCGCAAGCCCATCGGCGTCGCCGGCCTCATCACGCCGTGGAACACCCCGTTCATGCTCGAGTCGTGGAAGCTCGCCCCGGCGCTCGCCACCGGCAACACGGTCGTGCTGAAGCCCGCCGAGTTCACGCCCCTGTCCGCGTCGCTGTGGGCGGGCATCTTCGAGGAGGCCGGACTGCCGCCGGGGGTCTTCAACCTGGTCAACGGCCTCGGCGAGGACGCGGGCGACGCGCTCGTGAAGCACCCCGACGTGCCGCTCATCTCGTTCACGGGCGAGAGCTCGACGGGGCAGCTGATCTTCGCCAACGCGGCGCCGCACCTCAAGGGACTGTCGATGGAGCTGGGCGGGAAGAGCCCGGCGATCGTCTTCGCCGACGCGGATCTCGACGCGGCGATCGACGCCACGATCTTCGGTGTGTTCTCTCTCAACGGCGAGCGCTGCACGGCCGGCAGCCGCATCCTCGTCGAGCGCGCGGTGTACGACGAGTTCGTCGAACGCTACGCCGCGCAGGCCCAGCGGGTGCGAGTCGGCTTCCCCCACGACCCGGCGACCGAGGTGGGCGCGCTCGTGCATCCCGAGCACTTCGAGAAGGTCATGTCGTACGTCGAGCTCGGAAAGAGCGAGGGCCGCCTCGTCGCCGGCGGCGGACGCCCCGAGGGGTTCGAGAGCGGCACCTTCGTCGCCCCGACCGTGTTCGCCGACGTCGCTCCGACGGCGCGGATCTTCCAGGAGGAGATCTTCGGCCCGGTCGTCGCGATCACCCCGTTCGACACGGATGCCGAGGCGCTGGACCTCGCCAACGACACGAAATACGGGCTCGCCGCCTACGTCTGGACCAACGACCTGAAGCGGGCGCACAACTTCTCGCAGGCCGTGGAGGCGGGGATGGTCTGGCTCAACTCCAACAACGTGCGCGACCTGCGCACCCCGTTCGGCGGGGTCAAGGCGTCCGGCCTCGGCCACGAGGGCGGCTACCGGTCGATCGACTTCTACACGCACCAGCAGGCGGTGCACATCACCCTCGGCGCGGTCCACAACCCGACTTTCGGCAAGAGCTGACCCGCCGCCCGGAACCGCCGGACCCACCCGACATCGAGAGCAAGGACGCTGTCATGACCCACCGCGACCAGATGACCCGGACCTCCTCGGGCTACTTCGTCAGCCAGGAGGCGCCGATCACCTGCGACGACCCGATCCCGACGCCGACGGCGCCGGCGCCCGACATCCTCCGCTGCGCCTACATGGAGCTGGTCGTCACCGACCTCGCCGCCTCACGGGAGTTCTACGTCGACGTGCTCGGGCTCTACGTCACAGAGGAGGACGACGAGGCGATCTACCTCCGTTCGACCGAGGAGTTCATCCACCACAACCTGATCCTGCGTCAGGGACCGGTCGCCGCCGTCGCGGCGTTCTCGTACCGCGTCCGGTCGGCCGACGACCTCGACCGCGCCGTCGCGTTCTACACCGAGCTGGGCTGCCGGGTGGAGCGGCGGCCGGGTGGCTTCGTGCGAGGCATCGGCGACTCTGTCCGCGTCGAGGATCCGCTCGGCTTCCCGTACGAGTTCTTCTTCCAGACCGAGCACGTCGAGCGCCTCTCGTGGCGCTACGACCTCCACACGCCCGGCGAGCTCGTGCGTCTGGATCACTTCAACCAGGTGACCCCGGACGTCCCGCGCGCCGTGCAGTTCATGCAGTCGCTCGGGTTCCGGGTGACCGAGGACATCCAGGATGACGCGGGCACGGTGTACGCGGCATGGATGCGGCGGAAACCGACCGTCCACGACACCGCGATGACCGGCGGTGACGGCCCCCGGATGCACCACGTGGCCTTCGCGACGCACGAGAAGCACAACATCCTCGCGATCTGCGACAAGCTCGGCGCGCTCCGCCGATCGGACGCGATCGAGCGGGGGCCGGGGCGCCACGGCGTCTCGAACGCGTTCTATCTCTACCTGCGCGACCCCGACGGACACCGCGTCGAGATCTACACGCAGGACTACTACACCGGCGACCCCGACAATCCCGTCATCACGTGGGACGTGCACGACAACCAGCGCCGCGACTGGTGGGGCAACCCCGTCGTGCCCTCCTGGTACACCGAGGCCTCCCTCGTCCTCGACCTCGACGGGAAGCCCCAGCCGCTCCGCGCCCGCACCGACGACTCGGAGATGGCCGTCACGATCGGCGCCGACGGGTTCTCGTACACCCGACCGGGCGACGACGGGTTGCCCGAGTACAAACAGGGCGAGTACAAGCTCGGCAACCAGCTCTGACCTCCAACCAACTCTGAGAGGACGCTCATGCTCTCCCCCGACGACATCGCCGCCATCGCGGACGACCTGGCCGAGGCCGATCGCACCCACGGCGTCATCCCGCGCATCACGGCACGGTATCCCGGCGCCACCGTCGAGGACTCGTACGCCATCCAGGGCGTGTGGCGCGACCGGATGATCGCCTCGGGCCGCCGGCTCGTGGGACGCAAGATCGGTCTGACCTCCCGAGCGATGCAACAGGCGACCGGAATCACCGAGCCCGACTACGGCGTCATGTTCGACGACACGGTCTACGGCTCGGGCGCCGAGATCGCCACCGAGCGGTTCTCGAACGTGCGCGTCGAGGTCGAGCTCGCCTTCGCGCTCGCCCGTCCCCTCGCCGGGCCGGACTGCACGCTCGACGACGCGCTCGACGCGATCGACTATGCCGTCCCGGCCCTCGAGATCCTCAACTCGCACATCGAGCTCGAGGGGCGCACGATCGTCGACACGATCGCCGACAACGCCGCTTACGGTGCGATGGTGCTCGGCACCGAGCGGCGACGTCCCGACGAGATCGACCTGCGGTGGGTGCCGGCGCTGCTCTCGCGCAACGGCGAGATCGAGGAGACCGGGGTGGCGGCGGGTGTCCTCGGCCATCCCGCGACGGGGGTCGCCTGGCTCGCCAACAAGGTGTCGCAGCACGGCGCGCGCCTGGAGGCGGGTGAGCTGATCCTCGCCGGGTCGTTCACGCGGCCGATGTGGGTGTCGCGCGGCGACGAGGTCCGCTGCGACTATGGCCCGATGGGAGTGATCGCATGCCGTTTCGTCTGACACCGACCTTCCGCGACGCCCTCGCTCGCGCGGACCGCCCGCTCGCGGGGATGTGGGTGTGCTCCGGGTCGCCGCTGGTCGCCGAGATCTGCGCCGGCGCCGGACTCGACTGGCTGCTCATCGACATGGAGCACTCTCCCAACGGAATCGAGTCCGTGCTCGCCCAGTTGCAGGCCGCCGCCGCGACACCGGTCACGACGATGGTGCGGGTTCCGACCGCTGACCCCGTCGTGATCAAGCAGGTGCTCGACCTCGGTGCGCAGAACCTGCTCGTGCCGATGGTGTCGTCGGTCGCCGAGGCCGAGGCGGTCGTGCGCGCGGTGCACTATCCGCCCCGCGGCATCCGGGGCGTCGGTTCCGCCCTCGCCCGTTCGGCCCGCTGGAACCGCGTCGACGACTACCTGGCCGAGGCCGAGCAGCACGTGTCGCTCGTCGTGCAGATCGAGACCGCCGCGGGGGTCGACGCCGCCGCGGGCATCGCTGCGGTCGACGGGATCGACGGCGTGTTCGTCGGCCCGAGCGATCTCGCCGCCTCGATGGGGCTGCTCGGACAGCAGTCCCACCCCGACGTGGTCGCCGCCGTCCGTCGCGTCTTCGCCGACGCCCGGTCCGCCGGCACACCGGCGGGCGCGAACGCCTTCGACCCCGCGCTCGCGCGCGGCTACGCCGAGGCCGGGGCGGACTTCCTGCTCGTCGGCGCCGACGTCGCGCTGCTGGCCCGCGGCTCGGAAGCGCTCGCGGCGGCCTGGGTGCCCGAGGCCGACCGCACCACCCGCGCCGGATACTGACGCGGGATCACCCCGGCACGGCGCGTGCGATGTGGAGAGCGAGGTAGGCGACCTCCTCGTCGGTGATCTCGATGTCGTGCTGCGTCCGCACGAGCGCACGCACGCGTTCGGCCGTCGCCGTCGCCCGAGGATGCCGCCGGCTCATGCTCTCGAAGAGGAAGCCGTCGTCGCTGTCGAGCATGCGCCCCGAGAACACCCGCTCGGCGAAGAACTGCAGGTGCACGAGGAAACGCGACGAATGCAGGTCGTCGCCGAAGGCGATCCCCGTGGTGTTCGACACGATCGTGGTCGCCGCCGAGATGAGCCGTACGACATGCATCGTGTCGGCACCGGCCCGCCCGTTGGCGGCGTTCGCGAGGTGGAACGCGATGTTGGCGGCCTCTTCGTCCGGCACATCCACGCGCATGCGCGCCCGCAGCAGCTCGACACCGCGGGATCCGACGGCGTACTCGTCGGGGTAGACGGTGCGTAGTTCCCATGCGAGCCGGTTCACGACGACGAGACCGCGACGGTGACGCTCGACGGCGAAGTGAAGGTGGTCGGTGAGCGTGAGGTAGATGTGCGGATCGAGATCGAGCCCCGAGGCCACGGCGTCACGGACGATCTCCCGGGTGAGCTCGACGAACTCACCCGGGATCTGCGCGAGCAGCTCGACGAGGTTCCGCTGATCGGCGTCGTCGAGCGCGACGAACACCCGATCGGTCGCGCCCTCGTCGACGACGTCGCCGGGTTTGGCACCGAATCCGATGCCCTTGCCCAGCAGCACCCGCTCGACGCCGCGCTCGTCATCGACGAGCACGACGCTCGAGTTGAGCACCTTCTTGATGATCTGCATGCCCGTCCTCATCGACCCGGCCTCACGCTCGTGGAGCAGGAGGGTCACCCGAGATCTGCGCCGTTCGTGGCGATCACCCGCTGGTACCACCAGAACGAATCCTTGCGCCGACGCTCACCGCTGCCCTGACCGAGATCGTCGAGGTCGACGTGAATGAAACCGTATCGCTTCGAGATCTGCGACGACGACGCACTGATGATGTCGATCGGCGCCCAGCTGGTGTAGCCCATCAGCTCGACGCCCTCGTCGACGGCCCGGATCATCTCGCGGAAGTGCGCCCGGAAATAGTCGATGCGGTAGGGGTCGTGGACGCGCCCGTCGGCGGTCAGCTCATCGCGCATGCCCAGCCCGTTCTCGACGATGAACAGCGGCTTGCCGTAGCGGTCGTACAGATCGATGAGCGAGATCCGCAGCCCGACCGGGTCGATCTGCCAGCCCCACTCGCTGGACTCGAGGTAGGGGTTCTTGACCCCGAGCACCGTGTTCCCCGGGGTCCGCTCGGCATCCGGGTCGACGGACTCGGCGAGGGTCATGTAATACGACAGCGAGATGAAATCGACGGGGTGCTCGCGCAGCAGCTCGGCATCCCCCTCGGCGAACGGGATCTCGACGCCCTGTCGCGCGAGCGCGTTCAGGGCGAGGCGGGGGTAGGCGCCGCCGGCCTGGACATCCGTGCAGAGGTAGAGCAGCCGGTCCTTCGCCTGGGTCGCGGCGATGTCGTCGGGGTGGCACGTCAGCGGGTAGGTCTTCAGCATGGTCAGCATGCAGCCCATCTGCGACTCGGGCCACATCTCGTGCAGCATCCGCGTCACCGAGGCCGAGGCCACGAACTGGTGATGGAGGGCGGTGTAGCAGGCCTGCAGGATGCTGCCTTCGACGGTCTCCTCGATGATGCCGCCCGAAGTGAGCGGATGCCGCACGATGCCGTCGATTTCGTTGAACGACAGCCACAGCTTGACCAGGTGCCCGAAGCGCTCGAAGCACGTGCGGGCGAAGCGCTCGAACAGGGCGATCGTGCCGCGATCGACCCAGCAGTTGTTCTTCAGGGCGAGGGCAAGCGGCGGGTCGTAGTGCGAGAGCGTGACGAGCGGTTCGATGCCCAGCCGCCGCATCTCGGTGAACAGCCCCTCGTAGAAGGCGATGCCGTCCTCGTTGGGTTCGGTCTCCTCGCCCGTCGGGTACAGCCGCGTCCACGCGATCGACACGCGCAGCACCGTGAACCCCATCTCGGCGAACAGGGCGAGATCCTCGGGATACCGGTGGTAGAAGTCGATGCCGCGGCGCTTGGGGTAATACGTCTCGTCATCATCGGCCATGGCGGCGGTGATGCTCTCGACCGTGTGCGCGTGATGGATCGCGTATTCGCGGGGGTCGACGTTCGGACGATACTTCGCGATGTCCGAGACGGCCGGACCGCGGCCGCCCTCGCGCCACGCGCCCTCGGCTTGATTGGCGGCGAGCGCGCCGCCCCACAGGAACGAATCAGACAGTGCCACGAGCGGCCTCCTTGGTACGAGCGGTGAAGATGCCGGTGCCCGCCTCGACGGGCCCGGTGAGGGCTTCGACGACCTCGAACGCGTCGCCGTTGAGGACGACGACCGGGGTGATCGTGTCGAAGCCGGCGAGGTGGATCGCCTCGAGGTCGGCCTCGAGGATCAGCTGCCCGCGTTCGACGCGATCGCCCTGCGCGACGTGGGCGACGAAGGGAGCTCCGTCGAGCTTGACCGTGTCGAGCCCGACGTGGACGAGGATCTCGACGCCGTCGTCGCCGGTGATGCCGAAGGCGTGCTTCGAGGGCAGCAGGCTCGAGACCACTCCCGACAGCGGCGCGTACACGGCGCCCGCACTGGGGCGGATCGCGACGCCGTCGCCGAGGATGCCGCCGCCGAAGACCGGGTCGTCGACGCGGTCGAGCGGGACGACCTCGCCCGCGACGGGGGCGACGAGGCGGCCGTCGCCGACCGGGTTGGGCGCGATCCCGCCCGCCGGGCCGGTCTGAGCCTCGAGGGCGCGGATCGTGCCCGAGTCGGAGTCCTTCCAGATGACGAGCGCGACGACGAAGGCGGTCGCGAAGGCGACGAGCGCCCCGATGACGGCATGGATGAGGTTCCACGGGTTGAGCACGTCGATGAACATCGAGATGCTCGCAGCCCCCGGGCTGACGAGCGCGAAGGCGCCCACGGCGGCGATGCCCAGGTAGACGCCGCCGGTCAGCGAGCCGGCGATCACCGCGAACAGCGCACGGCGGTTCTGCAGCGTCACGCCGTAGAGCGCGGGCTCGGTGATGCCGAAGAACGCGGAGACGCCCGACGAGATGGCCGTGCCGCGCAGAGTCCTGTTGCGGGTGCGGATAGCGACGGCCAGGCTCGAGCCCGATTCGGCGATGTTGTGGGCGAGCGAGGCCACGAGGTAGAAGGGGTCACGCCCCTGCTGTGCGACGGCGGCGATCGTGGGCGGGATGAACGCCTTGTGCATGCCCACCGAGATGATGAAGGGGAGCACGGCTGCCAGCAGCGCGATAGCGACCCAGCCGAGCGTGCCGTACAGCCAGAGCATGCCGCCGGTGAGCAGCGATCCGAGGCCGTAACCGAGGGGCCCGAGGGCGAAGATCATGATCGGCGAGACCACGATGAAGCACAGCAGCGGCACGAAGAAGGTGCGGATGGGCCCGGGCGTGATCTTCGTCGCCAGCTTCTCGACGGGCCACAGCAGCAGCACCGCGAGGATCGGCGGGAAGACCTGGGCGTTGTAGGAGATCGCGGGGATGGCGAGGCCGAAGAGCGCGACACCGCCCTCCTGCGTCAGCAGACCGGAGAACGTCGGGAACACCAAGAGCCCGACGATGCCGAGAGCCAGCGGGATGTTGACGCCCAGCTTCTTCGCGGCAGTGTAAGTCACCAGCAGCGGCAGGAAGAAGAACACCGCGTCGGGGATCGCCGAGAGCACCTGGTAGCTGGGGTCGGTCGTCTGCATCCACCCGAGCGCCGAGGCGAGGATCAGGAACGACTTGAAGATGCCCGCGCCGGCGATGGCCGGGATGATCGGGGTGAACACCGCGACGACGAAGTCCATGATCGCCGAGCCCGCGCGCTTCCATGTCAGCTTCGGACGGGTCTCCCCCGCCGCACGTGCCGCCGCACGCCCGCCGCGCAGCTTCTCGATCTCGGTGAAGTAGTCGCCCACCTTCGACCCGACGATGATCTGGGTCTGCGGACCGCGCACGACGCCGATGACGCCGGGCACCGCCTTCAGAGCCGCCTCATCGGCGCGGGCGTCGTCGACGAGATTGAATCGGAGCCGCGTCGAGCAGTGCTGCAGGGCGGCGATGTTCTCGGGTCCGCCGACGTGCTCGAGGATCGCGCCCGCGGCGTCCTTCGTGGTGGTCATCTTCGTTTTCCTCCTGTGGAATCCCGGACCGTACCGCCGGAGCGGCTCCGCTCCGGCCCCGGTCGGAGGCAATAAAAAAAGGACCCGACCGCCGTGCGATGCACGTACGTTCGGATCCTGCCTGCATGACCAGTCACATGTCCGAGATGATCGTCGCACGTTCCACGGCGGCACGCAAACGAGCACGGCGGGGCCGTCGCGCGGATGCGACGATGGGTGCATGACGCAGACGCATCTCATCACGGGCGCGGGCTCGGGCATCGGACTCGCGATCGCGCGCCGGCTCGCCGACCGTGGCGACCGGCTCGTGCTCCTCGGCCGGAACGAGGCCCGCGCGGCCGAGCTCACGGAGCTCCTCCCGGACGCCGTCGGCGTCGCCGCGGACCTGCGCGAGCCCGCGGCCCTCGCCGGCGCGCTCGCGGACCGGCTGCCGGAGGCGATCGACACCGTCATCCACGGCGCGGGCGTCGTCGAGCTGGGTCCTGTTGCCGAGCTGCCCGTCGCCGCATGGACCGATCAGCTCACCGTCAACCTCATCGCCGCCGCCGAGCTCACCCGCCTCGCTCTGCCCGCGGTACGGGCCGCGCGCGGTCAGATCCTGTTCGTCAACTCCGGCGCCGGCCTCACGGCGCACCCGGCGTGGAGCGCCTACGCCGCGTCGAAGCACGGACTCAAGGCCCTCGCCGACGCGCTGCGCGGCGAGGAGGCCGCCCACGGCGTCCGCGTGACGACGGTCTACCCGGGGCGGACCGCCACGCCGATGCAGGCGGAGGTGCACCGCCAGGAGGGCCGCGACTACGACCCCGCCGCCTTCATCGATCCCGAGTCGGTCGCGACGACCGTGCTCGCCGCCCTCGACCTGCCACGAGACGCCCTGGTCCCGGACGTGTCCGTGCGTCCCGGCCCCCGGTGACGTCGACGTGGCCGGCTCCGACCTTCCTCCCGGGCGTCACCTCGCACTGACCTGGGGCATCGCCGTTCCCTACGGGGGCATGACCACCGCCCTGCTCGATCGCAGCCGCCTCTTCGCCGAGGCCGGAACTCCGGTCGACGTGCTCACCCTCGACGACCGCGCGTTCCCCCTGCCGCCGGTCACCGACCCCGACGCCACGACGCCCGTGACGATTCGCAACCTCTACGACTGGCCACGGACCGGCGGCGTGCATCCCGGCACGGGGCTCCCCGACGCACCGCCCGCGCTCGATCCCGCGGACGACGGCGTCATCATCGATGAGGCGAACGACGTCATCCTCCGCCGCCTGCGGCTCGGCGCCGACGGCAAACCGGTGGACATCGACCACCTCCGCCCCGATGGCACGATCGCGCTGTCGGAACGACGGGTCGGCGCCCGGGGCCGCCTCCTCCTGGCCCGCGACGCCGACGGCCGACCGGTCCGCGCCTGGCGCCGACGCTACGACTTCTACGCCGACTGGCTCGACCACCTCGTGGGCGACGGCGAGGCGTTCCTCATCGTCGACAGCAAAACCGTTGCGCCCTTCGCGGCGGGATACCGGCGACGCCGGGTCACGACCGTGCACGTCATCCATGGCTCGCACCGGGGGCCGAAACCGGGCTCGGTGCGAGCATCGCGCCAGGCGGTGTTCTCGCGACTGACCGATTTCGACGCCGTCGCATTCGCCACCGACGCCCAGGCCGCCGACGTGAGGGCGATCGTGGGGCCGCGCCCGTTCCTGGCGAGCGTCGCCCACCCGGTCTCGCTCATCGACGCCGCGACCCTGCCGACGGAGGCCGCGCGAACCGGCGCCGTCGTCATCGCCCGGCTCGAAGCGATCAAGCGGGTGGAGGATGCCGTCGCGGCGGTGCGCCTCGTGCACAGCGACGACGGACCGCGCGTCCCCCTCGACATCTACGGCACGGGTTCTCGCGCCGCCGAGCTCGCCGTCCTCGCCGAGGACGACGACGCGATCCGCTTCCACGGGCACACCGACGAGCCGGCAGCGGCCATGGCCACCGCCAGCGTCCTTCTGCTCACGAGCAGATCGGAGGCGTTCGGTCTGGTCCTCCTCGAGGCGATGGCCGCGGGCTGCCTCCCCATCGCCTACGACATCGCCTACGGACCGGCCGAGCTGATCCGCCACGGCGAGAACGGATGGCTCGTCGCGGACGGCGACGTCGGCGCCCTCGCGGACGCCGTGCGAGCCGCGGTCGAGCTCGACCCCGTCCGGCGGGCCGCGATGCGGGAGAACGCCCGAGCGACCGCATCCGAGTACAGCGACGCGCGCATCCGCCGCCGCTGGGCGAGCATCTTGCGCGCGGCTCGCCGCCGGGGGCGCACCCGCGGCGGACTGCGCCGGTTGTCGGCGGCGGCGCGTCGCGTCGTCGGCGACGTGCGACGACGACTGCACCGCTCCACCCGCTAGCCCGCCGTCCGCCAGCTCGTCAAGGGGCACTCGCAACAGCGGGCCCCTGGTGCACCCTGTCGTGGCACGAGGGGAGAGCGCCGCGATGGGAGAACTGCGATACGGGTCGGGCCTCATCCCCGTCGCCATGCCCGACGACATCCTCGCCCACCTCCAGCTCGTGGTCGCCGCCAAGCTCGGCGCAGGCGAAGGGTTCACGGTGAGCTGGAGACACAGCGACGGACAGGGGCGCAGCACGCTGTGGCTCGAGCGGTCGATCCCCCTCCGGTTCGACTTCGCGTCGCCTCATCCCGTCGCCACCGATCCGCGGCGGGTGCGGGCGATGCTCACCGAGGCCGCCGCGGTCACCGGGCTCTCCCTCGGCACGCTTCCGCTCGAGGCCTCATGACCGACCTGCTCACCTCGCGGGCCGAGACGCGCTGGCTCGTCGCGAGTCCCGAATACGCCGGCGTCACCGCCTACACCGGCGGAATCGGCCGTCACTACGCCGCGCTGCTCCCGGCCCTGGCCCGCCAGGGGGTCGCCGTCGACCTCGCGCTCGAGACGAGGGACGATCTCGTGTCCGACGACCCGGGCGACGGGGTCAGGCTGGTCGACGGCGGCGTGCGTCGCGCCTACCGCGCTCATCACCATGACGTCGTCTTCGCTCCCGAGTGGGGTGGCCTGGCCGCGCCGCTCCCCCGCACGGCACCCCTGCTGACGAATCTGGCGACCGGCGTCCGCCTCGCCGACCAGGTGTCCGGGCTCACGCCGGGAGACCTGCCGATCGGGCAGCGGCTCGCCCGCCTGCGGCAAGCGTCGGCGGAACGGCATCAGCTGTACCGGTCCGCCGGTCTCATCGCCATCTCGCGGGCGATGCTCGAGCGCACCAGCGACCTGTACCCGGGCCTGCCGCCGGCTCGCGTCGTCCGCAACTGCATCGACGTCGACGCGGTCGCGGCCGCAGCGACGCGCGCGGCCGCACCCGACGGCTGGCCCGACGATGACGCGCCGGTCGTGCTCTTCCTCGGCCGTTCCGAGCGACGGAAGGGCGTCGAGGACGCTTTCGCGGCGTTCCGGCTCGTGCATGACGACGTGCCGGGCGCGCGCCTCGTCCTCGCCGGCGCGGGTGGGGATGCCCGGTACGAGCCGACGCGCGCCGCACTCCTCGAGATGCTGCCGCCGACGGCGCGCGACCGCGTGATCTGGCTCGGGCACGTGCCGGGCGAGGAGCTCTACGGAGCGATCTCACGAGCGGATGTCGTCATCTGCCCCTCTCGCTGGGAAGGCTTCGGCAACGTCGCCCTCGAGGTCAAGGCGATCGGCACGCCGCTCGTGGTGACTTCCGGCAGCGGATACGACGACTTCTGCACCGACGGCCAGGACTGCCAGAGCGTGCCGGCCGCCGACCCGGGACGTCTTGCCGCCGCGATCACCGTCGCCGTGCGGCATCCCGCCTGGGCACGGACACTCGCCGAGCATGCGCGCGCGCAGGTCGCCGATTTCGCCCCCGACCCCGTGGCCCGCGACCTGCTCGCTGCCGCGGCCGAGTTGCTCGCCGGCGCGGTCAGACCGAGGCTCGACGCCAGCCGTCGTCCTCGCGGGTGATCGCTCCGGCTCGCTCGAAGGCCTCCAGCCAGCCCGTCATGGGCCACTCGCCCCACTTCTCAGCGAAGAGGGCGCCGTTGCGCAGGATGTCGTCGAGGTGCTGCCAGGGCGGCGACGAGGTCTCGTGATGCTGGTGATAGGCGTCGGCGCCGCCGACCCAGATCATCGGGACGCCGGCGCGACGCAGGGAGAACGCGAAGTCGGTGTCCTCTCCCCCGTAGCCCTCGTACCGCTCGTCGAACCCGCCGACGGACCGCCACACGGCGATCGTGGTCGCGAACGAGAGCGACCAGAACAGCGGGTACTCCGCGGGCTCGGCACGTTGCAGGGTGCCGGCGGGCGGAGCCGGGCGCGCCGCGTGGGGCGCAGTGGCCGCGCGGAGGGACGCCGCGTCGAGCGCGGCCCTCGCGGGCAGATACGTCACCGGCCCGCACAGGACCGCATCGGGGTGCTGGGTCGCCGCGTCACGGTAGCGATCGACGAGCTCGGGCCCGGGGACGCAATCGGCGTCGAGAAAGACGAGCAGGCGCGCCCCGAGCGCCTCGGCTGCACGGGCGCCGGCGTTTCGCGCCGCCGCGAGCCGCAGACCGGCCGCCCCCGGGGGAACGCGCACCACGGACTCGGCGTCGAGGAGGGGCGCATCGTCGTCGCCGATCCAGACGACGACCCGCGGCACACCCGCCGTCGCGCGCAGCTGATTGCGCAGGTGCTCGAGGCGCGGTGCCGAGCAGAGCGTCACGATCGCCATGTCGCTCATGCACCGGCTCCCGCCGCCGCTTCGGCACGGATGATCTCCGCCGCGCGCTGCGCCGCTCCGTCGGCGCGCCACGCGGTCCATCCCTCGCCGCAGGCCGAGGCCTGGTCGAGCAGATCCGGCCAGCGCGCCGGCTCGGGCCACCGGGGCACGGCGACGGCGAGGCCCGACCGCCCGAGCGCCAGGGCGGTCGCCCGCTGCTCGGAGAACGGACGTTCCTGCGGGATGACGATCGCAGGTGCGCCCGCGGCGGCGAGATCGGCGACCGCGTTCTGACCGCACCACGACACGACGACGGCTGCCGTCGTCAACGCATCCCAGGGGTCGGCGGCCCACGCTCCGGAACCGGCGCCGAGCACACGCCACGGACGCCCCGACGCGCGCTCCGCGGCCGCGATGTCGTCGGCCGAGACGTCGGCGCCACCGCCGCCGCCGAGCAGGACGACCTCGTCGCCGCGCGGCTGCGCTGGCCGACGACGACCGGCGAACCGCGAGATCCCGCCGACGAACGCGACGCGGTCACCGAGCGAGGTCAGGTGCTCGGGAGCATAGATCTCCTCCGGCCAGGGCGCGATGACCCGCCGCGCCGCGGCATAAGCCAGCCGGTGCGGCTCGTCCGTGCGGTCACCGGGCTGCGTGATGATCACCACGGGCACGCCGAGGAGCCGGACGAACAACGTCACCTCGGCCGAGACGTCGACGACGAACGCGTCGATGTCGCCCGCCCCGACCGCTGCGGCGATGACCGCGAACCGCGAACGGTGGCCGACGTGGTGCAACGGAGCCCAGTGGAGCAGGCCGCCCGCCGTCGGGTCATCGGCGGGGACGGCCGGTGCGGGCACGTCATCGCGAGCGAGCTCGACCCACGAGACGTTCGCGGGCAGCTCGGAGGGAGCCAGCATCGAGCTGAAACAGACGACGTCGACATCGAGGTGGGGCGCGATGGCGAGCATACGGGTCAGGTGGCCGCGACCATGATGGTGCACGTACCAGCCGATGCGCCCCGTCATGCCGGCAGCTCGGCTGGCGCCGCGCGCGTGCTCAGCGACGCGAAGATCTCCTCGAGCGCACTCGTTCGCGCGTCGAGCGAGAACCGCTCCACCGCCCGCCCCCGGACCGCGCGACGGAAGCGCGGATCACGGGCCTGCGGCCAGATCTCCGCCACGGCATCCGCCATCGCGGCGACGTCTCCGGCGCCCACGAGGCGCATCCCGACGGAGGCCGCCGCGATCTCGGGCACGCCGCCCACCGCGAAGCCGACGACGGGCGTCCCGCACATGAGGGCTTCCGGACCGACGAGCCCGAACGGCTCGGCCCACGCGGGAGTCGCGAGCGCGACGGCCGACCGACCGACGAGCGCGGCGAGTTCGTGAGGGGTGAGCTCACCGGCCAGCGTGACGTCGTCGCCGAGCAGCGGGCCGAGCACGTCGTCGGCGTACGCGCGGTCGCCGACACGACCGGCGATCGTGAGCCGTCGCCCGAGCGATCGGGCGACGGCCACGGCCAGGTGCGGGGCCTTCTCGGGAACGATGCGGCCGAACCAGACGAGGTCGTCGCCGCCCGGCCCTGCGGTCCAGACGCGGGGGTCGACGCCGTTGGCAAGCAGGGTCGAGGCGACACCCGCGTGCTGCCACTCCCGACGCGTGTGCTCGCTGACCGAGAGGAACGTGCTGCCCCGGCCCGCCGCGGCACGGTGGGCCCGCACGAAGTCATCGTCGACGGGCGTGTGCAGGGTCGTCACCATCGGCACGTCCAGCTGCGGTGCGAGCTGCAGCGGGAGGGCGTGCAGGCAGTGGTTCGAGATCACGTCGAAGTCCGCGGCCCGCGCGCCGATCGTCTCGAGGGCACGCCGGAGCATCGGCACGCTGAGGGTTTCGTAGGCGGGCGGATACGTCTTGTCGGTGCGCACCGCGTCGGCGTCCCAGCCCAGCTCGGGCATCTCCCAGATGCTGCCGGGCTCGACGTGGTCCGACCCGGTCACCGCGACGACGGTCACCTCGTGGCCTCGGGCGCGCAGAGCCTCGACCTCCGACCACACGGCGGCCTCGAGCCCGCCGGCGTGAGGCCTCCGGATCGGAAACCGGAGCGGCGCGATGACCGCGATGCGCAGCGGACGCCCCGTCACGAGGCACGCTCGCTGCGAAGACGGCGGTACAGCGCGGCATGCGCTTGCGCCGTCCCGGCATCCTGCTCGCGGCGACTGTCGCGACGCGCCTCGATGAGATCAGCCCGCGCGACCGAACCGGGACGGGCCGCCTCGTCGCACGACAGCAGCGTGCGCAATGAAGCGGTGAGCGTCTCCACATCGCCCGGGTGGAAGCTCGCGATCGAGTCGTCGTCATGCTGATCGGCGAAGTGGCCGACATCGGGGACGGCGACGGGGACGCCGAGGTCCCAGCAGAGCTCGAGCCAGCCGGAATGACTGCCGAAGCGGTAGGGCAGCACGCAGACGTCGAGTCCGCCGAGCGCCGTGTTCAGCGCGGCGTCGGGAAGTCGGCCCTGCTCGACGAGGACCGCGTAAGGGTGGCCGGCCACGGCCGCCCGCACCTCGTCGCGGGCGTCGTGATCGCGGACCGACCGGTGCATGCGGATCTCGGCGACAGCGTGATGGCCCTCATCGCGGAGGCGCTCGACCGCGGCGATCAGCGTTCGCGCGCTGGTCGGCCCATCGGTGCCGGGGCGGAGGTCCTTCAGGTGCATTCCGATCCGCAGCTCTTCGCTCACCGCGACGACCGACGGGGTCTCGCCCTCGCGCAGGATGGCGGGATGCGGCAGCACGACCGCCTCGCGTCCCCAGCGCTCGCGCACCTCGGCTGCGGCGCCTGCGGTGAGCGTCACGAGAGCGTCGACGCGCGGAATGAGCTCGTCGAGCTGGGCGGCGTACGGACCCTGGTCCGCGAGCTGGGGGTGAGTCAGATCGTGGACGGTGAAGACGACCGCCCAACCGGCGGCATGGGCCGCGTCGATGCACGCCGTCAGATGGCCCGCGGGGAAAGACTCGGTGCCGAAGTGCACGTGCAGGATGTCGGCACGATCGGCGTGCTGAAGAATCCAGTCGGGGTCGAGGGCGACGGGGGGCCACCACACGCCTTCGGCCGCGCCAGCCACCGGCGGGTCGGGCAGAAGCTCGATGCCCGCGGCGTGCGTGACACGCTGCACGTAGGGATGCCCGGCGGGCACCGCGACGACGCGCACGTCGGGCGCACCGGACATCTCGTCCAGGGGCGCACTGGCGGTGACGATGGTCACGGTCCTCCTTGCTGAAACCGCCGAAACGGGGGCGATCCGAGTCGGACGCTAGCCGAGCGGGACGCCCGGCGCCTCGCACTTGCGCGAACCACAGGCGACCGGTAACGATGACCGGATGCCCGTCGACACCCCTCCCCTGTGCCTCGTCTGGGGTCCTGCCGGACACGGAGTGACCGACTACGGCTCCGACGTCGCCGCCGCCGCGCACCGTCTCGACCCGGCCGTGCGCGCCGCCGCCGTGACCGACCTCAGCGCCGTGCTGACAGCGGTCGCTCCCGACGAGCCCGTGCATCTGCACGCGACCGACCGCCTGCTCGGAGCGAGCCTGGAGGATGCCGCCGACGCGGTCGAAACGCTCTCGCGCGCCTGCCGGCTGACCCTGACACTGCACGATCTGCCGCAGCCGTCAGACGGCACGAAGTACGACCGCCGGGTCGCCGCCTATCGCCGTTTCTTCGCCGCCGCCGACGCCGTGGCCGTCAACAGCGAGCACGAGCGGCTGCTCGTGTCGGAGCACCTCGGCGACGACCTGCGGCCCGAGGTGATCCCGCTCGGAACCCGGCTCGCTCGCGCTCCTGAGCCGGGTCCCGCCGACGCCCCGGACCGACCCGGCGCCTCCGCCGACCTCATCGTGCTCATCGCGGGGTTCGTGTACCCCGGAAAGGGGCACGAGCCGGCCCTGCGCGCCGCCACCACGGCAGTGAACGCGCTGCGTGCGTCGGGCCGACCGGTCGGCGAAGCGGTCGTCCGCGCTCTGGGTGCCGCCTCGCCGGGCCACGAGGGCGACGTCGCGACGCTCGAACGCTTGGCCGCCGACCTCGGCGGCCGCTTCGAGATCACCGGATTCCTCGACGACGCCGAGTTCGCCCGGCGGCTGCGCGAGCCCGGCATCCCGGTCGCCGCGCACGAGCACGTGTCGGCTTCGCGATCGATGCTCGACTGGATCGAAGCCGGACGTCGTCCGCTCGTCGTCCGGTCGCGCTACAGCGACGAGATGGACGGCCTGCGCCCCGGGACGACGGTTCTCTTCGACCCGGCGGAGCTGACCGGCCGCCTCGCGGAGGCGTGGGAGAACCCGGCCTCGACTCGTCTGGCCCCCGGGCATCCCCTGCGTCCCGACCTGGCCGACGTCGCTGGGTCGTACCTGAACTGGTGGCGCGGGATGTCGCGATGAGCTCGGGCCCACTGCCCGGCGAAGCCCTACCCGGCAACCGGTGGGACCTTCTCGACGGCCGATGGCCCGAACAGCCGCCGACCGTCTCGGTGATCGTCGCCCACTACCGCCAGCCCGAACAGCTCGCTCGGACGCTCGCCGCGCTGCGGTCGCAGGATCACCCGGCCGACCGGCTGCAGATCATCGTCGCGGACGATGGCTCGCCCGAGCCGCCCTCCGTTCCGGACGGGGTCGAGCTCGTCCGCCACGAGGACCGGGGCTTCCGGCTCGCGGCCGTCCGCAACCTCGGTGCCGCGGCGGCTCGCGGAGATGTCCTCGTGTTCCTCGATGCCGATACGGCCCCCGAGCCCGCCTTCATCCGCGAGCTGACCCGGCTGCCCGCACTCGCGCCGGACTGCGTCACGGTCGGGCGGCGCCGGCACGCAGACCTGCGCGGCGTCGACGCCGCCCGGCTCGCCGAAGAGGCGGCGCACACGGCCCTGCCCGAGCCGGAATGGCTCGCGGCGGAGTATCGCCGAACCGCGAACCTGCTCCGCGCTGACGACCGCAGCTATCGCCACGTCATCGGGGCTGTCATCGCGTGCTCGCGGGTGCTGTTCGACGCGACGGGAGGCTTCGACGAGTCGTTCACGTCGTATGGCGGGGAGGACTGGGAATGGACCTATCGCGCGTGGCTGCGCGGCGCGCTGCTCGCCCACGTGCCCGCAGCCGTGGCGTGGCACGACGGACCGGATGCCGCCGGACGCGATGAAGGCGCGGTGGCGCGCCGCAACGCGGAGACCATCCGGCTCAGCGACCTCATTCCCGTCGCCGGTTCCGCCGGCCGGGGCCTGCGGCCCACCCACCCCGACATCGCGATCACCGCGCCGCCGCGCGCGAGCGACGGGCAGCGGTTCCTCGCCATCGACAGCGTGCTCGCGGCTCTGGGGCCGGCTGCGGGGCGCGCCGCCGTGCTTCCGGAGGAATCCGAGCCGGATCCCGCGTTCGATCGCGTCCGGATCATCATCGAGCTGCTCCGCCCGGTCCGCATCGACGCCGACGACGACGTCCTCACCGCCGCACTGGCTCGCGTCGACGGCGAAGGCCTCGGCGAGCTGACCCTGTGCTCCCCCGACAGCGAGCCCCTCCTGCGGGTCATCTCGGTGCGCGCCCGCGCGCGGAGCGACCGCTGGCGCCGTGGGGATCTCTTCCCGACCGCGTCGGTGACGACGCGTGCGAGCCGCGTCGTCACCGACGAGCCCGATCTCGCCGCCTACCTGGGCGGCTGGGGCTGACCCGGGCTCACTCCGCCGGGTAGCGGGCGGCGCGCAGCACGCGCGCGAGATGCGCCGCATTGCGTGCGAGAGTGGCGGTCGTCGAGGCGACCGGGTCGGGGGTCTTCTCCAGATCCTTGAAGTCGACGGTCTGCATCGCCTCGCCGTTCCAATACGTGCCGCCCTGTGCGGGGATCGTGAACCCGACGTCGTTCAGCCCCTGGAAGAGGTCGGCGGTGGCCTTGTGCGCGCCGTCCTCGTTGCCGACCACGGCCACCACGGCGACGCGGTCGAAGAGGATCGGCCGACCGGCGTCGTCCGTCTCGGAGAGTTCGGCGTCGAGGCGCTCGAGCACGCGCTGCGCGAGGCTCGAGGCGTGTCCCATCCAGATGGGCGTCCCGACGACGAGGATGTCGGCGGCGAGGATCTGCTCTCGAACGGAGGGCCACTCGTCTCCGTCCCCCATGTCGGTCTCGACGCCCGGCGCGATGTTCAGGTCGGCGATGCGCACCTGCGTGCCCGAGGCGCCGTGCTCGGCGAGGGCGTCGAGCACCTGCTGCAGCATGAGCTGCGTGCTCGACTCCGCAGGCGCGGGCTTCAGCGTGCAGTTGAGGGCGACGACCCGGAGCGGGGCATCGGAAGCGGGCATGTCTGTCGTCATGGCGAGTCCTTTCGTCTGCCGCCATCGTCGGCGACGCCCCGCGGTGGGCGACAGGCTGTTGACAGCGCGGCGTCAGGCCGGAACAGCGGCGTCCCACCACCGCAGCACGCGCAGGGCGATCATGGTCAGCCAGGGCGACGGCTCGCCCGCGGCGACATCGATGTCGAACCAGACGCGTCCCGCCAGCGGCTCGCCCTGATGCCATGTCCCGTCGGCGGCGCGAGCGTTCCGGACCATGTCGATCGCCTCCGCCAGCCGCGGGTCGGGTGCGGCGGTTTCGAGAAGCGCGACCGCGCGGAAATGATCGAGGGCGGCGAGCGCGCTGTAGCGGTGGCGGTTGGGGTAGACGAACTCCGTCACGAAGTCGCCGACGGGCTCGCCGGTCGAGGCGCGGAAGGCCAGCCGCCGCGACAGCAGGTACTCCTCCCCGCGGTGCCGGCTCTCGCGGAGGGCCCGGTCGCCCGTGATCTGCTCCCAGGCGAGCATGCCGCGCAGTGCGTTGAGAGTCGAGTGGAATGACCCGCGCACCGATCGCCCCTCCTCCGCCTCGCAGTTCCACCCGCCGTCGGCCAGCTGATGCTCGCGGAACCACTGCGCCAAGCCGCTCATGTCGACGCCGAGCCAGGCGCCCGTCGCGAGCGTGAAGGAATTGATGCAGACGTCGATCTCGCCGTCCCAGTACGGCAGGTCGTCGTACTCCCACCGGCTGTTGCGTCGCAGCCGTTCCGCGGTGTCGCCGAGGACGGCGGCATCCAGACCCCACTCCCGCAGATCCTTCAGGGTCCAGGTGGTCGCCGTCCAGGGCTGTCCCGGCGCGCGGGCCTCCGCGCTGTCGAAGAACCCCGCCGGGAAGTACGCGCCACCCTCCCACTGACCGTCGTCGCCCTGCTCCCGCAGGAGGCGTGCGCCGTTGCCCTCTGTCGCGACGCGAGCCCGCGTGGCCTGCCACACGGACGGCGGAGCGTCGGCGAGATCACGCTCCACCTGCCAGCGCAGCGACGGGTCGGTGTCCAGAAGCCACGCCAGCGTGCCGTCCGTGTCGGTCATGCGGTCATTGTCGCGCGGCTCAGCCCTCCTGCGCGAGCACCGCGACACCGCGCGGGGCGATCGCGACGGCATCCGCGGAACCTCGCTCGGCGGCACCCGCGAGCAGGTCGCCCGCCGCGGCCACCACCACCTCGGCGTCGGTGCGGTTCGCGAGGAACACGAAGCGCCCACCCTCGTGGCGGCGGATGATCACGTCGACGTCGCCGTCGGCCGCGAGGGGGTCTGCCGCGAGCGCCGGGATGTCATCGGCCAGACGTCGGATGACATCGGCGGCGCCCGCGCGTCCGATCGCGGCGGAGACGTACGTCGCGCTGCCGCCGCTGTCGTGGCCGCTTCGGCGTCGGGTGACGGCCGGGGCGCCATCGAGGTCGCCTCCGGCGTAGGTGTCGAGCACCTCGACATCCGGTTCGACGCGCGCGATGCGCTCGCTCCAGTCGCGGACGACCGTGCCGGAGGCGAGGGATGCCGTCTCCCCCGGCAGCATCGGCACGAACTCCTCGATCGTGATGCCGAGCAGCTCGCGCAGCGCGCCCGGGTAACCGCCGAGCCACACCCGGTCGTTCTCGTCGACCACGCCCGAGAAGTACGTCGTCACGAGGTGCCCGCCACCGGCGACGAAGGCGGTCAGGCGCTCGCGCAGCGCCGCCGGCACGACGTGGAGCATCGGCGCGACGACCACCTCGTAGTCACCGAGGTCGGCCGCGACGGGCACGACGTCGACGCGCACGCCGAGGTCGAGGAGCGCTCGGTACCACAGCAGCGTCTCGTCGTCGTAGGCGGGCGACTCGGAGGGGTGCGAGTCGCGTCCGCTGACCCACCACGACTCGTAGTCGAACACGAGCGCCACGCGCGCCCGCTCGCGCCGGCTGCCGGTGACCGGCGCCAGGTCGCGCAGCTGCGAGCCGAGGTCGACCACATCGCGGAACACCCGACTCTCGGCGCCGGCGTGCGGGACCATGCCGGAGTGGTAGCGCTCACCCCCGGCGCGGGACTGCCGCCACTGGAAGTAGCAGACCGCGTCCGCCCCGTGCCCGACGTGGGTCAGGGCGTCGCGGACCAGCTCGCCGGGCCGCTTGGGCGGATTCACGGCGCGCCAGTTCACCGCGCTCGGCGCGTGCTCCATGAGGAACCACGGCCGGCCGCCGGCGATGTTGCCCGTGAGGTTCGACCAGAACGACAGGTCGTCGCGCCCGAGCTCGCCCGGGCGCAGGTAGTGGTCGTTCGACACGAAGTCGACGTCGCCGACCCACGAGGGGTAGTCGATGTCGCGGACGTTCTGGGCGACCATGAAGTTCGTCGTGCGCGGGATGCCGGGCGTCACCTCGGCGAGCACCGCGTTCTCGGCGCGCAGGTGGTCGCGCACGGCATCCGACGAGAAGCGCTCGAAGTCGAGCTGCTGTCCGGGGTTGCGCTGCGTCGGAGCGGCACGCGGGGGCAGGATCTCGTCCCACTCCTCGTAGTGCTGCGACCAGAACGCCGTGCCCCAGGCCTCGTTGAGCGCGTCGAGGGTCGTGTAGCGCGCCTGCAGCCACACCCGGAAGGCCCGGGCGGCGTCATCCGAGAAGTCGTAGAGGTTGTGGCAGCCGAGCTCGTTCGAGATGTGCCAGGCGACGAGAGCAGGGTGATCGGCGTAGCGCTCGGCGAGCGCACGCGTCAGCCGCAGCGCGTACTCGCGGAAGACCGGCGACGTCGGCCGCCAGTGCTGACGCGACCCCGGCCAGAGGGTCGTTCCGTCGATCGTCTGCGGCAGGATCTCGGGATGCCGCTTCGCGAGCCACGGCGGCGGGGACGCGGTCGCCGTGGCGAGGTCGACGTCGATGCCGTTGGCGTGCAGCAGATCGATGATCTCGTCGAGCCAGCCGAAGTCCCACTCGCCCGGGCGCGGCTCGAGCAGCGCCCAGGAGAAGATGCCGAGCGAGACGATGTTGACGCCGGCCTCGCGCATGAGCCGGACGTCCTCGTCCCACACCTCGCGCGGCCACTGCTCGGGGTTGTAGTCGGCGCCGTAGCGCATCCGTCCCGGGCCGAGCGCCCCGTCCTTCACCCAGCGGTAGGTCGTGTCATCCGTAGCCATGCGATCAGCGTAGACCGAAACACGTGCAGATGCACGGGATTGATGTGTTCTACGCTCGGGTCATGCCACCCGACGCCCCTCACCCCCGCGGGCCGTACGCGAAGAGCGCGGCCCGGCGTGCGGAGATCGTGGCGTCGGCGACCGTCGTGTTCGGCACCCACGGCTACCGCGGCGGGTCGCTCCGGCAGATCGCCAAGCAGCTCGATCTGAGCCTGACCACCGTGATGCACCACTTCCCCACGAAGGTCTCGCTGCTGGCGGCCGTCCTCGAGCAGGAGGATGCCGCCGACACCGACTTCCCCGCGCGCGCAGCCCGCGACGGGTTCATCCCGAGCGTGCTGGCGATCGTCGAGCGCAACCTCGCCCGGCGCGAGCTCGTGCGCATGTTCTCGATCGTGTCGGCCGAGGCGACGCACCCCGAGCACGAGGCGCACGCGTGGCTGCTCGAGCGCTACCGCGCGGTCACCGAGACGTACGCCGCGGCCATCGCCGACGATCGCGCCCGCGGCCGACTCGATGCGGACGACGACCCTCGAGCCCTGGCCGACCTCGTGATCAGCGGGTGGGAGGGCATCCAGATCCGCTGGCTGACCGACGACACCGACCCCGTCGCCGCGATGCGCCTGCTGCTCGTCGGCCTGCTGCGGCCCCGCGCCTGAGCCGATACATTCGTCGGACTGGCGGGGCTGATGTGGCCTCGGCGCCCGCTGCAGGCGACACCAGCATCACCGATCCGACGACTGTATCGCCGCTTCCGGGTTCGGCGATCAGCCTCGATCGGCGATCATGCGACCGTAACCCTCGACGAACGTCGGGAACGTCAAGTCGAGCATCGCCGCGAGGCGCGAGCCGTCGAGCACCTTGCCGCGGTCGGCGTCGGGGTCGACCTCCGTGCGCGGCGGAGCGTCGACCCCGAGGCGATCCGCGATGAACTCGACCACCTCGCCGAGGGTCGCGGGTCGCCGATCGACGCCGTGCAGAAGCGCGGGCGGCGCGTCCGCGTCGAGCAGCTGCGCGATCGCGCGCACGAGGTCGACCTCGTGGATGCGGTTGGTGCGACGCTCGTAGTCGACCGGCTCACCCGCAAGCACCTGCCGGATCAGCCGCTCACGTCCGGGGCCGTAGATCCCGGCGGGCCGCACGACGATCGCGTCGAACATCTCGCGGGCCGCATGCTCGCCGTCGACGAGCTGTTCGCCGCGCGTGCTCGTCGGCCGGGGCTCGTCGTCCTCGTCGAGGGGACGCTCCGGATCACACCCCTCGAAGACCCGCGTCGACGACACGAAGACGGAGCGCTCGGGCGGTTTCGGCAGCGCGCGAGCGATCCGCTCCAGCGCGGCGCGGTAGAAGCCGGGGTCATCCCCCGGCGGAAGCGTGACGACCATCGCGTCGACCGCGGGCAACGTCGTGTCGAGGGGCGCTGCCAGATCGGCGACGATCGGCGTGAACGCGGGCCGGATGCCGCCGGCGCTCCGCCGGATCGCGACGACCTCCTGCCCCGCATCGACGAGACTCTCGCCGAGGCGAGTGGCGACCTTGCCGGATCCGACCAGGAGCGTACGTCGAGCAGTCATGCCCCCATCTTCCCAGGGCGCGCCCGGGCCGGGGCCGGGGCCGGGGCCGGGGAGCCAGGAGACCTCGCCTGGAGATACAGCCGACGCGAAGAAGCCCCGGCGGACCGGGGCTTCTTTCGTGGCGGAGACGGAGGGATTTGAACCCTCGGTCCCCTTACGGGGACTCCACCTTAGCAGGGTGGTGCACTAGGCCTGACTATGCGACGTCTCCACGGCATCCGACGCGAGACGGCGCGGATGCACCCGGCAATCATAGCCCGGACTGCCTCAGGCTCCGAATCGAGGGCCGGAGAGCACCCCGGCTCACCGGGAGCTGACGGTACAGGTGACCTGCGCCGCCGTCTGGCCCGTGACCGACTCCGGCAGCACGACCGGTCCGCCCGCCTCGGGCGCGTCCGTCGCGGGCGCGTCCGGCGTCGCCGCCGGGTCGGCGGGCGCTGTGGAATCGGTCGGAGCGGGCGTGGGAGGAGCCGCCTCGCCGACGACCTCGGTGCCGTAGCCGTCACTCGTCGACCCGCTCAGCTGCACCGGCTGGTTCGCGGCGAGCGCGTCGAACAGCACCTTGGCGGCGCTCTCGACCGGCTGCACACGTGATCCGCCGTTGACGTAGGCCGTGGGGTACTGCACGAACACGATGTCCTCGTAGGGCACGCTGCGCATGGCGAGGGCGATCTGTACCATCCGCTGCGGGCTCGACAGCGACGAGCTCAGCTTGATCTGCCCGCTGGCGACCTGGTCGACGGCGGTGGTGGCGAGATTGAGCAGCGCCGTGGGGTTTCCGAGCACCCCGTCGGACTGCAGCTTGCGCACCATCGAGCTCATGAACTGCTGCTGGTTCGAGATCCGGCCGAGGTCGGATCCGTCGCCGATCGCGTACCGCGTGCGGAGGAACTGCAGCGCTTCCGTGCCCTGGAGGGTGTGGTTGCCCTTAGTCAGGCTCAGCCCCGTGTGAGAGTCGTTGACGTCATCCGACACGCAGACGTCGACGCCGCCGATCGCGTCGGACATGTTGATGACGCCGGTCCAGCGGGTCGCGGCGGCGAATTGGATGTCGATCCCGGTCAGCTCTTCGATCGTGCTGACGGAGCACGCGAGACCGCCGTACATGTACGAGACGTTGAGCATCTGCGCACTCATCGCCGAGTACTGGGTGCCGTCCTCACCGGTGCAGGCGGGGATGGGGACGATCATGTCGCGCGGGAACGAGATGACCGTCACGCGCCGCGGCTCGTCGCTGATGTGCACGAGCATCGTCACATCGTTGCGCTCACCGTCGGTGTCCTTCGCCTGGCAGGCGGACGAGAGCTCGGCGTTCGCGCCCTCGCACGAGTCGGTGCCGACCACGAGCATGTTCACGCCGCCCTCGATCTCGCCGATCGTCGGGGGGAGCTGCGAGTCGTCGTCGCCGATCGAGACGCCGGCATCGGCCACGACCTGCGTGGCGTTCCACACGTAGAAGCCGCCGACGGCGACACCGCTCACGACCACGACGGCGACCATGACGCCGAGCACCGCCAGGATCTGGGTCAGCGGGTTCGGCGACCGCAGCTGGCCGTGCCGGGCGACGGGACGACGACGGCGCCGCGACGCCTTCGCATCGGAACGTGCGCTCACGGGTGTCCTCTCGACGAGCCGGCGAGGAGTGCGTTCGGGTGCGCGCTCTTCGCGTCGCGCAGGCACTCCCGGTGACCGACTCATCATAGGGACGGATGTCTGGAAAGTCCGTGAGCGCCCCGGACATGCGAGGCGGTGACGCCCCCCATTCAGCCGCCACCGCCCGACATGTCGCCGTGCTCACCTGCACGCTAACCAGCCGCGAGCGGGCAACCGGCCGGAACGGGACGAGACTGGTAACCGCTCCCAGGGGCGAGTCGCGACCGGCGGTCAGGCGGGTTCGAGCAGACCGCGCTCGGCGACGAGCTCCGTGGCGAGCACCTTGTACCCCTGCGATTCGAAGAACACGGTGACACGGTCGTCCTCGACGGCCATCACGGTTCCCTCACCCCACTCGTGGTGGCGCACGACGTCGTCGACGCGGAAGGGACCGTCGGCGTGACCACCCCGTTCCTCCGAGGTTTCCTCGCGCGCCGCTCGGTCGTTCGCGGATGCCGCGCACGTGTCGCAGTTCTCGCACGGCTCGACGTAGTCCTGCCCGAAGTATCCGAGCAGCGTCGCCCGCCGGCACCGACGGGTCTCGGCATAGCTGCGGAGCATCTCGATACGGGAGGCGTCGATGCGTTCCCGCTCGGCCGACCTCTCCAACGCAGCGTCGACGGCGCGCTCCACGGTCATCCCCCGCCGCAGCGCGACCCCGGCGCGACTCGTCCGCATCGCGCCCGCATCGACGAGAACCGTCAGCAGCGCGGTCACGCGACGGGTCGACAGCCCGCCGGCCGCGGCGATCTCGGCGCGCGACCGCGTCGCGCCGGCGATGGCGTCGACGAGTCGCTTGAGCTCGCCCCGCTTCGGTGCCGACGCCGCGAAGAAACGTCGCAGCGACAGGTCTTCGGGCCGATAGTGAAGCGTCGCCGTCGCGGGCTCGCCGTCGCGGCCGGCGCGACCGAGCTCCTGGTAGTAGGCGTCGATGGAGTCGGGGATGTCGGCGTGGACGACGAAGCGCACGTCGGCCTTATCGATCCCCATCCCGAACGCGGAGGTGGCGACCACGACCTCGACCTCGCCGTCGTGGAACGCCTCGTGCACCCCGTGCCGCTCCTTCGCCGACAGGCCGGCGTGGTACGCGACGGCGTTGATCCCTCGTTCCTGCAGCGCCTCGGCGTACTCCTCGGTGCCGCGCCGGGTGGCGGTGTACAGCAGCCCCGGCTTGGGCAGCTCCACTACCTCGTCGATCACGGCGTCGCGCTTGCCCGACTTCTCGGAGTGACGGCGGACGTTCAGCTCGATGTTCGGCCGGTCGACGTCGCCCACGAGGATGGCCGGGTCGTCCATGCCGAGCCGCTCGATGATCTCGGTGCGGACGGGGCTGGTGGCCGTCGCCGTCATCGCGAGGATCGGCGGTCGCCCCAGACGCTCGGAGACCTCGCCGAGCATCAGGTAGTCCGGGCGGAAGTCGTGTCCCCAGGCTGCGATGCAGTGCGCCTCGTCCACGACCAGCAGCGAGACCCCGGCCTTGGCGAGCTCGGCGACGACGTCATCCTTCGCGAGCTGTTCGGGCGCGAGCAGGACGTACGAGGCCTCTCCCGACCGGATCGCCTCCCAGGCCTCGCGCTGGGCGCGCACGCCCCGGCTCGAGTTCAGGGCGACGCCGTCGGGCGCATCGGGCGCCTCCTCGATGCGCGCGAGCTGGTCCTCCTGCAGCGCGATGAGGGGCGCGACGATCGCGGTCAGGCCGGGCCGGAGAGCCGCAGCGACCTGGTAGACGGCCGACTTGCCCGCACCCGTCGCCCAGACGACCAGCACGTCTCGCCCGGCGACCGCCGCCTCGATGGCATCGAGCTGCTGCGGGCGCAGCTCCTCGATGCCGAAGGACTCTCGGGCGACACGGGCGATCTCGTCGGGCTGCACCGATTCAGTCCATCGCGCCCGCTGCCACAGCGCACGCCGGTTGCGCCGGCGCTTCCGGTGTGGAAGGCGCGTCGTCGGCGGGCAGCCCGCGCCGCTGCACACGGTCGTAGGACGGCTGGCGCAGCGCGCGCACCCAGGGGTAGACCCGCGCGCCGGGCAGCACCCGCCGTCCGGCGTCGAATCGGGGCTGCTCACCCGGCCATGCGGCGCGGGTCAGACGCACGAGCGCGAACGGACGCCACGGGCCCAGCGGTGAGGCGAACGAGAGGACGAGCCGCCAGTCCGCGGCATCCGGGCTGCCGTCCACGGTCGTCGCCGCGAGCAGCACCGGACCGCGACGACCGCGGTAGGGCAGCAGGATGCCGAAGCGTGCGCGCTCGGGCCTGCGCAGGGGCAGCAGCGCGTAGCGCAGCGGCACGCCCCGTCCTGTCGAGGCGAACTCGATGTCGCCGGCGTCGACCTCCGGTGATGCGGATTCGCCCGAGAGGCGCAGAGCGAGCCCGAAGATGTCGGGCAGGGTGTCCGGCAGCCCCACGGAACGCGACAGTCGGGCGACGACCCTCGCCTCACCCGACTGCGGTGGCTCGTCGATCCACGAGATGCCCGACCGGCGTTCGGGCCCGACCCAGCGGACGGTGCCCGTCAGCATCGTGCCGCGCACGTGAATCGGGCGCGGTCGACGCAGAACCTGCAGAGCGCCGAAGAACCCGCGGAGCAGCATTCCGGCGACGCGGGCGAGAGGTGCTCGAGGAAGAGCTGTCATAGCACCACCGAACTCGATTTCCTGCATCTTGCGCACAGGGGTTGCGCTGGGACGTCGATGCGCTATGAGATCGCTCCCACTACACTCGGGGACGCCCTTCCGGACGCCATGTGAACAGCCCCACGCTCTCCCACCCGACGCCGCGACGCGACATCCAGGGCCTCCGGGCCCTCGCCGTCCTCGCGGTCATCGGCGCGCACGCGGTCGGCTGGCCACGTGGCGGATTCGTCGGGGTCGACGTGTTCTTCGTCGTCTCCGGCTTCCTCATCACCGGCGCGCTGCTGCGCGAGGCGCAGCTGACGGGCGGCATCCGCCTCGCCGCCTTCGCCGGTCGGCGCGCCCGCCGCATCCTGCCCCTCGCGGTCGTCGTACTCATCGCCACAGCGGCGAGCGCCTTCGTCGTCTTCAATCGCCCGCGCGCCGAGCAGACGCTCCTCGACGCCCTGTGGTCGGCGGGGTTCGCCGCGAACTGGCGATTCACCGCGGTCGGCACCGATTACTTCCACGCCGACGACGCGGTCTCGCCGCTTCAGCACTTCTGGTCGCTCGCCGTCGAGGAGCAGTTCTACCTCGCCTGGCCGCTGCTGCTCCTGCTGGCCGTCTCGCTCCTGCCCGCCGCCCGTCGTCGCGGCGCCGCGGCGACCGGGGCCGTGGCCGTGCTCGCAGCGGTCGTCGTCACCGCCTCGTTCGCGTGGGCGCTGCTGCAGAGCGCGGATGCCGCCGTCCCAGCCTACTTCTCCACCTTCACCCGCGCGTGGGAGCTGGCGGCCGGGGCGCTCATCGCCGCGGCGGTGCCGCTGCTGCGCCGCATTCCGCCCGTCGTCGGCGGACTCGTGTCCTGGATCGGTGTCGGGGGCCTCATCGTGGCCTTCGCCGTCATCGATCCCGCGGCGGGCGGATTCCCGGCTCCGTGGGCCGCCCTTCCCGTCGCCGCGACGGCGCTCGTGCTCGCCGGCGGCGTGCCGGGCGACCCGCGGCATCGGCACCTCTTCCCGCTGACGAACCCGGTGAGCGTCTTCGCGGGCGACGTGTCGTACTCGCTGTACCTCTGGCACTTCCCGGTCATCGTGTTCGCCGCCGTGCTGCTGCCCGCCCGCGATGCCACGACGACGCTCGTGCTCGCGGTCACGGTCGTCCTCGCGGTCGCCTCGTACCACCTGGTCGAGCGACCGTTCCGGTTCGCGCCGTACGGCCGGCCGGTCGGCGGCGAATCGGCCGAGGCGCCGCCCGAGGATGCCGCCGCCGCGCTGGTGCCCACTGCGGTCCGCCCTGCGGCGCCGGTTCGGGATGCCACGACGGTTCGGGATGCCGCGCCGGTTCGGGATGCCGCTCCAGCACCGGCTCCACGCGCGCTCAGCACCCGCCCCGCGGGCTGGACTCCCGGGACGCGGTACTACCCCGGGGCGCCCTCGGCCACGTCCACGAGCGCGTCGAGCGGCGCTCCTGAGCTGAGCCGCGCGGACCTCGGCGACGGCCCGGGCGTTCCGGAGGTTCCAGCGCCGCGCGCCATCGCAAGCCCCGAACCCGCCCCCGCCGCTGCGCCCGAGCCGGTGCCCGCTTCCGCGCCCTGGGCCGCGTGGCGCGCCCGCTTCGGCCCGCCGGCGCTGCTCGCGGCATCCGGGCTCGGCATCGCCGCCCTGGCCGTCGTGCTCGTCGTCCAGAACGTCTTCGGCGGCCTCACGGCATCGCTCGTCGCCTTCCCGCCCGCGGGCGCCGCCGACGCCGCGAGCGACGCGGCGGACGCGGACCCCGGCGACCCGATCGCCGCCCTGCAGGCCGAGCTCGCCTCGGCCGCGACCGCGACCGAGTGGCCCCAGCTGCATCCCTCGCTCGACGAGGTCATGACCCGGTCGTCGGCGAGCAACCCGGCTCGCGACTGCTTCTCGCCCGAGGTGTCGCCGACCGCCGCGGGCTGCTCCACGGGCAGCTCCGACGCCCCGGTCCACGTCTATCTCGTCGGCGATTCGACCGCGATGGCCTACGCCCCGGCGTTCCGCAAGCTCGCCGACGACAGCGACGGCGGCATCCGCGTGACGACCGTCGGCCTCTACGGATGCCGTTTCACCGACGTCGCGGTGCAGAACGACGGCGCCGGCGTCATGACGGCATGCCCGCAGCGCAAGGCCGATGTCCGCGCCATGATCCTCGCCGACGCGCCCACCCTCGTCGTGATGTCGAACGCGTACACGCTCGGCCACACCCCCGACGGCGCCGACCTCTCGGCCGATGCGCTGCTCGCCGCCCAGGAGGCCGAAGCCGACACCTACGGGATGCCGGGCCGCATCGTGCACCTCGCGCCGCCGCCGGAGGGCGCCGATCTCGGGCGCTGTTACTCCCCCGCCGCCTCGCCGTACGGATGCGCGGCCGGCGTCTCGAGCACGTGGGGCCAGATGGAGTCGGCGGCCGAGCAGGTGGCGGCCGCATCCGGCAACCACGCGGTGAGCTCACTGCCCTTCACCTGCTGGGAGCTCGTGTGCCCCGCTTTCGCGGGCGACATCCCGACGCGGTACGACCGCACGCACCTGACGGTCGCGTACGCGGAGCACATCGTGCCCGCGCTGCGCGCCGAACTCGCCGCTCGCGGGCTGCTCTAGCCCGCGGAGCGAGACGCGGACGGGAGCCTTCATCCGTTTGGATGAACTTCGGGCCGTAATGCGCGGGGCACGTGCCACGGACGGCAGATCCTTCGCCCGACGCCGGTCGTGGTTTCGCCCGCGTTTCCGGGCGTCGGCAGCACCGGATCGTCGCGTCGGAGGCGGCCGCCAGCGACTCGCGCGTCCAGAGCAGCGCGAGCGGAGGACTAGCTTGAGGTGCCCGCTCGACGTGGCTGCTCTGGGGGCGCCACCTGACGACGCTCGTCGTGTCTGCGTGGCATCACACCGTTCAATCTGGAGATCCGCATGACCACCACTCCGCCGCCCTTCGGCGCGCCCGAAGCGCAGCCCGCCCCTTACTACCCGCCTCAGCCCGCGGGGGTGATGCCGACGAAGCAGCGCAACATCGTCGGCATCGTCGCGCTCGCGATCTCCGCCGTCGGATTCATCTTCGCGTGCGTGCCCGCTGCACTGATCCTGGGCTGGATCCTCCTGCCGGCCGGCTTCATCCTGGGCATCGTCGCCGTCTGCCTGTCGGGCCGCGTCAAGTGGCAGGCGCTGACGGCGATCATCGTCTCGGTCGTGGGAACCATCGTCGGCTTCCTCGTCTTCACCTTCGTCGTCGCCACCGCGCTCTCGGACGCTGTCGATGAGGCGACGGGCGGAAGCACGACCGTGAACGAGGCCCCGGCAGGTGCCGCGCCGCAGGACGAAACGGCCGACGAGGCCACGAGCGACGCCCCTACCGGCACGCGCGAGGACCCCCTGCCGTTCAGCGCCTCGATCAGCAACAACGACTGGGACGTGATCCTCAACTCGTTCGAGCGCAACGGAAACGACGCTGTGATGGCCGGGAACTCGTTCAACACGGAACCCGGCGAGGGCACCCAGTACGTCATCCTCGACATGACAGCCACCTACAAGGGGAGCGGCGACGGTAGTTCTGCACTTGTCCAGGTCGAGTACGTCGCGGCGGACGGCACCGTCATCTCGACCTGGGACAACTTCGTCTCCGGTGTCGAGCCCACCTTCGGCACGGCGAGCTTGCTGGCAGGCGCCTCAGACACCGGCAAGCAGGTGTACCTCGTACCGTCCTCGCTCGATGGCCTCATCCGCGTGACGCCGGGAATCCTCGCCGACGAGGTCTACTTCCAGCTTCCGTGACCGTCAGCTGTTCGGCTGGGTACGTCGCCGTGCCCGGCCGAACGGGGCTATCCGCGGGCAGAGCCCCAGCTCTCACGCGAGGGGGAATCCGGCGGCGGCCGCGTCCCGCTCAATTCACGCGTTCGTCTCGCCGTGTCGACAACGAGCGACAGCCTGTCCAGCCCCGCCGATCCGGCCTCCACATGTCGCCAGGTTCGCGGGTCGGCGCGCGCATGCCCGATAGCGTTCATCATCAGCTCGAGCTCGCGCTTGTCCAACCCGGGGTGGCCGTCAACGTCATCCGGTCCCAGCAGCGTCGCGAGGAGAGCGAAGTCGCCGAGATGTCGGGCGCGGTTCCGGTCGAGCGGGACGGTGTAGGCGGCCGCCTTCGCGATCAAGGCGCCGAGAAGAGACGGCCGCGGCGCGCTTCCCACACGGTCTCCGATTCGCACCTGCACCGTTTCTGTTCGATTTACGGCCTTCTGTGCGCCAGGCGTTTCGATCGTCCGGCCGCCACCAACGCCAGTTCTGTTTGCCGCAACCGGCCCGAGATGCCGAGGGATGAGCACGTCGACAGCCGCTGCACCCTTGCGCCACCGGTGCTGAACTCCTGAACCGGTTGTCTCTGCTTCGAAACCGCGTCGGCTCAACGCGGCGGTGAAGACGCGAAGGATTTCCGGCTCCGACCGCACATCGAGGACAGTGTCTGCGTCGTCTGTAGGTCGCGCCATCGCAACACCTCGTTCGGCGCACCAGAGGTGCACCATTTGGCCTCCGACGATGGTCCAACCCGTCGCGAGCTCCTCATAGATGTCGAGCAAGGTCAGCCACGCTTGCTCCTGCGCCACAGTCATTGTCGGCAAGTCGATCATGTCAACCGTCGCCCACCTGTTTCCTGAAAAGCACGAGAGCTTGCTGCGCTTCCCGCGCTCCGCCTTCAGATAGGTCGGCCACGACGGCGAGCCAGGGCAGAGGGCGAGGCACTGGACCATCTACTGCTCGAAGAACGACATTCTCCGGGCCGACTGCAGGCAGCAGCAGGTGCTTCCTCTTGACGCTTTCAAGATCGAGCGAGTGAACGTACCCTTCTGCGAACTGGGCCGTGGACATCCCCGCCCGCGGATCGCTCGCCCCCGTCGCGATGACACGAGGGTCACCACCCACTCGGCTGGGCTCGGGGCCGGACAACCGCGACCGAACCGCCCGTCGCGCGAGGCTGGAGCGTATGACCGGCAGCGGGTCGGGGCTGTCCCGCAACTTTCGCCATCGCGATCGCAGACGGGAGAGTTCGGAAGGCGAGACCCAGTCCGGAGTCTTGCCTTCTGCCACAGCGATGAAGGCCCACGCCACCCGTGGACTGAAAGGCTGTCCCGCGCGGCGTCCGAACGAGGGAAGGCTCGCTGATTCCACCATCCACTGCGTACCGATGCGCTCGCCGCTGATGTCCTGAGAAGCGAGCATCGCGCGGACACGCCGCGGCGAGACGCCGAGTTGTGAGGCGGCATCAGCCACGCTGATCAAGCCCATGAACAGTATTATTCCACCGCCGGAATAATACTGTCAACGCGGCCTGGTCTGGCATGGCGGAGGGTGTGGGATTCGAACCCACGGGACATTGCTGCCCACCAGTTTTCAAGACTGGATCCTTCGGCCGCTCGGACAACCCTCCCAGCGGCGTGAACCGCTGAGCTTCGATCCTAGCCGCCCGCGGCCCCGGTCAGAGCGAGCGGAGGATGGCCGCGACGCCGCCCTCCTGAACCGACACGGTGGTCTCGGATGCCTCGGCCAGCAGTTCGGTCGCGCCCTGCGCCATCGCGATCGCCCGCCCGCCGCGCTCGCGCGCCCAGCGGAACATCCCGATGTCGTTGCGGCCGTCGCCCATGACGAGGACGTCGGCCGGCTCGATGTCGAGCCACGTGCGCACCCGCTCGAGCGCCGTGGACTTGTCGACGCCCTGCGGCGCGATGTCGAGCCAGGCCGACCAGCCCACCGCGTACGACACCTTGTTCAGGCCGATGCGGTCGACCAGCTCGACGAAGTCGGAGTCGGTCTCATCAGGAGAGACCACGACGACGCGGCACACCTCCTGCTCCGACAGCTCGGCGAAAGCGACCTTGTCGGCGTCGTGCAGGTTCCAGTCGTGGAGCTCCTCGGTGTAGAGGCGGCGCCCGTCGGGCAGCTCGACCATGTAGCGGGCGTGCGGCAGGTGCTGACGCAGCAGGCCGAGCACCTCGCTCGGGTCGAACGTCTCGATGAAGAAGCGCTCGTAGGCGAGCACGTCGGCGAAGTCGTCGTCGATCCGCTTGAGGATCACGGCACCGTTCGAGCACACGACGTAGTCGGGGTTCAGCGCGAGCGAGCCGAGGATGCCATGCGTCCCCTCCCACGAGCGTCCTGTCGCGAGCATCACCTCGTGACCGGCCGCGTGCGCGTCGGCGACCGCCTCCACCACGCCGGGACTGAGCGTCTCGTCCTCGAGCAGCACGGTGCCGTCGATGTCGAGCACGATCATCAGGCGCGAGGCGCCGGCGACCGCCGGCATCACCTCGGCGACGTCCTCGACGATCTCGGCCGCATCGCGCGGCGCGACGACCTCGATGCCGCCCTCGTCGGGAAGCGCGTCGGGCGCTTCCGTCATCCCGCCGTCGGCGCCGGTCATGCGATCGGCTCCGCGACCTCGAGGCCGCCGAGATAGGGCCGCAGCACCTCGGGGATCACGACCGAGCCGTCCTCCCGCTGATGGGTCTCGAGAAGAGCGACGATCCACCGGGTCGTGGCGAGCGTGCCGTTGAGGGTCGCCACCGGCTCGGTCTTGCCGCCGTCGGGGCGGTGACGGATGTCGAGGCGACGCGCCTGGTACGTCGTGCAGTTCGAGGTCGAGGTGAGCTCGCGGTACGCGCCCTGCGTGGGCACCCACGCCTCGATGTCGTACTTGCGCGCCGCGCTCGAGCCGAGGTCGCCAGCCGCGACGTCGATGACGCGGTACGACAGCCCGAGGTCCTGCAGCATCCGCTCCTGCATCTCGACGAGGCGCAGGTGCTCGGCCGCCGCGTCGGCGGGCGTCGTGTAGACGAACATCTCCAGCTTGTTGAACTGGTGCACCCGGATGATGCCGCGCGTGTCCTTGCCGTACGAGCCCGCCTCGCGCCGGTAGCAGGTCGACCACCCGGCGTAGCGCTTGGCGCCGCGCTCGAGGTCGAGGATCTCGTCCATGTGGTATCCCGCAAGGGGGACCTCGCTCGTGCCGACGAGGTAGGCGTCGTCCTCCTCGAGGTGGTACACCTCCGCCGCGTGCTCGCCGAGGAATCCGGTGCCCCGCATGACCTCGGGACGCACGAGCGTCGGCGGGATCAGCGGCGTGAACCCGGCGGCGAGGGCACGGTCGAGGCCGAGCATCATGAGCGCGATCTCGAGGCGCGCGCCGATGCCGCTGAGGAAGTAGAAGCGGCTGCCGGCGACCTTCGTGCCGCGCTCCATGTCGATGGCGCCGAGCTTCTCGCCGAGGGCGAGGTGGTCGAGCGGCTCGAAGTCGAACGACGGCGGCTCACCGTGCGTGCGAAGCGTGACGAAGTCGGCCTCGCCGCCCGCGGGCACATCATCGATGACGATGTTCTCGATGCGGGCGAGCGCGGCGTCCGCGGCCTCCTCGGCGGCGGTGACGGCCTGCTGGGCCTGCTTGACCCGTTCGCTGAGCTGCTTGGCCTCGGCGACGAGCGCGGCCTTCTCGTCCTTCGGCGCCTGCGCGACCTTCTTGCCGTGGGCGTTCTGCTCGGCACGGAGCCGCTCGAACGTCGTGATGGCCTCGCGGCGCTCGCGATCGGCGGCAATGGCGTCATCCACGCTCTCCGACGAGTTCCCGCGCTTCACCTGCGAGAGTTTCACCAGGTCGGGCTGTTCACGGAGCAATGCGAGGTCGATCACGCGTCAAGTCTAGGGTCGCCCGCATCCGCGCAGCCGGATCAGCGCACCCCGTACCGCCGCGGCCGTCCGGCGCAAGGGGCAATCCGCCACGGGCGGCCACCCCTAGGGTGTAGCCATGGCGACCGAGTCCGACGACACCTCCTCGCGGGAGCGCTCCGACGATCCCACCTCCCAGACCCCCGACCCGGAACAGGCGGCGGCTCCCGACGACGTCATCCGCGAGCCCGAGGACGTCGCGCCCGACACGACCGACGGTGAGACCGGCGAGGCACGCCGCGTCGGCCCCGAGGGCGAGACGGAGCCGATGTCGGGCGGCTCGGAGAAGCCCAATCCCAAGGCGGCCCTCGTCTACAACCCCATCAAGGTCGACGGCGACGCTCTGCGCGAGCAGGTGCTCCGCGCCGCCGAGGCGGCCGGGTGGGAGGAGCCCCTCTTCTACGAGACGACGGTCGACGACCTCGGCGACGACGTCACGCGTCAGGCGCTCGAGTCGGGCGTCAACGTCGTGCTCGTGGCCGGCGGCGACGGTACGGTGCGTGCCGTGTCGGGAGAGATGAGCGGCAGCGGCATCCCGCTCGCCATCGTCCCCAGCGGAACGGGGAACCTGCTCGCCCGCAACCTCGGTCTGCCTCTCACCGAGCCCGAGACCATGATCGAAGCGGCCTTCAGCGGCGACCGGACCGCGATAGACGTCGGCTGGGCGCGGATCACCCGCGAGAGCGGCGAGGTCGAGAAGCACGCGTTCGTCGTCATGGGCGGCATGGGGCTCGACGCGGCCATGATCGCCAACACCAACCCGCAGCTGAAGAAGTCGGTCGGCTGGGTCGCATACGTCGACGGCGCGACGCGCTCGCTCGTCAACGCCAAGCCGTTCCGCGTCGTCTACCAGCTCGACGGGCACCGCATGCACGCGGCTCGCGTGCAGAGCGTGCTCTTCGCGAACTGCGGGTCGCTGCAGGCCGGCATCGCCCTCATTCCCGAGGCTTCGATCACCGACGGCCAGCTCGATGTCGTCATCATGCAGCCGAAGGGCTTCTGGGGCTGGCTGCTCGTGTGGCGCCGCGTCGCGTGGGATAACAGCTTCCTGCGGAAGTTCCGGGCCGGACGCCGTGTGCTCGCGCTGCGGACGAAGGACAACGCGGTCGTCTACTCGCGAGGCCGCGGCGTTGCGCTCGCCCCGCAGGAGCCGCACCCCGTGCAGCTCGACGGCGACGAGTTCGGCGAGGCGAAGCACGTGCAGACGCGCATCGACCCGCGCGGCCTCGTTGTCGCCGTGCCGGCCGGGCATAAGCTGCCCGGCGGCTGAGCCCCCGCGCGTCCGCGCTGTCAACCGCTCGCTGACGCCGGAGTGGCCCGACAGGATGACGGGATGAGCTCGCCTTCGATCGTCTGGTTCCGCGACGACCTGCGCCTGGCCGACCACCCCGCGCTGCGCGCCGCCCTCGACCGCGGGGAGCCCGTCGTCGGCCTGTACGTGCTCGACGAGGAGTCTGCGGGCATCCGCCCGCTCGGCGGCGCAGCACGATGGTGGTTGCACCACTCGCTCGCATCGCTCGCCGACGATCTGCGCGCTCGCGGGTCGCATCTCGTGCTGCGCCGCGGAGCTGCGGCATCCGTCGTCCGGTCGCTCGTCGACGACATCGGTGCCGGAGCCGTGTACTGGAACCGCCGGTACGGCGGAGCCGAGCGTGCTGTCGACACCGACCTGAAGGACGGTCTGCGCGCCGACGGCGTAGAGGTCGAATCGTTCGCGGCGAACGTGCTGTTCGAGCCGTGGACGGTCAAGACCGGGAGCGGCACTCCGTTCTCGGTGTTCACCCCGTTCTGGAACGCGGCACGCAACCTGCCCGCCCCGCGTGAGCCGCTCCCCCGGCCGGACGAGGTCCCCGGCCTGCGCTCATCGCCCGCCGGCGACGACCTCGACGATTGGGAGCTGCTGCCCACCCGGCCCGACTGGGCGGGCGGTCTGCGCGAGCGCTGGCAGCCCGGCGAGGCGGCGGCGCGCGCACGCCTGCGCGAGTTCCTCGACGACGACCTCGGCACCTACGACGCGGCCCGCGACGAACCCAGCGCGGGAGCGACCTCGCTGCTCTCGCCGCGCCTGCGATGGGGCGAGCTGAGCCCGCACACCGTCTGGCACGCAGGAGTCGAAACCGGCGGCGGCACCGGCGCCCATGCGACCTCCGCCTCGCGCTTCCTCTCCGAGCTCGGCTGGCGCGAGTTCGCGTGGCACACGCTTTACCACTTCCCCGATCTCGCGACGAAGAACTGGCGGAGAGGCTTCGACGCCTTCCCCTGGCCGGCCCTCGACCCCGCACACCTGACGGCGTGGGAGAAGGGCGAGACCGGCGTGCCGATGGTGGATGCCGGGATGCGCGAGCTCTGGCACACCGGATACATGCACAACCGGGTGCGGATGGTCACGGCATCCTTCCTCACCAAGAACCTGCTCATCGACTGGCGACTCGGTGAGCAGTGGTTCTGGGACACCCTCGTCGATGCCGACGGTGCCAGCAACGCCTTCAACTGGCAGTGGGTCGCGGGATCAGGGGCCGACGCGTCGCCCTATTTCCGTATCTTCAACCCCGAGCGGCAGGCCGAGAAGTTCGACCCGAGAGGGCTGTACATCGGGCAATGGGCGCCCGACAGCGCCGCGCGCGAGCCGATCGTCGACCTCGCCGAGACCCGGAAGGCGGCGCTGCAGGCGTACGAGGCGGTGAAGCGGGCGCGGTGACGCGGGCTCGGGAATGCCGGCGGAGGCCGCGCGGTTGACAGAGGCGATATGACTGATGCATCCCGCCCCGCCCTGTCCGTGCTCGACCTCGTGCCCGTGCGCACGGGACAGACCAGCGCGCAGGCCATCGCGGCGTCGCTGACCGTCGCGCAGCGGGCGGACGAGCTCGGCTACCGCCGCTACTGGTTCGCCGAGCACCACAACATGCCCGCCGTCGCCTCGACGACCCCGCCGGTGCTCATCGCAGCCGCGGCAGCGCGCACTTCCCGCATGCGGGTCGGCTCCGGCGGCGTCATGCTTCCCAACCACTCGCCCCTCGTCGTCGCCGAGCAGTTCGCGGCGCTCGAGGCCATCGCCCCCGGGCGCGTCGACCTGGGCATCGGGAGGGCCCCCGGCAGCGATCCCGTCATCACGCAGCTGCTGCGTCAGTCGGGCACGACGAGCGACGTCGACCGGTTCCCCGACAACGTCCGCGACATCCTGGCCCTCGTGACCGGCGACGGCGCGACGGTGCGGTTCACGTCGGGCGGGACGTACGACGTCCACGCGACGCCCGCCGCCACGACGACGCCGGATGTCTGGCTGCTCGGATCGAGCGATTACTCGGCGCAGCTCGCCGCCGCCCTCGGCCTGCCGTACGTGTTCGCGAACCACTTCTCGGGTGAAGGCCTCGACCGTGCGCTCGGGCTCTACCGCGACCAGTTCCGGCCGTCCGAGACCCTCGACGCGCCGCGGACGTTCCTCACCGCGAACGCCGTCGTCGCCGACAGCGATGCGGAGGCCGAAGCCCTCATGCTGCCGCAGGCCCGCATGATGGCGCGCCTGCGCGGAAACCGTCCGCTCATCGCCCTCGAGACCGTCGAGGAGGCCGCCGCCGCCGAGGCGACCGACCACCTCGCCGCACCGCTGCTGGACGCCCTGCGCTCGCGCTGGTTCGTCGGCACCGGTCCCGAGGCCCAGGCCGCCCTCGCCACGTTCGCCGCGCAGCACGGCGTCGACGAGGTCATGGTCTCGCCGGTGTCGGCCGCGCACGACGGCGAGCAGCCGGATGCCGCTCCCGCCCGCATCCGCACCCTCGAGCTCCTCGCCGCCTGAACCCGCCTCACCCGTCCCGGTCCCGGTCGTCTCGCCACAAACTGCGGCGGTGGGTCAGGCCTCGGGCTCGCCGGAGATCAGGGCCCGCAGCCAGTCGCGCGCCTCGACGAAGACGTCGTCGGAGTACCGCTGCGGGTAGCGGACGATCGCCCGATCGGCGCGGGGGTACGACCCGAGGAACAGCACCTTCGGGCTGAAACGCCGCACGCCCATGAGGGCGTCGGCCATGCGCTCGTCGGCGACGTGGCCGTCGGCGTCGATGACGAACCGGTACCGTCCGAGCGCATCGCCGATCGGCCGCGACTCGATCAGCGAGAGGTTGATGCCGCGGGTCGAGAACTGCTCGAGCAGCTCGAGCAGCGCACCCGGGTGGTCATCGGGCAGCTCCGCGATGAGCGAGGTCTTGTCGGCCCCCGTCGGCGACGGCGGGGCGACCGTGCGGCTCACGAGGACGAACCGGGTGACCGCGTGCTCGTTGTCGCCGATGTCGGATGCGAGCAGCTCGAGGTCGTGATGCTCGAGGATGCCGGGGGGCGCGATCGCCGCGTCGGCGTCGCTGACCCCGTCGATGAGGCCGACCGCGGCGGCGACATTGCTCGCGGCGGGCAGGTGCGCGTGCTCGGGGAGCGTCTTGAGCAGCCACTGCAGGCACTGCGCGTAGGCGACCGGGTGCGCGGCGATCAGCGACACGTCCTCGATCCGGGTGCCGGGCCGCGCCACGAGCACGAAGTTCACGGGCACGAGGTACTCGCCGACGATCCGCAGACCCGGCATCGTGGCCAGCGCGTCCTGCGCCGTCGAGACTCCGCCGTCGACGGAGTTCTCGATCGCGATCATCGCGGCATCCGAGCGTCCGTCCACGACATCCGCGAGCGCTTCGCCGACGTTGCGCACCGACCGCCAGATCTGGTCGCGCGCCTCGGGCACCTGGGCGAGGGCGGCCTCGGTGAAGGTCCCCGCCGGCCCGAGATAGCTGTAGGTGCGGCGGGCGGGCTGGTCGTCGTGCTCGGGCGTCACGCAACGAGCCTAGACCGGCGCGCCCACGGCACGCGCGCGCTGGTCACGAGCACGCCGAGCACGAGCACCGCTCCGCCGACGATCTCGGCGGGGGCGGGCATCTGTCCGAGCAGTGCCGCGGCCGCCGCCATCGCCACGACGGGTGCCAGCAGCACCCACGGCACGACGGCGGCTGACGGATTGCGCGCCAGCAGACCGTTGAAGATCGCGTAGCCGACGAGGGTGCAGAGCCCCGCGGTGTAGACCGTCGAGACGAGGGCGCGGATGCCGAACCCGGCAAGACCCGCGCCGATCGCTTCCGCCCCCTCGAACACCAGCGCCAGCACGAGCGCGGGCACCGGCACGACGAGGGCGGACCAGACGGTGAGCGAGAGCGCCCCGAGCGGACCGCGCCCGGTGACCACGCCGGCGCGGCGGGCGATCACGTTGCCGACGGCCCACGACAGGGCGGCGCCGAGCGCGAGCACGACGGCGAGCGCCGGAGCGTCTCCCCCACGGCCGGCGGCGACGGTCGCGAGCCCGGCGATCCCGAGGCCCACGCCGATCACCTGCCCCGGTGTGGGGCGCTCGCGCAGCACTCCGGCCGCGATGACGACGGTGAACACCGCCTGGGCCTGCATGAACAGCGCGGCGAGACCCGGCTGCAGCCCGAGCCCGAGAGACAGGTACAGCAGCGCGAACTGGCCGAGGCTCATGAACAGCCCGACCCCGATCACCGACCCCCAGCCGGCCCGAGGGCGCGGCACCACGAGCGCGAAGACGGCGACGGCGGCGAACCGGATCGCCACGAACAGCAGAGGCGGGATGCCGGCCATGCCCCAGTCGATGACGAGGAAGTTGAACCCCCACAGGGCCGCCACCGCAGCCGCCAGGATCATGTCGCGTCGAGTCACGAGGCTCAGTCCACCGCGCCGGACCATCAACGACAAGCGATGCTTTCTCCACTCGAATCGGTAGCATCACTTCATGATCGATCTGGATGCCGTCCACTCGCTGCGAACCGTCGCACGGGAAGGCAGCGTCGCGGCCGCGGCATCCGCTCTGGGATTCACACCCTCGGCGGTATCGCAGCAGATCAAGCGTCTCGAGCGCGAGACCGGTGTCGCGCTGCTCGAACGCGTCGGCCGCGGTGTGGCCCTCACGGCCGCCGGAACGCAGCTCGTGGTCGGGTCGACCCCGATCCTCGCCGACCTCGAGCGACTGCGCGCCGACCTGCACGCCGGCGTCGGTGCGGACGGAGACGGCCGCGTCACCGGCGAGCTGCGCCTCGCCGCGTTCTCGACCGTCGTGCGCGGGCTGCTCGCTCCCGTGCTCGTGGGTCTGGCCGCCGCCCACCCCGACCTGCGGCTGCCGGTGCGCGAGAGCGAGCCCTGGGAGACGGTGGCGCTCGTCGCCTCGGGCCAACGCGACCTCGGCATCGTCCACCAGTGGGGCGGCGTCGCCCTCGCGATCCCCGAGAACCTGGTCGTCACGCCGCTGTTCACGGATGTCGCCGACGTCATCCTCCATCGCGACCATCCGCTCGCCGGCCGCGACGTCCTGCACCCGGCCGACCTCGCGCGTGAGCAATGGGTCGCCACCTTCGACACGACCATCTGCCGGCAGTGGCTGCGGCGGCTGTTCGACGGCATCGGCGGCGCCCCCCGCGTGCTGTACGAGTCGATGGAGTTCGAGAACCACATCGAGCTCGCCCGAACCGGAGCGGTCGTCGCGCTCGTTCCGCGCCTGGGACGCGGCGATCTCGGCCCGGATCTCGTCGCGGTGCCGACCGAGGCTCCCGCGTCGACGCGCGATATCTCCGCGGTGCATCGGCGCTCGCAGGCCGACTCCCCCGCGCTCAGAGCAGTCCTCGCCGCGCTGCTCGCCGCGACGAACGCGCACGATCGGCCGTGAGTGCCGTGTCAATCCGTCACCGCCGCGCCCGGAAACGGGCAGACTAAGCACTATGAGCCGTGCAGGAGCGCCCGCAGAAGCATCCGACCTCATCGACATCGATGAGCTGATCGCCGCCTACTACGACCGGAAGCCGGATGCCGCGGTCCCCGGGCAGCGCGTCGCGTTCGGAACGAGCGGCCACCGCGGTTCGTCGCTGTCGACGAGCTTCAACGAAGACCACATCCTCGCCACAACCCAGGCGATCGTCGACTATCGGCGCGCTCAGGGCATCGAGGGCCCGCTCTTCCTCGGGCGCGACACGCACGGCCTCTCCCTTCCCGCAGAGCGCAGCGCCATCGAGGTTCTCGTGGCCAACGGAGTCGACGTACGCGTCGACTCCCGCGACTCGTGGGTGCCGACGCCCGCGCTCAGCCACGCGATCCTGACCTACAACCGGGGCCGCGCGCTCGACGACGCGGGCCGCGCCGACGGCATCGTCGTGACGCCCTCGCACAACCCGCCGCGCGACGGCGGCTTCAAGTACAACCCCCCGCACGGCGGACCCGCCGACACCGACGCGACCTCGTGGATCGCCGACCGCGCGAACGAGCTCATCGCCGCAGGTCTCGAGGGCGTGCACCGCACCCGTCACGCCGACATCGACCTCGACGCGCTCGGCCAGTACGACTTCCGCGACGCGTACGTGCGCGACCTCGCCACGATCATCGACGTCGACGCGATCAAGGCGTCGGGCGTGCGCATCGGGGCCGACCCGCTCGGCGGCGCCTCGGTCGAGTACTGGGCGCTCATCGCCGAGGTCTACGGCCTCGACCTGACCGTCGTGAACCCCGAGGTCGACCCGACCTGGAAATTCATGACGCTCGACTGGGACGAGAAGATCCGCATGGACCCGTCGTCGCCGTCGGCGATGGCCGCGCTCGTGGCGCGCCGCGACGAGTACGACATCCTCACAGGCAACGATGCCGACGCCGACCGCCACGGCATCGTGACGCCCGACGCGGGTCTGATGAACCCGAACCACTACCTCGCCGTCGCGATCGACTACCTCTTCGCGAACCGCCCCGGCTGGCCGGCGGATGCCGCGGTCGGCAAGACCCTCGTCTCGTCGATGATCATCGACCGCGTGGCCGAGTCGCTCGGCCGCGAGCTGCTCGAGGTCCCCGTGGGCTTCAAGTGGTTCGTTCCCGGCCTGCTCGACGGCTCCGTCGCCTTCGGCGGCGAGGAGTCGGCGGGGGCCTCGTTCCTCCGCAAGGACGGCAGCGTGTGGACCACCGACAAGGACGGCATCCTGCTGTGCCTGCTCGCCGCCGAGATCCTCGCGGTCACGGGCAAGACTCCGTCGCAGCGCTACGCCGAGCTCGAGGCCCAGTTCGGGTCGTCGGCCTACCAGCGCGTCGACGCCGCGGCGACGCCGGAGCAGAAGGCCGCGCTCGGCAGGCTGTCGGGCGACGCCGTGACCGCCACGGAGCTCGCTGGCGAGCCGATCACCGCGAAGCTCTCGCACGCGCCGGGCAACGGTGCAGCGATCGGCGGCCTGAAGGTGCAAACCGAGCACGCGTGGTTCGCCGCGCGCCCGTCGGGCACCGAGGACGTCTACAAGCTCTACGCCGAGAGCCTGCGCGGACCCGAGCACCTCGCCGAGGTGCAGGCCGAAGCGCGCGCCGTGGTCTCGGCCGCGCTCGGCGCCTGACCCCGCGGCATCCTCGCATCACACGCCCAATGCACGGCTGAGCGCCGGTTGCACGACCTTCGAGCGTGAGCGGGCCGTGCGCTCGCGGCGAAGCCGTGCGCTCGGGCGCGTACCGCGGTCAGGACGGGCGGCGCCGGGATGCCGAACGGGGCGGCGCCGAGCGCAGGTGCGTCGTCACGCTGCCGAGGATGCGCGCGAGGTCGGCGGCGTCCGCGTCCGACAGCCGCGCGAACAGCAGCCGATGCACGGTCTCGATGTGACCGGGGAACACGGCGGCGAGCACCTCGCGCCCCGCGTCAGTCAGCACGACCACGGTGCTGCGCTCGTCCTCCGGAGACGGTGAGCGCGTGACGTATCCGCGCTGCTCGAGCAGCGTGGCCTGATAGGTCAGCCCGCTGCGGCTGTACACCACGCCGTCGGCGAGGTCGGTCATGCGCAGCGTGCCGCCCGGGGCGTCATTCAACCGCGCCAGCAGCTGGAACTGGACGTAGCTGAGACCTCCGGCATCCTTCAGCTGCGCCTCGACGGCGGGACGCAACAGGCTGCCCACCTCTGTGAAGGCGAGGTAGGCCGCGAGCTGCGTCGACGTCAGGGAGCGTGGCGCGTTCGTCATGGTTTCGATCATACCTATTGCTTCACATTCGAAGCAGTGCTACGTTCTCCATATCGCTTCGAATTCGAAGCACTTGAGCGTAAAGGATCACATCATGAAGGCAGTGCAGTTCTCTCGGACCGGTGGCCCCGACGTCCTGGAGGTCGTCGACATCGACCGCCCCGAGCCGGCCGCGGGGCAGGTCCGCATCCGAGTAGCCGCATCCGCGTACAACGCGGCAGACGGCGGGATGCGCGCGGGCTTCCTCCCCATCCCGATCGAGTTGCCCCACGTGCCCGGGTACGACGTCTCCGGGCACGTCGACGCGGTCGGCGCGGGCGTGAGCGACCTTGCCGTGGGCGACGCCGTCATCGCGTTCCTCCCCATGGAGCACGACGGCGGAGCGGCGGAGTTCGTGCTGGCTCCCGCCGACGCCGTGGTCGCCGCGCCCACGAGCATTCCCCCCGCCGATGCCGCCGCGCTGCCCTCCGTCGCGCTGACCGCATGGCAGGCCCTCTTCGACGACGGTCGCCTCGAACCCGGCCAGCGGGTGCTGATCGTCGGCGCCGGCGGCGTCGTCGGAAAGTACGCCGTCCAGCTCGCCAAGCGCGCCGACATCCACGTCATCGCCACCGCGAGCCCCCGCAGCGTCGACGCCGTCCGCGCTGCCGGAGCCGACCAGATCATCGACCACACTACGACCGACGTGCTGGGCGCGATCGACGGACGAGTCGACGTGCTGCTGAACCTCGCCCCGATCGAACCCGAGCTGTTCGAGGCCTACGTCGGGGCCGTCGCCGACGGCGGCGCGGTCGTCAGCACGACGGCGTTCATGGCCACGCCGAGCGACGAGGCGCGCGGCGTCCGTGCCGCGACGGTGTTCGTCCGCCGCGATAGCGACCGCCTGGCCGAGCTGGTCCGCCTCGTCGACGAGGGCGCGCTCACCGTCGAGGTCACGCGGCGCATCCCCCTCGCCGAGCTCCCCGCGCTGCACGCCGAGGCGGCTGAGAGCGGCATCGCGGGCAAGGTCATCGTCCTGCCCTGAGCGACGTCATCCGAGCCCACCACGACGAGCCGAGCTCCCGCCCCGCATCGCACCCAATGCACGGCCGAGCGCCGCGTGCACGACCTTCGAGCGCGAGCAGGCCGTGCGCTCGCGGCGAAGCCGTACGCTCGGGGCCGTCCGCTCGCGCGAGTCAACGCGCGAGGAGGGCTGCGAGGCGGGGCAGCTGCGACTCGTCTTCCAGGGCCGAGCCGACGGCCACCACGCGCACGCCAGCGTCGAGGAAGAGCCCGGCGTTCGTGGCGTCCATGCCGCCGGTCGCCACGAAGCGCACGCCGGGGAACGGACCGCGGATGTGCCGGAACCAGTCCGCGCCGAGCCACTGCGCGGGGAACGCCTTCAGCCACGTCAGCCCGAGGGCGACGGCCTGCTGCACCTCGCTCGGCGTCGCGACGCCGGGCAGGATCGGGATGCCGCGCTCCTGGGCGGCCCGCACCACGTCGGCGTCGAGACCCGGCGCCACCAGATAGGCGGCTCCGGCCGCGACGGCCTGATCGACCTGGGCGACCGTCAGGATCGTGCCGGCGCCCACGGCCTTGCCCCGCTCGGCGCCCAGGCGCACGACCTCGCGGAGCGCGCGCTCATCCTCTGCGGTCTGCAGCGGCACCTCCACGGAGTCGATGCCGAGGTCCCAGGCGGCTGTCGCGAGCCGGACGGAGCGCTCGAGTCCCATGCCCCGGAGGATCGCCATCAGCGGGGCTCCGGCGAAGATGTCGTCGAGCACGGCGGTCGGATCGGTAGGGGCGATGGTCATGACGGGTTCCTTTCGGAGAACGCGGCTGGGGTGAAGGCAGCAGTGGGGGTGACGCCATCGGGGAAATCGCCGGTCGTCCCCATCGTCAGCGCGGCGCGGGAGTGACCCGAACGCAGTCGCTCGGATGCCGGCGCTCCGGCGAGAAGGGCCGCCAGGTAGCCCCCGGCGAAGGCGTCGCCGGCTCCGACTGGCTCGACGACGTCGACGAGGAGGGCGGGCTCGAACACCCGCTCGCCGCCGGCGAAGAGCGTCGCGCCCACCGCGCCGTCCTTGACCACCAGCTGCGGCACCGCCGCGAGCAGCGCTCGCGCGTCATCGGCCGTCGCGGCACCCCAGAGGGCCTCGGCCTCGTCGCGACCGACGAAGACGATGTCGGCTCGGCGTGCGAGCGCGAGGAGGGGCGCCGCTGCCGCGGCGACGGGCCACAGCGGCGCGCGGTGGTTCACGTCGACGCTCACGAGCACGCCGGCCGCCCGTGCCCGGTCGACGACTCGGCCGAGGAACGCCGGCGCCGTGCCGCCGAGTGCGGCCGTGATGCCCGAGACGTGCAGCAGCGCGACGCCGTCCCACGACAGAGCGTCGGCGTCGGTCTCCGAGAGGTGCGCGGCCGCCGACCCCGCCCGGTAGTACGCGACGCCGTGACCGGGGTCCTTCAGGTAGAGGCCGGTCGGGTAATCGGCGTCGATGACGACCCGCGAGACGTCGACTCCGCGGGCACCGACCCGCGACAGGACCCGTCGACCGAGGGCATCGTCGCCGACGCGGGAGAACCACGCGGCGGGCTGACCGAGCGCGGCCGCGTGCGCGGCGACGTTCGACTCCGCTCCCCCGGCGTCGATGCGGAACACCTCGGCGTGCTCGAGGCGCTCCGCCGCAGCGGGCGCGACCATCGCCATGGTCTCGCCCGCCGTCAGCAGCGCCCCACGCAGCTCCCCCCGCATGGCCCCGCTCACTTCAAGGTCGTGACGGGTGCGGCATCCATGTCGTCGAACGTCTGGTTCTCGCCCGCCATCGCCCAGATGAACGAGTACGCCGCAGTACCCACTCCGGAGTGCAACGACCAGCTCGGCGAGATGATCGCCTGCCGGTCGGCGACGACGAGGTGCCGGGTCTCCTCGCGCTCACCGAGCAGGTGGATGATGCGGGCGTCCTCGGGGACGTCGAAGTACAGGTAGCACTCGGTGCGACGGTCATGGGTATGGGCGGGCATCGTGTTCCACATCGAGCCCTCGTGCAGCGTCGTCACGCCCATGACGATCTGACAGCTCTGCACGCCGTTCTCGTGGATGTACTGGTTGAGCGTGCGGCGGTTGCTCGTGGCCTGGTCGCCGAGCTCGCGCACGGTGCCCTCGCCGGGCGACACGAGCGCCGCCGGGTAGGCGGTGTGCGCGGGCGCCGAGAACAGGTAGAACTGCGCGCCCCCCTGGCCATCGGCCGCGTCCGCGTCGGCGAAGACGACGTCGCGGATGCCGCGGCCGAGGTACAGGCACGCGCCCGTCACGAGCGTGTAGACCTCGCCGTCGGCGGTGACCGTGCCGGTGCCACCGACGTTGATGATGCCGACCTCGCGGTGCTCCAGGAAGTAGTCGCTGCGGATCTCGGGGTAGCCCGGAAGCACCAGCTCGCGTCCGGCCGGCACGGCGCCGCCGAGGACGATGCGGTCGTGGTGGGTGTAGACGACGGTGATCTCACCCGGCACGAACACCTCGGGCACGAGGTACTGCTCGCGCAGGTCGGCGGTGGTCATGCCGGGGATCTGCGCGGGGTTGGTCGCGTAACGCTGCTGCATGGGGGTTCCCTTCTGGGGCGGTTCGGCGGGATGCCGGTGATGGAACGGGGAGGACCGGGGCCGGCTCAGCGGACGAGCCAGCCGCCGTCGACGGGCACGATCGCGCCGGTGACGTACGCCGCGGCATCCGAGGCGAGGAAGACGAAGGCACCCTGCAGGTCGCCGGGGGTGCCCCACCGGCCGGCGGGGATGCGGGCCAGGATCGATGCCTCGCGGTCGGCGTCGGCCCGGATCGGCGCGGTGTTGTCGGTCGCCATGTACCCGGGCGCGACCGCGTTGACGGTCACCCCCGACGCGGCCCACTCGTTCGCGAGCGCCTTGGTGAGGCCGGCGACCGCGTGCTTCGACGCCGCGTAGCCGGGCACGAGGATGCCGCCCTGGAACGACAGCATCGACGCGACGTTGATGATGCGCCCCGAGCCCTGCGCGATCATGCGGCGCCCGGCGGCCTGCGACAGATGGAACACGGCGTCGAGGTTGACCGCGAGCACGTCGTCCCAGTCGGCGGCCGGGTGGTCGGCGGCCGGGGCACGACGGATGATTCCGGCGTTGTTGACGAGGATGTCGATGCCGCCGAGCTCGGCGACCGTCTCGGCGACCGCTTCGGCGAGCTGCTCCGGCGTCGCGGTACCGAGATCGAGGCGGATGCGGTGCGCGCGGCGACCGAGCGCGGTGATCGCCTCCGCCGTCTCGGCCGCGTCGCCGCGGTCGAGTAGCGCGACATCCGCGCCTGCCTCGGCGAGAGCGACGGCGGCGCCCTGGCCGAGGCCGCGAGTGGAACCGGTGACGAGGGCGACGCGGCCGTCCAGCCGGAAGGAGTCGAGGATCATGCGGGGCCTCCGATGAAGGTGGTGGTCAGTTCGCCGAGACGCTCGATGCGCACGGTGACCGTGTCGCCGGGACGCAGCGGGCGGTGGCTGGCCTGCGCGTCCGGCAGCTTCTGCGGCGTGCCGGTCGAGATGACGTCGCCGGGTTCGAGCGTCATGACGCTGCTGAGGTACGACACGACGCGCGCGACCGAGAAGATCGTGGTGGCGGTGGACTGCGAGACGGTCACGACGCCGTCGCGGACGACCTCGACGAGCATGTCCTGCGGGTCGCCCGCCTCGTCGGGTGTGACGAGCCACGGCCCGAGCGGCGCGAAGCCGTCGAAGCACTTGCCCATCGCCCACTGGCTCTGCCGCCGCTGCCACGAGCGGTCCGACACGTCGTTGAGAATCGTGTAGCCGGCGACGTGCGAGAGCGCCGTCGCCTCATCGACATCCTTGGCCCGCCGCCCGATGACGACGGCGATCTCGCCTTCGTAGTCGACGTCGTCCGCGACCGCGGGCACCACGACGGGGTCGGCCGGTCCGGCGAGGGTGTTGGGGGTCTTCACGAAGATATCGGGGAACGCGGGGTCGTCGGCGGTCGGGTCGGCGCCGTCGGGCACATGCCCCCGGTAGTTGTAGCCGAGGCACAGGATCTTCCCCGGACGCACCGGCGCCTCGAGCCGCGCTGCCGACAGCTCGAGGTCGGCGACATCCGCACGCGCTGCGGCGCGGTCGAGCGCGTCGCGGTCGGCCGCGAGCAGGTCGGTCAGCGCCGCGGGTCCGAGGTCGACGACGCGGTCGACGCCGTCGACCGTCACGACGACGCCCGACCGGACGGCCCCCTCGGCATCGGCCGCGCGGACCGCGCGGTAACGGACGAGCCTCACCAGTACGGCTTCCAGTCGGGGCGCGCCGCGCGAACCAGAGCCTCGAGGTAGAAGTAGTCGCCCCACAGCGTGCCCTCGTCGACGCCGACGGACTTCGGCAGGTCGTAGACGCTGTGCAGCAGCACCGCGTCGGCGGCTTCGGGGCTCTCGGGCGTGTAGTTCTCGATGAGCGACGCGAGGATCTCGTGAGCCGCCGCACGATAGCGCGAGGCGGCCTCGGTATCGGCATCCGTCCCCGCTTCGAGCACGCCGGCGAGTTCGAACAGCCCCGACACCGCGATCGCGGCCGACGAGCTGTCGCGCGGAGCGTCGGCGCCGTCGGTGTAGACCATGTCCCAGAAGGGCACGCGGTCGCTCGGGAGGTGCGAGAGGAAGCGTTCGGCGCAGCGACGCGACGCGTCGAGCAGCGCCGGGTCGCCGGTCGCGCGGTGGTTCATCGCGAAGCCGTAGATTCCCCACGCCTGACCGCGCGCCCAGCACGAGTCGTCGAATGCACCCTGCTCGGTCGCTCCGCGCAGCGGCTCACCGGTCTCGGGGTCCCAGTAGAAGGTGTGGAAGGTCGTGTCGTCGTCGCGCAGGATGTGCGTGCGCAGCTGCGTCGTGTGGCGCCGCACCGCGTCGGCGAAGCGCTCCTGCCCGGTCTGCTCGCCCGCCCAGGTGAGCAACGGCATGTTCATGAGGCTGTCGACGATCGTGCGTCCGCGCTGCGCGGGGTCGGAGAGATCTCCCCATGCCTGGATGATGCCGGCGGGCTCGAGGAAGCGGCGCATGAGGTGATCGGCGGCCGCCAGGGCCGTCTCACGCGCGTCCTCGTCGCCGAGCAGCCGGTAGGGCGCGACCGAGGCGAGGCTGTACAGGAACCCCAGGTCGTGCGTGTCGAGGTCGTCCTCGTCGCGGATCCGTCGCGCGAAGTCCGCGGCGTGGGCCAGCCCGGCGTCGCGGAAGAAGGCGTCGCCGGTGATCTCCCACGCGATCCACATCATCCCCGGCCAGAAGCTGGTCGTCCAGCCGCGGTTGGCGCCGGCCGGGAACCCGTTCGCCGCGGGGCGGATCGGGTACCGGTCATCGTGCGTCGTGTCGTCGGGGTAGCTCAGCCCGAAGGTCTCGATGTTGCGGCGGAGCGTGCTCAGGGCGTCGGCGATCGCCGCCTCGATGGCGCCGCTGTCGCGCGCGAGGGCCGCGTCCGCGGGTACGCCGAGGTCGGTGCCGGGGAGGGATGTCATGTCGAGGGGTTCCTTCGGGGTTCAGACGGTCTGAGGCTCGGGATCACCGAGCGCCGGACGGAGGATGTATCGGGCGTTGGCCCAGGCGAGGTAGAGCGCCGGCGCCGAGGTGAGACCGATCGCGATGGCCGGCATCGAGACGAACAGCCCCGCCTGCAGCGCGATGACGGCGAGCGAGACGAGGCTCAGCCACCACCGGCGCACGCTCAGGAGCACCGCCGCTCGGGCGATCGAGCGCAGCGAGGCGTCGGGCTCTTCGGCGAGGGCAGCGAACGCGACGAGACCCGATGCGAGCAGGAGCACGGTCAGCACGCCGAGCACGGGGACGACCGCGACCCCCGCCTGCATCGGTGCGAAGAAGCGGACGTCGACCAGCACGACGACGAGGGCCGCCACGACGATCCCGCCCAGCACGATGGCCTTGCGCCACGAGCGCTTCCAGCTGCGGACGAAGGTCCGGACGACCTGGTTCTCACCCTCGCCGTGGGCGCGGAAGGTCGCGAACGCCGCCGTGATGCCCGGTGCGCACACCGGTGCCACGACGGCGAGCATCGGCCACGACAGCGCGGGGTCGGTGATCACCAGCAGCACGACGAGCGGCAGGCACGATGCCAGCAGCAGCAGGTTCGTCATGAGCCCGAGGTAGACGACGCCGAAGACGGTTGCGTAGGTGTTGTGCGAGATGCGCTTCACGGCCTCAGCCCTTCATCCCGCTGGTCGCGATGCCCTCGACGAAGTACTTCTGCCCGACGAGGAAGATGATCGCGATCGGCACCACCGAGATGACGAGTCCGGCGAACAGCAGGGCGTAGTTGGTGTCGTAGAGGTTGCTCACGAAGCTCTTGAGTCCGAGCTGGATGGTCCACAGGTCGGGGTTGCGCAGGTAGATGAGCGGCCCCAGGTAGTCGTTCCAGGTGTTCACGAACGTGAGCAGCGTGAGGCTCGCGAGGGCGGGCACCGAGAGGGGCAGCATGATGCGGCGCCAGATGCCGTACTCGCTCAGGCCGTCGAGGCGCGCGGCCTCCGAGAGCTCCTCGGGGATGGTCTCGTAGAACTGCTTCATGAGGAACACCCCGAAGGCGCCGAACGCCTGGATGAGGATGATGGCCCACAGCGTGTTCGAGACCTTGACGTTGGAGAGCAGGATGAACTGCGGGATCATGTACGACTGCCACGGCACGGCGATCGTGCCGATGTAGGCGAGGAACAGCACGTCGCGGCCGGGGAAGCGGATGCGGGCGAAGCCGTAGGCCGCGAACGACCCGGTCAGCACCTGCAGGAAGGTGACGACGACCGCGAGCACGAGCGTGTTGCGGATCCAGGTCAGCATCCCCGACTGGTTCCAGATGTCGACGTAGTTCTGCCAGACGAACACCTCGGGGATCCACTGGATCGGCACCGAGAAGACCTCGTTCGCCGTCTTGAGCGAGCTCATGATCATCCAGAAGAACGGCAGCAGCAGTGCCGCCGCGGCGATGATGAGCGCGACGTAGCCGGCGAGGCGTCCGACGCGGCGCAGCGGCGACACGGTGTCGGGGCGGTGTCCCTCGGGCAGGCCGTCGGCTGCGATCTTGCGCAGCGCCCGGCGGTCGTCCTGGGGTACGAGAAGATTCGTCATCAGACGTTCCTCCGCTTGTTCCAGATGAACTGGAGGATGGTCACGAGGATGCAGAGGAAGAAGAGCGCCACGGCGGCCGCGGAGGCGTAGCCGAACTGGTTCTCCTCGAACCCCTTGCGGTAGATGAACTGCGAGATCACGAGCGTCGACTGACCCGGCCCGCCCTCGGTCATGACGAGGATCAGGTCGAAGATCTTGAACGAGTTGATCGTGAGCATCACGGTGACGAAGAACATCGTCGGCCGCAGGCACGGCAGGGTGACGTTCACGAAGCGCTCCCACGCGTTCGCGCCGTCCATGCGGGCAGCTTCGTAGAGCTCGCGGGGCACGGTCTGGAGCCCCGCGAGGAACAGGATCATGTAGTAGCCCATGTCTCGCCAGGTGCTGACGATGACGACGGCGGGCATCGCCCACTCCGACGAGGTGAGCCAGCCGGGCGGGTTGGCGATGCCCACGGCGCGGAGGATCTCGTTGATCGGGCCGTACTCGGGGCTGAAGAGCAGGTTCCACACGACCGCGATCGCGACGATCGAGGTGATGTAGGGGAAGAACGCGGCGGTGCGGAAGAACGCGACGCCGCGCAGCTTGTTGTTCAGCAGCAGCGCGAGACCGAGCGACGCGATGATCGTCAGCGGGATGTGCAGCGCGGCGTAGTACAGAGTGTTGACGAACGAGATGCGGAAGCTGCCGTCACCGAGCAGCCGCTCGAAGTTGGCGAGGCCCACCCAGTTCGCCGTGCCGAAGATGTTCCAGTTCGTCAGCGACATGTAGAACAGGGTGATGACCGGCACGAGGGTCAGCAGGGCGAAGCCGACGAAGTTCGGCAGGATGAAGCTCCACCCCAGCAGCGTGTTGCGCAGGGTCAGCTTCGATCGCCTGCGGCGCTGCGCCGGCTCGGGGCGGCGCGCCTTCGGTGAGGCGGCAGTGGTGGTCATGGTGTCTCCTGGGGAGGACGGCGGGGGATGCGGCCGGCGCGGGGTGCCGCGCCGGCCGCGGGGTGCCGTCGGCGAAGCGACGGCGCGCGGGATCAGTCGAGACCGACCTCGTTGGCGACACGGTCCTCGGCCTCGGTGATGGCCCGCTCGACCGGGGTCGAGCCCGACAGGATCGCGCTGTGCATGTCGTTGAGGATGTTCTGGATCGCCGCCGTCTTGTTCGACGTCGGGTTCTCGGGGTGGACGTCGCCGGTCGACCACGCGAACTTCGACAGCTCGTCGGTCGGAGCGCCCTCGACGGCGAAGTACGCCTCGGTGACGGCGTCGTTCGACGCGGCCGGGGTGATGCCGATCTTCGCCAGCTCCTCGGCGGCCTCCAGGCTCGCGGCATAGGCGAGGAAGTCCTTCGCCGCCTGCACCTTGGCGCCGTCGATGTTGGCGTTGATCGAGAAGCCGGTCGGGTCGCCGAACGTCACGGGCGTGTTGTCCATGCCGGTCGTCGACGCGTCGAGCTGCGGGATCGGCGCGATGCCCCACTCGAAGTCGTTGGCCTCACCGGAGGCCTGCTGCGAGATCAGGGTCGCGACGTACCACGTGCCCATCGGCAGCATGGCGGCCTTCTGCGTGCCGAACTCGCCCTGGTAGGTGAGCTGGTTGGCCGTCGAGGTGTTGAAGTCGACCTGCGCGCCGGCACCCTGGAGCGCGAGCACCCGGTTGTAGTAGTCGGCGAAGTAGCCGTAGTCGCCCGAAAGCACGTCGGTGTCCTCCTGTGCCGAGGCGAAGCCCTGCACGGTCGACTGCCAGCGGTGCTGGTAGGTGCCCTTCGCGACTCCCGCGGTGTTGATCGCCTCGGCGGCCGCGTCGTAGTCCTCCCACGTCCACGAGCCGTCGGGGTACTCCTGGCCCGCGGCGTCGAAGAGCGTCTTGTTGTAGAACAGCACCCAGCGGTCCTGGCGGTAGGGCACGCCGTAGGCGGTGCCGTCGACCTCGTACGACGAGGCGCCGCCGACGCCGTCGGGCAGCTCGACGTCGGAGACGTCCATGAGCTGGCCGCCCTCCTGGAACGTCGTGACGAACTTCACCTCTTTCTGGGTGATGATGTCGGGTCCGACGCCCGCGGCGAGGTCGGCGGTGACCAGCGTGTTGTACTCAGCCGCGTCGTACTGCTTGAGCTCGACCGTGACGTCGGGGTTCTTCTCGTGGAAGGCGTCGGCGAGCACCTGGAACTCGGGGGTGGTGTCGAGGCTCCACCCCGACAGGGTCAGGGTGACGGGGCCGTCGGCGGTCTGGGCGGGCTCGGATCCCCCGCCGCAGGCGGCGAGCGACAGGGTGGCGACGACCGCCATTCCTGCTGCGGCTGCGAATTTGCGCTTCATGCGTGCTGCTCCTTTGCGATTGCGTGCGAGGTCCCACGTCGGACCTCGTGATGCCGAAGCGCCGGGGCAGGCGATTCGGAGTCGATGAGACGGCTCACGGTCCGGGCCCCGTCGGGCCAGGTGACCGTGACCGAGGCGCCGTCGACGGCGACGGCCGCGTGCGGTGCGCTGCGCTCGCCACCGGCGAGATCGAGCAGGGCGACGACGGGCTCGCCGACGCGCACCGCGTGCTCGATGACGGGCACGAGCGTGCGGACGCCGAGCGGATCGGCGTCTGCACGAGACACGAGTCCCGCGACCCCGCCGGTGGTCAGGGCGCGGATGCCGCTGCTGCGGCCCCGCGATGACACCCACGCTCCGGTGTCGTCGGTACCGCCGACCACCTCGTCACCCGAGAGCGGCCAGCCGCCGAGGCGGAGTCGCAGCGATGCGGCATCCTGCCCGGGCGCGAGTGCGTCGACGACGATGACACGCACCTCCGACGATCCGCGGACGATCGAGGTGGTCGTGACGGTGCCCACGGACGTGGCATGTCCGACCAGCCCGGATCCGTGACGATGCGCGCTGGGGACCGGGTCGACGAGGTGCGCGTCCCAGCGGGATGCCGCGATCCCGACCCGCCCGTCCGCGTCATCCTGCACGCGCACGTCGCGCAGGGTCATCGCCGTGCGGTGCGTCGCACGTCCGTCCGAGTCGACGAGTGCGACCGACTGCTCGAGCGGCTCGAGCCAGCCACGCTCGTCGACGATCGGCGAGGTGGCCGTGGAGTAGCCCAGTCGCGCATAGAGCGGTGAATCGGTCGTGCGGTCGCCCGGGAACGCGTGGTCGGTGCCGTGGTTGACGATGCGGACGATTCCGTCGGCGACCGTGCCCGACACGATCCAGCCGGGCGATGCGATCGCGCGCAGGTCGTCCCCCGCCTCGATCGGCAACGGCTCGGCCGGGGCCGTCCAGGCCGGGTGGTCGGCGGGCAGCAGCAGACCGAGGAAGCCCTTGACGGCCCAGTACGGCGAACCCGGGCCGGAGTACGACTGTGCGAGCCCGCGCCAGGTGCCGTGCCAGCCCATCGTGAGCAGGCCGTCGGCATCGGGGGCGCCGTGTTCGGCGAAGTGCGTCACGATCCGGTCGGCGGCGTGGCGGAGGCGGCCGGGGCTGTGTGAGGGCACATTCGCGATGGCGCCGGCCCAGAACGGCGCGGCGGCGGCGAAGCGGTAGATGAGGCTGCGGCCCTGGATGAGGGGCGAGCCGTCGCCGCCGACGAGCGCGAAGGCGTCGTGGAGGAACGCGTCGAGTCGGGCGACGTCGGCGCCCGTCCGGCCCCCGGCGAGATCGGTGGCCCCCGTCATGCGCGCCCACAGGATCGGATAGACATGCAGAGCCCACCCCACGTAGTGGTCGTAGGAGCGCTGGGCACCGTCGGAGAGCCAGCCGCCCTCGCGGACGAACGAGTCGTGACGGGCGAGGTCGGCGGCGATGTCGTCGGCCGACCAGGGGCCGCCGACCGAGCGCAGGAAGGTCTGCACGACGATGCGGAACCAGACCCAGTTGGTCTGCGGATAGGTGTCGTCGCCGACGACGGGAGCGAGGTAGTCGACGACGCGCTGCTGCGTGAGGTTGTCGAGACGCTCCCAGATCCAGGGGCGGGTCAGATCGAGGACGAGGGCGAGGGATGCCGCCTCGACCTTGGCCTGCGCGTGCTCCTCCATCCGAACCCACCGGTCGGGTGCGTTCGGGTCGACGCCCGAGACGATTCCGCGCGAGTAGTGCGCGATGAGCTCGTCTACCCCCTCGCCTCGTGCGCCCGCGATCCGGAATCCTGCGAGCAGGAAGGTGCGCGCGAAGCCCTCGAGCCCATCGACGGCGTGACCGTAGCCACCCTCGGCGCCCGGGAAGTGGATGCGGCCCGCGCCGGGCGTCGCGTGACGGAGCGCGGCATCGAGCAGAACGTCGGCGCGGGCGACCCAGGTGTCACGCTCGGTCGCGCCGTGTGGCGGGTTCGGGTGCTCAGAAGTCACCGGTTCTCCTTCGAAGGGCTTCATGGTCGTCATCGTTGATCGCGACCGATTCGGAGATTAGCAACCCGATTCGATCATTGCAAGATCTTCTTCGTTTCCTTATGATCGATACTGATCGATTTATTCGTCTGGACTGGTGACACCGCCGTCACCCGAAGGAGCAGCCGTGCTGTGGAACACCGAGGGATTCGCCGGCCCGCTCGCGGCCGTCTGCGGCGATGTCCCGGCTCGCCTCCGCCCGCCCGCCGACGCCCTGCCCGTGCCCGACGCCGACCACTGGGCCCGACTGGTCCCGTCATCCGCCGTGCGCCCGCTCGTCGACCGGGCACGCGCGGACCTCGACGCACCGTGGCCGCAGCCCCGCGCGAGCGCGGCAGCGCGCGTGCATCGCGACGGCGACCGCGACGGCTACGAGCAGCAGGTCTTCACGCGGCAGCGGCGGCTGAGTCGGGCGGTGGTCGCAGCACTGTCGGACCCCGACCCCCGATACCTCGATGAGGTCGCGGACGGCGTCTGGCTGCTGTGCGAGCAGTCGACGTGGTGCTGGCCCGCCCACGACGACACCTTCTCGCGGCACGGGTCGGTGCTGGCGACCGTCACCGACCCGTTCCTCGATCTCGGCGCGGGCGAAGTCGTCGGACAGCTCGCGTGGATCGACCACGTGCTCGGGCGACGACTCGACGACCGGTACCCGGGACTGCGGCAGCGCATACGTCACGAAGCCCGAGCGCGCGTCATCGACCCGTTCCTCCGGCGACGCGACTGGCACTGGCTCGGACTCGACGGTCACGTCCACAACTGGAACCCGTGGATCCACGGAAACGTCCTGGTCGCCGCGCTCGTGCTCTGCGACGACGGCCGCGAACGCGACGAGCTCGTCGCCCTCGTGGCGCAGGGTCTCGACCGCTACGTCGCGGCTCTGCCCGCCGACGGCGCGATCGACGAAGGCTACGCGTACTGGTGGAACGGCGCGTGCCGGGCGCTCGAGGCCCTCGACCTGCTCGCCTACGCCACCGACGGCGCGTGGGATCCCGTGCCCGAGGTGGACTCCTTGCGTGAAACGATCGCGTTCCCGCATCGCTCGCATCTCGGCGGCCCCTGGTACGTCAATCTCGCCGATGGCCCCGCCCGTCCGCCGGCGGACCAGCCGTGGCACGCCCTGCACCGGGCGGCTCTCGCCGTCGGCGACGACGACGCCCGCCGACATGCCGCCGCGCATCGCGCCGACGACGCGCCCGCCACCGAGGACGCCGGGCTCGGTCGCCTGCTGCGCGCCCTGTCCGACGACGCGTGGCTCGCGGAGCCGCGCGAATCCAGCCCGTTGCCCCCTGGGGTCTGGCTTCCGTCCACGCAGGTCTGGCTCGCCCGCGGCCACGCGGGCAGCGCCGCCGGACTCACCATCGTGATGAAGGGCGGCCACAACGACGAGAACCACAACCACAACGACGTCGGCTCGATCATCGTCGCGTCCGACGGCGTGCCGGTGATCGTCGACGCCGGCCGGCCGACCTACACGGCGCAGACCTTCGGCCCCGGCCGATACGACATCTGGACCATGCAGAGCGACTGGCACAGCGTGCCCCGCATCTCGGGCTCGGCGCAGCCGCATGGCGCGGCGTTCGCGGCATCCGATCCGGTCATCGTCCGAACGGATGAGATGGAGGCGCTGGATCTCGAGATCGGCGGCGCCTACCCCGCCGGCTCGGTACGCTCGTGGCGACGCCGGGCTGCGCTTCACCGCTCGGGACACGTCACGATCGACGACCGCTGGGAAGCCGCCGGACCGGATACCGAGGTGCGCCTGCTCCTCGCGGGCTCCGTGACGACGGGCGACGGATGGGCTCGCGTGACACCGCTGGACGGCGCGACCCCGGTGCGCATCACGTGGCCCGCCGGGGCACCGCACACCCTCGTCGTTCGCGAACTCGACGATCCGATGCTGACCGACGTCTGGGGCGACCGCCTGAGCCGCCTCGCGATCAGCGCCGGTGGTCGTACCGAGCTGCGTGTCACGGTAGAACAGGAACGGAACGAGGACGAGCGACCATGACCGACCCCACACCGGCGCTGCTGGCGGCCGAGCGCCGCGCGCATATCCTGGCGACGATGGAGCGCGAGGGCGCCGTGCGCATCTCGCAGCTGACCGACGAGCTGGGCGCCGCCACGGTGACCCTGCGACGCGACCTCGCGCAGATGGAGCAGGAGGGGCTGCTGCAGCGCGTGCACGGGGGCGCCATCCCCGCCACCGGTCAGCACACGCACCCGCCGGTCGCGGGCAGCGGCCCCGAATCTGCCGCCGGCTCGATCGCCGTGCTCGTCCCCTCGCTGAACTTCTACTGGCCCGGGGTCGTGCGAGGCATGGAGGCCGCCGCACGCCGCCACGGACTCAAGGTCCACCTCCGGGGAGCGTCGTACGAGCTTCAGGACGAGCGTCCCGTGCTCGAGCGTCTCGTCGCGAGCGGCGACATCCGCGGTCTGATCGTCGCGCCGAACACCGACACCCCGCATTCGCAGGACGTCGTTCAGTGGCTCGCCGACTGCGGCACACCGAGCGTTCTCGTCGAGCGCGACGCGATCGTCCAGCCCGCCGGGGTCCCCGTCGAGGCGGTGACGACCGACCACGCGCTCGGCGCGGTCCTCGCGGCGCGCCACCTCGCCTCGCTCGGACACCGCAAGGTCGGGCTGGTGCTCTCACGCAACTCACCCACCTCGCGCAAGATCGCCGCCGGCTGGCAGGCCGCGTGCGAGGAGCTCGGGCTCACGCCCGCCCAGCACATCGAGACGACCCTGCCCGACCGGGCGAGCGCGGAGTTCTCCGCCGCGGTCGACACGACCCTCGACCGGGCGCTCGGAAGCGGTGTCACCGCCCTTCTGGTGCACTCCGATCCCGAGGCGATGGCGTTCGTCGACCTCGCGCTCAACCGCGGCATCTCCGTGCCCGACGACCTGTCGATCATCGCTTACGACGACGAGGTGGCGGAGCTGTTCACGCCCGCGCTCACCGCCGTCGCACCGCCCCGCGTCAGCGTCGGCGAGACGGCGGTCGAGCTGCTCGTCTCGCGGATGGCCGACCCCGGCCGGCCCACCCGTCGCGTGATGCTCAACCCCACCCTCGTCGTGCGCGAGTCCACCGTCGCACCGCGGGCGGACGGCCCGGCGTGATCGACCGTCACGACTACTCGCCGTGGGACTTCTGGTCCACGGCATCCGCGGAGAGCCGGCGCCGCCAGCGCGAGCATCAGGCGGCGCTGGCGAACCAGCACGCGGACTGGTCGTTCGGCGATGACTGCTTCGTCTCGGAGCTCGCGGCGCTCGACGCCGACACCCTCGACCTGGGCGATCGCTCGTACATCGCCGCGGGCGCATATCTCACCGGCACCCTGCGCATCGGCGCGGACTGCTCCGTGAATCCGCCGACCGTGGTCCGCGGCGACGTCGTCTTCGGCGACGGCGTCAGGATGGGCGCGCACAGCTCGGTGCTCGGCTTCAACCACTCGATGGAGCCCGGGACGCCTGTCTTCCGGCAGCCGCTGACCAGCCGCGGCATCCGCATCGCCGACGACGTCTGGATCGGCTCGCACGTCGTCGTCCTCGACGGGGTCACCGTGGGCGCCTCGGCGGTGCTCGCAGCCGGTGCCGTCGTGACGAAGGACGTGCCCGCAGGCGCGATCGTCGGCGGCAACCCCGCTCGTCTGCTGCGGTGGCGCGTACCGCCCGGGGACGAGGCCGCGGCGCCGAACCGTCTGCGGGTGCGTCTGACCGACTTCGCCGACCGGGCTCGCGCCGAGGCCGGCGAGGTGCTCCGGCGTTCGCTCGACCCGGATAGCGGGCTGTACGCCGACCGGCCGGGCGCCGCGCCGACGGTGCGGGCGCAGGGCGATGCCGTCGAGATCGCCGACCTCCTGTTGGGGTCGACGCCGCCGGACAGCGACCGGTCCGAGCTCATCGCCCGGCTGCGCGGCTGGCAGGATCCGGAGACGGGCGCGGTGCCGCCGCTCGGCGCGGTCGGCGTCCCCGGCTGGGATGACGGCGACACGGCCTATCACGTGCTCTCGACCGGCTACGCGCTCGACCTGTTGGGGTCGGAGTTCGCTCACCCCATCGGACTGATCCGCGACGCCACGGCCGATTCCGTGATCGCACGGCTCGATGCATTGCCCTGGGACACCGATCCTTGGAACGCCGGACATCACGTCGACGCGATCGGGACGGCTCTGCTCTGGGCCCGGCGCCGGGGCGACCGCATCACCCCGGGGGTGGCCGAGGCGCTCTTCGGATGGCTCCTGACGCATGCGGATGCCGCGAGCGGCATGTGGGGCCGGCCTTCCGCCGACCGCGGCCTGCTGCTCGTCGTCAACGGCTTCTACCGGGCATCGCGCGGGACCTTCGCACAGCACGGCATCCCGGTTCCCCATCCCGAAGCCGTCATCGACACGGTGCTGCGACACGCCCGCGACGAGCGATGGTTCGCCCCGTCACGGCTCGACGCCTGCAACGTGCTCGACGTCGCCCATCCCCTCTGGCTCACGCGGGCAGCCGGATACCGCCGCGCCGAGGTCGAGAACCTCGCGGCGCGCCTGCTCGACCATGTGCTCGACGAATGGCGAGCGGGGTCGGGCATGAGCTTCCACCTCGCCGGTGCGGAGCCGGGACTCCAGGGCACCGAGATGTGGCTCGCGATCGTCTGGTACCTCGCCGACCTGCTCGGCCTCTCGGACGCGCTGGGGTATCGACCACGGGGCGTCCACCGCCCCGAACCCCCGGCATCCTCGCATCAGTCACTCAATGCACGGCCAAGCGCCCAGTGAACGACCTTCCTACGTGAGCAAGCCGTGCGCTCGCGGCGAAGCCGTTCACTCGGGCGAGTCAACGCGCGGGCAGGCTAGATACGGGCCAGCGCGGCGCCGGCGGCGCGGAGCCAGCGAGCGGGGTCGGCGAGTGAGGCCGCGGCGGATCCCGCGAGGTCGGTGAGCGAGACGGATGACGCGAACGCTGCGATGTCGGCGTCAGCGGCGATCCGCCCCGCGACGAGGGCGACCGGCACCCCGGCGCCCGCGGCGAGCTCGGCGACGAACGCGGGGACCTTGCCTGCCGCGGACTGCCCGTCGAACGAGCCTTCGCCCGTGATGACGAGGTCGGCTCGGGCGATGGCGTCGGCGAGGCCGATGAGCGCGGCGACCTCGCGGGCGCCCGGGCTCAGGCGCGCGCCCCACGCGAGCAACCCGAACCCGGTGCCGCCGGCGGCTCCGGCCCCCGGCGTGGCAGCAAGCGACGCCCCATCCGGCACGAGGTCGGCGAGCCCGCTCAGCGCCGCGTCGGCTGAGGCGACCTGAGCCGTGTCGAGCCCCTTCTGCGGTCCGAATACGGCGGCAGCGCCACGCGCACCGAGCAGCGGGTTCGACACGTCACTGAGCACGTCGACGCCGCCCGGGGGAAGCGGTCGGAGCTTCGACAGGTCGACGTGCGCGATGTCGGCGAGGCCGCGCGCGCCGGGCACGACGTCTCGTCCGGCGGCATCCGTGAACCGGGCGCCCAGCGCGCGCAGCATCCCGGCTCCGCCGTCGGTCGACGAGCTCGATCCGATGCCGAGCACGAGGCGGTCAACTCCGGCGTCGAGCGCGGCGGCGATCGCCTCGCCGAATCCGGTGGTGTCGGCGTCGAGGCCGCGTCGCTCGTCGCCCAGCAGCTCGATCCCCGAGGTCGAGGCCAGCTCGACGACTCCCACGGAGCCGCGACCCGACGGCGCGGACCGGTCGCCGGATGTCGGGGGAAGCAGCAGCCAGGACGCATCGACGGCTGTCCTCGCGGGGCCCGTGACGGTCACGGGCATCCGGCGCGCCTCGGGGATCGCCGCGGCGAACGCGTCGAGCGTGCCCTCGCCGCCGTCCGCCATCGGGCGCAGTTCGAGAACCGCGTCGGCGTCGGCGGATGCCCACCCCGCGGCGAGCTCACGCGCAGCCTCAGCGGCCGCGATGGACCCCTTGAAGCTGTCGATCGCGACGACGACGCGCGTCACGTCACGCGCTCCGCGGCGGGGTGCTCTCGCGCAAGAGCACCTCGAGGGGCAGCGCAGCCGCGGCCCCGTCAGCATCCGTGTCGACGGCGGCGCGGAGCGCGCTGTACCCGACATCGGGGAGCGGCACCCGCACGGTCGTCAGGGGCGGTGTCACGTCGCGACCGGTCGGGATGTCGTCGAAGCCGGCGAGCGCGATGTCGGTGCCGGGCTCGCGTCCTGCGGCACGCACCGCGGTGAGGGCTCCGATGGCGACGACGTCGCTGATGCCGAACACGACGGTTCCCGGCTCGACGCCGTCGGCGAGGGCCGCTGACATCGCCTCGGCACCGGACTCACGGCTGAAACCACCGCGGTACACGCGGGGCTCGGCTCCCCCGCCGCTCGTGAAGCCGTCGGCGAAGCCGGCGAGACGGTCGTCGCTCGTCACGACGCCCTCGGCGGCGGCGAGCACGATGGCCGAGCGGTAGCCGCGCGCGGCGAGCGCGGCCCCGAGCTCGCGGGCGCCGCCGCGGTTGTCGATGGCGACGCTGCGGATGCCGGGGGCGCCCGGGCCCAACGCGACGACGGTTCCCCCGCTCGCGGTGATGAGGTCGAGCTCGGTTCTCAGCTCGTCGGACATCTCGCGCGACGTGCGCGAGGCGGCGAGGATGATGCCGCGAGGGCGCTGTCCGCGCAGCGCACGGACGAGCCGCAGCTCACGCGCGGGATCGCGCTCGGTGATGGCGACCGTGACGACGAGCCCGGCTTCGTCGGCGCCGCGCGCGACGCCTGCCGCGAGCTGCCCGAAGTACGGGTCGGCGATGTCGGCCACCAGCAGCGCGACGATCGCGGACGTGCCGCGCGCGGTCGCCTGCGCCGACAGGTTGGCCGTGTAGCCGAGCCGGGCCGCGGCCTGCTCGACGCGTTCGCGATAGGCGTCGGCGACCTTGCGGGTCGAGCCGTTCAGCGCCCGCGAGGCGGTCGCGAGCGACACCCCGGCTTCTCTCGCCACATCGTGCAGCGTGGCCGAGCCACGCGGCGACATCCCCGTCTGTCCCACGAGCCGAGTCTATGCGGTGGGGGTGCGCGCGCCCGAGAGGTGCGGCGTCACAGCGGCACCGAACGCCTCGGCGGTGCGGCGCACGACCTCGGCGGGATCGGCGGCCCAGATGTCGGCGTTGAAGATCTCCACCTCGATGTCGCGGTCGTACCCCGTCGCCTCGACGGCCCGGGTCAGCGATGCGAAGTCGATGACCCCGTCGCCCGGATAGTGGCGGCTGAGCAGGACGTCCGCGGGCAGCGGCGTTCGCCAGTCGCACACCTGGTAGGTCGCGATGCGCCCCTCGCGCCCGGCCCGCTCGATGGCGGGCAGGACGTCGGGGTCCCAGAAGATGTGGAACGTGTCGACCGTGGCGCCGACGACCTCGGGCTCGAAGTCGGCCGCGATGTCGAGGGCCTGGCCGAGCGTGGAGACGACGCAGCGGTCGGAGGCGAACATCGGATGCAGCGGCTCGATCGCCAGCGTCACCCCCGCCGCCTTCGCGTGGGGGGCGAGCTCGCCGATCGCATCGCGCACCCGCTCCCGCGCGCCGACGATGTCGCGCGACCCCTCGGGCAGTCCGCCGGCGACCAGCACGAGGATCGCGGTGGAGCCGGGCGCACCGGCGGCGGCGAGCGCGGCGGCCTCATCGATCGCGACCCGGTTGTCATCGATCGAGGAGCGCCGGGCGGGACCCTCCGGCATCGTGAAGAAGCCCGCCCGGCAGTGCGTGGTGAACCGCAGGCCCGAGTCCGTCAGCATGGCGGCGGCGGTGGCGAGACCGACCTCCTGCACGGGCTCGCGCCACAGTCCGATCGCCTCGATCCCGGCATCCGCGGTGACCCGCAGCGCGGTCGCGAGGTCGGCGTACTTGATCGTGGCCTGGTTGATCGACAGGCGCGGGTCGACGACGCTCATGCCCGGACTCCGTTCAGGCGCAGCATCGCGTGCCAGCGGTCCGCGGCCAGTTCCGGCTGTTCGAGCGCGTACGACGCGTTCGCGAGCTCGACGATCCGGGAGAGGTGCGGCAGGCTGCGCGCCGAGTGCAGTCCGCCGACCATCTGGAACGCAGCCTGATGGCCGTTGAGCCACGACAGGAACGCGACGCCGGTCTTGTAGTAGAACGTCGGTGCCGCGAAGATCTGCCGGCTGAGCTCCTCCGTCGGTCCGAGGATCGCGAGATACCGGTCGGCATCCCCGGCGTCCAGAGCCTGGATGGCGGCGGAGGCGACCGGAGTGATCGCCGCAAAGGCGCCGAGCAGCGCGTCGGAGTGCTGCCGCGGCGAGGCGAGGTCGCGCTCGGGCTGGGTCGCCTGGGGCACGTCTGCGCCGCCGATGAGGCCGACGTAGTTGAAGTCGTCGCCGGTGAACATGCGCACGCCTTCCGGCAGCCGCTCGCGCACCGACACCTCGGACGCGGCGTCGAGCAGGCTCATCTTCACGCCCGCGACCCTGTCGGCGTTCTCGCCGATGATCTCGACGAGGACGTCCGATGCCGCGCGCCAATCGGGCGAGCCGAAGTAGCCCGCGAGGATCGGGTCGAAGGCGGTGCCGAGCCAGTGCAGGACCACCGGACCGGATGCCGCGGCGAGCACCTCGCGGTACACCCGGCGGTAGTCGTCGGCCGACGACGCCGCACGGGCGAGGTGCCGCGACGCCATGAGCACCGGACCCGCACCCTGGTCCTCCGTGAACGCGAGCTGGCTCTTGTAGGCGTCGATGACCTGATCGAGCGAGATGTGCTCGTCGTCGACGTGATCGGTGTTGACGCCGACGACGACCGAGCCCCCCTCCTCGCGCGCGACCTCGGCGGAGCGAGCGATGAGCTCGCGCGTCGCGGCGGCGTCGAGCCCCATGTTCCGCTGCGCAGTGTCCATGGCGTCGGCCACGCCGAGACCCCAGGAGTACACGGCGCGGCGGAAGCCGAGGGTCGCGTCCCAGTCGATCTGCGCCGGCTGGCCCGGGGTGTTGTCGGCCGAGACGACGGGAACGACATGGGCCGCCGCGTAGGCGACCCGGCTGCGCAGCGCGCTCGTCGGCCGGGCGAAGCCGGGCGCGTCGTTCAGCGGGACGGAGGTGACGGCGCCGTCGGCGCCGAGGAGGGTGAGGTCGGTCATCGTGCGGCGCTCAGATGCTCAGCGCCGGAAGCTCGACCTTGCGGCCCTCGCGGCTCGACTGCAGGCCCGCCTCGGCGAGCTGCACCCCGCGGGCACCCGCGAGGAGGTCGAACTCGTAGGGAGTCTCGGTCACGTACGAGGTGAGGAACTCCTCCCACTGCTGACGGAAGCCATTGAGGAAGACGTCGTTGGTGGGCACGCTCTGCCAGTCGGCGTCGTAGTCGTGCGTGTCCTCGAGGTCGGGGTTCCACACCGGCTTGGGGGTCGCGTTGCGGGGCTGGATCTTCGCACCGAACAGCCCCACGACGGCGGAGCCGTGCGTGCCGTCGACGTGGAACTCGACGAGCTCGTCGCGGTTGACGCGCACCGTCCACGACGAGTTGATCTGCGCGACGACCCCGCCCTCGAGCTCGAAGACGCCGTAGGCGGCATCCTCGGCCGTGGCGGTGTAGTGCTCGCCCTTCTCGTCCCAGCGGTCGGCGATGTGCACGGCGGCCTGGGCGTAGACGGTCTTGACGTCGCCGAAGAGGTTCTCGAGCACGTAGTTCCAGTGCGGGAACATGTCGACGATGATGCCGCCGCCGTCTTCGGCGCGGTAGTTCCAGCTCGGGCGCTGCGCGGGCTGCCAGTCGCCCTCGAACACCCAGTAGCCGAACTCGCCGCGCACCGAGAGGATGCGGCCGAAGAAGCCCGAGTCGATGAGGCGCTTCAGCTTCTGCAGGCCCGGGAGGTAGAGCTTGTCGTGCACGACACCGGTCTTCACCCCCGCCTCGGCGGCGAGCTTCGCGAGTTCGAGCGCCTCGTCGACCGACTCTGCGGTGGGCTTCTCGGTGTAGATCGTCTTGCCGGCGGCGATCGCCTTGCGCAGCGCCGACGCGCGGGCCTTCGTGACGAGGAAGTCGGCGTAGATCTCCCAGCGCGGGTCGGCGAGAGCGGCGTCGAGGTCGGTCGTGTAGTCCTCGATGCCGTGCTTGGCGGCGAGGTCGGCGAGCTTCGCCTCGCTGCGACCGACGAGGAGCGGCTTGACCGTGACCTTGGTCCCGTCCGGAAGCTCGATGCCGCCCTGGTCGCGGATCGCGAGGATCGAGCGGACGAGGTGCTGGCGGTAGCCCATCCGGCCCGAGACGCCGTTCATGATGATGCCGATCTCGCGGACCTGCGGGGCGGTCGCCGTCTCCGGCGCGGGGCTGAGGGTGGTCGTCTCTGACACGGGCGTTCCTTTGCTTCGTCCGCTCACCGGTGGGGTGGTAAGCGCTTTCCCATACTGTAGATGGCTGTCACCCGCGGGCGCAACCCTGTGCTCGCGGGGTGCCGGAGCGGCTCAGCCCAGGCGGATGGCCGCCCACGAGATCGGGGGCAGCGACAGCGACAGAACGTCGTCGTCGAGCGCGATCCCGGGCACCGGAACCACGCCGACCCGGTCGGGGTCGTCGAGCGTGTTCGCGGCATATCGGTCGTCGTCGTGGAGGAGGTGCGATTCAACGATCGACACCGCTGCACCGGGATCGGTCGCGAGAGCCGACACGTCGATGCGCAGGTCCTCCGCGTCGGTTGTCGAACGGTTCACGACGAACAGTGTCGCGCCGTCGTCGTCCACGGTGGCGACGGCGTTGACGTTCGGCACCGCACCGAAGCGCTCGCTCTCGAACGTCCCGGACTCGACGGCGACCGAGATCGCGCGCTCCCCCGCGAGGCGCGACGTGAGCGAGAACGGGAAGAACGTCGTCTGTCGCCATGCCGGGCCGCCGGGCTCGGTCATGACCGGGGCGATGACGTTGACGAGCTGCGCGAGAGATGCCGACCGCACGCGGTCGCTGTGCTGAAGGAGCGTGATGAGCAGGTCACCGAAGACGACGGCATCCAACGCGTGGTACTGGTCTTCGAGCAGCCGCGGCGCGACCGGCCAGCCCGGCTCGCGCGGCTTGTCGTCCTGGCCGCCGTCGTCGTTGTGGAGGTACCAGACGTTCCACTCGTCGAAGGAGATCATGATGCGCTTGTCGCTCTTCTTCGTCGCCGCGACCGCGTCGGCGATGGCGACCACCGACTCGATGAAACGCGACATGTCGACGCCCGACGCGAGGAACTCCCGCGCGTCGCCGAAGCGCTCCTGGTAGTAGGAGTGGCACGAGATGAAGTCGACGTCGTCGAACGTGTGCTCGAGCACCGTGCGCTCCCACGATCCGAACGTCGGCATGCCGCTGCCCGACGAGCCGCAGACCACGAGCTCGACGTCGGGGTCGAGCATCCGCATCGCCTTGGCCGTGCGCGAGGCGAGCTTGCCGTAGTCGTCGGCGTTGCGGTGACCCAGCTGCCAGGGGCCGTCCATCTCGTTGCCGAGACACCACATCCGCACACCGAACGGGTCGCGCCGCCCGTTCGCGACGCGCTTTCGGGTCCACGCGGTGTCGGCGTCGGCGTTGACGTACTCGAGCAGGTCGATCGCCTCCTGCGTGCCCCGCGTTCCGAGATTGACGGCGAGCATGAGATCGCTGCCCACGAGCTCGAGCCAGCGCGCGAACTCGTGCAGGCCCACCTCGTTGGTCTCCGTGGAGTGCCAGGCGAGGTCGAGACGTCGCGGCCGCTCCTCGCGCGGCCCGACACCGTCCTCCCACCGGTATCCCGAGACGAAGTTGCCGCCGGGATAGCGGATGGTCGACACCCCGAGCTCGCGGACGAGCTCGACGACATCCGACCGGAAACCGTCGGCGTCCGCGGACGGATGACCGGGTTCGTGGATGCCGTCGTAGATGTGACGGCCGAGATGCTCGACGAAGCCGCCGAAGATACGGCGATCGATGCGGGAGATCTCGAAACGGGGGTCGATGGCGGCGTTCGTCGGCGTCATGTCATTCCTTGGGTCAGCGGGGATGCCGCGCTTCCGCGCGCGGCATCCCCGACGTGGCGGTCTTCCTCAGCCGAGCACGACCTCGGCTTCGGAGAAGAACTGGTCGACAGCCTGGTCCACCGACGTGGTTCCGAGCCCGAGCGACTTGCCGAGCTCCCAGAACGTCTGCTCGAGCGATCCGTATCCGGCCACCGGCACCGGCGGCGCATCGCCGATGCGGTCCGCGGCCGACTCGATGTAGTCGGCGACCTGCTTGTCGGCGCCCTCGAGGGTCGCGCCGGCGAGTTTCGAGGTCGACGCGGGGAAGCCGAGCGTCGTCCCGAAGACCTGACCGGCGGCCTCGGAGTTCACGACGAAGTCGAGGAACAGGGCGGCCGCCTGCGGGTGCTCGGTCTTGGCCGAGATCGCGACCTGCAGGCCGGCCTGGCGGTAGAGGTCCTTCGAGCCCTCCTTCGCCGTCGGCGGTGCGACGATCGAGATCGACGAGGCGCCCGAGTCGGCGAGGTAGCCGCCGAGGAAGTTGCTCCAGCTCATCTCGCTGGCGGTCAGCGCGGCCCCGAAGCCCGACTTGGGCGACAGCTCTTCGAGCCGCTGCTGCGGCACGGCCGCACCGTCGCGCAGGCCGGCGCCGCTCTCCCAGAACTCGCGCAGCTGGTCCTTGGTGAACCCGAGCTCGCCGTCGTCGGTGTAGAGGTTGCCGCCGTCTGCGCGGAGCACCAGCTCGAAGGCCTGGATGCGCTGGGTGTAGTCCGTGCCTCCGTAGACGGCGCCTCCTGTCTTCTCGGTGACCTCGGCCATCCATTCGTCGAACTCGGCGAAGTCGGTGCCCCCTTCGGGCGCCGCGACCCCGGCCTGCGCGACGAGGTCGTCGTTGACGAAGTTCGCCCACAGGCTGTACCCGGTCGGCAGCGAGTACTGCGTGCCGCCCAGCGCGCCGGTGCCCAGGAGCCCGTCGTCGAAGGTGGTCATGTCGATCTGGTCGGCGACCTCCGCGAGATCGAGCAGATTGCCCGACTCGCCGTACTGACGCAGGTAGCTGTCGGAGAACTGGAAGACATCCGGCAGTCCCCCGCCCGCCGCCTCCGTCTGCCGCTTCTCCCAGTAGCTCGGGAAGTCGGTGAAGCTGACGTTGACGGTGATGTTCGGGTATTCCTCGTTGAATGCCGCGATCAGCTCGTCATAGCGCTTCGCCCGGTCGTCGTTGCCCCAGAACGCGTAGGTCAGCGTGACCTTCTCGTCGGGGTCGAATGCGGCTGCGGGAGGCGTCTGCGCGCCGCCGCATCCGGTCAGTGCCAGCGCACCGGCGGCGACGATGCCGACGGTGGCGAGCAGGCGGTGTGCCTTCATGGGAGTCCTTTCATCGGGAGCGGGCCCGGGGGGACGGGTCTCAGGTGCGGCGGGGCCGGGCGGGGATCGCCACGACCGCGAGCGCGGCGCAGCCGATGCCGGCGACGAAGAGGGGCGGCAGCGCCCACGTCACGATCACGACGAAGGCCGCCGTGGCGAGGAGGTAGAGGCTTCCGACGACGTCGCCGCGCGCGGCATCCGGGATCGCTCGGACCGCTCCGCGCCACCCGAGCTCGGGGCTCCAGGAGCCGGCCGCGGTGAGGAGGGCGACGGCGAGCGCGGCGAGGCCCGCCCAGCCGACCGCTTCGATCACGACGCCGCCCGGGAGGAATCCCGATCGGGCCAGGTCGATGTCGAGCAGCAGGATGAGCGCCACGACCAGGGCCGCGAGACCGACGACCGCCCCCGGCAGCAGCCCTGCGCGGACATCCGCCCAGAACAGCGACAGCCGCGAGTCGTCGGCGGCGACGTAGCGGCGCAGATGCCGCACCCCCGCCGCGAGCGCGACCGGAAGAGTGACGACGGCGAGCGAGACGGCGCCGATGAGGAGTCCGATCAGCAGCACTTCGCCGAGCAGCGCGAACGCCCCCGCCGCACCGGGATGCCGCAGCTGCGGACGGCCCTCGAGTGTCGGTCCGCTGCCGGAGCGGTCGGCCCGCACCGCGGCGCGCTCCTCGCGCCGCGTGCGGGGACGCTCGTCGGTCGGCATCGCTAGCCCTTCAGACCCTGGGTGGCGACGCCGTCGACCAGGAACTTCTGGAAGACGATGAAGAACAGCAGGATCGGGACCAGGGCGATGAAGGATGCCGTCACCGTCGCGCCGTAGTCACTCGACGAGGTCTGGTCGTTGTAGAGGCGCAGCGCGATCGGCAGCGGGTAGTTCTCGGGGCTCGTCAGGTAGAGGAGTGGGCCGAGGAAGTCGTTCCACGCCCAGATGAAGCTGAAGATGGCGCACGTGATGAGCGCCGGCTTGATCAGGGGCAGGATGATCGACCAGAAGATGCGGAGGTGTCCCGCGCCGTCGATCTTCGCGGCCTCGTCCATGTCGCGGGGCATCTGCCGGATGAACTGCACGAGGAGGAAGACGAAGAACGCCTCGGTCGCGAGGAACTTCGGCAGCAGCAGCGGCCAGTACGTGTCCACCATCCCGAGATTGTTGAAGATGATGTACTGCGGGATGATCACGACGTGGAACGGCAGCAGCAGCGTGCCGATCATCGCGGCGAACAGGATGCCGAGCCCTTTGAACTGCAGGCGGGCGAAGGCATAGGCCGCGAGAGCCGACGACAACACGGTTCCGATCACCGAGACGCCGGCGATGAGCAGCGAGTTGGCGAAGAACCGCCACATCGGGACGCCCGCGATGCCCTCGGCGACCTTGATGTAGTTCTCGATCGTCGGCGCGTTCGGCAGCAGGCCCATGTTCTGGCCGAACTCGCTGTTGGGCTTGAACGTCGACAGCAGCAGCCAGACCAGCGGGTAGAGCACGACCGCGGTGATGACGATCAGCACGGCGAACCAGATGATCGTCTGCCAGGTCTTGCGCTTTACGCGGCGCCGGGCAGGCGGCATCGGCGTGGTCTGCTGCTCGGCGAAGATGGCCTCGCTCGTCAGCGGTGAGGTGGGTGACGTGGTCATCGGTTGTCTCCCGAGTAGTGCACCCACGACTTCTGGGTGCGGAAGAGGATGAGGGCGATGATGGCGACGACGACGAGGAGGACCCAGGCGATCGCGGCGGCGTAACCCATGCGTCCGTCGGCGAATCCGGTCTTGTAGAGGTACACCGTGATGAAGTTCGTCATGCCGGCGGGGCCGCCGGTGCCGTTGGAGATGATGTAGGCCGATCCGAAGACCTGGAACGCCCCGATGAGCCCGAGCAACAGGTTGAAGAAGATCACGGGCGAGAGCATCGGCACCGTGACCGCGCGGAAGCGGCGGAGGGCGTTGGCTCCGTCCATCTCGGCCGCCTCGTACAGCTCCTTCGGGATCTGCTTGAGGCCGGCGAGGAAGATGACCATCGTGGCACCGAACTGCCAGACCGCGAGCAGGATCATCATCGGCAGGATGAGGCCGGGGTTGCCGATCCAGCCGCCGAGCTCGATGCCGAACACGTTCAGGCCGTTGTCGACGGGACCGTCCGTGGCGAACATCGCGCGCCACACGATCGCGACCGAGACCGACGCCCCGATGAGCGACGGGGCGTAGAACGCCGACCGGAAGAAGGCCGCGCCCTTGTCGCGGTAGTTCAGCAGCAGCGCGATCAGAAGTGCGGCGATGAGCGAGATCGGGGTGCCCACGAGCACGTAGATCAGGGTGATCTGCGCCGACTGCATGAAGCTCGGGTCGTTGGTGAAGAGTCGGATGTAGTTGTCGATGCCGACCCACTTGGGCGGCGAGAAGATGTTGTAGCTCGTGAACGACAGGTACAGCGAATACGCCATCGGCACGAGCGTGAGTCCGAAGAATCCGACGAGCCACGGCAGGAGGAAGCCGTAGCCCGCGATGTTCTCGCGGACGGCGCGCTTGCGAGCGCCGGGGCGATCGAGATGTTCGGGCCGCTGCTTCCGGACCAGGCCGCGACGCGACGAGTCCTTGGTGACGATCACCCGTGTGGCGGTAGTGGTCACGATGCTCCTGAGGATGCGGGGAGGATGCGGGGCCCGCGGGATCGGGTCATCCGTTGAGGGTGATGTCCATCTGCGAGAAGAAGCGTTCGACGGCCTCATCCACGGTGATGGTGCCGAAGGCGAGCTCGGTGCCGAGCTTGCGGAACTCCTCCTCGATCGTGCCGTAGCCGACGATCGGGACCGGCGGGGCGTCGCCGAGGCGGTCGGCGATCGACTCCTCGTACTCCTTCACCTGCTGGCTCAGCGGGTCGAGGTCGGCCGCGTCGAGGGCGGTCTGCGAGGCGGGAAGGCCACGGTTGGTGCCGAAGATCTCACCCGACTGCGGCGAGTTCACGAGGAAGTTGACGAGCGTCGCCGCGGCCGCGGGGTGCTCGGTCTTCGCCGAGATCGTGTGGAGCATCGAGGGCTTGAGGTAGAGGTCCTTCGCGCCCTCCTTCGTCACGGGCGGCGCGACGAGACCGAGCTCGGTGTAGCCCTCGCCCAGGTTGCCCAGGTAGCCGCCGCCGAAGTTGTCCCACGTGAGCTCGCTCGCCGTCAGCGCGGCGTCGAAGCCCGAGAGCGGCAGGGCCTCTTCGAGGCGCTGCTGGCCGATCACGGCTCCGCTCTCGCGGAGCTCGGCGCCGTCCTCCCAGAACTGCGTCAGCCGCTCCTCGTCGAACCCGGGCTCGCCGTCCTCGTCGAACAGCTGCGACCCCTCGGCTCGCAGCTGCAGCTCGAAGTTCTGGATGCGTCCGGTGTAGTCGGTGCCACCCCAGTAGGCGCCGCCCGACGCGTCCGTGACGCTCGCCATCCACTCGGAGTAGTCGTCCCACGAGCCGCCGGCGAAGTCCTCCACGCCCGCCTGCTCGAGCAGCTTCGGGTTGGTGAACATGCCCCACGCGTTCGTCGAGGTCGCGATGCCGTAAGTCGTGTCGCCGACGACACCGATGTCGAGGATGTTCTGCGGCAGGGCATCGGTCTCGATGATCTCGCCGAGGTAGGGGTCGAGGTCGAGCAGGAGGTTGTTCTCGGAGTACTGGCGCAGGTACGAGTAGTCGAACTGCATGACATCCGGCAGCCCGCCGCCCGCGGCCTCCGTCTGACGCTTCTCCCAGAACTCCGGGAAAGTCAGGAACGTCGCGTTGACCGTGATGTTCGGGTACTCCTCGTTGAACGCGGCGATCGCCTCGTTGTAGAGCTGTGCGCGAACGTCGTTGCCCCAGAACGCCAGGTTCAGGGTGACCTTCTCATCCGGGTCGAATGTGGCATCCGCGGCCGGGGTCTCTCCGCCGGCGCAGCCCGCCAGGGTGAGCGCGGCGCCTGTCGCGATGGCGACCGTGGCCAGTGCCCGCTTTCTGTTGAACATCGTTGTCCTCTCTGCCGAACGTCGTCGTCTCGGTGCGCGCGAACGTCCATTGTCCGTGTGTGCAGGTGCGCGCCTCCGATGGTTGGGAAAGCGCTTGCCGGCAACGGTACTACGCGATGAAACGTTTCGCAAGGAAGTCGGGTCAACCGATTCCGACCCGTGATCTCGCGACTGTTACCGGTCTCAGTGCGTCGACTCAGCCTCGCACACCAACCGACCCGCGTCGACACGCAGCCGCACTCGGTAGACGGCGCACCGGCGGGCCTCGACGTCGTACGCACCGGCCCCGTCGCCACCGGCATCCGGGGTCGTGGCCGGCTGTGCGAAGAAGTAGTACCAGAGGGAGTCGTCGTCGCGAACGGGGGCGCCGTGGTGCCCGAACCCTCGGCCGGGCACGGCCCCCGCGCCGAGGACGATGTCGTCGGGACCGCCTTGGCGCACCCAGTGGACGGTGTCGTCCGAGACGAAGACACCCATCCCCCGCCACTCGTCGACGATCATCCACCAGCGGCCGCCGAGCTCGAAGACGCTCGGCCCCTCGTGCGGGCGTCCGCCGATCGCGACCCCGCCGTCACTCCACGACTCGAGGTCCTCCGACACCGCTACGCGGGTGACGGAATCGGCGGCTTCATCCTTGTACCAAAGCCGCCACTTCTCGTCGGGACCGCGGGCCACACCGGCGTCGATGACGCGGTCGCTCGCGAGATCGAGCGGTCCGAGCCGGTGCCACGACACGAGGTCGGTCGAGCGGTAGGCGACGATCGTGCGGGCATGACCCGGCCAGCGATCGGGCACACCGTCGATCTCGGTCAGATACATCCGCCATCCGGTGCCGTCGAAGACGACCTCGGGGGCCCAGTGGGTGCGGTCGACGTCGGCCGGAGGCTGCCCGGCGGTCAGTTCGAGCCCGCCGGCATCCGGTTCGAGGGTGCCCGCGTACTGCCAATCGACGCCGTCTCGCGAGCGCGCCACCCCGATGCGCGAGCCGTGCACCCAGGAGACGCCCGGCCCCGGGTCGGGATGCGTCGCCCGCCGCTGCGTGTAGAACATCCACCATCCGCCGTCGCCCGGCTCGATGACGACCACCGGATCGGTCGCCCCGTCGTACACCGGGTCGCGATAGATCTCCCTGAGCATGAGTTCTCCTGTCTTATACCCGTCGACTCGCCATGAAATGCAGATCCGGGGGCACCGGCATCCGCACCTTCTGGCGAGTCGACGGAGGGGTGAGGGGGGAGGGTCAGGACTGGGTGGCGTGGAGGTGGGCGTAGCGGCCGGCGGCGGCCAGCAGGTCGTCGTGCGAGCCCTGCTCGACGATCCGCCCGCGCTCGAGCACGATGATGCGGTCGGCACGCCGAATCGTCGACAGCCGGTGAGCGACCACGAGGGTCGTGCGGCCGGCCATGAGCCGCGCGAGCGCGTCCTTCACGAGCTCCTCCGACTCGGGATCGAGCGCCGAGGTCGCCTCATCCAGCAGCAGGATGCGGGGATTGCGCACCAGCGCCCGCGCGATCGCGAGCCGCTGCCGCTGCCCTCCCGACAGGCGCGCGCCCCGCTCGCCGACCACGGTGTCCCACCCGGCCGGCTGGTCGCTGACGAACTCCCACGCGTTGGCGTCGCGCAGCGCCCGCTCGATGCGCTCGTCGGAGACGTCGGGCAGCCCGTAGGCGACGTTCTCGCGGATCGTGCCCTCGAAAAGCACCGACTCCTGCGGCACGACCGACACCGCGCGGCGCACGGTCCGCAGGTCGAGCTCCTGCACGTCGGCCCCGTCGATCGTCAGCCGCCCGCTCGTCGCGCGAACGAACCCGAGGACGAGGTTCAGCAGCGTGGACTTTCCCGATCCGGACGAGCCGACGAACGCGTAGGTACGACCCGCGGGGATGTGCAGATCGATCTCGTGCAGCGCGTCGTCGCTCGCCCCCGCGTACCGATGGCTGGCACCCTCGAGCCGGATGTCGCCGACGACGCGATCCACGCGGCGCTTGCCCTCGTTCTGCTCGAGGTCGGGTTCCTGCAGCACCTCGGCGATGGAGCGCACCGACTCGAGCCCGCGCGCTCCGACCGGGATCAGCATGAGGAGCTGGGTGAGCCCCTGCGTGAGCAGCGTGAAGTAGGTCGAGAGCAGCACGACCTCGCCGGGCGATATCGGCAGGATGCCGGTGAGCGAGAAGATCGCGGCGAGCACGAGGCATCCGACGCCGAGCAGCTGCATCGCCACCCACGAGATCGAGGCGACGTGACCGTTGAGCATGTCGAGGTGAAGACCCGCGCGTCGCACTCCCTCGGCGCCGCGCGAGACGCGCGTGACGGCCGTCTCCTCGAGGCCGTGGGCGCGGGTGACCGGGATGAGCGAGGCCATCTCACCCACGCGTGCCGAGAACACCTCGACCTCGCGGCGGAAGACCGCGTTGCGCTCGCGCGAGCGGTTGCGCATGCCGTACCGGATGCCGATCGCGATCGGTACGGCGAGCGCGTAGACCGGCAGGAACTGGGGCACCGCGATCGCGGTCATGGTGAGGGCGCCGATCATCACCATCGTCGCCGACAGCAGCGGATGCGTGACCTGCTGCAGCATGAGCTCGACGTTCTCGACATCGCGCACCACCTTGGTCTGCACGATCGAGGAGCTCACCCGCGAGTGGTATCCGATCGACAGGCTCTGCAGCCGCGCGGCGAGCGCGTTGCGCAGGTCGGCCCCGGTGTCGCGCACGACGGTCATGAAGCTGCGCGTGTAGAGGATGTGGTTCGGGTAGTTCTGCAGCAGCAGGGCCGCGGCCAGCAGGAACCAGCCGATGACCGCCGAGACCTCACCCCCGCCCGCGACGATGTCGATGATCGCCGCGGTGATCACCGGGAGGAACCACATCGGGATCTCCTTCAGCGCGAAAGCGCCGACGGCGACGCTCATGCGCCCCGGGCGACGGGCGAGCAGCCGCAGGACGGATCGCGCCGGATGAGCGCCGTCGATCAGGTCCGCGGGATGGGAAAGCGGTTTCCGTGCCACGCGACCATGCTAGGCGCCCGTCGCGACCGTGCACACCCCCTCGGCGCGAATCAGCCGGCCGCCTGCCCGATGCGGTCGACGAAGAGCTGCGTCGCCTGCGGCACATAGTCCGCGCTCGTCTCGGGATCCCAGCCCACGAGCGCGAGGACGTTCTGACCCGTGCGGACCGTCGCGCCGACGAGCGCGAACGGAGAGCCGCCCACGTCGCCGGTCACCCGCCACCCCCGGACATCGTCCGCGCCGCTGACGGCGAGATCGAACGGCTCGACCGAGGTCGTGACCGGCACCCCCTGCATGGCGAACAGCTCCTGCCCGTCCGCGCAGCCTGCGATGGCATCCTCAGCCTGAGCCACCAGCGCCTCGGCGGCTGCGTCGTCGACCGCGGAGGCCACGACCGCCGTCATCGATCGGTCGTTGCTCGTGCCCCATTCGACAGCATCGCCGGCCGATTCCCACCCGGCGCCGAAGGGAGCGAGGCACCCGGCGTCCGAGACCGTCAACCCGGGATAGATCGACTCGAGCATCGCGGCGATCGTGTCGTACTGGGCGGGGCGGAACTGGATGCCGCTGAACAGGTCGGCGAGCTCGGTGCGGTCGAGCGCACCGGATGCCGCAGCGGGCGCCGACGCCGAGGGCGACGCCGCGGTGGTCTCGGGCGCAGCGCTCGAGGCCGCTCCGCTCGGTCCACCCGCCGGCGTGCAGCCCGTCAGCGCCGCCAGGCCGAGGGCCGCGACGACGAGCCCGGCGTTCAGTCGCGTGCGCGGGGTGCGGGATGCGGGTGATGCCATGGCGGTTCTCCTCGGATCGATGTGCCTCGACGCTAATGCCTGGCACCCGGGCCCGTCGCGGGCAGCGCTCCCCATCGACGGCCGGTGGCGCCTGCCGTAGGGTGTCGCTTCACCGCTCCCACCCGAAGACGTCAGCGCGCGTCGCGAGACCCATGGGAAAGCGCTTGCTGGCATGATGGGAGCGACGTCAGGAGAATCGGATGCCACGCACCACCACCATCGCCCTCGTCGGCGTCCACGGCTACGGAACCGTGCACCTCGACAATCTCCGCCGTCTGGGCGATCGCGTGCGGCTCGTCGCGGCGGCCGACCCCCGCCCGCCGGCACCGGGCACCCTGCCGGAACACACCCGCGTCTTCCCCGACCTGCCGACCCTGCTCGCCGCGACCGACGACGTCGATGTCGTCATCGTCGCCACGCCGCTGCATACCCACCTCGAGCTCGCGCGCACCGTCGTGGACCGCGGTATCGACCTGTACCTCGAGAAGCCGCCGGTGCTGACCCTCGCCGACCTGCGCGTGCTCGAGGACGCCGCCGCGCGGTCGGGCGCGCGGGTGCAGGTGGGCTTCCAGAGCCTCGGGTCGCGGGCGCTTCGAGCCTTCGCCGACGACCAGTTCGACCTGGGCCCGGTCCGCGCGATCGGAGCCGTGGGACTCTGGGCGCGCGACCGCGCGTACTGGGAGCGCAGCCGCTGGGCCGGGCGCCGCGAACTCGACGGTGTCGCCGTCGTCGACGGGGTCACGACCAACCCGCTCGCCCACGCGACCGCCACCGCTCTCGCGATCGCCGGCACGACAGCCGTCGCCGACATCACGCAGGTCACCGCCGATCTCTACCGCGCCAACGCCATCGAGGGCGACGACACGAGCCTGCTGCGCGTGTCGACGACGCGCGGCATCCGCGTCACCGCGGGGCTGACGCTGTGCGCCGACGAGCAGGTCGACCCGTACGTCGAGGTGCATGGCCGCCGCCGCTCGGCACGCTTCTTCTACACGGAGGACATCGTCGAGGTCGACGGGCGCAGCGAACGCTTCGAGCGTGACGACCTGCTCGAGAACCTCCTCGATCATCGCGACGAGGGTGTCGCGCTGCTGTCGCCCCTGTCAGCCTCGGGCGCGTTCGTCGCGGTCATCGATGCCGTGGGACGCACCGCGCCGCACGAGATCGACCCCGCGTTCGTCACTGCGCGCGGCGAGGGCCCCGCCCGGCGGCTCATCGTGGACGGCATCGAAGACGCCGTGGTCCGCGCCGTCGACGCCGAGGCGACCTTCGCCGAGCTGCACCTTCCCTGGGCTCGGCGCACGGCTCGCGACATCGTGCTGACCCTGCCGGGCGACGGCTCGCCCCTGGCGGAGCTCGTCGACGGCGCTGGCACCGCGCGGTCGTCGAGCCCGCGCCCGTACCTGCATCCGCTCCGCACCCCCGGCGGCGTGACCGTGACCGACCACCATCCCGCCGACCACGACTGGCACCTCGGTGTCAGCGTCGCCCTGCAGGATGTCGACGGCACGAACTTCTGGGGTGGTCGCACCTACACCCCGGGCGAGGACTACATCTGGCGCGACGATCACGGGCGCATCGAGATCGCCGGCGTCGAGCGGATCGCCGACGGCGCGGTTCTCGATCTGCGCTGGATCGGCCCCGACGGCAGCGTCGTCATGCGCGAGCGCCGCGAGGTGCGGCTGATCCATCGCGACGAGCGCGCCGCTGTCATCGAGCTGTCGTTCGAGCTGTCGCCGGCGACCGACCGCACCGTGATGCTCGGGGGGCCTGGCAGCAACGGGCGCAGTGGAGGCGGCTACGGCGGACTGAGCTGGCGCTTGCCCGCCTGCAGCGACGTCGACGTGCGCACGCCCTCGACCCGTGGCGAGGAGGCGGTGCACGGAACGGTCGCGCCGTGGGTCGCATGGTCGGCGTCCTTCGCCGGGCCGACCGGCGGCGCTGCTGCGGAGGCGACCGTCGCACTCGCTGCGGCAGACGAGTCGTCTGCCGGCGATCCGTGGTTCGTCCGGGTCGCGGACTATCCCGGCATCGGAGCCGCGCTGGCCTGGGACCGCGCGGTCGCGGCATCCCCGGGCGCTCCAGTACGGCGCGCCTATCGGCTCCTCGTCGCCGACGGCCGGCTGACCGACGCGGAGGTCGCGGCGCTCCTCGCCTGACCCGAAGGCGTCAGCACGCGTCGTTCCAGCGGCGCTCGAACTCGTCGGCGGTGATGGGCGTCGTGAGCTCATCGTCGTCGAGTTCCGACGCGGTCGAGGGCTGATCGGAGAGCATCCCCCAATCGTCGACGACGACCGCACCGGCGCCGTATCGCCGGGCACCCGCGGGGTGCTCATCGATCTGCCGCACGACCCACCAGAGCCCATCGGCATCCGCCTCAAGCTGCTGATATTGCGCGAAACCCGCCAGGTCCGCGTCGACGACAAGGTATCGAGGCATGGCTCCATCATCCCGAGTCGCGATGGCGATGCGGCGCGGGGCGTGGGATCGGGGCTGTGGAGAGCCGCGGGGTGATGTCGGAGGTTCGTGACAGTATTCGAACATGCATTCGAATGGCGGGCTCGGTAGCCGGGCGGGCGGTGGGATGGGCAGCGACGGCGACGTCGACGCGCTCGCCGTTCTCGTTGCGGATGCTGAGCGGGTTTCGGATGCCGCACGGGCCGTGCAGGTTCGGGAGGTTCGGGTGCTCGCCGCGGCTGGGGTCCTGGCCGAGAGGCAGGCGGCTGGCGCGTCCGAGCGCGTGAAGGCCCGGGAGATGGCGTTACGTGGCATCGCCGCCGAGCTGGCCGGGGTGTTCATGGCGACCGACCGGACGTTGCAACGCCGGATCGACGAGGCCCGAGACCTGGTCGAGAACTATCGGGTGACGATGGCCGCCTGGGAGGACGGACGCATCGTCCGGGGGCACGTGCGGGTGATCCAGGAGATCGGATGCCTCGTCCCCGCGGCCGAACGGGCTGAGTTCGAGCGGGTCGCGATCGAGCGGTGCGAGGGCGAGACCCCGAACCGCGTGCGGGACGCGCTGCGGATGCTGGCCGAGCGGACGCACTCGCGCTCGTTCACCGAACGACACGCGGAGGCCGCGGCGGGGCGGTGCGTGCGGGTGCAGGCCGGGCCGGACGGGATGTCCGACCTGATCGCGACGCTCCCGACCGTCATCGCCGACGGAATCGTCGACCGGCTCACCCGACAGGCGCGCGAGATCATCAACGCGCGCGCACGCCGATGCCGCCGGTGCCATGCCGGACGGTGCTCGAACCGACGCGAACGGCGGCATAACCGACGCCGATACGACCCTTTGCGACGGGTCGACGTTCAACGACGATGTGCGAACCATCGACCAGGTCCGCGCCGACGTGTTCAGCGACCTCCTCCTCGCCGGTGCGCCCGCCCTCGACCCCACCGCGACCGGTGACGGCGACGGAACCCTCGGCAAGATCCGGGCGCTCGTGCAGGTCGCCGTGTCCGCCCTCACCCTCATCGGGCAAGACGACGGGCCTGCCGGTCTGGCGGGGCGCTCGCCCATCGACGCGGCCACCGCGCGAGAGCTCGCGGGCAACGCGACCTCCTGGGACCGGCTGCTGACCCACCCGGTCACCGGCACCGTCCTCGAATGCGACAGCTACCGGCCCACCGCCGCCATGATCCGGCTGCTGCGCGCGCGGGACCGGCACTGCCGATTCCCCGGATGCCGGCAACCCGCCATCCGCTGCGAACTCGACCACACCATCGCCGCATCCGACGACGGGCAGACGCACGTGCGTAACCTCGCCCACCTCTGCAAGAGACACCACGACGTCAAACACCACACCCGATGGCACGTCCGACAACTCCCCGGCGGGAAGCTGGTGTGGAGCTCACCGACCGGACGGATCTACCGCGAAGACGCACCACCACCATTCGTCGCGTTCACGGTCGCCGTCACGACCGATCGGCCACCGGGTAGGCGGGACGATGGACGATCGCCCGGCGCTTTGTCCCCGGCACAGCGGCGAGAGCGGCGATTCCATACCTTCCTCGGGTCAGAGCCGCCGTTCTGACGTGTTCATCCCCTTGCCGCACCCCGTGCGGAGGCCCCTCCGCGCCTGCGCGAACGACACACGCGCACATGCGCACGCGCGAACCCACGCTCAGGTTCGAGCGGAGCACAGGTCGGCACGGCGCGCTTCAGAAGAACGGGCGCGCGACGGGCCGGGCGATTCCGCCGACCGTGGTCGTAGGCCACCTCGGGTCGACCGTGAGCACCTCGACGCCGACGTCCGTGACGATGACGGTGTCTTCGACCTTCGCGCCGGGCGCGCTCGGATTCCAGGCGAACGCGTGCGGCGACCGCACGAGGTCGCGCGTCTCGGCGGTCGCCCGCGGGTCGCGCCCCGCGTATCCGGTCGGGCCTCCCTGATGGTGGCGTTCCCACTCGTCCGGATCGAACCCCGCATCGGCGTAGCCTCGACACCCCGCAGCGAACACTTCGTCCAGGTGGGCGCCGGGCCGAGTCGCCGCGAAGAACGCCGCCTCCACCGCGAGGATCCGTCCATCGTCGCCACCGGCCGCACCCACCCACCGGGTCGCGTTGGCGATGAGCCCGCGGCGACGTCCGCAGACGACGAGCATCGCACGTGCGCCGAGCGGCGACTCCGTCGGAAGGGGATGCCGGTGGGGCAACCGCCTCTCTCCCGCCACCAGCACCACCAGAGGATCGATACCGCGCGCCACGAGTCCGGCAGCCAGCCGGGCAGCTGCGGCACGCTCGGATGTGAGCGGAGACAGTTCCGCGGCGACATCCGTCAACACCTCGGCCACGGCACGGCCGAGAGCCCGATAACGACCGACTTCCTCCGGCACCAGCTCGGCGCGCACCGCCCGCAGCTGGGGGCCGACCTCCGACTCGCCGACGGCGAGATCACCCCGCCCCTCGGAGGGCCCGCCGGAACCACCGGACAGGGCGTGCGCGACGACCGATTCGTACCACGGGACCCGGGCGACGCGTGCGGCGTCGTCCGGCGCGAGCTCCTCCGCGATCAGCCGGTCGGCCTCGTTCGCCGAGACGAAGAGCGTGTCGCCGCCCTCAGCGACGCGGATGGCCAGCACGGGCGGACCCGCGAGCGAGACGTGCGTCCGAACGCCGCCGAGGTACCACGAGAGCGCCTCATGCGACGAGAGCACGAGCGCATCGGCGCCGGCATCCTCACGAACGGATGCCAGGCGACGGCGCTTGACGTCGCGCTCCGTCGTCGCGGTCGTGATCGCAGACATCGTCGTCTCCTGTCATAAAACGTTTCCTCGCATAGTATGGCCGGACGAAGGGCGGGGGAACGATGGCCGGAGCGAAGCAGACCACGATCACCGACGTCGCCGCGCACGCCGGCGTCTCACTCGCCACCGTCTCGCGCGTCATGAACGGCAACGCCACCGTCGATCCGGCTCTCGCCGAGCGGGTGCGCGCTTCGGCCGCGCAGCTCGGTTACTCGGCGAATCCGCTCGCGCGCAGCCTCGTGCTCGGCCGCACTCAGACCATCTCGGTCGTCGTGCCCGACCTGGCGAACCCCACCTTCCAGGGGATGCTGCGCGGCCTCAGCCGGGCCGCGGTCGCCGACGGCTACCACGTGCTCATCGCCGACTCCGACGAGAACGTCGACGAGGAGCGCCTGCTCGCGCTGGAGTCGCGGCGGCGCTCGGACGGACTGATCCTGTGCGCGCCACGCATGAGCGACGACCAGCTCGCCGACGTCGTCGCCGACGTCGCCCCCGTGGTCCTGGTCAACCGCACGGGCGACGCTCCGAGCGTGGCGGCCGACTATCGCACGCCTCTGCGCGCCATCATCGACCACCTCTACGCGCAGGGACACCGCCGATTCGCGTACCTCGCCGGCGCGGCGCGCAGCGCCTCGAGCGGGCAGCGACTGTCTGCACTCGAAGACGCGCGACGCGAGCTGGCGGACTGCGAGATCGCCGAGATCCCCGCCGGGGTCGACTTCGCCAGCGGCGCCGGCGCTCTCGACGATGTTCTCGCGTCAGGGGCGACGGGGGTGCTGGCATTCAACGATCTGTCGGCGATGGGGCTGCTGAGCGCGGCGACCGAACGCGGCATTCCGGTGCCCGGCCGACTCTCGATCGCGGGGTTCGACGACATCCCCTTCGCGCGGTACACCTCCCCCGCACTCACGACCGCCGCCGTGCCGATGGGCGAGCTCGGCGCGCGAGCGTGGTCGGCGCTGCACGACCTGCTGACGGGCCGCACGCCCGAGCCCGCCGTGACGGTCTCGCCCGACGTCATCGTCCGCGGCAGCACCGGCGCTCCCGCGGCCTGAGCCGCTCACCTTCGGCCTGAGCCTCGCGTCCGGAGGAGGGCTCGTGCTAGGCTGAGAAAACGTTTCCTGAGAGCGCTTTCCCACATAGACGGCCTCTCAGCTCTTGGCACGAAGGAGAGCCATGACCCGCACGCGGTACGCCCTGGTGGGCGCGGGACACCGCGCCCAGATGTACGTCGACGCCATCACCGGGACCCACGCCGATCGGGCGGAGCTCGTCGCGATCTGCGAGCCGAACCCGGTACGCGCCGAGCACTACCGCGATCAGCTGGTCGAGCGCGGCGTGCCCGCCCCGACGCTGTGGTCGCCGGACGACCTCGAGCAGATGATCCGCGATTCTCGCGCCGAACGCGTCATCATCACCGCGCGTGACGACCTGCACGCATCCCTCATCGTGCGCTCGCTCGATGCCGGCGCGGACGTGGTGGTCGAGAAGCCCCTGACGATCGACGCGCCGAGCGCGGCGGCGATCGAGGACGCCGTCGAGCGCACCGGTCGATCGGTCGTGCTGACCTTCAACTACCGCTACTCGCCGCGCAACAGCGCCCTCCGCCAGGTGATCCAGGACGGCCGCATCGGGCGGGTGACCTCGATCGACTTCTCGTGGATGCTCGACACGAAGCACGGCGCCGACTACTTCCGCCGCTGGCACCGCGAGAAGGAGCACTCGGGCGGCCTCCTCGTCCACAAGGCGAGTCATCACTTCGACCTCGTCAACTGGTGGATCCGCGACGAGCCGCGCCGCGTGTTCGCCTCGGGCGGCCTGCGGTTCTACGGGGCGGAGAACGCCCGGGCCCGCGATCTCGGCGAGCGGCCGCAGCGCGGCACGCACGACGGCCGCCACGACCCGTTCGAGCTCGACCTCCGCGACGACGAACGCCTGCGCGCGCTCTACCTCGAAGCGGAGAGCCACGACGGCTACCTTCGCGATCGCGACGTGTTCGGCGAGGGCATCACCATCGAGGACAACCTCGCGCTCGTCGTCGACTACGCCGGCGGGGCGACGATGTCGTATTCGCTGAACGCCCACGCCCCGTGGGAGGGCTACCGCGTCGCCGTCAACGGCACCGAGGGCCGCGCCGAGCTCGAGGTGGTCGAGCGCGGCGCCGTCCTCGAGGACGAGGGTCTGCACCCGGTGCTCGACCCCTCGGCCGTCGACTCCGCCGGCCCCGCCTCCCTCCGCCCGCAGGGCGAACGACTGATCGTCCAGCGCCACTGGGAGGACGCCGTCGAGATCCCGATCGAGGCGGGCGAGGGCGGCCACGGCGGCGGAGACGACCTGCTGCTCGCCGACGTCTTCGTCGGCCCCGGCGATGACCCGCTGGCTCGACCCGCCGGCTGGGCCGACGGCGTCCGCTCGATCGCGGTGGGCATCGCGGGCAACCTGTCGCTGGCGTCGGGTCTTCCCGTGCACACCTCCGAGCTCCGCATCCGACTGCTCGACGGCCGGCGATGAGCCGGGTCGTCGTCACCGGCGGCTCCGGCCGCCTCGGTCGCAGCCTCGTCGGCGGCCTCGTCGCCGCGGGGCATCGGGTGGTCTCCTTCGACCGGACGGTCTCGGACGCCCCCGAGCTGCAGGGCGCCGACCAACTCGCCATCGACCTGCTCGACGCCGAGGCCACCGCCGCGGCGCTCCGCGCGCAGCGGGCGACCGCCGTCATCCACCTGGCCGCGATCGCCGTCCCCTTCAGCGCCCCCGAAGACGTCATCATGCGCACGAATGCGGCCCTGGCCGTCTCGGTGCTCGGCGGTGCCGTGACCGCAGGGATCCCGCGGATCGTCGCCGCCTCCAGCCCCACCGTGCTGGGTTACGGGGCGCCGCGCGGCTGGGTGCCCGACCGCTTCCCGCTCGATGAGGACACGCCGCCACGGCCGTGGAACAGCTACGCCCTGTCGAAGCTCGTGATCGAGCAGACGATGCGGATGCTGCACCGACAGACCGGCGACGCCGTACGCTTCGCCGCCTTCCGCCCGTGCTACGTGATCGCACCCGAGGAGTGGCGCGGAGCCCCCACGCAGCAGGGCCACACCGTTCGCGAGCGCCTCGACGATCCGAGCCTCGCCGCTCCCGCGCTGTTCAACTACGTCGACGCGCGCGACGTCGCCTCCTTCGCCGACGCTCTCCTGTCCGCTCTGCCCACGATCCCGAACGCCGAGACCTTCTTCGTCGGAGCCGACGACGCCCTCGCCCGCCGCCCGCTCGCCGAGCTCATCCCCCGCTTCCACCCCGGCACGGAGAAGGCTTCCGCCGTCCTCACCGGCACGGCGCCCGCGTTCTCGAACGCGAAGGCGCGTCGCCTGCTGGACTGGGCGCCCCGCTACTCGTGGCGCGACGCCCTGACCGAAGAACCCTCCCGCACCGACACCCGAAAGGACGTGCCGGTATGAACTTCGACGGCATCCTCTTCTTCCCCGTCACCCCGTTCGACGCCTCCGGCGCCGTCGACCACGAACTGCTCGCATCGCACGTGAGCCGCGGTGTCGAGGAAGGAGCCGGCGGTGTCTTCCCCGCGTGCGGCACGGGCGAGTTCCACGCGCTCTCGACCGCCGAAGCGGCCGCGGTCGTCCGCACCGCCGTCTCGAGCGTCGCGGGCGCCGTGCCCGTCGTCGCCGGGACCGGGGGTCCGCTCGGCCACGCCCTCGAGACCGCCCGCGCTGCCGCGGATGCCGGGGCCGACGCCCTGCTCGCCCTGCCGCCCCACCTCGTCGGCGGGCCGCAGGAGGGACTCGTCGCCTACGTCGAGGCGATCGCCGCGGCATCCGATCTGCCCGTGATCGTCTACCACCGCGCCAACGCGCAGTTCACGCCCGAGTCGATGCGCCGTCTCGCCGAGAACCCGCGGATCGTCGGGTTCAAGGACGGCACCGGCGACATCGGCACAACGCAGCTCATCGTCCGCGCGATCGCCGACGCCGGTCGCGACGACTTCGCGTTCTTCAACGGGCTCCTCACCGCCGAGCTCACGCAGGCCGCATATCGCGGCATCGGCGTGCCGCTGTATTCGTCCGCAGCCTTCGCCATGGCGCCCGAGGTCGCGAACGCGTACTACCGGGCCTACGTCGAGCACGACGAGGAGCGTCGCCTGGCACTGCTCGACGCGTTCTACACACCTCTTGTCGCGCTCCGCGACGAGACGCCCGGGTTCGGCGTCTCGCTCATCAAGGCGGGCCTGCGCCTGAGCGGGCAGGCCGTCGGCGGGGTTCGCGCCCCGCTCGTCGACCCCACCGCCGACCAGGAACGCCGCCTCGCGGCGATCCTCGATGCCGGGCGCGCCCTGCTGTGACGACGATCGCCGCGCTCGCAGCGCGCCTGATCCGGGTCCCGCTCACCCGCCCGTGGGCCGCCGACGTCACCTCGGTCGGCGTCATCGCGACGCACGTGCAGCGCAGTGACGGCGCCGAGGGGTGGGGCTTCTCGTGGACCCCGCAGATCGGGGCGAACGCTGTGCTCGCCCTGCTGCGACACGACGTCGCACCGGCCGCCGTGGGACGTTCCGCCGAGCCGGGCGGCGCATGGCAGGGCCTCTGGGAGCACCTGCACGAGGCGGGCGGTGGTGGCGTGACGACGATCGCCCTCGCGGGCCTCGACCTGGCGCTCTGGGATGCCGCGGCTCGCGCGGCCGGCTCGTCGGTCTCGACGCTGATCGGACGGCGCCGCGAGAGCGCCCGCGTGTACGGCAGCGGCGTGAACCTCCACTACTCACTCGATGAGCTCGTCGCTCAGGTCGAGCGGTGGGTCACGCGCGGGTTCACCGCCGTCAAGGTCAAGGTCGGCAAGCCCGACGTCGCGGAGGACCTCGACCGCCTTCGCGCCGTCCGCTCGGTGCTGGGCCCGGACCGGGGCCTGATGATCGACGCGAACCAGCGCTGGGACCTGGCCCGCGCGACGCGGTCGCTCGAGGTCCTCGCCGAGGTCCGACCCGACTGGATCGAGGAGCCCCTGCGCGCCGACGACCTCGACGGACACGCCGAGCTCGCACGGCGCCTCGGCGGCGGACCGCGCATTCCGATCGCCGTGGGCGAGAACCTGCACACCGCGTACCGCTTCGCCGAGGTGCTGCGACGCGGCGCCGCGCAGATCGTCCAGCCCAACATCGTGCGCGTCGGGGGGATCACGCCGCTGCAACGCATCGCCGCGATCGCCGAGGACGCCGGCGCCGAGCTGCACCCGCATCTGCTGCCCGAGCTGTCGGGCCAGCTCGCACTGACCCTCCCCGGCGGCGCGGCCGAACCCTGGGTCGAGGACGTGGAGGATGCCGGCTTCGCCGAGCTGGGCGCCCTCCGCGGCCCCTCCCCCGTCGTGATCCGCGACGGACGGCTCCGCGAGACCGACCACCTCGGCCTGGGCCTGCGCTTCACCGACGGACACTTCACCACTGACGACCGCGAGGAACACCGATGACCACCACCCCTGATCGCATCGACGAGCTGGCCGCCGCGGCGTCCGCCGCAGCCCCGATCTGGCGCGATTCGGATGCCGCGACGCGCGCCACCTGGCTGCGCGCTCTCGCCGACGCCCTCGACGGCGCTGCTGACGAGCTCGTCGCGATCGCCGATCGCGAGACGCGACTCGGCGAGGCGCGCCTGCGCGGCGAAGTCGCCCGCACCACGGGACAGCTGGGACTCTTCGCCGACGTCGTGACGGAGGGCTCGTTCCGAGAGATCACGATCGACGAGGCCGATGCCGCGGCGACGCCGCCCCAGCCCGAGCTGCGTCGCCTGCTGGTGGGCGTCGGACCCGTCGCGGTGTTCTCCGCCTCGAACTTCCCCTTCGCGTTCTCGGTGTGCGGCGGCGACACGGCGTCCGCTCTCGCCGCCGGCAACCCGGTGATCGTCAAGGCGCATTCCGGGCACCCGGAGCTCTCTCGCCGCACGGCCGAGATCGCCGTCGCCGCGCTCGACGGCGCCGGAGCGCCGGAAGGCTCCTTCGCACTCGTCGAAGGTCGCGAGGCGGGCAACGCCCTCGTGCAGCATCCCCTCGTTCGGGCGGCGGGCTTCACCGGCTCGGTGTCGGGCGGCCGCGCCCTGTTCGACCTCGCTTCCGGGCGACCGGACCCGATCCCCTTCTACGGCGAGCTGGGCAGCGTGAATCCCGTGGTCGTGACGCCCGCGGCGGCCGAGGCCCGCGGCGACGAGCTCGCCCGCGGACTCGTGACATCGTTCACCCTGGGGGCGGGTCAGTTCTGCACCAAGCCCGGCGTCGTCTTCGTTCCCCGGGGCAGCGGATTCGTCGAGTCCGTCGCCGCCGCCGCCCACGGCGCGACCGGCGGCCCGCTGCTGACCGACCGCATCACCGAGGCCTTCCCGGCAGGGATCGCCGCGCTCGAGGCCGACGCGTCGGTGCGGGTGGCGGCAGAAGGCGTCCCGGGCGACGGCGCGCGACCCGTCGTCCTCGTGTCGGACGCGTCCGCGGTCGCCGCCCGTCCGGAGGTCCTGCTCGAGGAGTGCTTCGGCCCCGTCACCCTCCTCGTCGAGTACGCCGACGAGAGCGACGTGCACGCGGCCCTCGCCGCCGTGCCCGGCAGCCTCACCGCCACCCTGCACTCCGAGCCGGGCGACGACGTCGCCGCGACCCTCGCGCTCCTGCAGGAGCGCGCCGGACGCGTGCTGTTCGCGGGCTGGCCGACCGGCGTCGCGGTGACCTGGTCGCAGCACCACGGCGGGCCCTGGCCTGCGACGACCTCGCTGCACACCTCCGTCGGGGCCACCGCCATCCGCCGATTTCTCCGGCCGCTCGTCTTCCAGGACGCGCCGGCCGCGCTGCTGCCGCGCGAACTGCGTGACGAGTCGCTGGAGAGAACTCCGCACCGACGCAACGGCGTGCTCGTGCTGCCGTAACGGCCGGATGCCGGCGCGAACGGAAAACGCTTCCCGTAGGCTGGGGCGATGACATCGAGCTTCACCGCTGCGTTCGACTGGGCCCGCCGGCATGTGACGGACGGCCGCCTGCCGTCCGCGGTCGTCGGGGTCGCCGATGCGAACGGCGTCCTCGCCCTCGACGCCGTCGCGGCGGACATCGACGATCGGTACGCGCTCTTCTCGATCACGAAGCCGCTGCTGGGCATCTCCGCTGCCCGCGCCATCCAGCGCGGCGAGCTCACGCTGCAGACTCCGCTGACCCGTGCCCTGCCCGAGTTCGGCCGCGACCGGGACGACATCGTGCGGCTCTCGCACCTCGTGAGCCACACGAGCGGCATCAGCGAGCCGCCGCTCGACACCCGACTCCCGCTCCGTACCGAGCTGCTCACCCGCGGCCGTGACTTCGTCGCCGGCACGGCCTCGCGGTACTCCACGCTCGCCTTCGAGGGCGTCGCCGCACTCGTCGAGAGCGTGAGCGGCCGCACCTGGCACGACGACATCGCCGACTGGGCATCGGGCATCGGCGCCGGCGGCCTGTCGGTCGACCTCGACGGCACGGCGCCGATCGCGGATGCCGCCGCCGCGGGCGCCGACATGGCGGCCTTCGCCGCGCAGCGCAACCCCGGGGCCGGCCTCGCCGGGAAGGCGCACGACCTGCTCGCGCTCGGGACCGAACTGCTGCGGATCCACGCCGGCGCCCGCGACGGCATCCTCGCCCCGGCGACGCTCGCGATGATGCGGCGACCCCTGACCGGCGACATCCCCCGATTGGAGCCGTACCCTGCCGAGCGCGGGCAGGACTGGGGTCTCACCTGGAACCTCCGCACCCGAGCGCCGGGCCTGATCGACCGCGACGTCTACGGCCACGGCGGCTGGGCGGGAACGGAGTTCTGGGTGCACCCGACCGCGGGCATCGCGTGGGTGCTGCTGACCAACCGGGCGTTGCGCTCCGGCGTCGACATCGACGAACTCGACAACGCGATCGTCGGCGCGCTGTGAGCGAGCTGCTCCGCGTCGAGCATTCCGCGTGGCCGCAGCCCGAACGGCCCGCACCGCTGCCCGCTCCCCACGAGCGCGCCCGCGGCATCTCGGTCACCGACCGCGCCCTGTACCGGCACGGTGAAGGCTGGGTGCCGGTGTCGGGCGAGGTGCACTACAGCCGACTGCCGCGCGATCGCTGGTCCGAGCGGATGCGGCAGCTGCGCGCCGCCGGCGTCACGGTCGCATCGACCTACGCCTTCTGGAACCACCACGTCGCCGAGCGCGAGCACCCGCGCTTCGACGGGAACCTCGACATCGGGGCCTTCGTCGACGAGGCGGCTGCGGCGGGACTCGATGTCGTGCTGCGCATCGGCCCGTGGGCGCATGGCGAGTCCCGCAACGGCGGCTTCCCCGATTGGGTTCAGGCTCTGCCGGTCATCCTCCGCAGCGATGACCCCGGCTACCTCGACCTCGTCCGGGAGTGGTTCGGCCAGCTCGCCGCGTCCCTGGGCGGCCGCGCGCGACCAGGCGGGCCGGTCATCGGCATCCAGCTCGAGAACGAGTTGTACGACCGTCCGGAGCACCTGGTCACGCTCAAGCGCCTCGCCCGCGAAGCGGGCATGGCGGCACCCCTGTGGACGGCGACGGCCTGGGGCGGGGCGCAGCTGCCCGACGGTGAGGTCATGCCGCTCTTCGGCGGGTATGCGGACGGATTCTGGGTCGACCCGGGCGCACCCTGGGACCCGACGTTCCGCGCGCATTACTTCCCCTCACACGACTGGGACGACCCGGGGGTCGGGGCGGACGTGCGCGCGAGCCAGGGCTTCGCGGCGGCGAGCGCGACGGCCGACCTGCACGGCTTCCCCCCGGCGACCTGCGAGCTGGGCGGGGGGATGGCCACCGCGTACCACCGTCGCCCGGTACTCGGAGGACGCGATGTCGCCGCGCTCGCCCACATCAAGATCGGCAACGGGTCGGCCTGGCAGGGCTATTACATGTTCGTCGGCGGCCGGAACCCCGGACCCGATCTGCAGGAGACGATCGACACCGGGTATCCCAACGACCTCCCCGAGTTCGGCTACGACTTCCACGCCCCGATCGGGCAGTCGGGCGACCTCGCCGACTCCGCTCCGCTGCTGCGCGCGCAGCACGCCTTCCTCACCGCGTTCGGCGACCGCCTGTCCGGCATGTCGTCTGCTCTTCCCGACGTCCGCGCCGCGTCGCTCGACGACCGGACCACCCTCCGGTGGGCGCTGCGTTCCGACGGAGCGGAGGGCGTCGTCGTGATCTCGCACCACCAGCCGTACGAACAGGTGGAGGACGTCGCCGACGTCCAGCTGCGCGTCGTCGTCGGCGACACCGAGACCGTGCTCCCGTCACGTCCGGTCACGGTCCCCGCGGGGACGCTCGCTCGATGGCCCGTCGGGCTCACCGTGGGTCGGGCACGGGTCGCCTGGGCGACGGCCACCTTGATCACGGTCCTCTCGGGCGGCCCGCGTCCGACGCTGGTGCTGCTCGAAGATCGCGGCATCCCAGCCGAGATCGCGATCGGCCAGGCCGGATCGCAGGTCGCCCGGCCGGGACGCGCTCCGCTCCGCTTCGACGACCTCGATGTCGTGGTGTTGCCGGCCGCCGACGCCGACCGGCTCTGGGTGCGCCCCGGGTCGCGCCCGGAGCTGTGGCTGACCGATGGCGAGCTGGCGTGGGATGCCGACATCGCGATGCTCCGTGGCGCTCGGGAGGCTCACCGCTACGACCCGCACACCGGCGAGTGGTCGATCGTCACGGGCGCGCCCGGCGCGCCCGGCGGGCCCGGCCGCGTTACCGCGATGGGCAGCGCGCCGGTGGGAGTCGAGCTCGTCCGCCCGCCGGCCGCTCCGGCGACGGACTACGGCTTCGGCGGCCCGCGTCACCGCGCGCCGTCGGACGAGACGTTCGCCGAGCGGGCCGCCCGGTACCGGGTGCAGCTCCCCGCGACCTCGCTGGACCCCGAGGCGGACGCGGTGCTCGACCTCGACTGGGCGGGCGACGTGGGACGGTTCCTGGTCGACGGCCGCATCGTCGACGACCGCTTCTGGGACGGCACGCGCTGGTCGCTGTCGCTTCGGGACGCCGGTGCGACACCGACGAGCGAGATCACCGTCGAGGTGCTGGCGTTGTCTCCGGCCTCGACGATCGCGCTCGCGGCGGATGCGGAGTCGCGGCGAGCCGATGCCGCGGCGACATCCCTGCGCGCGTCGCTCCGGCTGCGTGGTCCCTGGCAGCACCTCGCGTGATGCGGCGCGCGGCGCGCGGCGCCAGCGAACTCGGAGAATGACGCGTAAATCGGATGCCGCGAGAGCTGAAGCTCCGAGAAGCGCGGGATTCTCCGGAGACGGCGAGGCCGTGCCGATCGTCACATCGATCGGCACGGCCTCCGTTGTCAGGCGCTCAGGCCTGCGCGCGTCGGCGACGCAGCACGAGCGCTCCGGCGCCGAGCATGAGCAGCGCGAGCGCGCCCATCACCGTCCCGGTGATGCCGCCGGCATCCCCTCCCGTGCGTGCGAGATCGCGCGCGTCCGTCGAGGCAGCCGAGCCGTTCGCTCCGGCTCCCGTCGCCGAGCCGCTACCCGAACCCGAGCCAGCGCCCGAACCCGGAGTGCCGGTGCCACCGTCGGTGCCACCATCGGTGCCGCCGCCCGTTCCCGGGTCGACGACGGCGGCGGTCGGGACGATCGCCGCTGAGCGGGCGGTGCCGTCGATGAAGCCGGCCGCCTCGGCGGCCACCTCGACCGAGATCTCCCGGCCTTCGTCGGCGGCGGTCAGCGCGTAGGTGTCGGCGGTGGCGCCATCGATCGCCGCCCCGTCGCGCAGCCAGACGAACGCGCGTGCCGCGTCCGCGGGATCGGTGACGGCCACCGCGCGCACGGTCGCGCCGACGCGCGGCTCGCCCGACACGACCGGCGTCTCGACGCCGACGGCGCGGTTCACGGTCACCGAGTAGGTGCGCGAGGCGCCGTCGGGAGCCGTGACCGTCACGGTTCCGGTGCTGCTGATCACGTCGTCGGCCGCAGGCGCGGCATCCGCCGCCATGCGCTGGACGTCGCCAGCCTGGTCCTCGCCGGGCTGGGTCACGACGACCGTGGCATCGTCGTCGACCGCGAGCGCGTGGAGCATCGGCCACGCGGACCCCGTCGTCGTGACGGTGTACTCCAGGGTGTCGGGCGCGAACCCGTCGACGGGCACGTCGCCGACCGTGAGGCGCGCGAGATCCGTGATCCCGGCCGGCGCCGGTGCTGCGGCGAAGATCTCGACCTCCGACACGATCATGTGCGTGTCGGGACGGGCGTTCAGCACGACGCGCACCTCGTCGGCGGCGCCGGTGACCGGCACCTCGACGCGCGGCGCACCCGCGGTGGGCTCCGGCACCGGAACGAGGTCGCCCTCGACCCAGTCGCCGCCGCTCACGCGGTGGTCGACCCGCATGGTCGCGGGCCAGCTCAGCGAGCTGCCGTCGCGGTAGAACTGCACGGCGACACGCGTCAGGGTCTCGCGCTGCGCCAGGGCGTAGCTCAGGGTGTCCTGCGCGTTCTTCGTGCCCGAGCGCCAGTTCGACCAGCCCTTGTCGGTCGAGCTTCCGTTGATCGTGTTGCTCACCGCGTACTGCGTGCTCTCGGTGAAGGTCGCGCTCGGGCGGCTCTCGGGGGCGACGTTGCGCTCGGACGCGGCCGTGACGATCACGGTCAGCCGCGCGTCGAGCTTCTCGCCGCTCGGACCCGTGGCCACTCCGGGCACCGAGACCGTGCCGGGCTCGGCGAACGCACCATCGGCGATGCCGTCCCACGCCCACTCGACCGGGACCGGGAAGCCCGCTCCCGAGGGTCGCAGCTCGGCCTCCACGGTGTCGTCGGCCTGGCTCCTGACGGCGTCGAGGGCGCTTCCGGCCGGGACGGTGACGGATGCCGGCCGCGTCGCGGTGTAGGCGCCGATCTCGACGGTCGCGGTCGCTTCGAACGAGCCGCCGAACAGCTCGGTGCCCGTGCCGGTGACCTCCACCGCACCGGGGCGCGAGAAGTCGACACCGTCGAGCTGCCACGTCACCGGCGCCTGTCGCACCGTCCCTCCGACGTAGCGCACGCTCACGGACGCGGGCAGTGTCGGGGCGACGCCGACCGCGGTCGCGACCGTGACGGGCTCGGTGCCCGCGACGCTCGTGCTCGCGATGCGCCACTGCTGGTTCCCGCCGCCGTTCGAGGTCCACAGGCCCACCGCAGCGCCGGACGTCGTGCTGCCGCCGTTCACGTCGAGCACGCGCTCCGCGGCGACGTTGAGCACCGAGTAGTACGTGCCGTCCGTCGTCGAGGCCATCCACTGCAGGGCGGGATCGGCCGCGGCTGCCGCCGGGTCGGCATCCACGAGCGCCGTGGCCGTGCCGCGCGAAGCGAGGAACTGCCCGGAACCGTTCTGCAGCGTGAAACGGTGGCGGTTGGTGCCCGCGCCCTCGATCGTGCGGACAGTCCAGGCCTGTCCGCGGGCGGCCTCGGCCGTGGTGGCGAGCGAACGGACCGCGAGGCTCGAGCTGCCGTCGAGGGCGAGTCCGCTCTGAAGACCCGTGAGCTGCACCGTCTCGCCGTCGCGGAAGGCCGCGGCATCCGATGAGACGCCCGAGACGCCGTCGATGACGAAGGTCACGACCGACTTGGCGGGCACCGTCAGCGTCGCGGTGCGGGATGCCGCGTCCACGGCGACCGGCTGCCCCTGCCGGAGCGCGTTGACCGAGGGCTCCGCGGCGGTCGACTGCGTCGTCACGATGGGGGTCACGGTCGCCCCGGGGGCCACCGTGCCGAAGTCGCTCAGGTCGATCTCCACCGTGCGTTCGGCGGCCTCGGCGTTGACGTGCACGATCGTGGCGCCCTCGCCGTCGGCGTCGATCGCCGCCGTCGACTGCGCGTTGTCGGTCGCGATCAAGCGGTCGCCGGGGGTGATGTAGTGCGTGAAGTTGCGCACGGTGTTGAACTTCTCGTTCGTCAGCACCTTGCAGGAGGGGTCGGCGTCACCGTCGCGGAGCCGGCGCTCGGACTGCCCCTCGTCATTGCAGTCGAAGTCGATGAAGACGCTGCCCCAGTTCAGCTTCTCGACCTTCTCCATGTTGTAGAGGTCCTCGACCGGCTGCCAGAACACCCAGGCGTCGGGCTCGAGCTCGCGCAGGTCACCGACGATGTGCTGGGCCATGCCGAGGCCGTTGTCGATGTCGTCGGTGACGAACCCCTTGCTCTGATCAGTCCAGTTGCCCTCGACCTCGCTCATCCACAGCGGCTTGTCGGCGGCCTTGGCGATGTCGCGAACGACCTGGCGCCCGCCGGTGCCGTACGTGTGCACGTTCAGCTGATCGACGAGGTCCTTCGCCTCCGCAGACCACGTGTTCCAGTTGGTGGCGAAGATGCCGGGGTTGGTCTCGTCCATCGCCGAGATGACCGCGTCGGTGGTCGTCCCCGACTGCGCGAGGCGGTCGGCGAGGGCGGCGATCATCGCGTCCTGCGCCTCCGGCCCGATGTGCGCGCCCTCCTGGCGTCCGCCGGTGGGCCACGTGGCACCGTCGGGGATCTGCGTCGACCAGTAGTTCGTGTTGGGCTCGTTGAACGGGTCGATCGTGTCGAACGAGATGCCGTGGACCCGCTCGAGCTCGTCGACGACGTTCACCAGATAGCCGGCGAACTTGTCCATGTCCGCCGGGGCGAGCTGCTCGCTCGTGGCGTTGTTGATCCCGCCCGAGACGTAGCCGCTCTGGGTGAGGAAGTAGGGCGGGGAGTTGCTGAACGCCTCCCAGTGCGTGACCTTGTCCTTCAGCGCGTCGAGCCACCAGCGCTGAGCGGAATCCTGGGAGAAGTCGAAGGCGTCGGGATCGTCGGGGTCCCAGGCATCCCGGTACCGGTCGCGGTCAGCGAAGGTCGAGGTGATCGCCCCTTCGTCATCGGTCGCCGGCAGGTTCGGATTCCAGAAGCCGGGAACCGCGCCGCCCGGCCGCAGGTACGGCGGGACGTCGGAGGCGTTGCCGCCGCCGATGTTGTAGCGCGCGATGTTGAGGTTCAGGCCTTCGTCGCCGAAGACGGCGTCGAAGAGGTCCTGCCGGACGTCGTCGGGATAGTCGCCGGTCGCGTTGGCGAACCAGACGAGGCTCGTGCCCCATCCCTCGAACGGCTTCTCCGAGGCGGTGGCGGGATTCGGAGTGATCCGCACGGCAGCGGCGTCGGCGGCATGCACCGGCGGGGGCGCGACGGCGGTCGCAGCGGTGAGCCCACCGGACGCGAGCGCCACCGCGCAGGTCATCGACATCAGTCGAGCTGACTTCATCGTCATTCCTATCCGGTCGCAACGATGCGACCTCAGGGGGGGGTGATGTTGACGTAAACATGTTGACGTCAACATCGAGCCTACGGGACGCCTCTGTCCCGGTGCAACGGTTGATCAGCGGCGCGGGCCGGAACTCGCACGCACGACGAGCTCGGTGGGGACGAGCGTGCGCTCGGCCGGCACCTCTCCCCCGTCGATCTCGGTGAGCAGCGACCGCACGGCGGCCGCGCCGATCCGGTCGAAGTACTGACGTACGGTCGTCAGCGGGGGCCAGAAGTTCGCCGACTCGGGAGCATCGTCGTACCCGACGACGCTGACGCTCGCCGGCACAGGGCGATCGGCCTCGTGCAGCGCGCGCAGCAGCCCGAGCGCCATGCGGTCGTTGGCGACGAAGACCGCCGTCACGCGGTGGTCGCCGGCGAGCGCCCGACCGATCTCGTAACCCGACTCCGCGGTCCAGTCCCCGACGTGCACCTCGGGCACAGCCGCACCGCGGGCGACGAGCGTGTCGTGCCAGGCGGCTCGCCTGCGCTCGGCGGCGAACGACTCCCGCGGCCCTGAGATGTGGCTCACCGTCTCGTGCCCGAGGTCGAGCAGGTGCTCGGTCGCGAGGCGCGCGCCCAGCGTCTGGTCGTTGTCGACGACGGGATACGGGTAATCGGCACTCGAGTCGACCACGACGACGGGGAGTCCCGTCGGCAGCGCCAGCTCGCGCTCGCCCAGACGATGCGTCTCGATCAGGATGATGACGCCGTCGACGGCATGCTCGGCCAGGCGCACGAATGCACCCGAGACGTCGGACTGCGTCGCCGACTGCACCGTGATGACGGTGAGGGAGTACCCCGCCTCGGCGGCGACGGATGCCACGGCGTCGAGCGTGCGCGTGTTGCCGTAGCTCGCGAGCGAGAACATGATCACGCCGATGCTGCGGAAGCGCCCCGAACGCAGTGCACGCGCGGCACTGTTGGGTCGATAGCCGAGCTGCGCCATCGCATCCTGGACGCGCGCCCGGGTCTCGGGGTCGACGTTCTCGCGGCCGTTCGCGACCCGCGAGACGGTCTGACCCGACACGCCGGCCATCGCCGCCACGTCGGCCATCGACACTTCCCGACGCCGCGGTCGAGCGTCCGGGCGTACGGCTGGCCCTGCTTTACCCATGCCCGGATCCTCCTTGATGTTGACGTTGACATGCTAGCGTCTCCGAGTTATGTTTACGTCAACATCCGCGCTCAATCGGCGAGCGCCTGCATCACAGAAGAGGCACGGACGATGACGACCACAACGGCACCCCCTCCCGCCGTGCGCACCGCGCGGAAGCGGCGGCGCGTCAGCGTCGAACAGCGCGGATGGCTCTTCGTGGGGCCCTTCGCGATCGTGTTCGCCCTCGTCTTCCTCGCACCCCTCGCCTACGCGCTCTACCTCAGCTTCTTCCGCGAGCAGATCGTCGGCGGCAACGCGTTCGTCGGCTTCGAGAACTACCTGACGGCCTTCGCCGACCCGAAGCTGTGGGACGGCTTCCTCCGCGTGCTGCTGTTCCTGCTGATCCAGGTGCCGATCATGCTCGTGCTCGCCCTCGCTGCGGCCCTCGCGATCGACAGCGCGCGCCTGCACGCCTCGGGCTTCTACCGGATCATCATCTTCCTGCCCTACGCCGTGCCCGCCGTCGTCGCGGTCCTCATGTGGGGCTACATCTACGGCGACCAGTTCGGCCTCGCCGGCAACATCAACGATCTGCTCGGTGCCCAGGTCCTGCGACCCTTCCTCCCCGAGTGGATGATGGTCTCGATCGGCAACATCGTGACGTGGCAGTTCGTCGGCTACAACATGCTGATCTTCTACTCGTCGCTCAAGACCATCCCCGGTGAGCTGTACGAGGCGGCATCCCTCGACGGCGCCGGCGCCTGGCGCACGATCCTCTCGATCAAGATCCCCGCTCTGCGCGGCTCGATCGTCATCGCCACGATCTTCTCGATCATCGGCAGCTTCCAGCTCTTCAACGAGCCGAACATCCTCAAGCCCCTGGCCCCGAACACGATCACGACGTTCTTCACGCCGAACATGTACGCGTACAACCTCTCGTTCGCCGGCCAGCAGTACAACTACGCCGCCACCGTCGCGATCATCATGGGCGTCATCACGGCGGTCATCGCCTACGTCGTCCAGTTGCGCGGATCCCGTCAGGAGATGCGATGACCGCTCCCGCCCTCGCCCGCAGCACGCCGTTCGCCCGGCGGAAGTCCGTCGTACTCACCGTCGTGATGAGCCTGTTCATCCTCTACACGCTGCTGCCGCTGTTCTGGCTGATCATCAACGCGACGAAGACGCAGGGCGACCTGTTCACGACGTTCGGCCTCTGGTTCGGCGACAGCTTCAACCTGTGGAACAACATCGTCGACACGTTCACCTACCGCGACGGCATCTTCCTCCGGTGGCTCGGCAACACGCTCCTCTACGTCGTCGTCGGCGCGGGCGGAGCCACGGTGCTGGCCACAATGGCGGGCTACGGCCTGGCGAAGTACAACTTCCGCGGCCGCAAGGCGGTCTTCGCCGTCGTCATCGGCGCCGTCGCCGTTCCCGGCACCGCCCTCGCGGTCCCCACGTTCCTCATGTTCAGCCAGCTGGGCCTGACGAACACCCCGTGGGCGATCATCATCCCCTCGCTCATCAGCCCCTTCGGCCTGTACCTGATGTGGGTGTTCGCCAGCGACGCCGTTCCCACCGAGCTGCTCGAGGCCGCTCGGATGGACGGCGCCAGCGAGATGCGCACGTTCTTCACCATCTCGACCAAGCTCCTCATGCCCGGCATCGTCACCGTGCTGCTGTTCGCGGTCGTCGCCACGTGGAACAACTACTTCCTCCCGCTCATCATGCTCAGCGACCCCGCCTGGTACCCGCTCACCGTCGGGCTCAACCAGTGGAACGCCCAGGCCACCGGAGCCGCGGCGCAGCCGATCTACAACCTGGTGATCACCGGATCGCTGTTGTCGATCATCCCGATCGTGGTGGCCTTCCTCATGCTGCAGCGCTTCTGGCAGTCCGGTCTGAGCGCCGGCAGCGTCAAGCAGTGAGCACACCCCCCGAAGACCCTGTATTCCGCACCACCTGAATCCACAACAACCCGAATCCACAACAACGAAGTGAAGGAACTCCCATGACACCCATGCGCAAGGGATCGGCGCTGCGTCGCGCCGCATCCGTCGTGGCCCTGACCGCAGCCGCCGGCCTCGTGCTGGCCGCCTGCTCGTCCTCCGGCCCCGCCGCGGGCAGCGGCAACCCCGACGACCTCGACGCGGCCCTGAAGGCCGGCGGTGAGATCACCTACTGGTCGTGGACCCCGTCCGCCGAGGCGCAGGCCGAGGCGTTCATGAAGAAGTACCCCGAGGTCAAGGTCAACGTCGTCAACGCGGGCACCAACACCGAGGAGTACACCAAGCTCCAGAACGCGATCAAGGCCGGCTCGGGCGCCCCCGACGTCGTGCAGATCGAGTACTACGCCTTCCCGCAGTTCGCCCTCACCGACGGGCTGCTCGACCTCGCGCCCTACGGCTTCGGCGACCTCGAGAGCGACTACACCGCCTCGACGTGGAACTCCGTCGACTTCGACGGCAAGATCTACGGCCTCCCGCAGGACTCGGGTCCCATGGCGCTGTTCTACAACAAGGCGGTCTTCGACCAGTACGGCCTGACGGTCCCGACGACGTGGGACGAGTACATCGCCACCGCGCGTCAGCTCACCGCCGCCGACCCGACGAAGAAGATCACGAACGATACCGGTGACGCCGGCTTCGCCACCAGCATGATCTGGCAGGCGGGCGGCCAGCCGTTCTCCGCCGATGGCACCGACGTGACGATCAACGTCGCCGACGAGGGCTCGAAGAAGTGGGCCGACACCTGGAACACGCTCGTCGAGGACGACCTGATCGCCAGCACCCCGAGCTGGAGCGACGAGTGGTTCAAGGGCCTCGGCGACGGCTCGATCGCGACCCTCGTCATCGGCGCCTGGATGCCCGGCAACCTCGAGTCGTCGGTGGCCGACGCGGCGGGCGACTGGCGCGTGGCTCCCATGCCGACCTACGACGGCACCCCGGTCTCGGCCGAGAACGGCGGCGGCGGCCAGGCGGTCACGAAGCAGAGCGAGAACCCGGCCCTCGCCGCCGCGTTCCTGAAGTGGCTGAACAACGACGAGGAGAGCCTGACGATCTTCGCCGAGAGCGGCGGCTTCCCCTCGACGACCGCGCAGCTCGAGTCGGATGAGTTCCTGAACAAGGCGCCCGAGTACTTCGGCGGCCAGAAGATCAACGAGGTGCTCGTGCAGGCGGCCAAGGACGTGCGTCCGGGCTGGCAGTACCTGCCCTTCCAGGTCTACGCGAACAGCATCTTCAGCGACACCGTCGGGCAGTCCTACGCCTCGAAGTCCGACCTGAACGAGGGCCTCGCCACGTGGCAGGACCAGCTCGTGCAGTACGGCAACGACCAGGGCTTCACCGTCAACAAGTGACGCCCGACGAGGGGCGGGTCGCATCGAGCTTCGGTCCGGCCCGCCCCTCGCCATGTCCCCCCAGGAGAAGAGCAATGACCTCCCCCACCCGCATCTCGCTCGACACGGCCGCACCCGGGCCCGTGGTCCCGCGCCGACTCTTCGGCACCTTCGTCGAGCACATGGGCCGCTGCGTCTACGACGGCATCTTCGAGCCGGGTCACGCCACGGCCGACGACGCCGGCTTCCGCGCCGACGTCCTCGAGCTCGTGCGCGAGCTGGGCGCGACCGTCGTGCGCTATCCCGGGGGCAACTTCGTCTCGGGCTACCGGTGGGAGGACGGCGTCGGCCCGCGCGGCCAGCGCCCCGTGCGCCTGGATGCCGCATGGCACAGCACCGAGACCAACCAGGTCGGGCTGCACGAGTTCGCCGCGTGGGCCGAGCAGGCGGGGCTCGAGCTCATGGAGGCCGTGAACCTCGGCACGCGCGGCGTCGCCGAGGCCGCCGACCTGCTCGAGTACGCCAATCACCCGGGCGGCACCGCCCTGTCGGAGCGCCGCCGCGAGAACGGGCGCGCCGAGCCCTTCGGCATCCGGCTCTGGTGCCTGGGCAACGAGATGGACGGCCCCTGGCAGATCGGCCACAAGACCGCCGACGAGTACGGCCGCCTCGCCGCCGAGAGCGCCCGGCTCATGCGGTTCATTCATCCCGACATCGAGCTCGTCGCCGCGGGCAGCTCGAACCACGAGATGCCGACCTTCGGCGAGTGGGAGCGCACCGTGCTCCGTCACACCGCGGGGCTCGTCGACCACATCTCCGTGCACGCCTACTACGAGGAGACCCCGGGCGACCCCGCGAGCTTCCTCGCCTCCGGCGCCGCCCTCGACGCCTACATCGGCGAGGTCGCCGGCATCATCGACGAGGTGCGCGCCGAGCGCGGCATCACCGACCCCATCGGCATCAGCGTCGACGAGTGGAACGTCTGGAACCAGACCCGCTGGAACGAGGTCGACAAGCCCGAGGTGTTCACGGGCGACTGGCCCGTCGCCCCGCGCCTCATCGAGGACGACTACACCGTCACGGATGCCGTCGTCGTCGGGTCCCTCCTCATCACGATGCTCCGCCGCGCCGACCGCGTCTCGATGGCGAATCTCGCGCAGCTCGTCAACGTCATCGCGCCGATCCGCACCGAGCCGGGCGGCGCGGCCTGGCGGCAGACCACCTTCTTCCCCTTCCAGCTGACCGCGGCCGCGGCATCCGGCCACGTCGTGGTGCCGGTCATCGACACTGGCGTCATCCCGACCGCGCGCTACGGCGACGTGGGCGCCGTCGACGCCGTTGCGACGATCGCCGGCGACGAGCTGTCGATCTTCCTCGTGCACCGCGGACTCGACGCCGAGACACCCGTCACGATCGATCTCGACCGCTCGGCCGCGAGCGCGGAGGCGCTCGTGCTGACCGTCCCCGCCGGCGGCGACCGGCACACCGTCAACAGCGCGTCGTCGCAGCCCGTCGCGCCGGCATCCCTCGCCGTCGACATCCGCGACAGCGCCGTGACCCTGACCCTTCCCCCGCTCTCCTGGGCGCGCGTGACCGTGCGCCTGAACCCCGGAACGAATCGAGTGACCGCGTGACGACCTTCAGCATCGGCGAGACCGACTTCCTCCTCGACGGGCGCCCCCACCGGGTCATCGCGGGAGCCCTGCACTACTTCCGCATCCACCCGAAGCACTGGGCCGACCGCATCCGCAAGGCGCGGCTCATGGGGCTCAACACCATCGAGACCTACGTCGCCTGGAACGCCCATGAGCCGGTGCGCGGCGAATGGGATGCCACGGGCTGGAACGACCTGGGGCGCTTCCTCGACCTCATCGCGGCCGAGGGCATGCACGCGATCGTCCGCCCCGGCCCGTACATCTGCGCCGAGTGGCACAACGGCGGACTTCCGGTGTGGCTCACCAGCACGCCCGGCATCGGGCTGCGCCGTTCCGAGCCGCAGTACCTCGAGGCGGTGAGCACCTACCTGCGCCGGGTCTACGAGATCGTCGCCCCGCGTCAGATCGATCGCGGCGGCAACGTCGTGCTCGTGCAGATCGAGAACGAGTACGGCGCCTACGGCTCGGACCACGACTATCTCGGCACGCTCACCGAGCTCACCCGCGCCTGCGACATCACCGTGCCGCTGACGACCGTCGACCAGCCCGAGCCTCACATGCTCGCGGCCGGAACGCTGCCCGACCTGCACACGACCGGATCGTTCGGCTCGCGCGCCACCGAGCGCCTCGCGACGCTGCGCGAGCATCAGCCGACCGGGCCGCTCATGTGCTCGGAGTTCTGGGACGGCTGGTTCGACTGGTGGGGCGGGGTGCACCACACCACGGATGCCGCGGCTTCGGCATCCGAGCTCGACGCCCTGCTCGCCGCGGGAGCGTCGGTGAACATCTACATGCTCCACGGCGGCACGAACTTCGGCACCACGAACGGCGCGAACGACAAGGGCCGCTACGCCCCCATCGTCACCTCGTACGACTACGACGCTCCGCTGGACGAATCGGGCCACCCGACCGAGAAGTACCACGCGTTCCGCGAGGTCATCGCCCGGTACGCCCCGGTCCCCGACGAGGTGCCGCCCGCGCGGCCTGCGGCTCCCGTCCTGTCGGTCCCGCTGCGGACCACGGGCGACTGGCTGCCCGCGGCGGATGCTGACGGCGGCGCGGTCGACCTTCCTCCCACGTTCGAAGAGCTCGGACAGCTCGGACCTCTCGTGCGTTACGACATCGCGCTGCCCGCCGAGCCGTTCGGTGATTCCGACAGCGCCGTGCTCGCCTTCGCGGAGGTCCGCGACCTCGCCTGGGTCGCGGTCGACGGCGCGCCGATCGGCCGCCTGCAGCGCGCGCTGCACGAGCGGTCGCTGCCGATCCCCCGCGGGTCGCGGCTGACGGTGCTCGTCGAGGACCAGGGCCGCGTGAACTACGACGTCCGTCTCGGCGAGAACAAGGGCCTCGTCGGCCCCGTCACCCTCGGCGGCCACGAGCTGACCGGCTGGTCGGCGCAGCCCGTCGACCTCGCGGCCGTCGCCGCCGGCATCGCCCGGGCGTCCGAGCACGCCGTCGCCGGACGCACCGGTCTCGTGGGCACGTTCGACCTCGACGAGCCCGCCGACCTCTTCCTCGACACGGATGCCTGGAGCAAGGGCTACGCGTTCGTGAACGGGTTCTTCCTCGGCCGGTACTGGCGCAACGGCCCGCAGCGCACGTTGTACGTGCCCGCACCCGCCACCCGCGCCGGGGCGAACGAGATCGTCGTCGTCGAGCTCGAGCACGTCGTCGAGCCCGTCGCCGCGTTCGTCGCCGCGCCCGACCTCGGCCACCGCGAGGAGTGAGCGTGAGGGAGCCCCGCCGCGATCGGGCAGGATGGATGTCATGAGCTGGATGGTCACCGGTGGTGCTGGATACATCGGCGCGCATGTCGTGCGCGCCCTCGCCGCGGCGGGTCTCGACCCCGTCGTCCTCGACGATCTGTCGAGCGGGCACGCGGGGTTCGTCCCCGAGGGCGTGCCGTTCGTCCGCGGCTCGATCCTCGACCGTCCGCTCGTCGAGGGCGCGCTGCGCGAGCACGGCGTCGAGGGCGTCATCCACGTCGCCGGCTACAAGTACGCCGGAGTCTCGGTGACCCGCCCCCTGCACACCTACGCGCAGAACGTCGAGGGCACGCGGATCGTGCTCGAGGCGATGGAGACCGCGGGCGTCGACAAGATCGTCTTCTCCTCCAGCGCCGCCGTCTACGGCACCCCCGACGTGCCGCTCGTCACGGAGGACCTGCCCAAGCGTCCCGCGTCGCCCTACGGCGAGTCGAAGCTCATCGGCGAGTGGCTCCTGCGCGATCAGGCCGTCGCGACCGCGGACTCCCCCGCACCCCTGCGCCACACCTCGCTGCGCTACTTCAACGTCGTGGGCTCGGGCGACCCGTCCGTCTACGACACCAGCCCCCACAACCTCTTCCCCATCGTCTTCGAGAAGCTGATCGCCGGTGAGACCCCGCAGATCAACGGCGACGACTACGACACCGAAGACGGCACGAACGTGCGCGACTACGTCCACGTCGCCGACATCGCCGCGGCCCACGTCGTCGCCGCCCAGCGCCTCGCCGCCGGTGAGAGCGTCGAGCCGGCCTACAACCTCGGGTCGCAGAACGGCCTCTCGGTCCGCGAGATCATGGACGCGATGGCCCGGGTGACCGGCATCGACTTCACGCCGAGGGTCGGCCCCCGCCGGCCCGGCGACCCCGACCGCATCGTCGCCACCGGAGAGCTCGCCGCCCGCGACCTCGAATGGGCGAATCGCTACTCGGTCGACGAGATGGTCCGCACCGGCTGGGAGGCCCGCCGCGCGGCATCCGTCTGACCCGCTCGCCGAGCGCGGGGATCAGGCGCAGTTCCGGGGATGACGCGCGGTTCGAACCGCGTCGGACACCCCGAACTGCGCCTCATTCCGCCGCGAAACCGCGTACCGAGCTCGCGCGGACCACGAGTTCCGTGGGAACGGTGCGCAACGCGGCCGTTGAGCCCGACTCGATGACCTCCACGAGCGCCTCGACGGCGCGGGCGCCGAGGGCGTCGAAGTCCTGGCGGACGGTCGTCAGCGGAGGCCGGTACTCCGCGGCATCCACGACGTCGTCGAACCCGACGATCGCGACGTCGTCCGGCACAGCGCGACCGGCGTCGCTGAACGCCCGCAGCAGGCCGAGCGCCATCTGGTCGTTGGCGGCGAACACCGCCGTGGCGCCCGCGAGCCCCGCTCCCGCCGCGTGACCGCCGCGCGAGGTCCAGTCGCCGCGGACGACCTCGGGCGCGACGGCATCCGCGTCGATCAGCGCCTCGCGCCAGCCGCGTTCGCGCTCTTGCGCCGCGAACGACGCCTCGGGCCCCGCGAGGTGGTGCACCGTCGCGTGCCCCAGCTCGAGCAGATGCCGCGTCGCCAACCGGGCGCCGCCCGCGTGATCGGTCTGCACGATCGCGAAGCGCTCGTCGGGCGGCGAGTCGACGACGACGAGACGCAGGTCGGCGGGCGGTGCGGTGTCACGAGCGAGCCGCGTCGCCTCGTTGAGCACGACCGCCCCGTCGACGCCCTGGTCGCGCAGCTGCGCGAAGGCCTCCGCGATGTCACGCGCCCCGGCGACCGTCACCACGGCGAGGGCGTAGTCGCGCTCGCTCGCCGCGTCGGCGATGGCCTGCAGCATGCGGGAGTTGCCGACCGAGGCGAGCGTCGAGACGACGAGGCCGATCGTGCGGGTCTGGCCGGTGCGCAGGGCCCGGGCGGCGCGATGCATGCGGTAGCCGAGCGCCGCCATGGACGCCTCGACGCGGGCCCGCGTCGCGGGGTCGACGCGCGGGCTGCCGTTGGCCACGCGCGAGACGGTCTGCGCCGAGACGCCCGCGTGGGCCGCCACCTGGGCCATCGACACGCGCATGCCGGTCCTCTCGTCGGGTGTGTTGACGATAGCACGGCCGGAATGTAGCGTGTTATCGTGAACATCAGCGCTCCTCCCGCCGTGCCGCTCGGCGCGGGCGTCGTCAAACGCTCCACGCGACTCGACGACGGCCGCGAGCTCATCTACTACGACGACCCCGAGACAACGCTCGGCCCCGAGCGAGCGGTCGACGCCCGCACCCTCGACCCGCGCCCCGAGACCGCGACGATGCGGCAGGACGTCCTGACGGGTGACTGGATCTCGATCGCCGCATCACGGCAGAACCGCGCCTTCCTGCCCCCGGCCGAGCTCGACCCGCTCGCCCCGCAGACACCCACCAACCCTTCCGAGATCCCGTCGCGCTACGACGTCGCCGTCTTCGAGAACAAGTCGCCGTCGTTCGGTCCCGCCCTCGCCGAGGCGTTCGGCGGCGCGCCCGCGGCATCCGATCCTCCCCGCGGCATCGATGACCTCGCCCACCTCGGCCTCGGCCGCACCCGCACGAGCGTCGGACGCACCGAGGTCGTGTGCTTCTCTCCCGAGCACGCCGGATCGTTCGGCACCCAGACGGTCACCCGCGCCCGCACCGTCATCGAGGCGTGGGCCGACCGCACGGCCGCGCTCTCGACGCTCCCCGGCATCGAGCAGGTGTTCCCGTTCGAGAACCGCGGCGAGGCGATCGGCGTCACCCTGCCGCATCCGCACGGGCAGATCTACGCCTACCCGTACATCACGCCCCGCACGACCCGCTTGCTCGACTCGATCGACCGCACGGCTCCCGACCTGTTCCAGCGCATCCTCGAGTTCGAGCAGGCCGGCCCGCGGGTCGTGCTCCGCGGCGAGCACTGGACGGCGTTCGTCCCGTTCGCCGCGCGCTGGCCGATCGAGGTGCACCTGCTCCCCCACCGGCACGTCGCCGACTTCGCCGAGACGAACGACGCCGAGCGAGACGAACTCGCCCCGCTCTACCTGCGCCTGCTGCGCGGCATCGACGCGCTGTACGACACCCCGACGCCGTACATCGCCGCGTGGCACCAGGCTCCGGTCCGCCATGCGCGCGACACCGCGCGTCTGCACCTGCAGCTCACGAGCCCGCGCCGCGCCGCCGACAAGCTCAAGTTCCTCGCCGGTTCCGAGGCGGCCATGGGCGCCTGGATCGGCGACATCCCGCCCGAGACCGCGGCCGCGCGTATCCGCGAGGCCGTAGAAGGAGTGACCCTGTGACCGACACCGATCCGCGCACCGATGCGCGCGACCTCCTGACCTCGCTCGGCGCGACCGCGACGAGCGAGTGGTCGGCGCCCGGCCGCGTCAACCTCATCGGCGAGCACACCGACTACAACGACGGCTTCGTGTTCCCGTTCGCCACGCCCCACCGCACGCACGTGGCGCTCGCTACCCGCGACGACGGCCGGCTGCGCGTCATCTCGACGTTCGACACGGTGCCGGTAGAGGTGGCGATCGCCGACCTCGACGCGATCTTCCCGACCACAGGTGGCGAGCACGCCGTGCCCGAGTGGTCCGCATACCCGCTCGGCGTCGCCTGGGCATTGATCCAGGCCGCCGGCGCAGACCCGACCGCGCTGACCGGCGCCGATCTCGCGTTCGCGTCGAACGTGCCGGTCGGCGCAGGCCTGTCGTCGTCCGCGGCGATCGAGGGCGCCACCGCCTCAGCACTCAACGAGCTGTGGAACCTCGGACTCGACTCCGTCGCGCTCGCGCAGGTGGGCCGTCGCGCCGAGAACGAGGCCGTCGGCGCTCCCACCGGAATCATGGACCAGATGGCGTCGATGCTCGGCGAGCCGGATGCCGCCACCTTCCTCGACTGCCGTTCGCTCGAGACCGATGAGGTCGAGCTCGGCTTCGCCGCCACGGGGCTCACGCTGCTGGTCATGGACACCAACGTCAAGCACGCGCACTCCACCGGTGGCTACGGCGAGCGCCGCGCTTCGTGCGAGAAGGGCGCGCGGGTCATGGGCGTCCCGATGCTGCGCGACCTGTCGGTCGGCGACCTCGACCGTGCCGCCGAGCTGCTCGACGACGTCACTTTCCGCCGGGTCCGCCACATCGTCACCGAGAACCAGCGTGTGCTCGACACGGTGCAGACCCTCCGGGAGCAGGGGCCACGAGCGATCGGGTCGCTGCTGGACGCCTCGCACGCCTCGATGCGCGACGACTTCGAGATCTCCGTCCCCGAGCTCGACCTCGCCGTCGAGACCGCCCGCGCGGCCGGCGCCATCGGCGCGCGCATGACCGGCGGCGGCTTCGGCGGTGCGGCGATCGCACTCGTCGAGACCGCCGCCGTCGACGACGTGGCTGATGCCGTCGAGAAGGCGTTCGCTGCCGCCGGGTACGCGACCCCGACGATCTTCCCCGTCAGCCCGTCGGCCGGCGCGCGCCGCGACAGCTGACGCGACGAGACCACAAGAGGGGGATGCCGACACGGCATCCCCCTCTGCAGTCACGCGGCTTACTTGAAGGCGTCCTTGACGTCTTCGCCCGTCTTCTTCGCCTCGGCCTTGACCTGATCGGCCTTGCCCTCGGCTTCGAGCTTGTCGTTGTCTGTCGCCTTGCCGATGGCTTCCTTCGCCTTGCCGGCGATGTCCTGGGCGGCGTTCTTGATCTTGTCGTCGAGACCCATGATGGGCTCCTCTCTTTCGGTGGTGGCGCCCCGCGGGCGGGGCTGTGGACGTGCGCGATTCAGGACAGGCGGCGCTGGTCGTGCGCCAGCTTCGCGCGCAGCCCGGTGTGGATGGAGATGTAGGTCGTGAGCTGCTGACCCGTCAGCGTGCCGAGGTTGCCGACGAGACGTTCGACGGTCTCGGCCACGTGCAGCGGCGAGGTGTTCTGCCGCGGGGTCACGCTGACGTGCAGCACGGGCTGCTTCTTGATGTCGTTCGCGGTGACGCGGGCACTGAGGATCTCGTCGCGGTCGGCCAGCGCGTTCTTCAGCGCATCCGCCGCGAAGCCCTCCGTGACCGTGATGCGGCCGAGGTCGCTCTCCGCCCCGGTCGCCCGGAGCGCGGTCCGGCGGCGGCCGTGGATGCTGCGCACGACCAGCACGATCAGCAGCACGACCAGCAGCGCGAGCGCGGCGAGCACGCCGACGGCGAGCCAGGTGAGGCTCGTGGCCGCGATGACGGTGGCATCCCACGCCTGCTTCGCCCAGTCCTCGGCCCCGGATCCGACCGAGGTCCAGGTGTCGGCGGCCGCCGGCCACACCGCGCCGGCGATGATTCCGCCGCCGACGACGACGAGCACCAGTCCCAGGATCAGGAGGATCGTGCGGTTGACCGCGCGATTGGTGTTGTTCATGCGTTCTCCTCCTGTTCGCGGGGCCGCTCGATCCGCACCGCCGTGCGCAGCTTCGACGCGAGTCGATACGACTCCAGCTCCGCATCCGCGAGGGCGCGGACCTGCGTCTCGTCGACGGGGACTCCCACCGCAGGGGTGAGGGTCACGTCGACCGAGCGGTGTCCGACACCGACCCGCACCTGGTCGCGGGGCAGTCCGCTCTCGTCGCTGACCCGCTGCGCGATCGCCGAGGCGATCACGCCGTTGTCGGCGACGACGGCGCTCTCGCCGACGACGAGCTGGTGCTTCGACAGGCGGCCCGGGGCGACGGCGAGCACCACGAGGACCACGCCGAGCACCGCGATGACGGCGCCGATGGCGACGCTGACGCCGACCGGTACCTCCGTCGGGAGACCGACGACCCACCCGAAGGCAGCGGCGGGTCCGAGGAGAAGCGCCGGCTGACCCGCGAGGTTCAGCACGATCTCCGTGCCGACGTAGATCAGCGCGAGGATGACGAGGACGACGGCGACGATCATCGCGACGGTGCGCGGCGAGTGCGTCTCACGTCGCACGACGCGGCGCAGCACGGGACTGCTCATCGGACTCTCCTCCTTGCGGGTGTCGTGGCACCGGTGACGGTGATGTCGACGCGGGTGACGGGTTTACCCAGCACGCGGCCGAGCTCTTCCTGCACGCGGTGCTGGGCCTCACGGGCGATGTCGACGACGACTCCGGCGGCTCGTACCGCTTCGGTGTCGTCGAGCGACGGGACGGGGAACGGCGCCTGGATGCGGACGGCCACCCCACCCCGGTGATCGGATGCCGTGACCGACACGCGGTCGACGTCCACTCCGATGACCTGGGATGCGATCTGTTCCGAGACCTTCCGCACCACGCGCTCGCGCACAACGACCCGTCCGGCGAGACCGGACGCCCCGCCGGCGGCGGCCGTGACGCCGCCACCGGGACGGATGGCCTCTGCAACGGTCATGACGAGGTGCGCCGACCTGTCAGCACGTCGGCCAGCCCGCGGACGTCGAGCTTGCCGGACGCGATGCGACCGACCGCCGCGCCGATCGCCATGAAGAGGGCGACGAGGAGGAATCCCCAGAAGCCGAACAACAGGGCGGCGGCGGCGAGGATGGCGCCGATCAGCGCACCCGAGACGGTGGCACTCATGCGACGCGCGACTCGGACTCGTTGTCGTCGTCGTCAGCGCCGGCGATGTGCACGTCGTTGACCTCGACGTTGACCTCGACGACCTCGAGGCCCACGAGACGGCTGATGGCACCGGCGACGGCGGCGCGGACGTTGTCGGCGACCTCCTGGATCGGCGCCGGGTACTCGACGACGATCGTGAGGTCGGCGGCGGCCTGGGTCTCGCCGACCTCCACCTTCACGCCCTGCGACAGGTCGGTGGCGTTGATGGCGTCGCGGATCGCACCGAAGGCGCGTGCTCCGCCGCCACCGAGCGCGTAGACACCGGCGACCTCACGCGCCGCGATGCCGGCGACCTTCGCCACGACGCCGTCGGCGATCGTCGTCTTGCCCGCGGCGTCGGTGTCGGCCGGGACGCGCGACGACGAGAACGTGCGGTCGACGCGCGAAGCCTGCGGCGCGGCAGCCTGCGACTTCGTGGTCTCAGCAGCGGGGGCGGTGTTCTTCTGGTCCTCAGCCATGACGTTTCCTTATCTGTCTGCGTTGTCCGATGCAAGCTCTCGGCTCGTCATTCGGTGAGCGTTACGTTCGCTCTACAGATAAGAGGGCGGCTCATCCGGATTCGTCACAAAAAAGTTCGAGAAGTTTTCTAGGGGAACGATGCGAGCCGAAGACAGCGGGTCGGACACCGACCTGCAGGCCGCGCCCGACGGCATCCTGGCTGCCCGCGCGGCATCCGGCGACGCCGACGCGTTCGATGTCCTCCTCCACCGTCACTTCCGCCTCGTGCGCGCCTACGTGTACCGCATCGTCGGCACCCTCTCGGAGACGGACGACGTCGTGCAGGAGGCGTTCCTCACCGCGTGGCGGCAGCTGTCCACCCTGCGTGACCCGAACGCCGTGAAGGCGTGGCTCATGAAGATCGCGAGCCGCGAGGCGTACGCGCATCTCAGGAAGCGCCCCGACCATGACACACTGGACGGATTCGACAGAGCCGCGGAGGCGAGCCTCCTCCCCGAGGCGGCCGCCATCCGCAACGCACAGTTGCAAGCGCTCTCTCTTGCACTCGATGCGCTGCCGGAAGCCCAACGCCGCTGCTGGCTGCTCCGAGAAGTCGGGTCGCTCAGCTATACCGAGATCGCAGAAGAGATGAACCTCCCTCTCAGCACCGTTCGAGGAAACCTGTCCCGCGCCCGCGCCAGCATCACGATCCAGATGGCGGGGTGGCGTTGATGGATGCCGCCGACGTGACTCTCGAGTGCGGCAAGACGATCGACGAGATCAGTGACTACCTCGACAGCGGTCGCTCGCCGTACGACCCCGAGATCGAGACCTGTCCCGACTGCCTCAACGCCCTCGATGCCCTCGAACGGGCGGGGCGGTTGTCACGTGATCTCATCGCGGCGGATGCCGCCGAGATGCCCGAGCCCTCGGAGAACTGGTTCCACGGTGTGATGGACGCCGTACGCGCCGAGCTGCGAGCCGGTCGCTCGATCCCGCTGTCGCATCCCGATCCGCGGGTCTCGATGACCGTCACCGAGGGAGCCGTGCAAGCGCTCATCCGCGCCAGCGGCGACGCGATCGACGGCGTCTTCATCGGCCATTCGCGCATCGTCGGCGACGTCGAGGTGCCCGATGCGCCGATCGCCGTCGACATCACCGCGTCGGTCGCCTGGGGCGAGTCGCTGCCGACCGCCGCCGGAGCGGTCCGCCGAGCGGTGTCCGAGGCGCTCGCCCAGCACACCGAGCTGAACATCACCGCCATCGACGTCACCGTCGAAGACCTCCACCGTCCCTTCCCGCCCAAGGACATCGCATGATCGAGCCCGTCTCCGTCGTCGGCCCGTCGGCTCCGCGCCCCCTCGTCGAGGTGCCCGGGGTCAGCGCCGTGCACGATCCGCGCCCGCCGCTGACCCGCGTGCTCGGAGCGGCGGCCACGGCGCTCCGCCGAGAAGCGGCGGCTCCGACGAACGACATCCTCGTCTCGGCCGACGGCGAGGTGGTGACCGCGGCAGCCGCCATCTCCGTCGCCGCATCCGCGCGCACTCCCGAGGTGGCCCGCGCCGTCGCCGACGAACTCCGCGTGCAGTATCCGACCGTCGACCGGATCACGGTGCAGGTCCGCCGCATTGCCTGACCCGCAGCCGCCTCACCGAGGCGCCGCCGAGTCCGCTAGCTTCGGATCGTGACAGCGAGCGTCTCGGCATCCCTCTCCAGCGGTGAGGTGCGCGGCACGCGTCGCCCCGACGGCACTCTCGCGTTCCTCGGCATCCCGTACGCGAAGGCCCCGACCGGCACGCTGCGGTTCGCCGAGCCCGCGCCCGTCGAGCCGTGGGACGGCGTCCGCGACGCGACCGCCTACGGACCGACGCCGCAGCGCGGGGACGACGCCGACACCCTCATCCCCGAGCCGTCGATCCCGGGCGACGACACCCTGTCGGTCAACGTCTTCGCGCCCGACTCGCCCGCGCGGGCGGGCGGCGCACGGCATCCGGTGCTCGTCTACATCCACGGCGGAGCCTTCGTGCAGGGTTCGCCCGCGAGCCCCTGGTACGACGGCGGCTCGTTCGCGCGGGCGGGCATCGTCGTGGTGACGGTCTCGTACCGGCTGGGCTTCGACGGCTTCGGCCTCCTTCCCGGAGCCCCGACGAACCGCGCGGTGCGCGACTGGATCGCCGCCCTCGAGTGGGTGCGGGCGAACGTGTCCGCCTTCGGCGGGGATCCGGATGATGTCACGATCGCCGGGCAGTCCGCGGGCGGCGGCGCGGTGCTCACCCTGCTCGGGATGCCGGATGCTCAACACCTGTTCCGCCGTGTGCTGGCGATCTCGGCGGCCCTGACGAACGTGCCGCCCGCCCGGGCCGCGACGGCGACAGGCCGGCTCGCCGCGCGCCTCGGCATCGCCCCGACACGCGAGGCGTTCGCCGGCGTCGACGAGCTCACGGTGCTCACGGCGCAGCAAGCTCTCGAGTCGGAGCGGCACGGCAGCATCATCGCCTCGGTGCGCTCGCGGCTCGCCGAAGGGCTCACGTGGCGTCCGGTCGTCGACGGCGAGCTCATCCCGCGCCCCACCCTCGACGCACTCGCGGCCGGCGTCGGCGCGGACAAGACGCTCGTGCTCGGCACCACTGACGACGAGTTCACGATGATCACCGACGGGGTCGCCGGCCCGTTGCGTTTCGTCCCGCCGGCGCTCGCGCTGGCCGCCCTCGGGGTCGGCCACGCGATGCGCTGGCGCTACATCCGCGACAACCGCGCGCAGCGACGACTCGGCACCGCCGCGTTCCTCGGCCGTTACGCCACCGACCGCATCTTCCGCGACACCGTGCCGCTCGTCGCCCGGGCACGAAGCGGCTCGCCGACGTGGGCCTACCGGTTCAGCTGGCCCTCCCCGACCAAGCGCTGGGCGCTGCACTGCCTCGATGTGCCGTTCTGGTGGGACGTCCTCGACGCCGACGGCGTCGCGAGGCTCGCGGGGCCGCACCCGCCGCAGGAGCTGGCCGATGCGATGCACGGCGCCGCCGTGTCGTTCGTGCGGACCGGCGACCCGGGCTGGCCGCGATGGACGCCGGACGAGCGGGCGACCCGCATGTTCGGCGCTCCGCCGTCGGTGCCGACGGTCGCGGCCGACGGCTACGCGTCGGTGCGGGCGCTCGTCGGCTGACGGGGTACGGGTGAGAGGAGAAGACGATGCGTGAGAGCTCCGCCGCCTCCGCGGCCCGCGAACTCGTGGAGTCCGGGCGCGGATTCGACGCCGCGCTGATCGAGCGCGCCGCCTTCGCCGACGAACCGGCGGTCCAGGATCTGCTGGACGCGTCGGACGAAGAGCGCCGCCGCCCGGTCGGCCGCGGGTCGATGTTCCGCTCACTGGGCGTCGCACTGCTGGAGTTCCTGCCGATCATCGCCGCCGGGGTCGTCGTGATCCCCGCCCGAACGGCATCCGACCTGACCGTGCCGACCCTCGTCGCCGCTGCGCTGGCGATCGTGGCGGCGGCATCGCGTCCGGTGCTGTGGCGGCAGCTGGCGAGCGGGCGCGCCGAGGCGAGCGGTTCCCAGCTGTCCATCAATGCCATCTCGGTGCTCTTCACCGCGTTCGCGATCCTCATCGTCGCGCTGCGCTCCGATGACGCCGGTGCCCCCGGCCTCACCATCGGCGCCTTCGCCGTGCAGGGCATCGCGTCCGCCGTCACCGTCGCCACCATCGTCCGAGCCGGGCGTCGCGCCGGAGGGTCTTCGACTCCGCGCACGGGAGTCGAGGCCCTGCGCGCCGCCGTCGGCGCGCTGCCGGCCGCGCGACAGGAGCGGGCACGGGAAGACATCGCCACCGCGATGCGCGTGGCGGTCGACGGCGGCATCCTGAGCGAATCGGATGCCGCCATCCTGACGCGAGCGCCGCTCGGCGGTCTCACCCGAGCCCACTGGGCCCTGTCGCAGACGCGCCGCTGACGACGCCGCGGCTCAGGGAACGCGCTTGAGCCAGGCGTCCGTCGCGAACTTGGACTCGACGAGCGCTTCGGCCTCGGCGTACTCCTCGTCGGAGATCGTGCCGGGCACGGCGCCGTAGCGCTTCGAGAACACCTCGATGAACCGCTCGATGATCGCGTCGCGAGGCAGACCCGTCTGGCTGCGCAGCGGGTCGACGCGCTTGGCGGCCGAGACGGTTCCCTTGTCGCTGAGCTTTTCGCGGCCGATGCGCAGCACCTCGGTGAGGACCTGACCATCCATGTCGTACGACAGCGTGGCGTGGTGGAGCACCCCGCCGTTCGCGAGACGCTTCTGCGCGGCGCCGCCGATCTTGCCCGACGGTGAGGCGATGTCGTTGAGCGGCTGATACGTCGCCTCGATGCCGAGTGAGCGGAGGGCCTCGAGCACCCAGTCGTCGAGGAAGGCGTACGAGTCGGCGAAGGTCAGCCCCGCAACGAGGGATGCCGGCACGTACAGCGAGTACGTCACGATCGAGTTCGCCGCCATCATCATCGCTCCCCCGCCGGAGATGCGGCGCACGACGTCGAACCCGTGCTTCGCGGCACCCTCGGGGTCGACCTCGTTGCGGTACGACTGGAACGACCCGATCACGACGGCCGATTCGTTCCACTCCCAGATGCGCAGGGTGGGGTTCCGCCGGCCGTCGCCGACGCGGGTGGTCAGCACCTCGTCGAGCGCGAGGTTCATGCTGGGCGACACGGCTCGGTCGTGGACGACCTCCCAGTCGAACTCGCGCCAGCCCGGGGCCGTGATCATGGCGCGCCGCACCGCAGTGCCCACCGACTCGGGCGTGAAGCCGAGCAGCTGGGCGCCGTCGGGCAGCGCCGAACGGACGGCGGCCGCAATGGTGGCGACATCAGACTCCTCGGGCAGGCCCGTCACTGCCGCATCGATGTCGGCGAGCGCGTCGTCGGGCTCGAGGAAGAAGTCGCCCGCCAGGTGGAAATCGGCGATGCGGCCGTCGCGCACCTCGAGGTCGACGACGACCAGCTTTCCTCCGGGGACCTTGTATTCGCCGTGCATGCGTCCAGCCTAGGACCGGGCGGAGGATCGGTCGCCCGACGGATGCCGTTACACCTCGCGACGGACGACGGCGCGGGCCCCGCTCGGAAGAGTGGATGACATGAACCCCACCATCGATTCCGCCCCCGTCCTCGAAGCCCGCGGGCTCGTGAAGCGCTACGGGGCGCTCACCGCGCTCGACCGCGTCGACCTGACCGTGCGCGCCGGCGAGGCCGTCGCGATCATGGGCGCCTCGGGGTCGGGCAAGACGACGCTTCTGCACTGCCTCGCCGCAATCATCTCGCCCGATGCCGGCTCCGTCCGCCTCGCCGCTCCCGGCGCCCCGGCGCAGGAGCTCGTCGGCATGCCCGACGCCGACCGCTCCGCCGTGCGTCGCAGCAGCCTCGGCTTCGTCTTCCAGGACCACCTGCTGCTGCCCGAGCTCACCGCCGTCGAGAACGCCGCCCTTCCGCTGCTCCTCGTCGGCACGGCGCGAGCTGCTGCCGAAGCGCACGCCGCCGCCTGGCTCGGCGCCCTGGGCCTCGCCGGCATGGACAACCGGCGCATCGGCGAGCTCTCCGGCGGGCAGGCGCAGCGCGTCGCCATCGCCCGCGCCCAGGTGACCGGAGCCCCCGTGGTGTTCGCCGACGAGCCGACCGGCGCCCTCGACTCCACCACCTCCGCGGAGGTCCTCGATGCGCTGCTGCACGCCACCACCGGCCAGGGCCGCAGCCTCGTCGTCGTGACCCACGATGCGGAGGTCGCGCGCCGCTGCGACCGCGTCCTCCGGATGCGCGACGGACGCATCGTCGATTCGTCCGTCGCGCCCGCGCGTGGGACCGCAGCCGCCGAGGTGACCCGATGAGCGTCGTCGTCGCGACCGGTTCGCTCCCGCAGCCTCCGACCCCGCTGGCCCGAGCGACGGAGACACCGGGCAGTGTGCGCCGCGTCGCGGCTCTCACGGTCCTGCTCTCCCGGCCGGCGCGGCAAGGGTCTGCGGCCATCGTCCTGCCACTGGTCGCCTTCGCGGTGACGACGATGCTCATGCTGATCGTCGCGGGCGGCACCCGCATGTTCCTCACCGACCCGCGCACGGGCCAGATGGCTTTCCTCTACGGCGTGCTCAGCGTCCTCGCGCTCATCCTTCTCGCCGTTCCGACAGCAACCCTCGGGGCTGCCGCCGCGCGCCTGTCGAGCCGGCGCCGCAACGACCGGCTCTCGACGCTGCGCCTCCTCGGCGCCACCAACACCGAGGTCGGAGCGATGGCGGTGGGTGAGGCATCCGCCGTCGCGTTCGCGGGAGCACTGGTCGGCGCCGCCGCCTACGGCATCGCCCTGCCGCTGGTCGGGCTGCTCCCCTTCTTCGGTGGCCCCGTCGGTGCCGCCGCCGTGTGGGCCGGATGGCCGATCGTCCTGGCCGTCATCCTGGGCGTCGGGCTCATCGCGACGGTGAGCGCGGCAGCGAGCCTGCGACGCGTGCGGCTCACCCCACTGGGCGTGCGCCGCCGCACCGAGGCGCCGCCGCGACGCACCCGCACCCTCGTGATCTCCGGGATCGCGATCGTCGCCGTCGGCACGATCGTGGCCCAGTTCAGCAGCGTGAGCGCGGTCCTCGCCCCCGCAGCGTCGATCGCCCTCCTGCTGGCTCTGTTCGCCGGGGCCCTCGCTCTGGTGAACCTCATCGGTACGCCCATCGTCGCCGCACGCGGCCGCTCGATGGCACGCCGCGCCCGGACGGCTGCTCAGCTCATCGCAGGCCGGGAGCTCGCCGCACATGCCCCCACCGCCTGGCGTCGAGTCTCGAGCATCGCGATGATCTCGTTCATCGCCGTCGTCGGGGGCAGCGGCATCGCGCTCACCGAGATCGCCGGCGACGAGCCTGGAATGACGCTGTTCGCCGACATCCGCACCGGCGTCCTCGTCACCCTCGGGGCGGGCTTCGTCCTGCTCGCCGCCTCGGTGGGCGTCAGTCAGGCGGCGTCGGTGCTCGACGACCGCGAGCTCATCGTGGGCCTCGACCGGCTCGGCATGGAGCCCGCGGAACTCGCTCGGGCACGTCGCATCACGGTGATGCTGCCCCTGCGCTGGGCTGCCGCCGGCGGAGCGGTCGTCGGCGTGGCGCTGGCTCTCCCGGTCGTGGGGATCAGCCTGGTCGTCGCGCCGCTGACGATGGCCGTCATCGCGGCGACCTTCGTCGCGGGCTTCGGGGCGGTCGCGCTGGCGCTCCTCGCGTCACGCCCGCTCGTCACGGCAATCCGACGCGGTCCCGCCGGGTGACACCGACGCTGCTTGCCGCGATTCAGTCCCGCGGGAAGCGGGCGTCGAGCCAGGCGAGCAGATCGGCCTGCACGTCACCCCGGACCGCCTCGTTGAAGATCTCGTGACGAGCACCGGGGTAGACGAGCGTCGTCACATCCGTCAGGCCCGATCGCGTGCGGTAGGCGTCGGCGAGGCGATGGACGCTGCGAGGCCCGCCGACGGTGTCGTCCCGGCCGACCATGAGCAGCACCGGGACGTCGACACCGAGGTCGCGTCGGGGTCGGCCGATGAGCTTGAGCGTCTCGACCGGCCCGAACAGGCGGGGCAGCGCGGTCGTCGTCGTGAGCGGGTCGTCCAGGAAGCTCTGCTGGACGGCGGCATCCGTGCTCAGCCACTCGACGCCGTTCGCGCCGGGCGCCTTCCACGGCGCGTTCAGGTCGCCCGAGTTGAGCGATCCGGGCCAGCGCAGCGCCGACCCCGACAGCACGAGTGCCGCGTATGCCTCGGGCCGGTCGTCGAACAGCATCTGCGCGAGGAATGATCCCCACGAGTGGCCGAGGAGCACGATCGGCGCCCCGGGATGGTCGCGCTCGATGATGCGGGTCAGCTCGGCGCAGGCGTCGCGCGCGGCATGCAGCCCTCCCCGACCGAGCTTGCCGAGCTTGCTCGGATCACCGTGCTGCCGGATGCCGGTGCGGCCATGACCCCGGTGGTCATCGGCGTAGACGGTGAAGCCCGCTGCGGTGAGGATCCCGGCGAGTTCGGCATACCGGCCCGCGTGCTCGCCGACACCGTGCAGCAGCTGCACGACGGCCCGCTGCTCGCCATGCGCGGGATGGATGTCGTAGACGATCGCGACCCCGTGCGCGTCGATGAACTCGGGCATGCGGCGAGTCTACGTTTCCGGCCGTCGCATTCCGGACACCACAGACCGTTAGCAAGACTAATGAGCTAAGCTAAACATCACAGATGAGCACCTCTTCCCCCGCTTCCGCCCCACCGACCGCCATCGATCTCGCGCACGACGCGACCGACCTCCGCATGGCGACCTTCCGCCTCGCACGGCGGCTCCGCGCGCAGCGTGCCGTCGATTCGATGAGCGACGGGCAGTACGCCGTGCTCGCGAACCTGCACGTGCACGGTCCGCACACGCTCGGCGAGCTGGCCGACCGCGAGCGCGTATCGGCACCGTCGATGAACCGCACCGTCAACCACCTCGAAGAGCTCGGGTACCTGACCCGGACACCCGACGACGGCGACCGCCGCAAGGTGAACATCGCCCTCACCGACGAGGGCCGCACCGTCGTGATCGAGACGACCCGCCGTCGCGACTCCTGGCTCGAGCACGCGCTGGAAGAGCTCGAACCGGCCGACCGTGAGACTCTCGCGGCCGCCGCCGTCATCATGCGGGCGGTGGCCGACCGATGAGCTCCGCGATGTTCCGCTCCTTCTCGGTGTTCAACTACCGGGTGTGGTTCTTCGGCGCCCTCGTGTCGAACGTCGGCGCGTGGATGCAGGCCACAGCGCTCAGCTGGGTCGTCCTCACCGGCCTCACCGACAACGACGCGGGAGCGATGGGCGTCACGATGGCGCTGCAGTTCGCCCCGCCGCTCCTGCTCGTGGGCGTCACCGGGTGGGTCGCCGACCGTTTCGACCGGCGCCGTCTGCTCGTGGTCACGCAGAGCTCGCTCATGCTCGTCGGGCTGGTCATCGGCACGCTGCTGCTCACGGGCGTCATGACGCTCCCGCTCATGTACGTCTTCGCGTTCACGCTCGGCATGATCTCGGCCTTCGACAATCCGGCGCGCCAGGCGTTCGTCTCCGACATCGTCGCGCGCGAGATCGCGGCCAATGCGGTCGCGCTCAACGCGGCATCCTTCAACGGAGCGCGCATGATCGGCCCCGCTGCCGCGGGAATCGTCATCGTCGCGGTCGGCACCGGCTGGGTGTTCTTCATCAACGCGGCGACGTTCCTCGCGATGATCGTGGCGCTGTTCCTCATCCGACCCGGCGAGCTCATCCCGCGGGTCACCTCTCCCGGCGCGGCGCGCCTCGCCGACGGCTTCCGGTACGTGCGCGGGCGCCCCGACCTCATGGTGACGTTCGCGATGGTGTTCCTCCTCGGCGCCTTCGGTATGAACTTCCCGATCTTCGCCTCGACGATGGCGATCGAGTTCGGACGCGATGCCGACGGGTACGGCCTCCTCAGCTCGATCCTGGCGATCGGATCGCTCGCGGGCGCCCTGATGGCAGCACGTCGCGATCGCGCCCGCATCCGCGTCGTGATCTTCGGCGCCGGACTCTTCGCGCTCGCCGCAGCGGTGTCGGCCTTCATGCCGGACTACTGGCTGTACGCAGTGACCCTGATGTTCACCGGGTTCGCGGTCGTGACCACCCTCACGACGGCCAACGGGTACGTGCAGACCACGACCGACCCGGCGCTGCGCGGCCGCGTGCTCGCGCTGTACATGGCGATCCTCATGGGCGGCACGCCCATCGGCGCGCCGATCGTCGGGTGGGTCGCCGACCAGTTCGGGCCGCGCGCGGCCATCGGCCTCGGTGCCGTCGCCGCCTTCGTCGCGTTCGGGGTCGGGGTGACGTGGATGCTCGTCTCCGGACGCGTGCACCGCTCGAGCTCGCGCCGGTTCGCCCTCTCGCTCGACGAGACGCGTCCGATCTCGGTCGTCGCCCCGGAGGAGTTCAGCGACGAGGTCGCGGGCACGACGCCCATCTCCCTGCCCGACGCCACGTCCGACCGCCCCCGCACCCGCTGAAGCCCCCGCCCGATCCCGCCCGCGCCCGATACATCTGTCGGATGGGTGGGGCTGGTGAGCATTCGCACGGCCTCACCGGCCCCACCCGTCACTCCGGCCCTTCGGATGTATCGGGGCCTCGCGTCCGAGCGGGACGCCTCAGCACATCCGGGCGAAGTAGGGCACGTCGTAGGTGGCGTGGTAACCGACACCGTCGACCCACTGATACGCCGTGACGGTCGCCGACCCGGGCACGAGCGAGTCGCGGCCCGAGTCGAAGAGCCGGTACGCCGCGTCGGCCGCCGCGACCTTCTGCTGCGCGTGCTCGCCGCCGACCGCGGCCAGCCGCACGTCGACCGGCGCCCCCGCCTGATTCGCGGCATGGACCGCGACGTGCACCGCTCCGTTGACGCACTGCGACCGCGCGCTGACTCGGAGTGGCACCGGCTGCCCCTCTCGCACTGTGGCCGTCGCCGACGGCTGCGACTGCGCCGCCGAGCCGAAGGTGCCAGCGGGCGTGACGGTCGCGGTCCACTCCCCCGGCGGGACCGTCGCGAACCGCGCAGAGCGAGCCTCGGTCCCGACCTGCTGCTCGATCGTGTCGCCCGCCTCCGAGCGGAGGATGACGGTGAAGCCGGTGACCTCGGCGCCGGCATCCGTCGTCTTCCAAGTGACGTTGACGCCGGTCGAGTCCACCCCGATGCCGGGCGTCGCGACGGGCGCGGGAGCAGGCCGCAGCGGCACACCGGCGAAGTCCATGCCCGAGGCGAGGTGGAAACCGGTGTAGCTCGGCTGGTTGTAGGTCGTCTGCTGACGGGCGACCTCGGCGCGGTACTGCGGATCGTGCATGAGCGTGTACAGCTTGTGCTCGGTCACCTCGGTCGAGACGTACACCCGCAGCGCCGACGAGTCGGCCGTGCGCACGACCAGCTCTTCGCGCCAGTCTCCCAGCACGTCGGCGACGAGCCCGGGGTTGCCCTTCGTGCCGTTGTTGGCGAGGGTTCCGGATGCCGTCAGTACGGTGCCGCGCGCCCAGTCGTCGATCGTCGGGGTGACGTCACCGCTGCCGTTCACGATCTGCGTCGTGAGGTCGCCGCCCCAGCGGATCGAGGCGTTGGTGCCGGGCGTCGCCGCCGAGAGCACCTCGCCCTGGGCGGTCAGCAGGCCCGAGGCATCCGTTCCGCCGGGCATGCTCGACCAGACCTCCATGCCGGGCACGTCGGGGCGCACGTCGCCGATCATCCCGCGCCCGGTGTCACGGCCCGAGTAGGCGCCGAAGATGACCTCGCCGGTGGCGGCATCCCGCAGTGCCGTACCGTACGGCGCGTATGCCCCGCCCTCGTGCACGGTGAAGATCTCCAGGCCCGGGCGAGTCGGGTCGATGTCGGCGACGTGCATCGCGTCGCCGTGACCGAGGCGCGCCATCTCGCCCGGGGTCGCCGATCCCTCGGGCATCTCGGCGAACGAGCTGTAGAGCAGGCTGCCGTCGTCGTCGAGCGTCGCCGATCCGTAGACGATCTCGTGGCGGCCGTCTCCGTCGACGTCCGCCGCCGACAGACTGTGGAAGCCCTGCGTCGTGATCGAGCCGTACACGGGATCGGTGCCGTCGACCCCGTGGGGACCGTCGTTGAACGGGTTGGTCATCGGGGCATGCCCACTGTCGACGAACCACCGTTTCGAGAGGTTCTCGCCGTCCCAGTCGTAGGTCGCGATCGTCGTGCGGGTGTAGTAACCGCGAGCGAACACCGCCGACGGGCGCTCACCGTCGAGATAGGCGACGCCCGCCAGGAACCGGTCGACCCGGTTGCCGGGCTCGATGCGCGACATCGCGTAGTCGCCCCACAGCAGGCCGTCGTCGCCGCGGTCGGGCTCGTAGCGCACGGTCTGCAGCTCGGCCCCGCTCTCGCCGTCGAAGACGGTGAGGTACTCGGGCCCGTCGAGGATGAAGCCCTCGAAGTTCCGCAGGGCGTTGCGGGCGCTGCGGCTCGGGGCGTACACGTCGATGAAGTGGTCGACGAGGGCGCGGGCGTCGGCATCCGACAACGGGTAGTCGTAGCGCGGCTCGATGCCGAAGGCCTCTTCCAGGGTGGCCGGCCACTGGCCCGAGACGACTTCGTCGCGCGTCGACCATCCGCGGAACATCTCCTCGAGGTGGTCGGCGTAGTCGGCGGCGCTCATGCGGTAGTCATCGGTGTGGGCGTAGCCCGCCGCGACATCCTCGTCCGGCATCGTGACGTACTGCTCCGAGGCCACCGAGCCGTCGTCGGCGTAGGTGATCGACTTCGTCCCGGGCGCGGTCTTGAGCATCGTCTCCGACCGGCCGTCACCGTCGAAGTCGTAGACGAGGAACTGCGTGTAGTGCGCGCCGGCACGGATGTTCGGACCGAGGTCGAGCCGGTTCAGCAGGCGCCCCTCGAGGCTGTAGGTGTCGATGTAGACCCCGCCGGTGTACCCGACCTGCGAGACATCCTTGGAGTTCGAGGGATCCCACTTCACGATGAACTCGTAGCGCCCGTCACCGTCGACGTCACCGACGGAGACGTCGTTGGCCGAGTAGGTGTACTCCTCGCCCGCCGGGGTCACGCCGCCTTCGGGCCGCTGCAGCGCGATGTCGAGGAAGCCGGCATCCATCGCGATCGCGGCCTCGCTCGCCGCCGCCTCGACGCCCGCCGTGACCGGCGCCACGCGATAGACGGATGCCGCCGTCCCGGCGTCGTCGCGGTAGTTCGTGCTGTCGGTGACGGTGGCGATTGGAACGTCGTCGCGGTAGACGACGAAGTCGGTGCCCGTGAGGCCGGTCTCGCCGGCACCGCTGGCCTCGCCCGCGAGCAGACGCCAGCTGAGGAAGACGCCCTCGTCCGTCGGCACGGCGACCAGGCCGCGATCGAGGGTCTCGAGCCGCGGTATCGGCGCGGACGGCGGCGCCTCGACCCCTGCCGCGGGAAGCGTTGCGACGCCCCCGACCGTGAGGGTCGCCGTGGCGAGCGTGCCCGCGGCGAGGCCGGCGAGCAGCGAGGAGCGGAGTCTGTTCTTCATTGAATGGATCCCATCGGAATGCGCTTTCCTGCGTTCCGATGAGCCTAGGCGCACCTCCCCCGCGCGCCGATGAGTCTTCTCTCATCCGGTCCGCGCGGCCTCCACCCGATGGTGCCGAGGTCCCACTTGGGCCGGTAAAGCGGCGCGCAGAACCGGCCGAACGGGGACCTCGCGGGGCGACAGGGCCCCGCGAGGCGACGGTGCCTCGAGGGGCGACAGGATGCCGCGGTCAGCCGGTCGACTCGCGGACGACGAGCTCGGGGCGGAAGCGCACGCGGCGCTCGTGCTCGCCGGCGGGATCGTCGAGGCCGCGCAGCAGGAGGTCGACGGCGCGGTATCCGATCTCGTGGGCGGGCTGGCGGATCGAGCTGAGCGGCACGACGGTGGCCGACGCGAAGTCGATGTCGTCGTAGCCGATGAGCGCGACCTCCTCGGGCACGCGAAGCTGCCCGAGGACCGCGAAGGCCTGCAGCACTCCGACGGCGAGCAGGTCGTTCGCCGCGAACACGGCATCGACGCGGTCCTCTCCGCGGCGGTCGCGCAGCTGCTCGCCGGCAGCACGGCCGTGCAGCACCGACAGGGCGGGCACGGCGAGCTCTTCCAGGTGGGCACCGGCGACTTCGGCCACCGCGCGCCGCGCACCCTCGAGACGATCGGCGACCTGACGGATCGACACCGGTCCGCGGACGAACGCGATGCGCCGACGCCCGCGGGCCAGCAGGTGCGACACGGCGAGATAGCCGCCCTCGACGTCGTCGACCGACACCGAGGCGAAGACGTCGTCGGGCACCTCGCGGTCGACGAGGACGACCGGGACCCCCGCCGCCTGCAGCCCACGCAACCGGTCCAGGCCGTCGCTCGCGGGGGTCACGAGCACGCCGTTGACGCGCTGCTCGCGGAAGAGGTCGAGATACGCCGACTCGCGCTCGGGCTTCTCGTCGCTCGTGCTGAGCAGGACCGCCATGCCGCTCTCGGCAGCACGCTCCTCCGCGCCCCGCGCGACCTCGGCGAAGAACGGGTTGCCGATGTCGAGCACCACGAGGCCGATCGACCGGCTGCGTCCGGCCCGCAGCTGTCGGGCCGCATCGTTGCGGACGAACCCCAGATCGGCGATGGCCTGCTGCACGCGCGCGACCATCTCCGGCGACACGCGCGTCGGGTTGTTGAGGACGTTCGAGACGGTCCCCACCGAAACGGATGCCGCGACCGCGACATCCCGCACGCTCACTGCCATGCACACCACCGTAGCGCGAGCACGACGGCAACGGCAGGATGTGGGTAAGCGCTTGCCGTTTGTGCCCGCGCGCACAACCCGCTACGCTCGTGAAACGATTCACACCAGCTCACCAAGGAGCCTCGACGATGAGTGCATCTACCCACCGGGTCTGCTTCTCGCTGCAGATCCATCCGGACCTGCTCGACGAGTACGTCGCCCGGCACACCCCCGTCTGGCCCGAGATGCTGGCGGAGATCGCCGCGTCCGGCCGCCGCAACTACTCCCTGTTCCTCGGTGAGGGCGGCCGGTTGATCGGCTACTACGAGGTCGACGACGACACCGCGGCTCAGGCGTACCTCGCCGCGTCGCCCGTCGCAGCCCGCTGGGAAGCCGAGATGGCCCGCTTCTTCGTCGGACTCGAGGGGCGTCCCGATCAGGCCGCCACGCCCCTCACCGAGGTCTTCAACCTGCACGACCAACTCGCGGCGGCGACCGCCACCGGCACGGGCACCGCCGCGACGACATCCACCGAAAACCCCGACGAAAGCGACGACGCATCGTGAGCACCCTCTCCCCCGACCACTTCGCCCTGCTCGAGCGCCAGGGCATCGAGCTGCCCAGCTGGGCGTTCGGCAACTCCGGCACCCGGTTCCGCGTGTTCCCCACCGCCGGCACGCCGCGCGATCCGTTCGAGAAGATCGCGGATGCCGCCGAGGTGAACCGTGTCACCGGGCTCGCCCCGGCCGTCGCGCTTCACATCCCGTGGGACAAGGTCGACGACTTCGGCGCCCTGCGCCGCCACGCCGAGGATCTGGGCGTTGCGCTCGGCACGATCAACTCGAACACGTTCCAGGACGAGGACTACAAGTTCGGGGCGCTGACCCACGAGGATGACGCGATCCGCCGCAAGGCCATCGACCACCACCTCGAGTGCATCGACGTCATGGATGCCACGGGCTCCCGCGACCTGAAGATCTGGCTGGCCGAGGGGTCGAACTACCCCGGGCAGAACGACATGCGCGCGCGTCAGGACCGGCTGGCCGACTCGCTGCAGAAGATCTACGACCGCCTGTCCGGCGAGCAGCGCCTCGTGCTGGAGTACAAGTTCTTCGAGCCGTCGTTCTACCACACCGACGTCCCCGACTGGGGGACGAGCTACGTGCAGGTGGCGGCGCTCGGCGAGCGCGCGATGGTCTGCCTCGACACCGGGCACCACGCCCCCGGCACGAACATCGAGTTCATCGTCATGCAGCTGCTGCGCCTCGGCAAGCTCGGCTCGTTCGACTTCAACTCGCGCTTCTACGCCGACGACGACCTCATCGTGGGCGCGGCCGACCCGTTCCAGCTGTTCCGCATCCTCGTCGAGGTGCTGCGCGGCGGCGGCTTCGACAACCCCGATGTCGTGTTCATGCTCGACCAGTGCCACAATATCGAGGCGAAGATCCCGGGGCAGATCCGTTCGGTGCTCAACGTCCAGGAGATGACGGCACGCGCGCTGCTCATCGACGCCGACGCCCTGGCCGCCGCCCGCACCGCGAACGATGTGCTCGGAGCACAGGCAGTCTTCATGGACGCGTTCTACACCGACGTCCGTCCGGCCCTGGCCGAGTGGCGCGAGTCGCGGGGTCTTCCCGCCGACCCGATGGCCGCCTACGCGGCATCCGGCTACCAGGAGAAGATCGAAGCCGACCGCGTCGGCGGCACCCAGGCCGGGTGGGGCGCATGAGCACGACCCGCACCCGCCGCCCGCTGAGCGCCTGGAAGGCGACGATCGCCGTCGCCATGTCGAACTACATCGAGGCCGGCGCGATCATCGCGCTCGCCACGAGTCTGACGCTGTGGCAGGAGGCCTTCGGCTTCGACGACGGGGTCGTCGGCATCGTGGCCGCCCTGTCGGCCAACGCCTTCGGCGCCGCGATCGGCGCCGCGATCGGCGGTCCCCTCTGCGACCGCCTGGGCCGCAAGTTCATCTACACCTACGACCTGATCGTGTTCATGCTCGGAGCTCTGGCCGTCACGTTCGCACCGAACCTCGGGGTCCTGCTCGTCGGCGTCATCCTCATGGGCATCGCGGTCGGCGCGGGCGTTCCGGCGTCGTGGACCTACATCGCCGAGGAGGCACCCAACGAGCACCGTGCCGCACACGTGGGCACGGCGCAACTCGCCTGGTCCATCGGCCCGGCGGTCGGGTTCCTGCTCGCGGTCATCGTCGGCCCGCTGGGACTGCTCGGTTCGCGCCTGATCTTCTTCCACCTCTTCGTCATCGCCGCCGTGACGTGGTGGGTGCGCCGCGGACTCCCCGAGTCGCGCCGGTGGAAGAGCCAGCGCGAGGCCGCGCTCGTCGCGGGCGAACGCCCGTCGTTCTTCTCCGGCATCGTGGGCTTGCTCAAGGAACCGAAGAACTGGGGCGCCCTCGCCTTCCTCATCGGCGTCTACGGCCTCTGGAACACCGTCGCGGGCCAGGCCGGCATCTTCCAGCCGCGTGTGTACGACGCCGCGGGCCTCCACGACCCGATGCAGCAGAACCTGCTGCAGGTGCTCGTCTGGAGCCTCACGGCAGCCGCGACTTTCTTCGGCTTCATGCGCTTCGGCGACCGGGTGCGCCGCAAGTGGTTGTACCTCGGCGGTGCGGCGCTCGGCGTCGTGGCGTGGGCGGTGCTGATCTACGCTCCCCCGGGCCTGTTCTCGCTGCTCTTCTTCGCCGTCGCGTGGGGTGTCTCCGCCGGCGTCGGGGCGCAGGCGTTCTACGGTCTGTGGACCGCCGAGCTGTTCGCCACCCGCTACCGCGCGAGCGCGCAGGGCGTGCTCTTCATGCTCGCCCGGGTCATGGTCGGGCTCCTGAGCCTCGTCTTCCCCGTCCTGCTGTCGGGACTGGGACTCGCCGGACTCGGCGTGATCATCCTCGGGCTGCTCGTCGCCGCGCTGCTGATCGGAACCATCTGGGCGCCGAACACCGAGGGCAAGTCACTCGAGGACATCGAGCTCGAGCGCTACGGCCGGCATGTCCCGACTCCCGCGGAAGAGCGGGTCGCCCGGTGAGCGCCGCCTCCCCGGCCGCGCCCTCGCCCACGTCCGAGGCGGGCGGGCTCATCCGGCTCTACCGCGCGGCCGAACCCGACGGCACCGGATTGGTATGGATGCACGGCGGCGGCTTCGCGTTCGGCGACCTCGACATGCCCGAAGCGGATGCCGTCGCTCGCGGGCTCGCCGCGGCGGGGACGACGGTCTTCTCCGTCGACTACCGCCTCGCCCCGGTGCCGCCCGCGTGGGACGGCGCCGACCAGCAGACGGACGACCGCAGCGGCAACCGCTACCCGGCGGCATCCGACGACGTCCTGCGGGCTTGGCAGTGGGCGGCGTCTCACGCCGAGGAGCTCGGTGTGACGCGCCTGGCGATCGGCGGCGCGAGCGCGGGCGCGAACCTCGCGACGGGCGCGATTCTGCGCCTGCTCGGCGAGGGCGGCATCCTGCCCCGCCTCGTCGTGCTGGCCTACCCCACCCTCCTCGCCGTGCAGCCCGCCCCCGGGCCCGCGCTGCGCGCCGCTCTCGCCGCTCACCCCGAGCACGACCGGTTCGGGGCCGACGTCGTCCGTGAGATGTACGAGAACTACCTCGGCCACTCGGTGATCGGCGCGCCGATCGCGGCCGTTCCGGGCCTCGCGTCGACCGACGAGCTGCGCGGCTTCCCGCCGACGCTCATGATCAACAGCGAGATCGACGAGCTGAGCGTCTCGGGCGACGTGTTCGCCGCGACGCTGCGGGCCGCCGGCGGCGATGTCGACGTCGTCGTCGAGCCGGGCACCGATCACGGCCACCTCAACCGGCCCGAGCATCCGGGTTTCGCCGCATCGATTGCACGTATCGTGCAGCGATTCGCTGCCCTCGCCGCATCCTGACCTCCCCTCCCTATCCCGAAGGAAAGCCATGACCTCCGCCGCAGCCGCCGACCTCATCGCGCGCAGCAACCGCCTGGGCTCCGACCCGAAGAACACCAACTACGCCGGGGGCAACACCTCCGCCAAGGGCACCGACATCGACCCCGTCACCGGTGAGCCCGTCGAGCTGCTGTGGGTCAAGGGATCGGGCGGTGACCTCGGCACGCTGACCGAGTCGGGGCTCGCGGTGCTGCGCCTCGACCGGATGCGGGCGCTGGTGAACGTCTACCCCGGCGTCGAGCGCGAGGACGAGATGGTCGCCGCGTTCGACTACTGCCTGCACGGCAAGGGCGGGGCGGCTCCCTCGATCGACACCGCGATGCACGGGCTGGTGGATGCCGCGCACGTCGACCACCTGCACCCCGACGCCGGCATCGCGATCGCGACCGCCGCGGACGGCGAAGAGCTGACGGCGAAGATCTTCGGCGAGAAGGTCGTGTGGGTGCCGTGGCGGCGACCCGGCTTCCAGCTCGGCCTCGACATCGCCGAGATCAAGGCGCAGAACCCGCAGGCGATCGGGTGCATCCTCGGCGGGCACGGCATCACGGCGTGGGGCGACACCTCGGATGAGGCCGAGGCGAACAGCCGCTGGATCATCGAGACCGCACAGGCCTACATCGACGAGCACGGCGCGGCCGACCCGTTCGGCGGCGTGCGGGCCGGGTTCGAGGCGCTGCCCGAGACGGAGCGCCGCGCCCGCGCCGCGGCCCTGGCCCCCACGATCCGCGGCATCGCCTCGACCGACAAGCCGATGGTCGGTCATTACAGCGACACCGGCGTCGTGCTCCACTTCCTGGCATCCGAGAAGGCACCCGCTCTCGCCGCTCTCGGCACGAGCTGCCCCGACCACTTCCTGCGCACGAAGGTCAAGCCCCTCATCCTCGACGTTCCCGCGACGGCAACGATCGAGGCGCAGATCGCCCGTCTGCACGAGCTGCACGCCCAGTACCGCGCCGACTACCAGGCCTACTACGACGCCCACGCCGACGCGGACTCGCCGGCGATCCGCGGCGCCGACCCGCTCATCGTGCTGGTTCCGGGCGTGGGCATGTTCTCGTACGGGGCGAACAAGCAGACCGCACGCGTTGCGGGTGAGTTCTACATCAACGCGATCAACGTCATGCGCGGCGCCGAGGCCCTCTCGACCTACGCGCCGATCTCGGACGCGGAGAAGTTCCGCATCGAGTACTGGGCGCTCGAAGAGGCCAAGCTCCAGCGGATGCCCAAGCCCAAGACCCACCAGGGGCGCATCGCGTTCGTCACGGGAGCGGCATCCGGCATCGGCAAGGCCATCGCCACCCGACTCGCGGCCGAGGGCGCGTGCGTCGTCGTCGCCGACCTCGACCTCGAGAAGGCGCAGGCTGCCGCCGCGGAGCTCGGCGGCACCGACGTGGCGATCGGCGTCGCGGCCAACGTCGCGGACGCGGACGGCGTGCAGGCCGCGATCGACGCGACGCTGCTGGCGTTCGGGGGCATCGACCTCGTCGTCAACAACGCCGGTCTGTCGCTGTCGAAGCCGCTGCTGGAGACGACCGAGAAGGACTGGGACCTTCAGCACGACGTCATGGCCAAGGGCTCGTTCCTCGTCTCGAAGGCCGCGGCGAAGGCGCTCATCGAGCAGAGGATGGGCGGCGACGTCATCTACATCTCCTCGAAGAACTCCGTCTTCGCCGGGCCCAACAACATCGCGTACTCGGCGACGAAGGCCGACCAGGCCCACCAGGTGCGGCTGCTCGCGGTCGAGCTCGGCGAGCACGGCGTGCGCGTGAACGGCATCAACCCCGACGGTGTCGTGCGCGGCTCGGGCATCTTCGCCTCCGGCTGGGGCGCCAACCGCGCCGCAACCTACGGCGTCAACGAAGAAGACCTCGGCCAGTTCTACGCCAACCGCACGATCCTCAAGCGCGAGGTCGTCCCCGAGAACGTCGCCGACGCCGTCTACGTCCTGACCGGCCCCGAGCTCTCGCGCACGACCGGCCTGCACATCCCCGTGGACTCCGGCGTCGCCGCCGCCTTCCTCCGATGAGGGCAGGCACTCGAATGCACGGCTTCGCGCCGAGTGCACGGCATCCGCACGCTCCAAGGTCGTGCACTCGGCGACAGGCCGTGCACTCGCGGGAAGGATGCCGCGGGTGAGCGCATCAGGGAATGTGGTGGCGGTTGACCTCGGGGCCACCAGCGGGCGGGTCATCGTCGGGCATGTGGGGGCTGACACGCTCCGCACCGAGACGGTGGCGCGGTTCGCCAACGATCCTGTGCACGCGGGCGACGGCCTCCACTGGAACCTCGTGGGGATGTACGGATCGGTGCTGGGCGGTCTGCGCGAGGCCTTCCGCGCGACGCCCGAGATCGCCTCGATCGGGGTCGACTCGTGGGCCGTCGACTACGCGCTGCTGCGCGGCGGGCGGATGCTGGGCGAACCGTTCCACTATCGCGACGAGCGCACCGCCCGCGGGGTCGAGAGCGTGCACGCGCGCTTTCCGCACGCCGAGCTCTTCGAGCGGAACGGCCTGCAGTTCCTGCCGTTCAACACGCTGTACCAGCTCGCCGCTGAGGACCCGGAGGTGCTGGCGTTCGCCGACACCGCCCTCCTCGTACCCGACCTCGTCGGGTACTGGCTGACCGGCGAAGCCCGTGCAGAGCAGACCAACGCGTCGACGACCGGACTCCTGCGGGTGCTGCAGGCCTCGTGGGACGGCGCCCTCGTCTCGGCGCTCGGCATCCCCCGCGGCATCCTCCCTCCGCTTATCGCGCCGGGCGATCGGCTGGGCCCGCTGCGTGCGGACGTCGCAGCGTCGATCGGGGCGCCGACCGACACGCCCGTGACTGCCGTCGGATCGCACGACACCGCCTCGGCCGTCGTCGCCGTGCCGATGCAGCCGGATGCCGCGGCCTACATCTCGTGCGGCACGTGGGGTCTCGTGGGCGTCGAGGTCGACCACCTCGTGCTGACCCGCGCCGCTCTCGAGGCGAACTTCACGAACGAGGGCGGCGTCGACGGCCGCGTGCGCCTGCTGCACAACGTCATGGGCCTGTGGGTCCTGAGCGAGGCCGTGCGGCAGTGGGAGCGCCGCGAGGGACACCGCATCGATCTGCCGACCCTGCTCGACGCCGCACGCGAGGCGGACGGCGTCGTCTTCGACGTCAACGACCCGCGTTTCCTCGCGCCCGGCGAGATGACCTCGCGCATCGACGCCTGGTGCGCCGAGCACGACGTCGCGCCGCCGCGCACCCGCGCGGAGTACACCCGGTCGATCGTCGAGTCGCTCGCGCAGGCGTTCGCCGACGCCGTGGCCGATGCCGCGCGCCTCGGCCGCGTCGATGTCCGGACGATCCACATCGTCGGCGGCGGGGCGCTCAACGAGCTGCTGTGCCAGCGCACGGCCGACCGCGCCGGGATGCCGGTGCTCGCCGGCCCCGTCGAGGCGACGGCACTCGGCAACGTCCTGGTGCAGGCCCGCGCCGCGGGGTTCGTCTCGGGCTCGCTCGAGGCGCTGCGTGACCTCGTCGCCCGCACGCACGCGCCGCGTCGCTACGAGCCCCGCGCCTAGCCGCGGAGCCCGTTCGCGATACATTCGCCGGACCGGCGGTGCGGGAGTGGCCTCAGGCGGCCGCCGACACCACTCCTGCCACGCCGATCCGACGGATGTATCGGCACCACGGCCGGATCGCGTGTCAAGGGGTGCCGCGCGCGGCGACCGCGCGCGTAACGTCGCGGCCATGAGCAGCCACGACACCCCGGCCGGCGGCGCCGGCGACAGCGCGATCCCCTCCGAAGAGCCCACCGGCGACCGTCACCTCGACGATCCCAGCGCCGAGCAGTCGATCACCGATGACGCGCCCCGAGGCGGCGACGAGACCACCGAGGACGAGCTCACGGCCGACAACGCCGCCGAAGAGGACATGCTGAAGACCCTCGACCCGGGCGACCCGCCCGCCTGATCCACTTCTCCATCGAGACGGCCGGTTCCCCGCGGGACCGGCCGTTTTCGCGCTGCGCGAACCTCATCTTGTGTCCGCAATTTTGCTAGCTATTCTAGCAATCATGGAAACTTCGGCACGCCGCCGGTGGGCGGGACTCGTCTTCATCAGCATCGCCGTCGCACTCATCATCGTGGACTCGACGATCGTCAACGTCGCCGTCCCCTCGATCGTCGACGACCTCGGCATCACCTCCACTCAGGTGCAGTGGGTCCAGGAGGCGTACACCCTCGTGTTCGCCTCCCTGCTGCTCGTCTTCGGCAGCGTCGCCGATCGGGTGGGTCGACGACGGATGCTGCTGACCGGCGTCGTCGTCTTCGCGCTGGCCTCGGTCGGCGCGGCGCTCGCGTCGAGCGGTGACCTGCTCATCCTCGCCCGCTTCGTTCAGGGCGTCGGCGGCGCGATGATCCTCCCGACCACCCTCTCGCTCCTGAACGCGACGTTCCGCGGCCGCGAGCGCGGCATCGCCTTCGCCGTCTGGGGCTCGACGATCGGCGGCATGGCCGCCGTCGGGCCGCTGCTCGGCGGCTGGCTGACCACGACGTTCTCGTGGCACTGGGCCTTCGGCATCAACATCCCCCTCGGCATCCTCATCGTCGTGGGCGTCCTGCTGACGGTCGACGAGTCCCGCGGCGGGGCCGTCGGAGTCGACGTCATCGGAGCCGTCCTGTCGGTCATCGCCATGGGCACCCTGGTGTTCGGCCTCATCGAGGGACGCACCTACGGCTGGTGGACGGTCGACCAGCGGCCCGCGCTCTTCGGTGCGTCGTGGCCGTGGGACCTCTCCCCGGTCCCGATCGCGTTCGCCGCCTCAGCCGTGACGATCGCGGTCTTCATCGCCTGGGGCGTGCGCCGTCGCCGGGTCGGCAAGCCCACTCTTCTGGCCTTCGGGCTCTTCGGCATCCCGTCGTTCCGCAACGGCAATCTCGCCGCCCTCGTCGTCGCGCTCGGCGAGTTCGGCATCATCCTGGCCCTTCCCCTGTGGCTGCAGTTCGCGCTCGGATTTGAGGCGGTCCAGACGGGCCTCGTGCTGCTCGCCCTGGCCGCGGGCTCGTTCGTCGCCAGCGGGCTCGCCGGCGCCCTGTCGGGCAAGGTCTCGCCGGTCTGGATCGTTCGCGCGGGCCTGGCCGCCGAGATCGTCGGCGTCGTCGGCGTGGCCCTCGTCATCGCCCCCGATGCGACGTGGGGCCCGCTCGTCCCGGCGCTGTTCGTCTACGGGATCGGCGTCGGCCTCGCGACGGCGCAGCTCACCGGCGTCGTCCTCGCCGATGTCCCCGTCGCCGAGGGAGGGCAGGCGTCCGGAACCCAGTCCACCGCACGCCAGCTCGGCGCCGCGCTCGGCATCGCGATCCTCGGGACCATCCTGTTCTCGACGACCTCCGGCGCCCTCACCGCCAAGCTCGACGATCGCGGCATACCCGCCGAGCAGCGCGATCAGGTCGTCAGCGCGGTCGTCGAGAGCGCGGGCGGCGCGATCGCGGGCCTCGAGGCCTCGCCGCAGACCGCCGACGTCGCGACCGACGCGAAGGCTGCCCTCTCGGACGGCACACGGGCCGCGAGCTTCGCCGCGGCGGGCTTCCTCGTGCTGGGCCTCGCGGCGACGGCATCCCTCGGCCGGGGCGCCCGCCGCGAACCGGTCGAAGCGGATGCCGCGGAGGTCACGCCTCGCGGGTGATCGTCACCGTGACGTGCAGGGCGCTTTTGTACGGGCCCGCGAAGACCCCGCGCAGCGGCGGGACGTCGTTGTAGTCTCGGCCCCGCCCGACCAGCACGTGCCGGTCGCTGATCTCGACGTTGTTAGTGGGGTCGAAGCCCTGCCAGTCACCGGCGAACCACTCGATCCACGCGTGCGACTCGCCCGTCACCGGCACGCCGACCTGAGCGTCGGGATCGGGATGCAGATAGCCCGAGACGTATCGCGCCGGGATGCCGACGCTCCGCAGAGCGCCGAGCGTGATGTGCGCGATGTCCTGGCACACGCCCGTGCGCTGGGGCCACGACTCCGCGGCGGTGGAGTGCACCCCGGTGACGCCGGGCATGTACTCGACGGCATCCCCGATCGCGATCGCGATCGCGTGGGCCGCCGGCCCCGGCTCGTCGTGCGACCCCGCGATCTCGCGCGCCAGCGCCCCCACCTCCGGATGCGGCGCCGTGCGCGCCGTCTGCCCGAGCTGCTCGACCGTGTGGATCGAGCGCTCCGTCTCCGCGGCGAGCTCCTCCCACGAGATCTGCCGGTGCTCGATGGGGCGCGGCCGAACCTCGACCAGCGAGCGGGCCGTGATCGACAGCGCGTGATGCGCGGCGAGCACGTCGAACGCGGCGACCCGGGTGCCGAAGTAGTCCACGTAGTGGTTGACGGCCGTCGTCGGGTCGATGTCGAGCTGCGAACTCAGCACGAACTGGCTGTCGGTCGAGCCCGGCAGCATCCGCGCCTCGTTGTACGACGCGGCGACGTCTCCGGGATAGGTGAATCCGGTCGCGTGCTCGATGCGCAGACGCTTCACGAGGTCTCTCCAATCCAGTTCGGTTCCGCCGCCGTGGGGAAGAATCGACCGCGGATCGCTTCGGATGCCTCGCGGGTCACCTTCTGCACGTTGTCCATGTGCTCGGGCAGCTCGGAGAGGATCTCGCCGAGCGGCCGGTACTCGAGGTCGTTGCGGATACGACCGAGGGCCCGCAGCACCGCATTGGAGTGCCCCACCCGGTCGGCGACAGGGTCGATCGCGCTCATGCACTCCTCGGCACGTTGGATCGAGTGGATGATCGAACGCGGGAAGAGACGGTCGAGCAGCAGGAACTCCGCCGCGTTGCGCGCGCTCGGCATCCCGCGATACGTCCGCAGATACGCCTCATACGCACCGCAGGAGCGGAGGATCGTCGTCCACGAGGGGCCGGACTCCTCCGTCAACGAGCGCGTCGCGAGCAGCCGCGCGGTCATGTCGGTGCGCTCGATCGAGCGCCCCAGCGTGAAGAACTGCCAGGCCTCGTCGCGACTCGTCGACGAGTCGGTGACCCCGACGGCGAGCGCCGCGCGCTCTCGCACCCAGTGGAAGAACTCGTGCACCTTCTCGGCGTTGAGTCGCCGCGGCATCCGCGAATAGGTGGTGTTGAGGGTCTCCCACAGCTCGGTGGAGACGATCTCGCGGGCGCGGCGGGCGTTCTCGCGCGCCGACTGCAGCGAGTAGGCGATGCTCGACGGATTGGTGCGGTCGACCGCGAGCCGGGTCAGCACGTCCTGACGGGTGACGGTATCGAGCCCCTCGGGCGGGAACGACCCCATGACCGACAGGAGCGACCGGCAGGCGGTGTCCTCGTCGATCCAGGGGTCCTCGAGCAGCAGCTGCAGGTGGACGTCGAGGATGCGGGCGGTGCCGTCGCTCCGCTCGATGTAGCGTCCGATCCAGAAGAGGCTCTCGGCGATGCGGCTCAGCACGTCGCACCTCCGGTCTGCTGCTGCTGCTCCTGCTGCTCGCTCAGGCCGCCGGGGTGGTCCTGCGGCGAATGGGCCGGCTCGTCCTGCTCGTCGTAGATGATCGGGATCGCCTGCGTCGACGCCTGATCGGCGACGAGGCCGGCGAGGTTGCCCTGGCTGTACTCGACCGTGCGCGGCGCGTCACCGCCGACGACCCACGTGTCCTTCGATCCGCCGCCCTGACTGGAGTTGACGACGAGCTGCCCCTCCGGCAGCGCGACGCGCGTGAGGCCGCCCGGCAGCACCCACACCTCTTCGCCGTTGTTGACCGCGAACGGGCGCAGGTCGGCGTGGCGGGGGCGCATGCCGTCCTCGACGAGCGTGGGGATCGTCGAGAGCATGACGACGGGCTGCGCGATCCACCCGCGCGGATCGGCCAGCAGCTTCTTGCGCAGCTTCTCGAGCTCGGCGGGCGAAGCGTCCGGGCCCACGACGAGTCCTTTGCCGCCCGACCCGTCGACGGGCTTCACGACGAGCTCGTCGAGCCGGTCGAGCACCTCTTCGAGCGCGCCCGGGTCCTCGAGCCGCCAGGTGTCGACGTTCTTGAGGATGGGCTCCTCCGCGAGGTAGTACCGGATGAGGTCGGGCACGTAGGTGTAGAGCAGCTTGTCGTCGGCGACGCCGTTGCCCACGGCGTTGGCGATCGTGACGTTGCCCAGGCGTGCGGCGAGCATGAGGCCCGGGGCGCCGAGCATGGAGTCGGCACGGAACTGCAGCGGGTCGAGGAAGTCGTCGTCGACTCGGCGGTAGATGACGTCGACGCGCTGCGGACCCCGGGTCGTGCGCATGAACACCTTGCCGCCCGAGCAGACCAGGTCGCGGCCTTCGACGAGCTCGACGCCCATGAGACGCGCGAGCAGCGTGTGCTCGAAGTACGCGGAGTTGTAGACGCCCGGCGTCAGCACGACGACGTTGGGGTCGTCGACTCCGGGAGGTGCTGAGGCGCGCAGGGCCTGGAGGAGCTTGTTCGGGTAGTCGCCGACGGGTCGGACCCGCATCGAGACGAACAGCTCGGGCAGGGTCTGCGCCATGACGCGGCGGTTCGAGATGACGTAGCTGACCCCCGAGGGGACGCGCACGTTGTCCTCGAGCACGCGCATCTCGCCGTGCTCGTCGCGGATGAGGTCGATGCCCGAGACCTGGATGCGCACGCCGTTGGCGGAGCGGATGCCGGCCGCCTGACGGTAGTAGTACTGCGACGAGGCGATGAGCTTCGCGGGCAGCACGCCGTCGCGGACGCAGAACTGGTGTCCGTAGGCGTCGTCGAGGAAGGCCTCCAGCGCACGCACGCGCTGCTTCACGCCCGACTCGACGTGCGACCACTCGTCGTAGTCGATGACGCGGGGAACGGCATCGAGCGGGAAGGGGCGCTCCTCCCCCGCGAAGTCGAACGTGACGCCCTGCGCGAGGTACGAGCTCGCGAGCGATTCGGTGCGGCCGCGGAGCTCCTCCTGGGTCATCTGCGCGAGCGCCTGATACAGCTCGCGGTACGCCGCGCGCGAGCTGCCGGGGGCGGGCATCGTGCCCGAGACCTCGAACATCTCGTCGTACGGCGGCACCCCCGATACGGTCTTGCGCGGCGTCAGCGTCGAGCCGTATCCGTCGAAGAGGTCACCCATGGATGCGAGCCTAATCCGGGCTGTGTTGCGTCAGTATTTCCCGACCTGTTTCCCCCGCCGTGTTGACATCCGGCGCGCGGCTGAGCGATACATCCGTCGGACTGGTGGGGCTGATGTCGTCACGGCGTCGGCTGGACCAGACACCAGCCGCACCGGTCCTGCAGATGTATCGCGCCGCGGCGGGATCAGGCCGCGAGCACGACGCGCAGCTGCTCGATCGCCCAGTCGAGCTCGGTCGCCCGGATGACCAGCGGCGGAACCAGCACGATCGTCGCGTCGCCGACGACATCGACGAGGACGCCGCGCGCGACGAGGCGCCGGGCGACCTCGGCTGCGGTGACGACGGTCGGGTCGACGTCGACGCCCGCCCAGACCCCCGCGGTAGCAGAGCGGGATGGCGGTGCCCGAAGGTGAGCGCCGGATCGGCGGTCAGGTCGAGGTATCGGCGCCCCTCGACGTCGGTCACCCACGCTCCCTCGCCCGTCGCGACCATGACCGGCAGGAGCGGCGGCGCTCCCGCGAGAGCGCGCTTCGCGCGGTCCTCGTCGTTCGCGTCCGGCGTCGGGTGGTGGTCGGCGATCGTCATTCGGACTCCTGGCTTCGGCGGTCGCGCACGCGGCGGCGGGTCGCCGCGCGGCCGGCATCCATTCTCCCCCGGCACGATCTGGCGCCGCTGAGGACTGCGACGACGACCCGCGGTAGCCCCCTGACCCGATTGCGCAAGGTCCTGCCCGTTCGTCGTCGCGCCTGACAGGCTGGAGCCACACCACCGCGAATCGTCGAAGGAGACCCATGCAGCAGCGCACCCTCGGACCGTTCACCGTCTCGGCCATCGGCCTGGGCGGGATGCCCGTCTCGATGAACAACGACAAGCAGATCCCCGACCGGAAGGATGCCGTCGCGACGGTGCACGCCGCGCTCGACGCGGGCATCACCCTGCTCGACACCGCCGACATCTACGCCCCGAGCTGGGACACGATGGGGCACAACGAGGAGATCATGGCCGAGGCCCTGGCCACGTGGGGCGGCGACCGCTCTCAGATCGTGGTGGCGACGAAGGGCGGCATCACCCGCAGCGACGGCGAGAAGTGGGGCCGGGACGGCTCGCTCGACTACCTCCGGAAGGCGGTCGAGGCCTCGCTCCGAGCACTCCGGGTCGACGTGATCGACGTCTACCAGTACCACCGCCCCGACCGCTGGATGGTCTACGGCGAGGTCATGGAGAACTTCAAGACCTTGCAGCAGGAGGGCAAGATCCGCGCGATCGGCATCTCCAACGCCAGCGTCGAGGAGATCGAGATCGCCCAACAGGTGCTCGGCGAGGGCAACCTCGCGAGCGTGCAGAACGAGTTCTCGCCGCGGCATCCGGGCAGCTACGACGAGCTGCGCTACTGCGCCGACCGCGGCATCGCATTCCTCCCGTGGAGCCCCCTGGGCGGAACGGGCGGTGGCGCACGGTCGATCGGTGATCGCTTCGCGGTCTTCGGCGAGGTCGCCCGCGCCCACGACGTGAGCCCGCAGCAGGTCGTGCTCGCGTGGGAGCTGGGGCTCAGCGACACCGTCATCCCGATTCCGGGAGCGCGCCGCGCCGCGTCGATCGCCGACAGCGCGAAGGCCGTGCACCTCGAGCTCTCGGGCGACGAGCGCGCACGCCTGTCGCACTCGGTCGGCATCGACGCCTGATCCGGCGCACGCCGCTCACGACCCGAGGCGACCTCAGGCCGTGAGCGGACGCTCGCCGACGACGGCATCCGGGTTCATGGGAATCGGCCCGTGGATGCGGGGCCGCCCGTCGACGCGCGTCACCTCGACGCCGTGGCGCGCGAGGCCCGCGACGCTGCAGTCGATCCGCAGGAGCGGCAGCCGCACGTCGGCGTAGACGGTTGCGACGACGTCGGCGACGTCGGCGGGGTCGCAGGCCCGGATGTACTCGCCCGGTTCCCACGGCACGCCCCGCGTCGCGACCTCGTACTCGCCGAACTTGCGGCTCATGCCCCAGTCATCGGCGATCGCGATGTGGCAGACGATCTCGTCCATGGCGCCTCCTTAATGAAACGCCACCGTATCATTCTGCTAGCCTGTCGTCATGCCCTCGACCGGAGATCGACGCCGAGGCCGCCCGCCCGCCCATGAACAGGCCGCGCGCGACGCCCGCATCGTCGCGATGGCGGCAGACGTCTTCGTCGAGGTCGGCTTCCACGCCGCCTCGCTCGACGCGATCGCGCAGCAGGCGGGCGTGACCAAACGCACGATCTACGAACGCATCGGTGACAAGTCGGCGCTGCTGGGCGCCGCGGTGACCGATGTGCACGGCTACCTCGATGTCGCGGCCCGCGACCTCCGGCACGCCTGCACACTCATCGCGACGGCGCTGTTCGCCGACCGTGCGATCGGCCTGCACCGCGCGGCCGTCGCGGTCGCGCTCGACGACCCCGCGGTCTCGCGTGCGTTCTACGACGCCGGCCCGATCGCGGCGCAGCGTTACCTCGCGGCCCACCTGGACGGCGACGACCGTCGCGCCGAGCATCTGTTCGGTGCCCTGCTCGGCGAACCGCACCGTCGACGCCTCCTCGGCCTCGACCCCGAGCCGGCGGCCGCGTCGCTCGACGCCCACGTCGACTCCGTACTCGCCGCGTTCGTCTGAGGCGCCGAGCAGCGCTCAGCTCAGCTCAGCTCGGCTCGGCTCGGCGAGAGACGGAGGCCGGAGCGGACTCGAGCCGGTCGAGGGCGGCCGCGGCACGGGCGGCGGCCGAGCGGCGCAGGATGCCGTGGACGAGCAGCACCGTTCCCGCGCCGACACCAACGAGCACGGGCAGGTTGAGCCCCGGCGAGAGCGCCAGCGCGATGACGGTGATCGCGAGCGCCACCGCCCCGAGCCCGATGAACAGGCCACCGAGGAGCGACTCGCGCTCGACCGACAGGCGGGCGAGGATCAGCGTGGGTGCAGCGGCTGCGTCATCCGTCATCCCGCCACGCTACCGAGACGGCACCGCGGCCGCACGTCAGATGACCGCCTCGGACCAGTCGTCGGGATTGCCGAAACGGTGCGCGGTGATCGTGATGGACTGCTCGTGCACGAAGGGCAGCAGCTCGATCCGCGCCGCGGTCGTGACCTCGTCGGCGTAGACGGCGACATCCGGGTCTCCCTCGGTCGCTGCCGCGATGGCCGTCCGCAGCTCGGCCACCGTCTCACGCGAGCCGACCAGGCGGATGCGTCCCGGTCGACGCTCGGGGGCGGCGATGCGCTGCAGCCATTCGCCGTCGGTCTCGACCGAGACCGCGATGTCGACCTCGCCGAGCGCCCGCCGGACGTCGGCGGGAAGACCGACCGGCGAGCTCAGCGTCACGGCCGATCCGGCCCGCACGCCCGCGACGAGCACGCGGAGCACCGCCTGCCAGGTCGCGTCCGACGACGCTCGCACCGCCACGTCGACCGGGCGATACCGGAACAGGTTCCGCTCGACGCCGAGGCCGGACACGTCGCGCACCTGGCCGAACTCGCGGTCCCAGGCGACGGCATCCGAGAGCGCGCCGCGCCGCAGCCATTCGAACGATTCGTAGTCGAGGGTGGGCTGGGCCGACTCGATGATGGTCGTGATGCGCGAGTCGAGACCGCGCAGATGCAGCGTGCTGGATGCCGAGCCGTTCGACGCACGCCAGGAACCGAGCCCGACGAGGTAGTTCGGTCCACCGGCCTTCGTGCCCGCGCCTACCGACGACCTCTTCCAGCCACCGAAGGGCTGACGCTGGACGATGGCCCCCGTGATGCCGCGGTTGACGTACAGGTTGCCGGCCTCGACCCGGTCGAGCCAGGTCGCCAGATCGGCGGCGTCCTGGGTGTGCAGGCCCGCGGTCAAACCGTAGGCGACCGCGTTCTGCAGTTCGATCGCCTCGTCGAGAGTGCGCGCGTGCATGACGCCGAGCACGGGCCCGAAGAACTCCTCGAGGTGCGTGCGCGACCCGGCGCTCACCCCCACCTTCACACCCGGAGACCAGAAGCGCCCAGCGGTCGCGTCACCGAAATCGAGACGACGAGGCTCGACGAGCCAGCGCTCACCCTCCTCGAGTGAGGTGAGAGCCCATTCGAGCTTGCCCTGCGGCGGCTCGATCACGGGCCCGACCTCGCTGCGGGGATCGGTGGGCGGTCCGACCCGCAGCGACCGCGTGGCGTCGACGAGTTGACGCGCGAACCGCTTCGACCGCCCGACCGGCCCCACCAGGATCGCGAGCGACGCGGCGGAGCACTTCTGACCCGCATGACCGAAGGCGCTCTTGATCAGGTCGGACGCCGCCAGATCGAGGTCGGCGGAGGGCATGACGATGATCGCGTTCTTGCCGCTGGTCTCGGCAAGCAGCGGCAGCTCGGGCCGCCACGACCGGAACAGCGCCGCCGTCTCCCACGAGCCGGTGAGGATGACGCGGTCGACCGACGGGTGGGTGATGAGCCGGCGGCCGAGATCGCCCTCGTCGATGTCCACGAGCGCGAAGAGATCGCGGGGCACCCCGGCATCCCACAGCGCCTCGGCGACGACCGCCGCACAGCGACGGGCCTGCGGAGCGGGCTTGAAGACGACGCCCGATCCGGCGGCGAGGGCCGCGAGCACGCCGCCGGCGGGGATGGCGAGCGGGAAGTTCCACGGCGGAGCGACCACCGTGACCGACGCCGGCTCGAAGACGGCGCCGCTGACCCGATCGAGCTCGCGCGCCGTCGCGGCGTAATAGGCGGCGAAGTCGACCGCTTCGCTGACCTCGACGTCGGCTTCGGCCAGCACCTTGCCGGTCTCGGATGCGGCGACCTCGATGAGCTCGGCCCGACGTGATTCGAGTGCGCGCGAGGCGGCGAGCAGCACCGCACTGCGGTCGGCCGCGGCCATCGAGCCCCAGGCGGATGCCGCCGATCCCACACGCGCCACGATTCCATCGAGCTCTCCCGCGTCATCGACCCGGGCGGCGGCGATCGTCTCGTCACCGGCCGTGCTGCCCTCGATCCGCGACAGGATGCCGCGGGCCCACTCCCGGTTGACGGCGAGCGCGGGGTCGGAGTCGGGAGTGTTGGCGAACCCGGGCGCTCCGAGCGCCGGGGCCCGGCGCGTCTCGCGCGGGGCGTAGACGGCGGTCTCGACGAAGTGCTCGCCGCCGAACAGGACATCGTCGGGCTCGCCCAGAGCCGTGGTCTCGTCGGAACGGCCCGCGGCGTCGGCGATGCCGAGCACCGCCTGCGTCAGCCCGTCGTCGCCCTCGGCGGGGTCGCGCGTGATGCGTTGCGGCGCGATGGGCCGCAACGACATCGTGCGGTCCTGCGTGCGGTTCGGCCCGCTGGGCAGGGCCGGGTCGGCCGCGCGCTCGAGGGAGGCGAGGAATCGATCGCGTTCGCGCTCGAACAGGCTCGCGTCGGTCGCGAGGTCGAACGCCGCCGAGAGGAAGTTCTCGCTCGAGGCGTTCTCCTCCAGCCGCCGCACGAGGTAGCTGATGGCGACGTCGAACTCGTCGGGGCGGACGACCGGGACGTACAGCAGCACGTGGCCCACGTCGGCCGTGACCGCGGCGACCTGACCCTGCGCCATGCCGAGGAGCATCTCGATCTCGATGTCGTCGCGCACACCGCGCTCGCCGGCGAGCAGCCAGGCATAGGCGATGTCGAAGAGGTTGTGCCCGGCGACGCCGAGCCGCACCGCGGCGCTCCGCTCGGGGCGCAGGGCACGGTCGAGGCACCGCAGGTACATCGCGTCGGCGTCGAGCTTGCTCGCGTGGGTCGCCAGCGGCCAGCCGTGGATCGTGGCGTCCACGCGCTCCATCGCGAGGTTCGCGCCCTTGACCAGCCGCACCTTGATGCGGCTTCCACCGGCCGCGACGCGGGCCTGCGCCCAGGCGGTCAGCTCGTCGAGGGCGTCGGCGGCGTCGGGCAGATAGGCCTGCAGCACGATCCCGGCCTCGAGCCCCCGCAGCCGCTCATCTTCGAGGATGCGGGTGAAGACGGCGATCGTGAGATCGAGGTCGCGGTACTCCTCCATGTCGAGGTTGATGAAGGTGCCGTCCTCAGCCGCGCTCAGGTAGAGCGGCAGCAGCCGCTCGACGACATCTGCGACGACCTCGTCGAACGCCCACATCGAGATGCGGCTGACGATCGCCGAGACCTTCACCGAGACGTAGTCGACGTCGGGCCGGCGGATCAGCTCGTGGATGCCTTCGAGCCGGCGGCGCGCTTCTTCCTCGCCGAGCACCGCCTCGCCGAGGAGATTGAGGTTGAGGCGGGCCCCGGACTCGCGGATGCGGGCGATGGCGGGGCCGAGCTTGTGCGGTCGCGCGTCGACGACCAGGTGCCCGACCATCTCGCGCAGTGCCGTGCGCGCGATCGGCACGACCGGGGTCGGCAGCACGGGGGCCACGGCGCCGCCGATGCGCACGGCACCGCGGAGATACCAGGGCAGGAACTCCGGGACCAGCGGGGCGACGTGGTGCAGTCGGGTCGCGGCGGCGGTCACGCTCTCGGGGCGCATGACCCCGTCGACGAAACCGATCGTGAACGGCAGGCCGTTCGGGTCGCGAAGGACTCCCGCGAGGCGCTGCGCTGCGGCATCCGCGGGGAAATCGGCCGACGTGTGCACCCATTTCTGGGCCAGGTCCACCGCCTGATGGGCGAGGGAATCGTCGGCGGGGAAGCCCGGCGGGGTGGTGCCGGACGAAACGGTGTCGGACATGCCGTCAGCCTATGTCGCAAGCGCTCTCGAAGGGCGGCGCCTCGCCCGGGGATCACTCCCAGACGCTGGGCGCCTCGGCACGCGTCGACGGCAGAGCGGTCGCCGCAGCCCACTCGGTCATCCACGGCTCGAGCTCGGGCAGATCGTCGCGCCGGCCGAGCACCGCGAACAGCTCGTCGAGCGGCACGATGCCGCCCGTGCGACGCAGGAACCGCGAACGCACCAGCATCTCGGCGTAGACCTCGCCGCGGACGACCGCACGATGCACCATGTACACCGACTTGTCGTCGTGTCCGTGCAGGCGCGTCTCGATCGTGAAGCGCTGCCAGAGGTTCAGCGACTTCCGGAAGGTGATCGTGCTGCTCGCGACGACGCCGTACCAGCCCTTCTCCTGGAAGGTGTCCCAGATGCCGTTGCGCACCAGCAGGTCGAACCGGCCGAGGTCGAACAGCGAGGCGTACCGCCCGTTGTTCATGTGCCCGAGCAGATCGATGTCGGTGGGCAGCGTCCGGAGCTTCACCCGGCCGACCGCCATGAGCGGCCGCGGGCCGTTCCTGCGCAGCTGTCGCTTCGCTCGCCAGATCGTCAGCAGGGTCCGGAGCCACACGTTCACGAGGGCCGACGCTATCGGATGCCCCATGCCCCCACCCGCATCCGTTGTGCGCCTTCCACAACTCCGCGCCCGCCGCCCCGCGCGCAGGAACGGAGAATCGCGCGAACATCGGAGGATCTCGCGGGATCCGTCCGACGTACGCGCGATTCTCCGACGTACGCGACGCGCGGTCAGGCGCGGGCGGTGTCGAGCACGATCACCGCCCACGACAGCGCGGGCAGGGTCGCCCGCAGCGTGCCCTCGTCGAGTCCGACGCCGCGCAGGGGCACGAGGCCGACGGCGTCCTGGTCGTGCTCGGTGTTGGCCGACCGCCGGTCGCCGCCCTCGGGCACCGTCAGCACCTCGGCCGAGACGACGCCCGACGCCCCGAGTCCGCGCAGCTCGAGCGACACCTCGGTCTCGGACTCGAGCGAGCGATTGGCGACGAACAGGGCGACGCGGCCGGTCGCCTCGTCCCACGTCGCGGCCGCGTCGACGACATCCACGTCGCCGAACTTCGCCGTCGGCGTCTGATCGGAGTCGATCGCGAGCCGCAGCACGCGCCCCTGCGCCAGCTGCGACATGCGGGCGAACGGCCAGAAGATCGACTGCCGCCAGGCCGGCCCGCCCTCCTCCGAGCGGATGGGTGCGATCACGTTGACCAGCTGCGCCTGGTTGGCGATGCGCACGCGGTCGCCGTGGCGCAGCAGGCTGTGCAGGAAGGTCCCGACCACGACGGCGTCGGTGACGTTGTAGGTGTCCTCGATGAGGCGCGGGTGGGCGCGCCACTCCTTCGACGCCGAGACGATGTGCGGCTGGTCCTCGGTGTCGAGGCCCCGCTGGTACCAGACGTTCCACTCGTCGAACGAGATGTCGACCTGCTTGCGATGCTTGCCCGCAGCCTTGACCGCGTCGATCGTCGAGACGACGCCGTCGATGAAGGCGTCCATGTCGACGGCCTCGGCGAGGAAGGATGCCGCGTCCCCGCCGTCCTCCTGGTAGTAGGCGTGCATCGAGATGTAGTCGACCTCGTCGTACGCGTGCGTGAGGACCGTGTGCTCCCACGAGCCGAAGGTCGGCATCTGCCGGTTCGACGATCCCACCGCCACGAGCTCGATGTCGGGGTCGACCAGGCGCATCGCCTTCGCCGTCTCCTGCGCGAGCCGGCCGTACTCGTGCGCGGTCTTGTGGCCGATCTGCCACGGGCCGTCGAGCTCGTTGCCGAGGCACCAGAGGCGGATGTCGAAGGGCGCTGCGGCCCCGTTGCGGCGACGCAGGTCCGACCAGTACGTACCGCCGGCGTGGTTCGCGTACTCGACGAGCGCGCGGGCCTCGTCGACACCGCGCGTGCCGAGGTTGACCGCCTCCATGACCTCGACCTCGGCCTCGCGCGCCCAGTCGACGAACTCGTGGAGCCCGAACGCGTTGGTCTCGACCGTGTGCCAGGCGCCATCGAGCCGGTGCGGACGGTCGGCGACCGGCCCGACGCCGTCCTCCCAGTTGTAGCCCGAGACGAAGTTGCCGCCGGGGTAGCGGATCACGGTGGCGCCCAGCTCCTTCACGAGCGAGAGGACGTCGCGACGGAAGCCGCGTTCGTCGGCCTGCGGGTGACCCGGCTCGTAGATGCCGGTGTAGACGCAGCGGCCCATGTGCTCGACGAACGAGCCGAAGAGGCGGCGCGGCACGTCGGCCACGGTGAAGTCGCGATCGAGGACGATGCGGGCGCGGGGCATGATGCTCCTGTTCTTTCGGGGTGAGGGGATGCGGACGACGCGTGCCGGGCGGCGCCGGTCACTGACCGCCGAAGCCGGTCGTGGCGACGCCGCGGACGATCTGCTTCTGGAACACCAGGAAGACGATGATCAGCGGCACCGAGGCGAGGACGGCCTGAGCCATGACCTGCGCGTACTGCACGCCGTAGGCGCTGATCACGGTCTGGAGTCCCACCGGCAGGGTCATGAGGGTCGTGTCGTTGATGATGAGGAACGGCCAGAGGAAGTTGTTCCACGCGCCGATGAACACGAAGATCGCGACGGCACCGAGGATGGGCCGCGACAGCGGCAGCACGATCGACCAGAACACCCGGAAGCGTCCGGCGCCGTCGACCCGCGCGGCATCCTCGAGCTCGATGGGCACCTGGTCGAAGAACTTCTTGAGGATGAACACCATCGCCGGCGCGACGACCTGCGGCAGGATCAGGCCCCACGGGGTGTCGACGAGGTTGAAGGCGAGCATCTCGTAGAACAGCGGGATGATCAGCACCTGCGGCGGAATGACGATCGAGGCGATGACCGCGCCGTAGAGGAACTTCTTGCCGCGGAACTCGAGCCGTGAGAACGCGTACGCGGCCACGGCCGAGATCGCGACGGTGAGCAGGGTGATCACGGCGGAGGTCCAGAGGCTGTTGCCGGCCCAGACCCACACGTTGCCCTGCGAGAGGATCGAAGTGAAGGCCTCCGTCGTGGGCCCGCTCTCGCCGATCCAGCCGCCGGCGCCGGAGGCGGCATCCGTCTCGGTCTTGAAGGCGGTCGCGACCGCCCAGAGGAACGGCAGCAGCCACCCGATCGCCAGGAGGGCGAGGGCGACGAACGCGACGATGTTGAGCGCGCTCAACCGGCGCTGACCGGGTTTGCGGCTCCGCGGATCGGGGGCGACCCCCGGGGCGACGACGGCGCGCGTGGCCGTGGAGCTGGCGGTGGCGGCGCTCATGAGTGCTCCTTCCGGCGACGGGTGGCGAGGGCCTGGATGACGCCGATCAGCACGATCACGGCGAAGAAGACGTACGAGATCGCCGCCGAGTAGCCGAAGCGGTACCCGACGAAGCCGGACTCGTAGATGTACTGGACGATCGAGCGGGTGGTCTCGCTCGCGATTCCTCCGAGCATCTGGTACGCCTGGTCGAACAGCTTCAGCGACGCCAGCACCTGCAGGATGACGATGAGCACGGTGACCTGGCCCAGCTGCGGGATCGTGATCGAGAAGAGCTTGCGCCACTCCCCTGCGCCGTCGATGGACGCCGCTTCGTACTGCGTCTCGGGGATGTTCTGGAGGGCCGCGAGGTAGAGCAGGAAGTTGAAGCCGATCGTCCACCACACCGTCGCGACGACGATCGCGAGCATGTTGGTGTCGGGGTTCTGCAGCCACGCGATCGGCTCGAGACCGAACGCCTCCAGGATGCCGTTGGCCGCGCCGATCTGCGGGTTGAAGATCCACACCCAGATCTGCGAGATCACCGTGGAGGCGAGCAGATAGGGCATGAAGAACGACAGCCGCCAGAGCCACTGTCCGGGCAGTCCGCGCTGCACGAGCAGAGCCATGACCAGGGCGAGGACGACCAGCGGCACGGTCGAGAGCACCGTGAACCAGGCGGTGTTGCCGAGCGATCGCCACATGACGGGGTCGCCGAGCGCTTCGACGTAGTTCGCGATGCCGATGAACGATCCGCCGGCGCCCGTCAGCGACTGATCGGTGAAGCTCAGATAGAGCCCGTGCAGGAGCGGCCAGACGAGGAAGAGCAGGAAGGCGGCGAGGAACGGCGCGAGGAAGGTCCAGGCGATGCGCTGCTCGCCGCGGTCGCCGGCGTGCCGGCGTCGCCCCGCGCGGTCGCCGGTGACGATCGTGCGCGTCGCGGCGGTGTCGGCGAGTCCGGCGCGGCCGGATCCGGTGTCGAGGGTCATGCGCGGGCTCCGTCCGGTGCGGCGGGGTTCGGCGTCTGCAGGCGCAGGTCGACGCCCGCGCGGAAGCGGGAGACCGCGGCGGCCGGATCGGCGCCCTGCAGCAGGACGTTCTGCACCGCGGCGCCGAAGTCGGCCTGGAAGCGTGAGCCCGAGCCAGTGAACCAGGCCGGCGGGTCGTACCGGACGAGCTCGGCGGCCTCGGCGTAGTGCGCCTGCGGCAGCAGATCGGCGTAGGCGGGCGACTGCGTCACGGGAAGATACGCGGGGATGTGGCCGGCCCCGGCCCAGTCGAACGACCCCTTCAGGATGTCGGCGACGAAGCGGTAGACGAGGTCGCGGGTCTCCTCGTCGGGCGCGCTCTGGTGCGGCAGGGTGAACGAGTGCGAGTCGGCGTAGACCGACGGGGTGCCGAACACGGGCGGGATGATCGCGGCGTCGATCGGCAGGTTCTGCTGCTGCATCGAGCGCAGCTCCCAGACACCGGTGAGGAAGAGCCCGCTGCGCCCGGTGGCGAACTCGGCGATCGCGCTCTGGTAGTCGGCGCTGCGCGACGCGATCTCGTCGTCGAGGAGCTGCTGCATGAAGGTCAGCGCCGCGACCGCGGCATCCTCGTCGATCTCCGCCTTGCCGCCCTCGGGAAGCTCGATCTCTAGCCCGTGCTGCGTGTAAAGCGTGTAGAAGAGGCGCCACATCTGCGCGCCGTCGCCGAGATAGCCGAAGGACAGCCCGTGAGACTCCGACACGGCCGCCACGGCTCGCCCGAGCTCGAGGAAGTCCTCGGGCGAGGTGATCGGCGGCAGCTTGCCGTCGCTGTCGAGCACACCCGCCTCGGCGCAGATGTCGGTGTTGTACATCAGGATGAACGGGTGCGCGTCGAGCGCGACGCTGTAGAGGTCGTCGTTGATGAAGCCCTTGCGCCAGATCGCGTCGGTGAAGGTGCTCGCGTCGACGCCGAGGTCGGCCAGGCGCGCGGTGTCCCACGTGTCGAGCAGCCCGCCCGGCGCATAGCCGACGACGCGCGAGGCGTGCATGACCGAGACGTCCGGCGCCCGCCCGCCCGCGGCCGCCATCGCGAGCTTGGTGTAGTACGGCTCACCCCAGGCGAGCACGGTCGGACGCACGCGATAGTCGGACTGCGCCGCGTTCACGCCGTCGATGAGCCCGGACATCGTCACGCCGTCGGCACCGGAGAGCAGGTGCCAGAACTGGAGGGTGCGGGCGCCCGTGCCGCCGGGGAGACCGGCGCACGAGGCGAGGAAGGCGGTTCCGGCGAGGGCTGCGGCTCCCGTGAGGAATCGCCGTCTGCTGAGTTCTATGGGTGGGGCCATCGGTCACTCCTTTGTGACGGCACGACATCGTGACAACCAGGGACCCTCATACTTTTACATCGATGTAATCAATGCGCAAGGAAAATCCGGATGTCGTCGATGCCGACGGTCAGCGGCCGGGCGATACGCCTCGCGGCACCGCGTCCGTGCTCGCTCGAGCGACCACCCGGTGCTCGATCGCCACCGCTCGCACCGGAACGTCGCGCGCCGCGATGCGCTCCTCGAGGAGCGCGATCGTCGCACGCGCGAACTCGTTCCGGTCGAAGGACACGGTCGTCAGCTGCGGTGTCGTGAAGCGCGACTGCTCGATGTCGTCGAAGCCGCAAACGAGCACGTCCTCCGGCACCCGGATGCCCGCACGCGCCAGTTCGTGCAGCGCGCCGACGGCGATCGAGTCGGTGAAGCAGAGGAGGGCGTCGACCTCGACCCCGCGATCGAGCAGTGTCCGCACGCCCAGCGCGCCCGCCTCCATGTTCCAGGGCAGCAGGTTGACCTCCCGGCGGCGGTCGTGCTCGAGCCCGGCCGCGGCGAGCCCGTCGCGCACGCCCGCGAGGCGCAGGCGACTGGTCGCCGTGGCGAGCTCGGGCTGATCGTCGCCGCCGATCGCGGCGATCCGCCGCGCCCCGCGCGCCACGAGGTGAGCCACGGCATCGCGCGCGCCACCCCGGCTGTCGACGAGCACCCGGTCGGTGACGTGCTGCTCGACCTCGCCGATCAGCACGACAGGCGGCAGCCGTTCGTCGCGATCGACGACGCTGTCCTCGATGCGGATCGGGTTGAGCACGACACCGTCGACGAGATGCTGACGCGCCCGCGAGACGAGGTCGCGCTCACGCTCCGGCTCGAGCGCGGTCTCCTCGATCTGGACCGCGTAGCCGCGCTGGTGAGCCGCGTCGACGAGGTGATGCAGCATCTCAGCGGAGAACGCCGTCGCGAGGTCGGGGAGCGCGATGGCGATCACACCGGAGCGGCCGTTCCGCAGGCCCCGGGCGCTGAGGTTCGGCACGAAGTCGAGCTCGCGCATCGCCGACTCCACGCGCTGCTGCGTCTGCGGCCGGACCGCGGCAGTGCCCGTCAGCACGTTGGAGACCGTCTTCGCCGATACCCCGGCGAGCGCCGCCACATCCTTCATCGTGGCTCGGCCGGCTCTCTCCTTCGGCATGAGCACAGACTAGGCCCCGCGCGCAGGCCCTCTCGCCCGTGTTGCGCCGGCCAGCGCTGCGATGGGCGCCTCGAAGAAGGCGAGCTCGTGGCGCATCGATCGCGCGAACGCGACGCTCATCCGCGCGCGCTCTGCCGCCGACGCGTCCGCCGCCGCCCGCTCGACGATCTCGATCGCGGCGCGGGTCGATGCGGCGAAAGCGGGGTCGGCGTAGGTCGAAAGCCAGTCCCGATACGGATGGTGCGGGTGCGACGCCGCCGCGAATCGCACGCCCACATCGGAGTACAGCCAGAAGCACGGCAGGAGGGCGGCGACCAGCTCACCGTACGAGCCGCGAGCGGATGCGGCGTGGAGGTGATCGGTGTAGGCGAGCGTCGCGGCGGCAGGGTCGGCGGCGTCCGCGCCGACCCGCGAGCGGTGGAGCTCGGATTCGACCGCGATCGCCGAGGCGGCGGCCTCCGCCCAGAACACCTGTTCCTCGCCTCGCGGGGCGAGCGCGCTGGCTCGGGCGAGGACACGGGCGTACTCCGAGAGGTACAGCGCGTCCTGCTGGAGGTACCAGGCGAAAACCGGCTCATCGAGCTCTCCCGTGCGCAGCCCCTCGACGAAGGCGCAGGAGTCGACGGCGGCGCGGAGCGGAGCGGCGCCGGCCCAGGCGCGCTCTGTCCACGACACGGGCGACGGGAGGTGCGGGCGCAGCTCGTGCAGGTGGTCGACGGGGCCGTTGCCTCGCCCGACGCCGAGCGCCGCGCCCGCTGTGATCGAACCGGCCAACCATTCGGTCGCACGCGCGAGGGCAACGGTCCAGCCGATGCCACTCGCGCCGAGCGTCGCCATCGCCGACGACAGGGAGCACCCGGTGCCGTGGGTGTTGGTCGAGGCGATGCGGCGACGCGACACCTCCGCCGCGACCCCGTCCGGCGTCACGATCGCGTCGGGGCAGTCGTCGCCGTCGAGATGCCCGCCTTTGACGAGCACCGCCGCACCCGATGTGCGCGCGAACCGCTGTGCCTGGGCGAGGGCGTCGAGCCATGTGCGTGCGACCGGCTCCTCCGCGAGCACGGCCAGCTCGGGGAGGTTCGGAGTCACGAGGGCGACGCGCCCGCAGAGGGCGCGGATCGCGGCCTCTGCGGCTGGATCGAGCAGGCGATCGCCGCTCGTGGCCACCATGACGGGGTCCAGCACGACGAGGTCATGGCCCCGCCGAGCCAGCCAGTCGTCGACGACGGCGACGAGCGGCTCGGAGTGCAGCATCCCGATCTTGATCGCATCGATCTCGACGTCATCGCCGACCGCGTCGAGCTGCGTACGCAAGAACTCCGGCGGAGGCACGTGCACGGCCCGCACACCGCGGGTGTTCTGCGCCACGAGGGCCGTGACGACGGCCATGCCGTAGCCGCCCATCGCCGCGATCGACTTGAGGTCGGCTTGAATGCCCGCGCCGCCCGACGGGTCGGTGCCCGCGATGCTCAGCACCCGCGGCACGCGCGGCGCCCGTGCCCCCGCGGTCACCGGACCGCTCCGTCCGCAGTGTCGGAACCGCGCCCGCGCGCTGCGACGGCGAAGGCGCGCGCGGCCGCGGCGGGGTCCGCGGCACCGCTGATCGCCGAGACGACGGCGACCCCGGCCGCCCCCGCTCGGCGGAGGGCGGCGACGTCATCGGGACCCACACCCCCGATCGCGACGCACGCGAGCGGCGTCGCCGCGGCCCGTTCCGCGAATCCCTCGATGCCCAGCGCGGGCGGGTGATCGGCCTTCGTGATCGTCGGCCGGATCACGCCGACGCCGAGATAGTCGAGGGTGCCGTCCGGCATCGCGTGGGCGGCCTGCAGATGCGCCGCCGTGTTCGCCGTCCACCCGATGACGGCGTCCGGCCCGAGGACTCGCCGCGCAGTCGTGGGCGGGATGTCGTTCTGACCGAGATGCACGCCGTCCACGCGGGCCCCCGCATCGATGGCGGCGAGGGCGACGTCGACCCGGTCGTCGATGAGCAGCGGAACCCGCCCCGCGATCACATCCGACAGCATCCGGGCGCGGCGGATCAGCTCGGCCGCGCTCACTCTCTTGTCGCGCAGCTGCACCACCGTCACGCCCCCGTCGACGGCGGCGTCGACGATCGACAGCAGCGCGTCCGCGTTCAGCCGGTCATCGGTGACGAGGTGCAGGGCGAGGTCGACCCGGCGGGTCACCGGACGCCCTCCGCCGCCATCGCGCGGGTCGCGACGCGTGCGGCATCGAGGTCGCCGGGAGCGAGCGTCGCGAGCGCGTCGAGGAAGGCGACGGCGAACGAGCCGGGACCGGACGACACGGATGCCGCAGCCTCGGCGGCCTGCTTGTGCACGAGCGACGCTGCGACGGCTGCCGAGAAGGGCTCGACGACGCCGAGGAAGGCCGCCATCGTCGCGCCCAGCGAGCAGCCTCCGCCGGTCACCCGGGTCAGCAGCGGGTCTCCCCCGGGAACCCGCGCGACCCGTTCTCCGTCGGTGACGAGGTCCGTCGCGCCCGACACCGCGACGACCGCGCCGGACCGGCGGGCCAGGGCCGCCGCGGCCGCGTGCACCGAGTCCGGGTCGTCGATGCTGTCGACGCCGCGGCCGCCCGCGCCGGTTCCGGCGACCGCCGCGATCTCCGAGGCGTTGCCGCGGATGATCGCGGGGCGAGCAGCGACGAGCTCCGCGGCGAGGGCCGTGCGGATCGGCAGCATCCCGACCGCGACGGGGTCGAGCACCCAGCGCCGCGTCGCCGCCACGATCTCGCGGGCGCTGGCCTGCTGCTGCGGATTCGGGGTGCCGAGGTTGATCAGGGCACCGTCGGCGACGCCGGCGAAGATGCCCGCCTCACCCTCGATGTCGACCATCGCCGGACTCGCCCCGAGCGAGAGCAGCGCGTTCGCGGTGAACCCGGTGACGACGGCGTTGGTCACGCAGTGGGTGAGCGGAGCGGCATCCCGCAGCGCTCGGAGCGCCGCTTCCGGTCCTCGGACGGTGGGCACGACATCGCGCATTTTCGACATCCCTTCGCCAGCATTGCACTGGAGCAGGTTCGACGGGTCTGATCTCAGCTCGCGGTCGCGGGCACCCCGTGTCGGAACACGACCATAGCAGGCCGGTTTGCACGCTCTGGGCCGCTGTGCTTTTCTCCCGGCCCCCGAAGCGCGTAGGTTGCGAGTGAGCGCGCTTCACGGGCCGGCGCGCGAGGGGGTGGGGCCGTGCTGACAGCGGGATGCGCGCTGGTCTTCGCGTGCCTCATGACGATCATCGGTCTCGTCGTGCTGTTCACGCTGCGCCCGAGCTGGCGTCGGCGCGGCGCGCTCCTGCGCTTCGGGATCGTCGGCGCGCTCTCGGCCACCACGTCCAGCCTGCTGTACCTCGTCCACACCCAGACCGGCGATCCGGCATCGCTCGTCATCAGCGACATCGCCATGGTCCTCGGCCCGGGACTGATCTTCGCCGGGCTCGGCTCGCTCGGCGGCGGCGTCCTCGCCCGCGGCGGCATCGCCGTCTCGCTCGCCGCTGTCGTCGGCGTCGTGTCCGCGGCGATCGGGCTGCCCGTCTCGCTCGCGGTGAAGGTCCTGATCATGGCGGTCATCTGCGGGTTGACCAGCGTCGCCGCGAGGCACCCGGCCATCGCAGCGCGACGCGGGTCGTGGCTCCTCGCAGCGACCATGGCGGTCTACGCGCTCTTCTCCGTGTGCCGCGCCGGCGTGGGGCTCACGCTCGGATGGGATTCAGCGCTCTACCGCCTCGGGTTCTCGGTCGTGCCGACGACCATCGCGGGGGCCGTGCTCGTCCTCCTGAGCGGCGCTGCCCTCCTGATGATCCTGTCGGACCGCAGCGCCGCGCTGGCCGCGCAGCGCTCGCGCGGGGCCTCGGGCGACGACCGGGGGCCGGCGTGGACGGTCACGCTGGGTTCGTACGAGATCGTCCGAACCGCCCTCGGGGCCGCGCGCGCCGATCGGATGCGGGAGGACCTGATCGCCGCGGCGCGGACTCTCGATCCCGGCGCCGTCGTCGAACCCGCGGGGGCCGGTGCACGGCTGCACAGCCCCAGCGAGCAGAGGGTCATCGAACGAGCGCTGCGGGCTCGACTGGTCGCGGCGGGCTGGAGCCCGGGCGAGGTCGGCCTGGTCTCGGTCGAGGTCGCCGTGGTGGACGGTGTCGGCGCATGACGGCAGGCGGCGCAACCCCGACTCCCCGATTTCACGCCGTCGCCGGCCGCGCGTAGAGTCTGGCCATGGAAGCCGAACTGCAGACCGACATCGTCGTCCGTCCGGTGCGGGATGTCGACGCCGAAGCCCTCGGGCGGGTGCACGCCACCTGCTGGCACGAGACCTACGACCACCTCATCAGCACCGCCGCTCTACAGAGCGTCTCGCCGCGACGACTCGCCGAGCTGTGGACCCACTGGGCCGCGCAGGGCGAGGACTTCCGGATGTACGCCGCGCTCGTCCGCGGCGAGATCGTCGGCTTCGTCGGGTCGGGCCCGGCGCGCGATCGCGACGCCCCCCGGATGCGCGAGCTGTACTTCATCTACCTGCTCGACGCCTGGCACGGCACCGGCATCGGTCAGCGGCTCTTCGACGCGGCCGTCGAGAAGGACGAGGGCGTCTACCTGTGGGTCGCGGAAGACAACCCCCGCGCGCACCGCTTCTACGAGCGAAATGGCTTCACGCTCGACGGGCAGACCCACACCGAGCCGTTCCTCGGCGAGACGCTGACCGAGGTCCGCTTCGTTCGCTGACTCGGCGCCGGCCGGGTGACGGCGGCGGAGCGATCGGCGCAGCTCCTCCCCCGCCGGTCTTCTTAGCGAGTTGCCCACATTCGCACCTCTGTTCGACTTCGATGTCGTACCCCACTGCCATCATGGGAACATGACAGCGAATGGCGCGGGTGGCGAGGTGGGACGCGAGGCACCCACGCCGTCGCAAGCGCTTGCTTTCTCGCGTTACGCCGAGGCGCTCGACCTCTCCCACGCCGCCGATATCGCCCGCACCCGGGCGCTGGCGGACCTGGGCCACGCTGCACTGCACGACGCGCGGCGCGACGGGGTACGAGGGATGGCGTCGGACATGGAGCTGCGTTCGGTCGCGGCCGAGGCCGCGGGGATGGCGCGGCTGACGGACCGGCGCCTACAGGTCGAGATCGACCACGCGGTGACCGTCATCGACGATTACCCGGCCCTGTTCGAGGCGTGGGCCCAGCGGCGGATCGAACGCGGACACGTCGATGTGGTCGTGCGGGTCGGCGCGGGGGTGCCTGACGAGGTGCGGTCGGCGTACGAGGAAGCCGCGATCGCGGTGTGCGAGCGGGATGTGCCCTCCCGAGTGCGGGGTGCGCTGGACGCGTTGGCGGCCCGATTGCATCCGCAGACCTTCACCGAGCGGCACAAGGCCGCGGCGGCGGAGCGGTGCGTGCGGGTGTTCCACGGGACAGACGGGATGTCGAACCTCGTCGCGAACCTCCCGACGGTCATCGCCGCGGGGATGCTCGACCGACTCACGCAGATGGGGCAGTCGGTGAAGGACGCCCGGGCGGAGAGTAACGGGGCGGAGAGCGACGGGGCGGATGCCGCTGGGTCGGGTGAACCCGCCGACACCAGGACGATGGACCAGCTGCGGGCCGACATCCTCGGCGACTTCGTCCTCGGCGGGGCGCCCGTGGTCGACCCGACCTACGGGACCGACCGGGCCGGTGGGCTCGGCGCGATCCGAGCGCGCGTTCAGGTCGCGGTCACCGCCGAGACGTTGATGGGGCGTGACGAGAACCCGGCCGAAGCCGTGGGCGCTGCGCTGATCGATGCCGACACGGCACGCGAGCTCGCCGGGCAGGTGTCCGAGTGGGACCGACTCTTCATCGACCCCGTCACCCGCACCCCGGTCGAGATCGACACCTACCGGCCGACCGCTTCGATGAAGAAACTCCTGATGGCGCGCGACCAGCACTGCCGGTTCCCCGGATGCCGACGAGCCGCGCTCCGCTGCGAGATCGACCACACGATCGACTACGCCCTGGGTGGGCATACCCACATCTTCAACCTCGCCCATCTCTGCCAGCGACACCATTCGATGAAGCAGTTCACGAAGTGGGAGGTCCGGCAGGTCGGCGGAGGCGTTCTCGAATGGACCTCGCCCCTCGGCCGGGTGTACCGCGAAGACGTACCCATACCCGCGGTCTGCTTCACCATCGACACCGCGGATCCGCCACCGGATGCGACACGCGGCGGACCACCGCCGGACGAACCGCCACCCTTCTGACACCGCCTGATCGCGCGGGCGTGATCTCCGACCGGCCGACGACGGTCAACGGGTGATGGTCGTGCCGAACAAACGCGCGATCGGTACGAGGACAGCGGGGCGAGCGGCGACGCACGCCCCGACGATGACGGCGAGCGACAGGACGAACAGCCAGAAGCCGGTCCAGTTGTCGGCGTAGGCCGTCGGGTCCGCCGATCCTTGTGCGGCGTACATGTGGTTGAGGTTGCGGAGCGCTCCCGTAGCCAGGACGAGAGCGACATGGGTCACGATGAAGACGACGAAGAAAAGCATCACCAGCACGTGCAGGCGTCGTGCCCACTCGAGCGGGTACAGATGGTTGATCCGCCCGTCGCCCCGCGGCCAGACCGTGCTGAGCCGCGCGCCGGTGACGACCGCGAGCGGTGCCGCGACGAACACGGTCGTGGCGTACGCGAGCTGCTGCAGGCTGTTGTAATTCACCCAGCCGTTCTCCGTCGGCCAGTCGAGCGACACGTACTGCAACGCCGCCGAGGCAGCATTCGGCAGCACGTCCCAGCTCGTCGGCACGATCCGCATCCACTGTCCGGTCGCGAAGAGCAGGATGACGAACACGATGCCGTTGCCGATCCAGATGACGTCGAGCGCCTGATGGAACCAGATCGTGAGGCTCGTCCGGCGCTTCGGCCTGCCCCGCGGTGACCAGAACACCCTCGGACGCTTCTCCTTCCGCGCCTGCAGACCCGTGCGAATGATCAGCACCATCAGGAAGGCGTTGAAGAAGTGCTGCCAGGCGAGCCACGGCGGAATCCCGACCGGCGCCCCCGCCGGCAGCGGGTATGCGCCCGGGTACCGCTCGACGAACCCACGCATCGCATCGAGGCTCAGCGCCCAGCGGGCGAACGCGACGGCACCCGCCGCCGCGAGCACCAGTGCGACGCCGACGGCCACGATCACCGTCACCCGTCGGCGTGCGGCGGCCCCGCGTTCGACCAACACCGCGGCAGGTCAGCGGTGGCGGAACTCGGGGGCGCGCTTCTCGGCGAAGGCGGCCATGCCTTCCTTCTGGTCCTCGAGCGCGAACAACGACGCGAAGAGCGTGCGCTCGAGGCGCAGCCCTTCCGCGGCACTCGTCTCCTGCGAGGCGCGCAGCGCCTGCTTCGCCGCATAGGCGACCGGCAGCGATCGCGACGCGATCCGCTCGGCGACGGCACCGGCTTCGTCGAGCAGCTGCGCCGCCGGAACCACACGAGACACGAGCCCGGCGCGCTCCGCCTCCTCCGCCGGCATCCGCCGTCCGGTCAGCACGAGCTCCGCGGCCTTGTAGTAGCCGACCGCGCGCGTCAGCCGCTGCGTCCCGCCGATGCCCGGAATGACGCCGAGGTCGATCTCGGGCTGCCCGAACACCGCGGTGTCGGCGGCCAGCACGATGTCGCACATCATCGCCAGCTCGCACCCGCCGCCGAGCGCGAACCCGGCAACCGCGGCGACGACGGGGGTACGCACCCGCGCGAAGTCCTCCAACGCCGCGAACGGGTTCTCCATCGACATGTCGCGGGCACTCTTGCCCGCCATCTCTTTGATGTCCGCGCCGGCCGCGAACGCCCGCTCCGAGCCGGTCACGACGATCGCGCCGATCGCCTCGTCGCGGTCGAACGCCATGGCCGCGTCGGCGAGCTCGGCGACGAGGGTCGAGTTCAGGGCGTTCAACGCCTCCGGTCGGTTCAGCGTCAGCCAGCCGACGCGCCCTCGCGTCTCGCTGACGATGGTCGTGTAGTCGCTCATCCCCTCATCGTGCCACGCGCCTCTCCGCGCGTCTCCGATCGGTTGCCGGGCATTCACATGCCGGACACGTGCGGAGAGTACTCACGACCTGCACCCGTTCACCCGACCAGAGGACACCTATGCCTTCGCCTGCCCGGAGCCGCACGGTTCCCCGCACGCTCGCCGCCGTCGCGACGGCCGCACTCACCTGCACACTGGCACTGACGCCGCTCACCACGGCATCCGCCGCGATCGTCAGCGAACCGATCACCGACTCCGCTCCCGGCGCGACCCTCGCGCTCACACCCGTCGGCACCCACGAGACCGGCGTCCTCGATGAGTCCGCCGCCGAGATCGTGCAGTCGTACCGCGACCGCCTCTACGTCGTCAACGCGCAGGCCGGCTCGGTGACGGTGCTCGACAACAGCGACCCGACCGCGCCGGTCGAGCTGTTCACCATCGCCGATGCCGGCACGGCGAACTCCCTCGCGATCCGCGACGACGGTCTGGGCATCGTGGCGTTCGAGGCCGAGGACAAGACCGCGAACGGGTCACTGGTCTTCTTCGACGCGAACGCCGGCGACGCGGCATCCGCTCACCTCGGCGCGGTCACCGTCGGCGCCCTGCCCGATATGGTCACGATCTCGAAGGACGGCGCGTACGCGGTCGTCGCGAACGAGGGCGAGCCCGCCGACGACTTCTCGGTCGACCCGGAAGGATCCGTCGGCGTCGTCGCGCTGCCCAAGACCGTCTCGGCCCCCGCGCAGGCGGCCGTGCGCATCGCGGGCTTCGGCGCGTTCGAGCCCGGCGGCTCGAAGACGCTTCCGGCCGGCGTGCGCGTGTTCGGACCGGACGTCGCGGCACCGGACCAGGGAGACAAGCCCCTCACTGCCAATCGTGTGAGCCGCAACCTCGAGCCCGAGTACATCACCGTCGACGGCACGACCGCTTACGCGGCGCTCCAGGAGGCGAACGCGATCGCCGTCGTCGACCTCGCCAAGGCCGAGGTCACCAAGGTCGTCCCGCTCGGGTTCAAGGATCACGGCGCGGTCGGCAACGGGCTCGACGCGAGCGACAAGGACGGCGCGATCAACATCGCCGAGTACGCCGGGCTGAAGGGCATGTACATGCCCGACGGCATCCAGTCGTACTCGGCCACGGCGGGCGGCAAGGCCACGACCTACCTCGTCACCGCCAACGAGGGCGACGCCCGTGAGTGGGGCGACTACGCGGAGGCCGTCCGCGTGAAAGACCTCGGCAAGAAGGGGCTCCCGGCCGTCTGCGCCGATTCTCCCCTCGCGGCGCAGCTCGGCGATGCAGCCCTCGGACGTCTGAACGTCACGATCGAGAACGGTCTGCGCGCGGACGGCAGCTGCTACGACGAGCTGTACTCCTTCGGCGGTCGCTCGTTCTCGATCTGGGGCACCGACGGCTCGCTGGTGTTCGACTCGGGCGACCAGTTCGAGCAGATCCTCGCGCGCGTCGCGCCCGAGTACTTCAACTCGAACCACACCGAGGCCAACCTCGAGGGACGCAGCGACGACAAGGGCCCCGAGCCCGAGAACCTTTCAATCGGGACGGTCGGCGGCCGCACGTACGCCTTCATCGGCTTCGAGCGCGTCGGCGGCGTCATCGTCTACGACATCACGGATCCGAAGGCGGCGACGTACGTGACGTACGTCAACAACCGCGACTTCAGCGCCGCCGCCGACTCCCCCGCCGCGGGCGACCTCGGCCCCGAGGGCATCCACTTCATCGGGGCGCACCGCTCCCCCACGGGCCAGCCGCTGCTCGCGGTCGGCAACGAGGTGTCGGGAACGACGACGCTGTACAGCATCGAGCAGCTCGTCGGCGGCGCTCCCGTCGCGCAGCCCGACATCCGCGTGCTGACGATCAACGACTTCCACGGGCGGCTCGTGCAGGAATCCAGCGGCGTCGCGGGTGCCGCTGTCCTCGCGGGCGCGGTCGACACGTTCCGCCAGCAGAACCCGAACACCCTGCTCGTCTCGGCCGGTGACAACATCGGCGCGTCGGCGTTCGAGTCGTTCATCGATCAGGACACCCCCACGATCGACGCACTGAAGACGGCCGGCCTCGACGTCAGCGCAGTCGGCAACCACGAATTCGACCGTGGTTTCGACGACCTGACGGGTCGCGTTATCCCCCGATTCGAGGAGGACGCGGATGCCGACGCCTTCAGCGACTTCGCACTCGGTGCGAACGTCTTCGTGAAGGGCACCGACGAGCACGCGCTCAAGCCGTACACGATCAAGGAGGTCGACGGCACGCAGATCGCGTTCGTCGGCACCGTGACCGAGCAGACCGCGGGCATGGTGAGCCCACAGGGCATCGCGGGCATCGAGTTCCGCGACCAGGTCGCATCGGCCAACGATGCAGCGGCCGACGCGGTCGCCGAGGGCGCGGACGTCGTGGTGCTGCTCGCGCACGAGGGCTCCGCGGGCTCCGACTGCACCGCGATCGCCACCGAGACCGGCGACTTCGGCGACCTCGTCCGTGGCGCGTCCGACGACATCGACGCGATCGTCTCCGCTCACACGCACCAGAAGTACGCGTGCGAGATCGGCGGGCGGCCGGTGCTCCAGGCGCACCAGTACGGCACGACGCTCGGCGCGCTGGACATCGAGCTGACCGACACGGGCGAACTCGAGTCGATCACCCCCAGCACGGTGTCGCTGTACGACGCCACGCTGGGGCAGTACATCGCCTATCCCGACACCGAGACGGCCCAGGTCGTCGCGAACGCGGTGCGCATCGCGGACGAGAAGGGCCGCGTGCAGGTCGGCTCGATCACCGCCGACATCCTGCGCGGCAAGACCGCGTCGGGCTCGGAGGACCGCGGCGTGCACTCGACGCTCGGCAACACCGTCGCCGACGTCTACCTGTGGGCCACGTCGCAGAACCCGGCCTACGGTGGGCGCGACGCCGAGGTGGCGTTCATGAACCCGGGCGGCCTGCGCGCCGACCTGCTGTTCGGCGACGACAACGGCGCTGTGTCATACCGTGAGGTCGCCAACGTCCAGCCGTTCGCGAACACCCTGGTCACGCTCGAGCTCACCCCGGCACAGATCAAGCAGGTTCTCGAGGAGCAGTGGCAGCCCGACGGAGCGTCGCGTCCCAAGCTCGCGATGGGCGTGTCGAAGGGCTTCACCTTCGAGTACGCACCCGAGGGAACGAGGGGCTCGCACATCCGCTCGATGCAGCTGAACGGTGGACAGCTCGCGCTCGACGACACCACCACGAAGATCCGCGTCGTCACCAACTCGTTCCTCGCGGGCGGCGGCGACAACTTCGGCACCTTCGCGACGGGCACCGGCGCGGCGGACTCCGGCCAGGTCGACCTGCAGGCGACGGTGGAGTTCTTCGCCGCCGTGGGCCCGGTCTCACCGGCGCCGGCGAACCGTGCCTACGTCGCCGGCGAGCAGCCGCCGGTCGAGCAGCCCGGCTTCCCCGGCCCCGGCGCGCCCGGTGACGGCGAGCCCACGGAGCCCGGCGAGCCCGGCGAGCCCGCCGAGCCCGCACAGCCGTGGGCGACGGTCGAGCTCGGCGGCAGCACGGTCGCGCAGGGCGGCACGCTCGATGTCACGGTGACCGGCCTCGAGCCGGGCCAGCGGATCGCCGCGACGCTGTTCAGCGAGCCGATCGTCGTCAGCGGCATCCCCGCGGCCGACGCATCCGGCCGCACGGCGTTCTCGATCGCGATCCCGCGTGACTTCGAGGTCGGCGCGCACCGCCTCGTCGTGACGTCGGGGACGCTCACGCCGATCGAGGTCGCCGTGACGGTGACGGCCGCCGCGCCGGCGAGCACGATCGCCGTCACCGGCGGGACGGCTCCGATCGGGTTCGCGGTGGCGGGCATCCTCGCCCTCGCGCTGGGCGGCCTCCTGGTCGCCGCGCGTCGCCGCCGGACCGCCTGACCCGTCCGAGTCCGCCCCGAGGGAGCCGTCAGCCGGCGGCTTCCTCGGGGCGCTCTGCTGCCTCGACCTCGGCCTCGTCGGCGACATATCCGTCGACGTGGCGCTCATCCGGCCCGTCGTACGCCGACAGCGGCCGGATGAGCGCATTGGCGGCGTACTGCTCCACGATGTGCGCCGTCCATCCGACCACGCGGGCCGCGACGAACAGCGGCGTGAAAGTGACGGTGTCGAAGCCCATGAGGTTGTACGCGGGGCCCGACGGATAGTCGAGGTTCGGGTAGATGCCCTTGCGCTGGGTGAACTCGCGCTCGAGGGCGTCGTAGAGCTCCGCGACATCCGGCCGGTCGTAGTGGGCGACCAACGCGTCGAGCGCCGCCTTCATCGTCGGAACCCGCGAATCGCCGCGCTTGTAGACGCGGTGACCGAACCCCATGATCTTTCGCTTCTCGGCGAGCGCCCGGTCGAGCCAGGCCTCGACGGCGGCGGCATCCCCGATCTCGTCGAAGACGTGCATCACCGCCTCGTTCGCTCCGCCGTGGAGCGGCCCCTTGAGGGCTCCGATCGCCCCGACGACGGCCGAGTACAGGTCGCTCAGGGTCGAAGCGATGACCCGAGCCGTGAAGGTCGAGGCGTTGAACGAGTGCTCGGCGTAGAGGATCAGCGACCGGTTGAACGCGTCGGCGACGACCGGATCGGGCTCCTCGCCGAAGGTCATCCACAGGAAGTTCGCCGCGTCGTCGAGGTCGTCGCGCGGCTCGATGGGGCCGAGCCCGCGGCGGCGACGCTGCCCGTAGGCGACGACCGCCGGCAGCACCGCGAACAGGCGCAGGCTTCGCTCCAGGTTGCGCTCGGGCGTCCCGACGGCGTCGAGCACGGATGCCGCGCCGGCGGTGTCGAGCGCGCCGAGAACGCTCACGGCGGTCCGCACCTCGTCCATCGGGTGCGCGTCCACCGGCATCTGGTCGATCGCCTCCCGCAGCTCCGGCGGCAGCGCCCGCTGCGGCCGAGCCCGCCGGCGCTGCTCGGCGAGCTGGTCGTCGGTCGGCAGTTCGCCGTGCCACAGCAGATGCGCCACGGCGTCGACCGGCTGCGTCGCGGCGAGCTCCTGCACCGGGTAGCCCCGGTAGAGCAGCGAGTTCGTCTCGGGGTTCACCTTCGAGATCGCCGTCACATCGGCGACAACCCCCACGAGCCCCTTACGGATGTCTTGCTCGGTCATGTTCTGTTCCCTCTCCGTCGAGTAGCCAGAATCCGCGGGTCTCAGCCCCGGTCGATCGACTCATTCTGGCGAGTCGACAGGGTGAAGTCGAAGACCGACGAGTCGAAGCGCGTGTAGCCCTCGTAGTCGACGAGGTCGTACAGGTCGGCGCGGTGCTGCATCTCACCGAGCTTCGCGGTCAGGTTCCCGGCCGCCGTGAGCTCGTCGAGCGCGCGGCCCGCCGCCCCCATCGCGATGCGCAACAACGAGACGGGCCAGATCACGATCCGCACACCCGCGTCTCGTAGCTGGTCCACCGTGAACAGCTCCGACTTCCCGAACTCGGTCATGTTCGCCAGGATCGGCACGTCGATGGCCGACGCCATCGCCTCGAACTCCGCGAGGTCGCGCATCGCCTCGGGGAAGATCGCGTCGGCCCCCGCGTCGACAAGCGCGCGGGCGCGGTCGACGGCGGCATCCATCCCCTCGATCGCCCGCACATCGGTGCGCGCCATGATGAGGAAGTTCGCGTCGCGCCGGGCGTCGACGGCAGCCCGGATGCGGCCCACGGCCGTGTTCTCGTCGACGACGCTCTTTCCGTCGAGGTGCCCGCAGCGCTTGGGGTTGACCTGGTCCTCGATGTGGCATCCGGCGAGGCCGGCATCCTCGAGCGTCTGGATCGTGCGGGCGACGTTCATCGGCTCGCCGAAGCCCGTGTCGGCGTCGATGATCGCCGGAAGCTCCGTCATCCGCGCGATCTGCTGGCCGCGCCCGGCGACCTCGCTCAGCGTCGTGAGGCCCACATCGGGCAGCCCGAGGTCAGCCGCGATGACCGCACCCGAGACGTACACGCCGTCGAAGCCGTGCCGCTCGATGAGCCGGGCCGAGAGCGGGTTGAACGCTCCCGGAAAGCGCAGCGTCTCTCCGCTGGCGAGTCGTTCCCGGAGGATGCGGCGCTTGTCGGCGGCGGTGGTCTGCGAGTACAGCATCAGAACAGCCCTCGCGGGTTCGGCGCGGACGCGATGACGCCGTCACGTGCGACGATGTTCAGCTCGCGCACCTCGTCTGCCGTGAGATCGGGCAGACGCTGCGCGAGGTCGAGGAAGCGCTCGATCTGGGCCGGTTCGAGCACGGGCTCGGCGAGGATCCGGAACTTGCGGATGTAGTCCTCGCGCGCGAACGGGCGAGCACCGAGCGGGTGGGCGTCGGCGACGGCGATCTCGTCGACGATCGTCGAGCCGTCGGCCATCCGGATCTCGACGCGCCCGCCGAAGGCCTTCTCCGCCGGATCCTCCGAGTGGTAGCGCCGCGTCCATTCGGCATCCTCGGCCGTCGTGATTCGCTGCCACAGGGCGACCGTGTCGGGGCGGGCGGCGCGCTCGGGCGTGTACGAGTCGACGTGGTGCCAGCCGCCGTCCTGCAGTGCGACCGCGAAGATGTACGGGATCGAGTGGTCGAGCGTCTCGCGCGACGCGGTCGGGTCGTACTTCTGCGGGTCGTTCGCCCCCGAGCCGATGACGTAGTGCGTGTGGTGGCTGGTGTGGAGCACGATGCTCTCGACGTTCGCGGAGTCGAGCAGCTCGGGGTGCTCGCCGTGCAGCTTGCGCGCGAGGTCGATCCACGCCTGCGCCTGATACTCGGCCGAGTGCTCCTTCGTGTACGAGTCGAGGATGCCGCGCTTGGGCTCTCCCGGCGCCGGCAGCGGCACCGTGTAGGCGGCATCCGGTCCGTCGAGCAGCCAGGCGATGACACCGTCCTCACCCTCGTAGATCGGGTTCGGGCTCGTCTCGCCGCGCATCGCGCGGTCGACGGCCTCGACCGCGAGCTTGCCGGCGAAGGCGGGGGCGTGGGCCTTCCAGGTCGAGATCTCGCCCTTGCGCGACTGGCGCGTCGCGGTGGTCGTGTGCAGCGCCTGGCCGACCGCCTGGTAGATCGTCGCGGTGTCGAGGCCGAGCAGCGTGCCGATGCCGGCGGCGGCCGAAGGCCCGAGGTGGGCGACGTGGTCGATCTTGTGCTTGTGCAGGCAGATGGCCCGCACGAGGTCGATCTGGATCTCGTACCCGGTCGCGAGGCCCCGCACGAGCGCCGCACCGTCGGCACCGACGTGCTGAGCGACCGCGAGGATCGGCGGGATGTTGTCGCCGGGATGCGAGTAGTCGGCGGCGAGGAAGGTGTCGTGGTAATCGAGCTCGCGCACCGCGACGCCGTTCGCCCACGCGGCCCACTCGGGGCTCGTGCGGTCAGTCACGCCGAACACGCTCGCCCCCGCGCCGCCCCGCGAGACCGGGTGGTCGAGCGCCTGCGCGCGGGCCGAGCTGACGGGCGCCCGGGTGAGGGATGCCGCCGCGACGGCGGCGTTGTCGATGATGCGGTTCACGATCATGTCGACCACGGCGGGCTCGACCGCCACGGGGTCGACGGCGACCTCGGCGATCTTCCACGCGAGCTGGTCCTCGCGCGCGAGCTCCTCGTCGCTGCGGTGGACGCGGACGTGATGGCTGACGGTCATGCGGATGCCTCCAGGGAGTCGAGGATGCTGGTCAGGGCGTTGTGCAGGTGCACATGGGTCGCGTGGGCGGCGAGGTCGGCGTCGCGGGCGGCGATGGCGCTCGCGATGAGCCGGTGCTCCTCGATCGACGCCGCGAGCCGCGCCGGGTTGTCGCGTGCGAGGCGGCGAACCCGCACGAGGTGAGCGCGGACCTTCGTCAGCGCCGACGTCAGATAGGCGTTGCCTGCGGCGTCGTCGAGCGCCGCGTCGAAGCGAGCGATGAGCGCGTAGTACGCGTCGGGGTCACCCGCTGCGGGCGCATCGGCCTGCGCGGTGCGGTCGAACGCCGCGGCGAGCTCGGCGAAGAGCGCGGCGTCGCCCCGGGATGCCGCGAGCCGTGCGGCGGTCTCTTCCAGCGCACGCCGCACCTCGAACAGCGAGCGGATGTCGTCGCGATCGATATCGGCGACGACGGTCACCCGGGGCGACGCCTGGCGCACGAGGCCGTCGGCCGCGAGTCGCCGGAGAGCCTCGCGCAGCGGAGTACGGCTGACGCCCAGTCGCGTCGCCTGCTCCACCTCGCCGAGCACCGCCCCGGGAGCGAGGTCGCCGTTCTGGATCTCGGCCAGCAGAGCGGCGTAGGCGCGCTCTCCCGCCCGTGCTCCGCCCTCGGCCACCATGCGACGATTGTATACACAGAGCCCGCGCCGGCGGGTCGAAGGCGCGGATTCTGACTCCAACGTATACAGAAACCGCATCGCACGAGCTCCCGGGTACCCTTGCCCGAGTGAGTTCCGACCGATACACCGTGGCCACCGACGGCGCCTGCAAGGGCAATCCCGGACCGACCGGCTGGGCCTGGGTCGGCGAGGACGGCCACTGGGCCGCCGGAGCGATCCCGCAGGGCACGAACAACATCGGCGAGCTGCTCGGGCTGCTCAAGGCGATCGAGGACCACCCCGACGTCCGCGAGCTCGTCGTTCAGGCCGATTCCAAGTACGCGATCGACACGTACGCGTCGTGGATGGACGGCCACCGCCGCCGCGGCTGGAAGACCTCCACTGGCGCGCCGACGAAGAACCGCGACATCCTCGAGCAGCTCATCGCCGCCCGCGACGCCCGCCGTGCGCGCGGCCTGCCCGACGTCATCCTCGAGCACGTCCGCGGGCACCGCGGCCACGTCCTGAACGAGTGGGCCGACGAGCGAGCCGTGCGCGGCGCGGAGCACGCCGCGAAGGGAACGGCGAGCGCCTGGTCGTCGCTCGGCGGGCTGCACGAGAAGCTCGACGTGTCGGAGGCGCCGAAGAAGAAGCGCTGACGGGACGGCGAGACCGGTCAGCCGTCCCGATTGTCGGGATGCCGCGGATCGTCCGTGGTGTACGCCGACCGCGCGAGCGCCTCCGGCATCCAGGTGAGCGGATCGGCGAAATCCGCGATGACGACACCGCCCGCGCCGTGCGCGTCCCCGTGCCGCGCGAGCCTTCTCCGCGCCCGCTCGGGCACGCGCTCGTCGGCCCGCACTCGTTCGAACACGGCGGCGCGGACGCGTTCGACGAACCGGGCTCGCTCCGGCGGCAGTGCAGCGCTCGTCTCGCGCTCGAGACGCTCGACATGAGCGGGAAGGTCCGCGATGACCGCCCGGTAAGCGGCGGTCAGACTGTCATCCACCTCGCGGGCCTGCTGCGGCTTGGCGCCCCGGATGATCATGCCGGCGACCAGGGAGGTGACGGCGATGACCGGGGCAGCCACCAGCACGGCCATCGCGGGGGCGGTGGCACCGCTGCCGACGAGGACGGCGGCAACCGCCGTCCCGACGAGGGCGACAGCCTGCGGCCGCCACAGCGCACGATCGAGCGGGCGTCCTCGCGCGCCCGCGGCCGCCACCAGCACCGCCATCGCGGTCGCGGCGGAGAACGCGGCCGTGAGCACCACGTCCTTCGTCTGCAGCGCGACGGCGAATGCGAGTCCGCCGGTGAGGGCGGCGAGCACCAGCACCCACCCGATCCAGCCAATGCTGGATGCGCGACCGCCGAAGCGAAGGCGAGCCGACGACCGGGCGCGTGCGTTCGCTGACTCGCCGAGCCGTCGGGCTGCATGCCAGATGCGCACGCCGTCCGCGCTCATGCCGCACGCGTCGAAGATCACCATCTCCGCTTGCCGCGGCGCGAAGTCCGCGGCGGCCGAGGCCCGGACGATGCGATCCGTGGCGACGGGGATGACGCGCGCCAGGTGCTCATCGGAGAACGGCTCCCACCGGTCGGCGGGAAGCATGCGATGCTGCGCCACCCTCGACTACCTCCCGCTCGCTTGAACGAGTTCATCGAGCCGGTCGAGGGCCGGTCGCTGACCCTTGACGAGCAGCTCGCGAGCGCGCCCCACCTCGACCCACTCGACCCGGTCGACCTCGGGGAACGACGCCGTGCGCCCCGACCGCGGCGGCCACTCCATCTCGAACTCGCCGAATGCCGCGTTCGAGGCATCGAACCCGCTGCCGTCGACGACGAACACCGTGATGCGCTTGCCCGACGAGTACGAGAAGGTGCCGAGCTCGGCGTACTCGCCGTCGGGCGGCTCGAGCCCGAGCTCTTCGCGGAACTCGCGCCGCGCGGCACCCAGGGCCGCCTCGTCGTCGGGGTCGTACTCGCCTTTGACGATCGACCACGCCCCGGCGTCCTTGGCCGCCCAGAACGGTCCGCCCATGTGGGCGACGAGCGCCGACACCGTGCCGTCCGCAGCGATGCGGTAGGGCAGGATGCCGGCGCTCGTTACCGCCACGATCAGGCCGGGCGGGTCTTCGGCGAGACCGTGTCGGTCTCGGCCGGGTCGGTCACCGCGACCCCGCCGAGGGCATCGTTGATCGCGTCGTACGCCGACTGCTCGAGCTTCACACCCGAGGCCTTCACGGTGTCCTCGAGCTGCTCGGGACGCGAGGCGCCGACGAGCGCCGCAGCGATGTTCTCGTTGTGCAGCACCCACGCGAGCGAGAGCTGCGCGACGGTGAGGCCCGCCTCATCGGCGATCGGCTTCAGCTTCTGAACGGCCGTGAGCACCTCGTCGTTCAAGAAGCGCTTGATGAAGTTCGCGCCGCTCTTCTCGTCGGTCGCGCGCGATCCCTCGGGTACGGGCTGGCCCGGCTGGTACTTGCCCGTCAGCACGCCCTGCGCGAGCGGCGACCAGACGATCTGCGAGATGCCGAGCTCCTGCGAGGCGGGAATGACCTTGCCCTCGATGACGCGCCACAGCGCGGAGTACTGCGGCTGGTTCGACACGAGCTGGAACCCGAGCTTCGTCGCGAGGGCGTGCCCCTCGCGCAGCTGCTCGGCGGTCCACTCGCTGACGCCGATGTAGAGCGCCTTGCCCTGGCGGACGATGTCGGCGAAAGCCTGCATCGTCTCTTCCAGCGGCGTCTCGTAGTCGTAGCGGTGCGCCTGGTAGAGGTCGACGTAGTCGACACCGAGACGGCGGAGCGACCCGTTGATGCTGTCGAAGATGTGCTTGCGCGAGAGGCCCTGGTCGTTCGGCCCCTTGCGGCCGGTCGGCCAATACACCTTCGTGAAGATCTCGAGCGTCTCGCGCGGCTGACCCTTCAGCGCCTCGCCGAGCACGACCTCCGCGGCCGTGTTGGCGTACGCGTCTGCGGTGTCGAACGAGGTGATGCCGAGGTCCAGCGCCTTGTGGACGGTCGCGATGGCCGCGTCGTTCTCCACCTGCGACGCATGCGTCACCCAGTTGCCGTACGTGATCTCCGAGACCTTGAATCCACTGTTGCCGAGGTAGCGATACTCAACCATGGGAAAACGCTACCTCGCGGTGGGCCCCGGCGGGCCGGAGTTGCGTCTTATGACCTCAACCCGCGGGAACCGTGTCGGCCGCGCGCTGGTCGTCCTCGGTCGCGACGAGCTGACCGCACGCCCCGTCGATCTCCTTGCCGCGCGTGTCGCGAAGGGTCGTCGGGATGCCGGCCTCGTTCAGCCGTCGCACGAACTCGTCCTGCACCTCGGGCTCGGACGAGGTCCAGATGGAGCCGGGCGTCGGATTGAGCGGGATGGGGTTGACGTGCACCCAGCCGCGTCCGCGGGCGTTCAGCTTCTCGGCGAGGAGGTCCGCGCGCCACGCGTGGTCGTTCATGTCCTTGATGAGGGCGTACTCGATCGACACCCGCCGGCCCGTCTCGTCGAAGTAGGCCTTCGCCGCGTCGAGCGCCTCGTCGACCTTCCACCGCGAGTTGACGGGGATGAGCTCGTCACGCAGCTGGTCGTCGGGGGCATGCAGCGAGAGTGCGAAGGTGACGGGAATGTCCTCCTTCGTCAGCTTCTGGATCGCCGGCACGAGACCGACCGTGGAGACGGTGATGCCCCGCGCGCTCATGCCGATGCCGTGATCCTTGTCGACCATCGTGCGCACCGCCTGCATGACGCGGGCGTAGTTCGCCAGCGGCTCGCCCATGCCCATGAAGACGATGTTCGTGACGCGCTCGCCCTCGTGCCCGACCTTGCGCGGGTCGCCGAGGCCGCCGTCCGCGATGAGACGGTTCGCCCGGACGACCTGCTCGATGATCTCGGCGGCCGACATGTTGCGGGTCAGGCCCGCCTGGCCGGTCGCGCAGAACGGGCAGTTCATGCCGCATCCGGCCTGGCTCGACACGCACAGCGTGATGCGGCCCGTGTAGCGCATCAGCACCGACTCGACGAGGGCGCCGTCGTGGAGCTTCCACAGGAACTTGATCGTGTCGCCGCGGTCGGTCTCGAGCCGGCGCACCTCGGTCAGGAGCGGCGGGAGCAGACCCGCGACGAGCTCGTCGCGCCCCGCGGCGGGCAGGTCGGTCATCTCCGCGGCATCCGAGGTGAAGTGGCGGAAGTAGTGCTTCTCGAGCTGCTTGGCCCGAAAGCCGGGCATGCCGAGCTCCTTGACCTTCTCGACGCGCTGCTCGGGCGTGAGGTCGGCGAGGTGGACGGGCGGCTTGCCGCGCTTCGGGCTCGCGAACTGCAGCAGCGGACGACCGGACTCGTCCTTCTGCTGCGACCAGCCCTCGGTCGCGGGGCGCACCTGACGCGGCTTGGTGGAGCGCACGGGCGACGAGGTCTCGCGCACGGACGACGCGGTCTCGCGCACGGGATCTGAATCGGTCATATGATCCAGGATACCGGCGCCGCCTGCGCGAAGGCTGGCCGCCGGCGTTCGCCGCGCCCGGCGGCCCCCGCCCTGCTCCACCCTAGACTGCAGCCATGAACCTCGACGACGTCGCTCCGCCCCCGCGGGGCACCGTCGTGCACAAGGTGCTGAACAACAACGTCGTCATCACTCTCGACGAGCATGGCCGCGAACGCGTGCTCATGGGACGCGGGCTCGGGTTCCAGCTGAAGCCGTCCGACACCCTCGACCCCGACAAGGTCGAGAAGACCTTCATCCTCGATGCGGGGGATGCCGGCGACCGCGAACGCCAGCTGCTCACCGACGTGCCCTACCCGGTGGTGGAAGCCGTCACTCGCGCCGTCGACGAGGCCGAGCGCCGTCTCGGCCACCACCTCGACCGGTTCTTCACGATGGCCGTCATCGACCACATCCAGTTCGTGCTCGAGCGGCTCGACAACGGCATCCGGATCCCCGCGACCAACATGCCCGAACTGCGCGTGCTGCATCCCCACGAGTTCTCCGCGGCGCAGCGCATGGCCACCGCGATCTCCGAGTCCCTCGATCGCGAGCTGCCCGCCGAAGAGGCGGTGTTCCTCACGATGCACCTGCTCAACGCGACCCGCGACGAGCCCAACGGCACGGCGGCGCTCCTCTTCCGCCGCCTGCAGCACGTCGTCATGACGGTCGAGAACGGCCTCGGCGTCAAGCTCGACACCGACAGCCCCGATTACGCCCGATTCATCCTGCACATCCAGTTCCTGCTGCAGCGCCTCGTCTCGAAGACGATGCTGCGCAGCGCCGACACCTCGTTCTTCGAGTTCGCCAAGCACAGCTACCCGCGCTCCTACGCGATCGCGGAGGAGGTGAAGGCCTACGTCCGTGCGGCGACGGAGTCGGAGCTGACCGACGAGGAGCTCCTGTACGTCATCGTGCACGTCGAGCGCCTGGCGACGCAGGTCGGTGCGAACGAAGCTGGCCAGAACCCCGGTCCCGTGCTACCGTGACCCTCGCAGGGCGTCGCTGCCCTGCGGAAGTCTCCGGATTGTTACCGCGGCAGCGGGCAAAACCTGAACTCACATCGTCTTGATCGGCGGTGAACGAGTTCAGGTTTTTTTGTTGCCCGGAAACAGGGATGCGGCGGCTTCCTCCACCCGAGTGCCGCGATGCTGCGGCAGAAAGCGAGCAGTCCCGATGGATTACTCGAAGACCGCGGCCGGCGTCCTGGAGGGCGTCGGCGGCGAGGAGAACGTGACCTCCCTCGTCCACTGCGCGACGCGTCTGCGTTTCGTGCTGAAGGACGAGTCCAAGGCGAACACCGCCGCCGTCAAGGCCGTGCCCGGTGTCGTCACCGTCGCCCAGGCCGGCGGCCAGTACCAGGTCGTCATCGGCAACGACGTCCCCGACGTGTTCGCCGAGATCGGCAAGATCTCGAAGTTCGGCGCCGGCTCCGACGCTGCGGCATCCGAGGGCCCGAAGGGCAACCTCTTCAACCGCTTCATCTCGATGATCTCGGCGATCTTCACGCCGCTGCTGTGGGCTCTCGCGGGCACCGGTCTGCTCAAGGCCTTCCTCGCAGCCGCGGTCACCTTCGGCTGGATCGGCACCGACAACTCGACCTACGCGGTGCTGAACGCCCTATCGGACGGTCTCATCAACTTCCTGCCGATGGCGCTCGCGTTCACCGCGGCGCGCTACTTCAAGGCCAACGAGTTCACCGCGTTCGCGATCGCGGCCGCGCTGCTCTACCCGACCATCACCCCGCTCGTCGGGGTCGAGGGGCTGACGTTCTTCGGCATCCCCTTCACGATGGTCACCTACGTCTCGAGCGTCATCCCGATCATCGTGATCGTGTGGCTGCAGAGCCACGCCGAGAAGTTCCTCTACGCGAAGCTCCCGGGCGCGGTGCGGCGCTTCGTCACCCCGATGATCGTCGTGCTCATCGCCGTCCCGATCGTCTTCGTCGTCATCGGCCCGATCTCCGCGATCCTCAGCGGCGCGCTCGGCAACGGCATCGGCTGGGTCTTCGAGAACGCCCCGTGGGCCGGCGGCGCCATCATGGGCGGCTTCTGGCAGGTCTTCGTCATCTTCGGTCTGCACTGGGGCCTCGTGCCGCTGTTCACGCTGGAGTACCAGACCACCGGTCAGATCCTGCTCATCGGCCCCGTGTTCGCAGCCGTCCTCGCGCAGGCTGCCGCCGTCGCCGGTGTCTGGGTGCGCGCCCGCAACAAGAACCTCAAGTCGCTCGCGGCTCCCGCGACGCTGTCGGGCTTCCTCGCCGGCATCACCGAGCCCGCCATCTACGGCATCAACCTGCCGCTCAAGCGCCCCTTCGCCTTCGGCATCGTCGGCGGTGTGGTCGGCGGCGCGATCATCGCGATGGGCGGCGTCTTCTCGACCGCCTTCGTCGTCCCCTCCGGCCTGGCGCTTCCGGCCCTGTTCGGCAACGGGAACATGGTCATGCTCATCATCGGCCTCGCCGCCGCGATCGCCATCCCGTTCCTGCTGACCGCGATCGTCGGATTCAAGGAGCCCGAAGAGGATGCCGCACCGGCGGCCACCCCGGCGGCATCCGGCAACGACGTCGTCGTTCTCAGCCCGGTCGACGGCACGGTCGTGCCGCTCAGCGAGACCCCCGACGCGGCCTTCGCCGAGGGCAGCCTCGGCGACGGTGTCGCGATCAAGCCGCGTTCCGGCGCCGTGTACGCCCCGTTCGACGCGACCGTCGCAGCTGCGTTCCCGACCGGACACGCGATCGGCCTGCGCCACGCCGACGGCGCCGAGGTGCTCATCCACATCGGCATCGACACGGTCAAGCTCGCCGGCGCTCACTTCGACGTCAAGGTCACCACCGGCCAGGAGGTCAAGGCCGGCGACCTGCTCGTCGAGTTCGACGGCGACGCGATCGAGCGGGCGGGCTACGACCTGACGACGCCCGTCATCGTCACCAACGGCGAGCTGTACCCCGCTCTGACCGACCAGGCGTCCGGCCCGATCGCGCACGGCGAGCCGCTGTTCACGGCGGTCTCGGTCGAGTCCGCGCTGGCGAGCTGACCGACGCACCCGAACGGAGGGGGCGGGCAACCCGAACCCCGCCCCCTCCCCCACCCGTCCCGCCAACCGCGGGACCAGCGATACACAGTCCCGTCACCATCGGGACCAGCGATACGAAACGAGAGAGTCATGAGCACCATCACCTTCCCCGACGGATTCCTCTGGGGCGGCGCGACCGCCGCGAACCAGCTCGAGGGCGCCTACGACGAAGGCGGCAAGGGCCTCTCGGTGCAGGACGTCATGCCCCGCGGCATCGTCGGCGCCCGCACCGACGCACCGACCCCCGACAACCTCAAGCTCGTCGGCATCGACTTCTACCACCGCTACGCCGAAGACATCGCCCTGTTCGCCAAGATGGGCTTCAAGACCTTCCGCTTCTCCATCGCGTGGAGCCGCATCTTCCCGAAGGGCGACGAGACCGAGCCGAACGAAGAGGGCCTCGCCTTCTACGACCGCGTGCTCGACGAGCTCGAGAAGCACGGCATCGAGCCGCTCGTCACGATCTCGCACTACGAGACGCCGCTCCACCTCGCCGAGACCTACGACGGATGGACCGACCGCCGGCTCATCGGCTTCTACGAGAACTACGCGCGCACCCTCTTCGAGCGCTACGGCGCACGGGTGAAGTACTGGCTGACCTTCAACGAGATCAACTCGCTCCTGCACGCCCCCTTCATGTCGGGGGGCATCAACACCCCGAAGGACGAGCTGACGGAGCAGCAGCTGTACCAGGCGATGCACCACGAGCTCGTGGCATCCGCCCGCGCGACGCGCATCGCGCGCGAGGTCGCCCCGAACGCGCAGATCGGCTGCATGGTGCTGTCGATGCCCGTGTACCCGCTCTCGCCCTCTCCCGCCGACGCACTCGAGGTCATGTCGTTCGATCACTCGAACCTCGTCTACGGCGACGTGCACACCCGCGGCGCCTACCCCGGGTACTTCCTGCGCACGCTCGCCGAGAAGGGCATCGAGCTCGACATCACCGACGAGGACCGCGACGACCTCACCAACACGGTCGACTTCGTGTCGTTCAGCTACTACATGTCGGTCGCCGCGACCGCCGACCCGGCGAAGAAGGTCACCGGCGAGGGCAACATCATGGGCGGCGTGCCGAACCCGACCCTCGAGGCGAGCGAGTGGGGCTGGCAGATCGATCCCGTCGGCCTGCGACTGGTGCTCAACCAGTTCTGGGATCGCTGGCAGAAGCCGCTGTTCATCGTCGAGAACGGCCTGGGCGCGAAGGACCAGCTCGTCGAGGTCGACGGCGTCAAGACGGTCGTCGACGACTACCGCATCGCCTACCTCAACGACCACCTCGTGCAGGTCGGCGAGGCGATCGCCGACGGCGTCGAGGTGCTCGGCTACACCTCGTGGGGCTGCATCGACCTCGTCAGCGCCTCGACCGCTCAGCTGAGCAAGCGGTACGGCTTCATCTACGTCGACCGCAACGACGACGGCTCGGGCACGCTCGAGCGCTTCGAGAAGAAGTCGTTCGGCTGGTACGCCGAAGTCATCCGCACCAACGGCGCCTCGCTGACCCGCTGAGACGCTGACCCGACCGGGCGCGGTCGCGGGGCCCTCCTTCTGGCCCGCGGCCGCGCCCTTCTCCGCATCCGAGAGGGGATCCGCATGACCTCGTCCGACTTCCGCCGCCGCGCCGTCTTCCTCGACGTCGACGGCACGCTTTTGCAGGACGGCACCCATCTGCCCGAATCCGCCGTCGCCGCCGTCCGCCGTGCCCGCGAGAACGGTCACCTCGTGCTGCTGAGCACCGGACGCGGCATGGCCGAGCTCCGCGGCCGCATCCTCGACATCGGCTTCGACGGTGCCGTCACCAACGGCGGCGCGTTCGCCGGGGTCGGCGACGAGCTGATCGTCTCGCGACTCATGACCGCCGCCGAGGTCGCGCGCCTGAGCGCCGCGTTCGAGGCCCGCGGCATCCACTGGTACTACCAGTCGTTCGACCGCATGTTCGCGAGCCCGGGACTGCCGGCTCTGCTCGCGGACCGTCTCGAGCGCGACCGCGCCCGCCACATCGAGGACGCGCGGGCCGCCGGGGCCGACCCGGAGGAGCTCGAGTTCTTCAGCGTCGGGATGAAGACCTTCGACGACGAGGTCCACTTCTCGGATGCCGAGGTCGCCAAGGCCGTCATCCTCGGGCACGACGCGGACGCGGTCGCCGACCTGCTCGAGCAGCTCGCCCCCGACTTCGCCGTCGTCTCGGGCACGATCCCCCTGCCCGAGGGCAGCTCGGGCGAAGTGGCGCCGCGCGGCGTGAACAAGGGCGCCGCGATCCTCGAGGTGCTCGCCCACCTGGGCGTCGACCCCGCCGACGCCATCGGCATCGGCGACAACTGGAACGACGCCGAGATGTTCGAGGTCTGCGGCACCGCGATCGCGATGGGCAACGCCGCGCCCGAGGTGCAGGCCCTCGCCGACGAGGTCACGACCGCGATCGACGACGACGGCATCCACAACGCCTTCGTCCGCCACGGCCTGCTGTGAGCCACCCGCATTACGCTGGAGGGGTGACGTCGAATTCTCGCATCATCTTCCTCGACGTCGACGGCACCATCCTCGCGCACGGCGAGACGATCGCCCCCTCGACGATCGCAGCGGTTCGCGCCGCCCGCGAACGGGGGCATCTCGTCTACCTGTGCACGGGACGCGCCGCCGGCGACATCAACCCCCGCGTGCTCGACATCGGCTTCGACGGCGCCATCTCCAACGGCGGGGCCCTCGCGGTCTCCGGCGACGAGACGGTGCTCGCCGAGCTGATGCCCCGCGCCGCCGTCGAGCGGGTCATGGCCTACTTCGACGAGCAGGGCACGAGGTACTTCATCCAGTCGCACGACGGGGTGTACGCGAGCGAGGGCGTGCGGTCCTTCATCGCCGAGTTCATCAGCGAACGCCGACGCCGCCACGCCGAGGACCTCTCGACCGTCGCCCTCGCAGAGGACGTCGTGGCAGCGCCACGCTTCGCTCCCGTCGAAGAGGCCGATCTCGACCACATCGCGAAGGCGGTGTTCGTCAGTTCCGATCCCGACGCCGTCGAGAAGACCCAGCGCGCGCTCGGCGAGGAGTTCCACGTCATCCCGGGCAGCATGCCCCTGCCCACCGGGGCGAACGGCGAGGTCGGGATGCGCGGCACGAACAAGGGAACCGGCATCCAGGCGATGCTGACGCACCTCGGCCGTGACGCCGCCGACGCCGTCGGAATCGGTGACAGCTGGAACGACGTCGAGATGTTCGAGGTCTGCGGCACCGCCATCGCGATGGCCGAGGCCGACCCCCAGCTGCAGCGCATCGCCGGCGAGGTCACCACCGGTGTCCTCGACGACGGCATCTGGAACGCCTTCGTCCGCCACAGCATCATCGACCCCGAGACGGCCGTCTGATGTCCCGCGAGGCCGGCGACCGCGACATCCGCCCCATCGACCCCGCTGACGCCGGCGAGGTGCTGACCCTGCAGCGCGCGGCATTCGTGTCCGAGGCCCTCATCTACGACGCCGCCGACATGCCGCCCCTCACGCAGACCCTCGATGAGCTCCGTGCGGAGCTGCAGGAGAACCTCGGCTGCGTCGCCGTCGACGACGGTCGCATCGTCGGAGCGGCGCGCGCCCGCCTCGACGGCGAGCTGCTGCTGATCGGCCGCATCGCGATCGCCCCCGACCAGCAGGGGTCCGGACTCGGCACGGCACTGCTCGCCGCTGTCGAGGCCCGCGGACGGGAGGCCGGAGCGCGCGAGGCCGAGCTGTTCACCGGCTCGCTCAGCGAGGCCAACCTGCGCCTCTACGAGCGCGAAGGCTACAGCGAGTCCGAGCGCGTGCCGCAGGGCGACGGCACCTTCCAGATCTTCCTGCGCAAGCCTCTCTGATCCCGACCCGTCAGTCGAGGAAGACGTCGGGGAACAGCTCGGCGTCGGGCGTTCCCGGGACGGCGGCGTAGCTCGAGAAGTCGGTCACGCCGGCGGCTTCGAGCACATCCTCGACGATGAGGGTCTGCCCCGTGTACTCGCGTGAGGGCTGGACGAGCACGTGGTAGGCGGCATCCGCGTAGATCTCCGGAGTGCGGCTCGCGGCCATCATGCGGTCGCCGCCGAGGGAGTACTTCACCGCCGCCGTCGCGATCGTCGTCCGCGGCCACAGGGTGTTGGCGGCGATGCCGTCGCCGGCGAACTCCGCGGCGACGCCGAGGGTCGCCATCGTCATGCCGTACTTCGCGAGGGTGTAGCCGGTGTGCGCGCCGAGCCACTTCGGCGAGAGGTTGAGCGGGGGCGACAGCGAGAGGATGTGCGGGTTCTCGGCCTCTCGCAGGATCGGGATGGCGGCCCGCGAGAGCAGGAACGTGCCGCGCACGTTGACCCCCTGCATGAGGTCGAAACGCTTCGTGGCGAGCTCCAGCGTGCCCGAGAGATCGATCGCCGATGCGTTGTTGACGACGATATCGATCCCGCCGAACTCGCCCTGCGTCTTCAGCACCGCCTCGGTGATCGAGTCCTCGTCGCGGACGTCGCCGACGATCGGCAGGGCCTGGCCGCCGGCCGCGACGATCTCGGCGGCGGCAGTGTGGACGGTGCCCTCGAGCTTCGGATGCGGCTGGTCGGTCTTGGCGAGCAAGGCGATGTTCGCACCGTCGCGCGCAGCGCGCAGCGCGATGGCCAGACCGATGCCGCGGCTCCCGCCCGACATCAGCAGCGTCTTGCCCGCCAGGGGCTTCGGGTCGGTCATGACTTCTCCTCGGGTCGGGTCCGGCGGGCGGATGCTGCGGCGAACGCGTCGATGCGGACACGCGCCTCGTCGCTGTCGAAACGCGCGCCGATCGTCCGCGCCTCGTCGTCGAGGTTCTGCGCGAAGGTGCGCCCGGCGCCCTCGCGCACGAGGCGCTTGGCCTGACCGAACGCGGTCGTCGCGCCGTGCAGCCACGATTCGGCGAGCGCCTGCGCGCGGGCGGCCGGGTCGTCGATGACCTCGGCGATCAGGCCCCAGTCGCGTGCGGTCGCGGCGTCGAGCGCCGTGTCGTCGAGCAGCAGCTGCAGCGCCCGGCGCTGGCCGATGGCGGCCGGCAGCAGAGTCGACACACCGAGATCGGGAGTGAGCCCGATGTTGGCGTACTTGCTGACGAAGACCGCCGACGGCGACGCGACGATGTAGTCGGCGACGAGCATGATCCCGAGCCCTCCCCCGGCGACCGCGCCCTGGACCGCCGCGACGATCGGCACCGCCGCCTCGGTCAGCGAGGTGATGCCGTCGTGGATGACGCGGGCCGTCTCGGTGACCGCGGTGCCGCCCATGCCCGACGTCGACATCGACACGACGTCGCCGCCCGCGCAGAAGGCACGGCCCGCAGCATCCAGGATCACGGCCCCGATCGACGCGTCGGCCGCGACCTCGGCGGCGACCTCGCGCCAACGGGCGGCCATCTCGGCGTCGACCGCGTTGAGGGATGCCGGACGGTTCAGGGTGATGCGCGCGAGCGCGCCCTCGCGCCGCAGCAGAACGGTGTCGGATGCAGTGTCGGGTGCAGTGTCGGTCATCGTGGTGCCATTCTGATCGCGCCGTCGAGACGGATCGTCTCGCCGTTGAGGTAGTCGTTGTCGACGATGTGGGCGGCGAGCGCGGCGAACTCCTCCGGCGCCCCCAGCCGCTGCGGATACGGCACCTGCTCACCGAGCGAGCGCTGCGCGGCATCCGGCAGCCCGGCCATCATGGGCGTCTGCATGATCCCGGGGGCGATGGTGCAGACGCGGATGCCGTAGCGCGCGAGCTCGCGCGCTATCGGCAGGGTCATCGCGTGCACTCCCCCCTTCGATGCGGCGTAGGCGGGCTGGCCGATCTGGCCGTCGAAGGCGGCGACGGAGGCGGTGTTGACGATCACGCCGCGGGTTCCCGAGTCGGTCGGCTCGGTCCGCGCGATCGCCGCCGACGCCTGAGCGACGACATTGTAGGTGCCGACGAGGTTGGTGCGGATGATCCGCTCGAAGTCCGGGAGCGGCGTGGGCGCGCCCTCGCGGTCGAGCACCTTGGCGGGCGGTGCGATTCCGGCGCAATTGACGACGATCCGCAGCGGCGCGGCACGGCCGGCTGTCTCGACGGCATCGGTGACCTCGTCCGGGTCGGTGACGTCGGCGGGGGCGAACCGCCCGCCGAGCTCGGCGGCGACCTCCCGGCCGGGCGACCCCGGCAGGTCGACGATCGTGACGTGCGCACCGTCAGCGGCGAGGCGCCGCGCCGTGGCCGCGCCCAGTCCGCTGGCGCCGCCCGCGATGAGGGCGGAGACTCCCGCGATCTGCATGTGTTCTCCTTCGAACTCGCCCCTCCACCCTAGAACGCCCGCGGCCGGCTTCCCGCCGGTCGTCGCGCGTGCCGTCGACAGGCTGAGCTGCAGGGGCAGGATGGGGCTGTGACCCTGCTGCCGCCGGATGCGCCGATCCCGCCCGACATCGCCGCACGGCTGCGCCGACTCACCCGCGGCGCGAGCTCGACGCCGCTGTGGCGCAACGCGATCGGTGGCCTCACGTTCCGCACCGACGACGGCCGCGTCGTCAAGATCGGTCCGCGGAATCTCGAGACCTCGATGCACGACGAGTCGGGGCGCCTGCGATGGGCCGCACAATTCACACCGGTGCCCGAGGTCATCGAGACCGGTGAGGACGGCAACATCGAATGGCTCGTGACCCGCGCGCTGCCCGGCCGGTCGGCGGTCGATCCTCGCTGGGTCGCGGATCCCGCCACCGCCGTGCGCGCCGTCGGCGAGGGGCTCCGCGCCCTCCACGACGCCCTGCCCGTCGCCGGCTGCCCGTTCGACTGGGGCGTCGAGCACCGGCTGCGCACCGCAGCGGCCCGCGGCATCGCCGTTCCGACATCCCTCCACGAGGCGCCCGAGCCCGATCTCCTCGTCGTCTGCCACGGCGACGCCTGCTGCCCGAACACCCTCATCGACGACGGCGGACGGTGGCTCGCGCACGTCGACCTCGGCGCGCTCGGCGTCGCCGACCGCTGGGCCGACATCGCCGTCGCCTCGATGAGCACCGAGTGGAACTACGGTCCCGGCTGGGAAGACACGCTCATCGCGGCCTACGGTGTCGCCCCCGACCCCGAGCGACTGGCCTACTATCGGTCGCTGTGGAACGAGACCTGACCTGGCGGATCGTCGACGTCGCCTACGACGATGCCCGCGCCCGCGACCTGCGCCGCCAGCTCGACGACGACCTCGGCGCGCGTTACGACGGCTTCCACGGCGACGAGCCGGACGAGCGACGCCGCGCCCGCGCCCGTGCACTCGCGACGCACCCCGACGAGATCGTCGCGACGCTGATCGCCCTCGCCGCCGAAGCCGGCGCCGACGAGGCCCCCGCGGGGCACGTCATCCTGCGCCGGCTCGGCGACGAGTGGGAGATCAAGCGCCTCATCGTGGCACCGGGCTTCCGAGGGCTCGGCATCGCCCGCGGACTCATGTCGGCCGCGCTCGAGGCCGCCCGCGCGGACGGCGCGGAGCGCGTGATCCTGCAGACCGGACTCCAGCAGCCCGAGTCCATGGCGCTCTACGCGTCGATGGGCTTCAGCCGCATCCCCGTCTACGAGCCCTATGTCGAGACGATGCCGCGCTCGGTCTGCTTCGCCCTCTCCCTCTGACCTCAGCGGACGTCGTCGTCGACCCAGTCCATCGACTTCGTCACGGCCTTCTTCCACAGCCGCAGCTGGCGCTCGCGCTCCTCGACGTCGTCGTTCGGCGTCCAGCGCTTGTCTTCCTGCCAGTTGGCCCGCAGCTCGTCGAGGTCGCTCCAGAAGCCGACCGCGAGGCCGGCTGCGTAGGCGGCACCGAGCGCCGTCGTCTCGGCGACGACCGGCCGCACGACGGGAACGCCCAGGATGTCGGCCTGGAACTGCATCAGCGTGTCGTTGGCGATCATGCCGCCGTCGACCTTCAGCTCGGCCAGGTCGACCCCGGAGTCGGCGTTGACGGCATCCAGCACCTCGCGGGTCTGGAAGGCCGTGGCCTCGAGCGCTGCGCGGGAGAGGTGGCCGCGGTTGGCGTAGCGCGTGAGCCCGACGATCGCGCCGCGGGCATCCGGCCGCCAGTACGGTGCGTACAGACCCGAGAAGGCGGGGACGAAGTACACGCCGCCGTTGTCTTCGACCGACAGCGCGAGCTGCTCGACCTCGGGAGCGGTCGAGATGATCCCGAGCTGGTCGCGCAGCCACTGGATGAGCGACCCGGTGACGGCGATCGAGCCCTCGAGCGCGTAGTGGGTGGGTCCGTCGCCCAGCTTGTAGCCGACTGTCGTGAGCAGGCCGTTCTCGGACTTCACGATCTCGGTGCCGGTCTGGAAGATCAGGAAGTTACCGGTGCCGTAGGTGTTCTTGCTCTCTCCGGCGTCGAAGGCCGCCTGGCCGAAGGTCGCGGCCTGCTGGTCGCCGAGGATGCCGGCCACCGGCGTCTCGCGCAGCAGAGACGTGTCGCGCGCCTCGCCGTAGACCTCGCTGGACGAGCGGATCTCGGGCATCATCGAGCGCGGCACACCGAAGTCGGCCAGGATGTCGTCCCGCCATTCGAGGGTCTCGAGGTCCATGAAGAGCGTGCGCGACGCGTTCGTGACGTCGGTGGCGTGGATGCCGCCCGACGGGCCTCCGGTGAGGTTCCACAGCACCCACGTGTCGGTCGTGCCGAAGATGAGGTCGCCGGCCTCGGCCTTCGCGCGTGCACCCTCGACGTTCTCGAGGATCCAGACGATCTTCGTGCCCGAGAAGTACGTCGCCAGCGGCAGCCCGACGATGTCCTTGTACCGCTCGACGCCCTCGTCGCCCGCCAGACGGTTGACGATCGACTGCGTGCGGGTGTCCTGCCACACGATGGCGTTGTAGACGGGGATGCCGGTGTTCTTGTCCCAGACGACGGCGGTCTCGCGCTGATTGGTGATGCCGATCGCGGCGATGTCGTGACGGGTCAGGTTCGCCCGGCCGAGCGCGATGCCGATGACCTCGCGCATGTTGTCGCGGATCTCGATCGGGTCGTGCTCGACCCAGCCAGCCCGGGGCATGATCTGCTCATGCTCCTTCTGCCCGACGGAGATGATCGACCCCTTCTTGTCGAAGATGATGGCGCGGCTCGAGGTCGTGCCCTGGTCGAGGGCGATGATGTAGTCGGTCATGATGTGACGTCCTTGTCTGTCAGCGTTGTCGGTTCGGGGGTGGACGGATCAGGCGAAGCCGAGCAGGGCGCCGGCAGCGAGTGCCGCGAGCGTACCGCCGATGAGGGGTCCCACGACGGGAACCCACGCGTACGACCAGTCGCTCGAGCCCTTGCCCTTGATGGGGAGCACGGCGTGAGCGATGCGGGGTCCGAGGTCGCGGGCCGGGTTGATCGCGTAGCCCGTCGGTCCGCCGAGCGAGGCGCCGATGCCGACCACGAGGAGGGCGACCGGGACGGCGGTCAGGGGTCCGAGCGAGCCCGGGGTGCCGATCTCGATGTCGCCGTAGTCGGCGAAGCCGAAGATCACGAACACGAGCACGAAGGTCGCGATGATCTCGGTCACGAGGTTCCAGCCGTAGGCGCGGATGCCGGGGCCGGTCGAGAACACCCCGAGCTTGTTGGCCGGGTCGGGCTCGGCGTCGAAGTGGTCGTGGTAGGCCAGCCAGCAGAGCACGGCGCCGAGGAAGGCGCCGACGAACTGGGCGGCGATCGCGACGAGGAACTGGACGAACTCGATCTTCCCGCCCACCAGGAGCCCGATCGACACGGCGGGGTTCAGCTGCGCGCCGGAGTACGACGACACGAGCACACCGGCGAAGACCGCGAGGCCCCAGCCCCAGTTGATCATCAGCGTCCCGCCGCCGAGACCCTTCGACTTGGCGAGGATGACGTTGGCGACCACGCCACCGCCGAGCAAGAGCAGCATCGCTGTTCCCACGAGCTCTGACACGAAGTAGAGCCCGAGATTGATGTCGTGCATGTCAGCGTCGACCTTTCTGCAGAATCATCGCGGGCGACGTCGCCGCGCGAGAGGGTGGCCCGAGGGTGATCCGGCGTCGGGCCTCGCCGGGTCTGCGAGCGTCAGGCGTCGAGCGGCGCCAGGTGCGAGGTCCGCACGTCGATGCGGTGCGCCTCCTCGAGGGCCTGCGCGGCCTCCTCGACCTGGGCGCGCACGGCGTCATCGTCCCAGCCCAGCGCCGACGCAGCCGCCTCGGCGACCTCGGAGAGCGTCTGCATCGAGACGCCGCCGACGAACGCGATCGACGTGCGACGCAGCAGCAGGTCCATCAGCGACACGACCTCCTCGCGCTCCGCGAGGAAGGCGATCTCCTCGACCGAGTAGCCGGGCGCGTGCGCGAGCTCCTGCTGAGCGACGGGGAGAGCGGCGAGCACCTCCTGCGCGTAGGTGCCGTAGCGCTCCAGCATCCGATCGGCGAACTCCGCCGAGTGCGCACCGCGATGGGCGTCGATCCAGCGACGACGCTGCGCGACGCTGCGGGGGTACCCGGCACCGCCGCCGATCGCGAGGTCGGTGGTGGCGACCCGGCGCGGACGCCGCATCAGACCGAGCACGTCGGTGGCGAGGTGCTCGGCGAGCGCCCGGAACGTCGTCCACTTGCCGCCGACGAGGCTCAGGACGGGCACATCGCCCAGACGGTCCTTCTCGATGCGGTAGTCGCGCGAGACGAAGCCCGGGGCGAGGTCGTCGTGCCGCGGGAGGGGACGGATGCCGGAGAAGGTGTAGACGATCTGCGATCGATCGACCGAGATGTCGGGGAAGACCTGCCCGATCAGATCGAAGAAGTAGTCGATCTCGTCGTCGGTGCAGACCGTCGCGCTCGCGGGGTCGGCGTCGATGTCGGTCGTGCCGACCATGACCCGGCCCTTGAGCGGGTAGATGAGGACGATGCGGCCGTCCGCGGCCTCGAAGAAGATCTCGTTGCCGCCCGTGGCTTCCAGCAGCGACGTGTTGTCGAGGACGATGTGCGAGCCCTTCGTGCCACCCATGAAGCGCGTCGGGGTGCCGAGTGCGGTGTTGGTCAGGTCGGTCCAGGGACCGCTCGTGTTCACGATGACGTCCGCCGAGAAGGGGAACTCCTCGCCGGTGACGGCGTCGCGGATGATGACCGACGATCCGTCGGCACCGACCACCGGGGCGTAGTTCGCGGCCCGAGCGGAGTCCTCGCGCGCTCCGTCGCGCAACACGTCCAGCGCGAGGCGCTCGGGGTCGTGCATCGAGGCGTCGTAATACGTTGCGGTGTACCGGAAACGCTCGTCGAGTTCGGGGAACTGCGTCCGCGAGCTGCGGCGGCCGCGGAACCGGTGACGAGGCACCGATCCGCCGTCGCGCGAGAAGGTGTCGTACATGATCAGACCGACCTTGATCAGCAGAGCGCCGCGCTCGCGGGGCTTGCCGCGGCCGTGCGTCACGAGCAGCCGGAACGGGGCCGCGAGGATGCCCGAGAAGGTGCGGTGGATCGGGATCGTCGTCGGCAGCGGCTTGACGAAGTGGGGGGCGTTGCGCACGAGGCGGTTGCGCTCGGTCACCGACTCTTTCACGAGGCGGAACTCGCCGTTCTCGAGGTAGCGCACGCCGCCGTGGATCATGTGGCTCGATGCCGACGAGGCGCCGCTGACGTAGTCGCCGCGCTCGACGAGGGCGACGTCGACGCCCTGGAGCGCGAGATCGCGGAACGTCGCGATGCCGTTGATACCGCCGCCGATCACGAGGACCTCGGCATGGGGGCGCTCACGCAGGGCTCGGATGTTCGCTCGGGTGGTCGGCGTCGACTCGGTCATACATGCATCCTTTTCCACGGCTGTCCCGATCTACACTGGGGTCCACCGCACGGATGCGCAACGGTCGTGCACAGATGTGCACCGGCGCCGCGGCTATGCACGAACGTGCAGAACGGACGACGATGAGCGCGGATGCCGAAGCCGAAGCCCGGACGCGCGACGCATTGCGCGCCGCGCAGCTCTACTACGTGCAGGACCGGACCATGGATCAGATCGCGGCCGAGATGAGCCTGTCGCGGTCATCGGTGTCGCGTCTGCTCTCGCACGCCCGCGACATCGGTCTCGTGGAGATCACGGTTCACTCCCCGCACGAGGCGAACTCGGTGGTGGCACGACGGCTCTCCGAGCGCTTCGGCATCTCGGTGCACGTCGTGAGCACACCGCCGCGCACGAATGACGCCGAACGGCTCGAGCGCACCGCACGGACGGCGGCCCACGTCCTGTCGTCGACGCTCGATCCCGACGCCAGCATAGGCATCGCCTGGGGAGCCACGGTGTCGGCGATCGCCCGCCACCTGCCGACGAAACGGCTGCACGACTCGCAGATCGTGCAGATGAACGGTGCGGCGAACGAGTCGACGTCGGGCATCTCGTACTCCGGCGCGATCCTCGAGCGGTTCGGGCAGGCGTTCGGCACCGACGTCCAGCAGTTCCCCGTGCCGGCGCTGTTCGACGACCCGCTGACCAAACAGCTGCTGTGGCGCGAGCGGTCGATCCGGCGCGTCCTCGACGCGCAGTCGCGCGTGCAGGTGTTCGTCTTCGGGCTCGGCTCCCCGCACGCCGACGTCCCGTCCCATGTGTACGCGGGCGGCTACCTCACCGGCGAGGACCTGCGCTCGCTTCTCCGCGACGGCGTCGTCGGCGACTGCGCGACGGTGTTCTACCGCATCGACGGCTCGGCGACCGGCATCGAGCTCAACGCCCGCTCGAGCGGACCCTCGCTCGAAGCGATCCGGCGCATCCCCCGCCGCCTGTGCGCGGTCTCGAGTTTGACCAAGCTCGACGCGCTGCGCGGGGCTCTCGCCGCCGGGCTGATCACCGAGCTCGTCGTCGAGGAGGCGCTGGCCCGGCGCTTGGCGGAGACGACGGTCGGGAGCCTCTGAGACCCGATCTCGTGGCCTGATCTCAGGACGGGCCGAAGATCGGGTGAAAGGCTCCCACCGCAACCGACACGGCCACTGCCGTGACCGAGATCGCGAGCCCGCCCGCCATGACCGCGACATCGGATGCCGCGAGCCGCGACTCCCGCGCCCACGTGCGGCGCACCGGCGCACCGAAGGCCCGAGCCTCCATCGCGGTCGCGAGCGCCGAGCCCCGTCGAATGGCCAGCACGAGAAGCGCGAAGGCCATCCCCAGCGTGCGCCGCAGCCGGCCGGCGTCGGCCACGCCACGGGCCCGCCGCGCGAGGGCGAGCGCGCGCCAATCCTCCGCGAGCAGACCGAGCATCCGCATCCCGGCGAGTCCCCCGATGACGAAACGGGCCGGAAGGCGCAGGATCTGCGCCAGCCCGTCGGCGAGGTCGGTCGGGTCCACCGTGATGAACAGCACGACGGCCGGCAGCCCGATCGCGAGGACGCGGAGCGCAGCCGCCAGCCCCAGCGCGAGCGAACCCTCGCTGACGTGGACGAATGCCCAGGAGAAGACCTCGGCGCCGCTTCGCTCGCCGTAGAGCGAGATCGTCACCGCGGCCGCCGGCGCGGCGATCCACAGCGGCAGTGTCCGCATCCAGAACCGGCGCCACCCGACGCCCGACGCGAGCAGGAGCGGCAGCTCGAGGAGCAGGGCCACGCCGGCCGAGACCGGGTCGATCGTGATGACCAGCGGAAGTGCAATGAGGAGCGCCGCCAGCAGCTTCGCCACGGGGTTGAGCGTCGCGACGCCGCGCGGCGCAGCTTCGAGATGCACGGGAGCGCTCACGCCCGCACCCCCGCCGGCGCGAGCGCGAACCGGCGCGCCGCGAGCGCGTCGAGCACGGCATCGTCGTGGGTGATCGTGACGACGCCGAGCGGGCCGCGGTCGTCGACACCGTCGCGCAGGGAAGCGATGATCGCGACCAGCTCCGACCAGGTGCGCGCATCCTGGCCGAAAGTCGGCTCGTCGAGGACCACGACCCGGGGACGCGCCGCCAGCATCGCCGCGACAGTGAGGCGACGCTTCTCGCCGCCCGACAGTGTGTACGGGTTGGCCCCGGCGAGCGGGGCGAGCCGAAGCCGCTCGAGCAGTTCGTCGACGCGAGCAGTGATCTCCGTCTCCTCGAGACCCAGAGCGCGGGGCCCGACTTCGAGCTCGTCGCGCACCGATGCGCGCAGGATCTGGTGCTCGGGCTCCTGCAGGACCGTCCCGATCCGCGTCAGCAACGCCGTCGACGTCCACGCCGCGGGGTCGGCGGGGGCCGCGGCGACACGTCGCCGCGGCCGGCGGACGAGCGCAGCCCCGGCAGCGAGTCCGTCCGCCGCGCGCACGGCGCCGCCCTGCGCCCGGAGCAGTCCCGCAAGAGTGAGCCCGAGAGTCGACTTGCCGACGCCGTTCGGCCCGACGACACCGAGCACCTCGCCCGCGCGCACGTCGAGGTCGAGTGGCCCGGCGGCCGTCGAGCCGGCGGCACGTCCGACGACGAGATCCGCGGCCGACAGCAGCACATCGCCGGGCGCAGTGGCGGGCCGCGGCGGGAAGGAGGGGCGGATGCCGGGCACCCACACGCCCGCCGCAGCGAGCTCCTCGCCCCGTTCGGTCAGCACCATTCGAGGATCGCCGTCAGCGATGACCTCGCCGCCGGGCGCCAGCACGATGACCCGATCGACGACGGGAAGCCACGCCTCGATCCGGTGCTCGATCACGACGAGCGTGGCCCCGGTCGCATCGAGCGCGCGGGCGACGGCATCCCGGACGTCGACGACGCCCGCAGGATCGAGGTTCGCGGTCGGCTCGTCGAGCAGCACCGCACCCGGCTGCATCGCGACGATGCCCGCGAGGGCGAGGCGCTGCTTCTGCCCGCCCGACAACGCCGCGGTCGAACGATCCAGCGGGACGTCGAGTCCGACCGCATCCAACGCAGCCCGTACCCGGCGCCAGATCTCGTCGCGGGGCAGACCCAGGTTCTCGCAGCCGAACGCGACGTCGTCGCCCACCCGCGCGAGGATCGTCTGGCTGTCGGGGTCTTGCAGAACGAGCCCTGCTCGGCCACGGGCCTCCGCGGCCGGCTGCCCGTCCACGAGCAGCGTCCCCTCCTGCTCGCCTTCGTCGGCTCCGCCGAGGACCCCTGCGAGGCCTTGCAGCAGCGTCGATTTGCCCGACCCCGAAGCGCCGAGCAGCAGCACGCGCTCGCCGGCATCGATGCGGAACGTCGTCTCTCGTGCAGCCCACGCGCGTCGCGTCGCGTAGCGCCACCCCCACCCGCGGGCCTCGAGGGTCGCGGGCCGCGGAGCCCCGGCGTCGCCCACCGTCAGACGCGGGCGGTGGCTTCGCGCCCGGCCGCGAACCGGCCGAGGGCTCCCGTCCGCGCCAGCGCGCGCGTGATGAGCCAGCCGCCGAGACCGGCGATGACGGCGCCCGAGATCGTCGTCGAGGCGATGTAGACCGACGTGAAGAGAGTGTCGGCACCGGGGTACCAGAGGATGCGGTCGTTGATGCCGCCGGCGAGACCCGCCCCCGCACCCGCGAGGAGCGCGACCGGAAGACGCCACGACGCGTAGAGGAACACCAGGAAGATCAGTTCCGCGCCCAATCCCTGGACGAGACCGGAGACGATCGTGAGGGGGCCCCACTGGTTGCCGACCAGCGCCGAGATCACAGCCGCGAGCAGCTCGGTGTAGAGCGCGGCGCCCGGCTTGCGGATGATGAGGCCGCCGAGAACGCCGGCGATGAGCCAGGGCCCGGCGAGCAGGCCCTGCAGGCCAGGAAGCAACGGCGTGAGCGCGGCGGACGGGCCCTGATAGGCGACGTTCCACAGCAGGAACACCGCGGCGCAGGCGACGCCGATGACGCTGGCGATGACGATGTCGACGACGCGCCAGCGGAAACGGCCGGGCGTGCGGCCGGTACGACGATCGGACTCGGTGGTGGACGCAGCAGCGTGCATTCTCTCTCCTCCCTGCGCCGGCATGATCCGGATCAGGTTCGACGGTCGAAGCGTGGATCGCTTCCTCTCAGCCCGGCTCACCGGACTCCCGTGGTTGTCGCTGAAGTATAACGTCGCGCGGGCGATGTACGTTGGGCGGGTGAGTTCTCCCGACGCGCGCGTCGCCCTCGCGTGGGTCGACGAGGACGCCGTCGCGCGCGGCGGCAGGCGAAACGAAGCGGCTGCCCCAGCAGGCCCGTACACGGTCGCGCACGCCGACCTGCTCACCGAGCCGCCGCGACGCTCGGCGGCGGCGGCTGCCCTGTCGACGCTGGGAATCGCCGCCCTCACCGTGGGCGGCTACGCGGCGGCGACGCTTCTCTGGCCGCTCGACGCCGTCGCGCCCGACATCCTCCCCGCCGCCGTAACCGCCCCCGCCGCAGCCGTCGCACAGCCCGCGTGGCCCCTCGAAGGCGCCGGCGCGACCGGCGTCGAGGGCTTCGCGAACGTCTCGACCTCGTCGAGCGAGCCCGAGTCCATCGCGAGCATCACCAAGCTCGTCACGGCCCTCGTCGTCCTCGACCGGATGCCGCTCGCCGACGGCGAGCAGGGTCCGGAATTCGCTTTCACCTCCGCCGACCGCCGGGAGTACCGCGCCTACCTCGCCGACGACCAGTCGGCTCTCGACGTCCCCGTCGACGGCGTACTGACGCAGTATCAGCTGCTGCAGGGCGTGCTGATCGGATCGGCGAACAACTACGCCGACCGTCTCGTGTTCGACCTCTGGCCCGATGAAGACGCCTACGTCGAGGCGGCGGACGCCTGGCTGCAGGCCCATGATCTCGGCGGCGTCACCGTCGTCGATTCGAGCGGGATCGATCCGGAGAACACGGCGGCACCGGCATCCGTCATCGCCCTCGCCGAGACCGCGATGTCGAACCCGGTCATCGCCGGAATCGTGGCGCAGCGCTCCGTCGAGCTGCCGGGCGCCGGTTTCGTCGAGAACACCAATGCTCTGCTGGCCGACCCCGCGGTCGTCGGCGTCAAGACGGGCAGCCTGTTCGGGTCGTACAACCTCGTCGCCGCGAAAGACACCGCCATCGACGGGGTGAACGTCCGCGTTTACGCGACCGCTCTCGATCAGCCCGACGACGAGACCCGCCACTCCGCGACGGCCGAGCTGCTCGATCGCACGATCACCGAGATCGGCGCCTCACCGGCCCTGCCCGCGGGAACCGTCGCGGGCACCGCGACCACCGCATGGGGTGCGACTGCCGAGATCGTCACCGACGCCGACGTCCGGGTCGCGCTCTGGAACACGCAGTCGTCTCAGGCTGCGGCGAACGTCGAGCTCGGCGATTCCCGCGACGCCGGCGACGAGGCGGGCGAGCTGACGCTCACCGGCCCGCTCGGCTCGGCGACCACGACCCTGCGCCTGACCGCGGACATCCCCGACCCGGACATTTGGTGGCGCCTCAGCCACCCGCTGCAGCTGTGGGGTCTCGCGGACTGACCTCGCGACGCGCGAGCACGAACCCCTGCGCGTGGCGCTCGCCGACTCGCGCGGGACGCTCGCACTGCTCGAGCACCTCGAATCCGAGAGCCGCGAAGGTCGCCGCGACATCGCGAGGTTCGTGCAGGACGGCGTCCAGGGCGACATCGTGACCGTAGGCACGCTCGATCCGGCGGGTTCCGCTCCCGCTCTGGAACCCGAGGAGGACGACGCCGCCCGGCATCGAGACGCGGGCGAACTCGGCGGCGATCACCGCGAGCTCGTCCGGCATCGCGTGGATCACGGAGTACCAGGCGAGCAGGCCGGCCGCGGACCGCTCAGGCAGCGGCAGCTCGGCGAGGTCACCTACGGCGAGGTCGGCGAACGGACAGCCCGCGCGCGCCTGTTCGATCATCCGCGGCGAGAGGTCGATGCCGACCGTGCGCAGATCCGGGCGGCGGTCGTGCATGAGACGCAGCATCCGACCGGCGCCGCACCCGGCGTCGACCACCCGGGCGCCGCTCGGGAGCAGGTCGAGGAACCGGTCGATCAGGGCGACATCGTCCGGGGCCTCGAACGACGCATCGGGCAGGAGGGCCGCGTAGTCGGCCGCGACGGTGTCGTACGCCGCGCGCATCGCACCTCGCGACGTCATACGAAGCGGACGGTCTGCTGCAGGCGGGTGCGGACGTCGAAGAGCTCGTTCCCGCCGATCTCACGCGCACCGGCGACCCCGCGACGGAGCACCGTGGCCAGCGCCGAACGTCCCACCACCGCGACCGCGAGACCGCGCACACGGCCGAGTTCCTCGATGGCCTGCACCACATCGTCGTCGGGGAGCACCACGATCGCGCCGCTGAACTTCACCCGCGCGGCGCGGCTGAGTGCTCGCGCTCGATGCACGAGCGTCGCGATCGGCGAGTCGACGCCCTCGCCGATCAGCTCGCCGCGCCGAGTGCGCACCGGAGCGCCGAAGTCCTCCGACAGCACGGCGTAGAGCCCGGAGGGCCCGAGCACCACGTGGTCGAGCTTCACGTCGGGATCGCGGGGGTCGGCGGCCACGTCATGCCAGACGGTGTACCCCATTCCGAGGTCCGCGACCACGCGAGCCGTCGCCTCCTCAGCGAGGGCGTCGGCCAGCAGCCGCCGGATCTCGTGGGGCGCGGTCCGGACGAGCGCGGGGTCGTACGGGTCGTCGACCGCTGCGCCACGTCCGACCCACTCCCGGATGAGGGTCAGGTAGCGCTCACGGCGCCAGCCGCCGGGCTGCCCGAACGACCGCGCCCGCGGGCGGGTGTCGGTCGGGCGCTGCGGCGGCCGCCACGTCGGGGCGTCGGGAGAGAAGGTCGGGGCGTCCGCGAAACCGTGTCCACGGTCGTAGGCGGCGCGGGCGGCGGACGTGCCGACCAGGTCCCAGGCACGCTGCACCTGCACGAACTTCACGGCGTCGCCCCCGGTGTCGGGATGCGTCTGCCGCAACCGGAGTCGGTAGGCGCGGCGAAGCTCCTCGTCGTCGACGTCGGGCGCGACCCCGAGCACGTCGTACGCCGAGACGGACAGCGGACTGTCGAACACGAACCCTCCCTCGCGCGGCGCAGCCCCGGGACGGCGCGGACGCACAGCATCCCGAGACTATTACCTCGCGACCGGGCGGAGCCCGGACGTCCGACGGGACTCAGTCAGTCCATAGGGCCGGGACGGGCTCGAACCCGAACGCCCGCGCGACGACATCGGGAGCGAGGTCGTCACGAGACGCGGGCGACCACGACGGCGCCCCGTCCTTGTCGACGAGGCGGGCTCGGATGCCCTCGACGAGGTCGGGCTGCGTCGTGGCGAACCACAGCACCAGGCCGTACTCCTGCGCCAGGACCGTTCGCAGCTCGTCCTGCTCGCGCGCGGCGCGGACGGCCGCGAGGGTGACGGCAAGAGCGGTCGGCGGAAGCGTCTCGAGCAGCTCAGCGGTGGCGTGGGCCTCCTGCTCGGCGCGCCCCCGCAACCGGCCGATGATCTCGCCGACGGAGTCGGCGGCGAAGGCGTCGTCGATCCAGGGCCGGGCGGCCTCGAAGCGGGCAGGACCGGCCGTCTCGTCGAACAGGAGGACGAGCTCGGTCGCGGTCTGGGGGTCGGCGCGACTGACGAGGGCGTCGCGCAGATCATCGAGCCGCTCGGAGGGAACGAGGTGGTCGGCGAACCCGGCGTAGATCGCGTCAGCGGCATCCATCGACTCACCGGTCAACGCGAGGTACTCCCCCACGCGCCCCGGCGCCCGAGCCAGCAGCAGGCTGCCGCCGACGTCGGGAGTGAAGCCGATCCGCACCTCGGGCATCGCCAGGCGCGACCGTTCGGTGACCACCCGCACCGCCGCGTGACCGGCGAGCCCGATCCCGCCGCCCATCGTCACACCGTCGGCGAACACGACGACCGGCTTGGGGTACGCGGCGATCCGTGCGTTGAGGGCGTACTCGGCCCGGAAGAAGTGCGCCGTCTCGGCGACATCGCCCGCGACGATCTGGTCGTACAGCCCGCGGACGTCGCCCCCCGCGCACAGCCCGCGGTCGCCCGCGCCATCGAGGAGGACGGCGTCCACACCCGGGTCGTCCTCCCACGCGTCGAGCGCTGCGGCGAGGCGCTGGATCATGCCGAGGTCGAGGGCGTTGATGGCGCGCGGCCGGTCGAGAGTGAGATGTCCGAGTGCACGATCGACACGGACTCGGACACGCGGATCGGATGCAGCGGCGTCGGTCACCCTCGCCACGCTACCGCTCGGAGTTCGCGGTGAACGCGGCGTGTCGGGCAGGATGGGAGCGGAACCACCCGGCGAGAGGGGGCGCGATGGCGGACGGACAGGTGCTGGAGTTCACCGACGTGGCCAAACGTTTCGGCACCGTCGCGGCGGTCGACGGCCTGACGGCGCGGGTCGAACCGGGCGCCGTCACCGGCTTCCTCGGACCGAACGGTGCGGGCAAGACCACGACGCTGCGAATGCTCCTCGGGCTCATCTCCCCCACGTCGGGCTCCGCCACGATCGGTGGCCGCCGCTACCGCGACCTGAAGCACCCGCTGCAGACCGTCGGCGCCGTCCTCGAGTCGTCCAGCTTCCACCCGGGCCGATCGGCCGCCGCACATCTCCGGGTCTACGCCCATGCGGCGGGGATCCCGACGTCGCGCGTCGACGACGCCCTGGGCATCGTCGGTCTCGGCGATGTCGCCGGCCGCAAGGTGGGCGGGTTCTCACTCGGGATGCGGCAGCGCCTCGGTCTCGCCTACGCCCTGCTGGGCGACCCCGGCGTCCTGGTCCTCGACGAGCCGACGAACGGGCTCGACCCCGAAGGCATCCGCTGGATCCGCCGCTTCCTCCGCGACCTCGCCGCGGAAGGACGCACCGTCCTGGTCTCGTCGCACCTGCTGGCAGAGGTGCAGCAGTCCGTCGATTCGCTCATGATCATCACGCGCGGGCGCCTCGTTTACCAGGGCGGCATCGAGCATGTCGTGCCGCAGGACGAGATCGCGACCGTCGTCGACGCCGAAGATCGCGACGCGCTCCGCCGCGCCCTCTCGGCCGCCGGCTTCGAGAGCGACGAACGCCGCACGGGCCTTGCCGTACGCGGTGCCGACGCCCCGACGGTCGGACGCATCGCCGCCGACGCCGGCATCGCCCTGACCGCGTTGCAGCGGAAGGGTCCGGCTTTCGAGGAGGTCTTCCTGGAGCTCGTCAGCGGCACCCGCGTGCACCCGTCGGCCGTGACCGGGGAGGAGACGCGATGAACCTCGTGAACGCGACCCGATCGGAACTGACGAAGCAGTTCTCCACCTCGGTCTGGTGGATCCTCCTGATCGTCCTCGTCCTGTACATCGGCGGAACGGCCGGCGGCATGGCCGCCGTCTTCGCGGCGGGCGAGAACGGCTCGCTCCCGGGCACCACGTCGCTGCCGACGGGGCTCGGCGATCGGCTGCCGAGCCTCATCTACGGGCTCGCCACGGCGATGGGATACGTGTTCCCGCTCGTCGTGGGTTCACTGCTCGTGACCGGCGAGTACCGCCACAAGACCCTGACGCCGACCTTCCTGGCCACCCCTCGACGTGGCGTCGCGTTGTCGGCGAAGATGCTCGCGGGCGTCGTCATGGGTCTCGTCTTCGGCGTCGCCGCCGTCGGCTCGACGGTCGCCGCAGGCGGTGGGATGCTGGCGCTGTTCGGCGTCGACCCGCAGCTCGGACGCCCCGAGACCTGGGCGTTCCTCGGACGGATGCTGCTCGCCCTCGTGCTCTGGGTGCTCGTGGGCATCGCGCTCGGCACCCTCATCCGCAACCAGATCGCCGCCGTCGTCGGCATCCTCGCTTTCACCCAGTTCGTCGAGCCGATCGCCCGCGTGGGCGCGAGCATGGTCGACGGGCTCGCCGACGTGGTGCGCTTCCTCCCGGGTGCGGCCTCGGATGCGCTCGCGGGCGACAGCATCTACGCCGCCATGGGCGGGAGCGCCGGCCAGCCCCTGGAGTGGTGGGCGGGCGGGCTCGTGCTCGTCGGCTACGCCGTCGTGTTCGCCGTGATCGGCTACGCGGTGTCGTGGCGGCGCGACGTCGCCTGATCGACCAGATCCGCCACGTCAGCCGGCTCGTCCTCGACGTCGAGGCGCAGGGCGCGCACGAGCGCCACCCCGTGCCGCGTCGTGAGGATCAGACGCTGGAACTCGTCGTCGCCCTCGAGGTCGACGACGACCGACGGGCGGCGACGCCGGACCAGGACGAAATCGGTGCCTCCCGCTGACTCGAAGGAACCGGCCGCGATGACCGCAGGAACCAGCAGTCCGGGGCGCGGCACGCCGCGGAGCCACGACCACGCGTCATCCGTCAGCTGCACCCGCGCGATGTGCTCGCGAGACACCAGGACATTCCGCTGACGGAATGCTGCGGCGCGCTCGGTCGCCGAGAGCACGACTTCGAGCTGCGCGGAGTCGAGCAGAAGCGTCACCATGCGTCTCAGTCTGCCAGTCGGACACTCACGAAATGCTCACAGACCGGCAACGATCACCGCCGCGATCGCGTCAGGACGCCGATGCTCCCGATGCCGGGGCAGGCTGGCGGGCGATCGCATCGAGGAGGGATGAGATCGTGGTCTCGGCGGCCACCACATCGACGGTGAGACCGAGCTTGCGCGCGTCGCGGGCCGTCCGCGGGCCGATCGCCGCGATCAGGGTCGACGCCGGCAGATCGGGGAACTGCTCGCTGACCTGCTCGGCGACCGAGCCGCTGGTCACGAGCACCGCATTGATGCGCCCGCTGGCCACGTCGGCTGCAATGCGTTCGGTCACCGGGACGCCGACGGTGCGGTACGCCACGACGCTGCGGACGTCGTGACCGGCCTCGACGAGCATCCTGGTGAGGACGGGCTTGGCGACCTCGCTGCGCAGCGCCAGGACGCGTGTCGGCTCGGGCTCGATGGCGAGGATCTGCTCGGCGAGCCCGGCCGCCGAATCGTCCTCGTCGGGAACCAGGTCGACGCGGTACCCGACCGCGGTCAGCGCCGCAGCCGTCGTCTCACCGACCGCGGCGACGCGCGTGCGCGCGGGGATCTCCGCGCGATAGGCGTACAGGACGTCGACGGTCGTGGCACTCGTCAACGTGATCCAGTCGAAGGCTCCGGCCGCGAGCTCGGCGAGCGCGCCTTCGAGATCGGCGACATCCGTCGTGGGCGCGAAGTTCACCAGCGGCGCGATGACGGGCGTGGCACCGTGCGATCGCAGCAGTGCCGCGACCTGGTCGCCCCAGGGACCGCCGCGCGGCACGAGCACGCGCCACCCCCGAAGGGGCTTCTGCGGCTCTGGGTGGCCGGGCTCGACATGCATATGGTGGCTCTCATGAGGCGCGGCCGCCCCCGGAAGAGCGGCCGACGCACGTTCCTTTTCCGGGCGGTGCAGACCCGGATGCGCAACATCGGCAGCATTCGCTCCATCGCCGCTGCCTCGTTTCCGAGCATACTCCGATGCGGGCGCGAGGCGAGGGCGGGAGGTATCGATCCGGACTCGGTTGGCCGAGAACGGACGGGTCAGCGGGCGATCAGCCGGGCGATGCCCCAGACCGCGGCGCCCACGGCGACCGCGACGCCTACTGCTGCCGCAGCAGCTCCGGCCGGGTTGCGCTGCGCATAGGCGCGCGCCTCGCGGCTGGCGCGGTCGGTGGCGATCACGGCCCTCTTGGGCAGGTTCGCCTTGTGCTCGATGGCCGCGAGCGCGGCCTTCAGCTCGGCGCGCGCCTTCTCGACCGGGTCGGAGATGCCCAGCGGGACAGCGGTGTCAGGGAGCTCAGAACTCATCGGCCACTTCCTTCACGATCTTGGCGTCGGTGGAGATCGCCTGGGCGGGGTTCTGCCGTGAGCTCAGACGCTTGAAGCGGAGGAGCCCCAGCACCGCGAACACGGCGGCGATCACCAGGAGGATTCCGATCACGATCAGCGACGCGGCCCACGCGGGCAGCCAGGACGACAGCCCGATGATCGCGAAAGCACCGATGGCGGGGATCGTCCAGAAGAGGAAGAACAGCGCGACGATGAACCAGACACCGCCGAGGCCGGCATCCTTTCCCGTCTTCTTGGCCCAGGCCTTCGCCGACTCGATCTCGGCGACGACGAGGTTGCGGACCAGCTCGGGGATCTCGCCGATCAGAGTGAACAGGCTGTCGTCGGCGCGATCGCGGAATCCGCGGGGCGTGCTCATCTCAGCTGTCCGCCACGGCGCTCGCGTCGGCGACCTTGCGCGCGTCGCGCTCGGCGGCCTTGCGCACGTCGCCGGCGGCCTTCTCGCCCTCGGCCACGGCCGCGTCGAGCTTCTCGCCGGGGGTGCCGCTCTTGCTCGCGGCCTTGACGACCTTCTTCGCGCTGTCCCAGACGACGCTGGGGACGGCGAGGGCAGCGGACTTGCCGAGCTCGGTCACCTTGCCGACCTGCTTCTGCACGGGGTCGAGCTCCCAGACCTGCTGGGCCTTCTCTTTGATCTGCTCGTAGCGCTGACGCCCGGCGCGTGCCCCGAGCACGTAGCCCGCGGCGAGTCCGACGGCGATGCCAATCTTGCCCCTCATGGGGTCTCCTCACGTTCGACGTTGCTGCGTGGTCCCAGGCTATCGCCGTATGCCGCCTCAGGTATCCACTCCCGAAACCCGGCGGAGCCGACTATCATGCCGGATCGACTCCCCGCCAGAGCACCGCACGGCGAGCGGCGTCCGCCTCGGCGATGGCGTCGGCGGCGACCCGATCGAGGCTGTTGCCCGACAGCCACCCGCCCACGAGCGCCAGGGCGGGCATCTCACGCGCCCGCGCCCGGACAGCCTGGGCCGCCTCGTCATGACCCAGCAGTGACGCCGGGGCCGCGCGGGAGTAGCTGATGCGGGCCGACGCGCGTACGGCGCCTGCCGGGATCGCGACGCCGCACAGATCGGATGCCGCCGCGCGCGCGGCCCCGACGACCTCCGCGTCCGCCCCGGCGGTGTGCGGCAGGGTCACCCGGATGATGTGCTCGCCCTCGGCCAGCGCTTCGCCGATCCATGGCCAGGTCCGCGAGATCGGACGCACGGTGGCCGGCTCGGACCCGGGCCCGATCACGAGCGACCCCCGCTCGGGCAGGTCGACCCCTTCGATGCGGAGCAGCACCACATCGAGCGGCGCTGGCCGGGGCTCGGCGCTCGCGGGAAGCTCCACATGCGGGGACAGCAATCGGCGCGCGGCGTCTTCGTCCGCGGCGACGATCAGCAGATCGGCAGGTACCGGCTCTTCGACGCTGTCGGCACGCACGAGCCACGTGTCGCGCTCGCGACGGATCTCCGTCACGGCCGCGCCGGTGCGGATGTCGACGTCGAAGTCCCGCAGGCGCGCTTCGAGCGCATCGATCAGGCGGAACAGCCCGCCGCGCGGCGCGCGGCGCTGCGCGGAACCGGGGCGCACGGTCTGCGCGACCGCGCCGCTGAGCGAGCCGGTCCGCGTGAGCGCGGGGTTGAGCGACGGCGCCGCGGCGTCGACGTCGATGAACTCGGGAGCGACGCCGTGGACGGCGAGCACATACGGGGCTACGAGCCGGTCGCGCACCCGCTCGCCCATGCGCGACGAGACCAGCTCGCCGAGACTGCGGTGACGCCCGACCGTCAGCGGCGGGCGCACGCGGTCGAGATAGGCACGCCAGGCGCCACGCCCCTCGATGTGTCGTCGCACATCCTCGGCCCAGGGGTTGGCGGGGATGCCCAGCACCGTCCCCGCGGGCGCGGGAGCAGGTCCGGCCGGACCGGCGCCGAGCCACAGCTCGTCGTCGCGGGCGGTCTCGAGTTCATCGCTCAGCCCGACCTCGTCGATGAGCTTCGCGAGCGTCTTCGCGGACGCCGGGATGCCGTCGGCCGCGGCATCCACCGTCAGGTCGCCCAGCGTCGCCCGGTCGAGGGAGCCGCCGAGCTGCGGCCCGGCCTCGATCAGGGTGACCTGCAGTCCGAGGCGCGCACATTCGAGCGCCGCGACGATGCCCGCCATACCGCCGCCGACGACGACGACCCGGGTGTCGTGGGCATGCGTCACGAGATCCGTCATGCCCCCATCCTGCCGTCTCGCCGATGAGAACATGGAGAGCATGAGCCTGCACATCACCGACGACTCCGCCGCCGACCAGCTGCTGACCGAGAATCCGCTCGCGCTGCTGATCGGGATGCTGCTCGACCAGCAGATCGCCATGGAGACGGCGTTCACCGGGCCGCTGAAGATCCGCGAGCGCGCGGGGTCGGTCGACGCGGCGACGATCGCGGGCTACGACCCCGACGAGTTCGTCGAGGTCTTCCGCCTGACGCCGGCCGTGCACCGCTTTCCCGGGTCGATGGCGGGCCGGGTGCAGACGCTCTGCCAGACGATCGTGGACGACTGGGACGGTGACGCTTCGGCGATCTGGACCTCCGGCGACCCGGACGGCCTCACCGTCTTGAAGCGGCTCAAGGCGCTGCCGGGGTTCGGTGAGCAGAAGGCGAAGATCTTCCTCGCGCTTCTGGGCAAGCAGTACGGCTTCACCGGCGACGGGTGGCGGGAGGCCGCTGGCTCGTACGGCGACGAGGGCTCGTTCCGCTCGGTGGCCGACATCGTCTCACCCGAGTCGCTGACGAAGGTCCGCGAATACAAGCGCGCGGCGAAGGCGGCAGCGAAGGACGCCTCTGCCTCCTGAGTCGCGGTTTTCGAAAAGACTGGCGGACGACACCGAATATGTTTGAGTAGTCGACATTCCGTACCCCCGGTCTGCGCAAAGGAGCGCTCGAACCATGCGAATTCGTCGACCCCGTTTACTGGCAGCCGTGGCGACCGCGGCGCTCGCCGCACCGTTACTCGTCGCGACGGGAGCCGCCGCGGCCCCCGGAGCGACTACCCCCGTCGTCGCCAACGACTTCTCGAGCCCGACGCTCGGTGACGCGCTGACGCAGAGCGGAGGCGACGGCTCCACGCTCGACTACGTCGACGGCGCTCTCGTCGTGCGGGACCGCGACGCCGACTACGTCGGCATCCAGACGGCGCTGGGCATCCTCGAGCCCGAGACCGAGTACACCGTCAGCGCCCGCGTCCGGCTGGCCGCGGGCACGCCCGACACGCAGGCGCGCTGGGTCGGCGTCCCGGGATACACCTGGATCGGGAACACGACCATCACGGCCGACGACTGGACGACGGTCACCGGCACCTGGACGTCGCCGCAGACCACCGAGGACGTCCGGCTCTACCTCGGCACCGGCGACATCGCCGGCACGGCCGCGTACACCTACCTCGTCGACGACGTCACCGTCACGGCGACGGACGGCGATCCGGGCACGAATCCGGGTACCGGCCCCGACGCCCCGGGCACCGTCCTGATCGAGAGCACGTTCGACGACGGCGCCCTCGGCGCCTGGCAGCCGCGGGCCGGGTCGAGCGGTGCCGGCCCGACCGTGGAGGTCGTGCCCGGCGGAGCCGTCGAGTCGTCGCACGCGGCTCTCGTCACTGATCGGACGCACGAAGGCGACGGCATCCTCCTCGATGTCACCGACACCCTTCTCGCGGGACAGACCTACGCCTTCTCCGCGACGCTGCGCTTCGCGCCCGGCGCGGATCCCGGCCAGGGCCTCACCGTCTCGATGCGCACCGACGACGGCGGCACGGTCACCTATACCAACCTCCTGCAGGCCGAGAGCGTCTCGGCGACCGGATGGACGACCGTCGCCGGCGACATCACCATCCCCGGGTACGACGCCGCGGCCGAGCTCTACATCGAGGCGCGGTACAACTCCGGCAACACCTCGCCGTTCCTCGTCGACCAGGTGCGGGTCGCGGTGCCCGAAGCCGGCCAAGGCGACCTCGATCTCACTCCGCTGAAGGACACGACCGACTTCCCCGTCGGCGTCGCGATCGATCAGCGCGAGACCAGCGGCGCGGCATCCGATCTGCTCCGGCACCACTTCGACCAGATCACACCCGAGAACCACATGAAGGTCGAGGCCTGGTACGACGACCAGCAGCGGTTCCAGCGCCACCCGCAGGCCACCGCGCTGCTCGACTACGCGGCCGCGAACGGCCTGCGGCTCTACGGGCACGTGCTGCTGTGGCACGCCCAGACCCCCGACTGGTTCTTCCAGGATGCTTCCGGGCGAGAGCTCACCGACTCGGAGGCCGACAAGCAACTGCTGCGCGACCGGCTCGCGACGCACATCGACGACGTCGCCCGGTCGATCGCCGACGACTACGGCCTGTTCGGGTCCGAGACCAATCCCCTCGTCGCGTGGGACGTCGTCAACGAGGTCATCTCCGACCAGGCGACGCCCGACGGCCTGCGGACCAGCCGGTGGCACGACGTCCTCGGTGAGGAGTTCATCCACCTCGCCTTCCGGCTCGCCGACCAGGCGTTCAACCGCGACTACGCGGCCCCGGGCTCGGACCGCCCCGTGAAGCTGTTCATCAACGACTACAACACCGAGCAGGACGCCAAGGGAACGCAGTACGAGGCCCTCGTCGGCCGGATGGTCGCCGCCGGAACGCCCCTCGACGGCGTCGGCCACCAGTTCCACGTCTCGATCAACACCCCTGTCAGCGCTCTCGCGAGCGCGCTCGACCGGTTCGCCGGACTCGGCCTCATGCAGGCGGTCACCGAGCTCGACGTCACCGTCAACCCCGCCACCGCGGCGAACCTCGCGCGCCAGGGGTACTACTACCGCGACGCGTTCGAGGTGTTCCGCGGCTACCACGCCGGGGCGCCGGCATCCGAGGGCCTCTACTCGGTCACCGTGTGGGGTCTCACCGACGCCCGCTCGTGGCGCTCGGAGCAGGCGCCGCTGCTGTTCGCGGGCGACCTGAGCGCGAAGTCGGCGTTCTTCGGTGCGATCGGCCAGGACGACGGTCTGCCGCCGCTGGTGACGACCGCCGATGTGTTCCGCGGCGACGTGGGGCTCGACGGCGCGATCGTCGATGCCGCCGAATGGCGCAACCTGCCCGAGCACCCGCTCACCGGCGACGCGGGCGGTTTCCAGACGCGCTGGAGCGACGATCACCTCACGGTGCTCGTTCGCTCGAACGTGCGGCCCGAGCGGATCGAGTTCACCTACCGTGACGAGCAGGCCGCTTTCGGCACCGGCGGCGACCTCGCCGGCCGGACCGTCGAGGCCGACGGCGCGTTCTACTCCGTCGTTCAGCTGCCGCACGAAGCCCCGGCCGTAGGCGCGACCGCCGCCTTCGACGTGCGCGTCTTCGGTGCCGACGGGCTCGTGGGATCGTGGAACTCGGCGGGTGCCATGGGTCAGCTGACCTTCTACGAGGAGCTGTCGTACCTCGAGATCCCCCGCGCTGACACGATCACGGTCGACGCGGTCGTGGATGACGCGTGGGCCGACGCTCCGCGGATCGAGACGGCCAAGCGCGTCGAGGGCGACGCGACCGGCGCCACGGCGACGGTCCGGACGCTCTGGCGCGACAACGTGCTCTACACCCTTTTCGAGGTCGTCGATCCCGAGATCGACACGTCGAACAGCGATCCCTGGAACCGCGACGGCGTCGAGATCTTCCTCGATCTCGGCAACACCAAGAGCGGCGCGTACGGTCCCAACGACACGCAGATCCGCATCACGGTCGACGGCGACGTCACCTTCGGCACCGGCAACGAGGCGCTCCAGCGGTCACGACTGCTCGAGAGCGCGACCGCGCGCACCGCGAACGGGTACATCGTCGAGGCGGCCATCGACCTCGTCGGTCAGTCCGGCGGGCAGAGCGACGTTCCGCTCGGTGGTCCCGGCACCTTCCAAGGCTTCGACGCGCAGGTCAACGACGCTCGCGGCGGCTCGCGCTTCGCCGTGCACACGTGGGCCGAGCCGACCGGCACCGGCTACCAGACCACCTCGCGGTGGGGCGTCGTGCACCTCGTCGACTCGCTGACCACGCCGGGCGAACCGGGCGGTCCGGGTGAGCCCGGCGAGCCCGACGCGTGGGCGACCGTCGACATCGGCGACGGCCGCGTGGCCCAGGGCGGATCGCTGCCCGTACGGGTCTCGGGCCTCGAGCCGCAGCAGCAGATCGGCGCCACGCTCTACAGCGATCCGATCGTCGTCAGCGGCATCCCCGCGGCCGATGCGTCAGGCGAGGTGCGCTTCGCCGTCGCCATCCCCCGTGACCTCCCGACCGGAGAGCACACGCTCGTCATCACGTCGCCCGGGTTCGACGACATCCGCGTGGCCGTGACGGTCGTGAGCGGCGCCTCGAGCGGCAGCGGCGCCGCGGGCGGCACGGCCAGCGGGAGCGGTAGCCTCAGCGCGACGGGCGGCGAACTGCCGTGGGGTGCGGCGCTCGCCGCGGCGGTGCTGCTCACCGCGGGCGGACTGTTCCTGGCGCTGCGGCGACGCCGCACCCCCTGACCCGCGGGTCTGCTCTCGGGCGCGAACGTCGGAGAAAAGCGCGAACCTCGGAGTCCATCGCAGGATGGCTCCGAGGTTCGCGCTTTTCTCCGCCCGAAGGTGCGTCAGGCGCCGCGCAGGCGCTCGGCGAGATAGCCCTCGAGCGCGTCGAGCGCGATGCGCTCCTGGGCCATCGTGTCGCGGTCGCGCACGGTGACGGCCCGGTCGTCGAGCGAGTCGAAGTCGACGGTGACGCAGAACGGCGTGCCGACCTCGTCCTGACGGCGGTAGCGGCGCCCGATCGCACCGGCGTCATCGAAGTCGATGTTCCAGCCGCGGCCGCGCAGCGTGTCGGCGACCTCGCGCGCCAGCGGCGAGAGACGCTCGTTGCGGCTGAGGGGCAGCACGGCCACCTTGACGGGCGCCAGGCGCGGGTCGAGGCGCAGCACGGTGCGGGTGTCGACGCCGCCCTTCGCGTTGGGCACCTCTTCTTCGTCGTACGCGTCGACGAGGAAGGCCATCATGGCCCGCGTCAGGCCGAACGAGGGCTCGATCACGTACGGCGTGTACTTCTCGCCGGATGCCTGGTCGAAGTAGGTCAGTGACTGGCCGGATGCCTCGGAGTGGCTGCCCAGGTCGTAGTCGGTGCGGTTCGCGACGCCCATGAGCTCGCCCCACTCCTTGCCCGGGAACCCGAAGCGGTACTCGACGTCGATCGTGCCGGCGGAGTAGTGGGCGCGGTCGTCCTCGGGGACGTCGAAGCGCCGCATGTTGTCGGCGTCGATGCCCAGCTCGATGAACCAGTTCCAGCACGCCTCGACCCAGTGCTCGAACCACTGCTGCGCCTCGGCGGGCGGCGTGAAGAACTCGATCTCCATCTGCTCGAACTCGCGCGTGCGGAAGATGAAGTTACCCGGCGTGATCTCGTTGCGGAACGCCTTGCCGACCTGGCCGATGCCGAACGGCGGCTTCTTGCGGCTCGCCGTGAGGACGTTCGAGAAGTTCACGAAGATGCCCTGCGCGGTCTCGGGGCGCAGGAAGTACAGGCCGGTCTCGTCGTCGACGACGCCGAGGTAGGTCTTCACGAGGCCCGAGAACGACTTGGGCTCGGTGTACTGGCCCTTGGTGCCGCAGTTCGGGCACGGGACGTCGGCGAGGCCGTTCTCGGCCTTGCGGCCCTTGCGCGCCTCGAAGTCCTCGATGAGGGTGTCTTCGCGGAAGCGCTTGTGGCACTGCAGGCACTCGACCAGGGGGTCGGTGAAGGTCGCGACGTGGCCGGAGGCCTCCCAGACGCGCTTGGGCAGGATGATCGACGAGTCGAGGCCGACCATGTCGCCGCGACCGCGCACGAAGGTCTGCCACCACTGGCGGCGGATGTTCTCCTTGAGCTCCGTGCCGAGGGGGCCGTAGTCCCACGCGGAGCGCGAACCGCCGTAGATCTCCCCCGCCTGGAAGACGAACCCGCGGTGACGGGCGAGGGCGATGACTTTGTCGAGGCGGGACTGCTCGGCCACAGGTGGCTCCTCATGGTCGTTTTCGGGATGCGCCGACGGCGCGGATGCCGCAGACAACGGCATCCTCGATTCTAGTCGCGCCGCGCAGGTCGACCCCGATACGGTCGAAGGACACATCGTTACGCACGGGAAAGGTCAGCATGGAAGCTCTATTCGCCGGAGGCGCGCTCGTAATCGGCGGCATCGCCGTGATCGCCGTCATCATCCTTCTGATCTTCCTGCTGATCATGGTGCGGGCCTGGTACAAGGTCGCCAAGGCCGACCAGGCGCTCGTCGTCGTCGGTCGCAGCCAGAAGAACGCGGCGGGAGACTCCTCGCGCATCTCGGTGATCACCGGCGGCGGCGCCCTCGTCAACCCGCTGACCCAGCGCGCCGAGATGATCTCGCTGCGCGCACGTCAGATCAAGATGGAGCCCACGGCTCAGGCATCCAACGGCGTCACCGTGTCGGTGGCAGGCGTGGCCCTCGTGAAGATCGGCTCGGACCCCGAGTTCGTGCGTCGTGCCGCCGAGCGCTTCCTGTCGCAGGACGGCGCGATCGAGCAGTTCACGACCGAACAGCTCGAGGGCGCGCTCCGCGGCGTCGTCGCAACGCTGACCGTCGAGCAGCTCATGAAGGACCGCCAGAAACTGTCGGACCAGATCGCCGAGGGCATCAAGAGCGACCTGCTGGCCCAGGGCCTCATCCTCGACTCGTTCCAGATCCAGGGCATCACCGACAAGAACGGCTACATCGACGCCCTCGGCGCGACCGAGGTCGAGCGCGTTCGCCGCGAGGCCGAGGTCGCCCGCATCAACGCCGCCCGCGAGGTCAAGGCGCGTCAGCTCGCGACCGACGAGGCGAACCTCATCGAGCAGACCGCGTACGACAAGAACTCCGCCGCCGCCTCCGCCGAGGTCGGCCGCGCCCGCGCCGAGGCAGAGCAGGCCGAGGCTCTCGCCCGCGCGCAGCGCGAGCAGGACGTGCTGCTGCAGGCCGCCGAGAACCGGCAGGCCCAGCTCGACGCCGACATCAAGAAGGTCGCCGACGCCTCGCTCTACGAGCGCCAGCGCAAGGCAGACGCCGACGCGTACGCCGAGGTCAAGGCCGCCGAGGCCCGCGCACAGATCGCTGCCCAGGAGGCCGAGGCCACGCGCCTGCGCGCCCAGGCCGAGGCCGACGCCGTGCGCCTGGCCGGTGAGGCCCGCGCCGAGGCGATCGAGGCCGAGGCCGCCGCCATCGCCCAGAACCAGGAGGCCCTGCTCGCCCAGCGTGCGATCGAGGCCCTCGTGCCGCTGATGACCGAGTTCGCCCGCGGCTTCGACAAGGTCGGCTCCATCACGGTGCTCGGCGGCGACGGCGCATCGAGCCACATCGCCTCCGAGAGCGCGTCGAGCATGCGCGCCACCTTCGACGCCGTGCAGGCCACGACCGGCATCGACCTGCGCCAGATCATCCAGGGCCAGGCCACCGGCCGCGGTGTCGCCCAGGGCCTGCGCGAGGACGACGCCGCCGCGGCTTCGGCGCCGGCTCCGGCTCCGGCTCCGGCTCCGGCTCCGGAGGAGACCTCGGCGGAGTGACCCCGCGCTGACTCCTCGGATCCGACGACGCCCCGTCTCACCTCTCGCGTGATGACGGGGCTTCGTCGTTTCCGGGCGCCGGGATCTGAGGAGTTCCCGCGCGGGATTGTCAACCGGGTGCGACACCGCGCCGGGGGTTCGTAGCGTCGGGGCATGACGTTCACTCCTCGCCGTGCCATCGTGACCGCTTCCGACTCGGGGATCGGCCGTGCGACCGCCCTCGCCCTCGCCGACGCGGGGATGGACGTCGGGGTCACCTGGCACTCCGACGAGGAGGGCGCGAACGAGACCGCAGCGGGCGTTCGGGCCCGGGGGCGCAAGGCAGTCGTCGCCCAGTTCGACGCGACCGAGTTCGAGGAGGTCCCCGGTGTCATCGAGCACCTCGCCGAGGAGCTCGGCGGCCTCGACGTCTTCGTCAACAACGCCGGCGGCGGCACCGGCGGGCCCGTGCTCGACCTCGACCTCGACGGGTGGCGGACGGTCGTCGCGCTCAACCTCGACGGCGCCTTCCTCGGAATGCAGACCGCCGCGAAGCTCATGGCGGATGCCGGTGACGGCGGGCGCATCATCGCGGTGACGAGCGTCCACGGCTCGCAGCCGCGCGTCGGCTCGGCCGCCTACGTCGCCTCGAAGCACGGCCTCGAGGGCCTCGTGAAGACGATGGCGCAGGAGCTCGGCCCCCGCGACATCACCGTCAACTCGGTCGCGCCCGGCGAGATCGCGACCCCCATCAACGACATGGAGGGCGACGAGGCCGAGAAGACCCACCGCCCCGGCATCCCGATCCCGCGCCCGGGCAAGCCCGAGGAGATCGCCGCGGTCGTCGCGTTCCTGGCGTCGCCGGCGTCGTCGTACGTCACCGGTGCGACGTGGGTCGTCGACGGCGGGATGCTGCAGATGGGCCCGCAGGCCGGCTCGCACCTCGAGTCCGACGACTGGCGCGACGCCGGCGCGGAGTAACCACGCCGCGCCGCGCGGGTCAGGGCCGGACGAGAAGGTAGCCGCGCTCGTCGTCGAAGCCGCCGACGGTGAGCCCGGCCGCGAAGTGCTCGAGGAACTGCGCGCGCACGCGGTCGCGCCAGGCGTCGGAGTCCGCGGGAGAGGCGGCGCGGATGGCGTGGATGTCGGCGGGCACCTCGATCGTCGCGACGATCCGGTCGTCGGACGGACGCTCCTGCGGCGGCGCCGCGAGCGGCCACGTCACCATGAGCCGATCGGTGACCTCGCCGCGATTGATGCCGTCGTCCATGAGCCCGTACTGGTCGACGAGGTAGTCGCTGATGCGGGCTCCGAGTACCTGCAGGTTGAAGTGCGCGTTGCGCGCGAAGAGCGGGTCGAACGTCCACGTGATGGTGCCGACCTCACGGGCGAAGGCCCACGCGCGCTGGTGCTGCTTGAGCACGCGCCCAAGTCCCTGCTGCTGGTACTCCGGCAGCACACCGGTCACGTGCGAGTGCATCGACCGCGCACCCGGCTCGGCGAAGAACGCCACCGACGCACCGACGACCCGGTCGCCGTCGAAGAGTCCGACCACGTAGTTGCCGGAGTAGGCGAGGGCGCGCATGAGGTTCGTGGGCACCGAATCGCGGTCGCCGCCCCACACCTCGCGCAGCACCGCGGCGCCGGCGAAGATGTCGGCGACGGTCTCGAGGGGGCGGATGTCGATCCCCGCGGGCACGTCGGCTGGGGTCGGGGGAACGCTCTCGCTCATGAGCCCACCCTACGCCGCCGCGGATAGCCTGAAGGGATGGCATCGGGTGAGAGCGGACGACGACGAATCACCCGGATGCCGCGACAGGGCGCGATCGTCACGGTGCTGGCGATCGCGGGACTGGCCTCGTCGTTCATGTTCACCCTCGTCGTCCCCATTCAGTCGAAACTGCCCGAGCTGCTCGACGCGAGCCGCGAAGACACGGCGTGGGTCGTCACCGCCACCCTCCTCGCCGCCGCGGTGTTCACCCCCATCGCGGGGCGCCTCGGCGACATGTACGGCAAGCGCCGCATCGTGCTCGTACTGCTCGGCCTGCTCATCGCCGGGTCGGTCGTCGCGGCGCTGTCCACGGACATCGTCGGGGTGATCGTGGGGCGCGCGCTGCAGGGTGCGGTGACCGGCGTCGTGCCGCTCGGGATCTCGATCATGCGCGACGTGCTGCACGAGAACCGCGTCGACGCGGCGATCGCACTGATGTCGGCGACCCTCGGCGTCGGGGGCGCCGTCGGCATGCCCGTGAGCGCGCTCATCACCGAGACGAGCGACTGGCACGTGCTGTTCTGGATGTCGGCGAGCCTGGGCGCGATCGTGCTCGTGCTGGTCGTGCTCGTCGTTCCCCCGAGCGTGCTGCGGACGCCGGGGCGCTTCGACCTCATCGGGGCGATCGGCCTCGCGGTCGGTCTGACCGGAGTGCTCCTCGCGGTCTCGCGCGGGAACACTTGGGGCTGGACCTCGGCGGCGACCCTCGCGTGCGGCCTCGGCGGCATCCTCGTCCTGATGGTGTGGGGCCGGTTCGAGCTGCGCATCGCCGACCCGTTGCTCGACCTGCGCGTCGCCGCCCGCCCGGCAGTGCTGCTGACGAACCTCGCGTCGGTCGCGATCGGCTTCTCGCTCTTCGCCTCGAACGTGTCGTACCCGCAGATGCTCGAGCTTTCCGAGACGGTCGGCGGCTTCGGACTGACGCTGCTGCAGGCGAGCCTCATCATCATGCCGGCGGGTCTGGTGATGATGATCCTCTCGCCGTTCTCGGGGCGACTGGCCCGAACGGTGGGGCCGCGCCTGCTGCTCGTCCTCGGCTCGATAGCCCTGATCCTCGCCTACGGCTTCTCGCTGCTGTGGGCCTCCGAGGTCTGGCACCTGCTCGTGGCGAACCTCCTCATCGGCGTGGGCATCGGATTCGGCTACGCCGGCATGCCGATGCTCATCATGCGCTCGGTCCCGCCGACCGAGACCGGCGCGTCGAACGGCCTGAACGCCCTCTTCCGCTCCCTCGGGACGAGCACCGCGGCCGCTCTCGTCGGCGCCGTGCTGGCTGCCCTGTCGATCGAGCGCGACGGCGTCGCCGTGCCGACACCGGCCGCGTTCCAGGTCTCGTTCGCCCTCGGCCTGGGCGCCGCCGTGATCGCCCTGGCCGTGGCGCTGTGCATACCGCAGCGCCGCGATCCGCACGAGTCGCGCCCGTCGCTGCCCTGAGCGGCGTATCGTCGGCATCCATGAGCCACGAGGACGCAGACACCACCGCATCCCGCCCCCGCTCCCCCGACGACAGCCGGAACGACCGCCGCTTCTTCGGGCAGCCGTGGGCGCTCACACACATCTTCGGTGTCGAGCTGTGGGAGCGGTTCAGCTTCTACGGCATGCAGATCGTCCTGGTCTACTACCTCTACTTCTCGGTCTCGGAGGGCGGGGCGGGCCTGCCCGAGGCCACAGCCGTCGGCATCGTCGGCGCCTACGGCGGAGCGGTCTACCTCTCCACGATCCTCGGAGCCTGGATCGCCGATCGCCTGCTCGGCTCCGAGCGCGTGCTCTTCTTCAGCGCGATCATCATCGTCGCGGGCCACGTCGCGCTCGCCGTGCTCCCGGGGCTGCTGTCTGTCGCGGTCGGACTCGTGCTGGTCGCGCTCGGCTCGGGCGGGCTGAAGGCGAACGCCACGGCGGTCGTCGGATCCCTCTACTCGGAGCACGACCCCCGCCGCGACGCCGGATTCTCGCTGTTCTACCTCGGCATCAACCTCGGCGCCTTCGCGGGGCCGCTGCTCACCGGCTTCCTGCGCACGAGCCTCGGTTTCCACTGGGCGTTCGGAGCCGCGGCGGTCGGCATGACCATCGGCCTGATCCAGTACGCGATCGGACGCCGGTCGCTGCCCGAGGCCGCACGTCGCGTTCCCAACCCGCTGCCCCGGTCGCGCTACCCGCTGGTCATCGGCATCGCGGTCGCAGCCGTCGCGGCTATCGCGCTCCTGATCACCCTCGGCGTCATCCGGGCCGACAACCTGTCGCTCGTCGTCGTCATCGTCGTCATCGCCGCGACCCTCGCGTACTTCACCGTGATCATCTCGAGCTCTCGGATCACCTCGACCGAGCGGTCGCGCGTGTACGGCTTCATCCCGCTCTTCATCGTCAGCGTCGCCTTCTGGTCGCTGTATCAGCAGCAGTTCACCGTCATCCCGATCTACGCCGAGAAGCGGCTGGACCGGAACGTCCTCGGGTGGGAGATGCCGCCGGACTGGGTCAATTCCATCAACCCCGTGTTCATCATCATCCTCTCGGGGGTCTTCGCGGCCCTGTGGACGAAGCTCGGAACACGTCAGCCCTCGACGCCGATCAAATTCGCCGCGGGCGTCATCGTCATGGGACTGGCGTTCCTGCTGTTCCTGCCATTCGCCGGCGGCGGCCCGGCCGCGACCCCGCTGCTCGGCATCGTCGGCATCCTGTTCGTCTTCACCGTCGCCGAGCTGCTGATCTCGCCCGTCGGGCTGTCGGCCGCGACGAAGCTCGCGCCGGCGAGGTTCCAGACGCAGATGGTCGCGCTGTTCTTCCTCTCGGTCTCGCTGGGAACGGCGATCTCGGGACTGCTCGCGCCGCTCTACAATCCCGAGAACGAGGTGCCCTACTTCTCGATCCTCGCCGCCATCGCGATCGTCCTCGGCCTCGCGCTCGCAGCGGCCCGCAAGCCCGTGCTCGCTCTCATGCGCGACGTCCGCTGACACACGCGAGAGGATGGACACATGTCCTCTTCCGTCGCGCGTCGTTCCAACCCCACCGCCTGGGCCGCCTTCTGGGTCGGCCTCCTCGGGCTCATCCTCATGCCGATCCCGCTGTTCATCGGCTTCGTGCTCGGGGGCGGTCTCTCGCTCGTGGCCGCCGTGCTGGTGGTGATCGCCCTGCTCAAGGGCCTCGCGCGCAGCGGCGCGGGTATCGCTCCGGTCGTCTTCGCGGGCATCTTCGTGCTGCTCACCTGGGGCGGCATCTCGCTCGGCGGCGGCATCGTCTGGTGAGCCACCCCCGCGGGCTGTCGGGCCGCGATGCACCCGCGACCGCGGGCGCCCAGCTGATTCGGCTAGCGTGAATGGTCGCAGGACACCGCGAGAGGGAGCCATGACCGACACACAGCCGCAGATCTTCGAGCCCGAGGGCCGCGCCATCCCCTACGTCGAGGATGCCGGCAGCGAGCCGGTCCTGGTGCTGATCCCGGGCTACAGCAACGTCGCGGCGCTCGGAACGCTCGCCCACGTGCTGGCCGAGGAGGACTTCCGCATCCTGCGGGTCGGCTACCGCACGGCGCAGACCGAGGGCGTCACGCTGCACGACCTGGCACAGGATGTCGTCGACGTCATGGACCACGTCGGACTCGGCGACGCCTGGGTCGGCGGTCACGCCTTCGGCGGCGCCGTCGCGCGCACCGTCTCGATCGACCACACCGACCGCGTCGACGGCGTGCTGCTGCTCGGCGCCGAGGGCGACGAGCCCCGCACCGACCTCGAGCCGCTGCAGGCGGCGGCCGCGGCATCCGTGTCGGCCGAGGAGTGGCGCGCGCTCGCCCCGACGGTTCCGGTCATGCTCATCCAGGGCGCCGACGACGAGGTGCTGCCGCCCGCGAACGGCGAGCGCCTGCAGGCCGCCGCTCCCGGCCTCGTCAGCCTCGTGACCCTTGAGGGTGGCGGGCACCTCTTCCCGGCGACGCACGCCGGCGAGGCCGCCTTCGTCATCGAGGACTACCTCGACGTCGACTGAGCCGGGTGCCGAACCGGGGGCTGGGACAGGGCAGAATCGAAGGATGACCGATTCGTCGACTGCGCTCCACCCCGCCCACGCCTGCCTCATCGTGCACGGGCAGGACCAGCCGGGCATCATCGCCGCCCTGTCGGCGATGGTCACCCGCGTGGGCGGCAACATCGTCGCGTTCGACCAGTACTCCGACGACCCGACCGGTGGCGCCTACTTCTGCCGCGTGGTCTTCCACCGCCCGAACTTCGCCGTCGACCGCCCGTCGATCGAAGCCGAGATCGGCGAGACGCTCGCCGGGTTCGACCTGCAGTGGTCGCTGACCGACCAGTCGGTGCCTAAGCGCATGGCAATCCTGTCGTCGAAGCAGGACCACTGCCTGCTCGACCTGCTGTGGCGCCACCGCCGCGGCGATCTGCCCGTGACGGTACCGATGGTCGTGTCGAACCACACCACCTCGGCCGAGGACGTCCGCTCGTTCAACGTCCCGTTCTTCCACGTCCCGTCGACGCCCGGCCCCGACAAGTCGGCGTCCGAGGCCGAGATCCTGAAGCTGCTCGTCGGCAACGTCGACTTCGTCGTCCTGGCCCGCTACATGCAGATCCTGTCGTCGGACTTCCTCGAGAAGCTCGGCGTGCCCGTCATCAACATCCACCACTCGTTCCTCCCCGCCTTCATCGGCGCCGAGCCCTACAAGAAGGCCAAGGAACGCGGCGTCAAGCTCATCGGCGCGACGAGCCACTACGTCACGACCGACCTCGATGAGGGGCCGATCATCGAGCAGGACACGATCCGGGTCACCCACGCCGAGACGGCGGCCGAGCTCGCCCGCCGCGGCGCCGACGTCGAGCGTCAGGTGCTCTCGCGGGCGGTGCTGTGGCACGCGCAGGACCGCGTCATCCGACACGGCAACCACACGATCGTCTTCTGACCGCGGGCCGCGCGAGCTCGCGGGCCGGGTCTCAGCTCGCGGGCTGCACCGGCTCGAAGTCGTCGGGGCCCGTCGCGCCGGTCGGCGACAGGAAGATGCGCGTCGTGTCGCCGGGATCGGCGGGATCGAATACGAGCGGACGCGTGTCACCGATCGCCGGCACCTCGCGCGGCGCGATGAGCACCATGGTCGTGACCCAACGATCCGTGCCCACGGCGTCGGTGAACTTCGCCACCAGCGACGCGGCCATCCGCGACGCGTCATGCGCGGGAAGGGGTGCCTCGACGATCTCCGCGTCGACGCGCGAGCCGGAGGCCAGGAGGCGCGAGATGACCGCGTTGTTGCGGCGGCGCGTCGCGAGGGAGCGCACCCGCGCGATGTAGCTCAGCACGGCGAGGAGCGTGAAGAGCCCGGGCAGCCACCATTGTCCGGCGTACAGGATCCACTCGCCGACACCCCAGGTCTCGTTGCCGCCGAATGTCGGGTCGACGGCGACGCCGACGGCGTCGGGCTCGATCCACATCGTCGTCGCGATCCACGTGCCGATCGCCAGCCCGGCCAGGATCATCGTGAGCGGGCCGATCGCCGCGTAGCCCTTCTCGCGGGCGCTGAACCGGTGGTTCCACTTGCCGTACTGGCCGATGCAGACGATCAGCAGAAGGATGCCGACGGGCAGGCCCCACCCGCGCGCAGCCATGGGGACGCCGGTGTCGCGCGTGCCGAACACACTGTTGATGTTCACGACCCGGAGCTGCTCGAAGATGCCGCCGATAGCGAACCCGACGACCGCCGCAGCGGCGACCGACAGGATGCCCCAGATCAGGCTCGCGGCCCAGGCGGAGGTGGTCCCCCGATACTTGGCCTGTTCACGTCGTGCGGCTTCTCGGGGATCCAGCAAACTCACTCCCCCAGGCTAGCGCTGCCCGCACCGGCGCTCAGGACACGGGCTGCTGCAGGTCGATGACCCATCGGTCGCCGTCACAGGGCGTCTGCAGGTAGATCTCGCGGCACGCGCCGTCGGATCGCAGTCCGCGCCGCTCCGCCTCGGCGACCAGCGCCTGCCACGCGCTCTGGATGCCAGCGAGATCGTCGGCCTCGTAGCGAAGGGTGAGCGCTCGCGGTTCGGCCGAGACGACCGCCCGCTCGAGGCCGTCGGGCACCGGAGCGTCACCGATCTGCTCAGCCGCGGCGGCGATCATGCCGTCGCCTGTTGTCATGTAGACCGCGACGCCGGGGCCCAGCCGTCGCGCACCGGCGGCATCGATGCTGTCGTTCACGCGTTGGAACATGACGCTGATCTCGTCTTCGATCTGCGCCATCTCGTCGATGCGGACCGACAGCTGAGTCAGAGTCAGCTCGGGCAGTGCGGTCTCGATGAATGTGGACACGGGTATCTCCTTCTCGATCGATCGGAGCCTCGCCTCGACCTCGTGCAGCCGCTGTACGTCCGCGGTGATCTGACCGCTCAGCTCAGCCCTCCGCTCCCGCAGGAGCGCGGCCACCGATGCCGACGACATACCGTGGTCGAGCAGCCGGCCGACCTGTTCGAGGGTGAAGCCGAGGTCCTTCAGCGCGATCAGCCGGTTGGCTCGATCGAGCTGCGACGCGGAGTATGAGCGGTAGCCCGAGGCCGGATCGACGCGATGCGGATGCAGCAGACCGAGTTGGTCGTAATGGCGCAGCATCCGCACCGACACGCCGGCCAGCCGGGCGAACTCTCCGATACTCAACATGGTGATCCCACTCGACAGCCTGACACGGTGTGAGAGTCAAGCGAACAGCGGGATCGGATCAGAAGACGTACTCCATGAGATCGAGCCCGAACGCGCGGAACGCCTCATGAGCGCGCAGGCGGTCGCTCATCGACAGGTCGTCGAACCCGACCAGGAGCGCGTACGACACCCCGGCACGGGGGCCGGCGAGCACGCCGGCCTCGGCGCGGATGCCGTCGGCGCGGCCGGTCTTGTTCACGAACAGCAGCTCGTGCTTGTCGTCGTCGTGCGCGAAGGGGTCGAGTCCCGTCACCGAGCCGACGAGCGACAGGTCGTGGTTCAGGCTCAGCCACTCCGACACCTGGGCGCTGACGCCGGGCGAGACGACGTCGGTGTTGACGAGGGCCGCGAACATCGCGGCGAGCTCGCGTGCCGTGCCGAGCGCGTAGTGCGGGGCATCGTCGGGCCCACGGGTGTCACGGAACCGGTCGAGCAACGCCGTGCGCGGCATCCCCAGGCTCCCGATCCGGGCGCGCACCGCATCGAGACCGACCCGCTCGAGCAGGGCGTTGGCCGCGAGGGCGTCGCCCGTCGAAGCCGCGAGCACGGCGAGGTCGCCGAGCGGGAGGGCCGGTGCCACGAGGTGTCGCCAGAGTCCCGCGACGGCGACGTCGCCCACTGTCGAACGATCGACGATCTCGAGCGGGTCGAGGGTCCCGGCGTCGAACCGCGTGGCCACCTCGATCAGCAGCGGGACGATCCCCATCCCCGCGACGGGCAGCGTGACGAAGTCGTCGCCCGCGAGCACCGGTGTGCCGCGGTCGAGGTCGCTGACCCGCACGGACACCCGTGCTCCTGAAGCCGCCAGCGTGTCGAGCGCCTTCTCGGTCGACGCGAACCCCCGGCGCGGCACGCTCGAGCGACGTCGCGGACGCGCGGCGCCCCGTCGCTCCGCGCGCGAGCGGGCGGTCCCGGAGGAGGACTCGGATCCATCCACCGTCATGTTCTCGTCTCCGTCGGAGTCAGTCTGAGCGATTCGGTTCGGGTGATCACCAGATCGTGACGCGGCGATCTGGGGCGAGCCACAGCTCGTCTCCCTCGGTGACGCCGAATGCGTCGTAGAACGCATCGATGTTACGGACGATCTGGTTGCAACGGAACTCGTTCGGAGCGTGAGGGTCGATCGTGAGCAGTCGAATGGTCTCGGCGTCGCGGCCCTTCTGCTGCCAGATCTGACCCCAGCTCAGGAGCAGCCGCTGCACACCCGTGAAGCCGTCGATCACGGGACCGTCGGGCGCTTCGGCCAGCTCCTCCGGCGACATCGTCGCGGCGAGGTGGAGCCGGTAGGCCTTGAGGGCGATGCCGAGGCCACCGAGGTCGCCGATGTTCTCCCCGATGGTCAGCGCCCCGTTCACGGTGTGCTCGTCGCCGAGGCCCCGCGGCACGAGGGCGTTGTACTGCTCGATCAGGGCGCCCGTGCGCTCCTCGAAGGCAGCACGATCAGCGTCGGTCCACCAGTCGTTGAGCGCGCCGGTGCCGTCGTAGGCGCTGCCCTGGTCGTCGAACCCGTGCCCGATCTCGTGACCGATGACCGCCCCGATGCCGCCGTAGTTCGCCGCGGCATCGCGCTCGGACGAGAAGAAGGGCAGCTGCAGGATCGCCGCGGGGAACACGATCTCGTTCATCAGCGGGTTGTAGTACGCGTTGACCGTCTGCGGCGTCATGTGCCACTCGTCGCGGTCGATCGGCTGACCGAGCTTCGCCAGCTGACGCTCGTACTCCCACTCGGTGGAACGCAGCACGTTGCCCAGGAGGTCGGTGGGGTCGATCTCGAGCGCGGAATAGTCCTTCCAGCGGTCGGGGTAGCCGATCTTCGGAGTGAAGGCGGCGAGCTTCTCGAGCGCGCGCTCGCGGGTGGCCGGCGTCATCCACTCGAGCCCCGTGATCGACTGCCGGTACGCCTCGATGAGGTTGTCGACGAGGGCATCCATCTCGACTTTGGCCTGCGGCGGGAAATGCCGCTCGACGTAGATCTCGCCGACAGCCTCGCCGAGCGCCGCCTGCACGATGCTCACGCCGCGCTTCCAGCGCTCGCGGTTGACGGGCACGCCGGTGAGCTGGGTGCCGTAGAAGTCGAAGTTCTCGGCGACGAAAGCGTCGGGCAGGAACGGCGCCGAGGCGCGAACGACCTGCAAACGCAGCCAGGCCTTCCAGTCCTCGAGGTGCTCGTCGGTCAAGAGCGTGCCGAGCCCGGAGAGGAAGCTCGGCTGATTGACGTTGATCTCGGCGAAACCGTCACGGTGCCGCGGCGCGAGCCCCTCCAGCCACGGGTCGAGGTCGACGCCGGCGAGGGCCGTCACCTCGTCCCACGTGTGCAGGTTGTAGGTCGCGACGGCGTCACGGTTTCGCACGTTGTCCCAATGGTGCGCGGCGAGCTCCGTCTCGAGCCGTGCGATGCGCTCGGCCTGCTCCGCGGCATCTGCGACCCCGGCGAGCTCGAGCATGCGCTCGGCGTATCCGCGGAACGCCGTGCGCGTCGCGGCGAAGCCGTCGAGGCGGTAGTAGCTCTCGTCGGGGAGCGACAGCCCGCCCTGCACGAAGAACACGACGTAGCGCTCGGGATTGCCCGGGTCGGGCTCGATGAAGGTACCGATCATGCCGCCGATGCCCTCGCGCTCGAGCTCGCCGACGGTGCGCAGCAGCGCCGGGATCGAGTCGACCGCGTCGACGCGCGCCAGCTGCGGTCGGAGCGGCTCGGCACCGAGCTCGTCGATGCGAGCCGTGTCCATGAAGCTCGTGAACAGGTCGCCGATCTTCCGCTGCACCGTGCCCGGCTCGGCGGTCGTCGCCTCGTCGATGATGGCGCGGACGTCGCTCTCGGCCTGCTCGGCGATGACGTGGAACGATCCCCAGCGGGCCTTGTCGTCGGGGATCTCGGTGCGCTCGAGCCAGCTGCCGTTGACGTGCCGGAACAGGTCGTCCTGCGGTCGGATCTCGGGACTCAGCTCGGCGATGTCGATGCCGGAGGGAAGGACGGGGTCGGTCATGGCACCCATGCTAGGCCGACCGGACGACACGAACTTCTGAGACCATTCAGCGTTCCGTGGTGGTACACCCCTCGGCAACCGGGATGCCGGCGAAACGATCCCTCGTCCAGTCGAACAGCTCGTCGATGAGGGGCGACGGTCGCTCGACGACCCCCGCATGCTCGAACCCCGCGTACGTGCGGAAGTCGACGTCCTGACCGGCCGCGCACATGCGGTCGACGAATGCGGCCTGGGTCTGCACCGGGATGACGCTGTCGGCCCCGCCGTGCGCCAGCAGCACGGGCGCGGTGGAGCGCAGCGGCGCCGTGTTCTCGCGCAGGTGCCGCCCGAGCACTCCGGATGCCGGCGACCGCGAGAACAGCGCCGGGTCGCGGCTCATCCCGAGAGCCGCGGCGACGGAGAGCACGATCGTCGGGTCGGACAGGCACCGCTCCGACATCTGCCGCAGCACGGTCTCCGCGCCGGGACGCACATAGTCGCGGTACTCGATCTCGGGATAGATCGACGAGAACGAGGCGAAGGCGTAGGACGCGAAGATGCTGCCGCCGGTGACACTCGAGATGCCCTGCACGAGAGCTGCGGGGTCGCTCGCCGGCGCGAGGGCGGCGACGCCCTGCACCCAGACCTCGGGAGCGTACTCACGGGCGACCGCGCCCGTCCACAGCGCCGCCGCACCGCCCTGCGAATGCCCCCACACGACGGTGCGGGCGCCGAGGTCGGCCTCCTCGAGCTCGCGCGCAGCCCGAACGGCGTCGAGCGAGGCGTGGGCGCTCGGCAGCCCGACGAGATAGGGATGCGGCCCCTCGGTGCCGAGTCCGATGTAGTCGGTGCCGACGACGGCCCAGCCCTCTTTGATGGCTCGCGGCAGCATGTAGAAAGCGCCCGACCACAGTCCGCGCGGCTGCAGCGAGGGGGCGCAGTGCTGCGCGAACCCGGTGGTCCCGTGGTTCCAGTCGATCACCGGCCATTGCCCGTCGCCCTCGCGCGGCACCGCGACGATGGCGCTCGCGACGCGGACATCTCCGTCGACGCCGGTCGTCGTGTAGAGGATCCGCCACCCTTCCGCGCTGGCCGGGATGCCGGCGTCGAACGGCTCCGCCCGCACGAGACGCCCGGGCTCGTCGGGCAGGTCACGCGGCGCCGCATAGAAGTCGTCGACGACGGTCGAGCCGTCGCGCAACGGCGCTGTCACGATCGTCGTGGTCACGGCCAGCGCGACGGAGGCGATGGCGACCACCGTCCGTCCCCAGCGCCGGCGGGGCCTGCCGTCCGGCCCCACGCGTTCGGCCACGCGGTCGTCGCGACGGCGGCGGAGCCGCGTCCAGAGGTCGACGACGCCGCTCATGATCAGCCGGGCGCCGAAGACGACGGCGGTCACGAGCAGGGTGATGTCGGGCCAGAACAGTGCGAGCGCGCCGAAGATGACGCCCGACGCGCCGAAAGCGGCGTCGGCGATGCGCGCGTCCCAGGTACGGCCACGCCCGAAGGCCGCGATGACGCCGAGGATGCCGCCACCGAGGAGAAGGATGCCGACGACGACCGCGACGACACGCACCGTCAGTCCCGGCGCGAGGAGGACGATCGCGCCGCCGAGAAGCCAGGCGACCCCCGTTGCCGTGCGCCAGCGCGGGCGGTGCGCCTCGCCCTCGCGCCCGGTGAGCTCGAGGAGGCCTGTCAGCGCCATTCCGCCGCCGATCAACCAGGCGAGGACGTCGAGAGCCGTCGTCGGACGGATGACGATGACGACGCCGAGCACGACGGCCGCGGCGGCCACGACGACGCGGACCCACGTCGGCAGCCGAGCGTGCAGGCGCGCAATCGCCAGGCGTTCGAGCAGCCGCATCCGGCGTCCTCTCCCTCGGTCGATGATCAACGGTAACCGTCGTTGCGGTGGCGTTCCGCGCGCTCGACAGCGACCCGGCGGTCGTGCAAAGGCGGGTCCGCCGGCGTCACGCCTCTAGGCTCGAGTCATGGCGCCCACGCTCAACCGCGAGATCCTGCGGCTGGCCGTTCCCGCCCTCGGCGCCCTCATCGCCGAGCCGATGTTCCTCATCGTCGACGCCGCGCTCATCGGCCACCTCGGCGTCGTGCCGCTCGCGGCGCTCGGCATCGCCGGCGCGGTGCTGCAGACGATCGTGGGGCTGATGGTGTTCCTCGCCTACGCCACGACCCCGGCGGTGGCCCGTCGCTTCGGAGCGGGCGATTCGACCAGCGCCGTCAGCGCGGGGATCGACGGGCTGTGGCTCGCGCTCGGCCTCGGCGCCGTGCTCGCGGCCGCGGGCTCGCTCGCCACGCCGCTGCTGGTCGGCATGTTCGGAGCCGGCGAGGCCGTCGCGACGGATGCCGAGACCTACCTCCGCCTGTCGATGTGGGGTCTTCCGGCGATGCTCATCGTCTTCGCCGCGACCGGGCTGCTGCGCGGCATGCAGGACACCGTCACCCCGCTGTGGATCGCCGGCCTCGGCTTCGGCGCCAACGCGGTGCTGAACGTCCTCTTCATCTACGGGTTCGGCTGGGGCATCGCCGGGTCGGCGATGGGCACCGTGATCGCCCAGTGGGGCATGGTCGGAGCCTACGTGGTCGTGATCGGCCGCCTCGCTCGCCGGCACTCGGCGTCGCTCCGGCCCCGCGCCGACGGCATGCGCGGGTCGGCGCGTCTCGGCGGCTGGCTGTTCCTCCGGACGGTCTCGCTGCGCGCGGCGCTGCTCGCGACCGTCGCCGTCGCGACCGGCCTGGGCACGAGCGAACTCGCCGGCTGGCAGGTCGCCTTCACGATCTTCTCCACCGCGGCCTTCGCGCTCGACGCGCTCGCGATCGCCGCGCAGGCGCTCATCGGGCGTGGCCTGGGTGCCGGCGACGAGGCCTTCGTCCAGCGCGTCCTCGGTCGCACCGTCGCCTGGGGCGCCTGGTTCGGCGTACTCGTCGGGGGCGTCATCGCCGCGACGTCGGGGGTCATCGGGTTGCTGTTCACCGGCGACCCGGCCGTGGCCGCCCTGATCCAGCCGGCGCTCCTCGTCCTCGCGATCGCGCAGCCCGTCTGCGGCATCGTCTTCGTCCTCGACGGGGTGCTGATGGGCGCCGGCGACGCGCGCTATCTCGCGATCGCCGGAGGCCTGAACCTCATCCCCTTCATCCCCGCTCTCCTGGTGATCGGAGCGCTGCATCCGGGCGGCGCGGCAGGCCTCGCCTGGCTCGCGGTGGCGTTCTTCGGCGTCTACATGATCGCCCGGCTGGTCACGCTGGGGTGGCGCGTGCGGCGCGGCGCGTGGCTGCGCATCGCCGTCTGAACCCCGGAGACGCGAAGCCGAACTGTGATCGGGTCGAAACCCCATTCACGTGCGAACCTCAGATTCCGCGCTTAGCGTGGCGGCATGCCGAAGCTCACCTCTGCCGCCGCCGCCGGTGCCGCCGTGCTCGTGGTCGGGATGCTCGCCTCCGGCTGCGCGCAGGAGACAGCGCCGGTCGAGATCCCGACGCGCTCCGACGACCCCCGGACGCTGCCCCGCCCCACCGCCGACGACGCCCGGCAGTGGGCTGACACCGTCATCCCCGAGAACGGGCTCGGCGGGGCGTCCTGGACCCAGCGCGAGGCCGGTGTTCTCGAGCCCGGCAGAGAGCCGATCATCTCCGTCACCGCCGGCGAAGCGCCCGCCGTCGTGACGATCGCCTGCGTCACCGGATCGGGAAGCGAGCTGGCCTACACCGTCACAGCCGACGGCACGACCATCGAGAGCGGAAAGGTGCCGTGCGCCGCCGTCGACGGCAACGCCGAGCCGCACGGCATCCGGGATGTCCCGGCCGACGCGACGGTCGAACTCAGCGCGTCGGCGACGGGTCTGTTCGTCTACGCCGTCACCCCGGACCGCCACCCGGAGCGGTGACCTCTCGCCGGTCGGTCCTCATCGAGCCCAGCGACGGCACCACTCGTACATGACCACGGCGCCCGCGGCCGATGCGTTGATGGAACGCGTCGAGCCGTACTGCGTGATCTCGACGACGACGGATGCCGCAGCCACGGCCTCGGGCGACAGCCCCGGCCCCTCCTGACCGAACATCAGGACGGCCCGCTCGGGCAGGTCGGCGCGGTCCACCGGAACCGACCCCGGGACGTTGTCGACCGCGACGATCGGGAGGTCATTCTCACGTGCCCACGCCGCGAAGGAGGCCACATCCTCGTGGTGGCGGACGTGCTGGTAGCGATCGGTCACCATCGCGCCCCGGCGGTTCCACCGCCGCCGTCCCACGATGTGGACCTCCGCCGCGCCGAAGGCGTTCGCGCTGCGCACGATCGAGCCGATGTTCATGTCGTGCTGCCAGTTCTCGATCGCGACGTGGAAGGGATGCCGGTGCTCGTCGAGGTCGGCCACGATTGCCTCGAGCCGCCAATAGCGGTAGTGGTCGACGACGTTCCGGCGGTCACCGTCGGCCAGCAGCTGCGGGTCGTACCGGGGGTCGTCAGGCCACGCGTCCGGACCGCCCGGCCACGGCCCCACGCCGACCGGCAGCTGCGGTTCCGCGTCGACGCCGTCGCGGTCGCCGCTCGCGTCGGCGGGGTCGGGGCGGGTCACCGGGACAGGCTATCCCGCCGCCGCGGATAATCTGGAGTGTGCCCTCCCCCGCCGTCGACGACTACCTGAAGACGATCTACCACCACACCGAGTGGCAGCCGGCGCCGATCACCCCCTCGCAGCTCGCGGCGACGCTCGGGCTCGCGCCGTCGACGGTCACGGAGATGGTCCGCAAGCTCGCCGCTCAGGACCTCGTGTCGCATCGCCCGTACGGACCGGTGGCCCTGACCGAAGCCGGCCGGCGGCGTGCGGCATCCATCATCCGGCGTCACCGCCTCATCGAGACCTGGCTCGTCCGCGAGTTCGGCTACGCCTGGGACGAGGTCCACGACGAGGCCGAGGTGCTCGAGCACACCATCAGCGACCGACTGCTCTCGGGCATCGCCGAACGGCTCGGCGATCCCCGGTTCGATCCGCACGGCGACGCGATCCCGGACGCCGACGGCGAGGTCCATCGCGAACCGTTCGTGCTGCTCGCCGAAGCGGCGATCGGCCACGAGGGCCGCATCCTTCGCGTGAGCGACCGTGATCCCGCCCTGTTGCGCACGCTCGAGGGCCACGGCGTCGACGTGGGCCACACCCTGACGGTCAGCGGACGCGACAGCGTGCGGCTCGACGGCGGCGGTTCCGTCGTGCTGCCACCCGGTGCCGCCGCGGCCATCTGGGTCACCGCCTGAGCGCGATCAGCTCTTCGCGCGCGTCCGGCTCGCCTTCAGATACGGCCACGGCGTGCGCGTCGTGTGCTCGCAGTACGACCACAGGCGCGCGGCGATGTCCGGATCGCGCGTGATCGCCGCGGGCGTCGCGACGCGCGGCTCGCCCCGGAGCACACCGGCCGGCCCGTAATACTCGCCGCCCGCGGCATCCGGGTCGACGAGAGCGCGCACGAGCGCCCACGCCCCCCGTTCCTTGGACTGCGTCACGGCGACCTGCAGGTTGTCGGTGAAACGCGTCATCCGCGACGGCTCGTTGATGCCGGCGATGCCGCGGGTGCGCCCGCTCGTGGAATAGCCGGGGTGGGCGACCAGGCTCGAGACCGGCACGCTCGCCGCCCGCAGGCGCTCGTCGGCCTCGAGGCCGAGTGAGGTCGTGGCGACCTTCGACTGCACGTATGCGCGCCAGGGCGAGTAGTCGCTCTCGAGCTCGATGTCGGTCGGGTCGTACTTCCAGATCGATGTCGACACCGAGCCGACCCAGACCATGCGGCCGCGGCCGGCGGCGAGCGCGATGAGCAGCTCCCCCGCGAGCGCGTAGTGGCCGAGGACGTTGGTGGCGAACACCAGCTCGTGACCGTCGGGGGTCGTGCGGCGCTGACGCGGCGGATGCACCACCCCGGCGTTCAGGAGCAGGCCGTGGAGGGGCTTTCGGCCGCGAGCGGTCGCCGCCGCTGCCCGCACGGAGCCCAGGTTGCTCGTATCGAGCAGCAGCGTCTCGACCGATCCCACCCCGTCGGGCAGGGCTCGCACGACCGAGGCGCGCGCCGTCGCGAGCCGCTGCGGGCTGCGGCCGGTCATGATGACGTGGGCCCCGGCCGAAGCGAGCTGCAGACTGGCGAAATACCCGAGTCCCGCGTTGGAGCCCGTGACGAGATACCGCTTGCCCGACAGGTCGGGCAGCTTGCGGGGATTCCAGTCGTCGTGGGCCACGAGTGAAGACTACGGCCGGATCGCCACAGCTAGGCTGGGGCCATGCGGACACGCGCCGATATCGAGTGCTGGCTCACGGACATGGACGGCGTTCTCGTCCACGAGAACCACCCCATCCCGGGGGCGGCGGAACTGCTCGCGCAGTGGCGCGAGACGGGCACGCCGTTCCTCGTGCTGACCAACAACCCCTTCTTCACGCCCCGAGACCTCAGCGCGCGTCTCGCGCGGTCGGGGCTGGAGGTGCCGGAGGACCGTATCTGGACGTCGGCGCTCGCGACGGCGGACTTCCTGCGTTCGCAGCATCCGGGCGGCTCGGCGTTCGTGATCGGCGAGGCGGGCCTCACCACCGCCCTCCACGAGGCCGGCTACATCATGACCGAGACCGACCCCGACTACGTCGTGGTGGGCGAGACGCGCAACTACTCCTTCGACGCCATCACGAAGGCGATCCGGTTCATCAACGCCGGCGCGCGGTTCATCATCACCAACCCGGATGCCACGGGCCCCACCCCGGAGGGCGTCGTTCCGGCGACCGGTTCGTTCGCGGCCCTCATCTCGCACGCGACCGGGAAGAGCCCGTACGTCGTCGGCAAGCCGAACCCCATGATGTTCCGTTCGGCGATGAACCGCATCGGAGCGCACTCCGAGAACACCGGCATGATCGGCGACCGCATGGACACCGACGTCGTGGCGGGCATCGAAGCGGGTCTGCACACCGTGCTCGTGCGCACCGGCATCTCGGACGACGCCGAGATCGAGCGGTACCCGTTCCGCCCCGACGAGATCCTCGACTCCGTCGCCGATCTGCTCGAGACGGAGCCGTACGAGACCGAGGATCCGGGCATCCTGTGAACGAGTTCGAGCAGAACCTCCTGCTGATCAGCGTCGCGCTCATGCTCACGACGACCCTCGTGGTCGTCATCGTGCAGTTCGTCCGGCGGCGCCGCGACGGGGACGACGACTGATGTCGATCGTCCTCGCGCTCACCGGTCTCGCGATCCTGCTGATCGCGCTGATCATCTTCGTGCGCAACCAGCAGATCGGCACCGACGGCACCAATCGCGGGTCGACCCGTCGCGGCATCATCCTGCTCATGTTCTTCGGCCTGCTGCTCGGCCTCGCGTCGCAGCTGCCCGTCTTCCAGAGCTGAGCCCGGATCGGCCGCCGGGAGTCAATCGAGGACCGCGGTCGCCTCCACCTCGACGAGGACGTCGGGCTCGAAGAGGTAGTCCACCCCGATGAGCGAGGCCGGCGGCATCGGTGTGGGCAGCCCGATCTCCGCGGCCACATCGTGGACGCCCGCCATGAAGTCGGCGATGCGGTCGGGCGCCCACCCCGTGACGTAGAAGGCCAAGCGGACCACATCGGCGAACCCCGCGCCGGCGCTCTCCAGCGCGGCGTGGGTGTTGCGGAGGGCGTGCGCGACCTGACCGGTGAGATCGCCGGGAGCCACCGACCTGCCGTCGGCGGTTCGGGCGATCTGGCCGGCGACGTGGACCTGGCGCGCGCCGGTGGCAACGGCGACGTGGTGGTACGGAACGGCCTGCATCAGCGAGTCGGGCGACGACAGGTGAACGGTCATGGTGAAGCTCCTTGCATCGTTATTGGTATCTCATGGATACCTGGTGCTCGGAAGTCACTTCAACGAGACTGGGTAGCGTGACCGATACCACCCCCGCCGACGCAGACCGATTCGAGATCGCGGCCCCGCATCGCGACCTGCTCGACCAGGTACTCGACAGGTGGTCGCTCGCGGTGCTGAACGAGCTGTGCGACGCGCCCGCCCGGTTCAGCACCCTCAGGCGCGCGATCCCCGCCGTCACGCAGAAGTCGCTGACCGCGACTCTGCGGCGGCTCGAGCGCAACGGCATCGTGGAACGCGTCGTACTCAGCACCCGGCCGGTCGCCGTGGAGTACCGGGTCACAGCGCTCGGCAAGACCCTGCGCCCGCCCGTCGACGTCATCCTCGCGTGGGCGCAGGAGCATATGCCGCGCATCGAGGACGCGCGTCGCCGCTTCGACGAGGCGATGGATGCGACGCTCGGGTTCGGGTCCGGGGTCGTTCAAACCGCGCCGGCGGGCACCTCGTCGAGGAACGGGTAGTCGATGTAGCCCTCGGCGGTCGAGCCGTAGAAGAGCTCGGGGCGCGCCTCGTTGAGCTCCGCCCGCTGCTCCCACCGGGCCGCCAGATCGGGGTTGGCGATCACGGGGCGACCGACGGCGACGGCATCCGTCCAGTCGGCGATCACGAGGGTCTCGGCCTCCTCGCGGGTCGTCGGAGATCCGAAGCCCGAGTTGAGGATGAAGGGGGCGGCGGCCGTGCGACGGATGTGCTGCACGAGCTCGCCCGTCGGGTCGGCGCTGAGCACATCGACGAACGCGAGCCCGAGGGGGGCGAGCCTCTCGGCGACAGCCGTGTAGGTCGCGCGGGCGTCGGCGTCGTCGTGCTCGAGCACACCCTGGATGTTGTGCTGCGGCGAGAGCCGGATGCCGGTGCGGTCGGCGCCCACGGCAGCGGCTACGGCCCGGGTGACCTCGACCGCGAAGCGCGCGCGGTTCGCGGTCGATCCGCCGTACTCGTCGTCGCGCACGTTGGAGACGGGCGAGAGGAACTCGTGCACGAGGTATCCGTTCGCGCCGTGGACCTCGACACCGTCGAGCCCCGCCGCGAGCGCGTTGCGCGCGGCCTGCGCGAACTGCTCGACGACCTCGGGCACCTCCGCCGCGGTCAGCGCGTGCGCGATCGGCATGTCGGCCTTGCCCTTCGGGGTGCGGGTCTGCCCGGGCGCAGCCAGCGCGCTCGGGCCCACGACTCGGTCGGCACCGGTGATGTCGGGGTGCGACACGCGTCCGCCGTGCATCAGCTGCATGACGATGGTGCCGCCGGCCTCATGGACGGCGTCGGCGATGCGTCGCCAGCCCGCGATCTGTTCCTCGGTCTGGATGCCGGGCTGCCCGGGGTACGACTTGCCCTCCACGACAGGCCACGTGCCCTCGGTGATGATGAGGCCCTGCCCCGCGCGCTGGCGGTAGTACTCGACCATGACGTCGGTGGGAACACCGTCCTCGCCCGCGCGGGTGCGCGTGAGCGGCGCCATGACGACGCGGTTCGACAGGTTCAGGGCACCGAAGACGGCGGGCTCGTACAGGCTCATACTGAACCGCAACCGCCCAGGCCCCGCGCGCTATTCCTCGGCGGCTGCGGTTCACCTGGCAGTTCATGCCCCCTCACGCAGCCCGAAGCGGCGGATGCTGCCAGGTGAAGCGCCTTACTGCGGGGCGAGGCCCAGGTCGTCGAGGTCGATCGCGGCGAGCCACTGCAGCCCGGCCTCCTCGACCGCTGCCTGGGCGCCGGTCTTGCGGTCGACGATGACGGCCACCGCGACGGGCTCAGCGCCCTCGCGCCGCAGCGCCTCGACGGCCTTGAGTGCGGACTGGCCGGTGGTCGAGGTGTCCTCGACGACGACGACGCGCTTGCCTGCGACATCCGCGCCCTCGACCTGCCGACCGCGGCCGTGGTCCTTGGGCTCCTTGCGCACGACGAACGCATCGAGGGGGCGGCCCGCGCGCACCGACTCGTGCATGACGGCGTTCGCGATCGGGTCGGCGCCGAGGGTGAGGCCGCCGACCGCGACGACGCCGTCGACGTCCGAGATGAGGTCGAGCATGATGCGGCCGATCGCCGGCGCGGCGCGGTGGTCGAGCGTCAGCCGACGCATGTCGACGTAGTACGTCGCCTTCTTGCCGCTCGAGAGGGTGAAGTCGCCGTGGAACACCGCCTCGTCCTGGATCAGCCGGATGAGATCCTGGCGGTCGGCTTCGAGCTCGGGCGTGCCTGCGACGGTCATGACCCCGAGTCTACGAGCGGGTCGCCCCGGCGCGACGCCGTCGCTCAGACCACGACGAGGTCGACATCGCGCAGCTCGCCCTCGTCGACCGTGAGCGTGAGGAACGTCTTGTGAGGCTGGCGACGCCGGTCGGTGGGCGAGCCCGGGTTGAGCAGCCGGAGTCCGCGCGGGGTCGTCGTGTCCCACGGGATGTGGCTGTGGCCGAAGACGAGCACGTCGTCATCGGAGTAGACGGCGTCCATCCGTCGCTCGCGCCCCGCCGCGGCGCCGGTCTCGTGCACGACGGCGAACCGCACCCCCTCGATCGTTCGACGCGCCACCTCGGGCAGTCGCGACCGCAGGTCGGCTCCGTCGTTGTTGCCCCACACCCCCAGCACCTCGCCGTGCCGCTCGAGCTCGTCGAGGACGGATGCCGCGACCCAGTCCCCCGCGTGCACGATGAGGTCGGCCGCGTCGGCCGCGGCGAGCACGGCATCCGGCAGGGCCCGCGCCCGCCCGGGGACATGCGTATCGGCGATGAGCAGCAATGTCGTGGCCATCCCCCGACGGTATCCGGATGCCGCGCAGCGGGCGAGGTCCGAGCCGCCGAATAGGCTGGGGGCATGCGTCTTGCCACCTGGAACGTGAACTCGATCCGCGCTCGCGTCGACCGGATCGTCGGCTTCGCGGTGAACGAAGACATCGACGTCCTGGCGATGCAGGAGATCAAGTGCAAGCCCGAGCAGTTCCCGATGGAGCAGTTCGAGGCGGCCGGCTACCACGTCGAGCTTCACGGCCTGAACCAGTGGAACGGCGTCGCGATCGCCAGCCGCGAGCCGATGACCGACGTGCAGATCGGGTTTCCCGGGATGCCGGGATTCCTCAAGGGCCACGAGGGCCCCGACGCGCCGCAGGAGGCGCGGGCCATCGCCGCGACCGTCGGCGGCGTCCGCGTCTGGAGCCTCTACGTCCCGAACGGCCGGTCGCTCGATGACCCGCACTACGTCTACAAGCTCCACTGGCTGCAGGCGCTCGAGCAGTACACGCGCGACACCCTGGCCGCATCCCCCGGCCTCGCCCTGGCGCTCACCGGCGACTTCAACATCTGCCCCACCCCCGAGGATGTCGGCGACCCGACCCTCGTCGAGGGCGTGACGACCCACGTCTCGCCGCCCGAGCGCGCCGCGTTCCAGGCGCTGCTCGACGCCGGCCTCTCCGACACCGTGCGCCCGCTGGTGCCGACCGGCTTCACCTACTGGGACTACAAGCAGCTGCGGTTCCCCCGCAACGAGGGCCTGCGCATCGACTTCATCCTCGGCTCGTCCGCGTTCGCCGATGCCGTCACCGGCGCCGCGATCCACCGCGATCAGCGCAAGGGGGAAGCGCCGAGCGATCACGTCCCCGTCGTCGTCGACCTCGTCCTCGACGGCGACGACGATGACGACCGTCCGATGATCTTCTGATCGTCGCGCCGGCCGTCCGGCTCCCCCGCTCGGGGGATGTCGCACCCCTGCGCGCACCGTAGCGTGGAGGTCATGCCCGTGGCCTCCCCCGTACCCGACGAGCGTCTCGCCGCGACCCCCGAGCAACTGCGCAACGACCTGTGGCTCGCCGCCGCGCTGCTCGTGAGCGCGATCCTCAGCACCTGGCTCGGCAGTGTCGCGCAGGTCTGGGGCGACGACTCACCGCACCTCGGCTGGGGCCTGCTCTACAGCGTGGCGCTGACGGCGCCGCTCGCGCTGCGTCGCCGCATCCCCGAGGTCGCGCTGATCGTCGTCGCTGTCGTCTACTTCGTCGGCATGTCGGTGCACATCCCCGAGATGTACGTCGGCAGCATCGCCCTCTTCATCGCGATGTACTCGGTCGGCGCGTGGGTGGTCGACCGGCGGCGGGCCCTGATCGTCCGCGTCGTGGTCATCATCGGCATGTTCTTCTGGCTGCTCGCGGCGATGTTCCAGGCGGCCAGCGAACAGGGCAGCGACAGCGCCGCGGAGTTCTCGCTGTTCTCCCCCGTCGCGGCGATGATGATGCTGCAGTTCCTCTTCAACGTCGTCTTCTTCGCCGGCGCCTTCGCGTTCGGCGAGCGCGCCTACGCGGGCGCGCTCAGCCGCGAGGAGCTCGAACAGCGCACGCGTGAGCTCGAGCACGAGCGCGAGATCACCGCGGCGCAGGCGGTGGCGCTCGACCGCGTCCGCATCGCACGCGAGCTCCATGACGTCGTGGCGCACCACGTCTCGGCGATGGGCGTGCAGGCCGGCGCCGCGCGCACGGTGCTCGATCGCGATCCCGAGGCGGCGCGACGCGCGCTCACCGTGGTCGAGGAATCGGCACGGGCGTCGCTGACGGAGCTCCGCCAGCTGCTCGAGACGCTGCGGACCCCGGATGCCGCGGCACCGCATGATTCGACGCTGCGGCTCGACGCGATCGCCGAGCTGGCCCGGTACTCGGAGGAGAACGGGATGCCGACCACCTTCACCGTCGTCGGCGAACCGGTCACGGCGTCCGAGGTCGCGCAGGTGAACCTCTACCGCATCGCCCAGGAGGCGCTCACGAACGCGCGCCGCCATGGCGGGCCCGACGCGCGCGCCGACGTGCGGCTGCGCTTCGACGGCGACGAGATCGAGCTCGAGATCGCCAATGACGGCCGCGTGCGCTTCGGGGCGACGCCGGGCCTCGGCCTCGTGGGCATGCGCGAGCGCGCGGCGGCATCGGGCGGCTGGCTCGAGGCGGCACCCCGTCCTCGCGGCGGCTTCCTCGTCCGGGCCCGTGTTCCCGCGAGCGCGCGGTCGTCCCACCCGAGCACCCAGGGGGTTCTCGCGTGAGCACGCCCACCTCGCCCGCGCCCTCCACGCCCACCTCGGTGGTGCTCGTCGACGACCATGCCGTCATGCGGGCCGGTTTCCGCATGATCCTCGAGGCGAGCGGCGACATCGCCGTCGTGGGCGAGGCCGGCGACGGCGCGGAGGCCGTCGAGACGGTCGCACGCCTGCAGCCGGACGTCGTCTTCATGGATGTCCAGATGCCCGTCCTCGACGGACTCGAGGCGACCCGCCGCATCGTCGCCGACCCTCGCAATTCCAGCGCGGTCGTCGTCGTGACGACCTTCGACCGCGACGACTACCTGTTCCAGGCGTTGCAGGCCGGAGCCAGCGGCTTCCTGCTGAAGAACGCGGGACCCGAGGAGCTCGCCGCCGCCGTGCGGGTGGCCGCCGCCGGTGACGCCCTCCTCGCTCCGGAGGTCACCCGACGGGTCATCGAGCGATTCGCGGGCGGCCCACCCGACGCGACCTCCGCGGCCACCGAAGCACCCGCCGCGCCGCAGGCGTCGACTCCCGCCGATCACGGCCTCACCGAGCGCGAGGCGGAGGTGCTGCGCCTCCTCGCGCGGGCGCTCAGCAACGCCGAGATCGCGCGAGAGCTCTTCATCGGCGACGCCACGGTGAAGACGCACGTGTCGAACATCCTGATCAAGCTCGGCGCACGCGACCGCGTGGCCGCCGTCGTCCTGGCCCACCGCAACGGCTGGGCCTGACCAGCCGCGAGCTCAGGCCGGGTCGGAGACGGGCGAGAGCGAGGGGCGCGGCACGGGCATCGAGAGGGGCCGCACCGCGCGCGGCATCGCGATGCGCCAGAGCGCCTGGATGCTCCAGATGAACAGTGCGACCAGGAGCACGTTCCGGGCGAGAAGCAGGCTCGCCGCGAACGGGTCGGCGTGCACGAGCGGCATGTAGAAGATCGGGAAGACGAGCGTCGTCAGGAAGCTCGTCACGGCCATCCACTTCGCGGGCGTCCGCCACCGCTCGGGGTCGATGAGCAGCCCCACGACGACGATCGGGGCGAGCCACAGCATGTACTGCGGAGAGCCGACCTTGTTGAAGACGATCAGCGCGGCGGTGAGGGCGAAGGCGCCCAGCACCATGAGGCGGCCCTCCGCGCGCTCGACGCGCTGGGCGCCGGCGACCCAGGTCATCCGGGCTCGCACGAGCAGCAACGCGATCGCGGCGAACGCGGCGATCATGAGCCAGCCGACGACCTCGCCGGCAGCCATCGCCCCGTGCCCGATCACCTCGCGGGTGGCGAGCTCGTAATTCTGCTGGATGCGCGCTCCGGGCAGCTCCCAGATCGTCGCCCACACCCACGGCGTCGCGACGGGCGCTTCGAGCTGCGGGGCACGAGTCCCTTGGATCGTGAGGAAGCTGAAGAGGTTCGATGCGCCCCCGGCGAGAACCACCGCGATCATGATGACGACGCTCGCCACGCCACCGCCCACGGCGATCCACCAGCGGCTCCGGCACACCGCGACCACCGCAGCCGCGATGGCGGCCGGCCACACCTTGATCCAGGTGGCGAGCGCGATGAGCGCTCCGGCGACGACGGGGCGCCGCGAGACCCAGACGAGTCCCGCGATGGCGAGCGGAGCAGCGAAACCCTCCAGGCGCAGCATCGACACGGGGGCGAGGAGCAGGATGCTGAGCAGCCAGTACCAAGCGGCCGGATAGGCCGAGCGACGTTGCAGCCGCGCCCCGGCGATCGCGGCGAGGGCGAGCCAGTTGGCGCCGGCGAGCATGAGCAGCCAGACGAGCTGGTACAGGTAGGGGCCCAGCGCGATCGGCGCGACGATCGGCAGCAGCGCGCCCGCCGGATACACCCACTCGAAGTCGATGATGGGCCAGGTTCCCTGCACGGCATCCTGCGCCCACTGCCGGTACAGCGGGAGGTCGCCCTCCGTGCCGCCCGCGATGATCAGCGGCAGGAGGGCGAGGATGTAGGCCGCGTGGAAGGCCACGAAACCGGTGACGAGACCCCGACGGGTTCGGCCGAATGCCGCCAGTCGCTGGCGGCGCGTCGGGCGGCGGGGGGATGCCGGAAGAGACGTCACCCGGGCATCATAGGCCCCGCGCATATCTGCCCGATGAACGCCGAGGTGGCCGCTGTGGCGTACCGCCGGCCGGCTCAGCGCCGGTGCGCCGCGCGCCCGCCGTGCCCCGCCAGCGCATCGGCTGCGCCCACCAGCGCGAGGTGCGACAGCGCCTGCGGCGTGTTTCCCGCCTGGCGCCCGTCGGTGACGTCGTACTCCTCCGACAGGAGCCCGACGTCGTTGGCGAGTCCGCCCAAGCGGTCCATGAGCCGGGTGGCGTCGTCGATGCGTCCGGTCGCCGCGTACTGCTCGACGAGCCAGAACGAGCAGGCGAGGAAGGGATGCTCGGTGCCGGCGAGACCGTCGACGCCGGCCTCGGTGCGGTAGCGCATCACCAGGCCCTCGCGCAGCAGCGTGCTCTCGATGCGCGCGACGGTCGCGAGCATGCGCGGATCGTCGGGAGCGCAGAACCCGACGGCCGGAAGCAGCAGCAGCGACGCGTCGACCTCGTCGGTGCGGAAGTGCTGCGTGAAGTGCCCGCCCGCGGCATCCACGCCCTGCTCGTCGATCTCGGCGCGGACGCGGTCGCGCAGGGCCCGCCAGCGATCGGGATCGCCGTTCAACCCGTGCTCCTCGACGGCGCGGACGCCCCGATCGAGGGCAGCCCAGACCATCGCCCGCGAGTGGGTGAACATCTGCGGTTCACCCCGGATCTCCCAGATACCGTGATCGGGCCGGTCGAGCCAGGCGACGACCTGATCGAGCAGCGCCCGCTGCAACGCCCACGAGAACGAGGTCTCGGTGACGCCGGCGAGCCGGGCGGCCTCGAGGGCGACCATCACCTCGCCGATGACGTCGGCCTGATACTGGTCGACCGCGCCGTTGCCGACGCGCACCGGCGCGGATCCCGCGTAGCCGGGCAGGCTCTCCAGCTCGCGCTCGGGCAGGTCGCGCTCGCCCGCGATGCCGTACATGATCTGCACGTCGGCGGGATCGCCCGCGACCGCCCGCAGCAGCCAGTCGCGCCAGCGCGCGGCCGCCTCGAGATAGCCGTGCGAGATGTAGGCCTCGAGAGTCAGGGCAGCGTCACGCAGCCATACGTACCGGTAGTCCCAGTTGCGCGAACCACCGAAATCCTCCGGCAGAGAGGTCGTCGCGGCGGCGACGATGCCGCCCGTCTCGGCGTGGGTGAGCGCCCGCAGCACGAGCATGGAACGCAGCACCCGGTCGCCCCACCGCCCGCCGTCGCGGATACGCCGCGCCCAAGTCGTCCACCACCCGCGCGTGCGCTCGAGGGCGCCGTCGACGTCGAAGGGCTGCGGGATGTCGCGGTACGAGGCCTCCCAGCGCAGCACCGAGTCGACGGTGCGCCCCGCCTCGACACGGAACTCGCCCCGGTGCATCGTGTCCCGGGCGACGAGCCGGGGCCCGCGCAGCGTGACGGCATCCGGCCCGGCCACCGCGAGCAGGACGCCCATCGGGCGGGCATCCGACGTGTCGGCCGCACCGATCTGCCGCACCCAGGGCACCGCCCGCGCATAGTCGAACCGCAGCCGCACCTCGCTCACGAAGTCGACTTCGCCCGCGACACCGACGACGCGCCGGACGACCGCATCGACCCCGTCGAGGACCGGCATGAACTCGTGCACCTCGGCGACACCGGCGGCACACTCCCACCGGGTCACGAGCACGAACGTGTCGCCGTCGTAGCGCCGCGTCGCGGTCGCGTCCGGGTCGCGTGGCCGCAGGCTCCAGCATCCGTGCGAGCTGTCGCCGAGCAGGGCGCCGAAGATGGAGCCGGAGTCATAGCGGGGAAGGCACAGCCAGTCGAGGTCGCCCCGGTCGGACACGAGCGCCGCACTGCGGCAGTTGCTGAGGAGGGCGTAGCGCTCGATCGGTGCGGGCATGCTCGCATCATCGCGGTCGGGGGTCGGATCCGCCAACACGGCGATTCGCGGATGCTGGTTAGGCGAGGCTATCCTTCTGCGGTGCGTCATCGTCTCCTCGCCAGTCTCGCCATCGTTCCGCTGGCCGCTCTCGCTCTCGCGGGCTGCGGCGCATCGGAGGTCGTCCCGGCCGGCGCGGCGGGCCCGGCCGGCAACGGAGAGACGTCCTACCCCCTGACGGTCGAGAACTGCGGCCGCTCCATCACCGTCGACGCGGCGCCCCAGCGCATCGTCTCGCTGGACCAGAACTCCACCGAGATCCTGCTCTCGCTCGGGCTGGAGGACCGCATCGTGGGCACGGCGTCGTGGACCGACCCGATCCTTCCCTCGCTCGCCGAGGCGAACCAGAACGTGCCCCGCCTGGCCGACAACGCCCCCACCTACGAGGTCACGCTCGGCGCCGACCCCGACTTCGTCACTGCCTCGTTCGGACGACACTTCACGCAGGGCGGCGTCGCGACCCGCGACCGGTTCGATGAGACGGGCATCGGAAGCTACCTCTCGCCGACCGACTGCGACAACGGCGTCAGCATCAACGGCGGTGGCACCCGCACCACCCCGCTCACCGTCGACGCGCTCTATCAGGAGATCACCGAGCTGGGTCGGATCTTCGACGTCTCCGATCGGGCCGAGAAGCTCGTCGACGATCTGCGCTCGCGCGCTGCGGCCGCGACGGAGGGCATCGACGCCTCGGGCGCCACCGTCGCCTTCTGGTTCGCCGACACCAAGACCCCGTACGTCGCCGGCGGGCTCGGCTCGGCTGCGCTGCTCGCGGCGACCACCGGGTTCGCCAACGTGTACGCCGATGCCGACGACGACTGGCCCGCGACCACCTGGGAGGACCTCGTCGACCGCGATCCGCAGGTGCTCGTCCTCGGCGATCTGCAACGCGATCGCTTCCCCGGCGACCGGCTCGACGACAAGATCGCGTTCCTCGAGTCGGATCCCGTAACGCGCACGATCGATGCCGTGCGCAACAAGCGCTACATCGCGCTGCATGGCGCCGAGCTCAACCCCTCGATCCGCTTCGTCGACGGGCTCGAGAAGATCGAGAGCTGGATGGACGAGCACCGGGACGAGCTCTGAGCGTGCGCACCCGCGGACCCGTCGCCACGGCCGGGTTGCTCGGGGGCGGCATCCTGCTGCTCGTCGTGTCGGTCGGCGTCGCGATCACCCTCGGCCCGGCCGACATCCTGCTCGTCAACGTCCGCGACATCGTCACCAACCACCTGGGCCTCACCGACATCCCCGTCAAGACCGCGAAAGACGCGATCGTCTGGGAGGAGCGACTGCCCCGCGCGTTGGTCGCCGCGGCGTGCGGTGCGGGGCTCGGGCTCTGCGGCGTCATCATGCAGTCGCTGCTGCGGAACCCCCTCGCCGAGCCGTTCATCCTCGGCATCTCGTCCGGCGCCTCGACCGGTGCCGTCGCGATCGGCGTGCTCGGCCTCGGCGGCGCCGCGCTCGGCCTCTCCGGCGGGGCCTTCATCGGAGCGCTCGTCGCTTTCGCGGTGGTGCTGCTGCTCGCACGCCTCGCCGGGGGCGGGAACGACCGTGTCGTCCTGGCCGGAGTCGCGAGCACGCAGCTGTTCTCGGCACTCACGTCTCTCGTGATCTTCGCGTTCGCCGACGCCGATGAGACGCGCGGGGTCATGTTCTGGCTCCTCGGCTCGCTCGAGGGCATCCGCTGGGACGACGTCGTGCTGTGCACCGTCGTCGTCGCGCTGGGCTCCCTGCTGTGCCTGCGCTACGCCTCGGCCCTCGACGCCTTCGTCTTCGGCGATGAGGTCGCGGCCTCCCTGGGCATCCACATCGCACGCACGCGCGGCATCCTGCTCGTCACGACCGCGCTGATCACGGCCACCCTCGTGAGCGTCGCCGGCGCGATCGGCTTCGTCGGTCTCGTCCTGCCCCACATGGCACGCCTGCTCGTCGGGTCGCGCCACGGGCGTCTCATCCCCACCACGATCGTCGCGGGGGCGATCTTCATGGTGTGGGTGGATGCCGGGTCGCGCGTCGCCTTCTCGCCCACGCCGCTGCCCGTCGGCGTCGGGACCGCCCTGGTCGGCGTGCCCGTCTTCATCGTTCTGCTCGCCCGCCGGAGGAACCGCGCATGACCCTCGCCGCACGCGACGTGTCGTGGACGCGCTCGGGCACGCTCGTCGTCGACGGCGTGAGCGTGCGCCCCGAACCGGGGCAGACCCTGGGCCTGCTCGGGCCCAACGGATCGGGCAAGTCGTCGCTTCTCCGGCTGCTGCACGGGCTCGTCCGCCCGACTGCAGGACTCGTGACCCTCGACGACGAAGACCTGGCCTCCCTCGGTCGGCGCCGCGTCGCGCGGACCGTGGCCGCCGTGACACAGCACGCCGACACGGAGGTCGACATCACCGTGCGCGAGATCGTGCGCCTCGGGCGCATCCCGCACCGGACGACCTTCGGCGGCGACCCGGCGGCCGATGCCGCGGCGGTCGATCGCGCCCTGGAGCACGTCGGCCTGGCTGATCGGGCCGACCGCATGTGGCACACGCTCTCGGGCGGCGAGCGCCAGCGCGCGCAGATCGCCCGCGCGCTGGCGCAGGAGCCGCGCGAACTGCTGCTCGACGAGCCCACCAACCACCTCGACATCCGTCATCAGCTCGACCTGCTCGAACTCGTCTGCGACCTGCCGGTGACGTGCATCGTCGCCATCCACGATCTGAACCTCGCGGCGATGTACTGCGATGCCGTGATGGTGCTGCAGTCGGGCCGGGTCGTCGCCGCGGGCGCCCCCGCCGAGGTGCTGACCGCCGAGCTCATCGCCGACGTCTACGGCGTGGCCGCCGAGGTGCGCCCGGACGCCCGCGACGGGCATCCGGTCATCACGTTCCTGCGCCGCTGACGGGGCTCACCCACCCCGCTCCCCCCGCGCGGCTCCCCCGCTGGGCGGGGCGGATCCCGGCACGATCCGCCGTACGGGGGATCCGCCTGCCCCCGCCCGGTCCCTAGCGTGGAGACATCGGCTAAGGAGGCGGAATGCTCGAACTGAGCGGCATCACCAAGAACTACGGCACGCACCGCGTGCTCGACGACGTGGGGTTCCGGGTGCCCGATGGGCGCCTGACCGGTTTCGTCGGCGGCAACGGGGCGGGCAAGACCACCACGATGCGCATCATGCTCGGCGTGCTCTCGCGCGACCGGGGCGAGGTCACCCTCGACGGCTCGCCGGTGACGGCCGCCGACCGGCGCCGCTTCGGGTACATGCCCGAGGAACGCGGGCTGTATCCCAAGATGAAAGTGCTCGAGCAGATCGTCTACCTCGCCCGACTGCATGGATTCTCGAAGTCGGATGCCACGGCGCGCGCCCGCGCCCTTCTCGAAGAGCTCGGACTCGGCGAGCGCCTCAACGACAACATCGAGACGCTGTCGCTCGGCAACCAGCAGCGCGCGCAGATCGCCGCCGCCCTCGTGCACGACCCCGAGGTCCTGATCCTCGACGAGCCGTTCTCGGGGCTCGACCCCCTCGCCGTCGACGTCGTGGCGGGCGTCCTGCAGACGCGGGCCGCCCAGGGCGTCGGCGTGCTGTTCTCGTCGCACCAGCTCGACGTCGTCGAGCGCCTCTGCGACGACCTCGTCATCATCGCCGGCGGAACCATCCGCGCTGCCGGCACCCGCGACGGGCTCCGCCGCGAGCACCAGGGGCACCGCTACGAGCTCGTCTCGACGGGAGATGCCGGCTGGCTCCGCACCGAACCGGGGGTCGAGGTCGTCGAGTTCGACGGCGGCTACGCCCTGTTCGACGTCGATGCCGACGAGACCGCGCAGCGCGTGCTGCGCCGGGCCGTCGAGCACGGCGACGTCGCGAGCTTCACGCCGCGGCATCCGTCCCTCGCCCAGATCTTCACCGAAGTCATCCAGGAGGTCGCCCCGTGAGCGCCGCATCCCCCTCATTCGCCCAGAGCACCTGGCTCGTCGCCGAACGCGAGATCGGCTCGAAGCTCCGCAGCAAGTCGTTCGTCATCTCGTTCGCCATCCTCTTCCTCGGCGCGCTCGCGCTCGTGATCTGGGGCGGCTTCTCGGCGGGGAACGACAGCGGCTCGCCCGTCGCGGTGACCCCGGACGCGGCCTCGTACGTCCAGAACGCGCCCGGCCTCGACGTGAAGGATGTCGCCGACCGCGCGGCCGCCGAGAGCGCGGTGCGCGACGGTGACGTCGACGCCGCGGTCGTCGCGGACGCGTCGGCCCCCACCGGCTACGTCGTCATCGGCGACACGTCGGTGTCGAACACCATCCTGCTGTCGCTCGCGCAGCTGCCGAAGGTCGAGCTGCTCGACCCCTCCGGCGACGCTGGCTTCCTCGGTTACATCGTGGCGATCGGGTTCGGCGCGATCTTCTTCATCTCGGCGCAGACCTTCGGTGCCACGATCGCCCAGTCGGTCGTCGAGGAGAAGCAGACGCGCGTCGTCGAACTGCTGATCTCGGCCGTACCGGTCCGGGCGCTGCTCGCGGGCAAGGTGATCGGCAACACGGTATTGGCGATGGGGCAGATCCTCATCCTCGCCGCGGTAGCGGTGATCGGGCTGACGGTCACGGATCAGACGGCGCTGCTGACGGGCATCGGCGCCCCCATCGCCTGGTTCGCAGTGTTCTTCCTGTTCGGCTTCGTGCTGCTCGCCGCGCTCTTCGCCGCCGCCGCCGCGATGGTCTCGCGGCAGGAGGACATCGGAGCGACGACGACGCCCCTCATCCTGCTCGTCATGGCGCCGTACTTCCTGGTCATCTTCGCGTGGAACAACCCGCTGATCCTCGGGATCATGTCGTACGTGCCCTTCTCGGCACCGGTCGGCATGCCGATGCGCCTGTTCCTCGGCGACGCGCTGTGGTGGGAGCCGCTGCTGTCGCTCGCGATCCTGCTCCTGACCTGCGTCGGGGCGATCCTCGTCGGCGCCAAGATCTACGAGAACTCGCTCCTGCGCATGGGAGCCCGCGTCAAGCTCGGCGAGGCCCTGCGCCGCTGACCCGGCCGCTGCGGGGCCGCCCGCCCTCCCGCCGCATCGCCGTCCTCCGGGTTCACGCCCGGAGGACGGCGATGAGTTTCTCGTGACGGGGAATGTCGGCGAACGCGCCGTCGTTCGCACGTGGCGGGACGATGGAGTCCGACGCTGTCCGCACGAACCCGGGAGAATCCCATGTCCCTCATCGAAGAGCGCGTCGCCGAGACCGACGCCCCCGTCCTCGACATCCTCGCCGCCCGCTGGAGCACGCGCCTGTACGACGAGGTCTCCCCCGTCGACGAGGACGCCCTCGCCAGCGCCCTCGAGGCGGCACGCTGGGCCCCGTCGGCCTTCAACGCACAGCCCTGGCGCTTCGTCGTCGCTCGTCGCGGCACCCAGACCCACGAGAAGGTCGTGTCGACGCTCGTCGAGTTCAACCAGGCCTGGGCCGGCCCCGCGGGCGCCCTCATCGTCTTCATCGCGCAGACCGAGAACGACGGCAAGCCCGTGCCCACCGCGCTCTACGACCTCGGCCAGGCCGCCGCGCACTTCACCGTCCAGGCCCACGCCGACGGCCTGTACACCCACCAGATGACCGGGTTCGATGCCGCAGCCCTCGCCGAGAAGCTCAGCATCGAGGCCCCGTTCACGCCCGTCACCGTCATGGCCGTCGGCGACCTCGGCGACATCGACGCCGCCCCCGCCGCCGTGCGCGAGCGCGAGCTCTCGCCCCGCACCCGCCGGCCCGTGGCCGAGTCGGTCGTCATCGACGACTGAGCCCGCCGGCAGCGGTTCGCACGGCGGCGGCCGCACCATAGACGAGGTCTGTGAGGTGCGACAGCCCGGCGCCGCGGCGGTGCCGCACCGGTTATCGTCAAGCATGACCGCCCGCATCCTGTCGATCGGCACCGCCGTGCCGCCGGCCGTGCTTCACCAGAACTCCGTGCGCGACCTGTTCGCCGCACAGCCCGGCATCGGACGGCTGTCGCAGCGTCTGGTCCGCGCGGCGTTCGACGCCTCGGCCATCGAGACCCGGCACACCGTGCTGACCGATCTCGCCGAGGCGCTCGAGCCCGGTGGCGCGCGATCGGATGCCGCCGGCCCGGCCGCCGGCGACCCGGCAGCCCTTCCCGTCATCTCCGACGACGGGGCACTGCTCTCGCCCTCGACGGGCACACGCAACGACACCTATATCGCCCTCGCCCCCGAGCTGTCGGCGCGCGCGGCGCGGGAGGCCCTGTCTGCGGCATCCGTCGCGCCGGCGGAGATCACTCACGTCGTGACCGTCTCGTGCACCGGCATGTACGCGCCGGGTCCCGACTACCGGCTGGTGCGCGACCTCGGCCTTCCCACGACCGTCGAGCGCTACCACCTGGGGTTCATCGGCTGCGCGGCCGCCGTCCCGGCCCTTCGGGCAGCGGCACGCATGTGCGCCGCCCAGCCCGACGCCGTCGTGCTCGTGGTCTGCGCCGAGCTGTGCACCCTGCACTTCCGGGTCGCCGACGACCCCGACCAGATCCTCGCGGCATCGCTGTTCGCCGACGGCGCCGCGGCGGCGGTCGTCAGCGCAGACCCGGCGCGTCGCGGAGAGCGGTGGCTCGACCTCGATCGGTTCGCGACCGCGGTGACCGACGACGGTGAGCGCGACATGACCTGGACGATCGGGGACGCCGGCTTCGAGATGGTGCTGACGGCCGAGGTGCCGCGCATCATCGGGCGCGAGATCCGCGCCGCGGTGGCCGAGGTGATCGGCGACGGCCGGGTCGACACGTGGGCCGTCCACCCGGGCGGCCGAGCCGTCCTCGACCGCGTCGAATCGGGCCTCGACCTGCCGTCGGATGCCCTCGCGGCATCGCGTGCCGTGCTGAGGGACTACGGGAACATGTCGAGCGCGACGATCCTCTTCATCCTCCGCTCGCTCCTCGACGCAGACACCCTGCGCGACGGCGAGACGATCGCGACGCTCGCGTTCGGCCCCGGACTCACGATGGAGGCCGCGCTCCTCACGGCCGGAGTGGCCGCTGGAGCCGAGACCGGCGCTGCGGAGACCGCGTCGACGGATGCCGTGCGGGCGGAACCCGTCGCATCGTGGACCTGAGTCGTCGCGACGTCGAGCTGCGCGAGCTGATGGACGACCCGGACTGCGATCCGGAGGCCCTCGCGCAGACGCTCCGCCGCTTCGACCTCGTCAATCGCGCCGTGAGCGGCTGGGGAACGGTGTGGCGGCGGCATCTGCGGCCCGCCCTGGCGCGTCTGGATCGACCCGCCCGCGTGCTCGACATCGGGTCAGGCGGTGGCGACGTCACCGCGCGGCTCGCGCGGCTCGCGGAACGGGATGGCCTGGACGTCGGCTGGGTCGGGATCGACCCGGATCCCCGCGCCCTCGCCGTCGCGCGCGAGCGCAGCCGGCCCGACCTGGAGTTCCGCAGCACCGACTCGACGGCGCTGCGCGCCAGCGGCGAGCGCTTCGACGCCGTCATCTCGAACCATGTGCTGCATCACCTCGGCGAGCCCGAGCTCGACGCCTTCATCGCCGACTCGCTCGCCCTGTCGCGCGGAATCGTGCTCCACGCCGACATCGAGCGGGGGCGCGCGGCCTACGCGCTCTACGCGGCGGCCATCCTGCCGGTCCAGCACGGGACCTTCCTGCGCACCGACGGGCTGCGCTCGATCCGCCGCAGCTACCGTGCCCGAGAGCTGCGGACGACGCTCGCGAGTCGCGGCGAGTGGCACGTCGTCCGCCCCGCGCCGTTCCGCGTGCTCGCCGTGGGAGCGGGGCGTGCCTGACGTCATCGTCGTCGGCGCCGGCCCGGTGGGGATGCTGCTGGCGGCCGAGCTCACGCGACGGGGCGTCGACGTCACGGTGCTCGAGCGCCGCGAACGCAGCGGCGACGGGTCGCGGGCGATCGGGCTGCACGCTCCCGTCCTCGCCGCGCTCGAGGAGGGCGGTGCGACCGACCGCATCCTCGAGGACGCGGTCCGTGTCTCGCGCGGCGAGGCCCGCAGCGACGGAACACTGCTCGGCGTCGTCCGATTCGATCGCCTGTCGGTGCGGCATCCGTATGTCGCCACCCTCCCGCAGGCCCTCACCGAGCGCGCTCTCGCGTTCGGTGCGCCGTCGCCGCTGCGTGGGGTCGCCGTCACCCGCGTGACACCGGGGCCGGCCGACGTACGGGTCGAGACGTCCGGTGCTCGCGGGACCGGCGAACTGTCGGCGCCGCTCGTCGTGGTCGCCGGAGGCGTCGGCGCACGCGAGCTCGTGTTCCGGCCGAACGCCGTGAGACGCACGAGCTACCCCGACCGGTACCTCATGAGCGACGCCGACGTCCCCGGGAGACCCGATGCCGACGTCGCGGTGGTTCACCTCGCGCGAGCGGGGGTGCTCGAGTCCTTCCCCCTGCCGGGAGGCCGACGCCGCTTCGTCGCCTGGGACGAGCCGCCCGGGCAGGATGACGGCGGGTTCGACGAGCCGGATGCGCGGCTGCGGCGGCTGCGCACGGCGATACGGGAACGGGGCGAAACGGATGCCGCAGAGGCACTGACCGGCGCGACGGGGTTCCGCGTGCGACGTGTGCTCGCACCGGCCCTGCGTCGCGGCCGGGTGACGGTGATCGGCGACACCGCACACGAGATCAGCCCGATCGGAGGACAGGGGATGAACCTCGGCCTCCTCGACGCGGCGACCCTCGCGCCGCTGCTCGCTGCCTGGGTCCGCAGCGGCACCGAGCCCGCTGCTGCCCTCGCACGATGGGAGCACGATCGGCTGCGTTCGGCCCGCACGGCGGGACGGCTGGCGGCGGTCAACATGCGTCTCGGCCGCCCGGTGAGTGCGGGCGCGGACGCCGTGCGCACTCGGATGCTCGGGCGCGTGCTCGCCGCGACCGGCTCCCTGGTCCCGAACGCCTATGCGATGGGGCTCGACGCCGCTGCTCGCTGAGTTCTCAGCGCAACGAGCCCGCAGCCACCACCAGCTGCGCGGCGAGCACGAGAGCCGCGGCCATGACGAGGCGGAAGCCGGTGCGGTCGGGACCGCGGAGCCGCATCCGCACCACCACCGCGACCGCGAGCACCAGCACCACGCCGAAGAACAGCCACGGCAGGACTCCCTCGCTCCGCCCGCCGATGAGCACGGCGATCGCGGCGACGACGATCCCGGCGACAGCGATGATGATCGATACCGGCGCTCCGAGGCGATGCGGCAGCCCCCGCACACCGGTGTCGCGGTCGTCGTCGAGGTCGGGCAGGACGTTGGTCAGGTGCACCGCCGCCCCGAGCGCAGCACCCGCCACAGCAGCGAAGGGCGCCGCGAGCGTCGGATCGGGTGACGAGAGCGTCGCCAGCGAGGGGAAGAGACCGAAGCTCACGAGGAAGGGCACGACCGACACCGGCGTCGACTTCAGCCCGAGGTTGTACGACCAGGCCGACACGATCGTCACGGCGTGCGCGAGCAGCATCCCCCATCCGAGCGCCGCCGAGAGAGCGAGCGCGATGACGGCGGAGCCCCCGGCCGCGATCCAGGCCGCACGATTCGAGACCTCACCGCGGACGAGAGGCTTGTCGGTGCGGCCGACGGCGCGGTCGCGTTCACGGTCGATCGCGTCGTTGGAGATGCCGATCGAGAGCTGACCGAAAAGCACGGATGCCACCAGCACCGCGAGCCGCCAGGGCTCGAGCCCGGCCGCGAGTCCGAGCGCCAGAGCCAGAGCCGTCACGACGACCGAGGGCCCCGGGTGTGAGGCGCCCCACAGGGCCCGGATCGCACGCATGCGTCCACACTCTCACGTCAGGGTCATCGGCTCCGACGGGGTTGCGCGCCTCGGCGTCGTGGGCAGGCCGCCGCCGCGATCAGTCGTCGAGCAGCTCGGCCTCGATCACGTCGTCGTCCCCTCCGGCGGCTGCCGGCGCGGCAGGCTCCGCCGCGGGACCGGCACTCGTCAGCACGAGCGCCGAGCCGTCGGCGGCCACGTCGACCCGGACGATGTCGCCGTCGCGCACCCCGCCCGACAGGATGGCCATGGCGAGGCGGTCCTGGATCTCGGACTGGATGAGGCGGCGCAGCGGCCGGGCTCCGAACACCGGGTCGTAGCCGCGCTCGGCCAGCCACGCGCGCGCATCGGGGGTGACCGCGAGCGAGAGACGCCGGTCCTTGAGGCGCCGCTGCAGCGCGTCGACGGAGAGCTCGACGATCTGTGCGAGGTCGTCCTGGCTCAGCGCCTCGAACATCACGGTGTCATCGAGACGGTTCAGGAACTCGGGCCGGAACGCCTGGCGCAGCAGGATCTGCACCTGCTCGCGCTTCTGCTCGAGGCTCAGCGTCGGGTCGATGAGGATCGGCGATCCGAGGTTCGAGGTGAGGATCAGGATGACGTTGCGGAAGTCGACCGTCCGGCCCTGGCCGTCGGTGAGGCGGCCGTCGTCCATGACCTGCAGCAGCACGTCGAAGACCTCGGGGTGCGCCTTCTCGACCTCGTCGAGCAGCACGACGGAGTACGGGCGGCGGCGCACGGCCTCGGTGAGCTGGCCGCCCTGCTCGTAGCCGATGTACCCGGGAGGGGCACCGACGAGCCGCGACACGGAGTGCTTCTCGCCGTACTCCGACATGTCGATGCGCACCATGGCGTGTTCGTCGTCGAAGAGGAACTCGGCCAAAGCCTTGGCGAGCTCGGTCTTGCCGACACCGGTCGGCCCCAGGAACAGGAACGAGCCCGTGGGCCGGTTCGGGTCGCTGATGCCCGCTCGCGAGCGACGCACGGCGTCGGCGACGGCCTTGACGGCGGTCTTCTGCCCGATGAGGCGCTTGCCGAGCTCGGACTCGAGGCGCACGAGCTTCTCGGTCTCCCCCTGCAGCAGGCGCCCGACGGGGATGCCGGTCCAGGCGGCGATCACGGCGGCGATGTCCTCGTCGGTGACCTGTTCGTTGACCATCCGCTCGGGCCCGTCGACGGCGGTCTCGGCGCGCTCCGCTTCGACGACCTCGCGTTCGAGCGCCGGGATCTCGGCGTACAGAAGCCGCGATGCCTTCTCGAGGTTGCCCTCGCGCTGCGCGCGCTCGGCTTCGACACGAGCCGCGTCGAGACGCGTCTTGAGGTCGCCGACGCGGTTCAGCGACGCCCGCTCGCGCTCCCAGCGCGCCTGCAACTCGTCGAGCTTCTGCTGCTCGTCCTTCAGCGTCGCACGCAAGGCGTCGAGACGCTCGCGCGAGGCGGCATCCTTCTCCTTCTTGAGCGCGAGCTCCTCGAGCTTCAGCCGGTCGACGTGCCGGCGCAGCTCGTCGATCTCGAGCGGCGCCGAGTCGATCTCCATGCGCAGGCGCGACGCGGCCTCATCGATCAGGTCGATCGCCTTGTCGGGCAGCTGGCGGGCCGGGATGTAGCGGTTCGAGAGGGATGCCGCGGCCACGAGCGCACCGTCCGAGATGGCGACCTTGTGGTGGGCCTCGTAGCGCTCCTTGAGCCCGCGGAGGATGGCGATGGTGTCCTCGACGCTCGGCTCGCCGACGTAGACCTGCTGGAAGCGGCGCTCGAGCGCGGCATCCTTCTCGATGAACTCGCGGTACTCGTCGAGGGTGGTCGCACCGATGAGGCGGAGCTCACCGCGGGCGAGCATGGGCTTGAGCATGTTGGATGCCGCGACCGAGCCTTCGCCGCCGCCCGCGCCCATGAGCACGTGCAGCTCGTCGATGAAGGTGATGATGCGGCCGTCGGACTCGGTGATCTCCTTGAGCACGCTCTTCAGGCGCTCCTCGAACTGACCGCGGTACATGGCGCCGGCCACGAGCGCGGAGATGTCGAGCGAGACGAGCTCTTTGTTCTTGAGGCTCTCGGCGACGTCGCCCGCGACGATGCGCTGAGCGAGGCCCTCGACGACGGCGGTCTTGCCGACGCCGGGCTCGCCGATGAGGACGGGGTTGTTCTTCGTGCGGCGGGTGAGCACCTGGCTGACGCGGCGGATCTCGCTGTCGCGCCCGATGACCGGGTCGAGCTTGCCCTGCCGGGCACGGTCGGTGAGGTTGATGCCGAACTGCTCGAGGGCGCTCTGCGCCTCCTCCTGTCCGGGCTGCTGTGTGGCGTTCATATCTCTCCTGAAATCTCTCGGCTCAAACTTGAGCCTGTGTGACTCAAGTTTATCATCGTGTCGTTCAGGACGCTACGGCCTCTGCCGCAGCCCCGGCCACCGACGCAGCCCCGGCCACCGACGCCGCCTCGGGCGTACAGGCGAAGCGGGCGCGGTACGCCGAGGGGCTGAGCCCGAGGGCGCGCGCGAAGTTCTGCCGCAGGACGGAGGCCGAGCCGAATCCGCTGTCGGCCGCGATCTGGTCGAGCCCGAGGTCGGTCCGCTCGAGCAGCCGCTGCGCCCGCAGGATCCGCTGCCGCCCGAGCCACGCCGCCGGGGTCGTCCCGTAATCGGCCTTGAATCGGCGCGCGAACGTCCGCGGTGACATGTGCGCGCGCGACGCGAGCAGATCGACGGACAGATCGAGGTCGAGGTTCGCGATCATCCAGTCGGTGATGGGCGCGAGCGACAGCGATGCCGCCTCGGGGAGCGGACGCGCGATGAACTGGGCCTGCCCGCCGTCGCGGAGGGGCGGCACGACCATCCGCCGGGCGATCGTGTTCGCCGCCTCGGCCCCGAGCTCGATGCGCAGCAGGTGCAGGCAGGCGTCGAGCCCCGCCGCGGTACCCGCAGACGTGATGATCCGGTCCGACTGCACGTACAGCACGTCGGGGTCGACCTCGATGCGCGGGTACATCTGCGCCATGGTCTCGGCGTAGCGCCAGTGCGTCGTGGCGCGCTTGCCGTCGAGCACACCGGATGCCGCGACCACGAAGGCTCCGCTGCAGACGGTGAGCACCCATGCGCCGCGCTCGACCGCACGTCGGACGACGGCTGTGACGCGGTTATCCACGGAGTCCCAGGCCTCGCGCGGGATGGGAGTGATGACGACCAGATCGGCCTCGTCGGCGAACTGGAGTCCCGCGTCGACGTTGAGTGAGAACGGGAGATTGGCGGGGACCGCCCCCGGATCGGGTGCCACCACCCGGAAGTCGAAGTTCGGGATGCCCTCGTCACTGCGGTCGAGACCGAACGCCTCGCACGCGAGACCGAACTCGAAGGGCGCGAACCCGGGCTGGACGACGCAAGCGACCGTGTGCATGGCAGGATTCCTCCGAATACCGTCTCATCCGCCAGTATCGGCAGGATAACGCTCATCGTAGCGTTTCTGCCATGCCTTCCGACATCCTTCTTCTCGCACTCGTCCTCCTCGTGATCGCCGCCGTGACAGGCACGCTCGCGGTGGTCGCACGCGACGGCTACCGCCGCGTCCCCACCGACCCGACACGCGTGCCGCCGGCAGAGGAATCGGCGCCCACACACCGCGAGCGCGAGCGGTCACCGCGCCGGAGCGCGGTCGCCGTCAGCGGTCGCGGCGCGCGCGGGCGCGACGGGATGCCGCGAGCAGTCGCGACGCCGATTCCGCCCAGGTGAATCGGGAGATGTGCGCACGACCCGCCGCGACGAGCGCCGCGCGGGCGGCATCGTCATCGAGTGACTCGACGGCCGCGGCGAAGGCTCGCGGGTCGCGCGGCGGCACGTAGAGCGCGCCGTCGCCGCCGACCTCATGGAAGATCGCCATGTCGCTGACCACCGCGGGCACCCCGAGCGCCAGGGCTTCCGCGATCGGCAGCCCGTACCCCTCGTCGAGGCTGAGTGTCGCGAGCATTCCCGCATCGGCGAGGAGCGCGGCGTACTCGGCATCCGTCACTCCGCCGTGGAAGATGATGCGGGCACCGGCGGGCGCGAGCTCCTCGAGCTCGGCGCGTCGACCGTCGGAGATCCGACTCAGCAGGTGCAGCGTGCGGCCGGGCAGCCACTGCATCGCCCGGACGAGCGTCTCGACGTTCTTGTAGGGCATGAACGAGCCCATGTAGACGATGTTCTGCGGCTTCGCAGCCCCGGGCATGGCCGTCGCGGGCGCCAGCTCGGCGAGACGCTGCGGAGCGTTGGGCAGCACCACCACCTCGCGCTTGGTCAGCTTGACGTCGGCGAACTGACGCTTGCTCGTCTCGCTGACCGTCGCGACGACGTTTGCGGCGTTCAGCGTCGCCCGCTGCGGCGCATACGAGAGGTGGAAGAGCCGCCAGCCCAAGCGCACGAACCACGGCAGATCGCGGGGCGGTGTGCGGTGCCGGTAGTAGATCGTGTCGTGCAGCGTGAGGATCAGCGCGAACCGCCGACCGAGGGCCCCGATCGTCTGCATCGGCGAGTAGACGACGTCGGGTCGGTGCCGGTTCAGCCGCAGCGCCGCGAACGGCTCGAGCATGGAGGTCGGCGCGTGCAGCGTGACGTGCGGCGCCCCTGCCGGGAGGAACGGCAGCTGCGCGGGGTCGTGCACGATGAACGTGACCTCGACACCCTCGGCGGGCGCCGCCGCGAACAGCGCGTGGGCGAGCTCATGGGAGAAGCGGCTGATGCCGTCGTGGAAGTCGGTGCGGATGTAGCGCGCGTCGAAGAAGAGCCGCATCGTCACGCGTCGAGCGGCTCGCCGCGGTAGAGCTTCTCGAACGTGTCGAGGGTGCGCTCGATGTCGTGGATCTCGACGCCGTCGAGTGAGGCCTGCTGCATCCGCAGGTACTCCGCGGGAGAGGCGGTCAGCACGCGCCGCAGCTTGTCTGCGAGGTCGTCGACGTTGCCGGGCTCGAAGAGGTAGCCATTCACACCCGATTGGACGAGGTGCGGCAGGGCGACGGCATCCGCCGCCACGACGGGCAGGCCCGAGGCCATGGCCTCCATCGTCGCGATCGACTGCAGCTCGGCGATCGAGGCGATCGCGAAGACGTCGGCCCGCGTGTATGCCGCGCGGAGGTCGGCCTCGTCGGTGCGCCCGTAGAACGTGACGCGGTCGGTGATGCCGAGCTGCTGCGCGGTCTGCTCGAGGTTCCGACGCTGGTCGCCGCCGCCGACGATGTCGAAATGGACGTCCAGCTCGGGGGCGAGCTTGGCGACGGCCTTCAGGGTGACCTCGACGTGCTTCTCGGTCGTGAGGCGCCCGACGAACAGGATGCGGCGGTGCTCGCGCGGAGTCAGGTCGGGGGTGTAGTTGCGCTTGTCGATGCCGCAGCTGATCGGGATGACGCCCGAGATGTCGATCGTGTCCTCGAGGAACTGCGCGGCCTTGCGCGTCGGGGTGGTCACGGCGCGCGACATCAGGAACGTGCGCTTGGCGTCGTCCCAGCAGAGCTTGATGATGATCTTGTCGAGGAACGGCGGCAGCGTCGTGAAGTCGATGACGTTCTCGGCCATGACGTGGTTGGTCGCGACGACGGGGATGCCGCGCTTCTTCGCCTCGCGCGTGAGTCCGCGGCCGATGACGATGTGCGACTGGCTGTGGACGACGTCGGGCTTGACCGAGTCGAGCACGCGCCGGGCGTAGTGCTTCGAGCGCCAGGGCAGCACGAAACGCAGCCAGTCGTGCGGGTACCAGCGCCACCCGGGGAGACGGTGGACGGTGAGGTCGGCACCCTCGATGTTCTCGGTGAAGACTCCCGACTGGGAGTGCTTCACGCTGGGGGTCACGACGTGCACGTCGTGACCGCGGGCGGCGAGGCCGGCGGAGAGGCGTTCGGCGAAACGGGCGGCTCCGTTGACATCGGGGGCGAACGTGTCGGCGCCCATCACGATGGTCAGGGGCGCGCGAGAACTCTCGGCGGGAACACCCTCGGTCGTCGTGGATTCGGTCACGGGTCAGGCCCAATCTGTACGGCGGCGTGCCGCCGGCTGTGGCCGACGCGGCGGCCCCGAGCTTACCCGAGCGGTATAGGGGCTCCCGGGAGGCGGCACGGCGTTGGGGGAAACCGACTCGGGCCGCGTCGGACGCTGCGCGCGACGCCCCGCGCGCACCCAGGCGGCATCCCTAGGCTGGGGTCATGGCCCGACTCGAAGCCGATGCCGATCCCGCCCGCTGGGTTGCCGTCACCGAATCGTTCGGATTCTCCGGACGCCGCGCTCGCAAGCGCGCGATCGGGATGCTGCTGAGCCAGGCGAACGCCGCGATAGGAGCGGCGCCCCGCCCCGGTGGACGCTTCGCCGCGTGGGCCGCGAGCCAGGCGGTGCCGATGCTCATGCGCCGAGCCGACGGGCGCGTGCGAGCGTGGATGTGGAAGGCCGATCCCGAGCTGCTCGTCGTCCTCGCGCAGATGCAGGAGGCGACCCCGCAGGTGCGCACCGCGCGAGCGATGATGCCGATGGAGTACGACGACACCGAGGACTTCCGCTCCCCCTACCTCGGGGCGGGCGAGAAGCTCGTCATGACGCTGCCGCCTGACCCGCGGACTCCCCCGTTCGTCTCGTACACCTGGGACACGGGAACCCATCTCGTCACGCTGTCGGCCGTGTGCAGCGACCGCGAGCGCGTGGGGACGGTTCTGGAGGAGCTCGATCACCTCGCCCGCTCGCTCCGCGTCGTCGACGACCTGACCCTCGACGAGTCCGCCAACACGCTGCGCCTCCCACCCGCCTGACCGCGCCCACTTGCCCCCCGCCGACTTGCCCCCCCGCCTGATCGGCGGCCGTACTGCGCGTCGTCGAGCCGGTGCTGCTGACCGTCGTACTCCAGGAGCACGCGCCGCCCGACGTCGACGAGGTCGCCATAGGCCACGAAGCGCCCGGCCTCATCGCGGATGACCGCGTTGACCTCGAAGGTGGTCATTCCGAGGTCTTCGGCGTCGAGACGCAGCTCGGTCTCCGCAACCGAGTCGGTGCGTTCCCGGCAGCGTTCGTACGCGAGTCGGAGCGCGCGTACGCCGCGCCGACCGGACCACTCCGCCACCGCTCCACGGAGCTGCTCGATCGACAAGACAGGATCATGCCTGCGCATCAGGGAGTCTGCCGCGATGACGAGCTCGCGTTCGTCCATGAGCTCGGCCGATTGGCACCAGGCGACGGCCGGGTGCGCGATCGGAACGGGTCCGAATCGCCACAGACTCGCCGCGGCAGCTTCGTGCCCGCGCACCCCGACACCACGGGCACGCCCGAGCGGTCGCGGCGCTGCGACATCCACCTGCGCGCGCAGCCGCTCGGGGATCCAGCCGCCGACGAGAGCCACTGCCGTGGCATGACTGATGTGCTCGCCCGCGCGAAGTTTCGGCAGATAAGCGGTCACCAGCGCGCGCACGTCCGTCACGGGCGCACGCGAGCGGATGCCGTGGAAGGGCGCGGCCAGGTCGGCTGAACGGAGTCTGCCGCGCGTCACTCCGGTCGCGCGCGCCGTCCCGACCGTGAAGGCACCCGGCAGCGCCTCGGGGAGTTCAACAGGAGTGCGTGCCACTCGTCCAGGCTGTCGGCCCTCCGCACCCACCCCGAGCTCTCCCCAGCCCGTTCGACATCCGATCTCCGTCGCCCCGCCTGTGCAGGACCCCCTGCGCACATCCCCGCCACACGCGCGAACCGACCCTAATGGTCGGTGCGCGCGTCGGATAACGCCCCTTCGCGTCGGGTCGGCTACGGCTGCGCGGACGCGGGCGGGTCGGAGGGGCGGCGGTAGAGCACGACCTCGGTCGCCCGGCGCACGCGCGCGCCGTGACGCAGGGTCACGACGGCGCCCGTGGCACCGGCGGCGAACACTCGCGCGCCGGGGCGCTGCTGCATCTCGTCGCGCAGACGCTGCTCGAGGTCCCGCACCTCGCGGCGGAGTCCCGCGACCTCGTTCTCGAGCTCCAGGATGCGTGCGATGGCGGGCAGGCTGATGCCTTCCGCCGACATCCGCGCCACTTCTCGCAGCTGCCGGATGTGGCGCAGCGAGTATCGACGCGACCCTCCCTGCGTGCGCCCGGGCACCACGAGGCCCAGCCGGTCGTACTGCCGGAGGGTCTGCGCGTGCATGGCCGCGAGCTCCGCCGCGGCCGCGATCGCGAAGATCGGGGCGTCCTCGTCGATGTCGTCATCAGCCATGGTTGGTCACCTCCTGGGCGTCGAGAGTGTCGTCGGGCGACCCGCCGCGTCCGCCCGAGGGGATCGGATGCGACGGGTCGAGACGAATGTGTCAGCCGCGCGCCTTGTTCATCAGGTCGGCGCGGGGGTTCTCGCGGGGCTCGACCTCCGCGAATCGTTCGAGGGCCGCTCGGGCCTCTTCGTCGAGGTGCGCGGGAACGGCGACCTGGACCTCGGCCAGCAGATCGCCCGTGCCCTTCGACGTGCTCACGCCGCGCCCCTTGACCCGCAGGACGCGGCCCGACGGGGTGCCGGGCGCGACCCGGAGCTTGACGGGGTCGCCGCCCAGCGTCGGCACCTCGATCGTGGCGCCGAGGGCCGCCTCGGTGAAGGTCACCGGGACCACCACGCGAAGGTTGAGTCCGTCGCGCGTGAAGACCGGGTGCGGCCGGACCGTGACGCTCACGACGATGTCACCCGATTCACCGCCGTCCGGCGAGGGACGCCCGCGACCGCGGAGCCGGATCTTCTGCCCGTCCTTCACACCCGCCGGGATCTTCACCTTGAACGGCTTGCCGTCCTCGCCCTGGAGCGTGACGGTGTCACCGCGGACCGCGGTGGCGAAGTCGAGCGTCGTCCGTGCGGTGACGTCCGCACCGCGCTGCGGGCCGCCGAAGCCCTGGAAGCCCCCGGTCGAGCGGCCGAAGCCGCCCGACCCGAAGCGGCTCGACCGCCCCGTCTGCTGGTTGAACATCGCGAAGATGTCGTCGAAGTCCGCGCCGCGAGCTCCGGCACCGCCTCGCGCACCCTGGTTGAAGGCGCTGAAGACGTCCTCGAAGCCACCGGCGCCCTGGCCACCCGCGGTGAAGCGGGCGCTGCCCGACCCCATCGCCCGGATCTGGTCGTACTCCGCGCGCTGCTCCTTGTCGGAGAGCACGGAGTACGCCTCGCTGATCTCCTTGAACTTCGCCTCGGCCGCGGGGTCTCCCTGCGTCGAGTCGGGGTGGTACTTGCGCGCGAGCTTGCGGTAGGTCTTCTTCAGGTCGGTGTCGGAGACGTCTTTGGAGACGCCCAGCACCTTGTAGAAGTCCTTGTCGAACCAGTCCTGACTGGCCATGTCGTTGCCTCCTATTCGGCCGGCACCGCGACGACGACCTTCGCCGGACGCAGCTCGATGCCGCCGAGGCGGTAGCCGACCTCGACGACCTCGAGGATCGTCGGCTCGGCCGTGCCCGGGGTGGGCGCCTGGAAGATCGCCTCGTGCTGCTGCGGGTCGAACGCGTCGCCGGCGGCGCCGTAGGACTCGACGCCCAGTCGTGCCACCACCCCGCGGAGCTTGTCCGCGATCACCGCGAGCGGCGATCCCTCGACGAGGTCGCCGTGCTTGTCGGCACGGTCGAGGTCGTCGAGCACGGGCAGCAGGCCCTTCGCGACCGAGCCCTTGGCGCGCTCGATCTCAGCCTCGCGCTGGTCCTCGGTACGCCGACGGTAGTTGGCGTACTCGGCCTGCACGCGCTTGAGGTCGAGCAGCAGGTCGTGCTCTTCGGCGGGTGCTTCCGCGACGGCGGCCTCGTCGGACTGCGTCGCGCCGAGGATGTCGTCGATGGTCAGTTCGTCGTCCGCAGCCGCGGCATCCGATGCTCCGGGGGCCCCGTGCGCGTCGGGGCCGGACGCCTGGGCGTCCGACCCCTCCTCGCCGAGGACCTCGTCATCGCCGTGCGGCTCTTCGAAGTCCTTGTCGGTCATGATTACTTCTTGTCTTCCTCGTCTTCGACGACCTCGGCGTCGACGACGTCCTCATCGGATGCCGTCGCGCCGGCGTCGCCGGTCGGAGCGTCGGTCGGGGCGCCCTGCGCCTGGTCGGCCTGACCCTGCGCGTAGATGGCCTCGCCGAGCTTGCCCTGCGATGCGTTGAGCTTGTCGAACGCGGTCTTCACCGCTTCGTCGTCGTCGCCCGCGAGTGCGGTCTTCAGCGCGTCGACGTCGCCCTGGACCTCGGACTTGACGTCCTCGGGGAGCTTGTCGGCGTTGTCGGCGATCAGCTTCTCGATCGAGTACGAGAGGGTCTCGGCCTGGTTGCGGACCTCGGCGGCCTCGCGGCGCTTCTTGTCCTCGGCCGCGTGCTCCTCGGCCTCGCGCACCATGCGCTCGATGTCGTCCTTGGGCAGCGACGAGCCGCCGGTGATCGTCATCGACTGCTCCTTGCCGGTGCCCTTGTCCTTCGCCGAGACGTGCACGATGCCGTTCGCGTCGATGTCGAAGGTGACCTCGACCTGCGGGATGCCGCGGGGCGCCGGTGCGATGCCGGTGAGCTCGAACGTGCCGAGCGGCTTGTTGTCGCGCGTGAAGTCGCGCTCACCCTGGAAGACCTGGATCGCGACCGACGGCTGGTTGTCGTCGGCGGTCGTGAAGGTCTCGCTGCGCTTGGTCGGGATGGCGGTGTTGCGCTCGATGAGCTTCGTCATGATGCCGCCCTTGGTCTCGATGCCGAGGCTCAGGGGGGTGACGTCGATGAGGAGGACATCCTTGCGCTCGCCCTTGAGGACACCGGCCTGCAGGGCGGCGCCGACGGCGACGACCTCGTCCGGGTTCACGCCCTTGTTGGGCTCCTTGCCGGCTTCCTTCTTCACGAGCTCCGAGACGGCGGGCATGCGGGTGGAACCACCCACGAGCACGACGTGGTCGATGTCGCCGACCTTGATGCCGGCCTCACGGATGACGTCCTCGAAGGGCTTCTTCGTGCGGTCGAGCAGGTCCTTGGTGAGGTCCTCGAACTTGGCACGCGAGAGCGTCTCGGACAGCGAGACGGGGCCCGAGTCGGTCAGCGAGAGGTACGGCAGGTTGATCGACGTCGACTGCGAGCTCGAGAGCTCCTTCTTCGCCTGCTCCGCAGCCTCCTTGAGGCGCTGCAGGGCGATCTTGTCACCGGAGACGTCGACACCGGTCGTGTCCTTGAACTGCTTGATCAGGTACTCGACGATGCGCTGGTCCCAGTCGTCACCGCCGAGGCGGTTGTCACCGGCGGTGGCGCGCACCTGGATGGTCGAGAAGTCGTCGTCCTTGCCCACTTCGAGGAGCGAGACGTCGAAGGTTCCGCCACCGAGGTCGAAGACGAGGATGAGCTCGTCCTCCTTGCCCTTGTCGAGGCCGTAGGCCAGGGCGGCTGCGGTGGGCTCGTTGATGATGCGCAGGACGTTCAGGCCCGCGATCTCGCCGGCCTCCTTGGTCGCCTGACGCTCGGCGTCGTTGAAGTACGCGGGGACCGTGATGACGGCGTCGGTCACGGTGTCGCCCAGGTACTGCTCGGCGTCGCGCTTGAGCTTCTGGAGGATGCGGGCCGAGATCTCCTGCGGCGTGTACGCCTTGCCGTCGATCGCCTGGGTCTTCCAGTCGGTGCCCATGTGACGCTTGACCGAGGTCAGCGTGCGGTCGACGTTGGTGACGGCCTGGCGCTTCGCGGTCTCACCGACGAGCACCTCGCCGTCCTTGGTGAACGCGACGACCGAGGGGGTCGTACGGAGCCCTTCGGCGTTGGCGATGACCTTGGGCTCGCCGCCCTCGAGGACGGCCACGACGGAGTTCGTCGTGCCCAGGTCGATACCCACTGCACGTGCCATGAGTTGTCTCCTTACTTGCGGTTCTATGGGATCGGAAGTCTGCGGCGGCCCAACCTGAGCCGCGATGACTCAACTGTACTCCCGGCCCGAAATGGTGTCAAGCGAACTTGAGTCAAGGCGTATCAAGTTCCGTATCGCGCCGCGCTGCGCAATTCCGTGCACCTGAGCCAAACCTGAGAAAGACTGAGGCACGATCATCGGTTCCTCCCAGGGGCGCGCTATATGTTGAGTCCACCCATGACAAGAAGCGTGATCCCGAACTCGCCTCTCGTCGACCTCGGACCCGCAATGGGCGGTCGTCGAGCGTTGCGTCGCGCCCGGAGACGACCATGACCCGCACCGCTGTCGTGATCGAGGATGACGACGACCTCCGAAGCCTGCTCACCCAGACCCTCGAGCAGCACGGCTTCGCCGTTCACGCTTTCGCAGACGGGCATGCCGGCGTCAACGCGGTGCGCGCCGTGCGTCCAGACCTGACCACCGTCGACGTCAAGCTCGACGGCATCGACGGGTTCGAGGCGGTCCGCCGCATCCGCGCCTTCTACGACGGATACGTGCTGATCATCAGTGCCGTCGACGACGAGACGGCGACCGTCGAGGGATTCCGCAGCGGCGCCGACGACTACGTCATCAAGCCCTGGCGCCCGTACGAGCTCCGGGCCCGCATCGACGCCCTCATGCGGCGCCCGCGGACGCTCCAGGCGAACGAGGCGGCACCGGGCGCATGGCTCGAAGCCGGCGGCCTGCGACTGAGCCCCGGCTCGCGCCGCGTCGAGCTCGACGGACGCTCCCTCGATCTGACGCGTTCCGAGTTCGACGTCCTGCAGGCCCTGATGCAGCGTCCCGGTGACGTCGTCGAGAAAGCGTGGATCGCGCTCATGCTCCGACGGCAGAGCGGCGCGCACGGCGAGCACGTCAGCCCCCACGACCTTCACGCGGTCGAGGTCCACCTGATGAACCTGCGCCGCAAGCTCGGCGACGACGGCCGGACCGGCCGCTGGATCGAGACGGTGCGCGGCATCGGCTATCGGTTCGCGCGTCGCGACTGAAAAGGGCGTCGGCCCCCTTCCCGACGGATACGCTGGCCCCGTCGCGATGACGCGACGTGCCGCCGCCGGCCGGCGGCACCGAGTGTTCACGGAGAGGTTCTAGCGTGCCCGGCATGTCACCCGAGACCGATCCGCCCCATGGGCCCAGCTCCCCGATGTCTTCCGCGCGCGGCGTGCCCGCGCCGCCGACCGCAGCCGACACGCAGGCGCTCGGACGCATCGCCGCCATGCAGGGTCGCGATGTCGACGAGCAGCCGGTCCCCCGCAAGGCCGTCGTCTCGTGGGCGCTGTGGGACTGGGCGACGCAGCCGTTCAACTCCGTCATCCTCACGTTCGTGTTCGCGTCGCTGTTCCTCGTGTCGGACTCGTTCCTTCCCGCCGACATCGCGGCACTGCCCGACACCGACCCGGTCAAGGAGGCGGCACTCGCCGAGTTGGCGAGTGGCTACGGCGTCGCCTCGACGGCCGCCGGCATCCTGATCCTGCTCCTCGCCCCGGTGCTCGGCCAGACCGCCGACCGGTCGGGGCGCAAGAAGCGCTGGCTCGGGGTCTTCACCGTCGTCCTCGCGCTGCTGCAGTTCGCCCTGTTCTTCACCTTCGCCGACCCGGCCTTCTTCTGGTACGGCGCGATCGTCCTCTCCCTCGGCGCCGTCGTCTCCGAGATCGCGGGCGTCAACTACAACGCCATGCTCGTGGAGGTCTCGACGCCCCGCACGATCGGCCGGGTCAGCGGCCTGGGCTGGGGGCTCGGTTACATCGGCGGCATCATCGCCCTCGCACTGGTGGTCGCCCTCACCTTCGCCGATTGGTTCGGGATGGACACCAGCAACGGTCTCGCCTACCGGCTCATCGCCGTGGGCTGCGGCGTGTGGACGATCGTCTTCGCCATCCCCCTGCTGCTGAACGTGCCCGAGCGCACCGCGCCGCACGACACCGAGAAGGTCGGCTTCTTCGCCGCGTACGCTCACCTCGTCACGGACATCGTCCGCCTCTACCGGACCGAGCGCCCGACATTCTGGTTCCTGCTCGCGAGCGCGGTCTACCGCGACGGGCTCGCGGGCGTCTTCGCCTTCGGCGGCGTCCTCGCCGCACGCGCCTTCGGGTTCTCCGCGACCGAGGTCATGGTCTTCGGCATCGCCGCGAACCTCGTCGCCGGCGCCTCGACCATCGTCGCGGGACGATTCGACGATCGCTTCGGCGCGCGCTCCGTGATCGTGGCCACCCTGTCGGGCCTCATCGCCGTCGCGGTGCTGCTGTTCGTCCTGCGAGATGCCGGCTCGATCGTCTTCTGGATCGCCGGGCTCATCCTCTCGGGCTGCGTGGGGCCGGCCCAGGCCGCGAGCCGCTCGCTGCTCGCCCGGGTGACGCCGCCGGGGATGCAGGGCGAGATCTTCGGCCTCTACGCCACGACGGGACGCGTCGCGAGCTTCCTCTCGCCCGCCATGTGGTCGTTGTTCATCGCCTGGTTCGGCAGCATCATCTGGGGCGTGCTGGGCATCGCCGTCGTGTTGCTCTTCGGGCTCGTGCTGCTGCTCTTCGTTCGACTGCCGAAGCAGGCCGGCATCCGCTGACCGGGCTCAGGCGGGGCGGCGCATGGGGACGTGCGGGATGTCGTCCTCGGAGAACTCAGGTCCGTTGACCTCGAACCCGAAGCGCCCGTACCACCCGGCGAGGTGCTTCTGCGCGTCGAGGTCGATCGCGGTGCCGGGCCACCGCTCGACGGCGCGCTCGACCGCCGCGCGCATGAGCTGGGCAGACAGACCGCGGCCTCGCGCGTCGGCCGCGGTCGCCACTCGGCCGATGCGGGCGTTTCCCGAGACGTCGCGAAGCAGCCGGAGCGTCGCGAGCACGCGTCCGCCGTCTTCGATCCAGAAGAGTTCGGTGTCGGGCTCGAGGTCGCGGCCGTCGAGCTCGGGGTAGGCCGCGGCCTGCTCGACGACGAAGACGCTCACGCGCAGCCAGAGGAGGCGGTAGAGCGTCTCGGCGGGGACATCGGTCAGACGGGCGGAAGACACCGGAGGCATCCGCCCAGCGTACGACGAAGGCGCCGGGCGGTCGTGCCCGGCGCCTTCGCGACGATTCGCTGCAGCGGTGTCAGCCGCGCCTGCCGCCGATCCACGGGAAACGCACTCCCCGTTCGTTCGGCTCTTCGACCTCGAGCCCGTAGTGGTCGCCGATCCGCTCGATGAACTGAGCCCGCTCCGCGCGGGCGTACGCACGACGTTCGCGCTGGAAGGCCAGAACCGTCGACCAGCACATCAGCAGCATCACGATCGAGAACGGCAGGGCGATGAGGATCGCAGCCGTCTGCAGCGCCTGCAGGCCTCCGGCCAGCAGGAGCGCGCTCGCGAGGGCGGCGGTGATGACGACGAAGAAGGTGCGCACCCAGCGCGGCGGCTCGGGATTTCCGCCCGTCGCGATCATGCCCATGACGAGCGCACCCGAGTCAGCCGAGGTGATGAAGAAGACGGCGATCAGGACGATGGCACCGATGGTCAGCACACCACCGGCGGGCAGCCCCTCGAGCAGCTGGAACAGGGCACCCTGCAGGTTCACCGACCCGTCGGCGGCGAGCATCGACCCGGGCTGCTCGAGTTCGCGATACAGCGCCGAGCCGCCGAGGACGGCGAACCACAGGATGCCGATCAGCGTGGGGACGAGCAGCACGCCCGCCACGAACTGGCGCACCGTGCGCCCCTTGCTGACGCGCGCGATGAAGATGCCGACGAAGGGCGCCCACGAGATCCACCAGCCCCAGTAGAACGACGTCCACTGCGCCTGCCAGGCCTCGCCGGCCGCCCCCTGAAGCGCGCTGACGGTGAAGGAGAGACCGATGAAGTCCTGGATGTATGCGCCGATCGACTGCACCCACTCGCGCAGCAGGAACTGCGTGGGTCCGACGAAGAGCAGGAACAGCAGCAGCAAGCCGGCGACGATGAGGTTGAAGTTGGAGAGCCACTTCATCCCCTTCGTCACTCCCGACAGTACGGAGAAGAGGACGAAGACGGAGACGATCGCGATGAGCCCGATGAGCATCGCGTCATTCAAGGGCGGGAGGCCGATGAACTCGAGCCCGGATCCCATCTGCATGACACCGAGCCCGAGCGAGGTCGCGACGCCGAACAGGGTGCCGACGAGGGCGACCGCGTCGATGACGTTGCCCGCAGCACCGCGAACCCGATTCCCCAGCAGCGGCTCGAGCGCCCAACGGATCGAGATCGGGCGGCGGCGGCGATGGATCGCGTAGGCGAGGGCGAGGCCGACGACGACGTACATCGCCCAGGCGTGCACACCCCAGTGCAGGTAGGTCTGGGTCAGAGCGCTCTGCGCCAGCTGCTGCTCGGTGCCGGTGACACCGGGACGCGGGTCCACGAAGTGGCTGAGCGGCTCGCTCACGCCGTAGAAGACGAGACCGATGCCCATGCCCGCTGCGAAGAGCAGCGAGAACCACGATCCCGTCGAGAACTCGGGCTCGTCGTCGTCGCGTCCGAGCTTGATGTCGCCGAAGCGGCTGAAGCCGACGAAGATCGCGAAGCCGACGAAGAAGGCGGCGATGAGGACGTAGTACCAGTTGAACGAGTCGACGATCGACGTCTGAATGGCGCCGAAGAACGACTCGGCTGTGGTGGGGAAGATGATCGCGAAGGCGCTGAACCCGACGATGACGACCGCGGCCGGCCAGAACACCCAGCGGGCGATCGTGCCCGGGGTGGACACCGCGGCTATGCGTTCTGCGGGAGAGGGCTGATTCTCGGTGCTCACCGAACCAGGGTCGCAGGCTACCGGCGCAACGCAAAGCGGGGAAGGGTGGTTGCCTGCCGCAATGACACCGGGTAAGGCTCAGCCGCGCGGCCAGGCGTCGGCGAGTTTGGTGAGCAGCCGAGCCAGCTCGGCCCGCTCGTCATCGGTGAATCCGCCCAGCGCGCTGCCGAGGGCCGCCCGACGCTCGCCCCGCACGCTCTGTGCGAAGCTGCGCCCCTCGTCGGTCAGCGCGATGCGCGTGCGGCGGGCGTCTTCGGGGTCGGCCTCCCGACGCACCAGGTCGAGCTCGACCGCCTGCTGCACCAGCCGCGAGGCGCGCGGCTGATCGACACCGATCGCCTCGCCGATCTCGCTGACGCTGAGCGGATGGGATGCCGCGGCGAGCGCCTCGAGCATGCGCAGGCGGGCGAGCCCCGCCATCCTGCCGCGTCCCTCGGCGAACGGGCCGCCGTGATGGCCGTGCGGGCCGTGCCCGCCGTGAACGCCGTGCCCGCCGAACGGTCCGCGCGCCTGCGGTCCGCGCTCGACGCCCGGCGCGGGCCGCCGCAGTCCGCGCAGGCGCCCCAGGGCGTCCGCGATGGCATCGATCCGCGGGTCGTCGTCGGCCGTCATGCTTCGAGAATACATGCGACTTGACATGCACTCGTGGTGCATGTCATAGTGCATACACATGACAGATGACATGCATCAGAGGCCGGATACGCCGGCCCATGAAGGGAACACCATGAACAACCACGACAACACCCCCGAGACGCCCGACACCCGCACGCGGTCGCTGGCCTTCTGGATGCGCACGGCCGGAACCGCCCTCGCCGGCGAGATGAATCGGACGCTCGCCGCCGAGGGACTCGACCGCCGAGACTGGGCCGTGCTCGACGTCCTCGCGGGAGAGCGAGAGATCCCCGGCCTCGCCGAGCGCGTGCAACGCGGCGGCAAGCGCGTCCGCTCCCTCGCGGCTCGCGGCTGGGCCGTCGAGCGCGACGGCGCCTGGACCATCACCGAGGACGGACGTCGCGAGCGCGACCGCATCCACGGCCTCGTGAGCGGTGTCCGCGATCGCGTGCGCGACGCCGTGACGGAGGCGGACTACGCGACGACCCTCGCCTCGCTCGAGGCGATCGCCCGCGAGCTCGGCTGGGACGAGAGCTCACCGCGCCGATTCGGCCCGCGCGGCCGGCATGGCTTCGGGCGCGGCTTCGGTCACGGTCACGGCTGCGGCCCTCGCTTCGGCGAGCACCCGCACCGCGGCGAGCACCCGCACCGCGGCGAGCGCGCCTTCGAGCGCGGCTTCACCGCGGGCTTCGCGGCCGGGCGCAACGCCGCCTGACCCACGACGTCCCGAACGGCGGCCCCGAGGTTCTCCACCTCGGGGCCGCCGTGCACCCCGGAACGGGCGTCAGGCGCCGCGCGACCCGGCGTCGATGGTGCCGACGTCGGTGCGGTGGAAGTTCTGGAAGGAGCGGGATGCCGTCGGCCCGCGCTGCCCCTGGTAGCGGTTGCCGTAGGGGCCCGACCCGTAGGAGTTCTCGCTCGGCGAGCTGAGCTGGAAGAAGCAGAGCTGCCCGATCTTCATGCCCGGCCACAGCTTGATGGGCAGAGTGGCCACATTGGCGAGCTCGAGCGTCACGTGACCCGAGAACCCCGGGTCGATGAATCCTGCCGTCGAATGAGTGATCAGGCCGAGGCGTCCGAGCGACGACTTGCCCTCCAGACGCGCGGCGACGTCGTCGCCCAGGCCCACCTGCTCGAAGGTCGACCCGAGCGCGAACTCCCCGGGATGCAGGATGAACGGCTGATCCGGCTCGACCTCGATCAGACGGGTCAGTTCGGGTTGGTCCTGGGCGGGATCGATGAAGGGGTACTTGTGGTTGTCGAACAGCCGGAAGTACCGGTCGAGGCGCACGTCGACGCTCGACGGCTGCACCATCGAGGCATCCCAGGGATCGAGGCCGATGCGGCCCTGCTCGATTCCGGCACGGATGTCGCGATCACTCAGCAGCACGGACACAGCCTAGAGCGCGACGCCGCCGCTGCCGGCATCCGCGCGACAGCGTCATCCGGCCCGACGCCCCGCGGGCGGTGCCGTGGTCTGCCGGGCGACCAGCTTCGTCGGAAGCCGCAGGTGCGTGGCCGGCGGCGTCTCGCCGCGCATGAGGGCCAGCAGCATCTGGACCGCGGCCGCCCCCAACCGCCCCATCGGCTGACGCACCGTCGTGAGGGGAACCGGGAGCCGCGTCGCCTCGGGGATGTCGTCGAACCCGACGATCGACAGATCGCGCGGCACCTCGAGCCCGAGCTCGGCGGCGACCTGCAGGATCGCGATGGCCGACACGTCGTTCGCCGCGAACACCGCGGTGGGGCGATTGTCAGCGGAGAGCATCTCGATCGCGACCTCGCGCACCGTTGCCTCGCGATACCGGCCGGCACCGACGTAGGTCGCATCGAACGGGATGCCGGCGTCGGCGAGCGCTCGGCGGTATCCGGCGTCGCGCGCGATCGACGATCGCAGGTCGGCGCGCCCCGCGATGTAGCCGATGCGCGTGTGGCCCATGCCGATGAGATAGGCCGTCGCCTCACGGGCGCCGCCGTAGCTGTCGCTCTCGACGATCGGCACGTCGGCCGGACCCGTGTGCGGGTCGATCGCGACGAGCGGCACGTCGGCGCTCGCCCTGACGACGGTCGGGGTGACCATGATGGCGCCGTCGATGAGCGTTCCACTCAGCCGCGAGAGCGATCGGCGCTCCCACCCCTCTTCGTCACCGCGCGAGCCCGAGTACGCGAGCAGGTCGTAACTGGTGTCACGCAGCGCCTCCCCCACGCCCTTCAGGATCTCGGCGCTGAACGGCTCGAAATCGGCGACGAGCACACCGATGACACCCGTCGAGCGCGAACGCATGCTGCTGGCGATGAGACTCGACTCGTAGCCGAGCTCGGCGACTGCCGCCATGACGGCATCCACGGTCGCCGTCGCGACGCCGTAACGCCCGTTGACGGCCTTCGACACGGTCGACACGGAGACGCCGGCACGCTCCGCAACGTCGTGGATGGTGGGTCGTCGTCGGTCCATGACCGCATGCTAGCCCGAAATGGAAACCGTTTTCGAAAACGTTTGACACCTCTTTGTTGCCCGCGCAAACTTTCGGTGTCCGACAGCACCAGCGAATGTCCGACGACTCCGAGCATCGCCGCTCGGCGGTTCGAGCAGCCCAGCCCGGGCCCGAAGCGGCGCGCTCGGCAGATGTCCACTCAACGAAGAGAGAAGGAATCACATGGCACGCACCATCACGGCTCGCCGCAAGGCTGCCGTCACGGCTGCCGTCCTGGCGGTGGGGGCGCTCGCGCTCACCTCCTGCAGCGGCAACGGCGACGGAGGCAGCGCCGACGGCACCGTCGAGATGACCCTGTGGCAGAACTCCACGACCGGCCCCGGCCAGGAGTTCTGGAAGGACGCGATCGCCGCGTTCGAGGCCGAGAACGAGAACGTGAAGATCTCGATGCAGTCCGTGCAGAACGAAGACATGGACGGCAAGCTCCAGACGGCGCTCAACGCGGGCGACCCGCCGGACATCTTCCTGCAGCGCGGTGGCGGCAAGATGGCCGCCATGGTGCAGGCCGGGCAGCTGATGGACCTCACCGACCTCATCGGCGACACCGCCAAGGAAGAGATCTCCGAGGGCTCGTTCAAGGCCGAGACCTATCAGGACAAGGTGTGGGCGATGCCGCTTGCAGTGCTCCCCAGCGGGTTCTGGTACAGCTCCGACCTGTTCACCCAGGCCGGCATCACCGAGGCCCCCGCGACGGTCGAGGATCTCGAGGGCGTCGTCGACCAGCTCAAGGCCGCCGGCATCGCGCCCATCGCGCTCGGCGCGAAGGACGCCTGGCCCGCCGCGCACTGGTTCTACAACTTCGCCCTGCGCGAGTGCAGCCCGGAGACGATCGAGAAGACCGGCGACTCGAAGGATTTCAGCGATGAGTGCTGGCTGAAGTCCGCCGAGGACCTCGCCGACTTCGCCGAGCTGCAGCCGTTCAACGAGGGCTACCTCACGACCTCTGCGCAGCAGGGCGCGGGCAGCAGCGCAGGCCTCATCGCGAACCACCAGGCCGGCATGGAGCTCATGGGCGCGTGGAACCCGGGCGTCATCGCCTCGCTCACGCCGGACGAGCAGCCTCTCCCCGACCTGGCGTGGTTCCCCTTCCCCGAGTTGTCGGGTGGCGAGGGCGAGCCCGGCTCGATCATGGGCGGCGTCGACGGATACTCCTGCTCGGCGAAGGCCCCGAAGGAGTGCGCCGACTTCCTGAACTTCCTCGCCAGCGCCGAGCAGCAGGAGGCCTACTACCAGGCCTTCAACGCACCGCCGGTGAACTCGGTCGCGCAGGAGGCGGTCGAGGAGGAGTACCTCCAGGAGGTTCTCGCCGCATACAACAAGGCGCCCTTCGTCTCGCAGTGGCTCGACACCGTCCTCGGACAGAACGTCGGCAACGCGCTGAACGTCGCCGTCGTCGATCTGCTGGCGGGCAAGAGCACGCCCGAGCAGATGATCAAGTCGGTCTCCGACGCAGCGAAGAAGGGCTGATCCGCATCATGTCGCTCAGCGAGACAGCCGTGGCGGACTCCGCCGGCGGCGTGGATCTCGCGGCCCGGGGCGAGGGCGTCACCACGACGCCCTCGCCCTCCCGGCGCCGCCGAGGCCTGGGCTGGTCGGGTCGCCTCGAGATCGCGGTGCTCGTCGGCCCCGCCCTGGTGATGTTCGTCGGGTTCGTCATCTTCCCCGTCGTGATGGCGGCCTACTACGGCTTCTTCCGGTGGCAGGGCTACGGGCCGCCCACCGAGTTCGTCGGCCTGCAGAACTACATCACGATCCTCACCGATCCGACCTTCGTCGAGGCCCTCGGCCACAACGCGATCATCGTCGTGGCATCCCTCGTCCTGCAGGGGCCGGTCGCGATCCTCCTCGCCCTGCTGCTCAACCGCCGCATGCGGGGGCAGTCGCTCATCCGGGTGCTGATCTTCGTGCCCTACGTCATCGCAGAGGTCGTCGTCGGCACGGGCTTCGGGCTCATGCTGCAGACGCAGGGCGCCCTCAACGGGGCCCTCGAGCAGCTCGGGCTGGGCGCGCTCACGCGCGACTGGCTCGCCGATCCCTCGATCGCGATCTGGACGCTCATGGCCATCCTGACCTGGAAGTACGTCGGCTTCGCCGTCATCCTCTTCCTCGCGGGCCTCCAGGGAATCCCCGACGAGCTCTACGAGGCCGCTGCCCTCGACGGCGCGGGCTACTGGCAGATGCACTGGCGGATCACCCTGCCGCTGCTCGCCCCCACCCTGCGCATCTGGGCGTTCCTGTCGATCATCGGCGCACTGCAGCTGTTCGACCTCGTCTACATCATCTGGGGCCAGTACGTGGCATCGACAGCGGGCACCTCGACGATGGCCACCTACATGGTCGTCAACGGCCGCAACGCCGGCAGCTACGGCTTCGGAAACGCCGTCGCCGTCGTGATCTTCCTCATCTCCCTCGTCGTCGCGATCGTCTACCAGCGCTACGTGCTGCGCCGCGACACCGCGGGGGCCATCACCGAAGGGAAGCAGGAGCGATGACCGCCCTCACCTCCCCCGCAACTCGTGCGATCGTCGCGCCGGCACCCACCGACCGTCGCGGCCGCCGCAAGGAGCGCCTGCCCTGGGGCAGCCCCGTCGTGTATTTCGTCGCCCTCGTGGTGATCGCGCTGATGCTCGCGCCGGTGCTGTACATCATCATCGGAGGCTTCCGCAGCAACGCCCAGATCACCGTGGACCCGGCCGGCTGGCCGTCGCCGTGGAACATCGAGAACTACCTGGCGGTGCTCACCGGCTCGCAGTTCTGGCAGCAGGTGCTCAACTCGACCATCGCCGCCGGCGCGACGACGATCGGTGCGGTGCTGCTCGGCCTCATGGCGAGCTACATCCTCGCCCGGTACCGGTTCCGCGGCCGCGGGGTGCTGTACGCCGTCTTCGCCTCGGGCCTGATGTTCCCCATCACCGTCGCGATCACGCCGCTGTACATCGTCATCCGCGACCTCGGCCTGATGAACTCGCTCGCGGGCATCATCCTCCCGCAGATCGCCTTCGCGCTGCCGATGACGATCATCATCCTGGTGCCGTTCCTGCGGGCGATCCCCGACGAGATCCAGGAGGCCGCGTTCATCGACGGATGCGGGCGCCTGTCGTTCTTCTGGCGGATGGTGCTGCCCCTGTCGGTGCCCGGCGTCATCACGGTCGGCATCCTCGCCTTCATCGGCAGCTGGAACAGCTACCTGCTTCCGCTGTTCATCCTCAACAACGAGGCGACCTTCACCCTGCCGCTCGGCGTGCAGGCGTTCTCGTCGCAGTACTCGGTCGACACGGCGAAGGTGCTCGCCTTCACCTCCCTGTCGATGCTTCCCGCCCTGGCGTTCTTCAGCCTGTTCGAGCGCCGCATCGTCGGCGGTCTGACCGGCGCCGTCAAGGGCTGATCCCCCGTAGAGAAAGCACGAACTGTGACCCTCACCGATATCTCCGTCTCGACGCGCGTCTCCGATCTGATCGCGCGCATGACCCTCGAAGAGAAGCTCGCCCAGCTGGTCGGCTTCTGGGTCGATCAGGGCGACGAGGTCGTCGCGCCGATGGCCGGCGAGATGGCGTCGTCGACCGCGTACGCCGATGCGACCGTCCACGGCCTGGGGCAGCTGACCCGCGTCTACGGCACGCGGCCCGTCGACCCGATCGAGCGGGCGGCATGGCTGTGGGAGGAGCAGCGCCGACTCATTCGCGAGACGCGCCTGGGCATCCCCGCCCTCGTGCACGAGGAGTGCCTGACCGGCCTGGCGGCGTGGCAGGCGGCGACCTTCCCCACTCCCCTCGCGTGGGGCGCGGCGTTCGACCCGGAGCTCGTCGAGGAGATGGGAGCGCTGATCGGCGAGTCGATGCGCGAGCTCGGCATCCACCAGGGGCTCGCGCCGGTGCTCGACGTCATCCGCGACCCCCGCTGGGGACGCGTCGACGAGTGCATCGCCGAGGACCCATACGTCGTGGGCGTCATCGGCACCGCGTATGTGCGGGGCCTGCAGAGCACGGGCGTCCACGCGACGCTGAAGCACTTCGTCGGGTACTCGGGCTCGCAGGCGGGCCGCAACCACGCGCCGGTCCACGCGGGACCGCGCGAGATCGCCGACGTGTTCCTGCCGCCGTTCGAGATGGCAGTCCGCGACGGCGGCGTGCGGTCGGTGATGAACTCGTACGCCGAGATCGACGGGATGCCGGTCGCGGCGACGCCCGCCTACCTCACCGACCTCCTGCGCGAGACGTGGGGCTTCGACGGCACCGTCGTGTCGGACTACTTCGCCGTCGCCTTCCTCCACACGATGCACGCCGTCGCCCGCGACCGCGGCGAGGCCGCGCAGCTCGCCCTCGAGGCCGGCATCGACGTAGAGCTGCCCACGGGCGACGCCTACGTCGGGCCGCTCGCCGAGCGCGTCCGCGGGGGCCAGGTCGACGAGGCGCTCATCGACCGCGCCGTTCGTCGAGTGCTGATCCAGAAGGAGGAGCTCGGGCTCCTCGACGAGACCTTCGAGGAGCCACCGACGAGCATCGACCTCGACTCGCCCGCGCACCGCGCGGTCGCCCGGCGCCTGGCCGAGGAATCGGTCGTGCTGCTGACCAACGACGGCGTGCTGCCGCTCGCATCGCCCCGCCGCGTCGCCGTGATCGGACCGAACGGTGACAGCTCGGAAGCCCTCATGGGCTGCTACTCGTTCGCCAATCACGTGCTCGCCCACCACCCGGGCGTGCCGATGGGATTCGAGATCCCGACGCTCGCGGCATCCATCATCGACGCCATGCCTGACGCCGAGGTCACCGTCGTGCGCGGCTGCGAGGCCGAGGGCGACGACCGGTCGGGCTTCGCCGAGGCGGAGGATGCCGCACGCGCGGCCGACGTCGCGATCGTCGCCGTCGGCGACCGGGCCGGACTGTTCGGGCGGGGCACCGTCGGCGAGGGGAACGACGCCGACTCGCTCGAGCTGCCGGGGGTGCAGCGCGAGCTCGTCGAGCGTCTCGTTGCGACGGGGACGCCGGTCGTGCTCGTCGTCCTGTCGGGGCGGCCGTACGCGATCGACTGGGCGCTCTCGGGCGAGGGGGCCGTCGCGGCAGCGCTGCAGACGTTCTTCCCGGGCGAAGAGGGCGGACCGGCAATCGCTGCGGTCCTGAGCGGCGAGGTCTCGCCCTCGGGCCACCTGCCCGTCTCGCTCCCCCGATCGTCGGGTTCGCAGCCCTACAGCTACCTGCATCCGATCCTCGGCGGGCCGAACGAGATCACGAGCGCCGACAGCACCCCTGCACTCCCCTTCGGGCACGGGCTCAGCTACACGACGTTCGAGCACGACGCCCTGTCGGTGACGGCGTCGGTGTCGGCCGGAGACGCCTTCACGGCGACCGTGCGGGTGCGGAACACGGGCGAGCGCGCGGGCACGGATCTCGTGCAGCTGTACGCGCGCGACATCCACGCGAGTGTCACGCGGCCGGTCGCGCAGCTGCTCGGCTTCGCCCGGGTGGAGCTGTATGCCGGCGCCGCGGCGACCGTCTCGTTCGACGTGCCGACCTCACGGCTGGCCTTCACCGGACGCGAGGGGGTGCGCATCGTCGAGCCCGGCGACATCGAGCTCTGGGTCGGACCGTCGTGCGCGGAGCGGGAGACCGAGGCGGCGACGGAGATCGTCGGCGAGGTGCACCGCGTGACGGCATCCGACCGACGGATCGTCGAGGTCTCGATCGAGCGCTGATCCCGAGGTCGTGCGCGCCGGGCGCGAGCGATAGTGTGCGGGCCATGTACAACGACTACGCAGGGCCCGCGGCGGCCTTCGGCATCGGCTTCGTCGTCCTCGGTATCGCGATCTACCTCGGGACGATCGCGCTCATCCTGTGGGTGAGCTACCTGCTGATGCGCACGGCGGTGAAGAACGGGATGCTGCTCGCGATGCGCGAGAGCGGCGGACAGTTCCCGGGTGGGGGCGGGGCCGGTGTCGGGGGTGTCGGTGGTTATGGGGCAGGTTCGCATCCGGCCGCGCCGCCGTACCCGCAGGCTCCGCCCGCGCCGGGTGGCCACGGTGGGCCGGGTGGGCCGGCGGCTCCGGGTGGGCCTGCTGCTCCTGGCGCACCGGGCGGTCCGGCTTCCGGCGGCCCGAGCCCCGTGGGGTAAGCTGACCGAGCACCTCCGGGTGCGTGGGGCTGTAGTTCAATGGCAGAACATCTGCTTCCCAAGCAGATAGCGCGGGTTCGATTCCCGTCAGCCCCTCCACAGCCCCGACGGGCGGCCACCGGCCGCGCGGCGGGGCTTTCCCGATGTTGCCGCCGGAATCACCCCGCCCGCGCCGCGATGCAAGGGTTCTGGCCCGACACCCCGCTCAGCGGCATCCGGCCCGGGGTGTCGTGTCGGATCCCTTGCATCCCGGTCCACGCCGCCCGAGGCTCCGCAGAAGAGGCGCACCCGTCATCCGGGTGCGCCTCTGAGCTGATGCCGCGATTACTTCTGGATGAAGGCCAGCAGGTCGGGGTTGATGACGTCCGCGTGAGTGGTCAGCATGCCGTGCGGGTAGCCGGCGTAGATCTTCAGCTCGGAGTTCTGCAGCAGCTCGTGCTGCAGCAACGCGGCGGCCTTGAAAGGGACGACCTGGTCGTCGTCGCCCTGCATGACGAGGACGGGAACCGTGATGGCCTTGAGGTCATCGGTCTGGTCGGTCTCGGAGAACGCCTTGATGCCCTCGTAGTGGGCGAGAGCGCTGCCCGTCATGCCCTGACGCCACCAGTTGGCGACGACCGGCTCGGACACCTCGACACCGTCACGGTTGAAGCCGTAGAACGGACCCGAGGCGACGGCCTGGAAGAACTCGGCGCGGTTGGCGGCGAGAGCGGAGCGGAAGCCGTCGAAGACCTCGACGGGCGTTCCCTCGGGGTTGCTGTCGGACTTGAGCATGATCGGCGGAACCGACGAGACCAGGACGGCCTTCGCGACGCGCCCCTGCGGCTGGCCGTACCGAGCGACGTAGCGGGCGACCTGGCCACCACCGGTGGAGTGGCCGATGTGGATCGCGTTCTTCAGGTCGAGGTGCTCGACGACCGCGTTCACGTCGCTGGCGTAGTGGTCCATGTCGTGGCCGGTGCTGATCTGCGAGGAGCGACCGTGGCCGCGACGGTCGCTGGCGACGACACGGAAGCCCTTGTCGAGGAAATACAGCATCTGCGCGTCCCAGTCGTCGGACGACAGCGGCCATCCGTGGTGGAACACGATGGGCTGGGCGTCCTCGTCGCCCCAGTCCTTGAAGTAGATCTCGGCGCCGTCTTCGGTGGTGATGTATCCCATGATGAGTCCTTTGTCATGTCGTCGAACGAGTGGGCCCGACCGACGGGTGAATGGTTCGCGCCTCGACGATGTGGCGACGGGATTCACGGTAGCTTTCGGGTCTGCGCGACGCCTCCGACAATTGCCGACTCCTGTTGCTACGTCTATCCAAGCCGGGTGCGTCGCTGCGAAGAGGGGATACGGATCCCCGGAAGAGGTGATGTGAGCACGCCCCCGCTCTCCTTACGGTGAAGCGTCTCTCCCCCCCGGCTCAGCACGAGTCGGAAGGACGGTTCGAGACAGTCAAGGAGCTCGGTGAGCGATAACAAGAGTGTTCTCGGGAGCTTTCTGCGTGCGCGGCGCTCGCGCGTCCGCCCGACGGACGTCGGCCTCCGTCCGACTGACGGCAGACGAGTCTCCGGGCTGAAGCGCGACGAAGTCGCGATGCTCGCAGGCATCAGCATCGAGTACTACACCAGGCTCGAGCAGGGACGGGGAGCCGACCCCTCCACCACGGTGGTCCGCGCTCTCGCGCGCGCTCTGAATCTGGACGACGTGAGCGTCGAGTACGTCAACCGTCTCACCGGAAGAGTCGACGAGCAGCGACGCATGATCCCGCCCGAAAAGAGCTACATCATGCGCGAACTGCTCGACACGTGGGCGCACATTCCGGCGTACATCACCAATGGCAACCTCGACATCGTCGCGGTCAACGAACTCATGCATTCCCTGAGCTCCGGCACCATCCGCCCCGGCGCCAACGCCCTCGTCGCGCACTTCGCGGCCGGGAACAAGCGCCAGATCGTGAACTGGGAGGAACTGGCGGCACGCGGTGTCGCGACCCTGCGGTTCCTCGGCGATCGAACGTCCACGCGGTACGACGAGATCGTCCGTGAATTGTCCAGGGATCAGGGCTTCGTGAGGCTGTGGGAGCTGCACGAAGTCGCTCGCCCGTCGGACTTCGATTCTCACCTGCGGTTGGACGGGATCGGCGAGATCCAGATGCGGGTACATAATTTCGAGGTCCCCTCCCTGCCGTTCCACACGTTGACGACCCAGTCCCCGAAACCCGGGTTCACCGCTCTCGCCGACACCCCCGTCAGCCGCGAAACGAGCTTCGCCTGAGCCCTCGAACGAAAGGCCGCCCATGCCGAGCATCCGCATCAAGCGCGCATATGACGCAGCTGCCGCAGACGACGGTTACCGGATCCTCGTGGACCGCCTCTGGCCACGGGGCGTGTCGAAAGAACGCGCTGCTGTCGACGAGTGGTTGAAGGACATCGCGCCCTCGCCCGATCTGCGCACCTGGTGGGACCATGACTCCGCGCGAATGACGGAATTCACCCATCGGTACGAGGCGGAATTGGAAGCGAATCCCGCGGCCGTTCAGCACCTGCTCGAGGTCGCCCACGCGCAGGGCACGGTCACCTTGATCTACGCGGCGCACGACCCGGCGGTCAATCATGCCGTGGTCCTCCAGCGTTTCGTCCAAGAGCGGCTCGCCCGCACCGGGTCATAGCGGCAACTGCTCGCCGAGCCTCACCCCGTAACGCGCGATGCTCGTCGCCACCGGGAGCCGCTGCTCGTCGTACGAGGCGAGGGCTGCGTCCACGGTCGACGAACGCAGGAGGCGGGCGAGAGCGAGCGCGTCGCCCGCCGCTTTCGCGGCCCCCATCGCGGTGTGCGGACGGACCACCGCTGCCGCATCCCCGAGGAGCAGTGCGCGCGTCCGGGTGAGCCGAGGGGCGACGTAGTCGAGCACACCCTGGAGGAATGGCCGAGGCTCCATCGCGATCACGTCGGCGAACGGGGGCGGGAGGCGATGCTGGGCCGCCTCGATCAGGTGCGTCCTGACGTCCTCCGGCGTCTGCCCGGGCGCGAGGGACGTCGACAGGGGGAGGCGTCCCGCGGCGGTCATCAGCGCCGACAGGTCGCCGGAGCTCATCGACCGGTACCAGACCCAGTTGTATCGCCGACGCCCCGGCTGGGTCTGTCCGTCCGCCCCGGGGACGAGATAGCCGAGCGCGTGCTCCCCCGGTCCCGTGAAGAAGGTCATCCGACGAAACAGGGTGTCGGCGGATGCCCCGGGGACGAGGTCTTCGGGGATGAGGCCGCGCCAGATGGCGTAACCGGCGTAGCTGGGTTCGCCGCCGTCGGGTGCGACGAAGCGGCGCACGTGTGAGTGGGCTCCATCCGCTCCCACGAGGAGCGAAGCCTCCTCTCGTTCCTCGCCCGCAGTGAAGGAGAGGACGCCGGCTCGCGCGTCGACATCGGTGACCGGACTGTTCACGACATATCGAGAGTCGGGGATCGCATCGCGGAGACCGTTGTACAGGCGGTCCCACGACAACTGCGTCTGCTCGGCCCGCTCTCGGTAGCGAACGGCACCTCGCAGGTCGAGCGCGATCCGCTCGACGGATGTCACCCCGGGGACAGCGCCCGCCGGGACTCCGGCGACATCGAGTGCGGCGAAGACCTCGTCCTGGGCGACCAAGCCGGCGCCGCGCGCTCGGAGACCGTGCACCGACTTCTCGTACACCGTGACGTCATGCCCCAGCCGGTGCAGCATGGCCGCCGCGAACAGCCCGCCGATGGAACCGCCTGCCACCGCGATGCGGTGCGCGGACGACGCGAAGCCGCTCATGCGGTCAGCGGCACGGCGTTCGCAGCGTCGACGATGAAACGTGCGATGTCGCCGGGGTGCGTGTGCAGGACGAGGTGCGGGCCCGGCAGCTCGAGCACCATGCGGGCCGAGGCTCGCTCGAGGCCGAAACGGACGGCGTCCGGGTTCACGATCTGATCCGCCGTGGCCACGATGCCCCAGGTCGGGCGGGTACGCCACGCTGCGTGCGTGGCTCGGTCGCTGAGCACCGCGGCGTCCAGCGGGCGCTGGGTGACGGCGAAGACGGCCGCCTCGTCGGAGGGGATCCCCAGGGCGGCGAGGAACGGGAACTCGTCGATGGCGACAAACACCTCCTGCCGGGTCGCGCCGTCGGCGGTGGCGTACCGCCGGTAGTCGAAGTAGTCGGCGGCGTCGGATGCAGGGAAGCGCTGACTCAGGTCGTCTGCACTCTCGTCCACGTCGAGCACGAATCCCGCCACGAAGACGAGCCCGCGAACGTTCTGCGCCGTTCCTGCACCGGAGGCCACGGTGGCTCCATAGGAGTGGCCGACCAGGAGCACCGGCCCGTCGATGTTCTCGACGAACGATCGCACATACGCGACATCCTCCGCGAGACTTCGATTGGAGATGGCGGGAACGCGCACCTCGATACCCGCACCCATCACGCGCATCGCCACCGGTGACCAGCTCGCTCCATCAGAGAACGCGCCGTGCACCATCACAACGGTCGGCGTCTCGCGCATATCCCACTCCCTCGTTCCCGGAGATGACCCGGCCACGTCTCACGGTAGGAGCAGTGTCCGCGCCCTCCCTCCGAAGGTTGTCGCTACCTGACTGGACGGATGTCGGAAACCGCGTTCGCATCGAGGAACACTCGGACGACCTCGTTGAACGCCTCCGGATTCTCCAGGAACGGGAAATGCGAGCTGGCGACATCGCGCGGGAAGATGTGCACGAGCGCTCCGGGGATGCGCGAGGCGACGTAGCGTTGCGACTCGGCCGACACATGGCTGCCGTCGCACCCCAGCACGAGGGTGGGCTTGGCGATGGTCGGCAGGAGTTCCCGCCAGTCCTGCGCGCCGTGGTCGAACAGCAATGGCGCGGCGACACGGCGCGGTGTCTGAGCGACCTCCGATGACACGAACGACCAGAGGCCGTCGTCGACGGGCCCGGTGAACATGCTCCGCACGAAGGCGCGCACCGTGGCGTCTCCGCCAGCATCGTCGGCGATGGCGTTCGCGAGGGTACCGAGCCCATCCGCGGGCAGGATGCAGCCTGCGGACTGCTGCTCGATCGCACTCATCCACAGCTGCGCGGCGACCGCGGCGGGCTGGTCCACCAGCACGAGGCTTCGCACTCTCCTGTCGCCGAAGAGTTCGAGATACGACCAGATGACCGAGACCCCCATCGACCAGCCGAGGAGATGGACATCCCGGATGTCGAGATCAACCAGGATGTCGCGGACGTCGGCTGCGAGACGAGCGATGCGGTAGCCCCGCCCGGGCTTCTCCGACCTGCCATGTCCACGCATGTCGTACGTGATGACACGGCGTTCTCCGAGTCCGTCACGCTGGTGCAGGAACATCTCCTGCGATTGCGACCACCCATGGAGCATCAGGACCGGGGCGCCGTTCCCGCCCGTGTCGTACACCTCGAGGGTTACGCCGTCGCTGGTCTGGACCTGCCGGCTTCGCGCCCTCATTGGATGTGTCCCGCGTTCTCCCAGTACGAGGCGAGTTTCAAACCGAGGTGCAGTGCACTGCGCTTCATCCCGTCATCCATCGCGTCTTTGACCACCTGTGGCATGTTTTCCAATCGGTAGTACAGCGTCGTGCGGTGAATGTGCAGTTCTTCGCATACGACTTTGATCTGGTGGGCATGGTCGAGGAGGGTCTCGATGGTCTGGCGGCGCAGCGGGTCCGCATCGTGGATCAGGGCGTATGCGGCGGGTGAGTACCACTGCAGTCGGTTCGGATCCGAGACGACGTCGGCGATGAGCAACCACGGGCCGACGTCTTCGGCGCGCAGGCTCGTGCCCAGATCCGGCAAGAGCTCCGCGACCGCTGCCGTCGCGACAGCTCGCTCGGCGACCGGCCGCACGTCGATGTCGGTTCCGGTGAGATAGGCGGACCCGATTGCGCGCAGCGGCACACCCGCGCGCGCCGCCGTGGCCGCGATGAGGTCATCCGTTCGCGTGTTCTCATGTGAACGCTCCAGGAACAGTAAGGCAGCTCCGATCTCGCCCATGAACATGAACGTCGCTGTGGCCAGGCTCTCCACAGCCCGACCGAGCGAAGCGCGCTGGACCACGGAGGTGTCGTGCCCGACGGCCACGGCGCGAACGACGGTCGCCGAGCTGCGAGACACGCCGTAGGCGCGGACAGCAGTGCTCAGCGCATCCCGTCTGACGATCGGATCCGGGGCGAGGAGTCCTCGGAGGACCATGTCGCGCGTCGATCGGCCCGATATCTCGTCCTGCGCGGCGGCGAGATACTCGCGTGCGATCTCCACCGCGGCGTCGACTGCACGAAACTGCGATGACGTCAGCGGGGGGAGCCCGCCCGTGATCAGCCACAGGACCCCGAGCAATGCGTCACGGGAGCGGATCGGCACCGCCAGGCGTTCCCGTGCGCCGAATTGATCGAGGTTCACGGTCTGCGGTCGTTTGGCGGAGGACAGGTGGATGCTCTCCAGATACGCGCGCTCCCGCGGAGGTGTCGCGCGTCCCAACAGTCCACGGGCGCGGAGCTCATCGATCTCCTCGCCCTGTGCGCTGGAAACGATGGGGCGGTACTGGGCGTCGTTGATGACGACGGAACGGCCGAGGTCTTCCGCGAGGTCATCCACGAGTGTCTGCAGGTTCATCCCCGTCCGCTCCCTTCTCGGCCGCACCCGCGCCCTCGGCTTGAGCGTAAGAACGGCCCTTCCGGGCGAGGAGGCCCAACTTGTACTACTCAGGCGGCGGCGACCTCCGCGGCATACGTCGCCGCGGAATAATGAGGGGATGCACGACCGGCACTCCGGCTTCGCCGTTGCGTCAGACCGCGCCTTCCTGGCCGGGTCTTCCACCGCTGCCAGCACCCCCCTGCGCGGGCGCGGCGACATCATCTCGTCCCTCACCGCGTCCATCGAGCGGTCTCTCTCGGGCGAGCCCACGCCCGCGCTCATCCGCGGGCGCGCGGGCATGGGAAAGACCCGCCTGCTCGCGGAGGTTCTCGCCGTCGCCGAGCAACGAGGCTGGCCCACCCTCACCATCACCCCGGACGTCGACTCCGGAGCAGTCCCCTTGGGGGCACTGACCGAGGCGATGCTGCGCGGCACACCGCGCCTGGTGACGGAGGAGGAGCTGCGGCCGGCCCTGGGCGCGGGAGAACCGCAGTACTGGATCGCGCGCCTCCTGACCGACCGATTGGAGTCGACGGCTACGACGGCGGGCGGTGCGATCGTCGTCGTCGACGACCTGCAGTGGTTGGACGCCGCGTCCGTCGGGATCCTGTTACGGTCAGCGGCCGCCCTGGCGGATCAGCCTGTCGCCTGGGTGCTTGCCAGCCGCTCCGGACAGTTCCGGGCGGCCCATGCTCGAGTCGCCGAGTATGTCGAGCGCACCGGCACGGTCCTCGATCTCGAGCCTGTCGCGGCGGATGCTGCGCTCGAGATCGCGGCAGACCTCACCGGCGCCACCCTCGGACCCAAGCTCGAGGCGGCCCTCGAGCAGACCTCGCACATCCCGCTGCTCATCGTCGAACTCGTGCGCGGGCTGCAGGAAGAAGCGCTCCTGGCGGCCCATGGTGGCGTCGTCGACGCCATCGGCTCTGCCGTTCCCGCCAGATTCGGGGCGGCATCGCGACAGCGGGTGGCGCACCTCTCCGACGACGCACTGACCTTCGCACAGGTTGCGAGCTTGTTTGGCAGGCGGTTCCGCCTCTCCGACGTCTTGACCGCGACCGGCGGCACCGCGGTGGCCTCGATGACCGCGGTGCGCGAACTCCTCGGTGCCGATTTCCTGATCGAGGACGGGGCAACCCTCGCCTTCGTCCACGACACGATCCGGGAAGCGGTGGAAGCGTCGATCCCGGCATCCGTCCGTAAGGCGATGCTGCGCGAAGTGGCACAGCTCCGCCTCGCCTCCGGCGAACCAGCCTCCGCCGTCGCCGCGGCACTCGTGGAGGCTGCCGAACCCGGCGATCAGCAATCGTTCGCACTGATCCGCGACGCCGCGCAGCAGTTGGCTGCGTCCGACACATCGCAGGCCGCGGACCTCGCCGCAGCGGCACTGCGCCTCGCGAACAACGTTCCGGCTCTGGCGGAGGCCAGTACCGAGCTCCTTCCGTACCTGTGGGCCGACGGGCGCGACACCGAGGCGGACAACGCGACCCAGGCACTCGCGCCCTATCTCTCACCGGAGTCGCGGGCACGTGTCCTCCTCGGTGCCGCCCGTCGCCAGACCGAATCCTCCTTCGATCGCGCCATCGCCACCTGTGATCAGGCGCTCGCGCTCGCAGGCATCGAACGACCGGCGCGAGCTGACCTGCTGGCCGTGCGCGCCCTGAACTGTGCGAACAAGGCGGACTTCGTCGAGCTGACCCGCACCCTGGCGCTCGCACGCGAGGTCGCCGACCCCGATGCGGACCACGAGGCGCTCGCCACCGTGGACGCGACAGAGTCGGTGTACGCGTTCAACAGCAACCGGTTCGACGACGCGGTCGCCCTCATGGAATCCGCGTCGAGACGCGCCGCTCTCGCGGGGCTGGATCCGGCGCGATGGGTGCCGGAAGGATTGTGGGACGCATTCCTCCACAACTCGAAGGGCGACGTCACGCGAGCTCTCGAGCTGGTGGACGAGGGGCTGAGCTCGGCGATCGCATCCCGGGCCGCTGTCGCCGAGGCGTATTGGATGATGGTCCGCGCCCGCGTTCTGCATGACCTCGGCCGGCTGGATGACGCGAGGCTGCAAGCGGAGTCGGTGCTCGCTCTTGCTGATGAACTCGGACTCGGCGATTTCGCGAATGCGACCGCCGGCATCGTATTGTTCCGAATCGCTCTTCGCACCGGTGACACCGCTCTCCGAAAGCAGACCGAACCGCTCGTCGAGACTCTCGCGTCCGGCGGCGGTGTCGTCCGAGCGGGTCAGTGGATGCTCGTGCTGCGAGCGCTCAACGACGGAAAAGTGGATGACGCTGTGGCGCACAGCGTCCTCGCACGAGAATCACTCCACGACCCGATCCCCACGATGACGACACCCTCGGACTTCGCCGACGACCTTCTGCTCATGGAGGTCGCGATCCGCTCCGAGGATGACGAACTCGCTCGTGAGGTCATCACGCGAGCCCGCATCCGATACGACGCCAATCCTGAGAATGCCTACTGCCGGGCCATTCTGCGGACCGCGGAGGGCTGCCACGGACGTGATGCGGACACGCTGACTGAGGCCGCGATGATCCTCCGGCAGTCGGATCGCCCGCTCATCCTCGCTCTCGTCCTCGAGTTACTGGGCGTTGTGGCGCCCGACGCGGAACGCTCGGTCCCGGCGCTCGACGAGGCGCTCGCCATCTATGAGACCGCGGGCGCGCATCGCGATGTCAACCGTGTGCTGCAGTCTCTCCGACACCGCGGAGTTCGCCGTCGCGCGCACGCGCACGGCGATCCGCAGATGCTCTCACCGCGTGAGCAGCAAGTGCTCGAGCGCGTCGCCGCCGGCGCGACGACGCAGCAGATCGCGGACGCACTGTTCATGTCGCCCCACACCGTCGTGTCCCACATTCGCCACATCTACGCGAAGTCGGGACTCAATTCGCGAAAGGACCTGCGCGAGTGGCACGGAAAGCGCGCGGCGCGCGCCCCGTCACAGCTCACGCGTGAATCTGGTTCCATGCGCTGATCTGGGCGCCCGCGACGCGGAAGCTCGCGAACCCCATCACCTCGACCGTCGACGTGCCGGGGAGCCTCAGCCGCAGCCGCTGCTCGGTCAGCACCGTGTCGCCGCAGACCGCCAGGGACTCGAGGTGCGTGGTCCACTGGTCGAACTCCTCGTGCAGCTCGGCGATCATCCGTGTCACGGCGGGTCGCCCCCACACGCGCTTGTTCGCAGACGGACGATAGACGACATTTTCAGCGAGGAACGGATGCAGTTCGGCATGCGCGCGGTCGTTGAGGAGCGCGATGAAGTCGCGCACGACGAGTTCGCGTTCGAGTTGGTGGATCCCGGTGAGTGCCTCGCGGCCGATGGCGTCCATGGTGTCTCCGTCCAGGTCAGGTGGCACTCACGGTATGGCGGGTCGCGACCAGCGCTGTGCGACGTCCGTCCAGTCCGCGAAGGACACTTCGTGCAGATCGGCGACCCCGATCACCGGGCGATGCACTCGTCGCACGCAGTCTCGTCACGTGTCGGAAGCACATCGCTCCGGATAACGCGATGGTGGTGCCGTCAGACGAATGCGAGAGCGAGCGGACACCGGATGAACAACGTCGAGACAGGACCGACACAGGCACCAGGAGCACCTCTCACCGCGAATGCGGTGTTCCTGGTTGTGACCATCGCGCCAGGCGGCGTCGACATCGTGCGCGACGTTCTCGCCGATCTCTCCGATTCGATGAAAGCCATCACCTTCCGATTTCCGGAGGCGGCGTTGACGTGCACGGTGGGAGTCGGCAGCCGCGTGTGGGCGTCGCTCATGCAGAGCGCTCCCCCCGCGCAGCTCCGCCCCTTCACGCCGGTCGTCGGGGCGAGGCATACGGCACCCGCGACACCGGGGGATCTGCTGTTCCACATCCGCGCGGAACGAGCGGACGTCTGCTTCTTCTTCGAGAAGCGCCTGCTGAGTGATCTCGGTGCGGCGGTGCACGTCGTCGATGAGACGGTGGGCTTCCGTTCTTTCGACCGTCGTGATCTGTTGGGTTTCGTCGATGGAACGGCGAACCCGGTCGGACCGGCCAGTGACGCCGCCGTCCTCGTCGCCGACGAGGACCCCGCACACACCGGCGGCACCTATGTCGTGACGCAGAAGTACGTGCACGCGATGGCCGAGTGGGATTCGCTGCCCGTCGAGACACAGGAGCGGATCCTCGGACGCACGAAGGTCGATGGGATCGAGCTGGATGACGCCCCCAGCGGCCAGCAGTCACACAAGTCCCTGGCGACCATCGAGGACGAGCACGGCGTCGAGCACGACATCGTCCGCGACAACATGCCGTTCGGCAGGCCCGGAGCGGGAGAGTTCGGCACCTACTTCCTCGGGTACAGCCGCAACCTCTGGGTCATCCAGCAGATGATCGAGCGGATGTTCATCGGACATCCTCCGGGGATGCACGACCGGCTGCTCGACTTTTCCACCGCGTTGACCGGCACCGTGTTCTTCGCCCCATCCGCTGCCGAGCTCGACGCGCTCGGCAGCGGATGAGCAGGCGCGTCTGGCGTCAGCTGTTCGCCCTCCGACCGGCTCCGCGCCAGTGGCCGGCCGCACTGCAGGCTGCTCTGGCCGTCGCCGTTCCCCCGCTGCTCGGACTCGTCATCGGCGAACCACGTTGGGGGTCGGTCGGTTCCCTCGGCGCTCTCATCGTCCTGCACCTCCCCGACCGGTCGCGCAGAGAACGTGCTGTCGCGCTACCGATCATCGCCGGCGCTCTTCTGGTGGCCGCGTGTGTCGGTGCGGCGCTGGGTACAGCGCTCATTCCCGGCCTCGTGGCCATGTCCGTCATCGCCGTCGGCGGGTCGTTCCTCGCGCAGGCGCTGGCGGTCGGTCCGCCCGGGGCGCTCTTCCTCGTCCTCATCACCGGCTCCGCCAGCCAGCTCGTGGCCCCCGCGGCTGCCGGCGGTGCCGGCATGAGCTGTCTCGAGGTCGTGGCTTCACTCGCCGGCGGTGCGCTCCTGGGGTATCTGATCGCGGTGCTGCCGCTGCTCGCGCCCACGATCCGAGCCCGCGACCGGATGATATTCGCGCAGCGAACGCCCTGGCGCTTCGCAGTCCCCGCATCCGCTCGCCTGATCGTCGCTCGGATCGCTGCGGCCGCGGTGCTCGCTGTACCGGTCAGCGCGACCCTCGGCCTGCATCATGCGGCGTGGGTCATGTTGGCGTGCCTCGGAATCCTTCAGAAAGACGCGGACGTCTATTCAGCAGTCCTGCGGGGTACGCAGCGCCTCATCGGCACCGGACTCGCCATCCTCCTCGTGATCGTCCTGGCGGCCATCGAGCCCTGGGGGTGGGAGCGCATCGCCTGGGCGGCCGGGTTGATCTTCCTCTTCGAGCTCCTGCTCCGACGGAACCTGACCTGGGCGCTCGCCGTCGTCACACCGATGGCGGTGCTGCTCGCCTCAGCCGCAGGGCAACCCATCAGCGAGGTCGCGGCCGAGCGCGTCGTCGACACGATCGCTGGTGCCGGAATCGCGGGAGTCGTCCTTCTCGCCGCCGTGACAGGGGAGCGCCGGCGCAGCACGACCGGTTCGACACATGTCGGATGACGTTCGAACGCGCGGCCTACGGGAGCCCCATCTCACCCGGGCACAGTGAGGGTACGTTCAGAAAGGGCCGATCATGCCAGACATCCTGCAACCGGGGAATCATGCACCGCACTTCACTCTCCGGGTGACCGCCGACCAGTCGCTGGGTTCAGACGAGCTCCTCGGCAGCCCCGTCGTCCTCGCGTTCTACCCCGCCGACTGGAGTCCCGTCTGCGGCGACCAGCTGGCCGTCATCAACGAGGCTCTGCCGCTGATCCGTGCCCGGGGTGCGCAGGTCGTCGCCGTGTCCGTCGACAACGTGTGGTCGCACGAAGCGTTCACGGCAGCTCACTCACTTCACTTCCCGCTCCTCAGCGATTTCGAGCCGAAGGGAGCGGTCGCACGACTCTTCGGTGCGTACGACGATGCCGTGGGCGAAGCGCGCCGAGCGCTCTTCGTCATCGACCCCGCCGGCGTCATCGCTTGGAGCTACCTCGCGCCCGTCGCCGTCAACCCCGGCGTCGACGGCGTACTCGATGCCCTCGACACCCTCACCCACAACTGAAAGGAGAGGACCATGTCCTCACTTCGCGTTCCCGTCTCCTCACACGACCACAGCTCGGGTCCCGCCGACGCGGCGGTGGTTCTCGTCGAGTACGGCGACTATCAGTGCCCCTATTGCGGTGCCGCGTATCCCGTCGTCGCGAAGCTGCTCGCCGCATACGAGGGGCAGGTGCGTTTCGTCTTCCGGAACTTCCCGCTCGCCGAACTGCACCCCGAGGCGGTCGATGCAGCGTTCGTCGCCGAGTTCGCGGCCGAACACGGCAGGTTCTGGGAGGCTCACGACCTGTTGTTCGAACACCAAGGACAGCTGGGCCCCGACCTCTACGCGACGATCTGCGAGCGGCTCGGCCTGCCGATGGACGAGCTCCGCACGGCGGTGGCCGAGGGACGCTACCTGTCGCGAATCCGCGCCGACGAAGAAGGCGGCATCCGCAGCGGCGTCAACGGGACGCCGACGTTCTTCCTCAACGGCTATCGCGTCGACTCCGGCACGGACGGACTCGCCGACGCCCTCGCCGGTGTGATTCGTCGCTCTGCGTGAGCCATGTCGACAGGGAAGGGCCGCCGGGAGCATCCCGGCCCCTTCCCTGTCTTCAGCGCGCGGCGCGACGCATCCGCAGTGCCGCGGTCACCGTCACGACGCCGACCAGAACCACGAACACCAGAAGCACGGTGGTCTGGGGCAGCACGGTCAACGCTCCCCCAATAGCGAGCACCGGAAGCGCCAGACCGCAGTACGCGACGAGGAACATCGCGGCGAGCGTCTCACCTGTGCGACCCGGTTCCGCGATCTCCGAGGCGGTGGCCAGCGCACATCGGAACAGGGCGCCGACGCCCGCTCCGCCGATGATCCCGCCGAACAGGAACAGAGCGAGCGACGGCGCGAGAGCCCCGCCGGCGATCACGAGCAGACCGACTCCACAGGCGATGGCGGCGAACAGCAGCTGGGTGCGATACGCGACACGGGCCAGAAGCACCTGAGCGGCGGCGGCGGACCCGAAGACGAGGAAGACCGTGATCCCGGCCACGAGGTGGCCGTGCTCGTCGAAGATGCCGACGAGGATCGACGGGGCCAGAGAGGTGAACAGCCCGAAGAGCGCGAAACCTGCGAAAGCCGCGAAGGCGGCAGCCACGAAGCGGTCGCGGGACGCCGCGGGGACCGCGACCTTCTGCGGACGATATGTGCGCCGAGCCGCGGTGACGGTCTCCGGAACAAGCGCGACGGCGATGGCCAGGAGAATGAGGACCACGGCGAACACGGTGTGCGGAAGGTGCAGCGGGTCGGGCAGGAAGTCGGCGAAGAGCCCGCCGATGAGGGGGCCGAGGGCGAGACCGCCGAGGTTCGCTCCCCCGGCGACGGATGCCGCGACGACGGCGTTCTCGTCTGGTCGCGCCCGAGCCCGCAACTCGCCGAGGTGCGCAGTCGCGGTCGCCGTGAGCACGCCGATACTGACGCCGTTGACGATTCGGGCGATCAGCAGCCCCGGGACGTCGGTGAATACCGTGAACAGCATCGCGGACAGCGCGGAGATGAGGATGGCGATGACGAGCATCCGTCGTCGCCCCATCCAGTCGCTGACGTGCCCGAGCAGGAACAGGCTCGCAACCACCCCGGCCGCGTATGCCGCGAACACGACGGTGACGACGGAGACGGGGAACCCGTCGAGCTGCTGATAGAGCGGGTACAGGGGTGTGGGAACAGTGGAGTACGCCATCACCAGGAGGAACGCGACCGCGACCACCCAGAACGGCGTGGTGCGGCGTGCGACGTGTGAGTGTGTGCGTGCCAACGCGTGCAGCTTTCTCGGGGAGCGTGCCGTTCACCGCCTCGGGCATGAACCCGAGGCGGTGTCGCGGCTCATCGCAGCGGTGTGATGCCCTGCGAGCCGCGCGGGAAGGTCGCGAGAACCGCAGGGTCGATGTTGAGGTGCGCCGAGACGAGCTGCGGCGGCACGTGGGACAGCCAGTTCGCGAGGGAGATCTCCTCGTACTTGTCGGTGCGGAACACCTCGAGGAACTGCAGCACGTCGTCACCGGTGTTCTCGATGTAGTGGCCGAAGTTTTTGCGGACCACGCCCACGTCGCCAGCACGGAAGTCCGTGGTGTTCGCATGCGGTCCGGTGTTGAACACCGTCATGCGGGCAGAACCGCGAAGGTAGTACTGCCACTCATCGGCATTCGGGTGCCAATGCAGCTCTCGCATGGAGCCCGGCTCGACGGTGACGAGTGCCGCGGCGACCGTGGATGAGTACGTGTAGTTGGTCGAGTCGGCGATCTGGATGGAGCCGCCCGTGTTCTCGTGCAACGGCTTCGATCGCGAGAGGCGGAAGATGACCGGCTCCATGCCCCACTCGACGCCGGCCGCGGCCTGGTCGGCCTCGAGCGCCGGCGGCTCGTCACCGGGGAAGATCCACAGGTTGTGCAGAGGGATGTCGGAGAAGACCTCCTGGGCAACGCCGAAGTTCTTCGCCAGGACCTCCGGCGGTGTGTGGGCGAACCAGTCGGTGAGGAGCAGCGTGTTCGACTCGGACTGGTCGCCGTCATCGAAGGCGAGGACGAACTCGGCCCCGTCGGGTCCGAGACCCTGGAGCGAGTGCGGGGTACCGGCGGGGAAGAACCACAGATCGCCCTCCTCCACGTCTTCCACGGCGGGAAGACCGGAGCGACTGAGGGTCGTGACGCGCGCTTTGCCCCGGGTCATGACGGCCCACTCGGCAGTCTGGTGCCAGTGCAGCTCACGGATGCCGCCGGGCTCGAGGTACATGTTGACGCCGGCGATCTCGTCGGAGATGTGGAAATCCTGCTTCGTCAGCTCCCGCGCCCAGCCGCCCCGCTGGACGCGGCGCGGCGAGATGTTGAACGAGGACCAGAAAAACGGCTGGGTGCTGATGTCGGTCGCCGGCGCGTGAATCTGGTTGGGGAACTGCGAGGTGATAGCCGTGTTCTGCGGGCCGGTCATCGTGTTGCTCTGCGGGCGATCGGCGATGTTGACCTCGCCCTCCTGCGGCAAGTCGGGGTTGCCCAGCGTGGGAACCTCGTGCCCGACGGGGACGTTCTCAGACGAATCCATGGCTTGCTCCTTCGTGACGGATCCGGACGGTATTCAGGAGTCTGGCGATGCCCCGCGATGCGTCACAGGGATAGCTGACGAACGGGTATTCGACACTCGTCGGACGCCGTCGATCGCTCCGTTCGCTTGGGTGGAAGGCCCAGGGAGGTTCCATGTCGCTCGCCCACGCCTCATCGATTCGTCGCTACCCGCTCCTGGAGACGGTGTGGGCGTCGGCGTCTCTCGCGTTTGTCTCCGGACTGCTCGACGCATGGACGTTCGGCCAGGTCGGCACGTTCGCGACCGTGCAATCCGGCAATCTCATCTCGCTGGGCTACGCCACCGCGGAGGGAGACGTCGACCGCGCGCTCCTTGCGGCCAGTTCCGTTCTCGTCTTCGCGGCCGGAGCCTTCGCGTGCAGCATCCTCATCCTCGGGCTCGCTCGCCGGGGGAAGTCGTACTCGGCGCCCGTCCTTCTCGGCGAGGTCGTGATCGTCACGGTCCTCGCCGTGCTGAGCGTCACCCGCGGATCGGAACCGATGTGGATCGCCGGGGCCGTCAGCTTCGTCGCCGGCGTTCAGGGCAACGCCTTTCACCGCGAGACGGGGATGCTCTATGGCAACATCGCCGTCACCTCGGTCATCCAGATGGCCGCCGGCCTGCTGGGACGCGCGGTCGCACGCCGCATCGCCGACGACGGTGAACAGCACCTCCGCCCGGCAGGGGCGTACGTGGCCGTGCTCGTCGCATTCGCTGCGGGAGGCGGGCTCGGCTTCAGCGCGAACGCGGTCCGGTCCGGCTTCTCGTTGATTCTCGCCGCTGCGGTTCTCCTCGGGCTGTGGACGTATGCCGTCCGCGGACGCGGGGCCGTCGACCCGGCGCAGAACGCACCGACGCCGTAGAAGCTCCCGCCGCCGACATCCCGGCTCAGCCCTCGAGCACCAACCCCGTACCGCGCTGCAAGGCGCCGCGACCGACACGCCGCTCAGCGGCATCCGTCCCGGGGTGTCGGTCGGGAACGCTTGCATCCCGGCACCCACGAACGGATGCCGTCATCCCGGCTCAGCCCTCGACGACGACCTCGTCGCCCACCCGCACCACTCCCCCGCCGTCGGCGGGGAGGAGCAGGATACCGAGGGTCGGCTCCGCCTGATCGAACTCGGTCGTCAGCACGCGCAGCAGCCGCGCGTCGCGCTCGCCCGTGTCGGGGTTGGCCATGATCGCGGCGCACCGGCCGATGGGGCGCTGCACGTCGAACGCGACCTCACCGATGCGGACGCGCCCGCTCCACCCCAGTTCATCCCACGCCCCGGCACCCGAAACGACGATGTTCGAGCGGAACCGCCGGCTGTCGACGGGCGCGGCCACCGCAGCATCCACGTCCTCGACCGAGGCGGCACCGTGCAGCGAGACGTAGCCGCGTGCCCGGTCCTGGAACCGGGCGGTGACACCGTCGCCGACGAGCCGCAGGGGCAGCACCCCCTCCTTCTCGAGCCGCCGGGCATCCGGTGACGCCTGCACGAACGCGGTCACGGCTTCCTCGAGCTCGCGCCGCCCGGCGTCGTCGAGCCCCGCCTCCGCGAGCACGACACCGTCGGCGCTCAGCCGCAGCCACCGCGCGTCGGCGTCGAATTGCAGGGCCACACGAGCAAGCGCCGGGAAGTCCATGAGCGCGAGGCCGCGGCTCTTCGGCCACGACTCCAGGCCGTCGGCGCCCTCGGGCTCCACCGCGTCGGCGAAGCGGAACGCGAGCACCCGGTCGCCGGCGATTCGGCCGTCGGGCTGGACGACGAGCTCGTCGCGCGCTTCGGGAGTGAACCCCTTGACGGGATAGCGGTACAGGGCAGAGACGACGGGCACACCGCTACTCTGCACCACCCCGCCCGAATCGCCACCAGCGCCCGCGATCTCACAACCGCCGATGGTCCGAAGAGAGAAAGAGGTAACGGAACGGACGATCAGCGAGACCGCCGGGGAAACACCCCGCCTCTAGCGTCGAGCACCATACCCACCGGCTCTCGACCGAAGGAGGACGCGATGTCCTACGTCAAGCCCACCGAGCTCGTTCAGACCGTCATCGACGCGGGCGCGTCGAAGGTCATGCTCTCGACCCGCGACACGCTCATCCGCTCCATCATGGGCGGCGCCGTCCTTACGATCGCCGCTGCCTTCGCCGTGACCATCACCGTGACGACGGGGATGCCGCTGCTCGGCGCCGTGCTCTTCCCGATCGGCTTCATCATGCTGTACCTGCTCGGCTACGACCTGCTGACCGGCGTCTTCGTGCTCGCACCGCTCGCCTGGCTCGACCGGCGGCCGGGGGTGACGCTCGGCGGCATCTTGCGCAACTGGGGACTGGTGTTCCTCGGCAACTTCATCGGCGCCTTCACCGTGGCCGTGCTGATGGCGATCGTCGTCACGTACGGCTTCTCGACGCCGCCGAACGAGGTGGGTCAGGCGATCGGCCACATCGGCGAGGGCCGCACGGTCGGCTACGCCGAGCACGGCGCGGCGGGCATGCTCACGCTCTTCGTCCGCGGCGTCCTGTGCAACTGGATGGTCGCGACGGGCGTCGTGCTGGCGATGATCTCGAAGGATGTCATCGGCAAGATCTTCGCGATGTGGATGCCGATCATGCTCTTCTTCTTCATGGGATTCGAGCACTCGATCGTGAACATGTTCCTGTTCCCCTCGGGGCTCCTCCTCGGCGGCGACTTCACGATCATGGACTACCTGATCTGGAACGAGATCCCCACTGTGCTCGGCAACCTCGTCGGAGGCCTCGTCTTCGTCGCGATCCCGCTCTACTTCACCTACGGCCGGCCGACTTCGCCGCGCCGCGTACGCGCGCCGAAGCGAACCCGCGCGACCGGGACCGCCGAGCCTGTAGCCACCGAGCCCGCCGCCGCGGAGCCGGCAGCGGTCGAGCCCGCGACCGCCCGGGTGTGACCCATGGTCCGCACCGTAAACAGCCGGAAACACGCCGCTGACGGCGCCGCAACCTCGCCCGCGTACGGTCACGACATGAGCTCCACCGGCCCCACCCGACACGTCGTCGTGGTGGGTGCCGGGATGGTCGCCCACCGTTTCGTCGAGAGCCTGCTGAGCCGCGCAGACGACACCTGGCGCGTGACGGTCGTCGGCGACGAGCCGCGACACCCCTACGACCGGGTCGGGCTGACGTCGTTCTTCGCCGGCGCCTCCACCGAAGACCTCGAGCTCGCCCGGTCGCCGTTCGACGACGAGCGCGTGCGGTTCCTCCGCGGGCGCACCGTCACCGGCATCGACCGCGACGCCGGCGAGGTGCTCGTCGACACCGGCGGGCGCATCGCTTACGACCGGCTCGTGCTCGCGACGGGCTCGTACGCGGCCCGGCTCGCCGTGGACGGATACGACCACGAGGGCTGCTTCGTCTACCGCACCCTCGACGACGTCGAAGCCCTCGAGGCGTTCGTGCAGCGCCGGTCGGCCGAGCTCGGCCGGCCGCTCACCGGAACCGTCATCGGCGGCGGCCTGCTCGGCCTCGAAGCGGCGGGCGCGCTGCAGGGACTCGACGTCGACTGCACCGTCGTGCAGTCCTCCGACAGGCTGATGTCGGCTCAGCTCGACCTTGCGGCCGGAGATGCCCTGCGCCGCCTGATCACGGCACGGGGAATCGGGGTGCGCACCTCGGCGCTGACCACCCGACTCGACGCCGATCGCACCGGCCAGGTGGTCGGGCTCGAGTTCCGCGACGGCACGTGGGAGCGCACCGACGTCGTCGTCTTCACCGTCGGCGTCCGGCCCCGCGACGAGCTCGCGCGCGCAGCGGGCCTCGCTGTCGACCCGCGCGGCGGCGTCGTGATCGACCAGGGGTGCGACACCTCGGATGCCCGAATCCTGGCGATCGGCGAGGTCGCCAGCTTCGGCGGGCAGTGCGTCGGTCTCGTTGCTCCCGGCTACGCGATGGCCGAGGTCGCCGCGACGCGCCTGCTCGGGCTCGAGGCCAGCTTCGGCGGTTTCGACGTATCGACGAAGCTGAAGCTGTCGGGCGTGGATGTCGCGAGCTTCGGCGACGCGTTCGCCGAGACGCCCGGAGCGCTCGACGTCGTGTACGCCGACCCGGTGGCCGGGGTCTACAAGAAGCTCGTGCTCTCCGACGACGCGAAGACACTGCTCGGCGGCATCCTCGTCGGAGACGCGTCGGCCTACGGATCGCTCCGCCCGCTCGTCGGCGGCGCGCTCGGCGGCGACCCGGTCGCCTACCTGATGCCGGACGGCGGCGTCGCGGCCCCGACCGGCGAGCTGCCCGATGCGGCCCTCGTCTGCTCGTGCAACAGCGTGACGGCGGGCGGCATCCGTTCGGCCGTCCACGACGAGGGATGCACGGATGTCGCCGCCGTCAAGGCCTGCACGAAGGCGGGAGCCGCGTGCGGCTCGTGCGTCCCGATGATCAAGAAGCTGGTCGGCGCCGAGCTCGCGAGGTCGGGCGCGACCGTCAGCAACGCCCTCTGCGAGCACTTCGACCTGTCGCGCCGGCAGCTCTTCGACGCGGTGCGGGTGTCGGGCCTGACGACGTTCAGCGCCGTGATCGAGCGCTTCGGCGCGGGGCGCGGATGCGACATCTGCAAGCCCGCGCTCGCCAGCATCCTGTCGACCCTCACCGGCCGTCACGTGCTCGACGGCGAGAACGCGACGCTGCAGGACACGAACGATCACGTCATGGCGAACATGCAGAAGGACGGCAGCTACTCCGTCGTCCCCCGCATCCCGGGCGGCGAGATCACCCCGGCGAAGCTGCTCGTGATCGCGCAGGTCGCCCAGGACTTCAACCTGTACACGAAGATCACCGGCGGCCAGCGGATCGACCTCTTCGGGGCCCGGTTGGAACAGCTGCCGGCGATCTGGGGGCGACTCGTCGAGGCCGGCTTCGAGTCGGGTCACGCGTACGGCAAGTCGCTGCGCACCGTGAAGTCGTGCGTGGGGTCGACCTGGTGCCGGTACGGGGTGCAGGACTCCGTCGGCATGGCGGTGCGCCTCGAGCTGCGGTACCGGGGCCTGCGCGCTCCGCACAAGTTCAAGCTCGGGGTCTCGGGATGCGCCCGCGAATGCGCCGAGGCCCGCGGGAAGGACGTGGGGGTCATCGCGACCGAGACCGGGTGGAACGTCTACGTCGGCGGAAACGGCGGGTTCACTCCGCGTCACGCGGTGCTGCTGGCCGAGAACCTCGACGACGACGCCCTCCTGAGGGCGATCGACCGCTTCCTGATGTACTACATCTCGACGGCCGACCGACTGCAGCGCACGGCTCCGTGGTTCGAAGACCTCGAGGGCGGCATCGACGGGCTGCGGGAGGTCATCTTCGACGACTCGCTCGGCATCTGCGCCGACCTGGATGCCGCCATGGCGCGCCACATCGACGCCTACGAGGACGAGTGGGCGGCGACCCTCGCCGACCCCGAGAAGCTGCGGCGGTTCGCGTCGTTCGTCAACGCGCCGACGACGCCGGACCCGTCGCTGGCGTACACAGTCGAGCGAGGTCAGCCGCGCCCCGCGACCGCCGACGAACGCACGGACGACCGCGTGCTCATCGCCGGCACGACCCTGGAGGTGCGGCGATGACCCTGGTGGACGACACGATGAGCGAGACCGGCAGCGCACCCCGCGCGCGGAGCCGCAGCTCGGCGTGGACGGCGGTGTGCCGGCTCGACGACCTCGAGGTCGAGCGTGGCCGTGCGGCGTTGCTCGGAGACCGGCAAATCGCCCTGTTCCTCCTGCACGACGGTCGTGTTCACGCGACGGCCAACCTCGACCCGTACAGCGGCGCGAACGTCATGTCGCGCGGGATCGTCGGCACCCGCGGCGACGCCCCCACCGTCGCGTCGCCGATGTACAAGCAGGTCTTCGACCTGCGGACGGGCGTGTGCCTCGACACCCAGGGCAAGGAGCAGCGGATGCTGCCGGTCTGGCCGGTGGCCGTGAACGGCGAAGGCACCGTCTTCATCCGCGACGGAGGTGCGGCATGACGACGATGCTCGGGCTCTCGCTCACCGGCCGCCGCGTCGTCTTCGTCGGCGGCGGCGCCGTCGCCGCCCGCAGACTCGGCCGATTCCTCGACGAAGGGGCCGACGTCCGCATCGTCTCACCGGAGCTCGGTGACGCGATGCGCGCCGCAGTCGCCGCCCACGGGCTGACGTGGGTGTCCCGCGAAGCGCGGCGCGACGACATCGCCGACGCCTGGCTCGTGCACACAGCCACCGGCATCCCTCGCGTGGATGCCGCGGTCGCGGCCTGGTGCGAATCCGAACGGGTCTTTTGCGTCAACACGTCCGACGGCGCGCACGGCACCGCGCGACTGACGGCCGAGACCCGCAGCGGCGACGTCATCGTGGGGGTCGCCTCGGACGCGGGCGTCGACCCGCGGCGCGCCGTACGCCTGCGCGATGCAATCGCCGCCGCCCTGCGTGCCGGAATGCTGCCGCTGCGCCGACGCCGCCGCGGCGGCGGCCGCGTCGACCTCGTCGGCGGCGGCCCGGGTCCGGCCGACCTCATGACCGTACGGGGTCGGCGCCTGCTCGCCGAAGCGGATGTCGTCGTGGCCGACCGGCTCGGCCCCGTCGACGTCCTTCACGAGCTCGAGCCCGGTGTCGAGGTCATCGACGTCGGCAAGCAGCCCGGCCACCACCCGGTGACGCAGGACGAGATCAACGCCCTGCTGGTCGCTCATGCCCGCGCCGGCAAACGCGTCGTGCGCCTGAAAGGCGGCGACCCGTTCGTCTTCGGCCGCGGTGGCGAGGAGGTCGCGGCCTGCCACGCGGCCGGCATCCCGGTCGAGGTCGTCCCCGGCCTCACGAGCATCGTCTCGGTGCCGCAAGCCGCCGGCATCCCGGTCACCCACCGCGGCGTCTCGGGCGGGCTCCACGTCGCCAACGGCCAGGGGCCGATCACGCCGTCGACACGGGCGGCGCTCGGCGACGACGCGATCACGACCGTCTTCCTGATGGGCGTCGCCGCGCTGCCGCGCATCGTCGAGGCCGCGCGGGCCGCGGGCGCTCCTCTCGAGCGTCCGGTCGCCATCGTCGAGCGGGGGCACACGCCGCAGCAGCGCACGACCCGATCGACGCTCGCGACGGTGCTCGCGGATGCCGCAGCCGCCGGTGTCACGAATCCCGCCGTCATCGTGATCGGCGAGGTCGCCCGAGCGGGCCTGCTGCTCGCGCCGGCTGAGGACCGGGAGCGCGTCATCCGGTGAACCAGTCCGTCCGTCCCGCGCTCTCGGCCGCCCTCGGCGGCTGCACGATCGTCATCGCCGTCGATCGGCGATCGAACGAGCTCGCGACGGCGCTCGAGAGACACGGAGCGACCGTGCGCCATGCCCCGGCGCTGAGCATCGTGCCCCACATCGACGACGAGGCACTCATCTCGGCGACGCGCTCGCTCATCGCCGATCCGCCGGATGTCGTCGTCGTGACGACGGGCGTGGGATTCCGGGGCTGGATGGAGGCTGCCGACGAAGCGGGACTCCTCGACGATCTGCACGACGCCTTCGCGGGTGCCCAGATCGTCGCCCGCGGGCCCAAGGCGCGCGGCGCGATCCAGCAAGCGGGTCTGCTGGCGGACTGGGTCGCCGAGTCGGAGACCTCGGGTGAGCTCGGCGAGTTCCTGCTCGCCGAAGGCGTGCGCGGTCGCCGCGTCGCGGTGCAGCATCACGGTTCGGGAGCCGATGGCCTCGACGAACTGTTCACGGGGGCGGGCGCGGAGGTCGTCAGCCTCACCGTGTACCGGTGGGGGCCGCCGCCGGATCCGGCCGCCGTCGCGCGCTCGGTCGTCGCGACCGCGCAGGGTGAGGTCGACGCGGTGCTGTTCACGTCCGCTCCGGGCGCAGCGGAATGGATCGCGACGGCCCGGCGCGAGGGTGTCATCGACGAGATCGTCCGGCGGGCGCGGGGCCGGCGGCTGCTTCTCGCGGCCGTCGGGCCGATCACGGCGGCTCCCCTCCGCGGCGCCGGAGCGGAACCTCTCATCGCCGAGCGCGGGCGGCTGGGCTCGCTCGTCCGTGCCGTGGTCACCCACTTCGGCGGCGGGCACGCACCCTCGCTTCCGACGCCGGCGGGGCTGCTGGAGCTGCGCAGCTCGGCCGCCGTTCTCGATGGCCGCGTCATCCCGCTCTCGCCGACCTCGGCCCTCATCCTCGAAGCGCTGTTCACCGCGGCGGGTGGCGTCGTGAGTCGCGCCGATCTGCAGCGGTCGCTTCCGCGTTCGAACGCCGGCGACCACGCCCTCGACGTCGCGATCGCCCGCACGCGCGAAGCGCTCGGGTGCTCCGGCCTCATCCGGACGGTCGTCAAGCGCGGCTACCGCCTCGACCTCACGACGACGGGAGCGACACCATGACGCCGGTCCTCATCGCCTGCTCCCACGGCACGAGCTCCCTCGAGGGGCGCGCCGCGATCGCCGGCGTCGTGACGCGAGTCCGACAGATGCTTCCCGGAGTGCAGGTCGAAGAGGCGTTCGTCGACGTGCAGGAACCCGAGATCGACGCCGTCGTGGCGGGCGTGCCCGCGGGGGCGGCATCCGTCGTGGTGCCTCTCCTGCTCTCCACCGGCTTCCACACGCGGGTCGACATCGCACGTGCGGTCGCAGCGGCTCCCGGCCCGTGCGTCGCGACTCCCGCGCTCGGTCCGCACGACCTGCTGGCCGGTCTGCTCGCCGAGCGGCTGCGCGCCGCCGGCCTGGGCGCCGCCGACGCGCCGCCCGGCGCCGAGGCCGTCGTGCTCGCGGCGGCGGGATCGTCCGATCCGGCGGCCGAGGTCGACGTCGCGGCGATGGCCGACCTGCTGGCCGCCCGCCTGGGGATGCCGGTGTCGGTGGGTTTCGCCGCGGGCGCCGGCATCCGCATCGACGCGGCGGTCGCGGCCGCGCGCTCCGCCGGAGCGACACGCGTCTTCGCCGCGAGCTATGTCCTCGCGCCCGGGCACTTCGCGGGCGTGATCGCGGGCGCCGGCGCCGACGTCGTGACCGACCCCCTCGCGCCCGACGAGGCGGTGGCAGCCGTCGTCGTCGAGAGGTACCGCGCCGCGCTTCGCTGACGCGTCGGGTACCGCTGGCACGCGATTCAGCTGCCGGCGACCGCCCAGGCCGCGAGGGCGGCGACCAGCGTGCGATGGCCCGAGGCCTCGAAGGCTTGCGCGTCGTGGCCGAGCACATCGACCGCGATGCGCCCGCCGCCGTACTCCCGCACCCACGCCGCGGCCTCCTTCGCGCCGTCGCCCTCGTGCCACGCCACGACGGTGCGCTGCCCGAGCCGCTGCAGCGCGCAGTAGCGCTCGTCGTGGGTGTGGAAGGTGGTCGGCACCTCGGCGGGCACGGCATCCGGCTCGACCTGGACCGTCATCTCGCCCGCCTCCGGGTGGAACGACAGCTCGGGCAGCCAGATCGCGCCGAGCGCCGGCGCCCACTCCGGGTAGTCACGCAGCGATGAGACCGCCGAGTGCACGGCAAGGACGCCGATGCCGCGCTCGAGCGCCGCGGCGAATCCGGCCACGGACGACGGCGGAGCACCCCGCGTCAGGCTGGTGCCGCTGCGCCACGGGTCGCCCGCGCAGACCGCGACGAGGTCGTATCCGTCGAGGTTCGCCATGCCCTGGTCGACGTCGTCCGAGACGGCGACATCCCAGTCGCGGTGGCGAAGGATGTCGGCGACCTGCGCCCCGACCTCAGCGAAGGGGTGCCACGGATCGGCGTACCGACCCGATCCGGTCAGGACGAGTGCTCGATGTGCCATGGCGGTGTCCCCCTCGCTTGTGTGCTCCCCACCGTAGGGCGACCACCGGAGACGTCGCAGACGGGTTGAGATTGGACGCCGCCTGTGACAGCGACGTGGTCACGCGGCGGTGAGCTCCCCGGGCCGGAGTCCGAGCATCGCCTCGACGGCGGTCGACATGAGGCGGATGCGCGCATCGGCGTCGTGCCACGAGACGAGAGCGTGCGCGTTGAGCCCGTCGATCATCCCGAGCACCTGGGCCGCGACGGCGGCGGGGTCGTCGACCCGGAACGATCCCGCGCGGACGCCGTCGCGGATGATGCCCTCGAGGAAGGCGGTCCAGGCATCCATCTGCGCGCGCACCCGCTCGGCGAGCGCTTCGTTCCGGCGACCGAGCGCCCACGACTGCACCCACACGAGGGTGACGTCGGAACGGGTGCCGTCGAGGAGCGTGCGCAGCAGCTCGCGGACGAGGGCGACGGCATCGGGACTGCCCGCCCGCAGGTGCTCGAGATCGCTCAGCTCCGCCGCGACGATCGTCTCGAAGGCGGCGGCGACGACGTCGTCCATGCTCGGGGCGTGGTGCGCGACGAGCGCTGGCCCGACGCCGACGGCCGTCGCGACGGCGCGCAGAGTCACCGCGCTCAGGCCGTGCTCACGGGCGATCCGCTCGGCGGCGGCGGCGATCTGCGCGCGGCGCTGCTCTCCGCTCAGTCTCGCTCGCCCCGCAGAATCCTTTGACGCCATGCCCGCCAGTCTGTACGCTTCCCAGAAATTGATCAACTGATCAACTAGTCCGGGAGGACCGCGATGCCCTGGAGGATGCCGGCCGAGACCGCGCCGCACGAGCGCACGTGGATGGCGTTCCCGCGCGTCGGGTTCACCCTCGGAGACACCGATGCCGACCGGGCCGACGGATACGCCGCCTGGACGGCCGTCGCCCGGGCCGTCGCCGAGTTCGAGCAGGTCTCGATGCTCGTCGATCCGACCGAGACCGCGCGGGCGCGCGACCTGCTGGGCAGCGCGATCGAGCAGCACGAGACGCCGGTCGACGAGTTCTGGATGCGCGACCACGGGCCCACCTTCGTCGTCGACGACGAGCGGCCGGGCGTGCTCGGTGCGGTCGACTGGATCTTCAACGGGTGGGGCGCTCCCGACTGGGCTGATTGGCGCCTCTCGGCCGAACACGCGCGCATCATCGCCGCCCACGTCGGAGCGGAGCTCGTCAGCTCGATGCTCGTCAACGAGGGCGGCGGCATCCACGTCGACGGCGAGGGCACGGTGCTGCTGACCGAGACCGTCCAGCTCGATCCGCGCCGCAATCCCTTCGCCGACCGGGCGCGCGTCGAGGCCGAGATGCTGCGCACGATCGGCGCCGACACGGCCATCTGGCTGCCGCGCGGACTCACGCGCGACTACGACGAGTTCGGCACGAACGGCCACGTCGACATCGTCGCGACCTTCGCCGCGCCCGGACGGGTGCTCCTGCACGCGCAGCCCGACCCCGCGCACCCCGACCACGCCGTGATGCCCGAGATCCGCGCCGCCCTCGAGCCCGCGACGGATGCCGCGGGCCGGCACCTCGAGATCATCGACCTGCCCGGCCCCGCGCAGCTGCGCGACGACGAGGGCTTCGTCGACTTCAGCTACGTCAATCACCTCGTCGTCAACGGCGGGGTCATCGCGTGCGGCTTCGGCGACCCGGTGGCCGACGACCGCGCCCGCGGCATCCTCGCCGACGCCTACCCCGGCCGCCGCGTCGTGACGGTCGACGCGCGCCCGCTCTTCGCCCGCGGCGGTGGCATCCACTGCATCACGCAGCAGCAGCCCGCCCTGCCCTCCCCCGGCGGACACGCACTTCGTGGCGACTCGACGGTAGGAGCGATGGGGACAGAACGGTGATCGAGGTCTACGAGGCCTCCATCGGCGAGCTGGGGGCGGCGCTCGCGAGCGGCGAAGCCACCGCGGTCGAGCTCGTCGAGGCCTACCTCGCCCGCATCGACGCCTACGACGGCCCCGATACCGCCACCGCACTGAACGCGATCGTGGTCCGAAACCCCGATGCCCTCGCCGAAGCCCGCTCGTCGGATGAGCGTCGCGTGCGCGGTGAGAGCCGGGGGCCGCTCGACGGCATCCCCTACACCGCGAAGAACAGCTACCTCGTGCGCGGCCTGACCGCCGCTGCCGGAAGCCCCGCGTTCGCGGACCTCGTCGCGCGACGCGACGCCTTCACGATCGAGCGACTGCGGGATGCCGGCGCCATCTGCCTCGGGCTGACCAACATGCCGCCGATGGCCAACGGCGGCATGCAGCGCGGTCTCTACGGGCGGGCCGAGAGCCCGTACAACGCCGACTATCTGACCGCCCCGTTCGCATCGGGATCGTCGAACGGCTCGGGGACGGCCACCGCAGCGAGCTTCGCCGCGTTCGGGCTCGGCGAAGAAACGTGGTCGAGCGGGCGCGGCCCGGCCTCGCACAACGCCCTCTGCGCCTACACCCCGTCGCGCGGCGTGATCTCGGTGCGCGGCAACTGGCCACTGGTGCCGACGATGGATGTCGTCGTCCCCCACACCCGCACGATGGCCGATCTGCTCGCCGTGCTCGACGTCGTCGTCGCCGACGATCCCGACACGCGCGGCGACTTCTGGCGGATGCAGCCCTGGGTCGAGGTCCCGGCCGCCTCGACCGTCCGCCCGCCGAGCTACCGCGACCTCGCGGTCACAGGCCCCGCCGACGCCCGCGCCGTCCTGGCCGGTCGGCGCATCGGCATCCCGCGCATGTACATCGACGCCGACCCGGATGCCGGCACCGCCGACTCCCCCGGCATCGGCGGGCCGACCGGGCAGCGCATCGAGACGCGACCGGGCGTGATCGCGCTCTGGCGGTCGCTTCGCACCGAGCTCGAGGCAGCCGGAGCAGAGGTCGTCGAGACCGACTTCCCCGTCGTGTCGCGCTACGAGAATGACCGGCCCGGCGCGGGGTCCGTCGCGACGAACGGACGCGTGAGCCCCGAGTACCTGCGCCGCGAGATCGTCGACCTGTCGGCCTGGGCCTGGGACGACTTCCTCCGGGCCAACGGCGACCCCGCCTTCCCCGGTCTCGCGGACGTCGACGGAGCGCGGATCTTCCCGCATCCCGACGGCGCCCTGCCCGAGCGCTACGACGGGTTCGACGACGACATCGCCGAGTACCCCGCCTGGGTCCGCGCACATCCGGGCGTCGCGCTCACCGACATCCCGCATCTCGAGGCCGGGCTTCGCGGCCTCGAAAAGACCCGGCGCGTCGACCTCGAGGAGTGGATGGATGCCGCGGGCCTCGACGCCGTCGTCTTCCCCGCCGTCGCCGATGTCGCTCCCGCAGACATGGACGTGAACCCCGCTTCGGCCGACATCGGGTGGCGCAACGGCACCTGGATCGCCAACGGCAACCTCGCCATCCGCCACCTCGGCATCCCGACCGTGACGGTTCCGATGGGACTCCTGCCCGACATCGGGATGCCGGTCGGCCTGACGATCGCCGGACGCGCGTACGACGACAGTGCACTGCTCCGCCTCGGCGCCGCCGTCGAGGCACTCGCCCCTCGCCGGGTCGCGCCACCGCGCACGCCGCCGCTGACCTGACCCGACCCCGCCTGGGGTCCCCGCCCCTGCCCCGCCCGAACTACCCTCGACGCAAGGAGGACCCATGACCGAGCGCTTCCCCGCCCGCATGCACGACGTCACCGATGAGACGCGCGCGATCGTCGATCTCGTGCTCGAGTACTCGCGCGGCCGGCTCCTCGCCGAAGACACACCGCTCGACAAGCCCCTGCCGCCGTCCGAACTGCGCCGGCTGGCCGGGCGGACGATCGACGCGGACGGCATCGGAGCCCGCAAGGCCATCGGCGTCTTCGAGCACATCCTCGCCCCGTCGTGCATCTCGACCGACGACCCCCGCTACCTCTCCTTCATCCCGAGTGCCCCGTCGAAGGCCGCGGCTGCGTTCGATCTCGTCGTCTCGGCGAGCGCGCTCTACGGCGGATCGTGGCTCGAGGGCGCCGGCGCGGTGCACGCCGAGAACGAGGTGCTTCGCTGGCTCGCCGACGAGTTCGGGCTGCCCGCGAGCGCCGGTGGTGTCTTCGTGCAGGGCGGCACGCTCGGCAACCTCTCGGCGCTCGTCGCCGCTCGCGAGACCGCTCGCGGGCGCGGCATCCGTCCCGACCGCTGGCGCGTGGTGTGCAGCGCGGAGGCCCATTCGTCGATCGCGTCGGCCGCTCGGGTCATGGATGTCGAGGTCGTGGCCGTACCCGTCGCGGATGACGGCGTGCTGCGCGGCGACGCGGTGCGGGCCGCGCTGGCGGAGCACGGCGAGAGCGTGTTCGCGGTCGTCGCGACCGCCGGGTCGACCAACTTCGGCATCGTCGACGACATCGCCTCGGTGTCGGCGGTCACGCGCGAGCACGGCGTCTGGCTGCACGTCGACGGGGCGTACGGTCTCGCGGCGATGCTCTCCCCGGTTGCGCGCCACCGCTTCGCCGGTGTCGAGAGCGCCGACTCGGTCATCGTCGACCCGCACAAGTGGCTGTTCGCGCCGTTCGACGCGTGCGCCCTGATCTACCGCGACCCGGAGCTTGGACGGCAGGCGCACACGCAGCACGCCGAGTACCTCGACACGCTGACCGAGACCTCCGACTGGAGCCCGTCGGACTACGCCGTGCACCTCACGCGCCGGCCGCGCGGCCTTCCGCTGTGGTTCTCGCTCGCGACCTACGGCACCGACGTGTACCGCGACGCCATCACCCGGTCGATCGAGCTCGCCGAGCGCATCGCCGCCGAGATCGAACGCCGCCCGGAGCTGACGCTGGTGCGCCGCCCGCAGCTCGGCGTCGTCGTCTTCGAGCGCGTCGGGTGGGAGCGGTCCGATTATGCGCGCTGGTCCTCGGATCTGCTCGAGCGTCAGCACGCGTTCGTCACCCCGAGCAGTCACGCCGGTCGGACGAACGCCCGCTTCGCGATCCTCAACCCGCGGACGACGTACGACGACCTCACCGGCATCCTCGACACGATGGCCTGATCGGCACGCTGGCGCTGACGGCCGCAGGGGCCGGCGTCAGCCGATGATGGAGATCCGCTGCTCGTCGCCCGCGGGCGACACCAGCACGATCTCGCCCGGGCGAGCGTCGTCCGAGACGCCCTCGACCGCGACCACGCTCAGCCGGGGCGCGTAGTCCATCGTGCAGACCTGGTCGGCGGCGGGCGTCGCCTCGTTGGCGCGCACCGCGTCGCCGTCGAGGGCGACGGTCTCGAACACGGGCGGGCAGCTCGACGAGCCCCAGGTCAGCAGAACGAGGCCCGCGTCGTCGAACCAGCCGGCGCTCGGCAGCATCTCGTCGTTCACCCCGCCCGTCGAGCCCTCGAGACCGGCGACCCCGTCGAGGTCGGCGTCGCCGGTGTAACCGCCGGACACGACGATGTCGACGTCCTGCGTGGGGTCGACGCCCGTCGGCAGCCCGACGTACGACGCGCGCGGCGCATAGTCGCGCGTGCAGGCCATCCCTTCGGGATCGCTCAGCTCGACCGTGACCGTCTGCCCCGAGGCTGTCACCTCGCCGACGACGGGCTGACACGAGGAGCTGCCGTAGGTCACGAGGCCGACAGCACGCCCGCCGTCGAGCCACGCCGCCTCGACGTCGGCGTCCTGCGACGGCGCCGCGGAGCCGGCATCCGATCCGCTGGAACCCGTGTTTCCGGGCGCGGCCCCGCCGGGGGTCGTGGCGCAGCCGGCGAGCGCGAACGCCGAGAGGAGCAGCAGTGCGGATGCCGTGGTCGTACGTGTCGTCGTCATGGTCTCATCCTTCCGTCATCCCGAGAGTGTCGCGTCACCGCGCATCGTCTCAGAACCCGATCACTGCAGGGCGGAGGTCAAGCGAGCGAGGTTGTCGAGCACCGTCGACCTGAGCGGCTGCTTCATCCACTCCTCGAGCGTGAGCTCACGCGAGAGCGACCGGTACTGGTCTTCGACCTGGCGCAGCTGGGCGATGAACTCCTCACCGCGCACGAGCATCGAGATCTCGAGGTTCAGACCGAACGATCGCATGTCCATGTTGCTCGAGCCGATGATGGCGACATCGTCGTCGATCGTCAGGCTCTTCGTGTGCAGGATGTAGGGCTTGCGGTACATCCAGATCTTCACGCCCGCGCGCAGCAGCGCCTCGTAGTAGCTGCGCTGGGCGTGGTAGACCATCGCCTGATCGCCCTCTTCCGAGACGAAGAGCTCGACCTGCAGGCCACGTTGGCAGGCTGTCTGCACCGCCAACAGCAGCCCCTCGTCGGGCACGAAGTACGGGCTCACGATGATCACGCGCTTCTGAGCGGCGAAGAGGAGCGCGGTGAACAGCTTGAGGTTGTTCTGGAACTCGAACCCGGGTCCGGACGGGACGATCTGGCAGTCCAGGTCGCCCGGCCCGCTCTCGAGCTCGAACAGACCCACGTCCTCCGATGGCGCCGAGCCGGTCTCGCTGTACCAGTCGGAGAGGAACACCGCGTCGATGCTGGCGACCACGGGGCCCTGCACCCGCACCATCAGGTCGACCCAGTGCAGGCCGCGCTTGATGTTCTTCTTCAGGTTGTAGGTCGAGTCGGTCATGTTCTGCGACCCGGTGAACGCCACGCGGCCGTCCACGACGATGAGCTTGCGGTGGTTGCGGAGATCGGGGCGCTGGTACTTCCCCCGCAGCGGCTGCACCGGGAGCATGTGGTGCCAGTCCGCGCCCATGGCCGTGAGGCGCTTGACCGTGGCGCGATAGTACGGCTTGCCTCGGTTGGCCCAGTAGTCCAGGAGTACGCGCACAGTCACGCCGCGGGCTGCGACCTCCTCGAGCGCCGCGAAGAAGACGTCGGTCGTCTCGTCGGACTGGAGGATGTAGAACTCGACGTGCACGTATCGCTCGGCCGTGCGCACCTCTTCCGCCATCCGGCGGATGCTCTCCTCGTAGTCGGAGATGATCTCCGCGCCGTTGTCGCCCGCGAGCGGCATCGCGCCGAGGTTGCGGTTGAGCGTGACGACCGAGGTGAACCACGCGGGGGCGTCGGGTCGGAGGGTGCCGAAGTCGAGCCCCTCGCTGGTCTCGCGGATGTACTGGTTGATCTCGCGCTGCATCCGGCGCCGCTTCCGCGGCAGGCGCGGGTTGCCGATCAGGAGGAACAGCAGCACACCGACGAACGGGATGAAGTAGATCGCGAGCAGCCAGGCCATGGCCGCCGTGGGGCGCCGGTTGCGCGGGACGACGATCACCGCGGTGATGCGGATGATGAGGTCGGCGATGAAGACCAGGACGAGCCACCAACCGGGGAACTCGAACGCGGTGAACTCGATCGTCACGCCGCCCCTCCGATCTCCTCGGAATCAGCGTATCGGGCGCGACCGCTCATCCCACGGGTTCAGGGGGTCGAGCTATCGGGCGTGGGAGCGGCGAGCCCCCGGGCCGCACGCTCCTCCGCCTCGATCTTCGCGTACGCCCGGCGCTCGGTGCGATCCATGCGCAGGATGCCGCGGAGGACGAAGACGAAGAGCACCGAGACCACCAGGGTCGGCAGCAGCGACCAGATGACCGCGCTCACGTATTCGTCCATGCCGTCTATCGTACGGGTCCCCGCTGATGAAAGGCCCAGTCGGGCAGGTGGCCGATCTGCGCGAACGACAGCAGGATCTCGGCCAGCCCGTGATCGGGGTCGATCTCGAGGGCGCGCTCGGCGTACGCCGCGGCGTGCGTGGATCGCCCCAGCGCCCAGGCCAGCCAGGCGCACAGCGCGAGTGGGCCGGGCCGCAATCGACGCGGTGCCAGCGCGGCGACCTCGCGCACCACCGCGAGCGCGGCGAGCAGGCGCTCGGGATCGGGCCGGTCGCCGTTGCCCCACATGATCCGGCCGAGGCGCTCGGGATACTCCTCGCCCTCCTCCCACCGACGCTGCGCATCGAGGGCGTCGTCGCCGCGGCCGGCATCCGTCGCCCATTGCACGAGGGCGACGTCACGCAGGGAGGGTCGCGAGAGGCACCAGGCAAGCAGCGCGACGACGAGGGGATCGAGCTCGGCGGGATCGCCGTCGAGGACCCGTTCGAACAGTCGCGGCGGGTCGTCGAGCTCGCACGCCGCCTCGAGCGCGGCGGGGTCGACGCCGCTCCCACCCTCTGCCCCCGCGTCTCGCGTTCCCCGCCGGCCGCCGCCCACCCGAGGGATGCCGCACAGCACCGCGAGGGCCGTCTCGAGCGAGCGGAGCGCGCCGCCCACCACGCGGCGCTCTGCGGCGCTGCGCCGCGGCAGCTCGGCGCCCGACGTGTGATCGCGATCGATCGCCGGCCCCGGGCCCGGATCGCCGTCGCGCGCGGCGGCCCGTTCGATCTCGCTGAGCGGCCTCCCGCCCGCCGGGCACGACGCGTCGAGGTGAGATCCCCAGCCGTCCGTCGCGACGGTCAGCAGGTCGACGACCCGCACGCCGCAGACGTCGGCCGCCCGGCTCACCGCCGCCAGGACGGGAACCGCCGGCAGCCCGTCAGCCGCGGACTCCGAAGCGTACGCGATCGCCGTCAGGGCATCGGCATCCGGAATGCGACACACCATTCCCACGATGGTCGCGGCGGCGCTGTCGAGGTCACCGAGGGCGCCGGTCGGCAGGTCGACGCGCATCGCCCCGAGGCTCCGCGACCCCGCGAAGGGCACAACGACGAGGCTGCGGCTCGGAGCGAAGCCGAGCAGGTGAGGAACGAGAGAGAGGAAGTGCGCGGCATCCGCGGCGCGAACAGTCGTGGTCATGCAGACCAGGCTGGCGCCGGGCCGAGTGGTGCAGAGCCCGGCCGGGGCAGGATGTGGAAACCCGGACGGCTCCCTGGCCCTCGCAGGAACCGCCGGTTACTTGACGAGCGGGAAGAGGATCGTCTCGCGGATACCGAGGCCCGTGATCGCCATCAGCAGGCGGTCGATGCCCATGCCCATGCCACCGGTGGGCGGCATGCCGTGCTCGAGGGCGCGCAGGAACTCCTCGTCGACGCGCATCGCCTCATCGTCGCCGCGCGCGCCGAGCTTGGCCTGCTCGACGAAACGCTCGCGCTGGATGACGGGGTCGACGAGCTCGGAGTAGCCGGTCGCCAGCTCGAAGCCGCGGACGTAGAGGTCCCACTTCTCCACGACGCCCGCGATCGAGCGGTGCTCGCGGACGAGCGGCGACGTGTCGACCGGGAAGTCCATGACGAAGGTGGGGCGCTCGAGCCCGCCCTTGACGAAGTGCTCCCAGAGCTCTTCGACGAGCTTGCCGTGCGTCGCGACCTTCTCGGGTACGACGACACCCACCTCCGCGGCGAGGGCCTGGAGCTCCTCGAGCGAGGTGGCGGGCGTGATGCCGCGTCCCGCGGCGGCCGAGAGCGAGTCGTACATCGAGATGCGGTCCCACTCGCCGCCGAGATCGAACTCGGAGCCGTCGGCCCACGAGACGGTCGTCGATCCCGCGACGGCGATCGCCGCGTTCTGGATGAGCTCCTGCGTCAGGTCGGCGATGCCGTTGTAGTCGCTGTACGCCTGGTAGGCCTCGAGCATCGCGAACTCGGGGCTGTGGGTCGAGTCGGCACCCTCGTTGCGGAAGTTCCGGTTGATCTCGAACACGCGGTCGATCCCGCCCACGACGGCGCGCTTGAGGAACAGCTCGGGCGCGATGCGCAGGAACAGCTCGGTGTCGAAGGCGTTCGAGTGCGTGATGAACGGGCGCGCGGCGGCACCACCGTGCTGCACCTGCAGCATCGGGGTCTCGACCTCGAGGAAGCCGTGCTCGTCGAACGTGCGGCGGAGCGAAGCGTTGACCTTGGCGCGGGCCACGACCGTCTCGCGTGCGGTATCGCGCACGATGAGGTCGAGGAAGCGCGAGCGCACGCGGCTCTCCTCGCTCAGCTCGGAGTGGAGGTTCGGCAGCGGCAGCAGCGCCTTCGACGCGATCTGCCAGGCGGACACCATGATCGACAGCTCACCGCGGCGGCTGGAGATGACCTGGCCCGTGACCGAGACGTGGTCGCCCAGATCGACGAGCTCCTTCCACGCCTGCAGCGACTCGTCGCCGACCTCGGCGAGCGAGACCATGGCCTGGATGCGGCTGCCATCGCCCGACTGCAGCGACGCGAAGCAGAGCTTGCCGGTGTTGCGGCTGAACACGACGCGCCCCGCGACCGAGGCGGTCACGCCGGTCTCGGCACCGGCCTCGAGGTCGGCGTAGCGCTCGCGCAGCGCCGGGATGGTGTCGGAGACGGCCACGGCGACGGGATAGGCGCCGCCCGCGGCATCCTCTCGCTCGCTCAGCAGCCGCTCGCGCTTGGCGAGGCGCACGGCCTTCTGTTCGATGACGTCGTCGGCGTCGTCGACGGGGGGCACGGGCGCGTCGCTCATGGCAGAAGAACTCCTCGGGATTCGACGTGCCAGTCTACCGAGCGTGCCGCGGGCGCTTGACGATACAGCCGTCGGACCGCTGGTGCTGGTGTCGCCTCGGCGGCGTCGCGGCACTACTCCAGCACCGCCGATCCGACGAGTGTGCACCTACCGGCCACCCGACGACCCCGAGCCGGGCCGCTAAGCGACGGCGCCGCGGGCGACGCGCAGGCCGATGTCGTCGTGAGCGCTGTCGGGGCGCGCCCCGCGGCGCGTTCCCGCCCGCACGGACGTCGCGGCATCGGCGAACCCGCCGCCCCGGAACACCCGGTCGCGCGACCCGGCGTCGGGGGCGAAGAGGTCCCAGCACCACTCCGAGACGTTGCCGAGCATGTCGAAGAGGCCGAAGAGGTTCGGATGCCGCCCGCCCACGTTCTGCGGCGACGAGAGGTTGTCAGCGGCGGTCCAGGCGATCTCGGCGAGCGGGCCGTAGTGCGCGGCACGCGAGCCCGCACGGCAGGCGTACTCCCACTCGCGCTCGGTCGGCAGCCGATACCCGTCGGAGTCGTCGTACCAACGCACCTCGTCGCCGTCGACCGCGTAGGCGGGGTCGAGCCCCTCCCATTCCGACAGCGCGTTGCAGAACCGCACGGCTCTCAGCCACGACAGCTGCACCGCCGGACGCCGCGGGTGCGCGGCGGTCACCCCGAGCACCTCGCCGAGTTGCTCCTCGGTGACGGGATACACCCCGATCTCGAAGGACTCGACCCGCGGGCCCTGGCCCGCGCCCGCGACGGGCAGCTCTCCGGCCGGGATGCGGGCCAGCTCGACGTCGCTCACAGCAGTTCGTCGTCGGGGGTCGCGCCGCGGCCCGCCTCGGTCAGCGCCCGCTCGACGGTCGAGTGCACAAGGGTCGAGAGGAAGCGACCCGGGGCCGGCACTCCGGCGTCCTCGAGCAACGCGGCCGACTGCTGCACGATCGAGGCGGCGAACTGCGTCGCGGTCGCGATCGCCTCGCCGTAGGCCGGACGGTCGGCGTCGGCGACGACGACGGGCTCGCAGCCCAGCTCGACGGCGAGCGCCTGCCCGATCGGCAGGACGGCGGCCGGCGCGGTCACCGCGGCGTAGGCGCCCGTGAGCTGGCGGAGGTCGAGGGTCGACCCGGTGAACGCGATCGCCGGGTGCACGGCGAGCGGGATGGCTCCTCGTGCGGCGGCCGGCGCCAGCACATCGAGCCCGTGCCCGGGGTCGGTGTGCAGCACGAGCTGCCCGACCTGCCAGGCGCCGAGCTCGGCGAGACCGCTGACCAGGGGGCCGAGCTCGTCGTGCGGCACCGCGATCACGACCAGTTCGCTGCGACGCACGACCTCGTCGGCGTCGAGCACCGGCACCCCCGGGATGACCGCGTCGACCCGTTCCCGATCGGATCCCGCGGTGACGCCGGTCAGCGCGTGGCCGGCGCCCGCGAGCGCCGCGCCGATGACGGGTCCGACCCGGCCTGCGCCGATGATGCCGACGCCCAGGCGCGAGCTCGCGGTCATCGTTCGCTCTCCGGCGAGGTCTCCCCCGCGGGAGGCACATACGGCGGGGGCGGCACGGCGCCCGGCGGGAGCTCGGTCACGCTCGGCGGGGGCGGCACCGGGCTCGGGCCCGCGTTCGGGCTCGGCACGGGAACGGGCGCCGCCGGCACGGGAGGCACCGACTCAGCGACATCCGCCACCTCGGCCCAGCGGTGCGAGCGGTCGGATGCCGCGGCCGAGACGGCTACGTGGGCCACCCGCTCGAACGCTGCGATCACGTCGTCGCGGTCGATGCCCGCGACCGCGGTGAGCACCGGGCCCGAGACGGTATGAACGCGCAGCGTCGCGACGCGCAGCGCGCGCGACACCGGCCCCTGGTGCAGCGCGACGGACTGCAGCCGGGCGAGCGGCAGCACCGCGAGCATGCGCCAGATCAGCCCGCGCCGCAGCATCAGCAGGTCACCCTCGATCGCGAGGCCGTTCCGCCGCCACGACAGCGGGCGCACGATGCGTGCCCGCCGCGGTGTCGTGACGTATCCCCCGGCGGACGAGCCGCCGAGCACACCGTTCCGGACGATCGCCGCGCGCTCCTCCTCGCTGACCGATGGCAGGATGAGGCCGAGCACCCGCTCGACGTCGGCGAGCGTGCCGACGGGAAGGACCGTGGTGAACTGATCGGTCGTCGTGTCGGAAGCGCTCCGGCCGGTCATGCGGTTGATCCGAACCGTCCACCACCCGAATCCGCGCCAGAGGATGGACTGCGTGATCTCTACGGCATGGATGCGTCCGGGAGGCAGGATCTCCGACACGGTCGTGAGCAGGCCGAACGTCACGCGCACGCCGTCGCGCGTCGGCGCAATCGAGTAGCGCAACGACTTCACGATCGTGCGCACCCAGTACGCGCCGAAACCGAGCAGCGCGGGGAAATAGGCGAAAAGCACCCAGAAAACGCCCTGCGACAGGGCGATCGCGAGCGCGGTAGCGCCCGCCAAAATCACGACGGTGCCCCAGCTGGCGAGCTGCGACCCGATGAGTCGCCCGGGCGGGATGCGCACGACGGACTCGGGCTCGGCAGCATCCGCGTCGTCGCCTTCGATGAGACCGGTGATGCCGCGGGCGACGGTGTCGGCGACGGCGATGCGCGCGCCGCCGGCCGCTGCCGCGGCAGCCCGCTGTTCGGCCAGACGCTGCCCCGAGGCCAGCCTCAGGATGTCGGCGCGGATCGTCTCGGCATTACCGGTGGAGAGGTACTCGAGCTTGACGTTCGCGTCGGCACCCGCACCCACGATCTCGAGCTTCGCCGCGCCCAGAAGCCGCGCGACCGCGGGGCGGGTGAGGTTGACGCCCTGCACCCGGTCGAGCGGTGCGCGACGATGCGTGCGCGAGAGGATGCCGCTGCGCACCTCGACGTCGTCGTCGGTGATGCGGAAGGTGTGGAAGCGCCACGACAGGTAGAACGCGCCGATGATGAGCGCGAGCACGCCGACGGTGACGAGCAGGGCGATCAGGAGGAGGTTGTTCGCCAGCACCCACCCGATCGGGTCGCCGGCGGCCTCGTACTCCTCCCACTCGTCAATGGGGGCGTCGGGAGCGAACGCCGGCACGAAGATGCTGATGAGCCGGTCGCGCATGTTCGCGACCACGATGCCGAGCACCACGAGCAGCGCCAGCCCGCCGCGCAGCAGCGGCGTCAGCGGATGCAGCCGGTGCCACTCACCGTCGCTCAGGGGTGAGCGGACGAGCTCGGCCGGCGGAGCGGAGACGGTCGCGTCGGCCGGGGGCGGGGTCGGTACGGGGTCGGTCACAGCCCGGTCCGCCGCGATTCAGCCACCGACATCAGGTGGTCGCGCAGCGCCTCGGCAGCCTGCTGCGTGAGGCCCGGGATCACGACGCCCGTCGCTGCCGCGGCCGTGACGAACTTCAGCTGCGCGATGCCGAACCCGCGGTCCATCGGCCCGTGCGTGATGTCGACGAGCTGCATGCGGCCGTACGGCACGGCGACCATGCGCTGCCACAGGATCCCGCGGCGGAAGACCAGGTCGTCTTCGCGCAGCTGGTATCCGATCGAGCGCACCTGGCGCGGCAGGATCGCCATGCCCGCCAGGGTCAGCACGATGAGGATGATGCCGGGGATCAGCAGCCAGGGCAGATCGAAGACCAGAAGCGCCACGAGCAGCGCGGCGACGATGATCGCCAGGATGAACCCGTTGCTGATCAGCTGCACGGTGAGGTATTTGCGCGAGATCTGGTGCCAGACGCCCTGCTCGAGGGCGAGACGCCCGGCTCCGCGGGGCTCGCGGATGCGGTCGTACGTGCCGGCGTCGAGGGTGGCGTCGATCGCGCCGGACTCCGCAGCGTCAGTGGTGGGAGGGAGTGGCGTCGGGCTCGGGTGGTCCGGGCTGGTCGTCATCGTCGTCCTTCCGAATGGTGCAGAGCTGTTCTGCGATCACACCGGCCGCCACGAGCACGACGGCTCCGACGATCGCGGCGACGACCGCTCCCGTCGAGCCTACTGACGGCGGGACCGGCCGTGTGAGAAGGAAGAGCAGGAGGCCGACGCCGATACCGCCCACGAGCGCTCCGACGATGCTCGACGCCTTCGCCAGCATCGCGACGCGCACGGCGCGGAACGGGTCGACCCGCGGAGCCTGACCCCGGGTCGCCCGACGGATCGGCAGCGCGAGGGCGATGACCGAGACCGCCAGCAGCACGAAAAGCACCGGGAGCATGACCGACGGGGTGAAGGTCGCGCGCCCCGCCCCCGTGAGCACCTGATCGATGACGAACCCCGCGGCGATGCCGAGCACCGCCGACACGATGAGGGTCGCGGGAGACGTTCGTCTCACGGCGTGCTCCCGGGCAGCGCGGCCAGCAGCGCGTCGACGCGCCCGCGTCCGGGGAGCACGGCGTCGGGGTCGACCGCGAGCCACGGCCGGAGCACGAAGTCGCGCTCGTGCGCACGCGGATGCGGCAGGACAAGCGTCGGGGTCTCGCAGACGACGTCGCCGTGCGCGATGAGGTCGAGATCGAGCGTGCGATCCTGCCACCGGGCCTGGTCGGCCGAGCGCGGGGCCCGGCCATGACGCTCCTCGATCGCGTGCAGGTAACCGAGCAGCACGCTGGGCGCCAGCCGCGTGTCGACGAGGGCGACCGTGTTGAGATAGGCCGGGGCCGCGGCATCCGGTCCGTCGAGGGTCAGCGCGACCGTCTCGATCGGGTCGGCCGACCGCGCGACCCGGGTGAGCGGCAGCCCGTCGAGATCAGCGATCGCTCGCGCGACCGTGTCGGCCCGGTCACCGAGGTTCGCGCCGATCGCGACGACGGCTCGACGTGCGGGCGCGCTGTCGGCCGGGCGGGGCTCGGGCGATTCTTGGGCGAGGCGGCGGCTCATCGGTTCTCCCGTCGTCGGGTGAGGGTCACGCTGACATCGCCGAAGGGCACCGCGATGGGCGCCTGCGGCTTGTGCACGGTCACGGCAACGGCATCCACGCGATCGAAAGCGAGGGCCGCGCGGGCGATACGGTCGGCGACCGTCTCGATGAGGTCCGCGGGCTCGCCCGCCAAGATCGCGGCGACCTGCTCGGCCAGCTCTCCGTAGTGGACGGTGTCGGCGACGTCGTCGCTCGCGGCGGCGTCGGCCAGCGACAGGTCGAGCTCGACGTCGGCGATGAACTCCTGGCCCTCGCGTCGTTCGTGCTCGTAGACGCCGTGATACCCGACGGCCCGGATGCCGCGCACCGTGATGCGGTCGCTCATGAGGCCTCCCGCCATCGCGCACGCACGGCCAGCGCGTCGCGGGTCGTCGCGACATCGTGCACGCGCACTCCCCACGCTCCTGCATCGGCCGCCAGCACGCTCGTGACGGCGGTCGCGAGATCGCGCCGGGCGAGGTCGAGCCGGCCGGCGTCGGGGATGTCTGCGCCGGGGGCTTCTGCGTCGCGGGCGTCTCCGATGGCCTCGCGCAGGAAGCCCTTGCGGCTCGTGCCGACGAGCACGCGCTTGCCAAGCCCGACGATGCGTTCGAGGTGGTGCAGCACGGTCCAGTTCTGGTCGCCGCGCTTGCCGAAGCCGATGCCCGGGTCGAGGACGATACGCGAAGGAGCGATGCCGGCCGCCGTCGCCGCGCTCACGCGATCCTGGAGCTCGGCTACCACTTCTGCGACGACGTCCTCGTAGCGGGCCGTGGCGTACATGTCAGTCGAGTGTCCGCGCCAGTGCCCGATGACGACCTCCGCATCGGATGCCGCGACCGCCGCGAACATATCGGGATCAGCGAGCCCGCCCGAGACGTCGTTCACCATGCGGGCCCCCGCGGCGACGGCGGCCGCGGCGGTGCCGGCGTTCATGGTGTCGACGCTCACGACGATGCCGCGCGCCGCGAGCGCCTCGACCACCGGGACGACCCGCTCGCGCTCGACATCGGGGTCGACGCGCTCGGCGCCCGGGCGGGTCGACTCGCCGCCGACGTCGACGATGTGCGCGCCGCTGCGACGCAAGGCCTCGGCGTGACCGACGGCGGCGTCGAGGTCGAGGTAGCGCCCACCGTCGCTGAACGAGTCGGGCGTGACGTTGAGGATGCCCATGATCGCCGTCATGCCGCACCGCCCGAGATCAGGGCGATGAGCTCGGCCCGCTCGGCCGGCCCGGTGTAGACGCCGCGGGCGGCGACCGTCACGGTCGAGGCATCCGCTTGTCGTCCGCCGCGCATCGTGACGCACTCGTGTGCGGCATCGAGCACGACGAGCACGCCGCGCGCGTCGAGTGCGCCGGCGATGGTGTCGGCGATCTGCTCGCCGAGGCGCTCCTGCACCTGCGGCCGCGCGGCGAGGGTGTCGACCACGCGCGGCAGCGCGCCGAGCCCGACCACCTGCTCACCCGGCAGGTAAGCGATGTGAGCGTGGCCCGCGAAGGGCAGCAGGTGATGTTCGCAGAACGAGCGGAACCGGATCCCGCGCACCATGACCGCGCCCGACGGCAGCGTATCAGGCGCCGGGCCCCGCGCGACCGAGATCGTGTGCGCCAGAGGTTCGGCGGCGTCAGCGCCGACTCCCGAGAAGAACTCCGCGTACGCGTCGGCCACCCGCTGCGGGGTCTGCTTCAGCCCGGGACGGTCGGGGTCCTCCCCGATCGCCTCGAGCAGGTCGCGCACGAGGGCGGCGACGCGTTCGCGATCGACGGCCACGCCCCGAGCCTACGCGGTCGCGGGTCGCGCCTGCCCCGAGGGGCGACGGTGCGGAGCGCGCTCGGCGGCGGTCTCGGCATCCGTCTCGGCGACGGTGGATGCCGCCAGCCCGGCCTCTTCACGACGCTTGGGGACGTCGATCGGGGGCAGGCTCGAAACCGGACGGTCCTGGCTCGAGAGCCACTGCGGGCGCGGCGGGAGCTTCTTGATGTCCTTGAAGATCTCGGCGAGCTGCAGGTGGTCGAGGGTTTCCTCCTCGAGCAGCGCGAGCGCCAGCTTGTCGAGGATGTCGCGGTTGGCGTTGATGACCTCGTACGCCTCGTTGTGCGCCTGCTCGATCAGCAGCCGCACCTCGGCGTCGACGCGCTCGGCGATGCGCTCGGAGAAGTCACGGCCGTGCCCCATGTCGCGACCCATGAACACCTCGCCCGACGACGACCCGAGCTTCACGGGGCCGACCTCGGTCGTCATCCCGTACTCGGTGACCATTTTGCGGGCGATACCGGTGGCCTTCTCGATGTCGTTGGAGGCACCGGTCGTCGGGTCGTGGAACACGACCTCTTCGGCGACGCGTCCGCCCATCGCGTAGGTGAGCTGGTCCTGGAGCTCGTTGCGGGTGACGGAGTACTTGTCCTCGAGCGGCAGCACCATCGTGTAGCCGAGCGCCTTGCCGCGCGGGAGGATCGTGACCTTCGTGACCGGGTCGGAGTGGTTCATCGCCGCGGCGGCGAGGGCGTGGCCGCCCTCGTGGTACGCCGTGATGAGCTTCTCCTTGTCCTTCATGACGCGCGTGCGGCGCTGGGGACCGGCGATGACGCGGTCGATCGCCTCGTCGAGTGCGCGCATGTCGATCAGCTGCGCGTTCGAGCGCGCGGTCAGCAGCGCGGCCTCGTTCAGCACGTTCGCGAGGTCGGCGCCGGTGAAGCCAGGGGTCTTGCGAGCGATGACGGCCAGGTCGACCGAGGGCGAGAGCGGCTTGCCGCGTCCGTGCACCTCGAGGATCTTCTGGCGGCCCTTGAGGTCGGGCGCGTCGACACCGATCTGGCGGTCGAAGCGGCCCGGACGCAGCAGCGCCGGGTCGAGGATGTCGGGACGGTTCGTCGCGGCGATGACGAGCACCGAGACCTTCGGGTCGAACCCGTCCATCTCGACGAGCATCTGGTTCAGCGTCTGCTCGCGCTCGTCGTGACCGCCGCCCATGCCGGCGCCGCGGTGGCGGCCGACGGCGTCGATCTCGTCGATGAAGATGATGGCGGGCGAGTTCTCCTTCGCCTCCTTGAAGAGGTCGCGCACCCGGCTCGCGCCGACACCGACGAACATCTCGACGAAGTCCGAGCCCGAGATCGAGTAGAACGGCACACCGGCCTCGCCCGCGACGGCGCGCGCAAGGAGCGTCTTACCGGTGCCGGGAGGGCCGTACAGCAGAACGCCCTTCGGGATGCGGGCGCCGACGGCCTGGAACTTCGTCGGATCCTTCAGGAAGTCCTTGATCTCCTGCATCTCCTCGATGGCCTCGTCGGAGCCGGCCACGTCGCCGAAGGTGACCGTCGGGGTCTCCTTCGTGACGAGCTTGGCCTTCGACTTGCCGAACTGCATGACGCGGCTGCCGCCGCCCTGCGCGCTCGACATGAGGAACCAGAAGAGCAGGCCCAGCAGCACCAGCGGCAGCATGAGCGAGAGGAAGCCGTCGAACCACGTGGCCCGCGGCACGACGTCGTTGTACCCGTCGGCCGGGTTCGCCGCATCGACGGCCGACACGACCTCGTCGGCACGCGCGGAGGTGTAGTAGAACTGCACCTGCTTCGAGCCCTCGAAGTCGTCGGAGAGCGTCAGATCGACGCGCTGATCGCCGTCCGTGGTCTGCACCTTCGTGACGGTGTCGCCTCGGAGCAGCTCGAAGCCCTGCTGGGTCGTGATCTGCTTCGCGCCGGTGAGGCTGGAGATCAGCATGAAGCCGATCAGCAGCAGCGCGCCGATGAGCAACACGTACATCAGCGGGTTGCGCGTGACTTTCTTGACGTCCATGGTGCGATCAGGCTACCCCGCGCCGACTATGCGGGCTCTGTGCGTTCGTTTTGGGCGTACCGGGAGCCGCCACGCGAAGCCCGCTCAGCTGTAGACGTGGGGCGCGAGGATCGCGACATCCCGCAGGTTGCGGTACTTCTCCGCATAGTCGAGGCCGTAGCCCACGACGAAGTCGTTCGGGATGTCGAAGCCGACGTACCGGCAGTCGATCTCGACCTTCGCGGCCTCGGGCTTGCGCAGCAGCGCGAGCACTTCGAGCGACTCGGCACCGCGCGACTGGAAGTTCTCGAGCAGCCAGCTGAGGGTCAGGCCCGAGTCGATGATGTCCTCGACGATCAGGACGTGCTTGCCGTGCAGATCGGCGTCGAGGTCCTTCCGGATCTGGACGACACCGCTCGACTTCGTGCTCGCGCCGTAGGACGACACCGCCATCCAGTCCATCGTGATGTCGCGCTTGAGCGCGCGGGCGAAGTCGGCCATGACCATCACGGCACCCTTGAGCACGCCGACGAGGATGAGCTCCTTGCCCTCGTAGTCGGCCTCGACCCGGGCGGCGAGCTCGGCGAGCTTGGCCTGGATCTCCTCCTCCGTGACGAGGACATCGGTGAGCTGGTCGGCGATCTCGGCAGCACGCATGCGACGAGTTTAGGCGCCGCTCCCGCCCGCCGAGAACTCGACGAGTCGGCCGACGCGGCGGGCGCGGCATCCGGGAAGGTCGATCGGCCCCTGGCCGGAGTAATCGGTGATGAGCCGGGCGACCTCGAGGGTCTGGCTGCGCGTGAGGCTCTCGTGGAACTCGCTCTGCACGACGTGGCGGATGATGCGGTGGCGCAGCGCCGGCGGGTTGGCGGCGAGCGCGGCGACCGAGATCGCGATGCCCGCCTCGGCCGGCTCGACGATGTCTTCGATCGTCTCGGCGATCATGTCGTCGAAGGCCTGCGCGTCCTCGCGCAGTTGCTCGGCGGTGCGCGCGAGCGCCTCGGCCACGCCGGGGCCGAGCTCGGCCTCGAGAAGCGGAAGGACGCGGTCGCGGACCCTCACCCGGCTGAAGCGATCGTCACGGTTGTGCGGGTCGAGCCAGGGCTCGAGCCCAGCCGCCGCGCAGGCCGCGACGGTGGTTTCGCGCCGCACCGCCAGCAGTGGACGGAGCCAGCGCACCCCGGAATCGTCGTCGGTGCGGTCGGGCGCCATGCCCGCGAGGCTCGTGGCGCCGGAACCTCGAGCGAGCCCGAGCAGGACCGTCTCGGCCTGGTCGTCGAGAGTGTGGCCCAGCAGGACCGCGGCGGCGTTCGCGTCGCGCGCGGCATCCCGCAGCACCCCGTAGCGCGCCTCGCGGGCCGCAGCCTCGGGGCCGCCCGCGGTGCCGACCTCGACGCGCACCACCAGCGGGTCGAGGCCGAGGCCTGCCGCGGCCCGCGCGGCAGTGAGCGCGACCTCGTCGGAACCGGGCTGCAGCCCGTGGTCGACCGTCACCGAAGCCGCGCGCAGGCCGAGCTTCGGAGCCTCGAAGGCCGTCGCGGCGGCGAGGGCCAGCGAGTCGGGCCCGCCCGAGAGCGCGACGATCACGGTGCTGCCGGCAGGCAGCGCCGACAGCGATGCGCGCACGGCGCGACGGACCTCGGCGATGGCGGGGCTGAGCGACGGCACGCCCCTACGGTAGCCGTGCTCGTGCCGTCGCCAGGCTGGAGCGGAGCAGCGCGGCCCCGTCGCGGGCGCGAAACCCGGGCTGAGCCTTGTATAGGGCGCGGCGGGCGGCGCAAGTAGGCTGGACGGCGGCATCCCACCGTCTTATCGAAGGAGCACACGTATGGGCGCGTACGACGCCGTCATCGAAATCCCCCGCGGCAGCCGCGTGAAGTACGAGGTCGACCACGGCACCGGCCGGGTCTTCCTCGACCGCGTGCTGTTCACGCCGATGGGATACCCCAGCAACTACGGCTTCTTCGAGAACACTCTCGGCGAGGACGGCGACCCGCTCGACGTGCTCGTGCTGCTCGACCGCGACATCTACCCCGGCGTGCTGGCGAAGGTCCGCCCCGTCGCCGTGCTGAAGATGAGCGACGAGGCCGGCGGCGACGACAAGGTCGTGGCCGTGCTCGCGAAGGACCCGCGTTGGGCCCACATCCAGGATGTCGACGACATCGACGACTGGACCAAGAACGAGATCGGCCACTTCTTCGAGCACTACAAGGACCTCGAGCCCAACAAGTGGGTCAAGGTCGACGAGTGGGCCGGCGCCGCTGAGGCCGAGCGTCTCGTCTCCGAGGCGTTCGAGCGCTTCGAGGAGCACGAGGGCCAGACGAAGACGCAGGGTGAGGGCGAAGCGCCCAACTCGCTCTGACGCTCAGACGAACGCGAGGAGGGGCGGATGCTGCGGCATCCGCCCCTCCTTCGTCGTTCCGGGCTCGCGAGCGCTGAGGCTCAGACCGAGATGCCCCGATCGCGCAGGAACGGCGCGGGGTCGATGCGCTCGCCGTTGCGGTAGATCTCGAAGTGCAGGTGGCAGCCCTGCGAGATGCCGGTATTACCGGCATAGGCGATGACCTGTCCGGCCGAGACGCGCTGCCCGTATCCGACGTTGAAGCCGCCGTTCTGGATGTGCGCGTAGCCCGAGATGATGCCGCCGCCGTGGTCGACCTTGATGTAGTTGCCCCAGCTGTTCGTGTACGCCGCGAAGACGACGGTGCCGGATGCCGCGGCATAGATCGGGGCGCTGCATCCGCCGGCGAAGTCGATGCCGCGGTGCCCGCTGGTGCACACACCGCCAGAGCAGATGGTGCCGCGATTGCCATACCAGGAGCTGATGTAGCCGGGACCGGGGCGCACCCAGCCGGAGGGCTGGACCTGTCCGGCGCCGCCACCACCGCCGCCACCGCCGCCGCCGCCACTGTTGCCGCCGCCACCGCCACCGCCGCCACCGCTGTTGCCTGCGGCGGCTGCCGCTGCTGCGGCCTCCTGGCGACGACGCTCTTCCTCGGCGGCACGACGGGCTGCCTCTTCTCGCTCGCGGCGACGACGCTCCTCGTCGCGACGGCGCTGCTCTTCGACTCCGGCCTGGTAACCGGCGACCGTCGTCGCCGTCTCGTCCTTGAGCGCCGCGAGCTGCGCCTCGAGGGTCGCCATGTTCGCGGTCTGTTCTTCGAGGGCCGCCTGAGCCGCCGTCGCAGCTTCCTGCGCGGCGATCATCTTCTGCTCGGCTTCGACCTTGAGGCGGTCGCGCTCGTCGCGAGCGACGCCGGCCTGGTCACTGAGGCTCTGTGCGGTCTCGCGGGCGGCGACGGCATCCGTGTACACGCCTCGGTTCGCCTGCAGCAGCTTGTCCATGGTGCCGAGGCGGGCGAGCAGATCGTCGGCGCTGGCCGCGGAGTCGGAGAAGAAGAGCTTCAAGCTCGTGTCGTCGCCGCCGTTGCGGTAGAGCTGGGCGGCCAGCTTGCCGGCACGGCGCGCGGCCTCAAGGGCGGCGGCGGACTGCGCATCCGCCTGCTCCTGCAGCGAGGTGGCGCGGGCGCTGGCGTCTTCGAACGCAGCCTGGGCCTGCGCGTACTCCTCGCCCAGGCGCGCGGCCTCGGCCTGCTTGTACGCGACATCTGCGGCCAGATCGGAGATCAGCTTCTCGATGCGCGAGATCTCGGCGGCCTTCGCCGCCTCGTTGCCCTTGGCGCGCTGCACGTCATCCCACGACGGGTATCCCTCGATACCGAAGGCCGACGGGATGCCGGGAGCGAGGAACGCTGTCGCCGCGACGAAGCCGACGGCACCGAGGCCGAGGGCGCCGCGGCGCGAGATCAGCTGGGAGAGCTTCTTGCTCTCTGCGGGCGTCGGGGCGCAGCCACAGTCTTCGGGGGAGTCGAGGCTCTCGTATCGCACGCGGGTGATCCTCCATATCGCGTGAGCAACTTCGTTCACAGTAGCAACACACGTCACAACACCGGAAGCGTCGACGACGACGTCCGGAGCGTGCGAACCCGGCCATTGTGACCCGGAGACACGCCCGGGCGGCGGACGCCACGCCCCCGATTCGCACATCCGCGTCGGATCGCATATGCTTGTCCCTCGGTAAGCGTGAACGTTTGACTCCCGGGTCTGGGTTCGCTCGGCCCCATCGTTTAGCGGCCTAGGACGCCGCCCTTTCACGGCGGTAGCACGGGTTCGAATCCCGTTGGGGTCACTCCCACAACTTAATAAGCATGGCCCTGTAGCGCAGTTGGTTAGCGTGCCGCCCTGTCACGGCGGAGGTCGCGGGTTCAAGTCCCGTCAGGGTCGCTCTAAAGCGACGGGCCCTTTGGTTTCCAGAGGGCCTTTCGTCTAGGACATGGCATCTCTGACGCCATGCGGCTCTGTAGCTCAGTTGGTAGAGCGCACGACTGAAAATCGTGAGGTCACGGGATCGACGCCCGTCGGAGCCACACGGACCGTCATTACAACGGTCCCAGAAACCCTCGCCTAGCTTCTACATGGCGGGGGTTTTGCTCTGCCCTGGTGCCGCGCGTCGCGCCGGCCGGGCCGGCGAGCACCGACGGCCGCTATCGTCTTGGCATGATGGCGTCGCTCCAGCCGCAGAGCCCCCGCACACAGCGCCTGCGCCGGTGGGCGGTGGCGCTGGCCGCATTCAGTGCCGCCGCGTTCATTGCGTCGATCGTCTTCGCGGGCCTGCTTCCGGATGCCCCGGCACTGGTTTACCCGGCACTGCACTTCGTCGGGCTCGCGACCGCACTCGCCGGATACATCCTGTGGCAGCGGTCGGACCCCGCGTACGACTACCGGCAGGAGCCGACAGCCGACGAGTGACGTCGCCGGACGGCGCGCCAGCGCCCGCGTCACGACGCCCCCGCACGCCACACGGCACGACAACCGCCACCGGCTAGGCCACCGGGTCCAGCAGCGTCGGGTCGGCGGGATCGACCGTGCGGGAGTTGCTGACCTTGCGGTCGACGACGTGCTCGCGGATCGTCGAGGCGACCTGGCCGGACGTGTGCTCCAGCATCGCGAGCGTCTCCGCCTTGCGGTCACCGGTGAGCTTCTCTGGGCTCAGCCAGGCATCCCAGGTATCCGGTGTCAGAAAGGCCGGCATCCGGTCGTGCACCTGTCCGCTCGCATCCCGCGCCTCGCGGGTGATGACGACGAAGCAACGCGTCTTCTCGCCGGTCGGCAGTTCCATCGACCAGGTGAGCCCGGCAGCCGAGAGCAAGCGGTCGCCGTGGAGGAAGTGCGGGGTCTTCGGGGTCTTCTCGCCGGTCCACTCGAAGTAGCCCCGCATCGGAACAATGCATCGAGCCGCGCTGAATGCCGGCGCCCAGAATCCCTGAGCCAGCTTCTCCATCCGCGCGTTGATGATCGGACCGCCCCGCGGGCGATTCGCCGGCTTCTGCCAGTCCCAGCGCACGAGCTCCAGGACCCGCCCTTCGCCCCGGTCGCGGACGATCGGAGCATCCTCGGTCGGCGCGATCGAGTACGCACCGGCCCACGACTTCGCCCAGTCCTCGGGGTCGCCACCCTCGGCGACGTACTCCCGGATGAGCTCATCCGTCTTGGCGTCGTTCGCGAATCGACCGCACATGTCAGCGACCCTACGGCCCGGGGCGGACGGCGTCGAGCAGATACCTCTGCACCTTGGCCGAGGTACGGAGGCCCGACCGGCTCAGGCCGGCTCGGTGACGCGGACGAGTCCGCAGTTCAGACACGACCACGCCACGAGGAACGCCTCGTCGTCGAGGATCTCGAAGCGCAGCGGATCGCCGCAGGTCGGGCAGACCCACGGTGCCGGCTGCGCGCTCACGCACCATCCCGATCGGTCACCCGCCGAGCCTAAACGCCGCATCGCACCGTCGGGCGAGAGCGACGGCGTCGTGCGGCGCCCTCCCCCGGGCGTCGTTGTCGAAGTACACCCACACGTCACGCGGACGGCCATCGGATGCCGCCGAGCCGTCGGCCCATCCGCGGATGCGGTCCGCCCACTCGTCGAGCTCGGCGTCGGTGTACCCGCTGGCGTACAGGTCGGTCGCACCGTGCAGCCGGACGTACACGTGCCCCGCGGTCGTGACCTCCTCGAACCGGGGGAAGCGTCCGGCGGTGTCGGCGACCACGAGCGCGGTGTCGTGCGAACGCAGCAGCGCGAGCGCGGCATCCGAACCGAAACCGGCCGACCGGGGCTCGAGGGCGTGGCGGATCGGACGGTCCTCCTCGATCTCGAGCCACGCCCGTCCGTCGAGGCGTTCGTCGTGCCGCTCGGCGAGCGCGAGGGCCTCGCCCGTCGTCCGCGGCAAGAGGGCGAGGAACTCCTCGAGCACATCGGCGTCGAACTCCTCGCGTTCGGGGAGCTGCCAGAGCACAGGTCCGAGCTGCCGTCCGAGCGCGAGCACCCCTGAGGCGAAGAAGTTCGCCAGCGCCGTCTCGACTCCGCGCAGCCGCAGCATGTGCGTGACGTAGCGCGAGCCTTTGACGGCGAAGACGAACGACTCAGGCACCTCGCTCCGCCACCGCTGATAGCTCGACGGGCGCTGCAGCGAATAGAACGACCCGTTCAGCTCGGCCGTCGACATCCGCTCGCCGACATATTCGAGCTCGCGTCGCTGCGCGAGTCCCGTGGGATAGAAGTCGCCGCGCCACCCGGCGTACCGCCAACCCGAGATGCCGACGCGCACCCGGCCGGCGTCGGATCCTGCAGGTGGCGCGTTCATGATTCCGCAGTCTCCGCCCGCGAACCGAGGCAGGAAAAGGGGGTTGCCCTCGCCGCCGCATCCCAGAACACCGGCGCGTATCCGCATAGCCGAGCACCCTAGGATTCGACGGACGCACCGGGCACCACAGGGGGAGTAACGATGGGCGCAACGCGACGTTCGAGCGCGGGAGGACGGCGCAAGCGCCGGGCGATCGGCATCGGGGCAGCCCTCACCGGGGTTCTGCTCGTCGCAGCGGTCGGGGGCTGGTTCGCCGTCGATGCGATGCAGCGCGCCAGCACGACGCCCGACCCGGCGGCATCCGAGCCCACCCCCGCCCCCACGACCGACGCTGCGACCCCGACGCCCGAACCGCTGTCGCCGGCGGAGCAGCTCATCGCCGATGCGGACGATCCGAACGCGTGCGCCGTGTCGTTCACGGGCGACGCGATCGACATCGCCCCGGTCCTTGAGACGCAGGGGAAGCCCTACGCCTCCCTGCCGCTCCCCTCGCGGGAGGGCATGGTGTTCGCCGGCTGGTACGACACCGCCGAGGATGCCGCGGCTCTGTCGATTCCCGGCCGCCTGAACGGCGCGGATGCCGTCGCCTGCGACGCCCAGCAGCGCACCGTGCACGCCGCATGGATGAGCACCGCCGATAACGACGGCGCGAAGACGCGCGTCCCGATCCTGATGTACCACCAGTTCACGACGAAGCCGGAAGGCGAATCGGGCTGGCTCCGCGGCAACTACGCCTACATCGGCGACTGGGAAGCTCACCTGAAGTACATCTCCGAGCAGCAGTTCTACCTGCCGACATGGCCGGAGCTGAGCGCCTTCGTCGACGGCCGGCTCTTCCTGCCCGACCACTCGGTCATCATCACCGACGACGACGCCGACCCGACGTGGCTCGAGCTCGCCGTGCCGCTCGTCGAGAGATACCGCGTGATGACGACATCCTTCGTGATCACCTCCAACGGCGCCGGGCCCGAACTCACCCCCTACGTGCTCAAGCGCTCGCACACCCACGACATGCACTCCGCGGGAGCCGACGGGCAGGGGCGCATCGTCAACTGGACGCACGACGAGATCGTCGCCGACCTCGAGACCTCGGCGAGCGTGCTCGGCGGCGCGAAAGAGGTGATCGCGTACCCGTTCGGCCACCACAACGACGCGGCCAAGCAGGCGGTCGCCGACGCGGGCTTCGAGATGGCGCGCACCATCGAGCCCGGCTACGTGTCGATTGGAACCGACAAGCTGGCGCTGCCGGTGGTCCGCGTCAACTACGGGATGACCGTGGATGACATCAAGAAGGCCATCGGGTGAATCTCAGGCGATATCCAAAGAGTCAACGGGTTGTACGCATATGAATCCTCAGTACTGTGTGAACTCCCCCGTCCGTTTCCACTTGCGAGCGATTCATGGATCTGACGATCGTCGTCCCGACCTTCAACGAAGGCCCGAACGTCGTGGAGCTGCTGCGGCGGATCGGTGACGCGGTCGACGACCGGATGATCGAGGTCGTCTTCGTCGACGACTCCACCGACGACACCCCCGCCATCATCGAGCGGGCGGCGAAGACGGCCGACTTCCCGGTGCGACTGATCCACCGCGACGAGCCGGTGGCGGGACTCGGCGGGGCCGTGGTCGACGGCATCCGGGCCGCGAACTCGTCGTGGTGTCTCGTGATGGACGGCGACCTGCAGCATCCTCCTGAGGACATCCCGCGGCTGCTGGCGCGAGCCGACCGCGGCGACGTCGATGTCGTCGTCGCCTCGCGCTACATCGCCGGCGGCGACTCGAAGGGCCTCGCCGACGCCACGCGAACGACCGTCTCGCGCGCGTCGACACTGCTGACCAAGGCGATGTTCCCCCGCAAGCTCGGTGAGTGCAGCGACCCGATGACCGGGTTCTTCCTGGTTGACCGCGACACGATCGACATCGACGCTCTGCGTCCGCGCGGCTTCAAGATCCTGCTCGAGATCCTCGCTCGCCGGCACATGCGCGTCGCCGAGGTGCCGTTCGCCTTCGCGCCCCGCTACGCCGGATCGTCGAAGGCGACCTTCACGCAGGGCATCCGGTTTCTCACGCAGCTGCTCATGCTCCGCTTCGGGCGGATGTCGGCGTTCGCGCTCGTCGGCGGCGTCGGCGCCATCGCGAACCTGGTGATCATGTGGGGCCTCATCCGGCTCGGCATGGACTATCTGCCGGCATCCATCATCGCGAGCGAGATCACGATCATCGGCAACTTCCTGTTGCTGGAATACCTCGTCTTCAGCGATATGCGCTCGGAATCGGGCAGCATGACGCAGCGGTTCGTGAAATCGTTCACCTTCAACAACGCCGAGGCGATCATCCGGATCCCGGTGCTGTGGGTGCTCGTCGAGAACGCACACATCCCGAGCGTCATCGCCGCGGGACTGACCCTCATCGCCGCGTTCGTCGTGCGCTTCGTGTTCCACGCGCTCGTCGTCTACGCACCCAAGAAGCAGCGCGTCGCCCCGGTGCTCGAGGCCGCCCCCGAGCGCGCCCGGGCCGCCGAGTACTGAGCGGACGTACCCTGGAAGCATGACCGCTTCCACCGACACGATCACGATGTTCGGCGCCGACTGGTGCCGCGACTGCCGCCGCACGAAGGCTCAGCTCGAGGAGCTCGGCGTCGACTACACCTACATCGACCTCGAGGCGGAGCCCGCCGCGGCCGACGTCGCGCGCGAGATCTCGGGCCGCACCCAGATCCCCGTGGTGGTCTACCCCGACGCGACCCACCACGTCGAGCCGAGCAACGACGACGTGGCAGCCAAGCTGCGCGAGCTCTCGCTCATCTGACCTGCGCGCGTTCCGTACGCTGTGCGCGTGCGCGGATGCAAGACATCCGGTCCGACACCCCGTGACGGATGCCGTCCGGCCGGGGTGTCGGGCCGAATCCTTGCATCGCGACGCGCAGGCCCCGGCCAGGGACCGGACCGTCATACAGGCGGGCACTGGTAGGCTGGGGGTTCTTGTGGCGCGCTCGCGCCGCACGCGTCGTAGAACGCCTTCCGCCCACCGGGTCACGACCGGCATCCCGCGGACTCTTTCGTACGGCGACCCCGCATGCGCACCCGCATCCGGGCCACCGATCAGGGCGCCGACGTGCGCCCGGAGACACACTCCCTCATGACTGACACCACTTTCCGCACGCTCGGCGTGCCCGCTCCCCTCGTCGAAGCGCTCGCGAAGGACGGCAAGACCACCGCCTTCCCGATCCAGGTCGACACCCTGCCCGACACGCTCGCCGGACGCGACGTGCTCGGCCGCGGCAAGACCGGCTCGGGCAAGACTCTCGCCTTCTCGATCCCGATGGCCGCGCGCCTCGGCGGCGAGCTCGCCGGCGGCAGCCGCCGCGCTGCCCGCATCCTGGGCCTCGTCCTCGCCCCGACCCGCGAGCTCGCGACGCAGATCAACGCGACCCTCGAGCCGCTCGCGGCGGCCTACGGCATGAAGACGACCACCATCTTCGGCGGCGTCAACCAGAACCGTCAGGTGCAGGCGCTCAACGCCGGCGTCGACATCGTCGTCGCCTGCCCGGGCCGCCTCGAAGACCTGCTGCAGCAGCGCCACCTGACGCTCGACTCGGTCGAGATCACGGTCATCGACGAGGCCGACCACATGGCCGACCTCGGCTTCCTCCCCGCCGTCACGCGCATCCTCGACAAGACGCCGCGCGACGGACAGCGCATGCTGTTCAGCGCGACCCTCGACAACGGCGTGGACAAGCTCGTCAAGCGCTTCCTGCAGAACGAGGTCCTCCACTCGGTCGACGAGGCCCACTCCCCCGTCGCCGCGATGACGCACCACGTGTTCCACCTCGCCGGCGCGGAGGAGAAGAAGGATGTCGTCAAGGCGCTCGCCTCGGGCATGGGCCGCCGCATCCTGTTCACCCGCACCAAGCACGCCGCGAAGAAGCTCGCCAAGCAGCTGACTTCGCAGGGCATCCCCTCGGTCGACCTGCACGGCAACCTCTCTCAGCCGCAGCGCGACCGCAACCTCGCCGCGTTCTCGTCGGGCGCCGCGAAGGTGCTCGTCGCGACGGATGTCGCCGCGCGCGGTGTCCACGTCGACGACGTCGAGCTGGTCGTGCACGTCGACCCGCCCATGGAGCACAAGGCGTACCTGCACCGTTCGGGTCGCACCGCCCGCGCGGGCGCCGAGGGCGCCGTCGTCACCCTCGTGATGCCGGGCCAGGAGCGCGACGTCAAGGACCTGCTCCGCAAGGCCGCCATCGCGGTCACCCCGATCACGGTCACGGCCGAGTCGCCCGAGGTCGTCGCCCTCGTCGGAAAGGTCGCGCCCTACGTGACTCCGGCGCCGGTCGAGGTCGCACCCCGCGGCACGAGCCAGGGCGCCAACGCGCAGCGCAAGCGCGCCGCACGTGACGCTCGCGAGGGCGGTTCGTCGAACGGCGGCGGTCGCTCCGGCGGTGGCCGCGGTCGCGGCGGACGCACCCAGGGTCAGGGCCAGGGCGCTGCCGGTGGTCGCGACGGCCAGGGCGCACGTTCGGGCGGTCAGCGCGACCAGCAGCAGAGCCGGGGCGGACAGCAGTCCTCGCGCGGCGGCCAGTCCGCCGACCGCGCGCCCCGCGAGACGCGCGACGCCGCTCCCGCGGGCAACCCGCGCCGCACCGGCCGTCGCGCTTCGTCGAACGGCGGTGCCGCCGGCGGCAAGCTCATGGTCGGTTCGGTCGTGCGCCAGAACAGCGCCGGCCGCCGCGGCGGTCGCTGACCCGCAGCATCCGGCTCACCCCGGCATCCGGCGCTGCCCCGCCCGCCGAGAACGCACGCTCGCCGCGAGAACGCACCCTCAACCGTGCGTTCTCGCGGCGACGGTGCGTTCTCGGCGCAACCCGGCGCAACCCGGCGCCCGGCCGGGGGCCGGGGCTCAGACGGAGAGCGCGAACTCGGCGTCGAGCGCGTCGACCTCGGCGGTGACCTCGGCGACGCGACGCGCGCGCTGCTCGGCGGGCAGCCAGGATGCCTCGAACGACGAGATCGCCATGCGACGGACCTGTTCGTGCGTGGCGCCGATCTGGTCCGCGACGATGCCGTACTCGGCGGCGAGCGTCGTGGGGAACATGCCCGGGTCGTCCGAGCACGGGATGACGTTGAGCCCGGCCTCGAGCATCGCGGCGATCGACGCGCGACGCCAGGGCCGCCACGAGCGGCGTGACGTGGTCGAGGCGACGGTGAACGCGACCTGGTCCTCGCGCATCCGCTCGACGACGGCGTCGTCCTCGAGCACGTAGTAGCCGTGGTCGATGCGGTCGCAGCCGAGCAGGTCGAGGCAGGTGATGGTGTTGACCGCAGTCGGCGCGTGCTCGGACGAGTGCGCCGTACGGCCGAGGCCGGCCTCGCCCGCCAGGCGGTACGCGTCGACGAAGCGCTCGGGCGGACCGGCCGTCTCGAGGTTGTCGAGGCCGATGCCCGCGACGTACGGGTGCGGGTTGTCGACGACGCGGCGGACGACCGCGAGGGCCTCCTCGCCGCTGCGGCTGCGGTCGATGCCCTGGATCATCAGACCCGTCATCCCGAAATCGCGCTCCGCCATGCGGATGCCCTCGGCGTACGCCTCGACCGCGCCGAGATATCCGAGCGACTCGAGGTGCGGCGGCAGCGCGTCGAAGAACAGCTCGAGGTGGCGGGTGCCGCTGCGGCGGTGCGCATCCTCGAACGCCTCGTAGACGATGCGGGTCAGGTCGTCGGCATCCCGGAGCACCTCGACCACCCAGTTCGACACCTGGAAGAGCGAGTACGACACCTCGGGCTCGTCGGCGCCGCGCTGCTGCGGGACCGGGATGCGCGTGTTGCGGTACAGCGCGGGGTCGGGCGGCAGCGAGTTGATGTCGGCGAAGATGCGCTCGGGGTCGGCGGGCAGCTCGAGCGACTCCCGGCGGGCCAGCTCGGCGAACGTCGACGCGCGCACGGTGCCGATGAGGTGGCAGTGCAGGTCGGCCTTCGGCAGACGCTGGAGGTAATCGACGGGGAGGGATGCTGCGGAAGTCATGGTGCCGTTCGTACTCGTGGAGCGATGCGGTCGGGGAACCGCGAGAAGAGGCCCGGCCACCGAGGATGGGGGGTGCTCGGCGGCCGGGCGGTCTGGATCAGCGCGAGGCGACCTCGCGCGCGAACCGCTCGACCCACTGCGCGCGGTTCGGGACGACCTCGGCCGGGTCGAGCGTGGCGTAGCCCGCCGCGATCGGGTCGGCGGCGATGTCGCCGACGACAGCGGTGATCTCGGCGGGGATCGTCGCGTCGAGGGCGACGGGGAGGTCGCCGACGATCTCGGCCGACGCGGTCTGGGCCTCGACGGAGAGCAGGTAGTCGATGAACGCGTACGCACCCTCGAGGTTCTTCGCACCGCTGGGGATCATGGCCCGGTTGGTGGCCATGTAGCGGCCCTCGGCCGGAGCGGTCCACGCGACGGGCTCACCCGAGGCGACGAGCGTCGTGGCGAAGCCGCTGAGGGCATCGGCCGCGACGATCTCGCCCTGGGTGAGAAGGTTGGTGACCTCCGTCGACGACGAGTAGAACTGCAGGATGTTCGGCGCCCATCCGCCGATCGTCGTGTATGCGGTATCGATGTCGTACGGGCCGTCGCCGAAGGTCGAGGCGACGCCCGAGACGGCGAGCTGCCCGGCCGTCACGGCGATGTCGGGGAAGGCGAGACGACCGCTGTAAGCGGAGTCGGCGTAGAGCGACCAGTCGGCGGCCTGCGCGGCATCCAGCTCGTCGGTGTTGTACAGCGTGCCGTTGAGCTGGTAGCTGTAGGCCGGGCCGTCGTAGCCCTCCTCGACGGCGAAGTCGGCGATCTTCGCGAGGTTGGGGACGTCGGACTCGTCGAAGTCCTGGAACAGGTCCTGCTCCTGCCCGGATGCCGCGAAGGTGTCGGAGATCAGCATGACGTCGATGCCGGCGTCGCCACCCGCGAGCTGCAGCTGCGACAGACGGTCGGCGTTCGAGCCGGTCTCGATCTCGACCGTGATGCCCGTCTTCTCGGTGAAGGGGTCGACGATCGCCTCCTGGAACTGCTCGACCCCGAACGGGAACGCGCTGACGACGATGGAGTCGCTCGAGCCACCGTCGCCGGAGTCTCCCGAGCCGCCGGAGCAGCCGGTGACGACGAGGGCCGTGGCGACGACGGCGGCGGATGCCGCGAGGACGCGGCTGGTGCGGGTGCGGATCATGCGAGTTCCTCTCGGGGCTCTGCGGGCGGGCCGCAGGGGCGCGGGTGCTGGTGCTGGTGCGGGTCGGGCGGGACGGCGGATGCGTTCAGGCGGCGAGGCGGATGAGCCGGGCCGCGGGAGCGGTGACGGTGACCCGGTCGCCCGGGCGTGCAGCGACGGCCTCGTCGCGAACGTCGGCGATGAGACGCACGGCCGCGCCGGTGGCGTCCGCAGTCTCGATCGTCACGAGACGGTCGACCCCGCGGTAGGCGACGTCGAGCACGACTCCGTCGAGCGCGAGCCCGGTGCCGTCGGCGGGGAGTCCGAGAGCGAGATGCTCGGGGCGCACGGTCGTGAACGAACCGTCAGCGGCGGCGAGGAAGTTCTCGTAGCCGAGGAACTCCGCGACGAAACGATTGGCCGGATCGGTGAAGACCTCAGAGGGAGCACCCTCCTGCATGATGCGGCCGTCGCGCATGAGGACCATGCGGTCCGACATCTCGAGCGCCTCGTCCTGATCGTGCGTGACGAGCACGACGGTCAGGCCGGTCTCGGACTGGATGCGGCGGATCTCGGCGCGCATCTGCACGCGCAGGCGCGCGTCGAGGTTCGACAGCGGCTCGTCGAGCAGGAGCAGGGTCGGGCGGATGGCGATGGCGCGCGCGAGAGCCACGCGCTGCTGCTGCCCGCCCGAGAGCTTTTTGGGCCGGCTCGCCGCGAGGTGTCCGAGACCGACGAGATCGAGCGACTCCTCGACGCGGCGGCGGCGCTCCGCTGCCGGGACCTTGCGCAGCTTCAGGCCGTATCCGACGTTCTCGGCCACGCTCATGTGCGGGAACAGGGCGTACGACTGGAACACCATGCCGAGCCCGCGCCGCTCGGGCGGGGTGCGGGTGGCGTCCTCGCCCGCGATCATGATGCGGCCCGAGGTGGGCTGCGTGTAACCCGCGAGCATCCGCAGCGAGGTGGTCTTGCCGCATCCGCTCGGCCCGAGCAGCGTGGTGAGCTGCCCCGACGGGATGGCGAGGTCGATGTCGTCGACGGCGGTGAAGTCGCCGAAGCGCTGGGTCACCCCGACGAACTCTGCTGCGGTGGTCATCGGTTGATCCCTCCGAAGATGCGGGCGAAGCCGACCGTGCGCTCGGCGATGACGGCGATGACGACGGTGCCCGCGAGGATGATGGTGCTCGTGGCCGCGACCATCGGGTCGTAGCTCTGCTGGACGTAGTCGAGCATGGTGACGGGGAGCGTGCGGAAGTCACGGCTCTGCAGCAGCAGCGACAGCGGCACGTTGTTGAACGAGGTGACGAAGCTCAGCAGCCCGGCCGAGAAGATGCCGGGGCGCAGCAGGGGCAGCGTGACCGAGAAGAAGGCGCGCAGCGGCGAGGCGCCGAGGCCGCGCGCCGCCTCTTCGATGCCGGGATCGGCGAGTGCGAGCGACGCCCCGGTGACCCGCACCGCGTAGGGCAGCATCAGCACGGTGTGGCCGATGAGCAGCACCGGGAAGTTGTCGAGGCGCAGGCCGATCATCAGCTGCTGGTAGAGCGCGAGGCCGACGACGAGCTCGGGGACGATGAGCGGCGAGAGGAACAGCCCCTCGACGAGCCCCTTGCCGGGGAGCCGGCCGCGGTGGATCGCCAGCGTCACCGGAACCCCGATGAGCAGCGCGAGCACCGTCGCGATGAGGGCGAGCTGGAGGCTCGACAGCAGCGCGCTGATGAACGGGTCGTAGTTCAGCGCTGCCTCGAACCACTGCAGCGAGAAGCCCTCGGGCGGGAAGCGCAGGGTGCGTCCGCCCGTGAACGCCGTGGCCACCACGAAGAGGATCGGCACGATCATGATGATGTAGCCGGCGACGGCGAGGGATGCCGCGACGGGACGACTCGTCTTCACGCGGTGGCCCCCCGTCGTCCGACGACGGCGGACAGGCCCGAGACGGCGAACACGAGGACCGTCATGATGATGGCCGTCGCACTGGCCGCCGCCCAGTCGATCGTCACGCTCGAGTACGAGTAGAGCTGCGTCGACAGCATCCGCTGGCTCGATCCGCCGAGCAGGTAGGGGGTCGTGTAGGCGGTGACGCTGCCCGCGAAGACGAGGGTCGACGCGACGACCATGCCCGGCGCCGAGAGCGGCACGACGATGCCCCAGAAGGTGCGGGTGCGGCTCGCGCCGAGACCGCGCGCGGCGTCGTCCAGTCCGGGGTCGACCTGAGCGACGGCGGAGTAGCAGGAGATGATCGCGAGCGGCAGGAAGAGCTGCGTCAGACCCAGCACGATCGCAAGCTCGGTGTAGAGCAGCTGCGGCGCGCGGTCGACGAGTCCCAGCCCCGTGAGCAGCTGGCCGATCGCGCCGTTCGACCCCAGCAGCACGAGCCAGCCGAAGGTGCGCACGACATTGCTCAGCAGCAGCGGGAAGATCGCGAGGGCGAGCAGCACACCCGACCAGCGCGAGGTCGAGCGGGCGAGCAGGTAGGCGATCGGGAACCCCAGCACGATGCAGATGACGGTCACGATGAGGCCGAGCCCGACCGTGCGCCCGATGATCGCGAGATCGAACGGGTCGGTCAGCATCCGGCCGAGGCGTTCGAGGATGTCGACCAGGCTGACACCGGGAGGGGCGAACAGCATCGCGATCGACGGGATGAGGAACCCCGCCAGCAGGAGCGCGAGCCCGGGGAGGGCCAGCAGTCCGGTGCGGCGTGAAACCACGAGCGAACTCCGTTCGTGCGAGGGGGTGCGGGTGCAACCGGTTGCGCAACCGGTTGCTCCTACCGTAGAGCCCGCGCGGGGAGGCGCGCGACCATTCGTGTTAACACCGTGTAAAACCGGCGTTCATCGGCGGCGCAACCGGTTGCTCCCGCTCAGTAGGATGAGCGGACCGTCGCGCCATGCGGCGGCGGGACGAAGGGGGCGCGGTGACGACACTCGCCGATGTCGCCGCGCATGCGGGTGTGTCGAAGTCGACGGCATCCCGGGCGCTCAGCCGCCCCGACCTCGTCGCCCCCGAGACGGTCGCGCGCGTGCGCGCCGCGGCCGAGACGCTCGGCTTCATCCCGAACCGCGCCGCCAGCCACCTCGCTCGCGGGCGCAGCGGCATCGTCGCCCTCGTCGTGCCGACGCTCGACAACGCCTTCTTCACGCCGATCATCGCGGGGGCTCAGGAGCGCGCCCGCGAGTCCGACCTGCAGCTCACGGTCGCCGTGCACCGGCTCGACGACGTCGACGGGCTCGACGAGCTCGAGCGCCTCGCCCGGCAGGTCGACGGCTGCATTCTCGTCGCACCGCGTGGCCCCGACGACATCGTCCGTGCCGCCGGCGCCTTCGGGCCGACGGTCCTCGTCGACCGTGAGATCGACGGCATGACCTCGATCGTGGCCGACACCGCGAGCGCGTTCGCCGAGCTCGCGACGCGCCTGGCCGACGCGGGCCACCGCGGAATCGTGTACCTCGGAGGTCCGGAGGGATCATGGCAGGACCGGCAGCGCTCGGCCGCGATCGAGGCCGCCGTCGGCGAGCGCGTCGAGCTGACCGCGCTCGGTCCCTTTCCGGCGACGTTCGCGGCGGGTGTCGCGACCGCCGACGCGGTCATCGACTCGGGCGCGACGGCGGCTGTGCCTTACGCGACATCCATCGGGCTCGGTCTCGTCTTCGCCCTCCGCGCTCGCGGCGTCGCCTCGCCCGGAGAGATCGTCGTCAGTGCGGAACGCCTGGTGGCCGAGGCGATCGGAGCCGACGACGTGCCCGCGATCGACGTCGACGGTGACGAGCTGGGCCGCGAAGCGATGGCCGCGCTCCTCCCGATGCTCGTCGCCCCTGGGTCCGGCCCGACCCGCCGTCGCCTCGACGTGTCGGTGCACTGGCCCGCGGCTCGACCCGCCGAGACCGCACTCTCCCCGCGATAACGCACCATCCGCGGTGCGCTCTCGCGGCGACGGTGCGTTCTCGGCGCCGGCGCGGCACCGGCGCGCGCGGCGCGGCGCGCGTCAGCGGGCGAAGCGGTCGGTCGCGGCGACGAGGGCCGCGGCGATGCCGGGCTCACCGGCCGAGTGGCCGGCGTCGTCGACCATGACGAACTCGGCCTCGGGCCAGGCCCGGTGCAGGTCCCATGCGGTCATCGGGGGCGTGCACGCGTCGTAGCGGCCCTGAACGATGACACCCGGGATGCCGCGGAGGCGGCCCGACGCGGCATCCTCGATCAGCTGCCCTTCACGCAGCCATCCGCCGTTGAGGAAGTAGTGGTTCTCGATCCGCGCGAACGCGGTCGCCGACTCCGCCTCCGTCATCCCGGCCACCAGCTCCGGGTCGGGACGGAGGGTCACGGTCGAGGCCTCCCAGCGCGTCCAGGCCTGGGCGGCGGGAACGTGCACCGCCGGATCGGGGTCGGTCAGCAGCCGGTGGTACGCCTCGATCAGTCGGCTCCGCTCGATGACCGGAACCGGGGCGAGGTAGTCCTCCCACAGGTCGGGGAACAGCGCTGCCGCCCCGCCCTCGTAGAACCACTCGAGCTCGTGGCGCCGCAGCGTGAAGATCCCGCGCAGCACCAGCTCCGAGACGACATCCGGGTGCGACTGCGCGTAGGCGAGTGCGAGCGTCGAGCCCCACGAGCCGCCGAAGACCTGCCATCGGTCGATGCCGAGGTTGCGCCGCAGCAGTTCGATGTCGGCGACGAGGTGCCACGTGGTGTTGTAGCGGAGGTCGGCGGCCGGATCGCTCGCGTGCGGCGTCGACTTCCCGCAGCCGCGCTGGTCGAACAGGATGATCCGGTAGGCCTCGGGGTCGAAGAAGCGGCGGTGCCAGGGCGAGGTTCCGCCGCCGGGGCCGCCGTGCAGGAACACGACCGGCTTGCCCGCGGGATTGCCCGACTGCTCCCAATAGACGCGCTGGCCGTCGCCGGCGAGCAGGAAGCCCGTCTCGTAGGGCTCGATCTCGGGATACAGGATGCCGGCCAGGGCGGCCGACACGCTCACCGTGCGGCTCCGCGGTCGCGTTCGTTCATGCGCTTTACCGTACCTGCGGCGCGTCGCCCATCACGTCGCCGCACGGAGACGAGCCGGGATGCGCCGCCTCGGGCCCTCCGTCCGAAACGCCGCTCGCGTCGACCAGCTCGCGGGGATCGCGGATCGAGCGCAGCGGCGACAGCACGACCCAGACGACCGTCAGCATGACGCCCGCACCCGCGATGGCCATCCCGGCCCGGGTGCCCACCAGCTCACCGAGCCCGCCGCCGATCGCCGCGCCGATCGCGACCACCCCGTACGAGACCCAGCGCATCGTCGCGTTCACGCGCCCGAGGACCTCGTCCGGCGTCCGCAGCTGACGCAACGTCACGGCGACGACACTCGACAGCGACGTGCCGGCTCCGTTCAGCGCGAACGCCGCGGCCAGCACCGCCACCAGCACCGTGGGCGACCAGGATGCGGGCACGAGCGGCAGCATCGACAGCGCGATGCTCTCCGCGACTGCGCATGCGATCAAGACCGACCCCGCCCCGAAGCGGCGCACCGCTGCCGGGGCACTCGCCGCGGCCGCCACGGCACCGACGGCACCGAGCCCGAAGATCAACCCGAGCTGCCCCGCATCCAGCCCGAGCTCGCGGACGGCGTGCACCGTGAACAGCACCGTGATCGCCTGAGCGAACAGGTTGTAGATGGCGGCGAATGCGACGAGGGCGATCAGGAAGCGATCTCGCCGCACGAAACGCAAGCCCTCGCGCAACTCCGACAGCGCACCGCGGCCGCTGGGGACGGGGCGGTGTTCCCGGGTGGAGATGCTCGTCAGGGCGAGTGCCGAGACGAGGTACGTGGCCGCGGGAGCGATGAGGGCCCAGGCGGCGGTCAGCGTCTGGACGAGCAGCCCCGCCATCCCGGGGCCGCCGATCTGAGCTACGGCGGCCGTCGCCTGCAGGCGACCGTTCGCGCGCTCGAGGTGAGACCGGCCCGCGACGGTGGGCAGATAGGACTGGTAGCTCACGTCGAACGCCACGGTGAAGGCGCCCAAGAGCAGGACAAGCCCGACGAGAGCGGGCAACGTCAGCACCCCGGTGACGGCGAGGCCGACGATCACGACCGTCAGGAAAGCTCGGGCGAGGTCCGCGACGATCAGGATGCGGCGGCGACGGGACCGATCGACGAGCACGCCGAGCGGCAGCGCGAGGAGCAGGAACGGCATCCATTTCGCCGCGCCCAGCAGCCCCACCTCGCCGGCGCTCGCCCCGAGCACCACGACGGCGAGCAGCGGGAGAGCGAGGTCGCCGACCTGCGCTCCGACAGAGGAGGCCCCCTGCGCGACCCAGAGACGGCGGAAGTCCGCGCCGAGACCGTCCGCGGAGTGTCTAATGGGTGCTCTGGCTTTCATGCGTTACACACTCTCAGCCCTGAACTAATGGCACAAGCTGACGACGAGCGTTAGCATTCATTCGTGGCGCAGTCCGACGCAGCGGCGTTCCCCCGGGTCGCGGGGCACCCCGCTCTCGATCTGGTCGACACGGTGCACTGGCGGCTCGACCCGCAACGCGCGATCGACACCCTCCGCGACTTCGACGACGTCGTGTCGTGGTGCCACCAGATGGATGTCGGCGCCGCGACGGGCGCCGCGAGAAGCGCACTGCCCCGGGCCGAATCGGACGTGGCGGCCCGGGAGCACCGCGCGGTCGTCGCGCTTCGCGAGGCGGTCTACGAAGCGGTGTTCCAGCATTCCTCGGCAGCAGCCGATCTCATCGCCCGCGAGCACGTCGACGCCCTCGCCCGCTCGTCGCTGAGCTTCGACGAGCCCGCCTCAGCGTGGGTGTGGGTGCCGCCCGCTGATCTCTCCGGACCGCGCGCGGCGGTGGCCATGAGCGCCCACGACCTGCTGACATCCGATCTCACCACCGCACGGCAGTGCGCCGACGACGCCTGCGGGTGGGTCTACCTCGACCGCTCACCTCGACGCAATCGGATCTGGTGCACCGCCGCCGGGTGCGGCAACCGCAACCGTGTGGCCCGGCACCAGGCGAAGCAGAAGGGCTGACCGCGAGGTCGATTCTCCGGTCCGGCACCCCGTGCGGCCGCGACGGCAGGAATAGGCTCGGCACATGGACGCCACCACCGTCACCGTCACCGGCGCGGCCGGCCAGATCGGCTACGCCCTGCTGTTCCGCATCGCCTCCGGCGAGATGCTCGGCCTCGACCGGCCCGTGAATCTCCGCCTCCTCGAGATCCCCGACGGGGTCCGAGCCGCGGAGGGAACGGCGCTCGAGCTGCAGGACTGCGCGTTCCCGCTGCTGCGCTCGGTCGAGGTCACGGATGACGCGCGCACGGGGTTCGCGGGTGCCAACATCGCGATGCTCGTGGGTGCCCGGCCCCGATCGGCCGGCATGGAGCGCGGCGACCTGCTCGCCGCCAACGCGGGCATCTTCGGCCCGCAGGGCGCGGCCATCGCGGCATCCGCGGCATCCGACGTCCGCGTGCTGGTCGTGGGCAATCCCGCCAACACGAACGCGCTGATCGCGGCGTCGGCGGCCGAAGGCGTACCCGCCGAGCGCTTCAGCGCCATGACCCGCCTCGATCACGAGCGCGCCGTCGCTCAGCTCGCCGCGCGGCTCGAGGTGCCCGTGAACGACATCGAGGGCGTGGTCATCTGGGGCAACCACTCCGCGACGCAGTTCCCCGACATCGCCTCCGCGACCGTCGCCGGGCGCCCCGTGGCCGACGCCCTCGCCGACCGGCTGGGCGGAACGGATGCCGCACGGGCCTGGCTCGACGACGAGTTCGTGCCTCGCGTCGCGAAGCGCGGCGCCGAGATCATCGCGGTGCGCGGGGCGTCATCTGCCGCATCGGCCGCCAACGCGGCACTGCGGCACGTGCGAGACGACGTGCTCGGCACCGACGGCCGGCGCACCTCGGCCGCCGTCGTCTCGCGCGGCGAGTACGGCGTGCCCGAGGGCCTGGTGTGCTCCTTCCCCGTCACGAGCGACGGCTCGGGTTATCGCGTCGTAACGGGGCTCGAGCTCGACGAACGCGGCCGAAACCGGCTCGACGCATCGGTCGCCGAGCTCATCGACGAGCGCGACGCCGTCCGGGCCCTCGGCATCCTCTGACGGGCACCCGGACGCGTGGAACTGCTGCCCGGACTCATCCTCGGTGTCGTCGCGATCGCCGTCTCGACCTCGCTGTCGAAACGTCTCGGTGTCGCGGGGCCGCTGATCCTCGTCGCGGTCGGACTGGCCGCGTCGTGGCTGCCGATCCTCGACGACTTCGAGGTCGACCCCGAGCTGATCCTCGTCGGCGTGCTGCCTCCCCTGCTCTATGCGGCGGCGGTGCGTCTGCCCGCGGTCGAGTTCCGGCGCGATCTGCCGTCGATCTCGGGGCTCGCCGTCGCGCTCGTCGTCATCAGCGCGCTCGCGATCGGCGGCTTCCTCACCCTCGTTCTGCCCCAGCTCGGGTTTCCGCTGGCGGTGGCGCTCGGGGCGGTGCTGAGCCCGAGCGACGCCGTCGCGACCTCGATCGTCAAGCGGCTCGGCATATCCCCGCGGGTCGTGACGATCCTCGAGGGTGAGAGCCTCATCAACGACGCCACCGCCCTCGTTCTGCTGCGCAGCGCGATCGCGGCGGTCGCCGGCGGGTTCGCATTCGCCGACACGGTCGGAACCTTCGTCTGGGGAATCGTCGCCGCCGTGATCGTGGGGGTCGTCGTCGGCGGACTGAACCTGCGCGTCCGGGCGCGCATGAACACGGTCGCCGCCACCGCCCTCGGATTCATCGTCCCGTTCGTGGCGTACCTGCCGACCGAGCACCTCGGCGGCTCGGGGCTCGTCGCCGCCGTCGCGGCGGGCATCACCACGGGTCAAGGTGCCGCACGACGCTTCACCGCCGAGCAGCGAGTCTCCGACGAGATCAACTGGCGCACGGTCGAGCTCGTCCTCGAGGGCGGGGTTTTCCTCGTGATGGGGCTCGAGCTGCGCGGCATCCTCGACGACAACTTCCGGCAGCAGAGCGGCCCCGGAAAGGCGATCCTGCTCGCCCTCGGCTCGCTCGCGATCCTGCTCGCCATCCGCGCCGTCTACGTCGCGGGGCTCATCTTCTTCCAGGGGCGTCGTGCACGCCTGCGCCAGCGCGACCGCCTCGAGCAGATCTCGGAGCGCCTCGACAGCCTGCCGCCTGATTTCGCCGGGCGCGGCCGCAATCCCGGGGCCACGCGCCGGCGTCTGGAGAGCATGCGCACCCGGGTGACCCGGGCGTTCAACGACCTCGACTACTACGAGGCGTCGCCGCTGGGCTGGAAGCACGGCACGATCATCGTGTGGGCCGGGATGCGAGGGGTCGTCACCCTCGCCGCGGCGCAGACCCTTCCCCGTGAGACCCCGGAGCGCGAGCTCCTCATCCTCACCGCGTTCCTGGTCGCCGTCATCAGCTTGCTCCTTCAGGGCCTCACGCTGCCGGCTCTGGTGCGGGCGCTTCGTATCCCGAGCAGCACCGCCGACAGCTCGCTGCTGCGCGAGGAGGAGGAAGCGCTCGACGCCGAGCTGCGCACCGCGGCGATCGACCGGCTGGCCGACCCGACACTCGCCGTCGAAGAAGGCGGCAAGTGGGACGCCCGGACGCTGACGATCGCGCGCCGCCGGCTGGAGCACGCGGCAGACGAGGACGCCGGCGCCCTCGCCCGCGAGCTGCAGCTGCTGCTCATCGGTGCGATGCGCGCGCGACTGCTCGAGCTGTCGAGCGAGGGCGCGTTCTCGTCCGAGGTGCTGCGCGAGTCGCAACGCCGGCTCGACTCGCAGCAGGTGAGCCTCGAGATGCGCCAGAACGACCTCTGACGCGAACTCGTGGTGAAAACCGTTCTCGCGTCGGCGACAATGAGAGGGTGAGCACCCCGACCGACGACGACCGGACCACGCGCCCGGCGGCGGACTACGCCGAGACGCGTACGATCGCGCTGCCCGACTCCCCCGTCGACGAGCTGCCCGACAGCTTCGCGGCCCTGCAGCCGAGCCCGGAGTGGTGGGCAGCCCGCCCTGCCGGCGCTCGCCTCGTCGGTCTGGTCGTCTCGCGCGACGACATGCCGAGCATCGTGGCGCAGCGCGACGCCCTGGCCCAGTTCGGCGTTCCGATCGAGGGCTTCCGGCATCCCGCCCCCGAGACCGGAGAAAGCTGGCAGGAGCGCCTGTCGCGACTGTTCGGCCATCTGACGGCGGGCGATGTCGTCGTGGTCTCGGACGTGCACGCGCTCGGCCGCGACGCCGACGAGGAGACCCGGACGATCGCCGAGCTGCGCCGACGTTCCGTGATCGTGAAGGTGCTCGGCTCGCGCCAGGCCTGAGGCCGGTCAGGCAGTCAGCGACGCCGTCGACTCGCCCGCCACGAGGTCGCCGGCGATCCGGTGCAGGCCCGGCTCGTACGGCTGTCCGTCGATGACGTCGGCCAGGTGAGCGGCCGCCCGGGCGCCCAGGTCGGCGAGGCGGAAGTCGATCGTGGTCAGGCTCTCGTCGTCTTGGCCCGTGAGGCCCGAGATGTTGTCCATCCCGGTGATGGCGACATCCTCCGGCACGCGGACACCGGCCTCGGCGAGCGCAGCGATCACCGCGCGGGCGATCGTGTCGTTGCCGCAGCAGACGGCGTCGAACCTCTCGCCCGACGCGATCAGCCGCTCGGCGGCCTCGCGACCCCAGCCCCGTGACCAATCGCCGCGCAGCACGAGCTCGGGCGCGAGGTCGGCGCCGGCGGCCGCGAGGGCCGCGGCGAGGCCGTCCGCGCGCTCGCGCGCTGAATGGTCGTCGGCAGAGGCCGTGATGTGCGCTATGCGCCGACGACCGGAGGCGATGAGATGCTCGCCGGCGCGCTTCCCGGCGGCGTAGCCGTCGTGGACGAACGATGCGTCGGCGGCGTCGTCGGAGATGCCGTAGACGTAGACCACCGGCGCGGGGAACCCCGCGGTGACGGAGCGGATCTCCGACCCGGAGCCGTCGCCGACGACGAGCAGCCCGTCGATGCTGCGGGCGCGGAGCTTGCGGACCGTGGCCGCCAGCACCGTGCGGTCGAGGTGCGAGTCGGTCACGAGGACCGACAGGTCACGCGTGCCGAGGGTCGTCGTGGCACCGGTGAGAACGGGCATCGTGAAGGCGCCCGGGGCGTTCATGGTGAGCACGCCCACGGTGGCGCTGCGCCCCTGGACGAGGAACTGGCCCAGCGCGTTGGGCTGGAAGTCGAGCCGCTCGGCAGCCTCGAAGATGCGCTCGCGCGTGGCATCCGACGCCTTGCCCTGGCCCCGCAGGACCTTCGACACGGTCGACACCGAGACGCCGGCGACAGCCGCAACGTCACGGAGGGAAATCGCTTTTCTCGCCATCTCGCTTCGAGTCTATGACGTCGCCCCCGGTGCCACATCGCCCGATCGGTCGACACGTAGCGAGACGACGGATTCCCGGCTCTCCCCGGGCTCGAGCTTCAGCGAGCCGAGCGCGTCGAGAGGTGTGCCGTACGGGTCGGCGGCCGGCTCGAGCCCGACGGCATCCATCGCACCCCACCACGGGAAGCCGGCGCTCCCCCGCTGTTCCTGCCACACGTAGAGTCGCGGCATCAGGCCCGCGTCCCAGGTCAGCGCGACCTCGACCCCGGCCTCGGGCGCGGTGATCGTCACGTCGCCCGCGGGCGCGGCGAGGTCGGTGAAGGATGCCGCGGGTGCCGGGTCGAGCGGCACGACGCGGTCGCCCGTGCGCACGGTAGAGGCCGGACCGAACAGTTCGCCGGCGAACGCCGGGTGCTCGGCCCATCCGTAGCTCACCGGCTCACTGCCCACGTTCCGTACCGCGGTCTCGATCACGAGCATGTTCGCGCGCACCGACATCCACCGGTCGATCGCGAGCGGGACGGTGCGAAGGACGACCGACGCGCGGCAGGCGTTGCGGCTGCCGGTCAGGCGCCACGTGCGCCAGGCCGCTTCGCCGTGAAACGGCTGGGGCGGAGACGCCGTTGCCGGGCTGTCGCCCGCCCGCGGCAGCAGCAGATGCCACCCGCCACGGTAGGCGCGATGCCACTGCGCGCTCGAGTCGGCCATGACGAAGGCGTCGACGGGGTCGTCGGCCCACGGCGTCGACGCGAGCAGCTCACGCTCGGTGGGCAGGTGGCGCAGCGACGAGATGCGAGCCCCGTCTGCCTCGACGACCGCGACGAGGTCGTCCGACCCGATCCGGAACCGGGTCACGACGTCCGCCGGAGCGACCCGACGAGCCTGCGCACGCGGTCGACGGGCTCGCGGAAGAGCCCGCCGCCGATCCCGACGGCGATCGCGCCCGCGGCGATCCAGTCGGCGGCGTCGTCGACGCCGATGCCGCCGGTCGGCATGATCGCGACGTCGGGCAGCACGTCTCGAACCGCGCGCAGGTGCCCGAGACCGCCGCTCGCGGCGGGGAAGAGCTTCGCCATGCCGCTCGTTGCGGCAGCGGCGCGGAGCTCCGTCGGGGTAAATCCGCCCGCGATGAATGCTGCTTCTCCGGCCGCCGCGCGTACGGCATCCTCGACGATCGTCGGCGACACCAGGAAGCGTGCCCCGGCATCCCGCGCCGCCTCAGCCTGGGCCACCGTCGTGACGGTTCCCGCACCCAGCAGGATGCGATCGAATGCGGTGTCACCGGCGATCTCCGCCAGCACGCGCTCCCACCCCGGGGTGGTCGTCGTGATCTCGAGCACCGGCAGCTCGGCGTCGACGGCGAAGTCGATCTGCCGACGCAGTTCCGCCTCCGACGGCGCCCGCAGCACGGCGACGACGGCGGCGGCGCGGAGCGCGGCGCGCACGTCCGCGGTCATCGTCCCACCTCCGCGAGCTCGCGCCGGGCCGCTTCGAAGGCGTCGAGCTCGGCACGCCGCGGAAAGCCGTCGTGATCGCCGGGATCGGCCACGACCCGGGCCGCGCACCACGCGGCGATGGGCAACGCGACATCGACGGTGTCGCCGCGCAGCGTGCACGAGATCCACGCGGCGGCGAACGCGTCGCCTGCGCCGACGGGGTGCGTCGGCTCGGCGACGACGGAGGCCGGGGTGAAACGCCGACCGTCGGCGTCTCCGGCCAGCGCGCCGCGACCGCCGAGCTTGACCACGACGACGCGGGGGCCCCGGCGAGCGAGATCGTCGACGGCGGCTTCCGTCGAGGTGGTGCCGGTGAGGATGCGTGCCTCGTCCTCGTTGCAGAAGAACGTGTCGACGACGTCGATCCAGTCCTCGACGACCGCTCGGAGCTCGTCCTCCGACATCAGCTGGGGCCGGTGGTTGGCATCGAGCGAGATGGGGATGCCGCGCATCGACGCCTCGTGCAGGACGTTCTCGAACAGCCCCTTCGGGCCGGCACCGAGGGCCGGCGTGATGCACGTCGCGTGCAGCCAGTCGGCTCCGTCGAGCGCCGCTGCCGGAAGATCATCCGAGCGCAGCCGGCTCGCGGCGCTCGTGGCGCGGTAGTGCTCGGAGCGGATGTCGCCGTCGTCGAGGCGATGCTTGACGATCAGCCCTGTCTGCTCCCCCGGCGCCGCCACGACGAGATGATCGTCGATGCCCTCGACCCGGAGTGTCTCGCGCACGAGCCCGGCAAAAGCGTCGTCGCCGAGCCGCGAGGCCCACGCGACGTCGTGCCCGAGCCGCGCGAGCCCGACCGCGGTGTTCAGCTCGGCACCCGCGACCGTCGCCCGGGTCAGAGTTCCCGTCTCGTCGACGGTCGCGGTGGCGAGCGCCTCGCCGAACGTCACGATCCGGGCGCTCATCGTTCGCCGCCGCTGCGAGCGGGGCGCAGCACGAACAGCGCGTCGCCGGTGAACTCGGGCTGCTCGAGCCGGATGCCGCCGTCCACCGCGGTCCATCGCGCGGCATCGGGTCGCCGTGCCGCCAGGTCGTGGACGGTGACCTCCAGGCCGGCAGCCTCGACGTCGCCGAGAACGAGGGTGAGCGCGAAGGGGGTGGGCGCGTAAACGGCGATCGTGCCGTCGGGAGCGCGCCCGGTGACGGCCCCGGAGGGCTCGGCGACGAGCAGATCGGGAGCCGCATCGAGTCCCCACAGCCGTTCCGCGTCGACGACCCGGCGGAGGTACGCGACATCGTCGGCGCCGGGGAACGCCGCGGCGACCGAGAAGGGGAAGGGCGCCCCGTGCACGTCTTCGGCTGAGAATCCCTCGCCGCGACGATGCCACGGCCAGACGCCGTGCGCGCCGTACCCCAGGCCTGCGGCAGCGCCCGAGACGACGCCGGTCCAGCTGGCGCGACGGACGTCGGCGGCCGAGTGCCGCGCGGCGCCGCGGAAACGCCCGAGTCCCTCGTAGCAGGGCTCGAGGTTGATGATCGGTCGAGCGACATCGAGCGCGCGGTAGTAGTGGGTCAGGTCGGCAGGCAGCGTGTCCCAGGCCTCGTTGTGTCCCGACTGCAGCGCATGGAAGTCGACGAGTTCGCTGTCGGCCAGCGGCTGCGGCATCCTCGCGGTCGGAGTGTCGTGCCACGTGACCAGCTGGCCGGGTGCGACCTCGCGCAGCAGCGCCGCCACCGAGCTGTACCGCTCGAGTGCGACGTCGTCGTCGAGGTCGTCGTCGCCCGACACGATCCAGATCGGATCGAAGCGGCGGAACCTCGCGACCGTTTCGCGCACGTAGGTCTCGGTCTGGTCCGCGCTGAGCACGTGCTCGGGCGTGAGGCGGGAGCCCCACGTACCCGGGACGAAGTTGTTCCACAGGAGCACGAGCATCGGCGTGAAGCCGCGCTCGCGAGCCTGCTCGAGCAGCCGCTCGGCCTCGGTCCAGTAGTCCGGATCACCGGCGCCGAAATCGACGGCACCGTCGCGCAGCGCGTACGGCGACCGGGTGCCCGTCGATCGGTCGTGCTCGATGGGCAGGACGCTGATCAGCAGGGCGTTGAAGCCCTGACGCCGGCGGAGTTCGAGATGGTCGAGCCATTCGTTCTCGGTGGGCCCGCCGAAGGCCGCCCAGACGGTGTCGGCCAGGAGGAACGTCGGTTCGCCGCCATGCAGCAGCCAGCGCCCCGAGGGCGCGATCGACCAGGTGGTCATGGATCTCTTTCGGGTTCGGGTTCGGGTTCGGAGGTTCGAGAAGCGGACGCTCAGGGCGCGATGAGGGCGCCGTCGGGCGCGCGGACCCCTGCGGCCCAGGCGTCGTGCCCGGAGAGACCGGCGGGGAAGCGGGCGGCGGCGGCCTCGTCCATCTCGATCCCCCAGCCGGGGGCGTCGTTGGGCGTCAGCCAGCCGTCGACGATGTCGATCATGCCGGGGAAGACCTCATGGGTCTCGTCGTTGTAGACGTGACCCTCCTGGATGCCGAAAGCCGGCGAGGTCACATCGAGCGCGACCGCCGCGGCCACGGCGAACGGCGAGGCGTCGCCGGGCGAATGCCAGGCCGTGCGCACACCCTCGATGTCGGCGAGGACCGCGAGCCGGCGCGCGGCGCTGACGCCCCCGATATCCGAGAGGTGGCTGCGGATGTAGTCGACGTGATGCTCGCGGATGAGGCGGGCGGCGTCGGTGAAGGATGTCGCGAGCTCGCCGACCGCGATCGGCACGGGTGACGCGGCCCGCACCTCGGCCAGGCGGTGCCAGTGCTCGGGTGCGAGCACGTCCTCGAGGAAGAAGGGCCGGTACGGCTCGAGCGAACGGGCGAGGGCGATCGCGGTCGCGGGGGTCAGTCGCGAGTGGACGTCGTGCAGCAGCTCTACGCCGTCGCCGAGCGCCTCGCGCACGTGGGCGAACAGCTGCGGCGTGCGGACGAGATAGTCCTCGACCCGCCAGCCCGCGGGGTTCTTCGCCCACGCGAAGGAGCCCGCGACGGGCGGCGCGCCGTAATGTCCGACGCCCTGCTGGCCGGTCTGGATGCGCACGTGACGCTGGCCGGCGGAGATGAGTTCGCGCGCGTGCGCCGTGGTCTCGTCGAGATCGGCGCCCTCGGCGTGCAGATAGGTGTCGGCCGCGGCACGCACCCGCCCGCCGAACAGCTCGTACACCGGCATCCCGGCGCGCTTGCCGGCGATGTCCCACAGCGCCATGTCGATGCCCGAGAGCGCGTTGTTGCCGACCGGTCCCTCGCGCCAGTAGCCGGTGAACCGCACCAGACGCAGCAGGTCTTCGATGTCGCCGGGGTATCGACCGACGAGCAGCGGGCGCAGGTGGTCGAGGAAGGCGACGACGGCCTGCCAGCGCTGCGTGAAGGTCGCGCAGCCGTATCCCCACAGTCCGTCCTGGTCGGTGTCGATGCGGACGACGACCAGCGGAATGCCCTCGGGCGCCGTCACGATCGCCCGCACGTCCGTGATGCGGACGTTCTCGCGCGGCATCCAGGGCTGATCGAAGGTCGTGGGCTCTGTCGTCATCGGTCGCTCCTCACGAGTGCCGGGTAGGGGGTGGCGGTGCCATCGTGGATCGACTCTCGGGGCTCGAAGCCGAGCACCGTCCGCGCCGTCGTCAGGTCGACGAGCGCGTCGTGCCCGGCGAGGTGCGCCGGCGGCTCGACCGCAGGCGCGTAGCGGCGCAGGAGCTCGGCCGTCGGCACGTCGAGGAGGGTGTCGCGGGCACTGAGCGGCACCACTTCGGCGCCGGCGACATCCGCCCAGAGCGCCCGCTCCACCGCGCGCACGGCGTCGGTCATGGTCAGGTACGCCCAGCCCTCGCGGGCCATCCGCACGGGATCCGCGCGGACCTCGTCGGCGACGTCGCGCAGGACGTGCGGCCATTTCACCAACGGGAACCGCAGCGCGACGACGTCGATGCCGTACCGCCGGTGGGCGTACCGGGCCGTCGCCTCGTCGGCCAGCTTCGACAGCGAGTAGGCGTCGGCGATGTCGGGCGGCGTCCCGGCGTCGAGCGGGAACGCCGGCGGGAACGTGTCGTGCGGATTGTTCGGGTAGCCGATGGCGTTGATGCTGCTGGCGATGACCGCCCGGTGCACACCCGCCTCGGCGGCGCGCGTGAGCACGTTGAACGTCGCCGAGGTGTTGACGCGGAAGATGTCGTACGGGGTGCCAAGGCTCGGATGCGGGATGGCGGCGAAGTGCGCGACCGCGTCGGCGTCGCGCATCGCTTCCTCGACGTCGGCCCGCGAGGTCGCGTCGCCCGTGATCTGCCGGTCCGCGGGGTGTTCTCCGCCGAATGCGAGGGACAGCGCAGTGACCTGGTGGCCGCTCGCGACGAGATGGTCGCTGACCGCACGACCGATCTCGCCGTCGGCGCCGGTGACGAGGATGCGGCTCATCCCTTCACCCCGCCCGCCATGCTCGCGCCGCGCAGGAACTGGCGCTGGAAGATGAGGAACAGCGCCACGGGGATGATCAGCGAGAGGAACAGGGCCGCCATCTGCACGCTCAGCTCGGTCTGGTCGGCAAGGCGAGGCAGCGCCACCGACACCGGCTGCTTGTCGGGGTCGGGCAGCACGAGGAGGGGCCACAGGTAGTCCTTCCACGACGCCACGACCGTCAGCAGGCCCACGACCCCGAGGATCGGTCGCGACAGCGGAAGCACGATGCTCCAGAGGATGCGGAGCGGGCCGGCGCCGTCGATGCGGGCCGCCTCGTAGAGGTCGGCGGGGATCGCCTCGAGGAACCGGGCGATGATGAGCACGTTGAACGCCGCTGCGCCCGCGGGCAGCCACACGGCCCACCAGGTGTTGATCAGCGAGACGCCCAGCACCGGCAGCTCGCGCACCGTCAGGTACAGCGGCACGAGCGAGACGATCGACGGGATGAACAGCGTGGCGAGGATGGCTCCGGAGAGCAGCTTGCCCCACCGCGGCCGGAGCACCGTGATGACGAAGGCCGCCGTCGTCGAGACGACGAGGGTCACGACGACCGATCCCGCCGCGAGGATCGCCGTGTTGGTGAGGTAGTGGCCGATGCGGCCCCGCTCCCACGCGATCGCGAGGTTCTCCCACTGCACGGTCCCGCTGGCGAAGAACGAGAACGGGCCGCGGATGAGGTCCTGCGTCGGCGAGACCGCGGCGAGCGCGAGCCAGATGAGCGGGCCGAGTCCGGCGATCAGCAGACCAGCCAGCACCACGACCTGTCCGATGCCGAGCCACACGCGCACCGAGGGTCGCTGGCGGTCGCTGTCGGAGATGTTGGTGCGTGTGAGCGGATCGGGTGCGACGTCGCGACGCCGGGCGAGCCGCCGGGTGGGAAGAAGGGCGCTCATGCTCGGCTCCAGCGTCGGGTCAGTCGGAAGTAGAGGAGCGACAGCAGGCCGAGCGATGCGGCGAGCAGCACGCTCAGCGCGGTCGCGGCGCCGTAGTCGACGCGCACGAAGGCGTAGTCGTAGATGGTCATGAGCAGCGTCTTGGTGGCTCCCTGCGGCCCGCCGCCGGTGAAGAGGAACGGCTCGGTGAAGATCTGCATCGTGCCGATGATCTGCAGCAGCAGCATCGTCGCGATGATGCCGCGCATCTGCGGCAGGGTCACGTGCCAGACGCGACGCCAGATGCCAGCGCCGTCGAGCTCGGCGGCCTCGTAGAGCTCGGAGGGGATGCTCGTGAGGGCCGCGATGTAGATGATGATCGCCGTGCCGGCGCCGGCCCACGTCGTCTCGAGGACGATCGAGGGCATGGCGGTCGCCGTCGAGTTCAGCCAGGGCAGCGGCCCGATGCCGACCCAGCCGAGCACGGTGTTGAAGAGACCGTCGGCGTCGGGGGCGTAGAAGAACTTCCACAGCAGGATCGCGACCACCGGCGGCACCATGACCGGCAGGTAGGCGAGCGCACTGAAGTACCAGCTGCGCGAACGCATCTCGGAGATGAAGACGGCGAGGGCCAGCGGCACCGGGAATCCGAACAGCACGGCGAGGACCGTGTAGTAGATCGTGTTCAGGGTCGCCTGCGGCAGCCCGGGGTCGGAGAGGACGTACGCGAAGTTCTCCCACCCGACGAAGCTGCTCTCGCCGCCGATGACGACGCGCTGCACGCTCATGGCGAGCGAGCTGACGATCGGTCCCCACGAGAAGTACAGGAAGACGAGGATCGCGGGCGCCGCGATGGCGAGCGCCGTCAGGCTGGGACGCCAACGGCGGCGCCGCCGCGGCGGGGCGGGCTCGGGGGATGCGGACGCGGATGTCGTCGTCCCGGTCCGCGGTCTCACGTCGGTCATGGGGTCCTCCGGTCGGGGGCGGGCCGAGGTCGTCGGCCCGCCCCGTCGGGTCAGCGGCTCAGGCGGGACTGGACGTCGCTCTGAGCGGTGGAGAGAAGAGCGGGGATGTCGGCGCCCTTGTCGGTGAGCACCGTCTGGACGACGGTGTCGAGCGCGCCGTAGACCTCCTGCGCGTTGTTCACGGGCTCGGGCACGATCGGGATGTCGGCCGAGGCCTCGAGGTAGGGCGTGAAGTTCTCACTCGGAACGTTGATGTAGTCGGCGATCCAGGTGAAGTACTCGGAGTACTGATCGGCGTTGACGACCGGCAGTCCGGGCAGGCCCGTTACCGAGCCGGCCTCGTTCGAGGCGCGCGCGTCGTCGACGGCGGTGTCCTCGTCGAGGAAGCGCTGGAGGTAGAAGAACTCCACCCACTTCACGGCGGCGGCCTTCTCGGCGTCGCTCGCGTTCGGGTTGACGATCTGCACCGTGCCACCGCTCAGCGTGCCCTGCGTGCCGCTGGACTGCGGCATCCCGCCGATGCCGAACTGCTCGGCGGGCAGCTTCAGGTTCTGGACGACGTTGTAGTACGAGTCGCTCGCACCGAGGATCATGCCGATCTTGCCGGCGGCGAAGTCCTGCCCCTGTGACTGGACGTCGTAGAGGGTGTTCTCCGGGAGTGTGCCGTCCTCCCAGCGCATCGTCTGCAGCAGATCGAGCGCGTCGGTCGACGGGGTGTCGTCGAAGGTCGCCTTCGAGCCGTCCTCGTTCTCGACCGTCCCGCCGAACGAGTAGGTCATGCCGGTGAACTGCCACCCGCCGGTGTTCGCGGTCGTCAGCACGGAGAAGCCGGCGGCGTCGGTCGCGTCGCTGATCTTCTTCGCCGCCTCGCGGACCTCGTCCCAGGTCTTTGGCGGGTTCTCGGGGTCGAGACCCGCCTGGGCGAAGAGATCGCGGTTGTAGACGAGTCCGAACGAGTACGCGTTCGTCGGGATCGCGAAGACACGGTCTTCGCTGTTCTTCGTGAGCGCGAGGATGGTCGGGTTCAGCGCGTCGAGCAGGCCCTCGCTCTCGAGCGCGTCGGTGATGTCGGCTGCCTGGTTGCGCTTGATGAGCCCCTGCGGCTCGGTGAGCGGGACGCTCATGACATCGGGCAGGCTGCCGCCGGCGGCGAGCGCCTGGAACGTCGAGGCGTCGTAGCCCGTCTCGACGGGCTGCAGGTCGATGTCGGGGTTCGCCTTCTCGAACGCGGCGACGCGCTCGTCGAAGTAGGCGCGGTCCTCCGGCCGGTCGGCGGTCGGGCGGTCGCCGATCTCGATCGTGACGGTGCCGTCGGCGGGCGCCGATGCGTCGCTGCTGCAGCCCGCGAGGGCGGCGACGGACAGGCCTCCGACCGCGATTGCGGCCGCGACGGAACGGAAACGTTTCGTCATTGAAACTCCTAGGTGTGAGTGGCAAGCAGGAAAAACGATTGCTCTCCGATGTCTAGCACCTCTCGGCCCGACACGTCAAAACAAAAGTGTTTGAGCGTGTCGAGGCGCCGGAGATCCGGGATTCGTCTCGGCGCGCGTGTTGACAGACGACGCGCCTGGCGGCCAGACTGCCCGCTGGACAAACGATTTTCCTTCCGTCCACCATCCGCGAACACTCGATGAGGAGCACCGCGTGCCGAAGCATCCGTCCCCCCGTCCCGTCCCGCGGCTCGTCGCCGCCTCCGCCGCGCTTGCCCTCGCAGCCACAGCCAGCGTTGCGCTCGCCGCGCCGGCATCCGCAGACGCACCTGCGCTCTCGATCGAACCCGACGCGTGGGGCAACCTGTTCCACGCCGGCGACACGGTGTCGTTCCGGTACGACACGACGGCCCCGACGGTCGCGTGGCGCGTGGTCGACGGCTGGGGCCAGGTCGTCGACGACGGTACGGAACCGGCCGATGGCGCGCTGACGCCCGACGTCACCGAACGCGGCTGGTACCGCCTCGAGGTGACCGCGACCGGTGACGACGTGGCAGACGCCGCGACGACGTTCGCGATCCTCCCCGACGTGGATGCCGCCGCTTCGGCGACCGGCCGGTTCGGTGCCGCCACGCACTACGGGCAGTCCTGGGATCCGGCGTCGATGCAGGCGCTGACCACGGGCGGCTTCGCCCAGCTGCGCGACGAGGTCTATTGGAGCGAGGTCGAGACGCAGCCGGGCGTCTACGACTGGTCGCGGGCCCGGGCGGAGTTCCTCGACCCCGCCCGCGAACAGGGGATCCGGCCGCTGCTGCTGGCCGGCTACGGAAACCCCCTGTACGACGCGGGCAACGGCCCCGTCAGCCCCGACGCGGTGGCCGCGTACGCCGACTATGCCGCGGCGATGGCCGCGGAGTTCGGCGACATGTCCACCGGCATCGAGGTGTGGAACGAGTGGGATCTCGGGCTCGGTGGCAACACCAACGTCTCGCCCGAGAACTATGTCGCCCTGCTCTCCGCCGCGGCACCCGCGATCAAGACGGTCAGTCCCGATCTGCCGGTCATCGGCCCCGCGGTGGCCAACCTCAACACCGACTGGCTCGAGCGGACGTTCCAGCTCGGCGCGCTCGATCACCTCGACGGCATCGTCCTGCACCCCTACAGCTACCCCGTCGGTGCCGACGCGCTCGACGACACGCTGACGCGCATCGACGCCCTGGTGCGGCGCTACAACGGCGGCGAGTCGAAGCCGCTGTGGATCACCGAGCACGGCTGGCCGACCGGCACCAACGCGCGGGCGGTGCCCGAGCGCCAGCAGGCGGCCGACATCGCGAAGTCGGCCGTGATCGCGGCAGCCCATGACGCCGCCCGGTACTACGTGTACGACCTCGTCAACGATGGCGTCGACGACGCCGAGACGGAGGAGAACTTCGGCCTGCTGCACCACCCCGACGACGAGCTGGGGGCCTTCACCCCCAAGCCCTCGTTCACCGCCTACTCCGTGGCGGCCGACGCCCTCGCGACGGCGACGTTCGCCGAGCGCGACGAACCGCTGCCGGGACTACGCCGGGTGCGATTCGACACCGCCGACGGACCGCTCCACGTCCTGTGGTCGGATGCCCCGCAGACGGTGGCACTCGAGGTAGCCGGGTCCGCCGAGCTGACGACGATGTACGGTGCCGCTGAAACCGTCACCGGCGGTGCCGGCGCCCCGGTGCTGGCGTCGACCGGCACGGAACCGCTGTACGTCCGCGGTGAGGTCACGTCCATCGCGCAGACCGATGCCGGACTGACGCTCGACCCGGGTGTCGTCGGAGCCCCGGTCACGGGCTCGTGGACCGTGCAGGGCCGGGCGGATGCCGCGTCGTCGTGGCGTCTCGTCCTGCCCGACGGGTCCGAGGCGGCCCAGACGACCGCTCCCGGCGAGACCGCGACCACGACGGCCTCGTTCCCGGCTCCCGCGACCGCGGGGACGTACGAGACGAGCGCACGCGTCTACGAGGGCGACCGCTACGCCGGCACGCTGCGCGCCGCCACGTCGGCGAGCGAAGCCGTGACGCTCCAGGCGGCGCAGGCCTTCACCGAAGAGGGGGCCTCGGTGCTCCGCATCCGTGTCGCGAACGCTTCGGCCGCGCCCCGCGCGCTCGACTCGCTGTCGTACACGCTGGCCGACGACGGCGGACAGCCGGACGCGCCGGCGACGATCGAGCCGGAGGCGGATGTCGTCATCGACGTCCCTCTCGATACGCTCGCGGGGCCCGCGCCCTTCACCGCGACGGCGGTCGTCGACGGGGTGACGCTGACCGCTTCGGGGCGCGTCGCGCCCGTCGAGCAGACGTCCGTCCTGCCGGCCGCTCATCGCACGATCACCGTCGACGGCACGCTCGACGACCTCGACGGCGTCACGCCGATCGCCTTCTCCGCCAACCCGGAAGCCGACGACGAGGCCGACCAGTCCGCTGTCGCCTGGCTCACGTGGGACGAGGAGTACCTGTACTTCTCGGCCGATGTCACGGACGACGTGCACGACCAGGCGGCGCAGGGCGCGAACATCTGGCAGGGCGATTCGATCCAGTTCACCGTCGCGGGCGGTGCCCCGGGGGCCGCGACCACCTGGCATGAGTTCGGCATGGCGCTCACGACCGCCGGCCCGCAGCTGTACCGCTGGCTCTCCGTAGATGCGGGCGCCGGCCCCGTCCCGGGAGCCCCGGTGGCCATCTCGCGCGATGACGACACCGGCCGCACGGTGTACGAGACGGCGATCCCGTGGAGCCTGTTGCGGGGCGTCGACAGGGCGACGTCACTCCTCAGCAGCGCCGCGATCGTCAACGAGGCGGACGGCACCGGGCGCGCCGGATTCCTCTCCTGGGGCGGCGGCATCGCGGGCGAGAAGGACTCGGGCGAGTTCACCGCCGTTCGGCTGCTCGCGCCGGCGCCGGTCGTCGAACCACCTGTCGAACCGACGCAGCCCGCGACGCCGGGCGACGGGGGTTCGGCGGCACCCGGCACCCCGTCCGGCGGCAACGGCACCGCGGCCGGCGGATCCACCGACGCCCGCGCGTTGGCGAGTACGGGCGGCCCATCACCGCTCGCGTGGCTCGCCGCCGCGTCCGCGACCGGAGCCGCCGGCATCGCACTCCTCGTCACGCGCCGCCTGGCCCGCCGGTCGTGACCGTCGCCCGCGAGCCACGCATCGTCGGCCTGCGCGTGGGACGGCGGCGGGATCTGTCCGTCGCCGCCTCACCGCGGCCGCCCGTGTCGTGGCTCGTCGAGGCGCCTGCCGCCTGGGAGGCGACCCGAGCCGAGCTGCGGCTCGACGGTGGGACGACCGTGGCCACGCGCCCCTACGGCATCCTCGAGGACTGGCCGTTCGCACCGCTACGGGCCGGCGCCGCGCACCGGCTCGAGGCCCGCGTCATCGGCGTCGACGGCACGGCGAGCGCCTGGTCGGAGCCCTGCGAGATCCGCGCGGGGTTCTCCTCCGGGACGTGGGCGGCTCCGTTCCTGCACCTCGCCGGCCCCCGCCGTACCGCGCAGCCGTTCCTCGCCCGACGCGAGTTCTCTGTCGCCGAGACGGTCGTCGCCGCCGAACTGCAGGTGGCGGCGCACGGCGTCCACCATGCTCGCCTCAACGGTGTCGAGGTCGACGACGCCGTGCTGAGCCCCGGCTGGACGGCATACCAGCACCGACTCCCCCTGCATCTGACCGATGTCACGGCCCTCGTCCGCGTCGGCGCGACGAACACCCTCGCGGTCGAGGTCGCCGGCGGCTGGTACACCGAGGCGTACGGGTTCGGCGAGACGGCGGAACGCTTCTACGGCGACCAGCCCGCTGTCGCACCCCTTCTCCGCCTGCGGCACCGCGACGGCCACGTCGAGGAGATCCGCCCCGATGACCGATGGCGACTCTCCGGTGATGGCGAACTCGTCTCGAGTGGGCTCTACGCCGGTGACGAGATCGACCTCCGCCGGCGGCCGCGCGGGTGGGAAGCCGCCGGCTTCGACGATGCGGCGTGGGAGACGCCGGCCCTGTCCGAACCCGGTCGGCAGCCGGAAGCCATCGACGTCGAGCCGGTGCGGCACATCCGGTCTCTGCCCGTCGCAGCCATGCCCGCGAGCGATGACCCCGAGCGCGTCCTGCTGGACTTCGGCCAGAACCTCGTCGGGCGCGTGCGGTTCCGCGTCTCGGGCCCGACCGGTACCCGCATCGTTCTGCGCCATGCGGAGGCGCTCGAGGGCGGACGGCTGAGCACCCGGCCGCTGCGGGCTGCCGCCGCCACCGACACGTTCATCCTCGACGGCGCCGCCGACACCGTCTGCGAGCCGCGCTTTACCTTCCACGGGTTCCGCTACGTCGAAGTCACCGGCTACCCGGGTGAGCTCGACCCGGCGGATTTCACCGCCGTCGTGCTGCACACCGACCTGAAGCGAACAGGGTGGTTCTCGTGCTCCGATGAGCGCCTCACGCGCCTGCACGAGAACATCGTGTGGAGCTTCGCCGGCAACGCCCTCGCACTGCCCACCGACTGCCCGCAGCGCGACGAGCGGCTCGGCTGGACGGGCGATGCCCAGGTGTTCGCCCCGACGGCGGCGTCCCTCTTCGACGCGGACGCGTTCTTCGCGTCCTGGCTGGAAGACGTCGCGGCCGAGCAGCGCGCGCGGGGCGGCCGCGTGCCGACGGTGGTGCCGCAGACGCTCGGGCGTCTCGGCGAGACGATGGCCGCCGGCTGGGGCGACGCCGTCACCGTCATCCCCACCGTTCTGCACGAGCGGTTCGGCGATCAGCGGGTGCTCGAGCGGATGACGGACGCGATGCGAGCGTGGGTCGATGCCGTGGCGGATGCGGCAGGACCCGAACGACTGTGGGAGCGCGGGTTCCAGTACGGCGACTGGCTCGATCCGACCTCGGCCCGGCCCGATAAGGCCAAGACCGACCCGGGGCTCGTCGCCACGGCCTACTTCGCCCGCTCGGCTCGGCTGACCGCAGACGCGCTCGCCCGCTTCGCCGACGCGTCCGCGGCCGGTCGCTACGCCGCTCTCGCTGCCGAGGTGCGCGATGCGTTCGTCGCGTCGTACGTCACCCCGCGGGGCCGCCTCGCCTCCGACGCCCCGACCGCTTACGCCCTCGCCCTCGAGTTCGACCTGCTCCCGGTCTCGTTGCGTCCCGCCGCGGCAGAGCGGCTCGCCTTCCTCCTGCGCGCCGGCGGGTACCGCATGGCGACGGGGTTCCTCGGGACGCCGCTCGTCCTCGACGCACTGCTGTCGAACGGACAGGAGTGGGCGGCCGAACGATTGCTGCTGCAGACCATGTGCCCGTCCTGGCTCTATCCCCTGTCGCAGGGAGCGACGACGGTGTGGGAACGCTGGGACGCCGTCCGCCCCGACGGCTCACTGCACCCCTCTGGCATGACCTCGCTCAACCATTACGCGCTCGGTTCCGTCGGCGATGTGCTGCACCGTCGCGTCGGCGGGCTCGCGTGCGCGGAACCCGGTTGGGCGCAGGTACGGATCCAGCCATGGTTCGTCTCTGCTCTCGAGCACGCCGACGTCGCGCACGACACCCCCCGGGGACGCGCCTCGGTGTCGTGGGAGCGGGATGCCGACATCCGAGGGCAGATCCGCGTTCGGGCGCAGGTTCCGCACGGGGTGACGGCGATCGTCGACCTCGGCGACCGCGCGCCGTTCCCGGTGGGCGCCGGAACCCATACGTGGGACGCGACCACGCCGGTCCGCACCCTCGCCCCGATCGGTGTCGACTCCGACCTCGCCCTGATCGCCGACACCCCGGACGCCTGCGCCGTCGTATCCCGATCGATCGCTGGACACTCCCCCGAAATGGCAGCGGAGTTCGACGCCTACATCCGATGGGTCCCGGGCAGCCGTCTGCGCGACGAGCTCGCCGCCGTCTCGGCGCCCGACACGCTCGTCACCTGCATCGATGGAGCGCTCGCAGCGCTCACGGATTGAGCTGCGGCATCCGCCCCGCCCCGCCGCCCGGTGTCAAGACCCTGGCACCCGGCCGGGCGATCTCTACCGTGGGGCCTGGCCGAGCCGTCCCGGGGCACGGCCGCCGGAGGACGCCATGGCCACGAACGAACCGCCGCCCACAGAGGCGATGCTCGACGGTCGCTACCTGCTGGGCGAATGCGTCGGCCAGGGCGGCATGGCCCGCGTCCACCGCGCCGAGGATGTGCTGCTCGGCCGCACCGTCGCCATCAAGCTGCTGCGTCCCGAGCTGGAAGGGGCGACGACATCCTCCCGCGCCCGAAGCGAGATGACCGTGCTCGCCTCGCTCAACCACCCCGCACTGGTGACCCTCTACGACGCGCAACTCGCACCGGGTCGCGCCGAGTACCTGGTCATGGAGTTCGTCGACGGTCCGACGCTCGCCGCCCGTATCGCCGGCGGCCCCCTCCCCGCGGGTGAGGTCGCCGCTCTGACCGCCGACCTCGCCGAGGCGCTGCACGTCGTCCACGACGCCGGGATCGTGCACCGCGACATCAAGCCCTCGAACGTCCTCCTGTCGCAGTCGCCGATGCTCGGCAGTCGGTCGGGTGCGAAGCTGGCCGACTTCGGGATCTCCGTCCTCGTGGATGCCGCTCGGCTCACTCAGCCCGGAACCGTCATCGGAACGGCTGCCTACCTCTCCCCGGAGCAGCTCACCGGCGCGCCCCCTGCTCCGCCCGCCGACATCTACGCGCTCGGCCTGGTCGTGCTCGAGGCTCTCACCGGGCAGCGGGGCTTCCCCCGCGCGGAAGGATTCGGCGAGGCGCTTGCACGACTCACGATCGCGCCCGAGATCCCCGACACGCTCGACCCCGCCTGGGCCGCGCTGCTCCGGGGTATGACCGCGATGCGTCCGGAAGACCGGCCGAGTGCGGCCGAGGTGTTCTCGGCCGCGAACGAGCTCGCGGAACGCCCCGCAGCGCCGGCCCCGCCTTCCGTTCCCGCATCGGTCGCGGCGGCGACGCCCGTTGGCGCAACCGGCACCGCGACGCGCATCCTCCCCGCGGCTGCCGCGGGAACCGCGCGAGCGCCGGTGCGCGAGCGCCGGCGGCCCTCGCGGGCGCGGATAGGACTCATCGGGGGCTTGGCCGCCGCGACTCTCGCGGCCACCGCGCTCGGCGGCATGTGGCTTGCCGGTTCCACCGGCGAGACCGCTCCGAGCACGCCCGCCGACACCGAGCAGTCCGCCGTTCCCGAGCCGACGATCACCGAGACAACCGAGCCGGTCACCGTCGTGGACGAGCAGACCGACGAGTCGGAAGAACAGCCGGCCGCGCCCGTCGAGAACACGACGGAGCAGGACGGACCGGCCTCCGAGGCCGACCGGAAGGCCGCCGAAGAGGCGGCGAAGAAGGCAGAGCGAGAAGCTGAGAAGGCCGCCGACGAGCAGAAGAAGGCCGAGGAGCGCGAGAACAAGCGCGATCAGGACAAGCCCGGCCGCGGCTGACGGCCGACGTCAGGGCGTGCAGCCCCGCACGGCATCCCCCGCCCCGCCATTCGCCCGCACGAGCTGGACTTCGATGCAGGTCCGGCCCGACGGGTCGGCGGGAACGGTGACGGTCTCGTCCTCCACACGCTGGGGTGCGGCGGCGCCGTCGAGCGTGACGGGGTACCAGAGATACGAATCGCCCTCGGCCGGATTCGGATTCGTCCAGGTGAACGTCACGTCGGCACCGGCCGCCGTGCCCGCGAGGTCGCCGACGCGCGGCACGAAACCGGCGAGCGGATCCTGAGGGGCGCTGGAGGGAGACTCGCTCGCTCGAGGTTCCGCGGGCGCGGTCGGCTGAAGCATGCTCGCCACCACGACGACGGCGACCACGAGCGCTGCCGCGACGCCGCCGAGGGCGATCCACAGCCAGGAACGCGAACGTCCGGACGAGGTGCTCTCGGCCGGACCCGCGGCCGAATGCCCATCGGGCTCGGCGTGTGCGGCATCCGGGTTCGACGAGCTCGCGGCGGTGCCGTGCGCCGCGGCTGCGCGCTGCACTGTCTGGTCGGCGACCGGCTCGACCGTGCGCGGTCGGCGGACCGTCGAGTCCTGCCCGGCACGCGCCGACGGTCGGAGCATCGTCTCGTCGGGCGCCGACGGCGCGAACGGCGAGCCCGATGCGGACGGCGCGAACGGCGACGACGCCTCCGCGCCGCTCTTGCGACGGGTCGACCCCGCAGGAGGCGCGGTGGTCGGCTCGATGCTCACGATCCCGCGAACGCGAGTCAGCTCGCCGTCGGCATCCTCTTCCTCCTCCGCGTCGGGCGAATCATCGAGGATGTCGATCGGCGTGACCGAATGGGCCAGCTCGATCTGAACGCGCTGCAACGCGCGGGCGAACGACACGGCGCTGTCGAAGCGAGCTGCCGGGCTCTTCGCCATCGCGCGTGCCAGTGCCTGCTGCAGCGAGGGCGGAACGTCGGCACGGTCGAGTGGCGCGAGCGGCGCGGTCTCGATGCGCTGGATCAGGTCTGCGGCGCCGTTGCGGCCACCGGGCTGCTCGAACGGCGAACGACCGGCCAGAAGCGTGTAGATGGTGGCGCCGAGCGCATAGACGTCCGACCGCACGCCCGAATCGGGACCGTCGCCGAACGCCTCGGGCGGCGACCACGGAATGGACATCCCGGCGGTCTCGTCGGCCCCCTCCGTCGTCGTCGCGATGCCGAAGTCGGTCAGCGCCGGGCGGTTGTACTCCGTCACCAGGATGTTGGCGGGCTTGATGTCGCGGTGCAGGATGCCGGCGCGATGCGCGGTCTCGACGGCGGCGGCGACTTGGATGCCGACGCGGAGGGCCTCGGCGACCGAGAACGCAGCGGCGCGATACCGCACCTGCAGGTTCGGCCGCGGACAGTTCTCCATGACCAGGTACGGACGCTGGTCATCCGACAGGCCGGCCTGATAGATCGTGACGATCGCCGGATGCGTCGACAGCATCGCCATGACGTTCGCCTCGGCGGTGAACTGCTCGACCGAGCCACCGGCCATCCTCTCGGGAAGCAGCACCTTGACCGCGACCTTGCGCCGGGGCAGGTGCTGCTCGTAGAGGTAGACGTCGGCGAAGCCGCCCGAGCCCAGAAGCTCGAGGTAGGTGAAGCCCGGCAGCTGGGGCGGCGGCGCCGGGGGTCGCTTCGCGCTCACGGGAGATCCTCGAAGGCGATCGTCACACCGTCGCCGATGTCGAGCACGTCGCCCGAGACGACCATCGTCGGCTCGCTCGGATGCAGCCGCACCGGGTCGTTGCCGCCGCGAAGCAGCACCGATCCGTTCGTCGTGTCGAGGTCGACGACGAGGACGTGCTCGCCCTCCGCGCGGATCTCGACGTGGTTGCGCGAGATGTCCTGCTCGGGGCTCTCGACAGCGACGAGCGTGGGCAGCATGTCGCCTGTCGAGCGCGAGGAGCGCGGACGCCGACCGATGATCACCGTGTTGTCGAGTTCGACGACCTGCCCGTCCGACACGCGGATGCGTCCCCGCGCGAGACGGCGTGCGGGGACGATCTCCGTCGACTCGTAGACCGCGGGCTCGGTCCGCCGCGCACTGCGGATGTCGGCGACCGCGACGGTCTCGCCGTCGTGATCACCAGCGGGGGCGAGCGGCGACGACACGACGGTGGCGTCGTCGGCGGGCGCGCCGGACTCGGCGGCATCCGGCTGCTCGACGGACAGCGTCGGACGCACGACCGTCTCACCCCAGATCATCGCGTGCTCATCGGCGGCTGCCGTGTCGCTGAGCGGGACGAAGGTCTGCGCCCCAGGCGACTCGTCGAACGGGAGTTCGCTCTCGTCCTCCGCCGGGGCAGCCGGGGGCGCCGGCGACGCGGGAGCAGCAGCGGTGGGGGGCTCGACGGAGGACGGTGCCGGCGACTCCGGTGCGGGCACGGCCGGTGTGGTCGGCGCCGCGACGAACGGACTCGCGGGGCGAACGCCCGGTCGCGCGCCCGTCAGATCCACCGTGACCGAATCTGCCGCGACGACACCTTCGACGAACGGAAGCGATGCGGCCTCGTCCGCCGCGTCGGCGAAGAGCGCCGACGCGCGCTGCACGCCGGGGATGTGGCGCTCGACCCACGTCGAGACCCCCTGGCCCGAGACCGACAGCGGGCCCGACTCCGTTTCGACGACGAGCTCGACCGGGCCGCGGACGGCGACGCGGAGCCCGTCGCCCTCGACGATCGCCAGGATGAAGTCGGGAATGGCGGCCAGCGACGTGCCGAACGCGCCCGTCAGGGCCTCGATCACCGCCCCGATGCCGCGCTCCTCCAACCGGCGCCACACGGCCTCGACCGTCGGGATCGAGACGTTCGCGGGCAGGGCGACGGCCGCGGCGGGCGCGAGTGCGACGCGCCACTGCTCCGCGCCCGTTGCCGGAACGTAGCGGACCTCGACCATCAGGCTCTCCCCCCTGCGGCCGCTGCGCGCGGCCGGGTGTCTATGTCCGCGTCATCCGGCTGGGCGGACGGCACGGTGTCGTACGCGTCGTCACCGCCGTCTCCCAGCGCATCGACGACGATGACCGTGACGTTGTCGCGACCTCCGTGCAGCAACGCCTCGTGGACGAGCCGCTGCGCGGCTTCCTGCGGCTCGGTCTCCTCGTCGAGGATACGGGCGATCCGCTCGTCGTCGAGCTCGGTCGACAGGCCATCGGAGCAGACGAGGATGCGGTCGCCGCTCTCCGCCGGCAGCATCCAGAAATCGGCCTGGCCGACGCTGCCGGCGCCGAGCGCCCGCGTGATCTCATTGCGCCGAGCGTGGCGCGCGGCGGTCTCGGCGTCCATCTGGCCCGAGTCGACGAGCTCCTGCACGACGGAGTGGTCGACGCTGATCTGCTCGAGGCGTCCGCGCGCCCACCGGTATGTGCGCGAGTCGCCGATGTTCAATGCCAGCCAGTAACCGGCATCTCCGACGCGCGTGAGCACGACACCGGTGAGGGTGGTGCCCGCCGCACGCTGGCCGGTGGCGAGCGCGTCGATGTTCACGCGGGCTCGCTCGATGGCGGCGCGGACCTCGCCGTTCGACACCACGGCGGCCCCCACCAGGGACTGGAACTCTGCGACGGCCGCGGCACTCGCACGCGCTCCGGCCTCGTGTCCGCCCATGCCGTCGGCGACGACGAAGACGGGCGCTGCGGCGAGATACGAGTCCTCGTTCGCGCGACCGCGCAGGCCGGCGTGAGTCGCCGCCCCGTGCCCCACCCGTAGCGACATGGGGCTCACCGCATGACCTCGACGACGAGCCAGCGGTCACCGAGATCGAGCCGGTCACCGCTGTGGAGCACGGTCTCCGCTCCGGGCACGACCGGAACGCCGTCTCGCCCGCGCGTCACGACGACTCCGTTGGTCGAGGCCCGATCGATGACCGCGAGGCCTCCGGCGTCGAGGGGCACGAGTTCGAAATGCGTCCGAGAGAGGGTCAGCGTCTCGTCGCGCAGCACGATCGCATCGGCGCCGGCGGCACGCGACGGGTCGCGGCCGAAGACCGTCCGCCCGTAGACGGCCGTGCGGGTGCCGTCATCCCACAGGAGCAGCGCCCGGGTGCCGGTGCGGATGTCGGGGACGCCCGCGAGCGGTTCCGTGTCGAAGATCATCGCGCTCATGCGTCCCCTCCCCGGGCGCGCCGGGCACGGCCGCGCAGCAAGGAGCGCAGGCTGAGCCGGGCTCGCAGGCGGCGCCACACCGACACCCGGCCGCTCATGCCGACGACGATCGCGTCGACCTCGCGCCAGAAGGCGTCGACGTCCTCGGCCGTGGGCTCTCCCGGACCGAAGACGCGGGCATCCGCCGACGTCGCGAGGGCGGTCACATCGGGCTGCTCCATCGTCGCGGCGACGACCTGTGCGCTCTCGGTGCGCGTCGCACCCGAGGCGACGGGCGCGTTGAGGTCGACAGCGCGGTCGATCAGTTCGTCCCAGCCGCCCGAGATGCGGTCGGCGGGCTTGTCGGCGTTGCGCCGCTTCGTCCGTCGAGCGGTCTTCACCGCCCCCATGATGACGAAGGGAGCGAAGATGATCGCGAGGACGCCGATGCCGATGCCCACGGGCGCGAGGATGGCGCCGATCCAGTCGAAACCGGGATCCTCCTCGTCTTCCTGATCGCGGTCATTGGCGATCGCGGGCGGCAGCTCGGCCGGCTCCTGAGCCGGGGGCGGCGGCTGCAGCACCTGCGGCTTCGGGTTGGCCCGCGGCGTCGTGGTCTGCTCGTTCGGCTCGTTGTCCTCGTCGGGCGTCGGGTCGAACGGGATCCACCCGTACCCCTCGAACGCGACCTCCACCCACGCGTGAACGTTGTCACCGGTCGCGGTGAACTCGCCGGCGGTGTCGCCCTCTTCCGGGTGCCACCCCATGACGACTCGCGCCGGGATGCCCAGCTGCGCCGACAGCAGTGCCATCGCGACAGCGTACTGCTCGTCGTCGCCGATGATCTCGTCGCCGCCGAAGAAGCTCGTGATGCGGGCCGCGCCGTGACCGGACGGCGAATACGGGTCGTCCTCGAGACCGTGGCTGAAGTATCCGTCGGTCGAGAGCCAGTCCGCCAGCGCCTGCACCTGCTTGATGGGAGTCTCCGCGTCGCCGACGGCATCGGTGGCGATCTGCGACAGCCCGTCGGGGATGCCCTCCTGCTTCGGCATCTTCACCGGCGCGAAGGCGACATCGGCGAGCGCTTCGTTCGTGGGTCGGACGGGGAACACCGTGTCGACGGTGTAGGTCGTTCCCGGTGCGAGACCCGCGGTGACGGCCGCCGTCCCGGTGGCGTCGTTGTAGTGGGCGGTGCGGCGCAGCTCGTCGGCTCGTTCGCCCTCGAACTCGATCGACCGCACGGCACCGGCGTCGGGCAGCCACACGCCGCGCAGCTCGTCGATCTCGAACTCCAACCGACCGGGCACACCTTCGGCGTCCGGCGACATGTTCGAGCGCAACGGCGTGAACGAGCTCGACGAGCCGGCACCCTCGTCCGAGACGTTGAAGACGATTCCGTTGTAGGCGTCCATCGTCGCCAGGCGGATGCGGCCGTCCTCCGGGAGGCCCTGCACCGTGAAGAGCGGCGTCTCCGCGTCATCCCGGACGAGTCCGCGGAAGCCCTGCAGCGGGCTCGGGTACTGCTTGACGTCGAAGGGCGGGATGACGATGTCGCGCAGTACGTAGCGCGTCGACGGCGGGCTCGCCACGGCCGCGGTCGCGACGCCGGCGCCCACCGCGACGGCGACCACGGCGGTTCCCGAGATCAGACGGCGCAGCCGCGTGTGCCGCAAGGTCGCGGCATCCGACGTCGCGGCCGGCTCGATGCGCACGGCGGCGTTGTCGGGATCCCACGCCTGTCGCAGCGCGAGCCACACCGACGCCACGACGGCGAAGACGACACCCTGCAGCACGGGCACCGCGGGCTCGGTCATCCCGAGCAGGATCTGCGTGACGAGGAAGGCGGTCACCGGGATCAGCGCCCACGCCGCCTGGCGCAGACGGAGGGCGAGCGAGGCGGTGAGCACCGCCGCGACGAGCGTCAGCAGGAACGGAACGATCAGGTGTCCGTCGTACGGCGCCACCGGAGCCACCGTGGTGAGCAGGCGCTTCCACGACTGCACGGAGCCGAGGGCGAGCTGCGTCCAGGTGTCGAGCGTCGGGATGACGCCGAACAGCGCCGTCTGCGGCAGCGCGAGGGCACCCCCGAAGATGAAGTAGGCGGCGACGGTCAGGCCCGCCGTGGGCAGCACGCCCCAGCGACGGCGGGCGCACAGCCAGGCGATGCCGACGCCGATGACCAGTGCGCCGAATCCCGCGAGGAGGTAGGCCGGGCCGTCGAACGTCGGCCCGAAGCCGACGATCGCCACGGCGAGGAGCAGCACGACGGCGATGAGGTCGAGCACGAGCCGGCGGCGCGCGGGCGACATCACGACAGCACCTTCCGCATCGCGGGGGCGAGCTGATCGAGCGCGCTGATCGAGATGACGTCGGCATCACCGACGCGGCGCAGCACCGGGACCTCGGCCGATCGATCGGCGACGACGGCGAGCACCCGCACGCCCTGAGGCAGTCGCGAGCACGCGAGCTTGAGCTCGGCCGGGTCGGCCCCCGACCCGCAGAACAGCACGACGATGGCGATGCCGTGGGAGTTCATCGCGATCGTTCCGGCCAGGGCCACGACGCCGCCGTCACGCTGGCGCGAGTGCTCGAGAGCCGACAGGTTGTCCAACAGCCGACGCGGCCCCTGCGTGCGGAGCGGGCCGCGCTGCGTGCGCGCCTCGAGCATGCGGGAGTCGCGCAGCGCGCGCAGGCCGATCGAGCCGGCCGCGGAGATCGCGAGCTCGAACTCGTCGGAGTCGGCGTAGTCGCCGGCGTACGTGGAGAGCCCGAGCACGAAGTGCGACCGACGGGTCTCCTCGTACTGGCGCATCATGAGATTGCCGACGCGTGCGGTGGACTTCCAGTGCACATGACGCAGGTCGTCGCCGGGCTGGTACTCGCGCAGGGCGTGGAACGACACGTCGTCGGGTGCCAGCTGCGTCGAGGGGAGCCCTTCGAGGTCGCGCAGGCGCCCAAGCGAGAGCCCCTCGAGGGGCACGGTGCGCGGGTGCACGTAGAGGTCGACGGCTTGGCGGCGGTCGCTGCTGCGCTCGAAGAGTCCGAGCGGGTCGCCGCGGAGCACGCTGACCGGTCCGACCGCCAGCACTCCGCGGGCGGTCGTGGGGATCGCGAACAGCTCTTCGTGGGCGGCCCCGGGTGCGAGCCGGGGCACGTCGAACTCGCCGCGCCCGGAGCCGACCGGCAGGACGACCCGCGAGGGCAGGATCGGCCGCGACGTGCCGTTGACGAGGGTCAGCCCGCCGATCGCGCGCTCCCCAACGACGACGTGGGTGCGTGTCAGGTCGAGGTCGACGTCGTAGGCGGTGCCGCCGAAGAGGAACGGCACGCTGATGACGACGATCGCGGTGAGGATGACGGCTGCGATGACCATCTCCTGCCAACCGAAGCTGAGTGCGACGACCCACAGCAGCACGGTCGCGAACAGCAGCACCCACCCGAGCGGGCGGATGGTGCGGGTGACGAGGCGGATGCCGCGGCGCGCAACTGCCCACCACGACTCGAGCCGCTCGCGCCAGACGACCAGCCGCGACGGCGCCTCCGCGTTGACGGGGGCGGCATCGGCCGACAGTGTCGTCGTCCCCACCCGGAGGGTCGCGTCCGCGTCGCGCGTGGTGTCACCGACGGTCCGGGTGTCAGCCGTGGTTCCGGCCGTGCTCTCGGCGACCGCCTCACCGCCGGCAGCACCTCGGCCCCGGCGCGTGCGACGCGTCGGGGTCGGGGCGGCAGGGGGTGTGGCCATCAAGCGTCCGCCCGCGCGAGCGGCGCCTCGACGTCGGCGAGGGCGTTGTTCATGACCGTCTCGGCGGTCGTGCCGGTGAACTCGGCCTCGGGGTCGAGCACGAGGCGGTGGGCCCACACCGGCAGCGCGAGCAGCTTGATGTCGTCGGGCACGACGTAATGGCGGCCCTGCGCAGCGGCGTAGACCTTGGCGATGCGGATCATCGCGATGGCCCCGCGCACCGAGACGCCGAGGCGCGTCGCCGACGCTTCGCGCGTGGCCTCGACGATCTGCGCGGCGTAACGCGCGACGACCGGATCGATGTGGACGGTCGCGGCCAGGTCGGCCATCTCGCCGACGGCGCGCGTCGTGATCACGGGCTTGAGGTTCGCCGACGGGTTGCGGTCCACGGCGCCGACGAGGATGCGCTCCGAGACCGCGAGGGTCGGATAGCCGATCGACGTCTTGATCATGAAGCGGTCGAGCTGAGCCTCGGGCAGCTTGTAGGTACCGGCCTGCTCGATCGGGTTCTGGGTGGCGATGACGAGGAACGGGCGGCCCACCTCGTGCGCGACACCGTCGACGGTGACCCGCGACTCCTCCATCACCTCGAGCAGGGCCGACTGCGTCTTCGGCGAGGCGCGGTTGATCTCGTCGGCGAGCACGATCGAGGCGAAGACCGGACCGCGGTGGAACTCGAAGCGCTTGTTCGCCTGGTCGTAGATCGTGACACCGGTCACGTCGGAGGGCAGCAGGTCGGGCGTGAACTGGATGCGTGTCGAGGTGCCCTGCACGCTCGCCGCGATCGCCTTCGCGAGGCTCGTCTTGCCCGTGCCCGGCGCATCCTCCAGCAGCACGTGCCCCTCGGCGATCATCGCCGACAGCACGAGCGCCACGACCTCGCGCTTGCCGAGGAGAGCGGCGTCGACGTTGTCGACCAGGCGCGCGAAGGTGTCGCGGAACCACGCTGCCTGCTCGGGTGTCATGCTCATTCGTTCGTTCTCGTTCCTCGTGGTGAGTGGATGCGGGGACTACCAGCGCGTCGTGCCGGTACGACCCCAGCCGATGATCTCGGCCGAGATGTCGCGTCCATCGGCGCCGATCCAGCAGTCCAGCTGGATCGACCCATTGGCCGGGACGTTGTACGACGACGGGTAGGTGTTGAACTTCCGGTTTCCGTCGTAGCAGTCGATGCGGTAGTTGCCGGCCGGGAAGTCCTGCGTGTTCAGCTTCAGGTGGAAGCAGCCGTTGACGCAGCCGCCGACCGGCGATCCCTTCTCGACCGAAGCGCGGGGCTGCGGCGGGGGCGGCGGGTTCGGCGTCGTCACGCTCGCCGAGGCTTCACGCGCCTCGCTGCCGGCGGCGCTCACGCGCACCCGGATGGACTGCGTGCTGCTGTAGCCGACGTCGCCCTGCGAGCGCGATCCGCTCGCGTCGACGCGCTGCCAGCCGCCGCCGTTCACGCTGATCTCCGTGGTGATGTCGCGACCGTTGCGGGCGGGCGACGACCACGACAGCGTGACGCGGTTGCCGTCGCGGCTGGCGTTGGCCGACGGGTTGCCGATCTGGCCGTACGGCGCGACCTGGTTGGATGCCGCCGAGGGCTCACCCTCGTACCGCGATCCGTCGGCCGTGGCGACGGCACGAACGCGCACCGTGTATGTGCCGTTGTTGTTGACCTGACCGTTGCCGATCGTGCCCGATCCGCCGTTGCCGCCGCCGATCCAGTCATTGCGCCAGCCGCCGTTGTTGACGGAGTACTGGTAGCTGACCTCACCCGGGTTCGCACCATTGAGCGGCCCGGCCGTCCACGACACGGTGACGCGGTTGTCACCTTCGCTCGCGCTGATTCCGGTCGGGGCGCCGGGAGGCGTGAAGGCGCGTCGAGGTGCGGACGCCGCACTCCACTCGCCCCAGCCCGCCTTGTTCTGAGCGCGGACGACGAACGTGTAGTCGGTCGTCGAGGTGTCGACGGTCACGGCCTGGCTGGTCTGACCGGCGGGCACGCTGATGGTGTCGACGGTCGCACCGCCGCGGCGCACCTGCAGCTGGTATCCCGCGATCGCGTCGCCGTTGTTCGCCGGCTGGTTCCAGCTCACCTGCATCTGCGAGCGATTGCCCACCGGGTTGAGGCGCTGTGTCGACGGCGCTCCGGGCGCGTCCGGCTTGCCGGCGGGCACCATCGCCTGCGACCAGACGCTCCAGCTCGACGGCTCGGGCGCACGGTTGTGGGCTCGGACGCGCACCTGGTACTGGACGCCGTTCTGCAGCCCGTCCCACGTGATGCGGGTACCGGTCACGCCGGTCTTCTCGGCGACCCCGGACGGCGGTGCGGGCGAGATCTGCAGGCTGTAGCTCTCGACGGGCGAGCCCTCGGTGCGCGGAACCGTCCACGACACGTCGAGGCTGCGGTCGCCGAAGGCCAGGCTCGGCGGGTTCGGCGTGTCGGGCCGCTGATCGGGACGCGCGGTCTCGGACGGCAGCGACGGGTCGGACTCGCCGACGCGGTTGGTCGCGGTGACCACGAAGTTGTACTCGACGTTGTTCGTCAGTCCGTCCAGCGTGCACGTCGTCGAACGGCATTCGCGGGTGTACGAGCCGGCGGTCGAGCGGACGCTGTAGCCCGTGATCGAGGCGCCGTTGTCGACGGGCGGCGACCACGACATCACGACCGTGCGACTCTCGACGCTCGTCACTGTCGGCTTGCCCGGCGCATCCGGTCGCCCCTGCACCGTGATGCGGATCTGGCCCTCGACCTCGCGGTCGGGGTCGCCCGTCGCGTCCTGGATCCGGTAGCGCACGACCAGCGTGCCCACGAAGTCGGCGCGGCTGGTGACTTCGACGCGGTCGCCGGCGACGGTCGCCGAGGCTCCCGAGGTCTCGGTGAACGCGCCGACCACTTTGAGCGGCGTGCCGGGGAAGGGGTTCACGTCGTTGTCGAGCACAGCGACCGAGATGGTCTTACCCTGGTCGGCCTGCTCGATGACATCGGCGTTCGCGGTGGCGAGCGGGCGCGTCGAGGCGGTCACGGTGACCGTGATCGTCGCCGTCACCGGGTCCGATTCGCCGTCGGTGACGCTCACCTGCACGGGCAGCGAGGTCCCCTTGGCGACGTCCGTGCTCGCCTCCACCGAGAGCACCGAGCCGTCGATGCGCGCGGTCAATCCGTCGGGCGAGCCGCCGACGATCGCGAACCGCAGCTTCTCGGCATCGCCGGGATCGGGGTCGGTCGCGAGCGCGGCGAGATCGAGGGTCCGCGCATCCTCGCCCTGCGCGACCTCCATCTGCGCGCCGATCATGCTCGGCGGGCGGTTGTCGGGCGGCGTGACGGTGATCGGGATCATCAGGGTCGCCTTGCGGCCCTCGGGGTCGTCGGGCCCCGAACCGTCGGTGACTTCGAAGGTCAGGGCGTCCTGACCGAAGTAGTCGGCAGCGGAGGTGTACTCGAGCGTCCGCTCGTCCTTGACGAGGGATGCACCGTTGGAGTGGGCCGCCGTGACCTTCTCGGCCTCGGTGATGACGACATCCCGTCCGCCCGAGGCGCGCACGTACTCCGACAGCGGCAGCTCGACGGTCTCACCGCTCTGGACGACGAGAGGCTCGGTCGAGATGAGGCTCGGCGGCAGCTCGGCGAGCGAGGGCACGTGGATGAAGGCGGCCGCGGTGAGCTCGTCCTCGTCGGTGATGAAGTAGGTGATGAGCTGGCGCTCGTCGGTCAGCGGCACCGACACCGTGCCGTTGGGGCGCACGGTGGCGTTCTCGCCGCCGGCGCCGAGCGTCACGCGCAGCGCACTGCGTGTGCCGTCGGGGTCGTCGTCGTTGTCGAGCACCGCGACCTCGGCCACGCCGTTCTCGTCGACGTCCTCGGCGCGCACGCGATCGTCGCGGGCGATCGGGCGCTGCAGCGGCACGTCGGGGTCGACGGTGATCTGCACGGGGGCCGTCGCGGTGAGGCCGCGGGCGTCCTCGATCGTGTACTGGATGCTCGTGTTCATCGGCACGTCGGGCGCAGTGATGACGATCTGCTCGCCCGACACCTCGGCCGCGAGTCCCTCGACGTCCGGCACCTCGAGGGCGGCCGCGGCGAATCCGAACTGGTCACCGTCGGGGTCGGAGTCGTTCTCGAGGACCGAGACCGCCACCTGGCGTCCGGGCCGCATGATGACGGCATCCTTCACGGCGTACGGCGCCTGATTGGTCGTCTCGGGCGGCGCGACGCCGACCTGGATACGCGCCGTTCCCTCCTTGCCGAGGCGGTCGCGCACCCGGTAGGTGAACGAGTCGGAGCCGACGCTCGTGTCGAAGGCCTCGTAGACGAAGGTGTTCGACCCGGTCTCGACGATGCGCCCCTTGCTCGGCGAGCTCGCGATGCCGATCAGCTCGACGGAGTCGCCGTCCTCGTCGATGCCGTCGAGGGGCACCGGGATCGTGACCTTCGAGCCGCTCAGGGTGCGCGCGGTGAGGTCGCGGGGGCGCGGCGCGGCGTTGGCGTCGTCCTGTCGGGGCAGGATCTGGATCGTCACGTACGCACCGGCACGCTGACCCGAGCTGTCGACAGCCTCATAGGTGGCGTTGACGGTCTTGGGCTCGTCACCGGCACGGAACCGGAGCTTGTCCTCCGAGACGAACACCTGGCCGTCGGCCTCGTCGACGAGCGGCGGAACGAGCTCGGGAGACACATGCAGGGTGTCGCCGTTGGGGTGGGTGTCGTTCGCGAGCACGTCGATCGTGACGACATCGCCGACGCGCACGACCGCCGTGTCGTTGTTCGCGACCGGTGGCCGCAGCCGGTCGGGCGCCGGGATCGGGATGACGACGATCTCGCCCGTGGCGGATTGGTCGCCGTTGGAGATCGTGTACGACACCCGCGTCTGCTCGCTGAGCGAGCCCTGGTCGGTGATCCGGACGGTCTCATGGCCGAGCACGGCCGCCGTCACCCCGCCATCGGGGTCGGCCGTCACCGACTGGACGACGAGGATGCCGCCGGCTGGATCGGTGTCGTTGCCGAGGACGTTGACCAGCACGTCGCCGCCGGTCGGCAGCAGCGCGACGTCTCGCACGGCGACGGGCGGGAGGTTGGTGTCCGCCGCCGGCAGCACGTCGACGCGCACGAGTCCAGGGACGCTGTTGGGGCCCGCCGAGACGAGGTAGTCGACGTAGTAGGTGTTGACGACGTCGGACGTGAAGGTGAAGGTCTGCTCGGCGAAGTCGGGCTGGATCGTCGCGCCCTCGACCTCGTCGACGCGCGTCAGGCGCAGCGGCTCGCGCCCCGCGCTCGTGTCGTTGGTGAGCGGTGACACCGTGACCGACTGGCCGACCCGGGTCACGACGTGGTCGGCGTTGGTGACGGGGACCGTCGTCCCGGGAGGGCGAACGTCGATCCGGAGCACGCCGGCGCCGTCATCCGTGCCGTCCGAGACGATGATGGGCACGTCCTTTCGGCCCTGCACCGCACCGATCGCACGATAGGTGATCTGTCCGTCGGACGTGAAGTCGGCCTCGTCGCCGCCGTCGGGCTGGACCGACTTCAGGAAGATGTCGTCGCCGTCCGGGTCGATCCATTCGCTCAGGACGTTGTACGACGTGGTGCCGCCGGCCTCGACCGTCACCGGCGTGACGCGCTGCTGGACGGGCGGGGAATTCTCGTTGTCGCCGCGCACCGAGAGCCGCACCGTCGCGGATGCCTCGCCGCCGCGGCCGTCGTCGGCGGTGTAGGTGAACGACGTCGAGCCTGACGCATCGTCGGGCACGGCGATCTGGAGGGCGCCGCCGTTCTGGATCTGCGAGATCTCACCGAACGCGGGATCGCTCGTGGCCTCGGCGACGAGCACGTCGCCGTCGGCATCGGTGTCGTTGAAGAGGACGGGCAGCACGGTCGTGCGACCGGGGCGCACACCGAACGAGTCGTCGACGGCGATCGGCGGCGTGTTCTCCTCGGTCCGCTCGGGCAGGGCGGTCTCGACCGTCTCCTCGGTCGTCTCCTGCTCCTCGTCGCCGGTGCCTTCCGGCGGGGTGATGTCGGTCCAGTTGTCGACGCGCTGCATGTTCTCGCTCGCGAGCCAGGCCGCACCGCCGAACACGTCGTTGAGCACGACGACATCCCGATTCACGCGGAACTCCAGTTTCGCGGCGGGATCGATGCCCTCGATCTCCTGCACCAGATCGTCGGCGTCGTTCGCACAGTCGCGGACGAAGACTCCCGATCCCGACCACGCGCCGTAGGCACAGCCGCCGACGTAGACGGGGTCGGCGGGGGTGCCCTCGGCACCGGCCTCGATCGTCGTCGTCTGTCCCCCGGGCTGCACGCGCAACAGGGCGCTGCGCGTGCTCACGGTGAGGGTCTCGGCGGAGTTGGACGGACGCTGCAGCAGCGCATCGGCGGGAAGATCGGTCTGCGAGCCGTCGCCGCCATAGAGCACATTGGTCTCGCGGTCGAGCACGAACGGCGTCTGCCCGAGTGAGGTGATTGCCAGCTCGTGATCCTCGGCGATGCCCTCGAGGCTCCGCTCGGCGGTCTGCGCGACGGTGCCGTCGCCGATCGGCGCGTAGGCGTACAGCGACGCGCCGGCCGCGGACGCGGCATAGATCGTGCCGTCTGTGCCGACCGTCGCCGTCGCGTTCTCCCCGAGCTCGGCGATCGGCTCGTTGCCTTCGAAGCTGAAGCCGTTCACACCGGCGAACTGGACGGTGCGCAGGTCTCCCGCGGCGTCGAGCACCGAGACGGTGTCGGATCCGAGGGCGATCTGCGCGCCCGGCTGCACCTCAGCGGTTCCCGACAGCACGACCTTCGCGGGATCGACGGCCGACATCGCCGATCCGTCCGCGTCGACCACGACGACGCGGGGACCGGATTGGAGCACGTCGTACTCGGCGGATGTCGTGCGCAGACTGCCGTCGAGCACGCGGGACTCGTTGTTGTAGTGCCCCACGAGCAAGCTGGACTGCTTCGTCACCCACACGCCGCCGTCGTGGAGATCGACCTCGGTCGTGGGCTCACCCTCGTAGGCGACCGCAAGGGTTCCGATGGTCAGTGCCGCGACGGTGACGATACCGGCGGAGATGAACGTTCGCGGGCGTGCCCGCAGCCACGAGGTCGACGTCATTGGGCTCGGCTCCCCCCGGGGCGACGGTGATCGGCCCGGCTTCCGGGCTCGCACTGGTTGAACTGCGGAACCACCCTATGTCAGGAGAAGTGCCGGATTTGTCGGTTGACATGGGGAGTTCTCCCCATGTCGACCATCGCGATGGTGTGCATCATCTCTCCGATCCGGCGCGGGTGCCGACGTAGCGGCCGAGATGCTCCGCTGTGAGGGTGTCGCCAGCCGCGACGAGGTCGGCCGGTGTCCCCTCGAACACGACCCGCCCGCCGTCGCGCCCGGCACCCGGTCCGATGTCGATGATGTGATCGGCGTGCGCCATGACGGCCTGATGATGCTCGATGACGATGACCGAGTTGCCGGCGTCGACGAGCCGGTCGAGCAGCGCGAGCAGATTGTCGACATCCGCGAGATGCAGACCCGTCGTCGGCTCGTCGAGGATGTAGACCGAGCCGGACGTGGCCATCGAGATCGCGAGCTTCAACCGCTGCCGTTCTCCGCCCGAGAGGGTGCTCAGCGCCTGCCCCAACGTGATGTACCCGAGGCCGACGTCGATCAGGCGCGACAGGACTCCTCCCGCCACCCGCGGCGGAAGCGCCTCGGCGGCCTCCGTCGCGCTCAGCGCGAGCACCTCGGCGATGGTGCGCCCGTCGAGGGTGTACCGGAGCACCTCGGGGCTGAATCCCGACCCCTCGCATACGTCGCACTCCGTCTCGACGGATGCGGTGATGCCAAGCTTCGTGACGATGACGCCCAGCCCCTTGCAGGCCGGGCACGCGCCCTGCGAGTTGGCGCTGAAGAGAGCGGGCTTGACCCCGTTCGCCTTGGCGAACGCCGAGCGGATCGGATCGAGCAGGCCCGTGTAGGTCGCCGGACTGCTGCGCCGGTTGCCCCGGATCGGCGACTGATCGACGACGACCACCCCGTCCCGCCCCGCGAGGCTGCCGTGGATGAGCGACGATTTGCCCGAGCCGGCCACACCGGTGACGACGGTGAGAGTCCCGAGCGGGATGTCGACGTCCACCGACTTGAGATTGTTGGCGGTCGCACCCCGGATCTCGAGGATGCCGGACGCCGTGCGCACCGCCGGTTTCAGCTGTGCCCGGTGGTCGAGGTGCCGACCGGTCAGCGTGCCGGATACCCGCAGCTCGGCGACCGATCCCGTGAACTGGATCCTCCCGCCGTTCCGTCCTGCGCCGGGCCCGAGATCGATGACGTGATCGGCGACCTCGATGACCTCGGGTTTGTGCTCGACCACGAGCACCGTATTGCCCTTGTCGCGGAGCCCGCGGAGCAGATCGTTCATCCGCTGGATGTCGTGCGGGTGAAGACCGGCTGTCGGCTCGTCGAAGACGTACGTGACGTCGGTCAGGCTCGACCCGAGATGCCGGATCATCTTCGTTCGCTGGGCCTCGCCGCCCGAGAGTGTTCCCGAGGAGCGGTCGAGCGAGAGATAGCCGAGGCCGATGTCGATGAACGACTGCACGGTGGCACGCAGTCCCGCGAGCAACGGCTCGACGGAGGGGTCGTCTATCGAGCGAAGCCAATCGGCGAGGTCGGTGATCTGCATCGCCGCGGCATCGGCGATGTTCACTCCGGCGATCCTCGCCGAACGTGCCCCGTCGTTGAGCCGCGTCCCCCCGCATGCCGGGCAGGGCATGAACTTCACCGCCCGCTCGACGAACGCCCGGACGTGGGGCTGCAGCGACTCGCGGTCCTTCTGCAGCATCGACTTCGTGACCCGCGGGACGAGTCCCTCATAGGTCATGTTGATGCTCTGGATCTTGACCTTGGTGGGCTCTTTGTAGAGGAAGTCCTCGAGCTCGGTATCCGAGTAGTCGGCGATCGGCTTGTCGGGATCGAGCAGTCCCGATTCGCTGTACCCGCGCACCATCCAGCCGTCGGCGCTGTAGCCCGGAACCCGGATGGCGCCGTCATTGAGAGACTTCGACCGGTCGACCAGCTCATCGATGTCGATGTCGCTGACCTCGCCGAGCCCTTCGCAGTCGGGGCACATGCCGCCCGTCACCTGGAACGACCGGCGTTCCGCACGGCCTTCCTCGCCTCCGACGGCGATCATGATCTCGCCGGCACCCGACACCGACGGCACGTTGAACGAGAACGCCTGCGGCGACCCGACGAACGGCTGGCCGATACGGCTGAACAGCACGCGCAGCATGGCATGCACGTCGGTCGCCGTGCCGACCGTCGAGCGGGCGTTCGCGCCCATCCGCTCCTGATCGACGATGATCGCCGGGCTGATGTTCTCGAGCGCGTCGACATCGGGGCGCCCGATCTGCGCCATGAACTGCTGGACGAAGGTCGGGTAGGTCTCGTTGATGAGACGCCGCGACTCGGCGGCGATCGTGCTGAAGACGAGCGAGGACTTGCCGGAACCGCTCACGCCCGTGAAGACGGTCAGCCGTCGTTTCGGGATGTCGACGTCGACACCGTTCAGATTGTTCTCACGCGCACCGCGGACGCGGATGAGCTCGTGCGAATCGGCGGCGTTCTCAGCGGATGCGGCGGCCATCGGACATCCTCTCGGTACGAACCTCCCCATTGTGGGGCTTCGTGTCGTCGAGGGCGAGAGCTCGGTGGCATCCGACGACGTGGTCGTCGACCATGCCGGACGACTGCATGAGCGCGTACATCGTCGTCGGCCCGACGAACCGGAACCCGCGGCGCCGCAGGGCCTTGCTCATCGCCTCGGATTCCGCCGTCACCGGGGGCACGTCGGCGAGCGTTGCGGGGCGTGGCCGGTCAGCCTCGGGCGCGAACGACCACATGAGCTCGTCGAACTCGCCGTCGGAGAAGCCGAGCAGCAGCCTCGCGTTCGAGATGGTGGCCTCGATCTTCGCCCGATTGCGGATGATGCCGGCATCCGCCATGAGGGCCGCGATCTCGTCGGCGCCGAATGCGGCCACGCGCACCGGCTCGAATCCCGCGAAGACTTCGCGGAAGCGCGGGCGTTTGCGCAGGATCGTGATCCAGCTGAGCCCCGCCTGGAACCCCTCGAGGCTCAGCTTCTCGAACAGCGCGCGGTCGCCGTGGAGCGGGCGCCCCCATTCTTCGTCGTGGTAGCGCCGGTACTCGACGTCATCGCCCACCCAGCCGCATCGGTCCAGGCCGTCGGGTCCGGTGATGAGGTCGAGCGCCATTCCGCCAGGCTAGCGAGCGCCGCCGACATGCCGCGGTTCGCCACCGCCGCAGCCGGTCTCACGAGCCGCGCTTGCCCGACTTCGCGAGCGTCTTCTCCGAGACGGGCGCGGTACCCGACGCGGCGAGGTCGGCGAAGTACTCGCGTGCCTCGCGCTGCCGCTCCGCCTCCGCGCCCGACGCGATGGGCGCGCGGACGTGCTCGGGCGCGAAGCCGAAGGCGTCGACGAGGTCCTGGGCATGCGGGCGCAGACGCGCGCACAGCCGGTCGATGTAGCTCGTGACGGCCGCCGCGCGCTGGGTCGAGAGGCGACCGTTGATGAGGTACCACGCGAGATGCCGCTCGATGAGGGTCAGACCGAATAGGTCGCGCAGCCACACGAGCACCTGGCGGGTGCCCTCGTCTTCGATGCGCTCGACACCCTGTGCGAACGCTTCCCACTGGAGGAGCTCACCGTGAGCGCGGGCGGCCTCGATCAGCTCCGACTGGTGCTGGTTGAAGACGGCAGCGGCATCCTGCTGCGACATCTTCGATGCGGGCCGCAGCGCGGCGGCGATGTCGGCGATCATCTGCTCGACCCGGCCCGTCAGCAGCTCGTGCTGCTGCTCTGCCCGCAGCCCGAGCTGCACCGATCGTGCCGTCTGCCCGAAGTCGGCGACCGACTGACCGAGCCGACGCAGCCCGGCACCGTGGAACACGCGCTCGGCGGTGGAGACGGCGGCGAACTTCGCGAGCGCCTTCGCGTCGGCTCCCTTGAACTGCTTCGCGTAGTCGCTGAGCAGACGCTTGCCCACCAGCTGCAGGAGCACGTTGTTGTCGCCCTCGAAGGTGGCGAAGACATCGAGGTCGTGGTGCAGGTCGACCATGCGGTTCTCGGCAAGGAAGCCCTGGCCTCCGCACGCCTCACGGCACTCCTGGATCGTGTCGAGCGCATGCCACGTCGACAGCGGCTTGAGGGCGGCGGCGAGCGTCTCGAGGTTCTCGCGCCCCTCCGGGGTGTCGGTGCGCCCCGAGAACACGCCGTCGAAGGACTGCAGCAGCTCGTCGTGCGAGAAGAACTGCGCGTAGGTCTGCGCGATGCGCGGCAGCAGGCGGCGCTGATGCCGGCCGTAGTCGAGCAGGGTGACCTCGTCGGTGCCGGCACCGGAGTCGAACTGACGACGCTGGTTGGCGTACGTCACGGCGATGTACTCCGCGAGCGCCGAGGCGGTCGTGGCGGAGCCGTCGAGCGATACACGCCCCTGCACGAGGGCGCCGAGCATCGTGAAGAACCGGCGGCCGGGGCTCGCGATGTCGGAGCTGTAGGTGCCGTCCGCAGCGACGTCGCCGTACCGGTTGAGCAGGTTCGTGCGCGGGATACGGACGTGATCGAAGTGGAGACGGCCGTTGTCGATGCCGTTGAGCCCGCCCTTGACGCCGTCGTCCTCGCCGCCGACACCGGCCAGGAAGTTGCCCTCGTCGTCGCGGAGCGGCACGAAGAAGCAGTGGACACCGTAGTTCACGCCGCCCGTGATCAGCTGAGCGAAGAGGGTGGCAGCCTTGCCGTGCACCGCCGCGTTGCCCAGGTAGTCCTTCCACGCACCGCGGAACGGCGTGTGGATGACGAACTCCTCGGTCTCGGGGTCGTACGTGGCGGTCGTGCCGATGGCCGCGACATCCGATCCGTGCCCGGTCTCGGTCATCGCGAACGCGCCCGGCAGGCGCATCTCCATCGCGTCGCGCAGCCAGGCGTCGTGGTGGGGCTTCGTGCCGAGCTGGTGGATGGCCGAGCCGAAGAGGCCCCACTGCACGCCGGATTTGATCTGCAGGCTGGGGTCGGCCAGCACGAGCTCCTGGAAGCCGGCGAGGTTCGCACCGTTGTCGCCGTCGCCGCCGTACTCCTTGGGGTAGCCGCGTCCGGAGGCGCCGCGTTCGACGAGCAGGTGGAGCTGCGTGAGCACGCGTTCGCGGTGCTCGGCCATCGGCTCGCCCGGGATCTGCCAGAACACGGGATCTTTGATCATCTCGCGTGCCTCGCGCCGCGTCGCCGCCCAGGTTCCGAGCAGCATGTCGGTGACCGCGTCGATGTCGATGCGCGCCTCGTGCGCCTCCTCCGCGGTATGGGGCGCGGTCGGGGCTCCCCCGGCGGGGGTGCGGTCTGCGGTTGCGGGCTTGTGGGGACGAACAGCGGCGTCGGTCATCGCGTGCCTTTCGACGTCGGAAGGATCGGAGTCAGTATTCACGGTAGGACTTCCACAACGCCTCGCCAAGCGAGTTGGTCGGTCAGCACAACCGGATGCCGGTACGTCGGCGACCCGCATTGTGCGACGGCGACATCCACGCTCGCCTCTGCGATCAGCGCGCGCCCTGCATCCGCGCCATCGCGGACTGGATCGCCACCGCCGCCGCGCCCCGGGCCCACGCTCGGAAGCCCGTCTCGTCGACGTGGATCGTGATCTCGGCGGCATCCGCGGACCGCCCCGCGCGGATCGCGTCGCGGATCTCGGTCTCGGCGAGCGCGAACAAGCCGATACCTTCGCCCGCGAGGACGACGTCCGCCTGCAGCGAGAGGTTCGCCGCGAGCGCGATCATCCGGCCGAGAGCGATACCGGCGCCGGCGACCACGGCGCGCGCCGCGGGCTCTCCCGCACTGGCGAGCCGCAGCGTCTCGTCGTAGTCGACGGGCCGGCCGAGTGCCGCCGAGACCTGCGCTGCGATCGACCCCGACGAGAGCATCGCCTGCGAGCAGCCGCGGTGCCCCTCGGAGCACAACGGACCATAGGGATCGAGCGGCAGATGCCCGCCGGTGCCAACGATGGCGTCGAGCGTGCGCACGACCCGACCGCCGACGACGAGGCCATAGCCGACGCCGGCGCCGATCGTGATCGTGATGAACCCCGGCAGACCGCGACCGGCGCCGAACCACCGCTCGGCCTCGGTGAGGGCGACGAGGTCGTTCTCGACCGTCACGGGCGCGCCGATCGCCTGTTCCAAACGCGCGCCGAGGTCGACCTCGCCCCACCCGAGGAACGGCGCGTGGCGCACGACGCCGTCGTGGACGTTGCCGCCGAGCCCGAGACCCACGCCGACGAGCCCGTCAGCGCCGAGCGCCGTAACGGCCGCGGCGACCTCGCCGACGACGGCATCCGGATCGCGATCGGGGATGGGTCGCTCGTGTTCGGCGAGAAGGTCGGCACGGATGTCGGTACGCACGGCGTACAGGCCGTCGCCGGTGAGCTTCATGCCGATGAAGCAGCCCGAGTTCGGGGCGATGTCGAGCGGGCGCGACGGTCGGCCGATTGAGCCGTCGGAGATGTCGTCGAGCTCGACGAGCAGGCCGCTGTCCAGCAGCGGTTTGGCGAGCCGGGTCAGGCTCGCCGGCGACAGACCGAGTCGCGTCGTGAGCTCGCGTCGCGACAGCGGACCGTGAATGAGGACGGCGCGGGCCAGGGCGGCTTCGTTGTCGCTCATCGTCACCCCTTATCGAGTTGGTTCCAGTGTGACACAAAAGTGGGTGCTGGCTGGCGCAAATGGCGTCGAATCATCGCGCTGGGTGATCCTTTATTTTCATGGTAGAACTAACCCCATGGCCGATTCCGACAACGATGTCCTCCACGATCCGACCGACACGACGGCACCGGTCGGCGCGGTCGCCCACCTGCGCCGCGACGGCACGAGCGTCGTCGTCGACCTCGCGGCACAGCCGCATCCTGCGATCGTGCACTGGGGCGAAGACCTCGGCGACGCCTCGGAACGCACGCTGCAGTCGCTCGCGATCGCGGCGCGGCAGCAACGCGTCTCGGGCGGCCTCGACACGACGGCCCGACTGACCCTCGCGCCGACCGAGGCATCCGGCTGGCTCGAGACCCCCGCCGTGGAAGGACACCGCGACGGCCGCGGCGCGAGCGCCCTGTTCACTCTGCGCGACGCCGTCGTAAACACAGACGCAATGCGCGTCGACCTGGCCGACGACGAGGCCGGGTTGGCCCTGCGGGTCGATCTCTCGGTCGGCGCCGGCGGGCTGCTGCGCGGCCGCCTCACCCTGCGCAACACCGGCTCGACCCCGTACACGGTGCTGACGCTGCAGGCGATGCTGCCGTTGCCGTGGGATGCCGCCGAGATCCTCGACACGACGGGGCGACACCTGCGCGAGCGCTCCGCCCAGCGCCACGATCTCACCTTCGGATCGCACGTGCGCGAGAGCCGGCGCGGCCGTCCCGGCGCCGACGCCACGCTGCTCCTGGCCGCCGGACGCCCCGGCTTCGGCTTCGAGCACGGGCGCGTGCACGGCGCACACGTCGCGTGGAGCGGCAACCAGCGACTGCTTGCCGAGCGCACCCCGACGGGCGATGTCTTCCTCGCCGGCGGCGAGCTCTACGGACCCGGCGAGATCATCCTGGCCCCGGGCGAGGAGATCGCCTCGCCCGAGCTCCTCGGGTCGTGGGGCGACGGCCTCGACGAGCTCGCGGCGCGGTTCCACGCCGGCGTGCGTGCCCGCCCGCAGCACCCGCACCGTCCGCGCCCCGTGACCCTGAACACGTGGGAGGCGGTCTACTTCGACCACTCGCTCGAGAAGCTCCTCGCGCTCGCCGACCGGGCCGCCGAGCTCGGCGTCGAGCGGTACGTGCTCGACGACGGCTGGTTCCGGCTGCGCCGCGACGACACGGCCGGACTCGGCGACTGGTACGTCGACGACACCGTGTGGCCGCAGGGACTGCACCCCCTCGCCGACCACGTCGTCGCCCGCGGCATGGAGTTCGGCCTGTGGTTCGAGCCCGAGATGGTCAACCCTGACAGCGACCTCGCGCGGCAGCATCCGGAATGGCTGTTCCGCGGGCGCGCCGGACTGCCACCCTCGGCCCGCCAGCAGCAGGTGCTCAACCTCGCGCATCCGGGCGCCTACGACTACATCTCCGAGCGCATCCACGCGATCCTCGCCGAGTACCCCATCGCCTACATCAAGTGGGACCACAACCGAGACCTCGTCGACGCGGCATCCGGTCCGGGAGGCGCACGCCAGGTGCACGCGCATACCCTCGCCGTGTACCGGCTGATCGACGAGCTCAAGGCGACCCACCCGGGGCTCGAGATCGAGAGCTGCGCGTCGGGTGGCGCCCGCACCGACCTGGGCATCCTCGACCGCACCGACCGGATCTGGACCAGCGACTGCCTCGACCCCGTCGAGCGCCTCGAGATCCAGCGCTACACCGCCCTCGTGGTGCCGCCCGAGATGATGGGCATGCACCTGACCACGCCCCATGTGCACTCGACGGGGCGCACCGTGTCGCTCGCCCTGAGCGGCGCCGTCGCCCTGTTCGGACACTTCGGGATCGAGTGGGACGTCACGACGATCTCGGATGCCGACGCGGTCGCGGTCGCGGAGTGGGTGGCTCTCGCCAAACGCGTACGCCCGCTCGTCGCGACCGGGCGGCTCGTCAACGTCGACGTCACCGACCCGGGGCTCGACGTGCGCGGCGTCGTCGGCGCCGACCGGGACGCGGCGTTCTTCACGATCGCCCAGACGCAGACGCTCATCTCCTCGCCCGCCGGCCGCGTCCGGTTGCCGGGACTCGACGACGCGACGGAGTACCGCGTGCGACTCATCACTCCGTGCGGCCTCGTGCAGACCCCGGCGCAGTCGCCGCTGGACTGGGCGCACCACGACACGGTGCTCACCGGACGCCAGCTCGCCGTGACGGGGGTGCGTCCCCCCGTGCAGAACCCGCAGCAGGCCGTCGTCGTCGAGATCACCCCGGCCTGACCGACCCATCCCCCCAGCGCAAGGAGGCGCGCCCCATGAGAAGACGAACCATCCGCACCGCCGCCGCCGTCGTCGGGCTCACCGCCCTGATGATCGGAGCCGGCGGATGCGCGGCGAACCCCGGCGACGGGGTGACGACTATCGACTTCTTCCAGTTCAAGGGAGAAGCCCTCGAGGACTTCACCGAGATCATCGCGCAGTTCGAGGCCGAGAACCCCGACATCCGGGTGGTCCAGAACCAGGTCGCCGATGCCGAGACGCTGATCCGGACGCTGCTCGTGAAGAACCGCACGCCCGACGTCATCACACTCAACGGCAACGGGAACTTCGGCAAGCTCGCCGAGGCCGGGGTCTTCTACGACTTCTCGGACGAACCTGTGCTCGACACGATCAACCCCGGGGTGCAGCAGATCCTCGAGCAGCTCGGCAACGCCCCCGGCGAGGTCAACAGCCTCGGCTACGTCAACAACGCCAACGGGATCATCTACAACCGCGCCATCTTCGCCGAGCAGGGCCTCGAGGTGCCCGAGACGTGGGACGAACTGATCGCGCTGTGCGACACGCTCGTCGAGCGCGGCATCCCGCCGTTCGCCACCTCGCTCGCCGAGAACTGGACCGCCATGCCGTCGTGGAACGGCATCGGCGCGTACGCCGCGCAGGACGGCTTCTTCGACGCGATGCGCTCGGAGGGCGAGAACGTCGGCCCGGACGCTCCGGTGTCGTTCGAGCAGGACTTCCCCGAGATCATGGAGCGTCAGGCGCAGCTGTTCACGTATTCGCAGGAGGGCTACCGCGGGGCCTCGTACGACGACAGCACGGCGCTGTTCGCGCGGGGCGGTGCCGCGATGATGCTGCAGGGCATCTGGGCCCTCAGCCCGGTCAAGGCCGTCAATCCCGACATCGACGCGGCAATCTTCCCCTACCCGGTGCCCGAAAGCCCCGACGACCGCATGCTCGTATCGGGTGTGGACGTGACGGTGACGATGGCTCGCGACACCCCGCGCAAAGAAGAGGCGCTGCGCTTCATCGAGTTCCTCTTCCGCCCGGATGTGATCGAGCGGTTCGCAGCAGCCCAGACCATGGTGCCGTCCGTCGTCGGCGCCGAACTGGGCGACGACCCGGCCCTCGAGTCGATCGCGCCCTACTTCGACAGCGGCCGGATCACCGGCTTCATCGACCACCAGGTGCCGACGGCCATTCCGCTGACGGGCATCGTGCAGCAGTTCCTCTACGACGGCGACGTCGACGGGGCCCTGCGCACCCTCGACAACGAGTGGCGCAAGGTCGCCGCCCGCACCATCACCCCGGTCGAGGAGGACTGAGATGGCCACCACCGTCGCCCCCGCCCCGCGCTCGCGATCGAAGCTCGCTCCCCGCGCCTACTACTGGTTCGTGTGGCCCGCCGTCATCGCGTTCGCCGCGTTCCACACCCTGCCGGTCATCATCGGCGTGTTCTTCAGCTTTACGAACTATGCCGGCTACGGCACGTGGGACTTCGTCGGCATCGCGAATTACGTCAACATCTTCCGAGACGACCGCGTCCTGCAGGCCTACACCTTCTCGTTCCTGTTCGCGATCGTGGCCACGGTGCTCACCAACGCCATCTCGCTCGCGATCGCGCTCGGCCTCAACGCCAAGATCCGAGCCCGGAACTTCTGGCGCGGCGTGTACTTCGTGCCGTACATCCTCGCGGTGCTGGTCGTGGGCTACGTGTTCCAGTTCGTGTTCTCGAACTCGCTGCCGAAGATCCTCGCGGGCATCCCGCTGTTCCGCGACAACATCCTCACCAACCCCGACTGGGCGTGGACGGCGATCGTCGTGCTGGCTGTCTGGCAGGCCTGCGCCTTCTCGATCATCATCTACCTGGCGGGGCTGCAGACCATCCCCGCCGACATCTACGAGGCGGCATCCATCGACGGCGCCACCCCGGCCCGCCAGTTCCGCTCGATCACCTTCCCCCTGATCAGCGCCTTCTTCACCATCAACGTCGTGCTCAGCCTGAAGGGCTTTCTGCAGGTGTTCGACCCGATCATCGCCCTCACCAACGGCGGCCCGGGAACCTCGACCGAGTCGGTGACGATGCTGATCTTCCGCGGCGGCTTCACGGGCGGCGAGTTCGCCTACCAGACCGCCAACGCCGTGATCTTCTTCATCGTCATCACGATCGTTTCGCTGCTCCAATTCCGGGTCCTTCAGCGCAGAGAGGCCGACTTCTGATGTCCAGCTCCACCTCCACCCCGGTCGAGGCCGGCCCCGCCACCACCGCCGTCGTCGTCCCCCGCCGTCGTCGCGGCGGTGGCGACCCCGGAGACACCCGCCCCACGAACTGGTGGGCGACCGCGCTCATCGCGGTGTGCTCGCTCACGGTCATCATCCCGCTGTACCTCGCCGTCGCCGTCGCCCTCAAGACGCCGGCGCAGCTCGCCGACGGCACCGGGTTCGAGCTGCCGTGGCCGATCAACTGGGACAACTTCGCCGTCGCGTGGGAGCGCACCGACTTCCCGCAGGCGCTGCTGAACACCGCCATCATCACCGTGGGCTCGGTCGTGTTCACACTGTTCACGAGCTCGCTGGTCGCCTACGCGCTCGCCCGAAACCTGCACCGCCCGTTCTTCAAGGGCGTGTTCTACTACCTGCTGGCCGCGCTGTTCGTGCCGTTCCCGATCATCATGCTGCCCCTGGTGAAGCAGACGTCGCTGCTCGGGCTCGACAACCCCGGCGGCATGATCGTCCTCTACACGATCTACGGCCTGAGTCTGAACATCTTCATCTACACCGCGTTCATCCGCTCGATCCCCATCGAGCTCGAAGAGGCGGCGCGGATGGACGGCGCCTCGACGTGGCGCGTGTTCCGGCAAATCGTCTTTCCGCTGCTCATGCCGATGAACGCCACCGTCGGCATCCTGACGTGCGTCTGGGCCTGGAACGATTTCATCATGCCGCTGGTCGTGCTGACATCGCCCTCAGACCGCACGCTGTCGCTCGCGCAGTACGTGTTCCAGGGGCAGTACAACACCGACTACACCGTGGCCTTCGCCTCGTACCTCATGGCGATGGCGCCGCTGCTCATCATCTACATCTTCTCGCAGCGCTGGGTGATCTCCGGGGTGATGCGCGGCTCGATCAAGTAGCCGCGGCGGGAGCCGGCGAAGCGCGGTGCTCGTCGTCAGTGGGATGCCACGACGGCGAGCACCGCGTCGCCGTAGGCCTCGCGCTTCTTGGCTCCGATGCCGGTGATGCCCTCGAGGTCGGCCGAGGTGCGCGGCCGGCGATCGGCGAGCGCGCGCAGCGTCGCGTCACCGAAGACGATGTAGGCCGGAACGCCCTGCTCGCGCGCCTGTTCGGCACGCCAGGCACGCAGCGCCTCGAACAGGTCGCGATCGCTCTCGGCGACCTGCTCGACCGCGGCCGACTTGCGCACGCGAGAGCCGCCGCTGTTCTGGCCCCGCCCGAGCACGTCGCGGCGCAGGGGGACGTTAGCCTCGCCCTTGAGCACCGGCGCTCCGGCCTCGCCGACCGCGAGCACGCCGTACTCGCCGCGAGCGACGAGGATGCCGCGGGCGAGCAGCTGCCGGATGACACTGCGCCAGTCCTGGTCTGACAGATCGGAGCCGAGGCCGTACGTCGCGAGTTCGTCATGACGCTGCTGCCGGATGCGCTCGGTCGACGCTCCGCGCAGGATGTCGACGAGGTGGCCGGCGCCGAACGACTGGTTGCGCTCGCGCTGCAGCCGCACGATCGTCGAGAGCAGCTTCTGCGCCGGGATCAGGCCGTCCCACGTGTCGGGCGGCGTGAGGCAGGTGTCGCAGTTGCCGCACGGCTCGGAGTCCTGGCCGAAGTAGCCGAGCAGGTTCCGCCGACGGCACGCGACCGTCTCGCAGAGGGCGAGCATCGCGTCGAGGTGCTGCCCCATGCGCATCTTGAACGTGCGGTCGCCGGGGCTCTGATCGATGAGGCGCCGCTGCTGCACGACATCCCCCAGGCCGTAGGCCATCCAGGCGATCGACGCTTCGCCGTCGCGTCCGGCGCGCCCGGTCTCCTGGTAGTACCCCTCGACAGACTTCGGCAGATCGATGTGAGCCACGAACCGGACGTCGGGCTTGTCGATGCCCATGCCGAACGCGATCGTGGCAACCATGACGACACCGTCTTCGCGGAGGAACCGCGACTGGTGCTTGGCGCGCATCTCGGCCGGAAGACCCGCGTGGTACGGCAGGGCGTCGAGACCCTGTGCGGCGAGGTAGTCGGCGGTCTGCTCGACCGACTTGCGGCTGAGCGCGTACACGATGCCGGCGGATCCCTCGGGCATCGAGCGGATGAAGGTGACGAGCTGCCGCCGCGGATCGACCTTCGGCTCGATGCGGTACTGGATGTTGGGTCGGTCGAAGCTCGCGACGAAGTGCCGCGCCTGCGGCAGGCGCAGCCGCTCGGTGAGCTCCTGGTGCGTCGCGCGGGTCGCAGTGGCGGTGAGCGCCATCCGCGGCACCCCGGGGAACCGCTCGTCGAGGTCGCCGAGGGCGAGGTAATCGGGACGGAAATCGTGGCCCCACTGCGAGACGCAGTGCGCCTCGTCGATCGCGATGACGCTCAGGGCGCCCCGCTGGAGCAGCTGCGTCGTCTGCGGCACGCTCAGACGCTCGGGGGCGACGTAGAGCAGGTCGAGCTGACCCGCGAGGTACGCCTGCTCGACACCGGCGCGCTCACCCGGAGACTGTGTGGAGTTGAGGTAGGCCGCCCGCACGCCGTTGGCGATCAGCGCATCGACCTGGTCGTGCATGAGCGCGATGAGCGGGCTGACGACGAGTCCCGTTCCCGGGCGCACGAGCGCGGGCACCTGGTAGGTGATCGACTTGCCGCCGCCGGTGGGCATGAGCACGACGGCATCCCCGCCGCCGATGACGTGCGAGACGATGTCGCCCTGGTCGCCGCGGAAGTCGTCGTAGCCGAAGACCTCCTTGAGCACGGCGCGCGGGTCGGCGCCGGTGAAATCGCGACGCTCGAGCGAGAGGACGGCGGCGGGGGCCGCGTTCGGCACGGCACGCGGCGGCGCGGCACGCGGCGGCGCGGCGCCGGCGGATGCGCGGTCGCGGGTGGCGCGAGCGACGGCAGCGCCGTATCCGTCGAACTCGGGCGGCGGCGGCGCGTCGAAATCCTCGGGCGGTGCGAACTCGTCGGGGTTCCAGTCGAGGTCGGCGTAGGGATCGGCATCCCAGGACTGCTGCTCTCGACTCACTCGATTCACGATAGCCGCGGCATCCGACAGCCCGCTCCGTGCGTTCACAGGCGGGGTCACCTCCCGCCTCGTCAGCACCACCGTTCGGCGAGCGTCATGACGACGTTGAGGTTGCGGTTGGTCGCGATGCCGAGGAGCTTCGCCGCGCCCAGGGGATCGACCGTCCCGTCCTGATACCCGGGTTGCAGGAGCGCGTGGACCGCGCGGCCGCGGACCAGCATGCGGCCCGCGGCGGTCGCGAGCGCTTCGACCCGGGCGGCCGTGTCGGCGTCGAGCTCGTCCTTGAGCAGGTAGACGTAATGGCGGGCCAGGCCGGGGTTCGCCTCGCTCAGGGCGAGTGCCTCGGCGGCGAGCGCGGCGAACTCGTCGGCGCGGAACGTGATCGCCGGAACCTCGAACCCTCGATCGGCCGCGTATGCCCGCTCGAGCGTCTGCTCGATCTTCGCGCGGGAGCGCATGCGAGTGTCGAAGCGGATGTTGCCGGTGTTGATGTGCGTCGCGACGTCCTCGAAGCCGACGGCCTCGGTCACGCGGCGGATGTCGTCCTTCGGGAAGACGCGCGTCGCGCCGAGGTTGATCGCCCGCAGGAACCCGAGATGTGTGGCCACCGGCTCATCCTGCCCCAGGCCCGCGACATCCGGCATGGCCCGGCCATTCACGTCCCGGAGTCAGAGGCGGACGACCTCGGTCACGCGCACAACCGCCGTGCCTGCCTCGACGGACTGCTCCAGGTCGACCTCGGCCCGGATGCGCCAGTCGTGGTCTCCGGCGGGGTCGTCGATGACCTGCTCGACGCGCCAGAGTCCGTCGCGGGCCGCGGACTCGTCGATCACGCAGAGCGACGGCGAGCGCGCGGCACCCCCGGTGAGGACCTCGTCGTGGTCGTCGTAGTAGCGGTCGAGGACCTCCGGCCAGTCGACCTCGGGGTCGAGGGCTTCGAGCGCTTCGTCGTCCTGCAGCGCGGCGAGCTGTACCCGGCGGAACATATCGTTGCGCACCAGCACCGTGAACGCGCGCCGGTTCGCCAGCACCGACGGCGGCGCGGGCGGAACGACGGGAGCGTCGGGGTCGTCGGTGGGGTGCGCGAGCGACTCCCATTCGTCGACGAGGCTCGAGTCGACCTGGCGCACGAGCTCGCCGAGCCACTCGATGAGGTCCATGAGGTCGTCGGTGCGGGCCTCGGCGGGCACCGTCTGGCGGATCGCCCGGTACGCGTCACTGAGGTAGCGCAGCACGAGGCCCTCGCTGCGACCCAGTTGGTAGAACGACACGAACTCGCCGAACGACATCGCCCGCTCGAACATGTCGCGCACGACCGACTTCGGCGACAGCTCGAAGTCGCGCACCCACGGCTGGCTCGACGCGAAGGTCTCGAACGCCTGGGCGAGCAGGTCGGCGAGGGGCTTGGGCCAGGTGATCTCCTCGAGCAGCGCCATCCGCTCGTCGTACTCGATGCCATCGCGCTTCATCGCGCCGACCGCCTCGCCGCGCGCCTTGTACTCCTGCTGCGACAGGATCGCGCGCGGGTCGTCGAGCGTCGCCTCGATCACGCTCACGACGTCGAGCGCGTAGTGCCCGGTGCCGGTCTCGGCATCATCGGGCGACAGCAGCTCGATCGCTGCGAGCGCGAACGGCGACAGCGGCTGGTTGAGCGCGAAGTTCGGCTGCAGATCGACGGTGAGCCTGATCGTCGACTCGGCCGGAGAAGCAGAAGACGCGGGGCGCACGACCTCGACGATGCCGGCGGCGACCAGGGTGCGGAAGATCGCGAGGGCCCGGCGGGCGAGGGCATACTGACGGGCGCGAGGCTCGTGGTTGTCGAAGACGAGCGAGCGGACGTTGCCGAACACGTCACCCCCGCGGCCGATGACGTTGAGCAGCATCGCGGCCGACAGCTGCAGCTGTGGCGTGAGGGGCTCGGGCTGCGCCTCGACGAGCCGCTCGAACGACCCCTCGCCCCAGTTGACGACGCCGGTGGGCGCTTTCTTGCGCACGATCTTCTTGCGCTTGGCGGGGTCGTCTCCGGCCTTCGCGAGCGCGACGGCGTTCTCGATCTCCCACTCCGGCGCCATGACCACGACGTTGCCGTGCGGGTCGAACCCGGCGCGACCCGCACGGCCCGCGACCTGGTGGAACTCGCGGGCCGTGAGCTGCCGCATCCGGGTCCCGTCGTACTTCGACAGCGCGGTGATGACGACCGTGCGGATCGGGACGTTGATGCCCACCCCGAGCGTGTCGGTGCCGCAGATGACCTTGAGCAGCCCGCGCTGTGCGAGCGTCTCGACGAGGCGCCGGTAGCGCGGCAGCATTCCGGCGTGGTGCACGCCGATGCCCGCCCGCACGAGGCGCGAGAGGGTCTTGCCGAAGCCGGTCGTGAAGCGGAATCCGCCGATCGCCTCGGCGATGGCATCCCGCTGCTCGCGCGTCGTGATCTTCACGCTCGACAGCGCCTGCGCACGCTCGAGCGCGGCGGCCTGCGAGAAATGCACGATGTACACCGGGGTCTCGCGCTCCTCGAGCAGCCGCTCGAGCACGTCGTGCACGGGGCGCCGCTCGTACGAGAAGTGCAGCGGCACCGGCCGCTCGACGCCGGTGACAAGAGCGGTCCGCCGGCCCGTACGACGTGAGAGGTCGTCGGCGAGGTCGGTCACGTCGCCGAGCGTGGCCGACATCAGCAGGAACTGCGCGCGCGGCAGCGTGAGCAGCGGCACCTGCCACGCCCAGCCGCGATCGGGGTCGCCGTAGAAGTGGAACTCGTCCATGACGACCTGGCCGACGTCGGCGTCGGCTCCCTCGCGCAGGGCCAGGTTCGCGAGGATCTCGGCCGTGCAGCAGATGATCGGCGCCTCGGGGTTGACCGACGAGTCGCCCGTCACCATGCCGACCCTCTCGGCCCCGAAGATCTCGACGAGCGCGAAGAACTTCTCGCTCACGAGCGCCTTGATCGGAGCCGTGTAGTACGTGCGTCCACCACGGGCGACGGATGTCGCGTGCGCCGCGACCGCGACGAGCGACTTGCCCGTGCCCGTCGGCGTGGCCAGCACCACGTTCGCCCCCGAGACGAGCTCGATGACCGCTTCGTCCTGCGCCGGGTAGAGGGTGAGGCCCCGCCCTTCCGCCCACGTCGTGAACGCGTCGTAGATGGCGTCGTCGGAGGGATCCGGGCCGATGAGGTCGAGCAGCGGCGCGGAGGTCATCCCTCGAGTCTGCCCTACGCCCGCGGAGCGGTGGCCGCCGCGTCGACCTGCGGCCCACGGCCGTTGCGTCGCACGCCGATCACCCGGCCGTGCCGGCATCCTTCGCCTCGAGCACCCGGCCGCACGACTCGTCGACTCGCGCGGCGAACGCCGGATCGGACTGCGCCCGGGCGAGCACCGCGTCGTACATCGCGGGGAGCACCGTCGGATCGGCCGACGCCAGCACGATGTCGACCCCGGCCGACAGCGCCTCGACGGCCCGATCGCCGGGGGCGACGATCTCCGCTGCCGCCGCGGCCGAGAGGTCATCGGTGATCACGACGCCGTCGAAACCGACGCGATCGCGCAGCAGGTCGAGCACCGCCGGAGAGAACGCGGCCGGGTGATCCGGATCGATGTGCTGATACCGCGCCGTGCCGACCATGACGAGCGACGGACCGGATGCCGTGAGCTCGCGGTACACGTCGACATCCGGCGAGTCCGCCGAGACCACGCTGTCGAGCACTTCGGCGGTGTAGTCGGTGTTGGCATCCACCCGGCCGAGCCCGGGGAAGTGCTTGAACGTCGGCAGCACGCCCGATGCGCGCATTCCGTCTGCGAATGCGCCGGCGCCCGCGGCGACGGCCTGCTCGTCGTAGCCGTACTGCCGCCCGAGCGCGCCGATGGGCGGGTTGTTCAAGCGGGTCTCGGCGCTCGTGACGATGTCGGCCACGGGGGCGAGATTGACGTCGATGCCCGCGGCGGCCAGCTGCCCGCCCCAGGCGGTGGCGGCCGTGCGGAGCGCGTCGCGGCCGAGGTCGGCCTGCCGGATGGCGTAGGGGATCTCGTCGAACCCGGGTCCGCTCAGCACCTGCACCTCGCCGCCCTCCTGGTCGGTCGCGACCCAGAGCTTCGGTGATCCGTCGATGGCGAGGTCGCGGAACTGCGCGACGAGGGCCGCCGTGGCCTCGACGCCCGAGCTCGAGCGGCCGTGGAGGAAGAGGCCGCCCACGCCGCGGTCGCGGATCGCGGCTGCGGCATCCGGCGAGACCGTGTCGACCGGCGTGCCCACCATGAGCATCTGACCGACGCACCCTTCGAGCCCGAGGGCCGCGGCGGGGTCGGGGGAGGCTGTGGGAGTCGGGGGTGCCGGAGCCGTCGCGGTCGGGCTCGGGGCGGACGTCGTCGGGTCGGCCGGTGCGGGCTCGGGGGCGCAGCCGACGGCGAGCGCCAGCACCCCGACCAGGGCGGCGGCGAACGCGGAACGGGCGGCGCGCGAGGAGGAGGGAGTGCGGGTCACCCCTCCATGGTCACCCGGTCAACAGCAGCGCGCACCCGGGTTGCGGTCCTGGTCGTCCATGCGCTGGCGCCAGAACTGCCGCTCGGTGAGGGGCGGGGTGTCCGGGTGCGTCCGGCGCTGGTGGGCGAGGTACGTCGCGTACGCGTTGTCACCCATGAGCGAGGTGACGTACCAGTGCAGCGCACGCGCGGCGCGGAGGACGGCCCGACCGGCGCGCGCGCACAACTCCTTCGATCCGGGGCGCGGCGGCGCGGAAACAGCGGTTCGCGGCCCGCGAGGCCCCGATTCTGAGGAGTTGTGCGCGAGCGCCATCGGTCAGTGCCCCCGGCGAGCGGTCTCAGCCCGCTCCTCGGCGAGGAGCGGCTCCCACTCCTTCTCGAGCTCGCGCTCGGGGGCGGTGGGGATGAGTCCGGCGGGCGCGAAGCGGCGAGACGGGACGGCGGGGTCTTCGGTGTCATCTCCCCCGCCGCGCACGATGGCTCGCACCGCGACGATCACGGCCGAGACGATCACGATGATCGCGAGGACGACGAAGATGATCGACAGCGTGCCCTGCACCCCCGTGTTGCGGATGACCGCCTCCACCGTCGCAACCGGCCCCAGGCTCGCGTCTCCCGAGGCGAGGGCATCGCGGTAGCGGAAGTGGTTCGCCCAATAGCCGATCGCCGGCACCGGCGAGAAGATCTTGTACGCCGAGGCCGTGATCGTCACGACCGCGGTGAAGGCCAGCGGGACGGCGATGATCCAGATCCACTTCACGTACGAGCGCCCGCGCTTCGCGACGATCGCGAGGACGACGGCGAGCGCGATCGCCGCGAGCAGCTGGTTGGCGATGCCGAACAGCGGGAAGAAGGTGTTGATGCCGCCGAGCGGGTCGGTGACGCCGAGGATCAGGATGGCGCCCCACCCGGCGACCATAATGGCCGTGGTGATCCAGACACCCGGACGCCACGACACGTCGCGGAATCTCGGGATCCAGGCGCCGATGGAGTCCTGCAGCATGAAGCGGGCGACGCGGGTTCCGGCATCCACCGCCGTCAGGATGAACAGCGCCTCGAACATGATCGCGAAGTGGTACCAGAACGACATCATCGCCTGGCCGCCGAGGGCCTGCTGCATGATGTGCGCGAGCCCGAGCGCGAGAGTCGGCGCGCCGCCGGTGCGCGAGACGATCGACTCCTCGCCGACGTCGGCCGCCGTCGAGATCAGCAGGTCGGGCGTGATCTCGACCCCGGTGAGACCGAGCGAGTTGACGAAGGCGACCGCGCCTTCGACGGTGCCGCCGGTCGCGGCCGAAGGAGCGTTCATGGCGAAGTAGATGCCCTGGTCGATCGAGATCGCGGCGACGAGCGCCATGATCGCGACGAACGACTCCATGAGCATGCCGCCGTAGCCGATGAAGCGCGTCTGGCGCTCCTTCTCGACGAGCTTCGGCGTCGTCCCCGAGGCGATGAGCGCGTGGAATCCCGAGAGCGCGCCACAGGCGATCGTGACGAACAGGAACGGGAAGAGCGGGCCGGCGAACACCGGACCCAGTCCGTTCTCACCGAAGATGGTGACCGCCGGCACCGAGATCTCGGGGCGGACGAGCACGATCGCCCCGGCGAGCATGACGATGACGCCGATCTTCATGAACGTCGAGAGGTAGTCGCGCGGAGCGAGCAACAGCCACACCGGCAGCACCGCGGCGATGAAGCCGTAGATGATGATGCCCCACGCGATGACCGTGCGGTCGAGGTGGAAGATCTCCTGCCCCCAGGCGGTGTCGGCGACCCATCCGCCCGCGATGATCGCGCCCATCAGCAGCACGAACCCGATGATCGACACCTCGGTGACCTTGCCGGGCCGGAGGTAGCGCAGGTAGACGCCCATGAAGAGCGCGATCGGGATCGTCATCGACACCGAGAAGACGCCCCACGGGCTCTCGCCGAGCGCGTTCACCACGACGAGCGCGAGGATCGCGACGATGATCAGCATGATGAGCAGGGATGCCACGATCGCGGCGGTCCCGCCGATGCGCCCGAGCTCCTGACGGGCCATCTGCCCGATCGTCCGGCCGCCCCGGCGCATCGAGAAGAAGAGCACGGTGTAGTCCTGCACGGCGCCCGCGACGACGACCCCGACGATGATCCAGATCGTCCCGGGGAGGAATCCCATCTGCGCCGCGAGCACCGGGCCGACGAGCGGACCGGCGCCGGCGATGGCCGCGAAGTGGTGGCCGTAGAGCACGCGGCGGTCGGTCGGCACGTAGTCCTTGCCGTCCTGCTTGACCTCGGCGGGCGTCGCACGCCGGTCGTCGGGCCGCAGCAGGTAGCGCTCGATCACCTTCGAGTAGAAGCGGTAGCCGATGAGGTACGTGCAGACGGCGGCGAAGACGAACCAGATCGCGTTCACCGTCTCGCCGCGGACGACGGCGAGCATGACCCATGCGAGCCCGCCGAGCAGCGCGATCGCGATCCAGATCACGACCTTGAGCGGTGTCCACCGGGCGGCGGCGCGGTGCTGCTCGTCGGAGACGGCGACTGGCGGCAGTTTCGGATCGGTGACGATCCCGGACGATGATCGAGACATCGGTTCTCCTGGGGGAAGGCGCTTCATTGCGTTTTCCCAGCTTAGGCGGACGCACCCCGGCGATTCCGGTGTTCGGTCGTAATGGTCTCGACCGGCCTTACCGTGGAGGTGATCGAGAGGAGATCACCATGACCGACGAGACCCCCACCGTGATCCGCAACGACGAGCAGGACCGCTACGATCTCCACGTCGGAGACGTGGCCGCCGGTTTCGCCGCCTTCCGGCGTGACGACGAGGGGCGCCTGGTGTTCGATCACACCGAGGTCGATAAGGCCTTCGGCGGGCGCGGCCTCGGCAAAGCGCTGGCCGCCGATGCGCTCGCCGACGTCGCGCGCCGTGGCGAGACCGTCGTTCCCGAGTGCCCGTTCATCGTGAAGTTCCTTCGTGAGAACGAGGTTCCCGGCCTGAAGATCGAGTGGCGCGACGAGGATGCCGCCGACGCCGCTGCCCCGGCGGAACCGTCGGCGTGACCCGCTTCGACGCCGAGACGGCGCCCGTCGACGAAGACCCGGGGACGGGTTCCCCCGGTCCCCGACGGGCGCTGCTCGAGGCGCGGGAGGTGCCGCTCGGCGGCGTGCGGGCTATGTCGGTATACCGCTTTCTGCCACAGCGCGATCTGCCGCTCGTCGGCGCGTGGTGCTTCCTCGACCGCTTCGGCCCGCAGCGCACGCGGATGCGGGTTGAGCCGCATCCGCACATCGGACTGCAGACCGTCACCTGGCCACTCGCCGGCGAGGTGCACCACCGTGACACGCTCGGCAGCGATGTCGTCATCGAGCGCGGCGCACTGAACATCATGACCAGCGGTGCCGGCATCGCCCACTCCGAGTATTCAGTCGGCGACGAGCCCGTCCCCCTCGACGCGCTGCAGCTGTGGGTTGCCCTCCCCGAGGAGCGCCGCCACGGCTCCCCCGACTTCGAGCGTCACGTCGACCTGCCCGAGCTCGACCTCGGTGGCGGGGCCACGGCGACGGTCGTCGTCGGCGAACTCGCCGGACGCGTCTCGCCCGCGACGATGCACACGCCGATCGTCGGCGCCGAGCTGCGGCTGCCCGCCGGGTCGGTCGTCGACCTACCCCTCGAGACCGCGTGGGAATACGCCGTCGTACCGGTCTTCGGATCGGTCCGGGTCGACGGCACGGATGCGGCGGCCGAGGCCGAGGCAGACGCGGATGCTGGGGCGCAGGGTGCCGTCGCACCCGGCGCCCTGCTCTACCTCGGTGACGGTCGTCGTGGCATCCGCCTGACCGCCGGCGAGGAGGAGGCGACGGTGTTCCTCCTGGGCGGCGAGCCGTTCGGCGATGAGATCGTCATGTGGTGGAACTTCGTCGGCCGCAGCCACGACGAGATCGAGGTCGCGCGCGAGGAGTGGGAAGCGGCATCCGATCGATTCGGTCACGTCGCCGGCCACGGCGACGAGCGCATCCCCGCGCCGCCGCTGCCGCACGTGCGGCTGACGCCCCGCCGCCGGCGGCTCTGACCCATCCGCTGATGGATGTGCCGGCTGGTTCAGGTCGCGCGGGTCAGGTATCGCGGTCGGTGGCGTCATAGTCCTCCGATGCTCGGAGGGCTTCATCGGCGAGGGCCCGCTTGCTCGCTTGCCAGAACCAGATGGCGAGAGGAGCCGCGAGCGCCAGGGCCGCTAGGCCGGGGACCCACAGGCCAGCCATCAAGAACTTCGCCGCGACGAGCATGAGCCCGATGGCGAGCATGCTGACGCAGCTGCGAATGATGAGTGCCCCCGTCTTCATGCTCGGACTGTAGCGGTCTCGGTTTTCGCGATGGGCTATCGAAGCGGTTGTCCGCCTTCCACCAGACGCGGCCCGTCAGACGCGTTCGGTGTGCAGGAGCGTCTGCAGCATCGACCTCGCCCTCGCGTGTCGGCTGCGCACCGTGGCGGCGTTCATTCCCAGGTGCCGCGCGGCCTCCACCAGCGTGAATCCATCCCAGTAGACGAGGCGGATGATCTCCTGATCGACCACCTGGAGCTTGGTGAGCGCGGCGCGCACATCGGCGGCATGATCCTGTTCCTCGACCGGCGCCAACTCTGCGAGGTGTCGTGCGAGCTTGTTCGTGAGCGCATGCCGACGCGCATGTGACCGCCAGCCTTGAGAGAGAACGCGGCGAGCGATACCGAACATCCACATCCGCGCCTCGACGGCATCGGAGGGAACCGACCGCGCCTTGCGCCACACAACGACGAGGGTTTCACCCAACAGGTCTGCGGCATCTTCGCGATCGGGCACACGCCGGACGAAGTAGTCGAGGAGTGCACCGGCGTGATCCTTCACGAGCTGGGCGACGCGCTGGTCGTTCGTCGGGGCGGGCTCAGATGCGCCCGTCAATGCAGCTGTCCCGTGCAGTCGGTGTCGGTGCCGACACCACCGTCGCCGGGCAGGATGTGAACGTCGGCCCCGGCGAAGATCACATCCTGAGCCGCCCCGAAGAACGGCGCGAAGTCACCGGCCGCGTCGCGCTTGAGAGCCTCCTCGTAGATCTTCTGGCCGACACCATCCCAGTTCTGAGCCGCGATGTACTCGACGGCCTTCGTGTTGGTCTCGACGTGGTCGAGTTCGCCGTTGAAGAGCCCGATCGAGCAAGAGATCTTACGACCGGTGTCGGTGACGTATGAGACGGGGATCTCGAAGTCTGGGATCATTCGCGGGTCGGTGCCGGCTGTAGACGCGAGCGCGATTCCCGGCAAGGCGAGCACCGGCACAGCGACCCACGACAGCCGGCGGACACGCCGCCGACGCGCGGCATGAATGCGCGCTGCGATCCCGACGCGTTCTACTTCAGCTGCGACCATTCCGTCCGTTGATACGCGGCGCGGGGCACTTGCCCGCAACAGGTCATCAATCGATGTGTCCATGGATTCCTCCTCGGTGCTCACCACGTACATGGCCGGACCTCGGTCGAACGTTGCACGGCAGAGAGAAGTCGTCGCCGACAGCTTCGGCCGCGCGCCAGGAGAAGTGAATGGTCTAGCGGACCGCGGCGAGGACCTCCTGCTCCTCGTCCGTCGTCAGCCCGGAGCGCCGGGCCCGGTCGAGGCCGCGCGAAATCTCGTCCGTGAGCACACGGGTCAGGGTGTCTGCGAGCGGTCGCGACCGACCTCCTGTAGCAACGAAGGCACTTCCATCTCGCTGAGCGAAGCCCACGGCCTCGATCGGCAGCCACAACGGGAGAGACCGGGGGCCGGCCCAATAGTGCACGTCGAGAGCGAGGAGCTCTCCGTCGTCAACCGTGATGAGTTCGCCGTCGAACCCGGCGACCGACCGCGCGGCACGAAAGAAGTCATGCATCGTGTGGGCCTCACCGACGGCGTTGACGACGCCGGTGATCCCGGCCGCACCCGCGCTGACGATCCAGTCCGCGAGGTCCTCGACGTCGATGAACTGGACGAATCGCTGGCTCATCGTCGGAGCGAGCACGTCGCCACCGAGGTGCAGCCGAGCCGGCCAGTAGCCGAGGCGGTCGCTCGGATCACCCGGACCCGCGATCAAACCGGGCCGGGCGATGAGCAGGCGATCACCGAGCGCTGCCGCGGAGGCCCGTTCGGCGGCCGCTTTCGCGTCGGGATAGTCGGCGAGGTTCTGCGGTTCGACCAGCTGCGCCGTTTCGTCGGCGCCCGGCGTGCTGTTGTCCGCGTATACCGACACGGTCGAGACGAGAGTCCAGTGCGCCGCTCGGGCGGCGAGCGCCTTCAGAGCGGACGCGACGAGCTGCGGCTCGGAGGCGAGCTCGACAACGTCATCCCATTCACCCCCGAGACCCTCGTAAGCCCCGGCGAGCGATCGGTCGGCGCGCACGAGCTGCACACCATCCGGCGCCGATCCGGACTCGCCGCGCGCCAGGCAGACCACCTCGGCTCCGCTGTCGCGCGCCTGTCGCGCGATCTCGCGCCCCAGCCATCCGGTTCCGCCCAGCACCAGAGTCCGTCTCATGCCCGCCAGTCAACAGGCACCGGCCGGCGCGAAGGGGTCACCTTCGCTATGGGCGCAAACTGCGCCCGGGTGCCCGCGGGCGAAGCGCGGTTGTTGAATGGTCGGATGAGCGCTCTCACCGACTACATCGCAGCCTGGAAGACCAATGACACCGAGCGGATCGTCGAGACCGTCACGGAGGATGTCGTGATCACCGAGAGCTTCGGTCCGGTGTACTACGGCCGGGAGCGCGTGCGGGAGTGGTGCGAGAAGTGGAACGAGGAGGGGTCGCGCGTTCTCGACTGGACGATCACGAACGAAGCCCAGGCCGGAGATCTGCTCGTGGCGGAGTGGCGGTTCGAGTACCACCAGGACGGTGAGGCCCGGACGCTCCTGGGGGCGACGATCGCGGCCCAGCGCGACGGCAAGATCGCGCAGCTTCGCGAGTACGCCGTCACCGCCGATCTCTACACCTGGGAAGGCGAGTGGAGATAGTCGCCAGCCTCACAGCCGGGCGCGGGGCACGACGTCATCCGCGAGGCTGATGCGTGGTCATCCAACCGAGCGACGACGCAGACCGCAGGGGTCCGTAGCGTCGGTCTCATGACGAAGCCCCGCCTTCCCCGCGACCTCCCACCCGGCGCCGCCGCGCTCGGCATGGCAGCCATCCTGCTGACGCTGTCCGGTTGCGCCGCCGTCGACAACGTCGCCTACGGGCGCGCCGAGAGCACTTACGCGACAGCGAAGGAGTTCGCGCAGGCACGCGGCGAGGCTCCCGCGTGGCTGCCCGCCGACGCACGCGAACTCACGCGCGTCGTCTCGACCCGAGCTGAAGCCGAGTCGATCGTGTTCTCGAGCGAGACCGGCCTTGCGGCGGACTGCGCCGAGGTCGAGCGCCTCTCGGCCCCCACCATGGAGATCACGTCCGGGCCCGATGTCTACGCGATCGACCGCGTCGCGGTCTGCGGCGAGTGGGCGGTGGCGGAAAGCGACGGTACCTACTACGCCTGGACTCCGGCCAAGGAGGCCGAGTAGCCCTGATCGACGGGACGGATGCCGGATGCATCACGACCCGCTCAGACGACGCGACCCGCTGGATCGAGCACTTTTTACCTGCCCGCGTCCGTACAGGGGCAGGGCATCGGAAGCGCTGTCCTGCAGTCGGTGATCATCGAACCGCACGACGGACCGACGCGCCTGAACGTCCTGCAGGGCAGCGCCGCACGGCGCTTGTACCAGCGGCATGGCTTCGCCCTCGACAGCGAGGACGCCGTCGACGTATGGCTGACCTGCGACCCTCGGCCTGATCAGAGTGCCGGCCCGGCAGGCACGGCGTACTTGAACCCGACGTGCGAATCGACGAAGCCGAGCCTGCGGTAGAAGCGGTGCGCGTCGACGCGCGCGGCATCCGATGTCAGCTGCACGAGAGAGGCGCCGAGCTCGACCGCCGCGGCATCCACCACCCACCGCATGAGCGCCGTGCCGATGCCGGATGAGCGTTCGGTGCTCGCGACGCGCACGGCCTCGACGAGGAGACGGGTGCTCCCCCGCCGCGCCATCCCGGGGATCAGGGTCAGTTGCATGGTCGCCGTGACTCGACCGGCCTCGTCGACGGCGACCAGCAGCTCGTTCGCGGGGTTCGCGACGATCCGCTCCAGAGCATCTGCGTACGCACCGCGGTCCTCGTCGCGGGCGGCGTCACCACGCCCCGCGCTGATCGGGTCATCCGACAGCAACCGCACGATCGCATCGAGATCATCGGGCGTCGCGCGACGGATGACGACATCTGCCGAGCGGGAGCGGACGGATGCCGGGAGGTTCAGGCCTTCGATCACGGTTCTACTCTCCGGCCGGCTCCGGCACGCGCTCAGCGCCGCGTGAGGTTGCCGTCGGCCCACTCGCCGAGCTGACTCAGGATCGGCACCAGGCGCGACCCGGCATCCGTCAGTGCGTAGGTGACCGCGACCGGCGGTCCCGCCTCGACCCGCCGGACGACCAGCCCGACGTCGGAGAGCTCGGTGAGCCGGTCGGAGAGAACCGCATCGCTGATGCCGGCGACGGCCCGACGCAGACCGACGAACGAGAGCTCGCCCTGTCCGAGCACGTCGACGATCATGCCGTTCCACCGCTTGCCGAGCACCGAGAACGCGTGCGACACCGCGGCGTCGCACTGTCGCGCGTCGTGGGGCTCGGTCATGCCTCCATCGTACGTGTGCTAGCGTTCCCGAAGCCGCTTTGTTTTTCATAGTTCCTCTGATCGGAGAAGCGCATGACTCTCTTCCGTCTGGATGCCAGCATCCTGCCCGCCACCTCGGCCAGCCGTGAGCTGGGCGACCTCGTCGAGGCCGAGTGGCTCGCCGCCCACCCCTCGAGTGATGTCGTGCGCCGCGACATCGCCGCCGACCCGGTTCCGGCGACCGCTTGGCGGGATGCCGTGACCGCCGGGTTCACGCCCGCCGAGCAGCAGACCGCTGGTCAGCGCGACGCAGTCGCCCTGCGCGAGCAGCTGGCCGACGAGCTGATCGCAGCCGACGCCCTGCTCTTCACCGTGCCGCTCTACAACTACGGCGTCTCACAGCACGTGAAGACGTGGTTCGACCTGGCGTACACCGACCCGCGGATCGACCCCCAGGGAACGGCGTTGCGCGGCAAGCCCGCAACGCTCGTCACGGTGCTGGGCGGCAACTACGAGCCCGGCAGCCCCAAAGAGGGCTGGGACCACTCCACCGGGTGGCTTCGGCGCGTCTTCGAGGACGTCTGGGGGCTCGACCTCACGGTCGTCCACCGCCCCTTCACGCTCGTCGGCGTGAACCCCGCACTCGATGCCTTCACCGAGGCTGCAGCCGAGCTTCGCGCGACGGCCGAGCGGGATGCCGTCACGGCCGGCCGCACGCTCGCGGCATCCCGCACCGCCTGAAACATGACGACGGGGCGCCCGGACCGAAGTCCGCGCGCCCCGCGCGTCCGCGCCGCAGCGCGTCAGCCGGTCATCACCACAGCACGAGGAAGCCGCTGAGTCCCAGCGATCCCTCGACCGTGTCACTGCCGTTGTAGGTGGCGACGACGACCTTCAGCCCGCGCGACTGCCGGGGCAGTTCGACACGCGCCGTGCCGTCGACGACATCCGCGCTGTACCGGGTCGAGTTCACCCAGATGTCGACGGTGCCCGTCGCGGGGGCGCCGCCGGTCGGCGTCACCTTCACCGAGACCACGTAGGGCTGCGAGGCCGTTCCGACGTAACGGTTGAGCGAAACGCTCGTCGCCGAGGCGAACTTCACGAACACCTCGTTCGACACCGCGGTTCCGACCTGGGGGTTGCCCTCCGCCGTCGCGGTGACCCGCACCGACAGGGCGGTGCCCACATCGGCGCGCGTCACTTTGTACGACGCCGAGGTAGCACCCTCGATGGGCTCACCACCGCGAAGCCACTGGTACGCGACGCTGACCTCGGCGGGATCCCACTCACCGGCGGTCGCCTTCAGCGTGCCGCCGACCTTCGCCGAACCCGACACCTCGGGAGCGACGACCGCGACCGGCGCACCCTGACCCGACTCGACCTCGACGATCGTCCGGATCGAGGAGTCGCCGTAGCGAACGACGCCGAGGTACGACGTCTCGGGCTCGAGGCCCGCCCACGACAGGGTGTAGGTCGCCTTCTCGCCCTGCACCGTCGGCAGCGGATCGGGGGTGGCGGTGAACTCGCCGCCCGATGCCCCCGCTGCGACGACCGCAGTGGTGAGGTCGTAGGTGAAGGGCTCGCTGAACGAGTACCGGTTGACCTTGACCAGGTAGGTGCCCGCGGTGGGTGCGGTGAGCGAGACGGCCTCGTTGGCGGATGCCGTCGCCGACGACCACTGCTCGTAGTAGCGCAGGTCGTCGGGGCTGACCACGCGGTACACGGTCATGTCGAGGTCGGTCGTCTCGGTCGCTTCGGTCTCGACGGCGAAGCGCGCGTACTCCGTGCCCTCCGGGACGTCGACGATCTCGTAGGTGTTGAAGCCGGCCTCACCCTCGTCGTAGAACGAGTCCTGGTCACCGGAGTGTCCGGGCACCTCGGGGAAGTCCGGGTTCACGCGCAGCTCCTGCGGCACGAGGCCCGAAAGACCGAGGTCGATCTCACCCGTCAGCGACGGCGCCACCGTGACGTCGACCGAGCCGGTGGTACCGGTGCCCGACACGGACTCCGGGGCATCGACCGGCACCGGGAACACCGCGATCGGCGAGCGCACGTCGTTCGCCCCGCCCGTCCAGGTGAGGAAGCCGGTGGCCCACTCGCCCATCGGAGCGTCGACGCGCGACAGGGTGATCTCGACCGTCGCCGACTCACCCGCCCCGAGCGTCACGGACGACGGCGAGACCTGCACGTCGACACCGGGAACGGATGCCTGCGCCTCGTACGTCCCGGCCTCGGTCGCCGTGATCGTACGGGTCACCGTCTGCGGCGCGCCGAGCGCACCGACGCCGATGGACGGCAGGTTGAGGTCGCTCGGGTCGATGGGGTCGACGCCGAAGTCGCGCAGCCCCAGACCCTGCAGGTACGCGGCCCAGTCGGCCGGACCGTTCAGGTAGAGGAGCCCCGGCTCGAAGTACTTCGTCGGGTCGGTGTGACCGGCACCCTGCGTGAACGGGTCGGTGACGGCGTCGCCGGCGGCATCCACGGTGTTGTACGCGGTCGTCATCATCGCCGACTTCACCTCGGCGGGCGTCCCCTGCGGGTGCTCGCCGAGGTACAGCGCGGCGAGCCCGGCGACGTGGGGCGACGACATCGAGGTGCCCGAGAGGATGCCGAAGGTCGGGTCCTCGTCGATGCCGTTCTCGGTGGCCGCGAGGATCGCGACACCGGGAGCGGTGATGTCGGGCTTGATGACGTCGCTGCCATCGGCGAGCATCGGTCCGCGGCTCGAGAAGCCCGCGACCTGCGGGACCGGGGTCTCGGTGCCCGTGACGTTCTCGCCGATGAGGGTGACGACGCGGTCGGTGCCGCCCTGGACGTACTCGAGCACGGCCGGCCGGGCGGTGTCGGAGACGTGCACCGTGGGAACCGAGTGGAAGTCGTTGTCGAGCGAGGCGGGCGTGACGTTGGTCAGGATCATGCCGATGCCGCCGGCCTCTTCGACCGCCTGAGACTTCTCGACACGAGCGTTCGATCCGCGGTCGCAGACGACGATCTTGCCGGTGACCTTGGCCGGATCGAGCGAGCCGAGCAGGCAGAGCTCGGGCGTCGCAGCACCGGCCAGGCCGGCGTCGCCCGCGAAGACCGACGGGCCCGAGATCGTGTCGCCGAATCCGACCGACACCGACGCGCCGGGGAACTGCGCGGCAGACGTGTCGCCCTCCTCGCCGAGCCGGACGGTGCCCTCCCAGGTCGGGATCGTGGATGCCGCGACCGTGGCGTACCACGGCGACGCGTGGTCGGCCGTAACCGGGTCGGGGCCGGAGTTGCCGGCGCTCGTCGCGACGAAGACACCGGCCGCAGCCGCGTTGAAGAACGAGATGTCTTCCGGCGCGAGCACGGTCGTGGCCGAGCCGCCGCCGATCGAGTAGTTGATGACGTCGACGCCGTCGGCGACGGCCTGGTCGATCGCGGCCAGCAGGTCGCTCAGCGCGCAGATGTCGTCAGTCGTGACGAGCGGGTCGGGCCCGACGTAGCAGGCCTTGTACGACGCGACCTTGGCAGCCGGTGCGACGCCGGAGATCGAGCCGAAGTCGACTCCCTCGACGGACGCCTCGACGCCGTTATTGCCCGCCGCCGTGCTCGCGGTGTGCGAGCCGTGGCCGTCGCCGTCGCGGGGCGACAGGTGGTCGTCTGCGAACGAGAACCCGTTCGCCGCGGCGCCGTCGCTGAAGTAGTGGGCTGCAATGAGCTTGGTGTTCAGGAGCGACGGGTCCCAGGCATCCTTCGTGCCGGCGCCCTGATCGACGACCGTGCTGCGGAACTCGCCGCCGTCGGCCTTCGTGAACACGACCTCGTCGCCGTCGCGGTAGGGCTGGTCGCCCGCCGAGGCGCCGAGCGCGTCGCCGGCGAACGCGGGGTTCTCGGGCGCGATGCCGGTGTCGACGACGCCGACGACGACGCCTTCGCCCGCCGCATCGATGCCGCCGACCTTCTCCCAGACACCACCGGCGCCCTCGAGCCCGAGGAACTCGGTCGAGGGCACGGCGTCGACGTGACGGATCTCGTCGGGGAAGACGCCGAGCACGCCCTTCTTGGCGGCGAGCTTGCCCGCCTGGTCGGCGCTCAGCTGGGCCGCGAACCCGTTGAGGGTGGTCTGGTAGGTCGCGTCGGGAGTCGCGCCGACCTCGCTCGCGACCTCTTCTTGACGCTGCTCGAGGAAGCCGGAGTAGTCGGTGACGGCGCGGGACTGGGCGTCGAGACGCTCGCCCTCGTCGGGCTTGGTCGGCGCGAGGCCGGCCTCGCCGCCCTCGTAGGTCGCGACAGGAGCCTCATCGAGCAGGACGATGTAGCGCCCGCTCTCGCTCTCGATCGGAACCGGGATGTTCACCCCCTCTCCCGTTGCAGCAAAGGATGCCGTTGCGGCAGAGCTCGTGAACAGTGCAGCCAGGGATACAGCCGCGACTGTTCGCAGGGTGGTGCGAACCATGTGCGCTCCAGTGGGGGGATGGATGAGCAGTCCGCGCGGCGTCGGCGGCGCGCGGTGAAGTCAACCTAGCTCACAGTTCCGACACAAGGAACCCTCGGCTTTCATTCAGGTCACGGAAGCGCCACCCCGACCGAGGCATTTCTCACGGCCCACGAGGGAACCGCCCTGCGCGCGTCCCATAGGCTGGGCGGGTGGCCCCGGCATCCCGCCTTTCGACGCGCGTTCTGCTCGTCTGCGCTGCCATCGGCGTCGCCACAGGTCTGCTCGGCGGCATCGAGGGATGGCTCGCCGTCCCCGTCATCACGGGTCTGCCGATCGTCTACGGCTTCCTCCTCGGCATCCACGTGCTGCCCGGAATCGTCGCGCAGGAGACCCTGCGGCTGCCCTGGGTCGCGCTCATCACGCACCTGATCGCGGCGCTCGCATCGTCGGCCGTCGCGCCGCCGTACACGTTCCAGTTCCTGGGGACCGCCGTGCTTTTCGGAGGCCTGCAGGAGGGCGTCGCCGCTCTCGTCCGCTATCGCTCGTGGGCGCCCTGGCGGTTCTTCGTCTCGGGTCTCGTGATCGGCGTCGTCGTCGCCCTCGCGGTGTTCTTCGCCGCTCACCTCAGCGCCCTCCCGCTGTGGGCTCAGGTCACCTACCTCGCCCTGGCCGTACTCGGGCCCGTCGCCTGGACGGCCATCGGCCTGTGGATCGGCGTCGGCCTGCGCCGCGCCGGCGTCGCCCGTCGCTGAGCACCCCCGCCGGCCTTTCCGGGCCAAGTTAGGGTCGGCTAAGCTAAGCGCATCCGATCCGATCCGAGGACGCCCGTGACATCCGCCGCATCCGGTGCCGCCACGGCGGGAACGCCGGTCGCCGCGACCGCATCCGCGCCGTTGCTCGCCGTGCGCGATCTCGCGGTGACGTACGAGGGGTCGGATGCCGCAGCTACCCGCGGCGCCTCGTTCTCCGTCACCCCCGGTGAGGTCGTGCTGCTCCTCGGGCCGAGCGGTTCGGGCAAGTCGACGGTCGCACTGACGCTCAACGGGCTGATCCCGCAGTCGATCCCGGCGACGACCGAGGGCACGGTGCTCGTGTCGGGCGAGGATGCCGCGACCACCCCGATCCCCCGGCTCACCACGCGCGTCGGCATGGTCTTCCAAGACCCCGACGCGCAGCTGGTCACCGGCACCCTGCTCGACGAGGTGGCCTTCGGCCCCGAGAACCTGCGGCTGCCCGTCGACGATGTCCTCGCGCGGAGCGAGCGGGCGCTGCGCCGGATGGGGCTCTGGGAGCGGCGGCACGAGAACCCCGACCGCCTCTCGGGCGGCGGACGCCAGCGCCTCGCGATCGCGTGCGCGCTCGCGATGGAGTCGCCCCTGCTCGTGCTCGACGAGCCCACCGCGAACCTCGACCCCGAGGGCATCGAAGACGTCTACGGCGCCCTGGGCGAGATCGCTGCCGCGGGCGACCGGGCGATCCTGCTCGTCGAGCACAATCTCGACGCGGCGATCGGCTTCACCGACCGTGTCGTCGTGCTCGACCATGGCGGTCGCACCATCGCCGACGGTCCGATCGACGCGGTGCTGCGCGAACGGGCGGCCGAGCTGCACGCGATCGGCGTGTGGCTGCCGGTGTCGACCATCGCGGCGCTGCGGCTGCGCGAAGCGGGCTATCCGCTCGACCCACTCCCCCTGACGCCGGACGAGCTGCGCGCGGGGCTCGAGGCCGCGGCATCCGGTGGCGAGAATCGGAACATCGCGGCATCGTCGGGGGCAACCTCCGATTCGGTCCGAGTCTCGCGCGATTCTCCGGCGCAGGCGCAGGCGCACGCGCCGACGCCGGCGGTCTCGGTGCGCGATCTGACGCTGCGTCGAGGTCGGACGACAGTGCTCCACGACGTGGACCTCGAGGTCGCGACCGGCGAGTTCGTCGCGATCGTCGGCGCGAACGGCGCGGGCAAGACGAGCCTCATCCAGGCGATCGCCGGCGTCGTCCGCGGTCCGCGCGGGCGCATCGACGTGGGCGGGCTCGACCCGAGTCGGGCGGACCCTCGTGCGGTCGCCGAGCGCGTCGGGTTCGTCTTCCAGAACCCCGAGCACCAGTTCGTCGCACCCACGGTCTTCGACGAGCTCGCCCACGGCCTGCGCCGCCAGCGGACGCCCGAGGACGAGGTGCGTGAGCGCGTCGACGGGATGCTGCGCCGCTTCGGCCTCGAGGCGCACGCCGACCGGCATCCGTTCCTGCTCTCCGGCGGTCAGAAGCGCCGACTGTCGGTCGGCACGGCCCTCATCGCCGGCGCACCCGTGCTCGCCCTCGACGAGCCGACGTTCGGCCAGGACCGCGCCCGCGCCGACGAGCTGCTGCACGTGCTGCGCGACCTCAACCGCGACGGCACGACGATCCTCGTCGTCACCCACGACATGCAGCTGGTGAGCGAGTACGCCCAGCGCTGCGTCGTCGTCGGAGATGGCCGCATCGTCGCCGACGGAGCGACCGCCGACATCCTCGGCGACGACGAGCTGCTGCGCTCCGCCGCCCTGCGGATGCCGCCGCTGCGCCGCGCCCTGCACGGGCTCGACGGGTACCCCGAGCTGTCGGGCATCGCCCGCCTCCGCGATCTGCCGGGGAGCGATCGATGAGCGCGACGGCGAGCATCGCGCTCGATCCCTACGCGGCCGCGCCGCCCTCCCGTCGGCTGCTGTTCCGGCTCAACCCGCTGGCGAAGCTCGCGGCCCCCGTCCCCGCGATGGTCGCTCTCATCTTCACGCGCGATCTCGTCACGCCGCTCGCTCTGCTCGCACTCGCGTACGGCGTGCTCATCGTCGGAGCGCGTTGGACGCTGCGTACCGTTCTCCTGCTCGCGGTCGCCGTGCCCATCGGCATCCTGATGGTGGGAGCCGGGATGTCGCTGTGGGTCGATGCGGCGCGGGTGGCCGACACCCCGGTGCTGCTTCAGCTCGGCGCCTGGAGTCTGCACGCGGGGGCGTTGGAGACCGGGATGGCGACCGGGTTGCGGCTCGGCGCGATCGCCGCGCTGGCGTTCATCGCGGGGCTCACCACAACGGGGCCGGACCTCGTGAGGGCGACCGTCCAGCAGCTGCGCGTCCCCTACCGCGTCGGCTACACGGCGCTCGCCGCGTTCCGGTTCGTGCCGCGGTTCGGCTACGAGCTCGACCTCATCCGACAGGCCCACCGCGTACGCGGCGCCCATGGCGGGCGGGGACCGTTCTCGGCGATCGCACGGTGGGGCGGTTACGTCGTTCCGCTGCTGGCCGGCGCCATCCGCCATGCCGAGCGGGTCGCGCTCGCGATGGACGCGCGCGCCTTCGGGGCCCATCGCGACCGCACCGAGCGGCACCTGGTGCCGTTCCGGCGGCGCGATGTCGCCTTCGTCGCGCTCTTCTGGCTCGCCTCCGCCGCGATCCTCATCGCCCTCTTCCCCTGGACCCCCTGATGCCGACCGCACCCCGTCGAGCCTGGAGAGGATGCTGCGCATGACCCGCAACATCGTGAAGCCCATGACGCCCGGTCTGGTGCGTCTGGAGGTGCTGCGTGCAGAGCGCCTCGCCCCGCACTGGATGCGGGTCACCTTGGGGCGCGGCGACATCGACCGGTTCGTACCGCTGGGCTACGACCAGTGGTTCCGCCTTTTCCTGCCGCTCGGCGGCGATGAGGCCCTCGACCGCATCCCGGCCAAGGCCAACAAGCTGTTCGGCTACCTGAAGTACCTCCGCATCCCCGAGGGCGAACGGCCGGTCATGCGCAACTACTCGGTGCGGGCGTACCGGCCGGCGGGGCCGGCGGGCGGTGCCGAGATCGACGTCGACTTCGTGCTGCACGGCTCGGGGCCGACCGCCGGACCCGCCTCCCGCTGGGCGTCGCAGGCCCACGAGGGAGAGAGCGTCGTCATCATCGACGAGGGGCTGCGCTTCAACCCCGAGCGAGGCATCGATCATGTGCTCCTCGTCGCCGACGAGACGGGGGCACCGGCCGTCGCCTCCATCTGCGCTTCGCTGCCGGCAACGGCATCCGGAACCGCGTTCATCGAGGCCCCGTCGAGCGACGACGTGCTCGAGATCGATGCACCCCCGGGGGTCGAGGTCCGCTGGCTCGTCCGGGCGCCCGACGCGAAGCCGGGGTCAGCCGCCCTCGCAGCGCTGAGCGGATTGGCGCCCGGCGCGTTGCCCGCGCAGCCCCTCCACGCGTTCATCGTCGGCGAGCAGTCGCTGCCGACCACCGCCCGGCGGATGCTCGTCGCCGACCACGGCATCCCGAAGGAACAGATCAGCTTCGTCGGGTACTGGCGCGAGGGCGCGAGCTCGCCGACCCCGAAGCCCCAGGCGGCATCCGAGCACGCGCCGGATGATGAACGCCGAGCCACGATGGAGCGGGAGACGCGAGCATGACCGCGGCACCCCGGTCGCGCGCCGCGCGTGTCTCGACGGCATACCTGTTGACGTGCGCCGCGATCGGCGTCGCGGCGAGCGCGTTGCTCGCGCCCGCGTGGGTCGCGTCGACGACCCTGTTCCTCACGGTGCCGTTCGCAACGGTGGCGATCGCCGGGCTGTGGGTTCTGCCCGCCGTCATCGCCCTCAGGCTGCTGCAACGCCCGGGAGCGGGGCTGCTCGTGGGGCTGATCTCAGGACTCGTGCTTGCCCCGTTCTTCACGATCGGATCGGTCGCGACGATGCTCTACTGGTCGTTCTTCCCCGAACTGCCGTTCCTCGCGACGCTCTACCGGCGCTGGAACACATGGCTGCACTATGCAGGCGCCGCGATCATCGGCGCGACGTATCCCGTGTTCGCAGCGCAGTCGTTCGATCTGTGGAGCATGACCGCGCCCGTGCTGATCGGATTCGTCGCCCTCTGCATCGTCAGCTGCGTCGGAGCGACGTGGCTCGGCATCCTGATCGGCGACCGCCTGCGCGCCGCCGGCGTCGCGACCCTCGCCCGGCGCCGCACGCCCGCCTGACCCCTCTGTTCCCCCTCTCCGTCGACTCGCCAGAGAGTGCGGATGCGGGGGGTGCGGCATCCGCAGAACCTGGCGAGTCGACGAACGGGCGCATGGCGCCGGGCGGTGTCAGTCGGCGTAGGTCGGGGCCGGCGGCATCCCGAAGAAGTCTTCGAGGGTGCGGTAGCCGCCCTCGGCGTAGAGCGCCGCCAGTTCGGGGCCGATATATCGCAGGTGCCAGGGCTCGTAGTCGTACCCGGTCGTCTCGGTGAAGCCATCGGGGTACCGGATGATGAACCCGAAGCGATGCGCGTTGGCGGCGACCCAGTCCGACTGCGCCGTGCCGCCGAACTGTTCGATCGCCCCGCACCCACCGTCGCATGCGACCACATCGACGGCGAGACCGGTCTGATGCTCGCTGTGCCCGGGGCGGGCGCTCGTGAGGTCGGCGTTGCCCTGGCCGAGCTGACCGACGTAGTTGCGGTACGTCGACACTTGGAAGTCGTACGACCGGAACCCGCTGTTCACTCCGATTGTGCCCGCGCCCTCAGCCTGCGCGGCGGCCGCGAGCTGCGAGAGGGCCGCCGCGACGTCCGCACGCATGTGCCCCCCGCTGGTTCGCTCGACGCCCTCGGCGCGCGCTTGCGGCTCGGGCCAGTAGTCGATCGGATCGAGCGCGTTCAGCTTGTTCACGACGACCCACGTGCGGCCGGCCGTGTGCAGATCGATGCACGGGGCCGCACCGCCCGCGATCGCGGCCCGGAAAGGCTCGGCTCCCCCGGCCGCGGCGATGACGTCGGCGTCAGAGCCCGACGCGAGCGCCTGCTGGAATCCGGGATCACCGCAGATGTCGCCCGCGGCCGCGGCATCCGTCGTCGCATCGTCGGCCGGCTGGGCGGCGGCAGCATCGCCGGACTGCGCGGGCGCAGGAATGGACGATGCGTTGGGCGCGCCCGCCGCGGCGTCACCGACGAGCGCGGCGACGGGGTCGACGGGAGCCTCATCCGGTCCGCTGAGTGCCGACGTGAAGCCGGCGGTACCGGCGACGACGAGGCCGACGAGCGCGAGTGCAGCCGTGGCCGCAACGGCGCGGCGGCGGACGTAGACGGCTGCCGGCAGACGCACGGATGCCGACAGGGCGGCGGCATCCGGTGATCGGCCCTCCGCCGACGAAGCCGAGGCGACCTCGCCACCAGCACCGCTCGCCGCGGAACCGGAAGCGCCGGCCCGCTCACGCAGCTCGCGCCGCGAGGGGAGAGGGCGCGCCTCCGCCGATCGCTCGCGTCGCGAGCGACGCGTCTCGGGCTCGGTCGGGTGCACCACGACCCCATTCTGCCCTGCGGGTCCGGTTGAGTTCCCGTTCGCAGCGCGGTTCACCCGCGACCCGGGCTGGTCCCCTCGCCGAACACGGCATCGGGTCCGGCGGGCGATGCCCCCGGGCTCACGCTGCCCGCGCGCCCTTCCGCAGCCGCCGGAGCGAGCAACTCTCGCGCGATCACCTTCACGGAGGGGAACGTGTCGAGCTCGTCGATCTCGATGCTCGAGAACCAGCCCGCGTCGTGGACCTCTCCGGCCGCGGGCGACAGGGCGCCGCGCTCCGAAGTGTGCAGCACGAAGGCCATGTCCATATGGATGTGCGCGGGTTCGCCGGGGCGCTCGGGGATGAGCTGATAGCTCATGCTGATCGGGAGGTCGAGCTGAGCTTCGGTGCGACCGTCCGCGGCGAGGTCGACGCCCGCGTGCGGCGCAGCACGGCTGCCACGCCGGTCTCCTCGAACACTTCTCTCACGACCGCCGCCTGGGGCGTCTCGTCCTCGTCGACATGACCGCCCGGCGGAAGCCACTTCGCGAGCTTCTTGTGATGGATGAGGAGGATTCGGTCCTCTGCGGGATTGAGCACGTAGCCGCTGACGGTGAACTGTTTGGCGTACGACGCGGTTCGATCGATGATCGTCATCGTGCGGCACCGTTCACACCGGCACCGACAGCGCGGCGGATTTCATCCATTCGGACGAGCCGGGGGCGCACCCTCGTCGTCGGGGGGCGGGTGCGATCCGGCTCGCAGAAACCGACCACGTCGGCTACCCCGGCGTATCTCACCCTCTCCCCAGCTGACGTCAGAGTCACAGCGCACTCCCCCATCCGCTCGCAGCGTCCTCGATCCCCGGTGAAACGATCTGCCTGTCACCACACCGGCATCCGAGCATACGAGGGTTCGCGCTTTCATGTTTGACAACACTTCGAATTTCTGTTCGAATCTTCTCATGCGATGGCAGGGGCAGCAGATGGGCGTGGCGGATGCCGCTGCGCTGCCCGGCCTCGAGACACTCAACGGCCTCGTGCGCTCGGTGACGACGCCCGAGTTCGCAGGAGTTACCTTCCACGAGGTCATGTCGCGCTCGGCGCTCAACCGGGTCCCGGGCCCCTCGGCGATACCCTTCGACTGGACGGTCAATCCCTACCGGGGATGCACGCATGCCTGCGTCTACTGCTTCGCCCGCGGCACGCACGAGTACCTCGACATGGACGCGGGAGCCGACTTCGACTCGCAGATCGTCGTCAAGCTGAACGTCGCCGACGTACTGCGCCGCGAGCTCTCGAAACCGACCTGGGCGCGCGAGCAGGTCGCTCTCGGTACGAACACCGACCCCTACCAGCGTGCGGAGGGCCGCTACCGGTTGATGCCCGGCATCATCACGGCGCTGGTCGACAGCGGCACGCCGTTCTCGGTGCTGACGAAAGGCACCCTGCTGCGCCGTGACCTACCGCTGCTGGCCGAGGCGGCACGTTCGGTGCCCATCGACCTCGCGATGTCGATCGCGGTACTCGACGAGCCGCTGCGGCAGCTGCTCGAACCCGGCGCGCCGACATTCGCCGCTCGCCTCGACACGGTGCGAGCGGCAAGCGCCGCGGGGTTCCGGGTGACGGTGTTCCTGATGCCGATCGTGCCGCACCTCACCGATTCGACCGAGGTGCTCGACGATGCCCTGAGCCGGATCGCGGATGCCGGCGCCGCCCGCGTCGTCTACGGCGCGATGCACCTGCGACCGGGCGTCAAACCCTGGTTCCAGCAGTGGCTCGCGCGCGAACGCCCCGACCTCGTGCCGGTGTACCGCGGCCTGTACCCCGGGGCCTCGGTGCAGGCACCGCAGGGCTACCGGCGCATGCTCGCGACGCGCGTTCGACCTCTGCTCGCGCGGCATCGCCTTCGGGGAGGGCTCGAAGAGGAAGAGGCGCAGCCCGCCACGCGACGATTCCGCCCCGGACCGGTGGTCACGACTTCGCGCGGCCGCGCCGCTGCAGCGGCATCCGTTCCCACGCTCTTCTGACACAAGCAGCACAGTGGCCCGAGTTTCGCGGCCCGGGGCGCTGCGAACCGGAGCCGGGAGTGCGAGCCGGGACACTCTCGCGCGCTGCCGGGGTATGGTCCCGAGATCAGGCTCAACGCGCGGCCGGCTCCCACCGCTCAGCCTCTCAGGGCCCTCAGCCCGCGCACGGCACGGCGAACCGCGAGCGCCCCGCCAACGGAAGCGCCCCGCCGAACGCCACGACCGTCGGGTCGCAGCGTGCGGCGGGGCGTCAGAGCGGCGTCGGCTCAGGCGTCGACGTTCGCGAGCTGTCGGCCCGAGACCTCCTCGAGGATGTCGTCGCCGGGGCGGACATCGTCGAAGGGGGCGTCGATCTCGGCACGCTCGAGCATCTCGGTCATGCGACGGCGACGCTGACGCGTGATGAGAGTGACGACCGCACCCGAGCGACCGGCGCGGCCGGTGCGCCCTGCGCGGTGCAGGTAGGTCTTGTACTCGTCGGGAGCGTCGGCCTGGATGACCAGGTCGATGTCATCGACGTGGATGCCGCGGGCTGCGACATCCGTCGCGACCAGCACCCGCACCTTGCCGTCGGTCAGGCGCTGCAGGTTGCGCGTGCGCTTGCCCTGGTTGAGGTCGCCGTGGAGCGCGACCGCCGCGATCCCGGCATCCTCGAACTGCTCGGCGAGCATCTCGGTGTAGGCACGGGTACGCGCGAAGACGAGCGTCTTGCCGTCGCGGTCGACGAGGGAGTTCAGGATCTCGGCCTTGTCGCGGTGGTCGAGGACGAGCACACGGTGATCGATCGTCGAGGTGTCCTGGCTCTCGCCCGCGACCTCGTAGACGGCCGGCTCGACGAGGAACTCGTCGACCAGAGCGGCGACCTCGCGGTCGAGCGTCGCCGAGAACAGCAGCTTCTGCGCGCCGTCCTGCACGAGGCGGAGGATGCGCTGCATGGGCTCGAGGAACCCGAGCTCGCTCATGTGGTCGGCCTCGTCGAGCACGACGATGCCCACCTCGGAGAGGTCGAGCTTTCCCTGGTTCTGCAGGTCTTCGATGCGGCCGGGGGTGCCGATGATGATGTCGACGCCCTTCTTGAGCGCACCGACCTGACGCGCCTGCGGCACTCCGCCGTAGATCTGCGTCGTGAAGAGCCCGACGCTGCGCGCGATCGCCTGGACGGTGCGGTCGATCTGCAGCGCGAGCTCGCGCGTCGGAGCGAGGATCAGCGCCTTGGGTGAACGCCCGAACTCGCGACGCTTGCCGGCCTGGCTGCGCAGGATCGACTCGACGAGCGGAGCGCCGAACGCGATGGTCTTGCCCGAGCCGGTGCGGCCGCGGGCGAGGACGTCCTTGCCCTCGAGGATCGGCGGAATGGTGGCCGCCTGGATCGGGAACGGGGATGCCGCACCCAGGGCGTCGAGCTGACGGACGATGTTGTCACCGAGGCCGAGGTCGGCGAACGACGACTGGGCGACGGATGCCGCATCCACGGCCTCCGCCTGCAGGCGCTCGTGGACGGTGTCGACGTGGTCCTGGTGGGCCTTCGACTTCGTCTCGGCGTTCCAGTCCGAACGGTTCGGACGGTCGCCGAAGTCACGGCGCGGGCGGTCATCGAACGAACGCGCCGGGCGGTCGTCGCGACGCGGACGGTCCGAGAAGTCGCGACGCGGACGGTCATCGCGGTTCGGGCGGTCGGCGAAGTCACGGCGCGGGCGGTCATCGAACGAACGCGCCGGACGGTCGTCACGACGCGGACGGTCCGAGAAGTCACGACGCGGACGGTCATCGCGGTTCGGGCGGTCGCCGAAGTCACGACGGGGACGGTCATCGAACGAACGCGCCGGACGGTCGTCACGACGCGGACGGTCCGAGAAGTCACGACGCGGACGGTCGTCACGGTTCGGGCGGTCGCCGAAGTCACGACGGGGACGGTCATCGAACGAACGAGCGGGGCGGTCGTCGCGGCGGGGCCGGTCGCCGAAGTCACGACGCGGCCGGTCATCGAACGAACGCGCCGGACGGTCATCACGACGCGGACGGTCGTCACGGTTCGGGCGGTCGCCGAAGTCACGACGGGGACGGTCATCACGGTTCGGGCGGTCGCCGAAGTCACGACGGGGACGGTCGTTACGGAAGGAGGGACGCGCATCACCGAAGGTGCGGCGATCGTCGCGGGGCTGCGCTTCGTAGGGGCGGCGGCCGCCGGCATCCGATCGGCGGTCGTTCCCGTAGCCGCGCTGCTCGCGCTGACCGCGGTCGTCGCGTCCGCCGCGGTCGTCGCGGGCCTGCGAGCGGATGCCGCGCGCTTCGTCACGACCCGCACGGTCCTGCGAGGACCAGCGGTTCTTGCGACCGGTGTCTTCGCTCTCGGCACGGTAGCCGCGGTGACCGGGGCTCTTGCTGCCGGGGGTTCCGGCCGAGGACTGGCCGGGGCGACGCTTAGCGTCCTGGTACGACGTCTTCTTGCCGTAGCGGGGCTCGAAGTTCTGCGCGCGGCCGCCGGCCGGCTTCTTGTTCTTGGGCATGGGTGTGTCCTTCTGGGTTCTCTGCACGAGAACAGCGCCCGCGCGCACGCGGGCAAACCCGGACATCCGTCGGCCGGGGGCCATTCACATGATGGTCATGCGCGCCGATCGGCGCTCACCATCGGCCCCATGGACTCACAAAACCTGTCGCGATCACGCGCTGCCCAGAGCCGACCCGCCCACGATACGGCATCCGCCTGAGAAATCGCCCGCCGCGGCGCCGGGGCCCGGGTGCAAGGGCCGGGTGCGAGGGCCGGGCTCGAGGGCCGGGGCGGGGGCAACGCGTGCTGCGATGCAAGGGTTCCGACACCCCGGCGCCTCGCTCCCGGCCACGGCGCGCCGCGGGCAATCCCTTGCATCGCGGCAAGCCGGCAGCCCGGCGCGAGCCCGCCGCGAGCCCGGCGCGAGCCGCAATCAGGCCAGGCGGCGGCGACGGGGTCCGCGAGAAGGCCCGGGAATGCGCTGAGCCTGTCGACGGGACGACCCGGCCTCCGGTTCACCGGAATCCACCGGCCGTCCAGCACCAGCATGGGCGTCGCCGACCTCGTGGTCATCAGGCGCGACCGGGATGACCAGGTGCGTGGGGGCATCGGGTGAACCGTCCACCGGCACGACGAGGTGGGTCGGCTCGGCTGTGGCCGCCTCCGCGAGGCGCCGCTCGCGCCGGGTCATCGGCGCCGCAGACACCCCGTCTCCCGCGGAACCGGCTGTCAAACCAGCATCCGCACCGGCACCCGCGCCGGCACCGGCACCCGCGCCGGCACCGACGTCACCGCGCCGCCGCGCCGCGCGGCGCTCGCGCGCACCCTCGACGAGGTTGTAGAGGGTCGGCAGCACGAGCAGGGTCAGCAGGGTCGACGAGATGAGCCCGCCGATGACGACGATCGCCAGCGGCTGCGAGATGAACCCGCCGTGGCCGGTGATCCCGAGCCCCATGGGCGTCAGCGCGAAGATGGTCGCGAGCGCGGTCATCAGGATCGGTCGCAGACGACGCGATCCGCCGGCGATCGTCGCGTCGTGGGCCGACAGCCCCTTCTCGCGGTACTGGTTGACCAGGTCGATGAGCACGATCGCGTTAGTCACGACGATGCCGATGAGCATCAGCACGCCGATGAGCGACGCGACGCCGAGCGGCACGCCCGTCGCGATCTGCAGCAGAATCGCTCCTGTCGCGGCGAACGGCACCGAGATGAGCAGCAGCAGCGGCTGCCGCAGCGACTTGAAGGTCGCGACCATCACGATGTAGACGATGAGGATGGCGGCGAGCGCGGCGAGTCCGAGCTGCGCGAAGGCGTCCTGCTGCTGCGTGAGAACACCGCCGATCTCGGCGTCCGCGCCCTGCGGCAGCTCGACCGTGTCGAGGGCGTCGGCGACCGTCGCGGATGCCGCGTTGAGGTCGTCACCCGAGGGCGTCACGGTGACCGTCGCGGTGCGCTGACCGCGCTGCGTCGTGATGGAGGTCGGGCCCTCGCTCTGCTCGACGGTGGCGACGTCCTGCAGCGGGATGGGGCCGCCGGCCGTGGGGATCGTCAGCTGCCGCAGCTCGTCGATCGACGCGGGCGCCTGCGACGCCGCGAGGTAGACGGTGAGCGAGGTGTCGTCGATCTCGACGGTTCCGATCGACTGCGGCTGCATCGTTCCCGAGACGATGCCGCCCACCGCGACCTCCGACAGGCCGCGGGATGCCGCCGCGTCGCGGTCGACGGTCACGGCGATGTACGGCAGCGAGGCCGAGAGGTTCGACGTGACCTGGCTGACGCCGTCGGCATCCTGCAGCGACGCCACGACGGCGTCGGTCGCTTCGCGCAACGCGGTCTGGTCGGGCGCGGTGACATCGATCTCGATGTCGCTCGAGCCGAATCCGCCGCCACCGGCGGCGATCTGGATGTCGCCGACGCCCTCGAGGTCGGCGACGGCGCGCTGCACGCGATCGCGCACGTCGAGCTGATCGGCCGAGCTGTCGGTCGTGATCGAGTAGGTCACCCCGCCGCCCCCGCCCGAGAAGGCGTCGCGCAGCTGCGATCCGGACGAGCCGATCGAAACCTGCACGGCGTCGATTCCCTCGAGGCCGGTGACCGCGTCCTCGACGCGCTGGGCGGCGGCATCCTCCGCCTCGAGGGATGCCGCAGGCCCGAGCGTCTGCGTCATGGTGAAGGTGTTCTGACCGGAGTCGCCGAGGAAGTTCGTCTTCATCAGCGGCACGGCCGCGAGGGTGCCGCCGAGCACGAGCACCGCCAGCACCAGCGTGACGGCGGAGTGGCGGAGGGTCCAGCGCAGGACCGGCAGGTAGGCCTTCTGCAGTCGCGACGGCGGCGCCTCGGGGTCTTCGGGGTCGATGCGCCGGCCGTCGGGCGTCACGACGGGCTTACCCGGCCGCAGGAACCAGTACGCGAGCACCGGGACGATCGTGAGCGAGACGAACAGCGAGGCCGACATCGCGATGGTGACCGTCAGGGCGAAGGGACGGAACAGCTCGCCGGTCAGGTCTCCGACGAAGGCGATAGGCAGGAACACGGCAACGGTCGTGATCGTCGACGCCGTGATGGCGGCGGCCACCTCGCGAACGGCCAGGGTGATGGCCGCGAGCTTGTCGGCTCCCTCGACGTAGTGCCGCTTGATGTTCTCGATGACGACGATCGAGTCGTCGACGACTCGGCCGATCGCGATCGTGAGGGCACCGAGGGTCAGGATGTTGAGCGAGTAGCCGAACGCCTGGATACCGACGAAGGTGATGAGCACGCTCGTGGGGATCGAGATCGCGGTGACGATGGTCGAGCGGACCGAGAGCAGGAACACGAGGATCACGAGCACCGCGAACACGAGGCCGAGCAGGCCCTCCTGGGCGAGGGCCTCGATCGACTGCTCGATGAACGGCGCCTGGTCGAAGACGACCGTGAACTGAGCCTCGCCGCCGAGGTCGTCTTCGAGCGCGGGCAGGGCGTCGAGCACGCCGCGCGAGACGTCGACGGTGTTGGCGGCGGGCAGCTTCGTGACCGCGATGGTCAGGGCCGGCTCGCCGTCGACACGCGAGATGGAGGTGACCGGTGACGGTTCCTGCGCGACGGTGGCGACGTCGCCGATCGTGGTCGTGCCGCCGGTGAGCTGAGCGGCATCCGTCGGCACGAGCGGCAACGCCGACAACTCGTCGACCGAGGCGATCTTCGCGCCGGTCTGCACGGTCAGCGACTGGTCGCCCTCGGTGATCTCGCCGCCGGGGAACAGGACGCCGTTCTGATCGAGCGCGTCGCGGATGGCCTGCTGCGTGTACCCGGCCTCGGCGAGCGCGGTCTGGTCGGGGGTGATCGTGATGCGCTCGACGCGGCCTCCGACGACCTGGGCGGCGTTGACGCCGTCGACGTCTTCGAGGTCGGGGATGACCGTGCCCTCGAGCCGGGCCTGCACCGATTCGGCGTCGTCGTAGCCGGTCACGGCCAGCTGGATCACAGGGAGGTCGTCGAGCGAGAAGCTCAGCACGTTCGGGCTGACGCCGTCGGGGAGCTGGCTGTCGATGCGGTTGATGGCCTGCAGGATCTTCTGCTCCGCGGTCGCCAGATCGGTGCCGTAGGTGAACGACGCCTGGATGATCGAGGCGTTCGTCGAGCTCGTCGCCGTCGTCGACTCGAGCCCGGGCACGCCCTGGATCGCGGTCTCGATCGGGGTCGAGACGTCGGTGTTGACGACCTCGGGCGAGGCACCGGGGTAGGTCGTGACCACCGAGAGCTGAGGCAGCTCGATCGAGGGAATGAGCTCCTGCTTGAGGTTCGTGAGCGCGAGGCCGCCGAACACCGCGGCGACGATCGTGATGAGCGCGATGAGAGCGCGGTTCTTCAGGCTCAGGACGGCGAGTTTCGACACAGGTTCCCTCGGGCGCACCGGACCGGCGCAGGTAGGTGTGATGCAGGCGAACGGGATGCGCTCGTCGATACATGGATGTATCGACTTCAGTATCCCACGCGGGCGCCGCGCGAGCGTGGGCTCAGCCTGGGAGCAATCCCCCGATGACGATGCCGATCGCCGCAGCGATGACGGCCATGGCGAAGGTGCCGACGAGATTGACGATCGCCCAGTCGCGCCGGCCGCGCCGCATCAGCTGGACCGTGTCGACCGACACCGTGCTGAACGTCGTGTATCCGCCCAGCAAGCCGATGCCGAGGACGGCCAGCCAGTCGGGCGCGACGAGCGCGCCGAGTCCGGTCAGGAGCCCCAGCAGCCCGGAACCGGTGACGTTGATCACCAGGATGCCGACGGGGAAGGCATCGCGGCGCCCCCGCGTGAGGAGGACATCGAGGACGTACCGGATGCCGGCGCCCGCCCCGCCCGCGACCACCAGGGCAACGAGCATCCCGGCACTCACCCCGTTCATGCGGCATCCCCGTCGCGGCGGATGCCGAGGGCGAGCCCGAGCGCCGCGGCGACGGCACCGCCGGCGAGGCTGATGGCGATGAGCGCGAGCCCGACGATGGGCGCGGCGGTGGCGACCTGGATCGATTGCACAGCGAAGGCGCTGTACGTCGTGAAGCCGCCGAGCACGCCGGTGCCGACGAACGCGCGGAGCCGGGGCCGGCTGACCGCCCAGCGACCGACGACGATGCCGAGCAGGAAGGACCCGAGCAGATTGCATCCGAGCGTGAGCGCGGGCACCGCGAGGGGGTGGGTCCATCCCGTGAACGGAAGAGTGAGCGCGGCTCGCACGGCGACGCCGGCCGCACCGCCGATCACGACGAGGACCAGCGTGAGCGGCGAGATGCGCGCCCGCTCGACCACGTCGCCACCGTAGACCCCGGGATGGGTCGGCGGATGCCGCCACTCCGGGTCGCACCGCGACTCGTTTCCTATAGGATCGACGAAAGGTTCGCTCCCCCATCGCAGAGGAGAACGCAATGACGCGTCTGTTCAACAACCCCGACGAGTTCGTCGAGGACTCCGTCGCCGGTTTCGTCGCGGCATCCGGCCGGTGGGTCCGCCCCGTCACGGGGGGTGTTGTCCGCTCGACCCGCGGCGCGGAGCCCACGGTCGCTGTCGTCGTGGGGGGCGGCAGCGGCCACTACCCCGCCTTCGCCGGGCTCGTCGGTCCCGGGCTCGCGCACGGCGCGGTGATGGGCAACCTGTTCGCGTCGCCGTCGGCCCATCAGGTGCGATCTGTGGCGAAGGCCGCGCACGAGGGTCGCGGAGTGCTGCTCAGCTACGGCAACTACGCCGGCGACGTCCTGCACTTCACCCAGGCTCAGGACCGTCTCCGCGAGGCGGGCATCGACTGCCGTACCGTGACGGTGACCGACGACATCTCCAGCGCTCCCCCGCACGAGCGTGAGAAGCGCCGCGGCATCGCCGGCGACCTCGTCGTCTTCAAGATCGCCGGCGCGGCCGCGGAGCAGGGCCACGACCTCGACGACGTCGAGCGACTGGCACGGCTCGCCAACGACCGCACCCGCTCTCTCGGTGTCGCCTTCGGCGGCTGCACCCTTCCGGGCGCGACCGAACCGCTCTTCACCGTGCCGCAGGGACGCATGGCGGTAGGCCTCGGCATCCACGGCGAACCCGGCATCGACGAGGTCGACATCCCCACTGCGGCCGAGCTCGCGCAGCTGCTCGTCGAACGGCTGCTCGCTGAGCGGCCCGACGACGCCGCCCCGACCGGTCGCGTGGTGCCGATCCTGAACGGACTCGGCTCGGTGAAGTACGAGGAGCTCTACGTCGTTTACGGCGCCGTCGACCGGTTGCTGACCGAAGCGGGAGTCGAGGTCGTTTCGCCCGAAGTCGGCGAGTTCTGCACGAGCTTCGACATGGCCGGCGTCTCGCTGACCCTCCTCTGGCTCGACGACGAGCTCGACCGGCTGTGGCACGCGTCGTGCGATACCCCCGCATTCCGCCGAGGCTCGGTCGACGGCCGCGTCGCGGTGACGACCGTCGCCGACGACGACGATGAGATCGAGACGATCGGGCCGGCCGGGGAAGAGTCGCGACGCGCGGCCGCCGTCGTCGCCCACGCGCTCGACGCCGTCGCGGCGATGCTCGATGACCAGGCCGACGAGCTCGGACGCATCGACCGCATCGCGGGCGACGGCGACCACGGCATCGGCATGCAGCGCGGCAGTCGCGCGGCCGCGGCCGCCGCCTCACGTGCCGTCACCGCCGGCGCGGGCGCGCGAACGGCACTGCAGCACGCAGGCGACGCGTGGGCTGACAAGGGCGGCGGCACGTCGGGCGCGATCTGGGGCGAGATGCTCGTCGACCTCGGCGCCGCCCTCGGCGATGACGACGCGGTCGACGCCTCGGCCCTGTCCGCGGGCGTCGGACGCATGAAGGATGCCGTGATGTCGTTCGGCAAGGCCACGGTCGGCGACAAGACGATGATCGACGCGATCGTTCCCTTCGCCGACACGCTCCGCGACCGACTCGCTCAGGGCGATGCCCTGCTCGACGCGTGGGCGACGGCCGCCGACGCCGCACAGGCCGCCGCCGAGGCGACCGCCCAGCTCACCGCCCGACTCGGCCGCGCCCGTACGCACGGCGACCGCAGTCTCGGCACCCCCGATCCCGGCGCGGTCTCGTTCGCGCTGGTCACCCGCACGGTTCTCGATGTCCTGAAGGAGGACGCCTGACATGGCACTGCGACTGATCGTCGGCTCGGATGACGCCGGCTACGAGTACAAGGAACGCATCAAGGCCGACCTGGAGGCGAACCCCCTCGTCGCCGAGGTCATCGACGTCGGTGTCGACGCCGACAGCCACACCAACTATCCGGCAGTCGCGACCGCCGCCGCGGAGCGTGTGCGCGACGGCGAGGCCGATCGCGCGATCCTCATCTGCGGCACGGGGCTCGGCGTCGCGATCGCGGCGAACAAGGTCTCCGGCATCCGCGCCGTCACGGCGCACGACTCGTACTCGGTCGAGCGATCGATCCTGTCGAACGACGCCCAGGTGCTGTGCATGGGCCAGCGCGTCGTGGGGATCGAGCTGGCGCGGCGCCTCGCAGCGGAATGGCTCACCTACACCTTCGACACCTCGAGCGCCTCGGCCGAGAAGGTGCGCGAGATCTGCGCATACGAAGAGGGGTGAGGTCCGCCCGATGATCATCGGCGCGAGCCTCAAGACCTATTTCTCGCACTCCCGCACGCTGGCCTGGGTCTCGGAGGTCGCGGCGATCCTCGACGAGCATCCCGCACGCGATCGCGTCACGACTTTCGTCGCGCCGCAGTTCCCCTCGATCCCCGGCGCTCTCGAACGCGCGGGGCGCCTGGCGGTCGGGGCGCAGGACCTCGCCGTTCATGACGCCGGCGCGTACACCGGCGAGGTCTCGGGAGCCGTCTTGGCTGAGCTCGGATGCCGCTACGCCGAGGTCGGGCATGCCGAGCGTCGTCGCCTGTTCGGCGAGACCGAGAGCGTGGTGTCCGCGAAGACTCATGCGGCGCTGCGGAACGGTCTCACCCCGGTCGTCTGCGTCGGCGAGGAGGACGAGGCGGGGATCGACGCGGCGATCGCGACCTGCGCGCAGCTGGTGCGCAGCGCCCTCCGGGATGCCGACGGCGCAGGCGCCGCCGGCGCAGTGGTGATCGCCTACGAGCCGCTCTGGGCGATCGGGGCGCCGGCGCCCGCGACATCCGAACACATCCGGTCGGTCTGCTCGGGACTGAGATCGCGAATAGACGCCGCCGACCGCGAGGTCTCGATCATCTACGGCGGCAGTGCGGGGCCCGGTCTGCTCTCGACCATCTCCGACGCCGTCGACGGCCTGTTCCTCGGCCGGTTCGCGCACGACCCGCGCGCAGTTCGTGACATCCTCGATGAGGTGGAGGCCCTCTCGGGGTGAGGCGCGCTCCGTGCGAACCGGAAGAGGGACGATGACCGCATCACGGGATGGCAACCTGCGGGGACTCGATGCGACGATCGAGCGGCGGGGCCTGCGCGACCACGTCTACGAGCGCATCCTCCAGCTGCTCCTCTCCGGCGAGGCGGTTCCCGGCCGCCGCCTGTCGATCGACACGATCGCGCGTCAGCTGGACGTGTCGCAGACCCCGGTGCGCGAAGCGCTCGTGCAGCTCGAGCGCACGGGTCTCGTCACGCGCGAGGCGCTGCGCGGCTACCGAGTCGCCCCGCCCCTCGGACTCGATCAGCTGCGCGAGCTCTTCGACGCCCGCATCATGCTCGAGACGCATGCCACGCGCCTCGCGACGCCCGCCTCGCCCCAGATGATCGGCGAGTTGCGCGCCGCGGAGGAGGAGCACCGCAGCATCGGCAAGCGTGTCATCGAGGCCCTGAACGCCGGCGCGGCCGACCTCGAGCTGACTGCGGCCTACTTCGTCGCGGACGCCGCGTTCCATCGGGTCGTGTTCGACCACTGCGGCAACCGGTATCTCACCGAGATGTCCGAGACCCTCGGAGCCCAGCTGCACCGGATGCGGCAGTCGGTCCGACACGGTGTGACCGACGTGCGCGAGGCGATCGCCGAGCACGAGGCTCTCGTCGACGCGTTCGCAACGGGCGACCCCGACGCTCCCGAACGGTCGATGCTCCATCACCTCGAGCAGGTGCGCCAGCGATCGCTCGGGCTCGAGCAGGCCTGAGCTCCTCGCCGCGAACTCCCTCTTGCAGCGTTCTCTATTTCCTATAGGATCTACGGGAGTCCTCGTCGGACACGCTCGCCAATGGAGTCGTCATGAACGCAACGTCGCACCCGTCCGCCCCTACGCCCGGCCCGATCGCGGTCTGCATGCACGGCTTCTCCCCCGTCGCCGCGGACGGGACCCGTCTGCACGACGCCGACGCCGAGACCTGGGACGGCGTGTTCTCGCAGGTCGAGCGGCTCGGCTTCACGGCGATCGAGATCGCGGACAGCCACATCCGCCCGTCCGAGCTGACAGCCTCTCGCCGGGCCGAACTGAAGTCCATCGCGACGAGCCACGGGGTCGAGCTCGTCTCGGTCCACGTGCAGCGCCAGAGCGTCATCCAGCCCGGTCGGGGTGAAGAGAACCTCGCGTACGCGCACCGCGCGATCGACGCGGCGGCCGAACTCGGCATGCGCGTCTTCTCGACCGGCCTCCACCAGCCCTTCAACGAGGCGCAGCGCGCCGCCCTGTGGTTCTGGACCGCGCCGGGCCCGGTCGACCCCGATGACGCCGACACCCGCGCACTCGCGGTCCGACGCCTGCGCGAACTCGGCGAGCACGCGGCATCCGTCGGCCTGCCGATGTCGCTGGAGATGTATGAGGACACCTACCTCGGCACCGCCGACAGCGCGGTGCGCCTCATCGAGGAGATCGGGCTCGACAACGTGGGCCTCAACCCCGACATCGGCAACCTCGTGCGCCTGCACCGCCCCATCGAGGACTGGCGCGAGATGCACGAGAAGACCCTCCCCTACGCGAACTACTGGCACATGAAGAACTACGCACGCGACGAGTCCGCCGACGGCAGCTGGCAGACCTCGACGCCGACGAGCATGGAGCTCGGCCTCATCAACTACCGGGCGATGGTCGCCCGCGCGCTCGAGCTCGGGTTCCGCGGCCCGTTCCTCATGGAGCAGTACGGCGGCGACAGCCTCGGGGTGTGCGCCCGCAACCGCGACTACCTGACCTCCCTGCTTCCGGCGACCGCCGGAGCCTGACCGACACCGACGAGGAGAACGTCATGACCGAGAACGAACGCCCCGTGTACGCGGTGGTGGGCAGCGGCTACATGGGCGGCGGCATCGCGCAGTCGCTCGCCCTGTCGGGCGCCGACGTGCGCATCGCCGACGTCGACATCGAGGTCGCCCGCGGCAACCGCGACCGCCTCATCGCCGAGGCCGCGCAGTTCGCCGCCGACGGCCTGTTCCCCGCCGACGCCAGCGCCGTCATCGCCGAGCGCATCACGGCGATGACGATCGAGGATGCCGTCGCCGGCGCCTCCTTCATCGAGGAGGCCGTGCCCGAGAAGATCGAGATCAAGCACGCGACCCTCCGCCGCATCTCGGCTGCGGCCGCGCCCGACGCGATCATCGGCAGCAACACCTCGACGATCCTCATCGGCCGCCTGGCCGAAGCCGTGACCGAGCCCGGCCGGTTCCTCGGCGTGCACTTCTCGAACCCCGCCCCCTTCATCCCCGGCGTCGAGCTGATCCCGCACGCCGGCACCGACGAGTCGGTCCTCCCCGTCGTCGAGGCCATCGTCGCCGCGACGGGCAAGGAGACCGCACGCGTGAAGGATGCGACCGGGTTCGTGCTCAACCGCCTGCAGTACGCGCTCTTCCACGAGGCGACGCAGCTGGTCGAGGAGGGCGTGGCCACGCCGGAGGACATCGACACCATCGTGCGCACGACCTTCGGCTTCCGCCTGCCCTTCTTCGGGCCGTTCGCGATCGCCGACATGGCCGGACTCGACGTGTACGCCTTCTGCTACGCGTCGCTGCAGACGGAGTTCCCCGAGCGGTTCGCGACACCGCCCATCCTCGACCAGCTCGTCTCGGCCGGCAAGCTCGGCACGAAGTCCGGCGCCGGGTTCCTCGACGTCCCCGCCGAGCGCACGCCCGAGCTCATCGCCTACCGCAACAAGGCGTACGTCGCGATGAAGAAGCTCATCGACGAGCTCGGCCCCGCCCCCATCCACCCCGCACAGGACTGAGAGAACACGCCATGGCATCCGTCTTCCCCGCTGAGCGCACCGTCATCCTGACCGGCGCCGCGAGCCCCCGGGGCATCGGCCGCACGACCGCCTTCCACCTGGCCGAGCGCGGCTGGCACATCGGCATCGTCGACGTCGACGCCGCGGCCGCCGAGCGCACCGCCGCCGAGGTCGCCGAGGCCCATGGCGTGCGGGCCGTCGGCGTCGGCGCGAACGTGGCCGACCGCGAGCAGGCCGTCGCCGCGATCGACGCGCTCGAGGCGTCGCTGCCGCAGATCGTCGCCCTCGTGAACTTCGCCGGCGTCTCGTCCCCGATCCCCTACCTCGAGGTCACCCCCGAGGAATGGCACCGCGTCGAATCGATCAACCTCGACGGCGTGCACTGGGTCACGCAGCGCGTCGCCCGGACGCTCGTCGCGAACGGCGTGGGCCGCCTTGTGGGCATCTCCTCGGTGTCGGCGCAGCGAGGCGGCGGCACCTTCTCGAAGACGCCCTACTCGGCGGCGAAGGCGGGCGTGATCGGTCTGATGCGCTCCGTCGCGCGCGAGCTCGGTTCGCTCGGCATCACGGCGAACGTCATCTCCCCCGGCCCGATCGACACCGACATCATGGGCGGAACGCTGACGGAGGAGCGGAAGACGGCGATGGCCGCCGACGGCGTTCTGCCGCGCATCGGCACCCCGACCGACATCGCCGCCGCCGTGGCCTACCTGATCAGCGAGGACGCCGGATTCGTGACGGGCCAGACCCTGAACGTCGACGGTGGCCTCTACATGCACTGAGGCTCCCGTGAACCGCAACTGGACGCGCGGGCGCCTCGGGTTCCTGGCCATCGGGGTGATCTGCGTGGTCGTCGGCCTCGTCCTGATCATTCCCTCACTCGGCGGCTGAGCCGCTACCTCGTCACCCCGTAACACCTCACACGAACTCGAAGGAGAGTCACTGTGTCCTCATCGGACTACGGTCCCGCGACGCGGGCCAACGTCACGGTCGCGAATGAGCTGCTGAGCAGCCCGCACCTGGCGAGCGGCATCAAGAAGGCCACCTACCGGCTCATGCCGATGCTGATCATCCTGTACTTCGTCGCGTTCCTAGACCGCACGAACGTCGGGTTCGCCGAGTCCGCCCTCGAGGTCGACCGAGGCATCTCGGCGGGTGCCTACGCCCTCGGAGCCGGCATCTTCTTCATCGGATACGCCCTCTTCGAGATCCCCTCGAACCTGCTGCTCGACAAGTTCGGCGCGCGCTTCTGGCTCGCCCGGATCGCCGTCACCTGGGGCATCGTCGCCTCGCTGTTCGCCTTCGTCAACGGCGAGACGATGTTCATCGTGCTGCGCTTCCTCCTGGGCGTGACGGAGGCCGGCCTGTTCCCCGGCGTGATCATGTTCCTCGCGCAGTGGTTCCCCAACAAGCGCCGCGTGCAGATGTTCGCGCTGTTCTACCTCGCGCAGCCGTTCTCGCAGATGCTCGGCGCCCCGCTGTCGGGCGGCCTGATCAGCATCGGCGACCAGGTCACCCCCTGGGCCGGCTGGCAGGTGATGTTCTTCGTCGAGGGCATGATGGCGGTCGTCGCCGGTATCGCGGCTCTGTTCTTCCTCGTCGATTCGCCGCAGAAGGCGAAGTTCCTCGACGACGACGAGAAGGCCGCACTGAAGGCGGTGATGGAGCACGAAGACACGGTGAAGGAATCCGATGGGCCCCGCGGCATCGGCGCGGCGCTCATCAGCTGGAAGGTCTGGTACTTCACGGTCATCTACTTCTGCCTGCAGATCGCCGTCTACGGCACCACGTTCTACCTGCCGCAGCAGGTGTCGAACCTCATCGGAGAGTCGGTCGGCTGGCAGGTGGGCCTCGTGTCCGCCATCCCGTGGGCGGTCGGCCTGTTCGCCTGCTACTACGTCGGCAAGCACGCCGACACGGTTCGCCGGCGTCGCGTCTGGGGTGCGCTGTTCTTCCTCGTGACGGGCTCGGCCATCCTGGTCTCGGCGTGGGCCGGGGCCAACGGACAGGGCCTGCTCGGCATCATCGCGATCACCGTCGCGGTCGCGGCGTTCCTCTCGACGGGCCCTATCACGTGGTCGTTCCCGACCTCGTTCCTCACCGGCGCGGCCGCCGCGGCCGGTATCGGTCTCATCAACTCCCTCGGCAACCTGGGCGGATTCGTCGCCCCGATCATGCGCACGGGGATCAACGAGGCCGTCCCGACCGAGAGCGGCGCGTGGGGCGTGGTGTCGCTGGGCCTGTTCGCGTTCCTCGCCGCCGTCATGATGTGGGCGACCCGGTTCTTCAGCTCGAAGGCCGACGCCCTCCTCACCTCGGGCGAGAGCAAGCGCCGCTGACGCATCGCCCGCTCTCGAACGGCCCGGTGTCGCCTCGCGCGGCCCGGGCCGTTTCGGCGCTGCGGTTGGATGTTGCGGTTCGGCGTGCTCGCGCGAGCCGCGCGTCAGCCGAGGACGAGCGAACGGATGGCCGTCTCGGGTGAGACCGTCGTGTCGAGCAGCATCCCCGAGCGATATCGTTCGAACACGCGCGGGTCGATGTACGAGCTGCGCGCGACCGCGGGGGTGTTCCCCAGCGCCGTCGCGGCGGCGCGCACGGCTTCGACCTCGGCCTGATGCACGGCCCGGGCCGTCTCAGCGACGCCGATTCGTGCGAGGGCGTCCGCCGCGATGACGGTGCCGCGAAGAGTGCGGAAGTCCTTGGCGGTGAACGGGCCGCCCGTCAGCGCACGCACGTATGCGTTGACGTCGTTCGGGGTGAGTGGAACCCGCCGGCGCTGCCGCTGCCACGCGAGCAGCGGCGACGAGGGGCGCCCCTCGATCAGGAGCATGATGGCCGTGGCGAGGTCCGGGTCGGGGATCTCGAGCGCCTGGCGCTGTCCGCTCTTGCCCGAGAATGCCAGGCTCACGACGGTGTCGGCCACGGAGGCGTCGCGACGTCTCAGCGTCGTCAGCCCGCGGCTGCCGTGCTGCAGCAGGTAGCGCTGCGAACCGATGCGCAGCGCCGACCGGTCGAGCAGCCGGAATGCCGCGGCGAGGACGCGCTCGCGATCGAGGTCGGCGCGTCGCAACGACGCGGTCGCACGCGAGCGGGCACGTGGCAGGGATCCGGCGAGCTGCAGCGCCCGGGCGTACTTGCCCTTGTCACGACTGCGCGTCCAGTCCGGGTGGTAGATGTACTGTCGACGACCCGCATCGTCGGTTCCGACGACCTGGATGTGCCCCTGCGGATCCGCGCAGATCCAGACGTCCTTCCAGGCGGGCGGGATGACGATGCTGCGGATGCGGGCGAGGTCGCGCCGCCCGACCGCCCCGCCGTCGGCATCCGTGTACCGGAAGCCCTTGCCTGAGCGGATGCGCCGGATGCCGGCATCGACATCGGGCCGGACCCGGACGAGTCGGGCCACCTCAGTGGTTGCGCAGCATCAAGATGATCTGCGCCTTCTTCTTGCCGGAGTACCCGGAGATGCCGAGTTCCTTGGCGCGCTTCTTCAGCTCGTCGACGGTCCAGTCCTCGTAGTCGCCGGACTGTCCGCCCCGGCTGCCGACCTTCTTACGGCCGTCACGGGCGGCGGCGTTCGAGATGCGGGCAGCCTTCTCTTTCGAGGCGCCGTCCTCGCGCAGCTCCTCGTAGAGCTCGGGGTCTTTGAGACTGTTCGATCCGCGTCCCTGTGGCATGGCGGTCTCCCCTCTTCGTCAGGCTGACGCTACGACCGTCGCGAGGGTCGCCGCAGGTGCTTGACAGGCGTTCGCGAGAGGCCCTAACCCCACCCCACCCCACCCGCCGTTCGACCGCGACCCGACACAAAGGGCGCCTTCCTCGCCGCCGAGACGACCATGTGCGTCGGGTCGGCGCCTGGTGGAATACCACCACGGCGAATCCGTCGTCAAGGCCTCGGCACTCACGCTCGGCATTCTCTAACGTTGCGGTCAGCCCTTCACGGGGTCGGAACGTCTCGCAGTGGGACGGACATTGGGAGACAGACAAGGAGCCCCCATGAACATCTTCCTCATCATCATCATCGTCGTTGCGATCGTGCTCGCGATCGTCAGTGGCCTGAACAGCGCACTGAGCTGGCTGCTCTGGGTCGCCCTGATCGTCGGTGTGATCGCGCTCATCGCGTTCCTCTTCCGAGTGATCAGCGGCAACAAGCGCGTCTGACCGCCGCGCTGCGCGAACGCCTCCGCCTTCGGGTGGGGGCGTTCTGCATTTCCCGGAGCAGCGAACGAACGGCCCGTCGGCTCTAGACGAGTCGCGATATATCGTGTTACCGTCAGCAGACGCGATATATCGCGATCATGCGCGACGACCGTCGCCAGAGGAGAGGGAACGCCATGACACTGCAGAAATGGATCGTCCACCCGGAGGAGACCCGGGTGATCGACATCGACGACATTCGGAAGCTCAAGGTGAGCATGGTCGGGGGCCAGATCGACATCGTCGCCCACGACGAGCCCGGCGTCCGCATCGAGGTGCACGCCGTCACCGGCAAGGACCTGCGCATCGAGGCGACCGGCGACGTCGTGGAGATCGACCACCCGCAGTTGCGCTGGGACAACTTCACGCAGGTGTTCCGCAACTTCGGCTCCTCCGGCCCGAAGGCCGAGATCAGCGTCGCCGTCCCCCGCGGCACGGACCTCACGCTCGGCGTCGTCAGCGCGAGCGCGCTCGTGTCGGGCCTCACGGCCGATGCGCGGGTCAACACCGTCTCGGGCGACATCATCATCGACGGGATCACGGGTGATGTGAACGCGAACGCGGTCTCGGGCGACGTGCAGGCGCGCGAGCTGACCGGTGCGCTCACCGCGAAGTCCGTGTCGGGCGACGTGTCGGCTATCGGCGCCCTGCGCGCGGCCGACATCGACACGGTCTCGGGTGCCATGCTCGTCGACTCGTCCGGTCCGATCCAGTCGATCACGCTCCACACCGTGGGTGGCGACGCCACGGTTCGCCTCGAGGAGAGCCTGCCCGCGAACTACCAGGTGCGCAGCGTCAGCGGACGCGTGCTCATCGACGGCGTCGTGCGCTCCGGGCAGGGCGCCGGCCCGCTCACGAGCTTCACCGGTTCGACCGGTGAGCTCAGCGGCTCCTTCGTCGATGTCCGCACCAACTCGGTCTCGGGCGACCTCACCGTCCTGCGGCGCTCCGCCCCCGCGGCCACCGACGTCGCCGGCACCAGCGCGCCCGAGGTCGCAAGCGAGGCAGCACCCGAAGCCGCCCCGGTCGAGGACGCCGCGGACCGTCGCGAGGATCACTGACCATGCCGCCCGTCTTCTCACACGGCGACCTGCGTCTTTACCTGTTGTCGCTGCTCGACGAGTCGCCGCGGCACGGGTACGACCTCATGCAGGCCCTCACCGAGCGCACCGGCGGCACCTACTCGCCCAGCGCCGGCACGATCTACCCCCGCCTCGCCAAACTCGAGGACGAGGGACTCGTGACCAAGACCGTCGACGGTCGCAAGACGGTCTACGAGATCACGGATGCCGGTCGTGACGAGCTCTCGGCCCGCCGCCATGACCTCGACGGCATCCAGGCCGGCTTGGCGGACAGCATCCGCCTCATCGCCGACGAGGTCCGGGGCAGTGTGCGGGCGGCGATGAAGAGCCTCCAGGCCGACCTCGCCGCCGCCGCGAACGTCGACCACGAGACCGCCACGCGTCCGTCGCCGCCCGAGAACCCGCGCGCAGAGGCCCGCTCGCAGGCGCAACGAGCGGATGCCGCGATCGCCGAGTTCCGCGCGAACGTCAAGGCCGACCTGCGGTCGCACATCGCGCGCGACGGCGACGTCACGGCATCTGCCGTCGACGACCTCGTCGCCGCGCTCACCCGGACCCGGGAAGAGATGCTGCGGGCCTTGCGGGGCTGACGACGCACGGTGGCGCGCCGCATCGCGCCGAGGACCTCTGCTCCGGGCCGCTCAGGGCTCGGGCCAGAGGTCCTCGTCGTCCGCGGCGGTCTCACCCTGCGGCACGACGAGGATGGGCCGCCGCTGCCGATGCGCCAGCCGCGCCGCGACCGAGCCCGTGAAGAACTCACGGATCGACTCGCCGATGCCCCGGCGACGCGTGCCGACCACGAGCAGCTTCGCGTCCAGCCGGTCGGCGAGGTGCTTGATGGCGAGCGCGGGATCCCCGACCAGCTGATGCACGGTCCACTCGACGGTCGACGACGCGAGCGCCTCAGCGGCGGCGGCGCGGATCTGCTCGAGCTGCGCCGCGCTCGAGACCGCCCCGAGGTCGATGGGAGCGGTGTGGACGTAGCCGTCGGGGTCCTCGTAGGTCACGAATCGCGTGACATCGACGTGCACCACGATGAGTCCGACACCGAGCATCGACGCATACCGGGCCGCCTCGACCACGACGCGGGGCGACTGCCCGGGAATGACTCCCGCGATGACGGGCGTCGACGGAAGACGACTTTCGTCGCCTGCGAAGTGCTGATCGGCCATGGTCGCCCCCTGTCTCAGCGGCGGCACCGGCGATGGCTCGGGGCCCCCGTGTTATTCTTGATGCTACTCTTCCCCGGCCCAGCGCCGGATCGTGAAATGCTCCGGGCACCGCTGAACAGCCCGTGACTCAGAAATGAGGGGGTCTCGCATGGGGCGTGGCCGTCAAAAGGCGAAGCACACCAAGATCGCGCGTGAGCTGAAGTACGACACCTACAATGTCAACTTCTCCTCGCTCGAGAAGGAGCTCGCTCATTCCGACGACGATCAGTACGTCGACAAGTGGGCTGACCAGTACTCCGACGAGTACGAGGACGAGAAGGCCTGACCGGGCTCATCACCATGCGCCGTGGCGCTGCTCCCACTCGTCTTCGATCGTGTGGGGGCGTGTGACGACGATCCCCGCGGGGATCGCAGCGAGCATCAGCACGCCGACCATGATCAGCGGGGCCGTCCATTCCCCCGTCGCCTCGTGCAGCAGCGCGAACGAGATGGGGAAGACCGCAGCAACGGCGTAGCCGACGCTCTGCGCGAATCCGCTGAGCGCGACCGTGCCCTCGTGCGTCCTCGTCTTGCGCTGGATGAACACCAGCGCAGCCGGGAACAGCATCTGCGGCGTGCCCAGCAGCACGACCCACAGCACGACGGCCGACCCGGGAGCGATGAGCAGTCCCGCGACGGCGACGAGCCCGGCCGACGCCGCGACGGCGTAGATCACGCCGAGCCGCTGCCAGCGCGTGATGACGAGCGGCACGATGATCGACCACGGCAACCCCATCGCGCCGAACAGTGCGAGGAGCGAACCGGCGGCGGCATGGGATACGCCCGCGAGGTCGACGAGGATGATCGGCAGCCACGCGAACGATGCGTAGACGCTGGATGCCGACACCGCGAAGGTGACGGCGACGGCCCACGCCATCGGCAGGCGCACGAGGCGGCTGAGCACGTTCGGCGACGGGGTCGGGGCGATGACGGCATCCGCCGTGGCCGCCGTGATGCGCGACCGGCGCAGCGTCACGAGCCAGGGGATGACCGCGAGCACGGCGAACACCGACCACAGCCCGAGAGAGAACCGCCATCCCGCGGTGTCGGCGATCGGCACTGCGACGAGCGGCGGCACGAAGGCCGCCACAGCGAGCATCGTCGAGTAGACCGCCGTCATGGTCCCGACGCGGTCGGGGAAGTACGTCTTGATCAGCGGCGGCAGCACGACATTGCCGATGCTGATCGCGGCGAAGAGCACGGTCGTGGCGATGAGCAGGATGCCGGCATCCGGCGCGAGCGCTCGACCCAGCAGGGCAGCCGCAGCGACGACCATCGCGGCGACCGCGAGTCGCTGCAGGCCGAACCGCCGCTCGAGAATCGGAGTGATGACGCCGAAGACCGCGAAGCACACCGGCGGCGCCGCGCCGATGAGGCCGGCCACCCACGACGGCACGCCGAGGTCCGCGTCGATCTCGGTGAGGATCGGCGACAGCGACGCGACGGCCGAGCGCAGTGAGAAGGCGACGAGGATGACGCCGAGGAACGCGAGGACGCGTCCTCGCCAGAGCGAAGTCACGACTGCTGGGTGCCCTCGACCCAGTTCAGATACTCCTCGCTGACCGTCCCGGTGACGTAGCGCCCGTCGAAGCAGCTCATATCGAGGTCGACGATGTCGGTGCCCTCGACGATCGCCGCCTTCAGGTCGTCGATCTCCTGGTACACGAGATAGTCGCAGCCGAGCTCCTCGGCGATCTCGGGGATCGTCCGGTCGTGGGCGATGAGCTCGTGACGCGAGGGCATGTTGATGCCGTAGACGTGCGGGTAGCGCACCGGCGGCGCGGCCGACGCGAACGTGACGCTCTTGGCACCGGCATCCCGGGCCATCTGGATGATCTCCTTCGACGTCGTGCCGCGCACGATCGAGTCGTCGATGAGGAGGACGTTCTTGCCCTTGAACTCGCTCGACATCGCGTTGAGCTTCTGGCGCACGCTCTTCTTGCGCACGGCCTGGCCCGGCATGATGAAGGTCCGGCCGACGTAGCGGTTCTTGTAGAAGCCCTCGCGGTACTCGATGCCGAGCTTGCGCGCGACCTGCATCGCCGCCGGACGCGATGAGTCGGGGATCGGCATGACGACGTCGATCGCACCCTGAGGGGTGTACTTGGCGATCGTGTCGGCGAGACGCTCGCCCATGCGCAGGCGGGCCTCGTAGACCGAGATGCCGTTCATGATCGAGTCGGGACGCGCGAGGTAGACGTACTCGAACGAGCACGGCGCGAGCTGAGTCTGCTGGGCGCACTGACGCGTGTGCAAAGTGCCGTCCGCGTCGATGAAGACCGCCTCGCCGGGCTCGACGTCGCGCACGACCTCGAAGCCGCCGTTCTCGAGCACGAGCGACTCGGATGCGACGGTCCACTCGTCGCGGCCGTTCTCGGCCCGGCGAGTGCCGAGGATGAGCGGACGGATGCCGAACGGGTCGCGGAAGGCCAGCAGGCCGTGACCGGCGATGAGGGCGATCGCGGCGTACGAGCCCTCGACGCGCTCGTGGACGCGTTCGACGGCCTGGAACACCTGGTCGGGGTCGAGGTCGAGGCCCGAGATCGTAGTCTGCAGCTCGTTGGCGAGCACGTTCACCAGCAGCTCCGTGTCGGAGCTGGTGTTGAGGTGGCGGCGGTCCTTGCGGAACAGCTCGTCGGTCAGCTCGCGCGTGTTGGTCAGGTTGCCGTTGTGCACCAGCACGATGCCGTACGGCGCGTTGACGTAGAAGGGCTGCGCCTCTTCTTCGCTCGACGCCGTGCCCTTCGTGGCGTAGCGGACGTGGCCGAGCCCGATGTTGCCGAGCAGCGAACGCATGTCACGCGTGCGGACCGCCTCGCGCACCTGGCCGTTGGCCTTGAAGATGTGGAAGACGCCGCTGTTCTCAGCGGTCGCGATTCCGGTCGAGTCCTGGCCGCGGTGCTGCAGCAGCAGGAGGGCGTCGTAGATCTCCTGGTTCGCCGGGGACTGCCCGACGATTCCGACGATTCCGCACATGGGGTGTCAGTTCGCTCCTGCTTCGCGGTACCCGCCGACGAGACGCACTGCTCCGCCGTCGACGCCCTTGGCGCCCTGTTCGTAGTCGCCCGCGGGACGCGGACCCGTCGAGACGACGCCGACCTGCCAGGTGTCGATGCCGTCCGCGCCGAGGGCCGCGATCGCGGCATCCGCTGCCGCCGGCGACACGACGGCGAAGAAGCCGATGCCGAGGTTCCAGGTGCCTTCGGTGCGCTCGAGCTCGAGGCCGCCGAGGTCGGCGAGGACGCGGAAGACCGGCGACGGCGACCAGGTCGCGCGATCGACGTCGACCCACGTGTCCTTCGGCAGGACGCGCGCGAGGTTCGCCGCGATACCGCCGCCCGTGACGTGGCTGAGGGAGTGGATGCCGTCGCCGAGCTCGCCGATCAGGCGCAGCAGCGGCGAGGTGTACAGGCGCGTCGGCTCGAGCAGCTGCTCGCCCCACGTGCGGCCGAAGTCGGCGGCCTGGTCGCCGTAGCCGATGCCCGCACCGGTGATGATGTGACGGATCAGCGAGTAGCCGTTGGAGTGCGGGCCGCTCGAGGCGAGCGCGAGCACGACGTCGCCGTCCCGCACCCGGTCGGCGCCCAGCACCTGCTCGGACTCCACGACTCCCGTCGCAGCACCCGCGACGTCGTAGTCGTTCACGCCCAGAAGACCCGGGTGCTCGGCCGTCTCGCCGCCGACGAGCGCGGTGCCCGTCGCAGAGCAGCCGTCGGCGATGCCGCGCACGATGTCGGCGATGCGCTCGGGCACGACCTTGCCGCACGCGATGTAGTCGGTCATGAAGAGCGGCTTCGCGCCGACCACGACGATGTCATCGACGACCATGCCGACCAGGTCCTGCCCGATCGTGTCGTGCTTGTCGATGGCCTGCGCGATCGCGACCTTCGTGCCGACGCCGTCGGTCGAGGTCGCCAGCAGCGGCTTCGTGTAGCCGAGCAGCGCGCTCGCGTCGAAGAGGCCGGCGAAACCGCCGACACCCCCGAGGACTTCGTCGCCGTGGGTTCGCCGGACCGCCGACTTCATCAGTTCGACGGCGAGGTCTCCCGCCGCGGTGTCGACGCCGGCTTGGGTATAGGGATCAGTGGGACTCGAGGCCACGGCATCCAGAGTACCGGCCCGTGGAGCGCCCGAGCGCCGGGCGTGTCTCGCGGTCCCGAATCGGCCGGCGGCGTGCGGCAAACAGGCTCAGGTGAGCCAAGGGTTGCCAGCTGGGCGGTGGGGCGCAGTTCAGCCTGTTCGCGGAACCGCGGGCTGGGTGACCGCGGCGTCCCGCCGACCGGCGGAGCGCCCGCCCGCAGATAGGCCGCTCCGATGACCCGAACCGCCGCGCAGGCGCGACACACGCGCCGCAGACAGGCCCAGACGCGCCGAACCCCGCCCGCGCGGGCAGCGCGCCACCGCTCAGCCTGTTCGCGGCACAAGAGCCGGGCCCAACCGGGCACGGTCGGTGGGGCCCAACCGGTGGGCCCCAACCGGCGGGACCCAACCGGCGGGGCACGGTCGGTGGGGCACAGTCGGTGAGGCACGGCCGGACAGTCAGCTCCGGCGCTCGAGATCGGCGAGGGCACGCGGGTGTGCCGTCAACAGGCTCAGGTGTGCCGCACACCGCCCGGCGGGCGAGGTTGCACCGCTCAGCCTGTTCGCGGCACAACGCAGGGGCTCTCCTGGGCGGGACTACGCCCGTGCCCGCGGCTCAGATGCCCTGCCAGGCGGGCTTGTTCGCCCACGCGTGCCGGTAGTAGGGCGTCTGAGTCAGGGCGCTCGCGGCGGCCTCGTCGACGACGACCGTGACATGGGGATGCAGTTGCACGGCCGAGCCGGGCGCCGAGGTGCTGACCGGTCCCTCGACGGCCGCGGCGACGGCATCCGCCTTGGCTTCGCCGAAGGCCAGCAGCACGAGGTGGCGGGCGCGCAGGATGGTCCCGATGCCCTGGGTGATGCAGTGCATCGGCACATCGTCGGGCGAGTCGAAGAAGCGGGCGTTGTCGGCCCGAGTCTCCTCGGTGAGCGTCTTGACGCGCGTCAGCGAGGCGAGCGAGCTGCCCGGCTCGTTGAAGCCGATGTGCCCGGTACGGCCGATGCCGAGGATCTGCAGGTCGACCCCGCCGGCGGCGCGGATCGCGGCCTCGTACTGCTCGCCCGCGGTCTCGATGCCGTCGAGGTCACCGTGCGGAACCTCGATGCGGGCCGGGTCGAACCCGACGGGCTCGACGACCTCTCGCTCGATGACGCTGCGGTAGCTCTCCGGGTGGCCGGCGGGCAGCCCGACGTACTCGTCGAGCGCGAAGCCGCGCACGCGCGACACGTCGATGTCCTCGCCGCGCACGCGCTCGGCGAGGTGCCGGTAGACCGCGAGCGGGGTCGACCCGGTCGCCAGTCCGAGCACGGCATCGGGGCGCCGCTGGATGAGGTCGACGATCGCGTCGCCGACGAGACGGCCCGCCTCCTGCTCGCTGGGGACGATGACGACTTCGGCCATGACTCTTCCTTCTTTCGGTTCGGTCGGGAGGGCGGATGCCGGGGCTCGGCTCAGGCGAGCCCGAGGGTCTCCGACAGCACGAGGGCTGCGGCTCCCCGCAGTCGGAGGTCGCCGTGGGTCTCGGCGAGGCGCACGGTCAGGTCGTCGAAGAGGATCGGCAGCACGCGAGCTGCGATGGCTTCGCTCGCGGCGTCGATGAGCGCCCCCTCGATCAGCTCGGCCGGTCCGCTCAGCACGACGTCCGTCAGCCCGAGCGTCGCGACGAGCGGTGACAGCGCGATGCCGAGGCACCGCCCCGCCTCGCGGCGAACGTGCAGAGCGGCCTCGGCGTCGGGCGCCGCTGCGAGCCGAGCCTCGAGCTTCGGCACCGACAGCCAGGCCTCGAGGCATCCGGTGCGGCCGCACGCGCAGACGGGGCCCTCGCCCTCCGTCACGACGACGTGGCCGATCTCGCCCGCGGCCCAGTTGCGTCCGTGGACGACCGCGCCGTTCACGATCGCGGCGGCTCCGACGCCGGCGCCGATCCGGACGAGTAACAGGTCGTGGTCGACCTTGCCGAAGCTCAGCTCGCCCATGCCCGCGGCGTTGAGCCCGTTGGTGACCGAGACCGGCAGACCGGTGCGGTCGAACAGGATGCCGCGGAGCGCGACGTCGTGCCAGTCGAGGTGCGACGACTCGCGGACGACGCCCGCGCCGTCGACGACGCCCGGTGTCGAGACGCCGATCCCGAGGATCGGTGCCTCAGCCGTGCGGACCAGCCGGTCGATGAGGTCACCGAGCACGGCGAGCGCCTCCGGCCCGGTCGACCCGCCGCGCTCGACGACCTCGCGCGCGATAACGGTTCCCCCGAGGTCGACGACGGCGCCTTCGATCGTGTCGCCGCTCGAGATCGACACGGCGACCACGTTGCGCGACGACCGCGCCAGCGCGAGCGCCCGAGAGGGCGCGCCCGGACCCGACCGGTGACCGCGACCGCTCTCGACGACGAGCTGCTCGTCGACCAGCTCGCCGACCAGATCGGAGATCGTCACGCGCGAGAGTCCGGTCGCGCGTGCGATGTCGGCCCGCGACAGCCCCTCCTCGTGATGAAGAGCCTGCAGGACGAGGCGGCGGTTGTTGCTGCGGGCATCCTCGGGACGGATGCGGCGTCCGCGCGCCCTCCGCGAAGCAGCGCCTTCCGCTGACGTCGTAGTCATACGTTCCCCGATCGAGTACAGTTCCCGAGAAATAATTCGGAAACGTTCTTAACCAATACTGTCAGAACCCCGTTCCCCCGCGCACATCGGAGTGACCCGTGAAATTCTTCCAACGACTCGGCCGGTCGATCATGCTGCCGGTCGCCGTGCTTCCCGTCGCCGCCATCCTCATGGGCATCGGCAACTGGATCGACGCCGCTGCCGGCGAGAACATCGTCTCGACGTTCCTCCTCGCAGCCGGCGGCGCGATCCTCGACAACATGGCGCTCCTCTTCGCCATCGGCATCTCGATCGGCATGGCCAACAAGTCGGATGGCACTTCCGCTCTGGCGGGTCTCGTCTCGTGGCTCACCGTCACGACGCTCCTCGCCCCTGCCACCGTCGCTCAGTTCTTCGGCATCGCCGACGTCGCCGACGTCGATCCCGCGTTCACCAACATCAAGAACGTCTTCGTCGGCATCATCTGCGGCCTCATCGGCGCGTGGGCCTACAACCGCTTCAAGGACGTCAAGCTGCCCGACGCCCTGTCGTTCTTCTCGGGCAAGCGTTCCGTCGCGATCGTCACGGCAGGCATCTCGCTCGTCGTCGCCGTCGTGCTGCTGTTCGTCTGGCCCTTCGTCTACGGCGGCCTCGTGATCTTCGGCGAGTGGATCGCGACCCTCGGACCGGTGGGCGCTGGCCTCTACGGCTTCTTCAACCGGTTGCTCATCCCCTTCGGCCTCCACCACGCGCTGAACTCCGTGTTCTGGTTCGACGTCGCCGGGATCAACGACCTCAACAACTTCCTCGGCGGCGCGAACGGCGACGGTGTCTACGGGGTCACCGGCCAATACATGACCGGGTTCTTCCCGATCATGATGTTCGGCCTGCCGGGCGCTGCCCTGGCGATGTACGTGACCGCGAAGGACAAGCGCAAGAAGGTGGTGGCGGGCATCCTGCTCTCGTCGGCCGTCGCCGCGTTCTTCGTCGGCATCACCGAGCCCCTCGAGTTCTCCTTCATGTTCCTCGCGCCGTGGCTCTACCTCGTCCACGCCATCTTCACCGGCATTTCGGTCTTCATCGCCGCGCTGCTTCCGACCCGGATGGGCTTCGGCTTCTCGGCGGGCTTCATCGATCTGGTGCTGGGCTGGTTCAACCCGCTGGCGCAGAACCCCTGGATGATCCCCGTGATGGGCGTCTTCTGGTTCGTCGTCTACTTCCTGGTGTTCCGGTTCCTCATCCTGAAGTTCCGGCTCAAGACGCCGGGCCGCGAAGACGACGACGCGCTCGACGCGGATGCCGCGACCGCAGGCCGCGACGCGGGCTACGGCCCCACCGCGGAGAAGATGATCGCGGGTCTCGGCGGCAAGGAGAACATCGTCCAGCTCGACAACTGCGCGACCCGCCTCCGCCTCGAGGTCGCCGACACGTCGCGCGTCGACAGCGACGCGCTCAAGCGCGCCGGCGCCGCGGGCACCATGATCTCCGGCGCCAAGTCGGTGCAGGTGGTCTACGGTCTCAACGTGCAGTTCGTGAAGGATGCGATGGACGACGTGCTCGCCGGACGCGAGGTCGAGCCGCCCGCGGCATCCTCGGCGCCGCAGGGTGCGGGCGCCGTGACGACCACCGCTCCCGCGATCGTCCGACTGCGTCAGCCCGTCGCGGGCAGGGTCGTGCCGCTCGCGGAGGTTCCCGACCCGATGTTCTCGCAGGGGACCATGGGTCCCGGCCTCGCGATCGACCCGTCCGGAGACACGGTCGTCGCGCCCGCGGACGGCACCGTGACCACGGTGTTCCCGACCGGTCACGCCGTGGGCATGACCCTTGACGACGGCACCGAGCTGCTGATCCACGTGGGCGTCGACACCGTCGACCTCAAGGGCCGTGGGTTCCAGGCGCTCGTCCAGCAGGGCGAAGGTGTGCATGCCGGGCATCCGTTGCTCCGCATCGACACGGGCGTCATCCGCGGCGCGGGCTACTCCCCCATCACGCCGGTCATCGTGCTGAACAACGAACACGCGTCGATCGAGTTCGAGTGACGTCTCGGCCGGTGCCGAGCGTCATCTCCTCGGCACCGGCCGCGACCCGCCACCCCAGCTCTAAACTGGCGCCATGAGTGCGGCGAAGACTCCCGAATGGGTGGTGCGGGAGGATGCCGCGCCCTCGGTCATCGTCGCGCTGTACCTGCGTCAGGTGCTCGGCATCCGCACTCCGGATGAGCTGCCCCACCTGCGTGGGATCGAGCCGACACCCGTCGAGCGCGACCCCGAGACGCAGGCCGAGCTCGAGCGGCAGTGGCGAGCGTACTGGGAGATGACGGTCGAGCCGCTCGCGCATCCCTCCCCCGTGCCGCTCGACCTGGTCGAGGGTTTCGACACGCTCGTCGCGTTGCCCACCGAGGGATTGGAACAGCTCGAGCACGCCATGCGTCCGCATGCGGCCGAGGCGGTCGCCTTCGCGCGTGACGTGCACGCCCGCTACACGGCGCGCTCTTCGGGCGCCGGCGCCGTCGCCTACCGCGCGTACGCCGGGGCGCTCGCCCAGCACGAGCGCCGCATCGGCCGGCGGGCGCACTCGTTCGAGCTGAACGTGCAGGTGCTGCCGTTGAGCCAGCGCGGCGTGTGGTGGATCGGCGCGCTCACGATCGCCGTCACCGACGGTCTGCGCAGCGACGTCGTGGCCTTCGACGCCGCGATCGCGCCGATCATCGCCGAGATCGCCTGACCTCGCGCGATCCCGCATCCGTGGTGCGCGGCGCGTGAAGCGCACTTACGTGAATGAGGCGCGGTTCGAACTGCGGCCGACGTGCGAAAGTGCGCCTGACCCGGGTCAGGCGTTGTCGACGGTGCGGACGCGCTCGTGCAGGATACGCACCTCGCGCGTGCGCCGACGCGCGGCGCGGTCGAGCACGACGGCGATGACGCCCGCGATCGCCATGCACGCCGGGATGGCGCCGAGCGCGATGAAGCCGAAGACCTGACCTGCGGAGTACTGCAGGCCGGTGTTGGTGCTGACTCCCTCATCCGGGATGCCGAACGTCAGGGCCAGCGCGACGATGATGCCCGCGGCGGCCCCGAGCAGGAGGAACACGCTGTACTTGGGCACGCGACGCACGCGCGCCGACTCGACCCGTTCGGTGATCTCCTCAGCCATGACTCCATTGTCGCACCGCCCGAGCAGTGCCCGGGCGGTGCGACGACAGGGCTCAGCGGCTGGTCAGAGCGCGCTGCGACGGCGACGCGTGAACGACACGGCGAGCGCGCCGATCAGCAGCATCCCGGCACCCAGCCACAGGGTGTCGACGGGAGCCTGTCCACCGGTCGCGGCGAGGGTCGCGTCGGTCGATGCGTCGCACGGCACCTCGGCGCCGAGCGGGAACGTGATGCTCACGGGATCGAGGGCCTCACCGGCCGAGTAGAAGCCGGCGAAGGCCTCGGCGCCCGCGGCCGTCAGCGTGGCCGATGCACCCGTCCAGCTGATCCGATTCGCCGTCGTCGTGGCGGCGGGCAGCGAGAGCGTCGCGAAGACGACGCCGTTCGCGTTCACGTCGGGCGAGCCGTTGTACCCCTTGGACTGCACGTTCACGATCAGCGAGGCGGTGTTCGCGCCGGTGATCTGCACGCGCGGGTTCGACAGGGTCATGTCGAGCAGACCGCTGTGGCCCGTGTAGTGCACCGATCCGCCGAAGCTGACGCGGCCGCGGTCGTTCTCGGGGCTGTACGCACCCGAGCCGGTGCCCCAGCCGCCGGAGATCTCGCCCTTGGCGATCGGGCCGGTGATGTACGAGCGGTACGACTCCTTCACACCCCACTCGATCGTCGCTCCCGAGACCGACCGGGCGACGCATGACGGTGCGGCCGGCGACTCGACGGCCGCGGCGACAGCGGCAGGCGTGACCCGGAAGAACGCGGATGCCGCGACGGTGCCGCCGACGCTCAGCTCGAGCGTGTGGTCGCCCGCCGCGAATCCGACGGGAACCGTCCACGAGAACGACACGCGTCCACCGGCATCCGCCGTCGCCGTACCGATCGTGACCGGCTCGGAGTGCGCCACGGCCGTGACGACGTCGCCGGGCGTGAAGCCGCCTCCCGTGAACGCGAGCACTCCGCCCTGGGCGACGGTCGCCGAGCCCGCGAACGCGACGAACGGAGCCGTCGGCTTCGCGACGGTGACGTCGGCGAAGGTGTCGAGTGTGCGATCGGTGATCGACAGCGCGTGGGCAGCGGATGTGGCGACGTGGTAGCTCTTCGTCGGGTCGAGCGAGCCCGCGGGAATCGTCAGCTCGACGGTGAAGGCGCCGCCCACGATCGAGCCCGGGCGCACCCAGGCCAGCTGCACCCACCCCTCGGCGGGCAACGGGCCGGCGCCTGCCCAGAGCGACTTCTCACCGAACACCACGTACGCGCCGTTGGCGGCGCTGTCGCCGACGAAACCGCTGCCCGAGACCGTGAGCGTGTTGGCCACGGCCGGGTCGAGGTCGGCATTCGGGGTGACCGTGATTCTCGGGCTCTTCGTCGGCTCGGGCTGCGGCGCGACCTCGGCCCACGTCACCGGGACGAAGAGCTCGTTGTCGGGCTGCAGACCCTGCGACTTCTCGTTGCCGAAGGTGAAGACGCCGAGGCGGTAGTCGTCGCCGGGGCGCTTCTCGTTCGCGGACTTCTCATCGACCCGGACGGTCCACGTGAAGTCGACCGTGCCGTCGGCGTTCTCGGTCCACGGGAGGTTGGTGCCGCCGGTCGCCGCGTCGGAGACACGGACGTACGAGACCGACGGGCGCGCGGCATCCGCGGCACCGTCGGTCGGCTTCCAGGTCTCGGCGACCCAGCCGAAGCGCAGCGCGAATCCGGCTCCCACCTCGCTCTGGCGGTAGTTGCGTCCCTCGACGGTCAGCGTGGCACCGCTCGGGTCGACATCCGTGTTCGGCGTGACCGTGAGGGTGGGGGCGGGGAGCGGCTCGGCCGGCGTCGTCGCGAACGACACGACCGCCTTCGCGTCCTGGGTGCGGTTGGTCATGCCGCTGTGATTGGCGATCGTGTAGACCGCCGTCGTCTCGCCCTTCGGCGCGACCGTCAGCGTGGTCTCGAACGAACCGTCCTCGGTGAAGCTCACCATCGTCGGGGTGAGGGGAGTCGACGTGACGACCTTCGCGCCGTTCGTGCATCCCGCTGCGATGAAGGCGAAGTCGACCTCTGCGAGCGGGCGGTCGGTGCAGGTCGTGAGGTAGATCGGCTGGGCGGGGTCGTAGCCCGTGCCCCTGACGGTGATCTCCTCGCCCGCGGGGTCGAGCCCTGTCGACTTCGACAGCGTGAGGGTGGGCACCCGCACCGGGGTCTCGGGCTCGGTCGCCTTCGCGGTGACCGCGTAGCTCAGCGCCGGCGCGGTCGAGGCGGAGTAGGCCGTGGCGTCGGCCGGGGTGAACGCGGCCGCAATGCTGTGCGTGCCGACGGCGAGCGACGAGGTGACGATGCTCGCGACGCCCCCGTCGACCGGAGCCGAGCCGAGCGATGCGTCACCGGCCGTGAACGAGACGGAGCCGGATGCCGCGGGCGAGACCGTCGCCGTCAGGGTGACGTCGGCGCCCTCGACGGCCGTTCCGTCGGGCGAGACCGACAGGGTCGTCGTGGTCGACTCGGCGACGGGCGGGAAGAGCGCGTCCCAGTCGATCGAGACGTCGGCGCGGGCGAGGAGATTCGCCCCGGTGGGGAACGAACGAGACGGCCACGAGATGACCTCGTAGGCCTTCGTGCGATCGAGCTCGCTCGCGATCTGCTCGAGGCTTCCGGTGATCTCGCCCGCAGCGGAGACGTCCAACGAGGTGTTGGGCGTGGTCGCCTGGTCGACCGTCAGGTCGCCCTTCTCGACGAGGGCGACGTAGGCGTGCCGGCTCGGCTGGCCCGGGTACTGGGGGGCGACCTCGAAGCCCGTGCCGGAGACGGCCACGGTGATCTTCTCGTTCGCGACGACGGTGGTCGACGTCGTCAGAACGGGGCCGGCGGCCGACGCCGGTGCGGCGACGCCGACGACGGCGGCCATGGCTATGAGCGCGCCGGTCAGCACGCTCGCGAGCGGACGCTGCAGCGCCGCCCTCCTGGTTCTCAGCATGGGAACCCTCCGAATCTCGATGCAGGTGAAGCTCGCGCGTCGGGCACGCGACGTCAGTTAGCTTAGCCTTACCTAATCCAATTTTGTGAAGAGGCTGATAGTCAGCGCTCGGCGTGACGGCGAGGGAGGATGACCGGGCGGCCGGTATCCGGATCGTCGAGCACGCGCACCTCGGTGCCGTAGACGGCCGTGACCCGCTCCGCCGTGAGCACCTCTCGCGCGCTGCCCCGGGCGACGAGCCGGCCGCCGTCGATCATCGCGACCTCGTCGGCGTACGCCGCAGCGAGCGACAGGTCGTGCAGCACGACGACCACCGCGCACCCGTCACGGGCGAGGTCGCGTGCGACGCCGAGGACGGCCTCCTGGTGCCGGAGGTCGAGCGCCGCCGTCGGCTCGTCGAGCAGCACGACGGGGGTGTCCTGCGCGAGCACGCGGGCGAGCGAGACGCGTGCCTTCTCGCCGCCCGAGAGTGACGGGTAGGCGCGATGGAGCAAGTGCGCGACATCCGCCCGTTCGACCGCTTCGGCGATACGCGCATCGTCGAGGGCCGCCTGCTCGGTCCCGATCCAAGGCGTCCGCCCCATCGCGACGACCTGCCCCGCCGTGAACGAGAACGCCACCTGGTTCGACTGCAGCAGCACGGACCGCCGCCGCGACAGGTTGCGGGCCGACCACTCGCTCACCCGGCGTCCGTCGAGACGGACATCCCCCGAGGTGGGTGCACGGTCGCCCGTCAGCAGCGACAGCAGGCTCGACTTGCCGGCGCCGTTGGGCCCGACGAGGGCGAGCAGCCGACCATAGCCGACATCCATCGTCACGTCGTCGAGGATCGTCGCATCACCCAGCCGCAGGCTGGCGTGCTGCACCTCGACGGCGGCCCCGGTCACGTCCAGCCCCCGGCGGTGCGGCGCGTGCGGCGGATGAGCCAGAAGAAGAACGGACCGCCGACGAGCGACGTCAGGATGCCGATCGGGAGGTCCGCCGACACGACGAGGGTCCGGGCCAGGAGGTCGGCGTAGACGAGCACGACGCCGCCGGCGAGCGCTGACAGCGAGATGAGCCCGCGGTGCGCCGGCCCGACCAGCATGCGGATGATGTGGGGCACGACGAGGCCGACGAACGCGATGATGCCGACGAACGCGACGGCGACGCCGGTCAGCAGGGCGACGAGGACGATCGACCCGACCCGCAGCGCCTCGACGCGCACACCGAGGTGGGCGGCGGTGCGATCGCCGAGCGCCAGAAGGTCGTAGCGGCGCGCGAGAGCGAGGGATGCCGCGGTGCCGAGCGCTCCGACGAGGGCGACGACCGCGACCTCCGTCCAGCGCGAGCCGTTCATCGAGCCCAGCTGCCAGAACACGATCTGCTCGCGCGACGCCGTGTCTCCCGCGAACATCAGGAGCGCCAGCGCGGCCCCCGCGAACGCATTGACGGCGATGCCCGTCAGGATGAGCGTGATCGACTCGGTCCGGCCCTGCGCGCGGGCAGCGGCATACACGACCAAGGTCGCGACGAGACCGCCCGCGAAGGCGCAGACCGCGATCGACCACGGACCGAGGAACGAGAAGCCGAGCGTGATCGCTGCGGCAGCGCCGACGGCCGCGCCCGACGAGACGCCGACGACGCCCGGCTCGGCGAGCGGGTTCGCGAAGATCGCCTGCATGACGGCACCGGCGACCGCGAGCAGCGCACCGACCAGAAGCGACATCGCGACGCGCGGGAAACGGATCTGCCACAGCGTCTGCTCGATGAGCGGCTCGGTCGGCGCCCACGAGCCGGGCATGCCGAGGGCGCGAAGGACGGAGCCCACGACCTCGGCGGGACCGACCGGCAGCTGACCGAGCCCGGCCGAGAGCACGACGCCCACCACGAGCAGCACCGCGCTCACGATCGCGACGAGAACTCCGCGGCGCCCAGCGGCACGCCCGCTCACGGGGCGGGATCGGGCGCGTAGACAGCGCGTGCCAGCGCGTCGAGCACCCCCGCGCTGCGCGGCCCGAACGACAGGATCTGTCCGTCCGCCATGTCGACGAAGCGGCGATGCTGGCCGGCTGCGGTCAGCGCGATCGCGGGCTTGTCGGAGAGCAGACCGTCGACGCCGCCGACCGATTCGAGCCCGGCGGTCATCACGAGGATGAGGTCGGGGTCGGCGGCGACCATGGCTTCATCGGTGAGCGGCTGCATGCCGTTCCAGCCGAGCTCGCCGGCGACGTCGACGCCGCCGAGCGCGGCGATGAGCTGGTCGGCGCCCGATTCGGAGCCGAAGAGGTAGTACACCCCCGCCGTGCCGCGCAGGTAGAGGAAGACCATGCGCAGCCGGTCCGCCGCGGCCGCCGGCGCAAGCGCGGCGATCTGGGCACGCGTCTGGTCGACCTCGCTCGCGATGCGCTGGGCGAGCTGCTCGCCCGCCTCGGGCACGCCGAGCACGTCGCCGACCGACCGCGCGAGATCGGCGGCGCCCGCGAACGAGGCGGAGCGCTCGACGAAGACCACCGTGATGCCGACATCCCGCAGTTGCTGCACGACGTCGACCGGCCCGATGCTGCCGTCCGTGATGACGAGGTTCGGAGCGAGGCCGATGATCGACTCGGCGTTGACGGTGTGGCCGCTGCCCGTGACGACCGGCAGGTCCGCCGCACCGGGGAACGTCGTCGAGACGTCGCGGCCGACGAGCTCGCCGCCGAGGCCCAGGCCCCAGACGGTCGCGGCCAGCGAACCGGAGAGGTCCATCGCGATGATGCGCGAGGTGTCCGTCACCGTCACCTCGACGTCGCCCGTGAGGTCGTGGGAGGTCACGGTCACCGGCAGGCGCTGGGTGGGATCCGTCAGGACCGGCTCGACCGCGGCATCAGCGAGCACCGCGGTCGACGGGCCCTCGAGGGAGCGCGGATCGGCCACGGGCGCGAGTTCGCTCAATGGAGGCCGGTCGATCGCGACCTGCGCCGCGGCCTCGCCGTGAGACGTCGCCGCAGGAGCGCACGCACTGAGCGACAGGGCCGCGGCGGCGAGCGCAGCGACGACGAGCCGCCGCATCCTCACGCCGACGACCCCTCGGCGGACGCCTCGCGGCGCTTGCGGCGCGAGGCCACGATCGCGGCGGTGGTTCCGCCGACCGTCGCGACGAGCGCACCGCCGATAGCGGCGAAGAGCGCGACCGGGAGCGCGCCGCTCGATCCGCTCTCGTCATCGCCCGCCTCCGCGGCATCCGCGGCGGGTGACGCATCGACGACGGGTGATGGCTCTGCCGTCGGGGTGGCAGCCGCGCAGACACCGCTCGCGCTGAACGACAGGGGGTCGAAGGCGGTGCCGGTCTCGTAGTTGCCGAAGGCGGCGAACCCCTCCTCGGTGATCGCGGTGGCGGCATCCGCGGCGGCGAGAGTGAGGGCTCCTCCCGAGACCGTGTTCTCCAGACCCGCCAGGTCGACGGTCACGAACGGCACCTGGGGTGTCGTGACGACGGTGTCGTCGCCGGCGAGCGCGCTCTCCATCGAGACTCCGGCGAGGTCGACGAGAACACGCCCCGCCGCCGGCGCGATCTCGAGCGTGACGTTCTGCGCCGTCGAGTCGAGCAGGCCGCCGTGCCCGGTGAACCGGATGCCGCCGGGGAAGGCGATCGAGCCGGTACCGGTCGCCGGGTCGTAGCTGCCCGTGCCACCGGTCCAGGTGAACGCGGGCGTCTCGTAACCCACGCCGCCGAACGGCTCCCACGCACCCTTTGCGATGGAGCCGGAGATGTACGAGCGGAACGACTCCTTGAAGCCCCACGTGATGGTCGCGTCGGTGATGTCGCAGGCGGCCGGCGAGCTCACGGTGGCGAGATCCGGACCGCTGACAGCAGAGGCGGGGGCGGCGATGCCGAGGAGGATCGACGCGGCGGCGAGCGCCCCGAGAGACGCTCGAGGCAGAAGGGAAGAGCGCACAGCAGACTCCAGAGGTAAGGTCAGGCTTGCCTAACCTTACCGGAGTCGGCGTCAGGGCCGCAGCGGCAGCAGCGCTCCGAGGTCGGCGCGGGTGCCCGACGCTCTGAGCCGGCCCGCGGTGGCGGCATCCGCCCAGGCCAGCTCGCCGAGGGCGAGGGCGATCCAGGTCGCGGCATCCGTCTCGACGACGTTGGGGGGAGTGCCGCGCGTGTGTCGCGGACCCTCGACGACCTGCACGGCGCCGAAGGGCGGCACGCGCATCTCGACCGAGTTGCCGGGCGCCTTCTCGACGAGCAGCTGCAACAGGTAGCGCACGGCCGTCGCCAGGTCGGTGCGCGCAGGTTTCTCGCCGGAGGCGTCGGCGGCGGCGACCGCGGCGAGCGCGGCGCGGCCATCGGCGGTGAGGATGCTGCGGGCCATGGGTTCCACGCTAGCCCGGTCGGTAGGCTGGCCGGGTGAAGATCCTGGTCCTCGGCTCGGGCGCGCGCGAGCACGCCATCATCCTCGCTCTCGCCGCGGAAGGCGCAGGTCACGACCTGCTCGCGGCCCCCGGCAACGCCGGCATCGCGCGCGATGCCGAGATCGTCCCGGGCCTCGACCAGAATGACCCGGTCGCGGTGACCGAGTTCGCCGGCAGCGCCAACGTCGACCTCGTCATCGTCGGCCCGGAGGCCCCGCTCATCGCCGGTGTCGCCGATGCACTGCGGGAACGCGGCATCCCCGTCTTCGGGCCCGGAAAGGTCGCCGCGCAGCTCGAAGGGTCGAAGGCCTTCGCGAAGCGCGTGATGGACGAGGCCGGTGTGCCCACCGGTCGGGCGGTGCGCGCGCGGAGCCGCGCCGAGGTCGAGGCCGCGCTCGACGAGCTCGGCGCCCCCCACGTGGTCAAGGCCGACGGTCTCGCGGCCGGCAAGGGCGTCATCGTCACCGATGACCGTGACGCGGCGCTCGCCCACGCCGACACCTACCTCGCGAGCGGCCCGGTGCTGATCGAGGAGTTCCTCGCCGGCCCCGAGGTGTCGCTCTTCTTCGTCTCGGACGGCGACACCGTCCGAGCCCTCAGCCCCGCGCAGGACTACAAGCGCGCCTACGACGGCGACGCCGGCCCGAACACCGGGGGCATGGGCGCCTACTCGCCGCTCCCCTGGCTCGCCGACCGGTTCGGCAGCGAGGCCGAGTTCGTCGCCGAGGTCACGCGCGACGTGGCCGAGCCCGTCATCCGCCACCTCGACGCCGAGGGCACGCCGTTCATCGGCCTCCTCTACGCGGGCCTCATCCTCACCGAGTCGGGCATCAAGGTGATCGAGTTCAACGCGCGGTTCGGCGACCCCGAGACGCAGGTCGTGCTCGCGCGGCTGACCTCGCCGCTCTCCGAGCTGCTGATGGCCGCGGCGAGCGGGCGCCTCGAGTCCGAGCCCGAGCCGACGTTCTCGGGCGACGCCGCCGTCACGGTCGTGCTCGCGAGCGAGGGCTACCCCGAGAACCCGGTGACCGGCCGGGCGCTCACGGGGCTCGACGCCGCGGCATCCGTCGAGGGCGTGCACCTCGCGCATGCCGCGACCGCCGAGACGGTCGACGGGCTCGTCGCCACCGGCGGGCGCGTGCTGAACGTCGTCGCGCGCGGCACCGACTTCGCCGAGGCCCGTGACCGCGCCTATCGCGCGCTGTCCGAGATCAGCCTCGACGGCTCGCACCACCGCACCGACATCGCCGCCCGCGTCGCGGACTGAATCCACAACGCGGGCGGTCCCGTTCGGTCGCGGCCGGGGTCAGCGCCGGACGAGGTGGGCGGGGCGCTTGAGGAAGATCACGACGATCACGGCGACCCCGATGACGATCGCCGGCAGGATCATGGCCTGCGCCATCGCGGCGGAGAAGCCCTCGGCGATCGCGGGAGGCATCGCGCCGCCGCCGCCGAAGTCGCCGCCCGCGGCATCCCCGGCACCCGGCAGGTTCGCCGTCAGCCGCGACTGCATGTAGGCCGCGATCGCCGCCGAGCCGATCACCGAGCCGACCGTGCGGGTCGTGTTGTAGATGCCCGAGCCGGCCCCTGCCTGTCGCGGCGGCAGGTTGCGGGTCGCCGTCGTGGCGAGCGGACCCCACATGCCGGCGTTGGCGACGCCGATGATCGCGGCGGGGATGAGCAGCAGCAGGACGGGCGCCTCGGTGTTCATGAGCAGCGCGTAGCCGACGAGGCCCAGGACCATCAGCGTCAGGCCGGGGACGAGCAGCAGGCGCGGGTCGACGCGGTCGAGGATGCGGCCGGCCAGCGGTGCGAGCGCGCCCGAGAGAACCGCCATCGGCACGAGCAGCAGCGCCGACTGCGTCGGGGTGAGCCCGCGCGCGAGCTGCGTGAAGAACGCCATCGGCAGCGCCATGCTCGTCACGGTGAAGCCCACCGCGGCGATCGCGAGGTTCGAGATCGCGAAGTTGCGGTCGCGGAAGAGCTCGAGCGGCACGAGGGGCTCGCTCTTCGTCCGTCCCTGCGTCCAGACGAACACCGCCATGACGACGACACCGGCCCCGATCATCGCCCAGATGCCGGCGGCCCACTCGTAGTGCTCGCCCTCCTGCAGGCCGAACACGATGAGGAAGAGCCCGATCGCGCTCAGCACGACGCCCACGACGTCGAAGCGGTGGGGGTGGGTCTCGAGCTGCGGCACCAGGCGCCACGCCAGCACGAACGCCACGACGCCGACGGGGATGTTGACGAAGAAGATCCACTCCCACCCGAAGCCGTCGACGAGAAGGCCGCCCGCGAGCGGTCCGACGAGGGTCGCGACACCGGCGGTCGCACCCCACAGGCCCATGGCCGCGCCCCGGCGCTCGGCGGGGAAGGTGCGGGTGATGACGGCCATCGTCTGCGGGGTCAAGAGGGCGGCGCCGAGACCCTGCACGGCGCGCGCGATCACGAGCACGGCGAGCGAGCCCGAGAGCCCGCAGGCGAGCGAGGCGATCGTGAAGATCGCGAGCCCGATCAGGTAGATGTTCTTCGGCCCGAACCGGTCGCCGAGGCGGCCCGTGACCAGCAGGGGCACTGCGTAGGCGAGCAGGTACGACGAGGTGACCCACACCACGTTGTCGAGGTTGCCGGTCGACGGGTCGAGCGCGGCCTTGATCGCCGGGTTCGCGACCGAGACGATCGTGGTGTCGACGAGGATCATGAAGAACCCGATGACCATCGCCCACAGGGCGGGCCACGGGTTGACGGCGGGGGCGGCGCCTTCGGGGGCGCGGACGGTGCTGGTTCTCTCGCTCATGCGCGGGCGGCTTCTCTCTGTGCCAGGTAGCGGTCGGTCGCGGCGAGGTCGGTGACCCCCCACACGGTGTCGGGACGACGGATGTACTCGACCGCTTCGTCGAGCCAGGCGACATCCGCCGACAGCAGAGCCGTCTCGCGGTGCACCTCGATCCAGAACTGGGGATACGAGCCGCGCTCGATCGCATGGTCGCGCGCCTGGCGGTGCGCCTCGAGGGATGCCGCCAAGGCGTCCCTCCGCTCGCTGAGGAGCGCCACCACTTCGGCGCGCTCGAGGTTGTGCGATTCGGCCAGCGCGACGCGGAAACGCTCGGGGCGGTCGACGGCGGGGAGCTCGCGCCGCACCCACGCGGTCATCATGTCGGCGCCGGCGTCCGTGAGCGTGTACGTCGTCCGCTCCGGACGGTTGCCGTCGCGATCGGTGCCGACGTCATCGATGAGGCCCTGCCGCTCGAGACGCGCGACGGTGTGGTAGATCGTCCCGTGCGTCAGGGCGACGAGGCGGTCGGCCTTCCGTTCGCGCAGCAGACGGACCATCTCATACGCGTGCATGTCGTCCTCGTGCAGCAGCGCGAGCAGCATCAACCCCAGCGGGGTGAGGCGATCGACGGCATCCGGCATGGCACACCCCCCTCTCGATTAGTCCATGTGGACTATACGCCCTTTCTCACGGGTCGGCGCGGCGTTCCCCGCTCCGGGATAATGGCCGGGTGAGCGCCCTCGATCTGCCCGGCTGGAAGCACGTCTACTCCGGCAAGGTCCGCGACCTGTACCGTCCGGCGGACGGCCCGGCCGACCGGATGCTCGTCGTCGCGAGCGACCGCGTCAGCGCTTTCGACCACGTGCTCGAGCCCGGCATCCCCGGCAAGGGCGAGCTGCTGACGCGCCTGAGCCTGTGGTGGTTCGCCCAGCTCGCCGGTCGCGACGGCGGCCACCCGATCCCGAACCATCTGCTGGGGCTCCAGCCGCCGGCAGCGGTCGCCGCGCGGGCGATGATCGTGCGCGAGCTCGACATGCAGCCGATCGAGTGCGTCGTCCGCGGCTACCTGACCGGCACCGGCTGGGCCGAGTACTCCGAGAGCGGCACGGTGTGCGGCATCCCCCTCCCGACCGGCCTGCAGAACGGCGACCGCCTGCCCGAGCCGATCTACACCCCCGCGTACAAGGCTCCCCTCGGCGAGCACGACGAGAACATCTCGTTCGAGCGTTCCGTCGAGCTCGTCGGCGCCGAGACCGCCGCCGCGCTGCGCGACGCGTCGCTCGAGATCTACCGACGAGCCGCCGCCCTCGCCGAGAGCAAGGGGCTCATCCTCGCCGACACGAAGTTCGAGTTCGGCCTCGATGCCGATGGCGTGCTGACCCTCGCCGACGAGGTGCTCACGAGCGACTCGTCGCGCTACTGGGATGCCGAGGCCTGGCGCACCGGCACGACGCCCGCCGAGCGCATGGCCAGCTACGACAAGCAGATCGTGCGCGACTGGCTCGCGGCGGCCTGGGACAAGACCGGCACTCCCCCGGCTCTCCCCGACGACATCGTCGAGCGCACCGCCGCGAAGTATCGCGAGCTGCTCGAGACGCTCGCGGGCTGAGGGCGGGCCGTACGCGCGCTCCGCGGAGCGCCGACGCGGCATGCAGGGATCTCACAGGTAGGGTAGGGCCGCTCTCGCGCTCCATCCCGAATCGTTCATCCTTTCCGAGGAGTCCCATGCCCATCTGGTCCCTCCACGGCGACGGTCGCACCGTCGCGCGCGGCGCCGTCGTCAAGCCCGGCGAGCGCCTGAACTGGCCCGGCACCATCGCGATCGGCGCGCAGCACGTCGTCGCCATGTTCGGTGCGACGTTCCTCGTGCCGATCATCACCGGCTTCCCGGTCTCGACGACCCTGCTCTTCTCGGGTCTCGGCACCCTCGTCTTCCTGCTGATCACGCGCAACAAGCTGCCGAGCTACCTGGGCTCGTCGTTCGCTTTCATCGCCCCCATCACGGCGCTCAACGGCGGCAACCGCCTCGAGACCGCCGAGCAGATCACTCAGGCGCTCCTCGGCGTCGTCGTCGCGGGCCTCCTGCTCGCGGCGGTCGGCTTCATCGTGCAGGCCTTCGGCACGGGCTGGATCGAGAAGCTCATGCCGCCCGTGGTCGCCGGTGCGATCGTCGCGCTCATCGGGTTCAACCTCGCACCCGCCGCCTGGAACAACTTCCAGCTGCAGCCCGAGATCGCCACGGTGACCCTGTGCGCCGTCATCCTGTTCAGCGTGCTGTTCCGCGGGTTCCTCGGCCGCATCTCGATCTTCCTCGGCGTGATCGTCGGCTACGTCGTGGCCGCCGTCACCGGACAGGTCGAGTTCGAGGCCGTCGGGGCCGCCGCCTGGTTCGGTCTGCCCGACTTCCACCTCGTGGCGATCGGGGATGCCGCGGCCTGGTCCATCGTGCCGATGTTCCTCCCCGTCGTGCTCGTGCTGATCGCCGAGAACGTCGGCCACGTGCGCGGCGTCGCGACCATGACCGACGACCCCTCGATCAACAAGCACACCGGCCGCGCGCTCATCGCCGACGGTGTCGCGACCACCCTCGCGGGCGGCTTCGGCGGCTCGGGCACCACGACCTACGGCGAGAACATCGGCGTCATGGCCGCGACCCGCGTCTACTCGACCGCCGCGTACTGGGTGGCCGGCATCGTGGCGATCCTGCTCGCCTTCTCGCCCAAGGTCGGGGCCGTGTTCAACACGATCCCCGCGGGCGTGCTCGGCGGCGTCACGACGGCCCTCTACGGCCTGATCGGCGTCATCGGCATCAAGATCTGGGTCGACAACCGCGTGGACTTCTCGCGTCCCGTGAACCAGTACACCGTCGCGGTGTCGTTCGTCATCGCGATCGCCGGGTTCGCGATGAACTTCGGTTCGCTGCAGTTCGGCGCGATCGTCCTCGGCACCATCGCCGCCCTCGTGATCTACCACGCCGGCAACGCGATCGCCCGCTGGCGCAAGACCGGCGCCGACGACGGCGGCCCCATCCCCGCGGTGGGCCCCCTGGGAGGAGACCCGCAGTAAGCGCAGCGCGCCGAGTGCACGGCATCCCGTCGACTGAACGACTTTCAGACCCGAGGATGCCGTGCACTCGGCGCTTCGCCGTGCACTCGACGCCGCTCCCGGCCCTGCAGGTGCTCGCCGCAGGCGGCGACACCGTCACCCTCGGGCGCGCCGGCCGGCCGGTCGTGATCCTGCGCCACGAGCCCGCGCTCCGCCATGCGGCCGCCGGGTCGGCTGGCTTGTTCCACACGGCCATCCTGTTCGAGACGCAGGCAGCTCTGGCGGCCGCGCTCTACAGCGTCGCCCGCCCCGCGCCCTCGACCTTCACCGGCAGCGCCGACCACCTCGTCAGCCAGGCGTTCTACTTCACCGACCCCGAGGGCAACGGCATCGAGCTCTACTGGGACCGCGATCGCAGCACCTGGTCGTGGACGCGCGGACAGGTCGAGATGGACACGCTCTTCCTCGACCCCAACGCCTTCTTACGCGAGCACCTCGATGCCGCGATGCTCGACAGCGCGGGCAGCGCCGGCTCCACGCCATCCGATCCCGCCCGCGTCGGCCACGTGCACCTCTCGGTCGGCGACGTGGTGACGGCACGGGCGTTCTACGTCGACGCCCTGGGGTTCGACACGACCGCGGCGCTCGGCGATCAGGCCCTCTTCGTCAGCGCGGGCGGCTACCACCACCACATGGCGATGAACGTGTGGAACTCCCGAGGGGCGGGGCCGCGCATGCCGGCGCTCGGGCTCGGCCGCGTCGACCTCGCGCTGCCGACGGCCGACGATCTGGGGGCTCTCACCGAACGTCTGCGCCATCATGGCATCGCGGTGCGCGACGACGGGCGCACGGTCGCGTTCGACGACCCCTGGAAGAACACGCTCCACGCCGCCCTGGCCTGAGCACGACGCGCCCTGACCCGAGCGTCAGGCCCGCGTCAGGCCGAGCCGCGGACGATGAGCTCGGTGTCGAGGATCGTCACCTCGGGGGGCGACATCCCCGCGAGCCGCGCGAGCAGGACATCGGCCATGCACTCGCCCTGCGCGAACGACGGCTGCCGCATGGTCGTCAGCTGCGGCTCGGTCGTCAGCGCGACGGGCGAATCATCGAAGCCCATGACCGCGACCTCGTCAGGGACCCTGATCCCCTCGGACGCGAGCACCTGCATGGCGCCGCGCGCCATGAGATCGCTCGCCACGAAGAGGCCGTCGAGCGGCTCGCCCGCCGCGAGGATGGCACGCATCGCCACAGCTCCGGACTCGGTCGTGAAGTCGCCCTGCACGACGGGGGCCGGCGTGAGTCCCGACTCCGCGAGCGCCACGCGGTAGCCCTCGGCGCGGTCGACACCGGCGGGCATGGACGGCGGGCCCGTGATCGCGCCGATGTGGCGGCATCCGCGGCCGATGAGGTAGGCCGTGGCATCCCGCGCACCGGCGACGTTATCGACGTCGATGTAGTAGTCGCCCATCCGCGAACGCACCGGTCGACCGCCGTAGACGACGGGAATCGCGGCCGCGATGCGCTCGATGAAGGTGTCGCTCGTGTGGTGCGACACGATGATCGCGCCGTCGACGGCCCCACTGCGCACGTACTGGGCCGTCTTGTCGCCGGGGTCGGCGCTGGCCATGATCAGGTTCAGCACATAGTCGCTGCGGCTGATGCGCGAGTTGATGCCCGACACGACCGCCGCGAAGAACGGATCGCCGAACACCCGGCTGGTGTCTTCGGGCACGACGAGCGCGATCGCCATCGTCGACCGGCTGGCGAGCGAACGCGCCGCGCGGTTGGGAACGTAGTTGAGCTCGGCGATCGCGCGGCGCACCGACTCGAGGGCGGCGGGGCTGACGGCGGTCGAGCCGTTGACGACGCGCGACACCGTCGAGCGCGATACACCGGCGACGGCCGCGACCTCTTCGATGGTCGCGGCCGTCCGGTTCTGGTCGGAGATCACAGTGGGCTACCTCGGGACGGCGGTCCGGGCGGCGTCCGCCGGAGCGGGAACGTCGATCGCACGATCTGCGATGACCCGACGATACTCCTTCGCGCTGTCCTTCAACGTCCGCTCCTGCGTGTGGTAATCCACGTGCACGATGCCGAAGCGCTTCTCGTAGCCCCAGGCCCATTCGAAGTTGTCGAGCAGCGACCAGTAGAAGTAGCCGCGGACGTCGGCACCGGCCTCCTGGGCGTCGAGGATGGCGCCCAGGTGCACCCGCAGGAACTCGGTGCGCTCGGCGTCCGGCACCGACTTCTCGCCGTCGACCTCGACGAGCTCGTCGTCGTAGGCGGCGCCGTTCTCGGTGACGTAGAGGATCGTGCCGACGGGCTGGGCGTACTCGGTCCACACGCGCTCGAGCAGCTGGGTCAGCCCCGCGGGCTGCACCTCCCAGTGCATCGACGTGCGGGGCAGACCCCGCTCGTGCCAGTAGATGTCGTGACCGGCGGGCCACGGCGAGCCGGTCTTGCGATCGGTGGGCGCGTCTCCCGGGGTCGGCGGGTTGGGGTCGGGACGACCGCCCACGAACTCGCCGTGGTAGTAGTTCACCCCGAGGGCGTCGAGCGGCTGCGCGATGATCGTCTCGTCGCCCGGGCGCACGGCATCGCGCCAGCGCTCGACCGCCGCGGCATCCACCTTCTCGATGTCGGCGACGATGTCGCCGGGGTAGGCGGCCCGGAAGATCGGGTCGAGGAACCAGCGGTTGAACTGGCCGTCGATGCGCCGCGCCGCGTCGACGTCGGCGGCATCGGCCGGATCGGCCGGTTCGGCCACCGTCAGGTTCAGCGTGATGCCCAGCGACAGCGACGAGTCGCGCTCGCGCAGGGCGGCGACGGTCTGCCCGTGACCGAGCAGCAGGTGGTGCGCCGCGAGCATGCCGTCGCCGATGTCGAACCGTCCGGGAGCGTGGATGCCCGCGGTGTAGCTGAGGAACGACGAGCACCACGGCTCGTTGAGCGTCGTCCAGTGGTGCACGCGGTCGCCGAGGGCGTCGTGCATGTCGAGGGCGTACTCGGTGAAACGATCGGCGGTCTCGCGAAGGGTCCACCCGCCCCGGTCCTCGATGGCCTGCGGCAGATCCCAGTGGTAGAGGGTCAGCCACGGGATGATCCCGGCACCGAGGAGCTCGTCGACGAGCCGCTCGTAGAAGTCGACGCCCTTCGGGTTGAGCGCGCCGCCGTCGGGACGCACGCGCGACCACGAGGTGGAGAACCGGTACGTGTCGAGACCGAGCTCCTTCATGAGCGCGACGTCGTCGCGGTAGCGGTGGTAGTGATCGCACGCGACGTCGCCGTTGTCGGCGTTGATCACGGCACCGGGAACACGGGCGAACGCATCCCAGATCGACGCGGTACGACCGTCTTCGAAGGCCGCGCCCTCGATCTGGTACGCCGCGGTGGCTGCTCCGAAGAGGAAGCCGGTGGGGAAGCTGCGCGAAGCGTTCATGTTCTCCTGCTGAGTGCGGTCGAGGTTCAGGGTCATCCCTTCACCGCCCCGGCCATGATGCCACTGACGAGCTGCTTGCCCGCGAAGATGAACAGCAGCAGCAGCGGGATGGTGGCGAGGATGACGCCCGCGAGCACGACCGAGTAGTCGACGAAGTAGTTCGACTGCAGCAGCGACAGCGCCACGGGAAGCGTCGGGTTTTGCCGGTCGAGCACGATGAACGGCCAGAAGAAGTTGTTCCAGGCTCCGACGAAGGTGAAGAGGAACAGCATCGCCGCGGCCGGACGCGCCGCGGTCATGCCGACGGTCCAGAACGTGCGGATCATCGAGGCTCCGTCGACGCGCGCCGCCTCGATCAGCTCGTCGGGCACCGCCTGACGCAAGTACTGCGTCATCCAGAACACGCCGAAGGCGCTGGTGAGCGCCGGGATGATGATGGCGCCGATCTGCCCCGTCCAGCCGAGCTCGGAGAACAGGATGTAGAGCGGCACGACGCCGAGCTGCTGCGGCACGGCCATCGTCGCCACGACGAAGACCAGCAGCCCGGGTCCGCCGTGGAAGCGCAGCTTCGCGAAGGCCCAGCCGGCGAGCGTCGAGGTGATCACGACGGCGGCGGCGATGAGGAACGAGCTGTAGATGGAGTTCCACAGCGCCGGCCAGAAGTTGACGGCCGGGTTGGAGATGACCGACAGGGCGTTCTCGATGAAGTTGCCGCCGGGGATCCACGGGAAGGGCTTGCGGAGCGTGGACGAGTCGCCCGAGCCGATCACGAACGACCAGTAGAGGGGGAACACGGCCGAGAGGAACACGGCGCCGAGGATGGCGTAGGTCCAGAACCCGGGACGGCTGCCGCGGATGCGCCGGGCGCGGCCACCCCGGCGCTGCTTGCGCGCGTTCGGGATGCCCTCTTCCACCGTGGCGAGGGGGACGGGAGTGCCGATGGTGCTCATGCCTGGTTCTCCTTCAGCGCGCGCTGCGCCTGCTTGGACTGCTTCTTCTGCTCCCGTTTGCTGAGCTCACGGCGAAGTCCTTCGTCGCGGACGAGGGTGCGCGTCACCACGAGGTTCACGAGTCCGATCAGCACGATGATGATGAACAGGATCCACGCCATCGCCGCGGCCCGGCCGAAGTTCCACTGTCCCCAGCCGACGTCGTAGAGGTAGAGGGTGATGGTCAGCCACTGCTGGGCGGATCCACCACGGCCGAACTGGTCGAACACGCGCGGCTCGTCGAAGATCTGCAGGCCGCCGATCGTGGCCGTGATGATGACGAAGATGAGCGTCGGCTTGAGCGAGGGCAGCGTGATCGAGAAGAACTGGCGCACGGGGCCGGCGCCGTCGACGGTGGCCGCCTCGTAGAAGTCGCGGTTCACGGCCTGCATGGCCGCGAGCAGGATGAGGGTGTTGTAGCCCATCCAGCGGTAGTTCACCATCGTGGCGATCGCGACATGGCTCCAGAACGGCTCGACGTGCCAGGGGATGGCGCCGATCCCGATCGCTTGGAGGATGCCGTTGATGAAGCCCGACTGGTCGGCGAACATCGCGTTGAAGATGAGGCCGACGGCGATGGGGGCGACGACGTAGGGGACGAGCACCGCCATGCGCCAGAAGGTCTTGGCGCGGATGTTCCGGTCGAGCACGGCCGCGATGAAGATCGCCAGCACGAGCTGCGGGACGCTCGAGAGCAGGAAGATGCTGAACGTGTTGCGCAGCGCGGTCCAGAAGTGGGGCTGCGACAGGATCCAGATGTACTGGTCGAATCCGATGAACTCACCCTCGCCGCGGATGAGGTCCCAGTCCATGAACGAGATCACCGCGGTGTACGCGATGGGGAAGAGCCCCACGATCGCGAACATGATGAAGAACGGCGAGATGTAGAGGTACGGCGAGAAGCGGATGTCCCACTTGCTGAGCTTCTGCGAGAAAGAGATGACTCGCGGAGGACGACCGCCGTCGTCGTTTCGGGGGGCGCGCGTCACTGGGCGCTGCTGAGTCGTGGTCACGATCGTCCTTCGGGTCCGAGAGGGGGACGCCGGGGCGCACCGATGATCCGATGCGCCCCGACAGGGTGGGTCAGAAGGCTCCGACCTCGGTCACCCAGGTCTTCCAGGAGGTCTCCTTGTCCTCGATGCCGTCGAAGACGCGCGTGATGGCGTTTCCGAGGGCGTCGTGGAACTGGAAGTACTTCGGGCCCTTGAAGGTCGTGACGGTGATCGCGTTGGCGCGGTCGATGCCGATCTGACCCGAAGGAGCGTCGTTGAAGTACTCGTTGACGAACCCGGTCAGGTCGGGGCTCGACTGCGCCTCGGGCTGGCTCGGGAACGTACCGGCGTTGTTGAAGGCCTTGATCTGCGTCTCGGGAGACGTCAGCCAGTCGGCGAGCTTCTGCGCGTTGGTCACGTTCTTGCCGTTGGCGGGGACGACGAGGTACGAACCGCCCCAGTTGCCGCCGCCCTCGGGGAAGGCGTTGGCGATGTCCCATCCGGCGATGTCGGGGGCTTCGCCCTCGATGATGCCGTGCATCCACGGCGGGCACAGCATCGCGGCGAACTTGCCACTCGCCATGGCCGCGTACCAGTCGTCGGACCACTGTCCCGGGTAGGCGGCGATCGGGATCGCCTTGTCGACGACGGTGTCGTAGGCCGCGCGGATGTCGGGGTTCTCGGTCGCGATGACCGTGCCGTCCGGCTCCTCGTAGGCGACGTCGAGCTGGTTCACGACGCCCTGCAAAACGGAGTTCGCCGAGTCGATGAAGGGCTCACCCGTCTTGGCGACGTAGTCACTGCCGACCTGGAAGAACGCGTCCCATGTCGGGAAGAGCTTGGCGACCTCTTCGCGGTCGGTGGGCAGGCCGGCTGCCTCGAACAGGTCGGCGCGGTAGCAGATCGCCTGCGGTCCGACGTCGGTGCCGTACGCGACGAGGTTGCCCGCGGCGTCGGTCGCCGCCTTCTCCTTCCAGTCGAGCCAACGGCCGGCGAGCTCGTCCGGCACCGGGGCGACGAGGTCGGAGTACTGCATCATCTCGGGGAACCAGTCGACCTCGACGCCTTCGACGTCGGCGAGGCCGGTCTTGCCAAGCTTCTGGAAGAAGTTGGTGCGGGCGTCGTTCGAGGTCGCCGCCTTGGTGTGTACGACCTTGATGCCGGTCTCCTCGGTGAACTCGGCGAGCAGTTCGTCGGTGTAACCGAAGTCGTTGAACGTCGCGAGCGTGACGGTGTCGGAGTCGCCCCCGGATGCGGCCTGGTCACCTCCGCCCGAGCATCCGGCGAGGACGATGGCCGAGGTGGTTGCGACGCCGGCCACGAGGCCGATCCGCCGCAGTGCGCGTGAATTCACGTGTCACTCCTTCGTGATTGCGGTATCTGGTGCGCGGCGGTTCGCACCCGATTATGGGAGCGCTCTCACCGATTGCCCATGACCATACGGGAGCGCTCCCAGGAACTCAAGAGAGCGCTCCCGAAGTGGATGGTCACGATCGGGTCACGACACCGGCCGGATGCGGCGGACGAGCGGCGCCTTCCCACCCGTAGACTGGTCGCGCACCCATCCCGCGACCTCCGGAGCGAGCAATGCCCACCATCGTCGTCGACGTCATGCCCAAGGCCGAGCTCCTGGATCCGCAGGGCAAGGCGGTGTCGGGAGCTCTCACTCGTCTCGGCGTGGCCGGCTTCTCCGACGTCCGCATCGGCAAGCGCTTCGAGCTCACCGTCGACCGCGCCGACGACGCGACCCTCGAGACCGCTCGCCGCATCGCCGACGAGATCCTCTCGAACTCGGTCATCGAGGACGTCGTGAACATCGAGGTCGTGGAGTGACCGCGCGCATCGGTGTCATCACCTTCCCGGGCTCGCTCGACGACCGCGATGCGCAGCGCGCCGTCCGTCTCGCGGGCGCCGAGCCCGTCGCGCTGTGGCACGGCTCGCACGACCTCGACGGTGTCGACGCGCTCGTGCTGCCCGGCGGCTTCAGTTACGGCGACTACCTCCGCGCCGGCGCGATCGCGGCGCTCGCGCCGATCATGGCCGAGGTGAAGGATGCCGCAGACAAGGGCATGCCGATCCTCGGCATCTGCAACGGCTTCCAGATGCTCGTCGAGGCGCATCTGCTGCCCGGCGGCCTGATCCGCAACGCCCACCAGCAGTTCATCCGCCGCGACCAGCGCCTCGTCGTCGAGAACGCCGACACCGCCTGGACGAGCGGCTTCGAGAACGGCCAGGAGATCGTCATCCCGCTGAAGAACGCCGACGGTGGCTTCACGTGCTCGGCCGAGACGCTGAAGCGGATCGAGGGCGAGGGTCTCGTGGCGTTCCGCTACCGCGGAGTGAACCCCAACGGCTCGCTCGACGACATCGCCGGTCTCACGAATGAGCGCGGCAACGTAGTCGGGCTCATGCCCCACCCCGAGCACGCCGTCGAGCCCGGATTCGGCCCGAACACCAGCGACGCGATGCGCTCGGGCACCGACGGGCTCACGTTCTTCACGTCGGCCGTCGCGGCGGTGCTCGCCCGCGTCTGAGCACCGGGTCGGTAGCGTGGGGGCATGATCGAATCCCCCCGCCCCATCGTCGTCAGCGTGCCCACCGACGAGCTGGCAGCCGACATCGGCGCCGTGCCCGAGGGGGTCGACCTCGTGGTGTGGGACCTGCGGTCCCCCGCGCCCCGAGACGCGTTCGACATGGTCGTTCCGCCGTACATGTCGGGCAAGCGACTCCTCTCGGCTCTCGAGAACATCAGCGTCGGGATGCTGCAGAGCCAGTCGATCGGCTATGAGGGCATGGGGCGTTACCTTCCCGAGGGCACGAAGCTGGCGAATGCGTCGAGCGTCCACGAGACGGCGACCGCCGAGATCGCGGTGGGCCTCGCGATCGCGGCGCAGCGCGACCTCGCCGACTACGTGCGCAACCAGGAGTCCGCGCGCTGGGCACCGCAGTTCAGCCGCAGCGTCGCTGATCGCACGGTGCTCGTCCTCGGCTACGGCGGGGTGGGCAAGGCCGTGGCATCCCGGTTGCTGCCGTTCGAGACGACGATCGTCCCGGTCGCGTCCCGAGCCCGGGACGAGGACGGCGTCCACGTGCACGGCATCGACGAGCTCGACGAGCTGCTGCCGCGCACCGACATCCTCATGATCACGCTGCCCGGTGGCGAGACGACGAAGGGCCTCATCGGCGCCCGTGAGCTCGCGCTGCTGCCCGACGGCGCGCTCGTCGTCAACGTCGGACGCGGCACGGTGCTCGACACCGACGCCCTCGTGTCCGAGCTGCAGTCCGAGCGCCTGCGCGCCGCCCTCGACGTCGTCGATCCCGAGCCGCTGCCCGAGGACCACCCGCTCTGGGGTGCTCCGGGCGCGCTCGTCGTGCCGCACGTGGGCGGCGCGGCCGACGCCATGCGTCCGCGGATCGCGAAGCTCGTCCGCACGCAGATCGAGCGCCTCGCCGCCGGCGAGGAGCCGCTCAACATCGTCGAGCCCTGAGCCGCCGGGCCCTGATGGGGCCCGGCGGTTCAGACGCGGAAGATCGTGTGGACCGGGCCGCAGACGTCCTGGCCGCCGAGCTCGACGAGCTCCATGAGAACGGCGGTGCCGACCGTCCGGTGCCCGAGGCCTTCGAGCAGGCGCTGGGCCGCGCGCAGCGTGCCACCGGTCGCGAGCACGTCGTCGACGAGGAGCACGCGCGTACCGCGTGGCAGATCGTCCGCCATCTCGATGGTCGCCTGACCGTACTCGAGGTCGTACGAGACGGATGCCGCCGGGCGCGGCAGCTTGCCCGCCTTGCGGATCGGCACCATGCCGACACCGCTCGCCGCCGCGACGGCGCCGGCGATGAGGAATCCGCGCGCCTCGACGCCGGCGACGACGTCGAACTCACGGGCGAAGGGCGCGACGATCGCGTCGACGACGGTGCGCAGCGCGGTCGCGTCGGCGAGCAGCGGCGAGATGTCGCGGAAGAGGATGCCCGGTTCGGGGAAGTCCGGGATGAGCGCGATGAGCGACTCAGCGTGCTCGAGGGGGTCGGAAGTCACCGAACCACCCTAGGCCCGTTTTGATGCTCCTCCGACGGCGAGGTCGCGACTGCAAGCGCTTGCACTAGAGTGAGCGCCATGACCTCCTCTTCCGTGGACACGGCGGCATCCACCCTCGCCCCGATCGGGATCTCCCGGCCCGGCGCCGAGTGGTGGCGCACCGCCGTCATCTATCAGATCTATCCCCGCTCGTTCGCCGACGCCTCGGGAGACGGCATCGGCGACCTCGCCGGCATCACCTCGCGCCTGGGCGACCTCGCCGACCTCGGCGTCGATGCCGTCTGGCTGAGCCCCTTCTTCCGGTCGCCGCAGAAGGATGCCGGCTACGACGTCTCCGACTACTGCGACGTCGACCCTCTCTTCGGCACCCTCGCCGACTTCGACACGATGCTCGACGAGGCGCACGCCCGCGGCATCCGGGTCATCGTCGACCTCGTCCCGAACCACTCGTCCGATCAGCACGCCTGGTTCCAGGAAGCGCTCGCGGCGGAGCCGGGCAGCGCCGAGCGCGCGCGCTACATCTTCCGCGACGGCAAGGGCGAGAACGGCGACGAGGCGCCCAACAATTGGGAGTCGGTCTTCGGCGGCCCCGCCTGGACGCGCACGACGAACCCCGACGGCACGCCGGGCCAGTGGTACCTGCACCTGTTCGACTCGACGCAGCCCGACTTCGACTGGGCCAACCCCGAGGTGGGCGACGAGTTCGAGCGCATCCTGCGGTTCTGGCTGGACCGCGGCGTCGACGGATTCCGCGTCGACGTCGCCCACGGCCTGGTCAAGTCGGACGGCCTGCCCGACTTCGTGCCGGCCGAGGACGCTGGATCGATGGGCGGCGACAGCCTCGACGTGCCCTACTGGGGCCAGGAGGGCGTGCACGACATCTACCGCCGCTGGAACCGCATCCTCGCCGAGTACGAGGGCGACCGGGCCCTGTGCGCCGAGGCGTGGCTGCCCACCGTCGACGAGACCGCCCTGTGGGTGCGCCAGGACGAGATGCACCAGGCGTTCAACTTCCCCTACCTGCAGACCGAGTGGGACGCCGACCACCTCACCGAGGTGATCTCCGAGTCGCTGCGCGCCTTCCCCGCGGTCGGCGCGCCCGCGACCTGGGTGCTGTCGAACCACGACGTCGTCCGCCACGCCTCACGCCTGGCGCTGACCGCGGAGAACCCGCAGGGCCACGGTCTCGGCCCCGACTCCCCCGGTCAGCCGGACGCCGTCGTGGGCCTGGCCCGCGCCCGCGCCGCGACGACCCTGATGCTCGCTCTGCCCGGCTCGGCCTACCTCTACCAGGGCGAGGAGCTCGGGCTGCCCGAGGTCGTGCACCTGCCCGATGACGCCCGTCAGGACCCGACCTGGTTCCGCACCGACGGTGAGCGCTACGGCCGCGACGGATGCCGCGTGCCGATCCCGTGGGAGGCCGACGCCCCCGGATACGGGTTCAGCCCGACCGGGGCCTCGTGGCTGCCGCAGCCCGAGGAGTGGCACGGCCTCGCGCGTTCGGTGCAGGACGGCGACCCCGCCTCGACCCTGACGCTCTACCGCGAGCTGCTCGCCGCACGTCGCCGGCACGACCTCGGCGCCGGATCGCTCGAGTGGGTCGATCTGCAGCTGGGTGACGACGTCGTGGCGTTCCGCAACGGCGACGTGCTCGTCGTCGCCAACACCGGCACGGATGCGGTCGCACTGCCCGCCGGTGAGATCCTGGTCTCGAGCGTCGCCGATCTCGCCGAGAGCGCCGGTGACGTGGCCGAGCTGCCCGTCGACGCGGCGGTCTGGATCCGCGTGAGTTGACGAGAGGAGCGGGAGATGGTCGGCATCGACGACGTCGCGCGACGCGCCGAGGTCTCGACGGCGACCGTCTCCCGCACCCTGAGCGGCCGGGGTCCGGTGTCGCCCACGACGCGCGAACGCGTGCTGCGGGCGGCATCCGATCTCGGCTACGTCGTCTCGTCGGCGGCCTCGAGCCTCGCGTCCGGACGCACCCGCAACATCGGCGTACTCGTGCCGATCCTCGACCGCTGGTTCTTCTCGCGCGTGCTCACGGGCATCGCCGCGACCCTGCAGCGCGACGGCTACGACGTCGCGCTGTACGCCCTCACCGCCGAGGCCGACGAACGCCGCCGGGTGTTCGCGACCTCGCTGCGACGGCAGCGCGTCGACGGCGTCATCGTCGTGTCGATGGCACTCGCAAGCGACGAGATCGCGCAGCTCGGCGACCTGGGCCTGCCGGTCATCGCGATGGGCGGGCAGCTCGCGGGCCTGCGGTCGCTCACCGTCGACGAGATCGAGGTGGCCCGGACGGCGACCGAGCACCTGCTCGACCTCGGGCACCGCGACATCGCCCACATCGGCCTGCATCCGCAGTTCGAGGGCGACTTCCACATCCCCACACAGCGTCGCCGGGGCTTCGAGGCCGCCCTGTCCGAGGCCGGCGTCGCCCCGCAGACAGACCGCTTCGCGGCGGCGGACTTCACGATGGCCGGCGGGCATGATGCCGCGACGCGGTTGCTCCGCGACGCCGAGACCCGCCCCACCGCGATCTTCGCGGCCTCGGACGAGATGGCGATCGGGGCGATGCTGGCGGCGCGCGAGCTCGGGCTGCGCGTTCCGGAGGACGTGTCGATCATCGGGGTCGACGGCCACGACCTCGGCGAGTTCTTCGGCCTCACGACGGTCGACCAGTTCCCGGGCCGACAGGGCGAGCGCGTGGCCTCGGCGATGATCGCGGCGCTTCGCGGGGTGGCGTCCGAACCCCCGGCCGACCTCGACTTCGCGCTCGTCGAGCGGTCGAGCACGGCCCCGCCGGCCTGAAACCGACGCAGCGACCCCCGGGCAGCGCGCAGGCGCCCTCCCGTAGGCTCGGAGCATGGCCTTGGACCTCGACGCCCTCTACACCGACCTGCACCGGCACCCGGAACTGTCGTTCCAGGAGACGCGGACGGCCGCCGTCATCGCGGCTCGGCTCAGCGAGCTCGGTCTCGAGTACCAGGAGGGCATCGGCCGCACCGGTGTCGTGACCGCGATCCGCAACGGAGACGGTCCCGTCGTGTGGCTCCGCGCCGACATGGACGGCCTCCCGGTACCCGAGCAGACCGGCCTCGAGTACGCCTCGACGGCGCGCGGCGTCGACCCCGCGGGCAACGACGTGCCCGTCATGCACGCCTGCGGCCACGACATGCACGTCACCGCGCTTCTCGGAGCCCTCGAGCAGCTCATCGCCACGCAGCACGAGTGGTCGGGAACCGTGGTCGCCGTCTTCCAGCCCGCTGAGGAGTACGGCGCGGGCTCGCAGGCGATGATCGCCGACGGCGTGCTCGACCGCTTCCCGAAGCCCGACATCGTGCTGGGCCAGCACGTCACGCCCCTGCCCGCCGGCGTGATCGGCGTGCGGCCGGGCACCCAGATGGCGGCATCCGACGGCCTCAGCGTCGTGCTGCACGGTCGCGGCGGCCACGGCTCGCGCCCGCACTCCACCATCGATCCCGTCGTGATGGCGGCGGCGACGGTCATGCGCCTGCAGACGGTCGTCTCGCGCGAGGTCGACCCGCGCGACGTCGCCGTCGTGACGGTCGGCTCGATCCACGCCGGCCTGAAGAACAACATCATCCCCGCCGAGGCGAAGCTCGAGCTCAGCCTGCGCTACCCCGACGACGCCGCGCGCGAGCGCGTCATGGCAAAGGTGGAACGCATCGTGCGCGCCGAAGCGGCGGCATCCGGTGCCGAGACCGAGCCCGCGATCACCGTCGACCACACCCTGCCCCCGACGATCAACGACCACACCGCGACGGCCCGTCTGACCGCCGCATTCGAGCGCGCCTTCGGCGAGGGCAGCGTCGTCGACCCCGGCATGTTCACCGGCAGCGAGGACGTCTCGTGGTTCGCGCGCGAGGCCGGCGTTCCCCTCGTGTTCTGGTTCTGGGGCGGCGTCGACCCGCAGAAGTTCGCGGATGCCGTCGCAGCAGGCACCGTCGAGCGCGACATCCCCACCAACCACTCCCCGTTCTTCGCGCCGGTCATGCATCCGACGATCGAGCGCGGTGTCGAGAACCTCGTCGTGGCAGCCAAGGAGTTCCTCGCATGAGCGACCCCAACGACCCGTTCGCCGATTTCGAGCCCTACGAGCCGCCGGCCAAGCCCGAGCGCGCGAAGCGCGAGAAGGCGCCGCGGGAGCCGCGTCAGCCGCGCGAGCCGCGCGAGAAGAAGCCCCGCGCGTCACGTGAGCCCGGCCCCAAGCGCGAGAAGGCGTCGGGTATGCCGCCAGTCATGGCCGGCTGGCCCGACGAGCCCCTCGCGCCGCGTCCGGTCGAGCACGTCGACGACGGGGGTGGCGGCGACCGCCGCCTGCTCGTCATCCTGTCGAGCATCGCCGGCCTGCTCGTGGTCGCGGTCATCGTGGTGTTCGCGATCTACCTGACGCAGCAGTCGCAGCGGCAGGAGCCTGCGGCCGACCCGGTGCCGACGGCTCCGGCGACGCAGTCGGTCCCGCAGCCGTCCGGCACCCCGCAGCCGTCGGAGAGCCCGAGCGCCCCGGCGGCGACTGCGGGCGTCGCGGTGACCGCGGACGGGTTCACCATCACCGACGCCGGCGGATCGACGACGTTCACCCACGCGTGGGCGGATGACGCGGATCCGGCCGTGGCGGCGCTCACCGAGCTCTTCGGCGCGGCCCCGACCGAGGACTTCCAGAACGGCGACGCCGAGAACTACGCGTACAAGATCTACGCCTGGGAGGGGTTCCGGCTCTACGACGTCTTCTTGAGCGAGGGCAACCGTCCGCGCGCCGAGGTGCCCGCGCCGACCTTCATCTCGTACGACTCCGACGTCGACGTTCCGGTGACCGACGACTTCGGCATCGAGCTCGACATGTCGGCCGACGAGGTCGCCGCGCTCGGTCCCGACTCCGGTCAGGGCGGGTCGTTCGTGTTCGGCTCGGACCGCAACACCTTCTACCAGGACGGTCAGCGCCGCTTCGGTGCCGCTGTCACGGTCGAGGGCAGCAAGGTCACCGTCACGTACACCTTCCGCGCCGGCCGCTGACCTGGGTCCACGCCCAGGTCCGCGTGCCGCGCCGGCGGTGCCGGGATGCAAGGGTTCGGCACGACACGCCGCGCTGCGGCATCCGTCGCCGGCGCGCCGTGATGGATTCGTTGCATCCGCGTACCGATCCGGGATGCCGCCGGCGGTGACTCCCCTGCCAGGATGGCGGTATGACCACAGCGGCATCGCGGCGGCCCCTCATCGTGCTCTCGATCGTGGCGGGGGTGCTGCTGGTCGTGGCGGCGGTGGTCGTGTTCCTGCTCACGCAGCGCGGCGCCGCGCCCACGGCGACACCGTCGTCGCCGGCTCCGACGAGCGCGGCCCCGGGGGTGACGACGACACCCACGCCCACCCCGACGCCCACGCCGGTGGATGCCGCACCCGTCGCAGCCGAGGTGGTCATGGCCGCGACCGGTTTCACGATCGTCGCCGATGACGGATCGACGCTGCTCGAGTTCCGCTGGCGCGATGAGGTCGGGCCGGCCGTCGCCGCACTGACCGAGGCGTTCGGAACGGAGCCCGAGCTCGGCGTCCAGACCGGAGACGGCACCCACTTCCCCGACTACACGATCTACGACTGGGCCGGCTTCGCGCTGTACGACATGATCTTCGTCGACGGCAACAAGCCGCGGGACGAGTACGGCATCCCGACGTGGGTCAGCATCGGGGCGAACGAGGTGCAGGAAGTGCCCATCACACCCGAATTCGCGCTCACCATCGGCTCGGCCGCGGATGCGGTGCGCTCGAACGGTCCCGACGACGAATGGGCGATGCCCGGCGACGGCGAACTGCGCTTTGTCTTCGACATCGACCGAACTGATTTCCTCTCTCCCGACGGTCCGGTGCGAGACCTGTCGTACAGCGTCTTCGCGGACGCGACCGAAGGCCTCGGCGTCACCGACATCCTGTACCGCCCCTACAGCGGGCTCTGAACCGAACGCAGAAACCACGGTTCGTCAACGCTCCGGTGACGCTCGGCGCGGCGAGATTGCGCAGGATGCCGCGCCAGGCGTAATGTCGCCCGCCGTGACCACTGACAGTCGCGAACCGGGCGAGGAAACCACGCCGATCGCGAAGCGCATCCTCATCGGCGACCCGCTCGATTCCGAGAAGCTCGACGACCAGCTCCTCCCCAAGCGCCGGGCCCTGCCGATCTTCGCCTCCGACGCCCTGTCGTCGGTCGCGTACGCGCCGCAGGAACTGCTGATGATCCTCGCGATCGGCGGCACGGCGATGCTCGCCTTCAGCCCGTGGGTCGCGCTGGCGGTGGTGGCCCTGCTCATCGTCGTCGTGCTGAGCTACCGACAGCTGATCAAGGCCTATCCCTCGGGCGGCGGCGACTACGAGGTCGCGCGCACCAACCTGGGCGAGAAGGCCGGGGTCGTCGTGGCCGCGGCGCTGCTCGTCGACTACATCCTCACGGTGGCCGTGTCGGTGGCATCCGGCGTCGACAACATCATCTCGGCGTTGCCCGGCCTCGCCCCCTGGCGGGTCGAGCTGGCGGTCGGGTTCGTCGTCCTCATCATCATCGTCAACCTCCGCGGGGTGCGCGAGGCCTCGTCGGCATTCGCGGTGCCGACCTACATCTTCATCGGCTCGGTCGGCGTCATGGTGGCGACCGGGCTCATCCGCACGCTGCTCGGCGACGCCCCCGTCGCCTCGAGCGCGCAGTTCGCGATGGAGGCCGAGAGCCTCAGCCAGGTCGCGCTCATCCTGCTGATCCTGCGCGCGTTCTCGAGCGGCTGCTCGGCCCTGACCGGAGTCGAGGCGGTCTCGAACGGTGTGCCGGCCTTCCGCGCCCCGAAGATCGCGAACGCGCAGAAGACCCTCGTCATGATGGGCACGATCGCCATCCTGCTGTTCTCGGGCCTGACGGCTCTCGGACTCATCGCGGGCGTCCACTACGCCGAGGACCCCTGCGCCCTCGTCGGCTTCGACTGCGTCAACCAGCCGCAGCCGAGCCTCATGGCGCAGATCGCCGCCGCGACGTTCGGCATGGGGTCGATCCCGTTCTTCATCATCCAGGCCGCGACCGCCTGCGTGCTGCTGCTCGCCGCGAACACGGCGTTCAACGGGTTCCCGCTGCTGGGCGCCGTGCTCGCCCGCGACGGCTACGCGCCGAAGTCGCTGAACACCCGCGGTGACCGGCTCGTCTTCTCCAACGGCATGATCATCCTGGGGCTCGCCGCGATCCTCGTGCTCGTCGTGTTCCAAGCCGACCTGACCACCCTCATCCAGCTGTACATCATCGGCGTGTTCGTGTCGTTCTCGCTCGGTCAGGTCGGGATGGTCAAGCACTGGCGGCGTGAGTTGCGGCTGCTGCATCCGACCGCCGCCGCCGACCGCGCGGAGGCCCGCCGCGGACTGATCATCAACGGGATCGGGGCGACCTTCACCGTCGCGGTGCTCGTCATCGTCACCGTGACGAAGTTCACCCACGGCGCCTGGCTCGTGTTCATCGCGATCCCGATCCTGGCGTTCCTCATGGTCGGGGTGAGCCGCTACTACCGCGACGTCGAGCACGAGATCGCGATGGATGACGACGTGCACTACGGCTCGACGGGCGACGTCGCCCTCGTCCTCGTGAACCGCCTGCAGAAGCCCGTCGCGAAGGCCGTCGACTACGCCCTCTCGGCGAAGCACGACAAGACCATCGCCGTGCACGTGGCGGTGTCGAAGGAGTCGGCGCAGGATGTGCAGACCGACTGGGAGGTGCACCGGATGCCGGTGCCGCTCGTGATCATCGAGTCGCCCTACCGCCAATATGCGGCTCCCCTCGCGGCGTTCATCCGCAAGTACCGCGAGAAGCACGGCTCATCCGTCGTCACGGTGTACCTGCCGCAGTACATCGTGGGCCACTGGTGGGAGACCTTCCTGCACAACCGACGCGCCCGCCGCATCGCTCAGCAGCTGATGATGGTGCACGGCGTGCAGATCACCCTCGTGCCGTGGCTGCTCGATTCCTCCGAGATCGTCTACGGCCGACGCTCCCGCCCGATGCCCGGCGACGACCGGGCCGGCCGGGCCTCCGCGACCTACGGCCTGGTGGCCCACACCGATTCGCCCGAGCCCGGCGAGGCGGTCTCGCGCGAACGCGCGCAGTAACTCCTCAAGCGCGGGCGCAGCACCGCCGCCAGCAGGCCGGTCCGGCCCTCGATGGCACGGGTTTGAGGAGTTACGGCAGGCTGACGGAGGCGGAAGCTCGGATCCGCGGCCCCGAACCGCTCCGAGCACGCGCCGCCGCCCCGAGCGACCCGAGCCCGGGCCGGCGCGCGGGCGTAGCCTAGAGGGGTGAGCTCTCCCGTCGTTCCCGCCGCTTCACCGCGCGTCAGTCCGCTCGACGCGGTGTCGTTGCGCGCCGACTTCCCGATCCTCTCGGAAGAGGTCAACGGGCACCGGCTGGTCTACCTCGACTCCGCCGCGACGAGCCAGAAGCCCACGGCGGTCCTCGACGCCGAACGCGACTTTCTCACGCACGCCAACTCCGCCGTCCACCGCGGTGCCCACACCCTTGCGGCCGAGGCGACTGATCTCTTCGAGGATGCCCGCGCCGCCGTCGCCGGTTTCGTCGGCGCGCAGCCCGAGCAGCTCGTCTGGACCAGCGGCGCGACAGCGGGCCTGAACCTCGTCGCCTACGCGATCGGCAACGCCACGCTCGGCCGCGGCGCGCCCGCATCCGCACCGTACGCGCTGGCACCCGGTGACGAGATCGTCACGACGGCGATCGAGCACCACGCCAACCTCATCCCGTGGCAGGAGCTCGCCGCCCGCACCGGCGCAGTGCTCCGCCACATCCCCGCACGGGCAGATGGCACGCTCGACCTGGATGCCGCGGCATCCATCATCGGTGAACGCACCCGGATCGTCGCCTTCACCCACGTCTCGAACGTGCTCGGCATCGTCAACCCGGTCGCCGAGATCGTCGCCCTCGCGCAGGCGGTCGGCGCTACGACCGTGCTCGACGCGTGCCAGTCGGCCCCGCACCTGCCGCTCGACCTGCCGGCGCTCGGCGTCGACCTCGCTGTCTTCAGCGGTCACAAGATGCTCGGCCCCTACGCGATCGGCGGACTGTACGGCCGCGCCGAGGTGCTCGACGCGCTGCCGCCGTTCCTCACCGGCGGATCGATGATCACCACCGTGACGCTCGACCACGCCGAGTACTTACCGGCTCCCCAGAAGTTCGAGGCCGGAACGCAGGCGGTCGGACCCGCGATCGGTCTCGCCGCGGCGGTGCGCTACCTGCAGGACGTCGGACCCGAGAACATCCACGCGCACGAGGTCGCCCTGGCCGAGCGCATGGGCGCGGGCCTCCGCGAGATCCCCGGCGTCCGTCTGCTGGGCGACGCCCCGGGCGCGGAGCGCGTCGGCCTGTGGTCGTTCGACGTCGCCGGCGTGCACGCGCACGACGCGGGCCAGTTCCTCGATGCTCAGGGCATCGCGGTGCGGGTCGGCCACCACTGCGCCGCGCCACTGCACCGGCAGTTCGCGATGACGGCATCCGTCCGCGCCTCGACGGCGCTGTACAACACCGAGGACGACGTCGACCTGTTCCTCGACGCGGTGCGCGGCATCCGCGGCTTCTTCGGCGTCAGCGATCAGGCCGAAGGGGCGCACGCATGACCGGGCTCGACTCCCTGTACCAGGAGCTCATCCTCGACCACTCGAAGCACCCGGTCGGCAACCCCCTCCACGACGTCGGCGATGCGGCGCACGCCGACTCGCACCAGAAGAACCCCGTCTGCGGCGACGAGATCACGCTGCGCGTCGCCGTCGACGGCGACCGCATCACCGAGGTGTCGTGGGAGGGCACGGGCTGCTCGATCTCGCAGGCCTCGGCCTCGATGCTCGCCTCGCTGGTCGACGAAGAGGTCGAGGGCGACGGGATGACGCGGGCCGACGCGGCCGCCCTCATCGAACGCTTCCGCGAGGCGCTGCGCTCGCGCGGCAGCATCCCCCTGGACGAGGAGACGTTCGGCGATGCCGCGGCGCTGTCGGGCGTCTCGAAGTTCTCGGCGCGCGTCAAGTGTGCGATGCTCGCCTGGGTCGCCCTCGAAGACGGCCTCGGCCGGGCCTGAGCCCCGGCTCACCGCGGATCGGCCGCAGAGGTCGGTTCAGGCCGAGGGCCGAGCGCCGGTCAGGCCGAGGGCCAGGCGACGGATGCCGCGGGCCAGTCCGATCGCTGCAGTTCCGCGAGCGTCTCGCGCTGGCGCTGCACCGACTCGAGCGAATCCGTGCGGAACGCCGTCGCGATGACGACCTCGCGCCAGTACTCGTCGCGACCCTGGTACGTGGTGAACGCGCGCGTCGCCAACGGCTCGAGCAGCGCCCACGCCTCGTCGGCGGTCAGGTACCCCGCGACGTAGGCGTAGCGGACGCCGCCGATCGCGCGCTCGATGTCGGCGGCCAGCAGCAGCCGGGGCGGACGCTCCTCATCGCCACGCGCGAGGTCGTGGATGTCGAAGACCGGCAGGTCGGTGAGGGCCGCGATGCGCGACATCATGTGCTCTGCCGCATCGCTCTGCGCGACCTCCGCGAACCGCGTCGAGAGCACGCCGCGGGCGAGCGTGTCCGCGACGAGAAGCTCGGCGTCGGAGCGCGAGACGATCTTGAACTGCTCGTCGAGCGCAGCGCGGAGCTGCTGCATGCCCGGCAACGGCATCGCGAACCAGGGTGATCCGTCGGCGCCGTCACGGTGCTTGGCGCGCAGGTCCTGCGGCAACTCGGCGAACGTCGGCGTGAATGCGAGCGAGGAGTTCCACCCGCGCATCGCGAAGTCGCTCGCGGCGTCGAGCGCCAGGATCTGCTGCTGCCGCGGCGTGAGCGGACTCCGCGCCGCGAGCGCGAGGTACTGCCGCTGCGCGTTGCGCGGAGCGCGGGCGTCGCGCACAGCGAGGACGATCGACGCGACGAGCAGGCCCGCGCACATCCCGAGGAAGAGACCGAACAGGTTGTTCCCGAAATCCTCGCTGCCCACCCACACGTACGACAGCACGAAGCCCAGGATGCCGATCGGCACCGCGATCGCCGTCACGGGGAGCGCCCGCTTGCGCATGGCCTTGGGGTCGGCCTTGCGCCGAGCGTCCAGCATCCGTGTGTACCGCCGCCGAGGGCGGACGGGGAACTCCACGTCGCCGGGATGGTTCTGGAGGGCGATCACGGGTTCCGTCACCCCATCATTTTGACAGCACCTCCGCCTCGAGGCGGGCGTAGGAGTCTTCCATGCCGTCGGCCATGCCGGTAGCGAGGACCGTGTCGCGCGTCTCCTTGTCGGGATACTCGATGAGGAGCGTGAGCAGGGTGGCGCCGTCCTCTTCGTAGAGCTGGAGGTCGTTGACCGTGCCGGGCCCCTCGACTCCCGACATCCGCTCGGTCGTGACCTCGCGGCGCGGCGCGTCGAGCTGCAGCAGCTCGCCCTCGAACCCGAACGCCGTCTCGGGGGCGCCCTCCTGCTCCCACGCGTACCGGAACGTCCCGCCCACCTCGGTGGCGGGCTCGGCGACCGTCATCGACCAGCCGTCCGGACCCAGCATCCACTTCTTCAGCAGCTCGGTCTCATGGTGCGCGCGCCAGACGAGCTCACGCGGACCGTCGATGAACCGAGTGATACGCACATGCGTGTCGTCGAGCAGTTCGACGTGCGTGCCCTGCCCCTGCGCGTAGGCGCGGAGGTCCTGCACGACCGCGTCGAGCTGGCCCATGGCGAGGCGCGAGCCCTCGATGGCGCCCATCGCGATGACCTGCTCGAGCCCCTCAGCGGACGTGAAGTAGGTGACGTTCGTCAGGCGCGAGCCGGTCTCGGTCGTCTCGAACGAGAACAGCATGCGCATCGCCGGGAACTGCTCCATCGGCTCGCCGTTCTCGTCGGCGAACGCGTCGAGCACCTCGAAGCTGCGGCCCTCCTCGATCGTGATGAACTCCCAGGTTCCGCGCGACTTCTCGCCCTGCGGGCTCGACATGGCGTACTGCGCGCGTCCGCCCGGGGTGAAGTCGAACCGCGTGAAGGTCGCGGGCCAGCCGGGAGGGCCCCAGAAGCGCTCGAGCTGCGCGGGCTGCGTGAACGCGCGCCAGAGGCGGTCGACGGGCGCGGCGACATCCGCCACGAGCGTCATCGTGAGGTTCTCGGCATCGGTGGTGATGTCGGTGACGGGCATCGAATTCTCCTTCGAACGGATGGTGCGCGTGGGGTGGGTGTGCGGGCTTGCGGGTCTGCGGGTCTGCGGGTCTGCGGGTCTGCGGGGGTCAGTCTTCGGGCTCGGCGAGCAGGGCGTCGAGGCGATCGACGCGGGCACGCCAGAGGTCTTCGTAGCGGGCGAGCAGGGCCCGCGCGCGGGCGATCATGGCGGGGTCGGCGCGGACGAGGCGCTCGCGCCCCTCCGCCCGCTTGACGATGAGGCCGGCCGTCTCGAGGACGCCGACGTGCTTCTGCACCGCGGCGAACGACATGTCGTAGTCGGCCGCGAGCGCCGACACCGACTGCTCGTGCTCGATCGTGCGGCGGAGGATGTCGCGACGCGTCGCCGTAGCGAGCGCGTGGAAGAGACGGTCGATGTCGTCATCGCTCAGCTCGCTCCGCTCACTCGCCCGGGGATCGTTTCGTGCAACCATTTGGTTGTACGTTAGGGCTCGGGGTGGCGGGTGTCAACACCCGCGGCGGAACGAATTTCGGAGATCGGCGCGAAACTCGGACCGGGATGCCGCATCCGCCCGAATCTCGCGCGATTCTCCGAGATTCGGCCGGATGCGGGCGGCGTGAACAGCTACGGGCGCGGCTAGCGCGAAGCGCAGGCGACGCACATCGTCGCGTGGGGGCGGACCTCGAGGCGCTCGACCGGGATGTCGCGGCCGCAGCTCGCGCACACACCGTAGGCGTCTGCGGCGACGCGGGCGAGGGAGGCCTCGACCTCGGCGAGCTCTGCCCGCGCGGCTCGACGTAGAGCCTCAACCCGCTGCCACTCCCCCGACAGCGTCGACCCCTCGGGGTCGTGCTCGTCGTCGGCGGTGGCGTCGGCGCGATCATGACGAAGGCTGTCGTCGTCGGCATCCAGCCGGTCGAGCTGCACGGTGAGCTCACGCTTACGCTCGTGCAGTCGCGCTTCCGGGTCCATCCCGCGACCCTACGCCCGCAGGAGGTCGTCGTGGCGACGCGGCTCGCGCCCCCTGTCTCTCACGACGAGACCGGCCAGGAAGACGGTGACGGCGAGCGCATGGAGGGCGATGATCGACGGCCCGAAACTCGGCCCGACGAACACCGACTCTCCCGTGGGGGCCGTGTAGCGGCATCCGACGCCGAGGGGAAAGAGTTGCCAGGCGCCCTGGGCCGCGACGGATTCGGGCACCACGGATGAGTCGAACACGAGACGGTTGCCCGCAGCGTGCGCGCAGGCGCCGCTCGGCCCGTCATTGATGCCGGGGGGCATCGCTGCCAGCAGGGCTCCAGCCCACAGCACCGCAGCCACGAAGGCGAACAACAGTTTCAGCGCGCGGGTGCCCGTCCGGGACGTCATGCGGGAACCCTACCGATGGGCCCCGCGCGGTACGGGCCCGGCCCCTTCGGCCACACGAGTCGCTACGTCAAGCCGGTGACATGGTCGGCCGGATCGGCGCACGCTGGGAGTGGAAGGGAGAACGACATGACCGATCACCACGACAACGAGGCCGAGCACGCCGACGAGGGTGCCCAGCACGCCCCCGACGAGAACCCCTCGACGGAGGAGCTCGAAGAGCCCAGCGTCGCGAAGGAGCCGGGCGAAGAGCCCAAGGCTCCGGAGCAGAAGGACGAGGAGCCGAGCCACCACGCCGTCGGCATCGGGGTCATCGACGACGAGTCCTCGCCCCTCGCGCCCTGACCCCGCCCCTGATCCGGCCGGGAGGCCCGGGCTTGCGATACATCTGCAGGACCGGTGGTGCTGGTGTCGTGTTGGCGCACGTCGGAGGCGACACCAGCACCGGCCGTCCGACGGATGTATCGCCACCGGGCGCCGAGCCGGCGCCGAGCCGGCGCCGAACCGGCACCAGAACCGTGAGGGCGGCGTGAGGAGCGGGCGCGGGGCCGTATGGATTCCGTGAGGACAGCGGGCGCGGCATCGGGCGGGGTGTTGCATCGGATCTCGTGCTCGACCTCATCTATCTCGCGGCGATCCTCGCGCTCTTCGCCGTCGCCGGCCTCATCGCCCGGGGGGTCGAGAAGCTGTGATGGTCTTCTCGCTCCTCGCGGCGGTGCTGGCCGTCGCCGCCATCGTCTACCTCGTCGTCGCCCTCGTGCGGCCCGAACGGTTCTGACGTGGATGCCGCGCAGATCGGGTTCGCGTCGTTGCAGATCGCGACCCTCGTCCTCATCCTCGTCCTGCTGTACCGGCCGGTCGGCGACCACATCGCTCGCGTCTACACGTCGCCGCGCGACCTCGCCGTCGAACGGGGCGTCTACCGCCTGATCGGCGTCGATCCACGCGCCGAGCAGACCTGGCAGGCCTACGCCCGCGGCGTGCTGCTGTTCTCGCTCGTCGGCGTCGTGATCGTCTACGGACTGCAGCGCCTCCAGCCGATCCTGCCGTTCAGCCTCGGCCTGCCCGCACCGAGCGAGCATCTCGCGTTCAACACCGCCATCTCGTTCGTGGCCAACACGAACTGGCAGTCGTACTCCCCCGACACGACGCTCGGCTACACCGTGCAGTTCGCGGGTCTGGCCGTGCAGAACTTCGTCTCGGCCGCGGTCGGCATGGCCGTCGCCATCACCCTCGTCCGGGGCTTCGCGTATCGCCGCTCGGGGACGATCGGCAACTTCTGGGTCGACCTCGTGCGCGGGCTCGGCCGCATCCTCCTCCCGATGGCGATCGTCGCGGCCGTCGTGCTGCTCGCAGGCGGCGTGATCCAGAACTTCGCGGGCTTCACCGACGTGCAGACGATCGCCGGCGGGGCGCAGTCGATCCCCGGCGGACCGGTCGCCAGCCAGGAGGCCATCAAGCTGCTCGGCACGAACGGCGGCGGGTTCTTCAACGCGAACTCGGCCCATCCGTTCGAGAACCCGACGCCGTGGACGAACCTGTTCGAGATCCTGCTGCTGCTCGTCATCCCGTTCGCCATGCCGCGCGCCTTCGGCCGGATCGTCGGCGACGATCGCCAGGGCTACGCGATCGTCGCGGTCATGGGCGGAATCTTCCTCGCCTCGATCGCCCTCGGCTCGTGGGCCGAGGCGTCGGGCGGCGGCACGGCGACGCAGCTCGCCGGCGCCGCGATGGAGGGCAAGGAGACCCGGTTCGGCGTCGCCGCATCGGCACTGTTCGGCGGCGCTTCGACGCTCACCTCGACCGGCGCGGTCAACGCGATGCACGACAGCTTCACACCGCTCGGCGGCATGATGCCGATGCTCAACATGATGCTCGGCGAGATCGCTCCCGGCGGCGTCGGTTCAGGGCTGTACGGGATGCTGGTGCTCGCGATCCTCGCCGTTTTCGTCGGCGGCCTGCTGATCGGACGCACGCCCGAATACCTCGGCAAGAAGATCGGGCCGCGCGAGATCAAGCTCGCGAGCCTGTACATCCTCGTGACGCCGACGCTCGTGCTCGCGGGAACGGCGCTGAGCTTCGCGATCCCGGCCGTGCGCGCCGACGTCGAGGGCACCTCGATCTGGAACCCGGGCGTCCACGGCCTGAGCGAAGTCCTCTACGCGTTCACCTCCGCGGCGAACAACAACGGCTCGGCTTTCGCCGGCCTCACCGCCAACACCCCGTGGCTCAACACGGCGCTCGGCGTCGCGATGCTGCTCGGCCGGTTCATCCCGATCGTGCTCGTCCTCGCCCTCGCCGGATCGCTCGCCGCTCAAGACACCGTGCCGTCGAGCGCCGGCACCCTCCCGACGCACCGCCCGCAGTTCGTGGGCCTGCTCGCCGGCGTCGTCGTCATCATCACCGCGCTCACCTATTTCCCGGTCCTCACCTTGGGCCCCCTCGCCGAAGGACTCTCCTGATGTCTGCCCCTCTGACCGAAACCCGGCCCTCATCCGGCCCGTCGTCCGCGGACCCGGACGCCAGCCCGGCACCGCGCCGGCGCAGCGCGTTCAGCCTCGAGCAGGTCGGTGCCGCCCTCCCCGGCGCGGTCCGCAAGCTCAACCCTGCCGCCCAGTGGCGGAACCCCGTCATGTTCCTCGTCTGGGTCGGCGCGGCCCTGACGACGGCGATCGCGATCGCGGAGCCGTTCCTCGGCGGTCCCGAGACCTCGGGCGGCTCGGCGGTTCCGGCCGGGTTCACCTGGGGCATCGCGGTCTGGCTGTGGCTCACGGTCCTCTTCGCGAACGTGGCGGAGTCCGTCGCCGAGGGCCGCGGCAAGGCGCAGGCCCAGGCGCTGCGCAAGACCCGCACGACGACGACCGCGCGCCGGGTGGTCTCATACGACGAGCGGACGGATGCCGCGGCCCGCGGCTCCGCGACCGAGGAGGTGCCCTCGGCCGACCTGCGGCTCGGGGATGTCGTGCTCGTCGAGGCCGGTGAGCTCATCCCGGGCGACGGCGACATCGTCGACGGCATCGCGACGGTCGACGAGTCGGCCATCACGGGCGAGTCGGCTCCCGTCGTCCGCGAGTCCGGCGGCGACCGCAGCGCCGTCACGGGCGGCACCCGGGTGCTCTCCGACCGCATCGTCGTAAGGATCACGTCGAAGCCCGGCGAGACCTTCGTCGACCGGATGATCGCCCTCGTCGAGGGCGCTGCGCGTCAGCGGACGCCCAACGAGATCGCCCTCAACATCCTGCTCGCGAGCCTGTCGATCGTCTTCGTCGTGGTCGTGCTGGCGATGAACCCCATCGCGTCGTACAGCGCCTCGCCCGTCAGCATCCCGGTGCTCGTCGCGCTGCTCGTCTGCCTGATCCCGACCACGATCGGCGCGCTGCTGTCGGCCATCGGCATCGCGGGCATGGACCGTCTCGTGCAGCGGAACGTCCTGGCCATGTCGGGCCGCGCGGTCGAGGCGGCCGGCGACGTGACGACGCTGCTGCTCGACAAGACCGGCACGATCACCTACGGCAACCGCCGCGCGTCGGAGTTCGTCGCGATGACCGGCGTCGACGGCGCCGAGCTCGCCCGCGCGGCATCCCTCTCGTCGCTGTCGGACCCGACACCCGAGGGCACCTCGGTCGTCGAGCTCGCGGCCTCGCAGCACGTGGTGGGCGAGCTGCCGCGCGACGCCGTGGCGGTCGCCTTCACGGCGCAGACGCGCATGAGCGGGGTCGACCTGCCCGACGGCACACAGGTGCGCAAGGGCGCGTCGGGGTCGGTGCTCGCCTGGCTCGACGCATCGGCACGACCGGTCTCGGCCGAGGCCCGCGCCGAGCTGCTGCACCACGCCGACGCTATCGCGCAGTCCGGCGGCACGCCGCTCGCCGTCGCGACCCTCGACCCATCCGGTGCCGGGACGCTGCTCGGAAGCATCCACCTGAAGGATGTCGTCAAGGACGGGCTGCGCGAGCGCTTCGACGAGCTGCGCTCGATGGGCATCCGCACCGTCATGATCACCGGCGACAACCCGCTGACCGCTGCCGCGATCGCGAGAGAGGCGGGTGTCGACGACTTCCTCGCGGAGGCGACGCCCGAAGACAAGCTCGCCCTGATCCGCAAGGAGCAGGAGGGCGGTCACCTCGTCGCGATGACCGGCGACGGCACGAACGACGCACCCGCCCTCGCGCAGGCCGACGTCGGCGTGGCGATGAACACGGGCACGTCGGCGGCGAAGGAGGCCGGCAACATGGTCGACCTCGACTCGGACCCGACCAAGCTCATCGACATCGTCCGGATCGGAAAGCAGCTGCTCATCACGCGCGGCGCCCTCACGACGTTCTCGCTCGCGAACGACATCGCCAAGTACTTCGCGATCATCCCGGCGATGTTCATGGGTGTGTTCCCGGGGCTCGCGGCGCTCAACATCATGCAGCTGTCGTCACCGGCATCCGCCGTCACGAGCGCGATCGTCTTCAACGCGATCGTCATCATCGTGCTCATCCCGCTCGCGCTGCGCGGCGTGCGATACCGCGCCGCGAGCGCCTCGTCGATCCTGAGCCGGAATCTCGTCGTGTACGGGCTCGGCGGCGTCGTGGCCCCGTTCATCGGCATCAAGCTGATCGACCTCGTCGTCAGCCTCATCCCGGGCTTCTGAGCCCCCCTCCTGGAGACCTGTCATGTCCACCGCTCGCGCCTCGTTGCGCACCTCCGCCGTCGCCGTCCGCGCGATGATCGTCCTCACCCTCGTCCTCGGCGTCGGATACACCCTGCTGATCTCACTGGTCGGGCTCGCGCTGCCGTCGCAGGCGAACGGCTCGCTGCTGCGCGATGCGGAGGGCGAGGTCGTCGGCTCGTCGCTCATCGGCCAGTCCTTCACGGATGCCGACGGCGAAGCGCTGCCGCAGTACTTCCAGTCACGCCCCTCGGCGGCCGGCGACGGCTACGACGCGGCGGCGTCGAGCGGGTCGAACCTCGGCCCGAACAACGCCGACCTCGTGACCGCGATCGAGGAGCGCCGCACGGCGATCGCCGACCGCGAGAGCGTCGACGTCGCCGACGTGCCCGCGGATGCCGTCACCGCCTCGGGCTCGGGCCTCGACCCGCACATCTCGCCCGCCTACGCCGCGCTGCAGGTGGCCCGCGTGGCTGCCGAGCGCGGGCTGCCCGAGGCGGAGGTGCGCGATCTCGTCGCCGCGCACACGGCCGGCCGCGACCTCGGGTTCCTCGGCGAGCCGCGGGTGAACGTCGTCGAGCTCAATGCCGCCCTGGACGGCCTCGCGCGGTGAGCTCTCCCGGGCGCGGGGAGAACTAGGGTGATGCCGTGAAGCGGGGACGGCTGCGGGTGCTGCTGGGTGCGGCGCCGGGCGTGGGCAAGACCTACGAGATGCTCGAGGAAGGACGCCGGCTTCAGGATGCCGGGATCGACGTCGTCGTCGCGATCGTCGAGACCCACGGCCGCGCCGCGACCGCCGCGATGACCGCGGGCCTGCCGATCGTTCCGCGCCGCCGCCTCGAGCACCGCGGCGTCACGCTCGACGAGATGGACCTCGAGGCCGTGCTCGCCCGAGCCCCGCGCGTCGCCCTCGTCGACGAACTCGCCCACACCAACGTCGGTGGGTCGCGCAACGAGAAGCGCTGGCAGGACGTCGAGGAGCTCCGGGATGCCGGCATCGACGTCATCACGACCGTCAACGTCCAGCACATCGAGTCGCTCGGCGACGTCGTCGAGCAGATCACCGGCGTCGCGCAGCGCGAGACGGTGCCGGATGCCGTCGTGCGCTCGGCCGACCCGATCGAGCTGGTCGACCTCGCTCCGCCGTCGCTCCGCGACCGCCTCGCTGCCGGCCTCGTCTACCCCGCCGAGCGCATCGACGCCGCCCTGTCGAACTACTTCCGGCTCGGCAACCTGACGGCGCTCCGCGAACTGGCACTTCTCTGGCTCGCGGACGAGGTCGACAGCGCCCTGCAGGACTATCGCGCCGAGCACGGCATCCGGGGCACGTGGCAGGCTCGCGAGCGCGTCGTGGTCGCGCTGACCGGCGGGCCCGAGGGCGAGACGCTCATCCGGCGCGGGGCCCGCATCGTCGACCGTTCGGCCGGCGGCGAGCTGCTGGCCGTCCACGTGTCGGGCCAGGACGGGCTGCGCACCGCCGACCCGGCGGCCCTCGCTGCTCAACGGGCTCTCGTCGAATCGCTCGGCGGCAGCTACCACCAGGTCGTCGGTGACGACATCCCCGCCGCCCTCGTCGAGTTCGCGCGGTCGGTCAACGCGTCGCAGCTCGTCGTCGGTGTCAGCCGTCGCGGCCGGCTCGCTGCGGCCCTCAGCGGTCCGGGCATCGGCGCCACCGTCATCCGCGAGTCGGGCGATATCGACGTGCACGTCGTGACGCACGCCGCCGCCGGCGGCCGCTTCACCCTGCCCCGTGTCGCCGGCGGCGCTCTCAGCGTGCGGCGCCGGATCCTCGGTTTCGTCGTCGCGCTGACCGGCGGTCCGCTGCTCACGTGGCTGCTCGTCGCGCTGCGGAGCCCCGAGTCGATCACGAGCGATGTGCTCGCGTACCAGCTGCTCGTCGTCGTGGTCGCGCTCGTCGGCGGACTGTGGCCCGCCGTCTTCGCAGCGGTGATGTCGGGGGTGACGCTCGACTTCTTCTTCGTGGCTCCGCTGTACACCGTGACGGTCTCCGATCCGCTGCACGCGTGGGCGCTGATCCTGTACGTCGTCATCGCGCTCCTCGTGAGCGTCATCGTCGACCGCGCGGCCCGGGGCACGCGCGCGGCCCGGCGGGCGGCGGCCGAGGCCGAGCTGCTCGCGGCGGTCGCGGGCAGCGTGCTGCGGGGCGACGGCTCGATTCCGGCCCTCGTCGCGCGGGCGCGCGAGGCCTTCGGGATGTCGGGTGCGCGCTTGGTCGCGTCGGACGGGACCGTGATCGCCGCCGACGGCGAGCCCGTGCGCGACGACCGCCACCTGCGCGTCGACGTCGGACGCGAGGCCGTGCTCGAGCTCCACGGCAGCGAGTCGGAGCAGCTCGACGGCTCGGAACGCCGGCTGCTGGATGTCGTCGTCGCGCAGCTCGCCGCCGCGCTCGAGCAGGCCGACCTGCAGCGGGCGGCGAGCTCGGCGTCGGTGCTCGCCGAGACCGACCGGGTACGCAGCGCCCTCCTCTCGGCGGCGAGCCATGACCTGCGGCGCCCTCTGGCCGCTGCCGTCGCGGCACTCGGGGGGCTCCGCGCGGCCGGCCCCGCGCTCGACGACGCCGACCGCGACGAGCTGCTCGCGACCGCCGACGAGAGCCTCGGCACGCTGACCTCGCTCGTGACCGACCTGCTCGATGTGAGCCGCATCGAGGCCGGCGCTCTCGCCGTCGCCCTGCGACCGGTCGACACGGCCGATGCCGTGCTCGCCGCGGTCGACGAGCTCGGTCTCGGGCCCGCTGCGGTGGAGCTGGCGCTGGACGAGGCGATCGAGCCGGTGCTCGCCGATGCGGTGCTGTTGCAGCGGGTGCTGGTCAACGTGCTCGCCAACGCCCACCGCCATTCGCCGCCCGGAACGCCGGTGCGCATCAGCACGAGCTCGCTGGGCGGGCGGGCGCAGGTCCGCGTGATCGACCACGGACCCGGCATCCCGCCCGAACGCCACGGCGACGTGTTCGCGCCCTTCCAGCGGCTGGGCGACACCGACAACACGACCGGGCTCGGATTGGGGCTCGCGCTGTCGAAGGGCTTCACCGAGGGGATGCGGGGTCAGCTCGTCCCCGAGCAGACCCCCGGCGGCGGCCTCACCATGGTGATCGAGCTGCCCCTGGCATCGTCGGCGGCGCAAGAGGGCAGGATCGAGGGGTGAAGGTCCTCCTCGCCGACGACGACCCGCAGCTCGTGCGGGCGCTGCGCATCACGCTCGCGGCCCACGGCTACGACGTCGTCGCGGCCGGTGACGGAGCCGCCGCGATCGCCGCGGCTGCCTCGGAGCACCCCGACGTCGTCGTCCTCGATCTGGGGATGCCGCGCCTCGACGGCGTCGCCGTGATCGAGGCCGTGCGGGGATGGAGCGCCGTGCCGATCATCGTCGTGTCGGGCCGCACGGGGTCGGCCGATAAGGTTTCGGCGCTCGACGCCGGGGCTGACGACTACGTCACCAAGCCCTTCCAGATCGACGAGCTGCTCGCGAGACTGCGCGCGCTCACCCGGCGGGCCGGCGGCGCGGCATCCGTCGCCCTCGTGCGGTTCGCCGACGTCGAGATCGACCGGGCAGCCAAGACCGTCACGCGCGGCGGCGAGCGCGTGCACCTCACGCCGACCGAGTGGCGGATGCTCGACTTTCTCGCGCGGACCCCCGGGGCGCTCGTGACCCGGCAGGACCTGCTGAAGGAACTGTGGGGCACCGAGCAGGTCAACGACACCGGGTACCTGCGGCTCTACGTCTCGCAGCTGCGGAAGAAGCTCGAGGCCGATCCCGCGCATCCCGAGCACCTGCTGACGGAGTCGGGCATGGGCTACCGGCTCGTCGTCGACTGACCGTCGCTCGGTACGATCGGGCCGTGCCCCTCGACATCCGCCCGCCGCGGCCTGACGAGCTGGCCCTCCTCGAGGGCATCGAGAACGACGCCGACGCGCTGCTGCGCGATCTGCTCGATCCGCCCACCTGGTGGCCGGCCCCACCCGGGTCTTCTCGCGCCGCGGAGCCCGGCTTCCTGCTCGTCGCCGACGTCGGTGACGGGGTGGTCGCGGGGTTCGTCCATGTGCTCGAGCTCGACGGCCACGCTCACCTCGAACAGCTGTCGGTGTCGCCCGAGCACGGTCGCCGCGGGTACGGCCGCACGCTCGTCGAGGCGGCGATGGCGCACGCCCGCGACCGCGGCCACGACCGGATGTCGCTCCGCACCTTCGCCGAGGTGCCCTGGAACGCCCCGTTCTACGAGCGCCTCGGCTTCGCGGTGACCGACCCGCGTTCGGAGTTCGAGCTCATGCTCGTCGAGACGGAGGAGCGCATCGGCCTCGACGCCCTTGGCCCGCGCGTGCAGATGACCGCGAAGCTGTAGGTCGCGTCTGTATGAGACTGGGACCCATGGCAGGTTTCCATCACGTCGAGCTCTGGGTCAGCGACATCGAGAGCGCACGCTCCGACTGGGGCTGGCTGCTTCGGCGGGTCGGCTTCGACCTCGAGAGCACGTGGCCGCAGGGCGAGTCGTGGGCGGCGGGCGGGGCCTACCTGACGCTCACCACCTCACCGAACACGGTCGGCGCCGAGCACGACCGTCGGCGGCCGGGCCTGAATCATCTGGCCTTCCACGGCGGCTCCGCCGCCGAGGTCGATGCGATCATGGCCGACGCCCCGGCCGCGGGCTGGATGCCGCTGTACCAGGAGCGCTACCCGCACGCCGGCGGCCCGCAGCACTACGCCGGCTGGCTCGAGAATGCGGCGGGCTTCAAGGTCGAGGTGGTCGCAACGGGGACCAGCTTCGTCGCGGAGATGAACCAGCACGCAGGCATCTCCTCGTCGCTGTGACCACGCCAGCCTGATCGGGGCTGCCCGGCGAGCACTGCCCGAGGGATGCCGCCGTGTCAAGCCACTGGGGAACCGCTTCTCGCTTCTTCTAGCTTCGGCCTCACAGGACGGCATCCATCAGGTCCTGCGGGTTCGAGGCCTGGAGGACGACATAAGCAGTACCGCTCGCGCGCGACCGACGACGGTCGGCGCCACACGGCCGGGGCGCATCCGGCAGAAGTACAACAAGCGCGAAGCGCTCGCGGGCTACCTCTTCCTGACGCCGTGGATCATCGGCTTCCTCGTCTTCACCGTCGGGGCGATGATCTACAGCCTGTACATCTCGTTCAGCAGCTACAACCTCGCCACGAACTCGTCACGCCCCATCGGCTTCGACAACTACGCCCGGCTGTTCGAAGACCCCCGCGTTGCCGTATCCCTGGCCAACACGCTGTTCTACGCCGTCATGGCCGTGCCGCTCGAGATCATGTTCGCGCTCGTGCTCGCGCTGCTGCTGAACCGGATGGGTCGCGGCGCGGGGATCTTCCGCACGCTCTACTACCTGCCGAAGATGACGCCGGCCGTCGCGACGGCCGCGGTCTTCTTCCTCCTGCTCAACGGCAACTCCGGCGCGATCAACCAGGGGCTCGCCGCCATCGGCATCCAGGGTCCCCAATGGCTCGTCGACCCGGCGTGGGTGAAACCCAGCATCGTGATCATGGCGCTGTGGACCGTCAGCGGCACGATGGTGATCTTCCTCGCCGCGCTGAAGAACGTCCCCGTCGAGTTGTACGAGGTGGCATCCCTCGACGGCGCCGGCCCGGTGCGGAAGTTCTTCTCCATCACGCTGCCGATGATCTCGGGCGCGATGTTCTTCAACGTCATCGTGCTGTCGATCGCAGCCTTCCAGGTCTTCGACCAGGCGTATCTGCTCTTCTGGCGGGATCAGAGCAACGCGTCGCCCGAGGCGTCGCTGTTCTACGCCATCTATCTGTTCCAGCAGGCGTTCCGGCAGTTCAACTTCGGGTTCGCGGCGGCCATGGCCTGGCTGCTGTTCGTCATCATCATGGCCGTCACGGTCATCCAGGTGAAGTTCGGCAACCGCTTCGTCTACTACGAGGGCGACCGCTGATGGCGACGAAGTTCCGCACCCCGAAGACCGTCGCCGGCCGCGTCACGCTCGCCGCGATCTCGACCGGCCTCGCCCTGCTGTTCCTGTACCCGTTCGCGTGGCTGCTCGCGGCGAGCTTCAAGCCCCGCGGCGAAGTGTTCGACAACCGCCTCATCCCGCAGACCTTCGTGCCCGAGAACTACGCCGAGGTGTGGAACCAGCTGCCGCTGCTCAGCTGGATGTTCAACAGCGTCGCGATCGCACTGCTGGCGGCGACGGCGGTGTCGATCTCGAGCTCGATCGTCGCGTTCGGGTTCGCCTACTTCTCCTTCCCCGGACGCAAGCTCCTGTTCGGACTGGTGCTCGCCACGATGATGCTCCCCGGCGCCGTGACGATGATCCCGGTCTACCTGATCTGGAAAGAGACGGGCCTGCTCGGCACCTGGGTCCCGCTATGGGGCGCGAACCTTTTCGGGTCGGCGTTCTACATCTTCCTGCAGCGCCAGTTCTTCCTCGGCCTGCCGCGCGAGCTCTTCGAGGCGGCGCGCATCGACGGCGCCAGCTACTGGGGGCTCTTCTGGCGCATCGCGATGCCGTTGTCGGTGCCCTCGTTCGTGATCGTGTTCCTGTTCGAGTTCCAGGCGAGCTGGAACAACCTGCAGTCCGCGCTCATCTACCTCAACGCCGGCTCGGTCGACGAGTTCACCGCACCGCTCGGCATCGCCTACGCGATGACCAAGTACAGCCCTACCGCCGGCGGCCAGGGCGACTACCAGTACGTGATGGTGGCCTCGCTCATCGTCACGCTGCCCATGCTCATCCTCTTCGCCTTCGGGCAGCGCTACTTCATCGAAGGCGTCGCCACCCAGGGCCGCAAGGGATGATCCGCGTGCTCGCGCGGGACCACGACAGGAGGAATCACATGCGCAATCGACTGATCGGAACGACCGCGGTGGCCGCGGCATCCGTCATCGTGCTGGCGGGATGCAGCAACGACGCCGGCACCGCGGAAGACGTCGACTTCTCGGCGACGCCCACCGGAACCCTCGCGGCGTGGGGCTTCGAGAACGCCGACGACGTCGGCACCGCGCGACTCGACTACGCGGCGGAGCAGCTGTCGGATGTCGAGGTGCAGCTGGATGCCACGGCCTTCGACTCGCAGAAGTTCACGACCCGCATCGCGAGCGGCGACGTGCCCGACGTCGTGCAGATGGATCGCCGCTACGTCACGCAGTACGCGGCACAGGGCCTCATCATGCCCCTCGACAGCTGCTTCGAGGCACAGGACGTCGACGCGGACGACCGGTGGTACGAGTCGGTCGTCGACGACGTGCGCTACGAGGATCAGGTGTGGGGTGCGCCGCAGTTCTACCAGCCACCGGCCATCATCCTGAACAAGCGGGTGATGGACGCCGCGGGCGTGACGGCGGACGAGATCGACACCTCGCAGCCCGACGTCCTGCTGGCCGCCATCGAGAAGATGTACCAGGAATCCGGCGGAGTTCCGACGCGGCTGGGCCTCGACCCCGTGTCGACCGGTCAGTCCGCGCTGTGGATCCTCGGTGCGGGCGGCCAGCTCACCGATGACGACGGCGTGCCGACCCTCGACGACCCGAGCAACCTCGCGGGCATGGAGCTGCTGCAGCGGATCAACGACGCGCAGGGCGGATTCGCGCAGGTGAAGAGCTTCACCGACGCGTTCGACACGTTCGGCGATGCGAACCAGTACGTCACCGATCAGGTCGGTGCGCAGGTCAACGCGCAGTGGTACCCGAACGTCCTCTCGCCCTACCTCGAGCAGATCGACATCGAGGCGGTGCCGTTCCGCGACAGCGACGGTGAGCCGTTCTCGGTGTCCGGCGGCCAGGCTTTCGTCATCCCGGCCGGAGCGAAGAACCCCGGCGCGGCCTGCGCGTGGGTCTCGGCTCTGACGAGCGGCGAGGCGTGGAACGCGGCGGGCGAAGCACGCGCTGCGACGCGTGCCGCCGACGGCGGCGCCAACACCGGCCTGTTCACGGGATCGCCGCAGCCCGACCAGGAGATCCGCGAGAAGTGGGTCACGCCGTCGGGCAACGAGGGTTTCGACCAGGTCGTCGCGACCTACTACGACGTGGTCGATTACGGCACCTCGTTCGGGTCCTCCCCCGCCGGGCAGGACATCCAGAACGAGCTGAACAACGCGGTGACGGCGGCCCTCCTCGGCGACAAGACCGCCGAGGAAGCGCTCGCGGACGCACAGGATGCCGCCATGCGGGCCTACGAGAACGCCGTAGCGTCGCGCTGACGGTGCGGTACCTGGTCACCACCCGCCGATAATGGGCAGGTGGAGCCGTGGGAGATGCACGCCTGGTACGCCGATTACCTGGAAGCCTGCAACCGCCACGACCTCGACGCCATTCGCTCGTTCATCGACCCGAACGTCCGGCGAGCGCACCTGCCGGGCGGAGCCGACGCCTGGATGACCGACGTCGTCGAGGTGCTCGATGCCTTTCCCGATTGGCAGGTGCGCCGCATCCAGCTCGTCGTGGAGGACGACCGCATCGCCGCGCATGTGCGCGCCAGCGGCACGCACACCGGCCCGTTCCGCGGTATCCGGCCCACCCGACGTCACGTCAATGTCGCGGAGTTCGAATTCCTGCGGCTGACGGGAGGGCGAATCACCGATTTCGCCGGCACCACCGACCACGCCGCCCTGCTGGCCCAGCTGCGCGACTGACCCGAGAGGAATCGCATGACCGACATCGACTGGTCCGCGGGCTCGTGGACGAACGAGCCCGCCGAGACGGCGCTCGACGGCGACGACCTGTTCGTGACGGCACGCGAGGGGAGCGATGCCTGGCGCGTGACGTCGTATGGGTTCGTCCACGACGACGAACACGCTCTGCTCGCCCCGATGCAGCCCGACACCGCCGTCGAAGTAGCGTTCGTCCTCGACTTCGCCGCGCAGTTCGATCAGGCAGGCGTCTTCCTGCGCGTCGACGACGAGACGTGGATCAAGGCCGGGATCGAGCACAGCGACGGCGCCGACAGTCTGGGCGCGGTGGTGACCCGCGGGATGTCGGACTGGTCGCTCTCGCCCGTAGCCGACTGGGCTGGTCGCGTCGTCACCGTGCGCGCGAGCAGGTCGGGCGACGCCGTCACGATCAGGGCCCGCGTCGACGAGGAGGACTGGCGGCTCGTCCGGGTGGCGCCGCTCGATCCTCGGGCGGAGGTCGCGGCCGGGCCGTTCTGCTGCGCGCCGACGCGCGCCGGTCTCACGGTTCGATTCGTGTCGTGGCGGAGCGTACCCGCCGACGCGTCGCTGCATCCCGACCACTGAAGCGCCGACGCGCCCACCGGTCGACGCCCGCCGCCGCCCACACCGCGGCCAACCCTCCGACGACGACGATGCCCTGCATCGCCAGCGCGTAGCCGCCGCTCGTGACGTTCGCCTCGACCAGCCGCGGACCGACGATGGGCGGCACGAGCGCGATGACGACGACGACCCACGACAGCGGATGCCGCCCCCGCGCGATCACCCAGCCGCCCACCCCGGCGAGCAGCGCGATGAACCCCTGGTTGAGCACGACCTCCCACAGCGGGTCGAGGGGTGCGAGGTGGCCCGCACCGCGCAGCAACCCGAAGGTGGCCCACAGGAACAGCGCGACGCACGCGACGGTCACGCCGCCCACGCGACGCATGGCCGAGGTGGGCAGCACGGCGAGCGCGGCGACGAGGGTCGCGACCACGAGCACGAACTGGAGCGTGTCGACGTACGGCATGTCGTTGGTGATGGTGCCGGCGTACATCTCGGCCTGCACGATCGCGGAGAAGTCGGAAGCGACGGCGAGGTAGGTCGCGAACATCGCCGCGACGATCGCGGCACCGTACCGGGCTCCTCGATCGAAACGCAGGCCGTCATCCATGGTGTGAGAGTAGCCTGATCGCCGAGGACCGAGGGAGGGGACCCATGGCCGACGCGGATCGCGATGAGACCGACGCCTCCTGGGCCAGCCGACGCCCGTCGCGCCGCGACTTCCTCCGCCGCGCGGGCCTGGGAGCCGCGGGCCTGGCGATCGGGGGCTCGGCCGGTGCCGCGGTGACGGCGGCGATGACCGCGCACCCGCCCGAGTTCGCGCCCCTCGCGGCGCGCAGCGTTGCCGGGTTCGACCACGTCGTGGTGCTCATGTTCGAGAACCGCAGCTTCGACAACCTGCTCGGCCACCTCTACACGGCCGATGAGAAGAGCGCGGCCGAGTTCGACGGCATCCTGCAGGGCGACTACGCCAACACCGCACCCGACGGCACGGCCGTGCCCGCGCACGTATACACGGGCGCGACCGACCACATCATGCAGCAGCCGCAGCCCGACCCCGGCGAGACCTACCCCCACGTCAACACACAGCTGTTCGGGACGATCGACCCGCCCGCCAACGCCGACATCGCCCGCAGCGGACTGCAGCCGCCGTACAACGCTCCCGCCGCGGGGAGCGCGCCGCGCAACGACGGGTTCGTGCACGACTACATCGTCAACTACCGACTGGCGAAGAAACGCGAGCCCACCGCCGACGAGTACACGACGGCGATGGGCGGCTTCGCGCCCGAGATGCTGCCGGTGATCTCGACGCTCGCCCGCGAGTTCGCGGTCTACGACCGCTGGTTCGCCGGGGTGCCGTCGCAGACGTTCTGCAACCGCAGCTTCTTCCACGCCTCGACCTCGCACGGCTACGTCGTCAACCACACCGGCGACAACTACGACAAGTGGATCGACGCGCCCGCGGCGCCGACGATCTTCAACCGCCTCGAAGACGCCGGCCTGTCGTGGCGCGTCTACTACGACGCGACGCAGCTCGTCTCGCTCACCGGCATGCTCCACGCGCCCGTGCTCGAGCGCTATTGGAAGACGAACTTCCGCGTCATGGAGCAGTTCTACGAGGATGCCGCGAACGGCGAGCTGCCCGACTACGCGTTCATCGAGCCGCGGATGGTCTTCAACCACAACGACATGCACCCGCCATGGGGCGCGACCCGCGAGGGCGAGCTCGAGCTGCCCGACGGCAGCCGCATCCGCATCGCCAACAGCGCCGACAGCGATGTCCGCGCCGGCGACAAGCTCGCGCAGGACGTCTACGACGCGATCCGCACGAGTGCGTCGACCTCCGGCTCGAACGCCATGAACACCGCGCTCGTCATCACCTTCGACGAGCACGGCGGCACCTTCGATCACGTCGCCCCGCCGACGGCAGCGCCGCCCGACGCGAGCGGGCCCGGTGAGATGGGCTTCACGTTCGATCGCCTCGGTCTGCGGGTGCCGGCCATCGTGGTGAGCGCGTACACCGCCGCGGGAACAGTGATCCACGACGAGATGCACCACGGCTCGGTGACCAACACCCTGTGCCGACTGCACGGGCTGCGGCCGCTCAACGTCCGCGACGAGACCGCCAACCCGATCTTCAACGCGGTCAACCTCACGACGCCGCGCCAGCCCTACACCTGGCCGCAGCCGCAGTCGCTGTATGTGCCGCCGAACCCCGAGAAGGGGACGACGAAGGCCGCGGACGAGAAGCACCACAAGCGCCCGCTCACCCCACCGGCGCGCGGACTGCTCGGGCTCCTGGCCGCCCGATTCGACCCCGGCAGCACGTTGCCATCCACATACGGCGAGGCCTACGACGCCCTGGTCGAGCACGGCACCGGCCTCTTCGGCGCGTACAACCCCTGACCCCCCAACTAGACTGATCGCGTCCGGCATCCCGAGTCCTGGAGTCCAGCCGCGTGAGCACCCCTGTCGCAGATACCGTCGAGAACGCCACCGCCACTCCGGAGCGTGATCAGCCCTACGGAGCCCTGGGCCTCAAGCCCGACGAGTACGCGAAGATCCGCGAGATCCTCGGCCGACGTCCCACTTCGGGCGAGCTGGCGATGTACTCGGTCATGTGGAGCGAGCACTGCTCCTACAAGTCGAGCAAGAACTACCTGCGCCGCTTCGGCCAGAAGGTCTCCGACGAGATGAAGACCCGCCTCATGGTCGGCATGGGTCAGAACGCGGGCGTCGTCGACGTCGGCGAGGGCTGGGCGGTGACCTTCAAGGTCGAGTCGCACAACCACCCCAGCTACATCGAGCCGTTCCAGGGCGCCGCGACCGGCGTCGGCGGCATCGTCCGCGACATCATCTCGATGGGCGCGCGCCCCGTCGCAGTCATGGATCAGCTGCGCTTCGGCGCCATCGACCACCCCGACACCGCCCGCGTCGTGCACGGCGTCGTGAGCGGCATCTCGTTCTACGGCAACTGCCTGGGCCTCCCGAACATCGGCGGCGAGACGGTCTTCGACTCGGTCTACCAGGGCAACCCGCTCGTCAACGCCCTCGCAGTGGGCGTCATGCGCCACGAGGACATCAAGCTGGCCAACGCCACCGGCGCCGGCAATAAGGTCGTGCTGTTCGGAGCCCGCACGGGCGGCGACGGCATCGGCGGCGCCTCGATCCTCGCGTCCGACACCTTCGCCGACGGCGGACCCACCAAGCGCCCCGCGGTGCAGGTCGGCGACCCGTTCGCCGAGAAAGTGCTGATCGAGTGCTGCCTCGAGCTGTACGCGGGCGAGCTCGTCGAGGCCATCCAGGACCTCGGGGCCGCGGGCATCTCGTGCGCCACGAGCGAGCTCGCCGCCAACGGCGGCTCGGGCATGCGGGTCGACCTCGAGAACGTGCTGCTGCGCGACCCCTCGCTCACGCCCGAGGAGATCCTCATGAGCGAGAGCCAGGAGCGGATGATGGCGATCGTCGCGCCCGAGAAGCTCGACGCCTTCCTCGCCGTCGTCGGCAAGTGGGATGTCGAGACGAGCGTGCTCGGCGAGGTGACCGGCGACGGCCGCCTGCAGATCTTCTGGCACGGCGAGCAGATCGTCGACGTCGACCCCTCGACCGTCGCGGTCGACGGCCCCGTCTACGACCGCCCGGTCGCCTACCCGACCTGGATCGACGGCCTGCAGGCCGACTCGGCGGCATCCCTCCCCCGTGCCACCGACGGCGACGCGCTGCGCGACGAGTTCCTGCAGCTCGTGGCGAGCCCGAACCTCGCCGACACCTCGTGGATCACGAACCAGTACGACTACTACGTGCTCGGCAACACGGCGCTGAGCTTCCCCGACGACGCCGGCATGATCCGCGTCGACGAGGAGTCGGGCCTCGGTTTCGCGATCGCCACCGACTGCAACGGGCGCTACTGCCAGCTCGACCCGTACGCGGGCGCACAGCTGGCCCTCGCCGAGGCCTACCGCAACGTCGCCGTCACCGGCGCGAACCCCACCGCCGTCACCGACTGCCTCAACTTCGGCAGCCCTGAGAACCCCGAGGTCATGTGGCAGTTCGGTCAGGCCGTCGACGGCCTCTCCGACGCGTGCCTCGAGCTCGGCGTGCCCGTCACGGGCGGCAACGTCTCGTTCTACAACCAGACCGGCGACCAGCCGATCTTCCCGACCCCGGTGGTCGGTGTGCTCGGCATCGTCGACGATGTCGCCCGCCGCATCCCGTCGGGCTGGCAGGACGCCGGCGAGAACATATACCTGCTCGGCACGACCGCCGAGGAGCTCGACGGCTCGGCGTGGGCCGACACCATCCACGGCCACCTCGGCGGACGGCCCCCGAAGGTCGACCTCGCCGCCGAGAAGCGTCTGGCCGGCCTCATCCAGGCCGCCTCGCAGCAGGGACTCATCTCGGCCGCGCACGACCTGTCGACCGGCGGCCTCGGCCAAGCCCTCGCCGAAGCGACGACCCGCTTCGGCGTCGGCGCACGCGTCTGGCTCAGCGAGATCGTCGAGCGCGACGGCGTCGACGTCGCGACCGCGCTGTTCAGCGAGTCGACCGGCCGCGTGATCGTGTCGGTGCCACGCGAGGAGGACGTCAAGTTCCGCGGGCTCTGCGAGGGACGCGACTACCCCGTCATCCGCATCGGCGTGACGGATGCCGCCGAGGGCGTCGAGTCCGTGCTCGACGTCCAGGGTCTGTTCTCGGTGCCCGTCGCCGAGATCCGCGCCACGTCGCGCGCGACGCTGCCCGCCGCCTTCGGCGAGATCGTCGACGAGGTGCCGACGTCATGAGCGCGTCATGAGCGGGCGCGACCTGACGCCGCCGGGTGAGGACGACGAGTACGCCGGCTTCGCGCGCGGACGCTCGCGTCGCATGCGCGTGACCGCGTGGGTCGCGATCGTCTCGCTCATCCTCGTCGGCGGCGGCTCCACCGTCTTCGCGCTGCTCTTCGGCTGATACAGCTGCAGGACTCGTGGGGCTGCTGTGGCCTCACAGCCGGTTCGACCGCGCACCAGCACCACCGATCCGACAGGTGTATCCCCAGCCGGGACGAAGACGGGACTCGGCGAGGTGCGTAGGCTGAAGGGGTGGATCCGATCCTCATGCTCGCGGCCGAGTGGTGGTGGATCGCGCCGGCGGGAGCCAGCGCGGGCGCCCTCGGCTGGGCCGGCCTGCGCCGGGGACGACCGTCGCAGCATCGCCTCGAGCTCGATGCCGCGCAGCTCGACCTGCGCCGGGCGCAACAGGCTGTGACGCACGCTCGCGCGCAGCTGAAGGTGGCCCGCGCGGAACTGATGCGCGCCCAGGCCGAGAAGGCGACCCCGCGCGCGACAGCCGGAGCGGTGCCGGAGGCCCGTCGCCGCCTGCAGATCGCTGAGCGTCAGGCGCGCGCCGCCGTGGCCGAGCTGAAGGCGCGCCGCGCGGGCGTGCAGGCGGCGCGAGCGATGATGCCGACCTCGCGCAAGGAGGTCGACCGGATGCCGCTGGCCCGGCTGATGGCCGAGCACGACGTGCTTCTGGCGCGGTGGATGGACTACGAGACGGATGCCGCGAAGGCGATCGGGTTCCCCATGATGCTCGATGCCCGCTGGCCGCCGATGGACCTCTTCCTTCGCGAGCACCAGCAGGCGTCGTGGCTGCGACCCGCCTCGCGCGATGTCCGCATGTCCCCGGCCGATTACAGCGCCTACCGCGAAGCGGTCCGTCGGGCGACCCAGGCGTTCGACGCCGCGGAGCGCGCCGCCCGGCAGGGCACGCCGCGCGAGCTGCCCGAGCCCGACGACCGTCCGGCCGATTGGGCGGAGGTCGCACAGGACCTTCTCGACAACGCCCAGCGCGCCATCACCCGGTCGACCGAGATGTGGAACCGGATGCGGCGCGATCGCCCCGACCGCCCCCGGCGTCCCTCATCACCCGAGTGACACAGCGCCCCGGGGCTAGCATGGCGGTGTGGATGGATTCTGGTCCGGACTGTGGCAGTTCGCCGGCAACTACTGGTGGCTGATCTTCATCATCGGACCCGCAGCCGGCGGCGCGGCGAAGGCTCTCGAACAGTCCGCGCGGCGACGGCACAAGCGCCGTCTCGAGATCATCCGCGCCAAGGCCGAGGCGAAGAGCATCGTGCGCTCCGGTGCCGTCCGAGCCGGCGACGCGTCGCCGGTCGCCGCGGATGACGAACAGCTGAGCACCGGCGCTCGCCTGCAACAGCTCTTCGACGCCCATGACGACCTGACGCACCGCTGGCTCGAGTACGAACTCGATGTCGCGAAGCTCATCGCCTTCCCGGCCATGAGCGACGGACGGCAACCGCTCACCGCCGCGTTCCTGCGCGCGAAGAAGGTCGCTGACGGCCTGCGCCCACCGACGACGTCAGCGCGCATCGGTTCCGCCGACCTGACGGCCTACCGCGATGCGCTCACCGACGCCGAGGTCGCCTTCGACGTCGCGGAACGCGACGCCCGCCGTCAGCGCGATCGGGCCTTCAGCGAGCCGGAGCGCCGCCGACTCGACACGGCCAAGCGTCTGCTCAACGTCGCGGTGGACGAAGCTGCCACGCCCGCCGAGCGCCGAACGGCGTACGAGCGCGTGCGAGCCGAGCTCGACGGGCTCATCGCGGTGTCGGATGCCGCGATGGAGCGTCTGGCCGAGAAAGCTGCCCTGCAGCTGCCGCCGACGGCATCCTGACGCACGAAACCCCCCGGGGAGGCCCCGGGGGGTTTCGTTGTCCGTCAGACGGGATCAGCTGGTCTGGAGGCCGTCGACCTGGCTGCCGTACTCCTCGAGCCAGGCGGTGATCGCCTCGGCTTCCTTGCCCTCGCCGTACTGGTTGACGACCATGTCCTCGAGCGCCGCGTACTGCTCGTCGTCCAGCTTGATCTTTCCGATCAGCTCAGCCGCCTCGGGGTGCTCGTCGGCGAAGCCGGACGTGGCGAGGAAGTGCAGCGCCTCGGTGTCGCCCATCGCACCGCGCGGGTCTTCGAGGTCCTTGAGGCCGTAGCGCTCGTTGGCCCAGAACGGACGCCACGAGGTCACGACGATGTCGCGCTGCGCCGCGATCGCGGTGTCGAGCTCGGTGAGCATCGCCGCGGTCGACGAGGTGACGAGCTCGTACGTGCCGTCGAGGCCGTACTCGGGGATCATCGACTCCTGCGTCTGCTTGGTCAGACCCGCGCCCGGCTCGATGCCGTAGATCTGGCCGCCGAAGCGGTCGGCGTTGGCGGCGAGGTCCTCGATCGAGGTGATGTCGACGTACTCGGGCACCGCGATCGTGAGCTTGGCGTTGTCGTAGTACGCGCCGAGGTCGTCGATCTGGTCGCCGTAGCGCTCCATGTACGAGGCGTGGGTGAGCTCGGGCCAGGCCGACGGGTAGATGTCGACGTCGCCCTGCGCGAGACCGGCGTAGAGCGGGCCCGCCTCGGTGAGCTCCTGCATCTCGACGGTGTAGCCGAGCTGCTCGAGCTGGTTCTCGAGCAGGTACGCGGTGCTGAGGCCGTCGGTCCACGAGGGCAGGTAGCCCAGCGTGATGGTTCCCTTGCTGTCGCCGTTCTCGCCAGAGCCGCCTTCGGCCTGGTTACCGCTCGCGCAGCCGGCCAGGGCGAGGGATGCCGCGGCGCCGAGCGCCACGATCCCGGTGAGGTGTCGCTTGTTCATCGTGTGCCTTCCGTATGGATTCATTTCGTTCCGTATGGGTGGTGCAGGGAGGATACGTTCGGATGCCGCGGGGTCAGGCGGCGGGGGCGAGCTCGCGCTTCTCCGCGGCAGTGGCGGCGGCCGCGGCTGTCCGGCGACGGCCGATCACGCCGAGGATCGACCCCTTCTGGCCCTTCATGTCGCCGAGGGCGGAGGTCAGGCGATCGAGGTAGATCGCGAGGATGACGACGCTGAGGCCCGCCTCGACACCGGTGCCGATGTTGACGGTCGACATCGCCTGGACGATCTCCTTGCCGAGCCCGGGCGCACCAGCGATACCGGCGATGACGGCCATCGAGAGCGCGAGCATGATCACCTGGTTGACGCCGGTCATGATCGTCGGCATGGCGAGCGGCAGCTGCACGCCGCGCAGGATCTGCCCCGGCGTGGCGCCGAATGCGTGCCCGGCCTCGACCGTCTCGGAATCGACGCTGCGGATACCGAGCTCGGTCAGGCGCACGCCCGGGGGAAGCGCGAAGATCACGGTCGCGACCAGACCCGGTACGAAGCCGATGCTGAAGAACACGATCGCGGGGATCAGGTACACGAACCCGGGCATCGCCTGCATGAGGTCGAGCACGGGCTTGATCACCGCGCTGAAGCGGTCGCTGCGGGCGGCGAGGATGCCGAGTGGCACAGCGATGACGACGGCGATGACCGTCGCGATGACGACGAGCGCGAGCGTCTGCATCGCGGTGACCCACTGTCCGACGCCGAGGATGATCGCGAACGAGATCGCGGTGCCGATCGCGAACTTCCACGACCGCAGGAACCAGCCGAGCAGTGCTGCGACGACGATGACGACGACGATCGGGGCGCTCAGCAGCAGGTCGGCGAGCGAGCCGACGAGCCAGCCGACGGCGGTGGAGATCGCGCCGAGCAGCCACGAGACGTTGTCGCGGATCCAGTCGACCGCGACCTCGGCCCACTGGCCGAGCGGAATGCGGTAACCATCCATCAGCGCACCTCCCCGTTCTGGAGAGCGGCGCCGTCGACGGCGGTCGCCTCCGCGAGCACCTCGTCGATCGCGGCCTGCGGCATCGGCTGCAGCGGGATCGTGATCTCCTCTGTCGCGCCGGGGCCGGGGCCGAGGGCGGCGAGCAGGGTGATGCGGGGGATGACGCCGACGAGGCGCCCGTCCGCATCGGTGACGGCGAGCGGCAGCGGCGACTCGACGGCCGGGACGAAGAGGTTCATGAGGACCTCGTCCTGGCTCACGGTCTGCGGCGCGGGCTTGATGACCGACGACAGCGCCGACTCGCCGCGGCGGACGAGCTTGACGGCGTCGCGGTCGGTGACGACACCCAGCAGCTTGCGGTCGCGGCCCACGACGTAGGCGGCCGACATGAAGGCATCCCGCATCTGCTTGAGGGCGACGCGCGGTCCGGCGGACTCGGCGACGACGGGACGCGGCCGCTCCATGACGTTCGCGGCCGTCAGCACACGGGCACGGTCGACGTCCTGCACGAACTGCTCGACGTAGTCGTTGGCCGGGTCGGTGAGGATGTCTTCGGGCGTGCCGATCTGCACGATGCGGCCGTCACGCATGACCGCGATGCGGTCGCCGAGGAACATGGCCTCGTTGAGGTCGTGCGTGATGAAGATGATCGTCTTCTGAAGCTTCTGCTGCAGTTCGAGCAGCTGCTCCTGCATCTCGCGGCGGATGAGCGGGTCGAGTGCGCTGAACGCCTCGTCCATGAGCAGGATGTCGCTGTCGGCGGCGAGCGCGCGAGCGATGCCGACACGCTGCTGCATCCCGCCGGAGAGGGCGGACGGGAGCTTGTCGCCCCAGCCCTCGAGTCCGACGAGGGAGAGGATCTCCTCGGCCTTCGCGAGGCGCTCGGTCTTCCCGACGCCGCGCAGCTCGAGCGGGTAAGCGACGTTCGCGGCGACGCTGCGATGGGGAAGCAGCGCGAAGTGCTGGAAGACCATCGCGATGCGCTCTCGACGGATGCTGCGCAGGCGAGCGGGGGCGACGTCGGTGATCGAGTCGCCCTTCACCGTGATCGTTCCGGCGGTGGCGTCGTGCAGCCCGTTGAGCATGCGGATCAGAGTCGACTTGCCCGAGCCGGAGAGGCCCATGATGACGAAGATCTCACCGGGCTGGACGGTGAAGGAGGCATCGATGACGGCGGCGGTCCCGGCGTCGGCGATCTCGTTGCGCTGGGCTCCGGCCCGGAGCTTCTCGACGACGGACTTCGGGTTGCGCCCGAAGACCTTGTACAGATTCTTGGCTTCCAGAGCGGGGGAAGTCGCTTCCCCCGGAGAAGACGGACTGGTCACAGGTCACCTCGGCAGCCGGTGCAGGCTGCATCGGTTACGCCCGGGTGGCGACCTCCTGGCGCGCGTCTCGCGACGGCGTCTCGGCTGCGGATGTCGGATCCACGAGCACAGGCCGCCGACCATACGTTCGCCGGTCTGGCACCCCCAGGGTTGCCACCAGCGACCGCGGACTGGTCGGGTAGTGGCCCGCGGCGGGCCTCATCCAACGTTTCACGTTCGGGGGTCAGTCGCAAATCGGATTCGGGATTTGACCTCTGATCGGCCATTCCGATATTCGCGCGCGCACGCGCAGGTGTCGTCGAAGCGACTGAGCCTCAGTCCGCGATGTCCTCGGCCGCGATGCGGTGATGCCGGATGACCTCGGCGACGACGAACCCGAACCACTTCTGGGCGAACTCGGGGTCGAGGTCGGCCTCTTCGGCGAGACGCCGCAGGCGAGCGATCTGCCGCTCCTCCCGGCCGGGGTCGGAGGCGGGCATGCCGTGAGTCGCCTTGAGCTCACCGACCTGCTTCGTGCAGCGGAACCGCTCGGCCAGCATGAAGACGAGCGCGGCGTCGATGTTGTCGATGCTCGCCCGCAGTCGGTGGAGTTCGGTCGTGGCGTCGGTCATGGTGGCTCCTTCCCTCGCCGACCCTATCTGCTCGGCAGGCGCTCGCGACCCCACCGCGAGCCGTGAACCCCGCGCCTAGAGTGTGACCATGACGAAGCCTCGCTCGAACAGCCCAGCTCCCGCGGCGCCCTCCGCTCCGGTGGCCGGGCCGGCCACGCGTGATCAGCCCATCTGGGGCGCGCTGTCCCGGCCGTTCGCGGCCGGCTTCTTCCTGGCGCTGGGAGCCCTCGCAGCGATCGTCCTGGGGCTGGCGGTCTCCAGCCTGTCGACGGTTCTCATCTACGTCGCGATCGCACTGTTCGTCGCCCTGGCGCTCGACCCCGTGGTGCGGTTCCTCGTGCGGCGCGGCATCCCGCGCGCCTGGGGCATCGTCATCACGTTCGCCGCGCTCGCGCTCATCATCGCCGGCATCCTGTGGGTCGTCCTGCCGCCGGTCGTCCGCCAGGTCGAACAGTTCGCGAAGGACGTGCCGTCGATCGTCAACGACATGTTGCGCAGCGACACCGTGCGCTGGTTGGAGAGCACCTTCGGCGACAGCCTGAGCGACGTGCTCAACGAGGTGCAGAGCTTCGTGACCAACCCGTCGAACATCGCGGCGATCGGCGGGGGTCTGCTGCAGGTCGGCGTGAACGTCGTCACGGCCATCTCGGGTTCGATCATCGTGCTGGTGCTGAGCCTGTACTTCCTCGCATCGCTGCCCCGCATGAAGAACGCGCTCGTTCGCATCTCGCCCGCGCGTTCGCGCGCGACCGTCGCCGACATGACCCGGCAGATCACCGAGTCGATCGGTGGCTACCTCTCGGGCATGGTGGTACTCGCGCTCATGAACGCGACCTTCGCGTTCATTCTGCTGACGATCCTCGGGGTTCCGTTCGCGGCGCTGATGGCCGTGCTCGCATTCGCGATCACGCTCATCCCGCTCGTCGGAACCGTGATCTTCTGGGTGGGCGCCTCGGTCATCACGCTGCTGACGAACCCGACCGCCCCACTGCCGGCGATCATCTTCGCCGCGGCCTACCTGCTCTACATGCAGGTCGAGGCATACGTCCTGACGCCGCGCGTCATGAACCGGACGGTGTCGGTCCCGGGGTCGCTCGTGGTCATCGGAGCGCTCGTCGGCGGCACCCTTCTGGGCCTGCTGGGCGCGCTCGTCGCGATCCCGGTCACGGCGTCGATCCTGCTCATCATCAACCAGATCGTCATCCCGCGTCAGGACGCGAAGAAGCTGCCGCACTGAGCCCCGCGGTGGGGGCACGCGATCACGCGACCGGCAGGATGCAGGTCGGGCTCGGGGCCGCTACACGATGGCGCACGCGGCCGGGAACCCCGGTGCGCGGGTCGCGCGTCATCGAGACCACCTCGCTCGAGAGCTGTCCCGCGACGAGCAGGGTGTCGCGCACGACCACGTGGTGGCGCGGCCAATCGACCCCCGCATCGACGAGCGCGAGCTGCTCGAGTCGATCACCGGCACCGCGGACGCGGAGCACCCCGAGGGTGTTGCTGCCGCGGACGCCCGCGTAAACGGTCTCGCCGTCGGGTGTCATGGCGATCTCGGCCGCCGTGTCGTCGTCGAGGGCTCCGAGGAGGCCCGTCGCCGACAGCATCCGCCATTCACCGGCGCGGTCGGCGCCCAGCACGAACACCTCGCGCGAGAGCTCTGTGAGCACGTACAGGTGGCCGCTCGGGTGCCAGAGGGTGTGACGGGGGCCGCTCCCGAGCGGCAGGGCGACCTGCTGGACGAGCCGGAGCCCCCGCGGGTTGTCACGCCAGAACCGCACGAGGTCGAGACCCATGTCGGTCGTCACGATCAGACCGCCCGGAAGGTGTCGCGCCTGGTGCGAGCGCGAGGGGCGTGCGGCCTCGGCATCCTGATCGGGACCGGGATGCGGCGGCGCCGGCACGTCTGAGCCGGGCACCAGGTGCGCGAACTCGGGTCCGGCCGCCTCTCGAAGCGCCCGCGCGGCGGCGGCGAGGTCGAGGTCTTCTGCGGCCGGCTCGGCGGAGGCGTCCGGTCCGTACGGGTCGACGGCCGCTGGCGCGATCACCGGAGCCGACGGGATGCCGGCGTCGTCGAGGCGCATGCGGACGACACGTCCGTCGCTCCAGCAGCTCGCGATGAGCGATGCTCCGTCGGGCGCGACGGCCACGTGGCACACGGCCTCGCCCGCCGGGACGGGACGCCCGAGCGGCGCCCACGCGTCGGGGCCGGTGCGCCGGTAGGCCTGCACCTCGCCGCGGAACTCGAGCGCGGCGTAGACGACATCCCGGCGCGGATGGCGGGCCACCCACGACGGCGACGACGCGGCGACGACCTCGGGCCGCAGCGAGAGCTGACCGTCGGCGGTGGCGCCGTCGGGATCGCCGGCGTGCAGCAGGCCGATGCCCGCGGCCTCGCCGCCCATGTCGGCGGTGTAGCCGCCGAGCAGCAGCCGCACGTCAGTCGACGAGGTCGTGGCGGACGATCACGGCGTCGCGGGCGGGCCCGACGCCGATCACCGAGATGCGCGTGCCGCTCATCTTCTCGAGCGCCAGGACGTACTCCTGGGCCGCGGTGGGGAGATCGTCGAACGTGCGAGCCGTCGAGATGTCCTCCTTCCACCCGGGGAAGTACTCGAGGACCGGCTTGGCGTGGTGGAAGTCGGACTGGTTGACCGGCACCTCGTCGAATCGCTGGCCGTCGACGTCGTAGGCGACGCAGACCGGGATGCGGTCGAGGCCCGTGAGGATGTCGAGCTTCGTGAGCACCAGGTCGGTGATGCCGTTGATGCGCGTCGCGTAGCGCGTGATCGGGGCGTCGTACCAGCCGACGCGGCGGGGGCGGCCGGTCGTCGTGCCGAACTCGAAGCCGCGCGAGCGGAGGAAGTCGCCGTTCTCGTCGAACAGCTCGGTCGGGAACGGACCGGAGCCGACGCGCGTCGTGTACGCCTTGACGATTCCGACGATGCGGTCGAGGCGGTTGGGGCCGACGCCCGATCCGGTCGCGGCACCACCGGCGGTGGCCGACGACGAGGTGACGAAGGGGTACGTGCCGTGATCGACGTCGAGCATGGTGGCCTGACCGCCCTCGAAGACGACCACGTCGCCGTTGTCGAGCGCCTCGCTCAGCAGCAGGCCGGTGTCGCAGACCATCGGGCGCAGGCGTTCGGCGTACGAGAGCAGGTCTTCGACGATCTCGTCGGCGGTGATCGCGCGACGGTTGAAGACCTTGACCAGCAGGTGGTTCTTCTGGTCGAGGGCGCCCTCGACCTTCTGCCGCAGGATGTTCTCGTCGAACAGGTCCTGCACGCGGATGCCGACGCGGTTGATCTTGTCGGCGTAGGCCGGCCCGATGCCGCGGCCGGTGGTGCCGATCTGACGCTTGCCGAGGAAGCGCTCGGTCACCTTGTCGAGCGTGCGGTGATATTGCGTGATGAGGTGCGCGTTGGCGCTCACCTTGAGCCGGGAGATGTCGAGCCCGCGCGCCGACAGCGCCTCGAGCTCGGCGAACAGCACCTCGAGGTCGACGACGACGCCGTTGCCGATGACGGCGTTGACGCCCGGCGAGAGGATGCCGCTCGGCAGCAGGTGCAGGGCATACTTCTCGTCACCGATGACGACGGTGTGCCCGGCGTTGTTGCCGCCGTTGAACTTGACGACCCAGTCGGTGCGGTCGCCCAACAGGTCGGTGGCCTTGCCCTTGCCCTCGTCGCCCCACTGGACGCCGACGATGACGATTCCCGGCATGCGGATCTCCCTTTCTGTCGAGGAGGGATTGCACCCCATCCTATCGACACGGACGCAACCCCCTTACGGAGATCGCGGCGCGCGCGCCAGGGTGATGGCGCAGATCGGATGTATCGATCGAACACGCAAGGAGGAGGGTCTCATGCACCACCGGCTCGCCGCAGCGGTCGGCGCGGTCCTGTTGCTGCTGACATCGTCGTTCGCGCTCACGGGGTGCGGGCTGTCGATCCCCGCCGACCCGTCGGGCACGCTCGCCTCGGTCGAGGGCGGCACACTGCGGGCCGGGGTCTCCCCCGACGGTGAATGGGTGCAGGTCGACGGCGACGAACCGCAGGGCAGCGAGCCCGATGCGATCCGAGCGTTCGCCGACTCGCTCGACGCCGACGTGGAATGGGCGGTCGGCTCGGAGGAGGCACTGGTGCGCGAACTCGAGAACGGCGGGCTGGACCTCATCGCGGGCGGCATCACCGACCAGACGCCCTGGACCGACAAGGCGGGAGTCACGCGCCCGTATGCCGAGGCCACGGCGAAGGACGGCAGCACGCTCAAGGTCGTCATGCTCGTGCCGCTCGGCGAGAACGCGTTCCTCTCGCGCCTCGAGACCTTCCTCTCGGAGCGGGCGAAGGCGGGCGAGCTGTGAACCGGTCGGAGGTGCGATTCGGGCAGACGGAGCTGCCGCAGCGTCAGGTCGAGGTGCTGCGTCGCGCCGTGCGGCTCGAATGGGTCACGATCGGATTCCTCGCGGTGACGGTGACCCTCGTCTTCCTCGTGCTCGGCAATTCCCAGGCGATGAAGGCGGCGTGGATCGAGGATCTGCTGTCGTTCATCCCGCCGCTGGCTTTCCTCATCGCGATCCGGGTCAACCGGCGCCGGCCGACGCTCAAGCATCCGTACGGCTATCACCGCTCGGTCGGGGTCGGCCACCTGGTGGCGGCCGTCGCCTTGACCACGATGGGCACCTACCTGATCGTCGAGTCGGCGATCGGGCTGCTGAGCGGCGAGCACCCGACGATCGGGACGGTCGAGCTGTTCGGCGCGTCGATCTGGCTCGGGTGGCTCATGATCGGCGTCATGGCGATGACCGCCGTGCCGCCCGTCCTCCTCGGGCGCGCGAAGCTCAAGCTGGCGCGCGAGCTGCACAACAAGGTGCTCTACGCGGATGCCGATATGAACAAGGCCGACTGGATGACGGCCGTCGGCTCGATCGTCGGCGTCACCGGCATCGGTCTCGGCCTCTGGTGGCTCGACGCGGCAGCGGCGCTGTTCATCGCGGCGGGCATTCTGCGCGACGGGCTGAAGAACCTGCGGGCCGCGATCGTCGACCTCATGGATGCGCGGGCGACGACCTTCGACGACGCCGAGCCGCATCCTCTCGCGGGCGAGATCGACGCGTACCTCGCCGGCCTGCCGTGGGTGTCGGCCGCGGGCAGCCGGGTGCGCGACGAGGGCCATGTGTTCCACGTCGAGTCGTTCGTCGTGCCGCGGGACGGGCGGATGCCGAGCCTCGGTGAGCTGGAGGCGGCGCGCGAAGGCTGCGTCGAGCTCGACTGGAAGGTGCAGGACATCGTGCTGGTGCCGGTGCGCGAGCTGCCGATCGTCGTGCCGGTCAGCGAGTGACGAGCTTGCGCAGCGCCAGACAGCGAGAAGATGCCGGAATCGGCGGACCAGTTTCCACCGCTGTCTGAATTCATCGGGTCACTGACAGTATCGAGTTCGTGAGGCGCGACTATCTGGGGCGTGGCGCGCTGGCGGCATCCGCGATGTTCCTGCCGGGGATCGGCAGCGTCGTCATCCTGCTGATCATGGCGACGGCCTACTCCGACGACGTGCAGGCGGCGATCGGCCTGGGCAGTTCGACCGCCGCGATCGTGACGGTCGTGGCATCCGGTTTCGTGGTCACCACCATTCGTGCACGCACGGCGGGACGCTCCCTCGAGGGCGAGCTGACGGGGGCCGTCGGGGCAGCGATGCTCCTGCTGCTCGCATCGATCGCGATCGCCTTGCTCAGCCCGGTGCTCTCCCGCTCGGACGCGGGCGGGTTCTTCGCCGCGTACTGGATTGCCACCATCCCGGCGACGGTGCTCACCCCGATCGGCTTCGTCTTCAACGGAGCGTTCCAGGCGCTGCACCGCGACGGCACGAACCTGATCACCGCGGTGACCGGGGCGCTCGTGAAAGCGGCCGTCGCGGTGGTCGTCGTCGTGCTCGGCGTCTCACCGCTTGCTGCCGTCGCGGCAGTGGGGGCCACGACGTCGGTCGCGTCGATCCTGGGAGCGCTGGTACGGGGATCTCAGCTCGCGCGGGCGGACATGATCTCGTGGCCCATGTTCGCGGCCGCGCGAGCGCGCGGACGCCATGCGTCTGTCGACGGTCCAGACGAACTGCTTCGTCCTGCTCGCGGCGATCGCGGTGGCGCTCACGATCTCGCGCCTCGCTCTGCCGGTCTTCGACCAGCTCGGCTGGCTGGTCATCGCGATGATGGCCGTGCAGCTGCTCATCGAACCGTGGGCAGGCGTCCTCTACTCCTACCGGAAGATCGCGCTGTCGACGGCGGCCGGGCTGCCCGCCCTCGTCATCGCGTACGGGGCGGTGGCCGGCCCCGGGTTGACGCTGCTCGCCGTCACGCGTTCCGGCTCGGCGGAAGCCATCTGGGCGGTCTTGCTCGCGACACGCGTCGTCTTCGCCATCCTCTTGGCCTGGACTCCTCGCATATCGATGCCCGCAGGTCCAGACTGGCGTCGCGGCGTCATCCGCCGCAGGCGGGATGCGACATGAGACCTCTCCGGTATTCGATCAACGTGACGCTCGACGGCTGCTGCCACCACGAAGCGGGGCTGCCGCCTGACGAGGAGTCGATGGACTTCTGGACGGCGCAGATGGCGGGAGTCGATGCACTGCTCCTCGGCCGGGTGACGTACGAGATGATGGCGGCTGCCTGGCGGCGGCCGGCTTCGGGCGAGTGGCCCGAATGGATGGATGCCGCTGAGATCCGGTTCGCCGAAGCCATCGACGGCGCGCGCAAGTTCGTCGTGTCGTCGACCCTCGCGGCACCCGACTGGAACGCCGAGCTGATCTCGGGCGACCTCGAGACGGCGGTGCGGCGGCTGAAGGCCGAGCCGGGCGCCGGGCTCTGGGTCGGCGGCGTGACCCTGCCGACCGCGCTGGCGAACCTCGGCCTCATCGACGAGTTCGAGTTCCTCGTGCAGCCCGTCGTCGCCGGGCGGGGACCGACCCTGCTCGCGGGCCTGCATCAGCAGGTCGGACTCGAACCGGTCCAGCACACCGCCTTCCGTACGGGAGCCGTGGCCACGCGGTACCGACCGCGCACCTCGTGACCTGAACCCGCGACGCGAACCCCTGTTACGACAGGTGTCGCCGGATGACGCGCGGCCTTGGCGCCGCTCGGGCCGAGGTCGACAGTGGGCTCATGTCTCACCGCATCCATCTCGCCGTCGCCCTCGAGCGGGCCGGCTGGCACCCCGCCGCGTGGCGGGCGTCCGCCCTCTCGCCGCGGGAGTTCGCCACACCGCGTCACTGGGCCGACCAGGTGCGGCTGCTCGACCGGGCCGGCGTCACGTTAGCGACCATCGAGGACGCCCTCTCGCTGACCGACCGCTTCGAGGACGCGAACGACCCCGACCCCGGGCGCCTGCACGGGCGCATCGACGCGGTGCTGCTGGCCTCGGCGCTCGCGCCGCTCACCCACCGGATCGGCCTGATCCCGACGGTCACGACGACGCACACTGAGCCGTTCCATGTGGCCACCGGCATCCAGACGCTCGACTTCGCCAGTCGCGGACGCGCCGGCGTGCGCCTCGTCGTCGGCGGCTCGGCCGCCGAGCGGGCGAACTTCGGGCGCCGCGGCGAGATCGATCTCGAGACCGGGTTCCGCGAGGCGGGGGAGGTCGCCGACGCGATCGGGCGCCTGTGGGACTCGTGGGAGGACGACGCGATCATCCGGGATGCCGCGAGCGGACGCTTCGTCGATGCCGACCGCATCCACAACATCGACTTCGCGGGCGAGTTCTTCTCGATCACCGGCGCGTCGATCGTGCCCCGCTCGCCCCAGGGCCGCCCGATCATCTCGGTGCTCGCGCACCCGACCGTGCCGTTCCGCCTCGCGGCCGAGCACGCCGATGTCGTGTTCATCACACCTCACGATGCGGCCGCGGTGACCGGCATCCTCGCCGAGCTCGACGGAGCAGCCGCCGAGCTGCGCCGCGCTCGCGAGCGGCTGCGAGTGTTAGCCGACGTGATCGTGCTGATCGAGGAAACCTCGACCGCCGCCCGCGAGGCGCTCGCGCGGCTCGACGACCTGGCCGGGGCCGAGTTCCACTCCGACGCGCGCATCGTCGCCGGCACGCCGGCCGAGGTCGCCGAGCACCTCCGCGCCCTCGCCGAGACCGGCGTCGACGGAGTACGGTTGCGTCCCGCACGTCAGCCCGACGACGTCGTCGCGATCGCGGAGCGCCTCGCCCCGCTGCTGCGCGCGACCCGCGTGCTGCGCGACGACGACGCGGCCACCCTGCGGGGCCGGCTCGGCCTGCCGCGGCCCGACAGCCGGTACGCCGCCCCGACGCACGATTCCGCCCCGGCACGAGAGAAGGTCGCCCTGTGAGCCGTTCGCCCCGCCAGATCCACCTGGCCGCCCACTTCCCCGGCGTGAACAGCACGACGGTCTGGACCGATGCCGCCTCGGGAAGCCAGATCGACTTCGCGGCATTCGAGTACTTCGCCCGCACGGCCGAGCGCGGCTTCTTCGACTATGTCTTCCTCGCCGAGGGCCTGCGGCTGCGCGAGCACAAGGGCCGCGTGCACGAGCTCGACGTGCTCGGACGGCCCAACACCCTCGCGATCCTTGCCGCGCTCACCGCGGTCACCGATCACGTGGGTCTCGTCGGCACGCTGAGCACGACGTTCAATGAGCCGTACGAGCTCGCCCGCCAGCTCGCGACGCTCGACCACCTGTCCGGCGGCCGCGCCGGCTGGAATGCCGTGACGAGCTCCGACGCGTTCCATGGCGCGAACTTCCGCCGCGGCGGGTTCCTCGACCACGCCGATCGCTACGAGCGCGCGAAGGAGTTCGCCGCGCTGTCGAAGAAGCTCTGGGACTCGTGGGACGAGGGCGAGGCGCTGCCGCGCCGCATCCGCCACGCGGGTCCGCAGTTCGACGTCGACGCCCTTTTCGATGTCCCCCGCTCGCCGCAGGGGCGCCCCGTGATCGTGCAGGCCGGCGACTCCGCCGACGGGCGCGACTTCGGGGCCGAGCACGCGGAGGTCATCTTCTCGCTGCACCAGGACTTCGACGCCGCCCGGGTGTTCTACGACGACGTCAAGGGGCGCCTCGCCGCCTGGGGTCGCGACGAGGACTCGCTGAAAATCCTGCCCGCCGCGACCTTCGTCATCGGCGACACGGATGCCGAGGCGCGCGAGCGGTCGCGTGAGATCGCTCTGCAGCAGGTGCGGCCCGAGCAGGCGCTGACCTACCTCGAGCAGGTGTGGGGTCGCGACCTCAGCGGCTACGACCCCGACGGGCCGCTGCCCGACGTCGAGCCCGACACTGGCTCGGAGACCGCGCGCGGCTGGGCGAATCGCCACAGAGCCGTGCAAGCGCGCATCGCGTCGCTGCGGGAGCTGTCGGAGGCCGAGGGGCTGAGCGTGCGCGAGCTCGTCATCCGGCTGACGGCGAAGCACACGTTCGTGGGCACGCCCGAGCACATCGCGGGCGAGATCGACCGCTACGTGCAGGAGCGGGCGACCGACGGCTTCACCGTCGTCGGCCACCTGACCCCCCACGGCCTCGACGAGTTCGCCACGCGCGTGGTGCCGCTGCTGCAGGAACGTGGGTCGTACCGCGACTCGTACGACGAGGGCGCGACGCTGCGCGACATGCTCGGGCTGCCGGCCACCGTGCCCACGGCCCCGGCGTCCGTGCCGGCGTGAGCGTGCATCGGCTCGTCTTCGTCGGCGCCGGCCCGCGCGCGATCATGCTCCTCGAGCGGATCATCGCGCGGTTCGGCGTCGCGGCGGGCGCGGTGGACGCGCGCGCGGTCGGTGCTCCGCGCCTGCACGTCGAGCTGATCGACCCGCATCCGCCGGGCGGGGGCCGGATCTGGCGGCGAGCGCAGTCGCCGCTGCTGAAGCTCAACTCGATGGCGCGCGACGTCACGGTCTTCACCGACGACAGCTGCACGATCGACGGTCCGATCCGGCCGGGGCCCTCGCTGATCGAGTGGGCCGAGCTCTGGCGCAGCGGCGAGCTGACCGCGACCGGCCGGGACATCGAGATCGACGACGAGGTCGCCGCGGCCGAGGCGCGCGGTCTGCGCGGCGACAGCTTTCCCACGCGGCGGCTGCACAGCTACTACCTGGAGTGGTTCTCCCGCCGCACGATCGCCGAGGCGCCGGCAGGGGTCACCGTCCGCTGGCGCCGCGACACGGTGGTGCGGGTGAGCGAGGCGAACCGGGTCACGCTGGCGAGCGGTCTCGAGCTCGAGGCCGACGCGGTCGTCTACGCGGTCGGTCACAACGGACGCGAACCGGATGCCGCGACCGCGCAGCTCGCGGACGCCGCACGGCGCGCGGGGCTGCAGTACGTCCCGCCCGCGTTCACCGCCGATGCCGACCTCTCGCACCTCGGGGCGGGCGAGGACGTGATCGTCCGGGGCATGGGACTCGCTGCGGTCGATCTCGTCGTGCTGCTGACACAGGGCCGCGGGGGTCGCTTCCTCGAGGAGGGCGACGGGCTGCGGTACGTGCCGTCGGGAAGCGAGCCGCGCCTGCATCTCGGGTCGCGGCGGGGCGTGCCCTACCGCTCCAAGGTGTCGTCGACGCTGCGGGGCGAGGCGCCCCAGCGCGAGGTGCTGACGCCCGCGGCCATCGAGGCGCTGCTCTCGCGGCCCGGCGAGGTCGACTTCGAGGCGGACGTGTGGCCGCTCATCGCGGGCGAGCTGCTGCACGGGCACTACCGAGAGCTGTTCACGGGGCACCCCGACCGCGTCGTGGGTGACTGGGCGTCGTTCCGCGCGGTGCTGCATTCCCACGCGTGGGACGACCCCGCGCTGCTCGACGCGATCGCGGCGGCGGTTCCCGACCCCCTCGACCGTTTCGACGTCGCGTCGCTGGATCGGCCGTTCGCCGACGCGACATTCGAGGGCCGCGACGATGCGCACGGGCGCGTGCGCGAGCACATCGTCACCGACCTGCATCTGCGCACGGCCCCGGAACGCAGCGCCGCGCAGGGCGTCTTCCTCGCCGCGCTGCTGTCGTTCCTCGCCCTTTCCGAGATCCCTGCGGAACGATGGAACGAGCACTCGCGGACGGTGTCGCTGCCGGTGCGGTGGCACACCTTCTTCAGCTACGTCGCCAGCGGCCCGCCCCCGCATCGCCTCCGGGAGCTCTTGGCCCTCGCGGATGCGGGCGTCGTGCGGTTCCTCGGACCGGGAGTCGACGTGCGCGTCGAGCCGGGGCGCGGCTTCATCGCGTCGAGCCGTCGTGTTCCCGGCGAGACGGTCGCCCGCAGCCTCGTCGACGCGTGGCTGCCCGGGCCGGGGGCTGCCGCCAGCGACAATCCGGTGCTCCGCGCGCTCGTGGAACGGCAGGGCTCCGCGCTGCGGGTGCTGACCGACGCCGACGGCCGGGTGCTGGAGCGGGACGGCGTGCCTGCGGCATCCGTCTTCGCGATCGGCCCTTTCACGTCGCTTCCGGAGGGCGGGGCGTTCACGCGCCCGAACTCGAATGCCCTGTCGATCCGCCAGACCGACCGCACGGCCGGGGCTGTTCTCGCGGCACTGGTGTCGCTGGTTAGGGTAACCTAACGTTCGGTCGGGCTCCCGGCCGAACACCCTCCAGCGTTCAGGATCACGCATGCGCACCGCTCTCTCCCGTTCCGGGGGCCGCCTCGCCGCGGCCGCCGCCGCCCTCGCCATCGCCGGAGCCGGGCTGGTCGCCTGCTCGCCCGCTGAGTCGGGAACGAGCGCGTCGCCCTCGACGGCAGGCGACGCCTCGGGGGCCTTCCCGGTCACGATCACGTCGGCGCTGGGCGACGCCGTGATCCCCGAGAAGCCCGAGCGCGTCGCGACGTGGGGCTGGTCGGCGCAGGATGCCGTGCTCGCGCTCGGCGTCGTGCCGGTCGCGATGCCCGCCTTCGCCTACGGCGGCGTCGACGGCGTGCTCCCGTGGGACGCCGATGCGATCGCCGAGCTCGGGGGCGAGACGCCGACCCTCCTCACCGGCGGCGACACGAGCGAGCCGAACATCGAGGAGTTCGTCGAGGCCCGTCCCGACGTCATCCTCGCCCCCTACTCGGGCCTGACACAGGAGCAGTTCGACGCCCTGAGCAAGGTCGCGCCCGTCGTGGCCTACCCCGACCAGCGCTGGGCGACCTCGTGGGAGGACCAGACCGCCATCGTCGGACAGGCGCTCGGGATGTCGGATGAGGCGGCCGACCTCGTCGCTCAGGTCGACTCGGACATCGCCGACCTGGCATCGCAGCATCCCGCGCTCGCAGGGAAGTCGTTCGCCTACGGGGCGAACAACCAGCCCGAGATCCTCAACGTCTTCCGTGACGACGACCCCCGCGTGCAACTGCTCACGCAGCTGGGGATGACGGTCGCGCCCTCGGTCGAGGAACTCGCCCCTGACGGCGACGACAGCTACTTCTACCAGCTGGGCTTCGAGAACCTGAACGCTTTGGAGTCCGACGTCCTCGTGGCGTACTTCGGCACGCAGGCCGACGTCGACGCGTTCGTCGCCGACCCGCTCGTCGCCGCGATGCCGCAGGTGCAGCAGGACCGCTTCGCCCCGATCGTCGGCGAATCGTTCGTCATGGCCTCGAGCGCCCCGACGGTGCTGTCGATTCCGTGGATGCTCGACCAGTACGTCCCCCAGCTCGCAGCCGTCGCCGAGCGTGTCGGCTGACACCCTCGCGCTCTCCCGGGGCAGGGACCGCTCCTCGCGGTCACTGCCCCGTCGGCGTGTCTGGGCCGGGGCCGCGGTCGCCCTCGCGCTCGCGGGTGTCGTCTTCGCGAGCCTCGCGATCGGGACATCCGAGATCCCGCTCGACACCGTCTGGCACGCGCTGACGGCGTATGACCCCGCCGATCCGGAACACATCGCGATCATCGAGAAGCGCCTGCCGCGGACGATCGTCGGTATCGTCATCGGCGCTGCGCTGGGACTGTCGGGCACGATCGCCCAGGGGCTGACCCGCAACCCGCTCGCCGATCCCGGCATCCTCGGTGTCAATCAGGGCGCAGCGCTCGCGGTCGTCACGGCCATCACCGTCTTCGGCGCCACGGGCCCCGGCTCGTACCTCTGGTTCGCAATCGGCGGCGCCGCGATCGCGGCCGCCGTCGTCTGGGTGCTGTCGTCGCGGGGACGCGACGGGGCGACCCCCGGCAAGCTCGCGCTCGCGGGAGCAGCCGTGTCGGCGGCGCTGTTCTCACTCGTCTCGGCCGTCCTCATCGTCAGCCGCGAAGCGCTCGACGCCATGCGGTTCTGGCAGGTCGGCGCCCTGGCCGGGCGCGGCCTCGACGTGCTCGTCCCGGTGCTGCCGGTCTTGATCGTCGCGGCCGTCGTCGCCCTGTCGGCCGGGCGGACCCTCAACCTCTTCGCGCTCGGCGATGAGACGGCTGCGGCGCTCGGCTTGCGCGTGAACCGCGCACGCCTGCTGCTCGCGGTGGTGCTCGTCGTCCTCGCGGCGGCGGCCACGGCCGTTGCCGGCCCCATCGCGTTCGTCGGCCTCGTCGTCCCGCACGTCGTCCGCGGCATCGTGGGTGCGGACTACCGGTGGATCCTGCTGTTCGCAGCGCCGGTCGCCGCGATCCTCCTCGTCGCGGCAGACGTCGTGGCCCGGATCGTCGCTCGACCGGGCGAGCTGCAGGTCGGCATCGTCGTCGCGGCGATCGGTGCACCCTTCTTCATCGCGCTCGTGCGGCGCGGACGGATGGTGGGACTGTGACGACGGCGACGGGCACCGGCCCCGCGGCGATCACACGGCCCCTCCGCCTGGCCTCCGTTCGCCGCGTCGCGATCGTCTCGGCGAGCGCCGCCGCTGTCGTGGCCGTCCTGTTCGGGATCGCGCTGCTGCTCGGGCCGGCCGCGCTCGCACCGGCGGAAGTGATCGAGGCGATCACCGGCCGAGCCCAGCCGGTCGTCTCGTTCGTCGTGTGGGAGTTGCGGATGCCGCGCGCGCTCGCGGCCGTCGTCGTCGGCGCCTGCCTGGGGGCAGCCGGCGCCGTCTTCCAGTCGGTGCTGCGCAACCCGCTCGCAAGCCCCGACGTGCTCGGCGTCACGGCTTCGGCCGGTGCCGTCGGTGTCGCCGGGGTACTCGGGTTGGGAGCCAGCGGCATCGCGCTGACAGGTCTCGTCGCCGGTGGGTCGGTCGTCGCCGCGGTGATCATCGGCGTCCTCGCCTGGCACCGCGGGCTGCACGGCATGAGGCTCATCCTCGTCGGCGTCGGATTCTCCGCGTTCGCGACGGCGCTGACCGGAACCGTACTCACCCGCGCCGAGATCCGCGACGTGAGCGTCGCATACACGTGGCTCGTCGGCAGCCTGGGCGGCTCGTCGTGGGAGGTGGTCGGCACGAGCGGGGTCATCGCTCTCGCGGTCTTCGCCCTGCTGGGCCTGCAGGCGCGGGGTCTGCGGGGGCTGGAGCTCGACGACGCAACCGCCGCGGCGCTGGGCGTGCGCGTGCAGCGGGTGCGCGTCGGCGTTCTGCTCACAGCCGTCGTCCTCGCTGCGATCGCCGTCGGCGCGAGCGGACCGATCGGCTTCGTCGCCCTGATGGCGCCGCAGATCGCGCGGCGCCTCGTGGGGCCGGGGTCGATCTCAATCGTGGCCTCGGCCGCCGTCGGCGCCGCCCTCGTCAGCGCGGCGGATCTCATCGCGCAGTACGCCGTGCCCGGCATCCCTTTCCCCGTCGGTGTCGTGACGGGCGCGATCGGCGCACCGTATCTCGCCTGGCTGCTCACCCGTTCCGATCCCGCTCGCCCTGGAGGCATCCGATGACCGCCGCCGACCACCGACTGAGCGCCGAGTCGATCACCCTCGGCTATGACGGACGCACTGTCGTCGACGAGCTGTCGCTCGTCGTGCCGACCGGACGGATCACGGCGATCGTCGGGGCGAACGCGTGCGGCAAGTCGACGCTGCTGCGCGCGTTGGCGCGGCTGCTCGCTCCTGCAGCCGGAACCGTCCTGCTCGATGGCGCAGACATCCGGTCGCGCCCGACGGCCGAGGTAGCGCGGGTGCTGGGACTTCTGCCGCAGTCGCCGGTCGCGCCGGAGTCGATTCTCGTGGCCGACCTCGTCGCCCGCGGGCGGTACCCGCACCAGAGCTGGCTCCGCCGGCGCGCGTCGGAGGACGACGCGATCGTCGATGCGGCAATGCGCACGGCGGGGGTGAACGACCTCGCCGACCGTTCCGTCGACACGCTCTCGGGCGGTCAGCGTCAGCGCGTCTGGATCGCGATGGCCCTCGCGCAGCAGACCGACCTCATGCTGCTGGACGAGCCGACGACCTACCTCGACATCAGCCACCAGATCGACGTGCTCGACCTCCTCGTCGACCTCAACCGCGAGCGGGGGACCACGGTCGTGATGGTGCTGCACGAGCTGTCGCTCGCGTGCCGTTACGCCGACCATCTCGTCGCGATGTCGGGTGGCCACATCGTCGCCGAGGGAGCGCCGTCGGACATCGTCACCGCGGACCTCGTGCGCGAGGTCTTCGGGATCGACGCGATCGTCATCCCCGACCCGGCATCCGGTACACCGCTCGTCTCGCCGCTCGGTCGCCACCGCCGCTGACCTGCCCCTTTCGGCCGGGCGCGCCGGAGCCGGGGTCAGGCCGAGACCGTCACCAGGACGCGCTGCCAGCCGCTCGAGCCGTCGGGAGCGATCGGGGCGCGCTCCTCGATCTGCGTGTCGCCGTCCTTGTTGACGGCGCGCACCTCGACGTAGTGGGTTCCCGCCTCGGCCTGCCACTCGAGCATCCACTGCACCCACGTGTCGGCGTTGATCGGGTTGGAGAGCGTCGCAGCCTGCCAGTCGCCGTCGTCGATGCGGACCTCGACACGTTCGATGCCCACGGTCTGAGCCCAGGCCATTCCCGCGATCGCGACGCTTCCCGCCGCCACCGGGGTGCCCGTGCGCGGCGTGTCGATGCGGGAAGAGAACTTGATCGGCGCTTCGGCTGCGTACCCACGCGGGGTCCAGTACGCCTCATCGGCCTCGAACGTCGTGACTTTCAGCTCGGTCACCCACTTCGTCGCGGAGACGTAGCCGTACAAGCCGGGAACGACCATGCGCACGGGGAATCCGTGCTCGAGTGGAAGCGGCTCGCCGTTCATCTTCACGGCGAAGATAGCGTCCCGCGCATCGTCGGTCAGAGCTTCCAGCGGAGTGGATGCCGTGTAGCCGTCGACGCTCTTCGAGAGCACCATGTCGGCGCCGGATTGCGGGCCGGCCATGCGCAGGATGTCGCGGATCGGGACGCCCTGCCAGATGGCGTTTCCCACCAGACCGCCGCCGACCTCGTTCGAGACGCAGGTGAGCGTCACGGCGTACTCGTCCAGGCCCATGCCGACGAGGTCGTCGAAGCTCAGCTCGACGCGCTGATCGACCATGCCGTCGATGACGAGGCGCCACGTGGTGGGGTCGACCGAGGGGACGGTGAGCGCCGTGTCGACGCGGTAGAAGTCCGCGTTCGGGGTGATGAGCGGCGAGATGCCCTCGACCTCGAGCTCGGCGCCGTCGGGGATCGTGACCGTCGACCGGGGTTCGGGGATGCGCAACTCACGGCGGAGGGCGTCGACCGAGGCCGTCGTCGCATTGAGCAGGCGGGCTCCGACGCCAACGATCACGGCCGCGAGGCCCACGCCGCCCGTCGCGACGAGGAAAGATCGACGGCCGAGGCCGCGCTGCTCAGCGGCCGGCGCGGCCGGGGTGTCGGCCTCCGCGGCATCCGCAGCGCCCGCCCAGCGCCGGAGGCGCGTGATGAGGAGAACGAGGACGAATACCCCGACCAGCGTTCCGATCACCGGCGGAACGAACGCCAGCGGGCTGGCTCCGGTGCGGGTGATGATGGCAGCGGTCGAGATCACCCCGGCGAGGGCGATGACGATGACGCCGAACGGCCGCACGAAGAACTGCAGGATGCCGGCGACCGCGGCGGCGATCACGACGGCGAGCGCGAGACTGCCGAGCAGGACGACCTTGTCGGCCGAGCCGAAGGTCGCGATCGCGAACTCCTTGAGGGGTTGCGGCACGATGTCGATGACGAAGGCACCCACCGCGAGGATGGGGCTGCTCTCGCGCGCGACGAGGAGCGCGATCAGTTCGGCGACGGCGAGGAAGGCGGCCGCGCTGACGATGCCCGCGAGGGCGCTCCACAGGCCCCAGACCCAGCGCCGACTCTTCACCTGGTTCGCGGATGCGGTTGATTTCGCCATCGCTGTCGCCTCTCGATCGGCAGATCACTCGTACCGTGCATAGTTCTTCGTCGCCGAGCCCGCAACGGATGGAAATCCGGCGGAAACGGTGCGTGCTCGGCGGCGGGGACGGGGTGGGGCGGAGGCTAGAGGGGCTTGGCGAAGCAGCGGGAGAACGCGTACTCGGTGTACGGCGCGTAGATCGGGATGGGCGTGTAGCCGAGGCGTCCGTAGAGCTCGACGGCGTCATGCTGGCGGTCGCCGGTCTGCAGGATGACGCGTTCCGCGCCTCGATCGAGAGCGATGCGCTCGAGCTCGGCGAGCAGCGCCCGGCTCGCGCCGAGACCGCGGGCACGGGGGTGGACGTACACGCGCTTGATCTCGAGATCCCGGATGCCGTCGTGCTCGAGGACGCGGAGTGCGCCGTGGCCCACGGCCTCGCCCGCGGCATCCGTCACGAGCACCGTCGCGACGATCGTCGCGGGGTCGATCGCGAAGGCGCGGGCGGACCGGGCGGCGGCCTCGGGATCGGCGTCGTCGAAGCGGTCGGCGTAGCGCGGACCGACCTCACGGTCCATCTCGGCGCGCAGGGCCGCGGCACGCGGGTCGTCGTAGTCGATGTGCTCGAACAGCCACGTCATGGCCGAGACGCCGGCAGTGGTGCGGGTTGCCGCGCGGGGCTCCGGTGCGAGGTCGTATCCGAACGCGAGCAGGTCGACGAAACGGCCCGGCTCGACCTCGATCCGGCCCTCCCGCTCGGGCAGGCGCGTGAAGCCGAGCTTGGCGTACAGCGCGTGCGCGGCGGTCATCTCGGGCCCGCTGTTCATGACGACGCGATGCGATCCGCGCTGCCGGGCCAGCTCGATGACGTGCCGGGTGAGCGCCTCGCCGACTCCTCGGCCACGGGCTTCGGGGGCGACGGCGAGCTGGCGGAAGTCCGTCTCGCCGGGCTGCGCGACGCCGGCGAGCGGACGGTTGGGCCGGGCGACCCAGACGGTTCCGAGGATCTCGCCCTCATCCACCGCCACCCACACATCTCCGATCCGCACGCGGGCGGCGACGTCCCTCAGCGAGTCGAGGTACTGCTCCGAGAGTCGGTCGTAGCTCTGCTGGTAAGCGCGCGCGGTCAGCTCGCCCGCCCGAGCGAATTCCTCGGTGCGGACGAGCCGGATGGTGAGCGCTGTCGCGGTCGATGTCACGAGGCGACGCTACCTCTCACCGCGACCTGTTCACGACGCATAGCCGTTCATGACGCGGGGAGTCCGGGCGGGTTGATCTCGCTCTTCCCGATGCGCTCCGACTCGAGCCCCCACGTCTCGAGGACCTCGTCGTACTGCCCGCCCTCGATGAGGGCGTTGATCGCGATCGACACCGGCTCGATCAGGCCGTTGCCCTTCGCGGTCGCCGCGGCGATGTTGGCGGTCTGCGGCCAGCCGCCGGGCACGAGGCCGACGAGCTTGGTGTCGCCGGTCTCCCGGGCCGACCAGGCCGAGGTTGCGTTGGGGCCGAAGGTCGCGTCGACGCGGCCGGACTGCAGCGCGAGGACGGCGGCGGCGTTGTCGTCGTAGTACTGGAGTTCGGCGGGAGCCTCGCCGGCAGCTTCGAGCTCCTCGTTCCAGGCGAGCAGCACCTGCTCCTGGTTTGTGCCCGAGCCGACCACGATCTTCAGGCCCGAGATGTCGGCGGCTCCCTCGATCTTCTCGATGTCGCTGTCGGCGCGGACGTAGAAGCCGAGGAGGTCTTCGCGGTAGCTCGCGAAGTCGTAGAGCTCCTTCCGCTCTTCCGTGACGGTGACGTTCGAGGTGATGAGGTCGTATTTGCCCGACTGGATGCCGAGGGGCCAATCGGCCCACGCGACGACGACGGGGTTGTACTCGAGCCCGAGCGCTTCGGCGATGAGCGATCCGATGTTGGGCTCGGTTCCGGCGGCCTCGGTCTCGCCCTCGGGGATGTAGCCGAGCGGGGGCAGGTAGGCGGAGTGGGCGACGGTCAGCTTGCCCTCCTCGACGGGCTGGAAGCCGCTCGCCTCGAGGGCCGCGACGGCCTCGGCGACGGGTTCGTCGAGGTGCACCCAGTGGATGTCGTCGGTCGCGACGTTGGCCGTGGTGGGTGCGGGCGCCGCGGCCTCGGCTTCGGCGGGTCGGTTGAGGTTCACGGCGGTGACGATGCCGCCGACGATCGCCGCGACCGCGACGACGCCGAGTCCGGCGGCGATGCCCTGCTTCTTACTGATGGCCATGCTGTGGGTCTCTCTCGAAAAGTGGGGTGCGGGTGGAGGGGTGAGATGGGATGTCAGGCGAGGACCTTGGCGAGGAACTCCTGCACGCGGGGGTGCTTCGGCGCGACGAGCACCTCGGCGGGCGGGCCCTGCTCGATGATCCGGCCGCCGTCGAGGAAGACGACGCGGTCGGCGACCTCGCGGGCGAAGCCGATCTCGTGGGTCACGATGATGAGCGTCGTCCCGAGCTGCGCCAGGTCGCGGATGACGTCGAGCACCTCGCCGACGAGTTCGGGGTCGAGCGCGCTCGTCGGCTCGTCGAACAGGATTACCTTGGGCTTCAGAGCCAGCGCTCGCGCGATCGCGACGCGCTGCTGCTGCCCGCCCGAGAGCTGGCGGGGGTAGTGACCGGCCTTGTCGCCGAGCCCGACGCGGTCGAGCAGCCCGAGCGCGAGCTCGCGGGCGTCGTCCTTCGACAGCCGACCGAGCGCGATGGGCGCTTCGGTGACGTTCTCGAGGGCGGTGAGGTGGGGAAAGAGGTTGAAGTTCTGGAAGACGATCCCGATCTGGGTGCGGCGTTCGAGCACCGCCTTCTCGCGCAGCTCGTAGAGCTTGCCGTTCCGCTGCTCGTAGCCGATGAACTCGCCGTCGACCGTGACCGATCCGCGGTCGACCGTCTCGAGATGATTGATGGTGCGCAGCAGCGTCGACTTGCCCGAGCCGCTCGCGCCGAGGATCGCGACGACCTCGCCCGGCTCGACCGTGAGGTCGATGCCGCCGAGCACCTCGACTCCGGCGTAGCTCTTGTGGACGTTGTGGATCTCGACGAGACCGATGGTCATGACTTTCCTCCGGGTGCGAGGGGGCGGGGTGCCGGCGCGTCGTCGCCGAGGCGAGCCCATTGCGCCGCGATCCAGCGGCGCGCGCGCTGGACGGGCGTGGGCGGCAGAACTCGTACGGATCCCCGCGCATAGTGACGCTCGATGTAGTACTGCAGGATGCTGAGCACCGTGGTGATGATCGTGTACCAGACCACCGCGACGAGCAGCAGCGGGATGACGCGGCTGTTGCGGTTGTAGATCACCTGCACCGCGTAGAACAGCTCGGGGATCGCGATCACGAACAGCACCGACGTGCCCTTGACGAGGCCGATCACCTCGTTCGTGGCGTTGGGGATGATCGATCGCATGGCCTGCGGCAGCACGATGCGGCTGAGTCGGCGACGCGGCGGGATGCCGAGGGCCGCGGCCGCCTCGAGTTGGCCCTGGTCGACCGAGAGCAGGCCGCCGCGGATGATCTCGGCGGAGTAGGCCGCCTGGTGCAGGCTCAGGCCGAGCACGCCCGCCGCGAACGCGCTGATGAGCTGCACCGTCGGGAACTCGACGATCCAGAAGTCGGTCGTGAAGGGGGTGCCCAGCCCGAGCGTCGGATACAGGTAGCCGAGGTTGTACCAGACGACCAGCTGTACGACGAGGGGGACCGAGCGGAAGAACCAGATGAAGCTCCACGCCGCCGCGTTCAGCAGCGGCGACTTGGCGAGCCGAGCCAGCGCCAGCACCGTCCCGAGCAGGAATCCGATCGTCGCCGACACTGCCGTGTAGACGAGGGTGAGGCCGAGTCCCTGCAGCACCGGGTCGGAGAGGAAGTACTGCGCGAAGTAGCCCCACTCGTAGTTCTCGTTCGTCACGAGCGACCACAGGAACTGTGCGACGACGAACACGATGATCGCGGCGATCGCCCAGCGGAGCCAGTGCCGCGTGCGGACGACGGGGATGTCGCCGAGGTCGACGCGCTGCGCGGTCGGCGCAGTGTCGCCGACGGTGCGGTCGACGCGCGAGACGGTGTCGGTCATGCGGATCTCCTCGGAACGGCGCGGATGCATCGGATGCTGCGGATCGCCCGACAGTAGAGCGGCGCGGGCGCCGCTGTCGCGGCGCCGCCACACACGGCGACACGCACGGAGACATGGCGTAATACAGGCGACTCCTCGGGCCGATAGCGTTCGTTCGTGATCCCGTTCGAGAACCTGCTGGCGTTCCTCCTCGCGGCTGTCGTCATCATCGTGATCCCAGGCCCCGGTGTGCTGTTCGTCATCGGCCGATCGATCGCCCTCGGGCGTCGCGCCGGCGTGCTGAGCGTGCTCGGAAACGCGCTCGGGAACGTCCCTGCCCTGCTCGCGGTGGCGTTCGGGGTCGGCGCGATCGTCGCGTCGTCGGTCGCCGCTTTCACGGTCATCAAGATCGTCGGCGCCGCGTATCTCGTGTGGCTCGGGGTGCAGGCGATCCGCCACCGTCACGCGCACGTGCGCACGCCCTCGAATGCGCGTACGTCGCCGATGCGCCTGCTTGCTCAGGGGTTCGTCGTCGGTGTGACGAACCCGAAGACGATCGCGTTCTTCGTGGCTGCTCTCCCGCAGTTCGTCGCCCCCGGCGCTGGTCCGATCTGGATGCAGCTCCTCGCGCTCGGCCTGATCTTCCAGGTGCTCGCCGTGGTGAGCGACAGCCTGTGGGCGCTCGCGGCGGGAACGGCCCGCGCGTGGTTCGCCACCTCACCGCGCCGCATGGCGACGCTCGCAAGCGCGGGAGGCGTGATGATGATCGGGCTCGGCGGAACCCTCGCGTTCGCGGGCGCGAAGGGCTGACGACGGCGCGCACCGCGCGAGCGTGGGACTCGGGCTGTGCGCGGGCGCGCCATCGAGGGCGCGCAGCCGGAGTCAGAAGGGTGGCGATTGTCCCGGCGGTGGTCCGCCGAGTGCGGCATCCGGTGGCGGGTCCGCGGTGTCTATCGTGAAGCAGACGGCGGGTATGGGGACGTCTTCGCGGTAGACCCTGCCCAGGGGTGAGGTCCATTCGAGGACCCCGCCGCCGACCTGCCTGACCTCCCACTTGGTGAACTGCTTCATGGAGTGGTGTCGTTGGCAGAGGTGGGCGAGGTTGAAGATGTGGGTGTGCCCGCCGAGGGCGTAATCGATCGTGTGATCCAGTTCGCAGCGGATCGCGGCCCGTCGGCATCCGGGGAACCGGCAGTGCTGATCCCGCGCCATCAGGAGCTTCTTCATCGATGCGGTCGGCCGGTAGGTGTCGATCTCGACGGGAGTACGGCTGACGGGGTCGATGAAGAGCCGGTCCCACTCCGACACCTGCCCCGCGAGCTCGCGGACAGTTTCGGCATCGACGAGCCCGGCCCCAACGGCTTCGGCCGGGTTCTCGTCGCGCCCCATCAACGTCTCGGCGGTGACCGCCACCTGCACGCGTGCCCGGATCGCCCCGAGCCCACCGGCCCGGTCCGTCCCGTACGTCGGGTCGACCACGGGCGCCCCGCCGAGCACCAGGTCGCCGAGGATGTCGGCGCGCAGCTGATCCATCGTCCGCGTATCGGCGGGCTCGCCCGCCCCGGCGGCATCCGCCCCCGCACCCGCGGTCCGGGCGTCCTTGACGGACTGTCCCATCTGCGTGAGCCGGTCGAGCATGCCCACCGCGATCACGGTCGGGACGGTCGCGATGACATCCGACATCCCGTCCGTCCCGTGCGCGACCCGCACGCACCGCCCGGCGGCGGCTTCGCGGTGCCGGTCGGTGAACGTGCGCTCGTGCAGCTTCTCCGCGAGGGCACGCAGGGCCGGTTTCACCCGGGTGGCGATGTCGCGCTCGCACACCGCGATCGCCGCGACCTCGAACTCGCCCCGCACCTCATCGGGCAGCCCGGTCCCCGCTGTGACGACCGCGTCGACGTGGTCGCGGGTGATCCGCCGCTCCTCCCACGCCGAGAAGACGGTCGGGTAATCGTCGACGATCGTCAGCGCATGGTCGATGTCGGCCTGCAGGCGCCTGTCGGTCCGCCGGGCCAGCCCCGCAGCTTCAGCCGCGACCGACCGCAGCTCCATGTCCGAGGCCATCCCACGCACTCCGTCACGGCGCGCCTCACGCAACGCGGACCGGCCCAGCTCGGCCAGAGCCCGCACCGAAGCGACATCCGCGTCATGCACCAGCGCGAGCGCCTCGCCGTAAGCCGCGATCGCGGGGCCGTGCGGCGAGACCTCGATCTCGTCCGAGCCGCAACCCCTGTTCGCTGACATGTTCCCATTGTGGCAGCGGGGTCAGACATTTACGTCGAACAAACATATGAAGCGCGAAACTCGTCAGAGCGCACGACTGGGGAGGAATCGCCGACCGGGAACCGCCGGTCAGGGCACGCGCACGCCCGTGAAGTTCGTCCGCTGCCGCAATTCGAACCCCAGCTTCTCGTAACCGGCGATCGCGTTCACGTTCGACGCGGCCGCATGCATCATCGCTCGGCCACCCCGCTGCTGGATGTGGAACGCGACATCCAGCACCAGCCGCGACGCGAGCCCCTGCCGCCGGTACGCCTCGTCGGTCGCGACGGCGCTGATCTCGGTCCATTCGCCCGGCTGCAGCCGCTCCCCGGCCATCGCGATCAGCCGGCCGTCGCGCCGGATGCCGATGTACCGGCCGAGCAGGTAGGTGCGCGGCCGGAAGGGACCGGGCCGGTTGCGTTCGACGAGCGCGAGCATGTCGGCGACATCCGCCTCCCCCAGCTCGACCGCCTCGTCGTCCGGTCGCGGCTGCAGGCGATCCGTCTCGACGAGCTGCACTCCCGCGCCACCGAACGTGCGCACCCACCCTTCAGGCAGCACCGGCCCAGCACCATCACTACCGCCAACGTCCGCACGGTCGGACGTACTGATGCTGAACTCATTGCCCGAACCCACCACGGTCGTGAGCGAGTCCCACACCGCGGGGTCCTCCCACGTGCGCACGCCCACGAAGCCGGCCACGTCGTCGGGATACCGGCGGACGAGGTCGTCGCCGATGGCGAGGTGCGCGTGCGCCCCGGTCAGCGAATGCCATGCGGCGTTATCGCGGACGTCGGAGCCGCCCAGAACAGGAGGGGTGGTGATGGTCATCGGGTTCGTCCTCTCGCGCGCCGCGTGCTGCCTTCGCCGCGGTCGCCGTCGGACCCAACGCGTCGACGCGCCGATCCATGCCCGCTGATGCCGCATCGCGACGCTATCCGTGACCGGACGCGACATCCCGGACCGCCGCCACATGCGTTCACGTACGGCAGTCGAGCGATAGTGTGCCCACGTGCAGAGCTCGAGGCAGGCGACGGTGTGGTCGCTCCTGCGGCTGGCGATGGCCGTCGTCATCCTCGCCGCCGTCATCACCCAGCTGACCGTGTCACTGACGCGAACCGCCGAGTCCGGCGGCGACGTCGCGACCGTGTTCGCGAACTTCTTCAGCTTCTTCACGATCCTCTCGAACGTCATCGCAGCAGTGGTTCTCGCGACGGCGGGCGTCCGCGCACTGATCGGCCGCGCCGGGCCGGAATCATCGCTCGGGCTCTCCGCCGCGCTCACCTGCGCCACGGCGTACATGGTCATCACCGGAGTCGTCTACAACGCACTCCTGCGCGGGATCACGCTCCCGCAGGGAGCCGAGCCGGTGCCGTGGTCGAATGAGGTGCTGCACCTGATCGGCCCGATCTTCCTCGTGCTCGACCTGCTGATCGGCGCCCGGCGCCGCGCCCTTCGCTGGCAGGTCGTATGGGTCGTGGTGGCGTTCCCGCTGCTGTGGGTGGCCTACACGCTCGTCCGAGGCCCGCTCGTCACGAACCCCACGACGGGCGAGCCGTACTGGTACCCCTACCCGTTCCTGAATCCGAACGGCCCTGGCGGATGGGGGTCGGTCGCGGCGTACGTCGTCGTCATCGCGATCGGCTTCGTCGCCGTCGGCTTCGGAGCGGTGTGGGTCACCCGCCGCCGCGCCCGCGTCCTGCCGACGGAGGTCACCGCGGCAGGGTGAGGATCTCGGCCGCTCCGTCGGTGATGGCGATCGTGTGCTCGGTGTGGGCGGTGAGGCATCCGGTCGAGCTGCGGAGCGTCCACCCGTCCGCGTCGGTCACGAGCACATTCGTGTCTTCCATGACCCACGGCTCGATCGCGATGAGCAGCCCCGGCCGCAGGATGTAGCCCCGCCCCGGCCGCCCGGTATTGGGGATGTGCAGGTCGCCGTGCATCACCGACCCGATGCTGTGCCCGCCGAACTCGGTGTTGATGGAGTATCCGGCACCGGAGAGCACATTGCCGATCGCGCGCGAGATATCGCCCACCCGGTTGCCCGCGCGTGCGACCTCGATGCCGGCGGCGAGGGCGCGTTCGGTCGCGTCGATGAGGGCTGCCGCTCCCTCCGGGCGCCGATTCCCGACGACGAAGCTGATCGCGGCGTCGGCCGCAAGGCCGCCCTTCGTGACGGCGAGGTCGAGCGTGAGGAGGTCCCCGTCGGCGAGGCGGTAGTCGTGCGGCATCCCGTGCAGCACGGCGTCGTTGACCGCCGTGCAGATGTAGTGCCCGAAGGGGCCCCGCCCGAACGACGGCGCGTAGTCGACATAACACGACGTCGCCCCGTTGTCAGCGATGAGCTCGCGCGTCCACTCGTCGATCTCGAGGAGGTTCGTACCCACCTGCACCCGCGAGCGGATATCGCGGAGGATGCCGCCGACGATGGCCCCCGTCTCGCGGGCGCGATCGACCTCGCGCGGTGTGAAGATCTCGATCATGGTGCGCTCCTCCGGTATAAAAATACCGGTCAAACTATACCGCTACGATGAGCGCATGATGGTTCGTCGCGCGCTCACGCCCGAAGCCGTCGAGCGCGGCCGTCGCCTGGGCGCCCAGCTCCGCCGAGCGCGGGGAGACCGGTCGATCACGGAGGTCGCCGCAGCCGCCGGCGTATCACCCGAGACACTGCGCAAGATCGAGACCGGCCGGCTGGCGACCCCGTCGTTCGCGACCGTCGCCGCCGTCGCCGCGAGCCTCGGCCTGTCGCTCGACGCGCTGGCCGCCGAGGCGCTGCTCACGGACATCGCCTCGACGACGACCTGATCAGCGAGACAGCCGGCGCCCGGCCCCACCTCGCTGAGGAGAAGCCGGACGCCGGGTGCGGGGCGGCTCAGGCGCCGTCGCGCAGATCGCGGAAGAACGCGTCGACGTTGGCCCGCAGCGTCGCGATGCGGCGATCGCGCGCCGCTGCCGCGTCGAACCCGAGGTAGGGCGGCGGGTCGAGGCGCCGGACGTTCCGCGAGCACTCGAACCCCGAGCACAGGAGCGTCCCGACGGTGTTTCCGGCACGACCGGCCTTGCCCGCCCGCTTCGCGGCGAAGAAGACGACCTCGTTGGGGAGGGTGACATCGCAGCACCACGAGCATTGCGGGCGGGTGCGCGTGGCCTGATCTGCCTGACGCAGCTGCAGGCCGACAGCCTCGCCGTCGACCTCGGCGACGATGAACCCGAGCAGCGGAGTCTTGGGGTCGCGCCACCCGTAGTAGTCACGGGTAGACCAGTCGACGTCCCCGAGGTCGGCGGGGACGACGAGCGAATTGCGCTCGCGGAGCGAGACGTTGATGAACGAGGAGCGGATGGCTTTCGCGGTGAGGGCGAACATGGAAAGGGTCCTGTCTGAGTACGCGTTCGCGCACCACCGTCGCGCCGGCGCCCGGAACGGGCTGCGAGCAGACGGTCGTGAGCGGATCATCCCGGAACGACGGAGTCGTCGCCCGGGACCGGGAGAGCGCGTCGCGGACATGGGTCGACGCGACGCGCGCCGGATCAACCGGCGAGGAGGACGAAGGATGCCGCGCCTGTGCCACCGGCGCTGAGCGCGCCGGAGACCCCCTCACGCCCAGAGGGCATCGGCAGACGGACGGTACTCACGCGTCCAGGCTACTCCCTGCACACCGGCCGGTCACCGGCGATAGCATCCACCCGTGACGACGAACGATCGGGGACGACGGCTCGTCGAACGCGCCAGCGCCCGCCTCGAGGAGCATCATCCCTCCTTCGTGACCTCCCACCCCACGGCCCTCGGCCTGCTGTGGATGATCACCGTGGTCGCCCTGCTCGTCATCTGCGATCTGCTCGGCGGCCCGCACTGGCTGCGCGCGACCCTCACCCTTACAGCAGCGCTGCCTCCGCTCGTGGCGACGCTCATCGTCCTGTCGCAGACGCCGAGGTCGCACTTGGAGTACGAGCCGTCGATCCTGACCCATTTCTTCGCGCGGTTCCTCGCGCTCTTCAGCGCCTTCGTGTTCTGGCTGGGCTCGGTCGTGATCGGCGGCGCGATCGCGGTGCAGCTCGCCGACGAGAGCGGCACCGACATCGAGACGGCCTGGATCGCCGCCGGTGACCTCTTCGCCCGCATCGTCCCTCCGGTCACCGTGCTGCTCTACTGCGTGCTGATCATCCGCTACGCGAGCTACCTGGTGCGACTGCGCGGTTGGTCGGCCGTGCCCACGCGCCACCGCATCCCGGAGCACTTCCTCGCCGACGCGCCGCGCACACGTCAGATCGTGATCGGCCTCGCGCATCCGGGTCTGCTCCTCGCCTCGGGCCTGCTGTCGACACTCGTCGCGATCGCACTGACCCTGCGGGCAGAGGCGCTGCTCTCCTGAACGAGGAATACACCTCGGGGAGGATGCGCGTGCGCCTGAGAGCGGATGCCGCGCGGCCGCGCGCTTCCTAGCGTTGCTGGGGTGAGCACCGCCATCCCCCGATCGTCGATACTCCCCGTGTCCGCTGTCGCCGTCATCGCGGCGGCCGCACTGCTCATCCCCTGGTGGGGCGTCAGTCTCAGCGTCCTGGCGACACGCGGGGCGATGACCGCGGGCCTCGCGCTTCCGGCGACCGCGTACCTCTCGGACGTGTTCCTGTCGCTGCTCGCCGTCGGCACGGTCGTCGCGTTGGCCGTCGCGCTGCGAGGCGGGTCACGGCACCGCATCCTCTCCATCGCCGCAGCGGGCGGAGTCGTCATCGCCTACGCGACCAGCGAGATGGTCAAGGTGGCCCTCATGCAGGCACGCCCGTGCACCCGCTGGGCAGCGCTGTCGGCCTGCGACGCCACCGACTACTCCTTCCCCTCGAACCACGCCAACCTCGCGATGGGCGCGGTCTGGGTCATCGCCGTGGCGGCGCGCCGGACGTGGGCGACGTGGGCGGCCGTGGGCGCAGCGCTCATCGTGCTTTCGGGTCGACTCTTCGAGGGCGCGCACTACCTGCACGATGTCGCCGCCGGCGCTCTGCTGGGTCTCGCCGTGCCGGCGCTGCTGACGATCGTCGCGGTCGCCGTCACGCGAGAACCCCGGACGATGCGGTCGGCGCCGGAGATCAGTCGACGGCGGCGCGAACCAGCTCCCGCACGCGACTCTCGACCTGGGGAGTGACCTCGACGATCGCGAACGACGTCGGCCACATCGACCCGTCGTCGAGCGTCGCCGTCTCGTCGAAGTTGAGCGTCGGGTAGCGGGTGTCGAACTTCGACTTCGGCTGCACGAAGATCACGACCTTCCCGGCGCGCGCATAGGCCGGGAACCCGTAGAACGTCTTCGGGTCGAGGTCGGATGCCTCCTCCGACACGATCCGGTGGACCATGCGGGCGACCTCGCCGTCGATCCCCGCGAGCGCGTCGATCGCGTCCATGCAGGCCTCGAGCTCCTTCGCGAGCTTCGCGGCGCCCTTCAGACCCTTCGTCGAGCGGAGCTCCTCGGCCCGCTGCTTCATCGCCGCCTTCTCCTCGTCGGAGAACCCGGCACCGCCCGCCGTGCTGTCAGCCATCGCCACCCCTTCCGCGGCCCGCGGCGCGGGCATCACGGTCCGATCGTGCCACTCGCGGCGCGTGCTGACCAGGTTCCGGCATCCGGCTTCGCTCGCGACAGCGAACCGCGTCGATCCGGGTACCCGACCGGCGGCATCCGAGACCGTAGGCTCTGAACATGCGTGCTCGTCTCGGTTCCGCCCTTCTCGTCCTGTCGGCTCTCGCTCTCGCCGGATGCGCATCGTCGCCCACGCCCGCCGAGCCCGACACCATGCCGACCGCCGAGACCGTTCCGGAGGGCGCCTGCGCCTACGTCGAGGCTCCCGGCGGCGTGCGCGACGTCGAGCTCCCGCCGGCCGAGTCCGAGGTGACGGGCCAGGTCTCGGCCGTGCTGCAGACGTCGGCCGGCGACATCCCCATGACCCTCGACGCCGACCGCACGCCGTGCACGGTCGGCAGCTTCGTCTCGCTCGGGGAGCAGGGCTACTACAACGACTCGCCCTGCCACCGCCTCACCACCTCGGGCATCTTCGTGCTGCAGTGCGGCGACCCGTCGGGAACCGGACGCGGCGGCCCCGGATACAACTACGCCGACGAGCTCGACGGCAGTGAGACCTACCCGGCCGGAACGGTCGCGATGGCCAACGCCGGCCCGAACACGAACGGCTCGCAGTTCTTCCTCGTGTACGAGGACACCCCGCTGCCCGCGAAGTACACCGTCTTCGGCACGCTCGACGAAGCGGGCCTCGCCATCGTGCGCGATGTCGCTGCCGCCGGCGCCGAGGGCGGTGCCCCCGACGGCGCCCCCGCCACCCCGGTGACGATCACCGGTGTCTCGCTGGGCTGAGCCCGGGGGGCGCCGGCCCGCCGAGAACGCACCCTCTCGGCGAAAACGCACCGTGCGGGGTACGCGCTCGCGGCGACGGTGCGTTCTCGCGCGTCGGCAAGGGACGGCGACATTTGGGGTAACGGGAATTCGGTGCGACGCGTGAAGGACGGGAAACTCGGGGTTACGCCGGCGACCCGACGGCGCAGACCTCCGAAAGGCCCGACCGTGATCGCGCTCGAGCACGTATCGAAGACGTACGGCGGATTGACCGCCGTCGACGACGTCTCGCTGCAGATCCCTTCCGGGGAGATCTACGGCATCGTCGGCCAGTCCGGCGCCGGCAAGAGCACCGTCGCCCGCATGGTCAACCTCATCGAGCGGCCGGATACAGGCCGAGTGGTCGTCGACGGGGTGGATCTGACCGCCCTCGACGCGAACAGCCTGCGCGCGGCACGCCGTCGCATCGGGATGGTGTTCCAGCGGTTCAACCTCCTCGGCAGCCGCTCGGTGCGCGGCAACGTCGAGCTCGCCCTCGAACTCGACGGCAGCCCCCGGGTCCGGCGGCGCGACCGCGCGCAGGAGATGCTCGACCTCGTCGGCCTCGGTCACCGGGGAGACGCCGGCGTGCACGAGCTGTCGGGCGGGCAGCAGCAGCGCGTCGGCATCGCCCGCGCCCTCGCGAGCGGCCCGAGCGTGCTGCTCTCCGACGAGGCGACGAGTGCCCTCGACCCCGAGACCACGACCTCGATCCTCGACCTCTACCGGCGCATCAACGCCGAGCTCGGACTCACCGTGCTCCTCATCACGCACGAGATGGATGTCGTGAAGTCGACGTGCCACTCGGCGGCGCTCATCGAGCACGGCCGCGTCGTCGAGAGCGGTCGCCTCACCGACGTCATCCGCACGCCGGGCTCGCGCCTGACCTCGCAGCTCTTCCCGCTGGGGCCGATCCCCGCGGGAGCCGACCCGAGCGCGACGGTCATCGACATCACGTTCGCCGGCGGCACGGCCGACCGTCCCGTCATCGCGCGGATCGCCCGCGACCACGACGTCGACGTGTCGCTGCTCGGCGCCCTCGTCGAGCAGATCGCCGGCACGCAGGCCGGCCGCACCCGTCTCGAGGTGCCCGCGGCCGCGGCATCCGCCGTCATCGCCGACCTGCGCGGCCAGGGTCTCATCGTCGACGTCCTGCAGGGAGGGGATGCCGCGTGAACGAGCAACTGCTCAATCTGCTGCTGGTCGCCACCGGCCAGACGCTCTACATGGTGGGCGTCGCGCTGCTGGCGACGATCGTCGTCGGCCTCCCGCTCGGCGTCGTGCTCGTCGGCACCGAGCAGGGGCGCTTCCTCGCGACCCCCTTCGGCTCGCGCCGCGTCGGCATCGTCATCAACCGTGTGCTCGACTTCATCGTCAACCTCGGCCGGTCGGTGCCGTTCATCATCCTGATGGTCGCGCTGATCCCCTTCACCCGGCTCATCGTCGGCACCTTCATCGGACCGACCGCGGCGATCGTGCCCCTGTCGGTCGTGGCCATTCCGTTCTTCGCCCGCATGGTCGAGATCGCGATCAAGGAAGTCGATGACGGCCTGCTCGAGGTCGCCGCATCGCTGGGCGCGAGCCGCTGGCAGCTCGTGACGAAGGTGCTGCTGCCCGAGGCCGCGCCCGCGATGCTGCTCGGCCTCTCGACGACCGTCACCTCGATCATCAACTTCTCGGCGATGGTGGGCACCGTCGCCGGTGGCGGTCTCGGCGACGTCGCGATCCGCTACGGCTACCAGCAGTACAGCTGGATCCACATCGTCAGCGTCATCGTCGTGATCTTCGCGATCGTCATGGTGCTGCAGGGCCTGGCGAGCTGGGGCGCCCGGCGCCTCGCCCGCCGCTCGCCCCGCGGCCGCACCGCCGCCCCGAGCGCACGGATGCAGCGGGCCGACGCCCGCGGCACAGCCTGACGCCCCCGCACCGCCCCTCCAGCCACGCACCGCCCGACCGCACCGTCATCCCGAGAGGAACCCTCCATGTCCCGCACGGCCCGCACCGCCCGCACCCCGCTCCTCCTCGCCGCCGTCGCCGCGGCGGCCCTCCTGCTCGCCGGATGCGCCGGCTCGCCGGCATCCGAGTCGGGCGGCGCCGACGGCGACGGCCTCGGCACCCTCAAGGTCGGCGCACTGCAGACGCCCGCCGGCGACATCCTGAACCACATCGCCGAGAACGGCGCGGCCGAGCTGGGACTCACGATCGAGTTCGTGCCCTTCACCGACTACAACACCCCCAACACCGCGCTCGTCGACGGCTCGATCGACGCGAACCTGTTCCAGAACTCGACTTTCCTCGAGAACTTCAACACCAACACCGGGTCGGATCTCATCAGCGTCGGCGAGGCGTACCTGCCCTCGGCCGCGTTCTACTCGAGCAAGGTCGACAGCCTCGACGACCTGAAGGACGGCGCGACGATCGCCATTCCGAACGACCCGACGAACGAGGGGCGCGCGCTCAAGCTCCTCGCGCAGGAGGGCCTGATCGAGGTCTCCGACGACGTCGCCGACCTCACCGGGATCACCGACAACCCGCGCGACTTCCGGTTCCAGGAGATCGAGAACGCGACGCTGCCCCAGGCCGTGCCCGACGTCGACGCCGCCTTCGTCACGATCAGCTTCGCGCTTCCGGCGGGCCTCACCGCCGACCAGGCGATCCTCACCGAGGGCGAGGGCAGCCCGTACTACAACGTGCTCGCGACGCGTCCAGACCTGAAGGACGACCCCCGCATCGTCGCGCTCTACGACCTGCTGACCTCGTCGGAGGTCGCCGACTTCGAGAACGAGACCTGGGGCGGCCTGGTCGTCCCCGTCACGAAGGACTGACCCCCGCTCAGTAGGATTGTCCCCATGTCGAAGGTCCTCCAGTCCCTGCCCGTCGGCGAACGCGTCGGCATCGCCTTCTCGGGGGGTCTCGACACCTCCGTCGCGGTCGCGTGGATGCGCGACAAGGGCGCCGTCCCGTTCACCTACACCGGCGACCTCGGCCAGTACGACGAGGACGACATCGCCTCGATTCCCGGCCGCGCGCTGCAGTACGGCGCGGAGGGCTCGCGACTCATCGACTGCAAGCCGATGATGGTCGAGGAGGGCCTCGTCGCCCTTTCGTGCGGCGCCTTCCACATCCGCTCGGCCGGCCGCACCTACTTCAACACCACGCCGATCGGCCGTGCCGTCACCGGAACGATGCTCGTGCGCGCCATGAAGGAGGACGGCGTCGACATCTGGGGCGACGGCTCCACCTACAAGGGCAACGACATCGAGCGGTTCTACCGCTACGGCCTGCTCGCAAACCCTGCCCTGCGCATCTACAAGCCGTGGCTCGACGCCGACTTCGTCACCGAGCTGGGCGGCCGCACCGAGATGAGCGAGTGGCTCGTCGCGCACGGGTTCCCGTACCGCGACTCCGTCGAGAAGGCCTACTCGACCGACGCCAACATCTGGGGCGCGACCCACGAGGCCAAGACCCTCGAGCACCTCGACGTCTCGCTCGAGATCGTCGAGCCCATCATGGGCGTGCGCTTCTGGGATCCTGCGGTCGAGATCGAGACCGAGGACGTCTCGGTCACGTTCGAAGCGGGCCGCCCCGTCGCCATCAACGGCGTCGAGTACTCCGACATCGTCCAGCTCGTCATGGAGGCGAACGCGATTGGCGGCCGCCACGGTCTCGGTATGAGCGACCAGATCGAGAACCGCATCATCGAGGCCAAGAGCCGCGGCATCTACGAGGCGCCGGGCATGGCGCTGCTGTTCGTCGCGTACGAGCGCCTCGTCAACGGCATCCTGAACGAGGACACCCTCGCGACCTACCACGAGCAGGGTCGCCGCCTCGGGCGCCTGATGTACGAGGGCCGCTGGCTCGAGCCGCAGTCGTTCATGCTGCGTGAGTCGATCCAGCGCTGGGTGGGCTCCGCGATCAGTGGAACGGTAGCGCTGCGCCTGCGCCGCGGCGAGGACTACACGATCCTGAACACCGAGAGCCGCAACCTGTCGTACTCGCCCGAGAAGCTCTCGATGGAGCGCGTCGGCGACTCGGCCTTCGGTCCCACCGACCGCATCGGTCAGCTCACGATGCGCAACCTCGACATCGCCGACTCGCGCTCGCGCCTGGAGCACTACGCGGGCATCGGCCTCATCGGCGGCCCGACGGCCGAGCTCGTCGGCGACCTCGAGCGGGGCGGCGCGGCCGAGATCACCGGCAACGTCGAATCGACCGATCAGGATCTCGCCGAGCGGGTGGATGCCGCGGGCGAGTCCGCGTCGTTCGACTTCGGCGCCGACTGACCCGCAGCACGCGTTCTTATAACTTGCACATGTGTGTGCAGGTTCGTATCATCGACGGGTGACCGACACCGTCTCCCCCCGTCGTCCGCGGAAGGATGCCGCCGCCAATCGCGCCGGCCTGCTCTCCGCCGCCGCGCGCACGCTCGCGCTCGACCCGAGCGCGTCCGTCGACGCGATCGCCCGCGCCGCCGGGCTCAGCCGCCGCGCCCTCTACGGTCACTTCGACGACCGTGACGCGCTCGTGCGCGAGCTCGTCGCGTCGGGCGCCCAGCGTTTCAACGCCATCGCCACAGACCCCGAGCTGCGACTCGACACCGAGCCGGTTCCGGTCGCGCTGGCCCGCCTGACCGGTCGGCTCTGGGGCGAGGCATCCCACGTGCAGGTGGCCGCCGCCGTCGCCCTCGATGAGCGGCACGTCGAAGACTCCGCCGCCGCGCTCGCCCCGCTTCGTCGCGCACTGATGAACCTGGTGCGCCGCGGGCAGGACGAGGGCGCGCTGCGGACGGATGTCGCCGCGCCGACTCTCGCTCGTCTCATCGAGGAGACCGCGCGCACCGTCATCGTCCGGCTCGACGCGTCCTCACCCGAGGCGCGGTCGCTCGTCGTGCGCGCGGTCCTCTCGATCGCGGGGCTCTCGTGGCGCGACGCCGCCGCACTCATCGACTCGCACCCCGATGTCGTGGGGGCGGTCTCCTGATGCGCGTCGAGCTGCGTGTCGTGGCGAAGGGCCGCAAAGACCTCGCTCTGCCGCCCACGACCCTGTCGTTCCGCACCGGCCGTGCCACCCTCGCGATCGCCGAGACGGAGCAGCGCCCGACCGTCCTGGGCCTCATCGCGAGCGGACGGATGCGGCCCGACGGCGGCACCGTCCTGCTCGACGGCGCCCGCGCCTCGCGCACGCTGCGGCACAAGACCGCACTGATCGACGCGCCGGACGTGAGCGACCCGCCCCCGAACATCTCCACGGTCGGCGTCGTCAGCGAGGAGCTGATGTTCGCGGGCCGCCTCGCCGACCCGATCTCCGCGCGGCGGTGGCTCGACGAGCACGATCTGCGCTCGTACTCGCGCGTCCCCATCGGGGACGTGCCCGCGACCGACCGCATCCGGATGCTGCTCGAGCTCGCGGTCCTGCGGCCGGGCGTCGAGGGCATCGTGCTCGTCTCCCCCGACCGCCACGGCGGCGATCCGCACGACTGGTGGACCCTCGCCCGGGAGTTCGCGGGACGCGGCCTCGCGGTGCTCGTGATCGCCGGCCAGGCCGCTGCGACGCTCCTCACCGAAACCGATCCCCTCGCGCCGCATCGACGCCTGGTGCCCAGCGGCATCCGGCTGCGCGGCACCCGTCCGAAGGCCTCCCGATGAAGATCCCCGCCCTCATCACCGCCGAACTGCGACGGCTGACGGCCACCCGGATGTCGGTGGTCGCGCTCATCGCGCTCATGCTCGTCCCCGTCCTCTACGGCGGCCTGTACCTGTGGGCAAACCAGGACCCGTACGGGAAGTTCGCCGACATCCCGGTAGCGCTCGTCGACCTCGACTCGGGGGCGCCCAAGAGCGACGGCAACGGCACGGTCAACTACGGGTCCGACGTCACCGACAAGCTCGTCGAGGGCCGGGCCTTCGGCTGGAAGGACATGACCGCCGCCGAGGCTCAGGAGGCGCTGCGTACCGGCGATGTCGACTTCTCGGTGACCATCCCCGAGGACTTCTCGCTCGCCCTGACCAGCGCCGCAGGCGACGAGCCCCGCCAGGCGACGCTCGTGCTCGCCACCAATGACGCGAACAACTACCTCGCTTCGTCGATCGGCTCGCAGGCGGTCGAGCGGATCCGCTCCTCCGTCGCCGAACTCGTCGGACGGGAGGCGGCATCGCGGCTGCTCACGGGCATCGCCGACATCCGCGTGCAGTTGCAGAACGCCACCGACGGGGCGAACCAGCTCGTCGACGGGGCGGGGCAGGCGCTCGACGGCGCCAACCAGCTCGCCGACGGAACCGGGCGGCTGTCGAGCGGTGCCGTGCAGCTGCGCGACGGTGCGAACCAGCTCGCCGGCGGCGCGTCGCAGCTCGCCGACGGCACCCGCACGCTGGCTCAGGGCTCGTCAGACCTGGCGTCCGGCGCAGCCCAGGTCTCCGACGGCACGGCCGAGCTCGCGGGCTACGCCGACCGCGTTCGCGCAGCCGTCGACGATGCGGCGGGTCAGCTGCCGCAGGTGCGCACAGACATCGCCGCGCTGCTCGCCGACGGAGGTCTCGATCAGACGCAGATCGCGGAGGTCCTCGCCCGCCTCGATCCCATCGGCGACCGTCTGCAGTCGGGCGCGACGCGCGTCGACGAGGCGACGGGTCAGATCGACCGCCTCGCCGCGGGGGCGGCCCAGGTCAGCTCGGGCGCCGCACAGCTCGCCACCGGTGCTGCGCAGGCCGCCGACGGTGCGGCATCCGTGTCGTCGGGTGCCGGCCAGCTCGCCTCGGCGACGGACGAGGCCGCGACCGGCGCCGCTCAGCTCGACGAGGGCGCCCGACAGCTCGCCTCGGGACTCGGGACGCTCGACGGCGGGCTCGTCACCCTGCGCGACGGGCTGAGCTCCGGCGTGGCCCAGCTGCCCGTCTCTACTCCCGAGCTGCGCGAGCAGCAGGCGCAGACGATCGCCGACCCGGTGGCGGTCGACTCCGGCAACCTCGCGAAGGCCGGTGATTACGGTGCCGGCCTGGCGCCCTTCTTCGCCGCCCTCGCGGGATGGATCGGCATCTACGCCCTCTTCCTCATCGTGAAGCCGGTATCGCGCCGGGCGGTGACCGCGCTGCGTTCACCCCTCCGCGTAACCCTCGCCGGCTGGCTCACTCCGGCGATGCTCGGCGGAATCGGCATGATCGTCCTCTTCGGGGTGCTGTCGATCGCGCTCGGATTCAACTTCTCGAGTCCGGTCGGCACCCTCGGGATGCTGATCACCGCGTCGTTCACGTACGCCGCGATCATCCTGGCGCTCAACGTGTGGCTGGGATCCGTCGGTCAGTTCATCGGACTCGTGCTGATGGTGCTGCAGCTCGTCACCGCGGGCGGGACCTTCCCCTGGCAGACCCTCCCGGCACCGCTCGCCGCACTGCACCATGTTCTGCCGATGGGGTACGTCGTCGACGGCATGCGGCAGTGGATGTACGGGGGCGACCTGAGCCGGGTCAGCCTCGACCTCGCGGTGCTGTTCACATGGATGGCCGGAGCACTCATCCTCGCCGCGATCGGCGTGGCCCGGATGACGCACGGCCGCACGCTGCGCGACCTGCAGCCGAGCCTCATCGGCTGACCGGGGCGGCCGGCCACGGCGGCTACTCTTGGCTGGATGTCGACAATCGACACGCGAGCGAGGAGTGGTGGAACGATGGACGTCGACACCGACGGAGCACCTGACCCGATGGCCCCCGAGCGGATCCACGTCGACGACCTCGGCGCTGCCGTGATCGGTCGCGTCCGACGGCAGGACATCGACGCGGTGATGTTCGACTGCGACGGCACCCTCGTCGACTCCGAGCCCATCGGCCACCGCGTCTGGGGCGCTCTCGCCGACGACCTGGGCGTGGTGGCAGCCCCGGGAGCCGACGCGGAGGGCCTCAGCTTCGAGCAGCGCCTCGAGGCACTGCGGACCACGAATCCCGCACTGCCCCCGACCGAGGTCGTCTATGCCGAGTACTGGCGGCGCCTGCGCACAGCCTTCGACGAGAGCCTGCAGCCCATCGAGCCGACCTACCGCCTCGCCCGCGAACTCGTCCGCGCGAACATTCCCGTCGCGATCGTCAGCAACAGCGCGCAGGAGCGGCTGCAATACACCGTCTCCTGCGCGCTGCCCCTGCTGGCAGGAGTGACGCTGGTGGGATGGACAACGCAAGACCGCCCCAAGCCTCACCCCGACCTCTACCGTCGAGCCGCGTCGCTCGTCGCGGCTCCAGCCGACCGGTGTCTCGCGATCGAAGACAGCACCGTCGGCGCGCTGGCCGCCTCGCGCGCGGGCATGCGCACGCTCATCCTCGACGTGGCCATTCGCTGACCCGCGGCGCTCACCGGCTCACGCTCGGCCGAAGCAGATCGGGCCGTGTGCCCCATCGGTCGAGGGCTTCCTGCGAGAGACGGATGCCGAGCCCCGGCCCCTCGGGCACGGCGAGCATGCCGTCGGCGTCGAGCTCGGGAGGCGTCTCCAGCAGCCCGTCGATATAAGCAGAGCCCGTGCGGTACTCCACGAGGTCGGTGCCGGCGACGGCGGACGCGAGATGCAGATCCGCGCTCAGCCCGATCGCTGTGTTCCACCCGTGCGGGATGAGCTGCACCCCGAACTCCTCGGCCAGCCAAGCGACGCGGCGTGACTCGGTGAGCCCGCCGCTCTTCGTCGTATCGGGCTGCACGATGTCGAAGGCCCCGGCCCGCAGGCATCTCGCGAAGTCCTGGCGCCGGGTCAGCACCTCGCCGCCGGCGATCGGTACACCGGCTCGGGCACGCAGAGCGGCATACCCCTCGATGTCGTCGGGCGCCAATGCCTCCTCGAACCACGCGACGTCGTGATCGGCGAGCATCATCGAGGTGCGGATCGCCCACGCCGATCGGCCCGCCCAGAATCCATCCGATCCGCCGGCGTCGACGGCGAGCAGGGCATCCGGCCCGATCGCGTCGCGCGCCGTGGCGACGACATCCTCGTCGTATCGGCTGTCGCGGCGTCCGAAACCGCCCCACCCGATCTTGAACGCGGTGAAACCGTCGGCCGCGATCTCGTGGAGCGTGTCGCGCAGCGGAGCAGGATCCTCGATCAGCAGCGACGCATACGGTCGTACGCGCGACCGGTAGACGCCCCCGAGCAGCATCCCCACCGGAAGTCCCGCCGTCTGCCCCAGGATGTCCCACAGGGCGATGTCGATCCCGCTGATGGCGTGCGCGACCGCGCCCCCTCTCCCCATCCAGAAGGTATGGGCCGCCAGCGTCTGGCTCACGCGCTCGGGCTCGCGCGGGTCCGCGCCGATGGCGAGCGGGGTCAGGAGCTCGAGCGCAGCCCCGACGAGGGCCTCGCTCGAGTAGCAGCTGCCGACGCCGATCACGCCCTCGTCGGTGTGCACCGCGATCAGGGTGTGGATGACGTCGTCGGGGCCGTGCTCGTGCGTCCATCCGCCCTCCGGGGTCGCACCACGCAGTCCGCACATCTTGATCTCGGTGATCTTCATCTGATCCGCCTTCCTCACACGGGAACCGCGTTGTCGATTGTCGACAACTACCGTACCGACATGATCGGGTCATTGTCGACAACGACCGTCGGATTGCTACGGTGGCGGAGTGACCTCCTCCCCGCTTCCGCCGATCCCGACCGCTTCCCGTCGTCAGCAGGTCGCCGACGTGCTGCGAGAGGCCATCACCTCGGGCGATCTGGCACCCGGCCATAAGCTCACCGAGCTCGAGCTCGCGAGTCAGCTCGGGACCAGTCGCGCACCCATCCGCGAAGCACTCCGGCAGCTGGAGCAGGAGGGGCTCGTGGTCTCCTACCCGTACCGCGGCACCGAGGTGCTGGGCGTCTCGCAGGAGGAGATCGAGAACGTCCTCGTCCCCGTCCGCCTCGCCCTCGAGCGCTTCGCCTTCGCGAAGGCGATGGAGGTGTGCACGGATGAGGATGTCGCAATGCTGGCAACCATCATCGAGAGCATGGACGATGCGGCGTCGGCCGGCGACCTGGGGAGGCTCGCCGACGAGGACGCCCGGTTCCACGAAGCGATCGTGATCCTCTCCGGCCAGCAGCACTGCCTGCAGATCTGGCGGACGATCCAGCCCCGCGTGCGCGCCTACTTCCGACGCGACGCGTCGTACTACAGCGACCCGCACGCCGTGGGAGCGCAGCACCGCGCACTGCTCGATGCCCTGCGCGCCGGCGACCAGGACGAGGGCCGGCGCGTCATCAGCGAGCACATCCGCACGCACTTCGGCGACCCCGCGGACTCACTCCGTTCGTGATCCGCTGACCGGTCGGGCGTGCTCCGGCGGCTGCCCGACCTCGGCGACGCTGTGGCCCTCGCACTCCGCCGCCGTGACGTGCGCCCGCTCGACGCGATCGACCGCGAACCACCGCATCGCGTCGCGCAGTCGACACCATCCGATGAGGTACCACCGACCGCCGTTCGACGCGAACAGCACCGGCTCGACGTCGCGCGTGGTGGTGGCTCCGCTCTCGGCTGTGTAGCGGATGCGGACGACGCGCTGCTCGAGCATCGCCTCCTCGAGCGCTGATCGGACGGCTCGCGAAGCCGCGGGCGCCCCGTCGACCCAGACGCGTCCGGCGAGGTCGACCGCGCGCTCCCGCGTCCGGGGGTCGAGCACGTCGACGATCTTGCGCACCGCGGCCGACGCGAGGTCGGCATAGGGCGCATCCGGCGCAGCGGCGACGGCCGCCATCAGTGCCACCGCCTGGGAGGGCGACAGGCTGACGGGCGGGAGCGAGGACCCGGCGGCGACCCCATAGCCGCCGCCCGGACCGGGCCGCGACCAGATCGGCGCACCGCTGCGTTCGAGTGCATCGAGATCGCGCTTGATCGTCCGGACCGAGACCTCGAACTCACGTGCCAGACGCTCGGCCGACACACCGCGCGTCCCGCTGCGCCGCAGCGTCTCGGCGAGGGCGTGCAGGCGCTCCGCGCGCTTCATCGTCGAAGCCGCGGCGAATTCATGACATAGATGATGACACACTGTTGTCCAACGCGCGACGGATGCTGATCTCATGACCGATCACTTCACGCCTCCCCCACTCGTCCTCGTTCCCGGCCACTGGCTGGGCGCCTGGGCGTGGGACGATGTCGCCGCCCATCTCTCCCCCATCGACGCGCGTGCACGAGCGCTCACCCTGCCGGGCCTCGACGCCGACGACCCCGAGCACGCGACGCGCACGCTCGAAGATCAGGTCGGCGCGATCCGCGACACGCTCGACGAGCTCGGAGCGTCGCGGGACGATCCAGCCGTCCTGGTCGCCCACAGCGGCGCCAACGGCCCGGTGAGCATCATCCTCGACCGGCATCCGGAACTCGTCCGACGTGTGGTGTGGGTGGATTCGGGCCCGATGGCGAGCGGTGCCGCGTTCGCACCGGGACTCCCGGAGGCCGTCTCGGAGCTGCCGTTGCCGCCCTTCGACGAGCTCGCACAGCAGGCGAGCCTCGACGGCATCGAGCCCGAGGTCCTGGCGCGGTTCCGAGCTCGGGCGGTCGCCGAGCCGGCACCCGTGGTGCGGGAACCAGTGATCCTCACCGATGGCGCCCGCTACGCCGTGCCGACCACCCTGGTGTGCTGCTCGATCTCCGGCGAGCAGGTCATGCGGATGGCCGAGAGCGGTCATCCCATGTTCGCCGAGGTCACCCGGCTTCGGGACGTCGACGTCGTCGACCTCCCCACGGGCCACTGGCCGATGTGGAGCAGGCCGCGCGAGCTCGCCGACATCATCCGGGCGGAGGTCGCACGAGGCTGCTGACGAGCGCGCGGCATCCCGGTAGTCTCGGGGCACCGTTGCAAGGAGGTCGATCATGCGCAGCGTTCCACGGATCTCATCGGCGCTCGCGGCGGTGCTCGCTCTCGCCTTCGCCGCCGGAGTCGCGCATGCGGCGCCCGCGAGCGCGCACGAGGAGGCGCGCCGCGGCGCCGGACCAGCGGTCGCCCCGACCTCGGGCCCGAATCCGCTCGCTCGGGGTGCCGCGCTGCCGACCCATTCGGCTGCGGCCCAAGCGGCGTCGGACGCGCGAGCTCAGGGACGCACGGCGGTGGCCGATGCCTTCGACGTGATCGCGCGCATGCCCACCGCCACCTGGCTCGGGGAATGGTACAGCGATGCCGAGCTCGTGCAGGTGCTGCGGGCGGAGACCGCCGCGGCGGCCGCACAGAACAAGGTGGCGACGTTCGTCATGTACGCGATCCCTGCCCGCGACTGCTCCGCGTACTCGCAAGGCGGGCTGCCGGTCGAACGCTATGGGGAGTGGGCACGGCTGATCGCTCAGACGCTGCGCGGCACGGCATCCGCCGTGATCGTCGAGCCCGACGCCCTGTCGATGCTCGGCGACTGCGCGGGTCAGGGGCCCCGGACGACGCTGATCCGCGACGCCGTCCGTGCCCTCACCGAGGCCGGCGTCACCGCCTACATCGATGCGGGGAACGCGAACTGGGTGCCGCCCGAGACGATGGCGCAGCGGCTGCGGGATGCCGGCGTCCTCGACGGCCGCGGGTTCTCCACCAACGTGTCGAACTTCTCGCCGACCGCCGACGAGCAGCGGTACGCGGAGCGCCTGCGAGCATTGCTGGGCGGCAGCCCGCGGTACGTCATCGACACGTCGCGCAACGGTCGCGGGTGGCAGGGCACGTGGTGCAACCCGAGCGGCGTGGGCCTGGGGACGCCGCCGAGCGTCGGCGCGGATGGCTCCGGACTCGACGCGCTGTTGTGGATCAAGCGACCCGGCGAGAGCGACGGGACCTGCAACGGCGGTCCCGCGGCGGGCAGCTGGTACGAAGAGGCCGCCCTCGAGTTGGTGCGGAACCGCGCATTCTGAGGCCGACGCCGGCGATCAGGCCGTGCCCCAGGTCACGGCGATGACGGTGGCGTCATCCTCCTGTTCGCTTCCGGCGGCCCGAGCGACGAGTTCGCTGACGACGGTGTCGATATCGGGCCGGCTGCTGACGAAGTCGCGATAGCGGTCGATGGAGTCGAGCGATCCGCCGAACAGATCGAGTACGCCGTCGCTGACGCTGATGACGCTGTCACCGGGGCGCAACGAGAGCTCATCGCTCGTCCAGCTGGTCCCGACGCCGATCGGAAGGTGGCCCGAGCGGAGGAACTCGCTGGTGCCGTCCGCGCGACGGATCACGGTGAGGCCGTGACCCGCATCGACCCACCGCAGCATCCCATCGGGGCTGATGCGCGCGTGGAAGCACGTCGTGAACTGGGCTCCGATCGTGTCGGTCGGACCGGTGTTGAGACCGATCGCGGCGCGGCGGAGTGCGGCGGCGGGGTCGGGATCGTCGACGTTGCTCCGAATGACCGTGCGGACGGCGGCGGCGATCATACCGGGACCGACCCCCTTGCCCATGACGTCGCCGAGGGTGAAGGCGGTGCCGCCGTCGGGGGTGGCGTACCAGTCGTAGAAGTCGCCGCCCACGGTGCGGGCCGGGACGCACGCGCCGGCCACCCGGAAGCGCGCCGGCAGATCCGACCCGTCGACCGGCTGCAGAGACCGCTGGACGACGGCAGCCTGCGACACCTCGGCCTCGGCCAGACGCCGGTGCCACTGCGACGCCGTGAGCTTCTGCAGCGAGCGGCGCGACAGCTCGTTCACGACGGCGCCCGCTGCAGCGTAGACGAGTACGGCGATGATCAGTCGAACGAGCTCGCTCACGGTGAGCACCTGGTCGGGCGCGAGCACCAGCGGCAGCAGCAGCGTGACGCACACACCGACGAGCGGGAGCACGATGCGCCAGCGCCCCGGTCCGGCAGCGATCCAGATGACGGGGAGGACGACGATCGCGAGGAACACCGATTGCGTGTCACCCGTGCCGAACCGCAGCAGGCCGATCGCGATGAAGTCGCCGATCGGGATGACGAGCTCCGCACGCCGCAGCGCCGGCCATCGCGCCATGAGCGCGCCGAGGACGAGGAGCACGACGGCGAGCGCCGCTCCCTGCCACATCCTCGCCGCATCCGTCACGGGGAGCCACGGCACGGCGGCGCTCGCGATGGCCGCTCCGACGACGAACGCCGCGACGATGGCCTGCCGCGCGAGGTTCTCCCACGATCGGTGCACGGGCACCACGACCGCGGGAGCGGCCTCGACGGATGAGACCCGGGCGTCAGGCGGGGCGTGCGTCATGTCTTCAGTCAATACGACTTCCGGCCTCGGTGGGCGACGAAAGGGCGCCGGTTTTAGTAACACGAGCGTGCTAACATCGCTCCATTCGCCGAAATGAGAGGACTCGACCATGATCCTGGCCGCCATCATCGCCTGCGAGGTGGGATTCTGGGTTGCGATCATCGCGGGCCTCGTAGCCCGCTACGCGTTCAACCGACCCCGCCTCGGCGCGATGCTGCTCCTCGCCGCGCCACTGATCGACCTCGTCCTGCTGCTGCTCGTCGCGGTCGATCTGCTCGGCGGCGGGACGGCCTCCTGGCACCACGGGCTGGCGGCGCTCTACATCGGCATCTCGGTCGCCTACGGACACCGGATGATCGCCTGGGCCGATGCGAAGGTCGCCACGCGTTTCCGGGGCGCGGCGCCGCGCCCCGCGCTGTACGGCACCGCATACGCGATCGCCTGCTGGAAGGATGTGCCGCGCACGCTGCTCGCAGCCGCGATCGCGGCTGCGATCCTCGGCGGGCTCATCCTGCTCGTCGGCGACGCCGACCGCACCTCTGAGCTGCTCGGGTTCTTCCCGATCCTCGGGGTGATCGTCGGAATCGACCTGCTCTGGGCGATCAGCTACTCCGTGTGGCCTAAGCGCGCTCCGGTCGCTGCGGGATGATGATGACATGCCCCGCCTGATCGACCACGACCACCGCAACGACGAGATCGCCGCGGCCGCGTTCCGAGTGCTCGCCCGCGACGGGGTCGCAGCGCTGTCGGTGCGGCGGGTGGCCGACGAGGCGGGAATCGCGACGGCATCCTTTCGTCGGGCGTTCCCCACGCAGGATGAGCTACGCCGATTCTGCTTCGAGCGCCTCCAACAGAACGTTACGGCCCGTCTGCTCGCCGTGACCGGTCAGGGGCGCGAGCGGGCGATGCGCTGGATGCGCGAGCTGCTGCCGCTCGACGATTCGCGGCGCACCGAGCTCCTGGTTCAGCTGCAGCTGAGCCGGCTCGCCCTCACCGATGACGGCTTGCAGGGCCACGCCCGCGAGCTGCACGACGGCGTCCATCGCGTCTGTGCCGCCGTGATCAGCGAGCTCGGGGAGACGGGAGGTCTCGGCGCCGACATCGATCCGGTGCTCGAAACGGAGCGCCTGCACGCTCTCCTCGACGGGCTGGCGCTGCACCTCATCTGGACGTCGTCGACCGAGCCGGCCGTCGATGTCGACCGGGTGCTCGACCGTCACCTCGACTCGCTCGCCGGTTAGCGGGTCAGTCGCGGGTGTCGCTCGGAGCCGGGGCGTCGGCGAACTCGTCGACGAAGAGCGACTCACCGTCGAGCGTCTTGTTGCGGTACGCCTGACGTCCGACCATGTGGGCCGACAGCGGCGCCGTCGCGAGCTGGATCAGCGCCACCGGCACGAGGAAGGCCACGACCGGCCACGAGTGCAGCGAGACCCCCACGGCGATGCAGATGAGGATGAAGCCGAGGACCTGGGGCTTCGTGGCGGCGTGAAGGCGGGTGGGTACGTCGCGGAAACGCAGCAGCCCGATCGCCGCCGTGAGGCACAGCAGCGCCCCGATGAGGACGAGCACGAGGGCGATGACGTCGGTGATGCTCATGAGGCGTCCGTGTTGTCCTTCCGCGCGACGAAGCGCGCGATCGAGATCGAACCGAACACGCCGACCGCGGCGACGATCAGCAGCACGGGCAGGGTGCGGGTGTGATGGTTGATCGCCATCTCGGCGCCGAGCGCGCAGATCACGAGCGTCAGCAGCACATCCGAGGCGACCGCGCGGTCGAGGATCGACGGGCCGACGATGATGCGCCACAGCGTCAGCAGCGCGGACACCGCGAACACGACCGAGATGACGACGACGAGCCAGGTCATGAGCGCTCCCTCCGCAGGTCCGACAGCTGGTGCGCCTGTTCCTTCGATCCGACCGCTCGGACGATGCGCTCCTCCCAGTGTTGGATCTCGCGCCGCTGGTGCTCGAGCTGCTCCTGCGTGCGGATGCCGATGGCGTGCACGTACAGGATTCGGCGGTCGCGGTCGATGTCGATGATCAGCGAGCCGGGGATGAGGGATGCCGTCACCGCGACGTGCGTCATGATCAGGTCGTCATCGGTGCGCAGCGGCACGGCGATGATCGCGGCGCCCGGCTGACGGCGCGGATCGATGACCTGCCAGGCGACCAGCAGCGATCCCTTGACGAGCGAGAGGAGGAACTCGAGGAAGAAGACGACGCCCCACCAGATGTTGACCCGGCCCGACAGCTCGACCGGCGGCAGCCGGAACACGCGCGTCACGAAGAGGGCCACCACGATGCCGGTCAGCGCCGCGAGCACGGTGAACTGACCCCACAGCAGCATCCACAGCGCGACGAGCCAGACGAAGAACGGCAGCTGTCGCCAGAGCGCGGTCGCAGCGTTGCGTTTGGCGTCGCCCATCATCACTGCACCTCCTGCTCGAGCTGACTGATCGTGACCGGCTGCAGGAGCGATTCTCCGATGGCGGCGCAGAGGTCGTACAGGGGTCCGGCGAACACGGTCAGCGCGACCGTGACGGCGACCATTCCGGCCGTCGCGGTCGTCATGATGCGCGGGATGACGCGCTTCTCGGTCTGAACGTCGGCCCCTTCGGCATCCCCGAGGTAGGCGATGCGCGCGTCGGTCTCGCTCTCGCCCTCTCCGACCTCGTCCTTCTCGCGCCAGAACGACAGGTTCCAGGCGCGCATCAGGGCGTAGAGCGTGAGGAGCGAGGTGATGATGCCCGCGACGATCAGCACGTACATCAGCGGACTGCCCTCGTCGGCGGCCGCGTCGAACAGCGCGTACTTGCCGATGAAGCCGGAGAAGGGCGGGAGACCGCCGAGGTTGATCGCCGGGATGAAGTAGAGCACGGCCAGCAGCGGCGCCGCGCGCATGAGGCCCTTCACCTTCAGGATCGAGGTCGACCCGGCCCGTCGTTCAACGAGACCGACCGCCAGGAAGAGGGTCGTCTGCACGACGATGTGGTGGACGATGTAGTAGATCGTCGCGCCGACGGCGGCCGGCGTGGCTATGGCGAGGCCGAAGATCATGTAGCCGATGTGGCTGACCAGCGTGAACGACAGGATGCGTTTGAGCTCGGCCTGCGCGACGGCGCCGAGCACCCCGACGATCATCGTCGCCAGCGCGACGATCAGCAGCAGCGTGTTGACGCTGTTGTCCTGGAAGATCTCCGTCTCGGTGCGGATGATCGCGTACACGCCGACCTTCGTCAGCAGCCCCGCGAACACCGCGGTGACGGGAGCGGGCGCCGTCGGATACGAGTCGGGCAGCCAGAACGACAGCGGGAAGACGGCGGCCTTGATGCTGAACGCGAGCAGCAGCAGCAGGTGCAGGACGAGCTGCGTCTCCTGCGGCAGCTCCGTCATCCGCTGCGAGAGCTGCACCATGTTCACGGTGCCCAGCGCGCCGTAGATCGCCGCGATCGCCGACAGGAACAGGATCGACGACACCAGCGAGACGACGATGTAGACGACGCCCGTGCGGATGCGCGACTCGGTCGACCCGAGCGTGATGAGCACGTACGACGCGACGAGCAGGATCTCGAATCCGACGTACAGGTTGAACAGGTCGCCCGCGATGAAGGCGTTGAAGATGCCCGCCGAGAGGATGAGGTACGACGGGTGGAAGATCGAGACCGGCGTCTCATCGTCACCGTCGGCGGCGCCCTGGCCGACCGAGAAGAGCAGGACCGCGAGCAGGACGACGCTCGAGACGACGACCAGCAGCGCGGCCAGCCGGTCGACGTAGAGCACGATGCCGAACGGGATCGGCCACCCGCCGACCGAGACTGCGATCGGCACGCCGGTGGCGTTGATGACGTTCAGCAGCACCGCCGCGATCACGAGCGTCGCGGTGAGCGTGACGATCGAGACCCCGACCTGGATGCGGCGGCGGCGACCGAAGATGAGGGCGACCGCGGCCCCCAGCAGGGGCAGCGTCACGAGGAGGGGAACCAGGGCGCTCATCGGTCTCCTCCGGGGCGATCGGTGGGCGCGTCGTCGCGCAGCGCGTCGAAGTCGCGCGAGTGCAGCACGGTGATGGGTGACGTCTGGTCGCCGACGAAGTCGGTCGTCGCGTCGTCGTCTTCGTCGGTGATCTCCTGCTCCATCGCCTCCTCGTCTTCGGCCATGCGATCGCGCACGGCGAGGTCGGCCTCGTCATCCTCGACCGTGTCGGCCTGACCGAGCTGCCAGGAACGGTAGATCAGGGCGAGCAGGAAAGCCGAGACGGCGAAGGTGATGACGATCGCCGTGAGGGTCAGCGCCTGCGGCAGCGGGTCGCTGAACTCGGCAGGGTCATCGGCCGAGCCGTAGAACGGCGCGACACCGGGCGCCCCCATGACGACGAGGAGGAACAGGTTGGCCGCGTTGCCGAGCAGCAGGAAGCCGATCAGCACGCGGGTGAGGCTGCGCTCGAGCATCGCGTAGACGCCGGCGGCGAAGAGCACGCCCATGATGATGATCAGGATCAGTGAGACGTTCATCGGGCGAGCTCCTCTCGCTCCTTGCGCTGCCGGTCGACTTCCGCGCCCAGCGAGCGGAGCACGTCGAGGACGAGCCCGATGACCACGAGGTAGACGCCGACGTCGAAGATCGTCGAGGTGACGAACTCCACGTGGCCGAGAACGGGCAGCTCCGCCTCCCAGAACGTGCTCGTCAGGGCGGGCGCACCGAAGAAGAGGGGCACGACCGCGGTACCGACAGCCAGCGCCATCCCGACGCCCAGCAGTCGCCCGGCATCCGTCGGAGCGGCAGCCCCGAGCTCGTACGGTCCGCCCGCGACGTAGCGCATGACGAGCGCCATCCCCGCGACGAGTCCGCCGGCGAAGCCGCCGCCCGGCAGATTGTGGCCGGCGAAGAGCAGATACAGCGACACGACGATGATCGTGTGGAACAGGATGCGGACGATCACCTCGAGCATGATCGAACGCGTCTCGGGGCGGAGCTTCTGCCCGCCCACGAGCCAAGCCTGCCGCGACGATCCCGATCCGGCGCGGGGCCGCGGCCCCTCTGACGTCTCGACGAGCGGACGGCGCGTGCGCAGCGCGCCGGTGGGCAGCGACGAGATCGCACGAGAGAGCGTGTCGGAGCGATGCGTCACGAAGACGAGCGAGGCCACACCCGTCGCCGCCAGGATCAGCACCGACAGCTCGCCCATCGTGTCCCAGCCGCGCAGGTCGACGAGGGTGACGTTGACGACGTTCTTGCCGTGACCGATCTCGTACGCGAGGTCGGGGAACGCGGTCGAGATGGGCTCGGCGACACGGGCGCTGGTCGCGACGATCGCCACGAGCGCCATCGTCGCACCGACGCCGATGCCCAGCAGCGCGCGCCCGATCGGCCAGACCGAGGCATTGTGGTCGCCCATCCGCGAGGGGATGCGGCGCAGCACCAGCGCGAAGGCGATGAGCGTGACCGTCTCGACCAGAATCTGCGTCAGCGCGAGGTCGGGCGCACCGGCCGACGCGAAGAGCGCGACCATGCCGAGCCCCGTCACCGACACGAGCACGACTCCGGTGTAACGCTTGCGGGCCCGCACCGCGATGATGCCCGCGATGATCATGATGGGCGCGACGAAGACCTGCATCGGCGAGTGCCACGCGGCGAGATCGGCCTGCCAGCCGCCGTGCGCGATGAGCGCCGTGCCCTCGGCCGCGACGAACACGACGAAGATCGTGCCCACGTAGACCGGAAGCGACCCTCGCTGAGTGAGCGACGTCGTCCACACCGAGGTCCGCACGATGGCGCGAACCGTCCCGTTGTAGGCGTCGACGGCGGTGAAGGGCAGCCAGCGACGCTGCGTGCCCGGGCGCCGCCCGACGAACCAGAACAGCACGAGACCGGCGAGGATGCTGCCGACCGAGAGGAACAGCGCGGGTTCGAAACCGTGCCAGAGGGCGAGGTGGTACTCGTAGCCGTCGGCTCCCGCCGCCTCGGGCATCGTGGCGGCGTAGCCCGAGAACGCGGCATCGAGCAACGGTGCGGCGATGCCCCCGACGACGGTGAGGCCGCTCAGCAGCACCGGGGCGGCGAGGAATCCGATCGGCGGATCGGGCCACTCCGTGCGAGGCAGAGTCGCGCCTGCGGCATCCTTCTTCGTGAAGAACGCGCCCCACACGAAGCGTGCGCCGTAAGCCGTGGTGAGCAGCGAGCCGAGCACGATGCCGATCAGCGGTGCGAGGGCGAGCGGATCCGTGCCCCCCTCGAGCAGCGACGAGAGCGCGGCTTCCTTCGCGACGAAGCCGATGGTCGGTGCCACGCCCACCATCGAGGCGATCGCGATGATCGAGAAGACCGCGAGCGTCGGCGCCTGGCGCCCCACTCCCGAGAGCTCACGGATGTCGCGGGTCGACAGCTGTCGGTCGATGACGCCGACCACGAGGAACAGCGACGACTTGAACAGCGCGTGGCCGACGAGCAGCGCCAGGCCGGCCAGGGCGGAGTTGCGCTCGCCATAGCCGAGAACGACCGTCAGCATGCCGAGCTGGCTGACGGTGCCGAAGGCGAGGATGCGCTTGAGGTCGGACTCGCGCAGGGCCTGCAGACCTCCGAGCAGCATCGTGAAAACGCCGAGCCCGATGACCATGGGACGCCACGGGTCCTCGTGCGCGAAGGCGGGCGCGAGACGGGCGATCAGATAAATGCCGGCCTTCACCATCGCTGCGGCGTGGAGGTAGGCGCTGACCGGGGTGGGCGCGGCCATGGCGCCGGGCAGCCAGAAGTGGAAGGGGAAGATGGCCGACTTGCTCAGGGCACCGACGAGCGTGAGAGCAATCGCGATGCTGAGGAGCGCACCTTCCGGTGCTGGGGAGGAGACGATCGTGCTCAGGCTCGTGGTGCCGTAGAGCACGACCAGCATCACGACGCCGATCAGCATCACGAGACCGCCGAGGGTGGTGACCAGAAGCGCCTGGAGCGCCGCACGGCGGCTCGCTCCTCGGCCGTTGTAGAACCCGATGAGCAGGTAGGAGAGAACGCTCGTGATCTCCCAGAACATCACCAGCACGACGATGTCGTCGGTGAGAACGAGTCCGTACATGGCGCCGGCGAAGGCGAGCAGCACGGCCGCGAACTGCCCGACGCCGACCTTCTTGCCGTCGAAGTACCAGCGGCAGTAGATCATCACGAGCGCACCGACGCCGGTGACGATGAGCGTCATGATCCACGCGAGGGTGTCCATCCGCATCGACAGAGCGATGTCGAGCTGAGGGATCCAGGCGTATGACTCGAACGGAATGCCTCCGCTCAGAACCTCAGGAGCGCGACGGGCCGCGTCGACGAACGCTGCGATGGGCAGGAGTGCTGCGACGAAGAATGCGCGGGCGCCGATCCGCTTGATCAACCACGGCAGAACCAACGGAAGAACCGCGAACGCACCGAGGAAGATCAGCAACAGGCCTCCTCTGGGCGTGGGGGGTCGTGTCACCCATCTTACCGACAGGATGCCGGTCTACGGTCGATCGGCTAAGACTTGACAGCAACCGGCCCCGTCGTGTTCCCCAGACGGAACGTACTCGTGAACCATTGCGAGTCGGGCGTGTCTCCGGCTAGGAGCGCTGCCACAGCCTCGCCGGCGGCTCGCCCCTTCTGCCACGCCGGCTGCACGAGTGTGGTCAGTTCGTAGGGCGCGAGACCGTCGACCACGATGCCGTCGAAGCCCGTGATGCTGACATCCTCCGGTACCCGCAGCCCGGCCTCCTCCGCAGCGCGCAGCACACCCACCGCGAGCAGATCGCTCTGCGCGATGACCGCCGTCGGATGCGGGCCGTCGCCCGCGAAGAGCGCGCGTCCGACTGCCGCGCCGGCGTCGATCGAGCTGTCCCCGGCGGCGTAGGCAGCGGCATCCGGAAACACGTCGCGGAATCCGGCGAGCCGGTCGGCCACCACGTCGACCGACGTCGTGCTCTCGTCGTCGCGCGACAGCCAGCCCGACTCCGATCCCCACCGCACCGGCATCGTCACCGCGACGACGTTCGTGTGCCCGAGATCGCGCACGTGCTCGGCTGCGAGGCGCTGCGCCTCGCGGTTGTCGAGCGCGATCCGGGGCACCCCCTCGCCCCCGTCGCCTTCGATGACGACGACCGGGATGCCACGGGCCCGAACGCTCGCGAGGTGGTCGCGCAGCAGCGCGCTGCATCCGATCAGCACGGCGGCGTCGATGGGAGCCGTCATGAGCGTCGGCTCGCCCGCGACGACGCTGCCCTCGCGTAGCAGCAGCAGTCCGGCGCCGATCGGGGCGACCGCGTCGGCGAGCGCGTCCATCGTCGTCCGCATGACGGGGTCGCCGAAGACGCTGCCGAGCCGCCCGCCGCTGACCACCCCGATGATCCCGCTGCGTCCGCGCCGGAGCGACGCCGCGCGCGGGTCGGGTCCGAGGTATCCGAGCTCGGCGGCGGCCGCGAGGACCTTCGCGCGGGTCGCTTCGCTGACGGGCGTCTTGCCGCTGAAGACGACGGATGCCGTCGACGGCGAGACCCCGGCCGCATGCGCGACGTCCGAGATGGTGGGCCGACGTGCGTTCACGCCCCGATCGTACCTGGCCGTAGTGCAACGTCGAATCGATTCGGTACGCTGACCCGGTGACCGATGTGCTCTCCCGTTCCGTCTACCTGCGCTGGCGCAACGCCGTCTTCGCGATCTTCGCCGCGAGCGGCCTGAGTATCGCCACCTGGGCCGCGCGCGTACCCACGATCAAGGAAGACCTCGGCATCGAGAACCGCGAGATCGGACTGGCGCTGCTCGCGATGGGGATCGCCTCGATCCTCGGGCTCTCCGCGAGCTCCGTCATCATCGCCCGGCTCGGCACCCGCACCGGCATGTTCGGGGTGCTGATCACCCTGTCGATCGGCCTCGCGATCCTCGGGCTCGGCAGCGGCTTCTTCCACTCCTACGCCATGCTCATCGTCGGGCTCGCGCTCTTCGGGTTCGGCAACGGATGCCTCGACGTCATGATGAACGTCGACGGTGCCGCCATCGAGACGCAGTCGGGCAAGACGATCCTGCCGCTGTTCCACGCCTTCTTCAGCTTCGGCACCGTGATCGGCGCAGGGCTCGGCGCGATCGCCGCGAGCCTGCACATCGGCGTCGCCATCCACGCCGTGACCATCGCCGCACTCATCGTCGTGCTCGCGATCGTCGCGATTGCGAACGTCCCCCGCCGCGCGGTGACGGATGCCGTCGCCGCCGACGTCGCGGCGCCGGAGGCGGCCGCCGACGGCCCCGCGCCCGGGTGGCGTCAGCGACTCGCGGTGTCGCTCTCGGCCTGGCGCGAGCCGCGCACCTACACGCTCGGCATCATCATGCTCGGCATGGCCTTCGCCGAAGGCGGTGCGAACGACTGGCTCGCGCTCGGCGTGGTCGAGCACGAGGGCGGAACCGCCGCCATCGGCGCCGCGGCCCTCACCGTCTTCAGCGTGTCGATGACCGTCGTTCGCGTCTTCGGCGGACCCCTCGTCGACCGCTTCGGCCGCGTCGCGACGCTGCGCGTGCTCGCCGTCGCCGCGACAGCCGGCATCCTGCTGTTCATCCTCGCCCCGAACCTGCCGCTCGTCTTCGTGGGAGCCGCACTGTGGGGCATCGGGGCGTCGCTCGGCTTCCCGCTCGGGATGTCGGCCGCCGCAGACGACCCCGCCCGCGCGGCCGCCCGCGTGAGCGCCGCCGCGACGATCGGTTACGTCGCGTTCCTGTGCGGACCGCCGATCCTCGGATTCATCAGCGACCACATCGGCCTGCTGCCGACGCTGTTCATCCTGGTGGTGCTCGTCGCGGCATCCGGTCTCGCCTCGTCGGCCGCGAAGCCGCTGCCCGGAGCCAAGGTCGGCGCCGGCCGCCACTGACCCGTCGCGCGAGGTCCGCGCCGCTTCACCGCGCCGCGAGGTCCCAGTTTGGCCGGGTATCCCGTCGCCATTCCGGCCCAACTGGGACCTCGGCGGAGCGGTGAAGCGGGCGGGGGCAGATGGCCTGACGGACGAGTCGGGGTCGTGTGAGCCGAGCCGGTCCCGCCCGGTCAACAGGCTCAACCGTGCTCGCTGACGGCCCGCGGGGCTTCAACGGCAGGTGAGCCTGACGACGGGACAACCGGCAGATGCCGGCGCGGTAGCTCAGAACCGCGGCAGCGGCACCCCCATGCCGCGAAGCAGGGCGCGCACCGCGTCGACAAGCAACCCGGTGGGGACGGGCGCGGCGAGCGCGTCGGCTGCGGCTCCGTCGAAGAGCCAGCGGATCGCGCGAGCCTGGCCGGTGCACCTCGCCGGGTCTGCATCGAGAGCCTGCGCGAGGTACTGCGTGAGGAAGTCGTCGATCGCCGCGGTCTCGGCGGCGAGCGATTCGCGGACGGGCTCGAGCCGTTCGACGTCGCCGATCGCCCGGACGAGCCCGGGGTACAACTCGTCGGCGAGCTCCGCCTCGAGGTGCGCGGCATAGGCCAGAACGGCATCCATACCCGCTGCCCGCTCAGTGATCTCGGCGAGCGCCCGTTCCGTCTCGGAGCGCCCGGCCTCGAGCACTCCGACCAGGAGGTCGAGCTTCGTCGGGAAGTAGTGGAACAGCGTGCCCGACGACACGCCCGCGCGACGGTGGATCGACGCAGTGGTGGCGGCCGCGTATCCGGATGCGGCGAACTCGGCGGCCGCCGCATCCAGGATCACGGCACGCCGCTCCTCAAAGCGTTCAGGATCGCGACGGCGTGGCACGGGAGCCACCCTAGCCCGCGAAGCTTTACTAGAGCAGCAACTCTAGAGCGGTTACTCTGATGTCGTGGAATCGGAATCGAACCCCGCCACGGCACCGACGAACGCGACACCGCCAGAGCCCCGGCACCAGCCGCAACGGCCGCAACCGCCCCGCCCCCGCGCGCTCGCCTGGACGACCGTCCTGGTCGGCATCGGTCTCGCGTGGTCACCGATGTGGCTACCGGAGGTGCTTCGCGCCGTCGGAGCCGACCCGCGCCCCCCGCTCGCGGCGATCGGGCTCGCGGGACCGGCGGCCTCGATCTTCTGGAACTGCCTCGCGACGGCGCTCGTCCTCGCGTGGGTGTTCGGTGTCGAGCGGCGCGGGCTGTCGTCTCTGCGCATCGTGCGGCCGACTGGCAAAGACCTCGAGTGGGCACTCATCTTCTTCGGTGGCGCCATGGCCTGGAGCTGGCTCGCGCAGCTCATCCGTCCGCAGAACGCACCCGACACCGGCTCCGCCACCATCGCGGCGCTCCCGATCCTGGTGGTCGTCGCGATGATCCTGAGCGCTGCGATCTGCGAAGAGATCCTGTTCCGCGGCTATCCCCTCGAACGATTGACCGAGCTCACGGGGCGACGCTGGGTCGCGGTCGCCACGACGCTTCCGTTCTTCGTCGTGCCACATCTGTTCACCTTCGGACCCGAGTGGCTGCTCTACCACGCGAGCGGAACCGTGGCGATCTACGTGCTGTACCTCTGGCGCCGCAACCTCGTCGCCTGCATGGTGCTTCACGCCGCCGTCAACGCGCCGATCCTCATCCCGACCGTCGCTGCGCATATCGGCTGAACACGCGGGCGCGCGCCCGCGCCGGCACTCTGCCAGGATCATCCGCGATGACGATCTCCACACAGCCCTGGTACCTCCCGGCATCCGACACCGGCGTCCACCTCGACATGATCCCCGAGCAGGTTCTCCATGCCCTCGGGGCAGGTGACACGGCGAACCTCGACCCGATCTACGCCAACCCGTTCCTCACAGGCCCGGAATGTGACTGGCTCTGGCGGCACCGCAGCGCACAGGTCGGGAACGCGCCTGGTGACGCTCCGTGGATCACCCGGCTCATCATCGATCCCCAGCGCGACGCCGCCGTCGGCGTGGCCGGCTTCCACGGCCCGCCGGATGCCAGCGGCATGGTCGAAGTCGGGTATCGCGTCGACCCCGCGCTGCGGCGCCGCGGTTATGCACGACAGGCTCTCGAGACCCTGCTCGACGTGGCACGCAGCCACCCCGATGTGCGCACGGTGCGCGCGACGATCAGCCCTGACAATGTCGCGTCACGAGCGCTCATCGACGGTTACGGGTTCGTCGAGCGCGGCGAGCAGTGGGATGACGAGGATGGTCTCGAGATCATCTACGAGCTCTCCGTCGCCGACGCCGACGACGCCGCCGCCGCCAGCGACAGCGCTTAGGCTCGACGGGTGCGTCTGGTCATCGCCCGCTGCTCCGTCCAGTACACGGGGCGCCTCAATGCTCACCTTCCGCTCGCCACCCGTCTGCTGGTGCATAAGGGCGACGGAAGTTTGCTCGTGCACTCCGACGGCGGGTCGTACAAGCCGCTGAACTGGATGAGCCCGCCGTGCACGCTCACGGTCGAGACGCCCGAGGACGACCCGGATGTCGAGGAGCAGGTCGTCGAGCAGTGGCGGGTGACCCACGCGAAGTCGGGCGACACCCTCGTCGTGCGCATCTACGAGATGATCCACGACTCGTCCCACGAGCTCGGCGTCGACCCCGGTCTCATCAAGGACGGCGTCGAGGCCGATCTTCAGCGCCTGCTCGCCGAGCAGGTCGAGGTGATCGGTGAAGACCTGACGCTGGTCCGCCGCGAGTTCCCGACCGCGATCGGACCGGTCGACCTGCTGCTGCGCGATCCCGCGGGCGGAACGATCGCCGTCGAGGTCAAGCGCCGCGGCGACATCGACGGTGTCGAGCAGCTCACGCGCTATCTCGAGCTGCTCGGCCGAGACCCGCACCTCGCGCCCGTCACCGGGGTGTTCGCGGCGCAGGAGATCAAGCCGCAGGCGAAGGTGCTCGCCACCGACCGCGGCATCCGCTGCGTCACGCTCGACTACGACGCCATGAAGGGCATCGAGTCGGGCGCGCCGCGCCTGTTCTGACGCGACGCGCCCGCAACCGCGAGCCGTCAGGAGCCGAGCTTCGACAGCTCCTCGAACTCGTCGTCGGTCAGCTCGATCTCGGCGGCGCGGAGGTTGTCCTCGAGGTGCGCGACGCTCGAGGTGCCCGGAATCGGCAGCATGACCGGCGAGCGCTTGAGCAGCCACGCGAGGGCGATCTGGGCGGGGGATGCCTGCTTGCGCTCGGCGAGCTCGCTGAGCGGCGAGTCGGCACCGGTCAGGCCGCCGGTCGCGAGCGGGAACCACGGGATGAAGCCGATGCCCTGCTCCGTCGACCAGTCGAGGAGTTCCTCGGCATCCCGCTTCTGCAGGTTGTAGAGGTTCTGCACCGACACGATCGTGGCGATCTGCTGCGCGGCCTTCACCTGATCGACGGTGACCTCGGAGAGTCCGATGTGGCGGATCTTGCCCTCGTCCTGGAGCTTCTTCAGCTCGCCGACCTGGTCCTCGAGGGGAACCTGCGGGTCGATGCGGTGCAGCTGGAAGAGGTCGATGCGGTCGAGTCCGAGGCGGCGAAGGCTCATCTCGGCCTCCTGGCGCAGGTACTCGGGGCGCCCGAGCGGCGGCCACTCGTTGGGCCCAGTGCGCGTGAGGCCGGCCTTCGTCGCGATCACGACGTCGTCGCCGTAGGGGTGCAGCGCCTCCTTGAGGAGCTCCTCGGCGACGTAGGGGCCGTACGAGTCGGCGGTGTCGAAGAAATTCACGCCGAGCTCGACGGCGCGCTTGAGCACGCGGATCGCCTCGTCGTGATCCTTCGGCGGACCCCAGACGCCGGGGCCGGTGAGCTGCATCGTGCCGTAGCCGAGGCGGTTGACCTCGAGGTCGCCGCCGATGCGGAAGGTGCCGGAAGCGTGGGCTGAGGACGTGCTGGATGTCGTCATGAGGATGTCAGCGCGCGGGAGCCGCGAGACATTCCCGCCACCCGCATAGCCACCCCGGCGGGCCTCATGAGCGAGACCCATAATGGGGCGGTGCCGAAGATCACCGCTGCGACCGTCGCAGAGCACCGCGTCGCTCAACACGGAGCGCTCCTCGCCTCGGCGAAGGCGATCATCGCCGAGGCCGGCGTCGCCGCCATCACTCCGCGTTCGGTGTGCGAAAGGGCGGGCCTGTCCCGGTCGAGCTTCTACGAGTACTTCCCCTCCAAGGACGACCTCCTCGCCGCGATCGCGATGCAGGCGTTCGAGGAATGGGGTGCGGAGCTCGAGGCCGCGATGGATGCCGCAGCCCCCGGCCGCGCTCGCCTGCACGCCTACGTCACCGCGACGATCCGGATGACGGCCGACGGTAAGCACACGCTCGCCACGGGCCTCCAGCAGACCGACATCTCGCCGAAGAACGTCGAGGCGATCATGGCGATGCACGACGCCCTGACGGCGCCGTTGCGTCACCTCCTCGAAGAGCTGGGAATCCCGGATGCCGCAACCCGGGCGGCCCTCGTGCAGGGCGTCATCAACGCCGGCATGCAGCTCGTGGAGCACGGGGTCGACGCCGACGATGTGATCGCGGGAGTCATCGGGGTACTCGACAGGGGCGTGCACGGCGACCTTTGACCTCGTCCCCCGTAGGTGACAGCCCGCCGGCAAGACACTGCGACCGCGTGCTGGAGATGGTCGACGGCACCCTCACGCCGTACTCCGTGTCATCGCGCACGTAGGGTGGGACCTATGACCCGATCGCCGTTCTCCTGCGTGCTGTGGGACATCGACGGCACGGTCGTCGATGCGTCCGAAGGCATCCTCCGCCGCCTCACGATCACGCTCGCGCACTTCGGCCACCCGGCCCCGACGCACGACGAGCTCATCCACTGGATCGGCCCGCCGATGCACGAGTCGTTCCAGACGAACCTCGGGATGACGCCCGAGAAGGCGACCGAGGCGGTGTCGTTCTACCGCGTGCTCGGCAAGGCCGACGGCTACACGACCGGCGCACGCCTCTACCCCGGCGTCGCCGACCTCATGGTCGAGCTGGATGAAGCAGGGGTGCCGCAGTCGACGGCGAGCTCGAAGCCCGAGATCCAGGTGCGCGCGCTGATGGAGCACTTCGGCCTCGCACCGCGCCTGCGCGAGATCGTCGGGGCCACGAGCGACGAGAAGACGCTGAGCTCGAAGTCGGACATCGTGGCGGAGGCTCTCCGACGCCTGGCCGCCGACGGCATCGACGTCTCGCGGCCGGTGCTGATCGGCGACCGTCACCACGACGTCGAGGGCGGCGCCGCGAACGACGTGCCGGTCATCTTCGTGTCGTGGGGCTTCAGCACTCCCGAGGAGGCGAACGGCGCGATCGCCGTGGCAGCTGACATCGACGAGCTGCGTACGCAGCTGCTTCCTGCCGGCTGAGCGTCGGGGCACTCCCCCATTCGACGCCCGGGCTGCGTGCCAGAAATGCAGCGCCCGGGCGTCGACGGATCCCCCCGGATACGTCACGCGATGCGTGACGGGATAACTGTACTGATCTTCGCCGCGCACCGATACCCGTAAATGAGACGGATTTCATCCGCGTAGCGTGCCGGTGTGACTCACGTGGATCTCCGCCCCTTCGACGATGACGACGCGGATGCCGTCTTCGAGATGATGCGCGACCCGGATGCCGTCGCCCAGGCCGCCTTCACTGCCGACGACCCCTCCGACCGCGCCGCGTTCGATGCGTGGCTCGAGCGGCACCGCGCCGACGACCGGGTCTCGATGTTCGTCGTGACCGATGACGGCGGCTTCGCCGGAACCGCCGCGGCCTTCACCGTCGACGGCGATCGCGAGGTCACCTATTGGATCACCCGCCACGCCCGAGGTCGCGGTGTCGCCTCGGCCGCGCTGCGCCTGCTCGTCGCCCGCGAAGCGGAGCGCCCGCTCTATGCCCGGGTCGCCGCCGACAACGCGGCATCCATCGCCGTACTCACCAAGAGCGGCTTCAGCGAGATCCGACAGCAGCGGGCATACGCCCCCGCCCGCGGCGAAGAGATCGACGAGTTGGTGTTCGCGCTGCCGCCCACCCTCGACGGAATCTGACGCGACTGTTCGATGTCGGGCGAGCCGTCAGGACCCGACATTGTGGCGGCGAGCGGGACTCAACAGAATCGCCTCCATCGCTGCTTGGTACGCCTTCCTTCGTAGGCAGCTCCCCGACTGGGAGCTCTTGCTCCGACCACCAGGTCGGCAGCCCGCGCTCGTTCCGCTTCTCTTCGAGGTGGTCGATGACCTCCTCTAGAAGCACGGCGTTCGAGACGCCGGCGTGCTGGGCGAGCTGATTGAGCCGGTCCTTCGAACCCGCTTGATCGCCCAACCCCGGCTCCCTGGGTTCTCACGCGAACCCCACGGGAGACGACGGTCGGTCATACCGCGACACCAGCCATAGACCGAGCGAGTCGCGAGTAACACGCCGCGTGTTGCCATAGATCAAGACAGAGTGACACGGACGTGTCAACTACTTGAGCTGCCGGCGCCGGCGGCAGCGGGGGAGCGCGTCGGCTCGGAACGCCTCAAGGGTGCTGCGCGGATTCCTGCGGAATCCCGGCGGGGCCAGTCCTTGAGCCGCTCCGAGCCGACGCGCGGGCGGCAAGTATCAGCTGATGGCGAAGCATCGGCTGAACGGCCGAGGACCGCAGAGAGGATCACGGGCGATGAGCATTCATGTCACGGTGTACGGGGCCGAGGGCTGCACGAAGTGCACGAACACCTGCACAGCGCTGCGCCTGGCCGGTATCGACTTCGATCTCGTCGACGTCCACGCCGACGCCTGATCGACGAGCTGCGCGTTGCCGGCGTCCACGAGCTTCGTTGGTCGTGACCGACAACGGCGACAGGTGGCGGCGCACCATGACCTTCGCCGGAGCGTTCAGTCAAAATCTGCTGCTGGGGCGGTCTTCGGCTTCACCGAGAGCACGGTTTAGCTGAGCTAGTTCATCTCGGACGCGCTGGACCTTCTCGGGAGTGAAGTACTGGATGCCTAAGGAGGAGACGGCTTGGGCAATCGCTGTGTCGAAGCGATACTCGTGCTCGATTGCTTCGCTCAGGTGATCGCCGGTTGGGAGGCGAAGAACGAGGTCCAAAAACCGTGAGGGGTCGTTGAGAACGTCGAGATAGGCGTTCAACAGACGCTTTCTCTCGATCTGTAGTTCGCGATGATTCATCTGGACACACTATCCGGGTGACTCGACCTGAAGTCGAGCCCCCCGGATACCCTCAGAACGTCGCGCCCGATGTGCCCGTGTGAACGACGGTGTAGGTGTGGCTGTTTCGCAGGAACCACAGTGGCTGACCGGGATCATGGTAGGTCGTGATCTTCCCACTCAGCTCGACGTGGTACTTCGTGCCGGGCGCCGAGCCGTGCTGGTAGTTTTCCTCGAAGATCAGCGGGCCTGTTCCCATCCCTCGAAACTGTGCGCTGTCACAGTTATTCCAATCGTGCAGAACCTGGTCAAAGAGGGGGAGCTCGTAGTAGGTCTTGCACTCCAGCGGATTGACCTCAATGAGTGAACCGGCGATTGCGCGGACTTCACCATCAAGAGTGACAGTGGGATACTCGTTGATATTGTACGAGAATTTAAGTTGAACGGCGCCTACGACCGGCCCACAGCCGGTTCCGTCGGGACGACAATATCCGTAGTCGAGCTTCTCGTCCAGGTACCAGATTTTCCCGATCACTCGCCCGTCTCGGATTGCGGGGGCACGTAGAGCATCAGCCTGCACTCCGCCACGGCTGACATCCGTAGACTCCGAGGCCGTCGCTTCGGCCAGAACTGCTCGAAGGTCCGCGGCGGACGCGCTGTCAAGGTTGGCTGACTTCTTCTCGACGAATGCTGTAGCTCCAGCGCTTTCGCCTTGCGCCACCAGCTGCCGAACGGCTGCCTCTACCGGATCCTCGTCAGCAGATGCGAGGTAAGGTGCACAATCTCCAGCTTGCTTCTCATCGATACTGCACGGCTGTGCTGCGGTGCCACTCGCCCATGCAGGAGTTACCGCGGCGGTAGCAAGGATCGTCAGAACCGCGGCAGAGAGTGCAGCACGGGTCAGAAGTCTCGTTTTCAACTGATTCCCCCATAATGTGATTCGGTCGAGCCGACCGTTTCACGATTTATGCCAGGAAGCAACGAAACGATCGAGGTTCCTCAGTTGGGAGATCGAAACATCCCCTCATTGGGCAGTTATCCCGATGATCGAGAACTGGGCTCTCGACAGCTCACCCGCCGCGGCGGCCGACGGTCGCAAGAGCAACCAAGCGGTACCGGATACCCCGATAATCAACGTTATGTCAGGTTCCTGACATATGTCCGGTTGCGTGCCCCTAGATGGGTGCGTGAACGCACGCGGCCGCTTGGGGCATCCGGCGATGGGGCTAGCGCTTAAGGCTTGTGGAAGCTCATGGTTCAGAAGGTCAGGAGGCTGACCAGGTTGTTAGTCCACTTGACGTCGGCATGAGTACGCAGGTACGGCTGCCCGTTTTGCGGCCTGACAACCCCGACTGCTACACGAGCGCTCCCAGCGCCGACGTAGGCCTTCCCTCCGTTGTCGATCCAGGCAACCAAGGTGGGCTTGTCGCTGTGCTTGACTTCGCCCGTCTGCTCGCTCTTCCATTTTGTATGAGACGATCTCGTCCTCCGTCTTCCGAGTCCCCCCGAAACGGACGTGTGTGATCTGGATGGACATGGCCCCTCGCTTCCTGTCGCAACACTGCGGCACTGAAACGGATCATGGCACGAAGGCACGACAGCCCAGTCCGGTCAGTTCGCAAACGGCCGCATGAGAACGCGAACGTGGCGACAACGTGGCTACGCGCCGGTGAGCGATTCGCGCTCGTCGGCCGGAGAAGCTACACGGGCTTGACCGCCAACACCCCTGGTACAGCCGACTGCGCGTCGACCCAGCTGCTCAGGTCAGGATCGATGAAGCTTGTAACAAGCAGGATGTCGTCATATCGACCTTGAAGGTCCTGCGACCAGATGCGGTGGTGGTGCCCGATGCGATTGCGAAGGTCGCGAAGCCGACTGACAGGCTCTTGCACCGTGTCCTGCGCTCTGTCAGGAGCGTGTGGGAACCCGGTCGCGATGTCCGGCCAGAACCGCATCTGACTCTGGGAGACCATCTGGTGCCAGAACCCGAAGGAGATCTCCGAGATGACTTGGCTTGGCGTAACCGGCTTCTGGTTCTTTGTGACGCGCCTCTTCGCGGTGTCAACGTCGACGTACGGGTACCGATGCTTAGTGGGTGGGTTTCTGCGACCGAACTCACGATGGTCGTCCGAGATCCAATGGCTCGCGCGCCCGAGTTGCGCGTGCCGGTCTGACATGCGGGCATCGATGGTGTTGCGCAGTGCCACCTCGAGGTGTCCGAGCGAACCCCAGAACGCCGAAGCAGCCTCGACGTTCCACTGGTAGAGCTCCTCCGCCCTCGCAGTGTCTCCGCGCGCTTCGGAGAGATAGTGTTTCAGCCGGTCCGGGCCGAAGTGTTGCTCGTAGAACGCCCAACGCTGATTGACCATCGTCCCCCACTCACGTAACATGTAACGCAACACCCCGGAACCGTCCCTGTAGGCCTCGCAAAGGTCAGATCACACGGCCGGGGTTCTGCTTTTCTACCAGGCGGTCACGGGTGCCCGCGACCGCTAGCGCTGGGAAGTCTGCAGGCGGCACTCACGCTTGCTCAGTCGCGGGGAGATAGAGCGCGTCGAACGCTCGACGACCCTACCCCGAGGACCCGTCCGATACTCTCCCAGCTGTGATGCTCGGCGCGTAACTGTCGAGCCGCCGCGATTCGCTCTGGAGTCATCACGCTCGGGCGGCCGCCGACACGTCCCTGGCTGCGGGCGTACTCGAGACCTCGCTGAGTGTTGTCCCGGATCGTGTCCACGCGCAGCTGCGCGAACACGGCCACGATCCCGAACAGCGCACGACCCATAGGCGACGTCGTGTCGATCATCGGCTCGGTGAGACTCACGATGTTCACCTGGCGCGCGTCGAGATCCTGCAGCGTCTCAATCAGGATGCGCTCACTGCCGGCGAGACGATCGAGCCGGCGGACCTTGAGGGTGTCCCCCGGCCTCAGGTAGTCGAGACATGCCAGCCACTGCGGCCGATCGGTGACGCGGCTCGATTCGCCATGGTCGACGAAGACACGTTCGCAGCCGGCGGCGCGGAGCTCGGCGGACTGAGCATCCGGGTTCTGCTCCCGCTTCGAGACCCGGGCGTACCCGACTTCATGTGCCATGCCGAAAACGGTACCGCCAGGGTTCCGGCGCGAAACGGTTTCGGCAGGGGGTTTTGGCGGATCGATCCTCGGCGTGTCGCGCAGCTGCTCATCGACGCCGACGAGCCCACCAGAAACGATCAGTTTCGGCCGATTGTGGACCTCTACAAACGGCGAGCAGGTTCGCGTTGCGGCTTCCACTCCGCCCCGCCACGCTTGATCAGGACAGCCGCTCCGGGCCCGTGCAGTTCACCCGGGATGACCGGCCGGCCAGAAAGCGCGACAAGGAGCGACAGCGCCCGACCGCGCACCTCCGCACCTTGGCCGATCTCGGTCGCCGCGTCGTTGGCGACCAACCGGAGGCCTTGCGCTCGTGAGCGCGAGTACTCCGTGAAATCGTGACGCGCGAACCATTGCAAAGTGGCGGCCGCCGTTTGAACGGGTACACCGTCTCGGATACCGACAGGCCGACGGATCTCTTCGCCGTGGATCAGGACTTCACCCAATCCCGCCATGAGCGGACCGGCCGCGCGTCGCTTGTTGCGGATCGCTCGTTCATACCTGGCCAATGTCTCAGCCGGCGAAGCCCCCATCCTGGTGACTACTCCCCGTTCCTTATGGAGCTCAAAGTCAAAGCGCGCGGAGAACACGCTGCGCAGCCAGGCTGGGATGCTCTGTTCTGCTCCAGCCGTCAGATGTGCGATGGTCTGCTCGAGAGTCCAAGAGCCAACGAGCGCGGGAGATCGCCATTGCTCGGCGGTGAGGGATTGAGTCTGGTCATGTAGACGCTGCCGCTCGGCGTGGATCAGCGACCAGAGCGCGGAGGCCCTCATCACTTGACTCGACGCTCGATGTGGACGGTGACGGTGTCTCCCACGTCCTTGCCCAGCTTGCGGCGGAACGCAGCGTTCAGCGACACCATGTGGCCGCCCGTCCCGGTGACCATCATCCCGACGTCTTTCAGCGGCAGGTCGTCAACTGTAAGGTCTACCCGAACGGAGCGGCCCGTGCCGAAGAAATCGGCAGAGTCGGGCATCTCGACGCAGGCCCAGACCTCGCCCTTCACGTTTACGCCGATCGGGGCGGTGAAAGTGTGATCGAGCGTGATGGGGTCAAACGGCATGGGATCTCCTCGGTCGTCGGAACGCTGTCGATAGGTGAGACTGCGCGGCGCGGGCAGAATCGTCGCATGGCGCAGAACTTCTCGGACATACCCGTCGTAGAGCGCGAGAGCGCCAACGAGAACTCTCGTGAACGATTCGAGCGGGCGGTAGCACCACTGCGGCAGGGCCTGCACGCTCACTGCTATCGCATGCTTGGGTCGGTGCACGACGCCGATGATGCTCTGCAAGACGCTCTCTTGCGTGCCTGGGCGGCGTTCGACCGGTTTGAGGGACGCAGCTCGGTCCGAACGTGGCTCTACACGGTGGCCACTCGGACATGCCTGGATACCGCCAAAGCACGGGGACGACGAGCGCTCCCGATCGACCTTGGCCCTGCCGCCACCGAACCCGCCACCGACTCGACACCGGACACCGAAATCGAGTGGCTGACGCCGTACCCCGATCCGGCAGACTTGGCGCAGCGCACCGAACACTTAGAACTCGCCTTCGTCGCGACGTTGCAACTCCTGAGCGGCAACGAGCGGGCCGCGCTTCTCCTCGTGGACGTCCTCGGCTTTTCGGCCTTCGACGCGGCCTCAGCAATGGGGACCAACACGACCTCGATACATTCGGCTCTCGCTCGCGGGAGGCGAACTCTGGGGGAACGCAGCGCCTCCCCGGCGAATCCGACACAGCCTCGTCCGTCGCAATCGACGCTTTCCCTGGCTCATCGGTTCGCAGAGGCACTCGCCAACTCCGACCTACGGACGTTCGTCGACCTTCTGGCTCCCGACGTGACCTGGCAGATGCCACCACTCACGGAGTGGTACGCCGGCGCGGATTCTGTCGCAGCCTTCGCACATGCCGTCCCGATGACGCTGTGCCCAAGCTGGCGCACCCGCGTGATAACCGCCAACGGGCAGGCCGTGGTCGCCTTCTACATCGGAGCGCACCATGCCGCGCCGCACGAGGCATGGTCCTTGACGCTGGTCGATACCCAGTATGAGGCGATCACAGGCATCACCTCGTTCATCGACCCCGATCTCTTCGCACGGTTCGACCTGCCGGCTTCACTGAGTTGAAGGCGACCGAAACCCCGTACCGAAACCGTTTCTCCCAAAACCAGGTTTCGACACGGTCCTAGGTTTCGGCAGGCTCCCGCAGCGCCATCCGCCGAGGTGCCGTAAACGATCGTTTACGGCAGGCAGGCGGCCGAAAGTCACAAATACGCTCGGAGGCTCTGACAGGGTGAGAGCATCATGTTTCTCTCCTCATCTGGCCCTGACACCGCGTCGCCTGTGCTTCTTCTCCACGGCGGTGGGGTTGCCGGCTGGATGTGGGACTCCTTGCGGGAGCGGCTTGCACCGAGCTACGCGGTCCTTGTTCCCGACCTACCGGGGCACGGACGGTCAGCCGCTGAACCTTACGTATCTCACGCGAACACCATTACCGCGATCGCAGAGCTGCTCGCGACTACTGTCCCCGGTCGCCCCACGACCGTCATCGGGTTCTCCCTCGGGGCTCAGCTCGCCATACAACTGGCCTCAGGGCACCCTGAACTCGTCAGTCAGGCGGTCATCGTCAGTGCTCAAGCAAAGCCCATGCCGTTCACCGACCTCACGCTTGCCGCGCTCGGCGTCAGCGCACCGCTTGCTCGCAAGCGATGGTTCGCTAAGTTGCAAGCTCGGGAACTCTTCATACCCCCTCATCTGATGGAGGAATACATCAGCACCAGCGCGGGAATCACGAAAGAGACACTCGTCGGCGCTGTCGGCGCCAACATGAGGTTTACGCTGCCCGACGCATGGTCGGCGTTCCGCGGGCAAACTCTCGTCATGGTGGGCGGGCGAGAACGACGCCTGATGCGCGACTCAGCCGACTCCATCCACGAAGCCCTTCCCAGCGGTGAACTTCTGGTCGTCGACGAATGCGGACACGGCGTCCCGTTACAACGCCCGGATTGGTTCAACGATCGCGTCGTCGATTGGCTCCCCGCGGACTGATCCTCGACCAGTGGTTCCGCCTGAAACGGTAGTTGGCAGTGTGGCGTGCTGTCCGTAGACGTGCAGAACACGGCCGCATGGCCGGCGCGTTAGGAGATCGGTCGGAGGATGTTGTGATCGACGGGGAACGGCGTCGAGTAGTACAGCTCGGTAGCCGAGGTGTTCCCCCAGTCGTCTTTCTGCAGTCGTATACCTCGCGGCGAGAGTTCCGCGATGCGCACCTTCAGCCATGACCCGTCGATCAACCGGAGCTCATGAGGGTCGGCCAAGTACGTCAGCCCCAACGCGTCGAGCGTCTCCTCTGCGGTCAACCAGTCCACCGCCTCAGTGCGATTACGACCAAGCAGATCGATGGCAACGAAATCTTCACCGGTCGGTTTCATCCATCCCAGGAGTTCGCCGTCATCGGAACGTCGATGCTCGATCCAGTCCGCGTCCATCCGAACAGCCTAAGAGACGGAAAACCCCTGCCGGAACCGAGTTGCGGCCCACGTTATCGGTGATCGGTGAGGACCGCACGGCGCTCACGCGCCGGAAACGATCGGTTTCGCACCGCTCGCAAGCCGGTGGGTCCGCGATGTCATAGGTTCCACCTACGATTCCGACATGACCGACTCGCTGCTGCGATCACTTCGGGACCGCGCCCTCGACGAGACCGAGCCTCTTGCCGGGCTGCTACGGAAGTGTCTGCTGCTCGGCGCCGAGACCGGATCGAGCGCGCTACGCGATTGGGCTCGTCTGGAGCTCAACGGCTACACGGACGAATCGACGATTCCCGATTATCGCAAGCTGCCGGGCGTCCCCATCACGGTCGACTCGATCAGCGGGAACACGTGGACAAAGGGACAGATCGTCACACGCTGGCAGCTGCCCAAAGCGGCCCAGGGCTACGTGCCCGAGTTGCTGTATCTGACCCAGCCGATCGAAGAGCTTGAACGTCAAGCACAGGAGAAGTCGCTGCGCTTCAAGCCGCCTGGGCTGGCGGCTGCGCAGAGCGTGTGGGACCGGGAACTGGGACCGTTTCAGTCCATTGTGAACATGTCCTACATCCTCTCGGGGACGTCTATCTCGGGTCTCCTCGGGCAAATCCGTACGAAGCTGATCGACGGCTTCTACGGGTCTGCGCGTCAGCGATGTCCTCCCACTTCTCGACGCCGTGAGAGCGGCCGCCCAAGCCACCGATGCCGACACGACAGAGGTTGAAGCGGCTGTCACCGAGCTCAATGAGGTGGTCTCGAAGCCTGATCCCGAAACGGGCGAGGTCGTCAAGCGCGCAGGCAAACTCCGCGAGGTCGCGGACAAACTCGGCATCGCCGCTGTCTCGAGTGCGACGAGCGCGGCCGTATCAGCGCTCACCGATCTCGCGATGAAGGGCGCGTTTGGTTGACCGACCGCGGTGAGGTCCGCTTCTGCGTGCCGGAACCGCGGCTTAGATCAGCGGTGATCGCCGGGTGAGCGCTCCGGCCCTTCTCTAAACGTAGCTGAGACGTCTCAGACGAGCTCGCTGACGAGCTGCTGGATCCGTTCACGGATGTCGTCGCGGATGGGGCGCACCGCGTCGATACCCTGCCCGGCGGGGTCGTCCAGCTTCCAGTCCTCGTAACGCTTGCCGGGGAAGAAGGGGCACGCGTCTCCGCAGCCCATGGTGATGACGACGTCGGAGGCCTGCACGGCCTCGGTCGTGAGCACCTTGGGCTGCTCAGCGGTGATGTCGATGCCGAACTCGGCCATCGCCTGAACAGCGGTGGGGTTGATCTGGTCGGCGGGCATCGACCCCGCGGAGCGGACCTCGATGCGGTCGCCGGCGATGTCGCGCAGGAATCCCGCGGCCATTTGGGAGCGGCCGGCGTTGTGGACGCAGACGAAGAGGACGGAGGGCTTGGTGTCGGTCATGGTGGCTCCGGTCAGCGGGCGGGGGTGAGTGTGGCAAGGAGGGCGTCGACGCGGCGGGCGATGTCGTCGCGGATCGCGGCGACGCCTTCTGCGGAGGCGAGGGCGGGGTCACCGACGGTCCAGTCCTCGTAGCGGACGCCGGGGATGATGGGGCAGACGTCACCGCAACCCATGGTGATGACGACGTCAGCTGCGCGCACTGCGTCATCGGTCAGCGGTTTCGGGAACCGCGGTTCGTCGTCGCCGAGGGTCAGCTCGTCGATGAGGGGCTGCACATGGGGGTGGATCTCAGCGGCCGGGGTCGATCCGGCCGAGCGCGCCACAACGGCGCCGCCCGAGCGCTGATTCACCAGCGCCGCGGCGAGCTGCGATCTACCTGCGTTCGCGACACAGACGAACAGCACCTGCGGCTGTCCCTGCGTGCGGTCACGGGTGATGTCGGTGAGCCGTTGGTGCGCGAACCGGTCGGTGAGCGACAACAGGTGGTTCTTCACCCGAGCGCTTTTGGCCAAGGCCGTGTACGACTCGCGGACGATCGTCGCCACCAGGCTGCCGTCGAGCTGCGGGTAGTCCTGACCGAGCGCTTCGGCCAGGTGGGCGAGAGCGTCGTCGACGTTCTCGAGCCCCGCGTGCTCAGCGCGGACGGGGGCCACGGCGGCGGGCGCGAACGAGTCCAGCAGCGTCGTCACCGCCGGGCGAAGGGGCGGGGCGATCCGATACCAGACCCACGTGCCACGCCGCTCGGAGGTGAGCACGCCGGTGTCGCGGAGCACCTTGAGGTGGTGCGACACGGTGGGCTGGGACACCTCGGCCAGTTCCGCGAGGTCGCACACGCACGATTCACCGCGCGCGTCGGTGGCAATCGCGGACAGCATCCGCAACCGCAGCGGATCGGATAGTGCTTTCAGCGTGGTGGCGATCGCGGTGGCCGCGTCGTCCCCGATCGCGTGCGTGGGGGACGGCGCGCAGGTGTCTTCTGCGGTAGTGGCGGGAGCGCTCATCATCGAGTCCTTTCCAGGGCAGGTTCGGGAATCGCGTAGGGGTCGGTGTGGAACCATGCCCGCGCGGCCCACAGTGAGACGTAGACCAGGCCGACGAGCACGGGGACCTCGATCAGTGGCCCCACGACACCGGCGAGGGCGTGCCCGGACGTGGCGCCGAACGTGCCGATCGCGACGGCGATGGCGAGTTCGAAATTGTTGCCGGCCGCGGTGAACGCGAGCGTCGACGAGCGGGCGTAGCCCAGGCCGAGGGTCTTACCGGTGATGAGGCCGGCGAACCACATGATGGCGAAGTACACCAGCAGCGGGACCGCGATCCGCACGACATCGAGCGGCCGTGAGGTGACCTGTTCCCCCTGGAGGGCGAACAGCAGCACGATCGTGAACAGCAGCCCGTACAGCGCCCACGGTCCGATCTTGGGCAGGAACGAGCCCTCATACCAGGCGCGGCCCTTGCGGCGTTCCCCGATAAGACGGGACGCGAACCCGGCGACCAGTGGCACGCCCAGGAAGATCAGCACGTTGAGCGCGATCTGCCACACGGACACGTCCAGGCCTTGGCTGTCGAGGCCGAGCCAGCCGGGGAGGACGGTGAGGTAGAACCAGCCGAGGATCGAGAACGCGATGACCTGGAACACCGAGTTGATCGCAACAAGCACGGCCGCAGCTTCCCGGTCACCGCAAGCGAGGTCGTTCCAGATCACGACCATGGCGATGCAGCGTGCGAGGCCGACGATGATCAGTCCCGTCCGGTACTCGGGCAGGTCCGGCAGGAACACCCACGCCAGGGCGAACATCAATGCAGGGCCCGCGATCCAGTTCAGCGCCAGCGACGAAACGAGGAGCTTCTTGTCGCCGGTCACGGCGGCGACCTTGTCGTATCGGACCTTCGCGAGCACCGGGTACATCATGACCAGCAACCCGAGCGCGATCGGAATCGAGATCCCACCGACCTCAAGGTGTGACAGCAGTTCGGACAGCCCCGGGATGAACCGGCCCAGGAGGATGCCGCCACCCATCGCCAAGCCGATCCACAGCGGTAGCCACCGGTCGAGGGTCGAGAGGCGGCGAGTAGCGGGTGCTGCGTTGCTCACGCGAAAGCCTCCGCCAGGGCGGGAACATCGAGCGTGGCGAGGTAGTGCTGCGCGTCCTGTGCTGCCGCGCATCCGGTCCCGGCAGCGGTGATCGCCTGCCGGTAGGTGTGGTCGACGAGGTCGCCGGCGGCGAAGACCCCGGTGAGCGAGGTGCGCGTGGAGGGGTGGTCCACCAGCACGTAACCATCGGCATCGGTGGTGACCTGGCCGGTGACGAGTTCGGAGCGAGGGTCGTGACCGATAGCAACGAACACGCCCGTCACGGGGAGGTCACGCTCAGCACCGGTAACGGTGTCCCGCAGGCGAACTCCGTGCACCTTCTCTTCCCCCTGCAACGCAGTGATCTCGCTGTTCCACGCGACGTCGATCTTCGGGTGCTCCAGCACCCGCTGCGCCATGATCTTCGACGCTCGGAACGAGCTGCGGCGGTGCACGACGGTCACTTTCCGAGCGAACCGGGTCAAGAACAGTGCCTCCTCCATGGCCGAATCACCGCCACCGACCACGACGATGTCCAGGCCCCGGAAGAAAAACCCATCGCACGTCGCACACCACGACACGCCATGACCCGACAGGCGCTCCTCGTCGGGAAGCCCGAGCTTCCGGTACGCCGACCCCATGGTGAGGATCACCGCGCGGGCGTGGAACGTCTCCCCGGCGCCGGTCTCGATGACTTTCGTGTCGGATTCGAGATCGACGCGGATCGCGTCGTCGAGGAGGATGCGGGCGCCGAAGCGTTCGGCCTGCCGGCGCATCGTGTCCATCAGCTCCGGTCCCTGGATGCCATCGACGAACCCGGGGAAGTTCTCCACCTCCGTAGTCGTCATAAGCGCACCGCCCGCAGTGACAGAACCGGCGATGACAACGGGGGCGAGCCCGGCCCGCGCCGCGTACACCGCCGCCGTGTAGCCCGAGGGGCCCGACCCGACGATGACCAGCTCAACCTCTTGAATCGACATATATCTATATTGACAGGTGCCTATGCAAGACGCAATCCTGATCATCGACACCGCAACGTACCGAGGAGAGCCGCATGAAACCGACCGTCCTGTTCATCTGTCAGCACAACGCCGGCCGCTCTCAGCTCGGCGCCGCTCTCCTCGAGCACCTTGCAGGGGGCCGCTTCACCGCAGCGTCCGCCGGTCTCGCCCCGGCCGAGACGGTGAACCCTGCCATCGCCGCGACCGTTGCCGAGCTGGGAATGGACATTACGGGGCGCGTGCCCCGCGCGGTGACGCCTGCTGACTTGGAGGCTGCCGATGTCGTGGTTCTCATGAAGCCCGGGTTGGCGCTGCCCAGCGCTCCGCGCGGGGAGGTTCTGGAATGGTCCTTCCCCAACCCTGAGTCCTGGGATGCCGACGCGGTCCGTCCGTTGCGCGAAGCGGTGTCCAACAAGATCCAGGCGACTCTCCTTACCCGCTGAGCTGACAGTGAGGGGGCAGGCCGCCGGCCTGCCCCCTCTGCGTTCTCATACCGATGCCGGCGCCCGTCCGATCTGCAATACCGGAGGCGCGCAGCACGCCCCGCCTAGCGACGCCCCGGATGCATCGAACAGCCCTGCGCCGCCGCAAACACCAGTGTCCGGGAGGACGAGCTCGACGCGGCGGGCGGCTTCGCGGTCGCCCGCGATTTCAGCTGCAACGCTGCGGACTTGCTCGTACCCGGTGAGCGCGAGGAATGTCGGCGCACGGCCGTAGGACTTCGCCCCGACGAGGTAGAAGTCAGGTTCGGGCTGGGCGAGGTCGCCGGCGCCGGTCGCGGCGACGGACCCGCAGGAGTGCACGTTCGGATCCACCTCCGCGGCGATCCGAACCGGCGCCTGCAACGTCGGGTCCAGCTCCAACCGCAGCTCGGAGAGGAACGACAGGTCGGGGCGGAAGCCAGTGAGCACCACCACCCGGTCGGCCGTGAGAGTGCGACCGTCCTCCGCGACTAGGACGGGGCGCTCACCGTCACGGGTCACGCGTTCGACCCGGAACCCGGTGACGAGGGATACCAGGCCGGCATCGACGTGCTCTTTCGCCTTGATCCCCAGCTCGCCGCGTGCGGGCAGCTCGTCAGCGTCGCCCCCGCCAAAGGTGTTCCCAGCGGTGGCTCGGCGTAGCGCCCAGGTCACCGTCGTCGAGGGGTCCCGGCGAGCCATGCGGGCAAGGGCCAGCACGGCCGTCACGGCCGAGTGTCCCGAACCGATGACAACGGTGTGCTTGCCGGCGAAACCAGCACGGTCACGAAAGTCGGGGATGCGGTACGAGAGCAGGTCCGCGGACGCCGCCTCACCGATAGCGGGGAGCCCGTCAGCTCCCGCCGGGTTGGGGGTCGACCAGGTGCCGGATGCGTCAATCACAGCTCGGGCTTGCAGCCGATACTCCTCCCCCTGAGCAGGCGAGACGTGAACGGTAAACGGCTGATCCCCGCGGCCAGCATCAACAAGTCGGTCCCGGCCGAGCCGCGAAACTCCCATCACCCGGGCACCAAAGCGAACGCGATCACCCAGGGCGGCAGCCAGGGGCGCGAGGTACCTCTCAATCCACTGCGCCCCAGTGGGGTACCCCGTCGTCGGAGCCTGCCACCCCGAGCCGTCCAGGAGACGAGCGCCCGCCGCGTCGATCAGCTCAGGCCACTCGGAGAACAGCCGCACGTGCCCCCATTCCGCAACCGCAGCCGCAGGAGAACTGCCAGCCTCAAGCACCACAACGGGCACACTTCGCTCAAGCAAATGCGCGGCCGCGGCAAGACCCTGAGGACCCGCGCCGATCACAGCCACCGGCAAGACGTCTTCCACAGCAACCTCACTCATCCATTGACGAACATCGATGGGTAGAGCATCATCGATACATCGACGACTGTCAATACGACGTGAGAGGATCGCAGTATGACTGCACAGCTCCCGCTCCTTCCTCCCGCGGAAAGCGAATCGTGCTGCGCTCCTGTGACCGGGGCGGTGATTTCGCTTGAAGACGCTGAGCGCACCGCTCGAACATTCAAAGCACTCGGCGACCCCACCCGCGTACGCCTGCTGTCCTTGATCGCCGCATCCGCGGACGGGGAAGCGTGCGTCTGCGATCTAACCGAGCCCGTAGGCCTATCGCAGCCGACCGTGTCACACCACATGAAGCAGCTCGTCGACGCCGGTCTCGTTACCCGCGAGCAGCGCGGCCGATGGGCCTACTACCGCGTCATCACCGACGCTCTCGACGCCGCATCCCGCGCCCTCCGCGCATGAGCGACATCGCCGTACGGGCCCTGACCGAGAGGGACTGGCTCGAGGTCGAAACGATCTACCGTGAAGGCATCGCCGCCGGAAACGCGACGTTCGAAAGCGAGCCTCCATCCTGGGCCGACTTCGACCAAGGAAAGCTCCAGGTTGGCCGACTCGTCGCCACCGATCCCGCCGGCTCAGTCCTCGGCTGGGTTGCCGCATCCCGCGTCTCTGCACGCGAGGTCTACCGCGGAGTCGTAGAACACTCCGTCTATGTTGCCGATCGCGCCCACGGGCGCGGCGTCGGCACGGCACTTCTCACCTCCTTCCTGCGCGCAGCTGACGCCGCTGACATCTGGACGGTGCAAGCAAGCATCTTCCCCGAAAACACCGCCAGCCTGGCCCTTCACGAGCGTGCCGGCTTCCGCCGCATCGGCCACCGCGAACGCATCGCGTACATGACCTACGGCCCCTGGGCTGGCAACTGGCGCGACACGATACTCATCGAGCGCCGCCGCCCCTAAGGCACGTCAAAACCCCCTGCCGAAACCGTTTGTCCCGAAACCGGGTTTCGATACGGCCCTGAGTTTCGGCAGGCTTCCGCGGCGCACGACTCGACCGTCCCAGAAACGATCGTTATCGGTCGGCACGCGTCTCGCCCAGTTCATGCGACCGAGTGAAATGGAACACCCCTGCCGCGACGAGGGAGATGCTGGCGAACCGCCCCAACAGTGGAGGGTGGAGCAGCGCCCCCACTCACGGAGCACGGCCGGGACCGCCACGATCAGGAGCAAGATCGGCCCTTCTAGGGTGTTCCCGTGGGGAGAACCAGTGATTCCCCGCTCGGTAGTATCACCGGCCCGTCTCCAACCACCGCCCCGTCCAGTTCGAGACCGCCGTGAACGGTGATCGCGGCTCCCGGTAACTCGATCACTCCATCACCGGAGATCTCTACGTCGCGAAGAATCACGTCCGATAGTCGACTGATCCGCGCAATGCTCAGGTTGGCCCGGCCGCCGCTTATCTGAGCGTGGCTCACGTCGACAGTGCCATGGTTCTCCACCCTTGTATGGGAAAAGCTGATCAGGCCAGCTTTCTGAATCTTCACGAGAGTGAGCTTTGCGGAGCCTCTGTAGCCGATCCGCGCCTGATCGAGTCGGATAACGCCCGCGACATCAGCCCGAGCCAGAAGGACTTGCCCGTCGTACTGCACGGCCAGCTTCCGGAACGACAGCGCCCCACCATGCCGGATCACCGAGCCCGAGAATGTTAGAACGCCCTGATCCTGCACCGTCGCGTCGTCAAAGAAGACGCGACCTCCATCGAGCACGTGCAGGCGGACGAATCGCAACAGGCCTCCGCGACCGATGTGCGCGCTCGCGAAGCTCACGCTGCCGTGGGGGAGGATGACGGCCCCGCTGAGGTCGACAGTGAAGTCGATGTGGGCGCCAGCGAGGTTGATCGTCCGGTTGTGCCAGCCGGACTCGGAACCGTCGTACAGGTGGTTGCGAATAACCGTGTAGCCGGCTTGCTTGACTGCGACTTCCTGGGGGGTGGTGCACTGCGCCCTCCGACGTTCCTCAGGAGTGGGCGAGTCGTCTGGATCGAGTTCATCATCCGGCGGGAGGAGCATGTCGTCGGAGCGAGGAGCACGAAGGTAGCCCGCGAGAACCTCGATACAGACCTGTACCTCGTCGGGCTTCTCGAATGCGTGCCAGTCATCCGCGAGGGAGCCGAGCGCGAACAGTGCCGCTTGCCGGTTCACGGGCGATCGGTCACTGAGCAGCTGAACGGTCGTCACGAAGCGCTCTCGCAGGGTTCGCTCTGTCTCAACGCGCCACTGTGCATCTACTTCCTCCCGGCGCGATTGCTCCCGCGCCCGGTCGTCGTTCAACCGATCAAGGTCGCGCTGGGCCGCCTCGCGTTCCTGGTGGTGGCGAGAGAGGCTGATCCCGACACCAATAACGGCAGCAACCCCGCCGATCGAAAGTAGGACGAGGTTCCCTGCTGAGCCCAGCAGTTTGCTTCGCTCCAGGTCGTCGAGGTCCGGCAGCCAGTTGTTCAGCAGCTGTCGTGGAAAGTTGATGACAGCGTAGAGAGCGACGACCAGGTAGACGACTACGCCAATCGCTACGAGCCGACCGTAGTTTCTGCTCAACCAGCTCGGCTTCTTCGGTGTGGGGGTGCTCTCATACCGATTGCGGCTGAGCGCTCGAGGCTCACGCCGCATCTTCACCCCTCGGGGCCACGCCTGCCCCTGCGGTACAAGACCGGGGACATCTGCGCTGTAGTCCTGAGCGCGCCCTTCGCTGACCGCGACGGCGACGAGTGCCTTGCCGGCTTGGTCAAGGGCGGGCGTGAGGAGCGGAGCGATGCCCCGTCTGAGCGCTCGACCGCGCTGCGATCCAGGTTGGGCGGTGGTGTGGCCTGCGACGTGCCAGGCGTCGCGTTTGGCCGTGATCGCAAGCGTGGCGTCCCGCTCGGGGGTCATGTAGTACCTGGTGTGGCGGCGAAGTGCGATCATCGCCGGGTACATGAGAGCGAGCGCTGGCGCCCCAATGATGCAGGCCACAAACATCAAGGCTGAGAAGCGGCGTGCACGCTTCGTGCTTTTACGGCGCTCGGCGCCGTGGGTGAAGCCGCGGAGCGTCCAGCCGAGGATGCGCAGACCGTCACGGATTGGGCGTGCGTCGGGGTAGCCATTGATGGCGGGGGTCTGCGCGTCATGGTGCGATTCTGCCGCCGCCACCTGACACATGCTTCCCCAGCTGCTCGCCGGTGAGCCATTCGGAGAGCCGGTTGATCTCGCGTGCGGCTTGATCGGGGTCGGCGTGGACCCCTCACACGGTTCGCAGCCCGCCGGGAACGATCGTTTATGGCCGGCCATCGCCAGGCACTTGGTTTGCGCTGTGAGGCCTGCTGACCCGGCCGGCATCCCGGCCGCTACGCGTCCAGGGGGTAGGCGCCTATCGAAAAACGATCTATCGTTTCTCGATACTTAGTGAAGGAGCGCGATATGAGCCGGACCCTGATCGCCACCGCCAAGATCGTCTTCGCCGTACTTGCCCTCATCGGGCTCGCGCTCCAGCTCTTCATCATCCCCGCGAACGTCGCCGGCCTCGCCAGCGCATACGCGGAGGTCGCCAGTATCGCGCCCGCCATCATCGGGTGGGGAGCCTTCGTCATCGCCTGCGGTCAGGCAGCGGTCATCGTCACGTGGCGCTTGCTCGATCTTGTGCGCGACAACAGCATCTTCACGACCGACGCCTTCACGTGGGTGCGCGCGCTGACGTGGTGCCCCGCCGCGATCGGGCTCAGCACCCTCGCGATGTTCGTGGTGCTCAACGCCGCGCATGTCACGCCGCCGGCGCTCATGCTCGGCATGCTCGCCGCGATCGGAGTCAGTGCCGCGGCGACGTTGATCCTGGCCGTGCTGTTCACGCTGCTTCGGCAGTCCGCCTCCATGCAATACGACCTTGCGGAAGTCACCTGATGCCGATCGTCGTCGACATCGACCGGCTCATGGACGAACGCGGCATGACCGTCGCTGAATTGTCCGCGGCGATAGGAATCACGCCAGCGAACCTTGCCGTGCTCAAGAACGGTCGCGCGAAGGCCGTCCGCTTCTCCACGCTCTCTGCCCTCTGTGAGGCGCTCTGCTGCCAGCCCGGCGACATACTCCGATACGACAACGCCCCAGCCGTCACGTAGGCTCGGGGACCCGCCGGTGTCTTGCATCCGGTCGCCGGACGTGCGGATGGCGAGATCCGCCGACGCTCGACGGGATCTGACCGACAGTTCGATGTCGGCGCGCCGGATACTGTTGCATGGATGGGAAGTACTCGCGCTGAGGCCGCATATGTGCGTGCGTTGTCGGCGTTCCGTACCCCCACGCTCGATCTCCTCCACGGCCGCTACGCGCCGTTCGTGGTCGCAACGCTCTCACTCGTCTTCTCCGTCGACCGGCCGTCCGTCGAGATCTCGGATGCGCATGCCGAGGTCGCCGAGATCGTCGACGAGCTGCGTGCAGCCGGATACGACGAGGACGATCGCGCGCTGCCGGCCGGTACAGCCCGCGAGATCTGTCGCTACTGGGTGCGGGTGGGATGGCTCGTCCCCCAGATCGACGGCGACGTCGAGGTCTACCGGCTGACGGCCCACGCGGTGGGCGCCCTGGAGATCACCGGACGCACCACCGGCGGACGCACCCGGGTCTCGAACTCCCGTGTCCGCACCCTCCTGGAAGCCGTCGAGCGGCTCTCAGACCACGCTGAGACTGACCCTGAGGTGCGCCTCGCGCGCCTCATCCGGGAACGCGATGCCCTCGACGCCGAGATCGCGCGCCTCCAGGTCGGGGAGTCCGAGCCGATCGACGATGAGCAGCTCCTCGAAGAGGCGGAGAACGTGCTGCATCTCGCGCGCGAGCTGCCCGCCGACTTCACGCGCGTCGCGGAGTCCATTAAGGCCATGCAGCGCGATGTCATCGCCGACCTCCGGCGCGACGTGCGACCCACCGGCGAAGTGCTGCGCGAGTACCTGCAGCGCGGCCAGTACGTCATGCAGTCCACCCCCGAGGGCCGGGCGTTCGCCGGCGCGCTGAAGCTGATCGGCGATCCCGAGCGCATCGACAGCCTCACTGACCAGCTGCACACCCTGCTCACACAACCCTTCGCGCGCCTCATGGACACCGAGCAGCGCGCCGAGCTCGACGCGATCTCACGGCGCGTGGAGCTCGGCGTCGAAGAGGTTCTGACCGCCCAGCGTCGCGCGTCGCGCGTCATCACCGCCCAGGTGCGCACGCACGACCCCATCCGCGATCGCCACGTCGACGATCTGCTGCGCGATGTCATGGCCGGTCTGCAGGCCTGGACGCACAGCACGTCATCCGAGGCCTCCGTCGACATGGTCCGCAGCCTGCCCACGGCTGACATCCGCCACCTGCGGCAGTCGACCACCGACATCCGCCCCCCGCGTGCGCCGGCGCCGCTGTCGGCGTCCGACGCAGACGCGGAGATTCTGGATGCCGATACACGCGCGTGGGGCGGTCCGCGCTATGCGGAGCTCGAGGCTCACGTCGCTGCGCTCGGCGAGGAGTTCGATCTGGGTGAGGCCTTCCTCGCCGCGGACGACGACGTGCGCCGTCCGGTCGACCTGGTCGGACTCCTCGAGATCGCCCACCGCAACGGCATGCGCGAGAGCGACGACCTCTCGGTGGTCGAGGCGCGCCGCCCCGACGGGACGACACGGCGCTTCGCGTTCGGATCCGTGACCGCCCGCACCTCGAAGGAGCCCGACGATGACTGACACCGCCACCCTCGGCACAGCCGACAGCGAGGCTCCGGTCGACGGCGCGTTCGTCGAGCCCGCTGCGATGGAAGACGACCTCGGCGAGCTCTTCCCCGGCGATCGTGGGGTGCTCGATCCCGCGGTGCGCCGCGTGCTCGTCCACCTGCTGCAGCGGCGGTTCGTGCTCGCCGACCGCAACCGCGAGGAGTGGACGGCCCTGCTCGACAATCAGCAGCTCGTCGAATCTCGCCTCAATGACCTGTTCGTGCGGCTCGTGATCGACCACGACCGCGGCGTCGCCTACAAGCAGCAGGTGCGCTCGGACGAGCTCGATGTTCCGATCCTGCTTCGGGATGCCGCATACACGCGGTCCGAGACCCTCGTCCTCGTACACCTGCGCACGGTGTATCAGCGGGAGTCGGCGGCCGGGGAGCCGGCCGCCCGGGTCGACATCGAGGACGTCGAGCAGACCGTGATGAGCTACTTCGCGGATGCCGACGGCGACACCGCGAAGCGGCAGAGACTGATCCGCAAGGCGATGGACCGGCTCGCTCGCGACGGCATCGTCGACGAGGAGACGACGGGACGCTTCCGCATCAGTCCGCTCGTCGAGATCGTCCTCAGCGCCGAGAAGCTGCGCGAACTGCGCGATTGGCTGCGCGACCGGTCGGAGGCGGACGACACCGGTGGCGTCGCGGCCGACGAAGACGACGAAGACGACGAGCCTCAGGAGGAGGAGCTGTGACGATGCTCGAGACGCTGTTCGGGCTCATCCCGGCGGCATCCCGCGGCCAGCAGTGGCTCGCCGAAGACCTTCAGCTCATCAACTGGGGCGGCTACGAGGGCGCCCACCGCGTGCGCTTCTCTCCCGGTGCCACTCTTCTGTGCGGTGGTTCGGGGTCGGGTAAATCCACGCTCATGGACGCCTACATCGCGCTCATGATGCCCCACACCACTCCCTTCAACGGCGCCTCGAACGGTGGCGTCACCGGGCGTCCGCGCGGCTCCGAGCAGCGCAACATCCTGTCCTACGGCCGCGGCAAGATCGACGAGTCGCGCACCGAGGACGGCACGAAGATGACCGTCCTCCGCGGCGACGGCGAAGACACCTGGACCGCGGTGTCGATGACGTGGATCGATCACGACGGGTCGCAGTTCACGGCGGTGCGAGCCTGGTACATCCCGGCGAGTGCACGCGTGCTCGAGGACACCGTGCGTGTGCGGGCGACGACCGATCGGGCCTTCGATCTCCGCTCACTCGAGCCGGCCGCGGCGCAGCGACTTTCCGATTCCGCCGTGCGCGCTGCGGGCCTGGAGCCCGTCGGAACGGACCGCGAGTTCTCGGCCCGCCTGCACGCCGTGCTGGGCATCGGGGCGGCTGGGGCCGGGGCCAAGGCGATGAGCCTGCTCGCGCGCATCCAGGCCGGCCAGCAGATCACGACCGTCGACGACCTCTACAAGCGTCTCGTGCTCGAAGAGCCCGAGACGATGGAGACCGCCGACGCGGTCGTCGCGCACTTCGACGGACTCGAGAGCACCCGCATGCGCATGCTGACGGCCCGGCAGCAGGTCACTGCGCTCACGCCCATCCCGCAGCTGCGCGCGAAGATGGCCGCCGCCGCCGAGCGGGTGAACCTGATCGACGAGGTCGGCTCGTTCTCGGATGCCGGGTCGCTCGCCACCCTCTGGCGAGCCGACAGACGCCTGGCGATGCTGCGTGACGTCGAGACCGAGCTGCGCGAGCGCAAGACCGCGGCCGAGGTCACGCTGCGCGAGAAGCGCGCCCTCGCGGATGGCGCCGAGGCCGAACGCGACGGCCTGATCGACGTGCTCCGGCTCTCCGGCGGGGATCGCCTGGCCACGGCGCAGCGCGAGCTGCGAGAGGTGGAGCGACGGCTCGCCGACGTCCGGCGACACCGCGAGGTGTTCGACACCGCCGTCAAGAGTCTGGGCGTCGAGCTCTCGAACCGCGACGAGTTCACCGCGTTCATCTCCCGCGCCCGGGCAGAGCTCGCCGACTCCGATGCGAAGGCGCGTGCCCGCTCCGCCTTCGCTGAAGCCGCGTCGACAGCGAAGGCCGCGCGGATCGAGGTCGCAGAGCTGGAGGCGGAGGCTCAGCGCGTAGCCTCACGCCACGGCAACATCCCGCCCGCTCTGCACGAGTCGCGCGAGCGGCTCGCGGAGGCCGCGGGACTCACGACCGCAGACCTTCCCTTCGTCGGCGAGCTCGTCGAGGTGCGCACCGAGTTCGAGCCGTGGCGCGAGGCGTTCAACCTCGCGCTCGGCGGCTTCGCGACCACGGTGCTGATCGACACCGCTCACCTGGGGCGCTTCCGGGCGGCGATCGAATCGGTCCACACCCCCGTGCGGTTGCGCTTCGAGGGCGTGCACGCAGGCATGGAGCCGGTCGCCAACCTCGACCCGCAGACCCTGCCCGGGCGCCTCGACTACCAGACCTCGCCGTTCACCGGTTGGCTGCAGGAGCGGCTCGAGACCCGCCACGGATACGTCTGCGTCGATTCCAGCGCCGAGCTGCCGAAGCATCGCATGGCGCTCACGATCACCGGACAGGTGGCGCAGGGCAACCGCGGCGCGCACGGTGGCCACGGTCGCGAGAACGTCCTCGGGTTCTCGAACGAGCGACGCCGGCACGACGTGGCACGTCTCGTCGACGACGCTCGCCGCCGTCTCGACGACGCCCTGCGGGAGCGGAAGGTCGCCGAGAGCGAACTAGACACCGTCGACTCGCGCCTTGCCGTGTACGCCAAGATCACCGACCTGACCTGGGAAGAGGTCGACGTCGAGGCGGTCACCGCGGAACGGGATCGCTGGATCGGCGTGCAGAGCGACGTCACGGCCGCCAACCCCGAGATCGCCGATGTGCAGCGACGGATCTCCGACATCAAGGACCGGATCTCACACCTGCGCGATGAGATCGCCCGCGTGTCGATCGAACGTGATCAGATCGAGGCACAGTGGGCCGAGGTGATCGACGACGTCGATTCGGATCAGTCCGTGCTCGACGACGCCGAGCGGGCAGAGCGCACTCTCACCGCCGCACAGTCCGCGTTCCTCGACGAGCGATTCCATCTCGATGGGCCGACCTCTGACGGCAGCCCGTCCCAGGCGCTGAACCGCTTCTCCGCAGCCCTCGCGACGGCCGCGCAGCGCCTCGCAGAGGACCGACGCGCGGCCGTCGATGCCCTCGACGAGAGCCGGGAGAGCCTGCGACGCATCATGGCGAGCTTCCTCGAGCGGTGGCCGAATCCGAATCTGCTGCCCGACCCCGACAGCTCGATCGACGACTTCGAACGCGCTCTCCAGGCCCTCGAGACCAGTGGACTGCACGAGCTCGAGGCCGAGTGGCGCGACAGCCTGCTCAAACTGTCGGGCAACGACCTCACGAACCTCGACTCGACGCTCAGCCGATCGATTCGCGAGATCCGTGATCGCATCGACCCGATCAACCGCATCATGCAGGACCTCCCGTTCTACGACGACGACCACCGCCTGCAGATCACGACGCGCGAGAACCAGTCCGAACCTCGCCGTCGCTTCCGGCGCGAGTTGCGCGAGGTGCGCGGGCTCATCGAGAACGCCACGACCGATGACGAGCGCGAGCACGCGTACCGCCGGATGTCGCGCCTCATCGGGCACATGCGGCGGTCGGCGCCCGACTTCGGTGACCTCATCGACGTCCGCAACCACGTTCGCGTGAGCGCCGAGCGCGTGGATGCCGTGACGAAGAAGCACGTCGCGCTCTACGACCACATCGGCGAGAAATCCGGCGGCGAGTCGCAGGAGCTCATCGCCTTCATCGTCGGCGCGGCCCTGCGCTACCAGCTCGGCGACGCGAGCGCCGAGCGACCTCGCTACGCGCCCGTGTTCATGGACGAAGCCCTGATCAAGGCCGATGCGCACTTCACCAAGCGTGCGATCGGAGCATGGCGCGGACTCGGTTTCCAGCTCGTGATCGGCGCACCGAACGACAAATACAGCGCGATCGAGCCGCACGTCGACGTCGAGTACGACATCCTCAAGGACACGCGCGGCCGCTCGTGGGCTAAGCCGAAGGTGGCCCTGGAGGCCCCGGCGTCGTAACGGCGCGCGGTCCCGGGCATGCGGATCAGACGACCCATGCCTATAAGCGATCGCTCTCCCTCGTCGTGCGCCGAAAGCTCGGGATGACGTCGAAGTCTGACCAGAGGGCCTTCTCTACGACTGTGAACAGTCGCTCGCCCTGCTCCAGCCACTCGCTGCGGTGCCCGTCGGAACGCCAACCTGTCGGGAAGACGTATCCCGCCTCGAACCGTCCCTGCCAAAGCATGAGGTCTCGGACCACGTCCTCGGGGAGGCGACGAGCGATGTCTTCCACGGCGCCGCTGCTCTCCGGCCAGAGCGGGAAGATACAGCCGTAGTCGGGCTCCATTTTGACCGCCGGTACCCCGCCAGCTTCTCGGCGACGCGAGCGATCGAGAGCTTCCTCATCGGTCGCGAAGTCGGGCACGATGACTTCCAGCCACGTCTGCGGATCGACGATCGTCCTCTGCATGCCCATGGGGTGATGCTACGAGCTCACGCCCCACCCCCAGCCGGGCGCTATCCCCCAGGGCGGGCCGATCATCGTCCACGCGAACCTGCTCGGAACGCCGAAGGCCTCCGCCGGTTTCCCGGTCGGAGGCCTCCGTCTCACTGTGCGCGAGGGGGGACTTGAACCCCCACGCCCTTGCGGGCACTGGCACCTGAAGCCAGCGCGTCTACCTATTCCGCCACTCGCGCGAGAACGTGTTTCCACGAACTCAACTTCCCGAGGATATCACGCCGATGGCGGCTCCTGAGCCGCGATCCGAGCCCCAATGCATGGTCCGTTCAGCCTCGCTGACTACGATGAAGCAACCATCCGCCTGCCTGAGGAGCCCCGTGGGACTACTTGACAGCTTCGAGAAGGGTCTCGAGCGTGCCGTCAACGGCGCGTTCGCCAAGACCTTCCGCAGCGGCGTCCAGCCAGTGGAGATCGCCTCCGCCCTCCGCAGCGAACTCGACAAGAAGGCCGCCGTCGTCAGCCGCGACCGCATCCTCGTTCCGAACGCCTTCACGGTGCGCCTCTCCGACAACGACGCCGAGCGCATGAACGCGATCGGGCCCGCTCTCCTCGACGAACTCCGCGGCCTGGTCGAGAAGCACGCCAAGGCTCAGGGCTACTCGTTCTCGGGTGCCGTCTCGGTCTCCCTGCAGGACGACCCGCAGCTCTCGACCGGCACCGTCCGCGTCGACTCCAACTCCGATGCGGGTGCCCGCGTGTCGTGGCAGGCCGTGCTCGACATCGACGGCACGCGGCATCCGATCGTCGCAGCGCGCACCGTCATCGGACGCGGCAGCGACGCCGACATCACCATCCCGGATGCCGGAACCAGCCGGAAGCACGTCGAGATCCTCTGGGACGGCGAGCGCGCCATGGTGCGCGACCTCGGTTCCACCAACGGCACCCAGCTCAACGGCGCGCGGGTCAGCGAGGCCGCCCTGCCGTCGGAGGGCGTCGTGCGCATCGGTCGCACCGACATCGTCTTCCGCGTCGTCCCGCAGGCGCAGGCTCCCGCGCGGCCCCGGATGTCGGCGGCCGACGCGACCCGCATGTACGACACCCGAGGTGAAGCCCGATGAGTCCGCTCACCCTCCTGCTGCTGCAGATCGGCTTCCTGGTCCTGCTGTGGTTCTTCGTCTTCGCCGTCGTGTACTCGCTGCGCGCCGACCTGTTCGGCGTGAAGGTGCGCAAGCTCCCCGAGCCGGCGGCAGCCGGTGCTGCCCCGGCTGCGAGCCCCGCGGTCACCCGTCCGCCCACGTCGTCTCCGGATGCCGCGACCGCCGCCGTCGGCGCGGTCGGCACCCCGGCCCCGGCAGGCAAGGGCGGAAAGGCGACGACCGACGCCGTGTCGCGCATCGTCATCACGAGCGGCCCCAAGGCCGGCCTCGAGCTTCCGCTCGGCTCCGAGCCGCTGACCATCGGCCGCTCGAGCGAGTCGGGTCTCGTCATCCGCGACGACTACACGTCGAGCCACCACGCGCGTCTGGTGCTGTGGGGCAATCAGTGGATGATCCAGGATCTCGACTCGACCAACGGCACGTGGCACGACGGCGAGCGCGTCGCTTCTCCGGTTCCGATCGTCGTGGGCGCGCCGATCAAGGTCGGCGCGACGACGTTCGAACTGCGGAAGTAGCCCGCACGTATGGTCTTCCAGGGCTCCAGCGCCGCCATCTCGCATACCGGGAAGGTGCGCTCCAACAACCAGGACTCGGGCTTCTGCGGCTCGAACCTGTTCGTCGTCGCCGACGGCATGGGCGGGCATGCCGGTGGTGACGTCGCCTCGAGCCTCGCGGTTCGACGGCTCGAGAGCCTCGACCAAGCCTTCTCCACGACCACCGAGGCCGAGGCCGCCCTGCGCGAGGCGCTGGCCGACACCGCGGCAGAGCTGATCAGCACCGTCAAGGTGCGCCCCGAGCTCGCCGGCATGGGCACGACCGTCAGCGCGCTCGTCATGGTCGACGAGTACGCCGTGATCGCGCACATCGGCGACTCGCGCCTGTACCTCTTCCGCGACGGGGCACTGACCCAGATCACGACGGACCACACGTTCGTGCAGCGTCTGGTCGACTCGGGCCGCATCACCCCCGAAGAGGCTCGCTACCACCCGCGCCGTTCGGTGCTCATGCGTGTGCTCGGTGACATGGACCCCGATCCCGAGATCGACACGTTCATCATGCCCACGCAGCCCGGCGACCGGTGGCTGCTGTGCTCCGACGGACTGTCGGGCGTCGTCGACGACGCCCACACCGCGAAGGCGCTCGGGCAGGGTTGGGCTCCGGGCCGCACTGCCGACAGCCTCCTCAAGCAGGCCCTCGACGGCGGTGCGCCCGACAACGTCACGATCGTCATCGTCGACGTCGGAGGCCAGCACCCGCTGTTCAGCGGACCACCGACGGTCGTGGGGTCGGCGTCGCACCCGCTCGGTATCGAGGTGCCCGCCGCTCGCCCGCAGCGCAGCAGCTGGCTGCATCCTGCTCGCCAGGCCGCGAACGAGCCCACGCACTTCGAGCCTGCCGCGGAGTTCCTCGAGGAGCTGATCGAAGAGGACCGCCGCCGCGCACGTCGCCGCCGGATCACCTGGTTCGCCGGCTTCATCGTCATCCTGGCCGCGATCGGGGTCGTGCTCTTCGGTGCCTACAGCTGGACGCAGACGCGCTACTTCGTCGGCGTCGACGAAGACACGGTCGTGATCTACCGCGGCATCCCGCCGAGCATCGGACCGATCTCGCTCTCCTCGCCCGAGGAAGACACCGGAATCCCCCTCGCCGACCTGGCTCCCTACCAGCTCGACCTGGTGAAGCAGACCATCTCAGCCGACTCGCTCGCCGAGGCCCAAGCCATCGTCGAGAATCTGCGCGTGGACGGAGGATCATCGTGACCGGCACCGCCGTCTCGGCCGACACCTCGGTCATCAAGGCGCTGCGCAAACTGCGGATGCCGCAGACGCAGCGCAACCGCGAGCTGGGCCTGCTCCTGTTCGCGTTCGTCATCAACGCCGCGGCCCTCGCCCTCGTGCAGCTCGGAAAGAACGGGGCGATCGACTCGTCGTTCCTGATCTACTGCGCCGTGCTCGACGCGCTCGCACTGGCCATCCACGTCGTGCTGCGCCTCCGGGCGCGCGACGCCGACCCGTTCGTGGTCCCGATCGCCACGCTCCTCTCGGGCATCGGCATCGCCATGATCTATCGGATCGACCTGGAGGGCACCTCAGCCGGCTGGGACATGCTGGCCGTGCGTCAGATCGTCTGGTGCGCGATCGCCCTCGTGGCAGCCCTCATCGTCGTCATCGCCCTGCGCAACTACCGTGTGCTGTTCCGGTACACCTACGTGTTCGGGTTCGCGGGCATCGCGCTGCTTCTCCTTCCGTTCGTCCCGGGCCTCGGCGTCGAAGCCGGCGCCGACGTCTGGGTGTCGATCGGCGGCATCGTGTCGTTCCAGCCCGGCGAGCTGGCGAAGATCGCCCTCGCGATCTTCTTCGCGGGCTACCTCGTCCGCACGCGCGAATCCCTCACATCGGTCGGAACTCGATTCCTCGGGGTCACCTGGCCGCGAGCTCGCGAGCTCGGTCCGGTCCTCGTGATCTGGGCGATCTCGCTGGGCATCATCGTGCTGCAGCGCGACCTCGGCACCGGCACCCTGATCTTCGGCATGTTCATCGCGATGCTCTACGTCGCGACCGGTAAGACCAGCTGGGTCATGATCGGCCTGAGCCTGGTTCTCGCCGGCGTGATCCTCGCCTCGCAGGTGCTCCCCTACGTCAACGGCCGCTTCCAGAACTGGCTGAACCCGTTCGACCCGAACAACGTCGACGCCGCCGGCGGAAGCTTCCAGCTCATCAACGGCCTGTACGGCCTCGCCAAGGGCGGCTTCATCGGCACGGGGCTCGGCCAGGGTCGCCCCTGGATGACGCCCTTGTCGCAGAGCGACTACATCTTCCCGAGCCTCGGTGAGGAGCTCGGCCTCATCGGCGTCTTCGCCCTGCTGTGCCTCTACATGGTGTTCACGAGCCGCGGCGTGCGCATCGGCCTCGCCGGTCAGGACGACTTCGGCAAGCTCCTCGCGACGGGCCTGTCGTTCACGATCGCGCTGCAGGTGTTCATCATGGTCGGCGGTGTGACCCGCGTCATCCCGCTGACGGGGCTCACGACACCGTTCCTGGCTGCCGGCGGCTCGTCCCTCGTGGCCAACTGGATCATCGTGGCCCTCCTCCTCCGCATCTCGGATGCAGTTCGCTCTCGACCCCGGGTGGTGATCGGATGACCAAGGAACTGCGACGACTCAGCTTCGTGATGCTGGCGATGTTCCTCGCCCTGTTCGTCTCGACCAGCTGGATCCAGGTGATCCAGGCCCAGGCGCTCAACGAGAACCCGGGCAACCGGCGGACGCTGTACGACTCGTTCGAGGTGCAGCGCGGTTCGATCATCGCGGGCGGTTCGGTCGTGGCGGCATCCGTGCCGAGCGGCGACATCTACTCCTGGCAGCGCCAGTACACGGATGCCGCGATGTGGGCGCCCCTCACCGGCTGGATCAACCCGGTGCTCGGGTCGTCGTCGGGGATCGAGCAGATCATGAACCAGTCGCTCTCCGGCACCGACGACACCCAGTTCCTCGCTCGTCTCGAGCAGATCATCTCGGGCGCACCGGCGCGCGGATCGAACGTCCTGCTCACGGTGGACCCGAGAATCCAGCAGGCGGCCTTCGACGCACTCCAGGGCTACGAGGGCGCCGTCGTCGCGAGCGACCCCTCGACCGGACGCATCCTCGCCATGGTCACGAGCCCGAGCTTCGACACCAACCTGCTCGCGTCGCACGACTCCGCCGGCGTCAACGCCGCGTACGACGAACTCGCGGCCGACCCGCTCAAGCCGCTTTTCAACCGGGCGATCGACGGCGATCTCAACCCGCCGGGATCGACGTTCAAGCTCGTCGTGGCCTCCGCCGCGCTGTCGTCGGGCAACTACACGCCCGAGTCGACGTTCCCGAACCCGGCGACGTGGACGATCCCCGGCACGAGCAACACGCTTCACAACTTCGACCTCGGCACCTGTGGCCCCGGCGACACGGTCACTCTCGCGACCGCGCTGCGGCTCAGCTGCAATATCCCGATGGCCGAACTGGCTGTCGAGCTCGGCGACGACGCCATCCGCGAAGAGGCCGAGAAGTTCGGCTTCAACAGCGAGATGGAGATCCCGCTCGCGACCGCCGCGTCGCAGTACCCCCGCGGGCTGAACGACGCCCGCACGGCGCTCTCGGGGTTCGGCCAGGGGGACGTGACCGCGACGCCGTTGCAGATCAACCAGGTCTCGGCCGGCATCGCGAACGGCGGCATGGTGATGAAGCCGCAGCTTCTCGACTCCGTCGTCGCACCCGATCTGACCGTGCAGGAGAAGTTCGAGCCGAGCGAGTTCGGCCGTGCTCTCAGCAAGGATGTCGCCGAGCAGATGCGGACGCTCATGGTCGCCAATGTCCGTGACGGAGCGGCGAGCGGTGCAAGAATAGACGGCGTCGATGTCGCCGGAAAAACGGGCACTGCGGAGCACGGTCCAGGCGATCCGTACACGTTGTGGTTCACCGGCTTCGCGCCGGCGGACAACCCCCAGGTGGCCGTCACTGTGATGGTCGAGAACGGGGGCGGCCAGGGGCAGGCCGGGACGAGCAGCGGGATCGCAGCCCCCATTGCGAAGAAGGTTATCGAGGCGGTGCTGAACAGATGAGACCCATGCAAGGCGTGAGCTTCGGCGGGCGTTACGAACTGGATTCGCGGATCGCGATCGGCGGTATGGGCGAGGTGTGGGAAGCCACTGACCACGTCATCGGCCGCACTGTCGCGATCAAGATCCTCAAAGACGAGTACATGGGCGACCCCGGGTTCCTCGAGCGCTTCCGCGCCGAGGCCCGTCACGCGGCGCTCGTGAACCACGAGGGCATCGCGAGCGTCTTCGACTACGGCGAGGAGAACGGCAGCGCCTTTCTGGTGATGGAGCTGGTGCCCGGCGAGGCGCTGTCGACGATCCTCGAGCGCGAGGGCTCGCTGTCGTCCGACAAGACGCTCGACATCGTCGCCCAGACCGCCTCGGCGCTGCAGGCTGCGCACGCCGCGGGCCTCGTGCACCGCGACATCAAGCCCGGCAACCTGCTCATCACGCCCGACGGCCGTGTGAAGATCACCGACTTCGGTATCGCGCGTATCGCCGACCAGGTTCCGCTCACCGCGACCGGTCAGGTCATGGGCACCGTCCAGTACCTCTCCCCCGAGCAGGCCTCGGGGCACCCGGCCTCGCCGGCCACGGACATCTACTCGCTCGGCATCGTCGCGTACGAGTCCGTGGCGGGCAAGCGTCCGTTCACGGGTGAGTCGCAGGTCGCGATCGCCATGGCGCAGATCAACGAGCAGCCGCCGCCGCTGCCCGCCACGGTCTCCGACCCGGTGCAGAAGCTCATCCTCGCGATGATCGCGAAGAAGCCCGACGACCGTCCGGCATCCGCCTCGGCCGTCGCGCGCGCGGCATCCGCTCTTCGCCGTGGCGATCTCGCCGCGGCGCATGCCGCGGTGCCGGCGATCGCGGCCGGTGCGGGCACGAGCGACGTCACGCAGCTGATGCCCTCCGCAGGCGGAGACACGGCGACGTTGCTGCTCCCGGCCGGAGCCGCCGCTGCCGGGGCCGGCCTCGCGGCCGCGGGTGCGGCGGGCGCTGCGTCCGAACTCGCTGCTGCGGACGACAACCTCGCCGAGACGCCGAAGCGCAAGCGCAGCCGGTGGACCTGGCCGCTCGTCGCGCTCATCGCCCTGCTCGTCATCGTGCTCGGCGGCACGCTGTTCGCCCTGCTCTCCGGCGGCGGAGACCCCGAGCCTGCGCCCTCGAGTCCGACGAACTCGGCACCGGCGACCCCCGCGGACACTCCCTCGGCGCCTCCGAGCCCGAGTGGCCCCTCGACGATCAATGTCGACGGTCTCGGACTCACCGGCCGCTCGTGCGAGGACGCCCTCGCCGTCGCGGCACAGGCGGGCCTCGAGAACGTGACCTGCGCGCCGGGCAACCCGGCCCCGAGCGAGGACCAGATCGGCCAGGTCTACGAGGTCGTTCCGCTCGGCAACGTCAAGCCGACCGACTCCGTGACTCTGACCTCGTACGCCGAGCAGAGCCCCCTCGAGCGACCGGCCAAGCCGACGATCCAGTCGAACGGCCAGCCTGCTTCCAGCGTGACTGCCGGTTCCACCGTGCAGGTCATGTGGTCGGAGTACTCGTGCCCCGCCGGGCTGACCCCTTCGCAGTACAGTTTCACGGTCTCCGGCGGAAAGTTCGCCAACGGCCAGGAGACATCGAGCTTCAGTCTGAACCAGCGCCCCGCGCCTGTCACCGTTGATGGTGAGTCCACCGCCCTCTCGGTGAAGTACAGCGTGACGTGCGCCGGCGAGAGCGGTGACCGCACATCGGGCGCCTCTGACGAGGCGGCGGCGACCATCATTCAGCCATCCAACACGCCGCAGCCCAGTCAGCCGGGTAACGGCGGCGGAAGCGGCAACGGCGGCGGGAACGGCAGCGGAAGCGACGACTGATTCCGGTTCGACCATGAGTCCCACATCCGAGTACGAGTCGAACGCAGGGAGTGACGTGTCGGCAGAGCAACGTGTGCTGTCAGGGCGCTACCGCATCGACGAGCCCATCGGGCGCGGTGGAATGGCGAGCGTGTACCGGGGGTACGACGTCACCCTCGGGCGTGACGTGGCGATCAAAGTGCTCAAGCGCGAGCTGGCCGACGACCCCGGCTTCCGCATGCGGTTCCGCCTCGAGGCGCAGGCCGCGTCGCGGATGGCCCACCCGTCGATCGTCCGTGTGTTCGACGCCGGTGAGGACACCGAGACCGACCCCGACGGCAGTGACCACTCCGTGCCGTACATCGTCATGGAGCTCGTGACGGGTCGACTGCTGAAGGACATGGTCGAAGCCGGCCCCATCAGCGAGTCGGATGCGGTGCGCTACGTCGACGGCATCCTCGAAGCCCTCGAGTACTCGCACCGCGCCGGGGTCGTGCACCGCGACATCAAGCCGGGCAACGTCATGATCACCGACGCCGGCACCGTGAAGGTCATGGACTTCGGCATCGCCCGGGCCGTTTCGGACTCGTCGTCGACGGTCGCGGAGACCACAGCGATCATCGGCACGGCGGCCTATTTCTCCCCCGAGCAGGCCAAGGGCGAGCCGGTGGACGCGCGCGCCGACCTCTACTCGACCGGTGTCGTGCTCTACGAACTGCTCACCGGGCGGGCGCCGTTCCGCGGTGAGACGCCGGTTGCCGTCGCCTACCAGCACGTGAGCGAAGCTCCCCTACCGCCGTCGGAGATCGTCGAGAACGTGCCGCGCGCGCTCGATGCCGTCGTGCTGCGCGCTCTCGCGAAGAGCCCGTTCCAGCGATTCCAGGACGCGACGGAGTTCCGGGCCGCGCTCGACCAGGCGGTCGGCGGCAAGCAGCCGACCAAGCGCCAGATGGGGGCCCTCGCGAGCGAGCTGTACGGGCCGGATCCGCGGCACGCGGCCGAGACGGCACGATCCCTGCGTCAGCTCAGCACCGACAACACGATGCGCCGCACGCAGTCCGGCCCGCCCGTCAGCTGGATCTGGGCCGGAGTGGCGGTGCTCGCCGCCCTGCTGATCGCGGTGCTCATCTGGGTCCTGGCATTCCGTGACACGACCACGACCGTGCCTAGTACGTCGCGGGTCGTGCCGGAGGTCGCCGGCAAGTCGTGGGACCTGGCGGAGAATCTCATCGAAGAAGCCGAGCTGGATCCGGTCCGTTCCGACCGCAGCGACGACGCGGTGCCGCCGGGCGACGTCATCAGCACCGAGCCCGCAGCAGGCATCACCCTCTCGCCGGGCCAGCGCGTGACCGTCTACGTCTCGACGGGCCAAGAGATGGCTACCGTCCCGACCCTCCAGAACCTCTCACGCACCGAGGCGACCGAAGCGCTGCAACGTGCCGGGCTGCAGCTGGGCACCGTTCGATCGCGCAACGATCCGACCCTGCCTGCCGGCACGGTCATCGAGGCGTCGGCGCCCGAGGGCTCGGCTCTCGCCATGGGATCGTCGGTCAATCTCGTCGTCGCCAGCGGCACCGTGACCCTCGTCGACCTGACCGGGTACACCGTCGAAGCCGCCGAGCGCGAGCTGCAGCAGGAATCGCGTCAGCTGATCCCCGAGGTCGTCGAAGACCCGGGCTGCGCGGCAGCAGCGGGCGGTCGCACCGTCTCGTCGCAGTCGCTGGCACCGGGCGAGGTCCCGATCGGATCGACCGTCACGCTCCGGGTCTGCACCGGCAGCTGAGACCCGCGCCTCACCGGCTCCGGCGCACCGGTTCAGGTGACGGTTGCATCCCGTCGATGCGGGTGCAACCGCGCTCCGCGCTCCTGCGCGCCGTTCAGTCCGACCGACGCCAACCAGTTCCCCAGCATCCGGTAGCCGCCATCGGTCAGCACGGATTCGGGATGGAACTGCACGCCGACGACGGGTGCGTCACGGTGGGCGATCGCCATGACCGTGCCGCCCGGCGCGCGTGCGGTGACCCGCAGCTCGGCGGGCACCGTCGCGGCGTCGACGGCGAGAGAGTGGTACCTGCCCGCCGTAAATGTCGTCGGCACGCCCTCGAACAGGAAAGACCCGTCGTGTCGCACGTCCGACGTCATCCCGTGCATGAGTTCCGGCGCCTCCCCCACCGTCGCGCCGAACGCGACCGCGACGGCCTGATGCCCGAGACACACCCCGAGCAGCGGAACCGCGGATGCCGCGGCTGCGCGCACGACGTCGATCGAGGCGCCCGCATCCTCCGGAGTGCCCGGTCCCGGCGACACGAGGACGCCGTCGAAGCCCGCCATCACGTGTGAGGGGTCGCTCACAGCATCCGACTCCACCATCTCGGTCTCAGCGCCGAGCTCATGGAGATAGCCGACCAGAGTGTGGATGAAGCTGTCGTGATTGTCGATCACGAGGATCGCGGTCACCCGACCGTCGACTCCTCGCCCGGCGCGAAGAACGGCGCGATGGCAGGGAACACCCAGAAGAACAGCGCATAGACGACCGCAGCCGCGAGGATGAGCAGGAAGAACAGCCGGAGCCACCAGGGTCCGGGGAGAACTCGCCACAGTGCTCCGTACATCAGGCGGAGACTCCCTCTGTCAGCGACGCCGGCGGACCCGCCGAGGTCGGGGTGAACTCTTCGAAGACCGCGTACGAGATGATGCGCTCGAGCATGTTGAGTTTCGGGGCGCAGCTCGTGAGGGTGAGGTACTTGCCGTTAGCGCTGAGGTCGACCTGCTGGGGAACCGGGTTGAGTACCTCGATCGCCGTGTCCTGCACGTACTCGACGTTGCGGAATCGGTAGGTGTACCAGCCGTCCTGGGTCTGGATGACAATGGCGTCGCCGACCACGAGCCGGTCGACCGGGTCGAAGGGCGCACCCGAGGTCCACCGGTGCGCGGCGACAGCCATGTTGCCGTCGGCGCCCGGCATCGCGGAACCCTCGTAGTGACCGATGTGGCCCTTGTCGAGGATCGCCTTCTTCGCCGTGCCGTTCGCGATGGTGAATTGCCAGTCGGGACCGAAACGCGGGATGTACATGATGCCGAACTCCGCGCCCGGCTCGGGCTCGGCCAGCACGGGAATCGCGGCGGGGTCCGCCGGCTCGGGCTCACCGGTAGGCGTCTCGGCCGGCGTCGGAGCCTCTTCGGCCTGGGTCTGCCATTGCTGCGCGAGCGCCGCGGCCTCCGCCTGCTTCTGCGATCCGATGATCATGTCGCCGAACCACATCTGCCAGCTCACGAAGAGCAGCATCACCACACCGGCGGTCAGAAGGAGCTCGCCGAAGACGCTGATCACACTCACGCGTCGCCGCGGGCGCGACGGCGAGCGACGTGAGCGTCGGGACGACGTGCGAGTGCTCTCCACAGTCGCAGAGTTTAGCCCGCAGCCCTGGAAGAACTCACTGTGGCGACGAGACGGCGCACCGCGCTGGATGTCGGCAGATCGACCCAGAGGCGGATGCTGCCGGTCCTGACGCCTGCGCCGTTGACAACCGCGGCACCGCCGAGGTCGTCGAGCAGCGGATGCATCTCGGCCGCGACCGACTCCGGGAGATATCCCACACCGCGACCGTTCGAGAAGGCTGCGATGTTGCCGCGGCCCCGAGACGCGTCCACTTCGGTACGCAGGACATAGGCACGAGGATGACGGCTCTGTCGCTCACGGTCGTTCACGAGATAGTGAGTGCGTTCGAGTCTGACCGCGCGAGACGGGAGCTCCCGCAGATCCGGCAGGTCGTCGTGCCGGCTGACGCGGCCGGTCACTGCGTGGACGATCTGTTCCCACCATGCGGGCATCTCGGCCCCTCTCGATTCGGCATGCCATCACCGAGGCGGAGCACTCCCCTACTGTCTCACGGCCGGCCTGTGGGAGTCCTGACGGGTGAGCCCGGGCGACTCGAGGTCCGACGGCTAGGATTCTCCCATGGCATCTTCCAGCGACCACGACGACCCGACCGTGGAGCGACGCCCCGCAGATGACGCACCTAACCCGGTCTGGTTCAAGCCGATCATGCTGGGGCTGATGCTCATCGGACTCGTGTGGGTGCTCGTCTTCTATCTCAGCAACTCCACGCTTCCCGTGCCCGGCATCGGCGGTTGGAACCTGGTGATCGGTTTCGGCATCGCTTTCGTGGGCTTCCTCATGACCACGCGGTGGCGCTGACCGGTTGTCCACATGGGGTGAATCACACCGGTGTGATTCCATCCCCACCTGGGGATAGACCTGTGGATAACTTTCGTCAGTAGAGGGCGAGCGGCACCGCAAGCAGAGCGATCAGCCCCGCGGCGGTGGCGCCGAGCAGCCAGACCTGCAGGCGCTGACGGCGGATCGTTCGCGTGCGCGCGAAGATGAAGCCGACGAGCGCGCCCACCGCCAAGCCGCCGACGTGCGCCTGCCACGAGATCTGCGTGCCTGCGCTTCCGCCGAGCCCGCTCAGGAGCAGCGGCAGGAACGTGATGACGAGGTTGATCCCCAGAACCACGGCGATTCCCGTGATGTTCGCGCCGATATGACGACCGATCACGAGCAGGGCGCCGAAAAGGCCGAAGATCGCGCCCGACGCACCGACGACAGCCGATGAGAACCCGAACAGCACGACCGCGACCGATCCCCCGAGGCCGCTGAGCAGATAGAGCGCGAGGAAGCGGCCGCGACCGAGCATCGGCTCGAGGCTGCGCCCCAGCATCCAGAGCGCGAGCATGTTGAGCCCGACGTGCCAGAAGCCGCTGTGGACGAGCAGCACCGTGAACAGCCGCCACGGCTCGAAGGTCCCGCTGAACTCCGGGTAGAGCAGCGGGGGGTACATCGCCAGAGTCGACGTGACCACGGACCCGAGGCCCGGGATGAGTCCGACGATGAACACGAAGAACGTCACGCCGATGATCCCGTAGGTGACCAGCGGCCGTGAATCGTCGGAGCGCACCGCACGCAGGACGCGCGGCGCGCGGCGGGGACGCGGCGCGTCCGAGCTCTTCTGCTGATCACGCAGACATTCGGGGCAGATCACTCCGACGGGCATCTGCGTCTGGCACTCCGCGCAGATCGTGCGCAGGCACCGCTGGCAGAGCACGAAGCTCTGCCGATCGGGATGCCGGTAACAGAAGTTGTCGGGGTTGCTCCGCAGCTCGGACGCGCTCACGTACCGCTCAGACCGTGACGACGTCGATCGACGAGATGACCACCGGGTCGACGGGACGGTCCTGTGCGCCGGTCTTCACCGAGGCGATCGTGTCGACGACCTGGCGCGACGCGTCATCCGCGACCTCGCCGAAGATGGTGTGCTTGCCCTGCAGCCAGGGGGTCGGGTCGGTGGTGATGAAGAACTGCGAGCCGTTCGTGCCCTCGGCCTTGCCCGTGATCGCGTTGCGGCGCAGGCCCGCGTTCGCCATCGCGAGGATGTACGGCTTCTGGAAGTCCAGCTCGGGGCTGATCTCGTCGTCGAAGTTGTAGCCGGGGCCGCCGATGCCCTGACCGAGCGGGTCGCCGCCCTGGATCATGAAGTTCGGGATGATGCGGTGGAAGATGACGTCGGTGTAGAGGGGGCCCTCGCCGGGCTTGCCCGTGGCGGGGTTGGTCCACTCCTGCGAACCGTCGGCGAGACCGATGAAGTTCTTCACCGTGCGGGGGGCCTGGTCGCCGAAAAGGTTGACGACGATGTCGCCGTGGTTGGTGTGGATCGTCGCTACTGCAGTGTGCTGAGGCATGTGTGCCATTCTCGCACCTGTCAATGCCCTGCTGGCTGGAGCGCTCTCTGGCAAGATGAGGGAAAACGTCCCACGATGCAGGGAGGGCCCACGTGAGCCTCAGCCGCAAGCGCAAGAAGCAACTCCGCAAGCTCCAGAAGCAGGCGAACACCCTGTGGGAGTCGCAGCAGGTCCTGATGGGAGAGGCCGCCAAAGTCGCACGCGACGCCGGCCACCAGCTGGGCAACTACAACCGCGAGCACGTCAAGCCCGCCGTTCAGAACACCTATGAGCAGTACGCCGCGCCGTACGTCGACAAGAGCGTCCGCGCGACCCGCAAGGTCTACAACGGCGCTCTCATCCCCGCCGCCGGAGCCGTCGTGGGCGGCGCACTCTCCGTGTGGGATGCGGCGAACGACACCCGTGGACGCCTCGCCCACGGACGTGGTGTCGACCTCGACCTCTCCTCGGTGAAGAAGAACGCCGCCAAGTACGGCAAGAAGGCGACGAAGAAGTTCCAGTCGCGTGCCGCTCTGCCCGAGCCGAAGAAGAAGCGCGGCGCCGGTGGCGTCATCGCTCTGATCCTCGGCGTCACCGCCGCAGCCGGCGTGCTCTACGCCGCCTGGCAGACGCTTCGCGCGGATGACGAGCTGTGGGTTGCCGACGACCCGCTGCGCGCTCCCGACGCCTGAATCGGATGACAGAAGATCTCGAGCCCACGTCTCGGGTCCGCCTCGCGGCGGCCGAGCGTGGGCTCGATGTCGTCGTTCGGCCGCGTCCGGATGCTGCGAGCCTCGATGAGGCCGCCGCGCTCCTCGGTCTCGAACCCGACGACATCGTCAAGACGCTCGTGGTCAAGCGGAGCGACGACACGTATCTGTTCGCGCTCGTCCCGGGCGACCGGGTCATCTCGTGGCCGAAGCTCCGCGCCCTCGTGGGGGTCAACAAGCTGCGCCTGCCCGAGCCCGAGCTCGCCCTCGCGGCGACCGGGTACGAACGCGGCACGATCGTGCCGATCGGCAGCACCCATGACTGGCCGGTCTTCGCCGATTCGTCCATAGCGGGCCGACGCATCGCGATGGGCGCCGGCGCGCACGGCTACAGCCTGTTCGTCGACGCCGACGCTCTCATCGCCGCCTACGGCGCAACCGTCGCCGATATCACGGAGCAGCGTTCGCGCTGACGGGTCGCTCCCGATCGTCGCGCGGGGTCACCGCGTGAGAGAACGTCTGGCACCTAAGCGCAGGACGACGTGGACGCGCAACTCGTCGACGTCGTACTGCAACACGACGACGTCGAGCACGAGCAGGTCGAGGTGGTGCTGCACGCGCTGCTCGTCGTGCTCGTCGAAGCCGCCGAGAGATCGTCGGTCATGGCGAGGTCGAGTACCTCGAATGTCTCGACCTCCAGCGCCGCCACTTCGGCCCTCAGCATCGTCATGGTGCCATCCTTTCGTCGTCGCGATCTAAGAGAACGTCATTCCGAATACAGTCGACGAGGCGATCAGACACAGCACGGCGATGATCGCGAAGACCGCCTTCTGACCGCTCGACCTGCTCGTGACCGCGGCGACACCCGCCGCAAATGCGCCGATCATCCCGACGAAGGCGAGCGTGCGGGCCGCTCCGACGTCGGCGAAGCCGAAGTGCAGCACAGACGCGGCGACGGCGCTCGCAACTCCGATCACAGCGCCGACGGCCGCGAATCGCTGGAGACCGCGCGGGTGGATAGATTCTTCAGTCGTCATTTCGGCTTTCTCCCTGTCATCGGATGTCACGCGCACGGAACACCACCGCCGCCACGCCCGCGCTGAGGATGCACCATGCGACGAGCACGAGGATCGCGATCCCCAGGGGTGCGTCGGGGACGCCGCCCGGCATGGTGGCGATACCGGCGGCGTCTGCGAGGACCGCGGACGCCCCGCTGATGAGCCCGACGCGCACGGGCGCCAACACGGTGGCCACCGCCGCAAGCCCGTGAACCATCTGCTCGACGACAAGCGCCCACAGCACGCCGATCGCGATGCTGGCCGCGAGCGAACGGGTAACGATACCCAGCATGAAGCCGAACATCGCCCAGGCCACGGCAATCAGCCAGGAAGCCGCGGTGTCGGCGACGATCGCGACAGCGTTCCATCGCATCGACGCTCCGTCGATGGCCGAGAAGACGACGGCGCACACGGCGGCCGTGACCATCGACAGCACGATGACGACGGAGACCAGCAGGAGGAGCGCCGTGAGCTTACCCACCAGCACGGTAGCGCGCTCGGGCACGCGGCTCAGAGTGAGACGGAGGATTCCCGATCTCTCGTCTCCGGCTGCCATGAGCGCGCCGAGGATGATCAGCACCGGGGCTCCGTACATCGGAAGCGACCCGAGGACGGCCGCAGACACTGCGTCCGTGCCCAGGCTCGCTTTCATCGCGGCGCGTTGCTCCTCGGTGAGTCCGTCGACGGTCATCGCGACGATGAAGTTCGCGAGATAGGCGAACAGCACGATCTGGAGAAGCCAGACGATGGGCAGGACGGTGAAAGCCCTACGGTGCCGCATCCCGTACAGCTCTGCATCCACCGTGGACATCATGAGCTCCTCCGTTCGTCGGCCGCGGTCATCTGCAGGAAGACATCTTCCAGGGAGCGGTGGTCCCGCCGGACACCCGTCACATCCACTCCGGCCGAAACCAGGGCCACCGTGACCGACGCCGAGATGTCCTTCGCCGCGACGACCTCGACGCCCTCGCCGGTAGGCCGGACCTCGTCGACCTCCGCGTGCGAGCGCAGTACGTCGAGCGCAGCCTCGACGTCGGTGGTCGTCACGATGATTTTCGGCGCCTCCCCGTGCGCAGCTTCGATCTCGGCAGGGGTGCCGATCGCGATGATCCGCCCGTGGTGGAGCACCGCCACGCGATCGCACACGTGGGCGACCTCGCCGAGCAGATGGCTGGACAGCAGCACCGAGCGGCCCCGCTGCGACTGCGCGCGGATCAGATCGCGCATCGCCGAAATACCGGCGGGATCGAGCCCGTTGGTCGGCTCGTCGAGAATCAGCAGCTCTGGTTCTCCGAGCAGCGCGGCGGCGAGTCCGAGGCGCTGCTTCATCCCGAGCGAATACGTCCTGAAAACGTCATCCCCGCGATCACCCAGCTCGACCGCCTCCAGCGCGGTGTCGACGGCTGTCCGGGCGAGGCCGGCGTACTTGGCGATGAGCACGAGGTTCTGGCGCCCCGTCATACCGGGGTAGAAGGTCGGGCCCTCGATCATCGTGCCCACTCTCCGCAGCACGTCGTTGCTCAGCGTCGCACTCCCGAGTACCGAGAACGAACCGCTGCTCGGTCGCGCGAGACCGACGAGCATCCGCATGAACGTCGTCTTCCCGGCGCCGTTGAGACCGACGAACCCATAGACCTCGCCCCGTCTCACCTGCAGGCTGACGGCGTCAACCGCGGTCCCGCGGCGGAAGGTCTTCGTCAACGCGGTCGTGCTGATCGCGTTGTCCGTGTCGCTGATCGTCATGTCTGACCCCATCTCTTCGATATCGGTGTCCTGGTGCCCGTCTGCGCCCTGCGCTTGGCCCGCGTCCGCCGCGTCGCCAGCACCCCGATGGCGAAGGTTGCCAGCACCCCGCTGCACACCACGACTACCGCGGGCCACGGACCGAGCAGCGGTTGGAGGGCCAGATATCCCGCGACCGCGAATCCGAACACCATCGCGCTCATGAACAGGAGCGAGAAGAGGCCGTACACCAGCGACGCGGTTCGGTGGCCGGATTCCCGACTGCCCGCTTCGCGGCTGCGACGTGCGAGGCCGACCAGCGCCGCTCGTGAGGAAGCCTCGAGATCGAAGGCGCCGAGAGCGTGCATGAGCGCGTAGTAGCCGTCCATGTGAAAGAGCGGGACGAGATTGATCAGGCCGGTGAGCAGACCGAACGTCATCATCGCCGCACAGACGGTGGCGAGCGTCCCGTCGGCGACGAGCGACAGCGGCCAGAACGGTAGACACACCGCGACGGATACCGTCACGCCCGCGAGAGCCACCCTCACCCTGCGGGAGCGATCGTGGAAGAGCATCGTGTCGTCGACCTTGCAATAGGGCGAGATGAACGGAAATCGCCACATGACGCCGATCTCGATGTCACGCGCCCCGTAGGCCCACGCCGTCGCGCCGTGAGCAAGCTCGTGAAGAACGAGGGAGGCCCACATGACGACGATGAAGACGGCGATCGCCACCGGATCCGTCCAGAGCGACCGGGCGGCGGGCCAGAGCACATCCCAGTTGGAGCTGACATGAACAACCAGCGCCGCCGCGGCCACCCAGACCAGCAGCCAGACGGCGAGATGATCGAGCACCCGCACCGCGACGGCCATGCGGCGAAGGATCCGATCCGCCTTCACGATCGGCATCCGGGCGTGCAGCCACGTGCGAGCCTCTCCGCGTTCTCGCTCTCGGGCGTCTCGCAGGCTCTGCAGCTGGACCGGCGTAGCCGACCCCACCAGGAGGCCTCGCTGAGCGAGCAGTCCGAGCAGGGAATTCCACAGCGGCTCGGTGAGTCGCCGTTCGTAATGCTCGATGAACTCGTCTTCCAGCTGGTCGACGGTGCGCACGCCGTCCATACGTGAAACAAGGAATTGCTCGTGCTCGCCGATGCGGAAATACCATCCCGTCCGCGCATCGTGCATCACGAAGCGTGTCGACGGAACATCCCAGAGGCCGGGACCGATGCGCACATCATCGACCAGCTGCGGGCGCGCATCGCGCAGCAGGTCGAGAGTGTCGCCGCCATTCATCGGTCGGCCCCTGTCCCCCCGAACATGAACTGCAGGTCGGTGCTGGCGGAATCGGCTCCACCCTGAGTGAGGGCATGCTCGATGAGGTAGGCGATGTAACACTCGTCGATGATGCTCACCCCCAGACGGTTGTTCGTCATGTGCAGATACCCACTGAGGAGAGCCTGTGCCCCCGTCGTGATGTCGACGGGGATCGTGCCGCCGTCCGGGCCGAGCGGGAACGTGAGCTCTCCCCTGTCGGCGACAGCAGAAAGCGTGTCGTGAAGGTCGATGCAGTGCTCGGCCCATTCCTTCAAGAAGCCGTTCAGTTCATCGGTATCCCTGCGAGCGGCAGCCTCGTACACCGTGCCGAGGTGTTCGCGCAGACCGCCCTGCATGGTGTCGAACGCTCGAGCGTATGCATCGTGGCGCGGCGCCGCCTCGCCCGAGCCCGATCGCTCCCAGTACGTGCGGTATGCCGACAGGAAGAGCGCCGATCGGTCGATGTCGTCCTGGAACACGCCCAGCATCACCGTCATCAGCTGCGCGGAAAGCCCGAACAGCACCGATCGCACGTGCACATTCGTCGTCTCCACGAGCGTGCGCACCAGGTCGCTGGATGCCTCGAAGTGCTTCTCCGCCACGCTGATCGCCTCGGTACCCCCATATCGTCCGACTTCGGGCTCGTAGCGCATGACGACGTAGCTGTTGTTCGGGCGCATAGGCATGGAGCCGGTCTCTCCGTACAGCTCATTCCACTGCTGCTCGTCGTATTCGCCGAGGAACATCTCCTTGAACAGGCCGGACGTCTCACGCTCGTCCATCTCGTAGAGAGCAGGACGGTCGTCGAGGAACGCGTCGAGAGCCGAGAACAGCCGGTCGACGACCATCTGCTGATCGCCCATACGTCTCGGCTTGAGTCGCACGCGCAGATGCGGCCCTTCCATCCAGTACCTGATGAAGAACCACGATTCCAGCAGCCCGTCTCGGCGAAGCCCGTCGATGACAGGTCCAACGGCGTCGACGAGCAACGGGTGGTTGTTGCTCGAATAGTAGACGTGCACGGCAATCCATTCGCCGGCGGCATCCGGATCCACCACGGGGGGCAATTCGGCCTCGACGGCGACGGGCGATATCGGACGAACCGCGGTCATCGTGTCACCGCCGGAGCGTTGAACTCGAAGGTGATCTCCGAGACGAAGCGTTCCCCAGCCGCATTCCGCGCGGGCAGGCTCTCCGGTACCGGCAGCATCTCGGTGAAGACCAGGCGCCGATTCGCGCGCTGGGCCAACTGGTCGAGGATGTCGAGACAGAAATGGTCCTCGAAGTCGACGAACTGCGGCTTACCGAAACGCACGGCGGAGTCATCACCCTCGCCCTCGTCCCCACCGGCGGCATCGGGCGTGACGAAGACGTAACGCGGTAGACCGTGCCTGCGCGTCCACCGTCTCCAGCCGAGCATCCGTTCCGCGCCATCCGCGCCTAACAGACCCTCGGGGAGCGAAGCCGGGTCCGTCTTCCACACTCGTCGGACGAGCACCAGGTCGCCTAGCCGCACCCGCGGATGGCCGCCTATCTCGCCCCCGCCCAGAGGTTCGTCGGTCCCCGTCCAGAGGTCGAGGCTCGCGATCCGACTCTGCGAGAACGCCAGGAGCAGCCGCTGCATCTCCGGCAGTGCCATGGGCATGAGGAAACCCAGATAGACCGGGATCACCTCGACGTCCAGTCGCCGTGAGCGGAGGAGAAGCCGGCCGCACGAGGGGTCACGGACGATCGAGAGATCCTCCACAGGCAACTGCTCGTCCGTGTCGCGGAACGAGACCTCACCGGGACAGACGATCTCGTACGGCGTGACGACGGAATGCAGGTTCAGGTTCGACGTGTCGTATCCCCCGGTGATCTCTGCGAAGACGGCGCCGGGCGGAGTGATGCTGCGCAGGTGCTCTCGCAACGCGTCGACGAGAGAGGTGTCGCCGGACTCCGCGAAGCAGTGGTGGAAACGCGAGAACAGCAGTGACAAGCCCGTATAGGTGCGATTCAGGACGCACCGATCGCGGCCGTCTATCTCGCCGATCTGGCCGAAGTAGGCGCGCGGGTCCAGCCGGTCGCCCAGATCGGGTAGCGCGGCCGCCACCTCCTCGACGAAGGCATCGTCGAGAACGAGGTCACCGGCACCATCGTGCGCGGCATACCGCGAGCGCATCGCACGAACCAGGGTGCGCCGTGCCTCATCGAGAGCGCGGACCTCGTCCATCTTGAACCAGTTCTCCTGGTCCTGATATTCGTTGTCGACGAAAGGCCGTCTGTTGGCCGAGTAGCGGAGGTACTGGTCGTAGACGTCGAGGTGGAAGTCGTGGGTGAACTTCACGATGTCGTCGCATGTTCCGCGTGCCCCGTAGCGGGCGTCGAAGAACCCGCGCACCATCAACCGGTGCGGGGTGAGGGAGTCGAAGACGGGCAAGATGCGAGCAAGCGAGGCGAAGTCGCCGGACAGCCCGCTTTCCCAGGCATCGAGCGACGCACGGACGCTGCCGCGCGGCAGCGCAGAGTCCTCGTAGACCACCGTGCGCAGCCGCTCCGGTTGCTGCACACCTATCCCGCGCATCATCGCGTCGTAGTGAGAGTGCAGATCGCGGATGATGAGCCGTCTCTCGTCAACGCTGGCCTGCGCGTAGGTCCCTACGAGGTCGGTCATCCGACGGATGTCGCTCGAAAGCGTGGAAGCCCATGGCGCCTCCAGTCCTGCGATCCTGTCCGCGAAGTGAACAGCGGGATCCGCCGCATGGATGTCCATCGTCAGCACAGGCGCGGTCAGCAGATTCAACCTCAGGAGATGCCGCAGGTAGTGCCACACATCGTCGAGGGGACGGTCGTGCGGAAGCTGGGAGTGGAGCGCGATCTGCAGGCGGCCCATGGTCATCATGCGGTCTCCGAGCACACGGAAGAGATCGTCGACGATGTCGCTGTGCGCAAGGAAGAACACGTTCTCGTCGAAGGTGTCGAGGGTCATCGCCGCATCGGCGTCACCGACCTTGCGCTGCCTTCGCATGTACCTGACGCGCCGACGATCGCTCGTCCATCCACGCGAGACCATCACGGGGAGGTCGACGAGATGCTCGTCGGACGCCAGGATGGCCTCGCTCACCCGTGCCAGCATGGCCATGTTCAACCGGGGATTGCTCCGGGCTGCTTGCGAGTCCAGAACCTCGGGATCGACCTCGAGCACACCGCCAGCATCGCCCGAGAAGTCGCCCAGCGCGACGTCGGTGAGTGTGCTGAAGGGACTCGTCTTGCAGACGGTCCGATAGACATAATCGCTCGCCGACCGCTCGATGCGCCGGGCGCGCTTCGACAGGCTGGCGGGATCGGCGGCCAGGTAACGCGGGATGGCCTCGTCGAGAGATGGAGACGCCAGAAGAATCCCGGAGCGCAGTACTGGTGTCGCGATAAGCCGTTGCAGGGCCGCTCTCCGCAGCGGGAGCTCGGCGCGGAACACGTCGGCGCCGCTTCGGCGCACGTCACGCGTCTGCTGCGCGAGATCGATCCACTCGAGGATGTCACCCGCCAGGCCATCGGGGAGAATCGCGAGCGCTGCGCGGGTCGCCTCGATGTCGCGCGGCACACGGGCGTTGAAGATGTCACGGCGGAGATTGATCAGTGCGTGACGGACCCCGTCATCTTCTTGGCCGCCGATGAACTCCTGCACGCGGTCCGGAAGGGTTCGGGCAGCATCGTCGAGTCGCGCCTCGGCGTCCAGCACGACGTCGGCCCATGCGACGGTCCGAGAGAATGCCAGTCCCTGCAGCCGTTCCCAGGGCAGCGGCGCGACTCGGAACATGAAGTGGGGGGGCGTCGACTTCGCGACGGAAGAGATCCGTGGGCGAGCGAGGGCTGAGAGGTTGGTCATGACTACTCCTTCGCGTCGAGATCCAGCGGTGCGGCGAAATCCGCCTGATCGACGCGATCGCGGCCGATCATGATCATGATCAAGGGCCATTCGCCGGTGTCGATCACGCGCAGACGCTCGGCGTACGCGACGTTGTCGAACCCCAGGGCAGCACCACACGCGAGCCCGAGGTCGGTAGCCGCAAGGTAGGCGGACTGGGTCGCCGCACCCACGACTGCGTTCAGCAGACGCACGGTCCGCGAGCCACCTGCGGCGAGCACGTCGTCGGCCGGCACGAGGATGGCGAGCACGGCTGCCGCCTGCTCGACGTTGTAGTTGTCGAGGAAGTACGTGGCCTGAAGGAAGAGCCCGGGATCTTCGTCGTCGATACGGACCAGGGCGTCCTGCTCGTGGTCGTACACGTATCCACCCGGCGAGATCCCCTCGACGTGGTTACAGAAAACGGCCACCCGAGCGAACTGCGCCCGTCCGGCGTCGGTGAGCAGCCGCGCACCTCGATCGGTGGTGCGAAGCACATGGGCAAGCTCCGCGAGACCCAGCGGGATGTTGGAGCTGAAGGTGCCGAAACTGGACCGCCTGGCGGCCAGAAGATCCGACAGTCCGAGCGCGGAGCTCGACTCCGCGCTCGGGGGCAGCGACGTCATCTGACCCGACGACGTCCGCGCGAGCACCACATCTATCGCAGGAGCGATCGTGTCCGCGAAGGAGTCGCGCATGACGTCGACCACCTGAGGGAAGCGCGTCGACCCGGGGAAGCGCTCCGCCTCCTCGAACCGCACCCCCGCCTCGGAGGTGACGGTCCCTCTTTTCAGGTCGCCGGCCCCCGGCGGGAGTGGCAAGACCGCCAAGGTCGTCTCCTCGAACGGGTCGAGGCCGAGCAGGCCGTCGAGACCCGCGGAGTCGAACCACAGGCGGGGAGTCCGCGCGGCCGAGTCGCCCGACAACCCGGACAGTGCGAGTGTGGCGAGCACCGTCCCGAGGTCCATGGTGACCACATGGTGGCTGAAGCTGTTGTATTTGAAAGCGTTCTTCCAGAGCTTGACCGTCACCAGCAGGAACTGGTCGGTCCCGCAGTCGTCGTCGATCGCGGCGCGAACCCTGTCGTGTGCATCGCCGACAAGAAGCCTTTGCATCGTTCCCGAGGCCGTGTTCCAGTGATACACACCGGGAAGCTGCCGCGCCGAAGAACCGCTCACCCAGTAGAACTCGAGCGGATAGAGACCGCCACCATTCGCCGTGCCCCGGGAGTACGTGCTCACCGCGCTCACCGTCTTGTTGACCGCATCATCGTTGCCGGTCACGCGCAGACGACGCGAGAGGAGACCATATGTGTCGTGGAGGGCGCGGCCCAAGCTACCGACGTCCAGCACATCGCTCGGCGACGTCGACGGGGATGAGAGCGCATCCGACAGCCGTGTACGGCACTTCTCGCCGACGGGCATCTCGAACTGCGCGGCGTCGGAGAAGACCTTGTGGCGCCGGGGCTGCTGGTCCCACAGCACCACGTGGTCGAGCGGTGGCATCGGCGTACGGGCGCGCCGTACGACATCATCGACGTACTTCCTGACGCGTGTCGTCGTGGGCATGTGGGCTCCTGTCGGAATGACGGCGGTCATCAGGGGAACGGGTGCGGTACCGGGTTGATGTCCTCGAACCGCAACGCGGTGGCGCGAAGCCCCGCGTCGCGGTGAGCGGTGCGGGTCCGGTCCATGTGGAAGGCTCGCTGTTTGTGCCAGCCGAAGTCGATCGGGATCAGCCCCGGCACGACCGTGGCATACGTGTTCAGACCCATCGACCGTTGCTCGGGCGACGTTTGATCCACCGCGAGGAGATCGAACCCCCTGTCGTCTAGCGCGGCGATGACCCACCGCAGGTCGTCCGAGAGGTCGAGGTTCCGGGGACGTGTCCTGTTCCATTCCTCGTAGACAACCCCTATCGGCTGCGCGCGGCGCTCGCTGAGCAGAAAGTCTGAATGCTCGACCATCTCGTCCATTCCGTGGAGGAGAGCATGGTGCTTGAGCTCGCGAACCAAGCCGAAGTCATTCAACATCGCGCGAGCCTCGGCAGCGCCGCTCGTCATCCGCCGGTCGAAGCTCGGGACATACGATGCGACCTCGCACAGCGCCGCCCGCATCGCCTGCACCGGGTCCAGCGACGAGCCGGCGGCGAAGCACAGTGCGCCCGGACGTCCGTCGGTCCGCACGGCGACGGCGGTCACGACGGGAACCGGCAAGTCGACCCTGGTGTCGAACATGCGCACGTCGAAGCCCTCGAGCGCCATCCGCGCCACCATGATCGAGATGTCCGAAGCGCCGCTGCTGAGCGGATCGATCTCGACCGCAGGATGACGAGCGAACCAGGTCAACAGGAAGGAGTCCCGTTCGATGAGCTCGAGGACTCCGTGCAGGATGGCCTCCTCAGGGCTTCCCCCGGTAGCGCAACCGTTCGAGCATTCATCGACGAATGCCGGGCCCGTCTGATCCAGATAATGCACGAGTCGCTGCGGCACGAACGTATCCGTGCCGGTGGTGAGGTTGCGACCCCAGACCCAGGGGATCTCGAGGTCCTCGGTGAACTCGACGAAATAGGGCGTGTTGAAGTCGTAGAACTCGCGCGGATAGAGGGTGCACGCACGAGGATCGAGAGCGGGCACGTCCAGGTCGCGAAGCGCAGCCCAGACGGGTTCGGGCAGGCCGCGGGCCAGGAGGCCGGCATACCGCTCGAGACCCTCCAGCACAGCGAGCCGCCGCGAGTCCTCGATGTTGTCGGCGTGGCCGCTCCAGAAGAACTCGTAGAGGTGCGCTGCCCCGCGCACGTAGCTGTAGCCCGTGACGGGGATCGTCGTCGGGTTGTCGAAAGCGGCGGGAGCCTGGGGGCCCAACACGCCACACACCGGGTTCGCGAACACGTCGATGTCCATGGCGTAGTCGCGCAGCGAGGTCAGACGGTAGGTGTCGACGTCGGGTTTCGGGCGGGGTGCGAACGGGACCGCCGCCCGCGACGGCGAGTTGGCCGGGGTCATGCCGCATGCGGGACAATCGGGGTCCGCCAGGAGGGGGAATGTCCGGGTCGCGAGAGTGTCGAGCTGCAGCCTGCGCACGGGGGTCTCCCCCATGGTCGAGGGACGGACACGGGTATCGTCTTCCACCATCAGCTGCAGCGCGTCGAGCACCAGTGGCGTCAGCCAGACGCCCGACGGCAGCGCGCAGGAACTTCCCGCCATCTCGAGAGCGTCGCGCTCGTCCTCCCGACGAATGGCTTGCCAGCGGCGATGGAAGCAGAGAGCACAGGCAGCTCGTTCAGATTCGACTCCTGTCATCACGTACGCGTCGCGCCCGTGGAGGTGCACCGTTGTGACCTCCCTCTCGGGGAACAGCGTCGTGTCGACGGCACCGTGGATTCCCAGGACATCGGTCGCGCCGAGTTCCAGGACACGTGCACGTGGGCGATCGCTCCGTCGCGGCTGGGCGTCGAGATACGCCTGTACCGTGTCCGCGGCTCGCACTATTACGGGTGCCGTCATTTCTCCTCCATCGCCGCCGAGGCGGCCTAGATCACTTACTGGTCGACCCGCAGCTGGACGAACACCCGCAGCAGCTGCCGCAACTCGAACTCGAACAACCGCAGCAGCTCGAGGTCGAGCAGCTCGACCACTGGAGCGCTTCGTCCTGCGACAGCTGGGCGAAATCGTCTATCTCGAAGGTCTGCGCCTCGAGATCGGCGATCTGTCGTGCAAGGGGATTCATCGTCACCCCTCCTCTCCGTTGGTCTGGGTCGTCACGCACACGACGATGTAGAGCTGCAGCTCGAACTCGTCGTCGAGCAGCACGACGAGCACGAGCACGAGCACGTCGATGTGGTGCTGCACGCGCAGCTGGTACTGGTCGAAGCCGCCATGTCTTCGGCGGGTGTGAAGTCGAGCACCTCGAAGGTCTCCGCCTCGAGAACCGCGATGTGGGCTTTCAACTGGGACATTCGTTCACCTCCTTTCCGGTTGTGCGTGGGCGTGTGGCGCCCGTTCGGGTCAGCCGATATGGCTGCAGCTGGTCGTCGATGTCGAGCTCGTGGCGCTGCAACTCGTCGAGCTGCAGCTGCAGGTCGTGCATCCACAGCAGCTGGACGTCGAACAGCTCGACCACGCGAACCCCTGCTGGTCCATCAGCAGCTCGGCGCTGTCGAGGATCTCGAACGTCTCGGTCTCGAGTGCTGCGAGGTCCGCCCGCAATCCGTTCTCCATGTCTTCCTCCCTTCTCGCAGGTCAACTGTCGGCCGGAAGCAGAACTCGCACGGTGTGGAGCGCCCCCGTCGCCCGGATATCGGCGGTCGTCGTATCGACCACCACCGTGTCGAGGGACGCCTCGGTCGACCCGGTGAAGGGCTCGGACACCGTCCGCAACGCAAGAGTCGACACATCGAGATCCGGGATGAGCATCCGGTCCGGTTCGGCCCCGGTCGGAGCCACGAGCACGCGGCCGAGGAGTCGGAGCAAGGCATCCTGGGCGGCCTGATCGACGTCCCACCCGGAGCCGAGCGTGTGCTCGCCGGACCGCAGGTCTCGCGCGAGCAACACGGTCCCCACCGCGGTGTGCGGCAGCTCGACGAGAACCGGGTCCAGTCCCTTCAAGCGAGCCGCGTCGAGCAGGTACGCATTCTGCGCGTTGAGACCGTCGGCGGGGATGTCGTGCACGTCGCCCTCGCGCACCAGCGAGGACAGCGCGCGGAAGGCTGCGGCTGACAGCAGGCCGGCGGCTACAGCTTCGGCAAGGGTGGCACCCGCTCCCTCGCCGGCAGTGGTGCGTTCGAACGCGCCGCGTGAGTTCACTGCATGGCGCGACCACACCGCTGCCTGGGGGACGAGAACTCGCTCGCCACCGAGGGTGATTCCGGGGACGAGAGGCATGTCGTCGGCCTCGACGGGGCCGAGACCCGTTGCGATCTCGAGCTCGGTGGCGAGAATGCGTCTGAATGCGGACGACTCCTGCGGCTCACGCGGACCGACGTTGCTGACATGGAGGAGCGCGGCGGCCTCCATTGCGCGCCGACGAGCGTCTCCGAGGTTGTCCAGCGAGAACCCCAGCACCGTGGTCGACGTACCCGACCGCCGGTGCACGGCGCGCGCGATCTTGATCGGCGACTGGTCGACCAGCTCGTCGGTGAATCCCGTGACGACGCCGACCTTCTCGCCGACGAGGCGCAGATAGCGCTGCAGCCTGTCGGAGTCCACGTCGTTGTCGACGCTGTCCCTCGCTGTTGGCCATGATCGGACCTCGGCGGCATCCGGTGGCCGGATGCCGGATGATCGCGGGTCTGGAAGGACCGCTTCGCGAGAGGTGTCACCGGTGGTGAGGTCGACGATCACGATCGCGTCGTCTGCTTCGGCCGGTGGGGCCGCCGTGAGGTAGCGGAAAGCGTCGTAGGCCACCGTGGTCCCGAGGATGCCCAGCTGCACGCGCGAGAGGGACGCCACAGACACACGATGGGCGGGATCTGAGATCGCCCGCCACATCTGGAGGGAGCCGGGTGTCTCGTCGTTGTCGGTCAGCCGGGCCATCGCCGCAGCCCAGTTGATCGCGGAACCGGGACGGGTGATCGGGCCGAGGATGACCTGGTCTCCGATCCGCGTCACGGGGTAGACGGCGCTGCCGGGCTCACGAGTGGCTCGGGCGATCGCCGAGGCGTCGCCGGTGGTGTCAATGACGATCCGCAGTGCGGCGGCGCCGGCCGCGGGTGTCTCATCCGCGTCCGCCGTGCGGAGCAGGCCGTTGCGCTGCAGGCCCCGTCGGACGACGTCGCTGACTTCTGGGTCGCCCTCGACGGTGACATGCGCAGCGCGAAAGCGACGAAACCGCTCGAGACCATCGTTCGCGTAATGGTCGATGTAGGCGATCTGTGCTCGAAACGGGGCAAGAGGCCCCGTCGGGTCGACCGGGTCTCCGTCGATCAGTGACACCGCGTCATGGTCGCGGAGAACGGCGAGAAGACTGTCGACCATCTGGGATCGAGACTCATCAAGTCCGGCCACCAGCTCCTCGGCCGTGCGTGAGCCGTCGAGGAACGGGGCGAGGCTGGCGAGCCACCGATACGTCGTCTGCCCGCGCAGAACGAAACCTCCGTCGGAGTGCCGGACCAGGGCTCCGCCGGGCACCTGCGCGAAAACCAGATCATGGCGCAGCCGCAGCCTGCTCGCCGCCTTCTCGGACTGCATTGCGATATTCATCGGCCCCCCACTCGATCTCGACCACACGCGTCGTGTCGACCTCGACGGTGGTCTCGCTCGAACACATGCTCATCTTGTGGGAGAAGGATCCGCACAGAAGTGCCGATTAGATGGCACGAAAGTACGACCGCAGGAGAGGCCCGCGGGTCGGGTCACTCGCTCTCGTGACCCGTCGGCACACGGACCGACAGCGTCCACACCCCCGAGGACGCGGCGGCGGAGAGATGTCCGCCCACCCTCGAGACGCGCTCACGCATCCGGACCAGGCCGAACCCGCCGGATGGTACGCGTTGGATTCTGCGTCCTTCCTCGACGGAATTCGTGATCTCGAACTCGACGGCGGCCCGCGACGTCCGCACCGCAAGGGCGACCTCCGTGCCGCTCGAGTGCTTCAGCACGTTCGTGGTCGCCTCGCGCACGAGCCGGGACAAGGTCAGGTCCACGATCCGAGGCAGCTGTGTCCCGTCGACGGCGTCGACATCCGCACGTACGGTCATCCCGGCGCGTTCCAGCGTGTGACACCCGTCTGCGATGGCGCCCCGGAACTCGGAAACCGACGCGGAGGTCGTTTCTGTGGGCTGAACGTGCGATTGCCCCACAACGCGCCTGAGGTCCTCCAGCGCGCGACGCGAAGAGGAGCGGATCGCGTCGAGTGACGTGCCGTGCGCATCGCATTCGACGATCAAGTCGACGTGCATGGCGATGATCGTCAGATCGTGTGCAACCACGTCGTGCAGCTCATCCGCTATTCGCAAACGCTCCGCCATCACGGACTCGTGCTCCGCCCGCGCACGCTCCGCCAACTGCTCACGCAGTCGGCGCGACCCCGCCTCGATTCTGCGCATGATGAGCCCGCTGGACGCCGACACCACCCCCACGGCCATGAGGACGATCGCCTCGGTGACAGGCGTCGCGTCAGCGAGGATGCTCCACGAGAGCCCGCCTGACCACACCATGGCGTACACGAGTATGACGCGAAGGTCGCACGTGCGGACCACGAGGGCCAGCGCCACAGCGGCTACCACGAGGGCGAGTGCTTGCGTATCCCCCAGGAAGGCGCCGAGGAGGAGAACGACGATGACCGCAGCCGAGAGTCGGGGCGAGAAAGCGAACCCGGCCAGGGAGACGGTGAAAAAGGACTCGAAGATGGCCGTCGACAACGGATCCCCGGCGGTCGCGTGCATGGCGATTCCGGCGACGAGCAGCACACCTGCGAGAGTGAGCAGCGTGATGCGCTCGGGACGACTGAGAGGCGAGACGTGGCGGAGCCCGTGACCGAAGCCGTCGCTACGCTTCACCGTCCCCACGCTCACAGGACCATTGTGCGTCGCTGAGGCCCGGGCGAGTCAACCGCCACATCGCGCCAGTGTCAGTGTCAGTGGCACACTCCGAGCATCTTGCAGAGTTCGGACCAGAAGCCGCCCGCCATCATCCCGTGAATCACGCACATCACCTCCCCCGGTGTCGTCGCCTCCAGCATCACGCGAAGAGAGCGGCCCATTCGTCTCGATCCGTCGCACTTTCGTACCGAAGAATCCCCGATATTCTCGACGACGTGACCGAGATCCGCGTGCTGATCGCTGATGATGAGGAACTCATGCGCAGCGCTCTGGCGATCTTCGTGGAACGCTCGCCGTCGATGACGGTTCTCGGGACCGCCGAGGACGGTGCCGTCGCGGTCGACATAGCCGAGCGTCTTCGTCCCGATGTGGTGCTCATGGATCTGAACATGCCGCGAATCGACGGTTTCGAGGCGGCACAGCGTCTGCAGCGCGCAGGAAACCCCGCACAGATCATCGCGATCACGACGCTCGGCACCACCGATGCCATCACCCGTGCACTGAGAGGTGGATTCGCCGGCTACCTGTTGAAGGATTCTCCGCCGGATGCGGTCGTTGCTGCGATCGCGGCGGTGCACAGCGGTTCGGGCGTCCTGTCCCCCGAAATGACCAAGCGTCTGGTACTCGACGTCAAGCGGCACGACGTCATCGATGCGCACTCGGTCGAGAGCCTCAACGACCGCGAAGCGGCGATACTCCGCGAGCTCGCGCTCGGGAAAAGCAACAGCGAGATCGCGGATGCGCTCCATCTGTCCGAAAGCACCGTCAAGACCCACCTCGGCGTCGTCATGAAGAAGTGGGATGTACGAGACCGAGTGCAGGTCCTCATCACGGCGGTCAGGGCCGGACTCGTCGATCTGTTTCCGGCGGACTGAAGCGGACTATCGTCGCCGTCGTGATGGACGGGATCGCAAGCACGGCCGCAGGCACCAAGCGAGCAGATCACTCGCACGCCTGAACTCCCGCGTCTCGTTGCGGCTCGAACTTCCCGGCGCCGACGAAAAAAGTGACGCCGGGTATCCGTGTGAACGGATACCCGGCGTCTTGTCTGTGGAGCCTAGGAGATTCGAACTCCTGACATCCTGCTTGCAAAGCAGGCGCTCTACCAGCTGAGCTAAGGCCCCGAGGGGGTTCGGGGTGGGGCTACCAGGACTTGAACCTGGGACCTCTTCATTATCAGTGAAGCGCTCTAACCGCCTGAGCTATAGCCCCGTACCGACGCGCTTCACGCGCCGGCAACCTCCAAGACTTTACCCGATGATCCGGGAATCTACTAATTGGAGGTGAAGCCGACCAACAGTCCGCCGGTGACCTTGACCATCACGTTGTAGATGCCGGCGACGACAGCGCCCAGCACCGTGATGACGATGAGGTTGAGGATGGCGACGACGGCCGCGAACGCCATGACCTGCGGCAGGTCGAGGAACTGCTTGATGGAGAAGTCACCGTTCGAGAACGCCACGAACAGCTCGTCCACCCGGTCGATGAGACCGGTGGTGCTGAGCACCATGAAGACGAGGAAGGTGGCGACGACCGTCACGATCGCCAGGGCCACCGCGGCGAGGAACGACAGCTTCACGGCCGACCAGAAGTCGACGTAGACGAGGCGCAGGCGGACCTGCTTCGCGCTGGTCTTGCTCGTGGACTTCTTGGCGAGTTTGTCGGCGACCGTGCTCATGCGTCAGAACCACTCTCTTCGGTATCCGCGGACGGGGGTGCATCCGGGGCGGAGGCATCCTCGGATGCCGCGTCTTCGGTCAGTCCACGCTCACCGTTCCGGGCGATGGCGAGGATGCGGTCGTCGTCACCGAACCGGGCGAAAACGACGCCCATGGTGTCGCGACCCTTGGCCGGGACCTCGGCCACGGAGGAGCGTACCACCTTGCCGCTGGCAAGAACCACGAGGACCTCGTCGGTCTCCGACACGATGAGACCGCCCGCGAGCACCCCGCGATCGTCGTTCAGCTTGGCCACCTTGATGCCCAAGCCGCCGCGGCTCTGGGTGCGGTACTGGTCGACCGACGTGCGCTTGGCGTACCCGCCGTCCGTGACGACGAACACGTAGCCCTCGTCCCGCACGACCGATGCCGACAGCAGGCTGTCGTCCTCACGGAACGAGATGCCCTTCACACCTTCGGTCGATCGGCCCATCGGGCGCAACGCGTCGTCGGTGGCCGCGAAGCGCAGCGACATCCCCTTGCGCGTGATGAGAAGGATGTCGTCGCCCTCGTCGACGAGCAGCGCGCTGACGAGCTCGTCGCCGCCGGCCTCGTCGTCCTGGCCGCGCAGGCGGATCGCGATGACACCGCCCTGGCGGTTGGTGTCGTACTCGGTCAGCGCGGTCTTCTTGACCTTGCCATCGCGGGTCGCGAGTACCAGGTACTGCGCCGCGGCGTAGTCGCGAATGTCGAGGATCTGCGCGATCTCCTCGCCCGGCTGAAGCGCGAGGAGATTGGCGACGTGCTGGCCCTTCGCATCGCGGCCGGCCTCGGGAAGCTCGTACGCCTTGGTGCGGTAGACGCGGCCCTTCGTCGTGAAGAACAGCAGCCAGTGGTGCGTCGTCGTGACGAAGAAGTGCTCGACGACGTCATCCGCGCGCAGCTGGGCGCCCTTGACGCCCTTGCCGCCTCGGTGCTGCGAGCGGTAGTTGTCGCTCCGCGTGCGCTTGATATACCCGTCGCGGGTCACCGTGACCACCATCTCCTCTTCGGGGATGAGGTCTTCCATCGACATGTCGCCGTCGAACCCGTGGAGGATGTGCGTGCGCCGCTCGTCGCCGTACTTGTCGACGATCGCGGTCAGCTCTTCGCCGATGATCGAGCGCTGACGCGCGGGGGTGGCGAGGATGTCGTTGAGGTCGGCGATCTTCAGCTCGAGCTCGGTCGCCTCGTCGATGATCTTCTGACGCTCGAGCGCCGCGAGGCGGCGCAGCTGCATCGACAGGATCGCGTCGGCCTGCAGATCGTCGATGTCGAGAAGGGCTTTCAGTCCCTCTCGCGCTTCCTCGACCGTGGGGGAGCGGCGGATGAGCGCGATGACCTCGTCGAGGGCATCGAGCGCCTTGAGGTATCCGCGCAGGATGTGCATGCGCTTCTCGGCCTCGTTGAGGCGGTAGCGCGTGCGGCGGACGATGACCTCGATCTGGTGGGTGATCCAGTACGAGATGAATCCGTCGAGCGGGAGGGTGCGGGGCACGCCGTCGACGATCGCCAGCATGTTGGCGCCGAAGTTCTCCTGCAGCTGCGTGTGCTTGTACAGGTTGTTCAGCACGACCTTCGCAACGGCGTCGCGTTTGAGCACGACGACGAGGCGCTGACCCGTGCGGTCGCTCGTCTCGTCGCGGATGTCGGCGATGCCGGTGATCTTGCCGTCACGAGCGAGGTCGCGGATCTTCAGCGCGACGTTGTCGGGGTTGACCTGGTACGGCAGCTCGGTGATGACGAGGCAGTTGCGGCCCTGGATCTCCTCGACCTCGACGACGGCGCGCATCGTGATCGAGCCGCGACCGGTGCGGTACGCCTCGCGGATGCCCTTCGTGCCGAGGATCTGCGCCCCGGTGGGGAAGTCGGGGCCGTGGATGCGCGACATCAGCGCTTCGAGGAGTTCCTCGCGCGACGCATCCGGGTTCTCGAGCGACCACAGTGCGCCCTCGGCGACCTCGCGCAGGTTGTGCGGCGGGATGTTCGTGGCCATACCGACCGCGATACCCACCGAACCGTTGACGAGCAGGTTCGGGAAGCGCGAGGGCAGGACGACCGGTTCCTGGGTCTTGCCGTCGTAGTTGTCCTCGAAGTCGACGGTGTCTTCGTCGATGTCGCGGACCATCTCCATGGCGAGGGCCGCCATCTTGGTCTCGGTGTACCGGGGGGCCGCAGCACCTTGGTTGCCCGGCGAGCCGAAGTTTCCCTGCCCGTCGGCGAGCGGGTACCGCAGCGACCACGGCTGCACGAGGCGGACCAGCGCGTCGTAGATCGCGCTGTCGCCGTGCGGGTGGTACTGACCCATGACCTCACCGACGACGCGGGCGCACTTCGAGTAGCTCTTGTCGGGGCGGTAGCCGCCGTCGTACATGCCGTAGATGACACGGCGGTGCACCGGTTTGAGGCCGTCCTCGACGCGGGGGAGCGCACGCCCCACGATGACGCTCATCGCGTAGTCGAGGTAGCTCCGCTGCATCTCGACCTGGAGGTCGACCTGGTCGATGTTGCCGTGGTTGTGGGCAGGCGTGAGGTCGGGACGTTCTTCGTCAGACATACGTTCTCAGTTTCTCGATGTCGCTCGGCTCGATCAGATGTCGAGGAAGCGGACGTCCTTGGCGTTGCGCTGGATGAAGGTGCGGCGGGACTCGACGTCTTCGCCCATGAGCACCGAGAAGATCTCGTCGGCGGCGGCCGCGTCGTCGATCGTCACCTGGCGCAGGGTGCGGGTGCTGTGGTCCATCGTGGTCTCCCACAGCTCTTTCGGGTTCATCTCGCCGAGACCCTTGTAGCGCTGGATGCCGGATTCCTTGGGAATGCGCTTGCCGTTGGCGAGCCCGTCGGCGAGAAGAGCGTCGCGCTCCTTGTCGCTGAACACGTACTCGTGATCGGCATTCGTCCACTTCAGGCGGTACAGCGGCGGCATCGCCAGATAGACATAACCCGCTTCGATGAGCCCGCGCATGTAGCGGAACAGCAGCGTCAGCAGCAGCGTCGTGATGTGCTGCCCGTCGACATCGGCATCCGCCATCAGCACGATCTTGTGGTACCGCGCCTTCTCGACGGCGAAGTCCTCGCCGATGCCGGTTCCGAACGCGGAGATGATCGCCTGGATCTCGTTGTTGCCGAGAGCACGATCGAGTCGCGCCTTCTCGACGTTCAGGACCTTGCCGCGCAGCGAGAGGATCGCCTGCGTCTCGGGGTCACGGCCGCGCACAGCCGAACCGCCGGCCGAGTCACCCTCGACGAGGAAGATCTCTGAGATCGACGGGTCCTTGCTCGTGCAGTCCTTGAGCTTGTCGGGCATCGACGCCGACTCGAAGACGCTCTTGCGGCGGGCGGTCTCGCGGGCCTTGCGCGCGGCGAGACGCGCGGTCGCGGCATCCACCGCCTTCATGATGACGCGCTTGGCCTGGGCGGGGTTGCGGTCGAGCCAGTCCGTCAGCTGGTCGCCGACGATCTTCTGGACGAACGCCTTCGCCTCGGTGTTGCCGAGCTTCGTCTTGGTCTGACCCTCGAACTGCGGCTCGGAGAGCTTGACGGAAATGACGGCCGTGAGTCCCTCGCGGATGTCGTCACCGGTGAGGTTGTCGTCCTTCTCCTTGAGGAGGCCTTTGTCGCGCGCGTAGGCGTTGACGCGCGTCGTCAGCGCCGCCCGGAAACCCTCTTCGTGGGTACCGCCCTCGTGCGTGTTGATCGTGTTCGCGAAGGTGAACACGTTCTCGGTGTAGCTCGTGGTCCACTGCATCGCGAGCTCGAGCGAGATGTGGCGCACGGTGTCCTCGGACTCGATCTCGATGATCTCGTCGTTGACCACCTCGGTCTTGCGCAGCTTGTTCAGGTACTCGACGTAATCGACGAGGCCACGCTCGTAGTGGAAGTCGTCGTGACGCTGCTGCGACTCGGAGCCACCCTCGTCGAGGTCGACGACCACGGCCGCCTCGGGACGCTCGTCGGTCAGCGTGATCCGCAGCCCCTTGTTGAGGAATGCGGTCTGCTGGAAGCGCGTGCGAAGAGTGTCGTAATCGAACGAGATCGTCTCGAAGATGTCGCCGTCGGGCCAGAAGGTGACGGTCGTTCCGGTCTCGTCGCTGTCCTCGCCCTTCGCCAGGGGAGCCTGCGGCTTGCCGCCGTCGGCGAACGTCTGGCGCCAGACCGATCCCTGACGCTTGATCTCGACCTCGAAGCGCGTCGAGAGCGCGTTGACGACCGACGATCCGACGCCGTGCAGTCCACCGGAGACGGCGTAGCCGCCGCCGCCGAACTTTCCACCGGCGTGCAGGACGGTCAGCACGACCTCGACGGTCGACTTCGTGGGATCGGAGGCGTGGGGATCCACCGGGATGCCGCGGCCGTTGTCGACCACCCGGAGCCCACCGTCTTCGAGGATCGTCACGTGGATCGTGTCGCAGTAGCCGGCCAGCGCCTCATCAACCGCGTTGTCGACGATTTCGTAGACGAGGTGGTGCAGACCACGCTCACCCGTGGATCCGATGTACATTCCCGGACGCTTCCGCACCGCCTCGAGGCCTTCGAGCACCTGGATCGCGTCGGCGCCGTACTCGTTGGGCACCTTCGCCGAGGTCTCCTCAGCCGAATCGGGGGTTTCGGGGTCTTCGGGAACGCTGTCGGGATTCTGAGACGTCATAGGTTTCGAGCGCTCCACATCGGTTCGGTCAGTCCCGCTCAGTCTACCCGTTCGGGCGCTCTCACGCGGCCCTCAGCGCCCGTATGGCGAACGAAAGTCGGATTCGATGACTGGGGACGTGGCTCATCCGTAGGTATCGCGAGGGCCACGGCCTGGAACGGCTCTGGGGCCCCATTTCCAGGAGGGGACGTCCGGGCCTACGAAACGCACCGACTCGACACCCGACTGTGGGAACGCTTTCACGAGCTGCGTCGTGATGACCGTCCGCATCAGGTGGAGGTTCTTCGCCCACGCCGTCGAGTCGCACTGCACGGTGAGCACGCCGTCGGAGAGCGCGACGGGGGATGCGTGGCGCGCGGTCTCCTCGCCGGCGACCTCCGCCCAGCGCAGCACGAGATCCTCGCGGGAGAGCTGGGCATCCCACCCGGCCTGACGAGTGAGGTCGGCGATGACGTCACCGAGTCCCTTGGGGTCGCGTCCGGACGTGAAGGGCTGGTTCTCGTCGTCGTCCGTCCGCTGCCGACGGCGCTTCTTCCACCGGCCCGAGGGCTCGAGCCCGCGCAGACGCAGGTACGTGGAGATCGTCTCCGGCGCTTCGTCAGACGGCAGCATCGGAATCCTCGTGCAGCGTGCCCGCCTCGACCCGAATGGTGCGCGCGCGCAGACCGAACGGAACGTCTTCGGAGACCGCCGCCGTCACGATGACCTGTTCGTAGTCGGCGACGATGCCGGCCAGGCGCGCGCGCCGATCAGCATCAAGCTCGGCGAAGACGTCGTCCAGGATCACGATGGGGTCGCCCAGCGTCGACTCCGCGCGCAGCAGCTCGGCCGACGCGAGGCGGAGGGAGAGGGCGACGGACCACGATTCGCCGTGCGACGCGTAGCCCTTCACCGGAAGATCGCGGATGCGCAGGATCAGGTCGTCGCGGTGCGGGCCGACGAGCGTGATGCCGCGGTCGAGCTCCGCGCTGCGACGATCGGCGAGGGCGGTGCGGAAGAGCTGCTCGATCGCCGCCGCGTCGGCGATGCCGGCGTCGGCAGGCGAGTCGTCCTCTTCCGGATCGGCTCCGCCGACGGAGAGCGCCCACTGGAGTTGGGGTCGATGGTCGGCACCGGCGATGGCGGTGTAGGCGCGGGCGACCGGGCCGGCGAGTTCGGATGCCAGTCGCAGACGGGCCCGGATGACGTCGGTGCCGAGCGAGACGAGCTTGTCGTCCCATACCTCGAGTGTCGAGAGCCCGTCTCCACGGACACCGCGGGCGCGGGCGGATTTCAGCAGGGCGTTGCGTTGCTTGAGCACGCGGTCGTAGTCGGCGAGGACGCCCGCAAGCCGCGGGGCACGCTGAATGAGGAGCTGATCGGCGAATCTTCGGCGCGCCGACGGATCACCGCGCACGATCTGCAGGTCTTCCGGTGCGAAGAGGACGACCTGCGCGTAGCGGGGGAGTTCCGCCGTACGCACGGGCGAACCGTTGACGCGAGCCTTGTTGGAGCCGGTGCGATTGAGCTGCGCTTCGAGCTGCACCCGTCGCTGACCGTGAGCGAGCCGGGCTCGGACGAAGGCGGCATCCGCGCCGTCGCGCACCATGGGTGCGTCCTGCGACACTCGGTGGGAACCGAGCGTCGCGAAGTAGCCGATCGCCTCGGCGAGATTCGTCTTTCCCTGACCGTTGCGCCCGACGAACACGTTCGCCCCGGGAGCGAGAGAGAGCTCGGCAGCCGCGTAGTTGCGGAAGTCCACCAGGCTCAGCTGCTCCACGATCATCAGATCACCCTAGTTCTCGTCTCCGACAGTCCCACCGAGGTGGTCGTGATCGGGGCGATCAGCGCAGGAGGAGGTTGGGCTGCAGCAGGTACTTGAACGACTCCACGCCGCCCGAGGTCTGCGGGGTGATGAGAATCGGGCTGAGCTTGTTCGCGTTCTCGCTCGAGGTGAAGGTGACGCGCGTGAACTCGCTCTTCACGGCCGCGAGCGCCTCGAGCAGGTACTGCGGGTTCAGTCCGATGACGACCTCCTCGCCCGTCAGCGTCGCGTCGACCGACTCGGTCGCGCGTGCCTGCTCAGTGCCCGACGCATCCATCGAGACCCCGTCGGCGCCGAACGTGAAACGCAGCGGAGCCGAACGGTCGAGCACGAGGGCGACACGCCGCACGGCTTCGATGAGCTCACCGGTGTTGACGACGGCGTGGTGGTCGGTCGCCTCGGGGAACAGGCGGCGGACCGGCGGGAAGTTCCCCTTGATGAGCAACGACGTGACCGTCTTGTTGCCGGCGGTGAAGGCGATGATCTCGCGGTCGCCGGAACCGGAGAACGACACCGTGATGTCGCCGGAGTGGGCGAACGTCTTGCCCACCTCGGTGAGTGTGCGTGCCGGGACGAGCGCGGTGGTGGTGTTCTCGTCGGCGACGATCCCGCTGTCGAACGGGATGTCGCGGAGCGCCACGCGGTAACGGTCGGTAGCGACGAGGCTCAGCTGGGTGCCGCTCACCTCGAGCTGAACGCCGGTGAGCACAGGAGTCACGTCATCGCGCGACGCCGCGAAGGCGACCTGCGAGATCGCCGTGGCGAAGTCCTCGGCCGGCACGACACCCGATTCGCCCGAGACCTCGGGGATCGCGGGATATTCCTGTACCGGCATCGACGCGAGCGTGAAGCGCGCAGATCCACAGGTGAGGAGGATCCCGTCGTCGTCGACGGCGATCTGGATCGGCGCGTTCGGCAGGCGGCTGGCGATCTCCGACAGCAGACGACCGTGCACGAGGATCGTGCCCGGGTCGTCGACGGTGGCCTCGATCGTCGTGCGTGCGGACGCCTCGTAGTCGAACGCCGACAGCGAAAGACCCGCCTCGGTGGCTTCGATCAGCACACCCGCCAGGATCGGCTGCGGGTTGCGCTGGGGGAGGAGCTTCACGACGAACGACACAGCCTCGCTGAAGACGTCGCGATTGACCTGGAACTTCACTGGCGCTCCCTTGTCGTGGATGAAAGCTCTCCCATGCTAGTGCCCAACCCGAGCGGTTCCCGAAGCACGGTTGCGACCGGCCTCACCGCCGTCGAGGTGATCGAATCGCAAATTCTCTAGATGTAACTGTCTTCTTCATCTCCGCTGTGGAAACTGTGGACAACTCGGTGGATACCAGTCGGGACACGGGAACCACACGGATGTAACTTGTGAGCCGGCTGCGGATGATCGTGGGATGACGTCGGCCGCGCTCGGATCGCTGTCGAGCGGCGATCCACAGGAGATGTGTGATTCGTTCACAACTCTTCGACGACGAATCGAAGTTATCCACAGGTTTTCCACACTGTGCAGAACGGCATGATGGGGCGTGGCGCGACCCCTGTCAAGCTGAGCTCAGCGTCGGCCGAGCTGCGACGTGATCTCGGAGACCTGGTTGTAGATCGAGCGGCGCTCCTTCATGAGCTCGCTGATCTTCTTGTAGGCGTACATCACGGTGGTGTGGTCGCGGTTGCCGAAGAGCTGACCGATCTTGGGCAGCGACAGGCTGGTGCGCTCGCGGCAGAGGTACATGGCGATCTGTCGTGCGGTGGCCACGGCCTGCGAACGGCTCGAACCGTACAGATCGTCGACGGACAGTCGGAAGTACTGCGCGGTCGCCGTGATGATGTCGGTGGGGGAGATGACGTTCGCGTCATCCTGATCCACGATGTCGCGCAGCACGGTCTGTGCGAGGGAGATGTCGAGGTTCGACCGGTTGAGGCTCGCGAACGCCGACACGCGGATGAGCGCGCCTTCGAGCTCGCGGATGTTCGACGAGACCTTCGTGGCGATGTACTCGAGGACGTCGTCGGGGACGAGGAGCCGCTCGGACTGCGCCTTCTTGCGCAGAATCGCGATGCGGGTCTCGAGGTCGGGTGCCTGCACGTCGGTGATCAGGCCCCACTCGAAGCGACTCCGCATGCGGTCCTCGAAACCGGTGAGGTGTCGAGGGGGCACGTCGCTCGTGATCACGACCTGCTTGTCGTGATCGTGGAGGGTGTTGAACGTGTGGAAGAACGCTTCCTGCGTCTCGGCGCGACCCTGCAGGAATTGGATGTCGTCGATCAGCAGGATGTCGACCTCGCGGTATCGCGCCTGGAAGGCCGAGCCGCGGTTGTTGGCGATCGAGTTGATGAAGTCGTTGGTGAACTCCTCGCTCGACACGTACCTGACACGGATGCCGGTGTACAGGTTGAGCGCGTAGTCACCGATCGCGTGGAGGAGGTGCGTCTTGCCGAGCCCCGAGTCGCCGTAGATGAACAGCGGGTTGTAGGCCTTGGCGGGAGCCTCGGCGACGGCGACCGCGGCCGCGTGGGCGAAGCGGTTGGACTGCCCGATCACGAAGTTGTCGAACGTGTACTTCGGGTTCAGCCGGGTGTCGTGGCGCGAGGTGGAGACGGGCGCTTCGACGTATTCCTCGCCGGCCGGCCGCAGCGGTGCCGGCGCAGCCGCGGACTGAACCGGGATCGGCGCCGTGAGGTGCGCGTCGGCGAGCTCCGGGTTGACGACGACGCGGTAGCTCGAGGCACCGGGCTCGACATGGACGTGTGCGAGCGCTTCCATGATCGGCTGGCGCAGGCGCTTGTTGAGCTGGGCGGCGGTGAGGTCGTTCGGAACGTCGAGGTAGAGCGTTCCCCCCATCACGCCCTGAGCCACAGCGAGACTCAGGAACCCCTGCATCTGCGGGGTCACCCGGTCATCGTCGGCGAGCAGGTCGAGGACCGCGTTCCACAC